>NZ_CP151987.1:15000-3733340 GCF_038593325.1 Bacillus sp. FSL W7-1582
CTACTTTCACTAAAGTAGAGGGTTGTTTTTGAAACTCCAGAATATGACCCATTTCAGGTATTTTTGAAAGGAGTTTGATCATCGTAAATCGCTCATCTTCAAGACCATTTAAATGAAATAAGTGCTTTAATACATGCATACATAATCCGTTTCGCTGAATCTTGACTTCATCCTCACTAAAGCGATAATGTTGCTTCTTTCTTTTTCTTGAGGTGACACCATGAGCTAAGACAGAGGTTTGAGAAGGATAGTCGGGATCCACTGTCAGCAAACATGCCTTTAACAGCTGTGCCATTCCATAAAACAATAAAATCGGTTTTAGTTCAAGTGGAGCTGATGCAGCTTGGTCATAAAATGTATGACCGTGCTTTAAAAAGTAAATAAATCGTTCACAGTTTTTATAGGCCTGCTGGTTTGCCTCCTGAATGTTCCGTTTCTCGTACTGTTGAAATAGAAACTTTTGGGAAGTTTCAAGTGAGTAAAAACGTTTTAAATCCTTCCATCCTGAACTTTTCATCTTCTTCCTCAACTCTCTTTATATTTTCTAAAAATTGCAACTGTTTGTTGCTTCCTTGACATGCTGTTTCCTAGTTGATAATCTACATATAATATTTTGCCGAAAAGAGGGGGATTTACTAATGTGGGAAAGTAAATTTTCAAAAGAAGGTTTGACGTTTGACGATGTGTTGCTTGTTCCAGCAAAGTCTGAGGTGCTTCCGCGTGATGTCAATTTATCAGTTGAGTTAACAAGCACTTTAAAGCTGAACATTCCAATTATTAGTGCAGGAATGGATACTGTGACGGAATCACAAATGGCGATTGCAATGGCACGTCAAGGTGGTCTTGGAATCATCCATAAGAACATGTCTATTGAGCAGCAAGCTGAACAAGTGGACAAAGTAAAACGTTCAGAGCGTGGTGTTATTACAAATCCATTTTTCTTAACACCGGATCATCAAGTATTCGATGCAGAACATTTAATGGGTAAATATCGTATTTCTGGTGTACCGATTGTTAATAACGAACAAGATCAAAAGCTTGTTGGGATTATTACGAACCGTGACCTTCGTTTTATTTCGGATTATTCAATGAAGATTAGCGACGTGATGACAAAAGAGGAACTTGTGACAGCTTCTGTTGGAACAACATTAGAAGAAGCTGAAAAAATCCTTCAGCAATATAAAATTGAAAAATTACCTCTTTTAGATGACGAAGGAACATTAAAAGGTCTCATCACCATCAAAGATATTGAAAAAGTGATCGAATTCCCTAACTCCTCTAAAGATGCACATGGCCGTTTAATTGTTGGTGCCGCTGTAGGTGTCACTGGCGATACAATGACTCGTGTGAAAAAATTAGTAGAAGCCAATGTTGATGTGATCGTCATTGATACAGCACACGGTCATTCTCAAGGTGTTCTAGACACTGTATCGAAAATCCGTGAAACGTATCCTTCTCTTAACATCATTGCTGGTAACGTTGCAACAGCTGAAGCAACAAAAGCATTGTTTGAGGCTGGAGCAGATATTGTAAAAGTGGGTATTGGACCAGGATCGATTTGTACAACACGTGTTGTTGCAGGGGTCGGTGTACCACAAATCACAGCGATTTATGACTGTGCAACAGAAGCAAGAAAACATGGTAAATCTATTATTGCAGATGGTGGAATTAAATATTCAGGTGATATCGTGAAAGCATTAGCTTCTGGTGGACATGCTGTTATGCTGGGAAGCCTGCTTGCTGGTACATCTGAAAGCCCAGGAGAAACAGAAATTTTCCAAGGTAGACGTTTCAAAGTATATCGTGGTATGGGTTCTGTTGCTGCAATGGAAAAAGGAAGTAAAGATCGTTACTTCCAAGAAGATAATAAAAAATTCGTTCCAGAAGGTATCGAAGGACGTACACCGTATAAAGGACCAGTTGTTGACACTGTTTACCAACTCGTTGGCGGTATTCGCTCTGGTATGGGCTACTGTGGAACACAGGACTTACGTACTCTTAGAGAAGAAGCACAATTCATTCGCATGACAGGTGCAGGTCTTCGTGAGAGCCATCCACATGATGTACAAATTACAAAAGAATCACCAAACTACACAATTTCTTGATAAATTGTGACAATCAAATTACATTTGACAGGGTCTATGACTCTGTCTATTTTTTTTGTCTTTATTGTGATAAAATTTATACTGTTGTGTCGAAATAAGCCCTTGTGGATTAAATATATATGAAAAACGTCGAAAAAAGATGAATACGGAGGTATGACGATTGAACAGCAAGATGTTGAAACAGCTTATGGTCTCTATCCTTGCATTGGCATTGATTGTTACTGCATTTACCCCAATGTCCAAAGCAAAAGCGGCTGAAGATCCATTCAATGTGAATGCGAAAGCAGCCATCCTTATTGAAGCTTCTACAGGTAAAATTCTTTATAGTAAAAATGCAGAACAAAGACTGCCTATTGCAAGTATGGCAAAGATGATGACAGAGTATCTATTACTAGAGGCGATTGCTGAAGGCAAAGTGAAATGGGATCAAACATATACGCCAGATGATTACGTGTACGAAATTTCTCAGGACCGCAGTTTATCCAATGTTCCATTGAGAAAAGATGGTTCGTATACTGTCAAAGAACTTTATCAAGCAACGGCTATTTATTCAGCAAACGCAGCAGCAATTGGTCTAGCAGAGGTAATCGCTGGATCAGAATCAAAGTTTGTTGAAAAAATGAATGCAAAAGCAAAAGAACTTGGCTTAACCAATTACAAATTCGTGAATGCAACTGGATTAGAAAATAAAGACTTACATGGCAAACAGCCAAAAGGTACGGGACCTGATGAAGAAAGCGAAGTTTCCGCAAAGGATATGGCTTTGCTTGCACAGCATCTCATCAAAGATCATCCAGAAATTCTTGAAACAGCAAGCATCGCGAAAACAAAGTTCAGAGAAGGCACAGATGACGAAATGGACATGCCAAACTGGAACTTTATGCTTAAAGGACTTGTGAAAGAATATGAAGGCGTAGACGGTCTGAAAACGGGCTCTACTGATTCAGCTGGTTCTAGCTTCACAGGTACAGCAAAACGTGGTGACATGCGTGTGATCGCAGTTGTCCTGAATGCTAAAGGGAATCTTCATACAGCTCGTTTTGATGTGGCGAAAAAATTGTTCGATTATGCCTTTAAAAACTTCACGATGAAAGAAATGTACAAAAAAGGCCAACAAATCAAAGGACATGAAAACATCGAAGTCGATAAAGGGAAAGATAAAGAAGTACCCGTCGTGACGAAAGAAGCTTTCTCTGTACCGGTTAAAAATGGTGACGAGAAGAGCTATAAAGCGAAAGTAAATATTGATAAAAAGAACCTAGAAGCTCCTATTAAAAAAGGAACGAAGGTTGGCATGCTGACGACTTCTTATTCTGGTGATGAGAAGGACTACGGCTATTTGAGTAAAGACCAATCAGGTGTTGAGCTTGTGACGAAAACAGGTGATGAAAAAGCAAACTGGTTCATCCTTGCAATGCGTGGTGTAGGTGGATTCTTCGCTGGCATTTGGGGCGGAATCGTCGACACAGTAAAAGGTTGGTTCTAATAAAAAAACTGCTCTCTATATGTGAGAGCAGTTTTTTTATCGTTAAAAGAAAAGAGATTGTTTGTGGTTTTGAGGTGTAGACAAGGCCTGCTGAAAAATACCACATAACTTTTCCATACCTTCCGTCAGTGCCTTTTCATTCACATAAGAAAAACTCAGACGTATATAATTCTGCTTCGGCTCCCCAGGATAGCAGACAGAGCCAGGCAGGAAGGTGATTTGTTGCTTCCGTGCCTCATGTAATAGGGCACGTGTATCGACCCAGGAAGGAAAGCTAAGCCACAAATTGAGCCCGCCCTGTGGGATTTGCCAGGTGACGTCCTTTGGCGCATGCTTTGTCAACACATCCATCATCAAATCGCGTCTCACCTTCAAGGCAGTTCTTAATTTTTTCGTATGATCGATCATTTTCTTGGAAGTGAGAAACGGTAAGATCGCCTTTTGGGTGAGAAGCGGGCTCCCTAAATCATTATTGGCTTTTGCAGCTAATAAACGGTTAAATATAGAGCCTGACGCTGTAATAATTCCAATTCTGCATCCTGGAGCCAGTGTCTTGCTTAATCCTCGTAAATATATGACGTGTCCATCGTGATCTAGGCTTTTAATGGGTGCCGGCGGTTTCTTTTCAAAATAAAGCTCACGATAAGGATCATCCTCTACAATGAGACAATCAATGCTTTGTGCCAGTAAAAGCAGCTGTTTTCTTCGTTTCATCGACATACTGGCGCCTGTAGGACTGTGAAAAGTAGGAATGGTATAGATGAGCTTTGGTTTATATTTATCACAAATGCTTTGAAGCTGTTTCATGTTCATTCCTTCATGGTCGACAGGAACCGTAATAATTCGTGCCCCTCTCCCCATAAAGACATCAATTGCGCCTGGATAGGTGGGCGCCTCCATGACAACTACATCATCCGGCCCGATAAATGTACGTGCTACTAAATCAAGCCCTTGCTGAGAACCGCTAGTGACAAGGATATTTTCAGGAGTAGAAGGGACATCTAATTTTTCTAGAAATGATTGAATGACCTGACGAAGCTGAAGGTCACCTTGTATTTCTCCGTATTTTGACATGATTTGAGGATGCCGGGCCAGGACATGCTGCATTTCTTTTTCTAAATACCGGTTAGGTAAAAGACCAGGATCAATCATAGAGGAAGAAAGATTAATGGCTTCTTCGACATAGTGATACTGAGCGAATTGAGACCTTGGTAAATAATCAGGGATCGATAACTGCCAATCGAAAGAAGTAGATGACTGAACCGGGATGTCAGTTTGCTCATGCTGCTCATTCACAAACGTACCTTTTCCTTGTACAGTCGTTAAAAATCCGTCGTCCTTAAGCCGTGTATAGGCTTTTGCTGCTGTGACAAGACTTACATTCAGCTGTTTCGCTAGATCACGTACAGTCGGCAGCTTATCGCCTTGCTGAAGCAGACCTGATTGAATGTGATCAACGATGGAAAAGTAAATCTGATTCGAAAGAGATGTATCTGAATGTCGATGGATATCAATATGCATGAAAATCCTCCAATGGGTGTGGAATTGTTATAGATGTTTCGAATTGTTATAGATGTATTATAACATGTTAATAACACTTAAAAGAGGGAATGATGCTTTTTTAACTATGAAACTTTGATATATAAGGGTTTCTTCTTTTTTATGAGCTAATTGAATTGTTATACTATTCTCTTTATTGTTATACTCTAACGCTTGTATGATAAAGGTGTTGAATTAATCGAATAGACAAATGGGAGGAAACAATTGTGAGCAATAAGGGAACTGAACGAGTAAAACGTGGAATGGCAGAAATGCAAAAAGGTGGCGTCATTATGGATGTCGTCAATGCTGAGCAGGCAAAAATCGCAGAAGAAGCAGGCGCAGTGGCAGTAATGGCACTAGAACGAGTACCAGCTGACATCCGTGCAGCAGGCGGTGTTGCCCGTATGGCAGACCCAAGAATCGTAGAAGAAGTACAAAATGCAGTAACGATTCCAGTCATGGCAAAAGCACGTATCGGTCACATCGTGGAAGCTCGTGTTCTTGAAGCACTTGGTGTTGATTATATTGATGAGAGTGAAGTGCTGACGCCCGCAGATGAGGAATTCCATTTAAATAAAAATGAATACACGGTTCCTTTCGTATGTGGCTGCCGTGATCTAGGTGAGGCGACTCGTCGTATTGCAGAAGGTGCATCTATGCTTCGTACAAAAGGTGAGCCTGGTACAGGAAATATTGTAGAAGCTGTTCGTCATATGAGAAAGGTCAATGCTCAAATTCGTAAAGTGGCGGCAATGAGTGAAGATGAATTGATGACAGAAGCCAAGAATCTGGGCGCACCTTATGAATTATTGCTTCAAATTAAAAAAGAAGGCAAATTGCCAGTTGTAAACTTTGCAGCTGGAGGTGTTGCGACACCAGCAGATGCAGCACTCATGATGCAGCTTGGAGCAGATGGTGTATTTGTCGGCTCTGGTATCTTCAAATCAGACAATCCAGCTAAATTTGCAAAAGCGATCGTAGAAGCAACGACTCATTTCACAGATTACCGTCTAATTGCAGAGCTTTCTAAAGAGCTTGGAACAGCGATGAAAGGAATTGAAATTTCAAATCTATTGCCAGAAGAGCGTATGCAAGAGCGTGGCTGGTAATTAAGGGAGCGCAAACGAACATGCTAACAATTGGTGTACTAGGGCTTCAAGGAGCGGTGAGAGAGCATATTCAATCGATTGAAGCGTGTGGCGCAGCGGGAAAGATCATCAAGCGGGTAGAGGAGTTAGAAATTGTTGACGGTCTCATTATCCCTGGTGGTGAAAGTACGACGATGAGAAGACTCATGGATACGTACCAATTCATTGAACCGATTAAAGCGTTCGCTGCTCAAGGTAAACCGATATTTGGGACTTGTGCCGGTTTGATTATGCTGGCAAAGCATATAGAAGATCGAGAAGATGCTCATCTTGGACTGTTAAATGTATCTGTTGCACGTAATTCGTTTGGCAGACAGGTAGACAGCTTTGAAGCAGATGTAGAAGTGAAAGGACTGGATGCGCCGTTTACAGGTGTGTTCATCCGTGCCCCACATATCATCAGCGCAAATGAGAGCGTAGAGGTCATGGCTGAGTATGACGGCAGGATTGTGATGGCGAAAGAAAACAATATCTTAGGTTGTTCTTTTCATCCAGAGCTGACAGATGACCATCGGTTAACACAGCTGTTTGTTGAGATGGTGGAGTCCTATAAAACGAAGCTTGCTGTATAAAACGGTTGAAAAGAGATAAAACTTATAGTACATTAAAATCACAATCAAAGATCGAAAAAGCGTTGACGGGAAATAGTAAGAAGCCCCTCTTTCTCAGAGAGCCGATGGTTGGTGAGAATCGGTGAAAGATGCATTCTGAATCCATCCTTGAGCGAAATGCTGAAACATGAAGTAAGCATTTACGGTGATGCCGTTACAGAGGAAAGAGGAAAGCATGCTTTTGGCGTGTTTTCAATCAGGGTGGCAACGCGAGAGCTCTCGTCCCTTTCATGGGATGAGGGCTCTTTTTATTTTTCGATAAAAAAGGAGTGTTACACATGCTGGATATTAAACAACTGCGCACGGATTTTGATCAAATCAAAGAAAAATTAGCCCATCGAGGCGAAGATTTAGCGGATTTTGATAAGTTTGGTGAACTGGATCAAAAAAGAAGAGAATTAATCGGCAAAACAGAAGTATTAAAGAGCCGAAGAAATGAAGTATCACAGCAAGTGGCTGTTCTAAAAAGAGAAAAGAAAGACGCCGATCACATTATTCAAGAAATGCGTGAGGTAGGCGATGAGATTAAGAAGTTAGATGATGAATTAAGAACAGTAGAGGAAAGCCTGCAAACCATCCTATTCTCAATTCCAAACATCCCTCATGACTCTGTACCAGTCGGTGAAACAGAAGATGACAACATTGAAGTGAGAAAATGGGGCGAACAGCCAGCCTTCTCATTTGAACCAAAGCCGCATTGGGATGTAGCGGATGAGCTGAAAATTTTGGATTTTGAACGTGCAGGAAAAGTGACAGGAAGCCGTTTCGTTTTTTATAAAGGGCTAGGCGCACGGTTAGAGCGTGCACTTTATAACTTTATGTTGGATTTACACGTAGATGAATTTGGTTTTACTGAAGTACTACCACCTTATATGGTCAACAGAGCAAGCATGACAGGAACCGGACAGCTTCCAAAGTTTGAAGAGGATGCTTTTAAAATTCGAGAAGAAGATTATTTCCTCATTCCAACGGCTGAAGTGCCAATTACGAACATGCACCGTGACGAAATTCTTGAAGGAGAGCAGCTGCCAATCAATTATGCAGCATTTAGTGCTTGCTTTAGATCAGAAGCTGGTTCTGCCGGCAGAGATACGCGCGGACTCATCCGTCAGCACCAATTTAACAAAGTAGAGCTTGTGAAATTTGTCAGACCAGAAGATTCTTATGAAGAATTAGAGAAACTAACAAACCAAGCAGAAAAAGTTCTTCAATTATTGAACCTGCCATACCGTGTCATGAGTATGTGTACAGGAGATTTAGGCTTTACGGCTGCGAAGAAATATGATATCGAAGTATGGATTCCAAGCCAAAATACGTATCGTGAAATTTCTTCTTGCAGTAACTTTGAAGCGTTCCAAGCGAGACGAGCAAACATTCGTTTCCGCCCTGAGCCTAAAGCCAAGCCAGAACACGTCCACACATTAAATGGATCTGGTTTAGCAGTAGGAAGAACTGTTGCAGCCATTTTAGAAAACTATCAACAAGAGGATGGAACAGTGATCATTCCTGAGGTGTTACGTCCTTATATGGGAAATAAAGAAGTGATAAAATAAGATGCCGTCATGGCATCTTATTCTTTTTACCTAAACTTCTACAGCTTTTCTAAAATAAGCCGATAAAAGAACTAAAAGCATCTAGGAAAGAAGGAATAACCTTGAATAGGCTTGACTATTATGTTGAAATGGCTCAATTACTCAGAAAAGTTCTAGATGAAAGTGTCCTTTTCGGCATCACTGATACAGAAAAGGTACTTTGCTATTATCCATCGACCACAGTAGATTTTGGCATTAAAGTAGGGGACGCTTTAAACCCAGAGGACCAAAACGTGGCGACGACATTAAGAGGACAAGAATATGATGGGCATTTGCCAGAGTCTTTATATGGTTATGAAATTGCTGTAAAAGGTTATCCGATTTTTGATGAAGATAGAAAAGTGATTGGCTCCTTTTTAGTGGCTTTTTCACATCATCGTGAGAAGAAATTAAGCGGCTATATGGAACATATCAATAAAGTAGCGAAAGAGTTACAAGGTGGAATTGAGCAAATTGCTGCTCATTCTCAAGAACTGGCTGCGACAAGCTTAGAAATTAGTGAGCAGGCCGGAAGAGCAGAAGAGAAATCCGCAAATATTGAAGAAGTCGTCAAAACTATTGGCGGTATTGCGAGACAAACAAACCTGTTAGGACTCAATGCTGCAATTGAAGCGGCAAGAGCAGGTGAAAATGGAAAAGGCTTTGCTGTTGTTGCAGACGAGGTACGTAAGTTATCAGATGGATCAAAGGAAGCAGCTGAAACCATTAATGCATTTTTAAAAGAAATCCAAGACAGCATTGGCACTTTATCTGAAAATATCTCACAAATCAGCAGTTCAACAAACGAACAAGCTAAACAAGTGACAGACTTTACAAAGATTATTGAGTCATTAAATGATTTTAAAGAAGAGATGAATACTTTTATTGAAGAAATTAGACAGGATACGTAATAGATGAAGAGCAGCCGATAATCGGCTGCTTTTTATAGGCTAAACATCATACCAAAATCAAATGTTGAAAATTTTTTCGAAAAGATGTTGACTTAAAATAAGATGATATGATATATTAATTCTTGTCGATACGGAGGAATACCCAAGTCCGGCTGAAGGGATCGGTCTTGAAAACCGACAGGGGTGTCAAAGCCCGCGGGGGTTCGAATCCCTCTTCCTCCGCCATATTGATTTTACCTTAGTTGAATTGAAACGCATAAAAATTGGAAATTGTCAAACCGCTGCATTCGAGAAATGCAGCGGTTTTTTTTTATTTTGTGTTAGAGCGATTTTTTTGAATAACAGAAGCAATTTCATGAAGAATTGGATCAAGTGAGCTTTCATCATGAAGTAAGTCATAATCTTCAATGTTAATTTTAATCACAGGGCACAGATCAAATTGTTCAATCCATTCTGTATATCGAGTGTACATTTCTTCCCAATATGCTCGATCGGTTTGAGTTTCCATCTCTCTCCCGCGCTCTTCAATACGATGTAATATATGATCTAAATCCCCATGTAAGTAGATAAGGACATCTGGGTGAGGGAAGTAAGGTGTCATCACCATCGCCTCAAATAGACTCGTATACGTTTCATAGTCTACCTCTGACATGGTACCTTTGTCTGCGTGCATTTTAGCAAAAATACCAGTGTCCTCATAAATGGACCGATCTTGTACATAACCTCCACCAGACTCGAAGATTCGTTTCTGCTCCTTAAAACGTTCAGCTAGAAAATAGACCTGTAAATGAAAGCTCCATCTTTGGAAATCTGAATAAAAAGGCTCTAAGTATGGATTATCATCTACTTTTTCGAGAGAAGTTTGAAACCCTAGCTTGTCCGCTATTGTTTTCGTCATGGTCGATTTTCCGACACCAACTGTCCCTGCAATTGTAATGACAGCATCCTTTGGTATTTCAATATTTTTCATAGTACTTGCTCCTTTATGTTCTGTACAATTTGCTGGTAATCTTGCTGTGAGGAAACGAAGTCTGTATGATCGCCTTCAATTGTAATGATAGGAAGACCTGGGTCAGTTTGTTTTAAATGCTCGATGGCTAACTCATAATCTTCAATCAGAGTTTTTAAATAAGCTGGATCAATGTCTTCTTCAAAAGATCGGCCTCTCATCTTTATTCTATCAAGCAAGGTGGGAAGGCTGGCTTTTATATAGATCATGGCATTTGGTTTAGGAAGATCATCTGTCAGCAAGTGATAGATCTTTCTGTATTTATCCATGTGCTTTTTAGATAAGGTTCTTTCTGCAAAGATCATATTTTTATAGACATGATAATCAGTGACAATCGGCTGCTGTTTTTTGACATAATTCTCTTCAATAGATTCTAACTGTTTAAACCGATTGCATAGAAAGAACATCTCAAGCTGAAAGCTCCATTGTTCCATATCTTCATAAAATTTATCTAAGAATGGATTTTCTTCTACAATTTCTTTTACTAAAGGAAATTGAAATTCCTTTGAAAGCATTGTAGCCAAGGTTGTTTTTCCGGCTCCAATTGGGCCTTCCACTGCAATAAAAGGGGCAGGATACATAGGCGTTCTCCTCTATCTATAAAGTTGTCAAACCAATGTATATTGTACCATACCCCTTCTGAGAGATAGAGCGTATGAATTACGATGTCGTTCTTTTTTCAATATTAAATTGATCTGATAACAACAACCAGTTTTGTGGGAAGGATAGACCTAATTTCCAGTAAGCAATTCCATTTAGGTTTAACTCTTTAATGAGATTAAATTTGGCTTGAATGGATCTTGCATCTTCAAACCAAACCTCGTGTTCTTTGTTGTTAGCATCTGTATAACGGAAATAAGGTGCTTGTGCTGTTTCGTCATATAAAATGGATACATTATTCTCTCTAGCAATGGCGATCGCTTGTTGAGGGCTGACGGCTTTGGCGATAGGGCCTCCTTGAACATAAGGGAGTGTCCAATCATATCCATATAAATTCTGCCCCATCACAATTTTATTGGCAGGTATGACAGTCAGTGCATATTCAATGACTTGGCGGACAGGGCCGATCGGAGAGACGGCTTGTGCAGGCCCGCCGCTGTAGCCCCACTCATAAGTCATTAGCACAACATGATCAACAATCTTTCCAATTGCTTCATAGTCATGCGCCTCATACCATTTTCCTTTCTGTTCACTGCTTGTTTTAGGAGCGAGTGCCACAGAAATAGTCCAACCCTGTTGATGAAAACGAGTTGTTGCTTCTCTTAAAAATTGAAGGTAGGCTTCTTTATCAACAGGGCGTAAATATTCAAAGTCAAAATGGATTTCTTTTAATTGATACTTTTGAGCAACGCGGACGATTTCATTTAATAATGTCGTTTTGACAGATTGATTTGTTAAAAGGATTCGCCCGAGTTCATCACTAAATTTATCATTCTCTAGATTTGTGACTACCATGGATAAAACCGTTCTGCTTTGAGCGGCAATCTGAGGCAATTGATCTAATGGTGGCTCGCGAAGTGTTCCGTCTCTTTGCGCTTGAAAACTAAAAGCGCCGAGATGTGTTAAGTATGGAGATGCCTCTCTGGCTGCTTGCTTTAAATTTTCGCTGACTTGGTTTCCGCGTGGTTCTATATAAGCATTAGAATTTATATTTCTTTTCGGTCTTTGTGGAATATAAAGCAAGAAGCGAATAGGCAATATAGCTTCAGGTCGAATCCGATTCACACGTGCCAATTCTTCTACCGAAATTTGAAATCTTCTTCCAATTTGATAAAGTGTATCATTATGTTTGACCTCATAAAATTGACCTCTAATAGGGATGACAATTGTTTGTCCAACGACTAGTTGATTTGGTGTTTCGATGTCGTTGGTCCGAATGATTTCATTTACCGTTGTTTTAAAACGCATGGCAATCTCATTTAACGTATCTCCTCTTTTGACAACATAAATTTGAATGGTCAACGCCCCCTTTGTTATTGCTAACAATTTATGAGGGTGATGGATAAATCATGTTTGATTTTCATCCGTGATCTCTTTAGTGGTTGTGATTTTGGCGAGAAGAACGTTCTCCATCATCGTTAAAGCGTACTCGTTGTCCCTATCATCATTTGAAGCAATACAATCTTTAGGTACAGTGAGGTTGTACTCTCGCATGTAAGCGTCATTTGCAGTGAACAGGACACAGATGTTTCCGGCAATTCCAGTTAAAATAAGTTCTTGCACACCTAATTCATTTAGGAGTGTCTCTAGTGCTGTTCCGTAAAAAGCAGAGTGCTTAGGTTTAATTAAGAAATAATCATCTTTAGATGGTGCCATTTGCTCTAAAATAGGGGCACTTCTTTCGTTTTTACATGTTTCCATAACAGCTTTGATATCAGCCTTCCAGAGTCCATAGTGGTCGTTGATATAGATAATTGGCCAATTTTTCTTGAAAGCGTGTTGTTTAAGGGCTAAAATTTTATTGGTCATTTGCTCTGTTTTTTCAGCGAGCACATGTCCCATTTCGAAATCAAAATTATTGATCATGTCAATAATAAGCAGTGCCTTTTGTTGTTTTGGCAAATCAAGACCCCCTTTAAAAGATTGTGATAATATGTTAACCTCAATATCCTTTAAAAAAACATGAAAAGAGAGCCGTGCTATGACGAAAGATGAACAGTTTATGCAAGAAGCTATTTCTGAAGCTTTGAAAGCAAAACAAATAGGAGAAGTTCCAATCGGTGCCGTCATCGTTGTTGATGATCAAATTGTAAGCCGTGCTCACAATTTAAGGGAAAGTGAACAGCGATCAATTGCTCATGCGGAATTACTTGCTATTGATGAAGCGTGTAAAATGACTGGTAGCTGGCGTTTAGAAGATGCTGTACTTTATGTTACACTCGAACCGTGCCCAATGTGTGCAGGCGCTATTGTACTTTCAAGAGTGAAAAAGGTCGTTTTTGGTGCCTATGATCCTAAAGGTGGATGTGCTGGTACTTTAATGAATTTATTGGACGATGAGCGGTTCAATCATCAGTCTGAAGTCATTGGCGGTGTGCTTGAAAATGAGTGTGGTGAGCTGTTAAGTCAGTTCTTTCGAGACCTCCGTCAGCGGAAGAAGCAGGCGAAAAGTAAATGAATGGATGTCGTTTGCAATTTTATCACTTAGAAGGTATACTTATGTCTGCGTCACCAACAATTTAATATTCATTTTGCCGTGCTAAGCGGGGAGGTAGCGGTGCCCTGTACTCGCAATCCGCTCTAGCGAGGCCGAATCCCTTCTCAAGGTTCGTTTACTTCAAGGTCTGCCTTAAATAAGTGGTGTTGACGTCTGGGTCCTGCGCAATGGGAATTCATGAACCATGTCAGGTCCGGAAGGAAGCAGCATTAAGTGAAACCTCTCATGTGCCGCAGGGTTGCCTGGGCCGAGCTAACTGTTTAAGTAACGCTTGGGGTAGCGAATCGACAGAAGGTGCACGGTAAATCAATATTAAATGTAACTCATCTAGTTTATCTAGGTGAGTTTTTTGTTGCTATTGAAAGAATATATCAGTTGTTTTGTTTATACAAATAGTAAAAAAGCCATTTTCGGGTGAGGTATTTTTGAAGCAATTCATAAAGGGAACAAATGTTCTTGTTGATCTGACAGACATTTTCAGAAAGCAGGAAAACACGTTTTTTAATCAAGAAAAGTAAAAAGTTTTTAAAGGAAATGCCCTTTTTCGTTTATTAGAAAATAAAGGTGTACTTTTGAATTGATCGTTGCATCATGTATAATGAACATGATGATAAATGGAGGAGGGCGTATTTGTGAGTTATCAAGCTTTATACCGAGTGTTCAGACCTCAAGTTTTTGAGGATGTTGTTGGACAAGAACACATCACAAAAACGTTGCAAAATGCCCTTTTGCAGAAAAAGTTTTCTCATGCTTACTTATTTTCAGGTCCTAGAGGAACAGGTAAAACAAGTGCTGCCAAGATTTTTGCGAAAGCAGTGAACTGTGAAAAGTCACCTGTTAGTGAGCCGTGTAATGAGTGTGATGCCTGTAGAGGGATTACGACCGGTTCGATTTCAGACGTGATTGAAATAGATGCTGCCTCAAATAACGGGGTAGATGAAATTCGGGATATACGTGATAAAGTGAAATTTGCTCCTTCAGCGGTTACATATAAGGTTTATATTATAGATGAGGTACATATGCTCTCTATCGGGGCATTTAATGCACTTCTTAAAACCCTAGAGGAACCACCTGCTCATTGTATCTTTATTTTGGCTACCACAGAGCCTCATAAGATTCCTCTTACCATCATATCAAGATGTCAGAGATTTGATTTTAAACGGATCACGACAAAAGATATTGTTGGACGAATGGAGAAAATTGTAGATGCAGAAAGCCTGAATATACAAGAGGGTTCACTCGAGATTATTGCTAGTGCGGCAGATGGAGGCATGCGTGACGCACTCAGTCTCCTTGACCAAGCGATCTCATTTAGTGGTGAACAGCTCACAATTGATGATGCACTGCTCATTACAGGTGCTGTATCTCAGCATTTCATTAGTCAGCTTGCTGAAGCCATTTTTGAGCAAAATATTGCGATAGCGCTGGATACGTTAAATGAATTGCTTCAACAGGGGAAAGATGCCGCGAAATTAATAGAGGATATGATCTTCTACTTTAGAGATATGCTTCTTTACAAAACAGCACCGGATCTTGAAGGTGTCCTTGAAAAAGTCAAAGTCGACGATAAGTTTGTGGCTCTTTCAGAACGTGTGGCACCTCAGTTTCTTTATGAAACGATTGAAGTGTTGAATAAAAGCCATCAGGAAATGAAATGGACAAACCATCCTAGAATTTTCTTTGAAGTAGCTGTGGTTAAGCTCTGTCAGTCAACGGTTGGTGCTGTATCATCTCCGGCTGATTCCGACCTAACAGCGTTAACGAATAAAATAGACAGGCTGGAACAGGAGCTATCTAGGCTAAAAGCTGAGGGTGTTCCAATGACTCAGTCTCAGAGTCCTCAAGCAAAAACGGAAGCACCTCGACCTCAAACGAGTAATAAAAATGGTTATCGTGCACCTGTCGGTCGAATTCATGAGATTTTAAAAGAAGCGAAGCGGCCGGAGCTAGAAAAAATAAAAGGCAAATGGGGAGAGCTTCTTGCCCAATTAAAACAGCAAAATAAGGTATCTCACGCTGCGCTATTAACAGATAGTGAACCAGTTGCGGCGGCAACTCATGCCTTTGTTTTAAAATTCAAATTTGAAATACATTGTAAGATGGTGGCCGAAGATAAAAGTGGTGTTCGAACCAATCTTGAGCAACTGCTAGAATCTATGCTAGGAAAAAGAGTGGAATTAGTTGGCGTTCCTGACGCTCAATGGGGTAAAATAAGAGAAGAATTTTTAAGAGATCATCAGCCTGAAGAACAAGCAGATGGTCAGGCAGCTTCTGCTGAAGAAGATCCATTAATTGCAGAAGCAAAGAAGTTAGTAGGAACCGATTTAATTGAAATTAAAGATTAACAATTTGAAAGAGAGTGGTGTTCATATGCGCGGTGGAATGGGAAATATGCAAAAAATGATGAAACAAATGCAAAAAATGCAGAAGGATATGGCTAAGGCTCAAGAAGAGCTTGCAGAAAAAGTCCTTGAAGGTACGGCAGGTGGCGGCATGGTCACTGTAAAAGTAAATGGACAAAAAGAAGTCGTTGATGTGGCGATTAATGAAGAAGTTGTTGATCCTGAAGACATCGATATGCTTCAAGACCTTGTACTTGCAGCAACAAATGATGCATTGAAAAAAGTTGATGAACTAACGAATGAAACAATGGGTCAATTCACAAAAGGAATGAACATGCCAGGTTTATTCTAGGAGGAATAACTGAAGATGCAATATCCTGAACCAATATCAAAGCTGATTGATAGCTTTATGAAATTGCCAGGAATCGGACCTAAAACTGCGGTCCGTCTGGCTTTTTTTGTTCTTAGTATGCAAGAAGATGTCGTGCTGGATTTTGCGAAGGCACTTGTTAATGCAAAGCGTAATTTAACTTATTGTTCTGTTTGCGGACATATCACCGACCAGGATCCTTGCTATATTTGTGAAGATACAAGAAGAGATCAATCTGTGATCTGTGTCGTGCAGGATCCAAAAGATGTGATCGCAATGGAAAAAATGAAAGAATACAACGGCTTATATCATGTGCTTCATGGTGCTATTTCACCAATGGACGGAATTGGGCCAGAGGATATTAAAATTCCTGACCTATTAAAAAGATTGCAAGACGATCAAGTCACAGAGGTCATTCTTGCAACCAATCCAAACATTGAGGGAGAAGCGACAGCCATGTATATCTCTAGATTGTTGAAACCATCAGGAATTAAACTCTCTCGCATTGCTCACGGACTCCCAGTAGGTGGAGATTTAGAGTATGCGGATGAAGTCACACTTTCTAAGGCTCTAGAAGGCAGACGTGAGATGTAGGAAGGAGAAGTACGGTACATGGGTTTTCTTCGCAGAAAATCAATTCGAAAAGAATTCGATGAGATATTAATTCAACAGCTTTTTAAGCAAAAGGAAGAATGGAACAGACAAAAAAAGCTTGTCGCAAATAGCGTTGAGCCTTCACCGGACATTCTATTCGAATTAAAGCTTGCTCAAGCGAAGTACTTTTTCTATCTGAGAGAAGCGAAAAAGAGAAATTTACGTTTAAACAACTGGAGATAGCAGGTCTATTTTCCATAATCCTCTCATATGCTTGTACTATTCATATGAAGAGGAGATGAGAGGATTATGGAACCTGTTATTGTGATTGGTTCAATTTTGTTAGCTGTTTTATTGTTGTTTATGTCAGGTGTTCAAGCGAATCCATTCAAATGGTTAGGGCTTATTGGAGTTAAGTTTGTCGCAGGTGCTCTTTTTTTATTTTGTCTCAATTTATTCGGTGAGAGTTTAGGGCTTCATGTTTCCATTAACCCTGTAACGAGTGGAATTAGTGGTTTGTTGGGCATTCCAGGTGTAGCAGCTTTAGTCGTAATTGAAAAGTTTATTATTTAATGCAAAATATTGTTGACTTTGATTATATATGGTGGTAAATTAATATACGTCGCTGATGACGAAGAAACGAAAAAACATAATAACAAAAAAGTTGTTGACACTAACAACTTGGACGTGATAAGATGTTCTAGTCGCTTCTGAAGCGGTAAACAAGTTCTTTGAAAACTAAACAAGACAAAACGTACCTGTTAATTCGAGTTTTTATAAAAAAATCCTATGATACATCATAGGTAGTCAGTCAAACTGGCGAAAAGCAAAACTTCGGTTTTGTACTTTTTCGGAGAGTTTGATCCTGGCTCAGGACGAACGCTGGCGGCGTGCCTAATACATGCAAGTCGAGCGGACAGAAGGGAGCTTGCTCCCGGATGTTAGCGGCGGACGGGTGAGTAACACGTGGGTAACCTGCCTGTAAGACTGGGATAACTCCGGGAAACCGGAGCTAATACCGGATAGTTCCTTGAACCGCATGGTTCAAGGATGAAAGACGGTTTCGGCTGTCACTTACAGATGGACCCGCGGCGCATTAGCTAGTTGGTGAGGTAACGGCTCACCAAGGCGACGATGCGTAGCCGACCTGAGAGGGTGATCGGCCACACTGGGACTGAGACACGGCCCAGACTCCTACGGGAGGCAGCAGTAGGGAATCTTCCGCAATGGACGAAAGTCTGACGGAGCAACGCCGCGTGAGTGATGAAGGTTTTCGGATCGTAAAGCTCTGTTGTTAGGGAAGAACAAGTGCAAGAGTAACTGCTTGCACCTTGACGGTACCTAACCAGAAAGCCACGGCTAACTACGTGCCAGCAGCCGCGGTAATACGTAGGTGGCAAGCGTTGTCCGGAATTATTGGGCGTAAAGGGCTCGCAGGCGGTTTCTTAAGTCTGATGTGAAAGCCCCCGGCTCAACCGGGGAGGGTCATTGGAAACTGGGAAACTTGAGTGCAGAAGAGGAGAGTGGAATTCCACGTGTAGCGGTGAAATGCGTAGAGATGTGGAGGAACACCAGTGGCGAAGGCGACTCTCTGGTCTGTAACTGACGCTGAGGAGCGAAAGCGTGGGGAGCGAACAGGATTAGATACCCTGGTAGTCCACGCCGTAAACGATGAGTGCTAAGTGTTAGGGGGTTTCCGCCCCTTAGTGCTGCAGCTAACGCATTAAGCACTCCGCCTGGGGAGTACGGTCGCAAGACTGAAACTCAAAGGAATTGACGGGGGCCCGCACAAGCGGTGGAGCATGTGGTTTAATTCGAAGCAACGCGAAGAACCTTACCAGGTCTTGACATCCTCTGACAACCCTAGAGATAGGGCTTTCCCTTCGGGGACAGAGTGACAGGTGGTGCATGGTTGTCGTCAGCTCGTGTCGTGAGATGTTGGGTTAAGTCCCGCAACGAGCGCAACCCTTGATCTTAGTTGCCAGCATTCAGTTGGGCACTCTAAGGTGACTGCCGGTGACAAACCGGAGGAAGGTGGGGATGACGTCAAATCATCATGCCCCTTATGACCTGGGCTACACACGTGCTACAATGGACAGAACAAAGGGCTGCGAGACCGCAAGGTTTAGCCAATCCCACAAATCTGTTCTCAGTTCGGATCGCAGTCTGCAACTCGACTGCGTGAAGCTGGAATCGCTAGTAATCGCGGATCAGCATGCCGCGGTGAATACGTTCCCGGGCCTTGTACACACCGCCCGTCACACCACGAGAGTTTGCAACACCCGAAGTCGGTGAGGTAACCTTTATGGAGCCAGCCGCCGAAGGTGGGGCAGATGATTGGGGTGAAGTCGTAACAAGGTAGCCGTATCGGAAGGTGCGGCTGGATCACCTCCTTTCTAAGGATATATGGAGCAGCGTATGTTTTCGTCTTGTTTAGTTTTGAAGGAACTTGCAAAAGATCCTACAACATCATATCTTCGATATGAAAGATGGGCCTGTAGCTCAGCTGGTTAGAGCGCACGCCTGATAAGCGTGAGGTCGGTGGTTCGAGTCCACTCAGGCCCACCATCTTCTATTAAATCGGGGCCTTAGCTCAGCTGGGAGAGCGCCTGCCTTGCACGCAGGAGGTCAGCGGTTCGATCCCGCTAGGCTCCACCAACGTGTTCTTTGAAAACTAGATAACAATAAGTAATACATTCACATTGAATGCAATGCAAAGTTCATCACACATAGTGATTCTTTCTAAAGTAAGAAATGGTTAAGTTAGAAAGGGCGCACGGTGGATGCCTTGGCACTAGGAGCCGATGAAGGACGGGACGAACACCGATATGCTTCGGGGAGCTGTAAGCAAGCTTTGATCCGGAGATTTCCGAATGGGGAAACCCACTGCTCGTAATGGAGTAGTATCCATACTTGAATACATAGAGTATGAGAAGGCATACCCGGGGAACTGAAACATCTAAGTACCCGGAGGAAGAGAAAGCAAATGCGATTCCCTGAGTAGCGGCGAGCGAAACGGGAACAGCCCAAACCAAGAGGCTTGCCTCTTGGGGTTGTAGGACACTCTATACGGAGTTACAAAGGAACGATATAAGCGAAGAGGTCTGGAAAGGCCCGCCAAAGAAGGTAACAGCCCTGTAACTGAAATGTTGTTCTCTCCAGAGTGGATCCTGAGTACGGCGGAACACGTGAAATTCCGTCGGAATCCGGGAGGACCATCTCCCAAGGCTAAATACTCCCTAGTGACCGATAGTGAACCAGTACCGTGAGGGAAAGGTGAAAAGCACCCCGGAAGGGGAGTGAAATAGATCCTGAAACCGTGTGCCTACAAGTAGTCAGAGCCCGTTAACGGGTGATGGCGTGCCTTTTGTAGAATGAACCGGCGAGTTACGATCCCGTGCAAGGTTAAGCAGAAGATGCGGAGCCGCAGCGAAAGCGAGTCTGAATAGGGCGCATGAGTACGTGGTCGTAGACCCGAAACCAGGTGATCTACCCATGTCCAGGGTGAAGTTCAGGTAACACTGAATGGAGGCCCGAACCCACGCACGTTGAAAAGTGCGGGGATGAGGTGTGGGTAGGGGTGAAATGCCAATCGAACCTGGAGATAGCTGGTTCTCTCCGAAATAGCTTTAGGGCTAGCCTCAAGGTAAGAGTCTCGGAGGTAGAGCACTGATTGGACTAGGGGCCCCTACCGGGTTACCGAATTCAGTCAAACTCCGAATGCCGATGACTTATCCTTGGGAGTCAGACTGCGAGTGATAAGATCCGTAGTCGAAAGGGAAACAGCCCAGACCGCCAGCTAAGGTCCCAAAGTATACGTTAAGTGGAAAAGGATGTGGAGTTGCTTAGACAACCAGGATGTTGGCTTAGAAGCAGCCACCATTTAAAGAGTGCGTAATAGCTCACTGGTCGAGTGACTCTGCGCCGAAAATGTACCGGGGCTAAACGTATCACCGAAGCTGCGGACTGTTCTTACGAACAGTGGTAGGAGAGCGTTCTAAGTGCAGTGAAGTCAGACCGGAAGGACTGGTGGAGCGCTTAGAAGTGAGAATGCCGGTATGAGTAGCGAAAGACGGGTGAGAATCCCGTCCACCGAATGCCTAAGGTTTCCTGAGGAAGGCTCGTCCGCTCAGGGTTAGTCGGGACCTAAGCCGAGGCCGAAAGGCGTAGGCGATGGACAACAGGTTGATATTCCTGTACCACCTCCTCACCATTTGAGCAATGGGGGGACGCAGGAGGATAGGGTAAGCGCGGTATTGGATATCCGCGTCCAAGCAGTTAGGCTGGGAAATAGGCAAATCCGTTTCCCGTGAAGGCTGAGCTGTGATGGCGAGCGAAATTTAGTAGCGAAGTTCCTGATTCCACACTGCCAAGAAAAGCCTCTAGCGAGGTGAGAGGTGCCCGTACCGCAAACCGACACAGGTAGGCGAGGAGAGAATCCTAAGGTGATCGAGAGAACTCTCGTTAAGGAACTCGGCAAAATGACCCCGTAACTTCGGGAGAAGGGGTGCTTCTTAGGGTGTTAAAGCCCCGAGAAGCCGCAGTGAATAGGCCCAGGCGACTGTTTAGCAAAAACACAGGTCTCTGCGAAGCCGTAAGGCGAAGTATAGGGGCTGACGCCTGCCCGGTGCTGGAAGGTTAAGAGGAGCGCTTAGCGTAAGCGAAGGTGCGAATTGAAGCCCCAGTAAACGGCGGCCGTAACTATAACGGTCCTAAGGTAGCGAAATTCCTTGTCGGGTAAGTTCCGACCCGCACGAAAGGCGCAACGATCTGGGCACTGTCTCAACGAGAGACTCGGTGAAATTATAGTACCTGTGAAGATGCAGGTTACCCGCGACAGGACGGAAAGACCCCGTGGAGCTTTACTGCAGCCTGATATTGAATGTTGGTACAGCTTGTACAGGATAGGTAGGAGCCTTGGAAACCGGAGCGCTAGCTTCGGTGGAGGCATCGGTGGGATACTACCCTGGCTGTATTGACCTTCTAACCCGCTGCCCTTATCGGGCAGGGAGACAGTGTCAGGTGGGCAGTTTGACTGGGGCGGTCGCCTCCTAAAATGTAACGGAGGCGCCCAAAGGTTCCCTCAGAATGGTTGGAAATCATTCGCAGAGTGTAAAGGCACAAGGGAGCTTGACTGCGAGACCTACAAGTCGAGCAGGGACGAAAGTCGGGCTTAGTGATCCGGTGGTTCCGCATGGAAGGGCCATCGCTCAACGGATAAAAGCTACCCCGGGGATAACAGGCTTATCTCCCCCAAGAGTCCACATCGACGGGGAGGTTTGGCACCTCGATGTCGGCTCATCGCATCCTGGGGCTGTAGTCGGTCCCAAGGGTTGGGCTGTTCGCCCATTAAAGCGGTACGCGAGCTGGGTTCAGAACGTCGTGAGACAGTTCGGTCCCTATCCGTCGCGGGCGCAGGAAATTTGAGAGGAGCTGTCCTTAGTACGAGAGGACCGGGATGGACGCACCGCTGGTGTACCAGTTGTTCTGCCAAGGGCATCGCTGGGTAGCTATGTGCGGACGGGATAAGTGCTGAAAGCATCTAAGCATGAAGCCCCCCTCAAGATGAGATTTCCCATTCCGCAAGGAAGTAAGATCCCTGAAAGATGATCAGGTTGATAGGTCTGAGGTGGAAGCGTGGTGACACGTGGAGCTGACAGATACTAATAGATCGAGGACTTAACCTATATTCTAATGTGAAAAATGAACGTTGTTATCTAGTTTTGAGAGAACATTCTCTCCATCAGGTTTGGTGGCGATAGCGAAGAGGTCACACCCGTTCCCATACCGAACACGGAAGTTAAGCTCTTCAGCGCCGATGGTAGTTGGGGGTTTCCCCCTGTGAGAGTAGGACGCCGCCAAGCTTTTCAAAGGATCAGTTCCAATCGGAACTGGTCTTTTTTGTATTTTAAAAAAGGAACAAACACTCGATCTGGCATGGATACATATACTAAACTATCATCTGAAACATTCTTAATTTTGTATACAATTGAAAGCGCTAGGGCATACTGAAGCTATAAGTGGAGGTGTCACAATGAGCAAAAAAGAGCGAGAAGCAATTTGTTTGATTTGTGAAGAGAAAAAAACAAAGGGAATTTATTTATATCATCAGTTTTTATGTCGAGATTGTGAACAGAAGTTAATTTCTACATCAACCTCGGATCCTAGTTATGCTGATTATGTAAGAAAGCTTAAAAATCTTCATACGCCGCCTTTGTATTCATAGACCATTAGATGGTCTTTTTTTATGGGCAATCGGGGATTAGGCCTGTTTTTTGGAACTTAGTTTGGACATCAACCGTAATAAATAATAAGATAAACAGAGAGCCTGATTATTCATAGGAGTCGATGAACATGAAATCAATTTTTTACACATTTGTATGGGCCGTTCTCTCTACTCTTTTTTCGCTGGTGATTTTAACTGTCAGTATTGGTGTTTTCCATCATCATGTTGGATTGTCGATACTGTATGCGATGATTGGGTGGGGTGTGATGTTTGCAGGAAGCCGATGGGCTGCCTTCCAGTTGTTTTTGAAGAAACACGGACTGTCTCGCAGTGATTATGTATATATTAAACAGCACTTAAAAGAAGCTGGGCAAAAGCTGGTTCGTTTGAAGAGAGCTTTATTTGCTGTGAAGAACGTACAGACGATCAAGCATAATTATGAAATTCTTCGGCTTGCACGACGCATCTATACGATAACAAAAAAGGAACCGAACCGGTTTTATGATGCACAGCGGTTTTATTTTGAGAGTTTGGATTCTGTTGTTGAATTAACTGAGAAATATGCACTGCTGTATAATCAGCCGAATCGTAGCCATGAGCTTGAAATGACATTAAGCCAAACTCGAGTCACGCTGACTGAACTGCAAAAGCAATTAACGAATGATTTACAGCAAGTTTTAGGAAGAGATATAGAAGCACTTCATATTGAACTTGAAGTGGCCGATAAAATGATTAAAAAATAGACATGAAAGGAGTCAAACTCGATGAAACCAGAAGATCCAGTCATACCACTAGCCCCATCTACTACAGATCTTCCGTTTCGGGTGTTTGATACCTTATCTGATGAGGAAAAGCAGGAGGCGCTACAGCGAGCTGAGAAGATCCCTGGCCATCCACAAAAACTGCTTTTCTATGGCACACGTGTGCAGGAACGATTGTTAGAACAATCAAAACAAATGATGCAATATGTGGAGAAAAAAGATATTGAGCAAATCGGAGATGTTCTCGAGTCCTTTTTACAGCAACTGCATTTAGTGGAGCCAGAGGATTTATTGCCAAAGAAGCGGGGCTTTTTTTCAAGGTTGTTTCAGCGAGAAAAGCGTTCGACTCAGGAGATCATATCTCGTTTTAAACAAGCGGAAGCACAGATAGAAAGATTGTCAGCAAGGCTTCGTTACGCAAGAGGCGTGCTAATTTCGGACCATAAGTTATTAGAGCGTTTATTTGAAGAAAATCAATCATACTTTCAAGAGATGACGTTACAGGTTGCAGCAGTTGAAGCAAAATTGACGCTGTTAGAGCAACATGCCCTAACAGAATCACATTCACATGATCGGAGATTAGAGGAACAATTGATGAGTCGGGAAGTCGATGAAGAAGAATATATGGAGAGATTAAAAGAACGTAAGTATGATTTGTTGTTGAGCCGTCAAATCGCACTGCAATGTAATGCCCAAATTCGAATGATTCAGCATACAAACCATACTTTAGCCAATCATATTCAATCAACTGTTTCCGCATCAATTCCTTTATGGATCAACCAAATGTCGATTGCGTTCAATCATATTCAGCAGCGAGCCAATTCAGCGCTTGAGCAGCGTATCCAGCAAACATATGAACAGGTATCGAAGCAGCAAGGACAGCTGCTTGAAGATGCATCCTTAACGCCTATAGATACGTTGAAAAAAGTTCAGCGCCAATTGGCCGAAACATTGCGGGAAACGTTGCAGGTAAAAGAACATGGGAGCCAAGAACGAGCTCAATTAAAAAGTAGCATGCATGAGGCAGAGCAGAAGCTGGTGAATCATAAACCAATAAAGGAATGAGAATCCATCTTTCAGTTCACTTGTTTGAACGTTATAATAGATGTAAGATATCGTTTAAGTGAAAAGGGTCGATTTGTTTGAAAACACCTTTATATACAGCATTATCACAACATGCGGAAAAGAAGCCCTATTCTTTTCACGTTCCGGGACATCACAATGGAGATGTCTTTTTTGATGAGGCACGGTCCTATTATGCATCCATTCTTCAGCTGGATGTAACAGAACTTGAAGGTCTAGATGATCTTCACCATCCGACTGGGGTGATTCAAGAGGCAGAGGGTTTATTGGCAAAGCTATATGGAGCTAAACAAAGTTATTTCCTTGTAAATGGCACAACCGTTGGCAATTTGGCGATGGTGATGTCTGCGTGTCAGGCTGGGGAGGGCATTTTCGTTCAGCGAAATTGTCATAAGTCTGTGTTCCATGCGATTGAGCTTGCGGGAGCGACGCCTATTATGCTAGAAACCGAGAGTGATCCGCACTTGCACGTCCCAACTCATGTGACGGAGGAAACAGTCAAACAAGCTATGGCGACACATCCTAACTGCCGGGCAATCGTTTTGACATATCCGAACTACTACGGACATGCAGCTGATTTATCAGGACTCATTCAAATGTGTCATGAAGCTGGCATCATTGTATTAGTTGATGAGGCACATGGTGCTCATTTTGTATTAGGCGGTGCCTTTCCTCCTTCTGCCCTTTCCTATGGAGCAGACGTGGTGGTACAATCAGCACATAAAACCCTTCCGGCAATGACGATGGGGTCTTATCTCCATCTTCAAGGAGACCGAATGGATGTGAAGCGGATAAAGACGTTATTAACGATGCTTCAAAGCAGTTCACCTTCCTATCCAATTATGGCTTCGTTAGATGTGGCGAGAGCTTATGTGGAGGAGTTGAAGGGAAAAGGGTTAATGGACGAAATCATGAGAGACTTGGCAAATCTGAAAGCACAGTTCAATATGATCTCCAATCTCGAAGTGGTTGAGTCTGACTCTTTACCTATGGATCCATTAAAATGTGTCATTCGTTCAACAAAAGGGCTGACAGGCTATGAACTCAAAAAGGTGCTTGAGTCGGTGGAGGTTCACCCAGAACTTGCGGATGAACATCAAGTCTTACTCGTTTTTGGTCTAGGACAGAAAAAGGACGTTCCTTTTACAGCTATAGAGCAGGCTCTTCAGCAAAGTGATTCATTGCTTGTAAAAAAAGAGCCTCAAACGGGAACGCTCTTCTTAGAGCACGATCAGCAGAAGCGAGATGTAGAAGCTGTTCCATTCGAAAAAGCAGCTGGCCGGATTAGTGCAGAATCGGTCATTCCCTATCCGCCTGGCATTCCTTTGATGATTAAAGGAGAACCGATTGAATCAGATCAAATTGCGACGTTAAGCCGTTTGCTTGGGCATCAAGTTCATGTGCAAGCAAGTCAGGTGATTCACCAGAGAAAATTATATGTTTATATAGAAGAGGAGACACTATGAGCGGTATGTTTATTACGTTTGAAGGGCCTGAGGGTGCTGGAAAAACGACAGTGATTCGAAAAGTGTACGAAGAAATGGAACGTCAAGGCTATGCAGTGATGGCGACACGTGAGCCCGGAGGCATTGACATTGCAGAGCAAATTCGTGAAGTGATTTTAAATGAAAAAAATACAAAAATGGACGCAAAAACAGAGGCACTGCTTTATGCAGCAGCTAGAAGGCAGCATTTGGCTGAAAAAGTAGAACCGGCATTGAAGCGGGGGGAAACTGTTTTATGTGATCGTTTTGTCGACAGCTCCCTTGCTTATCAGGGCTATGCGAGAGGGCTTGGGATTGAAGAAGTCAAATCCATTAATGATTTCGCCATTGATGGCACGATGCCACAAATGACCATTTACTTTTCCATTACACCAGAGGAAGGTCTAAAGCGAATTGATGCCAATCAAGGAAGAGAAAAAAATCGATTAGACATGGAAACACTGAATTTTCATCAAATGGTCAGAGAAGGATATGAGCTTCTGATTGCGCAATCACCAGAACGATTCCGTGTAGTAGATGCGTCTCAGCCTGTTCAGGATGTCTTTAATGAAGTGTTTCAACTGATTCAGGACACATTAAAGAAAAATCAAATATGACCTCATTCCCAATCGTTGTTATAATATAGAGGAAGACATCGGCATGTCACCTGTGCCTAAAATGAAGGAGGCCATTCAAATGAAATTAATTGTTGCCGTTGTACAGGATCAAGATAGCAGCAAGTTATTGAAAATATTGACCGAACATCAATTCGGCGTGACAAAATTAGCTTCGACTGGTGGATTTCTAAAGTCTGGGAATACGACTTTTATCATTGGTTGCGATGATGTCCGAGTGGATAAAGCGTTACAGCTAATCAAGGAAAATTGCCGCAAACGTGATCAAATGATCGCGCCTGTATCACCAATGGGTGGAAATGCAGATTCATATGTACCATACCCTGTTGAGGTTGAAGTTGGTGGAGCTACCGTTTTTATTCTGCCAGTTGAACAATTTCATCAATTTTAAGGATGGGTTGCTGTGAAAATTAATCAAGATATGCGGCTGCTTTTAGAAAAGCGTGAACTTCAAGCGATGAAAGGAAGCCAAACTTCAGCATCGTTTAAATCATCGATGGAGACACAAAGCGGTAAACTGCGTTTAGAGCAGCTGACAGTCATGCTGAGCGATATCGAAGTCTTCGGCAAGAAACTGACAAAGTCACGAAACCTTAAAGATTTGGCTAGGTTTAAAGGACTTGTGAAACGCTTTGTAAAAGAAACAGTCGATAATGGATTAAATATAGAGACATCAAGGAGCTTTGACATTTATGGCAACACGCGAACACTCGCTTTAGTCAAAGCATTAGATGAAAAGCTGATTGAGTTAACAGAGGATATGATGAATCAGGAGAAACCCTCGATTGATTTGCTTGAACGTATTGGAGAAATAAAAGGTTTATTGATTAACCTTTACACATAGAGAGTGATAACATGGCAATTAGCTGGGATGACATGAATGAGTTGCAGCCGCGCGTCATGCGGCTGATTTTTAATAGTATTGATAAAGACCGACTGGCTCATGCTTACTTATTCGAAGGAAAAAAAGGGACAGGAAAGCTAGATGCTGCGATGCTTTTAGCGAAGAGCTTTTTTTGTTTGGAAGCAGGAGTGAAACCATGTGAGTCCTGTCAAAACTGCAAAAGAATTCAGTCTGGCAACCATCCAGATTTACATCTAGTGCAGCCTGACGGTCAATCAATTAAGAAGGCACAAGTGCAGGCTTTGCAGGAGGAATTTACAAAAGCAGGCGTAGAATCGCATCGGAAAATGTATATCATTCTCCATGCGGACAAAATGACGGTCAATGCTGCGAACAGTTTATTAAAGTTCCTAGAGGAGCCCAACCGGGAAACGATGGCAGTTTTAATCACTGAACAATCGCATAAAATGCTGGATACGATTATTTCAAGATGTCAGATGCTTAGCTTTCAGCCGCTGCAGCCGCAATCTTTGGAGCAGCAGCTTTTACAAGAAGGCGTGTCTCAGGACCTCGCAAGGCTTTTGTCGAATTTAACCAATAATTTAGCAGAAGCACTCGAATTAAGTCGAAATGATCAGTTTGCAGAGTCTAGAGCGAAAGTGATAAAATTGTATGAAGTCTTACACCAGCGAAAAGAACATGCATTTTTTTATATACAAGATCAATGGATGCCTTTTTTCAAAGAGAAAGACCTTCAAGAAACTGGTCTTGATATGCTTTTATTTATATATCGTGATGTATTGTCGATTCAAATAGGAAATGAAGATAAAGTCATTTATCAAGACTTATTCCAGACAATGAAGCAGCACGCGCTGCATTCCACACAGCAGATGGTGACGAATCAGATCCTTGCTGTATTAGAAGCGAAAAAGAGACTTCAATCCAACGTGAATGCCCAAGGGCTAATGGAGCAATTGGTGTTGATGTTGCAGGAGGGATAAGCTTGTACAACGTAATTGGTGTTCGCTTTAAAAAAGCGGGCAAAATCTATTATTTCGATCCTAATGGATTTCATATAGAAAATGATAGTTGTGTCATTGTAGAAACGGTTAGAGGTGTTGAGTACGGGCAAGTGGTCATCGCCAATAAAAAAGTAGATGAACACGATGTGGTTCTCCCTTTGCGTAAGGTGATTCGCGTCGCAGACGAACGAGACCGGCTCATCGTTGAGGAGAACAAAGAAGCAGCGATGGCAGCCTTTGACACATGTCTTCAGAAAGTAAGTGAACATGGCCTGGAAATGAAGCTGGTGGATGTCGAATTTACATTCGACCGCAACAAGGTCATCTTCTATTTTACAGCGGATGGCAGAGTAGATTTCCGTGAGCTGGTCAAGGATCTTGCATCTATTTTTAAGACGAGAATTGAACTTCGTCAAATCGGTGTAAGAGACGAGGCAAAAATGCTAGGCGGCATTGGTCCGTGTGGACGTATGCTTTGCTGTTCAACTTTCTTAGGAGATTTTGAACCTGTGTCCATTAAAATGGCAAAAGATCAAAACCTCTCGTTAAACCCTACCAAAATTTCAGGGCTTTGCGGCCGTTTAATGTGCTGCTTGAAATATGAGAATGATGAGTACGAAACAGCAAAAGAACAATTACCGGACATCGGTGAAACGATTCAGACGTCTAATGGCTCTGCAAAGGTAGTAGGGCTTAATATTTTAGAACGAATTTTGCAAGTTGAATTAACCGGGCAAGAAAAAGTGATAGAATATACTTGGGAAGAATTATTACAAGAAGGCGTTGTATCTGCACAAACAACTGAGTAACGAGGTGTGCCACCTTGGATAAAAAGGAACTATTTGATACGGTGATTAATTTAGAAGAACAAATCGGTTCTCTTTATCGCCAGCTAGGTGATTTGAAAAATCATATCGGTGAAGTGATTGAAGAAAATCATCAGCTGCAGATGGAGAATCAGCACTTGCGTGAACGTCTGGATCAATCCGATCGAGATAAATCGTCTGAGGCAGAGCATGATTCTGCCCAGAAGCCAAGTCATTCTGATATAGGAGAAGGTCATGATAACCTAGCTCGTTTATATCAGGAGGGCTTCCATATTTGTAATGTACATTATGGGAGCATTCGGAAAGAGGGAGACTGTTTGTTCTGTCTGTCATTTTTAAATAAAAAATGAGAAAAGGCTTCCGCTGAATCGGGAGCCTTTTTCACAGGAAAAGAAAGGATACATCATGGTTTCGTTAAGAGAAGATGAACGTTTAGACTACTTGCTTGCAGAAGATATGAAAATTATTCAAAGTAAAACGGTGTTCGCCTTTTCATTGGATGCAGTGTTATTAGCAAAATTTGCGTATGTGCCGATTCAAAAAGGGGAGATTATTGATCTTTGTACGGGAAATGGCATCGTTCCATTGCTGCTTTCGACGAGATCTAAAGCCTCTATTACAGGGGTTGAAATTCAAGAACGTCTGTTTGATATGGCAAAGAGAAGTGTGGCGCATAATCAACTGGAGCAGCAGATTGAGTTGATCCATGGTGATTTAAATGATATGCCTAAACGGTACGGAAACCACAAAGTAGACGTGATTACTTGTAATCCGCCATATTTTAAGACTCCTTCTAAGGATGAAATCAATGAAAATGAGTATTTGGCGATTGCACGTCATGAGATTCATTGTACATTAGAAGATGTCATTCGTGTTTCTTCCACTTTGCTAAAGCAAGGAGGCAAACTGGCAATGGTTCATCGCCCTGGACGGCTGCTTGAGATTGTTGAAATGATGAAGAAATATCGAATTGAGCCAAAACGAATTCAATTTGTATATCCGAAACAGGGAAAAGAAGCGAATACCATTTTAGTGGAAGGGATGAAAGATGGAAAACCGGATTTGAAAATCCTCCCGCCGCTTTTTGTTTATGGAGAAGACCAAGAGTATACAAAAGAAATCAGGACGATACTGTATGGAGAAGCATAGTCATTATTTCTATGTATTGAAATGTGCAGATGGCAGTTTGTACGCTGGGTATACAAATAACTTACAAAAAAGGCTGACTGCCCATAATAGTGGGAAGGGTGCAAAGTATACGAGAGCTAGACGGCCGGTGGAACTCTATTACCACGAATGCTTTTTAACCAAAAGAGAAGCCATGCAACAGGAATATCGTTTCAAAACGTGGACACGTCGAAAAAAGGACATGTATATAGAAGAAAAGCGAATCAAAAAGGAGGCGGCACATGAAAAAGACACAAAAAAGCTTTGATGGTCAATCAGAAATGGGTATTCTTTATCTCGTACCAACCCCGATTGGAAACTTAGAAGATATGACATTTCGAGCGATACAAACGTTAAAAGATGTAGACTATATTGCCGCAGAAGATACGAGACAAACGAAAAAGCTTTGTCATGTCTATGAAATTGATACCCCATTAACGAGTTATCATGAACATAACAAAGATAGCAGTGGTCACAAGTTAATCGAATGGTTAAAAGAAGGAAAGAACATTGCACTCGTGAGCGATGCCGGTTTACCGACGATCTCTGATCCAGGAGCCGAAGTGGTTCGAGACTTTACGAACATCGGAGGCTATGTCATTCCGTTACCTGGTGCAAACGCAGCACTTACGGCGCTCATTGCGTCAGGAATCGCACCACAGCCATTTTTCTTTTACGGTTTTCTTGATCGTCAAAAAAAGGAAAAGAAAAAACAGCTGGAAGCATTGAAGAAACGCCAAGAAACAATTATTTTCTATGAAGCGCCCCATCGGTTAAAAGAAACGCTGACTGTGATGAAAGAGGTGTGGGGGAACCGGAATATTGCCATTACGAGAGAACTGACAAAGAAATTTGAAGAGTTTATTCGTGGAGATTTAGAATACGCGCTGACTTGGGTGACAGAACAACAAATCCGTGGTGAGTTCTGTCTCGTCGTACAAGGAAATGATCAGGATGAAGAAGAACTGAATGAAGAAGCTTGGTGGAATTCTTTATCTGAAAAAGAGCACGTGATCCATTACATAGAGGAAGGGTTAACGTCAAAAGAGGCCATTAAACGTACTGCGGTCGAACGTGGTGTGCCAAAGCGGACGATCTATGATGCGTATCATATTGAACAATAAAGAAAGGTTCTTGCAAACGGTGCAAGAACCTTTTTATATAAAACTTATTTTTGTGATTGAAGTTGGTTTTGGATTTCGTTAATGATTTGCTCTGCACCTTCACGGCTAAGAACTAATTTACCATTAGCAAGTTTAAGGTTATCGTCTGATACTTCACCTGTTACTTGGCAAGTCATGTTTGGTTTATATTTTTTTAGGATAATTTTTTCATCATCAACATAAATTTCCAAAGCGTCTTTTTCTGCGATTCCTAACGTACGGCGAAGCTCGATTGGAATCACCACGCGTCCTAATTCGTCAACTTTACGTACAATACCTGTAGATTTCATCTTCATTCTCCTCCCAAAAAGTTCTTATTCTTAATATAATATTATCTTCGTCATTATTCGACAAATTCCTTACATTCCTAGCATAACAAGGTTTCCATAAATCGTCAATCATTTTGTTTACTATTGTTTGTAAAATATGACTCTTAAAGTCAAAGGACCTTGAAACTACCGGTGTATAAGGATTTTTCAGAATTTATCTATAAAAATATGAAAAATGACGATAACAGATTAACAAGACTTTTGCCCTAATTTAGCCAATTGTAAATCTGGAAATAGATTTCATACGACAATATTCGACAAAATGTCGAGCGGTTTGTCGTTTTTTTCGAAAAACTCATCTTTTTCGTTCATTTCAATCTGTTCTATGTATATATGCTTGATCTTAAAGGCTAAGATGGTATCATAGAGAAAGCACAAGTGCAAAACATAATGAAATGATCTGACACATTTTAATGAAGTATGATGACCGCTCTCGTCCATTGGGCGGGAGTTTTTGACATTTACACACAAGCAGGAGGTTCCGACATGCCGGAAAAGAAAAAAACGTTTTATCTGACTACACCAATTTACTATCCGAGCGGAAAATTACATATTGGACATGCTTATACGACAGTGGCAGGGGATGCCATGGCTCGATATAAACGTCTGCAAGGCTATGATGTGATGTATTTAACGGGTACTGATGAGCACGGACAAAAAATTCAGCAAAAAGCTGAAGAACAAAATATTACACCGATTGAGTATTTAGATCCGGTCGTTGCTGACATTAAATCATTATGGAAGAAACTCGACATTTCCAACGATGATTTCATTCGTACAACGGAAAAAAGACATACGAAAATCATTGAACAAGTCTTCCAAAAGCTGCTTGATCAAGGAGATATTTATTTAGATCAATATGAGGGCTGGTACAGTATTCCTGATGAAACATTCTATACGGAAACACAGCTTGTTGATGTTGAGCGAAATGAGAAAGGGGAAGTCATTGGAGGGAAAAGCCCAGACAGTGGACACCCTGTTGAATTGATTAAAGAGGAATCATATTTCTTCCGTATGAGTAAGTATGCAGATCGCTTACTAGACTATTACGAAAAGAACCCGTCGTTCATTCAGCCTGAATCAAGAAAGAATGAAATGATTAATAACTTCATTAAACCGGGGTTAGAGGATTTAGCTGTATCAAGAACAACCTTTGATTGGGGCATTAAAGTACCTAATAATCCGAAGCACGTCATCTATGTATGGATTGATGCGTTATTCAACTACTTAACAGCGATTGGCTACGGAACCGATCAAGATGAAAAATATAAAAAATATTGGCCTGCCAACGTACATCTAGTTGGGAAAGAAATTGTACGATTCCATACAATTTACTGGCCAATTATGCTGATGGCACTTGATCTGCCGTTGCCAAAACAAATTTTTGCACATGGCTGGCTACTCATGAAAGATGGCAAAATGTCTAAATCAAAAGGGAACGTAGTAGATCCTGTTACGTTAATTGATCGCTATGGTCTTGATGCTCTTCGTTATTACCTGCTACGCGAAGTACCATTTGGTGCAGACGGTGTGTTTACACCAGAAGGATTCGTGGAACGTGTAAACTATGACCTTGCCAATGATTTAGGAAACTTGCTTAATCGTACAGTGGCGATGGTGCAAAAATACTTCGACGGTACATTAAGCAGCTATAAGGGACCAGTCAATGAGTTTGATGAGGAACTAAAAGCTGTAGCTGAACAAACGGTGAAAGCCTATGAAGAAGCGATGGAAAACCTCGAATTCTCGGTGGCTCTTTCAAATGTTTGGACATTAATCAGCAGAACGAATAAATATATTGATCAAACAGCTCCTTGGGTGTTAGCAAAGGATGAAACAAAACGAAAAGAACTGCATTCTGTGATGTACCATTTAGCAGAATCACTTCGAATCACAGCTGTATTGTTAACACCATTCTTAACAAAAACACCTGAGAAAATCTTCTTCCAGCTTGGAATTGAAGAAGAGAAACTCAAAAGCTGGGAAAGTATTCTTTCTTTCGGTGCGATCCAAAAAGCGACGGTACAAAAAGGTGAGCCATTGTTCCCTCGTTTAGAGGTTGAAGAAGAAGTGGCATACATTAAAGAGAAGATGCAGGGAAGTGCGCCTAAGGTAGAAGAAGAGACAGTTGAAATAGAAGAAACTGAATTACCTGAGCTGGGTGCCGAAATCGCCTTCGATGATTTTTCGAAAGTTGACCTTCGTGTAGCACAAGTATTGGAAGCAGCACCAGTGAAAAAGGCTGACCGTCTCTTAAAGCTTCAGCTTGATTTTGGATTTGAAAAGAGACAAATTGTCTCAGGGATTGCCAAGCATTATCAACCAGAAGAATTGGTAGGGAAGAAGCTCGTCTGCGTAGCGAATCTCACACCAGTTAAACTAAGAGGGGAAATTTCCCAGGGAATGATTTTAACTGGAGAAACTGGTGGTAAATTGCAGGTTCTTGAAGTAGATCAATCTCTAGCAAATGGAACGAAAATTTTATAATTTAACAAAGGTGTTCCACGTGTAACATTTCGTCGAACACCTTTTGTTTTTCAGAAGAATTGTCGAAAGGAGCAATCAACCATGTTATTTGATACACATGCCCACTTAAATGCTGAACAATATAATGAAGACTTAGAGCAGGTGATTGAAAGAGCCAAAAGTGAAAAAGTAGAGAAGATTGTAGTGGTCGGGTTTGATCGTCCAACCATTACGAGAGCGATGGAGCTAATTGAAGCATATGATTTTATGTATGCAGCCATCGGCTGGCATCCTGTTGATGCCATTGATATGACAGATGAAGATTTGGCTTGGATCAAAGAATTATCTCAGCATGAAAAGGTTGTTGCCATTGGAGAAATGGGTCTAGATTACTATTGGGACAAGTCGCCAAAAGATGTGCAAAAAGAAGTCTTTAGACGTCAAATTGCTCTTGCAAAAGAAGTGAATCTGCCAATTATCATTCATAACCGTGACGCTACGGAAGATGTAGTGACGATCTTAAAAGAAGAAGGAGCGGCAGAAGTCGGAGGAATTATGCACTGCTTTACTGGCAGCCTCGAAATTGCAAAAGCGTGTATGGAAATGAACTTTTATATCTCATTCGGTGGACCTGTGACATTTAAAAATGCGAAAAAACCGAAAGAAGTTGTAAAGGATATTCCAAGTGATCGTCTTCTGATTGAGACAGACTGCCCGTATTTAACTCCAGCGCCATTTAGAGGGAAACGAAATGAGCCGAGCTATGTGAAATATATCGCAGAACAAATTGCTGAATTGCGAGAAATAAGCTTTGAAGAGCTTGCTGCATTGACAACAGAAAATGCGAAAAAAGTTTTCCGTATAAACTGACAGTATATGATGTCAATCCTTGTTTAAGCTTGTCCAATTATGAAACATAACGAAAAAGTTCTACACGTTTGCGCCTCTTCATAGGATAAGTTGTCGATAAGTCTTTCTTCCCTTCCTTCCAAAAATCTCCCATAATAGGTTTACAATCGAGCATTTTTGTACAGTGGGTGGAAGGGTTGACAGGTTTTGAGATACTCTATATAATCTCTCCGAGGAGAAGGAGGCGTTTTTCATCGTACAAAAAATGAAAAATCTGTTTTCTGTCAAGCTAGGAAAAGGCAAGGTTTTATTTCTAGTCGCTTGCTTGCTTTTAGCTGGAACTGGGACGGCTTACGGTGCGCATGAGCTCACCAAGCAGTCTATTACCATTTCAATCAATGGCAAAGAGAAGACAATTCGTACACATGAAGAGACAGTAGCACAGCTGCTTTCAGACCTTGGAATAAGGACCAGGGCGGAGGATCATATCTCTCCAAGTCTAAATACAAAGATTCAAGACAACATGAACATTGTGTATGATGCGGCTATACCGGTTCATCTCACCCTAGATGGGAAAGAGAAAACGATATGGACAACAGATCAGACGGTTGGAGCATTATTGAAGAATGAGAAGATAGATATTGGGAAGCACGATCAAGTAACTCCAGGAAAGAATGACAAGATTAAAAAGAATATGGATCTTGTGGTTCAGCAGGCATTCCAGGTCAGCTTAAACGATGGAGGAAAGGATAAGAAAGTGTGGACCACTTCGACTACGGTCGCTGACTTTTTAAAGCAACAAGAGCTGAAGCTCAAGAAGCACGATAAGATCAAACCTGCGTTACATAGTCACCTTTCTAAAAAAAGCGCAGATGTGAAGATCACTCGGGTGGAAAAAGTCACCGATGTAGTGGAAGAGAAAATTGCTTTTGATACCAAACATAAAAAGGATCGATCTCTTGAAAAAGGAAAAGAGAAGGTGCTTGAAAAAGGTGAAGAAGGTAAATTAAAGAAGCACTATGCCATTGTGAAAGAAAACGGCAAAGTGGTGTCTAAAGAATTAATTAAAGAGGTTACTGCAAAAGACAGTAAGGATCGTTTAGTGGCCGTTGGTACACAAGTGTCCAAGAAGGAACCTAAAGCGTCACCTGCGGTTTCAAGAAGTAATGAATCTTCAGGAAAAGAGTTCTATGTGACGTCTACAGCCTATACAGCGAGCTGTGCTGGATGTACGGGCAGAACGTCTACAGGCTTTAATTTAAAAGCAAATCCAGGTGCAAAGGTCATAGCAGTAGATCCGAGTGTCATTCCGCTGGGCTCTAAAGTGTATGTGGAAGGCTATGGGTATGCCGTTGCATCAGACACTGGATCTGCTATAAAAGGGAATAAAATTGATGTGTTCGTCCCAAGTAAGTCGGCAGCTTATCAATGGGGAAATAAACGAGTGAAAATTAGAGTGCTCAAATAAACACATCAAATCATTTATATGAACAGAGGGCTTTGCGCACCCTCTGTTTTTTTGGTTATAATAGAAGCACTGTTTTCTAATTAATTAGACGCAAAAGCAGCATGGAAGGTTTCATTTTTTGACAAAAAAATGTAGATTGTTTTTGCAAGCGGAGGAATACATGAAAATCAAAGAAATCATTGTGGTGGAGGGTCGTGACGACACTGCTAGAGTAAAGATGGCAGTTGATGCAGATACGATTGAAACGAATGGATCTGCCATTGGCGATACAGTCATTCAACAAGTGCGTCTTGCTCAGGAGACGAGGGGGGTTATCATTTTAACTGATCCTGATTTCCCTGGGGAAAAGATCCGTAAAACCATCGCAGAGGCTGTCCCTGGCTGTAAGCACGCCTTTTTACCAAAACACCTTGCGAAAGCGAAGCGGGACAAAGGAATTGGTGTTGAGCATGCTTCCTTGGATAGTATTCGAGAATGCCTTGCTCATGTCCATGAGGAAATGGAAGAATCAGAAAGCGAGATTACGTTAGACGATTTATTTGACGCAGGCCTTATCGGAGGCGAAGCATCAAAACGCCGCCGCGAACGATTAGGTGTGCTTTTAAATATAGGATATACAAATGCGAAGCAGCTGCAAAAGCGTCTTCACATGTTCCAAATAACGAAAGAGGATTTTATTGCGGCCTTAAAGACCGTCATGCAGGAGGAAGCCGATGAATAAAGATATTGCGACGCCCATCAGAACGAAGGAAATACTGAAGAAGTACGGTTTCTCTTTTAAAAAGAGCTTAGGGCAAAACTTTTTAATTGATACGAATATTTTAGATCGCATTGTCGATCATGCAGAGATTACGGATGAGACAGGTGTGATTGAAATTGGCCCTGGTATCGGTGCGTTGACTGAACAGCTCGCTAAACGGGCAAAGAAAGTCACGGCTTTTGAAATCGACCAGCGCCTATTGCCGATTTTAAACGATACGCTTTCTCCATACGATAATGTCACCATTATACATCAAGACGTATTGAAGGCAGATGTAAGAAAGGTGATTGAAGAACAGTTTGCTGACTGTAAAGAAGTAATGGTCGTAGCAAACCTTCCTTACTATGTGACGACACCAATTATTATGAAATTGCTTGAAGAAAACCTTCCATTGAAAGGAATCGTTGTCATGCTGCAAAAAGAAGTAGCAGATCGCATGGCTGCTGTTCCTTCATCAAAAGAATACAACTCTTTGTCGATTGCAGTGCAATTTTATACAGAAGCGAAGACGGTCATGGTTGTGCCGAAAACGGTTTTCGTCCCACAACCAAATGTGGATTCAGCGGTAATCAAACTAACTGTTCGTGAAACGCCTGCGGTCTCAGTAGACAATGATACGTTTTTCTTTCAACTGATTCGTGCGAGTTTTGGCCAGCGCCGGAAGACATTGATGAATAATTTGATGAACAATCTGCCAGATGGCAAGAAACATAAAGCGATCATTGAAGAAGCCCTTGTAACAGCTGAGGTTGATGGGAAACGCCGTGGTGAATCATTATCAATCGATGAATTTGCCCGTTTGTCCAATGTTTTACACAAAGCCCTTTCATAAGGGCTTTTTTCTTTTGGTTTTCACCACTTCATCTGTTCAGGCATAGGCTAGAAAGAACAACACACCTGAAAGAAGAACAAGTGTAGCGTAAGACGATACCAACAGGATAAGAGCCTGATTGTGGAGTGAAAAGCATGCAATTTCAAATAGGAGATATGGTGACGAGGGCATCCTATCAGATGGATATTATGTTTCGTATCATTCGAATTGATGAGACAGACCAGCACGAAGCCACCGCCATTTTGCATGGGAATGAAGTGAGGCTGATCGCCGATGCGAAGATGTCAGATTTGGTCTTGATTCAAAAAGAGGAGCAACTGACAAGAGAGAAAGACGATGAACGGAAAATTAACGAATCGCTCGACTTACTCAGGCAAGATTATCAGCTGCTTCGTGAAAAACAAGAGTATTATACGTCTGGACAATATCAGCATCAGGAGCAGTATTTTCATATGCCCGGAAAGGTTCTGCATTTAGATGGAGATGCTTCATACTTAAAGAAATGCTTAGATGTATATGAAAGAATTGGTGTACCTGTGTATGGTGTGCATTGCCACGAGAAGAAAATGCCAAGCATGATTGATTCATTAATTGATCAATACCGGCCTGATATTTTGGTCATCACAGGACATGATGCGTATTCTAAACAAAAGGGCGGTGTACACGATATCGGTGCATATCGTCATTCTCGTCATTTCGTTGAAACGGTTCAAAAGGCAAGAAGGAAGGTTCCGCATTTAGATCAGCTCGTGATCTTTGCAGGTGCCTGCCAATCTCATTTTGAATCATTAATTCAAGCAGGTGCTAATTTTGCAAGCTCACCCTCACGTGTCAACATTCATGCACTTGACCCCGTCTATATTGTTGCCAAGATCAGCTTCACTCCATTTGTAGATCGAATCAACGTGTGGGATGTGCTCCGAAATACACTGACGAGAGAAAAAGGTCTCGGAGGGATTGAAACAAGGGGTGTTTTAAGGGTAGGTATGCCATATAAAAGAGACCATGAATCGACATAACCCGACTGATTTCAGTCTGGTTTTTTTTATGCTCAAAAAGAAATTTCATATGAATACATAATTCACCGGAATTTGAGAAAAATAGGGAGGAGAAAAGGTAGAAGTTTGTCAAAATTATTTTGTTGACAATGGCTCGTGTTGGTTGATATAATTTAATTTTTATTTGACAAAAATGGGCCGTTGTTGTATAATTATCTCAGTGAGGTGGATGCAATGGCGAAGACTTTGTCCGACATCAAAAGATCGCTTGATGGTAACTTAGGTAAACGTTTGACGTTAAAGGCTAACGGAGGCCGCCGAAAAACAATTGAGCGTTCGGGCATTTTAGCTGAAACGTACCCTTCTGTTTTTGTGATTCAATTAGATCAAGATGAGAATTCGTTTGAAAGAGTTTCTTACAGTTATGCAGATATACTGACTGAGACGGTCGAATTAACGTTCGATGATACCGCTAGCTCAGTCGCCTATTAATGGGCAGTGAACTTTTTGTTTACTGCTTTTTGTTTTGCCTTTTTTTCTGTATGGGAGGCTGTCCATTATTTGAAAGGGGTAAAAGGCGGGAATCGATGCAAAATAAGAAAGCCACAAAGGAGTGGCGATGATTCGAATTCTCGACCAAAGGGGCTGTTTCGTTTGGGTAGACGCCGAGGCATTATGTCAGATGAGTTCAAATACGAGCTGGCGAAGGATCTTGGATTTTATGATACCGTCAAAAATGGAGGCTGGGGAGAGATTCGTGCGCGTGACGCAGGAAATATGGTCAAACGTGCCATTGAATTAGCTCAACAGCACATGGCTCAAGAAGAGAATCAACGATAAAGAAATGATCAGGGATACCTCGGGTGTCTCTGGTCTTTTTTGCTTGAAAAAGTGAGTGTGCTGGGGGCAAAAGCCAATATTCATCAGATCCATCAAATGTGATACAATATTGATACTTATGTTTAGATGGAGAAGTAGGTGAAATGTTTGCGTATTTTAGAAAAAGCACCGGCAAAAATTAATCTCTCACTTGATGTTCATGGAAAAAGACCGGATGGATACCACGAAGTGGAGATGGTGATGACAACAATAGATCTTGCAGATCGACTAGAGCTGACGGAGCTGGACAAAGACGAAATCCGTGTATCATCTCATAATCGTTTTGTGCCAGATGATCAACGGAATTTGGCTTATCAGGCAGCTAAATTATTAAAAACAAGATTCGGTATTCAAAAAGGCGTATCGATTGTCATCACAAAAGCAATTCCCGTCGCAGCAGGTTTAGCTGGAGGCAGCAGTGATGCCGCAGCAGCGCTTCGCGGCTTAAACCGTTTGTGGAAGTTAAATCTCACGTTAGATGAACTAGCTGAGCTTGGAGCGGAGATCGGCTCAGATGTCTCTTTTTGTGTACACGGAGGGACGGCGCTAGCGACAGGACGTGGAGAGAAACTAAAGCATATTGCGACACCGCCGCATTGCTGGGTGATTTTAGCGAAGCCGGTGATAGGGGTATCTACAGCTGAGGTCTACAGACAATATGACGCAAGCAAAGTAGAACACCCAAATGTACAGCGTATGATTGAAGCAATTGAAGCGAAAGATTATAAAGAGATGTGCGGCTCACTCGGTAACGTGTTGGAATCTGTGACATTAAAGATGTATCCGGAAGTCGATATGATTAAGAGACAGATGAAGCGTTTCGGAGCAGATGCTGTATTAATGAGCGGCAGCGGGCCAACTGTATTTGGCTTGATTCAATATGAATCGAAGGTACAAAGAATATATAACGGACTGAGAGGATTTTGTGATCAGGTTTACGCTGTCCGCATGATCGGCGAACAAAATACCCTTGATTAAATCCGTATATTAAGTTATATTATTCATAAATTATTCGGGTTCTGGGGGTAAGTTCATGAAGTTTCGTCGAAGCGGCAGATTGGTGGACTTAACAAATTATTTGTTAACCCACCCGCACGTACTAGTACCTTTAACTTTTTTTGCAGAGCGATATCAATCTGCAAAGTCCTCTATTAGTGAAGACTTAACGATTATCAAACAGACCTTCGAACAGCAGGGAATAGGGACTTTACTTACTGTACCTGGCGCTGCTGGCGGAGTGAAATATATTCCAAAGATTCATTTAAAAGAAGCAGACGAAGTCGTAAACGATATCGGAGAGGCATTATCAACTCCTGAACGTGTGCTTCCTGGCGGTTATTTATATTTAACTGATGTTTTAGGAAATCCATCGATTCTTGCGAAAATCGGTAAGCTTTTTGCGACCATTTTTTCGGATCGACCGATTGATGTTGTCATGACTGTTGCGACGAAAGGTATTCCGATTGCCTATTCTGTTGCAGGTTATTTAAATGTGCCTGTTGTGATCGTTAGAAAAGATAATAAGGTAACTGAAGGATCAACTGTGAGTATTAATTATGCATCAGGTTCTTCTAACCGAATTCAAACCATGTCACTTGCAAAGCGGAGCTTAGATAAAGGATCCAATGTGTTGATTATTGATGACTTTATGAAAGCAGGCGGAACCATTAATGGCATGATGAATCTTCTAGAGGAATTTAATGCAAATGTTGCAGGGATCGGTGTTTTATTAGAAGATGAAGGCGTAGATGAACGTCTTGTCGATGAATATGTATCACTTTTAAAGCTTTCAACCATTGATATGAAGCAGAAAATCATTGAGATTAATGAAGGTAATTTCCACGAGTTTTTTCATTCGAAAGCTTAAGTTTTGATCAAACATGTATTTGAATGGGAGAGATTGATATGACAAAAGTTGTTCAAACCAAAAACGCGCCAGCAGCCATTGGACCTTACTCTCAAGGGATTATCGTCAATAACATGTTTTACAGCTCAGGGCAGATTCCATTAACGCCAGCTGGAGATTTTGTGAATGGAGATATTAAAGAACAAACACATCAAGTGTTTCATAATCTTAAAGCCGTCCTTGAAGCAGCGGGTGCTTCCTTTGAAACAGTCGTGAAAGCAACGGTTTTCATTAAAGATATGGAACAATTCGCTGAAGTGAATGAAGTGTACGGTGAATACTTCCATACACATAAGCCAGCTCGTTCATGTGTAGAAGTAGCCAGACTTCCAAAAGATGCACTTGTAGAAATTGAAGTTGTGGCATTAGTGAAATAAACAGACCATCTCTTTGGAGGCCGTTTGGTTTCATTATATGTATGAAAAGGCATCGGCATGATGTCTTTTTTTACGCAACCGATGTAAGCGCCGTCATAAAAATGACAAAAAATGTATAAATATCCCGATATTTCAAAAAAAGTTTAAAAAAAGAGCAGGAGAATCACCACAATCGTTGAATACCTAATTAATGCTTTTATATTGGGAAAAGGTGGTGAACTACTGTGGAAGTTACTGACGTAAGATTACGCCGCGTGAATACCGATGGTCGCATGAGGGCGATTGCATCCATCACGCTGGACCACGAATTTGTTGTTCATGATATTCGTGTGATTGATGGAAACAATGGCTTGTTTGTTGCAATGCCTAGCAAACGTACGCCTGATGGAGAGTTTCGCGACATTGCACATCCAATTAATTCAAGCACTCGGGGTAAAATCCAAGATGCTGTTTTAAATGAGTATCATCGCTTAGGCGAAGAGGAAGAGACAATTGAATATGAAGAAGCTGGAGCTTCTTAAAGATATGTGAACCTAAAAAGACAGCTTTAAGAGAAAATGAATGTTTTCTTTTAAATGCTGTCTTTTTTGCGTTTTTCCTCATGATTCTTTTAAGTTTCAACCATTAGAAAATTAATGTACTTCCTCTTGTATCCTTGAAATCAGTCCTTATTTAGGATATATTTTTCTATGGATAATAGGGATATTGGAGGCCAATCAATGGATAAGCGGTTCGCAGTGATTTTAGCAGCGGGAAAAGGAACAAGAATGAAGTCAAAGTTATACAAAGTACTTCATCCAGTTTGCGGAAAGCCAATGGTCGAGCATGTGGCAGATCAAGCGTTAAAGCTATCTTTAGCCAAGCTTGTGACGATTGTCGGTCATGGAGCTGAGGACGTCAAGGAGCAGCTTGGGGACAGAAGTGAATATGCACTTCAAGAAGAACAGCTGGGAACAGCACATGCCGTCAAACAAGCTAAATCGTTCCTCGCGCAGGAAAAGGGAACAACCATTGTCATTTGTGGAGATACACCATTATTGACAGCGGAAACAATGGAAGCCATGTTAAACGAGCATCAAAAACAACAAGCGAAAGTGACGATTTTGACAGCACACGCGGATGATCCAACAGGTTATGGACGTATTATTCGTGATGAAACAGGTGCTGTAGTAAAAATCGTCGAGCATAAAGATGCAAATGATGCTGAACGTCAAGTGAATGAAATTAATACTGGAACCTATTGCTTTTCAAATGAAGATCTCTTCCGTGTGATTGAGCAAGTGTCAAATGAAAATGCACAAGGTGAATACTATTTGCCAGATGTCATTGAAATTCTAAAGAATGAAGGACAGACGGTTGCAGCGTATCAAACACCGCATTTTGAAGAAACACTTGGAGTCAATGATCGTATCGCTCTATCACAAGCAGAGCAATTCATGAAGCGACGTATTAATCATCAGCATATGAAGAATGGTGTAACCTTGATTGATCCTGAGAACACGTATATCTCGCCAGATGCAGTCATCGGTGAAGATACAATGATTTATCCTGGGACGGTCATCAAAGGGAATGTAAAGATTGGTGCAGATGCCACAATCGGTCCGAACACTGAAATTGTTGATAGCGTAATTGGAGATCGGACAGTCATTAAGCAGTCTGTTGTCTGTGATAGTGAAGTTGGAGTAGATGTGACAATTGGACCGTTTGCTCATATTCGCCCGTTGTCGAAAATTGGCGATGAAGTGAAGATCGGAAATTTTGTCGAAATCAAGAAAACAGTTTTCGGTGACCGAAGCAAAGCGTCTCATCTTAGCTATATTGGAGATGCAGAGGTCGGAGCGGATGTAAACCTTGGTTGTGGATCCATTACAGTTAATTATGATGGGAAGAACAAATTCTTAACGAAGATTGAAGATGGCGCATTTATTGGCTGCAATTCAAATCTCGTTGCACCAGTCACTGTCGGAAAAGGGGCATATGTTGCAGCCGGTTCAACGGTTACAGAAGATGTACCGCAGGATGCATTGTCTATTGCTAGAGCAAGACAAGTCAATAAAGAAGATTATGTGAAAAATATTCATAAAAAATAATCCAAATACCCGGAGGTTTACCATGTCTAATCGTTATGCTGATGCGAATTTAAAGATATTCTCTTTGAATTCAAACCCTGAACTTGCCAAAGAAATTGCCGATCGAATCGGAGTTGATGTAGGAAAGAGCTCTGTTAAACGTTTTAGTGACGGTGAAGTCCAAATCAATATTGAAGAAAGTATCCGCGGCTGTGATTGTTATGTTATTCAATCTACTAGTGCGCCAGTCAATGAGCACATTATGGAGCTACTCATTATGGTAGATGCACTAAAACGCGCTTCTGCGAAAACGGTCAATATTGTCATCCCTTATTACGGATATGCACGTCAAGATCGTAAGGCGAAACCTCGTGAGCCAATCACGGCGAAGCTTTTTGCGAACTTACTTGAAACAGCAGGTGCTACACGTGTCATTGCACTTGATCTTCATGCGCCGCAAATCCAAGGTTTCTTTGATATTCCAATCGATAACTTAATGGCTGTGCCAATCTTAACAAACTATTTTGAACAGAAAAACTTGAATGATATCGTTGTTGTGTCTCCTGACCACGGTGGTGTTACGCGTGCGCGCAAAATGGCGGACCGCCTGAAAGCACCAATCGCAATTATCGACAAACGTCGTCCGAAGCCGAACGTGGCTGAAGTGATGAACATCATTGGGAACATTGAAGGCAAAACGGCGATTCTCATCGATGATATCATTGATACAGCTGGTACGATTACACTTGCTGCAAATGCACTTGTGGAAAATGGAGCGGCTGAAGTCTATGCTTGTTGTACTCACCCAGTATTGTCTGGACCAGCAGTAGAACGTATTACAAACTCTAAAATTAAAGAATTAGTTGTGACAAACAGTATTCACCTAACAGATGACAAGAAAGTTGGAAAATTCATTCCGCTTTCAGTTGGGCCTTTGCTTGCAGAAGCCATCATCCGTGTACATGAAGAAGAATCTGTGAGCTACCTTTTCAGCTAATTTTCTGATTGAAAAAAGCCCTAGGCATCCGCTTGGGGTCTTTTTGCTGTGATAAATGAAAGGCAAACATGTTTAAAATGATTCAGTTATGGGTATTTATGAAAGTAGTGACAAAAAAGAAATAGGATGGTGCTGAATATGGCAACTTTAAAAGCAAATAAAAGAACTGATTTCAAACGTTCCACACTGCAAAAAATCCGTCATTCAGGACACGTTCCTGGTGTCATATACGGAAAAAATACAGACAACCTTGCTGTTTCATTAGACAGTATTGATTTATTAAAGACATTACGTGATGAAGGAAAAAACACAATCATCACATTAGACGTTGGCGGAGAAACAAAATCTGTGATGGTAACAGAACTGCAAACAGATCCGTTGAAAAATGAGCTAGTCCACGCTGATTTCCAAGTGGTTGACTTACAGCGAGAAATTGACGCAGATGTACCTGTACAACTCATTGGCGAATCCAAAGGTGTAAAGGATGGCGGTGTGCTTCAGCAGCCACTATTTGAGCTATCCATTACAGCGAAACCAAAGGATATCCCGCAAAATATTGAAGCTGATATTACAAACTTAGAAGTAAATGACGTACTAACAGTTGGTGATCTGTCTGTTCAGTCTACGTATCAAATTAATAATGATCCAGAAGAAGTTGTTGCTTCGATCTTACCGCCTCAGCAATCAGAGGTTCCAGAGCCAGATAGTGAAGAGGAAACGCAAGAGCCTGAGGCCATTAAAGAAAAAGATGACAGCGAAGAATAACTGGTCAATTAGAGACGTAACCCTCCCGCGGTTACGTCTTTTGTGCTAGAATGAAAAGAATTCATACGTTTTGCATGAGGCAATCACATTGGCTCATTTTTTAGGCGTGTGCATGTGCGACAAAGGAGGTTATTGGTTTCATGATTGCGTTCGTTGGATTGGGTAATCCAGGAAAAGAATATGAAAAAACAAGACATAACGTCGGGTTTATGACAATAGATGAACTATCAAAAAAATGGGATATCCCATTAAATCAATCAAAATTCCATGGACAATATGGAACTGGGTTTGTTTCGGGGCAAAAGGTTCTACTTGTGAAGCCTCTTACATATATGAACTTATCGGGGGAATGTGTGCGTCCGCTGATGGATTACTATGATATACCCCTTGAACATTTGAAGGTCATCTATGATGATCTTGATTTGCCAACGGGACGGATTCGTTTGCGTACAAAAGGAAGTGCAGGCGGACATAACGGAATCAAATCGTTGATTCAGCATTTAGGTTCACCAGAGTTTGACAGATTCCGTATCGGCATTGGCCGTCCACAAAACGGCATGAAGGTCGTCGATTACGTACTAGGACGCTTCTCAGAGGAAGAACAGCCTGATATCTCATCTGCTATTCAAGCATCTGTTGAAGCTTGTGAAGCGGCTTTAACAAAGCCATTTTTAGAAGTGATGAATGATTTTAACAAGAAGGTATAAGAATGATAAGCAAAGCACATACTGATCATAAAATCTCAGCATGGGAGGATCACGTATGGCTTTGCACTATTACTGCCGGCACTGTGGTGTAAAGGTTGGCAGTCTAGATGAATCCGCTGTCCAAAGTGAAGCACTTGGATTTCATCACTTAACAAATGAGGAAAGAAACGATATGATTTCTTATAGGGAAAATGGTGATTTACATGTACAAACCATTTGTGAGGATTGCCAAGAGGCGCTCGAAAGAAATCCTGATTACCATCAGTATCATACCTTTATTCAATAAAAAGCTTTGGTGTAGATAATAGACCAAAGCGTTTTTCTGTTTTAAACAAGCAGGGAGGAGGAGCCAAATGAAAAATATACAATCATTTATCAAACAAAGTGATGATTTTCAGTCCATTTTTAACGGACTAAAAGAAGGGTTAAAAGAACAGCTGCTCGCCGGACTATCAGGCTCCGTCAGATCTTTATTTACAGCCGCCATATCAGACGAATTAAAGCGGCCGATGTTTATTGTGACACATAACTTATATCAAGCGCAGAAGGTCACAGATGATCTAGCAAGTGTGATGCCAGATCGTTCGGTCCTTCTTTATCCTGTCAATGAACTCATTGCATCTGAAATTGCTGTGGCAAGCCCGGAGCTTAGAGCGCAGCGTCTTGATGTATTGAATCGTCTCGCGAATGGAGAAAATCCGATTGTCGTGACCCCAGCAGCTGCAGTGCGTAGAATGCTTCCTCCTGTTGAGCTCTGGAAGGAGAGTCAGATCCATTTAAAGGTTGGTGAAGAAATTGATTTGGAGGCGTTTTCAAAACAACTTGTGCAAATCGGTTATGACCGGACGTCCATGGTCGCTGCGCCCGGAGACTTTAGTGTGCGCGGAGGAATCATTGACATTTATGCGTTAACGGAAGACCACCCGATCCGTATTGAGCTGTTTGATACAGAAGTGGATTCTATTCGGTCCTTCCACTCTGACACGCAGCGTTCATTGGAAACACTTCAAGAAATCAAGATTGGCCCGGCGAAAGAGCTGATTGTAAGAGGGCCTGAACGAGTGAGAGCGATTGAACAGCTTGACGAAGGTCTTGCCAGTAGCTTAAAGAAATTCAACTCGGATAAACAAAAAGAACTGCTCCATCAGAATATTTCTGCTGATCGTGAGAAGCTGCTAGAAGGTATTGTGACACAAGAAATGACGAAGTATCTGTCCTATTTCTATGAAAAGCCTGCTAGTTTGCTAGATTATACATCGCAGGATACGATAATCATTCTAGATGAAATCAGCAGAATTCAGGAGATGGAAGAACAGCTTGAACAGGAAGAAGCAGATTGGACAATTAGTCTGCTGGAAGAAGGAAATATCCTGCATGATCTAGTCCTTTCCTTCCCATTTCAAGAGCTGTTCAATCAGCAATCGAGATCGATTCTGTACTATTCCTTATTTTTGAGACATGTTCAGCAGACCAATCCACAAAATATCGTCAATGTATCTAGTAAGCAAATGCAGAATTTCCACGGCCAGATGAATGTGCTTGCAAGTGAAATTGAACGCTACAAAAAGCAGAATTATACGGTTGTCTTTTTAGGTGCGGATGAAGAGCGGACAGAGAAGTTGTCATCTGTCTTGCATGATTATGACATTGAAGCAGCTCTTGCTAAACCTGATGCTGAGCTTGTCAGCGGGCAAGTATATATTTTACAAGGTGAGCTGCAAACCGGTTTTGAACTACCTTTATCCAAAATTGCAGTCATTACAGAGGGTGAACTTTTCAAGAAACGTGTGAAGAAGCAGGCACGGAAGCAAAAGCTGACAAACGCAGAGCGAATCAAAAGCTATTCAGAGCTGCAAGTGGGCGATTATGTGGTGCACATTAACCACGGGATCGGTAAGTATTTAGGAATTGAAACGCTTGAAATTGGCGGCATTCATAAAGATTATTTAAATATTCATTATCAAGGAAGCGACAAGCTTTATGTCCCTGTTGAACAAATTGATCAGGTGCAGAAGTATGTAGGGTCAGAAGGAAAAGAACCAAAGCTATACAAACTAGGCGGTAGCGACTGGAAACGTGTGAAGAAAAAAGTAGAATCATCTGTGCAGGACATTGCAGATGATCTGATTAAGCTGTACGCAGAACGTGAAGCAAGCAAAGGGTATGCCTTCTCGCCTGACCATGAAATGCAGCGCCAGTTTGAATCTGCATTCCCTTACCAAGAAACAGACGATCAAATTCGCTCGATTCATGAAATCAAGCAAGACATGGAGCGGGAGCGCCCGATGGATCGTCTGCTTTGTGGAGATGTGGGCTATGGAAAAACAGAGGTGGCGATTCGAGCGGCCTTCAAAGCCATTGCTGACGGGAAGCAGGTGGCACTGCTTGTACCAACAACGATCTTAGCGCAGCAGCATTTTGACACGATTATGGACAGATTCCAAGACTATCCTGTTAAAATCGCTCAGCTTAGCCGCTTCCGTACACGAAAAGAAACAACAGAAACCTTAAAAGGGCTGAAAAATGGAACGATTGATATGGTCATTGGAACGCATCGTCTTCTTTCAAAAGACATTGTGTACAAGGATTTAGGACTGTTAATTATCGATGAAGAGCAGCGCTTTGGTGTGACGCATAAAGAGAAAATTAAGCAAATGAAAGCCAATATTGATGTGCTGACGTTAACGGCAACGCCAATTCCTCGTACGCTTCATATGTCGATGCTTGGCGTACGTGACTTATCTGTTATTGAAACGCCACCTGAGAACCGTTTCCCAGTTCAAACCTATGTTGTCGAGTACAATGGTGCGTTAGTTAGAGAAGCCATTGAGCGAGAACTGGCAAGAGGCGGTCAAGTGTACTTCCTTTATAACCGAGTGGAGGATATTGAACGAAAAGCAGATGAAATCTCGATGCTTGTTCCAGACGCAAAAGTAAGCTACGCACACGGGAAAATGAGTGAGAACGAGCTGGAATCCGTGATGATTAATTTCCTAGAAGGTGAATCGGATGTACTCGTCAGTACAACCATTATCGAAACGGGCGTAGACATTCCAAATGTGAACACGCTCATTGTTCACGATGCTGATAAAATGGGGCTTTCGCAGCTGTACCAGTTAAGAGGACGAGTTGGGCGCTCGAATCGTGTGGCCTATGCTTATTTCACTTATCGAAAAGATAAAGTGCTTTCTGAAGTTGCAGAGAAAAGGCTTCAAGCCATTAAAGAATTCACTGAGCTCGGATCAGGCTTTAAGATTGCGATGCGTGACTTAACGATTCGAGGAGCAGGAAATTTACTTGGTGCACAGCAACATGGATTTATTGATTCTGTTGGATTCGACCTTTACTCTCAAATGCTGAAAGAAGCCATTGAAGAAAGAAGAGGCGATACGACTGCTCAAGAAAAATTTGAGCCGGAAATTGATCTCCAAATTGATGCCTACATTCCAGATAGCTATATTTCTGATGGCAAACAAAAGATCGAGATGTATAAACAGTTTAGAGCGATTGGATCAATAGAAGAGCGGAAAGAGCTTCAAGATGAAATGATTGACCGATTCGGAGAATATCCGCAAGAAGTGGCTGATTTGTTCACGATTGCGACGATGAAGGTGTACGCTGTGCAGGAACGTGTCGAGTTGATCAAGATGGAGAAAGGCATTGTCCGACTCACTCTCGATGAAAAAGCAAGCAGCGACATCGATGGTCAAAAATTATTTGAGCTTGGCAGTCAATATGGACGTGATATCGGTCTTGGCATGGAAGGCAGCAAGCTGATTATTTCTGTCCAAACAAAAGGCAAGAAAACGGAGGAGTGGCTTGAAGTCGTTCTTCGTATGCTTCGAGGTCTTCAAGATGTGAAAAAAGAAACCATTCCATCTTCATAAAATTTTGTTGGTCTCTCGTGTATATTACGTTTGATGTGACGGATACTAATCTCAGGGTCAAGTGGTGAATGTTGCATAAAGTGGACGCTTTTGTTCCATTCACCCAACACATCATCAAACGAAAGAGAGGCAGCAGTGAATGAAAGCAACTGGAATTGTACGCCGCATCGATGATCTAGGTAGAGTGGTTATACCGAAGGAGATTCGCAGAACATTGCGCATCCGGGAAGGAGATCCACTTGAGATTTTTGTCGACCGCGATGGAGAAGTCATTTTGAAGAAGTATTCACCGATTAGTGAGCTAGGAGACTTTGCGAAGGAATATGCTGATGCTTTATTCGACAGTTTGGGTCATTCTATTCTCATCTGTGATCGTGATACGTATATTGCTGTATCCGGCAGTTCAAAAAAAGAGTACTTAAACAAATCCATTAGCGATTTACTTGAACGAACAATGGATCAGCGTAATTCTGTATTAGAGGACAGCAAGAAAGAAATTCAGCTTGTGGATGGTATTGATGATGATGTATCAGCTTATACCATTGCACCTATTGTTGCAAACGGAGATCCAATTGGCGCCGTCGTCTTATTTTCTAAAGAGCGTTCAATGGGAGAAGTGGAGCATAAAGCGGCAGAAACGGCAGCTGGCTTCTTAGCCCGTCAAATGGAACATTAGGTCTAATAATTCTATATCATCTTGATAAAAAAAGAATGCCGATGAAATCATCTGATTTTGTCGGCGTTTTTTATATGGAATGAAACAAAATAATGAATGTATCGTCTACTCCTTAGAAAGAAACGGCTCGCCAGTCACGTATGATATAATGAGTGCGTTTAAATGCAGGTATATTTTTTGATTGAACATAAAGGAGTCATCCATGAAAAATGCTGTGAATCAGCCGCATTGGCTTTTCCAAGGTGCGGTGATTTTAACCATCGCAGGCTTGTTATCAAAGGTACTGAGTGCCGTATATCGTGTCCCTTTTCAAAATATCGTAGGAGACACAGGTTTTTATATTTATCAGCAGGTCTATCCCTTTCTTGGCATTGCGATCATGCTCGGCACCACTGGTTTTCCTGTGATGGTGTCCAAGCTCCTGAGCGAGCATGGTGAGGAGAATCGCCGAATCATTACAAAGGTATCCTTGGTGTATATCACTTTGCTGAGCTTGTTCTTATTTCTTTGTTTATACATAGGAGCAGGCACAATTGCGAATCTCATGGCGGACAGTCAATTAATGCTTCTCATCCAGATGAGTTCGTTTGTGTTTCTATTTCTGCCGCTTACCGTGATGCTGAGGGGTGTTTTTCAGAGTGATGGGCTGATGCTCCCCACTGCGGTCTCTCAATTGGCTGAGCAGCTCATTAGAGTAGGCGTCCTGCTTGTTTTATCTTTCTATTTTGTGAGACATGGCTATTCACTTTATGAAACAGGAGCGGGTGCGGTGTTCTCTTCTATAGCTGGAAGTGCGGCTTCACTCCTTTTGCTTCTTTTCCTTTGGCTGACCTATCGGAAGCGGTTGTCAGCGAGCAAGACATTAAAACAGGCTACACTGCGGAAAAAAGATGTGCTGAAGAGTTTGGTGCTGTATACATTGACGATTTGTGTGAGTGGATTGCTGATCCTATGGATGCAAATGATCGATGCTTTTCACCTGTATGCGCTACTGCGCAGTGAGGGACTGAGTGAAGCAGCTGCAAAGGCGGCAAAAGGCGTATATGACCGAGGTCAGCCGTTCCTGCAGCTCGGGACGGTGTTTGCAATTAGTATTGGGACGTCTCTTGTTCCGTTTTTGTCGTCGGCCTTAAGAAAAGGGCAGCATGAAGCAATTCGTGAAAAAGTACGTACATCGTTTAAGGCAACATCGGTGCTGGGGATTGGTTCAGCTGTCGGGCTTATATGTATTTTATCGTCTGTGAACATTATGCTTTTTCGTAATGACTTAGGGACAGATGCGCTGCAAATATTTTGCATATCCATTGCCTTCACATCAATGGCGATTACGCAAACCGCTTTACTTCAGGGTCTGGGACATACCGTGTACCCAGCTGTTGTGGTCCTGATCAGTGTACTGGTGAAATGGGGGCTGACGCTGGTTCTTGTCCCGTTATTCGGCATTTATGGAGCCGCATGGTCGACTGTTTGTGGGTTTCTCGCCGCCGCTGCGCTCAATGCGGTGTATTTGAAGCATAAAGGGTGGATTTCAATAAGAGAGCTATTCCCAGTGAAAATTCTTTTATCAGCAGCATTCATGGCTGTCGTTTTAATTGGATATCAGGCATTGTTTTCTTGGGTCATTCCCTTTGAGAAACGTCCGTTTTCTGTTTTAGAGAGCCTGACTTCAGTTTTTATTGGTGGTTTCGCCTTTTTATATAGTATTCTTAAGCTAGACGTATTTACGGAAGAGGAATGGAGACTCATTCCATTAGGAGAAAAGATTTTATATTTTAAACAGATGAGAGGGAATCGAAATGGCAGGTAAGATTACAGTCGTTGGTCTTGGGGCAGGCGACATGGATCAGCTGACGCTCGGTGTATATAAGCAGCTGAAGCAGGCGAAAGAAGTATACATGAGAACGCAGGATCATCCACTCACCGCAGAATTGATGCAGGAGGTCCCGTCTCTGACCTTTTTTGATGAGATATATGAAAAGCATGATCAGTTTGATGCAGTGTATGAGGAAATCACAGACATTCTCTTCCAAGAGGCTGAGGGGAAAGATATTGTGTATGCAGTACCAGGTCACCCGTTTGTAGCGGAAAAGACAGTGCAGCTTCTTGTTTCACAACAGAAGGAGCGCGGGGTTGAGGTGTACGTCGCTGGTGGACAAAGCTTTTTGGATGCGACGTTTAATTCCTTACAGATTGACCCAATTGAAGGGCTGCAATTCGTTGACGCAGGGGATATGAGAGCGGATGATCTGAAGTTGACCCAGCATGTGCTGATCTGTCAGGTATATGATCAGATGACAGCCTCGAATGTGAAGCTGACCCTCATGGAAAAGCTACCTGACGATTATGAAGTCTTTATCGTAACGGCAGCTGGAAGCAGTCAGGAACAGATTACAGGTGTTCCTTTATTTGAACTTGATCGAGATGTGTCGATAAATAACTTAACGAGTGTTTATGTGCCTCCAATCCAAGATGAAAAGCTACTCTATCAACAATTTGACACTTTCCGTGAAGTCATTCGTACATTAAGAGGTCCTGGCGGCTGTCCTTGGGATCAAAAACAAACGAATGAGTCGCTCAAACCATATTTAATTGAAGAATGTTATGAGCTGCTGGAAGCCATAGATGAAGACGATCCAGATCATATGGTTGAAGAACTCGGAGATGTACTGCTGCAAGTTTTACTCCATGCCCAAATTGGTGAAGATGATGGTTACTTCTCAATGGATGACGTCATCCAGCATGTCACAGAAAAAATGATTCGACGACATCCGCATGTGTTTGGTGATACGGATGTGTCTGAAGCATCAGATGTCGTCGCCAACTGGGAAAAAATCAAGCAGCAGGAAAAACCGGAGCGTGCAGCTTCTATTTTGCAATCCATTCCAACGACTCTTCCAGCTTTAACAAAAGCCTATAAGCTCCAAAAGAAAGCAGCAAAAGTGGGCTTCGACTGGACAGAAGTAGAGGATATTTGGAACAAATACGAAGAAGAAAAGCAGGAATTCCTTGTGGAAGTGGCAGATAAGACGGGTGAAGGTGCAACAAAGCAAATGAAGGATGAATTTGGGGATCTTTTGTTTGTTCTCGTCAACATTGGAAGATTTTATCATCTAGAGCCTGAAACCGCCCTCTCTTCTGCAAACACAAAATTCATGCGGCGCTTTCAGCATATTGAACAAAAAGCAAAGGACATAGGGCGTTCACTAGAGGACTTGACCTTAGAAGAAATGGACGATCTGTGGAACGATGCCAAACGCATAGAAAGAGGTGAACTTACATGAGACTAGATAAATTCTTAAAAGTGTCTCGTTTAATCAAAAGAAGAACATTGGCAAAAGAAGTAGCCGATCAAGGGAGAATTTCCATTAATGGCACGCAGGCGAAAGCCAGCTCTGACGTGAAAGAAGGGGACGAGCTTCAAATCCGCTTTGGTCAAAAGCTTGTGACTGTTCAAGTCAACGAGTTAAAAGACACCACCAAAAAAGAAGAAGCTGCTGGCATGTATACCGTGCTAAAAGAAGAAAAAACAGCAGAATAGGGCTTGTTCTAAATGTCCCGCCTGTCACATACAATGCAGTAACAATGCAAGTATGAGATATGGGGGATGTATAAATGAATCAATATTATAATCAACCTCAAGGCACGAAGTTGTCATCAGAAGCCGAGCATCATGTCACAATGCGCAACAGAAAGCATTTAGATATTACCGGGGTCAAACAGGTCGAGAGCTTTGATAATGAAGAATTTCTGCTTGAGACTGTCATGGGAGTCCTCGCCATTCGCGGAGAAAATCTGCAAATGAAAAACTTAGATGTAGAAAAGGGCGTTGTGTCCATTAAAGGGCGTGTCTTTGACTTAATCTATGTAGATGAGCAGCATGGGGAGAAAGCTAAAGGATTTTTTAGCAAGCTGTTTAAATGACACTGACGGTCCAGTTTTATACGATGCTTTCGATGGCGGCGATGGGCATCTGGCTGGGCGCATCGCTGGATACGTACAAGCTGTTTGTGAACCGGGAAAAAACAGCAAAATGGCTGCTGGTCATTCACGACCTCCTTTTTTGGGTGGTGCAGGGTCTCTTATTCTTTTATGTCCTGCTGCTGACCAATGAGGGAGAATTCAGGCTTTATATTTTTCTAGCTGTTGCTCTAGGTTTCTCGATGTACCAGGCATTGATGAAACAGCTGTATATGAACATCCTCAAGTTTGTGATGAGGTGTATTTATCAGACTGTTCTCTTCCTGAAAAGGCTGATCATGTCGATGGTTTTCCAGCCCATTCGCTGGATCGTCGGTTTGATCATAAGTGCTCTTCTGTTCTTGTTCCACTCGCTCTTACGCCTTGTTCGTTTTGCGTTTCGACTCGTGTGGAAGGTGCTGTATATTGTTTGTTATCCGCTTATTTGGTTACTCAATGTGACCATTATTCATCGAATTCCCGAAAAATGGCGAACATCAATGAGGTTGTTTTTCTCAAAAGGAGCAGGAATTTTACAAGGGATCAAGAAATTATCTCGTACCATGAAAACGAAATGGAAACAATTCTGGACAAAGTAAGAGAGGAGGCCTTCATCCTTGAACGAGAGAAAAAGAAATATCGCACAAATTCAAAATGATTATCAAAAACAAATGGAACAGCAAGCGCAGCGCCTAAAACGCAAACGCCGGGGACTCCTTAGAAGGCTTACCGTGTTTGGAGTCATTGTGCTCATGTTTGCTGTTTTGGTAACAAGTGCCCTCTGGTCGCAATCGTCTGCATTGAAAGAAAAAGAAGAGAAGAAGGTTGCGCTTGAAAAAGAATTGAAGCAATTACAAACAAAGCAGGAAGATATTTCTGATGAAATCAAAAAGCTGAAAAGCAAAGAATACGTACTCGAACTGGCACGACGGGACTATTATATGTCTAAAAAAGGCGAAAAAATCTTTGATGTGGGCAATAAGAGCGATTAGCCTTGTTGACACTTAAAATTCAGTTTATGTATAATTGAACAAATGAGATTTTTTTATAAGTCTAAGGAGGAGCACTTTTTTTATGTCGATTGAAGTTGGCAGCAAGTTACAAGGGAAAGTTACGGGCATTACAAATTTTGGAGCTTTTGTGGAGTTGCCAGGCGGTTCAACTGGTCTCGTTCATATCAGTGAGGTAGCCGATAACTATGTAAAAGATATTAATGAGCATTTAAAAGTCGGTGAACAAGTTGAAGTGAAAGTGATTAACGTTGAAAAAGACGGTAAAATCGGCTTGTCCATTAAAAAAGCAAAAGATCGTCCTCAACAACAACAATCAAGACCGAGCAGAAATGATTTCCGTCCGAAGGAATCGTTTGAGCAAAAAATGAACAAATTCTTAAAAGATAGCGAAGATCGCTTAACATCTTTAAAACGTAACACGGAATCAAAACGTGGGGGGCGCGGAGCAAGAAGAGGTTAACTTGTTGCTGCTTTCTATATATTTTTCACAACAAAGCATCTGCTGTTTAGCGGGTGCTTTTTTTAAATACAAATTCAACGTTTTTTGTGCATTTGCCATTTAATTTAAAACTTTCTATTGACGGACAAGCGAATCCTTTGTATTATAGTTCTTGTGCTTCTTAGCGCATTTTACATTATGGCGGTGTAGCTCAGCTGGCTAGAGCGTACGGTTCATACCCGTGAGGTCGGGGGTTCGATCCCCTCCGCCGCTATCCTTTTAAAAAGAACAATAAGCAAGGCCCGTTGGTCAAGCGGTTAAGACACCGCCCTTTCACGGCGGTAACACGGGTTCGAATCCCGTACGGGTCATCTTCAAAACAGCTTTCTATAGGAAAGCTGTTTTTTTTTGTGCTTTCGTAAAATTCTGATGAAAGACATCGACTTTCAAGAAAGTATGCATCTTTGGCAAATAAAGCGTCGAACGTTTTATGGAAACGACAACTTCTTTTGACAAAATTTCTTTTTCACCTTCGCTATAATGACAAGCAACGAATATCAGGTGGGGGATGAAAAGATGGAAAAACTAGAAAGAAGAACTGATTTAACGGGAGCCGGGTTTGAAAGAATCAGTGCAGGGTTAAAAAAGATGAAAAACCTGTTTCTTCATCATACGCATTCTCTTTTTTTCTATAAAGGGTTTATTTATGTTGTTCTGGGCTTTTTATTGGGACGAGCCTTTATCTTATCTGAAATTATGCCGTTTGCATTGCCTTTCTTTGGGTCCATGCTGCTCATTAAAAGGGATAAAGCGATGCTTGCTTGTCTTGCTTTACTCGCTGGGGCGATGACGATATCACCTCAAAATGCATTATTCGTGTTTGCGTCATTGATCGTGTTCCTTCTCATGTTAAAGGTCGTTTCATTCATCATCAAAGACCCGGTGAAAACATTACCGGTTGTAATTGTGCTCTCAATGCTGATGACGAGGGGAGCTTTTGTATACCTCGAGCAGGGTGCGGTTCAAAGCTATGACTATGTGATGGCAGGGGTTGAAGCTGGACTTGCCTTCATTTTGACACTGATTTTTCTTCAAAGTTTGCCGATTTTTACAGTCAGGAAAATCAAACACTCCTTAAAGGTTGAAGAAATTATTTGCTTTATGATATTAATCGCTTCAGTTTTAACAGGTCTGGCTGGGATCACATTTCAAGGAATGCAGGCAGAGCATATTTTGTCACGATATGTAGTGCTGAGCTTTGCCTTTATTGGAGGAGCGAGTATTGGTTGTACAGTGGGTGTTGTAACTGGATTAATTCTTGGTCTCGCCAACATCGGCAACCTTTATCAGATGAGTCTGCTTGCCTTTTCGGGCTTATTAGGAGGATTACTAAAAGAGGGGAAAAAAGCAGGAGCCGCCATCGGCTTGATTGTGGGTTCTTTACTAATCTCCCTCTACGGTGAAGGGTCAGCAGGGCTAATGACAACGCTATATGAATCACTCATCGCAGTTGCACTGTTTTTGCTCACGCCACAGTCAGTAACGTCCAAGGTGGCAAAATATATTCCTGGTACGGTAGAGCATGTACAGGAACAGCAGCAATATGCCAGAAAAGTACGAGACGTGACAGCAAAAAAGGTAGATCAATTCTCTAATGTATTTCATGCGCTGTCTGAGAGTTTTGCGACATTTTACGATTCCATTCCTGAGGAGAAGAAGCAGGAAGAGGATGTAGATCTTTTTTTAAGTACGATCACAGAACGTTCCTGTCAAACGTGCTATAAGAAAAATAAATGCTGGGTGCAGAACTTTGATACAACCTATGAACTCATGAAACAAGTTATGCATGAATCTGATGAAAAAACGTACGAGCATAACCGGAAGTTGAAAAAGAAATTCAGTCAGCACTGCTCAAAATCAAAGCATGTAGAAGAATTGATTGAAGAGGAGATAGCTTACTATAAAGCAAATCAGACCTTAAAGAAAAAGGTCCAAGACAGCAGGCGCCTTGTGGCCGAACAACTTATGGGTGTCTCACAAGTCATGGAGGATTTTTCCCGGGAAATAAAACGAGAAAGAGAGCAGCATTTTATTCAGGAAGAGCAGATGATAGAAGCACTTCAGAACTTTGGAATTGAAATTCAGCAAGTTGAAATTTATAGCTTAGAACAGGGAAATGTTGATATAGAGATGAGAATTCCCTATTGCCAAGGTCATGGGGAATGCGAAAAAATCATCGCTCCAATGCTCTCGGATATTTTAGAAGAACAAGTTTTAGTCAAAGCAGAGCAGTGTGCGGAGCATCCAACAGGTTATTGTCATGTTGTATTCGGTTCTGCAAAATCGTATCGAGTGTCTACAGGTGTAGCACATGCAGCGAAAGGTGGAGGATTAGTATCTGGAGACAGCTACAGCATGATGGAGCTGGGTGCAGGTAAATATGCCGCAGCTATTAGTGATGGGATGGGAAATGGAGCAAGAGCCCATTTTGAAAGCAATGAAACGATCAAGCTGTTAGAAAAAATCTTGGCGTCTGGTATTGATGAAAAAGTAGCGATTAAAACGATTAATAGCATTTTATCTCTACGGACAACGGATGAAGTCTACTCTACATTAGACTTATCCATTATTGATTTACAGGATGCGAGCTGTAAATTCCTCAAGATTGGCTCCACCCCAAGTTTTATTAAACGTGGTGATCAAGTGATGAAGGTACAGGCCAGCAACTTGCCTATTGGCATTATTGATGAATTTGAAGTAGAAGTGGTGAGTGAACAGATGAAGGCAGGAGATCTCCTTATCATGATGAGCGACGGTATCTTTGAAGGACCAAAGCATATCGAAAATCATGATTTGTGGGTCAAACGAAAAATGAAGAGCTTTAAAACAGAAGATCCGCAAGAGATTGCTGATTTATTAATGGAGGAGGTCATTCGCACAAGAGCAGGTCAAATTGATGACGATATGACGGTTGTCGTCATTAGGCTCGACCACAATACACCAAAATGGGCATCCATTCCGACAGGTACATTCTATCTTCAGAAACAAGAGATTTCTTGAAATATCGTATAATATGAATTTCTTCTGGCGATGATGGGGATATAAGCATTCAGTTACAATCCCAGGAGGAATGAAGATGCGAAAAGGTCACGTAAACCAAATCTTACTGATTACAGATGGCTGCTCAAATCATGGGGAAGACCCACTTGCGATTGCCGCATTGGCAAAGGAGCAAGGGATCACAGTCAATGTCATTGGCATTATGGAAGAGAACAGACACGATCATGAAGCGATGAAAGAAGTAGAGGGGATTGCTCTAGCAGGCGGAGGCATTCATCAGGTTGTCTACGTTCAGCAATTGTCTCAAACCGTACAAATGGTGACAAAAAAGGCGATGACGCAAACGTTACAAGGTGTTGTGAATAAAGAATTGCAGCAAATTCTTGGCAAAGATACTGAAATTGAAGAACTTCCCCCAGATAAGCGTGGAGAAGTGATGGAGGTTGTGGACGAGCTCGGTGAGACGGTTCATCTTCAAGTGCTTGTGCTTGTGGATACGAGTGCAAGTATGAAACCGAAGCTGCCAACGGTCAAAGAAGCACTCATCGATCTCTCTATTAGTCTAAATTCGAGAATTGGTGAAAATCAGTTTGGGATGTGTGTATTTCCCGGGAAAAACTCAGATGCAGAAATTGTGTTGAACTGGACGCCGCGGTTCGATTCGTTATCATCAATTTTCCCGAAGCTGACAACAGGAGGAATTACACCGACAGGACCAGCAATTCGAGAAGCACTCCAGCATTTCAAATCAGTTCGTTCACGAAAAGGGCTGCTTGAAGCGAAGGAAGAACATGATGAATTCGGCTTCTAACATCCCATTAGGTACAATGATAAAGGGAAAGTGGCATCAACAACATTACCGCATTGTAAAAGAGCTGGGAAAAGGGGCGAACGGTGTGGTTTATCTGGCCGAATCGTCAAAGGGGCAAGTGGCCCTTAAAGTGAGTGATGACAGTATGCTCATTGCATCTGAAGTCAATGTATTAAAATCCTTTTCAAAGGCTCCTGTGAAAACCATGGGGCCTTCTTTTTATGATATGGATGATGCTCTTTATCCTGGTATGTCAGAGAAACGGTCGTTTTATGTCATGGAGTATGTCAGAGGACCATTGCTGCTTGAATTTGTGAAACAAAAAGGCGATGAATGGATCGTCGTTCTCATGATTCAACTGTTGTCTAACCTTGCTCACTTACATAAGGAAGGCTGGATCTTCGGTGACTTGAAGCCTGATAATCTCATCGTTTCAGGCCCCCCAGCTACGATTCGATGTATTGATGTTGGAGGAACAACGAAGGCGGGAAGGGCGATTAAGGAATACACCGAGTTTTTTGACCGCGGCTACTGGGGCTTCGGTACAAGAAAAGCAGAACCTTCTTATGATCTATTTGCTTTAAGTATGGTCATGGTGAACTGTGCCTATAAAAAAGAATTTAAAAAAGGGGCAGAACCAGAAAAGCAGCTTTATCGGGCGATTGAAGGACATCCTTTATTAAAGCGATATGAGAGGGTGTTAAAAGCGGCTCTCCAAGGCAAATATCAATCAGCGGCAGACATGAAAAGCGCGATGCTGAAAGAAGGACAATTGCTTGCTTCAAGAAAATCACAACAAAAGAAGCCATCACAGCAAAATAGGCAAAAGCCAGCTGTTCCCCAACATCAACAGGCCGCACCTTCACGATCAAGAGTTGCTGCTGCGAAAAGAACATCAGTACGCAAAAAATCAGGCGGGCTTTTTGAAACCATTCTCATCTTATGCAGTGTGCTCGCTCTTTACTGTGCTTATGTGGTTTTATTCCTATTATAGAGCTGTAAAAAAGCAGGCTTCTTCTTTGCTTGGAGCTAATGAAAGTGATAGGATATGTATATCTTTAAATTACCTGCTCTTTGTGAGGAGGAAGTTGTGAATAGAATTGAATCTTTTTTGAAAAAACATGATGTTTTCCTTGAAAATACGACAGTCATTGTCGGGGTTTCTGGCGGACCAGATTCTATGCTCTTGCTGCATGAACTAAACAAACGTCGAAAAGGTTCCTTTCAGCTGATTGCAGCCCATGTAGATCACATGTTCAGAGGAGAAGAATCCTTTGCTGATTTGGCATTTGTTGAAGCGTACTGTAAAGAGCATGAGATCCTTTTTGAATCGGCTCGTATACAGGTCACCCAATATGCAAAAGAAAACCGCTTAAACAAACAGGCAGCTGCAAGAGAGTGCAGATATGCTTTCTTTCGTCAATTGATGGAACAGTACAACGCTCAATTTATAGCGCTTGCACATCATGGAGACGATCAAGTAGAAACAATGGTGATGAGGCTGACAAGAGGGACTGTTGGAATAGGACTCGCAGGTATGCAAGCAAAGCGCCCTTTTCAAGAAGGGTGGCTGATTCGTCCGCTGATTGGATATTCTAAGGATGATGTACTCACTTCTTGCGAAAAAGAACAAGTTCCTTATGTCATTGATCAAAGCAATCACACCGATGACTACTTGAGAAACCGGATCAGAAGACACGTTCTTCCCGTGTTAAAAGAAGAGGCACCTCATGTGCATGAAAGCTTTCAGTTTGTAAGTGACATGCTGACTGAGGATGAGCAGTACTTGCAGGCATTAACAAAGGATCAAATGCATCAAGTCATTACGAATCAAACGCCTAAGCAAATTGAGATCAAAACGAAGCCTTTGCTTGACCTGCCTTTGCCTTTACAAAGAAGAGGCATTCAACTAATATTAAACTATCTTTATGAAAACACTCAATCAGCGTTTTCAAACCAGCATATTCTAGGGACTTTGGACTGGTTATCTCATACTGATCAACCGTCTGGATCATTAGATTTGCCAAAAGGTTTACAAGCTGTCAAATCTTATGATCACTGTATGTTTACCTTTGAACGATCGCTTGTCATAGATCAGTCATATACTCATCATTTAAAAGGTGAGCTTGGCGAGGAACTTTTTCTCCCGAATGGACAGTCTATCTTGGTATCAAATCATGTTCCGAAGGATGCACGGAACGGAAACCATTTTTTCTTGCTTCAAAAAGATCATGTTCGTCTTCCTTTGATCATTCGCTCACGAAAAAACGGTGATCGAATCAAACTAAAAGGGATGAATGGATCAAAAAAGGTGAAAGATATATTTATTGATAAAAAAGTGCCTCTTGCAGAAAGAGACAGCTGGCCGATCGTCACTGACTCGGATCATCAAATCATCTGGATCCCAGGTCTGAAAAAATCCGTTTTTGAAGAAATTGATATGACAAACAGCGATCTCATTGTATTACAATATAGACAGCACGAAAATTTGTAGGGGGCAAGCAAAAGCATGAAACAAGATATTGAAAAGATTTTGATCTCAGAAGAAGAGATCCAGCTAAAAGTGAAGGAACTGGGTGCAACATTAACCAGCGATTATGATGGTAAATTTCCCCTGGCTATTGGTGTTTTGAAAGGGGCTCTTCCATTCATGGCAGACCTGATCAAACACATTGATACATATTTAGAGCTTGATTTTATGGATGTATCTAGCTACGGAAAGTCTACCGTATCTTCTGGAGAAGTGAAGATCATCAAAGATCTAGATACTTCTGTTGAAGGAAGAGATATTCTAATTATGGAAGATATCATCGACAGTGGGTTAACTTTGAGTTATCTGGTAGAGCTTTTCCGATACCGTAAAGCAAACTCCATTAAAATTGTGACATTGCTTGATAAACCAAGCGGCCGCAAAGCAGACATCAAAGCAGATTATGTTGGGTTTGAAGTACCAGATGCATTTGTTGTTGGCTATGGATTGGATTTTGCCGAACGTTACCGAAACCTCCCGTATATTGGAGTGTTAAAACCATCTGTTTACGAAGGCTAATGAGCACACGTTTACATGAGGTTATTGGTTGTGTTGGAATGATTTTCTATGATACTATTGAACATAGTTGTGCTTACTGTGGGAGGAGGTAAGGAATGAATCGGGTTTTTCGTAATACGATTTTTTATATACTTATTTTATTACTTGTGATAGGGGTTGTCAGTTGGTTAGGATCCCCTAATCAAAAGCCTGAGAACATGTCTTACAGCAAATTTTCGCAAAATTTAAGTGCGGGAAAAGTGGAGAGTATCTCCATCCAGCCTGTAAGAGGGGTTTATGAAATTCGTGGTCAATTAGATGGCGCGAAGAAAGATGAATACTTCATTACCCACGTTCCAGACGGTCAAGGTGTTGACCAGATTTACAGTGCACTGAAGAATACAGATGTAAAAGTAGAACCAGCACCTGAAACAAATGGATGGCTGCAAGTTCTGACAACCATCATTCCATTCATCATCATCTTTATCCTGTTCTTCTTCTTATTGAACCAAGCTCAAGGCGGTGGAAGCCGTGTCATGAACTTTGGTAAGAGTAAGGCGAAGCTTTACACAGAAGAGAAGAAACGTGTGAAATTTAAAGATGTTGCCGGTGCGGATGAAGAAAAACAAGAGCTCGTAGAAGTGGTTGAATTCTTAAAAGATCCACGTAAATTTGCGGAGCTTGGCGCAAGAATCCCTAAAGGGGTTTTACTAGTAGGACCTCCAGGTACAGGTAAAACATTGCTTGCGAGAGCATCTGCGGGAGAAGCAGGCGTTCCTTTCTTCAGCATCAGTGGTTCTGACTTCGTCGAGATGTTCGTCGGTGTCGGTGCATCACGTGTACGTGATTTGTTTGAAAATGCGAAAAAGAATGCACCTTGCTTAATCTTTATTGATGAGATTGATGCAGTGGGTCGTCAGCGTGGAGCAGGTCTTGGCGGTGGTCATGATGAGCGTGAACAAACGCTTAACCAGCTTCTTGTTGAAATGGATGGTTTTAGTGCCAACGAAGGGATTATCATCATTGCTGCAACGAACCGTGCAGATATCCTAGATCCTGCATTGCTGCGTCCGGGACGTTTTGACCGTCAAATTACGGTTGACCGCCCAGATGTCATTGGCCGTGAAGAAGTACTGAAGGTTCATGCGAAAAACAAACCGCTTGATGATACAGTCAACTTGAAAGCCATTGCAAGCAGAACACCAGGTTTCTCTGGGGCAGATCTTGAGAACTTACTAAACGAAGCAGCGCTTGTTGCTGCCCGTCAAAACAAAAAGAAAATTGATATGCGTGATATCGACGAAGCAACTGACCGTGTCATTGCTGGACCGGCTAAGAAAAGCCGTGTCATTTCGAAGAAAGAACGCAATATCGTGGCGTACCATGAAGCAGGTCATACCGTCATTGGGCTTATCCTTGACGAAGCAGACATGGTGCATAAAGTAACGATCGTTCCTCGTGGTCAGGCAGGCGGATATGCGGTCATGCTTCCAAGAGAAGACCGTTATTTCCAAACGAAACCAGAGCTTCTTGATAAAATCGTCGGCTTGCTTGGCGGTCGTGTTGCAGAGGAAATTACGTTTGGTGAAGTAAGTACAGGCGCTCACAACGACTTCCAGCGTGCAACAGGCATTGCAAGAAGAATGGTCACAGAGTTCGGTATGTCTGATAAACTTGGTCCACTTCAATTCGGTCAATCACAAGGAGGTCAAGTATTCCTTGGCCGTGATTTCAACAATGAGCCGAATTATAGTGAAGCGATCGCTTACGAAATTGACCAAGAAGTTCAGCGCTTCATCAAAGAAAGCTACGAACGTGCGAAACAAATTCTCACTGAGAATAAAGATAAGCTAGAAATCATCGCACAAGCTCTTCTAGAAGTGGAAACATTAGATGCTGAACAAATTAAATCTCTTTACGAAACTGGAAAGCTTCCAGAGCGTGTATACGCAGATGACGAAGAGAAAAACGATGATGTGAAAGTGAACATCAAGAAAAAAGAAGAAGATGAGGAGATCTAATCTCTTTCTATAAAAAGCTGTCGGGCTCACCGGCAGCTTTTTTTATTTCGATTCATGAATGGATCGGTTTCGAATTGTTTACAAATGGAACTCAATTCGTGTATGGTATGATAGAAAGTCGAAAAATGCTCTTTTTGAGACACTATTCAAAGTGGTGATGAAGTTGTTACTCGTGATAGATGTAGGAAACACAAATACCGTTTTAGGTGTTTATCATAATGGCGATTTGAACTACCATTGGCGGATTGAAACAAGCCGTCATAAAACAGAAGATGAATTTGGTATGGCAATCCGATCCTTATTTGACTATGTAGGGCTAATGTTTGACCAGATAGAAGGGATTATCATTTCTTCTGTTGTCCCGCCAATGATGTTTGCTCTGGAAAGAATGTGCGAAAAGTATTTTCACATTACTCCTCAAATCGTTGGGCCTGGCATGAAGACTGGATTAAACATTATGTGTGATAATCCAAAGGAAGTCGGCGCTGATCGAATTGTGAACGCAGTGGCGGCCATTCACCTGTATGGGGCGCCTCTCATTGTGGTAGACTTTGGAACGGCCACAACCTACTGCTATATCAATGAACAAAAACAATACATGGGTGGGGCGATTGCACCTGGTATTACCATCTCAACAGAGGCTTTATATACAAGAGCGGCAAAACTGCCGAGAATTGAAATTGTCCGTCCAGATCACATTGTTGGAAAAAATACCATCAGTGCGATGCAATCCGGCATCCTTTATGGATATGTTGGTCAAGTCGAGGGCATAGTGAAACGGATGAAGCAGCAAGCCAAACAAACACCGAAAGTCATTGCAACAGGCGGTTTGTCTACATTGATTGGAAATGAATCAGACTGTATTGATATTGTCGATCCGTTCCTCACATTAAAAGGACTTCAATTAATTTATGAACGCAATCGTGTCGGTGTATTATAGGAGGGTTTAATCAAAATGGATTATTTAGTTAAAGCGTTAGCATATGACGGGAAAGTCCGTGCGTATGCTGCGAACACAACAGATACAATCAACGAAGCGCAGAGAAGACACCATACGTGGCCAACTGCTTCAGCTGCAATCGGCAGAACCATGACAGCGACTGTCATGATGGGAGCCATGCTGAAAGGCGAGAATAAATTAACTGTCAAAATTGAAGGCGGTGGGCCGATCGGAGCCATCATTGCGGATGGAAACGCAAAAGGTCAGGTGCGCGGATATGTCTCAAACCCACAAGTTCACTTTGATTTAAATGAACATGGGAAGCTGGACGTTAGACGTGCTGTTGGAACATCTGGAACGTTAAGTGTTGTCAAAGATATCGGACTGAAAGACCACTTTACAGGGCAAACGGAAATTGTCTCAGGTGAAATTGGAGATGACTTTACTTATTACCTGGTCTCCTCTGAACAAGTGCCATCCTCTGTAGGTGTGGGTGTTCTTGTCAATCCAGACAACTCGATCCTTGCAGCAGGCGGTTTCATCATTCAATTGCTGCCTGGAACAGAAGATGCAGTCATCGAAAGACTCGAAAAGAGATTATCAACCATTGAACCGATCTCTAAACTGATTGAAAAAGGGATGACTCCTGAAGAAATTTTAGAAGAAGTGCTCGGTGAAAAACCTCAAATCTTAGAAACTGTACCTGTCGAATTTTCTTGTAACTGCTCAAAAGAACGGTTTGCCAACGGTATTATCAGCCTAGGGAAAGCCGAAATTGAGGATATGATTGAACAAGACGGACAAGCAGAAGCTCAATGCCATTTTTGTAACGAAACGTATGTATTTACAAAAGAAGAGCTAGAAGAGCTACGTGAAGAAATAACCCGCTAAGCTCTAAGCAGCGGGTTTTCTTTTTAGAATGGAAAGGAGACGAAAGATGAGACTGAAAGCAAGAGTGGTATGGACATTTATCCTTGTTCTGCTCATGATTAATGCCGTGGTCATTGCATATGTATTAACAAAGTCACAAATGTCGCAGGCTTCTTCAAATGGGAAGAGCGGTGAAGAAATTGCTTCTATTGGGAAAGAGAAAGTCACACGTCAAGAATGGTTAAAGAAAATGGAAGACCGCTACGGAAAGGCAACACTTGAACAAATGATTAATCAGAAGGTAGTCAATCAGCTTGCGAAAGAAAACAAGCTGGAGGTATCTTCAAAGGAGATCAATCGTGAGCTGCTGATGCTGAAAGCGGTATCTAATAATTTCTACGAAGACGGTCATACAAGTGAAAAGGAATGGAAAGAGCAGATTCGTTATCAAATTTTATTAGAACAGCTTCTAACGAGAGATGCGGTCGTTTCTGAAAAAGAAGCCAAATCCTTTTATGAAAAAAATAAAGACTTGTATCAATATGATGACTCATACCGAATTCGCCACATTGTTGTGAAAACAAAAGACGAGGCACAAAGTGTATTAAAAGATTTAAAGGGCGGATCTAGTTTCGAAGCTGTAGCAGCTGAGCGATCCACCGATCGATATACCTCTCCTTACGGCGGAGATCTTGGATTTGTCACAGAAGAGCAAGAAAGCATTCCAGCCCTATACATACAAGAAGCCCAAAAGCTTCAGCCAGATGAATGGACGAAAGAGCCGATCGAGATCAAAAATGGTTATGCCATCATACAATTAAAAGAAAAATTAAATGGCCGCTCTTTCTCTTATGAAGAAGTCAAAGATCAGATCAAAAGGCAGATCGCCATGGAAGATCTGGGTGAAAAGGCGAATGTCAAAACCCTGTGGAAAGAAGCAAAAGTCACATGGTTTTACGATGGAGAGCAGGACTAAAAGCATTGACAAAATTTTTCGAAATTGATAATTTAATATTAATACAATAAAATTACTCGGAGATAGAGGTGTTAGTGATGGCTCGTATTGCAAATTCAGTTTTTGAACTAATAGGAAATACACCAGTCGTTAAATTAAACCGTTTAGTAGATGAAGACAGTGCGGATGTCTACTTGAAACTTGAATATATGAATCCAGGCAGCAGTGTAAAAGATCGTATTGCGTTAGCGATGATCGAAGATGCTGAAGCAAAAGGTACATTAAAAGCTGGTGACACACTCATTGAGCCAACAAGCGGAAACACAGGAATCGGTCTTGCGATGGTCGCGGCTGCAAAAGGAATCAATGCGATTTTAGTTATGCCGGATACAATGAGTCAGGAGCGCCGCAACCTTTTACGCGCTTACGGTGCAGAGCTTGTCTTAACACCGGGTGCAGAAGGAATGAAAGGTGCCATCAAAAAAGCAGAAGAATTAGCGGAAGAGCACGGATACTTCATGCCTCAGCAGTTCAGCAATGAAGCCAATGCTGAGATTCACCGCCGCACAACAGGGAAAGAGATTCTTGAACAGTTTGACGGCGAACTTGATGCATTTATTGCAGGAGTTGGTACGGGTGGTACGATTACAGGTGCTGGTGAAGTCCTGAAAGAAGCCATTCCATCTATTCAGCTTTATGCGGTAGAACCAACAGATTCTCCTGTACTATCAGGCGGGAAACCAGGTCCGCATAAAATTCAAGGCATCGGAGCAGGGTTTGTTCCATCTATCTTGAACACAGAAGTATATGACGGCATTATCCAAGTGAAAAACGAAGATGCATTTGAACTTGCAAGAAAGGCAGCGAAAGAAGAAGGAATCCTTGGTGGTATATCTTCAGGAGCAGCCATTTATGCAGCGCTTCAAACAGCGAAGAAGCTTGGTAAAGGGAAAAAGGTTCTAGCGATTATTCCAAGTAACGGTGAACGTTACCTTAGTACGCCGCTTTATCAATTTGATTAAACAATACACCCCAGCATTTGCTGGGGTTTTTTCATGAATTCTGAAGATGGAAAGCAAATACTATTTTCTAATTAAAATGGATTGCATTACAATAAGATTAATGAAAATGAAAAAGGATGATAACATGACACAACGTAGGCCGATGGGCATCAAAATTCCTTTTACGAAAGAAGCATTCTTGAAACGATACGAACAATTAACGGCTCATGAATCACATCACGTTCTTCTTGAAAGTGCACGTGGCGGAGAATACAGTATTGCCGGCATTCATCCGATCGCTAAAGCGAAAGGGAAGGACGGGATGACCACCATCCATTATCAGAATGAGGTGTTGTTCAAAGAGGGAGATCCTTTTAGGGCATTTGCTGATTGGTTTCAAACCCTACAAACCGAAACGAACGATGAATATCCTGACTTCCAAGGTGGAGCGATTGGATTTTTAAGCTATGATTACGCAAGATATATCGAGCATTTTAAAATGCTGTCCATCGATGATTTGAAGACGCCTGATTTGTATTTCCTCGTATTCAATGATGTCGCTGTCTTTGATCATAATAAAGGCGTCCTCTGGCTGATGACTCATACAGAAGGAGACGAACCTGTCAGTGAAGTTCATCAAAGACTCGAAGAATTAAAGCAAAGCTGGACAAGCACATCAGAAGAGTCAGCACATTCATCTGTCAACGTGTCTTCTTCGGAATGTGTACCTGCTGCACCTTTTACTGAAGAAGCTTTCGGGGAAGCTGTAGAAACGATTAAACAATATATCGCGAACGGTGATGTGTTCCAAGTGAACCTATCCATTAGACAAGATGAACAGCTTCATACCCACCCATATCATTTATACAAAACATTACGTCACGTGAATCCATCTCCATATATGTCATATCTGCACACGCCAGATTTCCAAATTGTCTGTGGATCTCCAGAGCTGCTTATTAAGAAAAAAGGCATTCAGCTCGAAACAAGACCGATCGCTGGCACAAGATCAAGAGGCAAGGATGATGTGGAAGATCAAGCGCTGGCAAAAGAACTCATTGAAGATGAAAAAGAACGCGCAGAACATGTGATGCTCGTTGATCTTGAGCGGAATGATCTTGGACGAGTGTCTACTTATGGCTCAGTCAAGGTGAACGAGTTTATGGCCATTGAGAAATATTCACACGTGATGCACATTGTATCAAATGTCCAAGGGGAGCTGCGTGATGATTGTGATGCGGTAGATGTCATGAGAGCTGTATTCCCAGGCGGCACGATTACAGGTGCGCCAAAAGTGAGAACAATGGAAATCATAGAAGAACTTGAGCCAACAAGGCGTGGGCTTTATACTGGATCTATAGGCTGGTTTGGATTCAATCAAGATATGCATTTTAATATCGTCATTCGTACGGCTTATTGTACAGGGGGCAGAGCCTTCATGCAGTCAGGTGCAGGCATTGTCATCGATTCTGTACCAAAGCACGAATACAAAGAATCGATTAAAAAAGCCTATGCAGTGAAAAAAGCATTACAGTTGAGCAAAGAAGAGACTATTTTGAGTTAGAGGTGAGCAGAGTATGATATTAATGATTGATAATTACGATTCATTTACGTACAACCTGGTCCAGTATTTAGGTGAGCTTGGGGAAGAACTGATTGTAAAACGAAACGATCAAGTCACTATTCAAGAAATCGAAGAGCTCAAGCCAGACTTTCTGATGATTTCTCCAGGACCTTGCAGTCCGGATGAAGCAGGAATTAGTATGGAAGCGATCAAACATTTTGCTGGGAGGATTCCGATCTTCGGTGTCTGTTTAGGTCATCAATCCATTGCACAAGTATTTGGTGGAGATGTCATTCGTGCGGAGCGGTTAATGCATGGGAAAACATCAGAGATTGAACACGACGGCAAAGGTGTCTTCACGGGACTACAAAATCCGCTCGTCGCCACGAGATATCATTCATTAATTGTTAAAGACGAGACGCTGCCGGAGTGCTTTGTCAGAACAGCGAGAACAAAGGAAGGCGAACTCATGGCCATTCGCCATAAAGAACTTCCGATTGAAAGTGTTCAATTCCATCCAGAATCGATTATGACGTCCTTCGGTAAGGAAATGCTCAGAAATTTCATTGAAACCTATCGTAAAAAGGGGAATGAAGTAAACGCATGATCATTTACCTGAACGGTCAGTATATAGAGGAGAAAGACGCGACTCTTTCTCCTTTTGATCATGGTTTTCTATATGGCATCGGTGTATTCGAAACATTTACCTCTCTAGCAGGACAAGTCTTCTTGTTAGACTGGCATCTTGAAAGGCTCAATCAATCATTGCGTGACCTTTGCATCGAATCCACAATAGAGAAACCATTTGTACTCGACATCATTCATACATTATTCAAACAAAATCAAATAACGGGCGGTCATGCGAGAATCCGCTTCAATGTTTCTGCGGGCAGAGGCAATGGATTTTCTGCAGACCCTTATGAGGAGCCTGTTGTTTTTGTGATGATCTCCCCATTCCGGCCAGAATCAATAGTAGATGAAAAACAGGGAATCATTCTTGATACAAGAAGAAACACACCGGAAGGTCCAAGACGGCTCAAGTCGCATCATTACATGAACAACCTGCTGGCGAAAAGAGAAGTAGGGAACGATCCGTCTGTAGAAGGGATCTTTTTAACAAAAGAAGACGATGTGGCAGAAGGAATTACATCAAATCTATTTTGGCGAAAAAAAGATGTGATCTATACACCTTCACTTGATACCGGCATTTTAAACGGGGTTACCCGTCGATATTGTATCGAAACGCTGCAAGCTTCGGGGATCCCACTAATAGAAGGAAGATATCCACTCTCACACTTGCTCTCAGCTGATGAGGCGTGGATGACCAATTCGGTTCAGGGAATTGTGCCTTTTAAAAATATCGGAGACAACGTCCTGCAAAACCACAACCGAACGATTTCGACCAAGCTGAGAACAGAATATACAAAAGCACGTCTAGAACATAAAGAGTAGGTGGACACAATGACACAACAATTGATAAAACAGCCTAAAATCATACAAGCCAAGCACCATACCCTTAGTTATGAAGAAAAGACATTGGTCATGGGCATTTTAAATGTCACACCGGACTCTTTTTCAGATGGAGGAAAATTCAATCAAATGGATAAAGCGCTGGCTCATGCAGCGCAGCTCATAGAAGATGGGGCGCATATTATTGATATTGGCGGTGAATCGACTCGGCCGGGGGCGGCACTTGTCTCAGAGCAAGAGGAGCTTTCAAGGGTCATTCCTGTCATTGAGAAGATCACAAAAGAATTGGACATACCTATTTCTATTGATACGTATAAAGCCCCTGTCGCAGATGAGGCAGTGAAAGCAGGAGCCTCAATCATTAATGATGTATGGGGGGCGAAAGCTGATCCTCAAATGGCGCATGTGGCAGCGAAGCACAACGTGCCAATCATCTTAATGCACAATCGACCAGAGCGGAATTACACCCATCTGATTTCAGATATGATTGCAGATCTGAAAGAAAGTGTTCAAATTGTAAAACAAGCGGGTGTCCGTGATGACATGATTATATTAGACCCTGGTGTAGGATTTGCGAAAAATAAAACTGACAACCTCATGGTCATGAATGAACTTGAACATTTTTGCCACCTTGGGTATCCGCTGCTGCTAGCAACATCCCGCAAACGATTCATCGGTGCAGTTTTAGATCTGCCGCCTGAAGAACGTACTGAAGGAACGGGTGCGACGGTCTGTCTTGGGATTCAAAAGGGCAGCGCGATGGTCCGAGTGCACGATGTAAAAGAAATCGCAAGAATGGCAAAAATGATGGATGCCATGCTGAATAAAGGAGGCGCTTATCATCGATAAAATATATGTAAACGGAATGGAATTTTACGGCTATCACGGTGTATTTGCAGAAGAGAATAAACTAGGCCAGCGCTTTCGTGTGGACCTAACAGCTTCACTTGATTTAAGTAAGGCAGGACAAACGGATGACCTAAATGAGACCATCAACTATGCTGAGCTCTACAACATCTGCAAAAATATTGTAGAAGGGGATCCGGTGAACCTCGTTGAAACGCTGACAGAAAGAATTGCAAACCAAGTGTTAAAGGACTTTCCGACAGTTCAAGAATGTACAGTAAAAGTAATCAAACCAGATCCGCCAATTCCAGGACACTATCAGTCCGTTGCTATTGAAATGACGAGATCACGCACATGAACAATACAGCATATATCGCTTTAGGCTCAAACATAGGAAAAAAGGAAACCTACTTAAAAGAAGCTGTCAAAAAACTTCACGAACATCCAGGTGTTCAAGTTGAATCCATTTCATCTATATATGAGACAACACCTGTAGGTTACGAGAATCAGGATGACTTCTTGAACATGGCTGTGAAGATTTCCACCTCGCTTCGTCCTGAAGAACTTCTATCACTGACTCAGGACATTGAGCAGGAGTTGGGCAGAACAAGAGAAGTGAGATGGGGTCCACGGACAGCTGACCTTGACATTTTACTTTATAATCGTGAAAATATTGAAACAGAACAACTTGTAGTGCCGCATCCTAGAATGTACGAACGTTTATTCGTTCTTGTTCCGATGAGTGAGATTTGCCCAGAAATCGGCGAAGCCCAGATAAACGCCGTAACAGACCAAGAAGGTGTAAGCATATGGAAAAAGACATGTGGGGTAGAAGAATTCGTGCATACCGAAAGCTAAAAGGGTATACTCAGGAAGGGTTCGCCAAAAGACTGGGCATCTCTGTCTCTGTCTTAGGGGAAATTGAGCGAGGCAATCGATTACCAACAAACCAAATGGTTGGTCAAATAGCAGATGCTTTAAATATAACGGTGGAAGAACTTTCACCAATTCTTGAAGAAGAAAGGAGGGGACATGATGTTTAAAATCGGAGATATCGAAATTAAAAACAAAGTAGTGCTCGCACCAATGGCTGGTGTGTGTAACTCTGCTTTCAGACTCACGGTGAAAGAGTTTGGAGCGGGCTTAGTCTGCGCTGAAATGGTCAGTGACAAAGCGATCTTGATTAATAATGCCAGAACGATGGGCATGCTGTACATTGATGAACGTGAAAAACCGTTGAGCCTTCAGATATTTGGGGGAGAAAAGGATACGCTCGTAGAAGCGGCCAAGTTTGTAGACCAGAATACAACGGCGGACATTATTGATATTAATATGGGATGTCCTGTACCAAAGATCACGAAATGTGACGCAGGAGCGAAATGGCTGCTGGATCCTAACAAGATTTACGAAATGGTATCTGCAGTCGTAGAAGCTGTAGATAAACCTGTTACTGTGAAAATGAGAATGGGCTGGGACGAAGACCATATCTTCGCTATCGACAATGCCCGTGCTGTTGAACGAGCAGGTGGACAAGCGGTTGCGCTTCACGGACGGACACGTGTGCAGATGTACGAAGGAACAGCGAATTGGGATATTATAAAAGAGGTCAAACAATCTGTTTCCATTCCAGTCATCGGCAATGGAGATGTCAAAACCCCTCAGGATGCAAAACGTATGCTTGATGAAACGGGTGCAGATGCTGTCATGATCGGAAGAGCCGCACTAGGAAACCCGTGGATGATTTACCGGACGGTTCATTATTTAGAAACGGGTGAACTAAAAGAAGAGCCTAATGTGCGTGAGAAAATGTCTGTGTGCAAACTTCACTTAGACAGACTCATAGACCTGAAAGGCGAGCATGTGGCTGTCAGAGAAATGAGAAAACATGCAGCATGGTACTTAAAAGGTGTCCGAGGCAATGCAGATGTAAGAAATCAAATCAATCAAAGTGAAACGAGAGCGGAGCTTGTAAAAGTTCTAGATGACTTTACGATCGAAGCCGAGGCAAAAGAGCTTCAAAGAATAAAAGTAGGATAAGACTATCTTTCTTTTTGTAGCTCACTGCTAGTGCACGTACTGGCAGTTTTTCTGCTTTTCTCTGCAAAATACATTATTGGAGTGATATAAATGAGTAATGAAGGGCTTAATAACGAAGAATTAAATGATCAATTCCAAGTAAGACGTGACAAAATGAATAAAATGAGAGAAGAGGGTATCGATCCATTCGGTGAACGATATGACCGTTCTCATCAATCTGCACAAATTATTGCTGAATATGACGAGTTTTCAAAAGAAGACTTAGAAGAAAAAGCAGCTCAAGTAACAATTGCTGGCCGTATGATGACAAAGCGTGGAAAAGGGAAAGCTGGCTTTGCACACATCCAAGACTTAGAAGGACAAATTCAAATCTATGTACGTAAAGATAGTGTAGGAGAAGAAGCTTACGAATTATTTAAAAGCTCGGACCTAGGCGATATTATCGGTGTGACGGGAACCGTATTTAAAACGAATGTAGGAGAACTTTCAATTAAAGCGACTAGCTTTGAGGTTCTTACAAAAGCACTTCGCCCGCTCCCTGATAAATATCACGGACTAAAAGATGTAGAACAACGCTATCGTCAGCGTTACCTTGACTTGATTGTCAATCCAGAAAGTAAGCAGACGTTCATCATGCGAAGCAAAATCATTCAATCAATGAGAAGATACTTAGATTCAAAAGGATACCTAGAAGTTGAAACACCAACAATGCATAGCATCCCTGGTGGTGCATCAGCTCGTCCTTTCATTACTCATCACAATGCACTTGATATGCCGCTTTATATGCGTATTGCGATCGAGCTGCATTTAAAACGTCTAATTGTCGGTGGTCTAGAGAAAGTATACGAGATTGGTCGCGTATTCCGTAATGAAGGAGTCTCAACTCGTCATAACCCGGAATTTACTATGATTGAACTGTATGAAGCATATGCAGACTATAAAGACATCATGAACCTAACGGAAAACTTGATTGCTCATATTGCCCAAGAAGTACTAGGAACAACAACGATTCAATATGGAGAAGATCAAATTGATCTAAAACCTGAATGGAAGAGACTCCATATGGTTGAAGCAGTCAAAGAAGCAACAGGTGTAGACTTCTGGCAGGAGATGTCTGTAGAAGAAGCAAAACAGCATGCTGCTGATCACGATGTTGAAATCACAAAAAATATGACAGTAGGTCATATTATCAATGAGTTCTTCGAGCAAAAAGTAGAAGAAACACTGGTTCAGCCTACTTTTATTTACGGGCACCCAGTCGAGATTTCTCCATTAGCTAAGAAAAATCCTGAAGACCCGCGCTTCACGGACCGCTTTGAGCTATTCATCGTACGCCGCGAGCATGCAAATGCATTCACCGAGCTGAATGATCCAATCGACCAAAGAGAACGTTTTGAAGCTCAATTAAAAGAACGTGAAGAAGGAAATGACGAAGCGCATCTCATGGATGACGATTTTGTTGAAGCATTAGAATATGGCATGCCGCCAACAGGTGGACTAGGAATCGGTATCGACCGATTAATCATGCTGCTAACAAATTCTCCATCAATCAGAGATGTACTGCTTTTCCCGCAAATGAGAAACCGTTAATATATCAACAAAAGCGCCATTTGATCTGTGGCGCTTTTTATTTTTCATAAAATGAAACTTTTTTCAAAAAAACTATTGCAAGAAAAGAATCCAGATGGTATATTATTATTCGTTGCCGCAAAACAGCAACGAGGTTGAAAAAAGAAAATGAAAAAAGTTCTTGACTTCAACCAAAGCGAAGTGTTAAGATATTAAAGTCGCTTACGAGCGATAACGAAAATGATCTTTGAAAACTAAACAAGACAAAACGTACCTGTTAATTCGAGTTTTTATAAAAAATCCTATGATACATCATAGGTAGTCAGTCAAACGCTGACGAAAAAACAAAACTTCGGTTTTGTACTTTTTCGGAGAGTTTGATCCTGGCTCAGGACGAACGCTGGCGGCGTGCCTAATACATGCAAGTCGAGCGGACAGAAGGGAGCTTGCTCCCGGATGTTAGCGGCGGACGGGTGAGTAACACGTGGGTAACCTGCCTGTAAGACTGGGATAACTCCGGGAAACCGGAGCTAATACCGGATAGTTCCTTGAACCGCATGGTTCAAGGATGAAAGACGGTTTCGGCTGTCACTTACAGATGGACCCGCGGCGCATTAGCTAGTTGGTGAGGTAACGGCTCACCAAGGCGACGATGCGTAGCCGACCTGAGAGGGTGATCGGCCACACTGGGACTGAGACACGGCCCAGACTCCTACGGGAGGCAGCAGTAGGGAATCTTCCGCAATGGACGAAAGTCTGACGGAGCAACGCCGCGTGAGTGATGAAGGTTTTCGGATCGTAAAGCTCTGTTGTTAGGGAAGAACAAGTGCAAGAGTAACTGCTTGCACCTTGACGGTACCTAACCAGAAAGCCACGGCTAACTACGTGCCAGCAGCCGCGGTAATACGTAGGTGGCAAGCGTTGTCCGGAATTATTGGGCGTAAAGGGCTCGCAGGCGGTTTCTTAAGTCTGATGTGAAAGCCCCCGGCTCAACCGGGGAGGGTCATTGGAAACTGGGAAACTTGAGTGCAGAAGAGGAGAGTGGAATTCCACGTGTAGCGGTGAAATGCGTAGAGATGTGGAGGAACACCAGTGGCGAAGGCGACTCTCTGGTCTGTAACTGACGCTGAGGAGCGAAAGCGTGGGGAGCGAACAGGATTAGATACCCTGGTAGTCCACGCCGTAAACGATGAGTGCTAAGTGTTAGGGGGTTTCCGCCCCTTAGTGCTGCAGCTAACGCATTAAGCACTCCGCCTGGGGAGTACGGTCGCAAGACTGAAACTCAAAGGAATTGACGGGGGCCCGCACAAGCGGTGGAGCATGTGGTTTAATTCGAAGCAACGCGAAGAACCTTACCAGGTCTTGACATCCTCTGACAACCCTAGAGATAGGGCTTTCCCTTCGGGGACAGAGTGACAGGTGGTGCATGGTTGTCGTCAGCTCGTGTCGTGAGATGTTGGGTTAAGTCCCGCAACGAGCGCAACCCTTGATCTTAGTTGCCAGCATTCAGTTGGGCACTCTAAGGTGACTGCCGGTGACAAACCGGAGGAAGGTGGGGATGACGTCAAATCATCATGCCCCTTATGACCTGGGCTACACACGTGCTACAATGGACAGAACAAAGGGCTGCGAGACCGCAAGGTTTAGCCAATCCCACAAATCTGTTCTCAGTTCGGATCGCAGTCTGCAACTCGACTGCGTGAAGCTGGAATCGCTAGTAATCGCGGATCAGCATGCCGCGGTGAATACGTTCCCGGGCCTTGTACACACCGCCCGTCACACCACGAGAGTTTGCAACACCCGAAGTCGGTGAGGTAACCTTTATGGAGCCAGCCGCCGAAGGTGGGGCAGATGATTGGGGTGAAGTCGTAACAAGGTAGCCGTATCGGAAGGTGCGGCTGGATCACCTCCTTTCTAAGGATATATGGAGCAGCGTACGTTTTTCGTCTTGTTTAGTTTTGAAGGATCATTCCTTCAAACATGTCTCTAGCGAGACAGGATTGTTCTTTGAAAACTAGATAACAATAAGTAATACATTCACATTGAATGCAATGCAAAGTTCATCACACATAGTGATTCTTTCTAAAGTAAGAAATGGTTAAGTTAGAAAGGGCGCACGGTGGATGCCTTGGCACTAGGAGCCGATGAAGGACGGGACGAACACCGATATGCTTCGGGGAGCTGTAAGCAAGCTTTGATCCGGAGATTTCCGAATGGGGAAACCCACTGCTCGTAATGGAGTAGTATCCATACTTGAATACATAGAGTATGAGAAGGCATACCCGGGGAACTGAAACATCTAAGTACCCGGAGGAAGAGAAAGCAAATGCGATTCCCTGAGTAGCGGCGAGCGAAACGGGAACAGCCCAAACCAAGAGGCTTGCCTCTTGGGGTTGTAGGACACTCTATACGGAGTTACAAAGGAACGATATAAGCGAAGAGGTCTGGAAAGGCCCGCCAAAGAAGGTAACAGCCCTGTAACTGAAATGTTGTTCTCTCCAGAGTGGATCCTGAGTACGGCGGAACACGTGAAATTCCGTCGGAATCCGGGAGGACCATCTCCCAAGGCTAAATACTCCCTAGTGACCGATAGTGAACCAGTACCGTGAGGGAAAGGTGAAAAGCACCCCGGAAGGGGAGTGAAATAGATCCTGAAACCGTGTGCCTACAAGTAGTCAGAGCCCGTTAACGGGTGATGGCGTGCCTTTTGTAGAATGAACCGGCGAGTTACGATCCCGTGCAAGGTTAAGCAGAAGATGCGGAGCCGCAGCGAAAGCGAGTCTGAATAGGGCGCATGAGTACGTGGTCGTAGACCCGAAACCAGGTGATCTACCCATGTCCAGGGTGAAGTTCAGGTAACACTGAATGGAGGCCCGAACCCACGCACGTTGAAAAGTGCGGGGATGAGGTGTGGGTAGGGGTGAAATGCCAATCGAACCTGGAGATAGCTGGTTCTCTCCGAAATAGCTTTAGGGCTAGCCTCAAGGTAAGAGTCTCGGAGGTAGAGCACTGATTGGACTAGGGGCCCCTACCGGGTTACCGAATTCAGTCAAACTCCGAATGCCGATGACTTATCCTTGGGAGTCAGACTGCGAGTGATAAGATCCGTAGTCGAAAGGGAAACAGCCCAGACCGCCAGCTAAGGTCCCAAAGTATACGTTAAGTGGAAAAGGATGTGGAGTTGCTTAGACAACCAGGATGTTGGCTTAGAAGCAGCCACCATTTAAAGAGTGCGTAATAGCTCACTGGTCGAGTGACTCTGCGCCGAAAATGTACCGGGGCTAAACGTATCACCGAAGCTGCGGACTGTTCTTACGAACAGTGGTAGGAGAGCGTTCTAAGTGCAGTGAAGTCAGACCGGAAGGACTGGTGGAGCGCTTAGAAGTGAGAATGCCGGTATGAGTAGCGAAAGACGGGTGAGAATCCCGTCCACCGAATGCCTAAGGTTTCCTGAGGAAGGCTCGTCCGCTCAGGGTTAGTCGGGACCTAAGCCGAGGCCGAAAGGCGTAGGCGATGGACAACAGGTTGATATTCCTGTACCACCTCCTCACCATTTGAGCAATGGGGGGACGCAGGAGGATAGGGTAAGCGCGGTATTGGATATCCGCGTCCAAGCAGTTAGGCTGGGAAATAGGCAAATCCGTTTCCCGTGAAGGCTGAGCTGTGATGGCGAGCGAAATTTAGTAGCGAAGTTCCTGATTCCACACTGCCAAGAAAAGCCTCTAGCGAGGTGAGAGGTGCCCGTACCGCAAACCGACACAGGTAGGCGAGGAGAGAATCCTAAGGTGATCGAGAGAACTCTCGTTAAGGAACTCGGCAAAATGACCCCGTAACTTCGGGAGAAGGGGTGCTTCTTAGGGTGTTAAAGCCCCGAGAAGCCGCAGTGAATAGGCCCAGGCGACTGTTTAGCAAAAACACAGGTCTCTGCGAAGCCGTAAGGCGAAGTATAGGGGCTGACGCCTGCCCGGTGCTGGAAGGTTAAGAGGAGCGCTTAGCGTAAGCGAAGGTGCGAATTGAAGCCCCAGTAAACGGCGGCCGTAACTATAACGGTCCTAAGGTAGCGAAATTCCTTGTCGGGTAAGTTCCGACCCGCACGAAAGGCGCAACGATCTGGGCACTGTCTCAACGAGAGACTCGGTGAAATTATAGTACCTGTGAAGATGCAGGTTACCCGCGACAGGACGGAAAGACCCCGTGGAGCTTTACTGCAGCCTGATATTGAATGTTGGTACAGCTTGTACAGGATAGGTAGGAGCCTTGGAAACCGGAGCGCTAGCTTCGGTGGAGGCATCGGTGGGATACTACCCTGGCTGTATTGACCTTCTAACCCGCTGCCCTTATCGGGCAGGGAGACAGTGTCAGGTGGGCAGTTTGACTGGGGCGGTCGCCTCCTAAAATGTAACGGAGGCGCCCAAAGGTTCCCTCAGAATGGTTGGAAATCATTCGCAGAGTGTAAAGGCACAAGGGAGCTTGACTGCGAGACCTACAAGTCGAGCAGGGACGAAAGTCGGGCTTAGTGATCCGGTGGTTCCGCATGGAAGGGCCATCGCTCAACGGATAAAAGCTACCCCGGGGATAACAGGCTTATCTCCCCCAAGAGTCCACATCGACGGGGAGGTTTGGCACCTCGATGTCGGCTCATCGCATCCTGGGGCTGTAGTCGGTCCCAAGGGTTGGGCTGTTCGCCCATTAAAGCGGTACGCGAGCTGGGTTCAGAACGTCGTGAGACAGTTCGGTCCCTATCCGTCGCGGGCGCAGGAAATTTGAGAGGAGCTGTCCTTAGTACGAGAGGACCGGGATGGACGCACCGCTGGTGTACCAGTTGTTCTGCCAAGGGCATCGCTGGGTAGCTATGTGCGGACGGGATAAGTGCTGAAAGCATCTAAGCATGAAGCCCCCCTCAAGATGAGATTTCCCATTCCGCAAGGAAGTAAGATCCCTGAAAGATGATCAGGTTGATAGGTCTGAGGTGGAAGCGTGGTGACACGTGGAGCTGACAGATACTAATAGATCGAGGACTTAACCTATATTCTAATGTGAAAAATGAACATTGTTATCTAGTTTTGAGAGAACATTCTCTCCATCAGGTTTGGTGGCGATAGCGAAGAGGTCACACCCGTTCCCATACCGAACACGGAAGTTAAGCTCTTCAGCGCCGATGGTAGTTGGGGGTTTCCCCCTGTGAGAGTAGGACGCCGCCAAGCTTTTCAAAGGATCAGTTCCAATCGGAACTGATCCTTTTTTGTGTTTCAATAAATGATATATCTATTTATATTGAAAATAGTGGTCTTTCACTACATTCTCAATAACTCATTCATTTCATCCCCTTCACTGGAATTCTAGACATTCTATAATATTCTTATCATCCAATCTCGTCGCTCGCTCATCTTGCTAAGAGTCAACATATCTAAAAAGGATCTTCTCCTCTGGCAACCATATGTAGCGAACTGCGCTTGCTGCTAGATCATTGAAACCTACATAAGAGAGCAAAGGGCATCTTGGATTGCTAATGAGAGAGAAGAGGAAGATTTGAGTTAAGCACTACAATGTTTGATGAAGCAAAGGAACATTGAGACGAATTTTTGAAAAATGACCATGATCAATTTAATATAAAGCAATTATACAAAAATGGTTTCTCTGAAAAATAAAATAATAAAAAAATTCGTTTCTAAATGCACGTTATCTGAGGATATAAGGAATAAAACAAACATTTTTCAGCTTTAAAAGAGCTGTTTTTACATTGAAAAAGCGCTATTAATGCCCTTTTTAACAAAAAAACATAAAAAAATGAAAAAAAGACTTTTAAAATGAAGAGACAAGTGGTAAACTTCTTTAGGTGCCTTAACGAAAAGGTTTGAAAAAACAGATTTAAAATAAATTCAAAAATTATTTTAAAAAAGTCTTTACAAACAATATCTTATCGTTATATAATACTATTTGTCAGATCGAGAGACATTCGAAACGACACAATATGGAGGATTAGCTCAGCTGGGAGAGCATCTGCCTTACAAGCAGAGGGTCGGCGGTTCGAGCCCGTCATCCTCCACCATATTTATTCTTACATAATGTTAGGATAGATAAAGCCGGTGTAGCTCAACTGGTAGAGCAACTGACTTGTAATCAGTAGGTTGGGGGTTCAAGTCCTCTTGCCGGCACCACTTTCATATGGTAAGATAGACAAGTCGCTTTAAAAGCGAGCCATTAGCTCAGTTGGTAGAGCATCTGACTTTTAATCAGAGGGTCGAAGGTTCGAGTCCTTCATGGCTCACCATTTTCATGCGGGTGTGGCGGAATTGGCAGACGCGCTAGACTTAGGATCTAGTGTCTTTATGACGTGGGGGTTCAAGTCCCTTCACCCGCATTGCCAAATAACATAAAGAAATCCTGTAATGCGGAAGTAGTTCAGTGGTAGAACACCACCTTGCCAAGGTGGGGGTCGCGGGTTCGAATCCCGTCTTCCGCTTATACCATCCACGCCGGGGTGGTGGAATTGGCAGACACACAGGACTTAAAATCCTGCGGTAGGTGACTACCGTGCCGGTTCAAGTCCGGCCCTCGGCATTATAAAATAAGCGCCCGTAGCTCAATTGGATAGAGCGTTTGACTACGGATCAAAAGGTTAGGGGTTCGACTCCTCTCGGGCGCGCCATTAAGATCGGGAAGTAGCTCAGCTTGGTAGAGCACTTGGTTTGGGACCAAGGGGTCGCAGGTTCGAATCCTGTCTTCCCGACCATCTTTTATGGGGCCTTAGCTCAGCTGGGAGAGCGCCTGCCTTGCACGCAGGAGGTCAGCGGTTCGATCCCGCTAGGCTCCACCAATATGATCTTTGAAAACTAAACAAGACAAAACGTACCTGTTAATTCGAGTTTTTATAAAAAAATCCTATGATACATCATAGGTAGTCAGTCAAACGCTGACGAAAAACAAAACTTCGGTTTTGTACTTTTTCGGAGAGTTTGATCCTGGCTCAGGACGAACGCTGGCGGCGTGCCTAATACATGCAAGTCGAGCGGACAGAAGGGAGCTTGCTCCCGGATGTTAGCGGCGGACGGGTGAGTAACACGTGGGTAACCTGCCTGTAAGACTGGGATAACTCCGGGAAACCGGAGCTAATACCGGATAGTTCCTTGAACCGCATGGTTCAAGGATGAAAGACGGTTTCGGCTGTCACTTACAGATGGACCCGCGGCGCATTAGCTAGTTGGTGAGGTAACGGCTCACCAAGGCGACGATGCGTAGCCGACCTGAGAGGGTGATCGGCCACACTGGGACTGAGACACGGCCCAGACTCCTACGGGAGGCAGCAGTAGGGAATCTTCCGCAATGGACGAAAGTCTGACGGAGCAACGCCGCGTGAGTGATGAAGGTTTTCGGATCGTAAAGCTCTGTTGTTAGGGAAGAACAAGTGCAAGAGTAACTGCTTGCACCTTGACGGTACCTAACCAGAAAGCCACGGCTAACTACGTGCCAGCAGCCGCGGTAATACGTAGGTGGCAAGCGTTGTCCGGAATTATTGGGCGTAAAGGGCTCGCAGGCGGTTTCTTAAGTCTGATGTGAAAGCCCCCGGCTCAACCGGGGAGGGTCATTGGAAACTGGGAAACTTGAGTGCAGAAGAGGAGAGTGGAATTCCACGTGTAGCGGTGAAATGCGTAGAGATGTGGAGGAACACCAGTGGCGAAGGCGACTCTCTGGTCTGTAACTGACGCTGAGGAGCGAAAGCGTGGGGAGCGAACAGGATTAGATACCCTGGTAGTCCACGCCGTAAACGATGAGTGCTAAGTGTTAGGGGGTTTCCGCCCCTTAGTGCTGCAGCTAACGCATTAAGCACTCCGCCTGGGGAGTACGGTCGCAAGACTGAAACTCAAAGGAATTGACGGGGGCCCGCACAAGCGGTGGAGCATGTGGTTTAATTCGAAGCAACGCGAAGAACCTTACCAGGTCTTGACATCCTCTGACAACCCTAGAGATAGGGCTTTCCCTTCGGGGACAGAGTGACAGGTGGTGCATGGTTGTCGTCAGCTCGTGTCGTGAGATGTTGGGTTAAGTCCCGCAACGAGCGCAACCCTTGATCTTAGTTGCCAGCATTCAGTTGGGCACTCTAAGGTGACTGCCGGTGACAAACCGGAGGAAGGTGGGGATGACGTCAAATCATCATGCCCCTTATGACCTGGGCTACACACGTGCTACAATGGACAGAACAAAGGGCTGCGAGACCGCAAGGTTTAGCCAATCCCACAAATCTGTTCTCAGTTCGGATCGCAGTCTGCAACTCGACTGCGTGAAGCTGGAATCGCTAGTAATCGCGGATCAGCATGCCGCGGTGAATACGTTCCCGGGCCTTGTACACACCGCCCGTCACACCACGAGAGTTTGCAACACCCGAAGTCGGTGAGGTAACCTTTATGGAGCCAGCCGCCGAAGGTGGGGCAGATGATTGGGGTGAAGTCGTAACAAGGTAGCCGTATCGGAAGGTGCGGCTGGATCACCTCCTTTCTAAGGATATATGGAGCAGCGTACGTTTTTCGTCTTGTTTAGTTTTGAAGGATCATTCCTTCAAACATGTCTCTAGCGAGACAGGATTGTTCTTTGAAAACTAGATAACAATAAGTAATACATTCACATTGAATGCAATGCAAAGTTCATCACACATAGTGATTCTTTCTAAAGTAAGAAATGGTTAAGTTAGAAAGGGCGCACGGTGGATGCCTTGGCACTAGGAGCCGATGAAGGACGGGACGAACACCGATATGCTTCGGGGAGCTGTAAGCAAGCTTTGATCCGGAGATTTCCGAATGGGGAAACCCACTGCTCGTAATGGAGTAGTATCCATACTTGAATACATAGAGTATGAGAAGGCATACCCGGGGAACTGAAACATCTAAGTACCCGGAGGAAGAGAAAGCAAATGCGATTCCCTGAGTAGCGGCGAGCGAAACGGGAACAGCCCAAACCAAGAGGCTTGCCTCTTGGGGTTGTAGGACACTCTATACGGAGTTACAAAGGAACGATATAAGCGAAGAGGTCTGGAAAGGCCCGCCAAAGAAGGTAACAGCCCTGTAACTGAAATGTTGTTCTCTCCAGAGTGGATCCTGAGTACGGCGGAACACGTGAAATTCCGTCGGAATCCGGGAGGACCATCTCCCAAGGCTAAATACTCCCTAGTGACCGATAGTGAACCAGTACCGTGAGGGAAAGGTGAAAAGCACCCCGGAAGGGGAGTGAAATAGATCCTGAAACCGTGTGCCTACAAGTAGTCAGAGCCCGTTAACGGGTGATGGCGTGCCTTTTGTAGAATGAACCGGCGAGTTACGATCCCGTGCAAGGTTAAGCAGAAGATGCGGAGCCGCAGCGAAAGCGAGTCTGAATAGGGCGCATGAGTACGTGGTCGTAGACCCGAAACCAGGTGATCTACCCATGTCCAGGGTGAAGTTCAGGTAACACTGAATGGAGGCCCGAACCCACGCACGTTGAAAAGTGCGGGGATGAGGTGTGGGTAGGGGTGAAATGCCAATCGAACCTGGAGATAGCTGGTTCTCTCCGAAATAGCTTTAGGGCTAGCCTCAAGGTAAGAGTCTCGGAGGTAGAGCACTGATTGGACTAGGGGCCCCTACCGGGTTACCGAATTCAGTCAAACTCCGAATGCCGATGACTTATCCTTGGGAGTCAGACTGCGAGTGATAAGATCCGTAGTCGAAAGGGAAACAGCCCAGACCGCCAGCTAAGGTCCCAAAGTATACGTTAAGTGGAAAAGGATGTGGAGTTGCTTAGACAACCAGGATGTTGGCTTAGAAGCAGCCACCATTTAAAGAGTGCGTAATAGCTCACTGGTCGAGTGACTCTGCGCCGAAAATGTACCGGGGCTAAACGTATCACCGAAGCTGCGGACTGTTCTTACGAACAGTGGTAGGAGAGCGTTCTAAGTGCAGTGAAGTCAGACCGGAAGGACTGGTGGAGCGCTTAGAAGTGAGAATGCCGGTATGAGTAGCGAAAGACGGGTGAGAATCCCGTCCACCGAATGCCTAAGGTTTCCTGAGGAAGGCTCGTCCGCTCAGGGTTAGTCGGGACCTAAGCCGAGGCCGAAAGGCGTAGGCGATGGACAACAGGTTGATATTCCTGTACCACCTCCTCACCATTTGAGCAATGGGGGGACGCAGGAGGATAGGGTAAGCGCGGTATTGGATATCCGCGTCCAAGCAGTTAGGCTGGGAAATAGGCAAATCCGTTTCCCGTGAAGGCTGAGCTGTGATGGCGAGCGAAATTTAGTAGCGAAGTTCCTGATTCCACACTGCCAAGAAAAGCCTCTAGCGAGGTGAGAGGTGCCCGTACCGCAAACCGACACAGGTAGGCGAGGAGAGAATCCTAAGGTGATCGAGAGAACTCTCGTTAAGGAACTCGGCAAAATGACCCCGTAACTTCGGGAGAAGGGGTGCTTCTTAGGGTGTTAAAGCCCCGAGAAGCCGCAGTGAATAGGCCCAGGCGACTGTTTAGCAAAAACACAGGTCTCTGCGAAGCCGTAAGGCGAAGTATAGGGGCTGACGCCTGCCCGGTGCTGGAAGGTTAAGAGGAGCGCTTAGCGTAAGCGAAGGTGCGAATTGAAGCCCCAGTAAACGGCGGCCGTAACTATAACGGTCCTAAGGTAGCGAAATTCCTTGTCGGGTAAGTTCCGACCCGCACGAAAGGCGCAACGATCTGGGCACTGTCTCAACGAGAGACTCGGTGAAATTATAGTACCTGTGAAGATGCAGGTTACCCGCGACAGGACGGAAAGACCCCGTGGAGCTTTACTGCAGCCTGATATTGAATGTTGGTACAGCTTGTACAGGATAGGTAGGAGCCTTGGAAACCGGAGCGCTAGCTTCGGTGGAGGCATCGGTGGGATACTACCCTGGCTGTATTGACCTTCTAACCCGCTGCCCTTATCGGGCAGGGAGACAGTGTCAGGTGGGCAGTTTGACTGGGGCGGTCGCCTCCTAAAATGTAACGGAGGCGCCCAAAGGTTCCCTCAGAATGGTTGGAAATCATTCGCAGAGTGTAAAGGCACAAGGGAGCTTGACTGCGAGACCTACAAGTCGAGCAGGGACGAAAGTCGGGCTTAGTGATCCGGTGGTTCCGCATGGAAGGGCCATCGCTCAACGGATAAAAGCTACCCCGGGGATAACAGGCTTATCTCCCCCAAGAGTCCACATCGACGGGGAGGTTTGGCACCTCGATGTCGGCTCATCGCATCCTGGGGCTGTAGTCGGTCCCAAGGGTTGGGCTGTTCGCCCATTAAAGCGGTACGCGAGCTGGGTTCAGAACGTCGTGAGACAGTTCGGTCCCTATCCGTCGCGGGCGCAGGAAATTTGAGAGGAGCTGTCCTTAGTACGAGAGGACCGGGATGGACGCACCGCTGGTGTACCAGTTGTTCTGCCAAGGGCATCGCTGGGTAGCTATGTGCGGACGGGATAAGTGCTGAAAGCATCTAAGCATGAAGCCCCCCTCAAGATGAGATTTCCCATTCCGCAAGGAAGTAAGATCCCTGAAAGATGATCAGGTTGATAGGTCTGAGGTGGAAGCGTGGTGACACGTGGAGCTGACAGATACTAATAGATCGAGGACTTAACCTATATTCTAATGTGAAAAATGAACATTGTTATCTAGTTTTGAGAGAACATTCTCTCCATCAGGTTTGGTGGCGATAGCGAAGAGGTCACACCCGTTCCCATACCGAACACGGAAGTTAAGCTCTTCAGCGCCGATGGTAGTTGGGGGTTTCCCCCTGTGAGAGTAGGACGCCGCCAAGCTTTTCAAAGGATCAGTTCCAATCGGAACTGGTCTTTTTTGTGTTTTTGGGATGTTTGGCACCAGATAAATGTGGAAATAATATTGTTAGTTGAGCGATTATCTTGAAAAATCGATCGAAAAAATTTATAGTAAGATTAAAGTCAAATATAGTCAAAGTCAATGGAGGAGGAGGCGGAGTGGCACAAAATATTTCTGATATCATCGAGCAGTATTTGAAGGAAGTCTTGGATCAGAATGGTCGAGAAATATTAGAAATTAAACGCAATGAAATTGCAGATAAGTTTCAATGCGTACCTTCACAAATTAACTATGTTATCAATACACGCTTTACGAGCGAAAGAGGTTATATCGTCGAAAGTAAGCGTGGCGGTGGTGGCTATATCCGTATCATTAAAGTCAAAATAAATGATGAAGTCGATTTATTGAACAACATTATTTCCCAAATATATCATCGTTTATCACAGGCTGCATCTGATCATATCATCATGCGTCTTGTTGAGAACAACATTTTATCCGAAAGAGAAGCAAAGATGATGATTAGTGTCATGGACCGTTCTGTTTTACACATTGATTTACCTGAACGAGATGAACTGCGGGCTCGGATGATGAAAGCGATGTTAAATGCTTTGAAATTAAAGTAAAGCGGGTGAAAAGATTGATTTGTCAAGAATGCAATGAGAGACCAGCCACTTTTCACTTTACGAAAGTAATAAATGGAGAAAAACAAGAAATGCACATATGTGAACAATGTGCAAAAGAAAACAGTGATTCATATGCTATGAGTGGAAACCAAGGTTTCTCGATTCACAACTTATTATCAGGCTTATTGAATATTGATCCTAGCTTTACCACAAGTGCGAATAAAGGATCATCTATTTTTCAAGAGGCAAGAGAAGTGGATCAATGTCCTAAGTGTGGCTTAACTTTTCAGCAATTCAGGAAAACAGGCCGTTTTGGCTGTGCAGAATGTTATCGAACCTTTGATCAGTATTTAAATCCTGTTTTAAGGAAAGTCCATAGTGGAAATACAGTCCATAATGGAAAAGTCCCTAAACGGATTGCCGGCAGTCTGCATGTTCGCCGGAAACTTGAGTTAATGCAGCAAGAACTGAAGCAGCTGATTGAACAGGAAGAGTTTGAAAAAGCAGCGGAAGTTCGAGATCAAATTCGTGCGTTAGAGCATGAGCAATCTCAGCAGAGGGAGGGAGATTAACGACATGTCGCTCCAGCATTTTATTCAAGACGCATTAAGTCAATGGATGAAACAGAAAGGACCAGAAAGTGACATTGTTCTAAGCAGTCGTATTCGGCTGGCACGCAATCTAGAGCATGTTCGTTTCCCAACTCAGTTTTCTCAAGAGGAGGCTGAAGCTGTTCTTCAGCAATTCGAGCAAAAGTTTGCGAGCCAGGAAGTGAAGGACATTGGAAACTTTGTTCTGATTCGAATGAATGACACGCAGCCTTTGGCTAAAAGGGTACTTGTTGAAAAGCATTTGATTAGCCCCAATTTAGCAGAATCAAGATTTGGCGGCTGTTTGCTTTCAGAAAATGAAGAAATCAGTGTCATGCTGAATGAGGAAGACCATATTCGTATTCAATGCTTGTTCCCAGGATTTCAGCTGGCTAATGCACTAAAAGCAGCTAACCAAATAGATGACTGGATTGAAGAGCAAGTGGATTATGCGTTTTCTGAAAAGCGAGGATACTTAACGAGCTGTCCGACCAATGTAGGTACAGGTATTAGGGCTTCAGTCATGATGCACTTACCAGCATTAGCCCTGACAAGACAAATGAATCGCATTATTCCTGCAATTAATCAATTAGGTCTTGTGGTCAGAGGAATTTATGGTGAGGGTAGCGAAGCAATAGGAAACATCTTTCAAATTTCAAATCAAATGACACTGGGTCAATCAGAAGAAGATATTGTAGATGACTTGAATAGTGTGACGGCGCAGCTCATTGAACAAGAGCGATCTGCACGTAAGGCATTATATCAGACGTCTAAAATTGAACTTGAAGACAGAGTGTACCGTTCCTTGGGGATTTTGGCTAATTGTCGCATGATTGAATCTAAGGAAACGGCTAAGTGTTTGTCAGATGTGCGACTTGGAATTGATTTAGGTATCATTAAGGGGCTTTCAAGTAATATACTGAATGAACTCATGATTTTGACACAGCCTGGCTTCCTTCAGCAATATTCAGGAGGAGCCTTGGAACCAAATGAAAGAGATATAAAACGAGCAGCAATTATTAGAGAAAGGCTGCGCTTAGAAATGCATAGGAATGGACAGGAGGATGAAACGATATGATGTTTGGAAGATTCACTGAAAGAGCTCAAAAGGTATTAGCACTTGCACAAGAAGAAGCCATTCGCCTAGGCCATAAGAACATCGGAACAGAGCATATTTTACTTGGTCTTGTACGTGAAGGTGAGGGCATTGCCGCAAAAGCCTTAGAAGCACTGGGCCTTGTTTCAGATAAAATCCAAAAAGAAGTCGAGAGCTTGATTGGAAGAGGGCAAGAGGTGTCTCAAGCTATTCCTCATTACACACCTAGAGCGAAGAAGGTTACGGAGCTTTCTATGGATGAAGCGAGAAAGCTTGGTCATTCCTATGTAGGGACAGAACATATTCTTTTAGGTCTTATTCGTGAGGGAGAGGGTGTAGCTGCCCGTGTCTTAAATAACCTCGGAGTAAGCTTAAATAAAGCACGCCAGCAAGTATTGCAGCTTCTAGGCAGCAATGAAACGGGTGCATCTGCGGCAGGATCTAATAGCAATGCCAATACACCAACTTTAGATAGCTTGGCAAGAGACTTAACGGCTATTGCGAAAGAGGACAGCTTGGACCCTGTGATTGGCCGTAGCAAAGAAATTCAGCGTGTCATTGAGGTGTTAAGTAGAAGAACAAAGAATAACCCTGTGCTGATTGGAGAGCCTGGTGTTGGTAAAACAGCGATCGCAGAAGGCCTCGCACAGCAAATTATTCACAACGAAGTGCCTGAAATTTTGCGTGATAAACGAGTCATGACACTTGATATGGGAACCGTTGTAGCGGGAACGAAATATCGTGGTGAATTCGAGGATCGTTTGAAAAAAGTCATGGACGAAATCCGTCAGGCTGGAAATATCATTCTCTTCATTGATGAGCTTCATACACTGATTGGTGCAGGAGGAGCAGAGGGTGCGATTGATGCCTCTAATATTCTAAAACCATCTTTAGCACGTGGTGAGCTTCAATGTATCGGGGCAACAACGTTAGATGAGTACCGTAAATATATTGAAAAAGATGCTGCACTTGAACGTCGATTCCAGCCAATTCAAGTGGACCAGCCATCTGTTGATGAAAGTATTCAAATTTTAAGAGGGCTTAGAGACCGTTATGAAGCACATCACCGTGTGTCTATTACAGATGAAGCCATTGAGGCGGCGGTAAAGCTTTCTGATCGTTATATCTCTGATCGTTTCCTTCCAGATAAGGCGATTGACTTAATTGATGAGGCGGGTTCAAAAGTTCGTTTACGTTCTTTCACAACACCGCCTAATCTAAAGGAACTTGAGCAAAAGCTGGATGAAGTACGCAAGGAAAAGGATGCAGCTGTTCAAAGTCAAGAATTTGAAAAAGCCGCTTCTCTTCGTGATACGGAGCAACGTTTGCGTGAAAAGGTAGAAGTGACGAAGAAATCTTGGAAAGAAAAGCAGGGACAAGAGAATTCAGAGGTTTCTGTGGATGATATCGCAATGGTTGTTTCTAGCTGGACGGGAGTACCTGTTTCGAAAATTGCTCAAACAGAAACAGATAAGCTTCTAAACATGGAACAATTGCTCCACTCTCGCGTCATTGGACAGGATGAAGCAGTTGTTGCTGTTGCAAAAGCTGTAAGACGTGCCCGTGCTGGACTAAAAGATCCGAAACGTCCGATTGGCTCCTTTATTTTCTTAGGGCCAACAGGTGTTGGTAAGACTGAGCTTGCAAGAGCACTCGCCGAGTCTATCTTCGGTGATGAAGAAGCGATGATTCGTATTGATATGTCTGAGTACATGGAAAAACACTCGACTTCAAGACTTGTTGGATCACCTCCAGGCTATGTGGGCTATGATGAGGGCGGTCAGCTGACTGAAAAGGTGAGAAGAAAGCCGTATTCTGTCGTGCTTCTAGATGAGATTGAAAAGGCACACCCTGATGTGTTTAACATCTTACTTCAAGTATTAGAAGATGGTCGTCTCACTGATTCTAAAGGTCGTACTGTTGACTTTAGAAATACGATTTTGATTATGACTTCAAACGTTGGAGCTAGTGAGCTGAAGCGCAATAAATATGTTGGCTTTAACGTGCAGGATGAAAGTCAAAATTACAAAGATATGAAAGGCAAAGTAATGGGTGAGTTGAAACGTGCGTTTAGACCGGAGTTCATCAACCGTATTGATGAAATCATTGTCTTCCACTCACTCGAAAAGAAACATCTAAAAGAGATTGTGTCTCTCATGTCTGATCAATTGACAAAACGACTAAAAGAGCAGGACCTTTCAATTGAATTGACGGAAGCAGCAAAAGCCAAGATTGCCGACGAAGGCGTAGATCTTGAGTATGGTGCTCGTCCGTTAAGAAGAGCGATTCAAAAGCACGTCGAGGATCGACTTTCTGAGGAATTGCTGAAAGGCAATATTGAAAAGGGCCAACATATCGTATTAGATGTAGAGAATGGAGAAATTGTCGTAAAAGCAACGGCTGCTACGAACTAATATAGTAAGAAAAAAGTGTGAGGCATACCAGTAAGTTGGATGCCTCCCTTTACTTATTTTCTGACCAGTATAAGGAGTTGTATTCTTCAATCTATGGCTAAGTCAAAATCAAAATTTATATGCCAATCGTGCGGTTATGAGTCAGCCAAATGGATGGGGAAATGTCCCGGCTGCGGCACTTGGAACAGTATGACAGAAGAGGTCGTTCGTAAAGAGCCGGCAAATCGTCGAAGTGCGTTTAATCATTCTGTTCAAACCATTCAAAAACCTTCACCTATATCTGCAATTGAAACATCCGAAGAACCCCGAATTAAAACGAATTTAGAAGAATTTAACCGAGTATTAGGAAGTGGAATTGTCAAAGGTTCACTCGTTCTTATTGGCGGTGATCCTGGGATTGGGAAGTCCACACTATTATTACAAGTTTCAGCACAGCTATCAGATCAAAATCAGAATGTGTTATACATATCTGGTGAGGAATCAATCAAACAAACGAAGCTTAGGGCGGACCGTCTCGGTATTGAAAGTGCCTCTTTACATGTTTTGGCTGAAACCGATATGGAGTATATAACGTCTGCTATACAAGAGATGAAACCCGCTTTTGTTGTGGTCGATTCAATTCAAACCGTTTATCAAAGCGATATCACGTCAGCTCCTGGATCTGTTTCTCAGGTGAGGGAATGCACTGCCCAGCTGATGAAAATTGCCAAGACGAATGGTATTCCTATTTTTATCGTTGGTCACGTGACGAAAGAAGGCTCGATTGCTGGGCCGCGCCTTTTAGAGCATATGGTGGATACAGTTCTTTATTTTGAAGGGGAGCGCCATCATACGTTTCGTATTTTACGGGCAGTGAAAAACCGTTTTGGTTCAACGAATGAATTAGGAATTTTTGAAATGAGAGAGGAAGGGCTCACAGAGGTATTAAACCCATCAGAAATCTTCTTAGAAGAGCGGTCAGCAGGTGTATCTGGATCGTGTGTTGTTGCCTCAATGGAAGGAACAAGACCTGTTCTAGTGGAGATACAAGCACTTATTTCACCGACGAGCTTTGGGAATCCACGGAGAATGGCTACTGGCCTTGATCATAACCGAGTGTCATTGCTTATGGCCGTTTTAGAAAAACGGGTAGGGCTGCTGCTGCAAAACCAAGATGCCTATTTAAAGGTCGCAGGTGGTGTGAAACTTGATGAACCAGCGATTGACTTGGCTATTGCCGTTAGTATTGCATCAAGCTTTAAAGATGCAGCGCCGCATCAAGCAGATTGCTTTATAGGAGAAGTGGGTCTGACGGGAGAAGTCAGAAGAGTATCAAGAATTGAACAGCGTGTGCAGGAAGCTGCTAAACTAGGATTTAAGCGAATGTTTATTCCTCAGGCGAATATAGATGGATGGAAAAAACCGAGAGGGATTGAGTTAGTCGGTGTAGAAAATGTAGCAGAGGCACTTCGTATTTCACTAGGGGGATCATAGAAATGGAAAAAGAGAAAAAAGGAGCGAGAGAAGTCGATCTCTTAGATATTGTCCAGTTTGTGGCACCGGGGACACCCCTGCGGGCAGGGATTGAAAACGTCCTAAGAGCCAATACTGGAGGGCTCATTGTTGTTGGTTATAACGATAAAGTGAAAAGTGTGGTAGATGGAGGATTTCATATTAATTCTGCATTCTCCCCAGCACATTTATATGAATTGGCGAAGATGGATGGGGCGATTATTTTAAGTGACTCTGGTCAAAAAATCTTGTATGCGAATACACAGCTCATGCCGGATGCAACCATTCATTCATCAGAAACAGGCATGAGACACCGAACGGCTGAACGTGTAGCAAAGCAGACAGGTTGCTTAATCATTGCCATTTCTGAACGTCGGAACGTCATTACCTTATACCAAGGGAATCGACGATATACGCTGAAAGATATTGGTTTTATTTTGACGAAGGCCAACCAAGCGATACAAACACTTGAGAAATATAAAACCATTTTAGATCATGCCATTTCTGCGTTAAGCGCCTTAGAATTTGAAGAGCTTGTGACCTTTGGTGATGTATTATCCGTGCTACATCGTTATGAAATGGTACTTAGAATTAAAAATGAAATCAATATGTATATCAAAGAGCTTGGGACAGAAGGACACTTGATCCGTCTGCAAGTCAATGAGCTGATTACAGATATGGAGCAGGAAGCGGCATTATTTATTAAAGATTACGTGAAAGAAAAGATCAAAGATCCATATGTACTGCTGAAACAGCTCCAAGATATGTCGAGCTTTGAACTTTTAGATGACTCTATTTTGTACAAGTTACTCGGCTATCCAGCATCTACAAATATTGACGAATATGTGTACACTAGAGGTTACAGATTACTTCATAAAATCCCTAGACTGCCTATGCCAATCGTTGAAAACGTGGTCGAAGCATTTGGTGTGCTAGATCGAATTATGGAAGCGGATGTACAAGATTTGGATGAAGTAGAAGGAATTGGAGAAGTAAGAGCGAAAAAGATAAAAAAAGGATTAAAAAGACTGCAAGAAAAACATTATATCGACCGTCAGCTATAAAAAGAGAAATTTTTCTTAAATACGGTTAAAAATGGATGAATATGGGTATATTAATGATGGTTTTGTTTTCTGTTCATGATGATAGGAAACTTAAGCATATATCAATGTCAGATGAAGGTGGATTGACAGATGAAAAATAAAGGAGGTGAAGGTATGTTAAAAAGAATCGTTCAGGCGTTTTTTATCATTTTCGGTGCAGTTGTAGGGATTTTTATCATTCCAGAGTTATTTCTGCTGTTAAATGTGAAGGACATACCTTTCATAACAAATGCTTACTCTTCAGCACTAATAGGAGCCGCTGTGTTCTTTATCATTGGTAAATGGTGCACAGGCTATGTGGTTAATTGGGTGAAATGGATCGAGGATTCTCTATTGAAGGCGCCTCTTCCTGATCTTATATCTGGAAGTTTCGGTTTAGTATTTGGACTTATTCTAGCATATCTTATTGTAAACGTGATCCCGCTAAACAATATCCCATATCATATTTTTGGTACCATTATTCCGATTTTCCTGGCTTTCTTTTTAGGATACCTTGGATTTCAGGTAGGGTTTAAGAAGAAGGATGAAATGATGGGGTTGTTCTCCCGATCTGCAAAGGTCACAAAGAAAAAAGGAGCAGCTGATGATGAACCTGAAATAGAAGATAAAAAGCTGAAAATTTTAGACACAAGTGTTATCATTGATGGAAGAATCGCAGATATTTGTCAAACTGGATTCCTAGAAGGTGTGATGGTCATTCCTCAATTTGTACTCGAGGAATTACAACATATTGCAGACTCTTCTGATGTATTAAAGAGAAATAGAGGCCGAAGAGGTCTTGATATTTTAAATCGTATCCAAAAAGAACTGGATATTAAAGTTGAAATTTACGAAGGTGACTTTGAAGATATTCAAGAGGTTGACAGCAAGCTTGTGAAACTCGCTAAGTTAACTTCAGGTGTTGTTGTGACAAATGATTTTAATTTAAATAAAGTATGCGAACTTCAAAAAGTAGCAGTGTTAAACATCAATGATCTAGCCAATGCAGTCAAACCGGTTGTACTGCCTGGGGAAGAAATGAAGGTACAGGTCATCAAAGATGGGAAAGAGCATAACCAAGGTGTTGCTTACTTAGATGACGGTACGATGATTGTGGTCGAAGAAGGACGCAATTATATTGGAAAAGACATTGATGTGCTCGTCACGAGTGTGCTGCAAACTGCTGCTGGAAGAATGATTTTTGCGAAGCCAAAACTTCTGGAGAAGGCGCTCTAAAGGGAGAACGAACATGTATTATGAAGTAGTTATTCCGGCTGCGGGGCAGGGGAAGCGAATGAAGGCCGGCCGCAATAAACTTTTTATTGAATTGAAAAGAATGCCGGTCATCATCCACACACTGAAGGTGTTTGACGCTCATTCACAATGCAGACGCATGATCTTAGCGATCAATGAAGAAGAGCGTCGTGACTTTGAAAGGCTACTGAAGGTACACGCTTTTCAAACGCCTGTTTCACTTGTCACTGGCGGTGAAGAACGGCAGCAAAGTGTATACGAAGGATTGAAGGCTGTGCAAGATGCGGACATCGTGCTTGTTCATGATGGCGCAAGGCCTTTTATTAAGCATACACAGATTGACTTGCTCGTTAAAGCAGCGATTGAAAAAGGCTCCGCAGTCGTAGCGGTACCAGTGAAAGACACAATCAAACGCGTTCAAGAAGGCAAAGTGGAACAAACCATTGAACGTCAGAGCTTGTGGGCAGTCCAGACCCCACAAGCTTTTCGTCATTCTATTTTAAAAGAAGCGCATGAACATGCGGAGCGGACAGGCTTTCTTGGAACAGATGACGCCAGTCTTGTGGAACAATTACACGGTGAGAGTGTGTATATTGTCCAAGGAGACTATACCAATATTAAACTGACAACACCGGATGATTTATTGGTTGCCAAGGCAATTATGGATGCGGAAAGAGGGTACTAGAACATGTTTAGAATAGGACAAGGTTTTGATGTGCATCAATTAACAGAGGGAAGACCTCTTATTATTGGCGGTGTGACGATCCCTTATGAAAAGGGTCTACTTGGGCATTCAGATGCGGATGTACTGCTTCATACTGTGGCGGATGCCTGCCTAGGTGCGATTGCAGAAGGAGATATCGGCAGACATTTCCCAGACACGGATCCGGAGTTTAAAGATGCAGACTCTTTTAAATTACTTCAGCACGTGTGGGCGCTTGTAAAAGAAAAAGGCTATACACTGGTGAATATCGATTGCACCATCATGGCGCAAAAACCAAAGATGGCACCATACATTCAGCCAATGTGTGAGAAAATCGCAGAAGCTCTTGAGGCAGATGTCACACAGGTGAATGTCAAAGCAACAACGACAGAGAAACTTGGATTTACAGGAAGAGGCGAAGGAATTGCCTCTCAGGCGACAGTGCTTCTTCAGAAAAAGTAAAATCCGTTTTGATGAGAATGGGTTTTGATGATAAAATACGTTTATAAAAAATTGGTGTCAGACAACATGATGCAGATGAAAGGAAGTTAAACTCATGGGAAATGAAGTGCGTGTTCGTTATGCACCGAGTCCAACTGGTCATTTACATATTGGGAATGCTAGAACGGCTCTTTTCAACTATTTGTTCGCACGCAGCCAAGGCGGCAAATTTATTATTCGAATCGAGGATACGGATCAAAAGCGTAATGTAGAAGGCGGAGAAGAAAGTCAGCTTCGCCACCTGCAGTGGCTCGGAATTGATTGGGATGAGAGCATTGATAAAGATGGGGGCTACGGTCCTTACAGACAATCAGAGCGTAATGATATTTACAAAAAATATTATGACGAGCTGCTAGAGAAAGACTTGGCGTATAAGTGCTATTGTACGGCTGAAGAACTAGAAGAAGAGCGTGAAGCACAAATTGCCCGCAGTGAAATGCCGCGATACTCTGGTAAATGCAGTCATTTATCAAAAGAAGAAGAGGACAAGCTGATTGCTGAAGGAAGAGAGCCAAGCATCCGCTTCCGAGTGCCTAAAGGAGAAATCATAAAATTTGACGATATGGTCAAAGGCGAGATTTCATTTGAAACAGACGGCATCGGTGACTTTGTTATTGTGAAGAAAGATGGTACGCCAACGTATAACTTCGCTGTAGCGGTGGATGATCATTTGATGAAAATGACTCACATTCTTCGTGGTGAGGATCACATCTCGAATACACCTAAACAAATTATGGTCTTCAATGCATTTGGCTGGGATGTTCCGCTGTTCGGACATATGACGCTGATTGTAAACGAGAATCGCAAGAAATTAAGTAAGCGTGATGAATCAATTATCCAGTTCATCGAACAGTATAAGAACTTGGGCTATTTACCAGAAGCTTTGTTTAACTTCATTGCACTACTTGGATGGTCTCCAGTTGGCGAAGAGGAACTATTTACAAAAGAGCAGTTCATCGATATTTTCGATGTCAATCGACTTTCTAAGTCACCAGCTCTCTTCGATATGCATAAACTAAAATGGGTGAATAACCAATACGTAAAAGCACTTGATCTTGATCAAGTTGTGGCACTTACACTTCCACATCTTCAAAAGGCAGGCAAGGTAAGCGAGCAGCTGACAGAAGAAGAAAACACGTGGGTGCGCAAACTCATTTCTCTATACCACGAGCAATTGAGCTACGGAGCAGAAATTGTTGAGTTAACAGAGTTGTTCTTTAAGGAACAAATTGAGTATAATCAAGAGGCAAAGGAAGTTCTTGCAGAAGAGCAAGTACCAGAAGTGATGGCTTCGTTTGCAGGTCAGCTTGAACGTCTTGAGTCTTTCACACCTGATGAAATCAAAGCTGCCATTAAAGCGGTACAAAAAGAAACAGGGCATAAAGGTAAGAAACTATTCATGCCAATTCGTGTGGCTGTCACTGGACAAACGCATGGCCCAGAGCTTCCGCAAAGTATTGAACTACTAGGTAAAGAGACGGTATTAAACCGCATTAAACAAATATAAGGAAAATCGTTGCGAGGGAGAAGTACAATGTTATCGTCCATCACAGAAAGAGTCTTCACCGGCTGAAAGAGACTTATGGGCAGACGTTGGAAATGCACCCTCAAGACCCTTGAGGAACACGTATGTTAGTATGCAAGGGCGGTACCCTCCGTTATGGGATGAAGTTGAGAAGGCTGCGAAATGAGGGCTTTCTAAACAGAGTGGAACCGCGTTTTCAAAACGTCTCTGTCATATGGCAGAGGCGTTTTTTATTTGTCCAAAAAAGAGAGCAAGTCCTAAGAGAGATTGATGGGGAAGAACGGGGGGAGCATGTGTTTTTCAAAATGCTGAAAGAAGATATTGATACTGTGTTTGATCAAGATCCTGCTGCTAGAAGCTATCTTGAAGTAGTGCTAACCTATTCAGGGCTTCATGCGATTTGGGCTCATCGTGTTGCGCATGCATTTTACAAGCGTAAGCTGTATTTTCTTGCGCGGATCATTTCTCAGGTCAGCCGGTTTTTCACAGGGGTTGAGATTCACCCAGCAGCAACCATCGGCCGGCGGTTCTTTATTGATCACGGCATGGGCGTCGTGATTGGGGAAACATGTGAAATTGGCGATAACGTCACTGTTTTCCAAGGCGTGACATTAGGGGGAACAGGGAAAGAAAAGGGAAAGCGGCATCCAACTATTTTGGACGATGCGCTGATTGCGACTGGTGCTAAGGTGCTCGGTTCTATTACCGTAGGAAAAGGGTCCAAGATTGGTGCGGGGTCTGTTGTGTTAAAAGACGTACCAGACCATTCTACTGTTGTAGGTATACCTGGGCGAGTGGTCGTTCAAAATGGAAAGAAAATCAATCGTGATCTCAATCATCAAGATTTGCCAGATCCAGTTTCTGATCGTTTCAAAGAATTGGAGCGAGAAATGGAAAAGCTAAAACGTGAGCTGGCTTCATTGAGCAGAAAGGAAGAACAATCATGACAATCAATATTTATAATACATTGACACGTAAGAAGGAAGAGTTTGTCCCGCTTGAACCAGGAAAGGTCAAAATGTATGTATGCGGACCAACCGTGTATAACTACATTCATATCGGGAATGCAAGACCGGCCATTGTATATGATACGGTACGTAAGTATTTAGAATATAGCGGCTATGATGTGAATTTCGTATCCAACTTTACTGATGTGGATGATAAACTCATCAAAGCAGCAAATGAATTAGGCGAGGATGTCCCAACGATTGCTGATCGATTTATCCAAGCATACTTTGAGGACGTCAGTGCATTAGGCTGCAAAAAAGCAGACCTTCACCCGCGAGTGACAGAAAATATGGATGATATCATTGCGTTTATCGCCACATTGATTGAAAAAGGCTACGCCTATGAAGCAGATGGTGACGTGTATTACAGCACACGCTCATTTGAAGGCTACGGAAAACTGTCTCACCAATCGATTGATGAATTAAAGACAGGTGCCCGTATTCGTGTAGGTGAAAAGAAAAGGGATGCACTCGACTTTGCATTATGGAAGGCCGCAAAGGATCAGGAGATTTCTTGGGATAGCCCGTGGGGAGAAGGGCGGCCAGGCTGGCACATCGAGTGCTCTGCGATGGTCAAAAAGTATTTAGGCGATACGATTGACATTCATGCTGGCGGACAGGATTTAACGTTCCCTCATCACGAGAATGAGATTGCTCAATCTGAGGCTTTGACAGGAAAACCTTTTGCGAAGTATTGGATGCATAACGGGTATATTAATATTGAGAATGAAAAAATGTCAAAATCACTTGGGAACTTTGTGCTCGTACATGACATTATTAAAGAACAAGATCCAGATGTGCTTCGTTTCTTTATGCTGTCGGTTCACTATCGTCATCCAATCAATTACTCCATTGACTTATTGGAAAGTACAAAGAGTGCATTTAACAGACTCAAAACATCTTATTCAAATCTACATCATCGCCTTGAGAGCAGTACCAATTTAACAGAGGATAACACGGAATGGCTGACAAAGATTGAAGAGCAGCGTGCGACATTTATTTCTGAAATGAATGATGACTTCAATACGGCAAATGCCATCTCTGTTTTATTTGAACTAGCGAAACAAGCGAATTACTATATGGAAAATGATCATACTTCCGAGGAAGTGATCAAGGCATTTATTGGCTTGTTCCAAGAAATCACATCCGTCCTCGGCTTCTCACTAGAAGAAAAGCACACGCTTGACGAAGAGGTAGAAGCATTAATTGAGAAGCGGAATGAAGCTAGAAGGAATCGTGACTTCGCATTGTCTGATCAAATTCGTGACCAGTTAAAGAGCATGAATATTGTATTGGAGGACACTCCTCAAGGTACGCGCTGGAAAAGAGGAGAATAGGTCATGTTGAATTTTGAAAAGCTGAAAGACGGAAAACAGTTGAACGGACTTGCGCTTGCTTATATGGGTGATGCCATTTTTGAAGTATACGTGAGGCATCACCTCCTCCAAATGGGGGCGACCAAACCAAATGAGCTTCATAAACGTGCAAGTAAGATCGTTTCAGCTAAATCTCAGGCCGCTATTTTATTTGAGCTTCAGCAGAAGGGCTTTTTCACAGAAGCGGAAGAAGCGGTGCTGAAAAGAGGAAGAAATGCAAAATCAGGCACAGTGCCTAAAAACACAGACGTTCAAACGTATCGTTATAGTACAGCGTTTGAAGCGCTCATGGGTTATTTATTTATCGAGAAGCAGGACGAACGCTTAGAAGAGTTGATTAGTCAGGCGATTGAAATCGGAACGTCAGGGAGGAAGACAAATGAGTCAGCAACATGATTATGTGATTGGGAAAAATGCAGTGATTGAAACACTGAAGTCAGATCGGGAGTTATACAAGCTCTGGATGGCAGAAAACACTGTAAAAGGACAAGCCCAGCAGGTCATTGAACTCGCGAAAAAGCAAAATATCACCATTCAGTATGTTCCGAGGAAAAAGCTTGATCAGATGGTAACAGGTCAGCACCAGGGAATCGTTGCACAAGTAGCAGCATATGAATATGCAGAATTGGACGATCTGTATCAAATTGCTGAAAAGCGGAATGAACAACCATTTTTCATCATCTTAGATGAAATTGAAGATCCGCACAATTTAGGGTCGATCATGCGTACGGCCGATGCTGTTGGTGCACATGGAATCGTCATTCCAAAACGACGAGCGGTAGGCTTGACGACAACTGTTGCGAAAGCATCTACTGGAGCCATTGAACATATCCCGGTCGCAAAAGTAACCAATCTTTCCAGAGCTCTTGATGAAATGAAAGAAAGAGGAATCTGGGTCGCAGGAACAGATGCATCTGCGAAGCAGGACTACAGACAATTTGACGGCACGATGCCTCTCGCTCTTGTCATCGGCAGTGAAGGAAAAGGAATTGGCCGATTGATTAAGGAAAAATGTGATTTCTTGATTAAATTGCCAATGGCCGGGCAGGTCACTTCATTAAATGCATCAGTTGCCGCTAGTCTATTGATGTATGAAGTGTATCGAAAACGTTATCCGTTAGGAGAATAGAGATGGACATCCTCTTAGTCGATGGATACAACATGATAGGTGCATGGCCTCGTTTGCAGCACTTAAAAGAAAACAGCTTTGAAGAAGCCAGAGACGTGCTGATTCAACATTTAGCAGAATATCAAGCATATACAGGGTATCGAGTCATTGTCGTATTCGATGCCCATATGGTCAAAGGAATCGAAAAGAAGCGGACAAACCACCGAGTAGAGGTCATCTTTACAAGAGAAAATGAAACGGCTGATGAGCGGATTGAAAAACTGGCACAAGACTTGAATAACATTCGGACGCAAATTCATGTGGCGACCTCTGATTATACAGAACAATGGGCAATTTTTGGACAGGGTGCACTTCGTAAGTCAGCACGAGAGCTCTTAAGAGAGATAGAAGTGATTGAACGAAAGATTGAAACACGTGTCAAAAAGATTACTTCTGATAAACCAGCATCCAAAATTGAATTGTCAGAAGATGTATTGAAAACGTTTGAAAAATGGCGGCGGGGAAACTTGGAATAGCTTGACGATATTTCAACCATTATTGTATAATATTTCTATCTAGGTGCGGTCGGGGGGATCGAAGTGAATCTAAACAACAGCAAGGGTAAGTCCATCAGAGAGCAATTTTGCCAGTTGGAAGATGAACAAGTCATTGAAAGGGTTCATGTCGGAGATAGTGATGCGCTAGATTATTTAATAACGAAATACCGCAATTTTGTACGTGCGAAAGCAAGATCTTATTTCTTGATTGGAGCGGATCGAGAGGACATTGTCCAAGAGGGGATGATCGGACTTTATAAGTCTATCCGCGATTTCAGAGAGGACAAGCTTACTTCATTTAAGGCTTTTGCAGAATTATGTATTACCCGCCAAATTATCACCGCAATTAAAACAGCTACTCGCCAAAAACATATCCCGTTAAATTCCTATGTATCATTAGACAAGCCGATATACGATGAAGAATCGGACAGAACATTATTGGACGTCATTTCCGGTGCTAAAGCGCTTAACCCAGAAGATTTAATCATTAGCAAAGAAGAATTTGATGATATTGAAATGAAAATGGGTGAATTACTAAGCGAGCTGGAAAGAAAGGTACTTGTGCTTTATCTTGATGGTAGGTCCTATCAGGAGATTTCTGAAGATTTAAACCGTCATGTGAAATCAATTGATAACGCACTCCAAAGAGTAAAGAGAAAATTAGAGAAATATTTAGAGCTGCGCGAGATCAGTCTCTAATCAAACCTATATTGACAGCTTTTTCGACACTGTGATAAGGTACTAAGGAAATGATGTCGAGAAAATAGGTGTAAATATGAGGAAAAAGATTACTCTAGCCTGTAAAGACTGCGGAAGCCGCAATTATACGACAATGAAAAGTGTTGCTTCAGCAGCTGAAAGATTAGAAGTTAAGAAATATTGCAAGACTTGTAATTCACATAAAACACATTTAGAAACGAAGTAGGATTTGCGTTCTTTAATCTGTGGAGGTCTTTTACATGCGTATTATCAGTTTCTTAAAAAGTGTCGGGAAAGAAATGAAAAAGGTCAGCTGGCCAAAGAAAAACGAAATGGTCCGCTACACGATCACTGTTATTTTAACAGTCGTATTTTTTGCCATCTTTTTCTCTTTTCTTGATATAGGAATCTCACAATTAATCGAATTAATTCATTAATACTTGAATAATGGTCTGCTGAACGTGCTATAATAGATCATAATATGACTTGCCAAAAAACCCGTTTTACGGGTTTTTTCAATTGCTTGAAAATATTTACCGGTACTCGAGATTCGTCAAATAGACATTACGAAATGTGGGGAGGGAAGGACTAAATAGTCCTGAACGAAAATGGAAAAGAATTGGTATGTTGTGCATACGTACTCTGGCTATGAGAACAAAGTGAAAGCGAACTTGGAAAAGCGTGTTGAATCAATGGGCATGCAGGATAAAATTTTCCGCGTTGTTGTACCAGAAGAAGAAGAAACGGACATTAAAAACGGTAAGAAAAAAGTAGTGAAAAAGAAAGTATTCCCTGGATATGTGTTAGTAGAAATCGTCATGACTGACGATTCTTGGTATGTCGTTCGTAATACACCAGGTGTGACAGGATTCGTTGGATCAGCTGGATCAGGCTCTAAGCCGACAGCGTTATTACCTGGCGAAGCAGAAACCATTCTGAAGAGAATGGGGCTTGAAGAGCGCAAGACAGAAATCGACTTTGAACTTAAAGAAACAGTCAAGGTCATCGATGGACCATTTGCTAACTTCACAGGCTCTATCGAAGAGATTGATTATGATAAAAGCAAAGTCAAAGTATTCGTTAATATGTTTGGTAGAGAAACTCCTGTGGAACTTGAGTTCACACAGATCGATAAATTGTAATTTAAAAGAGCTTGAAATGAGTGTATAGAAGTGGTAATATAGCAAAGGTACGTCTTGAGTTCGCTCAAGATCGCTAGCTAGTTATTTCGTCATTCATATAAAGAATGAAGTTGTTGAGTGGGAGGGGGATTCCCCTATTACCACATCACGGACTTTAAGGAGGTGTGTCTCGTGGCTAAAAAAGTAGTTAAAGTTGTTAAATTGCAAATTCCTGCTGGAAAAGCTAACCCAGCTCCACCAGTTGGACCTGCACTAGGTCAAGCCGGTGTTAATATCATGGGATTCTGTAAGGAGTTTAACGCTCGTACAGCTGACCAAGCTGGTCTTATCATTCCTGTTGAAATTTCGGTTTTTGAAGACCGTTCATTTACATTTATTACTAAAACTCCACCTGCTGCAGTTTTACTTAAAAAAGCAGCTGGTATTGAGTCTGGTTCTGGTGAACCTAACCGTAATAAAGTGGCAACTGTTAAGCGTGATAAAGTACGCGAAATCGCGGAAACAAAAATGCCTGACTTAAACGCTGCTAGCGTTGAATCAGCTATGCGCATGGTTGAAGGTACTGCACGCAGTATGGGTATTGTCATCGAAGATTAATTTTTTGTCTTGTTGGGTTGCGAGTTTGGTTTTGACAAGTTCGCAACCCTTATTCGTGGGAGGTTATTCCGCTAAAACCACATAAGGAGGATTTTTATAATGGCTAAAAAAGGTAAAAAGTATGTAGAAGCTGCTAAGCTAATCGAACGTACTAAAGCGTATGATGTAGCTGAAGCTGTTTCTCTTACAAAAAAAGCAAATACAGCGAAATTTGATGCGACTGTAGAAGTTGCTTTTCGTTTGGGCGTAGACCCTCGTAAAAACGATCAACAAATCCGCGGTGCAGTTGTACTTCCTAACGGAACTGGTAAAACTCAACGCGTTCTTGTGTTCGCTAAAGGCGAAAAAGCAAAAGAAGCAGAAGCTGCTGGAGCAGACTACGTTGGAGATTCTGATTACATCACTAAAATCCAACAAGGCTGGTTCGAATTCGATGTAATCGTTGCGACACCTGACATGATGGGTGAAGTTGGTAAGATCGGTCGTGTACTTGGACCAAAAGGTCTTATGCCAAACCCTAAAACAGGAACTGTAACTTTCGAAGTAGAAAAAGCAATCAATGAAATCAAAGCTGGTAAAGTAGAATACCGCGTTGATAAAGCTGGTAACATCCACGCGCCAATCGGAAAGGTTTCTTTCGAGGACGAAAAGCTTGTTGAGAACTTTGCAACAATCTATGACACAATCCTTAAAGCAAAACCTGCAGCGGCTAAAGGTGTATACGTGAAAAACGTTTCTGTTACATCTACTATGGGCCCTGGCGTGAAAGTGGACCCATCTTCTTTCTCTGCAAAATAATTCTTGACTTGTCACAACCGTTTTGATAATATCAAAATGTTGTAAAATAGAATAATCATTTATACCGTAGACAGCAGGGGCCTTATGGCTTAATTAACCCGCCGAGGTGTATATGTCACAGTCTTACGTTAACGTATGCTTGTATATACAGCCTCCATGTCTTAATGGAGGCTTTTTATATGGAGAACCGTTCGTTAGGAACGTGATGGCCTGATCGGTATAAGTGTTACACAAAGAATGTACAGGAGGTGTAACCATGAGCAATGCAATCGATACTAAAAAAGTTGTCGTTGATGAAATTACTTCTAAATTTAAAGACAGTTTGTCTACTGTAATCGTAGATTACCGCGGTCTTTCAGTTTCTGAAGTGACTGAACTTCGTAAACAGCTTCGTGATGCTGGCGTAGAATTCAAAGTTTACAAAAATACTTTGACTCGCCGTGCAGTTGAACAAGTTGAACTAACGGGTTTAAACGATTTCTTAACAGGTCCAAACGCTATCGCATTCAGTAACGAAGATGTTATCGCACCTGCGAAAATCATCAACGAATTTGCGAAAAGCCACGAAGCTTTAGAAATCAAAGCTGGTGTTATCGAAGGAAACGTAGCGACTGTAGAAGAAGTGAAGGCTCTTGCGGAACTTCCGTCTCGCGAAGGCTTACTATCTATGTTGCTTAGCGTTCTTCAAGCTCCAGTTCGTAACCTTGCTCTTGCTACTAAAGCAGTTGCAGATCAAAAAGAAGAACAAGGCGCTTAATGCGTACTTGACGTAAAAAACTTAAAAATGGAGGAATTACAAATGGCTTTAAATATCGAAGAAATCATTGCTTCAGTTAAAGAAGCAACTGTACTTGAGTTAAACGACTTAGTAAAAGCAATCGAAGAAGAATTTGGCGTAACTGCTGCTGCTCCTGTAGCTGTAGCTGCTGGTGGCGGTGCTGCTGCTGAAGAAAAAACTGATTTTGATCTAGTACTTGCTGGTGCTGGAGACCAAAAAATCAAAGTTATCAAAGTGGTTCGTGAAATCACTGGTCTTGGCTTGAAAGAAGCTAAAGAACTTGTTGACAACACTCCAAAACCACTTAAAGAAGGTATTGCTAAAGAAGAAGCTGAAGAACTTAAAGCTAAGCTTGAAGAAGTTGGCGCTTCTGTAGAAGTTAAGTAATCTTCGCCTAATCTTTTGGGAAAGCTCGCTTTTACTGGCGGGCTTTTTCTTTTCTTATCTCCTGAAACGATTGAATCCAGAGGAGGTCCATTCACCATGAGTGACCACTATTATACGGAAAAGCCATCAGTGAAAAGCAATAAACAGACATGGGACTTCACCTTGAGAAACCGTAGCTTTACTTTTACAAGTGACAGTGGAGTGTTTTCTAAGAAAGAAGTCGACTATGGTTCGAGGCTTTTAATTGAAGCTTTTGAAGAACCTGACTTGGATGGCGACGTCTTAGATGTCGGTTGCGGTTATGGACCGATCGGCTTATCGTTAGCAAACGAAATGACAGACCGCACCATTCATATGATTGATGTGAACGAAAGAGCAGTCGAACTTTCAAAGGAAAACGCTAAGCATAATCGCATTGATAATGTCCGCATCTATCAAAGTGATTTGTTCTCGAATGTTCATTCATCAGCTGCTTTTGCCTCTATACTGACCAATCCCCCAATACGGGCAGGGAAGAAAGTAGTACATGCGATCTTTGAAAAAAGTGCTGATCATTTATTGCCGGAAGGTGAGTTGTGGGTGGTTATTCAGAAAAAACAAGGTGGACCATCTGCGATTGAGAAATTAGAGCAGCTTTTTGGAGAAGTGACGGTCGTTATGAAAAAAAAGGGCTACTATATTATCAAAGCTAAAAAAGTTTGACGCAGTTTCCTAGCTGTGTTAACATTATAAAATGCCAATGTGTATATTTTGCTTGATAGGCTTAAAAAACAACTATTTTGTATAAATTATGCATACTTGGGAAAACTAATAAAATCGGTATTTGTTTTTGGATGTGGTTTTCTTATTTTAGAAACCCTTTTTTCTTTTGTCTTGTAAAAGTATTTCTTTACTGACATTTGAAAGACAGAAATACTTTTTACACATATAATACGCATGATTTGAGGGGTGAATCAGTTGACAGGTCAACTAGTTCAGTATGGACGACACCGCCAGCGCAGAAGCTACGCACGCATAAGCGAAGTGTTAGAATTACCAAATCTCATTGAAATTCAAACCTCTTCTTATCAGTGGTTTCTTGATGAGGGTCTTAGAGAGATGTTTCAAGATATATCCCCAATTGAGGATTTTACTGGTAACCTTTCTCTTGAATTCATTGATTACAGCCTAGGGGATCCTAAGTATCCTGTAGCAGAATCAAAAGAACGTGATGTAACTTACTCTGCTCCACTAAGAGTAAAAGTTCGTTTAATTAACAAAGAAACTGGAGAAGTAAAAGACCAAGATGTGTTTATGGGTGATTTCCCAATCATGACAGACACAGGTACTTTTATCATTAATGGTGCGGAACGTGTAATCGTTTCTCAGTTAGTACGTTCTCCAAGTGTATATTTCAGTGGTAAAGTAGACAAAAACGGTAAAAAAGGTTTTACTGCGACTGTCATTCCAAACCGTGGCGCATGGTTAGAATACGAAACTGATGCGAAGGATGTAGTCTATGTACGCATCGATCGCACACGTAAGTTGCCGGTTACGGTTCTTTTGCGTGCTCTCGGCTTCAGCTCTGATCAAGAGATTCTTGACCTCATTGGCGAGAATGAATACTTACGCAACACGTTGGAAAAAGACAATACAGAGAATGCCGATAAAGCACTTCTCGAAATCTACGAGCGTCTTCGTCCCGGAGAGCCGCCAACTGTTGAAAATGCGAAAAGCTTGCTAGACTCTCGCTTCTTTGATCCGAAGAGATATGACTTAGCAAATGTTGGACGCTACAAGATTAATAAGAAGCTTCATATTAAAAATAGACTATTCAATCAAAAATTGGCTGAAACGCTAGTTGATCCTGAAACAGGTGAAATCCTAGCAGAAAAAGGTCAAATTTTAGATAGAAGAGTGCTTGATAAAGTTCTTCCATACTTAGAAAACGGCATCGGATTTAGAAAGCTTTATCCAAACGGTGGCGTAGTAGAGGATGAAGTAGAACTTCAATCTATCAAGATTTATGCACCAACTGATCAAGAAGGCGAGCAAGTGATCAACGTGATTGGTAATGCATATGTAGAGGAAGCTGTGAAGAATATCACGCCTTCTGACATCATTGCTTCAATCAGTTACTTCTTTAACCTGCTTCATGGAGTAGGTGACACAGATGATATCGATCACCTTGGTAACCGTCGTCTGCGTTCTGTAGGTGAACTTCTGCAAAACCAATTCCGTATTGGTTTAAGTAGAATGGAGCGTGTTGTTCGTGAAAGAATGTCGATTCAAGACACGAACACGATCACACCTCAGCAGCTGATCAACATCCGTCCTGTGATCGCTTCTATCAAAGAGTTCTTTGGTAGCTCTCAGCTTTCTCAGTTCATGGATCAAACAAACCCGCTTGCTGAATTGACACACAAACGTCGTCTATCAGCGCTTGGACCGGGTGGTTTGACACGTGAGCGTGCAGGAATGGAAGTTCGTGACGTTCACTATTCTCACTATGGTCGTATGTGTCCGATTGAAACACCAGAGGGTCCAAACATTGGTTTGATCAACTCTCTATCTTCATTTGCGAAAGTGAATCGCTTCGGCTTTATTGAAACACCTTACCGCCGGGTTGACCCTGAAACAGGTAAAGTGACACCTAGAATCGATTACTTAACTGCTGATGAAGAGGATAACTACGTTGTAGCACAAGCGAACGCTATATTAGGTGAAGATGGTTCGTTTATCGATGATAATATCATTGCTCGTTTTAGAGGGGAAAACACAGTTGTCCCTCGAAACCGCGTTGACTACATGGATGTTTCGCCAAAGCAGGTTGTTTCTGCGGCGACAGCATGTATCCCATTCTTAGAAAACGATGACTCTAACCGTGCTCTAATGGGAGCAAACATGCAACGTCAGGCTGTGCCTTTGATGCAGCCGGAATCACCGATTGTTGGTACAGGTATGGAGTATGTATCAGGTAAAGACTCTGGTGCTGCTGTGATCTGCCGTTACCCAGGTGTTGTAGAACGTGTTGAAGCGAAGAATATTTGGGTTCGCCGTTATGAAGACGTTGACGGACAACAAGTCAAAGGAAACCTAGACAAATACAGCTTGCTGAAATTTGTCCGCTCTAACCAAGGGACTTGCTACAACCAGCGCCCAATTGTAAGTGTTGGAGATGAAGTCGTCAAAGGAGAAATTCTTGCAGACGGTCCTTCTATGGAAAAAGGTGAATTGGCTCTAGGACGTAACGTCATGGTCGGCTTCATGACTTGGGACGGTTACAACTATGAGGATGCGATCATTATGAGTGAGCGCCTTGTAAAAGATGACGTCTACACTTCTATTCATATTGAAGAATATGAATCAGAAGCTCGTGATACAAAGCTTGGACCAGAAGAAATTACACGTGATATTCCAAACGTTGGGGAAGATGCTTTACGCAACCTTGACGAGCGTGGAATCATCCGTATTGGTGCAGAAGTAAAAGACGGAGACCTTCTTGTCGGGAAAGTAACGCCTAAAGGTGTAACAGAACTAACAGCTGAAGAACGTCTATTACATGCAATCTTCGGTGAAAAGGCTCGTGAAGTACGTGATACGTCTCTACGTGTACCACACGGCGGCGGCGGAATCATCCACGATGTCAAAGTCTTTAACCGTGAAGATGGAGATGAATTACCACCAGGTGTTAACCAGTTAGTTCGCGTATACATCGTTCAGAAGCGTAAAATTTCTGAAGGTGACAAAATGGCCGGACGACATGGTAACAAAGGGGTTATCTCTAAAATCCTTCCAGAAGAAGATATGCCGTATCTTCCAGACGGAACACCGATTGATATCATGTTAAACCCTCTAGGGGTACCATCTCGTATGAATATCGGTCAGGTACTTGAGCTTCATATGGGTATGGCTGCACGTTACCTAGGCATCCACATTGCGTCACCAGTATTTGATGGTGCTCGTGAGGAAGATGTTTGGGAAACGCTTGAAGAAGCAGGTATGTCCCGTGATGCGAAAACAGTCCTTTATGATGGTCGAACTGGTGAACCATTCGACAACCGTGTATCTGTTGGAATCATGTATATGATCAAACTGGCTCACATGGTTGACGATAAACTTCACGCACGTTCAACTGGACCATACTCACTTGTTACGCAGCAGCCACTGGGCGGTAAAGCACAGTTTGGTGGACAGCGTTTCGGAGAGATGGAAGTATGGGCACTTGAAGCTTACGGTGCAGCATATACACTTCAAGAAATCTTAACTGTAAAATCGGATGACGTTGTGGGTCGTGTGAAAACATACGAAGCGATCGTCAAAGGGGATAACGTACCTGAACCAGGTGTCCCTGAATCATTCAAAGTATTAATTAAAGAACTTCAAAGTTTAGGTATGGATGTGAAAATTCTATCTGGCGATGAAGAAGAGATAGAAATGAGAGATTTAGAAGACGATGAGGAAACGAAGAAAGCAGACGGATTAGCGTTATCTAATGACGAAGATGCTGCAGACCTCGCACCTGTCGATCTTGAACGTGACGCAGTCACAAAAGAATAGCAGAAACGATTAGAGCAAGTGACTAGGGTATAACCCGAAGATTAAAAGGGAGGTAGGCCCCTTGCTAGATGTGAACAATTTTGAGTATATGAACATCGGTCTCGCATCACCTGATAAAATCCGTTCTTGGTCTTTTGGTGAAGTGAAAAAGCCTGAAACGATTAACTATCGTACACTGAAACCGGAAAAAGATGGTCTCTTTTGTGAACGTATCTTCGGACCGCAAAAAGACTGGGAATGTCATTGTGGAAAGTATAAACGCGTTCGTTATAAGGGTGTTGTATGTGACCGTTGTGGTGTAGAAGTAACACGGGCAAAAGTCCGTCGTGAGAGAATGGGGCATATCGAACTGGCTGCCCCAGTTTCCCACATTTGGTATTTCAAAGGTATCCCAAGCCGTATGGGTCTTGTTCTAGATATGTCACCACGTGCGTTAGAAGAAGTGATTTACTTCGCTTCTTACGTCGTGACTGATCCGGGCAACACACCGCTTGAGAAGAAACAACTTCTTTCTGAGAAAGAATTCCGTGCTTATTTAGATAAATACGGTAACACCTTCCAAGCAGCTATGGGTGCAGAAGCAATTAACAAACTTCTTCAAGATATCGATCTTGTGAAAGAAGTAGATACACTCAAAGAAGAGCTAAAAACAGCTCAAGGACAGCGTCGTACACGTGCGATCAAACGCCTTGAAGTGTTGGAAGCTTTCCGTAACTCAGGAAACAAACCGTCTTGGATGATCCTTGATGTACTTCCGGTTATTCCACCAGAATTACGTCCAATGGTTCAGCTTGATGGCGGACGTTTTGCTACTTCTGACTTGAACGACCTTTATCGTCGTGTCATCAACCGTAACAATCGTCTGAAACGTTTATTAGATCTTGGCGCGCCAAGCATCATCGTTCAGAACGAGAAGCGTATGCTTCAAGAAGCTGTCGATGCCTTGATTGATAATGGACGTAGAGGCCGACCAGTAACAGGACCAGGAAATAGACCATTGAAATCTCTTTCTCACATGCTGAAAGGGAAACAAGGGCGTTTCCGTCAAAACTTGCTTGGTAAACGTGTTGACTATTCTGGACGTTCCGTTATCGTCGTTGGACCACATTTGAAAATGTATCAGTGTGGACTTCCGAAAGAAATGGCTCTTGAACTATTCAAACCATTCGTGATGAAGGAGCTTGTTGAAAAAGGATTAGCTCACAACATTAAGAGTGCGAAACGTAAGATTGAGCGCGTGCAGCCGGAAGTTTGGGATGTTTTAGAATCAGTGATTCGTGAGCATCCAGTCTTACTAAACCGTGCACCAACTCTTCACAGACTTGGTATTCAAGCGTTTGAACCTACACTTGTGGAAGGACGCGCAATTCGTCTGCATCCACTTGTATGTACTGCCTACAACGCTGACTTTGATGGTGACCAAATGGCGGTTCACGTACCATTATCTGCTGAAGCTCAAGCTGAAGCTCGTATCTTAATGCTTGCTGCTCAAAACATTTTGAACCCGAAAGATGGAAAACCTGTTGTTACGCCATCTCAGGATATGGTGCTAGGTAACTACTACCTTACACTTGAGCGTAAAGGTGCTATCGGAGAAGGTATGGTCTTCAAAGATACGAATGAAGCCCTTCTAGCTTATCAAAATGGGTATGTGCATCTTCATACACGTGTAGCTGTTGCAGCTAACTCGTTGAAGAATGTGACATTCACTGATGAACAGCGTTCTAAATTGTTGATTACAACAGTTGGAAAACTAATCTTTAACGAAATCTTACCGGAATCATTCCCATACATGAATGAACCGACTAAGAGCAATATTGAAGAAAAAACGCCTGACCGCTTCTTCCTTGAAAAAGGTGAAGATGTCAAAGCTGCGATCGAGAAACAAGAAATCAATGCGCCGTTCAAAAAAGGTATTTTAGGTAAAATCATTGCGGAAATCTTTAAGAGATTCCATATCACTGAGACATCTAAAATGCTTGACCGCATGAAAAATCTTGGTTTCAAATACTCTACTAAAGCGGGTATTACGGTTGGGGTGTCTGATATCGTCGTATTAGATGATAAACAGAAGATCCTCGAAGAAGCACAAGCAAAAGTAGATAACGTCATGAAGCAATTCAGACGTGGTTTGATTACTGAAGAAGAGCGTTATGAGAGAGTCATTTCGATCTGGAGTTCTTCTAAAGATGTCATCCAAGGTAAACTGATGAAGTCCCTTGATGAAGTCAACCCTATCTACATGATGAGTGACTCTGGAGCGCGTGGTAACGCATCTAACTTCACTCAGCTGGCTGGTATGCGTGGTCTGATGGCCAACCCGGCTGGACGTATCATTGAACTTCCGATTAAATCTAGTTTCCGTGAAGGTTTAACAGTATTGGAATACTTTATTTCCACTCACGGAGCGCGTAAAGGTCTTGCCGATACAGCTCTTAAAACAGCTGACTCAGGTTACCTCACGCGTCGTCTCGTTGACGTTGCACAGGATGTTATCATCCGTGAAACAGATTGCGGTACAGACCGTGGAATCTTGGCGAAGTCCATTAAAGAAGGAAATGAAATTATTGAGAAACTTGAAGAACGTCTGATTGGACGTTTTGCAAGAAAACCAATTGTTCATCCTGAAACGGGAGAAGTCATTGTTGGCGAAAACGAACTAATTGATGAAGATAAAGCACTTGAAGTAGTTGAAGCAGGAATCGAGGAAGTATGGATCCGTTCTGCATTTACATGTAACACGCCTCATGGTGTATGTAAACGATGCTACGGCCGTAACCTTGCAACTGGTACTGACGTTGAAGTCGGTGAAGCAGTTGGAATCATCGCTGCACAATCGATCGGTGAGCCAGGAACACAGCTTACAATGCGTACGTTCCACACCGGTGGGGTAGCAGGAGACGATATCACTCAAGGTTTACCTCGTATCCAAGAGTTATTTGAAGCGCGTAATCCGAAAGGGCAGGCAACCATTTCTGAAATTGATGGTGTCGTTGCTGAAATTAACGATGTTCGTGACAAGCAACAGGAAATTGTGGTTCAAGGCGAAGTTGAAACTCGCTCTTACACAGCTCCTTACAATGCACGTCTGAAAGTTGTTGAAGGTGACAAAGTCACTCGTGGTCAAGTACTGACAGAAGGTTCAATCGATCCGAAAGAACTTCTTAAAGTAACTGATATGACAGCTGTTCAAGAATATCTGCTTCATGAAGTACAAAAAGTATACCGTATGCAAGGGGTAGAAATCGGAGATAAGCACGTAGAAGTAATGGTTCGCCAAATGCTTCGTAAAGTGCGTGTCGCTGATGCAGGGGATACAGATGTATTACCAGGCACACTTCTTGATGTACACCAATTCACAGAAGCGAACAAAAAAGTACTATTCGAAGGCAAACGTCCTGCAACAGGCCGTCCAGTTCTTCTTGGTATTACAAAAGCATCGCTTGAAACAGACTCATTCTTGTCTGCAGCATCCTTCCAAGAAACGACTCGTGTCCTAACAGATGCGGCGATCAAAGGAAAACGTGATGAACTGCTTGGCTTGAAAGAGAATGTCATCATCGGTAAACTTGTTCCTGCTGGAACTGGAATGCCAAACTACCGTAAAGTTAAGCCGGTTTCACAAGTGCAGCCGTCTGACGATATGGTTCCTGTAGAGTAATCTTTCTCTTAAGATTTCTATAAAAATCATCAGAAAATGGTGAAGGATGTCAAGATAATCTGTCAAACGATATTGACATCCTTCTGCCATGATGATAATATAACCAAGGTGCTCAAAATAAAACCTGTTACTTTGGAGGATATTCGATGTCTTATGATAAAGTATCACAGGCTCAATCCATTATTATTGGTACGAAGCAAACAGTAAAAGCTCTGAAACGAGATTCAGTGAAGGAAATCGTCGTAGCGAAAGATGCTGATCCTGCTTTAACCGCTAGTGTAATGAAACTAGCGCAAGAGAAGGGTGTAGACATTTTAGTGGTAGATTCCATGAAAAAGCTCGGCAAGGCCTGCGGAATTGAAGTTGGGGCAGCAGCTGTTGCCATTATGTTATAGCGTACTTGTTTTGTTTTTGCATGCTTAAAATGCAAAAACATTGTTTTTTGCCTTTTGATGAACCACCTGGGTATGTGGGTTATAAAAAAAGTAATGAAGGGAGGAATAACAACATGCCTACAATTAATCAGCTAATACGCAAAGGACGCGTGAGTAAAGTTGAAAACTCAAAGTCTCCTGCACTTAACAAAGGATACAACAGTTTCAAAAAAGAGCACACTAACGTAACATCTCCACAGAAGCGCGGGGTTTGTACTCGTGTCGGTACAATGACACCGAAAAAACCAAACTCAGCACTACGTAAATATGCTCGTGTACGTTTGTCTAACCTGATTGAGGTAACAGCTTACATTCCTGGTATCGGACATAACCTACAAGAGCACAGTGTAGTACTTATCCGTGGCGGACGTGTAAAAGACTTACCGGGTGTACGTTACCACATCGTTCGTGGTGCGCTTGATACTGCCGGAGTTGACGGTCGTATGCAAGGACGTTCTAAATACGGAACAAAACGCCCTAAACAAAGCAAATAATATAAACAAACATAAGGGTTTTTAGAAGTTGAGTTCAGATCAGTGGAGTCAGGCAGCTGACAATGAAATTGAGATGAAAGACAGATAGAAATCCTTTTAAAAGAGAAGGGAGGCTATTCAGATGCCACGTAAAGGTCCTGTAGCAAAAAGAGACGTTTTGCCAGATCCAATTTACAATTCTAAACTTGTATCTCGTTTGATCAACAAAATGATGATCGACGGTAAAAGAGGAAAGTCACAAACTATTCTCTACAAGTCATTTGATATCATCAAAGAACGTACTGGTAATGAAGCGATGGAGGTTTTCGAACAAGCCTTGAAAAACATCATGCCAGTTCTTGAAGTTAAAGCACGTCGTGTAGGTGGAGCTAACTACCAAGTTCCTGTAGAAGTTCGCCCAGACCGTCGTACGACTTTAGGTCTTCGCTGGTTAGTAAACTATGCTCGTCTTCGTGGAGAAAAAACGATGGAAGAGCGTCTTGCTAACGAAATCCTTGACGCAGCTAACAACACTGGTGCTGCTGTTAAGAAACGTGAAGATACACACAAAATGGCAGAAGCGAACAAAGCATTCGCTCACTACCGCTGGTAGGATTTATACCAAACTAAAAAAACTATTCCCTAATAAGGAAGGAGAAATTACCCAATGGCAAGAGAGTTCTCCTTAGACAAAACTCGTAATATTGGTATCATGGCTCACATCGATGCCGGTAAAACGACAACGACTGAGCGTATCTTGTACTACACTGGTCGTATCCATAAAATTGGTGAAACTCACGAAGGAGCTTCACAAATGGACTGGATGGAGCAGGAGCAAGAACGTGGTATTACAATCACTTCTGCTGCTACTACAGCACAATGGAAAGGTTACCGTGTAAACATCATTGATACACCAGGACACGTAGACTTCACTGTTGAAGTTGAACGTTCTTTGCGTGTACTTGATGGTGCGGTTGCTGTTCTTGATGCACAATCAGGTGTAGAGCCTCAAACTGAAACAGTTTGGCGCCAAGCAACAACTTACGGAGTACCTCGTATCGTATTCGTTAACAAAATGGATAAAACCGGTGCGGACTTCCTTTACTCTGTAAGCACATTAAGAGATCGTCTTCAAGCGAACGCTCATGCAATTCAATTGCCGATCGGCGCTGAAGATCAATTCGAAGGAATCATCGACCTTGTAGAAAACGTAGCATACTTCTACGAAGATGACCTTGGAACTCGCTCTGATGCACAAGAAATCCCTGCTGAGTATAAAGACAAAGCTGAAGAGCTTCGCAGCAGCTTGATTGAAGCTGTCGCTGAGCTTGATGAAGAGCTTATGGAAAAATACCTTGAGGGTGAAGAAATCACAATTCCTGAATTGAAAGCTGCAATCCGTAAAGGAACTTTGAATGTTGAATTCTACCCAGTTCTTGTTGGATCTGCTTTCAAAAACAAAGGTGTTCAGCTTGTACTTGACGCTGTGCTTGACTACCTTCCTGCACCAACTGATGTTGCTGCAATCAAAGGTACATTGCCAGATACAAATGAAGAGGTTGTACGTGAGTCTACTGATGACGCACCATTCGCAGCTCTTGCATTTAAAGTTATGACTGACCCTTATGTTGGGAAACTAACTTTCTTCCGCGTATACTCTGGAACACTTGATTCTGGTTCTTACGTGAAGAACTCTTCTAAGAACAAGCGTGAGCGTGTTGGACGTATCCTTCAAATGCACGCAAACAGCCGTGAAGAAATCTCTACTGTATATGCAGGGGATATCGCAGCAGCTGTTGGTCTTAAAGATACATCTACTGGTGATACTCTTTGTGACGAGAAAAATCTTGTTATCCTTGAGTCTATGGAATTCCCAGAGCCAGTTATCGATGTAGCTATCGAGCCTAAATCTAAGGCTGACCAAGATAAAATGGGTATCGCTTTAGCTAAACTAGCTGAAGAGGATCCAACTTTCCGTACACAAACAAACACTGAAACTGGTCAAACGATCATCTCTGGTATGGGTGAGCTTCACCTTGATATCATTGTTGACCGTATGAAGCGTGAGTTCAAGGTTGAAGCTAACGTAGGAGCTCCTCAAGTTGCGTACCGTGAAACATTCCGTTCTAGTGCAAAAGTTGAAGGTAAATTCGTACGTCAGTCTGGTGGACGCGGTCAGTTCGGACACGTTTGGATCGAATTCGAACCAAACGAAGAAGGCGCAGGCTTCGAATTCACAAATGCAATCGTCGGTGGGGTTGTTCCACGTGAATACATTCCAGCAATTCAAGCAGGTCTTGAAGATTCATTAGAAAATGGTGTATTAGCTGGATTCCCATTAATCGACATCAAAGCAAAATTATTCGATGGATCTTACCACGATGTTGACTCTAACGAAATGGCGTTTAAAATTGCTGCATCTATGGCATTGAAAAATGCTGTCAGCAAATGTAACCCAGTTCTACTTGAGCCAATGATGAAAGTAGAAGTCGTTATCCCAGAAGAATACATGGGAGACATCATGGGTGATATCACATCTCGTCGTGGACGTGTAGAAGGTATGGAAGCTCGCGGTAACGCTCAAGTTGTTCGCGCTATGGTTCCACTTTCTGAAATGTTCGGATATGCAACTGCACTCCGTTCTAACACACAAGGACGCGGTACTTTCACTATGCACATGGATCACTACGAAGAAGTGCCTAAGAGCATCAGTGAAGAAATCATCAAAAAAAATAAAGGTGAATAATTGATTTTGCCTTTAAACTAAAGTATAACTACTATTGAAGATCAGAAAGTGAGAGGTAACTCTTCACTTTCTATCACTCATACCAAATACAATGAACCTTTAAGGAGGATTTTTAGAATGGCTAAAGAAAAATTCGACCGTTCCAAATCGCATGCTAACATTGGTACAATTGGACACGTTGACCATGGTAAAACAACTCTAACTGCTGCTATCTCAACAGTTCTTCATAAGAAATCTGGTAAAGGTACAGCTATGGCTTATGACCAAATCGATGGTGCTCCAGAAGAGCGCGAGCGTGGAATCACAATCTCAACTGCACACGTTGAGTATGAAACTGAAACTCGTCACTATGCACACGTAGACTGCCCAGGACACGCTGACTATGTTAAAAACATGATCACTGGTGCTGCTCAAATGGACGGCGCGATCTTAGTAGTATCTGCTGCTGATGGTCCAATGCCACAAACACGTGAGCACATCCTACTTTCTCGTAACGTAGGTGTTCCTTACATCGTAGTATTCCTTAACAAATGTGACATGGTTGACGATGAAGAGTTACTTGAACTTGTTGAAATGGAAGTTCGTGACCTTCTTTCTGACTATGACTTCCCTGGTGACGATGTACCAGTTATCAAAGGTTCTGCTCTTAAAGCTCTTGAAGGTGATGCTGATTACGAAGCAAAAATCTTCGAACTTATGGATGCGGTTGATGAGTACATCCCAACTCCAGAGCGTGACACTGAGAAGCCATTCATGATGCCAGTTGAGGACGTATTCTCAATCACTGGTCGTGGAACAGTTGCTACTGGTCGTGTTGAGCGTGGACAAGTTAAAGTCGGTGACGAAGTTGAAATCATCGGTCTTCAAGAAGAAAACGGTAAAACAACTGTTACAGGTGTTGAAATGTTCCGTAAACTTCTTGACTATGCTGAAGCTGGTGACAACATCGGTGCACTACTTCGTGGTGTATCTCGTGAAGATATCCAACGTGGTCAAGTACTTGCTAAACCAGGTACAATCACTCCACATAGCCGTTTCAAAGCTGAAGTTTATGTACTTTCTAAAGAAGAGGGTGGACGTCATACTCCATTCTTCACTAACTACCGTCCGCAGTTCTACTTCCGTACAACTGACGTAACTGGTATCGTACATCTTCCAGAAGGTACTGAAATGGTAATGCCTGGCGATAACACTGAGATGGAAGTTGAACTTATCTCTACTATCGCTATCGAAGAAGGAACTCGTTTCTCTATCCGTGAGGGTGGACGTACTGTAGGTTCTGGCGTCGTTTCTACTATCATTAAGTAATAACAGTTAAAAAGAGACTCCTTGCAAAAGGGTCTCTTTTTTTGCTTTTCCAGTGCATAACGGCTACTATAAGCTATAGAATCTAAATGGAACCGAGAGGATCACTGGAATGGCGAAGACAATGTTGAAAAAGTGGCTGATTGGCGGGCTTGATCAATGGATTATGATAAAAGAAGATCAAGCAAAAAAAACAAAACCTGTTTTATTATTTTTACACGGTGGCCCTGGCTCAGCTCAAATGAGTTATATCGATTCCTTTCATAAGGAACTTGATCAAGACTTCACTGTTGTTCATTGGGACCAGCGCGGTGCAGGACTGTCTTATCAAAAAAACATTCCTGAGTCTTCTATGACCATTGGGCAATTCGTAGAGGATACGATTGAGCTTACAGAAAAACTGCTTTCTTATAATGATCAAACGAAAATATACATTGCGGGTTATTCATGGGGATCATTAATTGCGATACAAGCTGTACATAAACGACCAGATTTGTATCATGCCTATTATGGAATTAGTCAGGTGGTTGATGTATTAAAAGAGGATATTGTATCGTACGAACTTCTTCTAAAAAAATATCAAGGCAAGCATTTCATCACTAGATGTCTAAGATTGCTGACACCACCCCCTTGGAAACGCACCTCTGCTCATGCTTTGTTCTCTCTATACAAAGAGTTCGCAAAAGTAGGGCTCACGCATAGGTGGAAGCCACTTTTTCAAATGCTGTATGCATTTCTTGTTAGTAAGCATTATCAGCTAAAAGATAAGTGGAAATTCCTTATGGGACAGAAGTATAGCCAGGATTTGCTGTGGGACGAGCTAATGAACGAAAGCATTCAATACCGAGTTTCTTCTATATTAATACCCTGCTACTTTATCATCGGGGAACATGACATGATTACACCAGCTGCTGTATCAAAACCATATGTTGATCAACTTACAGCACCAATAAAAGAGTGGTTTACTTTTAAAGAATCTGCGCATTCTCCGCATATTGAAGAGCCAGAAGAATTTATTCGTATCGTCAGGAAGACAGCTACACATCATCTTCAGGGAAAGCTTGATTTATAGGCTGAACCCCTGTATAATATGAAAAGTGTGCAAATCATAAATTTATCCGATTTATTATTGCAACACGCAGGCCAATTTGGTACAATAGTGCATGTTGGTCTTTGACTGCGATGAAGTGAGAGGTTGCTGACACACCCGGCCGCTTTGCCATGGCAAGGTGATCAGGTTTTTCTCACGGAGAACTGTCTAACGTAAGTAGGCGAAAAGGAGGGAAAATAATGGCAAAACAAAAAATTCGTATTCGTTTAAAAGCATATGATCATAGAATTCTTGATCAATCTGCTGAGAAGATTGTTGAAACGGCTAAGCGTTCTGGTGCTAGTGTATCTGGTCCAATCCCGCTTCCAACTGAAAAATCAGTTTACACAATCCTTCGTGCGGTGCATAAGTACAAAGATTCTCGTGAGCAATTCGAGATGCGTACTCACAAACGTCTAATCGACATCGTGAATCCAACTCCGCAAACAGTTGATGCACTTATGCGTTTAGATTTACCATCCGGTGTAGATATCGAAATCAAACTTTAATTCAAATAGAAAACACATATTATAGGAGGTGTGACGAATGACCAAAGGAATCTTAGGTAGAAAAATTGGTATGACGCAAGTATTCGCAGAAAACGGTGATCTTATCCCTGTAACTGTTGTTGAGGCTGCTGCTAACGTTGTTCTTCAGAAGAAGACTACTGACACGGATGGCTATGAAGCAATCCAAATCGGTTTTGACGACAAACGTGAGAAGCTTTCTAACAAACCAGAGAAAGGCCACGTTGCTAAAGCGGAAACTGCTCCTAAGCGCTTCGTAAAAGAATTACGCGGTGTGGAGTTAGATGCGTATGAAGTTGGTCAGGAAGTCAAAGTTGATATTTTCGCAAATGGAGATATCGTAGATGTAACAGGAACATCAAAAGGTAAAGGATTCCAAGGGGCTATCAAACGCCACGGACAATCACGCGGACCAATGACTCACGGTTCACGTTACCACCGTCGTCCTGGTTCAATGGGACCTGTTGATCCAAACCGAGTATTCAAAGGTAAACTTCTTCCAGGACGTATGGGCGGAGAGCAAATCACTGTCCAAAATCTTGAGATCGTTAAAGTTGATGCAGAACGCAATCTTCTTTTGATCAAAGGTAACGTACCAGGAGCTAAAAAATCTCTAGTAACTGTAAAGAGTGCAGTTAAAACTAAATAACTCTCTTAGGAAAGGAGGAAACAAGTCATGCCAAAAGTAGCATTATTTAACCAAAACGGTTCTACTAACGGTGAAATCGAATTAAACGCTTCTGTGTTTGGAATTGAGCCAAACGAAAGCGTAGTATTCGATGCTATTCTTATGCAAAGAGCTTCCTTACGTCAAGGAACTCACAAAGTAAAAACTCGTTCTGAAGTACGTGGCGGAGGTCGCAAACCTTGGAGACAGAAGGGTACAGGTCGTGCTCGTCAAGGTTCTATCCGTTCACCACAATGGCGCGGAGGCGGTATCGTATTCGGTCCAACACCACGCAGCTATTCTTATAAATTACCTAAAAAAGTTCGCCGCTTGGCTATCAAGTCAGTATTGTCTTCTAAAGTAATCGACAACAACATCATCGTTCTTGAAGATCTTACTCTTGATGCAGTGAAAACGAAAGAATTCGCAGGCATCCTTAAAGGGTTATCTGTTGAGAAGAAAGCGTTGATCGTCACTGCGGATGCAAACGAAACAGTTGCTTTATCTGCTCGTAACATCCCTGGAGTAACAGTTGTTGAAGCTAACGGTATCAACGTTCTTGACGTTGTCAACCACGACAAACTTCTGATCACTAAAGCAGCGGTTGAAAAAGTAGAGGAGGGACTTGCATAATGAAAGATCCTCGTGATGTTCTAAAGCGCCCTATCATTACTGAACGTTCTGCTGATCTAATGACAGAGAAGAAGTACACGTTCGAAGTTGATGTCAGAGCTAACAAGACAGAAGTGAAAGACGCTGTTGAAGAGATCTTTGGAGTGAAAGTTGAGAAAGTCAACGTTCAAAACTACAAAGGTAAATCAAAACGCGTTGGACGCTACACTGGTATGACTAGCCGTCGCAGAAAAGCGATCGTGAAATTAACTGCTGACAGCAAAGAAATCGAAATTTTTGAAGCGTAAATCTTAAAAAGAAGGAGGGAAATTCAAAATGGCGATTAAAAAGTATAAACCAACCAGTAATGGTCGTCGTGGCATGACTACTTCAGATTTTGCTGAAATCACGACTGACAAACCAGAAAAATCGTTGCTTGCACCGCTTCACAGAAAAGGCGGACGTAACAACCAAGGTAGATTGACTGTTCGTCATCAAGGTGGCGGTCACAAACGTCAATACCGTATCATCGACTTTAAGCGTGATAAAGACGGTATACCTGGACGCGTTGCTACAATCGAGTATGATCCAAACCGTTCAGCGAACATCGCTCTTGTAAACTATGCAGATGGTGAGAAACGTTACATTCTTGCTCCGAAAGGAATCCAAGTTGGTACTGAAGTTACTTCTGGACCAGAAGCTGACATCAAACCAGGTAATGCTCTTCCACTTATCAACATCCCAGTTGGTACAGTTGTGCATAACATTGAATTAAAACCAGGTAAAGGTGGACAATTAGTTCGTTCTGCTGGTACTTCTGCTCAAGTTCTAGGTAAAGAAGGTAAATACGTTCTTGTACGTTTGAACTCTGGTGAAGTACGCATGATCCTTTCTGCTTGCCGTGCGACTATCGGTCAAGTTGGAAACGAACAACACGAACTAATCAACATCGGTAAAGCTGGACGTTCTCGCTGGAAAGGCGTACGCCCAACAGTTCGTGGTTCTGTAATGAACCCTAACGATCACCCACACGGCGGTGGTGAAGGACGCGCTCCAATCGGACGTAAATCACCAATGTCTCCATGGGGTAAACCGACTCTTGGATTCAAGACTCGTAAGAAAACCAACAAGTCTGATAAATTCATTGTACGTCGTCGTAAAAACAAGTAACGGGGTTGTCTACGGTTCATTTAGGACCGTAGTTCAATCACGAAGGGAGGTTCCACAATGGCTCGCAGCTTAAAAAAAGGACCATTTGTTGATGATCATTTGATGGCTAAAGTCGAGAAATTGAATGAAACTGACAAAAAGCAAGTCGTAAAAACTTGGTCTCGTCGTTCTACAATTTTCCCACAATTCATCGGTCACACAATCGCTGTCTATGACGGACGCAAACATGTACCTGTTTTCATTTCTGAAGATATGGTAGGTCACAAATTGGGCGAATTCGCACCAAGCCGTACTTACAAAGGTCATGCTAGTGACGATAAAAAAACAAGACGCTAATGAGAGGAGGCTTTTAAATGCAAGCTAAAGCTGTCGCAAGAACAGTCCGTATTGCTCCTCGTAAAGCACGTCTAGTAATGGACCTGATCCGAGGTAAGCAAGTAGGAGAAGCAGTTTCTATCTTAAACCTTACACCTAAGGCTGCTTCACCAATTATTGAAAAAGTATTAAAATCTGCTATCGCAAATGCTGAGCACAACTACGAGTTGGACGCTAACAGCCTAGTGATTACTCAAGCATTCGTTGACGAAGGTCCAACACTTAAGAGATTCCGTCCACGTGCTATGGGTCGTGCGAGCGCAATTAACAAACGTACTAGCCACATTACAATCGTTGTATCAGAAAAGAAGGAGGGATAATCCGTGGGTCAAAAGGTAAATCCAGTAGGTCTTCGTATTGGCGTCATTCGTGATTGGGAATCTAAATGGTTCGCAGGAAAAGATTACGCTGACTTCTTACATGAAGACTTGAAAATCCGTGAATTCATCAGCAAGCGTTTGTCTGACGCGTCTGTTTCTAAAGTAGAAATCGAACGTGCTGCAAACCGCGTAAATATCACAATCCACACGGCTAAACCAGGTATGGTAATTGGTAAAGGCGGATCTGAAGTTGAAGCACTTCGTAAAGCTCTTAACAGCCTAACTGGCAAACGTGTACACATCAACATTCTTGAAATCAAGAGAGCAGATCTTGATGCTCAGCTAGTTGCTGAAAACATCGCTCGTCAACTTGAAAATCGTATTTCATTCCGTCGTGCACAAAAACAAACAATCCAACGCACAATGCGTGCTGGAGCACAAGGAATCAAAACAATGGTTTCTGGTCGTCTTGGCGGTGCAGATATTGCTCGTTCTGAATATTACAGTGAAGGTACTGTTCCATTGCACACACTTCGTGCTGACATCGACTATGCTACTGCTGAAGCTGATACTACTTATGGTAAGCTTGGCGTAAAAGTATGGATCTATCGTGGAGAAGTCCTTCCAACTAAGAAGAATACTGCGGAAGGAGGAAAATAATATGTTATTGCCAAAACGCGTGAAGTATCGCAGAGAACATCGTGGAAAAATGCGTGGTCGTGCAAAAGGCGGTACTGAAGTACATTTCGGTGAGTTCGGTATCCAAGCTCTTGAAGCTTCTTGGATCACTAACCGTCAAATCGAAGCTGCTCGTATTGCTATGACTCGTTACATGAAACGTGGCGGTAAAGTTTGGATCAAAATTTTCCCTTCTAAGCCATACACAGCTAAACCTCTAGAGGTCCGCATGGGTTCCGGTAAAGGTGCTCCAGAAGGCTGGGTAGCTGTAGTAAAACCGGGCAAAGTTTTATTTGAAATTTCTGGTGTGTCTGAAGAAGTTGCTCGTGAAGCTCTTCGTCTTGCATCTCACAAATTGCCAATTAAAACGAAGTTCGTAAAACGTGAAGAAATTGGTGGTGAATCAAATGAAAGCTAATGAAATTCGTGACCTTACCACTGCTGAAATTGAACAAAAAGTAAAGTCTCTTAAAGAAGAACTTTTCAATCTTCGTTTCCAATTAGCGACTGGGCAGCTTGAAAACACTGCTCGCATTCGTGAAGTGCGTAAATCAATCGCACGCATGAAAACTGTGATTCGTCAAAGAGAAATCGCTGCTAATAAATAATAATTAGAGGGGAGGCCCCGCAAACATGAGCGAACGTAACCAACGTAAAGTGTATCAAGGTCGTGTTGTTTCTGACAAAATGGATAAAACCATCACTGTTGTAGTTGAAACATACAAAAAGCATTCACTTTATGGCAAACGTGTAAGATACTCTAAAAAGTTCAAAGCACATGATGAAAACAACCAAGCAAAAATCGGAGACATCGTAAAGGTCATGGAAACTCGTCCATTATCTGCGACTAAACGCTTTCGTCTAGTTGAAGTTGTCGAAGAAGCTGTTATTATCTAATAAAGTTCGGATTTCTTTTTCCGAAGGGAGGTAACATTAATGATTCAACAGGAGACTCGTTTAAAAGTAGCTGACAACTCTGGCGCACGCGAAGTACTAACGATTAAAGTTCTTGGTGGCTCTGGACGTAAAACGGCTAACATCGGTGATGTCATTGTTTGTACGGTTAAACAAGCAACACCAGGAGGCGTTGTCAAAAAAGGTGAAGTTGTGAAAGCAGTTATCGTTCGTACTAAGAGCGGAGCTCGCAGAAACGATGGATCTTACATCAGTTTTGATGAAAATGCATGTGTCATCATCCGTGACGACAAGAGCCCACGTGGAACTCGTATCTTCGGACCAGTAGCACGTGAACTTCGTGAAAATAACTATATGAAAATTGTTTCTTTAGCACCAGAAGTACTTTAATGAATACAATCCGCGACTCAAGGAGGTGCGATTAAATGCATGTTAAAAAGGGCGATAAAGTAGTGGTTATCTCTGGTAAAGATAAAGGTAAACAAGGTGTCATCCTTGCTGCTTTCCCTAAAAAGGACCGTGTTTTAGTAGAAGGTATTAACCTTGTGAAAAAACACTCTAAACCAACCCAAGCTAACCCTCAAGGCGGAATTTCTGAACAAGAAGCGCCGATCCACGTATCAAACGTAATGCCGCTTGATCCTAAAACGGGTGAAGTGACACGTATTGGATATAAAGTTGAGGACGGAAAGAAAGTCCGTGTAGCGAAAAAATCTGGGCAAGTTCTAGATAAATAGTAAATAAGGAAGGGAGGTCTTTCTCATGAACCGCCTTAAAGAAAAGTATGTAAAAGAAATTACACCTGCATTAGTTTCTAAGTTTGAATACAAATCAGTAATGCAAGTGCCAAAAATCGAAAAAATCGTGATCAACATGGGTGTTGGTGACGCCGTTCAAAACGCTAAAGCAATCGATACTGCTGTTGAAGAATTAACGTTTATCGCTGGTCAAAAACCTGTCGTTACTCGTGCGAAGAAGTCTATTGCTGGATTCCGTCTACGTGAAGGAATGCCAATCGGTGCGAAAGTAACACTTCGCGGAGAGCGCATGTACGATTTCCTTGATAAACTTATTTCTGTATCTTTACCACGTGTACGTGACTTCCGCGGGATTTCTAAGAAATCTTTCGACGGTCGTGGAAACTACACGCTTGGTATTAAAGAACAGTTAATCTTCCCAGAAATTGATTACGATAAAGTAACAAAAGTCCGCGGTATGGATATCGTTATCGTTACGACTGCCAACACGGACGAAGAAGCACGTGAGTTATTAACTCAAGTAGGTATGCCGTTCCAGAAATAATCAATGAAAGGGAGGCGAAATCGTGGCTAAAAAGTCTATGATTGCGAAACAACAACGCAAACAAAAGTTTAAAGTTCAAGAGTATACGCGCTGCGAACGTTGTGGACGTCCACATTCAGTAATTCGCAAGTTTAAACTTTGCCGTATTTGTTTCCGCGAACTTGCATATAAAGGACAAATTCCTGGCGTTAAAAAAGCCAGCTGGTAATCCCCATAAATGGGAAGGAGGTTATTAAATAATGGTTATGACAGATCCGATTGCAGATTTGCTGACTCGTATTCGCAATGCGAACATGGTACGTCATGAGAAGCTAGAAGTACCGGCTTCAAAAATCAAAAGAGAAATTGCTGAAATCTTAAAGCGTGAAGGTTTTATCCGTGACGTTGAGTACGTCGAAGACAGCAAACAAGGAATTATCCGTTTGTTCCTTAAATACGGCCAAAACAACGAACGTGTTATCACTGGTCTTAAAAGAATCAGTAAACCTGGTTTACGCGTATATGCGAAATCAAATGAAGTACCACGTGTACTTAACGGACTTGGAATCGCAATTATTTCTACATCACAAGGTGTTTTATCGGACAAAGAAGCCCGTGCTAAACAAGCTGGTGGAGAAGTACTTGCTTACGTATGGTAAAAAAAGTTTAAGATGAATGGAGGTGCTTGGTATGTCTCGTATAGGTAAAAAGCTAATCGAGATCCCTTCAGGAGTAACTGTGACAAACAACGATAACACAGTGACAGTAAAGGGACCAAAAGGTGAACTAACTCGTGCATTTCACCCTGATATGGAAATTAAAATTGAGGACAACGTCTTAACTGTAAGCCGTCCGTCTGAAAATAAAGAACACCGTGCATTACATGGTACAACACGTAGCTTAATTGCAAACATGGTTGAAGGTGTATCTAAAGGTTTCGAAAGAGGTTTAGAACTAATCGGTGTCGGTTACCGTGCAGCTAAATCTGGAAACAAACTTGTTCTTAACGTTGGATACTCTCACCCAGTTGAAATCGTTCCTGAGGCTGGAGTTGAAGTAGAAGTTCCATCTCAAACGAAAGTAATCGTTAAAGGTATCGATAAAGAGCGTGTAGGAGCTCTAGCTTCTAACATCCGCGCTGTCCGTGCTCCAGAGCCTTACAAAGGTAAAGGAATTCGTTACGAAGGTGAATTCGTTCGCCGTAAAGAAGGAAAAACTGGTAAGTAAGATCGCTTAATGTGAAGAAAGGAGTGACTCGGATGATTACGAAAACTAGCAAAAACGCTACTCGTCTTAAAAGACACGCTCGTGTTCGTGCGAAACTTTCAGGTACTGCTGAAAGACCTCGCCTTAACGTTTTCCGTTCTAACAAGAACATCTACGCTCAAGTAATTGATGATGTTAACGGTGTAACACTTGTAAGTGCTTCTACTCTTGATAAAGAGTTAAAGATCGAGAATAGTTCTGACGCTGCAGCTGCTACTAAAGTTGGCGAACTTGTTGCAAAACGTGCTGTTGAAAAAGGCATCTCTAACGTGGTATTTGACCGCGGAGGATACTTATATCATGGACGTGTAAAAGCTCTAGCTGAAGCTGCTCGTGAGGCTGGACTTAAATTTTAATAAAAGAAGGAGGGACACATCCGAATGAGTCGTATTGACCCAAGCAAATTAGAGTTAGAAGAACGCTTAGTTACGGTTAACCGGGTAGCGAAAGTTGTTAAAGGTGGACGTCGTTTCCGTTTTGCAGCTTTAGTTGTTGTCGGTGACAAAAACGGTCATGTAGGATTCGGTACTGGTAAAGCACAAGAAGTACCAGAAGCGATCCGCAAAGCTGTTGAAGACGCGAAAAAGAATTTAATTGAAGTACCAATGGTTGGAACTACAATTCCACATGAAATCATCGGTCGATTCGGTGCAGGAAACGTTCTATTGAAGCCTGCTTCAGAAGGTACAGGAGTTATCGCTGGAGGCCCAGTGCGTGCGGTACTTGAGCTTGCTGGTCTAGCTGATATCCTTTCTAAATCTCTAGGTTCTAATACACCGATCAACATGATCCGCGCAACACTTCAAGGTTTAAGTGAACTTAAACGTGCTGAAGATGTAGCGAAGCTTCGTGGAAAATCTGTAGAAGACCTGTTAGGATAAGGAGGGAACAATAATGGCAAATAAATTAGAAATTACCCTCAAACGCAGTGTAATCGGTCGCCCAGAAGATCAGCGTGTCACTGTTCGTACTCTTGGTCTAAAGAAAACAAACCAAACAGTCGTACATGAAGACAATGCAGCGATCCGCGGCATGATTAACAAGGTGTCTCATTTAGTTTCTGTTAAAGAACAATAAAACATTTTTAATCGATAAGGAGGTGCCCAAATGAAACTTCATGAATTGAAGCCTTCAGAAGGTTCACGTAAAGTACGCAACCGTGTTGGTCGTGGTATTGGATCAGGTAACGGTAAAACTTCTGGTAAAGGTCATAAAGGTCAAAACGCTCGTTCTGGCGGCGGTGTACGCCCTGGATTCGAAGGTGGTCAAATGCCTTTATTCCAACGCCTTCCAAAACGTGGTTTTACAAACATCAACCGTAAAGATTACGCGGTAATCAACTTAGACAGATTAAACAGTTTTGACGAAGGAACGGAAGTCACTCCTGAACTTCTTCTAGAGACTGGTGCAATAAGCAAGTTAAAAGCAGGAGTAAAAATTCTTGGCAACGGTAAATTAGAAAAAAAATTAACTGTAAAAGCCAATAAATTCTCTGCTTCTGCTAAAGAAGCGATTGAAGCTGCTGGCGGTACAGCCGAGGTGATCTAACTTGTTTAAGACAATCTCCAATTTTATGCGCGTGAAAGATATACGGAATAAGATTATATTTACACTTTTAATGTTAGTCGTCTTTCGTATAGGTGCTTTCATCCCTGTGCCTAATGTGAACGCCGAAGTTCTCCAGGCACAGGATCAAATGAGTGTTTTCGGAATCCTCAACACGTTTGGGGGCGGGGCACTTTTCCAATTCTCCATTCTTGCAATGGGGATTATGCCGTATATCACTGCTTCGATCATCATCCAGCTCTTGCAGATGGATGTTGTACCGAAGTTTACTGAGTGGTCAAAGCAAGGAGAGGTTGGCCGCCGAAAATTAGCACAATTCACAAGGTATTTTACAATTGTTCTAGGATTTATCCAGGCGTTAGGAATGTCATATGGATTTAACAATATGGCAGGAGGCATGCTGATTGAAAACCCAGGTGTTTCAACGTATCTCTTAATTGCGGTCGTACTCACTGCGGGAACAGCATTTTTAATGTGGCTGGGAGAGCAGATTACTGCTCACGGTGTTGGTAACGGTATTTCGATTATTATCTTTGCCGGTATCATCGCAGGTATCCCTCAAACATTAAAGCAAGTGTACGCTCAGCAATTTGTAGGTGGAGATGGACAGCTGTTCATGCAAATCCTGAAAATTGCCCTTATTGTGATTGCTATTCTTGTCATTGTTATCGGTGTTATTTACATTCAAATGGCAGTGAGAAAGATTGCGATTCAATATTCAAAAGGAACTGGCCGTGCACAAATGTCTGCTAGTCAAGCAACGCACCTTCCATTGAAAGTGAATCCAGCAGGGGTGATTCCAGTCATCTTTGCCGTTTCGTTCATTATTACTCCGCAGACGATCGCATCGTTCTTCGGAACAAATAATGTGACAACCTGGATAACTAACAACTTTGACTATACTAAGCCAATCGGTATGACGATTTATGTAGCACTGATTGTTGCTTTCACATATTTTTATGCCTTTGTCCAAGTAAACCCTGAACAAATGGCTGAAAATCTGCAAAAGCAGGGTGGCTATATCCCGGGAGTTCGTCCAGGGAAAATGACTCAAGATAGAATTACGAGCATTTTGTACCGACTCACGTTTGTGGGCGCCATTTTCTTAGCCGTGATTTCAATACTTCCTATCTTTTTCATTCAATTCGCTGGATTACCTTCCGCTGCACAAATTGGCGGCACAAGTCTTCTCATTGTTGTAGGTGTTGCACTTGAAACAATGAAACAGCTTGAAAGCCAATTAGTGAAACGAAACTACCGTGGATTTATGAAATAAAACAGAGGGCTGGGCTCCTGCCCAACCTCTCTAAGTAAGGAAGGGGAAATCCGAAATGAACTTAGTCTTAATGGGGCTTCCGGGTGCTGGTAAAGGCACTCAGGCAGAACGAATTGTTGATGATTATGGGATCCCTCATATCTCAACAGGAGATATGTTCCGTGCTGCTATGAAAGAGGAGACACAACTTGGACTCGAAGCAAAATCCTTTATCGATAAAGGAGAGCTTGTTCCTGATGAGGTCACAATCGGTATTGTTAGAGAAAGACTTGGCAAGAATGATTGTGAACAAGGTTTTCTTCTGGACGGATTTCCGCGAACTGTCGCTCAGGCTGAAGCTTTAGAAGACATTCTAAAGGACCTTGGCAGAACGATTGATTATGTCATTAATATTAAAGTCGATAAAGATGCTTTGATGGAGCGTCTGACTGGCCGAAGAATTTGCAAAGATTGCGGAGCAACATATCATTTAGTATTCAATCCACCTGCGAAAGAAAATGTTTGTGACAAGTGTGGAGGCGAGCTTTATCAACGTGCAGATGATAATGCAGAAACCGTTTCGACAAGACTTGAAGTGAACTTAAAGCAGACTGAACCTTTACTGAATTTCTATTCAGAAAAAGGATATCTTGCAAACATTGATGGTGCGAAGCACATTAACGATGTTTACGCTGATATTAAGGACCTGCTTGGGGGATTAAATAAATGATTATCTGTAAAACTCCTCGCGAGCTTGAGATTATGAGAGAAGCTGGACGCATTGTCGCACTGACTCATGAAGAGCTGAAGAAACACATAAAACCAGGTATTTCGACAAAAGAATTGGATCAAATTGCCGAACGTTTTATTACAAAGCAGGGTGCAATCCCATCTTTTAAAGGGTATAATGGTTTTCGCGGGAGCATTTGCGTTTCGGTGAATGAAGAACTCGTTCACGGTATTCCTGGTAAACGGGTTTTACGTGATGGAGACATCATTAGTATCGATATCGGCGCAAAGTTAAATGGCTATCATGGTGACTCTGCTTGGACTTATCCAGTTGGGGTAATCAGTGATGAGGACCGCAAACTACTGGAAGTCACAGAGGAATCTCTATATAAGGGCTTACAGGAAGCAAAGCCAGGTGAACGTCTGTCAAACATTTCCCATGCCATACAAACGTATGTTGAAGATGAGAATTTCTCAGTTGTTAGAGAATATGTTGGACATGGGGTCGGACAGGATCTTCATGAGGACCCTCAAATTCCTCATTATGGTCCGCCGAACAAAGGCCCACGGCTCAAACCTGGAATGGTGTTGGCCATCGAACCGATGGTGAACGCAGGCAGCCGATATGTGAAAACACTGGCTGATAACTGGACGGTTGTAACGGTTGATGGGAAAAAGTGTGCTCACTTTGAGCATACGATTGCGATTACAGATACAGGTTTTGATATACTGACTAAGATTTAGGTCTTCACTGAAGCCTTTCAGGCCCAAATCGGGCAGGTTGTCTGTATAGTCCAAGGAAAGAACAAGATCAGTATACAGTTGTCATCGGCGTGTTCGATGGCTGCCATGTACTAATCGCAGACGGAGAAAAGCGTAAATTCATTCTCCTAAGAAAAAATATCAATCATTTAACCTTTTATGATTGCGTATCTCCGGAAGTTCAGAACAGTATATTCAAAACAGGTCGGGTGATAGATGGACAATTGAGAACATCTCATTTGGACATTTATCAGAGAGCAAGTTACTGATTTGAAGAAGGGAGAACACTTGAATGGCGAAAGACGATGTAATTGAAGTGGAAGGTACTGTAGCAGAAACTTTGCCAAATGCAATGTTCAAAGTTGAACTAGAGAATGGTCATACAGTTTTGGCTCATGTATCAGGAAAAATCCGTATGCACTTCATTCGCATTTTACCTGGAGACAAAGTTACGGTAGAATTATCTCCATATGACTTAACTCGTGGTAGAATTACGTACCGTTACAAATAAAGCAACTCCGGAAGAAGGAGGTTGGAAACACATGAAAGTGAGACCATCTGTTAAACCTATCTGTGAAAAATGTAAAGTGATTCGCAGAAAAGGAAAAGTAATGGTGATCTGTGAAAACCCAAAACATAAACAAAAACAAGGCTAATAACAAGGAGGTGCCCAAATCATGGCTCGTATTGCTGGTGTAGATATTCCACGTGATAAGCGTGTTGTCATTTCTTTAACATATGTTTTTGGAATTGGTCGTACGACGGCTCAACAAGTCCTTAAAGAAGCAGGTGTTTCTGAAGACACTCGCGTTCGCGATCTAACTGAAGACGAACTAGGTAAAATCCGTGATATCATTGACAAACTTAAAGTAGAAGGTGACCTTCGTCGTGAAGTTTCACTTAACATTAAGCGTCTAATTGAAATCGGAAGCTACCGCGGAATCCGTCATCGTAGAGGACTTCCTGTTCGTGGACAAAACACAAAAAACAACGCGCGCACTCGTAAAGGTCCGCGTCGTACTGTAGCTAACAAGAAAAAATAAGTAAAGGAGGTAGTTAAAGAATGGCTGCTGCTCGTAAACAAAATACGCGTAAACGTCGCGTGAAAAAGAATATTGAAGCTGGAATCGCTCATATCCGTTCCACTTTCAACAACACGATTGTAACGATTACTGATGTTCATGGAAACGCAATTTCTTGGTCAAGTGCTGGTGCATTAGGATTCAGAGGTTCTCGTAAATCTACTCCTTTCGCTGCACAAATGGCTGCTGAAACTGCTGCTAAAGGTTCTATCGAACATGGTCTTAAAACACTTGAAGTAACTGTTAAAGGTCCTGGTTCTGGTCGTGAAGCTGCAATTCGTGCGCTTCAAGCTGCAGGTCTTGAAGTTACTGCAATCAGAGACGTAACTCCAGTTCCTCATAACGGATGCCGTCCACCAAAACGTCGCCGCGTGTAATTTGTTTGTATAGATTTTGTGTCCCTGTCAATAATGGGTTATGATACAGTTATTTATGAGACGAATACACGACTCGTTGCCTGAGCACATACGGGACTAAACAATGAGGAATTTCGGATGGAATCTCATATGATTCTATTCGAGGTTTCGACGTTTTGAAGGAGGGTTTTATTAGATGATCGAAATTGAAAAACCAAAAATCGAAACGGTTGAAATCAGCGACGATGCCAAGTATGGCAAGTTTGTCGTAGAGCCACTTGAGCGTGGATATGGTACCACTTTAGGGAACTCCCTTCGTCGTATCCTTTTATCCTCACTTCCTGGTGCAGCTGTAACATCGATCCAGATAGATGGTGTCTTACACGAATTCTCAACGATCGAAGGCGTGGTTGAAGATGTTACAACGATTATCTTAAACATTAAAAAGCTTGCACTCAAAATCTACTCTGAAGAAGAGAAGACGCTTGAAATTGATGTACAAGATGAAGGAACTGTAACAGCTGCTGATATTACACACGACAGCGATATTGAAATCTTAAATCCAGATCTTCACATCGCAACTCTTGGCAAAAATGCGAGCTTCCGTGTTCGTTTGACTGCACAAAGAGGTCGCGGGTATAATCCTGCTGATGCAAACAAAAGAGACGATCAGCCTATCGGCGTGATTCCGATCGACTCAATCTATACACCTGTATCTCGTGTAACTTATCAAGTGGAGAACACCCGTGTTGGGCAAATCACAAACTATGATAAATTAACACTAGATGTATGGACTGATGGAAGCACAGGACCGAAAGAAGCGATCGCTCTAGGTTCTAAGATTTTAACTGAACACCTAAATATTTTCGTTGGGTTAACTGACGAAGCTCAGCATGCAGAAATCATGGTTGAAAAAGAAGAAGACCAAAAAGAAAAAGTGCTTGAAATGACAATTGAAGAGCTTGATCTTTCTGTTCGTTCTTACAACTGTTTGAAGCGTGCGGGTATTAACACTGTTCAAGAGCTTGCTAACAAGACAGAAGAGGATATGATGAAAGTTCGTAACCTTGGACGTAAATCTCTTGAAGAAGTGAAAGCGAAACTAGAAGAACTTGGACTGGGTCTTCGTAAAGACGATTGACTAGTTTCATTGTGAACTAGGATTTTCGTGTGTTTTTTATTCATACAGCATCTCTAATTAAGGAGGGGACATCACATGGCATACAGAAAGCTAGGACGCACTAGTGCACAACGTAAAGCAATGCTTCGTGACCTAACGACTGATTTGATCATCAACGAACGCATCGAAACAACTGAAACACGTGCGAAAGAACTTCGCTCTGTAGTTGAAAAAATGATCACTCTTGGCAAACGCGGAGATCTTCATGCTCGCCGTCAAGCTGCAGCTTACATTCGTAACGAAGTAGCTAACGCTGAAACAAACCAAGATGCACTTCAAAAATTATTCGCTGACGTTGCAACTCGCTACGAAGATCGCCAAGGTGGATACACTCGTATCATGAAGCTTGGACCTCGTCGCGGCGATGGCGCACCAATGGCTGTCATTGAATTAGTTTAATCACATATCGTGTATCTAAGAAAGGGCGGGACAGTTCATAACTGGATCTATGCCCTTTTTTAGATACTACGGCTTTTTAGCAATAGGCAAAGTAGAGGTTGAGCTGAGAGGAGGTCCGGTAGAGATGGAGAAGACATTAATTGACGTAAAAGACATTGTATTTCGTTATCACAAAGATGCGGACAAGCCCGCTTTAGACCAAGTGTCATTGCATGTGAATCAAAATGAATGGCTTGCCATTGTTGGCCACAACGGTTCAGGTAAATCCACACTTGCCCGTGTACTGAATGGGCTCATTTTACCGGATGCAGGAACGGTCAAGGTTGGTGAGATTGAGCTGAAAGAAGAAAGTGTTTGGGATATTCGCAAAAAGGTCGGCATGGTCTTTCAAAACCCAGACAACCAATTCGTTGGCTCAACGGTTCGTGATGATGTGGCTTTTGGTTTAGAAAATAACGGGGTTGAGCGGGAATTGATGATAGAGCGTGTAGATTGGGCTGTCAAACAGGTCAATATGCAGGAGTTTCTTGATCAAGAGCCGCACCATCTATCAGGCGGGCAAAAGCAGAGAGTAGCGATCGCTGGTGTACTTGCCGCAAGCCCTGACATCATGATCTTGGATGAAGCAACATCAATGCTTGATCCGATTGGCCGTGAAGAAGTGTTAGAAACCGTCAGACTACTGAAGGAACAAGGAACGGTCACGGTCATTTCCATCACACATGATTTAGACGAGGCTGCGAAGGCAGACCGCGTTATTGTGATGAATGGCGGGAAGAAATTTGCCGAGGGAACACCAGAGGAAGTATTTGAACTAGATGAACAGCTGGTTCAGATTGGACTTGATCTGCCATTTTCCTACCGGTTGAGTAAGCAATTGAAGCAGCAAGGTGTGCCGCTTGCAAATGCCCATTTGACACAAGAAGGATTGGTGAAAGAGCTATGGACATTACGATCAAAGAATTAGAGCATCGTTATCAAATGAAAACGCCGTTTGAGCGTCTCGCTTTGTATGATGTCAATGCTTCCATCAAAGAAGGCAGCTATGTTGCTGTCATCGGTCATACGGGTTCTGGCAAGTCGACATTGTTGCAACATTTAAATGGACTGCTCAAACCAACAAAGGGGAGCATTGCGCTTGGAGATACGGTCTTACAAGCCAATAAGAAGCAGAAGGAACTGAAATCTCTTCGCAAAAAGGTAGGTATCGTGTTTCAGTTTCCTGAACACCAGCTCTTTGAGGAGACGATTCTGAAGGATATCTGTTTTGGTCCGATGAATTTCGGCGTTCCAAAAGAAAAGGCAGAAGCCAAGGCTAAAGAGATGCTGAAGCTTGTAGGCCTTCCTGAATCCTTGTTATCTCGATCACCCTTTGAATTAAGCGGTGGTCAAATGAGACGTGTGGCGATTGCAGGTGTACTAGCGATGGAGCCAGAAGTGCTTGTGCTTGACGAGCCGACTGCGGGATTAGATCCACGCGGACGTAAAGAAATCATGGACATGTTCTATGAGCTTCATCAAAAAGCCAACCTGACGACGATCCTTGTGACACACAGTATGGAAGATGCCGCTCATTATGCGGATCAAATGATTGTGATGCACAAAGGAACAGTGAAGGCGACAGGTACGCCGAGGGAGCTATTTGCCAATCGTACAGACATGTCTTCTTTCGGACTGGACCTCCCGGAAACGATCAAATTCCAGCAGGCTGTCGAAGAAAAGCTGGGGATGACGTTTCCAAGACCGCTTCTGACCATGGATGAAATGGCAGAAGCCTTAACAGCTTTATATCAGGAGGACACGACATCATGATGGATAGTATGATTATCGGCAAATATGTGCCGGGTACATCTTTTGTCCATCGTCTTGATCCAAGGACAAAGCTGTTATCAATTTTCTTTTTTGTCTTTATTGTCTTTTTTGCGAATAACTACATCACTTACGGGCTTTTAGGTGTCTTCACTATTCTTGTGGTGATGGTGTCTCAGGTGCCGCTGTACTTTATTCTCAAAGGAATGAAACCCATCCTTTGGATTGTTCTGTTTACCTTTATTCTGCATATCTTCATGACAAAGGATGGCGCTTTGCTCTTTCACTTTGGTTTTCTGAATATTTATGAAGAAGGTCTAAAACAGGGGATTTTCATTTCACTCCGTTTTGTCTATCTCATCATGATGACAACACTTCTGACGTTGACCACAACACCTATTGAAGTGACAGACGGTATGGAGAAGCTGCTGCATCCTTTCCGTAAAATCAAGCTGCCTGTTCATGAGCTTGCTCTTATGATGTCTATCTCTCTTCGATTTATTCCGACTTTACTCGAAGAAACAGACAAAATCATGAAAGCACAAATGGCAAGAGGTGTTGATTTTACAAGCGGACCCGTGAAAGATCGTTTAAAAGCGATTGTCCCATTGCTTGTCCCGCTTTTCGTCAGTGCGTTTAAGCGTGCGGAGGAATTGGCGACCGCTATGGAAGCGAGAGGCTACCGTGGGGGAGAAGGTCGTACGAAATACCGTCAGCTTGTCTGGGGAATGAAAGACACGTTCACGCTGCTTCTATTCATCCTGTTAACAGCACTCCTTGTGCTGCTTAGAAATTAGGTGATGCCTAGATGAAAGTAAAATGTACCGTATCATACGATGGGACACATTTTAAAGGGTATCAAGTGCAACCAGGACAGCGAACCATTCAGACGGAGATTGAATCTGCCCTTGCTAGAATGCATAAACAAGACGAACTGATTCCGATTGTGGCTTCCGGCCGGACAGACAGTGGCGTTCACGCAAAGGGGCAGGTCATCCATTTTGACACCCCGCTTGCCATCCCGATGGAAAGATGGCCTTTTGCCCTCAACAGCTTGCTGCCAGATGACATTCGTGTTCTAAAGGCTGAAGAAGTGGATGAATCGTTTCATGCACGTTTTAGTGTCGTTTCGAAGGAGTACCGTTATAAGGTCTCAACGGAAACGCACCAAAATGTGTTCACTAGACAGTATGCCTGTCATTATCCTTACCGGCTTGATGCAGACAAAATGAGAGAAGCTGCTGGGCACCTGATTGGCACACACGATTTCACAAGCTTTTGTGCGTCCAATACAGAGGTTCAGGACAAGGTGAGGGAGATTTATGCCCTTGAGTGGAAAAACGTCTCAGACGGGCTTGAAATGCGTGTGAGAGGGAATGGCTTTTTATACAACATGGTGCGAATTATAGCCGGCACGTTACTTGAAATTGGTTCTGGTAAATTTCACCCTGAGGAGATAAAAGCCATGCTTGCCGCCCGAAATCGCGAAGCGGCAGGCAAGACTGCGCCCAGTCACGGACTGTATTTATGGGAAGTTTTCTATGACAACTAAACCAGGTGTAACATGTTCTTGACACAGGAAGCAGAAAGTTATAAGATATCATATGGTATGTATTTCAACCCCACAAATAAGCCCCGGAAGACTTATCTGTGTTTTGAAATAGAACGTAGCATTTGATTCAGGAAAATTCATTGATTTATTTAGGAGGGAAACTCATGCGTACAACACCAATGGCGAACGCAAGCACAATTGAGCGCAAATGGCTAGTGGTTGATGCGGCAGGCAAGACTCTAGGTCGTCTTTCTACTGAAGTAGCATCACTTTTGCGCGGTAAGCACAAACCAACTTATACACCACACGTTGACACAGGTGATCACGTGATCATCATCAATGCTGAGAAAATCGAATTAACTGGTAAGAAATTGACGGACAAAATTTACTACCGTCATACGATGCACCCAGGTGGTTTGAAACAAAGAACTGCTCTTGAGATGCGTACAAACTACCCTGAAAAAATGTTGGAGCTTGCTATCAAAGGTATGCTTCCAAAGGGTCCACTAGGTCGTCAAATGTTCAAAAAATTAAATGTGTACCGTGGTTCTGAGCATCCACATCAAGCACAACAACCTGAAGTTTACGAACTTCGCGGTTAATTATAAGGGAGGTTAACAATTTGGCACAGGTTCAATATTACGGTACAGGTCGTCGTAAAAGTTCTGTAGCGCGCGTTCGCTTAGTTCCAGGTGAAGGCCGTATCGTCGTTAATAATCGTGAAATTACTGAATACATTCCATTCGCTGCTTTAATCGAAGACGTGAAACAGCCTTTGAACATCACAGAAACAGCTAACAGCTACGATGTTCTTGTAAATGTTCACGGTGGTGGATTCTCTGGTCAAGCTGGAGCAATTCGTCACGGTATCTCTCGTGCTCTTCTAGAAGTAGATCCTGAGTACCGTACACCACTTAAACGTGCTGGACTTCTTACTCGTGACTCTCGTATGAAAGAGCGTAAGAAATACGGTCTTAAAGGCGCACGTAGAGCTCCTCAGTTCTCGAAGCGTTAATTATCAATTTATCAATGTTCCAAGACTCTTTTCACTTTTGTGGAAAGGGTCTTTTTTATTCTTTAAAAGTGGATAAGTTGAATCATTCAAAAAAATAAAGAAACAGATCAGTATTGAAAGTTAAGCGGGTACGAAAAACAGAGCCCGGCCTTTTGGAATAACTGGAAAAGAGGGAGTTGGGGATATAAGAACTTCTGTATCGAATTTGAATATAGAATTGTCCTATATAATGCTGTATTAATCTTATGAGAAGTTATATTAAAAATATTAACTGAAATAAAAGCAGGATAAATTACCAGTATTTTATAAAAATACTATATTTTGTTGACACCCCTTGGAAAATATTCTAGTATATAGGATGTGTTCTAAAAGGGTTATTTGTTTAGTAAAAATCCTAAATATCTCTTTTATTAATGAGCTCTAGAAATACTAAACAAGTTCTTTTGGAAATATTAACTAAGGGGGTGTAAAGGTGAAAAAAGTTGTATTATCTCTGCTAACAGTCGGAATGATTTTATGTGGATTTTCTTCTTTTTATTCAGCTTCTTCTCTCGAACCAAACAAGGTAGTTTTAGAGGAGAATCCTGAAGTCAATGGCGTTGAAACAGCTAGTAAAACAAGAGCTGTTGTTGAAGGCGTTAAATTCTGGGGGAAAGAAGCGTTAAAAATGTTCTTCAATAATGGAGGAATGGGTAGTCCTGGAAAAGACGAGTATGTAGCTACTAAAGACTTAGAATCAGCATTCGACAATTAATAAAAGAAGAATAGATGAACGTTCATCTATTCTTCTTTAGATACAAAGACAGGTGGGAAAATGAGTAAATTCAAAAAAATAAATATTAAGATAGTTATAATATTAATGTTAACGTTGGTTTTTTTTATACATAATATATTAATCATTATCTCTTCTGGTCCAACAAATCCATTATCCGCTAAATATTCAAACATAGCAAAGACTTATACTTCGTCTATATTCTCTCAAAATTGGCACCTTTTTGCTCCGGACCCTATAAGAAATAATGTGAATCTTTATATACAGGTATCTAATAATCCAAACAATACTGATAGTAGTGAATGGTTAAATATATCTACACCTCTAAATGAAGCAGGTAAAAAAATGTTTTCGCCGTTTAATAGAACATCTAGACTTGTTTCAGGAATTTTCTTAGATATGAGAGGTGAAAATTTAGCAGATGACCTTTTTTATAAATATGTCGAGGAGAAAAATAGAACAGCACCAGAAGATCCTATAAACAAATTATATGAGGAGAAAAAAAAGGAAACAAGGAAAATAGCTGAAGAGAACCTATTTAAATTTGTTTCGTTCTATATAAAAAAATATACCTCCACTGATAAAACTTTTTTTAGAGTGAGAATAATTTCAAAAGACACAGTTCCTTTTTCTAAAAGGAATACAAAAGACTATGAACCAAAAACTCTTCATAGTGAAACAACAGAATGGAATAAAATTTCAGAGTACTACTGAGTATATTGAGATGTGGTGGAATAATGCAGAGGTTACAAAATAAAATAATTGTTTTCTTTACAGAGGATAGATTTAGTATTGCTACGAGTATCCTAAGAATTATATTTGGTGTTATTATTTTATTTAACTATATGATCTTATATAGTCAGCGTCATTTTCTATTCTCGGAACAAGGGTACAATACTCTAATTGGAAATACGCTTTCACTATATAGTTTATCAAACTCTATTATCTATTTTGATGTATTATACCATCTCGGTATAATAGTTGCTGTATTATATACAGTTGGTTTTATGGGAAGATGGAGCAGTGTATTAAATTACTTATTGTATTTTTCTTTAAATGAAAGATTTTACCATATTGGTGATGGTGGAGATAACATAATGATTATAGCGCTTTTTTTCCTTATGTTCACAAATTCCACGAAATACTTTACTTTAACAAATAAAAAGCAGAGTATTAAGACTAATGAATTGTCACTAATTCTTCATAATTTTGCAGTGTACTTTATATTAGCACAGGTTTTAATATTGTATCTCCTCTCTGCTACTTATCAATTAATGGGGGAATCATGGAATTCAGGGGTAGCAATATATTATATATCTCAAATAGAATCATTATCTACTAAAATATTTCAACTACTTCACACGGATTTTATTTACCTTGGTGTGATTTTAACTTATGCAAGTATTTATGTTAAATTTGCATTTGTATTTCTTGTGTTTAATCGGAGAACTAAATTATTAGCCGTCTGTTTAATAAGTATTTTCCATCTAGCCATTGGTATAGGGATGGGACTGTACACATTTTCACTTATAATGATTTCATTAGAGCTATTATTCTTCACTAATGATGATTATAGATTCTTTTATCGGAAGATTTCGACTTTAACTAGAGAGATTAAGAGAGTTTCTTTAGTTTGTACGGAAAGTTTTTCAAAGAAATATTTAAGCAATTTTAAGCATATGGTTTATTATGATGGAGATTGCAAGTTTTGCATATCCACTATTAGAAGACTGAAAAAATATGATTGGTTTCATTTAATTGTATTTATTAACTTTAGAAAGGCTGAAGTGTTTGGGAATATTGCTAAAGAAGATTTGGAGAAGAGAATGCATAGTTGGAATATCAACAAAAAGGAAAATATTTTTAATGGAGTGGACTCTTTTATTCAAATAAGTAAACGTCTTATTCCTCTTTGGTTTTTATTACCTTTTTTGTATGTCTCTAAATGGCTCGGTATAGGAAATTTATCATATGATTATATAGCATCGAGGAGAAGTGTAATTCCTTCAGGAAAGTGTAATAACGATAGTTGCTATATAAAAGATTAAAGAGGGATGATATGTTAATATTAATTATTGTGTCAATTATTTTTATATTGTTAATTTACATCTCAATAGACATTTTCCTTTATCGTAAAAATAAAAAGAAAAACATTTATGATTTGCTGAATTTTTTAGAAAAAAATAAAAAAGATTTATCAGTAACAATTATAGAAAATGATGTGAAGACATTAGAGTACAATGGTGACGTAAAAGTCCCTTTGGCTAGTACTGTAAAGCTAATAGTTGCTTATCATTTTGTAAAGGCAATAACCATGGGAAAACTGAAGCCTGATGAAGAAGTGAGTTTAAGTGATGTTGACAGGTTTTACATAGCTAGAACAGATGGAGGTGCTCATAAAGCCTGGATAAACATATCCGGCATTAAAAATAAAGTAACACTTTTGGATATTGCAAAAGGTATGATGCAATTTAGTTCCAATGCTTGCACCGATTTTTTAATGGATAAGATAGGTCTTAATAACATCAACGAAGGTATGTCTAAGTTAGACATAATAGATCATGATGATATATTTCCACTTACCCCTAATATGTTAACGCCGTCTTTTGTATTAGCTTCTAAAAGAGCTTCGTTAAAAAAAATTAAAACAATGTCTGATGATGATTATCGAAGGCTTATTTCTGAGATTTTTGAACTCATGAAGAACAACAATAAAGGAAAAATTGACCTTGAGAAAAGACTATTTAAGAAAAAGCTTTTGGGGTTCAAAATGCAATCAATTTTGACACAGAAATTGACTTATTCAACAACTAACGAATATTCAAAGTTAATGCTACGCTTTTATAAAGATTTGTTAACTGTAAAAGAGAAGGAAATGTTTGATGACATTTTGTTTGGCAGAAACTTAATAGAGGAAAAAGATCATTGTTTTTGGTTTAAAAGTGGAGCAACTCCTTTTGTTTTAACGTCTGCTTTATTTAAAGGAAGTAGTGATAATTCGATAGCAATATCACTTTTTATAAACGATAAGCGTGCATCTAATTCTTATTGGATACAAAATATATTTAATGATTTTGTGATAATGTTGGCAAAGGATAAAAAGTTCAGAGAAAAACTGATACTCTCGCTGAAAGATTAACTATGCCGTTAAATCGAATATTTTTTGAAAACAGAGGGGCAACTCCCCTCTGTTTTTTCATTTCTTTATTGGGGAAATTTGTACACAGCTTGGTGTTTCTCCTTTAAATTGACTACACCCTCGACAAGATCTTTTTCCCAAAGCGCTGGGTAGATTTTGTAATCCTTAAAAGTGTGAGGCAGCATCTTCTCTAGTATCTGTCTTTTAAACGTGACGGCTGGCTCGTCTTTAGAGCTCATCCTAAGTGTCACTTGCTCTACATTATCGACAAGAATAAAAAGTGCGATTGCGTTGTATAAATACGTTTTTTCGACCGTGTCCTTTTAATCAAACCAGAAGGCGTCTGTATAGCCGGCATTTTCTTTTTCTCCATACGTGACGTCTAATACTTTTCCATTCTGATTGTTCACAGGCCGCCATTTCCATTTACTGAACTGCATGTTTTGTTCAAACCAACGAACAATACAAAGAAAAAAAGGAGTTCAGTCCATGGCAGAAGTTCTTTCATTTTATCAATTGAAAACAAAACGAGATGTCACGCTTGAAAAGAAGCTGTTGCGTACATTGTCTCTTCAACAGGTGACGATCGCTTCCGAGAAATTCACGAGGAAGCTGTTCCCATTTGCAGATGATCCAGCTGGGATTATGAGTGATGGCTGTATTGATTTCGCCATTGAGGCTTTTTTAGCAGGTGGGAGATACGGTGAGTCGAGTAAGTATGGTGAATCATTCGATGATATAAAAAAGCGGTCAGTTCATGAAGAAGATGAGCTGGTTGAGGAGCTAGCAGGGTGTTTGCAATCGTGGGGGAATATGTTCCGAATGGAGCGTAAGATGTCGTGTCTGTATCCATTTGCGAAGGAATTTTTAAGCATATGGTGGCAGGAAGGCTTTCGGGAATCAGAAAAAAGGCATAAGCTTCGACTGCACTAAGCATATTTCCAGCCCTTGTCCCATATCTATAAAATAATGGTGTATGGGAGGGACAGGGATGAAAAGAAAGCTGAAATGGACAGGGTTTTTAATCGGGTTTATTGTCCTCTTATTCTTATTCAGATTTCAGTTTCTAAATGATGATTCGTGGAAATCGTGGAACTTGCCTTTGAGCGGCAAGATCATCTATTTAGATCCGGGTCACGGCGGTCCAGATGGCGGTGCTGTTGGCGGCGAGTTGCTCGAAAAAGAGATTGCACTGGATGTGTCCATGAAGATAAGAGACTATTTGCAGGAGCAGGGAGCGCTTGTTCTCATGACCCGGGAAGATGACTCTGATTTATCATCAAAGAATACAAAGAGTTATGCCCGAAAGAAAGCGGAGGATTTGAGAAACCGTGTGAAAGTCATCAATGAGTCTGAAGCAGATCTCTATTTAAGTATTCATTTAAATGCGATCCCATCGAACAAATGGAGCGGGGCACAGACGTTCTTTTACGGAAAGTATGAAGAGAATGAAAAAGCAGCGAAGTTCATTCAAGATGAATTGCGCAACAACCTTGAAAACACAGATCGCAAGGCGAAGCGAATCAATGGGATTTATTTAATGCAAAATGTCACGAAGCCAGGAGCGCTTGTCGAAATCGGATTTTTATCGAATCCAAAAGAGGCTGGTCAGCTGGCGACTCCTAAATATCAGGATCAAATTGCTGCTTCGATTTATAAAGGCATTCTCAGATATTTAACAGAGCAAAAAGAGCCGCCTGAATAAGGGGCTTTTTCCTGTTTATCGCAGGCAAAGAGGACAGACATTGTAAGGATATGTATGATATACTTGGATTGTAAACGAATTCAATAAAGGGTGAGGTTCTGCTATGATCGGACAAGATGATGTGAGAAAACTAGTTGGGAAGATGGACGAACCTTTCCTTCATATACCGCTTGGTGAGCTGGATGCCATCAAGGAAATCAGCCTAAAGCCTGAAAAAGAACATGTGAGCTTAAAAGTGGCGATTGCCAAGACAGGCACTGCTGAGCAGATGAAGCTGCAGCAAGACATCGTACAAGCTTTAAAAGCAGCGGGCGCGAACACTGTAGGACTTCGTTTTGAAGAACTGCCTCAAGAAACGCTTGAAAAGTTTATGCCGTCCCAGGATGAGGAAGAAAATTTGCTCAACTCTAAAAATCCGCCTGTGTTCTTAGCGATTGCGAGTGGAAAAGGCGGCGTTGGGAAATCAACTGTTTCCGTTAACCTGGCTGTGGCACTGGCTCGTCTAGGGAAAAAAGTGGGACTGATCGATGCTGATATTTACGGCTTTAGCGTACCGGATATGATGGGAATCACCGTCAGACCGACAGTTAAAGGGGAAAAGATTATTCCTGTGGAACGCTTTGGCGTCAAAGTGATTTCAATGGGCTTTTTTGTTGAAGAAAACGCACCGGTCATTTGGAGAGGACCGATGCTTGGTAAAATGCTAAATAACTTCTTCCACGAAGTAGAGTGGGGAGAATTAGATTACTTACTATTAGACCTTCCGCCTGGAACAGGTGATGTAGCACTTGATATTCATACGATGCTTCCGAGCTGTAAAGAAATCATTGTGACGACACCGCATCCAACAGCGGCTTTCGTTGCTGCTAGAGCAGGCGCAATGGCACTGCAAACAGATCACGAGGTGCTAGGGGTCGTTGAGAATATGAGTTACTATGAAAGCAAAAAAACAGGTGAGAAGGAATATGTCTTTGGAAAAGGCGGCGGGGACAAGCTGGCGGAGGAGCTGCGTGTATCAGTTCTTGGTCAAATCCCTTTAAGACAGCCTGATTGGAATGAGGACGATTTTGCACCTTCTGTCTATGATGCGAGTCATCCGACAGGGGAAGTGTATCAACACATTGCCAATAAAGTCATTGAACAATTAGCAGTAAAAGCATAATGAAATCCCGAGTGGACCTTGTGCCACTCGGGTGATGTTTAACTGCCGCTTCCTTGTGAACCGGAATCATTGCTGCTTTCAGAGACTGCTTTTTTTAGCTCATCTTCGAATTTCTTCTTATAGAGAGGGCTGCTTAATGTTTCTGTGATGACTTTCTCTAAGTGCTTTCTGAACTCTTTGCTTTTGACCAGTTCACCGTATTTCTTTTCCATTTCAGGATCCTTGAGAATATCCATCATCATCTGTTGATAGTCAGGGTCCTTCATCAATTGTTTTAACATCTTTTCATGCTGTTGCTGCATGGATTTTGCGAAAGTCTCGGCAAATTTAGAATCCTCAAAGACCTTCTTCCAGAACTCTTTGCCTTTATCAGAAGTTAGTGTTTTCTCTATTGTTTTTTTCACAGTTTGTTCATCCATTACCAAAGCTTCATTCATTGCCTCGTCATTTAATAACTGTTGAATGGCCTTTTTACCGTCATCTGTTTTCAAAATATCGACGACCATTTTTTTCGTTTCGTCATAGTCCATATTAGATGAGGATTGGGTTTTGGGAGCACAAGCTGTTAGAGATAAAAGAAGAAAACAGCTCATTATACGCAAGATGCCTTTTGACATACTGTGGCTCCTTTCGTTACATGTCTTACTTTTAATATGAATGTTTCACGTGAATTTATACATAACAAAAATAGGGGTTGGGTCAATTCAATGAAAAGTCGGGATTTAGTTCGTTTTTTCTTCTCTGTGCTGGCTGTTGGAGCGGTCATTACAAGCGTGGTAGGTTTTGCGCTGGAGTGGGGGAAATATCAGAAGCTGTTTGTATCGTTTGAGATTTTAGAGATTGCGTCTGTGTTATTTTGGTTTATTGGTGTGGGGATGATCTTTAGTGTAATCAGTCAGATGGGGTTTGTTGTCTTTTTGACAGTGCACCGGTTTGCGCTGGAGATTTTCAGGTCGCATTCTTTATGGAATACCATTCAGTTATTCCTTGTGATTTTCGTGCTGTTTGATTTAGCTTATTTGCGGTTTTTGTTTTTCGGGGAGAATGAATCATTTCTTCCATACTTGTGGCTGCCTGTTTTTATCGGTGTGTTTGCATTGATCGTGTCTTATTTTAAACAGCAGCAGTCCTCTAAGAAAACATTTATTTCTGCAATGTTTCTCATGGTCGTCATCACGTCGTTAGAATGGTTTCCGGCGCTTAGAGTCAATGAAGAGGACTGGCTATATTTAATGCTATTTCCGCTATTAGGTTGTAATGCGTTTCAGTTATTAGCTATGCCGCGGTTTTCAAAAGCAAAAGCTACTTAACCTCAGTTGACTTTGTTTTTGTATTAGAGATAAGCTCGCCAACCGTGACGTTTCTTAAATTTTTGTCTTTTAAGTGTTTTAAAATGGCTGGTAAGGCTTGAGCGGTTTGGGTGGCTGAATCTGAGGCGTGAAGGAGAATAATGTCTCCGCTTTTCATTCGATCATTTACATTATGAACAATCTGGTCGACGCCCGGGTTCAGCCAATCTTGAGAATTGATGCTGTAATGGACAACGGTATAGCCATACTGTGTTGCAATTTTCAATACCGTTTCATTAAATTGCCCAGTTGGCGGTCTTAATAATTGAATGTCTTCCAGTCCAAGCTTTTGGAATGTATTTTGTGCACGGACAAGATCTCGCTTAATTTCGTTTTCTTCAAGCTGGCTATAATTTTTATATGCATAGCCAAGGCTGCCAATTTGATGGCCATCCTCTTTAATCCTTTTCACGATATCTGGGTGACGCTCAGCCCAAGAAGCAGACAGAAAGAAAGTGGCGTTCTTTATATCGTACTCTCGGAGGACATTTAAAATAGGAACAGCCTTCTCGTCTCCCCAGCCAATATTAAATGTAAGGGATGCGTGTTTTGATGAGGTCTCTCCTTTATAAATTGCTCGGGGCCCTTGTTCTGTTTTAAATACCGACAGCGGCGGTGCCTTTTGTACATAAAAAAAGGTTGCAGCTGCAAGGGCTGCTACAAGAATAATGACTACTTGCTTCAGCCGTTTAATAGGCAACACATATAATCGACTCAATTCAAACACTCCTGCCTTGTCCAAGATTGTTACTTGATTGTATGCAGGACAAGGGTTTAACATGCACGATAAAACTATTTTAAAAAAAGTTCTGAAAAGGCGTTGACTAACAGAATGTTTTCGTGATATATTATTAATCGTCGCTGACACACAGTGACAAACACAAACGCTTCGGGAAATAAACTTGAAAAAAGTTGTTGACATAAGATGAAGCGAAATGTTATATTATTAAAGCCGCTAAGAACGGCGAAGATGATCTTTGAAAACTAAACAAGACAAAACGTACCTGTTAATTCGAGTTTTTATAAAAAAATCCTATGATACATCATAGGTAGTCAGTCAAACGCTGACGAAAAACAAAACTTCGGTTTTGTACTTTTTCGGAGAGTTTGATCCTGGCTCAGGACGAACGCTGGCGGCGTGCCTAATACATGCAAGTCGAGCGGACAGAAGGGAGCTTGCTCCCGGATGTTAGCGGCGGACGGGTGAGTAACACGTGGGTAACCTGCCTGTAAGACTGGGATAACTCCGGGAAACCGGAGCTAATACCGGATAGTTCCTTGAACCGCATGGTTCAAGGATGAAAGACGGTTTCGGCTGTCACTTACAGATGGACCCGCGGCGCATTAGCTAGTTGGTGAGGTAACGGCTCACCAAGGCGACGATGCGTAGCCGACCTGAGAGGGTGATCGGCCACACTGGGACTGAGACACGGCCCAGACTCCTACGGGAGGCAGCAGTAGGGAATCTTCCGCAATGGACGAAAGTCTGACGGAGCAACGCCGCGTGAGTGATGAAGGTTTTCGGATCGTAAAGCTCTGTTGTTAGGGAAGAACAAGTGCAAGAGTAACTGCTTGCACCTTGACGGTACCTAACCAGAAAGCCACGGCTAACTACGTGCCAGCAGCCGCGGTAATACGTAGGTGGCAAGCGTTGTCCGGAATTATTGGGCGTAAAGGGCTCGCAGGCGGTTTCTTAAGTCTGATGTGAAAGCCCCCGGCTCAACCGGGGAGGGTCATTGGAAACTGGGAAACTTGAGTGCAGAAGAGGAGAGTGGAATTCCACGTGTAGCGGTGAAATGCGTAGAGATGTGGAGGAACACCAGTGGCGAAGGCGACTCTCTGGTCTGTAACTGACGCTGAGGAGCGAAAGCGTGGGGAGCGAACAGGATTAGATACCCTGGTAGTCCACGCCGTAAACGATGAGTGCTAAGTGTTAGGGGGTTTCCGCCCCTTAGTGCTGCAGCTAACGCATTAAGCACTCCGCCTGGGGAGTACGGTCGCAAGACTGAAACTCAAAGGAATTGACGGGGGCCCGCACAAGCGGTGGAGCATGTGGTTTAATTCGAAGCAACGCGAAGAACCTTACCAGGTCTTGACATCCTCTGACAACCCTAGAGATAGGGCTTTCCCTTCGGGGACAGAGTGACAGGTGGTGCATGGTTGTCGTCAGCTCGTGTCGTGAGATGTTGGGTTAAGTCCCGCAACGAGCGCAACCCTTGATCTTAGTTGCCAGCATTCAGTTGGGCACTCTAAGGTGACTGCCGGTGACAAACCGGAGGAAGGTGGGGATGACGTCAAATCATCATGCCCCTTATGACCTGGGCTACACACGTGCTACAATGGACAGAACAAAGGGCTGCGAGACCGCAAGGTTTAGCCAATCCCACAAATCTGTTCTCAGTTCGGATCGCAGTCTGCAACTCGACTGCGTGAAGCTGGAATCGCTAGTAATCGCGGATCAGCATGCCGCGGTGAATACGTTCCCGGGCCTTGTACACACCGCCCGTCACACCACGAGAGTTTGCAACACCCGAAGTCGGTGAGGTAACCTTTATGGAGCCAGCCGCCGAAGGTGGGGCAGATGATTGGGGTGAAGTCGTAACAAGGTAGCCGTATCGGAAGGTGCGGCTGGATCACCTCCTTTCTAAGGATATATGGAGCAGCGTACGTTTTTCGTCTTGTTTAGTTTTGAAGGATCATTCCTTCAAACATGTCTCTAGCGAGACAGGATTGTTCTTTGAAAACTAGATAACAATAAGTAATACATTCACATTGAATGCAATGCAAAGTTCATCACACATAGTGATTCTTTCTAAAGTAAGAAATGGTTAAGTTAGAAAGGGCGCACGGTGGATGCCTTGGCACTAGGAGCCGATGAAGGACGGGACGAACACCGATATGCTTCGGGGAGCTGTAAGCAAGCTTTGATCCGGAGATTTCCGAATGGGGAAACCCACTGCTCGTAATGGAGTAGTATCCATACTTGAATACATAGAGTATGAGAAGGCATACCCGGGGAACTGAAACATCTAAGTACCCGGAGGAAGAGAAAGCAAATGCGATTCCCTGAGTAGCGGCGAGCGAAACGGGAACAGCCCAAACCAAGAGGCTTGCCTCTTGGGGTTGTAGGACACTCTATACGGAGTTACAAAGGAACGATATAAGCGAAGAGGTCTGGAAAGGCCCGCCAAAGAAGGTAACAGCCCTGTAACTGAAATGTTGTTCTCTCCAGAGTGGATCCTGAGTACGGCGGAACACGTGAAATTCCGTCGGAATCCGGGAGGACCATCTCCCAAGGCTAAATACTCCCTAGTGACCGATAGTGAACCAGTACCGTGAGGGAAAGGTGAAAAGCACCCCGGAAGGGGAGTGAAATAGATCCTGAAACCGTGTGCCTACAAGTAGTCAGAGCCCGTTAACGGGTGATGGCGTGCCTTTTGTAGAATGAACCGGCGAGTTACGATCCCGTGCAAGGTTAAGCAGAAGATGCGGAGCCGCAGCGAAAGCGAGTCTGAATAGGGCGCATGAGTACGTGGTCGTAGACCCGAAACCAGGTGATCTACCCATGTCCAGGGTGAAGTTCAGGTAACACTGAATGGAGGCCCGAACCCACGCACGTTGAAAAGTGCGGGGATGAGGTGTGGGTAGGGGTGAAATGCCAATCGAACCTGGAGATAGCTGGTTCTCTCCGAAATAGCTTTAGGGCTAGCCTCAAGGTAAGAGTCTCGGAGGTAGAGCACTGATTGGACTAGGGGCCCCTACCGGGTTACCGAATTCAGTCAAACTCCGAATGCCGATGACTTATCCTTGGGAGTCAGACTGCGAGTGATAAGATCCGTAGTCGAAAGGGAAACAGCCCAGACCGCCAGCTAAGGTCCCAAAGTATACGTTAAGTGGAAAAGGATGTGGAGTTGCTTAGACAACCAGGATGTTGGCTTAGAAGCAGCCACCATTTAAAGAGTGCGTAATAGCTCACTGGTCGAGTGACTCTGCGCCGAAAATGTACCGGGGCTAAACGTATCACCGAAGCTGCGGACTGTTCTTACGAACAGTGGTAGGAGAGCGTTCTAAGTGCAGTGAAGTCAGACCGGAAGGACTGGTGGAGCGCTTAGAAGTGAGAATGCCGGTATGAGTAGCGAAAGACGGGTGAGAATCCCGTCCACCGAATGCCTAAGGTTTCCTGAGGAAGGCTCGTCCGCTCAGGGTTAGTCGGGACCTAAGCCGAGGCCGAAAGGCGTAGGCGATGGACAACAGGTTGATATTCCTGTACCACCTCCTCACCATTTGAGCAATGGGGGGACGCAGGAGGATAGGGTAAGCGCGGTATTGGATATCCGCGTCCAAGCAGTTAGGCTGGGAAATAGGCAAATCCGTTTCCCGTGAAGGCTGAGCTGTGATGGCGAGCGAAATTTAGTAGCGAAGTTCCTGATTCCACACTGCCAAGAAAAGCCTCTAGCGAGGTGAGAGGTGCCCGTACCGCAAACCGACACAGGTAGGCGAGGAGAGAATCCTAAGGTGATCGAGAGAACTCTCGTTAAGGAACTCGGCAAAATGACCCCGTAACTTCGGGAGAAGGGGTGCTTCTTAGGGTGTTAAAGCCCCGAGAAGCCGCAGTGAATAGGCCCAGGCGACTGTTTAGCAAAAACACAGGTCTCTGCGAAGCCGTAAGGCGAAGTATAGGGGCTGACGCCTGCCCGGTGCTGGAAGGTTAAGAGGAGCGCTTAGCGTAAGCGAAGGTGCGAATTGAAGCCCCAGTAAACGGCGGCCGTAACTATAACGGTCCTAAGGTAGCGAAATTCCTTGTCGGGTAAGTTCCGACCCGCACGAAAGGCGCAACGATCTGGGCACTGTCTCAACGAGAGACTCGGTGAAATTATAGTACCTGTGAAGATGCAGGTTACCCGCGACAGGACGGAAAGACCCCGTGGAGCTTTACTGCAGCCTGATATTGAATGTTGGTACAGCTTGTACAGGATAGGTAGGAGCCTTGGAAACCGGAGCGCTAGCTTCGGTGGAGGCATCGGTGGGATACTACCCTGGCTGTATTGACCTTCTAACCCGCTGCCCTTATCGGGCAGGGAGACAGTGTCAGGTGGGCAGTTTGACTGGGGCGGTCGCCTCCTAAAATGTAACGGAGGCGCCCAAAGGTTCCCTCAGAATGGTTGGAAATCATTCGCAGAGTGTAAAGGCACAAGGGAGCTTGACTGCGAGACCTACAAGTCGAGCAGGGACGAAAGTCGGGCTTAGTGATCCGGTGGTTCCGCATGGAAGGGCCATCGCTCAACGGATAAAAGCTACCCCGGGGATAACAGGCTTATCTCCCCCAAGAGTCCACATCGACGGGGAGGTTTGGCACCTCGATGTCGGCTCATCGCATCCTGGGGCTGTAGTCGGTCCCAAGGGTTGGGCTGTTCGCCCATTAAAGCGGTACGCGAGCTGGGTTCAGAACGTCGTGAGACAGTTCGGTCCCTATCCGTCGCGGGCGCAGGAAATTTGAGAGGAGCTGTCCTTAGTACGAGAGGACCGGGATGGACGCACCGCTGGTGTACCAGTTGTTCTGCCAAGGGCATCGCTGGGTAGCTATGTGCGGACGGGATAAGTGCTGAAAGCATCTAAGCATGAAGCCCCCCTCAAGATGAGATTTCCCATTCCGCAAGGAAGTAAGATCCCTGAAAGATGATCAGGTTGATAGGTCTGAGGTGGAAGCGTGGTGACACGTGGAGCTGACAGATACTAATAGATCGAGGACTTAACCTATATTCTAATGTGAAAAATGAACGTTGTTATCTAGTTTTGAGAGAACATTCTCTCCATCAGGTTTGGTGGCGATAGCGAAGAGGTCACACCCGTTCCCATACCGAACACGGAAGTTAAGCTCTTCAGCGCCGATGGTAGTTGGGGGTTTCCCCCTGTGAGAGTAGGACGCCGCCAAGCTTTTTGTTTATATCCTTCCAATGGAAGAAGTTACTTTATCCATTCCGCAGTAGCTCAGTGGTAGAGCTATCGGCTGTTAACCGATCGGTCGTAGGTTCGAGTCCTACCTGCGGAGCCATGCTTCCATAGCTCAGTAGGTAGAGCACTTCCATGGTAAGGAAGAGGTCAGCGGTTCGAGCCCGCTTGGAAGCTTTCCTCTAAATATTGTTCTGACAAGGTTTCTCGATGATGAGAAGGCTTTTTTTTATGTCTTTTTTAATTGCTTGGGATCGAATTGGGATCGGATCACTTAGCTTGCAATAGATTTGAAATTGCATCTGCAACCAAAGTGTCTGCTTCTTTGAATGCATGCGTATAAGTTTCAAGCGTGGTTTTTACATTTGCATGCCCTAAACGTTGAGATACAGACTTAATATTAAAGCCAGGTATTTTTCCAATTTGGTTAATTAACATTGTAGAATGAGTATGACACATATCATGCAAATGAATTTTCTTATATCGTGCTTTTTTGCGAATCGCTCCCACTATTTATTTAAATATAAAAAGGTAGTTGAGAACGTACAATGCTAATTCGTCTAGTTGATGACAGAGCAAGGCATTCCATTGGTCAACGTTGTGCCATATAAAAGATGGAACGGTTCGAAGATAAAAGCAGCTCTTCAAAAAGCATTGAAAAAGTGAAAAAGGTAAAGCCTCTGATCATAGAGAACAGGGGCTTTTTTTGATGTTATTTTTCATCGTTCTTTTTTTGAAGTGAATCCTTCTCTCAAAAACCTTTTTCTTTCTCTGTTACTTTATCGAGTGATTCTAGGGTATACGAAAAAGTGTTGTTTCCACACAATTTTACACTAATTATGTTTCTCCTCCTGAAAATGTAGTTGATAGAATTTCATCTTCCTTTTATGCATTTTAAATGTGTCGAATTTGTGAAATAAACAATTTCCACAAACTAAAATATGTGGTAGGTCTGTCTATAGTAGGTAACACAATACTCTTTGTTATGGTGAGCATTAATAGAAGGAGATTTCATGATTATTGCCATAACTGTTGTTACATATGGTAGTAAAGTTAGAGAGCCAAAAGGTGATCTGTATGACTACTATACACATGCCTTAGAAATCGGAAATTCTAAGGAAGAGCTTCTCATCTAAATGGACTTTGTAGACAAGCTCGAAAAAAATTACATGGAGGTAATAGGAAATGAGAATTAACCACAATATCGCGGCACTTAACACATTAAACCGTTTGTCTGCAAACAACGGTGCGAGCCAAAAGAACATGGAGAAACTTTCTTCTGGTCTTAAAATCAACCGTGCAGGAGATGACGCAGCAGGTCTTGCAATCTCTGAAAAAATGCGTGGACAAATTCGCGGATTAGAAATGGCTTCAAAAAACGCACAGGACGGTATCTCTCTTATCCAAACAGCTGAGGGGGCATTGACTGAAACTCACTCAATCCTTCAACGTGTTCGTGAATTAGTCGTTCAAGCTGGAAATACTGGTACACAGGATAAAGAGTCTGACCTTCAATCTATCCAAGATGAAATTAAAGCTTTACAAGAAGAAGTAGATGGAATTTCAAATCGTACAGAGTTTAACGGTAAAAAATTATTAGATGGTTCGTTTAAAGGAACCCCAGGAACACCAGCAATTCCGCCGACAGATCCAGATGATCCAGATACAGGTACACCTGCAGTTCCAGCAAGTGGTAATGCTTTAGTGTTCCAAATCGGTGCTAATGCAACTCAACAAATCTCAGTTCATATTGATAAAATGAGTACAGATGCATTGGGAGTGAAAGGTGCTAATGGAATTGTAGCGAATCAAGCGATTAAAGACATCGATGTAAGAAAGTTTGCTGATAATGCAGCAGATGCTACTGATGTTGGTTTTGATACTCAACTAAGTATTGTTGATGCAGCTATTAACCAAGTATCTGCTCAACGTGGAAAACTTGGTGCAGTACAAAACCGTCTAGAGCACACGATTAACAACTTGGGTGCATCTGCTGAAAACTTAACTGCTGCTGAGTCTCGTATTCGTGACGTTGACATGGCGAAAGAAATGAGTGAGTTCACAAAGAACAACATTCTTTCTCAAGCGTCTCAAGCTATGCTTGCACAAGCGAATCAACAGCCGCAAAATGTACTTCAATTATTACGTTAATCAACCAAAAGCCCCTTTTATATAGGGGCTTTTGTTGTTTGCTTTAAATGTTGGACATGCTCAGTGACAAATAGACTCAAGAATGGAATAAATCGATTGGTAAGTAAGCTTTGTATCAATTTTCTACACATTCCTTCTTTTTGTGCTTGATTCCTTAGTTCCTTTCTTATATTCTTACTAAAGTGATGATTATCCTCTCTAACAAAAGACTCTGTACGTTCCTCTTTTTCCCCGAAATTGAATGGTTATTGTTTGTTCCTTTCTGTATCTCCGGGTTTTATTCGCCTTCTTTTTCCTTGTACGGTATGTATATAAAAAGGAGTAGATGGTTTGAAAGATTTATTTGTAAAGCAAGAATGGTTTGGATATGTGCGTCAGGATGTGCTGGCGGGTATTTTAGTGGCTCTGGCTTTAATTCCTGAGGCGATTGCGTTTTCGATTATTGCGGGCGTTGATCCAAAGATTGGGTTGTATGCTTCGTTTTGTATTGCCATTGTCATTTCGTTTGTTGGTGGACGGCCAGGTATGATTTCGGCCGCTACAGGGGCTATGGCTCTGGTTATGGTTAATTTGGTAGCCGATCATGGATTGCAGTACTTGTTTGCGGCTACGATTTTAACAGGCCTGATTCAAATTGTGTTTGGAATGTGTCGTGTTTCTCGTCTGATGAAATTTATTCCGAGGTCTGTGATGGTTGGTTTTGTTAATGCATTGGCAATTATGATCTTCATGGCACAGCTGCCGCATTTCGTTGGGGAATCCATGGCTATGTATGTCATGACAGGTGGAGCATTGTTGATCATTTATGTATTGCCGATGGTCACAAAAGTTATTCCCTCTCCACTTATTGCAATTATTGTGATGACGATGATTGCTGTATTTGGGCATATTGATGTCAGAACGGTTGGAGACATGGGAGAGCTGCCTAGCTCTTTGCCAGTTTTTCTTATCCCAAATGTACCGTTTAACTGGGAAACACTTGCTATCATTTTTCCTTATTCCTTAGCACTTGCGATGGTTGGTTTACTTGAATCTTTATTAACAGCACAGATTGTAGATGATATGACGGAAACGTCTAGTCGTAAAAATAAGGAAGCGAGAGGCCAAGGAATTGCCAATGTGGTGGCAGGATTTTTTGGCGGTATGGCTGGCTGTGCGATGATTGGTCAATCTGTGATTAATACAAAGGCAGGGGGACGAGGCAGGCTTTCTACCTTTGTTGCTGGTGCATTTTTAATGGTATTGATTTTTGTGCTCGGTGATGTGGTTGTTCAAATTCCGATGGCTGCTCTTGTGGCTGTCATGATCATGGTTTCTATTGGTACCTTTGATTGGAGTTCATTCCAGCAGCTGAAAAAGAACCCAAAAACAGATTCTCTTGTGATGCTTGTCACGGTCGTGACGGTGGTGTTCACTCATGATTTATCAAAGGGTGTTTTTGCAGGTGTTCTTCTTAGTGCGGTATTCTTTGTAGCAAAAATATCGAAGCTTCATATTACGTCTACAGAAAGCCAAGCAGGGACTTGGATTTATCGAATAAAAGGCCAAATTTTCTTTGCTTCTGTGACTGATTTCATCCAAGCGTTCGATCAGAAAAAAGATCTCCAAGCTGTTGTCATTGATTTGTCTGAAGCGCGTATATGGGATGAATCAGGTGTGGCCGCGATAGAACGTGTGAAGGACAAATATCGTACAGCTGGTGTAGAGGTGGACGTAGTTGGAATGGATACGTCTAGTCAAAAGCTTGTGAAACAAGTGATTGGATCTTAAAAGACTTTTCTGTTTGTTACAATAAAACAAGGAAGAAAGTGAAGGATGGAGGTGGCCGGCATGCTTGTCCGTTTGAATCAGGTGCTCGGCCGGATGATGCCGCTCATTACGCCTGTCAGCGTGCTATCTGGTGTATTATTGGCGGCGTATTTAAAAGATTTCACCTTTTTGGTGCCTTGGGTGTTTGCTGTGATGACATTTTCAGGGAGCTTGTCATCTACTTTTTCAGCTTTAAAACATACGGTGATGCATCCATTGCCTTTGATTTTATCGTTTATGATTTTGCATGTGTTGATGCCCCTTTATGCATGGTCAGCAGGGCATTTGATATTTGCGGGCGATTCTATGACGATCACCGGTTTGACGCTTGCGATGGTGATTCCGACAGGTGTGTCTAGTTTAATATGGGCGGCAATGTATAAAGGGAATGTGGGGTTAACGTTATCTATCATATTAATTGATACATTGCTTTCGCCATTGATTGTGCCAGTAAGCTTGTCAATCTTCGTTGGTACACAGGTCCATATGGACATGGTGGCGATCATGAAAGGACTATTCGGTATGGTGGTGCTGCCCTCTATTTTAGGGATGCTCGTTCGTCAGTATGCAAAGCCATCGGTGACAAAAGCAATGAGTCAGACCTTGGCTCCTTTTTCAAAATTAGGCTTGTTTGTTGTCGTATCGATTAACAGTTCTGTTGTCGCCCCATATTTGCGTGAACTGGATGCTGCATTTTTTAGCAAAGCAGCGACTGTCTTTTTCATTGCAATGAGTGGGTATGCTTTTGCGTGGTTGATTGGAAAGGCGATGAAATGTACCCAAGGAGAAATTGTGGCGATTGTGTATACGGGCGGTATGCGGAACATTAGCGCGGGTGCTGTGCTTGCCATTAGCTTTTTCCCGCCTGCTGTTGCTGTTCCTGTCGTGATTGGCATGCTGTTTCAGCAAGTGCTTGCAGCCTTGTTTGGCTTTTTACTTCATCGTTTCGAGCTGAAAGTACCTGCTGTGACTAAGTCTTTATCATGAAAAAACCTCCATCCTTTAAGGTGGAGGTTTTTTTGCGATTAATAGATGAGGTATTTTTTTCGTTTCTTTTCGAACGTTTTCAGGTCATGGTGGTATTGTTTCATGATGTGTTTGATGGAAGTGCCTTTATTGATTTCTTCTTTGATCCAGCTATTCCCGATGAGTTTATCAAAGCTGCCTGTTTGTAGGAATTGAAAGTCATTAGGATACAAGTCATGTATTGCTTTGATGATAGATAGACCTGTTTTGACTGCTTCGAATGATTTTCGGTCTGTGACATAAAGCTGTACCCCGTGAGACAAAGTCCCGGCATGTTTTGAAAAGGTAGGGGTAAATGAGACAGGTCTAAATTGAACGCCTTTTAGTTTTAACCCATTTAAATGATCTGCTAGCTCATTGCTATTGATATATGGGGCGCCAATGAGTTCGAACGGTTTTGTTGTTCCTCTGCCTTCAGAAACGTTTGTGCCTTCGATTAATCCTGTTGCTGGGTAGACAAAGGTACTATCAACGGTCGGCATGTTAGGTGAAGGGAGGACGAACGGCAGCTTCGTGTCATCGAACGTCATGGATCGTTTCCAATGTTTCATTTTGATCACTTTTACATCAGCGTTGATATGAAACTCTTTGTTAAACATGTATGCAAGTTCTCCAGTTGTCATCCCATGTCTTAATGGGATGGGATAGAGACCTACAAATGAGGCATGTTCTGGCTCTAATACGGGTCCTTCTACTTTTAGTCCGCCTATTGGGTTTGGACGATCTAAGACAACAAATGGAATGTTGTTTTCCTTAGCCGCTTCCATTGCATACGCCATCGTGTAAATATAGGTGTAATAACGAGCACCAACGTCTTGAATATCAAATAGCAGGACATCTACATTTTTGAGCATTTCAGGAGTTGGCTTTCTTGTTTTTCCATAAAGAGAGTAAACAGGCAGGCCTGTTTTTTCGTCAGTATACGATTCGACGCCTTCTCCTGCTTGTGCATCACCACGGACGCCATGTTCAGGCCCATACAAGGCAGTCAGTTTGATATCGGGGTGTTCAAATAGCAGATCGACACTGCTTTTCATGTTTGCATCAATGCCTGTAGGATTCGTAATAAGCCCTACTTTTTTCCCTTTAAGCCAAGAGAGGTTACTTGAGAGTAATGTTTCGATACCTGTTTTGACTGTTGCTTTTTTTCCTTTTGTATCTGTTCGTTCTGAATCTGCGGGGGAGGCGGCGGTCAATGTGCTGATCATGAGAATGCTAGCGAGTATCAAGCTTGCTGTCTTTTTCAAGAGAATCCCTCCTATTTGATCTGTTTGCCTTTTAAATTGAGTCCATAGCCAAATGGGTAAAGGGTTTGATTAGGATGAGTGACTGATGGGATAGCGACGGGCAATTTTCCTTTAGGTGAGGCCGCTCCAAAAATCACTTCTAGTCCCGCAGGAATATTGGGTTGATTGAATTGTCCATTTGAGTAGCCTTTAAAACCGTACACAGCCAGTAAGGCGTCGGCTTCCTCGAAATTTGCAGCATCATATGGGTTTCTAAGACTCATGATGACCAATTTTTTGTTTTGTGCTGCTGCTTCATTCATGACAGCACGAGGGAAGGCCGTTGCCCATTTTTTCGGATCCTGTACACCGTCATCAATGACGCCATCATTCACAGCCGGGTCATTTTGGACAACGTAAGAGCCGGTAATGACATAGTCAGCATTTTGAATGAGTTTGGCTGTTTCTTTGGAGAAGCTCTTATCTGCAAATGCGTATGATTGGATACGCACAGGTTTGATCTTTTTTTGTTTGATTAGTGATTCAATTGTGACGGACATTGCTTTTGTTTGATCTTCGTATGGTGCCATGAGTACGATTTTGTCATTCTTTTTAGGCTTAAAAGGCAAGGTTTTGTCGTTGTTTTTAAGGAGAGTGATTCCTTCACGTGCCATTTTTTGTTCTGCTTTTCGGTGCGACTTTTGACCAACGAGCTGTGTGGCTTTTTTGATTTTCTTCTCAAGGCTTACTGATTTATTGGCGGAAATGATGCCGCGTTTGATCTTTAATTGAAGGATTTTTTCGACAGATTGATTGATCTGAGATATCGGGATTTCTTTTGTGAGAACTGCTCTTTTTAAAGCATTGAACACATTCTCTAGGTTTTTTTCTGTCTTTAAGGACGTGACAGGTGCTGGCATGAGGGCAATGTCGACGCCTGCTTTAATAGCCATTACCACAGCTTCTTCCTGTCCGAAGTTATCTGCAATCGCTTTCATATTGAGGGCGTCTGTTACAACCACTCCTTGAAAGCCCATGTCTTCTTTTAATAAGTTTGTGATGACTTTTTTTGATAAGGTTGCTGGAACCATAATGTCCTCGCCATCTTTTTTGCTTTTATACGTTGTGTCATCAATGGCTGGGAATTGAACATGAGCGGTCATGACCATATCTGCCCCTGCGTTGATTGCTTGTTGAAATGGATACAGCTCCACCTTTTTAAGACGATCTAGATCATGTTCGACAAGCGGAAGACCGTAGTGACTATCAACAGCTGTATCACCATGTCCCGGGAAATGCTTTAATGTGGAAATGGTCTTTTCCTTTTGAAGTCCTTTCATGGTTTGCAGACCAAGTCTCGTGACAAGTTCAGGGTCAGAGCTAAAGGAACGGACACCGATGACGGGGTTATTCGGGTTATTATTTACATCAAGAACAGGAGAGAAATTTGTATTGATACCTAGAGCGTTTAATTCTTTACCGATGATTTTACCAGTGTCATAAGCATTTTTCTCACTTCGAGAGGCACCAATCGACATATTTCCTGGGAAATGTGTTCCCTTTTGTAGTCTTGTGACGATTCCGCCTTCTTGATCAATGGAAATGAGTAAAGGAATGTTGGGTGATGCTTGTTGAAATTCATGTGTGAGTTTGACGGTTTGTTTCGTATCAACGACATTTTCTGCAAATAAGATGACACCGCCTAAATGATATTTCTCTACAAGGTGAGAAACTTCTTTATTCATTTTTGTGAAGCCTGTAGGAGCGGATTCACCTTCTGCTTGCCAATTGCGAAAGTCTGGCATGAGCATTTGGCCAATTTTTTCATCCAAGGACATGTCCTGAACCATTTGTTTGGCAGTTGGGAGAGGGGCGGAGCTCACCTTTTCCGTTGGAATGGAAGAGGTGAGCAGGGCCAAAACGAGTGCAGCGGGGAACAGAGCTTTTAACATCAAATTCCTCCTTTTACTTAAAAGATTCGTAGATTGCGGTCATGATGCTTCCATAAGTACCAGTTGGGAAAAGGTCACCTTCAAATTGATTTGGGTTGACTTCAGGTGAAACGACGGGTGAATGTTTTTTATTTGTTAGCAAGACGACGCCTAGATTGTGTTTTGGATCAATCAGTGTCATCGTTCCTGTCCAGCCTGTGTGTCCGTACGCTTCTTTACTTGCGTATTTCCCAAACATCCATTCCATGTCAGTATTGCCGTTTTTCCGCCAGCCTAGCCCGTAAGTTGGGTTCGTGTCTGATGATTCCGTAAAGAGATCGATAGAAGCTTGGTCAAAGATGGTTGTTTTCCCATAGCCTCCTTTATTGAGCATCAGCTGAAGCAGTACGGCCATATCTGATGTATTAGAGAAAAGTCCAGCATGTCCGGAGACACCTGCCATTGAGTAATAGGCTTTCTCATCGTGGACTTCACCTAGCAAGGTATACCTGCGAATGTTTTCAAAATCAATGACACCATCTCTTGTATTGCCTAGACGCTCGGTTGCTGCAAAATGCTTTGGCTTGAATCCCTTTTTCAGCGGATTGAACATGGTCTGTTTGAGACCAAGCGGTCGATAAATCATCGACTCTACATATTGATCAAGTGGCATACCGGTTTTTTTCTCAATGATCATGCCTAACAGCATGTAATCAATATCACTATAAATATGCTGAGTGCCTGGCTTGTATTGCAGAGGTACCTTTGGCAGCCATTTCATGGTTGTTTGTCTATCTTGAGAGAAAAAAGAGCCCGCTTGCTCTTTGCTATAAAATAAAACACTGGAAGGCAGTCCGGCAGAATGGGTGAGAAGATCCTTGACTCGAAGCTGATCTTTGCCGGTTACCTTTGCATCTGGTTCATCTTGAAAGTCGGGCAGGATGGTTTGTATTTTTTCATTTACATCTAGTTTTTGTTCATATACTAGCTTTTGCAGGGCATAGTTGGTGGCATACATTTTTGTATTGGATGCCAAATCGAACAGTGTGCTCTTTTTCATTTTCTTATAGAATTTGAGTTCTGTTGTCCCTTTATATTTTTGTCTGTAGCCATAGGCTTTTTGATGGACGATCTGACCATCCTTGATAATGATGAGTGCTGCCCCTGGAAACCCTGCTTTGATATCGTTTTGAATCATGTGATCAACCTTCCTAAGCTGCCTAGAAGAAAAACCTACTTGTTCCGGTCGTTTTGCTTTTTTTAAGACGGGATATTCTTCAGGTGCTGTTTTAGACAAAGACGATACAGGATGGGAGCTAGTTGCAAATGTTTGTACTGGTAACCCTAGGAGCATGAACAGACTTGTGATGATGAGAAAATATTTCTTCAAGAGCTAGACCTCCTATTGCTTATTTTCCTCGAATTCAACAGCCATATCATCATGAAATCCAAATAAGTATGTGAAGATAAATCCAGCGACATATGCAATAAAGAGTCCTATTAAGTAAAGTAGCATTTGATGTGTGTGAACGATAAAGGTTAATGGGAGACCTGATACCCCGATTGCTTTAGTGGCGATTTGGAAATAGGCTTGAAATGCTCCGCCGATTCCAGCGCCGAGACAAGCGGTGAGGAAGGGTCTTCCGAGCGGGAGTGTGACACCGAAAATGAGCGGTTCTCCAATTCCAAGCATTCCTGAAGGAAGTCCGCCTGCAATGGCTCTTTTCAGCTTTTTCTTTTTTGTTTTCATATAAATGGCAAAGGCAGCACCGACCTGTCCTGCGCCTCCCATAGCGAGGATTGGCAGAAGCGGGTCATCTCCAATTGAATTAATCAGTTCCATATGAATAGGTGTTAGGCCTTGGTGAAGTCCAGTGACAACAAGAGGAAGGAAGGTCGCACCAAGAACAAATCCGGCAAAAATACCGCCAATGTTTAATAGATAAGTAAGTCCAGAGGTGATGGCATCAGATATAAATCCGCCGACTGGCATGAAGATAACGTACGTGAAAATGCCTGTAATGAGTAGTGTGATGGTTGGTGTGACGATGATATCGAGTGATTGCGGGACGAAGCGTCTGATCCGTGTCTCAACAAGTGCCATAAAAATAGCTGCAAGAAGAACACCGATGAGTCCGCCTCTGCCTGGTAGAATATTAGTGCCAAATAACATAATATCAGCGGCAGCTGGGTTAATGATGAGAATACCTGCTAATGCGCCTAATGCAGGAGAGCCACCAAATTCTTTTGCGGCGTTTGTTCCTACTAATATACCGAGATAAGCAAACAAGCCTGAGCCTATAACGGTTAGGATAATCGCAGCTTGAGATTTTTCATCGAGCCAGCCTGCTTGCACGACCGCTTTTGTAATACCCGTTATAAGACCCGATGCAACGAGTGCTGGAATAATGGGAATGAAAATGCTGGCGATCCGCCGTAAGAACAGCTTGAATGGTGTGCGGTTCTTTTGTGAAATGGCTTGTTTGTTTTTCTGTGCTTCGTTGTTTAAGTCATATGAACCTGAGGCGTTGAGCAGCTGTTCAAACGCACTTGATACTTGGTTGACAACACCTGTGCCTAAAATGATTTGCAGTGTTTCCGCTTCGACGACGCCAATGACGCCATCGAGTTCTTTGATCGCGGTGGTTTGCACTTTTTCACGATCAATGGGTGTAATTCGGAGACGTGTCATACAATGTGTGTGGGAAGAGATGTTTTCAGAACCACCACAGAGTGAAAGGATTTCTTTCGCCAACTGCTGATATTTTTTTTGATGACTCATGTTGAATCCCCCTTTGTTTTTCGTTTCATGGAGCGGATGGCATGCCTTGTTTTGTCAATATATTGTGCTGTCTGTTCATATTGACGGGAGGCTAAACTGAGGAACAAGACATCGATTAAATAGAGCTGTGCCATTCTAGAGGAAGTGGCAGCACTGCGAAAAGGTGCTTCATTGGAACCGGACGTTGATAGATGGACATCACACAATGCAGAAACGCTTGTATGCCCTGGATGCGTTAAAGCAATGGTTTTCACTTCATTTTCTTTTGCGAGCTGAAGGGCTTGGATGATGTCTAATGTTTCTCCTGAGAAGGATATACCGAACACAATGTCATTCTTTCCAGCATTTGCGATGACCGTAGATGCGATGTGCATGTCAGTGAAGGCAGTGGCTGCATAATTGATTCTGAGAAATTTCTGCTGGGCATCAGCTGCGACGATGCCAGATGCACCCACACCGATAAAATGGATTTGGTTTGCATTCAGCAGCAGTTGAACAGCTTTTTCTAAAGCTTCTACATTTAAAATAGAGGCTGTATCTTTGATCGATTGAATGGTGTTTCCTGCTGTCTTTTGAATAATGGATTGAAGTGGTTCATCTTGTTCGATATCCCGGTAGCCTTGTTTATCAGTGTGCATTAAGTCTCCAGCGATCCGCATTTTCAAATCGTGATAGCCATCCAGCCCGAGAGACTTACAGAGGCGGATGACGGCAGAGCTGCTTGCACCGGCAGCCTGACTGATTTCATGCACTGTGCTTTTAATGACTTTGTCAGGATGGGCAAGGATATAGTCTGCAATGATTTTTTCAGATTGGGGAAGCTTTGATTTCATTGTGTGTAGTAGGGTGAGTCCGCCTGCTGACATGAGTTTCCTCCTTTAAGATTGATGACGTAAGATGGCTTTGGCGATGTGACCATCTGCTTTGTTGAGCAGGTCTTTGGCTGTCTTTTTATCTGTTTTGGTTTGGAGCATGACGATGGCTGTTTTAACTTCTAAATCGGCTGCTTCAAGGGCTTTTACGGCTTGTTCGTAGGAAGCATTGGTCACATGCTGAATGATGGTGATGGCGCGTTCTTTTAGTTTATGATTGCTTACTTTTACATCTACCATCAGGTTTTCATATACTTTGCCTTGTCTGATCATGACAGAGGTGGAAAGCATATTTAAAATCATTTTATGAGCGGATGCGGCTTTCATTCGTGTTGACCCAGTGATGGCTTCTGGTCCTACGACGACTTCAATGGCGCAGTCTGCTAGTTCGCTAATCTCTGCTTGTTCATTGCAGCTGAGGGCTACTGTTTTTGCTCCAATGGTTTTAGCATAGTTTAAAGCGCCAATGATATAGGGTGTTCTACCGCTCGCCGCGATGCCGACAACTGTATCTTTTGATGTCAGGTGGATGTGTTCTAAATCTTTTTGACCAGCTTCTTCACTGTCTTCCACATCTTCTGCTGCATGTGAAAAGGCAGAGTCTCCACCGGCCATGATGCCTACGATGACATCAGGTGAAATGCTATAGGTAGGTGGACATTCGACCGCATCCATTACCCCAATTCTGCCGCTTGTTCCAGCGCCTAGATAAATGAGTCTGCCCCCATTCGAGATGGATTCAAAGGCAAAGTCACTTGCTGTCTTTACGTCTGGAAGGACACGGTTGACGGCTTGAGCGACCTTCATATCTTCCGCATTTATCATTTGGAGTATTTCTAGCGGGCTTGCTTGTGAAATTCCCATGGTGTTAGGGTTTCTTGATTCTGTTGTCAAAGAACGCAGTTGAGATGGCTGCATGTGACATACCTCCTTATTTCTTCATTTTCAGTATATTGAGTATGACATGAAATTTCAATATTATATTTAAATACTGAAATTATATTTCAGTCGAAATGTTGTGCTGATGAGGGTTGAATAGTTAGAAAATAAAAAAAATAAAAATCCCCTTTACAAAAGGGGGACAACCTGTATATAATAACTTTTGTCAGCTTCACGGAAACAGTAAACTTGACAAACTGGCCCGTTGGTCAAGCGGTTAAGACACCGCCCTTTCACGGCGGTAACACGGGTTCGAATCCCGTACGGGTCACCATCATGTGGAGGATTAGCTCAGCTGGGAGAGCATCTGCCTTACAAGCAGAGGGTCGGCGGTTCGAGCCCGTCATCCTCCACCATATGCCGGTGTAGCTCAACTGGTAGAGCAACTGACTTGTAATCAGTAGGTTGGGGGTTCAAGTCCTCTTGCCGGCACTGTTTTTCTTTTATCAATTCCATATGTGGAGGGGTAGCGAAGTGGCTAAACGCGGCGGACTGTAAATCCGCTCCCTCCGGGTTCGGCGGTTCGAATCCGCCCCCCTCCACCATTTTTGGGCTATAGCCAAGCGGTAAGGCAACGGACTTTGACTCCGTCATGCGTTGGTTCGAATCCAGCTAGCCCAGTTAAGACACCTTTTTTAAAAAGGTGTCTTTTTTTTATTTTGACGATTGGAATGTATAACTATTCAAAATATTGTTGAGTTGAGTCAAAAGGTACCGAGAAAGTAAAATATAAGCATGAACGGAAAGGGGATGTACATATGGGAGATCGAAAGAAGGTCACGATTGTCGGGGTGCCGATGGATCTCGGTCAAATGAGAAGAGGCGTTGATATGGGGCCGAGTGCCATTCGCTGTGCTGGCGTAAAAGAAAAATTGGAATCGCTTTCATTTGGTGTCGAGGATTTAGGGGATATTCCTGTTGAGCAAAGGGATGATGAGAAAGGTCTCTATACAAGTGAAAAACTGAAAAACTTAACGGAGAATGCTGGCGCAAACCAGCTTCTTGCTGAAAAGGTTAGCAGTATTGTGCAGTCCGGTTCGTTTCCGCTGATTTTAGGCGGGGATCATAGCATTGCAATTGGTACACTAGCCGGTGTAGCCAAGCATTATGAAAATTTGGGTGTCATTTGGTATGATGCACACGGTGATTTAAATACAGAGGAAACCTCTCCTTCTGGGAATATTCATGGGATGCCACTTGCTGTCAGTCTCGGTCTTGGGCATGCTGATCTAACGAATATTGGCGGTTATGCGCCAAAAGTAAAGCCTGAGAATGTGATCTTGATTGGTGCTCGTTCTTTAGATGAAGGAGAGCGGGCATTGATTAGAGAAAAAGGCATTAAAGTGTATACGATGCATGAAATTGATCGATTAGGGATGACGAGAGTAATGGAGGAAGCCATTGCGTATTTAAAAGAAAGAACAGATGGTGTTCATTTGTCGCTTGATTTAGACGGCCTTGATCCAGCGGAGTGCCCTGGCGTGGGAACGCCGGTTGCTGGCGGCATCAGTTATAGAGAGAGTCATCTTGCAATGGAGCTTTTAGAGGAAGCAGGGATTTTGACATCTGCTGAGTTTGTTGAGGTGAATCCGGTATTAGATGAGAAAAATAAAACAGCAGAAGCGGCAGTTGCATTAATTGGTTCTTTAATGGGTGAAAAGCTATTATAGAGCGGGACTTGTTCCCGTTCTTTTTTTAATTTTGGGGAAATTTAAGGATATGTTAAGGTTTTTACCGGCTGATAAGCGTAACATGCTGTCAAAAATTTGTTACACTATTTTTTAGAGGAGAATGAAACCTTTTGGAACGAGGTTCGTATACATAAAGACCGGTGAAGGCAGAGGTTGAATATACTATGGAAACAATGATTAAAAAGAGAATTAAGCAAGTGAAAAAAGGCGACCAGAACGCATTTGCAGACATCGTAGACCTGTATAAAGACAAAATTTATCAGCTGTGCTATCGTATGCTTGGGAATGCACATGAAGCAGAAGATATTGCGCAGGAGGCGTTTATTCGTGCCTATGTGAATATTGAGAGCTTTGATGTGAATCGTAAGTTTTCCACGTGGCTGTACCGCATTGCAACCAACCTGACCATCGACCGTATTCGTAAAAAAAAGCCGGATTATTATTTAGATGCAGAGGTGGCAGGGACAGAAGGACTGAATATGTATTCTCAAATTGCGGCTGACGGCATTTTGCCAGAGGACGAGGTGGTGTCGCTTGAATTATCGAGCACCATTCAGCAAAAAATTTTAAGATTACCCGATAAATATCGCTCGGTCATCGTATTAAAGTATATTGATGAACTCTCGTTAAAAGAAATTAGTGAGATTCTGAATATACCAGTTGGTACGGTGAAAACGAGAATACACAGGGGTAGAGAGGCTCTCCGGAAACAGTTGAGAGACCTTTGAGTGAGGTGATTTTGATGAGCTGTCAGGAAAAAATCGTCCTGCTTATGCATCAGTATTTAGACGGGGACATAGAGCCCGAAGATGAAAAAGAATTAAAGAGCCATCTGCAATCGTGTGAGGAATGCCGTACTCATTTTCAGCAAATTGAGAAATCCATCGCGCTCGTGCAGAGTACATCTCATATAGAAGCACCATCTGATTTCACTGCAAAGGTGATGGCAGGTCTTCCAAAGGAGAAAAAGCGTGTGTCGATTCAAAGATGGATCAAAGCTCATCCGCTAATGGTCGCCGCTGCCCTCTTTGTCATATTGATGGGAGGCAGTCTGTTTACAAGCTGGAATACGGATCATAATTTCAGTGTGTCAAAGCAGCCGAATCTCGTGGTTGAAAATGATACAGTGACGGTACCTAAAGGGGAAACCGTCAAAGGTGATGTCACTGTGAAAAATGGCAAGCTGATTGTAGAAGGCAAGGTTGATGGAAACGTAACAGTCGTCAATGGAGAACAGCTGACTGCTTCTGCCGGACAAGTCACTGGTCAAATCAATGAAATTAATGAAGTGTTTGATTGGGTTTGGTACAAAATGAAGTCTACAGCACAAGATGTGATGCGGGTCATTGGGCCAGAGGAGCAAAAGTAAATCAAACAGTTTGAGAGCAGTCTCTAGGGGACTGCTCTTTTTCTATTGATGGACAGACTTGAATGCCAGCCAGATATGGCAACTATTTTCCTTGCTGAAACAAAATGTGGTATAATAGCCACGCTATGTACTTACACATAGGCTCTTTTTTTATAAAAAATGAATCGAACGAAGAATAACTGAAAATTCTGGAGGACGAGGAAATGGCTTTAGGGGATATTCCTTTTTTGCAGTACCTCGGTAATGCTGTTGATATTCTCGTTGTTTGGTATGTGATATATAAATTAATGATGGTCATCCGCGGAACAAAAGCGGTTCAGCTTTTAAAGGGAATTGTCGTCATTGTTCTCGTCAGGATGGGGAGTGCGTATCTCGGTCTTAACACACTTCAATGGCTGATGGATCAAGCGATTACGTGGGGGTTCCTTGCGATCATTATTATTTTTCAGCCAGAGCTAAGGAGAGCGCTTGAACAGCTTGGGCGCGGCCGTTTCTTCTCTAGAAGCGGAACACCTGTAGAGGAACAGCAGCAGAAAACGATCGAGGCAATTACAAAAGCAATTAACTATATGGCAAAACGAAGAATAGGCGCGCTGTTAACGATTGAGCGCGATACTGGGATGAATGATTACATAGAGACCGGAATTCCTTTAAATGCAAAGGTGAGTTCTGAGCTGCTGATTAATATCTTCATTCCGAATACACCGCTTCATGACGGCGCTGTGATTATGAAGCGTGATGAGATTGCAGCTGCAGCGTGTTATTTACCGCTGTCTGAAAGTCCTTTTATCTCTAAGGAGCTCGGTACACGTCACCGCGCGGCAGTTGGTATTAGTGAAGTAACGGACAGTTTAACCGTCATCGTCTCCGAGGAGACAGGCGGCATTAGTGTCGCAAGAAATGGTGATCTCCATCGAGAATTGACAGAAGAAGCGCTTGAAGAAATGCTGATTGCTGAGTTTAGTAAGAACAGCAAAGATGCTTCCTCGACCAAATGGTATTGGAGGGGCAAGAAAAATGGATAAGATTTTGAATAATCGCTGGGCCGTTAAGTTTCTTGCATTGGTCTTCGCTTTATTGCTGTATGGTGCAGTCAATTCAGCGCAAGCGCCCACGCCGAAAAAAATCGGTGAATCCTTTTTCCCAACATCGACAACAGACGAAGCAACCTTAACGGACATTCCTGTTAAAGCATATTATGACGACGAAAAGTATGTAGTCACTGGTGTGCCGCAGACAGTCAATGTCACGATTAAAGGATCAACTAGTGCTGTGAAAACAGCAAGACAAACGAAAAATTTTGAAATTTACGCAGATATGCAAAACCTGACGACAGGTACACATAAAGTCGAATTGAAGGCAAGAGATGTATCGAAAGGAATCACGTTAACGATTAATCCGTCTGTGACGACTGTGACGATACAAGAAAAAACGACAGCTGAATTCCCTGTTGAAACGGAATTTTATAATCAAAATAAAATCAAAGACGGCTATTCACCAGAGCAGCCTATTGTGAATCCGAAAAATGTCACGGTTACTGGCTCAAAAGACGTGATCGACAAAATTTCTGTCATTAAAGCATTTGTGAACTTAGAGGATGTCGATCAGCAAATTGAGAAAGAAGCGAAGCTCACTGTGTATGATAGCAGCGGGAATGAGCTACCAGTCGAAGTGAGTCCGTCTGTGGTAGATATTACGGTCCCGATTACGAGTCCAAGCAAGAAAGTTCCGTTTAAGATTGAGCGGACGGGCAGCTTGCCAGATGGGATCAGTATCTCAAGCATCGAGACAAGCCCAAGTGAGGTGACAGTCTACGGTTCTCAAAAGGTGCTGGATGCACTTGATTTTATTGACGGCGTTAAGCTCGACCTAAGCAAGATTAAAGATGATACAGAGATTGATGCCGACATTCCACTGCCAGATGGTGTGAAAAAGGTATCGCCTGAAACCGTTAAGATCAAAGTGAAGGTTGCAACAGCTGAAGAAAAAAAGATCGATAATGTCCCAATTTCTGTCGTGGGTCTGAGCAAGGATCTTAGCTCTGCATTTGTGAGTCCGTCTTCTGGGCGTCTCACACTAACAGCAAAAGGATCAAAGAGTGCAATTGATAAACTAAAGGCTTCAGATATTGAAGCCTATATCAATGTCGGGGACTTAAACGAAGGAACACATGAGGTCAAAGTACAAGTGAATGGCCCTCAAAATGTGACATGGACATTATCTAGATCGAAGGTCAAAGTGAAACTGACTTCTACTGATACAGAAGATCAGCCGGCTTCTACGAATGATCGGAAAGATCAATCATCCGATGATGATCAGGAAGAGAAGAGTCAAAAGGAATCAACACAAGATAAAGCAAAAAAAGAATCGAGTCAAAGACAGCGGGTCAAAGAAGATAATAAAGAGGACGCAGCGTCCTCTTGAATGGTAAAAAAGGAGCGATTGAAACATGGGCAAGTACTTTGGAACTGATGGTGTAAGGGGTGTGGCTAATAGCGAATTAACGCCAGAGCTCGCATTTAAAATTGGGAGATTTGGCGGCTATGTGCTCACGAAGGATAAAGAACGTCCAAAGGTACTCGTTGGACGAGACACGCGTGTATCTGGTCATATGTTAGAAGGAGCACTCGTAGCAGGCTTACTTTCAATTGGGGCTGAAGTCATGCGTTTAGGTGTGATCTCAACACCTGGTGTGTCTTATTTAACGAAAGCAATGGATGCAGAAGCAGGTGTCATGATTTCAGCTTCGCATAACCCAGTTCAAGACAACGGAATTAAATTTTTCGGCGGTGACGGTTTTAAACTGTCAGATGAACAGGAGAATGAAATCGAGCAGCTGATGGATCAGCCGGTCGATCAATTGCCACGCCCAGTTGGAGCGGACCTTGGAACAGTAAATGACTACTTTGAAGGCGGTCAGAAATACTTGCAATTCTTGAAACAGACAGCAGACGAGGATTTCACAGGTATTCACGTAGCGCTTGACTGTGCACATGGTGCAACATCTTCTCTTGCAACACATTTATTTGCAGATTTAGATGCAGATGTGTCAACAATGGGAACATCACCAAACGGATTGAATATCAACGATGGCGTAGGTTCTACTCATCCAGAGGCACTTTCTGCTTTTGTGAAAGAAAAAGGAGCGGATATTGGTCTTGCGTTTGATGGTGACGGCGACCGCTTAATTGCAGTCGATGAAAAAGGTGATATTGTAGACGGCGATCAAATTATGTACATATGCGCACGTTATCTAAAGGGTGAAGGCCGATTGAAGGATGACACGGTCGTGTCAACGGTCATGAGTAACCTTGGTTTCTATAAAGCGCTTGAGAAGCAAGGCATTAAGAGCATTCAAACCGCTGTTGGTGACCGCTATGTGGTCGAAGCGATGAAAAAGGATGGCTATAATGTCGGAGGCGAGCAGTCAGGCCACTTGATTTTCCTTGATTATAATACGACAGGTGACGGCATGCTTTCTGCGATCATGCTGGTGAATACACTAAAAGCAACAGGAAAAACATTGTCAGAGCTTGCAGCTGAAATGGAGAAATTCCCGCAACTTCTAGTGAATGTGAAGGTATCTGATAAGTATAAAGTGGAAGAAAATGAAAAAGTAAAAGCTGTGATCCAAGAGGTTGAAAAAGAGATGAACGGTGACGGACGTATCCTTGTCCGTCCATCTGGAACAGAGCCGCTTGTACGTGTCATGGCAGAGGCGAAAACAAAAGAGCTGTGTGATGAATACGTGGCTCGCATTACGGCTGTTGTCAAAGAAGAAATGGGTATTGAGTAATTGATCAAAGCAAATCGCTAAGCAGCGGTTTGCTTTTTTTTCGAATAAACGTCATAAGAGGAAAGTTCTATACGAATGATATAAGCGAGGGCAATTTGCTGCTTGCTTTCATACATAAGAGAGCACATCAAAGGTAGAACGTGACAAGCCTCATCGCATATAGTGTAGGGAGGTCTTACTTTCTCACATGAAAGGGATCACCCGCTAAATTGTGATTGACGGAGGTCAGACCTTATAGTACAATCATCCTTGTGTTACTGGATTTTTATTCTAGCAGGAAAGGCAGGGTAGATGTTCAGCCACTCTTATAATTATAGCGCCCGAACTAAGCGATCGAACGAGACAGATGCTTAGTTGACGAGGATGGAGGTTATCGAATTTTTCGGCGGATGCCTCCCGGCTGATCAAATATAGAGATCACAGCCGTAAGTGTTTCTTTAAAGCAAAGAGGTGACTCTTTGTACAAAGGGAATACACATGATCTCCCAAATTAAACATGTAGAGAGGGACGAAGAAATGTCCCTTCTATTTTAGTAGGCTTTCTTTGTCCCTTTCACATGATCGGGAGGAAGAATATTTATGTGTGGAATCGTAGGTTATATTGGTCAGAATGATGCGAAGGAAATCTTATTAAAAGGTTTAGAGAAGCTTGAGTACCGTGGGTATGACTCAGCAGGTATCGCTGTGGCAAGCGAAGAAGGCGTGCATGTGTTCAAAGAAAAAGGACGTATCGCTGAGCTTCGTGAAGTCGTTGATGCAAACGTGGCATCTTCAGCAGGAATTGGACATACACGCTGGGCAACACACGGTGTACCAAGCCATCTAAATGCGCATCCGCATCAAAGTGCTTCTGGCCGTTTTACGCTTGTTCATAACGGTGTCATCGAGAACTATGTACAATTGACACGCGAATATTTACAAGACGTCACACTAAAAAGCGACACAGATACAGAGGTTGTTGTTCAAGTCATCGAACAATTTGTGAATAGAGGTCTTGATACAGAGGAAGCTTTCCGTCAAACGCTTCTTCAACTAAAAGGCTCTTACGCAATTGCCCTTTTCGATAACGAAAACAAAGAAACAATCTATGTGGCGAAAAACAAAAGCCCATTATTGGTTGGTTTCGGCGAAGATTTCAACGTTGTGGCTTCTGACGCAATGGCGATGCTTCAAGTAACAAACGAATATGCGGAATTAATGGATAAAGAAATGGTCATTGTCACAAAAGACGAGGTTATCATCAAAAACCTTGACGGTGATATCATGACACGTCCTTCTTATATCGCTGAGCTGGATGCAAGCGACATTGAGAAAGGCACATATCCTCACTACATGTTAAAAGAAACGGATGAGCAGCCGCTTGTTATGCGCAAAATCATCCAAGAATATCAAGACGAAAACGGCAAGTTGTCAGTCGCTGGCGATATCGCAAGCGCAGTAGCAGAAGCAGACCGCATTTACATCGTGGCTTGTGGAACGAGCTACCATGCTGGACTTGTTGGTAAACAATACATTGAAGACTGGGCGAAAGTACCTGTAGAAGTCCATGTAGCAAGTGAATTCTCTTACAACATGCCGCTTCTATCGAAAAAGCCATTGTTCATCTTCCTTTCTCAATCTGGAGAGACTGCGGACAGCCGTGCTGTACTTGTTCAAGTCAAAGAGCTTGGTCATAAAGCATTAACGATCACAAACGTACCAGGATCTACGCTTTCTCGTGAAGCAGACTTCACATTGCTTCTTCATGCAGGACCAGAAATCGCAGTGGCTTCAACAAAGGCTTACACAGCGCAAATCGCTGTTCTTGCGATCCTTGCATCCGTTGCAGCTGAATTAAATGGTCAATCTCTTGACTTCGACCTTGTGAAAGAGCTTGGAATTGTAGCAAACGCAATGGAAGCCCTTGTCGATCAAAAGGATGAAATGGAACAAATCGCTCGTGATTTCTTTACAGTGACACGTAACGCATTCTTTATCGGAAGAGGACTTGATTACTATGTGTGCCTTGAAGGTTCACTCAAACTAAAAGAGATCTCTTACATCCAAGCAGAAGGATTTGCTGGCGGAGAACTGAAACACGGCACCATTGCTTTAATTGAAGAAGGCACACCGGTCATTGCCCTTGCAACGCAAGAGCACGTAAACCTCAGCATTCGCGGTAACGTCAAAGAAGTCGTTGCACGCGGCGCAAACCCATGTGTCATCTCACTAAAAGGCCTAGAAGACGAAGGCGACCGTTTCGTCCTTCCAGCTGTACACCCAGCACTTGCACCACTTGCATCTGTTGTCCCATTACAGCTAATCGCTTACTACGCAGCCCTTCACCGCGGGTGTGATGTGGATAAACCACGTAACCTTGCGAAGAGTGTGACGGTGGAGTAGGTTTCAATAAAATCGGAGTTCGAATAGTAAAGTTGTTTAAATATGGAATTTTGGCACCCGTTCGCTTATAATTAAAATAAGAGAGCGGGTGTTTTTTTTATTTTAGGAGGAAAATAATGGTTAATACTAGACAAAGATTGAATAAGAGAAGAAAAACTTTAAATGAAATTCAAAATCTAGTTAATAATGCTGCTAACTTACTAATAATACATTATTCTTGCGAAAGTTTTTATCATATTAAAGACGGACGCACTCCTAGAATAACGTCAATTGCAGTTCGTTATTTTCATACAGGTCAAACAGAAACTTTTTCTATTCATAAAGTAGCTGAAAAAAAAGGATTTTTAGCAGAAATTGAAGCGAGGTATGACGAGTTAGAAAAGGTAATGTTAACTGAATTTTATAAGTTCATAAAAACTCATCTGAATTACAATTGGGTTCATTGGAACATGAGAGATATTAATTATGGCTTTCAAGCTATAGATCATAGATTTAGTGTATTGGGTGGTAAGCCAATTTCAATACCAGATTCTCAAAAGTTTGATTTAGCAAGAAAACTAGTTGATATTTATGCAGATTATGCCGATCATCCGAGGTTAGAAAAATTAATAGATTTAAACAATATAACTAAAAAAGATTTTTTAACGGGCGCAGAAGAAGCGAAAGCTTTTGAAGAATTAAAGTATGTTGAGTTACATCGTTCAACGCTTAGGAAAGTAGATATTTTTCATGCCATACTTGAAAGAGTTATTGATAAGAGTTTGAAAACTAAAAGTAAATGGCATCATATTTATGGATTTACACCACAAGGAATATTCGAGTCTATAAAAGATCATTGGATATTTGCGCTAATTTCTATAGGAGTAGGTGCAGCGTTATCAGCAGTATTTGGTATTGTGTTTCTAGAATTTTTGTAAAGGTAGGTAATCTACATGAAAAACGTCAAACAGTGGAACTAAAAACAAAAATCTCTAGTTGTATTAAAAAAGTTGAGGGCAAGGTGAACTTGCTCTTTACAAGTCCTTGTTAACAATTCAAGATGCACTTTCTCGAGGACGTGTGCATCGTTTCGGTGTTTGAAAGCATCGAGTGAACACATTTATTTTCGTATTTAATAAGAAATTTTCAACTAGTATTTCAGTAGAAAGTATTAATAAACGACATTAAGCTTTCAAAAAAGATGAAGGAAATAAAAAGGTATATATGATTGTTTATAGATAGAGCATAAAAGGACTTGTAAATTTTATGACTGTGAACAGCGTAGGTTAAGAAATTTAGGTAGAACGTCTATTTTAGAGCTTTAAAAAGAGCTAATCATGCTATCTCCTTCAAATGTTTAATACTGAGACTGCACCAAAATAAAAGGAATAGACATTTTATATAGTGGGAGTAGAAACTTTTGAAGACCTGGCAATATCAATATGTAACGAAAGAAGAGAGCAGATACATGACCAAACCTAAAATCTACACAATGAGCTTCGCAAAAGTCTATCCTCTCTATATCGCAAAGGCAGAGAGAAAGGGTCGAACGAAGGCTGAGGTTGATACGATTATTTGTTGGTTAACGGGGTACAGTCCAGAAGAGCTACAGGAACAGATAGATAAACAGATAGACATTGAAACCTTCTTTGCTGAGGCTCCTGAGCTTCATCCTTCCCGCAGTTTAATTAAAGGAGTCATCTGTGGTGTAAGGGTAGAGGACATTGAGGAAGAAACCATGAAAAATATTCGGTATCTAGATAAGCTGATTGATGAGTTAGCCAAGGGAAAGAAAATGGAAAAGATTTTGCGAGATTCGTCATGAACATCACAATCAAGCCCAGTGAATAACCTTCACTGGGCTTTTTTATATTTATAGACCATTCGACCAATAAAAATAAAATCCATTTGAACGAATTCTCTCTTCATGTCGTCAAAAGAAGTAATACCAAAACAAATTGACGTTTGAAAAGGGAGTGCCGTGTATGGATATGAAGATGATTTTACCTCTTATTTTGCTACAAGCGATTTTAATGGTGATTGGTTTGTTTGATTTGTTGAAAAGAGATCCGTCGAGAATCAGGGGAGAAGTGAAGTGGGTTTGGGCTTTGGTGATTGTGTTTGTGGCGAGTGCCGGTCCTATTGCGTATTTCATTTTTGGTCGTAAACAATCTTAGTAGGGGGGATTCGCTTGAATATGTTGGAGTGTCAAGGCCTGACGAAATCGTATGGACGGCATGAAGTGTTAAAAGATGTCTCGTTTTCTGTTGGGGAGGTTGGATGTGTTGGCTTTTTAGGAGCCAATGGAGCGGGGAAGACAACGACGATCCGGATTTTGACGGGGCTTGCTCGTCCTACGTCTGGCGTTGTGAAGGTGGCAGGTTTTGATGTCACAAAGGACATGGATCAAATCAGTCAGGTGATTGGGTACTGTCCGCAGCATCCTGCATTTTATCAGGATATGACGGGGCAGGAATGGATGCATTGGGTTGGCGGATTATTTCATTTAGAGAAACACACCATTCGTTCCAAAACAGAGGAGCTGTTGAAGCTTTGCCGTGTGTATGAGGCGAAGGATCGCGTTATTGGCAGCTATAGTGGAGGCATGAAGCAGAGGCTTGCCATTGCACAGGCGCTGATCAATAGCCCACAGGTTCTGATCCTAGATGAACCTGTGTCGGCACTTGATCCTATGGGGAGAAAAGACATCCTGACTTTGATTGAGCGTCTAAAGCATGAGATGCTGATCTTTATGTCGACCCATATTTTAGATGACATTGAACGTGTGGCTGATCATATTATCATGATCAACAGCGGCAAAATTGAGATGTCCTCTTCAATGAAACAGATCAAAGAAGACTATATCCAGCCCGTGATTGAATTTCAATTAGAACAACAGAATACGAAACTAGTGGCTTTGTTAAAAGAACGGGATTGGGTGGAGGAATGTATTGAGACAGGAGGCACTTATCAGGTGCGAGTCAACAATCAACATACGGCATTGAAGGAGCTGCCGGGTCTCATCACTGAAACTGGCGGTGTTCTTATCCAATATCGATTATCTAAGCTGACGCTTGAAGATATTTTCATGAAGGTTGTGACGGCATGATGATGTTGAAAAAGGAATTTAGGGAGTTATTCACTAGTTATAAAATCTTATTTGTGCCGATCATTTTTACGATTTTAATGATTACACAGCCTATTACGCTCAAAATGCTGCCGGATCTTTTATCGAATTCGGCTAATTTACCTGAAGGGTCTACATTTTATATACCAGAGCCTAGTGCTGGAGAGGCTTTAGCCAGTGCTTTGAGTAAATTTGATTCGCTTGGCGTGTTTATCCTCATTATGATCGTGATGGGGACAATTGCTGGAGAGCGTGCCTCTGGGGTGACGGCGATGATTATGGTGAAACCGATCAGTCGAATGAGTTATTATGCCTCAAAAATATGTGCCTATGCCTGTTTAACTTTGTTTAGTTTGGTAGTGGCGGTGCTTGCTTCCGTTTATTATGTGGACATCCAATTTGGGCATGTAGATTGGGGCAATGTGTTAAAAGGAACGCTTTTGTATTATCCAAACCTACTGCTCATTGTGGTGTCGACCATTTGTGCATCGGCGTTCTTTAAGCGCTCAGTGACTGCGGGCGGCGTTTCCCTTTTGCTCAACCTCATCCTGTTTACCGTTCCTTCGTTTTATGAGGATATATTAGGGAAGTTTGCACCTAAAGGCGTCACAAGTGCGGCTGAGGAGATGATTCATAGAGGGACTTATTCGGATCAGGCACTTACAAGCTTTCTAGGTGTATCGGTATTGATTGGTTTCTTTTTTCTCATCGGATGGTTTCTTTTTAGAAAACAAGAATTATAGCATGGTGTACCCTTTGGATATGAAAATCCAGAGGGTTTTTTATGTATTTAGTAAGTAATAAATAAGATATAAATACATATTATCATGATTTAAATGTTGAAATAATATATACTTAGTATATAATTACTCCGTAAAGGGATGGGAGGAGTTTGTAGATGATTCAGATCAAGAATGTGAAGAAGGAATTCTTTCAAGGCCAGGAGCGGACTGAGGTGTTGAGGGGCGTTGATTTGACGGTAGAAGAAGGGGAGTTTGTAGCGGTGATGGGACCGAGTGGTTCTGGAAAAAGTACATTACTTCAGCTGTTAGGCGGGCTTGATCTGCCTACTGATGGAGAGATTTTGATAGATGAGCATCAGTTGAGTGAGATGAATGAGAAAGAGAGAACGATTTTCCGCCGAAAACAGATTGGGTTTGTGTTTCAAAATTATCAGCTGCTGCCTACATTAACTGTCGAAGAAAATGTGGCGTTTCCGCTGCATGCAGATGGACGTTTAACAAAGGAGAATCAACAGACGGTTGTAGAGCTGTTAGAGGCTGTTGGCTTGAATGGACTTGGGCGGAAACGGGCTAGTTTGCTGAGCGGCGGGCAGCAGCAGCGTGTAGCGATTGCAAGAGCTCTAGTCAATCAGCCGTCAGTGTTGTTAGCAGATGAGCCGACGGGGAACTTGGACCGGCATAGAGCGGAGGATATTTTGGCGTTAATGTGCAAGTTCAATCGAGAAAGCAAGCAGACGATTATCATGGTGACGCATGATATTTTCGCAGCAGGATTTGCGGATCGAATCATCCTTTTTAAAGACGGTGTTATTGATCAAGTGATCTCTAGAAAGGATGATGATTATGCTCAGTATGTGGCGAATTTCATGGCGTAACATGATTCAGCATAAAAAGCGGTTCGCCATTTCTGTCTTAGGCATCATGGTGGGAATTGCTTTTGTCACGTCGATGCTCATTGCCGATCGAACGACAAATGATGTGTTTCATTACTATGAGCAAATGTATGTAGCTGATGCAGATTATTGGGTGTTGAGTGATGATCATACGTATGATGAGGAACAGATCTCCTCCATTTTAAAGCATCCTGATGTGACAGGATCATTATTAGCGCTGGATAAACAGACGTTTTTTGATGTAGAAGGTGATCACTCTCTTAACCAACGGGCGGTGCGAATTACCGGAGTACAAGATCAAACGAGCTCTTTACTGAAGCTGCCTGTGATTGAAGGGCGTTTGGATAATCAGGGGTTGGTCATACCAGATGTTGTGGCGAAGCTGCTGAATAAAAAAGTGGGAGATACCATTCGTTTTTCTGATTTGGGCGAAGCGAAGGTATCTGCCATTGTGGAATATACACAGCTGCTTTCAAGTCCAAGTGACTGGGAGGGTGCAGAATCATCGAGTTTTCGTGTGATGGCGCCGCTTGATTTATTGAGAGACTGGACGGGACTCGATCATCAGCTTTCTTATATGAGATTTAAGACGAATGATGGCGGAGAGCAGCTCTTTCAATCTTTACAGAAAGAGTTCAAGGATGCCGATGTTTTTGTCCAGCCTGTGGTGGCGGATGACCGGCAAAGTAATGACATTGGCGGGTTGTACACGTTCTTTTACCTCATCGCAGGGCTGTCGATGTTTATGAGTGGTTTTATTGTGTTTAATATGATTTATACGAGTGTGATGGAACGGAAAAAGGAATTTGCGATTATGAAGAGCTTTGGTTATACGCAGGGCTCTGTTTCAAAGCTGATGTTGATTGAGGTTTTGATCTTGGCATGTATTGGAACAGCCATTGGGGTGCCGATTGGCGTTTGGCTTGGAGATGTGTTCATGCAAACACTGCTTGGTGTGTTCGCTTTTGATATGGTGTATTCGTTAAATTGGCAAGTGCCTGTTGTAATAGCAGTGATCATTGGTATTGTGTTCCCTGTGCTGTTTTCGTTATTTCCGATCTATCATGCAGGGAAAACGTCTGTGCTGCTGACTTTAAAATCCACTACCCAAACTTCTACACCGAAAAAACAATCCGTCATTAGAGCGGTGATAGGGATAGGATTGCTTTCATTTGTATGGGTGGATCATCCGGCTGCTTATCTTGGCATTTTAGCCAGCATGGTTCTGTTATTCCCATTTTTTCTGCTCTTTTTGAACCGGTTGTTGGCGCCTTTTTTGAAGTTTGTCTTTGGTTACCCGGGCCATCTATCCTCGCAGCATGTTACGCAGCAACTGAATCGAAATGCCAATACGGCGGCGATTCTAGCTGTTGGGATTGCTGTGATCTTGCTTTTAAGTGCGGTCATTGAATCGGCTCCAGATGGCTATGAAAAAGAGATCCGTCAAACGTACGGCGGTGATCTCAGGGTTACCTCTGAAGCGCCATGGACGAAAGCGGATCAAGAAAAGCTGTCATCCTATGAGTCTGTTGAGCGGGTGGAACCGATGATGGAAGCGGCTCCTTTGACATGGGAAACGGCCCATGGAGAGAAAAGACAATTTTCTATCATCGGTGTGGATGAGAAAGGACCTTCTTTTATAGAAGGTGACAATAAAGGCGATTTGTATCAACGATTATCAGAAACGCCTTCTATCGTGTTAGGAGAGCGTGCGTTTGATGAATGGGGTGGGCGTATTGGAGAGAGTGTGTATCTCAATGCACCTTCTGGCCGGCAGCAGTTACAAGTCATTGATGTGGTCAAGACTTCTCATCATTCGGGTTATGTGGCATTTGTCGATCAGACATTTTTACAAGAGGATTTAGGGTGGACGCAGCCCCTTGATATCCTGCTTACGTTAAAAGACAAAGGTGCCGGTGAGACTTTACGAGATCAGCTATGGGAAGACTTTGGGCAGCGGCTTTCAAAGGTGAAAACAGTAGAGGATGAGATTAAATCAACGACATCGGCTTTCACTGGTATGAACGAGTTAATTTCTATGATGCTCATTTTCATTATGGGGCTCGCGAGCATTGGAACAGCCAATACACTGCTGATGAATACGCTTGAACGTACATCTGAGATTGGCACCATGCGGGCGCTGGGGCTGACAAAGCAGCAGGTGAGAAAAATGATCGTCGGAGAAGGTGTGCTCATTGGGTTAACAGGTGTGATTGGCGGCATTTTATTTGGTGTGATTCTTCTATATATTTCAAGCCAATCTGATTGGCTGGGTGGATTTGTTTCATTCCAATTGCCGTTTGTGCATCTAATGCTGGCAGTGATCGCAGGAATTGCACTCAGTTTAGCGGCTTCATGGATTTCTAGTGCGACAGCGAGTAAAATAGAGATGATATCATCTCTCAAAGAAGGTTAAATCATATGTCAGTGAAATACGGAATTTTAACATCGCTCTGTCAGCAGCAACATCATGGATATGAATTAAAGCTAGAGCTGGAGTCATTGCTCGGAATAAAAGGAAAAATCAACCCGGGTCAAATCTACACGACGCTTGATCGGTTAATTCGTGATCAATTGGTGACAGCAGTGGGAATAGATGACCAAGATCGAAAGTTGTACGACGTGACGGAAGAAGGCAGACAAGAGCTGGAATCATGGCTGTTGGCACCTGTTCCATATCATGCTGCAAAGGATGATTTTCACTTTAAATGGGGCTGTGCACGGAAAATCAGATTTCATCAAGAAAAAGAAATGCTTCAGCAGCAGAAAGCCGTCATCATGAAAGATGTGATGGAACTCACGAAGCTAAAAACGGAATGTCTTGTGCAAGGTGATGAGAGTCGGTACTTATTGATTTCTGGCACGCTGCTTCATTTAGAGGCGGATTTGAATTGGATTCATCAAATTGAGCATCGGAGCGGGTCATCATTTTAGAGAGGTCTTTCTTTTGAAGAAAGGTCTTTTTTTTGGCTTCGTTCGGAGCATATGCAGATAGGATGGGAAGAAAGTTTGGTATGATAGGTGGAAATTGATTGTATTTTCAGAAAAGGGGTTTGATCAATGAAAACATCACGTAATCCTGAGACCATTCATGCGCCAGTTGCACCGTACATCCATCAAATAGAGACAACAGGGCCGCAGCGGTGGTTAACCTTATCAGGGCAAGTGGGGATGGAAGTCGATGGGACCATCCCAGCGAGCCCGATGGAACAGCTCGAGCTAGCGTTAGAGAATGTAAAACGCAATGTAGAAGCGGCAGATATGAAAGTGGAAGATATAACGAAGCTTGTGTTTTATTTGGTAGGTGAGTTTGATGCTGAGAGTAGAAAACGAATCATGGGTCAGTTTTTAGGAGATCACCTGCCTTGTATGACGATGATTTATGTGGTGGCTTTGGCTTCACCTGCTTTAAAGGTCGAGGTGGATGCTTGGGCTTGTCGGGATATGGATTGATGAAATGATTGTTTATATCAGTTGAATATGCTAAAAATGGTATAAAAGAGTGTTAATAAAGAGGTGGTTTTTTGTTTCAATCAAACCAAGAATTGAAAAAAATAGTGGTCTTTTATGCAGGTGTGGGAGCTGTTTTGCTGATTCTCATGATGTTGACATGGCTGCCGATTTCTGCAGACTGGGAGTTGCCGTTGATTTTGTTTGGATTGGGGATTTTGTTTTATGTGAAGCGTGTGCTTTGGAAGGATGAAAAAGGTAAGGGCTAAAATGTTTAGCCCTTTTTTACGTAATCAAAGTTTCAACTTAAGTCATTGCCTGAATTTGATTTAAATTATGTTGGTTTCTGAACAGTAAATAGATTTAATGAATGATCATTAGGTATGTTGATAGAAGTTTGTTCTGCTATTCCTTTTGAATACCAATCACAATAATTTTCGGCTATTTCTTTTGGTAAATCATGCATGATAGTTGTTTTTGTTGGTTTTGCTCTGTTAACTATTTTAATTGAAGCCAACCCTAATTTCCTTTGGATAAGTGTTTCTGAGATTATTAATCTTTCTATATTATATTTGTGTGTTATGAGAAGTCTATCTGTTAGGCCGCCTTTTTTTATTTGCAAATAATGATCATTACAACTGTAGGAGCTGTACAAACTGCTAAACAATTGAATGAGTAAAAATACAACACTTATGAATATTGAAATATACCATAAGTCATTTCTGAAAAATAAAAGAAGAGCTGGCGTTAAACACCAAAATATGACTGATCTAAATAATTTAGGTATGATAGAATACCATGGTATTCTCTTCATATTGGTCTCTAGTCTAATGCTAGGAAAGATATCTGAAATTAATTTATTTGCCAAATTTTTATTTATAAAAGGAAATAATATATTTGGTGATTTTACATTTTCGTCATTAACTTCAGTCGAACTGATGATTTTTACTTTCACAATAGAAAGTAATTTTTGTATAAAACTGCTAGTGAAGTATAACGCTTCAATCTTTTCTTTTGGGATAGAGAAGTCAGTAATATTCAATTTACCTTTTTCGATGTACAGTCTAGTTTTGTCCGAAGATAATTTAAATCCTCCATATTGCAAGTATGTCTTTAAAATTCCATATAGAATAGACAATATAATAAGTAAAAAAACACTCAGAATAATTGTTATTGGAGAGGATTTTACAAATGAAATCAAACTATCTATATACTTTTCTAAAGACAAAAATTGATTGATTTCTGAGTAAGCAGAATAGAGAAGAAGTAGAAAGAAAAGTAATCTTAAAGATGTAAGGGAAGCAATAGATATCTCCTTCATTTGGATTTCATAATGAAGTTTCTGAGCACTTTGTTGTATAGGTCTTTCAAATTCACTTTCTACATTAGCATTGATACTGCCTTTTTCTGTAAGGTGCTTTTTTATGCTCAAAGCTTCTGAAGTTGTAATCATATGTAATTTTACTACGTGGTCATTATTGCTTGATCCTACATCAATTAACAAAGAGGTAAGGTCAAAAAAACGATGAAAAAAAGTAGATGTTTGATTCACGCCTTGAATACTGTTAATTGGAAAATGTCTTTTTACAGTAATGAACCTACCCTTTTCTAAATATAACTCCTCTTCGCTTAGGTCATAACCAAAATGTTTCCACTCTAATAATATAGTAATGACCTTGTAAATTATAAAAATAACAATAATTAAAAAACCTAATTTAGAGAATATTGATATGGATGAAAAACCAAATAATACTGATAAAAAAATACAGAAGAAGATGAAACCTTTAATCGATTTTAATAATTCAAATAGCATCCATAATGGATGTAATCTTTTTAGGCGACTATTAGTTTCCATTTATAGAGAGCTTTCCTTTCTAATCTCATTCTTTTTGGTTTGATTATCAGTAATATGCGCTATATAATCACGAATATCTGAAGCTTCTTTTTCTGGAATGCAAGGTATTTCATGTACATAGCCAATCGTACCAATCTTAATAGAAGATAGTTTATATTTTTTTAATAAGGGACCTTGATATGTATCTACAAAATATACTTTATTCATAGGAATTATTAGGTGTTTCCTTCTGAAAATTCCTCCATGCTTTAATTGAATCATATTTATATCTATTTCATAGCGCCAAGTTTTTTGTTTGTAAATAGGGACTAACATGAGTTCTACAATAGCTGATATAATTAAAATAGCCATAAGGCTATAAATAAGCCAAACAATCCATTCTGACCAACTATAATAGTTGTGTAGAACTAAAAGGACAACTAAAACGCTAGTTGATATAATAAAATTTATAAAGTCAACTATCCGCCAAACCTTAATCGCATCTTTAGAAATTTTTTTTGAGGGCTCCTTCAATTGATACAAATATAATCCTCCTTATCCTTTGTAGATTTAGTACCACTTGGATACTAAATCTACTTTTTATAGGATTCTTAATTATTATCTCCAATATTAAGAAATATTTCTTCTAATGATGGCTCATCGACTTCTATTCTAAATACATCAATGTTTTTAGAAATAAAAAGCTTGTTGATTAATGGTATAGATGATTCATCTTCAATGGTTATTTGAGATGATAGTTCACTGATTTCATTTTTTATAGAAAGACTCTTAAGGTCTACTTTTAATGACTCAATCTGTGCAATTGAAGCAACACTATGCTTTATATAAACCGTCATATTCTTTTTGTATGCTGTTCTTAACTCTTTCATACTTCCTTTAATTTGAATGACACCTTTGTTCATAATAGCAACTTCATCACATAATTTCTCAACTTCATCTAAATTGTGTGAGGTTAGAAATACGGTAGTACCGTTTGTGGCGATTTCTTTAATAATAGAATGGATATTTAATACTGAATTTGCATCTACCCCTGAAGTCGGTTCATCTAAAAAAATTAAATCAGGTTTATTTAATAATGCTTGGGCGATCCCTAGTTTTTTTTTCATTCCAAATGAAAAATTTTTAGTCTTTAACTTAGCTGCATCTTTTAACTCAACTTTATCTAGAAGTTCAATTAAATCTTCTTGTTTTAAATCTAATTTCAATATTTGACTAAAGTATTTTAAATGATCTAGTGCGGTCATGTTTTCATAGAATGTAGAATAATCAGGGAGAACCCCTATTTTACCCCAGATTGATTTTTGTTGATTCTTTTTATAGCCCAATACTTCATAAAGTCCTTCAGTTGGTTCAATTATACCTGTAATCATATTTATAAATGTTGATTTACCGGCACCGTTCTTCCCTAGAAAACCAAATATTGTGCCTTTATCGATTGATAAGTTCATTTTATCAACAACAATTTTATTTCCATATCTCTTTGTTAGATTGGTCGTTTTGAGTGCATACACTATAAATCCCTCTTTCTAAAAAGCATTAAACTTACAATTATAAATAAAATTGGGAAAAGGATGACTATATATGTAAAAGCAGTCTGCTCTTGAGTGAAATAATAATAGGGTGTGATATAACTAATCATTTTAATGATAATATTATTTGACCCAATGCTAATCATACCGATAACAGGTAAAATAATCGACAATGTAATACCTAGAAACATTGTAATAGATGGGTTTGAAATGATAGTGGATAGTAATAGAGTTAACCCTAAGAAGTAAGAAATAAATACAATACATTGTATTAATTCTAGAAAATAAAAAGTGTTTGAAAACGGGATAATTAATATTAAGGAAATTGTTAAACATACAATCCAAAAAAGAAGATTACCTAAAAACTTTCCTAATAATATGTTATTTCTAGATGTTTTCGTCACCAAAAATCGAACAGTACGAGAGTATACCTCTTTATTGATTACATTATGGGCTAGACTGGTGACAAATAGTGGGGCAGCAATGAAAAGTAATACCATTAATCCACCCACATATGCATTATCACCTAGACCTAAAGATTTCAATTGGTCACTAAATTGGCTAAGGATTTTTGCCGTACCGGTTGTAATTCCAATTAGGACAATAATAATTAGGATAGAGCGTATACTTTTAAACAGTGCTTTGAATTCATTCAAACCAATTGCAAACATAGTTTCACCTCTTTTAGAATGACTGATCTGTCCCGTTTCTTGCTTTTTTATCTTTCACAATTATAGTAATTCCAGCAATTAGATACGCAATGCCGCCAAGTATGCCTAAAAAGATTGTTAATAAGGAGCCTAAAATAGAGGTAGTTATTAATAGAATACCGGCAGAGCGTGCTCTGTTTTTTAATAATATTAATGAAAAAATTCCTGCTAGTATGCTCAATATCGTTATTGCGATCATATATAAAGAACCATTGGCAAGGATGTTAATTACTTGTTCCGGTGTGATATCTTGTACGTTTTCTTCATCAATAAAGTCTTGGATTAGTTTGTTAGTATCATTGTTATTTTTTGTTCCTTCATAAAACATAAAGCTTCCAATAAGTAAGGCTGTGAATAAAATAACACCTATAATAGTAAAAGTCTTTTCTAAAGTACGTTTCATGCTTAACCTCCACAAAATACAATTTATTGGTTAAATAACCTAAACTTACAATAACATATTTTGGATAGATTTTTCCATATAAATTTTAAAAAATTTTAAAAAAAATAAACATTATTCATTTTTTTATTCATTTTTGGATTACATTTATTATTTCTGTGTTATAATAATAAAAAAGCGGGGTGGCTGATATATGGAGAAAGATATTCCAACATGGATTTTATCTGTAGATTCTGAGGACAGAGAATTTATAAGAAAATTTATACTTAGTTCAGGTTCATTAAAACAAATGGCGAAAGATTATGATGTTTCTTATCCAACAGTTAGAACCCGATTAGACAGAATCATTCAATTGATTAGATTAAATGAAACTTTAGAGCAAGAAACTCTAATTAAATATGTAAAGAAACTCGCGATTGAGGAAAAAATTAGTTTAGAAGTTGCCAAAAACATTATTGAAAAATATAAAGCAGAAAGGGATGGAGATTAAATGAATGAATTAATGTATTTTATTTTAGTAGTTGTCGTTTTTGCAGTTCAGTATTTCCTTTCAACAAGAAACAACCTTTTGTGGGGAGCTTTAATCCCGATCGTCTTTATCGCTGGAATGTCATGGTTTTATTTCGAAAATAAAGTAAGTAATAATATAGGTTTTCTTATTATCACGCTAGTTGGATTAGCTCTTTTAATTGAAGAGTGGAACCGCGGTCGTAGAATGCTCCACAAAAAAAGAGTCAAAGAAATTGAAAAGATGAAAACACAAGACATCACTATAAAAAAATAATCACAAAAATTATGATTTTTAGGTTTTAAATGTTTGATTTTTGGCTATAATAAAACAATAGGGATAGAGTGTATACACTATCCCTATTGGGCTAACGAACAACTAGCCATTGATGATGCTGTCAATTTTATCACTGATCCATTGGAACGTTGCACCGTTCTTGATCCAGTTGATAACAGTTGATTTGTTAGCCCAAGCCCATTTAGCGGCTTTAGTACCAAGTTGAGCAACAAGTCTTAAGAAAGCTACCATTATTTATTTCACCTCCTGAATTCGTTTAGCCTGCTAAAGCTCGGATAATTTGGTTTGAAATCCATTTAAAAGAAAAGCCTTGTCCTATCCATTCAAGTACCTTTTTTTTGTTAGCCCAAGCCCAAATCGCCTGTTTAGCTGTAAGTTGAGCAACAAGTTGTAAGAAAGTTGCCATTCTTTTCACCTCCACCAAACTACTTGGAAAGATAATCTCAGAATTAGCCGTTGATGATGCTGTCAATTTTATCACTGATCCATTGGAACGTTGCACCGTTCTTGATCCAGTTAATAACAGTTGATTTGTTGTCCCAAGCCCATTTAGCTGCTTTAGTACCAAGCTGAGCAACAAGTTTTAAGAAAGCTACCATATTCTTTTCACCTCCAAAATTCCACTTTTAAAAAATTCAGAATTAGCCATTGATAATGCTGTCAATTTTATCGCTGATCCATTGGAACGTTGCACCGTTCTTGATCCAGTTAATAACAGTTGATTTGTTATCCCAAGCCCATTTAGCTGCTTTAGTACCAAGCTGAGCAACAAGTCTTAAGAAAGCTACCATATTCTTTTCACCTCCAAAATTCCACTTTTAAAAAATTCAGAATTAGCCATTGATAATGCTGTCAATCTTATCACTGATCCATTGGAACGTTGCACCGTTCTTGATCCAGTTGATAACAGTTGATTTGTTGTCCCAAGCCCATTTAGCTGCTTTAGTACCAAGTTGAGCAACAAGTTTTAAGAAAGCTACCATATTCTTTTCACCTCCAAAATTCCACTTTTAAAAAATTCAGAATTAGCCATTGATAATGCTGTCAATTTTATCACTGATCCATTGGAACGTTGCACCGTTCTTGATCCAGTTAATAACAGTTGATTTGTTGTCCCAAGCCCATTTAGCGGCTTTAGTACCAAGCTGAGCAACAAGTCTTAAGAAAGCTACCATTGTTTTCACCTCCTGCTAATTTATGTATTAAATATTAAAACAAAATAAGTTTAAACACAACAATATTTTCATATTTTTTCATATTTTACATTAAATTGAAACTAACGAACTATAATTTCTGGGTTTTTCAATATAATTCACCTTCATATAGTAAAAAGGACTTTGTTTTATAGAAATGCGAGTAAGAACTTTAAATTATGTATATTAATTAATCTAATGGTTGTTTAAATTTTAAGGTATATAATTATTTCTAGTCTACAGATTCGATAAACAATGAATTTAGGGTTTTATAACATTCAGGATTATATAACTTTTCTTATATAAATGAGTTATTATATATAGATGTATTTATACTTTCCGAAGGAGCGGTCGTGTTGAAGGGATCTAGGGTTGAGTTTATTGATAGTTTACGTGGTTTTAGTTTATTAGGTATTTTGATTGTGAATATGCTTAATTTTCAATATGATTATGATTTTGAGAAGATGTTTGATCCGAGCATATGGGGACAGGAGTTTGGGGTATATGTGACGGAGATCTTGTTCCAGGGGTCATTTTATCCGATTTTCTCCTTTTTGTTTGGGTATTCTTTTATCAAACTGATTGAATCCACTAAGGCCAAGGGGCTGAATACGAATGCCATCGTCGTTCGCCGCGGCTTTGGTCTTATTGTGCTTGGGATGCTGCATTACATATTCATTTGGAATGGTGATATTCTCTTATATTATGGAGCATGTACGTTTTTCTTGATGATGTTTTTGAGCAGCCGGATCAAAACAGTGTTTATATGGTCGGGTATTTTAGGTGCCGTATCTTTAGTGATTTATCCAACTCTAATGAATTTTATTTATGGAAATTCTGAATTATTAACAAATGTATATGGGACTGGTACATATGGCGATATTGTGTTGAGCCGGATTACAATTGAAGATGATATGGTCATCGTCTCCATCATTATGGCAATTGTAACACTTACTCTGACACCAATTTTAAGTCTTCTCTATGCTCCTATCATGATCGGTCCATTTGCACTGCTTGGCATGGCGATCGGGAAAAAAGGTCATCTGACAGAAGAAGATCGAGGCATGGCTTATCGTAAAGGCTGGGTTTGGATGATTATCATCGGGCTCGCTTTAAAATGTGCGACGTTCAGTGATGCTCCTTGGAGTGAAATGGTGCTGACGTTAGGAGCCTATGTCCTGACGATCGGTTATATTCAAGCTTTTATTGTCTTTTACTATTCAAAGGCTGCACAAGGGTTGAAACGTCTGCTTGCAGGACTTGGCCGATTGTCTTTATCAAACTATTTAGCACAATCTATTATTTGTACAACGATTTTCTATTCTTACGGACTTGGGTTATTCGGACAAATGGGCTCAATGTTTGGACTGCTACTTGCTGTTGGACTTTACACAGCACAGCTGTTCATCAGCTATCTCTATTTGAAAAAGTGGAGAAGAGGGCCTGTGGAATGGCTTATGGGAAAATGGGTATATTGGAGATAAATTGATTTGTTGAGGAACCGCATGGCTGAAGAGCTGTGCGGTTTTTTAGTTGGATCGCATTCAAAAAAGTTCATAAAAGGAGTTGAATATTTTTTCAGTGTGTATATAATGTATATATAGTGTATATACAATATTTCATTGCGAATACCAGTACAGAAAAAAGAGGTTTTTATATGCAAATTACGATTTCTAACCATTCTAAGGAGCCTATCTATGAGCAAATTACGACGCAAATCAAATCGTTGATCTTAACGGGTGAGCTTGCAGAAGGTGCGGGACTGCCGTCTATCCGAAAGCTGGCGAAGGATTTACAAATCAGCGTCATCACAACAAAACGTGCATATGAAGAGTTAGAGAAGGCAGGATTTATTTATTCGATTGTCGGTAAGGGATCATTTGTTGCCGAGCAAAACCTAGAGGTCATGAGAGAGAAAAAATTGAAGGTGATTGAGGAACAGCTTGGAGCGGTTGTTACAAACGGCAAGGAATTAGGCTTATCTTTTGATGAATTGCAGCAGTTATTAAAGTTCTTGTATGAGGAGTGAGATGAGTGGAGCACGTGATTGAATTCAAAGGAGTATCAAAACGGTTCAAAGACTTTTCTGTGCAGAATCTTGATTTACAGGTCAAAAAGGGCTTTGTTACTGGGTTTATTGGAGAAAATGGAGCCGGTAAGTCGACCACGATTAAAATGATCATGAATTTGTTAAAACCAGATTCTGGTGAGATTAAAATTTTTGGATTAGATTATCGTACGCATGAAAAAGAGATTAAGGAACGAATTGGCTTTGTTTACGATGCTAACGTTTTTTTCCCAGGATTGAGTTTAAAAGACATCAAACGTATTGTGGCACCTGCCTATAAACGCTGGGATGATAGGCTATTTTATCAATATATTGAACAGTTTGGCTTGCCGCTTCATAAAGCGATTAAAACATTTTCAAAAGGGATGCAGATGAAGGCATCGCTTGCGATTGCGCTGTCGCACCATGCAGAGCTGATTATCATGGATGAACCAACTGCTGGTTTAGATCCGGTCTTTAGAAGAGAGCTGCTCGGCACGTTACAAGAATTGATGATTGATGGAAATCGAACGATTTTTTTCTCAACGCATATGACGACTGATTTAGATCGCATTGCGGATTATATTGCGTTTATACAAAATGGAAGATTGGTCTTTCAACAGTCGATTCATGAGGTGGCGGAGAATTATGTGCTGGTGAAGGGGAGCCTGGATTTGCTGGATCGAGACACAGAAAAGGCGTTTATCCATATTCAGCGTACGGCAGCCGGATTTGAAGCATTAACAGATCGGATTGATGAGGTGAAACTTATTTTTGGGGATGCTGTTGTGATTGAACCGGCGTCGCTTGAGGATATCATGTTTTATTTGAAAGGCGGGGTTGCGCATGTTTCATTTAATTAAGCGTGATGTGATTTTGCAAAAGAAGCAGTTACTTATTTTTATTCCGTTTATCTTATTTTTCATTTTCATGGATGTCCATCCAGTATTAACGTTTCTAGTCGCTAGTGTCTTCATTCCATTTAACACATATGCTTATGATGAGAAGGCAGAAACGAATATTCTATTAAATTCCTTGCCCTATACACGTAAAGAAATTATCGCATCACGTTATCTTGGCGCCATTTTCTATATGAGTATTGCGATCGTGCTGACAAGTGCTGCATTATTTGTGTTTGGGAAGCTGTTTTCGCTGTCAGATATTGCGATTGGCAGCGGGTTGTTTTTATTGTTCGCAGCATGTACGTTTCCATTGTTTTATATCTTAAAGCCTGGTTATATCACAACGGCAGTGATCATTGGCTTTATCGTATTATCTGCTATGGGACCGCCTGTTGTTCTCTATTTAGCAGAGCAATTCAGTGGGATCACTGATTTTATCATGAATTTATCGATCCCTATTGTATATACGGGGTCAACTGTACTGATTATGCTCATCTACTTGCTATCTTGGGGATTTTCTACTGCGATTTACCAGAGGAAAGTGTTTTAAATCAGATGATCACATCATTTATAGAGAATCATTCATTTTGAGGTAGGCCTTTCAAAATGGATGATTCTTTTTTGCATCCGGTGAAATTGACATCCTGCAGAAAACAGGTTATTGTTATTTAACATAATGTTAATTATTTTTAACATTATGTTAAATAAAACATCCTTTAAGAAAGGAATCTGAAATGGAAATTAAAAATAGAATGAAAGTATTACGGGCAGAAAGAGACTGGACACAAAAGGATTTGGCAGAGAAGTTAGGTGTGACTCGTCAAACTGTGGCAGCGATTGAAAATGGTAAATATTCTTTGTCTTTAAAACTAGCATTTCAAATTGCGAGAACATTTGAAGTAGATTTATATGACGTTTTTCAAGAGGTCGACAAGGAGGAACAACAGCGATGATGACAACGATCATACTTTATTCTCTGATTATCCTTTCTATCTTAAGTACGGTCTTTCAATTTAAGAAAAGCCGTGAATATAAACAGGATGAACGGGGTCAATTTATTTTAGCGAAAGCTGGAAGTTTTTCAATTGTAGGTGTGGCATTAGCCTATATATTGGTGGCTGTCATTCAAGTTTTTGTTCATGAATTATCATCTCCAACGGAATGGTTTTATATAGCGATTACGTTTATGTATGTATCAAGTGTTTGCGCAAATACAATTGGCATTATCTATTGTGAAAGAAAATACTAATCTTTTATCTGCGGATGCAAGCTAGGGTACTTCATCATGAAGGGAAGAAAAAATAATGAAAAAATTACTGAAAATAATGCTGATTGCTCTATGTACCATTCTGACTGTCTTGGTTGTATTTGTAGCCAGTGTTTATGTTGTGAATCTAATTAGTAATGAAAGAGAACAGGGGAAAATAGAAGCTTATGGGCAAAAGGTCTTGGTGGATGGGAAGCAGATGAATGTGCTCATTCAAGGCGATGGGAAAGAAACGATTGTCCTTCTACCAGGGTATGGAACTGCTTCACCCGTGCTTGATTTTAAACCGTTAGTCAAGGAGTTATCGCCATATTATAGAGTCGTTGTGATTGAACCGTTTGGTTATGGTTTAAGTGACGACACAGATAAAGTAAGGACAAGTCAAAACATTGTGGATGAGATTCATGAATGTTTGCAGAAACTCAACATTAAAAAATATACGCTCATGGGTCATTCGATTTCTGGCATCTATGGATTAGAATATGTGAATCAATATGAAAAAGAAGTCCAAGCCTTTGTTGGCATTGATACGAGTGTTCCTAAACAGGAAACGGATGAATTGCCAGTCTCCAGCTTACAGTTGCTTCATCAATCCGGCTTTTACAGATTGATAGTGAAAATGAATCCAGAACAACTGGTGATGCCTAAAGTAGATGATCAAACGAAGGCTCAGATTAAAATGCTGACTTTCCGAAATTTTTTGGATGAAAGCCAAGCTAGTGAGGCAGAAAACTTTAGAAACAATTTTAAAAACGCTCAACGTCTACATTTCCCTAAGAAGCTTCCTGTTGCTTTCTATCTAGCGGATCAAACGGAGAAAGAAACACCAAACTGGAAACCAATGCATGAAGAGCTGCTGAAAAATGTAGACCACGGAAAAATCGTTACTTTCAAAGGCGGCCATTATTTGCATCATACGAAATCAAAAGAAATCGCAGATGATGTGAGGGAGTTTCTATCGAACAACGAGCGCTCACGTTAGCGTTTTTCCTCCTCAGCTGGACAGATGAAACATCGCAATTTTGATCAAAACGAGTGAACTGATTTGTTTTATGATCAAGAAGAGGTGAGGGAGATGATGTATAGTCGGGTGACGCAAGAGGTGATTTCTTATTTGGAGTCGCATTTGATGGATGAACTGTCGCTGAGACAGGTGCCTGAGAAAGTAGGATATTCACATTTTCATTTGCTGCGTGTGTTTAAACGAGAAACCGGGCTGTCGATGGGGGAATATGTGCGGAAACGAAGATTAGCTACGGCTGCACAGCTTCTTTTGTATACGGATCAGGGGATTTTAGACATCGCTTTTTCGTTACAATTCCAATCGCAGGAAGCCTTTACGCGTGCTTTTAAGCATCTGTATTCCTTACCTCCCGGAATGTACAGGTCCATGATGAGAGACATGCAAATGAAAAAGGAGGAAGATTCGATGACATTACATGAAGCAGTACCTGGCTGGGGTTTGAGTGGTTCACATCCGCATATGTATGAGATGGGTGTTGATACAGCAGAATTTCATACGGGAAAGCAATCAGGTGTTTTATCATCTAAAGAAGGCGTACAAGAAGGACAGTTTGCGACGATGATGCAGGGGTTTCAAGCAAAAGAGTATGCAGGTAAGCGGTTGAAGCTCTCTGCTTTCTTGAAAACAGAGAATGTATCTTCAGCAGGAATTTGGATGCGGGTAGATGACGGAAAGGGTGATACGGTGCAGTTTGATAATATGCAGAATCGACCTGTGACAGATTCTACGGAATGGAATCAATATGCCATCGTATTAGATGTTCCTACGCGCAGTGAATCCATTCATTTTGGAGTGTTACTCAGCGGTCATGGAACAGTCTGGGCTGACGGTTTTCGATTTGAGGAAGTGGATGAGAAAACACCTACGACGAATATGGAGGAGGCCTCGGCTCTGCCAGATGTGCCGATGAATTTGCATTTTGAGCTTGAGGAGACCGTGTGAGCGGTCTTTTTTTGTTGTATACAAATCTGCATGAACCGTTTATAATGAAAAATATAAATAAACATACCGACGGTCGGTATGTAAAAGGAGGCGTTTGAACTGGCGCGAAATAAGTATCCAGAAAAGACGGTGCAGCAAATTTTGGACGTGTCGACAAGGTTGTTTCAGGAAAAGGGATTTGAAAAGACAAGTTTGCAAGATATTATCCATGAATTGAATATGTCTAAAGGGGCTATTTATCATCATTTTAAATCGAAGGATGAAATATTACGCGGCGTGATGGATCGGCAGTTTCGTTATGCAACCGAGAAGCTTGAGGAGTTAATTGAGCATACGGAGGCAGCTCATGCGAAAGAGAAGCTGCAGCTTATCCTGGAGCAGCTTGTGGCAGACCCGCAGTCTCATTCGATTGATGGGATCTTGGTTGATCAGATGAAAAATCCGCAATTTGTGATTGAAGGCATGAAGACAGGTGTCAATCAGGATGCTTTGAGAATCAAACAGTTAATCATTGAAGGGATTGAAGATGGTTCGATGGAAACTGAGTTTCCTGGTGAAGTGGCAGAAGTATTTCTGCTTCTTGTGAATATATGGTTGAATCCCACATTGTTTGTACGCAATCATGAAGAAACGGTCCAGCGTTTGTGTTTTTTAAAGCAGATGATGAAGGGGCTTGGCGTGGATATTGTGAGTGATCTATTTATTCAAAAGGTGACAGCGCACTATGCTGAAATTGGCGGGTATGATCTGCCCGAAAGATAAAGAATGCCAACTGATAGGAGGATGACGTATGATTCATTTTATGAAGGTTGAGCTAAGAAAAGGTCACATGAAGCAGTATATTCAAGCTAGTTTCATCGCGAGTATTGTGCTGCTAGTATTCATCTATTTTATTGCGTTTGCTGCAAAAATTGAACGCGAACCGGGTTTTCAGCAATATACGAATATTTATTTGTTAACGAGTACAGTATGGATGATCTTTTTTTCTATCATCACAGCTATGCTGTATTGGCGTGTAGGCAAGACTGTTTATCAGGAACGCACATCCAATTCAGTGAGATTCCTTTCTCATATGATATGGATGGTGTGCCTTTCAACGTTTGCGATGATGTGCAGTATCATTCCTTCGTTTGTTGTGTTTAGTGTGACTGAAATGTTTTTCCCTATAGTTCACGATACGTTGACGGCAGGTGCTCTATTGCAATTGATGAAAACGTACTTTGTGTTTATTGGGTGTGTCCATGCGATTGGGATGATTGCGATGAGAATAGGGTTGAGGAAGAAATCTGTTTTGATGACCGTCCTGACTGCAATTGTTTTATGTGCTGTTTTAGGAAATGTATCGCTCGCCATTTATGGCAATGATCAAATGAGCCTCATCCTGTCAGGAGTGATGATTGCAGCAGTCCTCATTGTGATCTTGGAATTGTGGAGCCGCATCGGCCGGATGCAAACGAGGTAATTCATGATGGGAAAAGGAGGGAGACATGTGAAGCATACGGTTCGAATTGAAGAAGTCATAGCGCAACTTTCTTTAAACTGGCTGGTGGGAGATGTTCGCCTTCATCACCATGATCATCCTTATGTATTGATAAAGCAGACCACCAATCATGTATTCCCCCATCGGTATTTACTGCATCATCAGGTGCGGGGAGACAGGCTGGTGATTCAAGATAAAAGAAAACGAGCGATCAGCTTGGGGCTTCATCTTCATCAAACGAATTTGGAGATTTACCTCCCTCAGGCACAGTTACAGTCCTTGTCTATTCATTGTAAAGGAGCAAATCTACTTTTGGATGGACTGAAGGTGAAGGAGGCTGACTGCCAATTGATTTCTGGAAAGTCCATGTTTACGGGAGAAATCAAGCATCTGCGCTTGCAGACAGTGGGTGGACTTATCTCTAGTCAACAGCTCAACACGCAGACATTGAGCCTGCGTACTACTTCGTCAAAAGTGGAGATGGTAGGTGCTTTTTCAGATATTGATCTGAATTTAATAGGCAGAAGGGTACAGATACATTCAAAGGCCATGCTGCATTCGCTCAAATCGACGTCAACTGGATCATCTGTCAAAGTGGCAATTCCGGAAAATGATGGATTTATTTGTTATGTGAAGAAAAGATCAGGTACTTTTCACAATGACTTTCCTTGTGTTGATGATCAGGATAGAATGGTTTATAAAAATGGAGGGAAAAGCTTTGAGGTCGATATAAGGGGAGGTTCTTTTCTATTAAGTGATGGTCATTGAAGCGATGATGATCCTCTGATTCGATATATCAATATAAAATAATTTGAATATCTTTTTATGTCAGAATATTTTGTTAATAGTGTTTTCCTCAAAAAAACAATTGTTTTTTAAGGGTAGATTTATTATGATAATATACATCGAAAGATTGAAGATTTTGAATCAGAATGAAAATTCTGATTTTTTATTTTTTATGTTGTTTGTTGATGAGGGGGAATAGAAGTGGCTCAAAAGGAATTAAAGAGAGGGTTAAGTGCTCGTCATATTCAAATGATTGCGCTTGGCGGCACAATTGGTGTTGGCTTATTTATGGGGTCAGCTAAAGCCATTCAATGGACAGGTCCATCGGTTCTTCTAGCGTACGCAGTGTGTGGTATTTTTATCTTTTTTATTATGCGTGCGATGGGAGAAATGTTGTATCTTGAACCGAGTACGGGATCGTTTGCTACATTTGGGCATCAATATATTCATCCGCTTGCGGGGTATATGACAGCTTGGAGTAACTGGTTCCAGTGGGTCATTGTTGGAATGTCTGAGATTATCGCCGTAGGTGCTTATATGAAATATTGGTTCCCGGAGTTACCGGCGTGGATTCCCGGATTAATCGCCATGATCATTTTAGGTGCGGCCAACTTGATTTCGGTGAAGTCATTCGGTGAGTTTGAATTCTGGTTTGCGATGATCAAGATTGTGACGATTATTCTAATGATCATTGCAGGTTTAGGCATTATTTTCTTTGGGTTTGGCAATGGTGGAACAGCGATTGGTTTGTCTAACCTTTGGGCGCACGGCGGATTCTTTACAGGTGGATTTAGCGGTTTCTTGTTTGCATTGTCCCTAGTGATTGCTGCCTATCAAGGGGTAGAGCTCATTGGGATTACTGCAGGTGAGGCGCAAAATCCACAAAAGACGCTGACAAATGCCATCAAAAGCATCATCTGGCGTATTTTGATTTTCTATATCGGTGCGATCTTTGTCATCGTGACGGTGTATCCGTGGGATCAGCTGAATACGCTCGGCAGTCCATTTGTGGCGACGTTTGCGAAAATTGGAATTACGGCAGCAGCAGGTATTATTAACTTTGTTGTCATTACAGCAGCGATGTCCGGCTGTAATAGTGGAATCTTCAGTGCGGGACGTATGCTTTATACATTAGGTGTGAATGGACAGGCACCTGCTTTCTTCACAAAAATTTCGAAGAATGGTGTACCGTATTTTGGGACATTTGCTGTGCTGATTGGTTTAGCGGTTGGGGTGGTCTTAAATTACGTTTCGCCGCCAAACATTTTCGTTTATGTGTATAGTGCGAGTGTCCTTCCTGGTATGGTGCCTTGGTTTGTCATTTTGATTAGTCATATTGGCTTCAGAAAAGCGAAGGGGGCAGCGCTTGATCAGCATCCATTTAAGATGCCGCTAGCACCAGTTTCTAATTATCTTACGATTGGCTTCTTATTGATGGTTCTTGTGTTTATGCTCATTAATCAGGATACGCGTATTTCTCTTATTGTGGGGATTGTTTTCTTGATTGTTGTAGCGCTTAGCTTCTTCATATTTGGGATTGGAAAGAGAAAACCGATCCAAACTGCTCCATCTAATCAAACGGTGGAATAATCAAAAGCCTTGCGGAACAACCGCAAGGCTTTTGTCGTTTACAGAGAAGCTTTGACACGCTGAAAGACATCTGGAAAGTTGGTGAAAAGACCGGTGACGCCGTATTGCAGAAGACGTGTCATGTCTGCTTCGCTGTTTACCGTATATGGGTGAAGGAGGAGTCCGTGGCTTCTGACCTGCTGTACATTTTCAAGTGTCAAAGCTCTAAAATTCGGTCCGACCCCCACTGCATACGATTTGATGAAGTCGAGCTGATCATCTGTAATAGACGTCATTTGCGCTCTATCTAATAGCTGTACTTTTGGAAGCCGAGGGGCGAGTTTCTGCAATTTTAATAGACTTTCTTGGCTGAAAGATTGGATGATGACCTGCCCTTTTCTCGTATGTTTTCCAAGAAGATGATGTTTCTTTAAGACGGCCAATAGTTTTTCTTCCATTTGCGGATAGATGTCTGGTTTTTTGGTTTCAATATAATAATTTTCTCGTTTACCGAAGTAGCGTAATACCTCATCTAATGTGAGGACTTGCTGTCCAATAAAGTGGGCATTTTGTTTGTCGGGGTTGGCTTCGTTAAACCATGCACCGGCATCAAGCTGTTTGATTTCGGCAAGTGTGAGGTCTTTGACCCAGCCGGTTCCGTTTGTCGTCCGGTCAACCGTTTCATCGTGCATGACGATGAGGTGTCCATCCTTTGTCATTTGAAGGTCGAGTTCGAGGTAATCTGCATTCATCTTTGTGGCGAGCTTGTAGGAAGCTAGGGTATGCTCTGGGGCATACCCTGATGCTCCGCGGTGTGCAACGGTTAAAATGCGATCTGGAGATAAAAGATGTTCATGTGCCGATATGGTGGTCGGCACCCAACCAAAAGACAGTAAAGCAAAAGAGAGTAACACGAAAGCAAGTAATCTACTTTTCTTCATATTTTATCCTCCTTTTACGGTAACTGCCTCCATCATAAGAAATAGATGTAAAGGGCATGTTGGGCGGAGATGAATCTTTTATGTGATTTTCATTAAGCTTGCTCTACGCGCTTTCCTGTATTCCATGTCATGGCGAGGAACACAATCGCAAGGATACAAGAACCAACTAGTAAAATGAAACCTCCTGTCCAGTCATAGTGATCGACGACGACGCCCATCATGGCATTAGCAAAAGCAGAGCCACCAATATATCCAAAGAATCCTGTCAACCCGGCAGCAGTGCCAGCGGCTTTTTTCGGAGCGAGATCAATGGCTTGCAGTCCAATGAGCATGACGGGTCCGTAAATTAAAAACCCGATGCTGATGAGGGCAATGTTATCAACCATTGGATTGCCAGCAGGGTTTAACCAGTACACAAGAACCGCAATTAATACGCCAATCATAAAGAGGACGCCAGCAGGTGCGCGGCGGCTTCTAAAGAAGCGGTCACTAATCCACCCGCACAATAATGTACCAGGGATGCCTGCATATTCATAAAGGAAATAAGACCAGCGTGAATGCTCTGGTGAGAATCCTTTTGCTTCTGTTAAATAGGTAGGTGCCCAGTCTACGACCCCATAACGGACAAAGTACACAAAGACGTTGGCAATGGCGATATACCAAAGGAATTTGTTGTTGAGTACATATTTAAACAAAATCTCTTTTACGGTTAATTCTTTTTCTTGATCTTCATATTGTTGTGCCGGATAGTCATTTCGGTATTCTTCAATTGGCGGAAGACCAGCGGATTGCGGGGTGTCCCGTACGAGAAGAATGATGACGAAGGAGACGATAATGGCAATGATGGCAGGGAAGAAAAAGATACTTTTCCACGTCGCAAACAAAACAATTCCTAATGTAATAAGCGGTGCAAGAATCCCCCCGCCGATATTGTGAGCGACGTTCCAAATGGACATTTTCGTTCCACGTTCACTCACCGAAAACCAATGTGCCATCGTTCGTCCGCATGGCGGCCACCCCATTCCTTGAAACCAGCCGTTTAAGAACATGAATAAAAACATGATCCATACACTGGATGTCACCCATGGAAATGAGACAAATAGAATATTGATAAGAGCTGATAGAAAAAGTCCAGCGGCTAAAAAGTATCTTGGGTTACACCGGTCTGAGATCATCCCCATAATGAATTTACTAAAGCCATAAGCGATAGAAACAGCCGCCAGTACAAAGCCTAATTCACTTTTTGTGAACCCCTCTTCCTGTAAATAAGGGATGGCAAATGCGAAATTTTTGCGCAGCAAATAGTAGCCCGCATATCCGATAAAGATTCCCAAAAAGACTTGCAGCCGCAGCCGTTTATAGGTTTCGTCTGTTTTGGCATCATCGAGCCTGTCGATATGCGGAGCTGGTTTAAACCATTTGAACATAAACATCCTCCTCTTGTAGATATGACTAAAACAAAAGTACGAGATCTGTCTTTGATCTTGTACTTTTTCAGAGACAAAAGAATTGATAACGCTTTCTTTTGTACTCCCATCATATCGGATGGAGAAGATGTTTATGATGAGGCTTTTGTCATTATTTTGGAAAAACAGTTCATGAAGTGATGAAAAAAATCCGCACAATGGCGGATTTTTAATAGTGGTTAAATCGATACATCAATTTTGGCAGATTTCTTTAGTTGATCAATTTCTTTTTGTACTTCTTTTTGCTTTTCTTGAGATTCTAACTGCTTCTTGATTTGTGATTTGACGTCTTTGAAATCAGGTGCTTTTTGTTTTTGTTTTTTCATTTGTTCGGCGTATTGGTCATAGTACGCTTTGACGTCTTTTTCAGACACAGAGGCTGATTTAATTTCTTTGTCGACATATTGGCTGTATTTGATGCTGTCGGCAATATCACTTTTCAGCTGATCCATTGTCAGTCCGCTCTTTTTGAGTGCTTCTTCAAATTGAGCATTGTCTTTAAATTGTTTCTTTTCTTCTTTTAGCTGCTTATCGACTTGCTTGTCAGAGGCTTTATAGCCCTTCTTCTCAGCATCTTGCAGGATGAGCTCTTGACCTACTAGCGCATCAATGGTTTGCTTTTTGACAGCTTTTGCGCCTTCTTTAGATGTTGGGTCTTGTCCAGACTGCTGAAGTTGACCTTGAATGGTTGATAGGGCGCTATTGTATTCACTTCCTGTGATTTTATCTTTGTTGACGGTCGCAACGACCTTTTGATCATCAATTTTTTGTGCGTCTAATTTCTTTTGCATCTCTTCCATTTGCTTTTGCTGCTCTTTTTGGTCAGCCTGTGTTGTTTCCTTGCTGTTGGCTGAATCGTTTTGCTTATCCTGTTTTGCATCGTTTGATGAGCAGGCTGCAAGCCCCACTGATAACAGACAAGCAATGAGTGTATATGATACTTTTTTCAATTATTTTCTCTCCCTTCGGTATGAGAACATCTAGTGCGCATTCTAACCGTTTTAGAGGAAAAATAAAACCGTATAGACGAATTGTTAGCGGATTGACATGTTTTTTATCTGTTTGTCCTCATTTTGTCTTCTCATAGTCATCATATGACAGCTCAAGTTTGGAATAATTGTTCCATCGCTTCGTCGAGATTGGTGATCGGCTGGCGGCAGCTGTAGTTTTCACAAATATAGACCGTCGTGCTGTCGTTGATCGTTTTGTAATCTTTTGCAAAAGGTGCGAGCCTTGCTAATTCTTGCCCTGTTTCGGCAGTTAAAATGAGATCAAATGGCATGAATCGTTTTTGCAATGCTTGTAGAAGCTGTTCTTTTTGCGGATCGCCCTTTTTCCCGAGAATAATGATTTCTCGTTTGACGGCATATTGGCTTAATAGTCCTTGTAAAAAGGCGGTATGTCCGCTTGGATAGGAAGAGACATCGACGTAAAAGGCGCTGAACATCTTCTCTAGTGTTTCGATCCAGTCTTGACGTCCGATCATTCTGCTTAGTTTCAGAAGCTGTTGGAGTGCAGTACTGTTACCAGACGGCATGGCCCCGTCGTATACTTCTTTTTCCCGAACGATAAGCGTTTCTGCATCTGAGCCTGAGAAGAAAAAGCCCCCGATTTGCTCATCCCAAAACAGTTCAAACATATTTTCAGCAACGGCTCTGGCTTTTGTCAGCCAATCTAGGTCAAAGGTCGCTTCGTATAAAGACATATACGCTGTGAGCATGTGCGCATAATCCTCGATAAAGCCTAGATGCTTTACGTCCCCTTCTCTGAAGCGGACCATGAGGCGTCCCTGTTGGATGAGGTGTGTTTCGAGAAAAGACATCGCCTGTTTTGCCATGCGGATGGCCTCTTTTTCATGAAAGACACTCCCTGCTTTGGCAAGTGCGGAGATCATCAGCGCATTCCACGAGGTGAGTACCTTGTCATCGATTAGCGGTGTAGGTCGCTGCTGTCTTACAGTGAGTAAAATGCGTCGAGCGGATTGCAGTTTGGAATGAAGGGTTTTGTCGTCGATTGAATATGCTGCTTTGATGTCATCAAATGAGGTGGAAATGGTATGAGGGATGTTCTGTCCTTCAAAATTTCCTTCCTCTGTGATGTGGTAGACCGCACAAAATAAAGTGCCGAGGTCATCACCTAAATGGGTCATGATCTCCTCTTTTGTCCAAACGTAATATTGCCCTTCTTTTCCTTCTGAATCGGCATCGATTGCGGAATAAAAAGAGCCGTCACGATTCATCATGTCTCGTTTAATAAATTGAATGAGGTCTTGGACAAGCTTTTCGTACTCATGGTGTTGAGTGATTTGATAGGCTTCGGTGTAGGCATCTATCAGCAAGGCGTTATCGTACAGCATCTTTTCGAAATGCGGCACAAGCCATTTTTCATCGGTTGAATACCGAGTAAATCCAGAACCAATATGATCATAAATACCGCCGTTTGCCATACCGTTTAACGTTTTTGTGACAGCATATAACGCATTTTCTTGCCATGTCCATTCAAAATAACGCATGAGAAACGTGAGCATATGAGGTGCGGGAAATTTAGGCGCAGAACCGAAGCCGCCATACAGCGTATCAAAGCTGCTCATGAGCTGATAATAGGCTTTGTGAATCGACTCCTGAGTGAGCGTATTTTCTGTCTGCCCTGCTGCCTTGATCCGCAAATTATTTGTTGCCTTTTCTGCCAATGATTCAATATGATCTCGGTCGTTGTGATACGCATCCATCAATTGCGTCAGTGCTTCAATGAAGCCAGGACGGCCGTAAGCACTTCTTTTTGGAAAATAAGTCCCCGCATAAAACGGCTTTTGATCAGGCGTGACAAACACGTTGAGCGGCCAGCCGCCTTGTCCAGTCATCATCTGACAAACGGACATATACATCGAGTCAATGTCCGGACGCTCCTCACGATCGACTTTGATTGAAATGAAATGCTCGTTTAGGATGTCAGCGACTTGTTGATCTTCAAAGCTTTCGTGTGCCATGACGTGGCACCAGTGGCAAGTGGCGTAGCCGATGCTGACAAGCACCGGTTTATTTTCACGTTTCGCTTTGTCGAATGCTTCTTGCCCCCACGGGTACCAGTGAACTGGGTTGTGGGCGTGCTGAAGGAGATAGGGTGATTTTTCCGTGATGAGTGGGTTGGGTGTTTGGTTGTTTGGCATGGAATCACCGTCCTTTCTAAATGTTTTTAGTATTTTCTTTTCTCTATTTAATATATCAGATTGTTGATGCCCGTCATCATTTGTCTGTGAGGTATTCCCAAAATGAAAAAAACAAGGGTTATAAACCCTTGATCGATTCATTATTTCACTTTTTAACTACATCAATCGTAATGTTTTAACAAGATGGCTGAATTATGTCCTCCAAAACCAAAAGAATTGGATAGCCCATATTTCAATGGAAGCTGTCTCGCTTCTAATACAACATCTAAATTGCAATCTGGATCTTGTTTCTCTACATTAATAGTTGGCGGAATCATTCCTCGTCTCAAACTTTCTACTAAAGCAATCGCTTCTACTCCGCCGGCAGCACCAAACATGTGCCCAGTCATTGACTTGTTCGCCGTTGTTGGAATTTCACCTGAACGTTCACCAAATAATTTCTTAATCGCAAGAACTTCTGAACGATCACCTACTTGTGTACTTGTTGCATGAGCACTAATAACATCGATTTCACTTGTTGATATATCTGCACTTCTCAATGCTTTCTTCATGGCTAAGTAGGCACCCCTACCTTCTGGGTGTGAAGCGACCATATGATGTGCATCTGAACTAGCCCCGTATCCCACTACTTCACATAATATCGGCGCATCTCTAAGAATTGCGTTGTCTAATGATTCTAATACTAAGATACCTGCGCCTTCACTCATCACAAAGCCATCTCTATCTGTATCGAATGGGCGGCTGGCTCGACTTGGGTCTTGGTTTCTAGTAGATAGTGCATGTGCGTTTCCAAAGCTAGCCAAAGATATCTGATTGACGGCAGCTTCTGCTCCACCGGCAAATATAATATCTGCTTCATCGTTTCGGATCGCATTGAAAGCTTCACCAATTGAGGTGTTCCCAATAGAACAAGCTGTGACCGGTGACAATGATGGCCCTTGTGCGCCTAATTTTATGCTGATTTGGGCCGCAGCTGCATTTGAAATCATCATGGGGACAAGGCTGGGGCTTACTCTCGATGGACCTCGTTTATCTAATACATTCACCTGATCTACAAGCGATTGTATGCCCCCGATTCCTGATCCAACATATACGCCTAAACGTTCAAGATCTACTTGATCTAACTGTAATTGTGAATGTTCTAATGCTTGTTCGGCTGCTGCTAACGCAAACTGACTAAAACGATCTAATCGTTTTGCTTCTTTTCTCCCTAATATTTCATCTGCATCGAAATCACGAACGATTCCAGCTATTTTTGTTTTATAATCAGTCGTATCAAAAGAATCAATGTGAGATATTCCCGATTGTCCTTTAACGAGTTGATTCCAAAAGCTATCTATATCATTTCCTAGTGGAGAAATAACTCCCATTCCAGTAATGACAACTCTTTTCATGATCATTCCCTCCTTGTTTTTATTAACTTTAGCCATTGTGTTATCCTATTACAAGTTGTTGTTTATCCTAGTATAATGAATAATATTTTAAAAGGAGACCTTAATGAAACCTGAAACAAGACTTCAAGCATTATCAGAATTTCTAAAAAACCAACGTTCAAAAATCACGCCTCAAATGGTTGGTTTACCTGTAGGAACCCGCCGAAGAACACCAGGACTCAGAAGAGAAGAAGTGGCTCAACTAGCCGGTGTGAGTCTTACTTGGTATACATGGTTAGAGCAAGGCAGAGATATAAAAGTATCTACTTCGGTATTAGATGCTATTTCTAGTGCATTACAATTAAATAACGATGAAAGGAGATATTTGTACGCTTTAGCATTAGAGGAAGGTGTGAAACAATCCTATATCATTGAGAATGAGAAGGAAATCAGTCCGGCTTTAGTGAAAATTTTGCAGGAGCTTCGTTATTGTCCAACGATTATATCTGATAGAAGAAGTCAGATTGTTGGGTGGAATCAAGCAGCAGCTAATGTATTTTTGGACTTTGAACAGATCATCCCGGCAGAAAGGAATATCATACGCTTACTATTCGCAAGAAAGGAATTTAAAAGTTTAGCCGTGAATTGGGAGCATTTTGTAAGAGGATATATCGCCATATTTAGAACGTATTATGGACAGTATGTGGCAGACGACTGGTATGAACAATTTATAGAAGAGATGGAGCAGGCATATCCTGAGTTTCGTAAAATATGGAATGAAAATGAGATCAGCTATGCACCTGAAGTATTAATTGAATTTCGTCATGCTAAGGCAGGTAAAATGTTGTTTAATCTCACTTCATTACAAGTGTATGGGGATACTGATTTAAGATGCAGTGTCTATACACCCGTTGAGGATACTGAAACTGAGCTTAAGTTAAAACGTTTAATTGAAGGCTAGCTATTGTTTGGAGAGAAGAATAGATTTGAGGTATCCTTCCATGTTCAGAAAGTAAATAAATTAGGTATTTATGATAGAAATTATTTTTTTACTTCTTAAAACTTAATCATGACATTTAGCTTCTTTGGGTATTGCTGATTGAGACATGCCGTCTATTCGCTTATCTAGTTCAAATAATATGAAAAAGTTTATGATGATTTGAAGAGAGGTAATTGAGGAAATTTTGGTTCCTTCAACTACCTCCGTGTTACATTTATATTCGCTTTTCTATTCATAACTTCAATTGATCTTTGCTTAACCAAGGTTACGCTTCTACAATCTCTAATAACACAGCATTTTGATGTAACTTGTCAATTCTCCTCTACCTCTTCACCAGTACATATTGTAAGTTTTCTAATTCAAACATATCAATCAGTTCATCGATCCCTTTAAAATCGATATGTTTTCCAAACCGTTTTGTGCTTAGGTCAATTTCTACATCCAATTGATCGTCCTTTTCTTTCATTTCGAGTTCATTTAGACAAGAATAGATTTCGATGGTTTCTCCTTTTGACAGCTCTTTTTCAATGAATTTAAAAAGTGCACGAAGAGAATGAATGATGTCTAATTCATAAACAAAAGGGTGCGTGAATTTGTTTCTTACCGCTTCATTGACGGGATCTAGATAATCAATGTGAATGCCTTCGAAATCCTCTTCTGTTTCAAATACTTCTATCAAAAGATCTTCTTTTTGATAGATTTTGGGCTTTTTTTGTTTTTTATCAAACATGTTGATATTGAGTTCAGAGAATGGTTTATAGGTAGGATTTTGACCAATGGTACCAAGCGGCAGTTCTTTGTTTGATCCAATATAATGCTGTAAAGTCATGGGTTACCCTCATTTCTTGAAATATCCCCTTTTAGCGTTGATTATTTCCTTTTTACCAATTTAGAGATAAATATGCAACGGCTTGACATATCGGTATTTCTAGATATACAATGTCTGCCATGGAACCTATTGATGTGTTTAAGGCATTATCGAATGAAACAAGGTTGAATATTTTAAAGTGGCTTAAGGAACCAGAGAAGCATTTTCCTAAGCAAGGCGCTCATTTACCGAAGGAGGTTAGTTATAAGGGGGGCGTTTGTGTTGGGGATATTCAAGAAAAGGCGCAAATTTCTCAATCAACGGTCTCTAGCTACTTACATTTGATGCAAAAGGCTGGTCTGCTCGAATCGGTACGGCATGGGCAATGGACATACTATAGACGAAATGAAGAATTTATCCAACAGATCGGACAATATATGAAAACAGAGATCTAAAGGATGTGTGATTTCTGTTTTTTTCTATTCTATATATCTGTTTATCTAGATATATAAATATATGAATTGAAGGAGATTTGATGATGCGTTTGATTTTTTATGTACTTGCGCTATTAGCGGGTGCGGCACTTAGTTTTGAAGGAGCCATCTATGCGGAACTTGGGAAGTCGATCGGACAGTTAGAAACGAGTTTTTATAACTTTTTTGTCGGTTCAATTATCATGGGGCTATTGTGGCTCTTTTTTGGCAAAGGTGACCTTTCCTATACGTTGAAGGCACCGAAATGGTCGCTACTTGGCGGAGCGATGGGGGTTGTGTATTTAACGTCTATTGTGGTGAGTGTTCCATTTGTTGGTGTGGGGGTAACGATGGTTGCTGTCATTATTGGTCAGCTGCTGATGAGTATGGTGATTGAGCATTTTGGCTGGCTAGGGAGTCAGAGAACGAGAGTAAACAAAGAGAAGGTATTTGCGGTCATTTCGATGATCATTGCCCTTATTCTTATTCATTAGGAGGAAAGTCGATATGGCATTATTGTTAATTTTATTTACTTTCATCGGAGGCATTACGTTAAGTGCGCAATCTTCCATAAACGGTACGTTTAGCAGGAGAGCAGGTACGATTGAAACGACCTTTTTGACCTTTTTAACGGGTACGATGTTTTTGACCATTCTGATTTTATTCTTTGGGAGCGGACATCTGTTGAATCTCTTGCATGCACCAAAGTGGCAGTTGAGTGCGGCTTTTCTTGGAACGGCTTATTTAATCCTGACAGTGGTCGCTGTTCCGAAAATCGGTGTCATTGCTGCAAATATTGCGGGGATTGCTGGGCAGCTTGTCATTGGAATGGTCATCGATCATTTTGGCTGGTTCCATAGCCTAATGATTTCACTTGATCTCAAACGCATATTGGCCTTATTTTTTATGCTGATCGCTCTTTATTTTATTTACAAAGGAAATAAGCGCTCTAGAGAGGAAGCGAGTGCTTAAAGAGAACGGGCTGCTGTGACATTTGCTCTCAGCAGCTCTTTTATACTGATTCATCATGTTTGACTAAATACCTATCAGGGTATACTATCTGATCATAGGGAAAAGAGAAAGGAGTGTTAAACGTGGAGTATAATCAGCAGATGAAGAATCGTCTTCGCCGGATTGAAGGGCAGATTAAAGGGGTTCTTGCGATGATGGAGCAGGGAAAGGATTGCCGCGAGGTGGTGACGCAGCTATCTGCATCTCGTAATGCGATTGATCGGGCGATGGGTGTGATTGTGAGTACAAACCTTGAACAATGTGTCCGTGAAAGTCTTGAGCAAGGCAAGGATACAGAGGGGCTTGTCAAAGAAGCGGTTGAGCTCTTGGTGAAAAGCCGGTAAGAAATTCCTCAGCCTTTGGAGGTTGACGAATTTTTTTACTTGTTATAATATACCCTTACCGGTATGTGTATATATTTTTTGTTTTCAATATACCCCCACGGGTAATTTATATAAGGAGGATCATGATGGAGGAACAGAAAAAACGAACAACAATTGTTTTATTTAGTGGAGATTATGATAAAGCGATGGCCGCTTATATTATTGCAAATGGCGCAGCAGCTTATGATCACGAGGTGACTATTTTTCATACTTTTTGGGGGCTGAATGCCTTGCGTCAGGAAGAGATGGTGCCACTGAAGAAGGGATTTTTAGAAAAAATGTTTGGCAAAATGATGCCGCGCGGCGCTGATCGAATGGGGCTGTCAAAGATGAATTTTGCAGGAATGGGACCGAAGATGATCAAGCATGTGATCAACAAACACAATGCCATGACCCTGCCGCAGCTCATTGATATGGCGAAGGAACAAGACATCAACCTCGTGGCATGTACGATGACGATGGATCTTTTAGGGCTACAGGAGAACGAGTTACTAGCAGACATTCAATATGCAGGTGTGGCAGCGTATTTAGCAGAGGCAGAAATCGGGAATGTGAACTTATTTATCTAGGGAGGTGTTCATACATGATTCAAACGCTTTTGCTCATCATTGTGCTCGCTTTGCTTGTGAGCCGTTTTCTTCCTGTACGGGGTGTGAAACAAATGGACGCAGCTCATCTGAAACCTAAATTGCATAGTCGGCATCAACAGCTGATAGACGTGCGATCACCTTTAGAGTTTCAAACAAATCATATAAAAGGATTTCAAAATATCCCCTTACCACAGTTAAGGAATCGAGCGCATGAGCTTGAGAAAAACAAAGAAATTTATGTGATCTGCCAAAGCGGGATGAGAAGTATGCAGGCGGCTAAATTATTAAAAAAACAGGGATTTACCCACATTACGAATATCAAGGGTGGCATGAATGCTTGGCGATTATAGGTATAAATAGGCTTTAAAATATACCCCCACCCCTATAAAAAGGAGGAAAAACAATGCAGCAACCAACAGCAATTCTAGATGCAAAAGGATTGGCATGCCCAATGCCCATTGTCAAAACGAAAAAACAAATGAATGAGCTCTTGCCAGGAGATGTGCTTGAAGTGCAAGCAACCGATAAAGGGTCTACAGCGGATTTAGCAGCTTGGTCAAAAAGCGCCGGTCATGAATTTTTAGGAACGAAAGTAGAAGGACCGGTGCTTCATCATTTGATTCGTAAAGGCGGAGCGAAACAGGAGGAGGAGCAGTCAATGATTTCGGAAATGTCGTTGAACATGTTTCAACAGAAGGTAAAAGAAGATCAGCCATTGTTTATTTTAGATGTACGAGAGCCGGATGAATATGAAGCGGGTCATATTCCAGGAGCTGTTCACATCCCTCTTGGCGAGGTGGAACAACGTGCTGAAGAATTGAACCGAGAGACGCTCATTTACCTCATCTGTCATTCAGGCAGAAGGAGTGAATTAGCCGCACAAAAGTTAAAAGAAAAAGGATTTCATCAATTGATCAATGTAGTGCCAGGTATGAACAGCTGGACAGGAGAGATTGAAAAATAGGAGCTGAATGAAACGATGACTGTAAAAGCAATGACAGCAGAACAGTTAACAAAAAAGATCATCAACAAAGAGCCGATCTTTTTGTTGGATGTACGAAACGAATCAGATGTGCAGGACTGGAAAATTGAAGGGAAAGCCGTTGAATATTTAAATGTGCCTTACTTTGAGCTTCTTGATGGCGTAGAGGATATGGTGGAGAACATACCGGATGACCTAGATGTACTGGTCGTTTGTGCGAAAGAAGGCTCCTCTATTATGGTGGCAGAGATGCTGTCAGAGGCAGGCAGAGCGGCCCGTTATTTGCAAGGCGGCATGAAGGCATGGAGTGAGCATTTAGAGCCAGTGAAGATCGGTGATTTAACTGGCGGTGGAGAGTTGTACCAATTTGTGCGAATGGGCAAGGGGTGCTTGTCCTATATGATCATGTCGAATGGGGAAGCTGCGATTATTGATGCAGCTAGAATGACGGAGGTCTATACGCAATTTGCTAAAAAGCATCATGTCACAGTGACGCATGTGTTTGATACGCACCTCCATGCGGACCATATATCTGGCGGGAAAAAGCTGTCTGAACTGACTGGTGCTATCTATTGGCTACCGCCAAAAGACGCCGAAGAGGTGACATTTGATTACAAACACCTTGAAGAAGGACAGCGTGTGACGATTGGAGCGACGGAGATTGATATTCATGCCCTTTATTCACCGGGCCATACGATTGGTTCAACCTCTTTTATCGTAGACGGCCGTTACCTCCTTTCAGGTGATATTTTGTTCATTGATTCGATCGGACGACCTGACCTAGCCGGTATGGCGGAGGACTGGGTAGGTGATTTGAGAGAAACCCTTTATACACGATATACGGCGCTTTCGGCAGAATTGATTGTGCTGCCTGCACATTTTATGATCGTGGATGAGCTTAATGAAGACGGAAGCGTTTGGAAGGAGCTAGGCGCTTTGTTTGAAGAAAATCACGGGCTGAACATTGAAGATGAAGACGTATTTAGACAAATGGTCACGCAGGATCTCCCTGCACAGCCAAACGCTTATCAAGACATTCGGTCTACCAATATGGGGAAGCTGAATCCAGACGAGGAAGCGCAGCGAGACATGGAAATTGGTCCAAACCGTTGTGCGATTCGATAATGTTCAATAAAATAAAGAAGCGAGGGATGATCAGATGACATCAGATCACATTTTAGACGTAACCGGGCTTGCATGCCCAATGCCGATTATTCGGACGAAGAAAAAAATGAACGACTTGGCAGAAGGTCAAGTATTAGAAATACATGCAACAGATAAAGGGGCCAAAGCTGATTTGGCTGCATGGGCTAAGTCAAGCGGACATGAATTGATCACACAGACGGATGAAGGACATGTGCTGAAGTTCTGGGTGAGAAAAGGGTCCTAAAGGGGAGAGGGGTATCTATGAGGGAGCCCCTTTTCCTTTTGCAAAGGAGGAGACCAGCGTGGATTTTGCATTTTTCATTACTTTATTTATCATCGGGTTTATTGGTTCCTTCTTATCAGGAATGGTCGGAATAGGAGGGTCGGTGATCAACTATCCCATGCTGCTTTATATCCCGCCTCTTGTCGGAGTGATGGCATTATCGGCACACGAGGTTTCAGGGATTGGTGCCATTCAAGTCCTATTTTCGACACTCGGCGGTGTGCTGGCGTATCGAAAAAGCGGATTTTTACATCGACCATTGATTTTATATATGGGGAGCAGTATATTGGCAGGGAGTTTATTAGGCAGCTATTTATCACATTTCCTTCCAGAGAAAGGCATCAATGTAGTCTATGGTCTGCTTGCCATTGTCGCTGTCATTTTAATGCTTGTTCCGAAAAAAGGTCAGCAGGCAGAAGCGGATGGAGAGGTGACTTTTCATAAAGGACTGGCGGCTGGTATTGCCTTTGTGATCGGAAGTGTATCGGGTGTATTAGGTGCAGGCGGTGCCTTTATTTTAGTGCCGGTGATGCTATCGATTCTCAAAATCCCTGTGCGGATGACGATTGCCTCGTCTCTGGCGATTACGTTTCTCTCTGCAATCGGCGCATCGGCTGGGAAAGTGCTGACTGGTCAAGTCATGTTCATGCCTGCGCTTGTCTTAATGGCGGCCAGTTTAATTGCTGCGCCGATTGGGGCGAAAATTGGTCAGAAAATCAATGCCGTTTATTTGCAATGGGCGCTTGCCGTGATGATTACAGCCACAGCGATCAAAATCTGGGTAGATTTATTATAAGAAAAAGACCAACAACTGAGAGCAAGGGCTCTTTTCCATGTGTTGGTCTTTTTTATTTCATATCATCGTGCTCGATATACGTTTCAAGTGCAGGGTGGTACTCTTTTTGATAATGAAGATTGGGGCATGTTTTCACGACTTTGCCTTGCAAGGCATTGGACTTCGAGACATCTAATGCTGTTTTACATTTTGGACAGCGTTCGTTAAAAATTGAGAGCCAGCGCTTCATAGATCACCACTCCAGTTAAAGTCTTAAAAACCCATTATATTAATATGAATTATAGGGGATTGTGTGAAGGAGGTCAATGGATATTTGGCTCTTTTTAACAAAAAAGAAGCATCGTATAAGATGCTTCAGTGTATAGACAAACCCCTGCATTATTTGTCAAAAATTTAAAATATGATTAGTAGGCTTTTGCCCAGAACACCATATCAGAAGCAGGTTTCCCGCAGCAGACACATGTGTCAGAAACGGATTCTTGTTCAAACGGGATACAGCGTGATGTCGCCCCTGTTCTCTCTTTGATGTCGTTTTCGCAGTCTTCATCACCGCACCACATGGCTTTGATCAACCTGTTTTCTTCGGCAAGAAGCTGCTCGATGTCTTCGATTGTGTGGGCGTTTGATGTTTTTTCATGTAATCGTTCTTTAGCTTTTTCGTACATCGTCTGCTGAATGTCTTCAAGCGTGGACGTGATGGTTTGTTCAAGTGCATCTAACGTGACGGCTTGCTTTTCACCAGTGTCTCGTCTTGCGAGCATCACCTGTCCTTTTTCCATATCCTTTGGTCCTACTTCTACGCGTAATGGGATGCCCTGCATTTCGCATTCGTTGAATTTCCAGCCAGGCTGTTTATCACTTGCATCGATGTCAGCGCGTGCGATGCGTGCGAGTCGATCCTTTAATTCATAGGCATGATCGAGGACACCTTCTTTATGGGAAGCAATTGGCACAACACGTACTTGGGTTGGCGCAATGTTTGGCGGCAGGACAAGTCCTCTGTCATCGCCATGCACCATGATCATAGCGCCAATGATTCTTGTGGTGAAGCCCCATGATGTTTGCTGGACATGCTCTAGTTTTCCTTCGCGATTTAAAAATTCAATGCCAAACGCCTTGGCAAATCCGTTGCCGAAGAAGTGAGAAGTGGCGGTTTGCAGGGCTTTTCCGTCATGCATTAGACTTTCGACTGTATAGGTGAAGCGGGCGCCAGCGAATTTTTCTTTCTCTGTTTTCCTGCCTTTAATGACAGGGATCGCTAGAAGCTCTTCACAAATAGACGCATAGATATGAAGCATTCTTTCTGTTTCTTCAATCGCTTCTTGCTCAGTCTCGTGACAAGTGTGCCCTTCCTGCCAGAGGAATTCAAGGGTTCTAAGGAATGGACGTGTTGTCTTTTCCCAGCGGACGACATTGGCCCATTGGTTATATAGCTTAGGTAAATCACGATAGGAGTGAATGATGTTTTTATAATGCTCAGCGAACAGCACCTCAGACGTTGGTCTGACGCAGAGTCTTTCTTGTAATTCCGAATCACCGCCATGTGTCACCCACGCCACTTCAGGAGCAAAGCCTTCGATATGATCCTTTTCTTGCTGGAGCAGACTTTCTGGGATAAAGAGCGGCATATAGACATTCTCGTGACCCGTTTCTTTGATTTGACGATCAAGTTCGTCGCGAATATTTTCCCAAATTTTAAAACCGTATGGCTGAATGATCATACTGCCTCTAACGCTTGAATAATCGACGAGACGCGCCTTTGTGACAACATCTGTATACCACTGGGCAAAGTCGTCTTCCATGCTTGTAATTTTCTCAACAAATTGTTTCTTTGACATCGTCTTTTTCCTCCTTTTAAAAAAACAAAAAAGCTGTGCTTTAAGTTAGGGACCATTCCTGGTGGTACCACCCTAATTTAAAGCACAGCTTTACACTCGATCATGATAACGGTATGAACCGCTGTATGAAACAGAACTAAATCGGCAGGTTCACTTGAAGATGTCAGTAGGAACTTCTCAGCACCGTTCCCTCTCTGGTAAAGATCAATTCAAGCTACTATTCCAGATCTACGTTGATCCTTGTTCGTTGATTTTTCATCAGTTTACCTGTAAATGGGGGAGAAAGCAAGTTGGTCCGCAAGTTCATTTCATGCCCTTCTGAGGTCGTTTATGTCGCTGAGCCATTGGCAGACATTTTCTGTTTTTGCAGCTTGCACGTTATGTAAGGCTATGCTAATATATTTGAAGAAAAAAATAGACTTGTATAACCTCAATAATATGGTTTGAGGGTTTCTACCAGGATCCGATAAATCCTGATTACAAAAGTGCGCTTTCCTTTTTTGTAATCAGGGTTTTTTTGTTTGTCTGCACCCTGTATCAAAAGTGAAAGCCATGATATAGAGAAGGGATGTTAGACATGAACTGGAGAGTTTATTTATTAGCTGTTTCTACTTTTGCGGTTGGATTAGTTGAGCTTGTGGTCGGGGGCATTTTGCCAAGTTTAGCAGAGGATCTCAATGTGTCTCTTGCGACAGCTGGGCAGCTGATTACGGTATTTGCGATTGTGTATGCTATTTCAGCACCGGTGCTACTGACCGTCACAGCCAAAATCGAACGAAAGCGTCTGTATTTAATTGCATTATTGGTCTTTACATTAGGCAATGTATTCACATATTTTAGTTCCACCTTTGCCCTTGTCATGATCTCTAGGGTCTTGATTGCCATGAGTACGGCGCTTGTTGTGGTGTTATCACTAACGATTACGGCCAAGCTGGTGGAACCGGCGCATCGAGCGAAAGCATTAGGTCTGATTTTTATTGGGATTAGCTCATCACTTGTTCTCGGTGTACCGATCGGTATTTTTATTACAGAGAGCTTTGGCTGGAGAGTGATGTTTTTAGGAATCAGTATTCTGTCAGCCATATCCATGGTACTCATTTATTTTCTATTGGAGAAAATGCCTGTTGAAAAAGTCACACCACTTAAAGAACAAATTCGTTCTTTAGGGCATCCGAAAATTTTCAGTGCACATTTGATTAGTTTGTTCATGCTTGCTGGTCATTATATGCTGTATTCTTATTTCACGCCATTTCTGATGGAAGTTCTGCATATGACTCCGTTTTGGATTAGTATTTGTTATTTGGTCTTCGGGCTTGCGTCGATTGGCGGGAATGGATTTGGCGGCTGGCTGAGTGACAAACTAGGATCAGGAAAAGCCATTTTGCTGGTGACAATCGCGTTTGCCATTGTGATGTTTATCCTTCCTTATACAGCGGGAGTGTTTATGCTCTTTATGGTGATGGTTGTCCTATGGGGTGCTCTTAGCTGGGCACTGACACCTGCTTTGCAGAGCTATTTGATTCAAACAGACCCTGTGACGTCTGATATTCAGCAAAGTTTAAATACATCCGCTTTGCAAATTGGGATTTCCATTGGATCAGCAGTGGGTGGCGTCATGTTTACAATGACCGGTTCATCTGTTGATTTGGCTAAATTCGGTGCTGTTTTTGTGCTGATTGCCTTTAGCTGTGCAGTGATTTCATTAAAGAGACCGCCGCTTTATATGGATCGTCAGCATCATGCTGAATAGAAGGGAATAAGAACGTTTTCGTGTTAGTTAGCTGCCTCATCATAGGCAGCTTTTTATTTTTTGAAAACCACACCTTCACTTTTACCAGTAATGACTTCTTCTCCATGCTGATTGATATAACGGGAAAAAAGGTGGACACGATGGTATTTTTCAAGGGGTTCTACCTTGGTGACGGCCATCTGACAGGTAATGGTGTCACCTGTATAAACAGGGCGTATGAAGGTACATGTCATCTCTTGACCGATAAAATGAAACTGACCGCCAAGCTTCGTGGCTAGACTTGCTGTGAGAAAACCGTGTACCATGAGCCTGCCTTGATCATCTAGCTCGGTATGATGTTTGCCAAGATCACCTGTCATCTCGCCAAATTGAATCACATCTTCATGCGTATAGGTTTTGCTTGTTTGAAATTGATCGCCTGGTCGAACCATCTATTCATTCAGCTCCTTTTTTTAAATGTACCAAAGGAGTGAATGAATGTACATTCATTTTTGTGGTGAGATGTTAGAGGCAAAGAAGAGACAGGATGCCTTTCTTTGCCTTTGATACCTCAGAAAAAATGTCATCTTCTATTCAAAAATAACCATTTCTCCAATTGGATGAAATCCGGCACGCTGATAGATATGTTTGCCGTCATTTGAGGCTTGTAACATCACACACTTTTGTTTGTTATCTGTCTGGGTCAGAAGGTAATGAAACATGTCACTGCCAAGTCCTCTTCCGCGGTGTTCTGCCTTTGTGATGACATCATAAATACCGTAGCTGTCTGCTGTTTCAATCAATAAGCCCGTTGTGACCGGTTTGTTGAGTTCATATCCAACGAACATGCGGGTACTCGGGTGTAATCGTTCAATCGAAAAGCGCTGGAAATAGCTGTTTAAAGCGATTGCCTCAGGTGATCCTTCGAAAAGTTCGATAAATAAATGTTGATAATCGAGAAAGGTTTGATCGTCAGTCACTTCCTTGATCGTAAGCGATTGAGAGGTCCTTTGATCGATGTCGTTTGTATGTTCAAGCATCATGATGGTATTGCGTTCCACTTCTTGAAGCCCATATTTCTGCATGATATTCGACCAATCTGGGTGGAGCAGGCTTTGAGTGATCCATGTGCTGAATGCTAGCTGCTGTTGCTGCATTTGTTCGATGGCAGCTTCCACTTTTTGTTGATCTTGTATGTGCGCTGAAATGGGTAATAACAAATTGAACGTGTCAGTTGATATATGCGTGTTTGATAAAACGAAATCTTCTGTTGATAGGAACGATCCGTTGACAACAGAAGAAAACAAATTTATTTTTTCTTCTAACTGGCGAATGGCCATTTGCTGCTCTGTTTTCATTCTCTCACCTTCTTTTCTTAATTGAGGGTTACCTATCATAAATAATAGCAAAGAAAAGGAAATTGTGCCGTCTCTTGTAATCTAGTAAAAAAGTTCTTTTATTTATCAGGTCTGATGACCCATTCTTTTCCTCATCCCCACATTTCTTTTGACTCCTTTATTGATTATTAGTACCATTTTATTAACCAGTTAAGAGTGGAGGTTCAGATGGAAACAAACGAGCAGATTGTCTTAAAAGCGATTCAAGATTTGATTATGCATAGGGAAAAGAAACGGAACGATCCAACAGATCCACTGATTACCACGACTGATACACTCAAGCAAGATTGGACACTTACACAGCTTCATATTTTATCTATGATTCAAGCAAACCCTAACGAATCCAATAATACATTTCTTTCACAACAACTAAAACTATCAAAACCAGCCATTACAAAGGCTGTGAAAAAGCTCATCGAAAAAGGCATGGTCGACTATCGCCACCGGCAAGGTGACAAGAAATCCGTCTATTATTCACTCACAGAGGAAGGCACACAGCTTGCGGCACTGCATGATGAGCTTCATGAACAGGCAGTCTCCTCCTATTTAGAATTCCTCCATGAATTTAATGAAGACGAGCTACAGGTTATTGAGCGCTTCTTAAAGGCTTGGAAGGAAAAGATATAAATAACGGACCGAAAGCTTTCTATAAACTAGATGCTTTCGGTTTTTTTATGGTAAAATTAACATATATTGACGTTATTCGTGATGATGTTTGAGGGAGGGAGCCGTGTTGGTGAAAGAGATGATGGAGAATTTCAAAAAATCTATTTTTATCATGCCGTTCGTCGGATTGTTTGTCAGCTTGCTATTATTTGTTTATTTTTTTGGAGTGACAGGAGTTGAAGGGTCCATGTGGGCGGCTGTTTTGTATTGTGCTCTGCCCTTTCTGATGTACACGATACTCTGTTTGCCTTTATGGATTTATTTTAAAGTCAGCAAAAAACGTTCAATACATAGAAATGAGGAACATACATGATCGTTGTCAGCGCTTGTCTTGCGGGATTAAAGGTCCGTTATAATGGCAGCCATCGATTAGATCAACGTATCGAGGAGCTTGTGCAGGAAGGAAAGGCGGTAACAGTTTGCCCTGAGCTGCTTGGCGGTTTCTCTACACCAAGACCTCCCGCAGAAATTATTGGTGGAGATGGTCATGATGTCTTACGGGGGCTGGCTTCTGTTGTTGATGTTCATGGAACAGATGTGACAGAGATGTATGTAAATGGTGCACAAGACACGCTTAAGCAGGTTCAGACTCTTGGCGCAACATCCGTCGTGTTAAAAGAGTACAGCCCTTCTTGCGGAAGCCGGATGATCTATCGGGGAGAGTTTAACGGGAAGACAAAGGCTGGGGACGGTGTGACGTCTGCCTTGCTGAAACAGCATGGGATTCAAGTATTCTCTGAGGAGGATGATTGGACCTCGCTGTTTGTATAGGGATGGCGTGAATTGAAGGAGGAGTTAGGTTGAAGAAGTGGATCATTGGTTTAGTAGTCGTTATTTTCATCGGAATAGGTCTTTATTTTATGATCAATGCCAAAACATATGCTTTTGATGATGTGGTCTCGATTGATAAAGATAAAGTGACTTCCATTCAAATTGAGCATGATGATGAGCGCGTTGTGGTGGACAAGAAAGAGGATATTCAAAAGCTGCTGAAGAAATTTTCGGGTATTCAATTAAAGAAATTAACTGGATCTAAAAAAGAAACAAAAGAATCTTATTGGATCAGAGTGTACGAGAACGAAAAGCAAATGTATGGTCTGACTTTTTATGACCAAAGCTTTTTAGAGACGTATGATGGTTCTAAAACAAAAAATCGAATCAGTGAATACCAAATCGTTGATGCAAATCAAGTCGATATGGGACAATACATCAAATAAGATCATTCAGTCTATGAATGGTTTCAGCGTGTAGACAAACCCTCGCATTCTTTGTCAGTCCTGCGTGCCGGTGCTCACGAATGTGAAATTCGCTCCGCGCCAGTACTCGTCCTTCCTAGGGCTGCAAAGGTTTTCTATCACACTGAAAAGAAGACAAAGGGCTAAAATCAAGTTCATTTTAGCCCTTTGTCAACTATCTGAGATCATTCAGTCTATGAATGGTTTATCTTCATGCATGATCTTTCGCACATTCGGGTATAGTGCATGGTAAGCAAAAATGAAGCGGAGGTTTGTTTGATGAGTGGATTAACAGATACAGTCACATTAGCAAACGGAGTGAAAATGCCGAAGCTTGGCTTTGGTGTATGGCAAGTAAAAGATGGGGATGAGGCTGTAAATGCAGTCAAAGACGCACTTGAAGCTGGCTATCGCAGTATAGATACAGCAGCGGCCTATCAAAATGAAGAAGGTGTTGGCAAAGCCATTCAGCAATCAGGCATCTCTCGCGATGAGCTGTTCATTACGACAAAAGTGTGGAATAGTGATCAAGGGTATGAGTCAACGCTTGAAGCCTTTGAAACAAGTATGAACAAACTTGGATTGGATGTTTTGGATCTTTATTTAATCCATTGGCCGGTTGAAGGCAAATATAAAGAAACGTGGAAGGCGCTAGAAAAGCTTTATAAGGATGGCCGTGTGAAAGCCATTGGCGTGTGTAACTTCCATCAGCACCATTTAGAAGATTTATTAGAAGAGGCAGAAGTGGTGCCAATGGTCAATCAAATTGAACTGCATCCGAAGCTGACGCAAGAGCCTTTACGTGACTACTGCAAGGCAAAAGGCATTCATGTAGAAGCATGGTCGCCATTAGGCAGCGGAAAACTTCTTAACCATCCGGTGCTTCAAGATATTGCGAAAAAACATGAGAAGTCAGTGGCGCAAGTCATTCTTCGCTGGGACGTGCAGCATGGCATTATCACCATTCCGAAATCTGTGACGAAGAGCCGAATCATCGAAAACACAAACGTATTTGATTTCGAGTTGTCCGCCCATGAAATGAGTGTCATTGATCAGCTCAATGAAGATGAGCGCACGGGTCCAGACCCAGATAACTTCGATTTTTAATAAAAAGAAAGCACAGGCGGGATGCCTGTGCTTTTTATTTGCCCATATGTTCAAACCGTTTTTTGAGGCTGATAGGTCTCAATGATTTGAATGGCGTCGACAATTTGCTCTTTCGTATAGTCTCCAATCAAACAAAAGGTTTCATCTTTACGTGCAGCATGGTTTGCCACTGTATGTGCTGCTTCCTCTAGCTGAGCTGTGATGCCAAGCTCACGCATCGTTCTAGGTAATCCGAGTGTTTGATAGAGCTCAAGTAATTCTTCTACTTCCGTCATACGGTTTTCTGCGGCAAGCTGGACGAGAATGCCATAGGCCACTTTTTGTCCATGTAACACATGATGTGTTTCATCAATAAATGTTAATCCATTATGAACGGCATGGGCTCCTGCCATTCTGCCATAACGTCCTCCGTAGCCGCCGACTGTTCCGGCTAACGTAATGATCGTATCTGTTACATCTGCAAAGGCTTGAGAAAGCTGGCCTGTTTTTAAGCTGCTAACGGCTTCTTCACTATGAGTCAGAAGAATGTCACGAACGTACACTGCCTGCTTTAATGCAGCATGTACCATGAGCGGCAAGGTGCCTTTTGTGTTACGAATAATGGCTTCCGCTTCATACCATTTTGCCAGTGTATCCCCAATTCCGCTTTGGAGGTAGGAAAGAGGAGATGAAAGCAAAAAAGTATGATCAATTAACGTGAGATAGCTGGACCGCTTATGATAGTCGACCCTCATAAAATTTCCCTTGTCATCATAAATGACGCTGAGCGGTGTAGAAGCCGCACATGTCCCAGGAATCGTCGGCACCATGATCACTTCAATTTGGAGAGCGTCGGCAACAGACTTCGCTGTATCTAAAATCGTGCCGCCACCGATCCCGATGATCACATCTGAACTCTTGAGTTCTTCCGCAATTCGTGTGATCGCATTTGGTGAACTGTAACCTTTATGCTGAACAACAGGCCACTCGGATGGAAGCTTTGTGTACTGTGAAAAGGCTTGATATGAGTCATATCCTGTCACTATAGCTGGTGACTGAAAGGGAGTAACAAGTGACTCGATTTCATGATAAATCCCCTTTTGAGAAATAAACTGGTTAGGACCGCTTCTGACGATCTCTTCTGGCTGGATCATGGACTTATGCTCCTTTACGAAATCATATAGTTCTTAAATCATCTCATTTTACAGAAAGTTCTGTCAAATAATCGAACAGTATGAGACCATAGACCCTTCCGTTTTATGGAATTGAACTGCTGACATTGCCTTAAGGTATGTATTTCCTGTATGATATAAAATGGTATGTTTTGATTAAATTTAAGAGGTGTTTATATATATGGAAAAACAATATCGTGTATTACTTTACTATCAATATGTCCCCATTGAGGATCCAGAAACGTTTACAGCAGAGCATCTTGCATTCTGTAAGGAACTTGGTTTGTTAGGTCGTATTCTTGTTTCATCTGAAGGCATAAACGGAACCGTTTCTGGTACCATTGAGCAGACGGACAAGTACATGCAAGCATTGAAAGAAGATCCACGCTTTGCGTCCATGCCAATTAAAATTGACGAAGCAGATGGTCATGCGTTTAAGAAAATGCACGTCCGCCACCGAAATGAATTGGTGAATTTAAGTCTTGAAGATGATGTGAATCCGCTAGAATTAACGGGGAAACATCTCAGCCCAGTTGAATTTTACGAGCAAATGCAATCACCTGATACGGTCGTGATTGATGCACGTAATGATTATGAGTTTGATGTCGGTCACTTCAGAGGTGCTGTGCGCCCTGACATTGAGACATTCCGTGAATTGCCTGAGTGGATTCGTGACAACAAAGAGATTCTTGAAGGGAAAAAAATTCTGACGTATTGCACAGGCGGCGTACGCTGTGAGAAATTCTCAGGATGGTTAAAGCGTGAAGGCTTTGAAGATGTATCCCAGCTTGACGGTGGAATTGTCACGTACGGAAAAGACCCAGAAGTTCAAGGAAAGCTATGGGACGGTCAATGTTATGTGTTTGATAACCGCCTAACGGTTCCAGTCAATCAAACAGAGCACGTCGTGGTAGGAAAAGATTTCTTCACTGGCGAACCTTGCGAGCGTTATGTGAACTGTGCGAACCCTGCATGTAACCGCAAAATGATTGCAACAGAAGAAAGCGAGCATAAATATATGCGCAGCTGCAGCCATGAATGCCGCACAAGCGAACGTAACCTTTATGTGAAACAGCATAATTTGTCTGAGGAAGAAGTTCAAGAAAGACTAGCTGTCATTGAAAAAGAACAAGCAATCTCACAAGGATAAGAGGGTTTCCCTTTTATCCTTTTTTCTTTGGATGATATGTGTTCAGAGGGAAGAGGAAGTCATTTCCTCTTTCTTTTTTGTTTTGTTTTTTTCAAAATAAGGGTAAAGGTAGTTAATCAGTCTAATAGATTGAACAGTTGAAAAAGCGCTTTCTTTTGAAATAAGCATGTTCGACTATTTCAGAAAATGGAGAATTGAGAGATAATATAACAGGCAAAAAAATGAACAAAGATAAAAGTTCAGATCAGAAAGTATTTGCCAATGGAATGAAAGGTGAGCTGCTATAAAAGAAAGGCGCTTGCTCGACACATGCTCTGTATTTTAATCGAAAGGTGTTATGAACATGAATCATTTGCATCGTAGGATGGGAACTTTCGCTTTAATGATGGTAGGTCTTGGCTCAATCATTGGTTCAGGATGGCTATTTGGTGCGTGGCGGGCTGCTCAAATCGCCGGCCCTGCTGCTATTTTGTCATGGTTGATCGGGATGGTTGTTATTTTATTTATCGCATTGTCTTATAGTGAACTCGGGTCGATGTTTCCAGAGGCAGGCGGAATGGTCAAATATACGCAATATTCACATGGCTCTTTTATTGGATTTATCGCCGCTTGGGCAAACTGGATCGCCATTGTCTCAGTGATTCCTGTTGAGGCAGTTGCCTCCGTTCAATACATGAGCTCATGGCCTTGGGAGTGGGCAAAGTGGACAAGCCATTTGGTCACAAAAGGGGTTTTGACGACTGAGGGGCTCATGGTGGCAAGTGTGCTGCTGGTGATTTATTTTCTGCTCAATTATTGGACAGTTGGGTTGTTTTCAAAGGCGAATACATTCATTACGATTTTTAAAATCGTCATTCCAGGATTAACAATTGGTGCGCTCTTATTCGTAGGTTTTCATAGTGAGAATTTTACTTCTGGAACAAGTATTGCGCCGAACGGCTGGGCGAGTGTGCTCACAGCTGTGGCAACATCGGGGATTGTGTTTGCTTTTAATGGCTTCCAAAGCCCGATTAACATGGCAGGAGAAGCGAAAAATCCAGGGCGTTCGATTCCAATTGCCATTGTTGGATCGATTTTGATTGCAACGGTCATTTATGTGCTGCTGCAAATCGCTTTTATTGGCGCTGTCGATCCATCAATGATTGTGAATGGCTGGGGGCATTTGAATTTCAACTCGCCATTTGCTGACCTTGCCATTGCGCTAGGAATCAACTGGCTTGTCCTTATTTTATATGCAGATGCGTTCGTTTCTCCTTCTGGCACAGGGATTACGTATACGGCGACGACGTCTCGTATGATTTATGGGATGGAAAAAAACAAGTACATGCCGAGTGTACTTGGTCGTCTGCACCCAATTTATGGTGTGCCTCGTCCAGCGATGTTTTTTAACTTAGGCGTATCGTTTATCTTTCTGTTTTTGTTTAGAGGATGGGGGGTTCTCGCTGAAATTATCTCTGTGGCGACCCTGATTTCCTATTTGACAGGACCTGTGACAGTGATGACGCTGAGAAAGACGGGCGCAGATTTATATCGTCCATTGCGAATTAAAGGACTCAGCATCATTGCCCCGCTTGGTTTTGTCTTTGCATCCTTGACACTGTACTGGGCGAGATGGCCGCTGACGGGTCAGGTGCTGTTCATTATTCTCATCGGTCTGCCAATCTATTTTTACTATCAAGCAAAAGCGAAGTGGAAGGGCTTTGGCCGTCACTTTAAAGCAGGTGCTTGGATGGTTGTGTATTTGCTTGTGATGATGACGATTTCCTGTCTCGGTAGTGATAAATTTGGCGGGTATAACGTCATTCATTATGGCTGGGATATGGCGCTCATTGCAGTTGTGGCGTTGTTATTTTATATGTGGGCACTCAAAAGTGGTTTTGAAACAGAGTTTTTAGAAGATGCGAAAAAAATTAATGATGAACTGCGTGCTTCTCAGAAAGAAGCCGCCTCATCTAAGGAATAACGGAAGGGCTGCCTGAATACTGAGGGCAGCCTTTTTATTTGGATAGATGATGCATGACATGTTGCTTTAGCCAAGTGGTAACGCCGTGTAGAACGGTGGCTGTCACAAGACAGATAAGCGCATATCTCCATAGCTGATCTAAGCCTTGTCCACTAAGCCAAAAAACAATACCTAGAATAAAGAGAGTCAGAATGAACATGAATAAAAAAGATGCTGACCAGAAAAAAGCCTTCACCGAAGGTCACCTCCTCGGGGTATTGTATGCAGGCCGAGGGAGGATCAGACCAGCAAGAAAGAAGTGAAAATATCGTGAAATCTATTTCAAAAGTCAGATAAAAACGCCAAGTGATTTGACAGTTGTGTTAAGATGAGAGCATATTTTGAGTGTAGATGGCTGGTTATAGACGGAGGTGTTTGGAGATGCAGATTCAAAAGGTTCTAAACAATAATGTCATTAGTGTGATAGATGAACAAGGAAAAGAAATCGTCGTCATGGGCAGAGGCATCGCTTTTCAAAGACGTCCCGGAGACCCGGTGGACGAGGCGTTAATTGATAAAGTGTTCCGCCTAGAGGATCATTCCGTACATGAACGGATGAAAATGCTGCTTCAAGAGGTTCCGTATGATGTCGTCAAGGTGACCGAGGAAATGATCCAATACGCACATACAAAGCTGAACCGAAGATTAAACGAAAGTCTGCATGTATCGCTGGCAGACCATATTCATTACGCCATCGAACGATTAAAGAAAAACCACTTGATTGAGAATTCGCTGATTTGGGAGATTAAACGTTTATACAAAGATGAGTTTCTCGTGGCGAAGGAATGCCTTGAGATGATTGAAGATCGTCTTCATATTGAACTGCCTGAAGATGAAGCGGGCTTTATTGCCATGCATATTATTAATGCAGAGCTCAATGAAGACATGAATACAACGGTCAATATCACGAAAGAAGTGAATGCCATACTGACCATTGTGAAATATCATCTGAACATGGAATTTGATGAAGACTCGCTCAACTTTTATCGTTTTCTCACACATTTACGTTTTTTCGTACAGCGTCTCATCAACGAAACGTTACTCGTCAGTGAAGATCAAGATTTATATCAGCTGATTAAAGTGAAATATCCGAAGGCGTACGAATGCGCAAAGAAAATCGCGGAATATGTGTATCAAACGTATCATCGCGACCTGACATCAGAGGAGATGCTCTATCTATCAATTCATTTGAATCGACTCATCAAACGAGAAAAATAAAGATAGAATTTTAAAAGAAAGCGTTGACATCACAAAAAGTGAGTGGTACTATTTGCTCATAAACATAAAAGAATACGGTTTCACAATGATCGTCTTAGAGGATTGTGACTGTTCGGCAGGCAAAACCTAAACGTTCACTGAAAAAGCGCAATAGCAAGTTGCGACTATTTTTGGTGCCCGTTTAGGTTTTTATTTTGCCTAAAAACGTATTTTTTTGAAAAAAAGGGGGTTTTTGTATGAGTCATCGTCAATTAGCAGAAGACATTATCAAACATATCGGTACAGAGAAAAATGTTCATTCATTGGTTCACTGTGCCACAAGACTTCGCTTCACACTAAATGACAGATCAAAAGCAGATAAAGCAGCCATTGAAAAATTAAATGGTGTGGTGACTGTCATGGAAAGCGGCGGCCAGTTTCAGGTGGTCATTGGCAACACCGTACCAGAGGTATATCGAGAGATTGGGGAGTTTACGAATCTATTAGAGGATTCCACTTCTTCATCTGCTAGATCAAGTGAAGAAAGTACAAGTCTTTTTGGAAAATTCGTCGACATTGTTTCTGGAATTTTCACACCGCTTCTAGGTGTCATGGCGGGTGCCGGTATTTTAAAAGGACTTCTAGGCATCTGTATCAATGCAAAATGGTTATCTCCTGAAGATACGTCGTATCAAATTTTATTTGCCGCATCAGACAGCTTGTTCTACTTCCTGCCGCTGCTGCTCGCATTCACTTCTGCTAGGAAGTTTAAAGCGAATCCATTTGTCGCTGTGACGATTGCAGGTGCACTGATCTACCCGACTATTCAAGAGCTCACAAAAGGCGGCGGAGATGTGTCGTTCTTCGGCATTCCGGTTGTCTTAATGTCTTATACATCAACGGTTATCCCGATTATTTTGGCAGTGTTTGTGATGGGATATATCGAACGTTTCTTTAACAAAGTCATTCATGAAAGTGTGAAAAACTTTATTACACCACTGATTTTACTGGTCACGGTCGTTCCACTGACACTGATCGTATTTGGACCATTTGGTGTGTATGCAGGGAATGGAATTGCAGCCGTCCTGCTGAAAGTATTCTCCTTTAGCCCTACACTTGCCGGTGCTTTAATTGCGATGGCATGGCAGGTTCTTGTCATCTTCGGTATCCATTGGGGGCTTGTGCCAGTCATTTTAAATAATATTGCGGTCCATGGAAAAGATCATATCAAGCCGGCGACTGCGCCAGCTGTATTTTCACAAGCCGGTGCTTCCATCGGTGTTATGCTGAAAACAAAGAACAAAAAGCTGAAATCATTAGCTGGATCGACAGCGGTTTCTGCTGTATTTGGAATTACAGAACCTGCTGTATACGGCGTCACACTTCGTTTGAAAAAACCATTTATTGCAGCGGTGATCTCTGCCGGTGTCGGTGGTGCCATTATCGGTTATTCACAAAGTATTGCGATTGCATCAGGTCTTCCGAGTTTACTGACACTTCCGATCTTCTATGGTCAAGGGTTTACAGGATTCTTAATCGGAATTTCCGTTTCATTTGTCCTTTCAATCGTCTTAACCTATTTGATTGGATTCAAAGATCCTGTGGATGAAGAAGATGCTCCTGCAGCTAGTTCTGCACCAGCATCTGAAAATGAACATGGTGTCAAAGCAGCTCATGTGAAAAGTCCTTTATCTGGCGAAGTCATCAAGCTAGAAGAGGTGCAAGATAAAGCCTTCTCATCTGGCGCATTAGGTAAGGGCGCAGCCATTATTCCATCAGAAGGCAAGCTGTTTGCACCAGTAACTGGAGTCGTGACAACGGTATTCCCAACAGGACATGCATACGGTCTCACCTCTGAAAGCGGAGCAGAAGTACTCATTCATATTGGACTGGATACTGTACAACTTGGGGGCCGTCATTTTACGCCGAAGGTTGAGCAGGGCCAAACGATTACAGAAGGTGAACTGCTTGCGGAGTTTGATATTGAGGCCATTCAAGCAGCAGGTCTTTCTGTCACAACACCTGTGATTATTACCAATTCCGGTGAATTTAGCGATATCATTGAGACAGAAGAAAAACAAGTGACACCAGGACAATCATTTTTACACTTAGTTTAAGAAAAGGGAGGACATAATCATGAGATATTCAACACTAGCACCATTTCCAAAAGACTTTTTCTGGGGCGGATCGACTTCCGCCTATCAAGTAGAAGGTGCGTGGAACGAGGATGGCAAGGGACCTTCAGTCATTGATATGAGAGAAAGCTATCCTGAAGGAACAACTGATTTTAAGGTAGCCAGCGATCACTATCATCGATATAAAGAGGACGTGAAGATGTTTGCAGAAATGGGCTTGAAGGCTTATCGTTTCTCTATTGCATGGACACGTATCATTCCAGATGGAGATGGGGAGATCAATCAAAAGGGAATTGACTTCTACCATTCTCTCATTGATGAATTACGCCGCTATGACATTGAACCAATTGTGACGATGTATCACTTTGATTTACCTCATGCGCTTCAAGTGAAAGGCGGCTGGTCAAATCGTTCGACAGTCGATGCGTTTGAACGTTATGCGGAGGTTTTGTTCCAGGAGTATGGCGAGAAGGTAAAATATTGGCTGACCATTAATGAACAAAACATGATGATCTTACATGGATCAGCATTAGGTACACTGGATCCAAATTTAGAAAATCCGAAAAAAGAACTATATCAGCAGAACCACCATATGCTTGTGGCACAGGCGAAAGCCATGACGCTTTGTCATCGTTTGCTGCCTGAGGCGAAAATCGGACCAGCGCCAAACATCGCCCTTATTTACCCGGCATCTCCAAAACCTGAGGATGTCATTGCTGCGGCTAATTACAATGCAATCCGCAACTGGCTATATCTTGATATGGCGGTATTCGGTCGTTATAACAACCTTGCATGGGCATACATGAAGGAAAAAGACATTCTTCCTGTGATTGAAGAGGGAGATATGGATATTTTGAAAAGTGCAAAACCAGACTTCATTGCCTTTAACTACTACACATCTCAAACGGTTGAAGCGAGTAAAGGAGATGGCAATGATGAATTTGCCCGTGGCGGAGATCAGCATTTAAAATCCGGTGAAGATGGCGTCTACAAAGGCGGCAACAACCCGTTTTTAAGTAAAAATGCATTTGGCTGGGAGATTGACCCTACCGGTTTCCGATCAACGATGCGTGAGATTTACGATCGCTATCAGTTGCCTCTTATTATTACGGAAAACGGGTTAGGCGCTTTTGACAAGTTAGAAGCGGATGGATCGATTCAGGATGATTATCGAATTGATTATTTAGAAAAACATATTGAACAAATCAAATGGGCGATCACTGACGGTGTAGAGGTATTCGGGTACTGCCCGTGGTCAGCCATCGACTTAATCAGTACACACCAAGGCTGCTCAAAACGCTACGGTTTTATCTACGTCAATCGTGATGAATTTGACCTGAAAGACCTGAAGAGAATTCGGAAAAAGAGCTCTTATTGGTATGAAACATTGATCGAGCAAAATGGAGAGAACATCGGGAAGTAACAATATCACACTAAAAAACCCCTAATTTTTAGGGGTTTTTTTCTCTTCATGACTTGTAACTATATCAACTGGATGTATCAGGTTTTCATCATCATTATCCTCATCAGTGTAAGGCATAATAAGTGAATCCAACTCTTCTTTATCATCAACTAAAGCAACGTAAGTTGTATAATCCTCTAAATCTGATGGAAACAATTCAGCTTGACCAACATTACTTTTCAATGCTTGGTCAATAGCATTCTTTAATTCTATTAAACCCTCACGATTACCAATAATATAAGAATCCATATGCCAACTTTTTTGAGCATATATATGACAAATCTTATCTCTATCTTTCATTCTCTCATTACACCCTTCCTGAAGAATTTAATTGATTATGTGCTAACACGCCAACCACATAAAACGTCAAACGTCTCTTTGGCTTTTATGCGTCTAACAGCTTTTTATCTCTTTCAAGAAGACTGCTTTGTATGTATGCTTGCTGTTTTTTCAACTTGCTGGATTTTACAAATCACACCTTACTCTCTACTATCATTATACCCCGAATTTAATCTCATTTATAGACTGTTTTCCGCCCGCATCAGCCCGTATACTGTTATACGCAAGTCAAAAACGATAAGGGATGTGGCTGTATGAATGACAAGAAAGATGTTTTAGATCCTGGGCCATTTTTTCATGGGACGAAAGCAGAATTGAAGATTGGGGACCTGCTTGAACCGTTGCATTTGTCCAATTATCAGGATAAACAATCGAACCACATCTATTTTACTGGAACATTAAACGCAGCCAAATGGGGAGCTGAATTAGCCCGGTCTGATTCCAAAGAGAGAATTTATGTTGTGGAACCGACAGGCGAGTTTGAAGATGATCCGAATTTGACGGATCAAAGGTTTCCAGGGAACCCGACCCGTTCTTACCGGTCGACATCTCCCTTGAAAATAGTCGCAGAATTAGGTGCGTGGGAAAGACATTCCGATGAAGAAATCAATCATATGCTGACGTCGTTAAAAAAGTTAAGGGAAGAAGGAAAAAATGTCATATACGATTGATTCGTATGTGAGGAATAGATGAATAAAAGGCCGCCCGATTTCACTTGGGCGGCCTTTAGTGCTATTGAAACAGGACATGCATCAGCTCATCAAATGTCCTTGCATGTTTCAAGGAGTGAAGGCGGTCAGGACTGTCTAATAAATCGACAGCTTGTTCAAAAAATTGATTCATGCAAGCAGCGTCATCTTTCTGAATGGCTAACAAGAAAATAAGAGATACTTGATCGCCCTGCCAATCAATTGGCTGTTTCAATCGTGCAATTGCCACGCAGGAGGTGCCTTCATTTGTGATGAGCGGGTGAGGCATTGCAATCCCCTTACCAAGGTAGGTCGATGACATTTGCTCCCGCTCCAGCACGGAGGAACGAAAAGAAGATGAAACAAGCTGATGCGCCTCCAGCCGGCTGCAAAGCGTATCTAATACCTCTTCTTTGCTTGAAAGGTTCACATCCAACAAGGTCAATCGTTCTTGGAAAAAAGCCATCAGCTCCTGCGAAGGGGAACCATGTCCGTTTAACAGGTGAATGACCTCACTCACACGCTGGACATCATGGTGTTCAAAAAAAGCATTCACTTGAATGATTGGTTTCCCCTTTGGTGCGAGAGGTACGGTTGTAATAATCACATCACATGGCAAAGTCGTGCTAAAAGCGTAATCCTGATAAGAATAAAGCTCAACAATCTCAAGCTCATGTTGAAAGGCCGCCTTCAATTTAATTTCAAGCAGCCGTGCCGTTCCTAGTCCAGACCCGCATACAATAATGGCCCTCTTTTTTTGCGAGGTGTCAAGATGACTTCTTTCAAATGAAGCAGCAATATGTAAGGCAACATATGCCGCCTCATCTTCATTTGGCGTCCGCACCAGCTGTAAGACATTGAGTCCGCTGACAGCCAAATCAAACGGATAAGGATAAGAAGTTTTGATCTCATGCAAAAGCGGATTTTGTAAAGACACGCCGTATTGAATTCGATTTAATAATGGCTTCATATGCAGCATCAAATCTTGACGCAGGATATCGTCATCTACAAAACGATGACCGCTTGTTTTTTCAATGTGCTGGAGAAATTGTGTCACCGCCTGACGCACTTCTTCTGTCGTTTGGTGCTCATCGATTTCTTTCCACGTTTGATTCGCTAAGAGATGCATCACCAAGTAATCTGTTTCATCCTCTGATAAGGTGACGTGAAACGTGTCACTTATTTGATGAGTGATCTTTTGAGCGATTCTTGTTAACACTGGCGGTCTTTGTGTGTGAGTGGTACTGGCGGGTATCCGCTGTTTTTTTTGCGTTTGCTGAATGGCAATCGCTAAGTGAATCACTAAATTCTTTAGGGCAATATCTTTAATGAGCAGTGATTCTTGATATAGATTTGTCAGCACAATGGATCGAATGGTTTCAAGTGAAATGTCAGGGAAATGAAGCTGTTCCCGCTCAGTTATATGAGATAGGGCGGGTTCTTCTTCAAGCAGTAAGTCTGCGTAGCACGTCCTTTTTTGCAATTCGTCTCCGTCTACTTTTAAGCCAAATCCAGGCTTTGAGACAAGGGTCATACCGTAACGGGCTAACAGCTCCCGTCCTTTTTTTAAATCACTGCTGACCGTCATACGGCTGATGAACAATTCTTCTGCTAATTGATCAATTTTTAAGTAGTCTGATTGAAGCAATAGTTTTCTCATCATAAATCGTATGCGCTCTTCTGGCATGACGGGTACGAGAGAGCGGGCAGGAAGCTTTTGCTGATGAAGCCAAAGCAGGAAAGCGTCTTGGTCACTTGTTAAGAGCGTATACCCTTTCCCGCGGATGGTCTTGATCATAGCTCCAGCTTGTGTTAACAGCTCGTTTGCTTCTTTGATTAAATTGCGGATGGAGCGGTCAGATAAGCGAAAAGAGGCAGTGAGCTCCTCAAGCTTCACGAACCCTTTCGTTTCAAATAGCCGCTGAATGAGCTGGTAGGTTCGAGTATCTGCCGTCATCATCATTGCGCCGCTCCTTGTTCCTTTAAGGCATCAGCTCCAAGGGCGATGGCTCCCATTAAACCAGATAATCCGTCAAAGGAAGGCTTTGTGACGATTTCATTTAATGGCTTTGGTAATTGTAAGTAACCATGAAGCCGCTTGTCTGTTTCTTCAAGGATGAGCGGTAGCAAGGCCGGCTGTTTCATGACACCTCCACCAAAAATAATGCGTTCTGGTGAAAGGGTGAGTAATAAATTTGCGGTCATTTGCCCGAGATAATAAGCTTGAAGTGACCAGGCAGGGTGCTCCTCTGGCAGCATTTGTGCCAATGTATGATAGCGGCCTTCTATGGCAGGTCCAGATGCTAGTCCCTCTAAACAATCATGGTGGATAGGGCAGCAGCCCCCATAGGTGTCATGAGGGTGGCGCTGAACGGTGATATGTCCCATTTCTGGATGAAGCAGTCCGTGAATGAGGCGGTTTTCAATATAGGCACCGCCGCCGATTCCCGTCCCAACCGTGATGTAGACCAAGGAATTTGGTCTGTCTGTGTCAGTTGAAAAACGAGCTTCACCGAGCGCCGCACAGTTCACATCCGTATCAAGCTTCATAGGGAGACCGAGTGCTTGTTTTAAGGTTGAGAGTAATGGAAATTGGCGCCAAGCTGTTTTGGGTGTTTCGAGAATCGTTCCATAGCTGGGGCTGTGCTCTTTTACATCGACAGGCCCGAATGCGCCTATGCCAATCGCATCGACTGGATGCTCTGTAAAGTATTCGATCACTTGCCGGCATGTTTCTTCTGGATTCCCTGTTGCAAAGGAAGTCATATGTTCAATCGTTCCGTCTGTTGTTCCGTAGCCGCAGACAAATTTTGTACCGCCTGCTTCGATGCCTCCAATTCGCATGATCAATGCCCTCCATTAAAGAGAGGCGGAATCCAAATGGATCCCGCCCCTACATGTTCATTTTTTCTTTACAATGTAGGTTTGTACCTGACAAGGTGTGAGCGGTTCAATGTGTAATGATCCATGTTGTGCTTTCAGTATATGTCCTTCAGGTGTTTCGCCTAAATTCGCTGTTTCTCCATGTTGTAGAGATGAACTATTGATTGAAGCGGCTGTTTGACGTGTTAAATATGGATTGAAGAGACGAATGACAATGCCTGTTCCATGCTCTTCTTTTTTCAAAGCGCTTAGAACGGCCCCGTCTGTTTCAATGTCAAGCAGGCTATAAGTAGATTGTAAGTCTTCTTTTTCATCTCGGAAAGAGAAAATTAAACGACCGTTTAAAAAGTCTGCCCGCTCGTAGCACTGAACCGGGGTGGTGTAACGTTTAGCAAGCTGAGCCAAGTGTCCTTCACTCACCGCTTCTTGGCTATAGTGCATGCCAAAGGAGAATGATAGCGATCCTTGAAGCTGGGCGTCAGGTGTTTCGACGATTTTTTCTCCAGAAGCCCGGCCGGGACGGTAAAGAAGGTTTTCTTTCCCCATTTTTCCGAAACAGCGGAAGAGTGTGTAAGCAATGGTTGTGTAGCCCGCGCCTGTGATTTGGTATTCTCTGACGCAGTCCGTTAAAAGAGAGACACCATATGCTTCATCGCGAAGTGCAACAAATGATTGCATGGGTTCAATGGTAATCGGTTTTTCTTCCCAATGTTCATTGTTCCACCATTCTAGCTCTTGCGTCAGCTCCGTTGGACGTTCGATGGTGCCAAACTGTTGATCGCTGAGTGATACGTTTGATGCAATACCTGTATCAAAGAGTACCCGCAGACGGTGGTCTAGCGCATGGTTGTCAACATTTACATGAAAACGGATGACCGCTTCATCTTTATTTAAAGCCACCTTCGCTGTGATCTGGAGGGAAGTCGTCACCTTTTGCTCCGAACGTTCCTCTAAATCATATGGGACAGTCAATTGAAGCTTGATGGTGAGCTCTTCCTGTAAACTGCTTTTAGATACGGTGATGTCTGCTGATGAGATATCTTTAGACGATACATAAAGATCCTCACGCGGTGGTGAATAGTTATAAGAATCCCCATCATCTCCGTTGTCTTCAAAGATCATTTGCTCAGAGAACGTTCGTCCAGTCTGTTTATCCGTAATTTCTAATGACCCATTGTCATTTGCTGCAATGCGGTAAAACGTATTTTCAATGACACGACCTTCTGTTTTTTCCAAAATGGATTCACTAGATTCATCGAACACCATGCTGACTTGTGTATAACCAACGGATGGCAAATCGACTGCTTCAATGAGTAAAACAGCTTTCCAGACTTGCTTTGGCATGTACACCTCTTTGCTTGGGTTAAGTGAAATCTGCTGTGCTAAGACATAATCTGTCACATCGGTTTTACTTTTGACTGTGTAGTGAAGAGTTCGTCCATCAGCGTCTTTTAGTGTAAATGGACGTTCTGTGATAAAGGTTTCGACTTCAATGACTTCAGAGCGCTTTGAAGGCAGTGTATTAAATAAAGTGAACGTGATTTCTTGCTCCGTTTGCAGCCGGATGGCGATGAGACGCATGTGTAAGTCCACAAGATTCTCAGCAATTTCCTTTGCCTGCTTGTAGCGGAAGAAGACATCTTGATTCGTCGTATCACTGTTACAGCCGCCAATGCTATCATGCGCTGCATTTTCAAACATGAGGTACCAAATATCACGCACCGTGTCATGCGGATAGTCATGTCCGAGTGAATAGCTGATTGTAAGGATCGGCTCCATCACATTGACAAGATAGTTTTCAATTTGATTGTTTAAGATTTTCAAATCTGCTCTTGTTGAAAAAATGGACTTATGAATTCGCATATGCTTGGCATGAATGAGCTCTCCTTCTAATGTCTCAAAAGAAGTTCGCTCTTTTTTCACTGCTGCAATGTAGTCTTCTAAACTGCTGATTTGATAGTTATGCTCATCTATTTCATTGGCTTTTTCTAATAAGTCAGGCAGGTTTTTACGAATAGGCGCTTGGTCAAAGCCATTTGGGAAATAGACATTCTTTGTCGTAGCTTTTGCTTGCAGCGCCCCGATTTTTTCAGAAAGAAAGGCTTGCAGGTCTTCATCCTTCTCAGGAATATTTCCTCCGTAGTAGTAGCCAAATGGCAGATTCACTGCAAACACTTCACTGCCATCCGCCCCGCGCCAATTAAATTCTGTGTGATTCGTCATATGATCAGAAACGCCGCGCCAAAAGGCTGTATCGACAATTCCAAAGCCTTGATAAATTTGAGGCATTTGTGCAGATTGACCGAAGGAATCAGGGACATAACCGACCTTCATGACATGTCCAAACTGCTGACAGCGCTCAATCCCATATTGCAGATTCCGTACAATCGATTCCCCAGAAATCACGAGCTGATCCGTTTGTGTATACCACGGACCGATGATGAGGCGTTTTGCTGTGACGAGCTGTTTGATTCGATTTTCATCCTCGGGGCGCCATTTTAAGTAATCATCTAGCAAGGATGCTTGCGCATCGAGCATGAAGTAATGGAATCGTTCATCTGTTTCGAGGGTGTCCAATATGTCCATTACGCTTTTCATTAAGTAGATACGGGAGCGGGAGGTGGTAAAATACCATTCCCGGTCCCAGTGAGTATGTGGAATCACATGTACATTGACAGTCATTGTGTAACGACACCTTTCTTTGTTCAAATTATCCTTCTAGCACAAGGTCAAAATCATCTTCTTCTTTCTGCTTCTGATCATGTTCTGGCTTTTGGGGTTCTTTTTTCTCAGAGAAGTTCACAAGTAGGTTGGCACCAATTCCAATAACAAGTGCGCCAGTTAGCGCGCCGATTAAATATGCCCACCAGTTTCCTACTGAGAAGAATCCGTAGAGTCCGCCAATTGGCGGCATGATGTCATGGACACCTAATAAGGCAGCAACCCCGCTTCCAGCAGCACAAGCGACGACATTCAGCGGAATCAATTTCAAAGGATTGACGAGTGTAAAGGGAATGGCTCCTTCTGTAATCCCGATAATCCCCATCACAAGACCGCCTCGTCCGGCTTCTCTAAACGTAGGAGAGAAGTTGCGTTTTCGAATCAATGTCGCAAGCCCGTATCCAAGCGGAGGAATGACAATCGCGATATTGACGAGAATGGCAGGAAGATAGACACCTGATAGGAAGAGCGCGTTACCAGCCATCCAAGCTGATTTATTCACTGGGCCGCCAAGATCAAAGCCAATCATGGCACCTAGAATGAGAGCAAGTGCGAGTGTACTTGTTCCATCTGCAACCATGCCTTTGATCCATTCAATTAATGCGGTGTTCAAAGCCCCTAATGGACCGCCCAGCAGAACGGACATGAGAAGTCCGGTTAAGCCAACAGTAATGAGCGGTAAGATGAGCAGAGGGACGAGTCCAGCTGCAGAGCCTTGAATTTGAATTTTTCTTTTCACAAAGAGAGCGACATACCCGGCAAAGAAACCTGCAATGACGGCGCCGATAAAACCAGCATTTGTTGAGCTGGCAAGAGCTCCGCCGATAAAGCCGGCCGCAAGACCTGATTTATCCGCAATCGAATAGGCAATAAAGCCAGCGAGCAGTACGTTCATTAAGCCAATGCCTGTCCAGCCAACCTGTTCCATCAAATAGGCACCATGTAAAATCCCGCCTGCATCTTTATAGGCGTTTAAATCTGACACACCAAAACCTAACCCGACTAGTTTGGCTAAACCAACGATAAGTGAAGCTCCGATGATCACCGGAAGAATATAAGAAATACCGGTCATGAGGTGGCCTTCAATGACTTTTAATTTTGCTTTCATTCTGCTTTGCTCCTTTCTATATGGCATTGCTCTTGTTTATTGGGATTCAGATTTTTTCTTTTCAACCAGCGCAACGGCTTTTGTGATGATTTGCTCGGCATTTTTTAGGGCGCGTCCGATTTCGACACGAACAGTAGGAATACCTGAGAAGCGTTCAGCGTCGTTAATGTGCTGATTGGAGGCGATAATGCAAAGGTCTGCCTGCTTGGCTTCCTCTGCTGTAATGCCATTCACTTGTCCCATAATTCCTTGTTGTTCGATTTTAATCTCGTGTCCAAGCTGTTTACCCGCATTCTCTAATGCTTTTGCTGCCATTGGTGTATGAGCTAACCCTGCTGGGCATGAAGTGACACCGACAATTTTCATTGTGTAATCCCCTCTTTCAATTGTTGTTCAATGACTTCGTAATAATAGTCTGCTGTTCGACCGGGTTGAATCTTTTCGATGAAAGCAGGCTCCATTAAACTTGTGGCAATGCCAGACAGTAATTTGAGGTGTGTGACATTGGCCTCTTCTAGTGGAACGAGCAGTGTAAATAAATAGCTTGTTGGCAAATCGTCGAAGCTTCCCCAATCAATGGGTTGTTCAAGTTCTAAAAAGAGAAGTGAAGCCGTTTGAACAGCAGAGCTTTTTGTATGAGGAATCGCAAAACCTTGCTGAAGTCCTGTTGAGACTTCGTCTTCGCGTTTCAACAAATCTGTTAATAACCCTGACTGATCGTTTGTAATGTGAAGGTCTTCAGCTTTCTCGGAAATGTATTGTAAAATCTCATTCTTTGATCGACCGTTTACTTGTGTAAAAACATGATCTTTTTGGAACAAGCTGATCCCTTCTCTCTTGTTTGTTAAGCGCTTACAATTTGATTGTAATGTACTTTTCGATATGGTTAAATAGCATCATTTTCCGTTTGAAATGGCAAAAAGTTTATGAAGCGAACAGACTAGTCATCTGAATATCTCAAATCCTAGCTTAAAACGAGTTTAATTATGTCAAAAATAGATTCTACTAAAAAGGATTCTGTGATATTCTTCCAAGGTATTGTAAAAGATAAGGGGGTCTTTTCATGTTTAAAAAGCAGGTCAAATCCTGTGTGGTTGTACTCATGGCCATCATTCTATGTATGGCTGCATTACCTGGGTACGAAGCATCAGCAGTTAGTAAAGGCACAAGTGTCAATGAAGCCATTGGGTTAAAAAATGGTGAAGTTATCTCAGGTACATTACAGAATGAAAAAGAAGAGTCATGGTACCAAATCACGCCATCTGCAGAAGATGTGGCAAAACATACACATATGCAAATTTCTGTCAAAAGCAAACAAGTGTTATCTGTATCGGTCTACCCAAGTAAGGATAGAGCGATAAAGGATGACACTTATTCGAGATATCGTGTGGACACAGCAAGTGGAGAGACAGAAATCAACTTCCCGCATGCATGGTCAGGTCCTTACTATGTCAAAGTGCTGTATTTAGGTTCAGAGGAAGACAGTCGTGATGAGGAAGAGGATGCAGCATATACAATCGGGTATAAAGGTGCGAATCTTCCGCCATCTGAACCGATTTTTCCTGAAGAAGAAGAACCAACGATCATCATTATTGAGAAAAAGCATGGACGTGAAATTCTACAATCCATTCGTACGATCGAAGACAAACGATTCAATGAAACAGCCGATGGTCAGAAGCTTACACGTCTGCTACAAAAAACAAAGCCGTTTCTCAAATCTAAACTCATCAACAATCAAAAAAAGCAGCAAACGGTGTACAATCATTTGCTGACATTAAAATCATTGCTAAATGACGTAGAGAAAAATGGTGCATTCAGCGGTCATATCGTCACAGAGAAAGAGCAACAGGCAATCCGTTCCCTTTTTGATATGCTCAAAGAGGCGAGTCCAGCCTATTTAAAAAAGGAATTAGAAACAGTGGAGCAAAAAGTAGGAATCGATCAGCTTGAAGGAAAATCGATCGGTTATGTCCTCGAGAAACAAAAGCTTGTTCCAGAAGAAAAGGTCAACACAAACAAAATCATCTTTAAATTAAAGGATGGACAAACACTTCAATCCGCAAAAAAGAAGATGAAAAACTACGGAATTCAAGAAAATCGTGTGACATCTCAATCAGTAAATCCTTTATTTAAAGGAATGTATGTTTATGATGTACCGGCAGGGAAAGAATCAGCTGGCAAAACGCTTAAAGCAGGCAAAGCTGTGATCAAAAGCACGGCGAGAAAGCTTTCTAGTATGCCGAATGTTGAATTTGCAGAGCCTGTACAAACGTATCGTGCCCTCAGCAATGATGCGCAGTATGGTTATCAGTGGCCGCTGAAAAACAGTGCGCAGAACAGTGGGAAAAAAGGTGCTGATGTGAAGTTTGAACAAATGAATACATTGATTGGCACAAGCAAAATGAAGCAAACGTTAATCGCTGTTGTGGATACAGGTGTCGACAGCCGTTTGTCCGATTTAAGCGGGACGGTTCGCACAGACTTAGGTGCCAATCTCATTGGCCGTAATAAAGATGCAATTGATGACAATGGCCATGGTACCCATGTGGCAGGTATCATTGCAGCAAAAGCCGATAATCATTACTCCATGGCAGGGCTGAATCAACATACAGGTATCATCCCGGTCAAAGTACTGGATGCGTATGGAAATGGAGATACAGAGCATATTGCTCTTGGTATTAAACATGCAGTGGACAAAGGTGCAAAGGTCATCAACATGAGCCTTGGCGGCTACTACAGCAAGGTCATTGAATATGCGATGAACTATGCTGCACAAAAAAATGTATTAGTGGTAGTGGCGAGCGGAAACGATGGCATTCCAGAAATGGGTTATCCTGCGACTTCCAAGTACGCCATGGCAGTTGGTGCAAGCAATCGCATGGATATTGCCGCTGAATTCTCAAGCTATGGGAAAGGATTAAGCGTGTCTGCACCAGGGTCTGATATCCCAAGCTTAATGCCTGATGGGAATGTTTCATACCTAAGCGGGACATCAATGGCTACACCGTATGTTGCAGCAGCAGCAGGATTACTGCTTTCTAAAAATCCAACCCTGAAACCAAATCAAGTGAGAAATATTTTACAAAATACAGCGGATGATATTTCATTTAAAGCTGTTGATGGAACAGATGACGTTTTCTATGATGAAAATGACGAGCCTGTTGTCGATCCGAAAATTCCGGGTATCGATTGGATGACAGGACATGGCAGACTCAATGCTTTTGCCGCGTTAAGTGCTGTTGAATTAAACGCATCAGTTAACAAAGTAGAAGATCAGCATCAAAAGGTGACAGGAAAGGCGAAAGCCGGCGCTGCCATTTCTGTGTATAGAGGCAAAACCCTGCTTGGAAAAGGCACGGCAAGCAAAAAGGGAACCTTTAGTGTGAAGATCAAGCATCAAAACAAAAATAAAGTGCTTCACATCAAGATATCAAAAGGAAAGGCTGCGACTTCGCTCAAAACGGTCGTGAAAAAGGGCAAAGCACCAGCTAAGCCAAAGGTGAATCGAGTAACAGTGAAAAGTAAAACGGTCAAAGGAACTGCGGGTGCAGGCTTGACAATCAAGGTGAAGAACAAATCAAAGAAAGTCATTCAAACGGTCAAAACCAATAGCAAAGGCGCATTTACGGCTAAAATCAAGCCGCAAAAAGCCAAAACTGTCTTGTATGTGACGGCTTCAGATGTGAGAAAAAGAGAAAGTAAAGCAGTGAAAGTTGTTGTGAAAAAATAGTCTTGTAGCTTCCCTTTTTTGAATAAAAAGGGAAGTTTTTTGTTTTTACTGGAAAAATGACAATAACTGTCGATAGTAATATAGTAGGAAAAAAAAGGAGGATTTATCGATGAAAAAAATCATGTTTGCTTTCTTTCTATCATTGCTTCTCGTTTTCCCAAGCTTTGCACATGCAGAGGAAACAGGAGCAGTACCAGCATCCGTACAAGTAACAGGCGTCACAGCAGCAGACGGTGGTATGGTCAATTACGGTTCTGGTAGTAAATATCGTGTAGGTTCATATTATCCAGCTACTTTTAAAGGAACATTAAAGGACACAAGTGGTCAACTCATGGCGAATCAGCCAATTCAGCTTTATTTTGAAGCAGCAATCAAATCATATGCTCAAACAGCGACAGGTACAACAGACGAGAATGGACAATTTTCACTAACGATTCAAGTTCCTGCAGGTGCAGGCTACCGTACATACAATAATGCAGGCTGGTCTACACATTACTACGATATCGTTCCAGTGACTTTCACTTCAAACGACATCACGCTATCTTCAAATGTGACAAGTGTGTACCATTTGGCATATACATCACGTTACTAATCTGCTAGAAGAGGCGACTTGGCGCAAGCCCTGTCGTTTTCATAGAAAAAAAGGATGTCAGCTAGTGACATCCTTTTCTTTTTGTTAGCAAACCTGCTGGGCGGCAACCGAAAGAGTCGATAAACAAACACTCATGAGCCGTTTCTCCCAGATTCGATCGAGCATTGAGCTTTACATCTTGAGCTTTGATGGATAAGAACTTTGAATACTTGAGCTTTCAGCTTTGAACGTTCAGCTTTGAGCTTTTATCATGGATCATCCTAAGATGATCATCAGATGAGGAGGGAATGACCTTTCCCTCGGAGGTGTTTAGTCCTATCGATTTTCGGCTCACTAACAAAATCGACTAGTCGATCTGTATTTTGGTCAAGGTATTGCTTTCTGACAAGGAGAAATCCACTTCCATTTGGAAATCTTCAATCTCTTTCGAAAGCTGTTCAATCTTCACTCGGAGACGAAGAGGGTCAATGATCGCCGCCTCATTTTCAGCTAGGAATGACTTGACGATCTCTTGGTTGGCAGCGGCTTGTGTTTTTCCGTCTTTCCCAAATAGTGTTTCTAAATGTTGATCCAGTCTCTTTTTCACATCTTCATTGATTTGTTCTGACCGGTCAACCAGCTCTGTGTAGACCTTTTTTAATTTTCGTAAAAAACGAATATCGTAATCTATGGATGTCTTGCGTTCAATAGCTTCTGCTACGGTCATGCTAACACCCGCCACCTCAATCGTTGTCGTAGCATTCGACACAACGATGGCTGATTTAATGGCATTTCGGCGTTTGATTAATGCTTGAATCGATTGGTCATCTGCTTTTGCCTTTTTTTCTACTTCTTCTTGATTTTGAAATCCGTTCTGTATATGTTTCCCGATGATCAAACCACCGAGTACGGCTTCATCAATCGTTCGGTTGATTCTTTTATCTAACATTTTCAGTTCACTTAATGCTCTTGTAATGGTCATTTCCATATTAAAAACAGCTCCCTTGATTCATCCTGAAAATCATAGATTCCTATCATATACCAAAATGTCTTTGTTTTGCTAGTGATATCCTTTTTTGGGACAAACAAAAACCCTGGTGCTATACACCAGGGTTTTCTCGTTTTTTTTGAATCCATGTTGTCACGTAATAGGCAGCATAGCAGAGTGCGATAAAAGGGATACCGCAGATAAGAGCAATACGCTGATTTGGATCAAAAGCAATGCCGATCACAGATGCAAGGCATAGGAGGAAGGCAGCAATTGGAACCACCGGATAGAGCGGGGTTCGGAAAGATAAATCATGAAGCTGTCCGCCATCCTGTAAGAATTTTTTGCGAAACATGAACTGTGAAGCTGCAATTCCCATCCATACAACAACAACGGCGAGTCCAGAGATTGAAACAAGAACCAGATACACCGTTTCAGGTGCGATGACACTCGATAGCAAAGAGAGAATGCCCCCAATCATACTCAAAATGAGTGCATTCAAAGGAATTCCCTTTGACGTCAATTTTGCCAGCTTTTTAGGTAATGTTCGTTCTTCAGAAAGGGACCATAGCATGCGAGATGAGGCATATAGCCCTGAGTTTGCAGCAGATAAAATCGCTGTCAGAATGACAAAATTCATGAAATCTGCCGCATAAGGAATACCGATGCGGTCAAATACCACAACGAAAGGACTTTTGATCACCCCGGCTTCTTCTACTGGAATTAAGCCGGCTAAGACCACGATCGTTCCGACGAAAAACAGGACAAGACGTAGCACAGTCGTGCGAATCGCGCGGGGAATGGTCTCATCTGGATTGACACTTTCCCCCGCAGCAATCCCAATCAGCTCAGTACCCGAAAAAGCAAAATTAACAGCCAGCATGGTCATTAATATCGGTAAAAAGCCGTTTGGGAAGAGACCCCCATCTCCAGTGAAGTTAGAGAAGAACGGAGCGGCCTCACCGCCTTTTAGTGGAATCAATCCAAACATCGCCGCTCCGCCAAGAATAATAAAGAGAATAATAGCCATGACTTTAATGCTAGAAAACCAAAATTCCGATTCTGCAAAAAACTTAACTGTAAAAGCATTGAGTAAAAAGATGAGAAGCGCAAAAACACCGCTCCACATCCAAACCGATGTGTCCGGGAACCAGCGCTGCATTAAAAGACCTGCCGCTGTAAATTCTGAACCAAGTGCCACGGTCCATGTCAACCAATAAAGCCAAGCCACTGTATAGCCAGTGCCGGGCCCAATGTATTTTGTTGCATATGTGTGAAAAGCGCCTGTAACCGGCATTGCGACAGACAGTTCACCTAAACAGAGCATCACGAGGTACACAATTAATGCCCCAACCAGATAAGCCAAAATCGTTCCCGCAGGTCCGGCCTGATTGATCGTATATCCTGAGCTTAAAAAGAGTCCTGTGCCAATCACGCCACCTAAAGAAAGCATGAACAGGTGACGGCTTGTCATTTTTCGTTGATATTGTTGTGACTGATCTTTTGCTTGTTCCATGTCTTCCCGCCCTTTTGCTTAGAAGTATGTGTGTTGAGTCATGATGCTACGATGTTGCCTGTTTTAAGATATCGGTAATATCCTCTGGTGTCGTCCGGCAGCAGCCGCCGATGATTTGTGCGCCGTCTTTATACCATTGCTGCGCACATTCACCAAATGTATGGTGAGACGTATCGCCGCTCCAAACCTTTTCTTCAGGGTCATATAATTCCCCTGAGTTCGGATACACGACAATCGGTTTGCTTGTCCCTTTTTTCATCTCCTGAATGAGAGAAGACATATATTGCGGCGGTGTACAGTTTACGCCAACAGCAGCGATCTGCTCATATGGTTCGAGTGCTTGTACACAGTCTCTCAGCAGATCCCCTTCACTAATATGCTTACCATCCTTTGCGCTAAACGTGATCCACGCATACACACCGCTGAACTCATCCTGCAGCAGTTTAGCGATAGCGATTGCTTCAATGAGACAAGGGATGGTTTCACAAGCGAGAATATCTGCACCAGCCTCTACCAATGCTTGAATTCTTGGTCTGTGAAAATCAATGAGCGCCTGCTCTGTGAGTCCGTAATTTCCCTTATATTCTGAACCGTCAGACAAATAAGCGCCGAAGGGCCCCACAGATCCAGCGACAAATGGTTTTGCCCGCTCTTTATGTTGTGTCTCATCCTGCCAAAACTGCTCGCATGCTTCTTTTGCTAACGTGACAGATCGTTTCATTAATTCGATGGCTTCTTCTTTTGTATAGCCTTTTTCAGCAAAGCCATCAATTGTCGTTTGGTAGCTGGCTGTTGTTGCACAGTCAGCACCTGCTTGGAAGTAGTCCAAGTGTACTTGCTGAATCAATTCTGGCTGTTCAATGAGGATTTTGGCTGACCATAAACTGTCGTTTAAATCACAGCCCTTTCGTTCAAGCTCTGTTGCAAGTGCACCATCTAAAATCAAAGGTGTGTGAGCCTGTAAACGGCTTTGAATAGGATTCATATAAATCAAACAGCCTCCTTTGTCGATCGGAAATAATGGATATGATATGAGGCAGTAGTTTAAATGACTAAAGTGTTTTTGTCAAGGAGAGGAATAAGCATCACATGACGGGAAAACCCTGATAACATGCGGGTTTGAGTGCATAAACATACAGTTGAAATAATAGAAAACCAAGTCATTGACAGCCTCTAAAAAGAGATATATATTATGGAAAGGTTCATTTCAGAAAGCTTCATCAAAAGGCGCCGTCTTTTGATTTTTATTTTGTCCAACGACTGTCTTCTTTCGTGCAGAAAGAGGGTTTTTTATATGCTTAAAAAAGGAGGAAAGAAGAAATTGAAAAAATGTGTAAAAGATATTGCAATGATTCTCGTTGGTTCTTTTTTATTTGCTGCAGCTGTGAACATGTTTGTCATTCCACTTGAGTTTGGTGAAGGTGGCGTAACGGGGCTGTCCATCATTTTCTACTATATGTTTGAGATTGCGCCATGGCTGACAAACCTTGTGTTGAATGCGATTTTATTACTTGTGGGGTATAAATACTTGGACAAGAAGACCACGATCTACACAGTGGTAGCTGTCGCAAGTAACTCTCTATTTTTACATTTGACCACTACATGGGTGGTGAATGTCCATGAATTGATCATTGGTTCTATTTTCGCAGGGATCATCATTGGTATTGGCATTGGTCTTGTTTTAAGAGCGGGCGGTACAACAGCGGGATCTGCCATTCTTGGCCGAATTGCGAATAAGTATCTAGACTGGAACGTGAGCTACGCCATCTTGTTCTTTGATCTGATCGTTGTTTTTGCTTCTTACTTTATTATTGGTGCGGAAAAATTAATGTTTACGATTGTGATGCTGTATGTGGCGACTAAGGTGATGGATTTCGTCATAGAAGGGCTTAACACGAAAAAAGCAGTGACGATTATTTCTTCATGCAAAGATGATATTGCCGAAGAAATCAATCATACCTTGGATCGAGGCGTGACCATTTTAAACGGTCGCGGTCATTATTCGAAGGAATCGAAGGAAATTCTCTATGCGGTCATTCAAAAACAGGAGCTAATGCGTTTAAAGAAAATCATTAAGAAAATTGATCGAGACGCATTCGTTGTTGTCCATGACGTGCGTGATGTGTTTGGAGAAGGATTTGTGAATATATAAAAGTGAAAGGCCCTGTGGGGGTCTTTTTTTTATGCTTTTACAAAATAAATACCTCTTGTCACATCATACTATGTATTGTATAGTATAAATAGTTAGGAGTTGTAAACATGAATGCACAACTAAAAAAAGGATTACTGGAATTCTGTGTACTGGCGGTATTAAAGAAAAGCGATTCCTATGGTTATCAAATGATTAAAGATATGTCCCATTGTATTGAGATTTCAGAATCGACATTATATCCGATATTAAAGCGGTTAGAGCAAAACAATTATGTGGAGACCTATTCACAGGAACATAACAGTCGATTAAGAAAATACTACCGGATGACAAAGAACGGACGGGAGCATATCGCGCAATTTTTAGCGGAATGGGATCAAGTGATGGCGATTTACGACTTTATTTCTGGAGGACAGAGCAATGAATAAAAAAGAATTTTTAGCCAGCTTGGAGAAGCATCTGCATCGTCTAGGCGAAAAAGAAAGTGATCGGTTCATCGAGTATTACGATGAAATGATCGAGGATTATCAGGAAGATGGCTACAGTGAACAGGAGGCAGTTCATCAAGTCGGTCAGCCTGCCATCATCGCTGAAGGGATTATGAAGGAACAAGGAATCAAAACAGTTCAGGTGCCGACGTTTGGAGAAAAAGCCACAAGACTCTCCATCCTCATTTTGGGCTTTCCTTTATGGGGCAGTATTCTAGCAGCAGTCTTCCTGCTAATTCTTTCTGTGTATATGGTGATTTGGTGCGTTCCACTCGTGACAGGTACAATGACGCTAGTTGGTTTGCTCGGTGGTTTTTGGAGTATCATTGGTTCTCCATTTATTTTTCAGGATGGTTTGCATGTGGTGGTGACGCAGATCGGAGTTGGGATTCTTCTATTAGGTGTCGGATTATTAAGCGGCATAGCCACGGCGTATTTAACAAAGCTATTTGTGCAAGGGACTGTTCAAACCACTAAGGCATTCATGGGAATGTTTAAAAAGAAGGTCGTGAGAGTATGAACGTGAATGATTTAAAAAAGCAATGCATCAAATGGGGGATCATCTTCACCGTTGCCGGAGGAATTGTCATGGCAATTGGTTTTGGACTTTCAGGCTTTGACCTAGATGCATATCAAAATAATGACCAGTACAATGTGTTCCGCACGATCAATTGGAGCAAGCCATAAATGAAAGACCCGCTTATGCGGGTCTCAGCGTGTAGACAAACCCTCGCATTCGGTGTCAGTCCTGCGCTTCGGTGCTCACGAATGTCAAATTCGCTCCGCGCCGATGCTCGTCCTTCCTAGGGCTGCAAAGGTTTTCTATCACGCTGAAAAGAAGACAAAGAGCCAAAATAAAGTTCATTTTAGCCCTTTGTCAACAATCTGCTACCCGCTTATGCGGGTCTTTTTTTCGCTCTGGCAACAAAGAAAAAATAACAGCAGAGTGCGCCAAGGTCACAGAGCATAATAATCAGCCCCATGGGAAAGGCAGTCTGGCTTCCAGCTAAGCCGACAAGGGGTGTCATGCATGCGCCAAGAAGCATTTGTGCCACACCGATGAGGGCAGCGGCACTTCCAGCATGCGCACCGTGATGCTGCATCGCAAGAGAAGGAGCAGACGTGCCGACAATCCCAACGCTAGAGACCACAAAAAAGAGCGGAATGAGGATGCCATAAAGCCCTGCATCAATAGAGATCATCACACACAAGGTGACGCCTCCTAAAGCAGCTGTCAGCAGCCCAATGCGAAGGACTTTCTCCTCACCAATTTTCGCAGCAACGCGGGCAAATACTTGTCCGGCTGTGATGATGCCAAGACTATTCACCGCAAAGGCAGCACTGAAGCCCTGCGGAGAAAGGTTGAAAATCTCCTGCAGTACAAACGGTGATCCAGAGATATACGCAAACATGGCGGCGAAGACAAGCCCTTGTGAGAGAGCATATCCGACAAAGAGTCGATCGCTCGCTAGAATTTTCATCGCACCTAGGATCTGTTTGAAGCCTCCAGTCTGTCTGCGTTCCACAGGTAAGCTTTCTTTCAATGAAAACATCGATCTTAGGAGCATGAGTGCCCCGAGGATTCCTAGCAGAACAAACACACCCTGCCACGTCGTGAACCGTAACATTTGTCCGCCCACGATCGGTGCCGCAGCTGGAGCCACTCCGTTGACTAACATGAGCAAAGCAAAGAATTTCGTCATTTCTGAGCCTTCATAATGATCTCGTACGATGGCTCGTGCAATGACAATGCCTGCTGATCCAGCAAGTCCTTGAATCAGCCTTAAAAGAATGAATGTCCAAATTGATGTGACCACTATGCATAAAAGAGAGGCCGCAATAAAAATGATTAATCCAATCATGAGCGGCTTTCTTCTGCCGACTGTATCACTGATTGGACCTGCAATCAGCTGTCCAAGCGCAAGTCCAATCAAACAAGCCATGAGACTTAACTGAGACAGCGCCGTGCTTGCTTCAAAGTCACGGGCGATATTAGGTAAAGCAGGTAAATACATATCCATTGCCAGCGGTGCAAGGGCTGTTAAAGAGCCAAGAAGCGCGGCAAGGAGGAATCGATTTTTTTTCGATTCTTGGGGATAAGATAAAGAATTCATATGATGCCACTCCTTGTATACGTCCTCAAATCAGCATAATGAATCAAGCTTTCCATTTCAATCAAAATTTTCAAAGAAAATTTCGTGCAAAATAATTGATCTTTAAAAGAAGACTCTTTACATTGAATGAGTAGAGAAAAGAATCAGATCATAGGCATGCAGTGATTGCATGATACGTATATCCATTCATAGACAAACAGGAGGTGCTGGCATGGAGCAGCAAGAGTTGATCATTCGTCAAGCAGTGAGTGAAGATCATGAGGCGATCACACATGTGCTGATCAAATCATACGCACAGTATGAGCCTCAATTTACAGAGGAAGGCTGGCAAAATTATTCTGCAGCCTTGCGAGCGGCTGTAGATAACCCAAACATGGAGTTGATGCTTGTGGCCGAGCTTGAGGGCAAGGTCGTGGGGACCCTTCAAATGTTCCGATCATCAGAACAGGCATATGACAAGCCGGAGATGGGCATTACTTCAGCGATTGTCCGGTTTTTAGGGGTAGATCCTGATGTGAGAGGAAAAGGTATTGCAGAGTCATTGTTGCGTAAAAGTATAGAACTGACGCAATCGTGGGGCGAGAACGTCCTGTACCTTCATACGTCGGATAAAATGCAGGCCGCCATTCGTTTATATGAAAGAATGGGCTTTGAACGGGCACTTGATAAAGAATTTGTGAATCAAAATGGGACGCATGTGAAGAGCTATCAGTATGTGATCAAAAAAGAACAGCCGGCTGGCTCATAACACGCTGCATAAGAAGAGGAAGAGCATGTCCTGCATGGACGGGGCTCTTCCTCTTTCTCATGATACCCATACGTTCAGTGCCATATATGAAAAGCACCATGAGATTAATCCGAACATGACAAAGAATTTCAACACATGTTCATAAGGGGTCAGCTTTCGATCTCTTTTCGTTTTCACCAGCCGCCAGTAAAGGGCATAGCCACAAAAAACCAAGATGATTTGTCCGAGTTCTGCTACGGTTTCGATGATTGTGATTCCGTTCATTTGTTTTCACCTCACCATATGTCTTCCATAGGCAGCAGCAGTGAACCTTTATTTCTTCAAAAGAAAGCAGTGTATACTAGAATAAGAAGTAGATGCAGAAGGGGTTGTGACCGATTGTTTCCGCTATATGCAAATTCTTGGGATGACGTCATTGAGAGAAAAATCAAATACGATGATCAGGTTGTGGAACATACGTGTCAGCTGTTAGACGCACAGGAGCAGCAAGTCGTGTTGTTTCATAAAATTCAAGAACCATTTACAATGGTTGCTGGTGATGGCACTGTCACGATTCCAAAAGGGAGTTATACGACCGCCTATTATTGGACGGATCGGCCTTACAATGTCTATTTTTGGCGGGATGATCAAGGCAATGAACTTGGCTCTTATGTGAATATCGTCAGACATACATGGTTTGAAGAACGGACGGTTGTTTTTGAAGATTTATTGATTGATCTACTCGTTCTTCCGAATGGTGATTTCTTTGTTTTGGATGAAGATGAACTGCCGGAGAGTTTAGCTTCCTTTGAACACGGCTCGGTTCATCGAGCACTCCGTGATGTCATCCATTCGTTAGCGCACATCCTCGATCAAGTGAGGCTGGATGCGAAAGGGAAATATCATCACACCCTGTTTCAGAAGATGTTGAAATAGAAAAAACGATTCCTTGCTGAAAGGAATCGTTTTTTTATCAAACCTTGATCCGGTTGATTCGTTTTTGTAAATCAGTTTTTGTTTTAGATGCTTTTAGTTGTTTGACCGCACTTTGAGCGGTTGCTTTTGTTTTCTTTGTTCGTTTGGCTTCGGCTTTTTTGACTTTTTGTTTGGCATCTGTCACTTTCTTTTGATAGGCGACTTGTTTTTTGACTTTGTCGAGCCGGTTTTGCAGGCTTGTTTTTTCTTTGCCTTTGGATAGCTTTTTAATGGCCGTTTGGGCACTTTTAATCGAGCCTTGGGTTTTACTTTTTTCAGCTGATTTGACCTTCGCTCGTGCGTCACGAATATCAATGGCTGTTTGGACTTTTTTGACTCGGTCAGTGAGTGCGGTTTTTTGCTTGCTGGCAGTGAGTCTGCCAATTTTCGTTTTGGCTTGATCAACATCTGTCTGTTTTTTAGATGTTTCGGCTGTCTTGACTGCGCTTGTCGCAGCCTTTAAAAAGGTTGACTGCGGCACATATTGCACGCGGCCATAGCCGAATTGTGGATCTTTTCCTTTTGCGCCAAGATCCACTGTATAGCTGCGCAATAAAGTGCGGAGCTGAACATTTGTTTTCTTAGGATGTAGCTGTTTTAACAGCGCCAGCATCCCTGTGACATGTGGTGCCGCTTGTGATGTACCCGTTGCATACCAATATTCATTTTTCAAATAGGTACTGATGACGTTCTCGCCGGGAGCGGAAAATTCAATTCCTTTCCCCGTATTAGAGATGGAGGCGAGTTTGTCTTTGTCAGTCGTTGCGGAAACAGCAATGACGCTATTGTATGCGGCAGGATAACTAATCCCATTCTTCTTTCCATCATTTCCACTTGCAGCAACGACCAGCAGTCCTTTTTTGTATGCTTCATCAACTGCTGAACGTAAAATCGGAATGTTATCTTCAAAAGCTAGACTAAGGTTGATGATATCCATCTTATTGCTAATCGCCCAATCAATGCCTCGGAGCAGACTGTATAAGTCGCCTTCTCCTTTTTTATCTAATACTTTTACAGCATACAGCTTCACACCAGAAGCGACGCCGACCGTACCGTAATCATTATTGAGCGCCCCAATTGTACCGGCGACATGTGTTCCATGTCCTTCATCATCTTTGTAAGAAGACGTGTAATCGACGAATGATTTACCACCGGCTACCTTTAAATCTTCATGTGGGAAAATACCAGTATCCAGAACGGCTACTTTCACATTTTTCCCTGTCACGCCTTCTTTGATTGCTTGCTTTACATTGAGCTTCTGCAAGTTATAAGATTTTTGTACCAAAGCATCCTGACCAGTAGCAGCAGCCGTTTTCTTCACGGTAGAAGCAGCGAGTTTGACCCTAACGTTTTTTGAAACATAAGCGATGTTTGGGTCTTTTTTAAGTGAGGTGACAGCTTGCTCATCTGCTGTCACTGCTACAGCTGGAAGATGTATGTATTGAGCGTTCACTTTTTCACTTTCTTGAATAGCCGTTTGTTTTCCTTTTTGATTTTTATAGACGATGATGACATCTGTTTCTTTTGGTGGTGCAGCTGCCTGCGAATGGAAGGGCAAAGCAGTTGTCAAAGCAAGAAGAAACGCGATGACCACGACGATTTTCTTTTTCAAGGCAATGGCTCCTTGCATATGAGGTGACCTCCGTCTTTTTTTCTTTATTATATCGGAGAAATAAGATAGATGGTTAGAAGAATCATAGTCTAGAAAGAAAGTTTTTTTCACACGTATCCCGAAATTGAATTTCATAGAATTCTAGTAGACAATAGAGAGATCATAATATGAGAAAGAAGGACATGCCGATGAATGTAAAAGAGTATATGACGTATGATGCGACGGGACTGGCGTCACTTGTGCAGAAAAAGCAGGTCACGCCCGAAGAGCTTGTACAAGCTGCATTTACTAGATTGGAAGAAGTGAATCCAGTACTAAATGCGGTGATTCATACTAGACGAGATCAAGTGTTCAAAGACATGAAGTCACTAGATGCGGATCAGCCGTTTGCTGGTGTTCCGTTTGTGTTGAAAAATATATCGCAGGGGCTGGAGCATGAACCTTTGACAGCGGGTGCTTTGCTGTTAAAGGATGTAAAGGCGCAAACAGATTCCCACTTTGTCCGTCGATTGAAGCAGGCTGGGCTCCTCATGATCGGTCATACGAACACACCTGAATTCGGATTGAGAAATGTGACAGAACCCTTTTTATATGGTCCGACGAGAAACCCTTGGAATGCTGACTATTCTCCGGGCGGTTCAAGCGGCGGGACGGCAGCAGCTGTGGCAAGCGGTATCGTACCTGCGGGTGGAGCGAGTGATGGCGGAGGGTCTATTCGGATTCCGGCATCCTTTACTGGTTTATTTGGACTCAAGCCAACAAGGGGGAGAACACCGGTCGGCCCGGGTGCAGGAAGGCAGTGGCAAGGAGCTTCCATTGACTTTACGCTCACAAAAACAGTTCGAGACAGTGCAGCCCTGCTTGATTTGCTTCAAGTCATTCAGCCAGAGGCTGCGTTCCAAACGCCATTATATGACGGCAGCTATCAGGAGGATTTAGTGAAACGAACCTTTTCTATGCGAATTGCTTACAGTGTAGACTCTCCAGTAGGCACGAAGGTGAGTGAGGAAGCAAAGCAGGCAGTCTTGAACACTGTGAAATGGCTGAGTGAACAAGGGCATCAAATTGAGGAAGCGAAGCCGGACATTGATGGTGTCCATCTAATGCAGCAATATTATGTCATGAACAGCGGTGAAATGTCTGCCTTATTTACCTCTCTGGCTCGTTCATTCGGGCGTCCGGTGAAGCCTGAGGAGACAGATATTGTGGCATGGGTACTGGCGGAAGCAGGAAAAAATGTGACGGCTGCTGCTTATACAGAAAGTCTTGATGCATGGGATATGGCCGCTGCAAAAATGGCCGCATTTCATCAAACCTACGATCTATATGTGACCCCAGCTACTGCCTATTCGGCTCCAAAGGTTGGCGAGCTGATGCATAACGATCAAGAAATGTCTGCATTGTTACGTGTGTCATCCCTTTCAATGCAAGCACAGCAGGATCTAATTTATGAAATGTTCCTCAAGAGTTTGACCTACACACCATTTACACAGCTGGCTAACCTAACCGGCCAGCCATCTATGAGTGTGCCAGTTCATCTCACAGAAGCAGGCATGCCTTTAGGCGTTCAGGTGACAGCACCGAAAGGAAAAGAGGACTGGCTGCTCAGACTGGCGTCAGAAATAGAATCATCCTCATTATGGAAAGGAACGCATCCATTACTGAATCAATAACAATGGCATCGACGTTGGTCTATGGAGGAAAGGAGTGTCACACGTGAGTACGAAGGACAAAATCATTCAAACGGCCGCACTTCTTTTACGTAAACAGGGATATCATGCGACAGGGTTGAATCAAATCATTAGAGAGAGCGGCACGCCGAAAGGATCTCTTTATTATTATTTTCCAAATGGAAAAGAAGAGCTAGCCATAGCAGCCGTTGAATATATTAGTCAAAGGGTCATCGATCAAATTGAAGCAAGCTTTGCCTATTCTGATGACCCATATGTCGCCGTCGATCATTTTATGACAAATATCATTCGGGGTTTTATGGAGCAAGAAAGTGAAAGAGGGATACCGATTGTCTTACTGGCGGCAGAGTCAAAACCTGAACATACAAAACTTCATGCTGCATGCAAACAAGAAATGATCCGCTGGCAAGAGCTTGTCAAAGAAAAGCTGATGAATAGCGGATATGATGAAATAAAAGCGGATGAGCGGGCATCTCTCCTTCATTCAATGGTCATCGGCGGATTATCAATGACTACTGCATTAAAGCAAACGACACCTTTAGAGCACGTAAAATGTTACCTTAGACACTTATTTATGCGAGAAGAGTAAAATCTCTCGCATATTGCCTATCTATTATATCAATTGGTCTATATAATAAAGATAGTCAATTAGTCATGAGGAGTGATGGGATGTCGGAGCAACCACAATCGATCAAGCAATCCGAAGATACCTCTTTTTATACCGTGTCCGGTTCGGGGGAGCTGTATGGTTTGGAAAATCAGCTTGTACATGTGCTGGCAGAAGCAAATCAAACAAATCAACTGTTTGAGCTTGTCTTAATCACAGGTGGGAAAGGTGCTTACTTTCCGCTGCATTGTCATGAGACGCTATTTGAAACCATCTTTGTGCTGGAAGGGAAGCTGGAAGTGATACTGGACGGTAAAAAGTATATGGTGACGGCCTGTGATTATATTCATATTCCGCCCAAAACAATTCATGGCTATAGAATGCATAGTCACAAAACAAGGTTTATTTCTTATGCACTGGGCGGGCAAATGACAGATGTCTATCAGCAAATCGGAAAGAGGCTGTTGCAGAATGAATGGCCGATGACTGATCACCCATTTGATGCAGACAGCTTTCATCAGGCTGAAAAAGAAAGCGATATCATGTTGATGCACGGCATTAGAGAGCTATCCAATACAACCAAGCCAGCTGTTTTGTTTCATAGTCAGCTCCCACGCGCAGTGCAGCCATATGTGCTGGAGGCTGGTGAAGGAAAGCAATACATGGTCGAAGGTCAGCTTCATGAGCTGATTGCGACAACAGAAACAACAGGAGGCGGATTCAGTTATTTTGTGATTGAAGGGACAAAGGGAAAAGGCTTACGTCCGCATTATCATGAAGTGCATACAGAAGCACTTTATTGTGTTGAAGGCAGAATGAATCTTCAGTTAAACGGAGAAAATATTTGCTTGATGCCCGGGGATTTTGCTTATATTCCTCCGAATACCGTTCACTCGTATGAATTCGTATCTCATTCAAATAAAATGTTGGTTTTGCTACTGCCTGGGTATATTGAGCAAGTGTTTGAACAATTTGAAGAAGCACAAAGTCCAGGTATGTGCCCTTATTTTATACAGGAAGGGAACAGGATGGAGGGTGGAGAGACCTCTGCTCAGTATGATTTGGTGTTTGTCGAAGAGAAATAGCTGTGTAACGCGTTACACATATTGAAGTAAACAACCTGCTGAATCAATCGGCGGGTTATTTTGTTTTCCCTTGTGGAACAGCATCCCTATTCATATGTATGAACCATCCATTCAAGGTGAAGCTATAGACATGATGACCTTAGCTAAAGGAGGAAATGCAGATGAGAGCTGTCACCTATCAAGGGAAAAGCCGCATTGCGGTGAAGGAAGTAGCTGCACCATCTATTCAAGATCGTGAAGATGTCATCGTTCGAATTACATCTACAGCTATTTGTGGGTCAGATTTACATTTATATCAAGGGAATTTCCCGCTTCCTATCGGCTATGTGATTGGGCATGAACCGATGGGGGTGGTAGAGGAAGTCGGGCCGGATGTCACTGCGGTGAAAAAGGGAGATCGTGTCGTCATTCCATTTACCGTGGCGTGTGGTCAATGCCAGTATTGCCATCATCATCTAGAAAGTCAATGCGATCACTCAAACCCCCATTATGATTCAGGCGGACTTTTTGGATACAGTGAGAAATATGGGAATTACCCCGGAGGACAGGCTGAATATTTACGTGTGCCCTTTGGAAACTATACACCATTTAAGGTGCCGGATGATTGTGAGCTAGAGGATGAACAATTGCTGTTTTTATCAGATGTTCTGCCAACTGCTTATTGGAGTGTAGAACACGCAGGTGTAAAAAAGGGGGATACAGTCATTGTGCTGGGGTGTGGACCTGTTGGGTTAATGGCACAGCAATTTGCTTGGCAAAAGGGAGCAGAGCGGGTCATTGCTGTTGATTACATTGACTACCGTCTACATCATGCAAAACGAATGAGCGGCGTAGAAGTATTTGATTTTACAGAAGACCCTGACATGGGAGAAACCCTAAAGGAGCTCACAAAAGGCGGGGCGGATGTTGTCATTGATTGTGTGGGGATGGATGGGAAAAAGTCACCGCTTGAAAAGATTGAACAGAAGCTCAAGCTGCAAGGCGGAACGATAGGGCCCATTCAAATTGCCACAAAAGCTGTGAGGAAATGCGGGACTGTTCAGCTGACGGGTGTGTATGGAGGTCTTTACAATATGTTCCCATTAGGTGCTTTTTTCGCAAGAAACGTCACGCTGAAAATGGGACAGGCACCGGCGAGAGGGTACATGTCAAAGCTTTATCAAAAAGTGACAACCGGGGAAATTGATCCTAGAGCGATCATCACACATCAATTACCGCTAGATGATGCAGCTCATGCGTATCACATATTCAATGAAAAACAAGATGATTGTATAAAAGTCATCTTAAAGCCATAAAAAGAAGGCTTAGGATATTTCCTAAGCCTTTAATGTGCGCTCGTCCATCATTTTTTCGATTAATTCAAAAAATGTTTTTTTATCTTCTTCTGATAGGTGATTGAACAGTTGATTGACAAGCAGCTGACGATTGTCGATCATTTGTCTGGCGATTTGTTCACCTGATTCAGAGAGTGTAATCCATACCGTACGGCGGTCATTGTTATTTCTAGAGCGGATAATCAGCCCTTCATCTTCTAAGTGATTGAGAGCGGTTGTTGTTGCGGAGGGAGATAATGAAACTTCCTGCAGAATATTTTTCACAGTACATGATTGATGGCGGTAGATGATGCGTAAAATAAACCCTTTTACATTCGTGACGTTTTTCGGGATATTCTCTTCATCTATTCGTTTCGTCGCCTTTAAATACTTTGTCAGTGCATGGTCTAACAAACTTGCCTCTAGCTCGAAATGTTGCATTCTCCATACCTCTTTTCCTATTGCATTCGCATTTTCCGATCAATTACTAGGTCTATCTTATCATAATAAGCATCATCATTTAAACCAAAATGGAAGACGGCTATAAAATTACCTATATTATCAATTAATAAAAGGAACAATTCCAAAATGAAATGATTTTACTTTCACCTCTTTTTATTTTAGAATGTGAATGAGATAAAATCTGCCAATCCAATTCACTGGAAATTGGCTATTGGACATCAAACGTTTGGAGATGAAGATATTGAATACTTTACAGGCATTACTAAACGACAGAATGGAACGCTCTTCACAAATTGAAGCGGTAACTGGCGGAGGTGTGTCTTATACATTTGAAGAATATGCAAAACGCATTGATCAGCTGGCGCATTACTTACATCGTAAAGGAATTCGAAAAGGTGACCGGGTGTGCTTTATTTGTCAAAACCATCATCACTTTTCTACGATTATGCTGGCAGCCATTAAAGCAGGTGCAGTCGCCGTACCGCTTAGCTGGCAGCTTACCTCTTTTGAGCTAGAAGGTATCTTGAAAAAAGCAGAGCCAAAGGCTTTATTTTTTGACCGTGAATTCCGTGACATCATTGCGGCAGTGAATGTGTCTTTAGAAGATTGTCTCATGGTGGAATCTGGTGTCAATGCGAAAACAACACAGCTGTTTGAAGGCATATTGGCGTCTAATGATGGAAGTGATCTTGCTGAGCAGGTATCAGAGGAAGATTTGGCCATGATTTTATTCACCTCAGGTACAACAGGTAATCCAAAAGGCTGTATGGTCGGACATGGACGAATCTATCAATTTTTAACAAGACGTGGGAATCGAGGATTTGATCTGAAAGGAAAACGATACTTGGCAAGTCATCCGCTATATCATATGAGTTCAATTAATCACCTGATTGCAGCTGCAATTGAAGGGTATACGTTAGTCTTCTTACATGATGCAACGCCGAAACGCATTTTAGAAACGATTGAGAAAGAAAGAATTACGTTTATGATGGCTTTCCCATCAGCTTATACGTACATGCTAGAAGAAATGAAGCGCGGTTCGTACGATCTCTCATCTTTTGAAATTGCGATTTCTGGTGGTACGAAGGTACCGGTACGCTTAATTAAAGATTACAAAGAAGTAGGCATTCAGATGATGCATGGCTATGGAAGTACGGAAGCGTGGGTTGTGAGTGCGTGGCATCCAGCGATGGGCGAGGATAAGATGGGCTCTGCTGGTAAAGTGGATCCGGATGTAGAAGTCAAAATCGTGCATCCTGAGACAGAGGAGGCGCTCCCAGCTGGAGAAATTGGCGAGGTCGTCATGAGAAGCCCATTTTATTTCTTAGGCTACTATCATCAACCTGAAGCGACAGAGAAAGTGCTCAAAGATGGCTGGTTCCATATGGGGGATGCAGGCTATCTGGATGAAGACGGTTTTCTTTACATCACAGGGAGATACAAAGATGTGATTCTATACGGTGGGGATAATATTTATCCTGACCAAGTGGAAGAGGTCATTGATCAAATTCCAGGTGTAATTGAATCTGCTGTCATTGGGGTACCAGATGACTTATATGGCGAAGTACCAACTGCGTATATCGTAAAAGACGAATCTGTCGATTTCTGCGAAGAAGATGTGTTGAATTACTGCAAGGAACGTTTAGCAGATTACAAAGTGCCATCCATTCATTTCACGCAGGATCTGCCAAAAAATAAACTTGGTAAAATCATGAAGAAAGATTTACGTGAATTGGTTGTGAATGCGTAGGACCTATTCTGCTATAATGAAATTTGAATGATTTTTTTGTTTTTCTAACGTTTTGGAGGGAAAGGGTTTGCGACATATACTTCGTAAGAAACACATTCACGATTTGTTAGAACAGAGCAGACAGCAAAAGGTAAAGAAAACACTGGGCGGGCTCGATCTCACGCTCCTTGGCATAGGGGCTGTGATTGGGACGGGGGTCATGGTGTTAACCGGAATTACAGCAGCTAAGGATGCAGGACCGGCTGTTATTTTCTCCTTTGCGATCGCAGCGATTGTGTGCAGTTTAGCAGCACTTTGTTATGCAGAAATGGCTTCTGCGCTGCCTGTGTTCGGCAGTGCGTACATTTATTCATATACCACAATGGGTGAGCTCGTAGGTCATCTCATGGGATGGACGTTATTATCTGTTTATATGCTGACTGCTTCAGCTGTAGCGAGTGGCTGGTCGAGTTATTTTAACAGCTTGCTGGAGGGGTTTGGAATCTCAATTCCACATCAATTTTTAGCTGGTCCAGAACAAGGCGGATATATGAATTTGCCAGCAATTATCATTGCTTTACTCATTGCGTGGATCCTATCTAGAGGAACGAAAGAAAGTAAAAAATTCAATAATATCATGGTGTTTGTGAAACTTGGCATTATTGTTCTTTTCATTGTAGTAGGTGGTTTTTATGTAGAGCCAGCCAATTGGCAGCCGTTCATGCCGTTTGGTACGGAAGGGATTATTGCTGGTGCCGCTGCTGTGTTTTTTGCCTTTTTAGGATTCGATGCCATTTCAGCTTCTGCAGAAGAGGTGAAAAATCCACAGCGGAACCTGCCAATTGGTATTATTGGTTCATTGCTCATTTGTACGATCATTTATATTGTCGTTTGTTTGGTCATGACAGGCATGGTGCACTATACGAAGTTGAATGTGACAGAGGCAATGTCTTATGTATTGCAAAGTGTCCATCAACATAGCGTGGCTGGTATTATTTCTGTCGGTGCTGTGATTGGATTGATGGCTGTGATTTTCGCCAATAATTATGCGGCAACTCGAATTGCTTTTGCGATGGGGCGGGACGGGCTCTTGCCTAAAGTGTTTTCAAAAACAAACAAAAGTGATACACCTGTTGCCAGTATATGGGTGATTGGCGGGATGACAGCTGTTATTTCAGGGTTTATTGATTTGAAGGATCTGTCCAACCTAGCCAATATCGGTGCATTATTAACGTTTGCGATGGTGAGCTTATCCGTACTCATTTTGAGAAAGACACATAAACAGCTGGAAAGGGGATTCCGGGTTCCGTTTGTACCGGTTTTGCCAATTATCTCGATGGGCTGTTGTGTGTTCCTGATGCTCAATTTACCAGGCCGGACATGGCTGTACTTCGGGGTTTGGCTGATGATCGGTGTCGTCATGTACGCAGCATATTCTAACAAACATAGTGAATTAGCGAAATCTGCTTGAGAAAAAGGTGCAAATCCGTTGACGATTTGTGCCTTTTTTCATACGATTTGGGATAAGCTATATAAGAGATAATGAACGGAACAAGAGGAGGATGAGGGAAATGATCAGCGTTAGTCCTTATATTGTCGTAGAAGACGTCAAAGAATCTCTTCAATATTATCAAGGAATTTTTGGCGGAGATATTCGTATCTTAAATGAACATCAAGACCGTGTATTGCATGCTGAGCTACACCTTGGAGAATCACTGCTCCACTTTTCAGATACATTTGGTCGCACACCAAAACCGGAGAATCTTCGATTGATCATGCAGTTTGACAATGAGGAAGAGTTAAAGGCTGTATACGAGGCGCTTGAAGCTGACGGAGATGTCCTTGTAGAATTACAGGATACGTTTTTTGGCGCACTTCATGGACAAGTACAAGATCGGAAGAATGGTCTGATATGGGTGCTGAATTATATGAAATAAATAAAGACCTTCACCCTTGTGAAGGTTTTTTTGTGAGTGTTTTTATTTTCTGAAAAATGGAAAATATGCTATGTTGGAAGAATGATAAGACATGGGGAAAGGGTGGAAAAGGAATGGATCAAATTGAGTTTCAATATATTCAAACAAACGGCATAAAGCTCCATACAGCAATGGCTGGTCCTGAAGATGGCCCACTGCTGGTTCTGCTGCATGGATTTCCTGAGTTTTGGTATGGTTGGAAAAATCAAATCCGCCCCCTGGCTGAGGCAGGGTATCGTGTCGTTGTTCCTGATCAAAGGGGATACCATCTGAGTGACAAACCAGAAGGAGTCGAATCATACGTCTTAGACAAATTAAGAGATGATATCGTGGGATTAATTAAGGCGCTGAGCCCAAATCAAAAGGCTATTGTCAGCGGACATGATTGGGGCGGAGCTGTTGCTTGGCATCTTGCTTCAACCCGTTCTCAATATGTAGAAAAATTAATCATCGTCAACATGCCGCATCCTCGTGTGATGATGAAGGTCCTTCCGTTTTATCCGCCGCAGTGGAAGAAGAGCTCTTATATCGCATTCTTTCAGCTTCCAAATGTACCAGAGGCAGCCCTTCAAGAAAATCACTTTCAAAGACTGGATGAAGCCATTGGACTATCTGCTAGACCTCATTTGTTTACAAAAGAAGATGTCTCAAGCTATAAGCTGGCATGGACGCAGCCGGGAGCCATTACGTCCATGTTGAATTGGTATCGAGGTATTAAAAAAGGCGGCTTTGAAAAACCGATTTCCAAACGAATTCTCGTGCCTGTCCGCATGATCTGGGGAATGGAGGACAAGTTTCTAAGCAGAAAGCTCGCAAAAGAAACGATCAAAATTTGCCCAAATGGACAGCTGATTTTTGTCGATGATGCCACTCATTGGATCAATCATGAAAAGCCAGATGTCGTGAATAAGCTCATACTCGAATTTTTAACATAAAGAAATAAGCTCTGATCATATGACCAGAGCTTATTTGTTTTATCCGATTTGATTCTTTTTCAAGGAAACAGGTTCGTCGTCCCAGCATTCAATCTGTTCATTGTTCGGAACGGCGTTTTTATAGAAAACAGGATCTTTGCCTTCTTTTTTCTGTCGCATGTAATCCTTCAGTGCTGCAAAGGCGACTTTAGACAGCATGGTAATGGCAATGAGGTTGACGATGACCATGAGACCCATGAATAAGTCGGCCAGACCCCAAACGAGAGGAACAGTGGCAATGGCTCCGAATAGAACCATGCCAATGACAGCCACACGATAGATGTTGAGCCAAATTTTATTCGCTCCCAAGAATTCAATGTTCGTTTCACCATAGTAATAGTTACCGATTAACGTACTAAAAGCGAATAAGAAAATCATGATCGCTAGGAATCCAGAAGCCCAAGGCCCAATGTGCTGACTTAATGAAGCCTGAGTTAGCTCAATTCCTTGCAGATTGGTTGTTTTATACGCATCAGAGAACAGGACAAGAAAGGCTGTGCTTGTACATATAATTAACGTATCTGTTAACACACCAAATGCTTGGATTAACCCTTGTTTGACTGGGTGGCTCGTGACAGCAGTTGCTGCTGCGTTAGGGGCGCTACCCATACCGGCTTCGTTTGAGAAGAGACCGCGTTTAATCCCTTGTAACAATGCTCCACCTAGTGTACCGCCGGCAAACTGTTCAAATCCGAAAGCGTGCTTCACAATCGTACTGATGACACCTGGCAGTTCAGTAATATTTGTGACAATCACAAAGAAAGCAATCCCGATGTAAGCAACGGCAAGAACCACGACAATATATTCAGATGCTTTTGCAATCGCTTTGATCCCTTTGAAAATAATCGCTGCAAAAATAACAGCCATAACGATTCCGACAGTTAAGCGATCTAGACCAAAAGAGTTTTGAAAAGCGACGGTGATTGTATTTGATTGCACGGCGTTAAAGACAATCCCAAAAGAGATCGTGATCAGGATGGCAAATAAAATTCCCATCCAGCGCTTGTTTAACCCTTTTTCCATATAATAAGCAGGTCCACCGCGGAATCCTGTTTTATCTTTTACTTTATACACCTGAGCTAGTGTACTTTCAACAAAGCTCGAAGCAGAACCGATAATCGCTACGATCCACATCCAGAAGATTGCGCCAGGTCCACCGATCGCAATAGCGATAGCAATCCCTGTGATATTCCCTGTTCCTACACGTGCTGCCATACTGATGGCAAATGCTTGGAACGGTGAGATTCCCTCTTTTTCTTTTCTTCCTTCTTTTAGAACACGCAGCATTTCTTTCAGCATTCTGACTTGCAAGAAGCGTGATCTATATGTGAAGTAGACCCCTACTCCAAGTAACAGAGCAATGACAAGATAAGTCCAAATAAAATCATTTGTAGTTGTTAAATAAGATAGCAAAGCTTTTTCGTTCATAACATCACCTCTTCGATTTCATCACTGTTCTTTTTAAAAAATACTGAGATCCCACTCTTTCGCGAGTTTCTTCAGCATCATGACACCGGTAATACTATTTCCACAATCGTCAATGGCAGGACCATAAATGCCGATACCGCAGCCTGTCTGAAATGGGAATTCTCTTCTTGCGCTTGGCGGAACGCAAGCCATGATTCCTCCAGACACACCACTTTTAGCTGGAACGCCTACGAAAGCAGCAAAATTACCAGACGCATTGTACATGCCGCATGTCAGCATCAATGCCTTTGTTAGTCTTGCGATATCTTTTGGAATGACTTGGACTTGTTTAAAGGGATGGTAGCCATCACTTGAAATAATCAGTCCAATCAAGGCGATGTCCTCTGTTGTGACCTCAATGGAACATTGCTTTAAATACACTTCTAACGTGTCCTCGACATCTGATTCTAAGTAATTGGTTTCTTTTAAATAATAAGCAAGTGCCCGGTTGCGGTGTGCCGTTGCCCATTCTGATTGATAAACCTCTTCATTAACAGAAGGACGCTTACCTATTAAGTTTTCGATTAAATCGAAAATATATGCTAGCTTTTCTGTAGAAGTCTTTCCAGGAAGGATGGAGGATACGGTAATAGCTCCAGCATTAATCATTGGATTAAAGGGCTTCCCTGGTTTATGCATCTCAAGGCGGTAGATGGAATTAAATGCATCACCAGTTGGCTCTACATCTACCCGATCCAAGACGTACGGAACGCCTCTTCCTAAACAGGCAGCTATAAAGCTGATGACTTTTGAGATACTTTGCAGGGTAAAGGGAACGTCCCAATCACCATAACGTACAGATGATCCATCTGGGCCTATCACGCTGATACCAAGTTGAGAGGAATTTACTTTTCCGAGTGCTGGAATGTAGCCAGCGTTCTGCCCGTTTTTGTAATACGGACGTATTTCTTCTGCCCATTGATCAACAGAAGACTGGCATGCGTGTTGTGTATTATTAGAAATTGCTGTTTTCATACGATTCCTCCAATCAAAAATCAAAAAGTACCCTATTGAATTGGCGGATGACAAAAAATGCGATCAAATAGGCACGAAAACATGTTACACATCTTCAAAGAACTTGTCATGCGCTGCTTGTACCACTCCTTTACACCTAAATATATGTTCAAATGAAGGCTTTGGCGGCGAAACAACAAAAAGGGTTTTTAGTGAAAATTCAGAAAACGCTTACATATAGTTTCACTAAAATTGTTCATTCAATTTATCTTGGAAACTACACAATCTGACGAAAATCTACAGAAAAACTTACAAATAAAAATCAGTCTACATGCAATTGTCTAAACAATTCCCATTATTGTAGACAATCTCCAAATCGTAGGATAGCTGAAAGGTCACCATGCCTCCTCGGAGAATAGTCATAAAAAATGATTTTGAAGAGAGAAGAAGCCGTGAAAATAATTTTTTTGCTCATTGTGAAGCAAAGAGTCTCCTTGTATACTGTGGCTATGTAAACAGGGGAAGGGATGTCAGTCATTTGAGTTTAAACCAGCTTGTCAAAAAAGACGCATTTATTTTGATTTTTATGATCGTCATTGTGCCGCTTGCGGGAGAGCTGAAGTTTTATCCTGTGAATGAAACATTTCGTATTAGTTTTGGGGCACCTGCGTTTTTCTTTTGCTTATTACTTTTAAGAAAATCAAGACCATTGCTGCCAGGGTTTTTAACAGGCGCAGCCATTGTCCTATTTCGGGTAGGTTTAGATCTTATTCAGCAAAAAGCTGATCTGGCTCTGTCATTTTATCAGCAGTTTCCAAGCTTCTTTTTTTACTTTACTTATGCTTTTCTTTTCTTTGTTGTCCGTACAGGACGTTTTAAGCAGCGTTCCATTTTTATTGGGCTGATCGGACTGATGATTGAACTGCTTGCTGATTTTGTTGAGCTGTTTGTACAATTTTTAGTGTTTGATACAACCATGACTTTCTCAAAGCTGAGTGATATGATCCTCATTGCATTTGCTCACAGCTTCGTGGTCATCAGCTTTTTTAATATGATGAGGCTGTATGAGGCACAATCAAGAGAGAAACAAATCATGAAGCAAAATGAGCATATGATGATGGTCATTTCAAATTTATATGAGGAAACAGTTCATTTAAAGAAAACGTTAAATCATACAGAGCACATAACGCAAGAATCCTATCGGCTCTATCGTCTGCTGAATGAACATGAGGCGGGAAGGAAAGTGAGTCAGGAGCTGCTCAAGCTTGCAGGGGAAATACATGAAGTCAAAAAGGACAATCAGCGTATTTACGCTGGGCTTTCAAAGCTAATTTCCAAGGAGAATATGCAAGATTATATGAGGGCAGAGGATCTTGTTCAAATCGTGATTCGCATTCAAGAGAAATATGCGCTATCTCTCGGGAAGAACATTTCCTTTACATCTGATATAAAAGGCATTCACTTGCATGAGTATCATGTGTTCATTTTCTTATCGCTGATTAATAATTTAATGGCAAATGCAGTTGAAGCAATTAAGCATGATGGAGCCATCTCACTCGTATTAAAAGGCAGTCATGATAAAATAGAGGTTCGGGTCGAGGATGATGGACCGGGTATTCCTGAGAAATTGAGAGAGATTGTATTTGATCCTGGATATACCTCAAAATTTGATGCATATGGAACACCGTCAACTGGGATTGGCTTATCCTATGTGAGAGAGCTGGTTCAAGAGCTGGACGGTCAAATCCAGATTGAGCAAAAAGAAACGAAAGGAACAGCTTTTCAGCTTGTCCTTCCGATAAAAAATTTAATACAGAGAGGGTGAGTGTATGCGATTTTTTATTGCAGATGATGATCGTGCAATACGCTCGATTTTAGGTCAGATCATTGAGGATGAGGATCTAGGAGAGGTCGTGGATGAAGCTGATGACGGCATAGGATTAGAAGCGCATTCATTGAACCTGAAAAAAGTAGACATCCTTCTGATTGATCTTTTAATGCCAGCTAGAGACGGCATTCAAACCATACGTCATATTCACCCTGAATTCAAAGGAAAGGTCATCATGATATCTCAAGTAGAAGCAAAAGAGATGATGGCAGAAGCCTATGAACTTGGAATTGAATATTATATTCATAAACCCGTCAATCGAATTGAGATTGTCAGTGTCATTCGAAAGGTCATGGAGCGGATCAAGCTGGAAAAATCAATTTACGATATTCAAGCTTCTCTTCGGCATGTGCTGCCATTAGAGCCAGTGATTTCTCATGAGACAGGTACTGGATCAAAGCGAAGAACGATGAAAGAGGCAGGGGAATTCCTCCTATCTGAATTAGGAATTGTCGGAGAGAGTGGCTCTAAGGATTTACTAGAGATATTGATCTACTTACATGAAACACAGACAGCCAATTCTCATGAGGTGAATTTTCCGCCATTAAAGCAGCTATTTATCAAAACGGCGGAACGAAAGCTTGGTCGTGGTGCGTCGGATGTGGAAGTGATGCGGGAAGTGAAAGCAGCAGAGCAGCGAATTAGACGAGCCATCCATCATTCCTTAAATCATTTCGCATCACTAGGGCTCACAGATTTTTCAAACCCTAAATTTGAGCACTATGCGTCGAAGTTTTTTGATTTCACTGATGTCAGCCAAAGGATGAAAGAAATGCAGAAGACTTCTTCATCCGCAGGGTCAACAGGCAGAGTCAATACGAAAAAGTTCGTGCAAATCTTTTATTTTGAAGCAAAGCAGCTATTCGAAGGGATGAGCTGAGGGAAATCTATTGGAATGATTGGAGAAAATAAACAGAGACAGAGTGCTTTTGACTATGAGCCGCCTTGCTCTTTTAGACGTCTTTGTTATTTATCTGATCATTCTGATTTTTCTTTTTTCTTGAAAATAAAACTCTCCTGTGCAATCGTTTGTTAAAATAGTGAGGTTAGACTAGAATGTCGGAGGTTTTATTTTGGGAAAAATTAAACGAAATGCGCTCTGCCCATGCGGAAGCGGAAAAAAATATAAACATTGCTGTGGTCAAAAGTCAGGCGGAGAACAAACGTCTGAGCTTGTGTTTAAGGAAGCTGTACAAGTTCAAAAGGATTTAATGAATTATGCGTTCTCTAAGCATCAGAGAGCGATCAATCAATTCATTAATGAGTTTTCTTTCCTAGCAGATATGGATAAAGAAACGCAACAAATCTCAGTCTTTCATTTGAGTGTATGGGGCATTTTCTTCCGCCCATTAACAGATAAGAAAGAGACCATCTTCCAAGAATTCCTGACAAAAAAAGCAGAAGATATTACCCGTCCTAAAACAAGACAAGTGGTTGAATCTTGGACAGACATGGAGCCATCTTTGCTTTTATTAAATGAAAAAACGGACGAGTCTCTTTACTTTGAGAATATGGTGACAGCTGAGAAGGTTGAAGTTGATGTGAAGCCGGATCAAACAGTGCTCCCTGAGAAAGGTAGTCTTGTTCTAGGTTTCCCTGTTCAGTTTGAAGAAAAGGCAGAGTTTTTCATTCAATATACGATGTTTGCGAAAGAGTTTACTGATACGCTTCTTCTTCAGGTTCGCCAGCTCGTTGAAGCACATGAGGCAAACGGAGGAGCACGCAGCACATTTATGAGAGAAGCCTTCCCTGAAGTGCTGAAGTGTATGTTTGCGAAGCAAGAAGTTGAAGAAACAGAAGCGCCTGCTCAAACAGAAGGAAGTACAGTAGGACTATCAGCAGATCGGATGAACTGGGCTAGTGACGTTCAGTTGGAAACAGCCAAGCTGATTGAAGACGGGATGAAAGAGCACGGTGACCAAAGCCTGACAGATGGCGCTTTAACAGTTTGGAAAGCTTACTGTGATCAGAAAGCACCTGTGATCCGTAAAGCGGCGTCATTTGCTGCGGGAATCGAATATTATATTCATTCACTTGCAAGCGATGCCCCGCTTTCTCAAGCACAAGTTGCTAAAAAGTATGGTATTAGTGCGTCCACTGTATCGAGCCGATTTAAAGACATTGAAAAAGCGGTCAAAGAAGAGCAAGAGACGACTGTATCATAGCATGAAAAAAGACGCGGCACCTTTCAAGGAGCCAGCGTCTTTTTTTCATCATCTTGTTTTAATAAAACCACTCATGTATTGCTCTGTATTATAATCATTGAGGTCAATTTTCCACTGGCCATCTCCGTTACGTTTCATTTTCACTTCATACTCAGCAGGGCTTGAGACTGGAGGAAGCTTTTCAAACTCAGATGCGTACATATTCAAGCTTTTCTTATACAATTCTTCTTTCGAACGGATTTTGCCGTTGTAAAACTCATCTCTTTGTTTGTCTAGTTTGTCTTTTAAGTTAGAAGCATCAATACCGGTTACTTGAGCGACAACCTTCGCTTCGTCATCTGAGATGGTTTTCACACTTGTTTCCACTTTCGCTTTATCCTTCATTGTATTTTGCATGCGTTTGTACATGGATAAAATATCGCGGTCACTGACTTCGTTTCCATATATGCCTGCACTTCTCTTGAAGTCTTTCACAAACATTTCGTGATATTTATTAACGACATCTGATTGATTGTCACCTGTTAATTCTGAGAATTGATCATTCTTTTTGTCAAAAACAATGAGATCTGTATAAGCAGATAGCGCTTTTGCTGGGTTATCTAGCTTTTTCGCTGTATCCAGTATCTTTTCGCCATCTAGTTCAATTTCGATCGAATCGCTGTTTTTCTTGATGCTATCTTGGTACACGAACTGATATTTTTTGCCTTTATCTACTAGGAAATAAAGAGCTCCTGATAGTGATTTTCCTTTGTTCAATGACCCAAGATCAAGGCGGTCTTTACTGCCGTAGAATTTTAAATCAGAGACTTTGGCATCGTCCTGATAAAGGGTGAAATCAGAGTTATATAGTGAAAGGGCTTTGTCACCTTTGTTGGTGATCGTCAGGTTAACTTTTAACACCAATTCATTGTCTCGCAAGGTAGTTGTTGAGTCTTCTGGTAACGTGTATTCGTAGCTATTCACTTTTACCTCTGCTGTTTTTGTTGATTTTTGGTCAGCCTTTGTTGATTTTGCTGAGCTCTGGCAGGCTGCAGAGATGATCATCACGAATGAAATCATGAGGAGTGCACTTATTTTTTTAAGATTCACAGTTGATGCTCCTTTGCTTTTCTTTCGTCATTTTCTTCCCGCTATCTGACTGAGAAAAAAGAAACAGATAGAATGGTATATTCGGGTGTTAAAGGGGAAAATATCCTAATGACGATTTGCACTATTCATTCTATCGAATTTCATTCGTGATGAGGAATAGGTTTTAGTCCCTATCTTTGATAGATTTTTACACAAATACCTATAAAAAACGGAATTCAATAAGTAGAATATACTAGTTAATAAGAATTAATTTATCTATTTATCATGGGTTTTAAATGTTTTTTGTATAAAATTCTTGAAGTGGAGGTATTTTTTATTTCACAAGGCGATGACGAATAGCGAAGACGACAGCTTGTGTCCGATCTTGTGCATTTAATTTCTGCAAAATGCGATGAACATGTGTTTTTACCGTACTTACACTAATAAATAACTGATCAGCAATGTCTTCATTCTTTAAGCCATAAGCCATTTGCTGCAGGACGTCACGTTCCCGTTCTGTAAAAGATTCTTGAAGAAAATGAGTGTGGTGCCGATCATTTGCCTGATGAAGGGCTTGGGCCATCATATGCTCGGAGGCTGCCGTTTTAAACACAGATTCGCCAGCAAAAGCCGTTCGAATGGCATCAATTAAGTCCTCCGGCGATGTGTCCTTTAGTAAATAACCGACTGCTCCTGCACGGATTCCGTCAAAGACATATTCTTCTGTATCAAAGGTCGTCAGAATGACAACTTTGATATCAGGCTGCTGACTTAAAATGTGCTCTGTTGCTGTGATACCATCCATTATAGGCATTTGGACATCCATCAGCAGGACATCCGGTTTGCTGCTAGCACAAAGGTCCACTGCTTCCTGACCGTCTGCCGCTTCCCATATAACCTCAATATCCTCTTGAGCACTTGCAATATAACGAAATCCTTGGCGAATCAGCGGTTGATCATCAATTATGCCAATTGAAATAGGGTTTTTCATAATAGGGTATCCTCCTTGATTGGGATTTGAACAAGTATAGAGAAGCCATGTGGATCACGAATGGAGGTCTTGAGAGTTCCCCCTGCTGCCTCACAGCGGGCTTTCATACCTGACAGGCCAAACCCGTATGATATGCTGCCGCCGTTTACATATCCATCATCTTCAATGTGCATGATGAGCTCTTTATCATCATTACATAATGTAATACTCATCGTGGTCGCTTGCGCATGCCGAATTGTATTGGTGATCGCTTCTTGCAAAACACGATAGAACAGTTCAGATATAGCGAGCGGCCATTTTTTATATGTGAGCTGATCGGTATAAAAGTGAAGCTCAAGCTCTCCAGTCATTTCTCCTTGTTTCACTAAGCTGCGGAGTCCTGCAAGACCAAGTCCTGCATCATCTGACGCCATATGATGAACAACGGAACGGACCTCGGTGAGACAGTTTTTAGAAATGGAGATCAGTTCATCAAATGTTTGAGCCATCTGTTCAGGTTTTTCTTGTTTTAAGCGGTAGGGCAGAGATTGAAGCTGCACAATCATAGACGTTAATTGGTGGCCGATGCTGTCATGCAAATCCCGTGCAATTCTGCTTCGCTCTTCCAGCACAGCAAATTGCAATGACTGAACCGTCGCTTCTTCCAGTTCGATATGAGCCTGTTTCAATTTCTCATGTGCGTCTGACAATTCACGGTGAACTAGCTGAAGTTCTCCGAAGTGTTCTTCCTTTAATTCTTGTTCCCGCCGCCGCATTCTAGAGATCAAGACAATGGTATACACAAGCAGCTGGAATATTGGAAGGGTGATGATCATGCTCCAAGAAAGCCCATTCACGTAGTAACTTACACCACTGGTGAGAAAGATCAGTCCGAATAAATAGGGATGATGTGCCTCTGAAAAACGAAAAGCAATAAAACCAATCATAAAAAAGGTGAGCCCGATACTGTCTTGCAGATGTCCTGTGACGACCCAAAGGAGATGTGTCAGTATCCACATCAAGAAGAGCATGGAAAATTGCTTTTTAGGTGCCAGCTTGTTTTTTGGAAAAAGACAAAGAAGAAACACCAAATAGGCGAAGGTGCGAAACACCAATTCGCCTATAGAAAGTGGCTCGTACATTTGAATATACATATACGTCAACACAAGACCTAACACTACTTTTCGTCTCATTTGACCTAAAAGCTCGAGTGGCTTCTGAAGATTCATGTGTAAAACTCCTGTCTGTCAGTTAAATGGCTGCAGATGCTTTGAGGGCCATATATTTTTTAAAAAGGATGAACCGCAATCCAATCATGCTTCCGACTGGCAGTAATGTCAGGCCATTTGCGAAGATCATCAGCGAATGAACGCCGTCTTGAACAAATGAGCCAACTGCCATACGTATCAGGATAACCCCAATGAAAAAAAGGGTTCCATAGAGAGAGCTTGCGGCAGTAATACGCCCTGACTGACGATCAAATGTTACTTTATATAGTGTACCTCTCCATAGCCCGATTGCAAAACCTACAAGTACAAAGACTGCCATTACGAGCAGGCCCGTAGCAGTGATTTGCACATGCTGCATGAATGAATAAGAAAGAACAGCTAATAAAATCATCGGACCTATCAGAAGTTTGATTGGACGAACTTCTTTTTCCTTGCCTGACCTTAAAAGTAGAATGACGATGATGATCACAATTTGAATGGTCATGTGAAGAACCTCTTTTCGTTTAAGTGTATCTTCATCATACGAATCTTTTTCTTTCAAATCGTCCACCTCCAGATTGATTTTAAGAAAGCAGAATACTTGAATGTTGAAAATGATTCATGGGAAAATAAGGATGATTAAGCAGATAAGGGAGATGAGCTTTTGAAAAAAGTAACGCTTGGACGAACTGATTTACAGGTGAATCCGATAGGGCTTGGAACAAATGCAGTAGGCGGGCATAATTTATTCCCGAATCTGAGTGAAGATGCAGGGCGGGAGCTAGTAGAAACTGCTCTTGATCATGGTGTCAATTTCTTAGATTCTGCTTTTATTTATGGGCTGGGCCGTTCAGAAGAATTGATTGGCGAGATCATTGCCAAAAGAGGCGGCAGAAAAGAACTGGTTCTTGCGACAAAAGGGGCTCATAAAGAGGTAAACGGGCAAATTGAACTGGATAATAGCCGTGAATTCTTAAGACAGCAGGTCGAAGACAGCCTGAAGAGGCTCCAAACCGATTATATTGATTTGTACTATATGCATTTCCCAGACGGCCGCACGCCGTTGGATGAAGTGGCAGGTACTTTAAAGGAATTGAAGGATGAGGGGAAAATCCGGGCAATTGGGGCATCAAACCTTGATTTTGAACAGCTTCAAACCTTTAATCGAGATGGATACTTAGACGTGCTTCAATCAGAGTATTCTCTGCTAAAACGTCAGGCAGAACAAGACCTTCTCCCATACTGCGTGGAGCATGGGATTTCCTTTATCCCTTATTTTCCATTGGCGTCAGGCCTGTTGACCGGGAAGTTTACAAAGGATGCGACATTTGATGATATTCGAGCAAAGGACCCGCTTTTCCAAGGCGATGCTTTCCTTCAAAACCTCGAAAAAGTAGACAAGCTGAAGGCCATTGCGCAATCAAAACATGCCGAAACAGCTCATGTAGCGCTGGCGTGGCTATTGGCGCAGGAGGGCATTGATGCCATAATTCCTGGTGCAAAACGAGCCGAGCAAGTCTTACAAAACTTGAAAACAAACGATGTTCAGTTAACAAAAGAAGAAATCAACGAAATCGATCAGATCTTTTCATAATATAAAAAATAAGGTGCCAAGCAGCACCTTATTTTTTATGCCATTGTGAGAGGAATCTTGATCACGAGCCTCAGGTTTGGAGAACGATACGTAAAATCAAGCGTGCCGTCTGCCTTTTCAACAAGCTGATGAATGATATAAGTACCCATACCTTGATGATCACCGCCTTTTGTCGAGCGGCCAAACGTTTTGAACAGATGATCTAATACGTGTTTTTCCATTCCCTTCGTACTGTTTTCACAATGAATCAAAAAGAGCCCGCTCCGTATGGAAGTCATGACCGAGATGCTTCCTTCGTTCCCAGCTTGCTTCGCTTCAATGGCGGCATCTAATGCGTTATCAAGCAGGTTGCCAGTAAAACTCACCTGATCCGCTTTAGAAAAAGGAAGAGAAGAAAAGGGTGCTTGAAGATCTAGTGAAAGGGCAATCTCCTCTTTTTCAGCCCGCTGGAAAAAGGAATGAAGGGTGGAGGCCAAATAAGCATTTTCCCCTTTGATCCAAGGGAAATGTTTCACGTATTGCTGAATCAAATCTTTGATCTCATGCTCGTCATTCGATGCGGAAAAGGCATTTAAATGTCTAGCTGTTTCATGGTGTTTACTTCGCAGCTCAAGCAGCAAGTCATTGGTTCTCGACTCAGCATGAATCAGCTCTTGAAGCCGTCCATTTAATCGTTGCTCCGTTTGCATCATCTTGATGGAAAGGAGATCGGCTGTCAAAATGATGATGACAGTTAAAAGATGGCTTAGTCCATTTCCGTGCGTGAGAAAAAGTGAAATGCCTGAGCAGGTAATGAGCACAAAAGCGCCTAATATCATGTAACCACTCATAACTAGCCAAAACCTTTTGTAAATGAAAAAGGTGTAAAGGCACAAGATGCAAAAGGTCAGAAGCCACACCATGCTTGATGACAAAGGCAGAACAGCGTTAGCAGCAGCATGAACTGCAAGACCCAGCCAGATGAGCGTATATATGCGAAATCCAAGATAGAAAGCGTTCACGTTCGTTCTCCTTAAAAGTAGTATTTCTTAAAATATTCTAATTGCTGCTTCGTCATCATGGCTTTTTTATCAGTCCCTTCAAAAGACACGATAAATGAATTTTTGGCATACGCCGAAAAGTTCTTGATGTAATGAATATTGATGATAAACGAGCGGTGGGAGCGGATAAAGTCTTTCTCAGCTAAATCACCTTTTAACTCGTTGAGAGTTTGGTATGTTTGAATATCTCCTGTTGTTGTGACAATGGTCGTCGACCTGCCAGTACGTTCAACAAAGATGACATCCTTTTTTTGCAGTACATGGATATCTGATTGCTGCTTGATGAGAAGCCGTCCGTGAATGCTTTTCTCCTGCTTGGTGGACATGTAGCGCTCTAAGGATTTGGCGATTCGATCAGCTTGATAAGGCTTCATAATATAATCATGGACATTCAAATCAAAGGCATGGACAGCATACCCACTGTTTCCTGTCACAAATACAACATCTACATTCAGTGCATGAGAGTGAATAAGGTCTGCTAATTCATAGCCTGACATGCCAGGCATCTCAATGTCTGCAAACAATAGATCAATGTCGCCCTGTTTGACCTTCTCATATGCATCCTCCGCTGACTGCGTCACAAAAACGATGTCAACGGCATCCATTCTGCCGACAATGGCATGCAGCTTTTCTAAATCCACTCGGTAATCATCGACAAGACCTACTTTTATCATAAAAATCACCTATGACTCTTCTTATTATTTGTCTATTTTACCATTTGTTTTTTAAAATGGATCATTTCAAGACAGAAAAAGGACGTTTCGCGACATTTTTATGTCAGACAGGCGGTATTTTTTCTATCATAGACGTAGATAGTCGAAAGGGGCGAATCAAATGATTACTCTCAGCGATTGTAGTTGCTGGTTTACAGATAAGAAAAAAGTCGTAAAGGCGATGAAACATATGACGTTCTCCGTGAAGGAAGGAGAAGTTGTCGGCATCTTAGGAGAAAATGGTGCGGGGAAAACCACATTATTACGCGCCGTTGCGACATTATTGGAGCCTACTCATGGAACAGTCAATGTTGCAGGCTTTGATACAGTCAAAGAAGCAACTGAAGTGAAGAAGCGAATTGGGGTCTTATTTGGCGGCGAGACGGGACTTTATGACCGTTTGACGGCTCGTGAAAACCTTGAATACTTTGGGAAATTATATGGCTTAGATCAGCATGAAATCAAAGCAAGAATTGAGGATTTAGCAAAGCGCTTCGGGATGAGGCAGTACATGGATCGCAAGGTAAAAGGATTTTCAAGAGGGATGAAACAAAAGGTGGCGATTGCCAGAACATTGATTCATGACCCTGACATTATTTTGTTTGACGAACCGACAACAGGTTTAGATATCACATCGAGTAATATTTTCAGAGAGTTTATTCATCAGTTGAAACAGCAAAATAAAACGATTCTATTTTCAAGCCACATCATGGAAGAAGTCAGCCTGCTTTGTGACAGTGTCATGATGATTCATCAAGGGGAGCTCGTGTACAAAGGAACGCTTCCAGAATTATATGCACAGGAACAAAGTGAAGACTTGAATTACATCTTTATGTCGAAGCTCGCAAGGGGGAATGCATAATGTGGAAAACCGTCTTTTTAAAAGAAATGACAGATTCGCTCAGAGACAGGAAAACGTTGCTCTTAACAGTGTTGATCCCTCTTTTGACAATGCTCGGACTCGTGTTTTTCTACGAAAGCATGATCGCTGATCCAGGCGATAAAACGTATACAGTCGCAATCAATGAAAAGCTTCCGTCCGATATGAATGACATGATCAAAGAAGTGAAAAACCTGAAACTTGAAACATTTGATGACCCGCAGCAAGCCGTTAAAGACGGTGAGGCAAATGCTTATCTAGAAATGCCAAAAGATGCAGGCGATATGCTTCAGCATCAAACATCGTTTGCCATTAAAGTCCATGGGTATCCAACAGATGATGATTCCGTGATTGCGGTTCAAATGCTGCAATCATTGCTTGAACAGTATCAAAACCAAGTCGTAGAAAAGCGTTTGGCACAGGATCAGATCAAATCGTCAGTGATTCATCCATTTGAGGTGCAATCGGTTGATGTGCAAGAAGGAGAGGACGGGGACGGAGAAAACGGTGTGACCACCATGCTGCTGTCGATTCTCCTTCCAATGATTTTAGTGACGTCCGTGATCTCAGGTGCTTTGCCAGCTGCTCTTGATATCGTAGCAGGTGAAAAGGATAGAAAGTCAATTGAAGCTTTATTCCTGACACCGGCCAGCAGACTTCAGCTTTTGATTGGAAAATGGCTAGCTGTTTCTATGTTTGGTATATTAAGTGGCATTGTGGCGATTGGTATGCTGCTGCTCTCTACATTGCTCTTTACAGAAAAGCTGAAACAAGCGCTGAACTTCGGAGATCAAGTGTGGAGCATCATCGGTGTTATGTTTGCGGCATTAATTATTTTCTCATTCATGGTATCCATGATTGAACTGCTGCTCAGTGTCGTTTCAAGCTCAGTGAAAGAAGCACAATCGTACATGTCCATGATCATTACACTAGGTGTGATTCCGATGTTTTTCACCATGAGAGCAGGCGCTATGCAGCTAGATACGTATTACTTTGCGATCCCATTCCTTAATATTCACGCACTATGCAAGCAATTGATGTTTGGCATCGTTGACCCAATGTCGATTGGCCTGACGCTCGGCTCCTCGGCGCTGACAGTGATGATCTTGTTTGTCATCGTGAGAAGTTTGTTTATGAAAGAGAAATGGATGCTTGCGAAATAGAAAGAACATTTCATTGATAGAAATGAAGAACTTGTAGATTTTTTCTACAAGTTTTTTGTTTTGTATGTTTAAGTGAGTGATAAAAAAGGGATCACAATGTGAATGAGGTGATAGAATAAAAATGCTCAGTCGTGTAAAATTGACTTCATTTCACTTAAAAGGGGTTTTGTATATGAGTGATCAATTAGAAGATGATGATGTTTTGGGGTTATGTAATATATATGCTCAGCAAACACATCATTTTGAAGCTTTCATTTTAGGGAATAAAAAAGGACTGATAGAATTGAGAAATGCAATTGATAGAGCTTTAGAAACAGGTAGTTCTGTTGCACATTTATTCCCATCTGACTATGAAGGCGATGAGCAAAGTTTCGAGAAATTAATCACTCCTTATGTAGAGGAATACATACAAGAAGATGATGCAGTTGATCCGATTGACATCATAAAAGGATATGATGCTGAAAAGGGGAATTCATCTTCATAGTATGTTGTATCCTTTTGTCAGTATAGGCCTTGTAATAAGGAGGTGCGAAAATTGCCCGCAGCTTTCAGTTATGGAATCACCTGTTTCATCGCTTTTCTACTAATCATTTTCGTTCTCACCCATAAAAAACTAGAAAAAAAACTAGATCTCACAATTTTGATCGTAGTAGCCACCACATTATTGATGGTGAATGTCTTGTGGGTGTGGGTCACCATTTTCTTCCTTACTTGCTTGTATGTCGGAATCAAATATAGACATCAATCGAAAAAAGACTAAAGAAAACCCCCGGGAACCGGGGGTTTTCTTTAGTTCTTGATGAACTTTTCAACCAATGAGCTTGTTTTGTAGTCGTTCAAATCAAGTTTCCATTGGTCGATATCGTTTTTCTTCATGTTCACTTCTACTGTTTCTTCAGAAGATGATGGTCCTAATTTTTTAAATTCATCTGGATAGATAGAAAGTAGATATTTCTGAGCATCATCATAAGATGCTGTACGGTTTTTGCTGTAGAATTCAGTTGCTTTTTCTTTTAAACGATCGACAAGCGGGCTTGCATCAATTGGTGTAAGTGTCACAGTCACGACAGCTTTATCACCGCTGATTGATTTTGTTTTCGTTGATACTTTTGATTTTTCAGCTAATGTTTCTTTTACAGCTTTTAGAAGCTTATCAAGGTTTTCGTCTTTTGCTGAGCTAGATGAAATACCAGAAGAAGAAATGTAGCCTTGTTTGAATGATTTATCAAATTCGTTTACGACAGTTGATTTGTTATCACCTGTTAGTTTTTCGAAATCGTCATTTTTCTTACCAAAAATCATGACATCAATATAAGAAGAAAGGGCTTTTGCAGACGCTTGAAGTGTATCTGCCTTTTTCATCAAGTCTTTTCCTTTAATATCGAATTCTAGTGTTTTGTCATCTTTTTTCGATCCAGAACCAGGCTCTGTGTAAACCAATTGATAGTCTTTTTCTTTATCAACCACAAAGAAAAGACCACCTTTTGATACTTTACCTGCATTTAGAGAGCTTGAAGATAATACTTCGTTGTAGTCATCAGGAGAGATGGTAGACACCTGAGCGTCATCTTGGTAAAGCGTAAAGTTGCTTTTATCCACATTCAATGGTTCTTTGCTGATGTTTTTTACTGATACATTCACTTTTAGGACATATTGATCATCCTGAACAGATGTATCGTATTGAGGTGGTAAAGTGTACTCAGCACTTTCTACTTTTACTTCAGCTGCATCAAGGGATTTTTTTGTATCGCTTTCTTTCGCAGCAGTTTTGTCTTTTCCACCACTACAAGCAGCAGCGACAACAGTTACACACAAAATCAGAAGAAACAGGGATAATTTCTTTTTAAACATGAGATGTTTTCCTCCTCGGGTTTTATGGTGAATTTCATTGGAAAGCTTTAGTTCATATCGTTCTTTTTGCACAAAAAGAAAAACACTGTATGTTTTTTACTGTAGAATGAAGCGAAAGTACTGTCAATACCTCAGTGCGTTCGAAAGGTTCATCCACTTCAAGTAGTAAAAATGACACTATGTTGAGAGGAGAAATGTGTATTTTATTGTTTGAAATCTCCTGTAAAAACTCAACATTTTATATTTTAAGGTTTTGAGTCGGATTATTGAATAGGTTCAAATGACTGTTTTTGAAGAAGATGTAGCAAATAGAAGGATTTTTATGACTTGTAAATGAGTCGTTAGTAATGAATATTTTTTCCTGTGATGTGTATGATCACTAGGTTTGTGTGTTGTTGACATAGAGACACTTGTCCAACGAAATGTTGAGGTATTTAGACAGGCTCTCGACACGGAATGTGTCTTTTCCCTTCAAAATGGCAGTCATCTACACAGAAACCCTACATAAAATAAAAGAGAAATGAATGGGAGGTGGATGTATGGCAGTGGTAAGAGCGACAAGCTCTGATATTGATTTAATGGCCAGACTGCTGAGAGCCGAAGCGGAAGGTGAAGGGAAACAAGGGATGCTGCTTGTAGGAAATGTAGGCATCAATCGTTTGCGTGCCAACTGTTCTGACTTTAAAGGGCTGCGTACGATTCCACAAATGATTTATCAGGAGCATGCGTTTGAGGCAGTCACGCATGGCTATTTTTATCAGCGAGCACGAGAAAGTGAAAAGACACTTGCACGGAGGAACATTAATGGTGAACGATTTTGGCCTGCGAAATTCAGCCTTTGGTATTTCAAACCGCCTGGAAATTGTCCATCCACTTGGTACAATCAGCCGTTTGTGGCAAGGTATAAGTCACATTGCTTTTACCAGCCCACAGCTGAAACATGTGAGAATGTTTATAACACCTTTTAGCTTGATGAACAGCACAATCCTTTGTATTCAAGAGGATTGTGTTTTTCTTTTTTTCAAAATGGGTAACCATTGTGTATCAACAAGATGAAGCACGTGATTGGAGGAAATGAAGATGTATCAAGATTTAAAAGGGAAAACAGCCATTGTGACAGGTTCTTCTAAAGGCATAGGACAAGCCATTGCCTTGAGATTTGGACAAGAACAAATGAACGTGGTTGTGAATTATAAAGGCGATGAAGAGGGGGCTGAAGAAACAGTACAAGCCATTCAACAGCATGGAGGTAGGGCGGTGAAAGTACACGCAGATGTCTCCAAAGAGGAAGGAATTCAGGCGTTAATGGATGCCGCGCTGGAGAATTTTAACGCACTAGACGTGTTCGTCAATAATTCAGGCTTTAACGGTGAAGAAGCAATGCCGCATGAAATGACGTTGGAACAATGGCAAAAGGTCATTGATGTGAATATCACAGGCTCATTTTTAGGAGCAAAGGCAGCGATTGCCTATATGATGGAGCATGATGTGAAAGGGTCAATCTTGAATATATCCAGTGTCCATCAAGAGATCCCGCGTCCGTTCAATGTTCATTACTCTACTTCTAAAGGAGGAATGAATATGATGACGAAGACGCTGGCTCTTGATTATGCCGAAGCGGGTATTCGGGTCAATGCGATTGCACCAGGTACAATGGCAACGGAATCAAATGACGACCTTCAAGATGAACAGAAAAAACAAAAGCAACTTGAGAAAATTCCAATGAGAACGTTTGGCGATCCGAAAGAGATTGGGTCCGCCGCTGCATTTCTCGTATCGAAAGAAGCGGCCTATATTACAGGTACTACATTATTTGTTGATGGAGGAATGACGCTTTATCCTTCTCAATTAAATGATGAATAATAGAAAAACATCCGCCCCATTAGCCGGCGGATGTTTTTTCTTTGTAGCGGTGTGCTGACTTTGCTGGTTTGCCGAGCAGCATAGGATACTTGCTCAAGAAAGAGATACATGGCACCATGAGCAGCAATGTACCGATCGTATAAAAGAGCGTCCAAGAAAGCTGCGCTGTATCAGAGATATTGATGCCTAGTCCGTAATAAATAAATGCCTTCATGATATCGATACCGGCAAATTGCAGGACGAGAATCACAATGGAATGACGTCCGAGATACGTCAATATCGTGGACGTTTTCAATTTGAAGCTTAAATAAATGACAGCAGCTGAACCGAGCAGTGCACAAGCATAAAAAATGAATAGATCTCCATAGTCATTGACCCGCATATCAATTCGTGAATTAAAGCTTTGCATATATGCAGTCAGTACAAGCAGACCTGTACATAACAGAAGGGTAGGATCTGTTTTTAATTCCACAAACCATTGTTTTGCTAAAAATCCAATTGAATAAAACACAACAGCCGTTAACGCAACGTTGGCGTTCCAAGGGAGACTCTGGTTTAACAATAGCGTGGAAGCATATCCGGCTCCGCCGCAAAGGACGGTCAGTAACATCAATACAGCTGGTTTTCCTTTTGTCAGACGATGCATTAAGAAAAACAACATTTCCACTAAAAAGAGCGTCGTTAAAAACCAGATGGCTGGGTTATGCGTCAGTCTTGCTTCATCGGCATTTGAAATGAAAATTCCCGTAAATGGAACGAAGGGATCAATATCTGTTTGCCCTTTAAAGGCGAAAAATCGGGTCACCGTGAACCAGAAAACGTACGTAATAATGGAGAAATAGAGATAAGGTAAGAGCAAGCTTTTCGCTTTTTTCTGTATAAATGACATAGCAGGTTGTGAGGATGATCGAAACATCATACCTGATAGTAAAAAGAAGAGTGGCATATGAAAAGAGTATATAAATTGCTTGAATGAATCAGGAATGGGTACATGCGCCATAACGACGAGCAGAATGCCGATTCCTTTAGCCGCATCCACCCAGTCGAGTCGTTTATTCATGGCCAGTCATCTCCTTCCATCTCAGCATTGTAAACCGTTACTTCATATGTACCTCTACTATATAAAAGGTACACCTACAATGCGTTTACAGTTCGCTAACGATTAGAAGACACATTTGCGATCAGATGACAGAAGGAAGCTTTTTGACATCTCGATGTTACATTTCCCATTTTTTATAACAATGTAAAAAAAGAAGCCAATGAAAGATTGGCTTCAAAATAGTTCTGCGATTCGTTCAAAGGAACGCTGTTTTTCCATTGGATCAAATGAATTGTTTAATATCATCATCTCGTCCGTTTGATAGCGGTCCATTAAGATTTGCAGCTGTTCTTTCACTGTTTGCTTTGAGCCAACAATCATTCGCTGGCGGTTTTGTAACACTTTTTTCTTTTCTTGCTCAGTGTAATGATAGTTCTCTGCTTCTTCTATAGAAGGAACGCGACTGTCCAGCCCTTTTTCAACCCGAAGTAGCCATAAGTCTGTACTGGTGGCAATGCGGCTTGCTTCCTCGTCTGTGTCTGCACAGATCACAAAGACAGCAAACATAGACTGAGGCTGACGTGAGAAAACGGATGGAGAAAAGTGTGACCGATACGCTTCAAAAGCTTGCCGGCCTCGTGCAGGATGAATAAAATGTCCGAAAATATAGTTGATTCCAAGTGATGCCGCCTGGATGGCACTGTTTTCCCCGAGTCCAAGCAGCCAGACTGGCGGATAAGAATCAACGAGCGGAGCCGCTTTCACTCCTGCATGCCGATGACCAGAAGGCAGGCTGTCAGATAAGTAAAAAAGAAGGTCCTCCAACTGGCGGTCAAATTGAGACAGTTCTTTCTTCACGCCGTCTGTCAAAGCGAGTCTCGTCCGTTCAATTCCGCCTGGGGATTTACCAACCCCGATCTCAATCCGCCCAGGGTAAAGGGCTTCAAGCTGGCGGGTGACTTCTGCTACTTTAAAAGGGCTGTACTGCGGGAGTAAAATCCCCCCAGAGCCTGTGCGCAATGTCGATGTGTGTGAAGCAATATGTGCCATTAATATTTCAGGCGCTGTACTCGCGAGTCCTCTCGTGCTGTGGTGTTCAGCAAACCAATACCGCTCATACCCCAGTGTTTCCGCAAGCTTGGCCAGCTCTGTCGTATGAACCAATGTTTCTTGTGCGGACTGGCCTTTAGGGATGGCGACTTGATCTAATATATGAAGTGATGGCATCATCAACACCCTTTCATCAATACGTTGAATTCTATTCATAAGTATAAAGAAAGTCATGAACGGAAGGAAATGAAAGGGTTTATCACAGCTATGTATGTGAATTTTCTATATCAACATATGAAGTGGGTGCGCGCCCTGTTTTTAAGCGAGAGGCTGTGTAACGGGAACATTCGACAATGTTTCACATGAAACACTTCTTTTACGACATGAATCATTTTTGTCATGGATCTTTCTTTAAAAAAATATCATCATATTGAAACCTCTTTTATACATAGATCGTATATACTAGTAAATAGAAAAAAGAGTAAGAGGCTCCAATGTCATTTCATGAATTTTGTCGAATTTTCATGTATGATGATTTTAATAGGGTCCATCGCTTAATAAATAGATTTTTATTATGCTGGAGGAGTGATTGATTTGGCGATTACATTAGAAAAAGGTCAACGTATTGATTTAACAAAAGGAAAAGCAGGACTAACCAATATTCTAGTTGGACTTGGCTGGGACCCTGTGTCACAAGGCGGCGGTTTTCTTGGAAAGCTGTTTGGCGGCGGAGGCGGCGCTGATATTGATTGTGACGCTTCAGTGCTGATGCTGAAAAATGATAAGTTTGTTGAAAATAAAGATTTGATTTACTTTGGTAACTTGAAAAGCAAATGCGGCAGTGTCGAACATACAGGTGACAACCTGACAGGTGAAGGAGACGGAGATGATGAACAAGTCCTCGTCAACTTAAGCAAGGTACCAGGCAATGTGAATAAATTGGTGTTCGTTGTGAACATTTATGATGCACTTAGAAGAAACCAACACTTTGGTATGATTCAAAATGCTTACATCCGAATTGTTGACCGTTCAAACAATCAAGAATTAGTGAAATATAATTTGAAAGATGAATATGCAGGTAAAACATCATTAATCGTTGGAGAGCTTTATCGCCACGAGAATGAGTGGAAGTTTGCAGCTGTAGGAAATGGTACAAACGATGCGAAGCTTGCCGATATTACGAGAAACTACATTTAATTAGAAGGGAGAGGTTCCTAGTGGGAATTTCTTTAGCGAAAGGTCAAAAAATTGATTTAACAAAAACGAATCCAGGTTTAACAAAAGTAGTCGTAGGTCTTGGCTGGGATGTAAACAAGTATGATGGCGGACATGACTTTGATCTAGACGCAAGCGTATTCCTTTTAGATGCAGCAGGGAAAGCAAACTCTCCATCTGACTTTGTCTTCTACAATCAAACAACTGGCGGTGGCGGAAGTATCGTACATACAGGCGATAACCGTACAGGTGAAGGAGACGGAGATGACGAGCAGGTCAATGTTGATCTTTCAACTGTACCAGCAAGTATTGAGAAAATCTCCTTCGTCATTACAATCCATGATGCAGAAGCACGCAGCCAAAACTTTGGACAGGTGTCTAACGCTTACGTCCGTATTTTAAATGCGGCATCAAATGAAGAGCTCATTCGCTATGATTTGGCAGAAGACTTTTCAATTGAAACAGCGATTATTGTAGGCGAATTATACCGTCATGGCGGAGAGTGGAAATTCTCAGCTGTTGGATCAGGCTATCAAGGCGGACTTGCCCGCATTGCAACAGACTTCGGCTTAGATATCGGGTAACGCCCGTTTTCATATTTTCAGGAGATAGGAGAGATACGAATATGGCGATTCAGCTTTCAAAAGGACAACGTGTCGATTTAACGAAAACCAATCCAGGGCTGACAAAAGTGATGATCGGACTTGGCTGGGATACGAATAAATATTCAGGCGGAGCCGAATTTGATTTGGACGCTTCGGCTTTCTTAGTAGATGCAAACAATCGTTGTCAGCAAGACACAGACTTCGTGTTCTATAATAATCTGCAGCATCCAAGCGGCAGTGTCACTCATACCGGTGATAACCGTACGGGTGAAGGAGATGGAGATGACGAGCAAATTCTCGTTGATTTCTCGAAAATTCCTGCTAACATTGATCGTATCGGAATTACAGTGACGATTCATGATGCAGAGGCACGCAGCCAGAATTTTGGACAAGTCTCTAATGCATTTGTTCGTGTTGTAAATGAAGAGGGCGGGGAAGAATTGATTCGTTTTGATTTAGGGGAGGACTTCTCAATTGAAACAGCTGTCGTCGTATGCGAACTATATAGACACGGCAGCGATTGGAAGTTTAACGCAATCGGAAGCGGATTCTCTGGCGGACTTGCAGCTCTTTGTCAAAATTATGGGTTAGAAGTGTAAAGAGAAGAAACAACTTCATTCAAGAGGCGCTGCCAATGACTCATATGAGGGGATTTTCCAAAGTGAGAAAGAAACAGCGATCAAGAATAACAGCAGGCGAAAGCCTGCTGATGCTTCTACACTTATAGGAGGAAAACCAGTTGGACATTTTGAAACATATGTTGGACACGTATGCCTCGTTTTTTGATTGGCATATGTGGGCAGAGGTATTAACAAATCCTGTCTCTTGGGGGCTTATTGGGACCCTTGTCGTGCTTGAAGGTTTGTTGTCAGCGGATAACGCACTTGTATTAGCTGTTATGGTGAAACATTTACCTGAAAAGCAGCGTAAAAAGGCATTAACCTACGGATTAATTGGCGCTTATTTCTTCCGTTTTCTATTCATTGGCGTAGGGATGCTGCTCATCAAGTTTGCTTGGGTGAAAGTCCTGGGCGCTGCATACTTAGCTTGGCTGGTCATTAAGCACTTCTGGTTAGGTGACGGAGATGACGAAGCGAAGGAATTGAAAAAAGAAGGCTGGATGATTCGCGTATTTGGCGTCTTCTGGGCAACTGTTATTTCTGTAGAAATTATGGACCTTGCCTTCTCGGTAGACAGTATCCTTGCTGCATTCGCTGTATCTGAGGAAGTATGGATTCTTCTTTTAGGTGGAATGCTTGGAATTCTCATGATGCGTACAGTGGCACAATTATTCCTTGTGCTCATCGACCGTATACCAGAGCTTGAGAATACGGCATTTATTCTCATTGGAATTATTGCCATCAAAATGGGCTTAAGTGCTGCTCATATTGAAATCCCGCATCTCGCATTCTTTGCGATTATTATCCTAGCGTTTATCGGAACGTTTATTGTTCATAAAATCAATAAGAAGAAGCATCAAGGTGTAACAAACGAAGCTGCGGCTTCAAAAGAAGAATAGGACGATCAAAAAGGAATGGAGTTGACTAGCGGCTCCATCCTTTTTTGAATCATCAAGTCATTACAACAGGAGGTGGCACTGCATGCGATATTTTCGTTTTTTATCAGAGACGAGGCAGCACGATATTTTTTTAAAGCGGCCGGCGGCAGTTCATTCATTGACGCCAAGGCATGTACTTGCGCATGCATTAGGTGCTACTTTGTATATGCCTGCGACAAGACAGGATGTAGCAGACATGCTGCTTTCGCAGAAATATGAAGCGCTTTGCTCTGTTGTGTTTTGCTTGGAGGACGCCATTGGTGATCAGGAAGTGGACATGGCTGAACAGAATATAGTGGTACAATTGACCTGCCTTACTGAGACAATTCATCACTCTCCAGAAATAGCTGAGCATTTGCCGCTTTTATTTATTCGAGTTCGTTCGCCTAAACAACTGCTCAAAATGGCAGATTTGCTCGGTCCCTCTCTTCATTTACTGACTGGTTTTGTGTTTCCAAAGTGCTCCGTTCACAATGCAAAGGAATATGTAGACAGTTTGAAACGAGCTTCAGCACAAACTCAGAAAACACTATACGGAATGCCCATTTTAGAAACACCAGATTTATTAGAAAAAGAAACGAGATATCAGGTGTTGTCTGAGTTAAAGCAGATCATGCTGAATGATGAGGAATATATTTTGAATATTCGCATTGGAGCAACGGATCTGTGTGGATTATACGGCATTCGCCGTGATCGCGAGACCACCATTTATGAGATCAGAGTCATTGCTGAGTTGATCACAGATATCATCAATTATTTTGGTCGTTCATTTGTGATATCAGGTGCTGTATGGGAGCATTTTGGACCGGCACGAAAAGAACAAAATCCATTCATCTGTGCAATTTCTAAGAGCGGTGAATCTTCCTCATCTGAACTCGATCATATGCAAGGTCTGCTCAAAGAGACAAAGATGGATGTGGTAAACGGTATTCATGGCAAGACAGTCATCCATCCAACGCATCTCAAGCCAGTTCAAAGCATGTACGTTGTCACAAAGGAAGAGTACATGGATGCATTAAGTATTTTAGAGCATGCAGATGGTACAGTCGGCGTGATGAAGAGTACCTTTTCTAATAAAATGAACGAAACGAAGCCGCACTATCGCTGGGCGGAAAACATTTTAATGAAGTCAGACATTTACGGGGTGTTTCATGAAAATAGAAGCTATATCGACATACTCACAGAAGCAGAAGCCGCATACGCTGAACATCTTGGAACATATGGAGGTGGAGCTTAACCTCAAAGAGGGTACGCTTCAGCTTGAAAAAGAACATCTTTTTGACATGGCGGCACGGGTGAACAAAAAGAGAGCCTTTTTATTTGTTAGCAAGGTGCTCGGGAAACATATGCCTGTTCACCCGTTGAAGCCACTCCTCGTCTCAGGTCTTTTGGCAATGGCTTATGCAAAAGAACAAACAGGCAAGACGCCCCCGCATCAAGACGATGTAGTAGAAGCACTAAAAACGAATGATCATGTTAAGTTAACTGAAGCCTATGCTGCGCTCAAAAAAGAGAAGCTTTCGGCGGTAAACGAGCCGATTGTGATCGGCTTTGCTGAAACGGCAACAGCGCTTGGTCATGGTGTGTATGACGTCATAGAAGGAGCATCTTACATTCATACGACACGTGAACAGCTGTTGGATCTTGATCCTTCACTCGTATTTGAAGAGGAACATTCTCATGCGACAGATCAGCTTTGCTACGCAGATGACGCCTTACTTCGGACGGATCGCCCGATTGTGCTAGTAGATGATGAGGTCACGACAGGCCGGACAAATATGAATATCATTCGGGATCTGCACGCAAAGCACCCTAGATCCTCTTATACGATTCTATCCATTTTAGATTGGAGAACAGAGGAGCACGAGGAAGCGATGCTTCAGCTTCAAGAGGAGCTAGGGGTAAATATCACATCATTATCTTTATTAAAAGGGCAGATGATGTTTCGGGGGACAACGCTGGATGAGCCTGCTTATTCGTATGAAATTGCTGCGCAAGAGAAAAGACCTGAACTCTCTTTTCATTCTCTTCAATCCTTCTTTAAGCAAGTGCCATATTCACTTTCCCATGCAGTCAATCCGGCGGGGCATTCGCCGTATATCCATGAAACAGGTCGTTTCGGTTTAAGCGCAGTGGACACGGACGCCATTGATCAAGCAGCTACTGAGGCTGGGCTGAAGCTTCAGCGAGAACGAAAAGGAAAACAGACACTCTGCTTAGGAACAGGAGAATTGATGTATGTGCCGATGAGACTTGCAGCTCATATGGGCGAAGGTGTCCTTTTTCATTCGACGACAAGAAGTCCGATTCATCCGGTTGAAAAGGAAGGGTACGCTGTTCAAAACGGATTCGCATTTTTGAGTCCAGAGGATGCTCGCATTCAGCACTACGTGTACAATATCCCTAAAGATCAGTACGATGATGTCTTTTTGTTTTTTGAGAAAAAGGTGTCTCAAGAAGCTTTGATGCCGCTGATCCACTTATTTGCCGAGCGGCATGTGAAGCATGTGCATATTGTGACTTTATCAGATGAGGTGAAGGTGAATGGCTAACGTGTATACAAAGATGGGAAGCTATCCAGAGCAGGACGTAACCTTCTTACTCAAGGATTTATCATCGATTGAGATGGAGAAAAGTACAGAAGAGCGGGAGCGCTCTATTCAAAGCGGTGCCCATTACTCAGAAATGCTGCCAATTGAATATAAGCCGACGGCATCTTATATGGACTTATTCTATCAATCTCTTGAAGAAAGTAAGCAAAAGGTAGCGGAAGCCGTAGCGGTTGTCGCAGAACAAATTGTGAAAAAGCGAGGATTTCAAACCGTTCTGTGCAGCTTGGCACGGGCCGGGACACCAATCGGGGTGCTCATTAAACGGTATATCAGAAAGACGTATGGTCTCGATTTGCCGCATTATAGCATCTCTATTATTCGTGACCGTGGAATAGATGAGAATGCGCTGCATTATATACTCAAAGAACATCCAGGTTTTGAGATTGCCTTTATTGACGGTTGGACCGGAAAGGGTGCTATTTCCAAAGAGCTTCAAAAAGCGGTGCTCGATTTTGAACAGAAATATGGAATTCGTCTTTCGAGTGAGCTAGCTGTGCTTGCTGATCCTGGTTATTGTACGAGTGTTTACGGAACGAGAGAGGATTTCCTCATTCCAAGTGCCTGCTTGAATTCAACGGTCTCTGGCCTAGTTAGTCGAACGGTGCTAAACAACCGCTGGATCCATGCCGATGATTTCCATGGGGCCAAGTATTATGAAGAGCTCATTGATGAGGATGTCTCTAATCTGTACGTGAATACAATTGAAGAAGCATTTTCTGAACTTAATGCAAATGTACAAGAGAAAGCAGAGACCCTGCTCGCACAAGGAACGCCTCCTGACTGGCGGGGGATGACCTCCATTGAAGCAATTGGTCAGGAGTTCCAAATTGACAATACGCATTTGATTAAGCCGGGCGTCGGTGAGACGACCCGTGTGCTGCTCAGAAGAGTCCCTTGGAAAATACTCATTCAGCCAGGATCTCGGGAAAAGCTCAAGCACATTTTACTACTCGCAGAGGACAGAGGCGTGCCTGTGATTGAATATGCCAACATGTCCTACACATGCTGCGGGCTCATCCGCCCGTTGGAGCAATCGTCATGAAGAATATCGCATTTGCCAGTGATTTAGACCGGACACTGATATACTCACATCGAATGCTGGAGCAGTATGCATACAAGGGAGCATACGAATTAATTGAGGTGCTGGACGACCGGCCGCTTTCCTATGTGTCGATTGAAACGAAAGCATCCTTACAGGCAATTCATCAAGCAGGTTGGTTTATCCCAGTGACGACAAGAACGACAGCACAATTTGAACGAATCACTCTCTTTCAGCAAGAGATCAAACCAGAGTATGCCGTCACGACAAACGGCGGCTGTATCCTTCATCACGGCAAGCCGCTTGAGGAGTGGCAGGCGATTGTAGATGAGAGACTGCAAGAGTGTATGCCGGTGAGAGATATGCTGCGGGCGATCTCTGAACTTCCGGTTGCCGCTTGGGTGAAACGTACTCGAACAGCTGAGGGAAAATTTCTTTATTTAATTATGAAAGACGAGTTTCTTTCTCATATTCCGCTTGCTGAATTAAGGCTGTGGGGTGAGGAGAGAGGCTGGCAGGTTTCCCTTCAGGGCCGGAAGCTATATTTTATTCCAAAGCCGCTCAATAAGTGGGCTGCTGTTGCTTTTCTAAAAGAAAGGCTACACCTTGAATATGTATATGGTGCGGGCGACTCCTTGTTAGATGCTGATCTCATACGTCAAGCGGATAAAGGCTTCGCTCCGAGTCATGGGGAAGTCTTAGATGTTGAGCTATCGTTTGAACCGACGACAGCCTCTGGCATGGCGGCGGCAGACGAAATCGCCGCTTCTGTCGCAAAGAAGATGAACACAGCAAAAAAGCCTTCGATTCGATAGCAGAAGTAGAAGGCTGAATGATATGATAGTAGTAGCTTTCGAGAAAATATAGGAGAAAGGAAGGAGCGGCGTGAGTTATAAAGAAATCAACGTAACCCAGACACGGGCGAAACAGGAAGCCTGGAAAAACCTGCTGAAAAAGCCGCTCCCTGAACGAGACGGCTACGTCAAGGACGAGCACACCTTATCCTTGCCGCGTCTCGCTGCCCGTGTCCTTGGAACTCCACATGATGCAACCGATTATTTTATTTATTTACATGAATTATACGAAACTGACGGCATGCATATTTTAAGTGAAACCCTCAACCGGCATATTGAGCCGGAGCACTTTCAAGCGCTCCAGCGGATTCATATGATCAATCAGGAAGAAAAGGGATTGTCCGTGAATCGATTTGTGGCTTTCTTAGACGGTGAACAGCTCATTGTCCGTCATCCAAACCCAGTGATAAACCGGCATATTCGCCTTTCGTTAATCCAGGTGTTTGAACATTTCAAGCAGTTGCATGAAGGGGGATTCAAGCATCCTGATTTCCGCCGTGTGTTGCTAGATGTGGTGAAGTTTTCAAATAATCATCTAGGACCATGGCTGAAGGAAGTCAATATGGAAGAAAAAATGCCAGCTGTCATTTGGTATGGAGAGGCGAATAAAAGTCAGCTTTATTTTCTTTACTATGTCATGCTGATTGGCTGTGATGTGGTGCTGTTTCATCCAGAAGGCAAGGATCAATTTCGTGAATTAGATCCAGAAGAAAAGCTGACTTTTATTGATCAGTATCCAGGGACGTCAAAGCTTGAACCGTTCCCTACTGAAAAGCCTGAGAGGAAATCAACGGTGGCGTATCGTTCGACAAGAGAGCTTGAAGAGGTACTTCACACAGAAGATTCCATGCTGTATAAGCCATGGCAATTCAGAGATCATACCCCTCATTCTATTACGCTAAAGACAACGTATGATGAGCTGTTTTTAATTGCAAAGGAACGGTCGTTTATCCGCCCGAATTTCAAAGCAGACCGTGACACCATACAGATTCCGAATCTTTTTGCGAAGATGATGGGGGTGACGAGAGACAAGCGAGAATATTGGGACCGTATCCATACGCTAATGGAGGGGAAAGAAACGAAAACGATTCGTCATTTCCCTTTCACACAAGAAGTGTCTTCAAATTATCAATTTCATTATCAGCATGCACTTTCTAAAGCAGGAGAGGTTGACCCTGATTTGTTAATGAAAAGCAATGTGTGGCAGTTCTCGCATTTGTATGAGGGCACGCAGCGTGCGATCGCAGAGGCCATTTCTCGCATTTGTCAGCATCCGAAGCTGTTAAAAGAAGGCCATGAGACCGAATTAGATGTACGTATTTATTTATTCAAGCAGCTTTTGCATATGAATCAAGATGTAATTGAACTCATTCAAACCTTTGATTATGCCCAGACTGTACCGAAAGTGATTTTATACCATACGGAATATAATGGTGAGCTGACTCGTTCTGATGCGGCTGCCCTGATTTTCCTAAATGAAATGGGTGTGGATCTCTTCGTCTATCATCCCGCCGGCTATCAGTGTATAGAGCGGTATATAGACGATCAATTATTTGATACACATTGGCTTGATGAAATGGTCATGAACCAAGAGTTTAAAGAGCCGTCCATTGTGAGAAAGTTATTTCAATCCATTAAAAACCGATAAGGAGATCAAAGCTTATGACAAATACAAACGGAAATGACATCATTTCAATTGATAAAGAGGAAATCACGATTGAAAAGGCAGACGATATTCGCGTTCAGCTGCGCAATGAACCAGAAGTCCAAAACATTGCGAGACAGATTGATGCCAAAAATCAGCTTGAACTGCTTGAATACGGAAAACAGCCGGCTGTCGAAATCTCTAAGTTTTCTGACCGTATCCTCTCTATGATGCGTTCAACAAGTGTCACAGACTCAGGAACGATGCTTACACAGCTTGGAAAAATTATGGATCGTTTTGATAAAAATGATTTTGACGAGCCTAAGGGTGGTTTGTTATCAAAAATCTTTAAACGCGGCGGCAGCATGATCGAAAAGATTTTCAGCAAATATCAAACGCTCGGTGCAGAAATTGAAAAAATCAATGTGGAAATCAGTAAATACAAAGATGAAATGACCAAATCGACGGTTACGCTTGAAGAAATGTATGAGCATAACATTCAATACTATATGGAGCTTGAAAAGTATGTCGTCGCAGGGCAAATGAAGATCGAAGAATTAAAACAATTGGTTCCTTCTTATGAAGAAAAAGCGGCGGGGGGAAACCAGCTGGCACAAATGGAGTTGGATACGCTTCGTAATGGGATTCAAGCGCTTGAAGAGCGTGTATATGATCTTGATATGGCACGGATGGTGGCACTTCAAACGGCACCGCAAATCCGTTTGCTGCAGCGTGGTAATACGAAATTAATCGGGAAAATTAACTCTGCCTTCATCATTACGATTCCGATTTTCAAAAATGGAATCATTCAAGCGGTAACAGCGAAGAGACAAAAGCTTGTGGCTGATTCCATGAGTGAACTGGACAGAAGAACGAATGAAATGCTGAAACGAAATGCTGAAAATATCTCAAGTCAAAGTGTTGAGATTGCTAAATTATCAGGTCGTCCAAGCATCGACATTGAAACGATCGAATCATCCTTCAATACGATTGTACAAGGGATGAAAGAGACGAAGCAGATTGAAGAAGAAAACAAACGATTACGTGAGGACGGAACAAAACGTATGCTTGAACTTCAAGATAATATTAAGAAAGCTGCCCTAGAGTCCTAAAAAAACAGGCTGTCTGTAACGAAAGTTGCAGGCAGTTTTTTCATGAATTTGATTAAAATTTGAGGAAAAAGGTTTTTATGTGACCTTTTTCGGGTAAATCCTGTTCAGGGGCATGGTTCACCCATGAAAGAAAAAGGCCGCTATCACAAGGATTCGACTTATTTTTTAGCACAATAAGGAATTTCCAGTAAAATATTGTCTGGTGAGAGAAAATACCCCGTAAAATATGTAGTTTATGAAGCATTCTATAGGATTTACGAGTAATACGGCGTATAAACTGTAATCACCAGACCTCTATATGGAATTCATACATATTGTACGGAAATAAGCGAATTCTAAAGATTGTTCGCATCATAACGCTTATGTTACGGTTATAAAGATGCTAATTTGGAGGGAAAAAATGAATTCTGAAGAGAGAAAGATCAAAATCAAGATAAATAATGTATCTAAAATTTTCGGTAAAAATGCTAAAAAAGCATCTCAAATGCTTGAAAAAGGGAAGACAAAGAGAGAAATCCTAAAAGAGACCGGCGCAACAGTTGGTGTCAATCGAGCAAATTTTGATGTGTATGACGGCGAGATATTTGTCATCATGGGGCTATCAGGGAGCGGAAAGTCCACACTTGTGCGGCTGCTAAATAGGTTAATCGAACCAACCTCCGGCGAAATTTATATTGATGGGGATATGATAACAAATATGTCAAAGGATCAATTGCGTGAAGTTAGACGGAAAAAGATCAGCATGGTCTTCCAAAACTTCGCATTGTTCCCGCATCGTACCATTCTGGAGAATACAGAATACGGGCTTGAATTGCAAGGTGTAGAAAAAGAACAGCGCCGCTCTAAAGCGCTTGAATCTTTAAAGCTTGTTGGACTTGAAGGTTTTGAAGAGCAGTACCCAAATCAATTAAGTGGCGGTATGCAGCAGCGTGTTGGATTGGCACGTGCACTAGCTAATGACCCTGATATTTTGTTAATGGATGAAGCATTCAGCGCACTAGATCCATTAATTCGTAAAGACATGCAGGATGAATTGCTTGAGCTTCATACGTCTGTAGGAAAAACAATTATTTTCATCACGCATGATTTAGATGAAGCGCTTCGTATTGGCGACCGCATTGTCCTCATGAAAGACGGGAATATCGTTCAAATCGGAACACCAGAAGAAATTCTGATGAACCCATCGAACGAGTATGTTGAACGTTTCGTTGAAGATGTAGACCTTTCTAAAGTATTAACCGCTGGTCATATTATGAAACGTGCAGAAACAGTTCAGCTTGATAAAGGGGCACGTGTTGCGCTCACGCTCATGAAGAACCTTGGTATTTCGTCTATCTATGCAGTAGATAAGAAAAAGCATTTATTAGGTGTTATTTCTGCACAAGCAGCGAAAAAAGCGGCAGAAACGGGTGCGTCGCTAGAAACTGTTCTTGATAAAGAATTTACGACAGTATTGGAATCAACGTATTTAACAGAGATCTTTGACGCGGTGTCTGATGCGAACATTCCAATTGCCGTTGTAGATGAGAAAAACAGAATGAAGGGTATTGTGGTCAGAGGTGCATTGATTGGTGCATTATCAGGTAATGATGAATATATCAACATGTCTTCTAACGAGCTAGAGGAAATTAAAGCACAAGAGCCTTCTGCACAGGAGGTAGAATAAGATGTTTAGTATGAGTGATTTACCTAGAATTCCGTTCGCGGATTATATCGATCAATTTGTTGACTGGTTAACATTAACCTTTGGTGGTTTCTTTGATGGCATCACAAATGGATTAGCTGGAACAGTAAATGGTATTGTAGCTGCACTTGGCGTCATTCCATCCATTATTTTAACGCTTATCTTTGCCGGCATTGCTTGGTGGATCAGTACAAGAGGAGTTGCTCTTTTCACACTTATTGGATTCTTACTGATCGACTATTTAGGCTACTGGCAGCCAATGCTGCAAACACTTGCGCTCGTTCTGACAGCTGTGGTCATTTCTATCGTGATCGGGGTTCCGATCGGTATTTGGGCATCACAGAAGGAAACGGTGCGTAAAATTGTCACACCTATTTTAGACTTAATGCAGACAATGCCTGCATTCGTATACCTTTTACCAGCGATCTTCTTCTTTAATATTGGAGTTGTTCCTGGGGTTGTGGCATCGGTTATTTTCTCTATGCCGCCAACGATTCGTATGACCATTCTTGGGATTAAACAAGTACCATCTGATTTAATTGAAGCAACAGAAGCTTTTGGTTCAACGACATTCCAGCGTTTGTTCAAAGTTCAGCTTCCACTTGCTACAAAAACCATCTTAGCTGGGATTAACCAAAGTATCATGCTTGCTCTATCCATGGTCGTCATTGCGGCAATGGTTGGTGCACCAGGACTTGGTTCGGAAGTATATAGTGCAGTAACGCAGCTGAAAACAGGGATTGGTTTTGAAGCTGGTATTGCCATTGTTATCGTAGCGATTACACTGGATCGTATTACACAAAACATTAAAACGAAAAAAACCAGGGGGAATGCTTAATGTGGAAAAAGTCTCTCTACATTGGGATGACCGCCCTGCTCGTCTTTTTACTAGCGGCTTGTGGTGCACAATCAGATTCAAATGCAAGTGCAGCACAGCAGGTCAATAAAACGATTATCGGGATTGATCCGGGTTCAGGTATTATGGCCTTAACCGATCAAGCGAAAAAGGATTACGGTTTAGAGGATTGGACGGTTGTATCTGCCTCAAGTGCAGCGATGACAGCGACATTGAAGAAATCGTATGACCGTAAAAAACCGATTATCATCACTGGCTGGAATCCTCACTGGATGTTTTCCCGCTACGATTTGAAATATTTAGATGATCCGAAAAAATCATATGGTGACGAAGAAGAAATTCACACCATTTCTCGTAAAGGATTTGCGAAGGATCAGCCGGAAGCAGCCAAAATGCTCAGTCAGTTTAAATGGTCTCAAGATGATATGGGTGAAGTGATGCTTGATATTCAGGATGGCGTCAAACCAAAGGATGCTGCAGTTAAATATGTGAAAAAGCATAAAGATCAAGTAGCGAAATGGACAAAAGGCGTGAAAAAGTCAAACGGTGACAAAATCAATCTTGCCTACGTTGCGTGGGATAGTGAGATTGCAAGTACCAATGTGGCCGCAGAGGTATTGCGTGAACTTGGCTTTAAAGTGACCTTGACTCAGGTTGAAGCGGGCCCAATGTGGACAGCAATTGCAACCGGAAGTGCTGATGCATCATTATCTGCATGGCTTCCAAATACGCATAAAACGTATGCAGCGAAGTTTAAAGGAAAATATGATGATCTCGGTACAAGTATGAAGGGTCTTCGCATGGGTCTCGTTGTTCCGACTTATATGAAAAACGTCAACTCGATCGAAGATTTGAAAAAATAGCCAATTGTATAACAGTTCCCTTATAATAGAAGGGAGCATATGGAAAAAGCAGTCTGCTCAAAAAGCGACTGCTTTTTCTTATATATAAGGATGGTGGATGAGTTGTCGATGGTGGAAAAACCAATGATGATTTTCCTGCACGGTGGAGGCGTAAGCAGCTGGATGTGGCAGGAGCATATGGAAATATTCAAGGAAACGTATGAATGCTATACCCCTGATTTTATTGGTCACGGGACAAGAGCAAATGAAACGTCGTTTTCCATGCGAGAAAGTGCTTATGAAATCATTTCATGGATAAAGGAGCATGCACATGGCCGTACAGTCATTCTAATTGGCTTCTCTCTAGGTGCACAGGTAGCCGTTGATGTGTTATCGAGAGAGCCAGACATCGCAGACATCGCCATCATCAATAGCGCCCTTGTGTTGCCATTACCATGGCTCTATTTGATGGTAAGGCCCATTTTACCTCTTACATATCCGTTATTAAAGAAAGATTGGTTCATCCAGCTGCAAGCAGAAAAGATGGGACTTCCAAACGATGTACTGGATCATTATGCAGCGGATTCCAAACAATTGCAGAAGAAGACGCTGCTTACGATGTTTCAAGAAAATCTTCATTACAAGCTCCCTGACACGTTTCAACAAGCAAAGGCACGGATTCTTGTGACAGTGGGAGAAAAGGAAAAGGGCATTATGACTAGGTCAGCAGAAAAAATCACGAATGCACACCCGAATGCAGCCGGGTTCATCGTTCCTGACATTGGACATACGTTTACTTTTGAAAAGAAAGAACTTTTTGTCGACATGATCAAAAGCTTTATAGAAGCGCGTGCGTTACCAGAGGAATTAAAGGAAATAAGGAAGCTAGGCCATTTAGAAAGTAAAGATGAGCATAAAAGGGGCAGGCATGTATAAGACACTGTATGATATAGGTATAAAACGCTTACAGATGAATGGGTGTAGTGGTGGAAGCTCGTAAGTGAGCCATGAAGGAGGAAGCATGAGTAAAAACTATATCATATTCGGTGCGAGTCAAGGATTAGGGGATGCCTTTGTAAAAGGTCTTCCTTCAAGTGGAGATACAGTATGGATTGTGTCACGAAGTGAACCAAGCAGTTTGAACATAGACGATGGGGTGCGTAGAATTTGGCTGAAGATCGATTTATCAAGCCAAACCCATATCCCTTTTATGCTCGAAGCATTGAAGAATCAAACAATTGATGTACTTATTTATAACGTCGGTTTATGGGAGAAACGCGGCTTTGAAGATGATTATTCTTTCGATCATGATCAACCGGAGGATATCGCTCATTTAATCAATGTGAACGTTACCTCAACGATTACCTACATTCAAGCTCTGCTTCCGCACGTAAGGACATCTGGGAATGGAAAGATCATCGTCATTGGTTCTACTGCGGGACTTGACCATACGAATTTGTCTCAGGTTTCTTTTGTTGCTTCTAAATTTGGGCTTCGTGGTATTGTGAACGCACTAAGAGAGCACGTAAGGAAAGATAAAATATCCGTTACCTGTATCAATCCAGGGGAGCTGGCGGCAGAAGTTCCGTACGAAGATGGCGCTGAAAAAGCCATTGCTCTGTATGATGAAACGAGAATACCTGTACAAGATATTGTCGAGCTGGCGAGATGTGTTATTCATCTATCCAGGGTGTCCTGTGTCAAAGAAATCAATGTCCCGGCAATGACAGATGTGAATGCGTAAAATAAAGGAGACCACCCGCTTCAGAAAAGACGGGTGGTTTTTTTATTTTACGATGAATGCTGCTGAAGTGTTTCGTATACAGCTTCCGTCAAAATCTCAATGCCGGTAAAAATCGCAGAGCGATCGAATGTCATATAAGGGTGATGAAGCCCAGGTTTTAAATCACAGCCTAAACCGAGCATCGTCGATTTAATATGCGAAACCTTTGCTGCATAAAAATGAAAGTCCTCTCCGCCTGTCGTCACGATCGGTGGATCGAGCTGTTCTTTGCCTAGCACTTGCTCTATGGCATGTGACATGATCTCCACAGCTTCTTCATTTAATGTCGCAGCTGGAAGACGATGATCAGTTGAAAGTGTGATAGAGGCGCCAAAAGCATCCGCTACAGAATGGCATGCTCTTTCAATTTCCTTTTCTAATTCATCCATCACTTCGTTTGTCTGCGCCCGAACGTCGAGTGTAAAAGAGGCCTTGCCAGGTATGATGTTGGAGCTGCCGCCGCCTGCATTTAAATTGGTCATTTTCACAGAATGAGCGACTCGTGGATCGACATGGATATGCGCCAGTCTTTGCACAAGCGTAGATGCAACTTCGATGACGTTGACCCCAAGGTGCGGGCGTGCACCGTGTGCTTCCTCCCCTAGAATGGTCCCGACGTAATGATTACTTGATCCGTGCAAAATGGCAGGAGCGCAGCGTCCGTTTAAGGTTTCTTGAATTGGGCGCACATGCACCCCGTATAAATAATCGACGTCAGCTAACACACCTTTTTCGATCATCTTTAAAGCGCCGCCGCCTCTTTCTTCGGCAGGCTGAAAAATGAATCGGATCGTGCCACTTGGAAGTTCTTTTTCTTTCAATGCCATGAATGTCCCAAGTGCCATCGTCATATGAGCATCGTGTCCGCATGAATGGTTGGCTTGAAATACGCCATCTACTTCCTGCCACAATGCGTCAATATCGGCTCTCACAGCAACCACTGGTGCGCCTTCCCCAATTTCACCAATTACCCCTGTACAGTCTTCAAATGTTCTCGTTTTACAGCCTAATTTCTTTAATAGAGCTTCAATATAAGCTGTCGTATTTGTCTCTTCCCAGCTGATTTCTGGATGAGCGTGCAGATGTTCAAAGATGTCTGTCACGGTTTGTTTCATCTCGTTTGTCAAAGTTGTCATGAGAAGCCTCCTTGCTGACAGATAATCTGCCAAAACATTCTTTTAGTGAAATAATATTGATCTTAAATATCATCAGTGTTTATAATATAACACATCATTTGATTATTCAGAAAATTAAGTGAAATTCCGATCGGGACAAAGGGGTTTTGACAGATGAAAACAGCGACAGTATCAGCACCTGAGAAACAAAAAAGAAAACTTCAGATGCCGGATGCGTATGTACTCTTATTTATGATTGCTTTAATTTGTACGATCGCAACGTATTTTGTACCAGCCGGTGAATTTGATCGAAAAACGTCAGGAGAAATCACAACAGCTGTTCCTGGCAGTTATCACCGTATAGATCAATCACCAGTTAGTCCGGTTGGTTTTTTTACAGCGATTCAAGAAGGGATGGTTGGTTCATCCTCTATTATTTTTCTGATTCTTTTTACTGGCGGAACCATTGCGATTTTGGAAAAGACAGGTGCCATTAACGGGATGATTCACAATGTCATCAGCCGGTTCCAAACGAAACAGCTATTGTTTATTTGTATTGTTGGCGGATTGTTTTCTGTACTTGGGACGACCGGAATTGTGGTGAACTCGGTCATTGGCTTTATTCCTATTGGAATCATTGTGGCACGTTCTTTAAAGTGGGATGCAGTGGCGGGAGCGGCGGTTATTTACATCGGCTGTTATGCAGGTTTTAACGCAACCATTTTGTCTCCATCTCCATTAGGTTTATCACAAACGATTGCAGAACTGCCGATTTTTTCTGGTATTGGTCTGCGTGTCATCATTTATCTTTGTTTTCTTCTATCTAGTATTGTGTACATCTATTTATATACAAAACGCCTGAAAAATAAAGAAAAGGGGAGCCTGCTTGGTGACGAGTGGTTTCCTGCTAAAGGGCTTGGAGGAGCTGATGCGGAATCTGTGGACAAGCCTGAATTCACCGGCAGACATAAGCTGATTTTAGCGGTGTGCGGTTTGTCGCTTGGGGGTTTTTTATATGGTGCGCTTCAGCTTGGCTGGACCGATAAGGAAATGGCTGGTGTGTTTATTTTCATGGCCATTGCTGCTGGACTGCTTGGGGGATTAGCTGCCAATGATATTGCAAAAACGTTTATTGTCGGCTGTCAAAGCCTTGTATACGGCGCACTCATTGTCGGCATGGCACGCTGCATTTCAGTCATTTTGGAAAACGGCAAGCTGCTTGATACTGTGGTGAATGGGCTTGCGAGTATGCTGACAGGGTTTAGTCCAATCGCTGGTGCGATCGGCATGTATATCGCCAGTGCGCTCCTTCACTTTTTGATTTCATCAGGATCAGGAGAAGCGGTTGTCTTTATACCGATTCTTGCGCCGCTTGCTGATTTAATGGGTATCACGAGACAAGTAGCGGTAGAAGCAGTGATGCTCGGTGAAGGGGTGGTCAACTGCGTGAATCCGACTTCAGGTGTGTTGATGGCTGTCTTGGCTGCAAGTGGGATTCCATACGTGAAATGGCTGCGTTTTATGGTGCCGCTTGCGCTCATTTGGTTCGTCATCGGCCTTGTCTTTATTTGTATCGGTGTCATGATCAATTGGGGACCTTATTAAATAAGAGAGAAGCCACCAAAGAGTGTTTGGTGGCTTTTTTCTTATGAGAACATGTATGGGGACAGCGGTTTAAAACCACAATATGAGTGTTCACAAAATGGCTACATTATTTTTTTGAGCAATCCCCTTGCAAAAGTTTGTGAAGTGTTGCACAATAAGAATGTGAAATACTTCACATAAGAAAAACAACCTAGTTTTACTCAGGAGGATGAGATAAATGACAAACGAAAAAGTAAACAAAGTAGCACTTATTGGAGCAGGTTTTGTCGGCAGCAGTTATGCCTTTACATTAATAAATCAAGCAATCACAGATGAATTGGTAGTCATCGATTTGAATCAAGATAAAGCAATGGGTGACGTCATGGATTTAAACCACGGGAAAGCATTCGCCCCGCATCCTGTGAATACTTGGTATGGAGATTATGAGGATTGTCAGGATGCTGACATTGTATGTATCTGTGCTGGTGCAAACCAAAAGCCAGGTGAAACGAGACTTGACCTTGTTGAGAAAAATTTAAATATATTTAAAGGCATTGTAGACAATGTGATGAAAAGCGGATTCGATGGTATTTTCTTAGTTGCTACGAACCCAGTTGATATTTTGACTTATGCGACTTGGAAATTCAGCGGACTACCAAAAGAACGAGTGATTGGCAGTGGAACAACGCTTGATACGGCAAGATTCAGATACATGCTTAGTGAGTACTTTGAAGCAGCGGCGCACAATGTGCATGCGTACATCATTGGAGAGCATGGGGATACAGAGCTTGCTGTTTGGAGCCATGCGAATATCGGAAGTGTACCGATCACAGAATTAATGAAGAGAAATGACCAATACAAACAAGAAGATTTAGACGACATCATGGAAAATGTCCGTCATGCCGCTTACCAAATCATTGAGAAAAAAGGCGCGACTTATTACGGCGTAGCGATGAGTTTAGCCCGTATTACTAGAGCCATTTTACACAATGAAAACAGCATTTTGACTGTCAGCACTTATTTAGATGGGGAATACGGAGCAGAAGATGTCTACATTGGTGTACCTGCCCTCGTGAACCGAAATGGTGCAACAGAAGTGATGGAGCTCGCACTGAACGACACAGAAAAAGAAAAATTCGCACATAGTGTGAATGTGTTAAAAGAGATTTTAGCTCCTCATTTTTAATCAATCAAAGGCAACCTATCTGAGCAGAAAAGGATGAATCACTATGTGGCAGCAAATATATGATCCGTTTGGTAATGAGTTCGTCAGTGCATTGGTGGCCATGCTTCCAATCTTGTTTTTCCTACTAGCATTAACTGTATTTAAGTTAAAAGGGGTATTAGCCGCTTGTTTTACCTTGATCGTCAGTTTTGTAACAGCTGTTTTCTTCTTTCATATGCCAATTGAAAAAGCATTATCTGCTGTGGTGCTCGGTGTATCTAATGGGCTGTGGCCGATTGGATATATCGTCATCATGGCCGTGTGGCTCTATAAAATTGCTGTGAAGTCTGGAAAGTTTGATGTCATTCGTTCTAGTATTGCAGGAATTTCTCAAGATCAACGGTTACAGCTCTTATTAATTGGTTTTAGTTTTAACGCATTTTTAGAGGGAGCCGCTGGATTCGGTGTACCGATTGCGATTAGTGCCGCTCTTTTAACAGAGCTTGGGTTTAAACCACTAAAAGCCGCAATGCTCTGTTTGATTGCGAATGCTGCGTCTGGCGCTTTTGGTGCAGTAGGTATCCCGGTTATTACTGGAGCACAAATGGGTAATATGACGCCGCTAGAGCTGTCTCAAACCCTTGTGTACACCATTCCGTTTATTTCTTTCTGTATCCCGTTTCTGCTTATCCTCATTGTAGACGGCTTTAAAGGGATCAAAGAAACGCTTCCAGCCTTGCTTGTTGTGAGTGGAAGCTACGCGATTCTGCAGGCTGTTACAATGGTCACGATGGGCCCTGAGCTTGCCAATATTATTTCAGCTTTAGCGAGTATGGGAATTTTGGCTTTATTTCTTCGAAAATGGCAGCCGAAACATATTTATCGTGAAGAAGGGGCACCAGCCATTGAGAAGAAACAAACGTATAGCGGGGTTGAGGTGCTGAAAGCATGGTCTCCGTTTTATATTTTAACTGCCGTCATTACTGTATGGAGCCTACCAGCTTTTAAAGCATTATTTGCTGAAGGAGGACCGCTCAACTGGACAACCATTTTAGTGAAAATGCCGTTTCTGCATCAGCAAATTGTGAAATTACCACCTATTGCTCAAACAGAAACACCGATTGATGCGATTTTTAAAATTGATGTTATTAGTGCAACAGGTACCGCCATTCTAATTGCAGTGATGCTGACAGGATTGTTCAGCAGACATATTACATTAAAAGAAGGGGCTGCCTGCTTAAATGCAGCGGTCAAAGAGCTTTGGGTCCCTGTTCTTACGATTTGTTTTGTCATGGGCTTTGCCAACTTGGCGAACTTTGCAGGTCTAAGTTCTGCTATCGGACTGGCGCTTGCTAAAACAGGCGATTTATTCCCGCTTGTCAGCCCAGTGCTTGGCTGGATCGGCGTGTTTATTACGGGATCTGTTGTGAGTAACAATGCCTTATTCGGTAACCTTCAAGCAGTCACCGCTTCTCAAATCGGCTCTCAGGCAGGTTTGTTAATCGGGGCAAATACGACCGGTGGTGTGATGGCGAAATTAATCTCTCCACAATCCATTGCCATTGCAACAGCAGCTGTTGGAGAAACAGGTAAAGAATCTGAGCTCTTCCAAAAAACAGTGAAGTACAGCTTCATTTTGCTCGGCATCGTATGTATATGGACATTCATTCTTGCTCAATTTGTATAGGTTGATCGATTGATTGAAAAATGAAAGACTGAGAGATTTCTCAGTCTTTTTTTATGTAGATTCTCGTGTGACAAGCCGAGTAGGTAGCTGAATATGTTCACGTTGTAATGGTTTTTGATCTTGGAGCAGCTGAATCATTTGTTTTACAGACTGCTGGCCAAGCTCGACGATGGGGATGTCGATGGTCGTGATCGTTGGAGCTGTCACCTCGCAAATGTCTTGGTTGTCATAACCGATCACCGCTACATCCTTAGGAATGTGATATCCATATGAAATGGCTTGTTTAATGAGGCCTGCTGCCACTTGATCATTGCCGGTGAAAATCGCATCCGGCGCATCCGGCATCCGGTGGATTAAGTCCATCAAACGAAAGCCGTCTTCAATGGTAAAAGCCTCGCCAAACAGCCAATCTTCTTTAAGCGGCAAACCGTGATCAGAAAGCGCATCAAGATAGCCTTGCTTTCTTTGTTTTTGTGCTTCACTGCTTTCTGTATCAAAGCAAAATCCAATGGATGTACGCCCTGATTGAATCAAGTAGTCAACCGCTTTATAGGCAGCTTCCCGCTCATCATATCCGATAATCGGAATGTCTGCTGTTTGATGAAATTCATTTGCCATGACGATTGGGCCGTTTGCTAAAAATGGCTCGATTGTTTCCCACTTATTTTCTAACGCCCCCAATATGACACCATCTACTTCTTTTCTTTTTAATAATTGAAGCCCTTCAAGTTCTACTGATTCTTGATAAAACGTCTGGAGCACGATGGCTTTATACCCTTGATCTAGTGCTTCCTTTGAAATGCCTTTAATCAATTGTGCAAAAAAAGGATGGTCCACAGCTGGAACAGACACAGCAATGGTTTTTGTCTGATGTGACCGAAGGGTGCGGGCTGCTGAGCTTGGTGTATACTCCATTTCCTTCATCACCTGTAAAATGTGCTGGCGCTTTTCTTCGGATACATATGGATGGTTGTTCAGCACCCGAGAAACAGTGGTCGTTGAAACCCCGCAGCGTTTGGCAATTTCATAAATTGTACACATATTAACAAATCCTTTACACAAAGTTATTGTTCTGAAATCGATAACATCATTTACAATGTGAAACAAGTTAAATATTAACAAATGGAATTGATTAATTGGAGGGAATGGAATGCAAATATTGACGAAGATATCAGGTAAAAGCAAGGATTATCTACCGTTGCTGGATATGATCAATCAAGGTGTTCAAGTAAAGGCTGATTCAGTTGAAAAGAATCTAGCGAATGATAAGCTTGCTGCGTTCCTTGAGCAAGATATTGCGCGTACGGGTTTGGAAAAAATTCTCTTCCATTATAAACAAAATAAGGAAAAAAAGATACCGTTCCTGCCGGTCGATAAACTGATTTCGGAGGATGAGATCGATGATATTATGCAGGTGCTGAAAGAAGTATTAAGTTCAGGCCGTTTTACATCAGGCCCTTATATTCCAAAGTTTGAAAAGACGCTCGCAGCATACTTAGGGAAAAAATATGTCATTGCCACATCAAGTGGAACAGATGCCTTGATGATCAGTTTAATATCAGCAGGCGTCCATCCTGGAGATGAGGTCATCCTGCCTGCCAACAGCTTTGCTGCAACAGAAAATGCAGTGCTTGCGATTGGTGCGATTCCAGTCTATGCTGATATTGATCCAGACACCTACTGCCTAGCGGCGAATGAAATAGAAAAGCATATCACAGATAAGACAGTATGTATTCTCCCGGTTCATTTGTATGGAAAGCAAGCGGATATGAAGGCAATTTCGACGATTGCGAAACGGCATGGTCTATCGATCATTGAGGATGGCTGTCAGGCGATTGGCAGCAGCGGGCTTGGGGAATTTGGGGATGGACTTGTTCTCAGCTTTAATCCTTACAAAAACCTTGGAGTTTGCGGAAAGGCAGGAGCCATCGCGACAAATGATGAAGCCCTAGCCGAAAAATGCATGGAAATCAGCTATCACGGTTTTGAACCAGGAAAGAAAAACGTGAAGCGCAGTGACTATGGCTTTAATTCCAAGATTGATAACTTACAGGCCGCAATCGGGCTAGAACGAATGAAATATTTAGGTTTACAAAACTTTAAACGCTTTTACTTGGCAAAGAGATACATAGATCAGCTGCAAACGCTGGAAGACGAAGGCTATATTAAGCTTCCGAAGCTGACAGACGATCATGTATGGCATCTATTCCCGATCAGAGTGGTGAAGGGAAGCCGAGATGAGCTGGCAGAGAAATTATTAGAAATGGGCATAGAAACAGACGTCTATTACCCAATTTTATCGCATCAGCATCAAACGAATCTTGTTTCTCAAAAGTATAGACAAACGGAACTACCACATACGGAAAAAGCCGTACAGCAATTACTCCACTTGCCGCTTTATCCAGGTATGCCGCTGCAAGATCAGGAGAAAGTCATCGAGGGGGTCCATCATGTTATCAAATCTTCCATTCAATAAAAAGCTTGTGCATCAACCGCAACATCCGCAGTGGATCGTCTTCTGTGATTTCGATGAGACCTATTATTCTCACGGAATGACCGAGGAGCAGAGAGAGGATGTAAAACGGCTGGAAGCTTTTGTGGCAGAAAAGAGCGAAGCCGGACAGCTCATGCTGGGCTGGGTGACGGGAAGCAGCCTCGATTCTGTTACGAGCAAAATGGAGAAGGGTGGTTTCTATCAATTCCCGCATTTCATTGCGTCGAATTTAGGAACTGAAATCGTGTATACATCAGATGGGAAATTTGGACAGCCAGATGCAGAATGGATGAAACGGCTTGATGCACAGGGCTTTTCAGACGAAAAAATCGAAGATATTCTGCAAAGCGTACGTGAAAAGGGGATCACTCTTAGGCCGCAAACGCAACTGGGCAGCTCTGGGTATAAAAAGAATTTCTATTATCAGGAGCAGGATGAACGGACAGACCTTCATCATCTATCATTCATCCAAACACTTGCGAAGGAGCGGGGTGTGGCGGTGAACATCAACAAATGCAACCCACTTGCGGGTGACCCTGCGGATTGCTATGACGTTGATTTTTTACCAGTTGGAACAGGAAAGGATGAAATCGTTCGGTTTATGCTGAATCAATATAACCTGTCAAAAGATAAGGGCTTTGCTTTTGGTGATAGTGGGAATGACCTGCGGATGCTTCAATCCGTCACGCACGGCTTTCTTGTCCAAAATGCAACAGCCGAAGCCAAACGGCACCATCATCAAATTTGTCATCATGGGTATGCAAAAGGAATCTATGAAACATTGAAAACAGTGATGTATAAACATGAGGAGGCACATTCATGAAGAAAATTGGAATTGTTGGAGCAGGGAATATTGCAAAAGCACATGCTAGAGCATTATCAACGATCAAAGGTGCAGAATTATCTGGGGTCTATGACTTGCACGAATCCGTCGCACAAGGATTTATTAAACAGTACGGCGGACGGGTGTATGCCAGTATCGAAACACTAGCGGATGCATCAGATGGATTGATCATTGCTTCCCCTAACTTCTGTCACAAGGACCATGCCCTTCAGGCGCTTAGAGCAGGACAGCCGATTTTATGCGAAAAACCGATGGCTGTATCGTTAAAAGAAGCGAAGGAAATGGTGGAGACAGCCAAACAGTTCCAGGTTCAAGCCAGTATGGGTTTTAACTATCGCTATTTATCCTTTGTGAATATTTTGAAGAACTTGATCGCCAATGGTGAATTAGGACGCGTTTTGACAGTACGGACACATTTTAAGAAAAATAGTGCCCTTAGAAGAAAGACATTTTCGTGGAGAGACAGCGGTGAAAGTCTGCGTACAAGCGGTGCATTAGGAGATTTAGGGATTCATTTGATTGATATGCTGTGGTACTTATTTGGCAGTGAAATGAAAAAAGAATCCCTTAATACGAAGATGCTGACACATGTAAAGGAAAAAGAAGAGAAAAAGGTACAGGTCGATGACCATACCGAAATTTTTGGGCAAATGGAGAATCAAGTGTTCTTTCATTTGGTGACGTCCAAAAGTACGCAGCCCGAGGAATGTGGATTTAGTGTAGAAGTGGTGGGGCATGACAAGGTTTTTAAATACCATACAAACATGAAAAACGAATATGAGATCAGTGATGGCTTGTGTGTAGAGCGTCATCAAATGCCGCAAACATTGCTGACAGATCCACCAAATGAATTTTATGGATGGTCTGATACATTCCGTGATCAGCTGATGCATTGGGTAAATACAAACTCATATCCATCTCATATGAAGGTAGCTGATTTTGAAGATGGTTATCGCGCGCAGGCTGCGCTGAATACATGCTTCGAGAGGGAAGAGGCTGTCGTCTCTGCCCGTGCATATTAATGAAGAGGTGGAGCGGAGGATATCATAACTCCGCTCCTTTTTAGAGGAAGTGAAAAGATGAAAAAGGTGTTTTATTTTGGCTGTATCTTTTATTTTTTTATTGGGACCATTCATGTGTTTTTTGGCAGTTTAACGCCTTATTTGCTGTCTAGTTATGATAAGGGTCCTGGGGAATTATCTTCTTTAATCTTCTTTCAGTTTATTGGTTTTTTGACAGGCGTTCTTTTGTCGCCCATTCTTGTGAGGAAAAAAGGCTATGGCACTGTTCTGACGATGGGATTGCTGCTGATGATCGGAGCGCTTCTTCTTGGCCTTTTGGTACCAGGTTGGACGATTCTTGTGGTGGCAGGTTTTTTCCTTGGGAGCGGTGCAGGCAGTCTTGAGACGACGGCCGGGGCGTATGTGATTTCAATGGCAAACAGTGCAAAGCGAATCAGCATCATGGAGGTCTTTTTTGGATTAGGTGCGCTATTATTTCCTCTATTGATTCTGCTGACTGTGACAGAGGAAACGTGGCATTATGTGTTTTTATTTCAAGTCGGTGCACTGACTTTTTTTCTCATGCTCTGGCTTACCTTTATGAATAAACTCCCTCGTGGGCAGATGGCGGCTCCAATTCAAGACATGAAGAAACCGTCCTTGCTGTTTGATCGAGGGAATCGAATGATTGTGGTGTTGATGATCTGTTTTGCGTTTTTCTACGCAGGAATTGAAACGAACTTTGCGAACTTTTTACCGTCGATCATGCTAGAAAAAGGGGGAGACAACTGGGGTCTTTTTGCGGTCTCTACTTTTTGGACAGCGATCGTCATTGGCAGAACTGTCATTGCGAGAAAAGCCGATCAGCTGCATCCGCTGCGTTTTTTAAAACTAAGTGCAGCACTTATGATTGTGCTGCTCGCCGTATTTGCTCTAGCCACCCACATCGCTGCGCAGCTGATTCTTATCTTTTTCATCGGTCTGTGCGCAGCTGGCATGTTTCCCATTGCCTTGACGGCTTCTGCATTAATGATTGAAAATGCCATCGACGAGGCAACGAGTTATTTTATTGCCGCCGCTAGTTTAGGTGGAGCCTGTTTGTCCTTTTTGATTGGGTTTAGCCTTGAGTGGGCAGGTGCGGCAAGCGCCGTCTTTGTTTTCGCCTTTTTAGCTGTTCTCCTTTTTGCGGCTGCCATTCAAATGAATCGATCTCGGAAAAAAGAAACCATACCCACACAGCCGCCGGCGATGAAAGCAGATCGATAAGCAGCTGATCTGGTGGCTCCTCCTTTTGTATAGCTTATCTTCAGAAAAGGTGACGAAGGACTTGTACTAAAACAACGAAAGCGTGAATAACATGTACAAGTCAGCATCAAAAGGAGGACGTCTATGTGGCGGTGTTTTTTGGTTATATCTTTTTAGGGTTGTCACTTTCAGCGCCTGTTGGGCCAGTCAATGCAGCCCAAATCGACAGAGGGATTAAAAGTGGATTTTGGCACGCTTGGATTTTTGGTGTGGGGGCTATGGCTGCGGATATTGTCTATATGATCCTCATCTATTTTGGTGTCGCCCAGCTTTTGACTGCACCTCTTGTGAAAACCTTTTTGTGGCTGTTCGGCTTTTTCGTTCTGACCTATACCGGTATTGAAAGCCTTCGTAAAATCAATTTGCAGGAAAGCCCAAAGAAGGATGGAGGAAACACGTCGATCGGGCATTCGTTCATGACGGGATTTTTTATTTCTCTTTCCAATCCGCTTAGTATTTTATTTTGGCTTGGAATTTATGGAAGCATTTTGGCCAATACGATTGAAAAGTATGGAGCATCTCAAATGCTGATGTACAGCATCGCTATTTTCATCGGCATGCTCATATGGGATTTCTGTATGGCGATGCTCGCCAGTACGTTTAGACGATATTTAAATGAACGAATGTTGCACGGCTTATCCGTTCTGGCAGGTCTCTCTTTACTCGGCTTCGGTGCTTACTTTGGATATCAAGGGATCATGGCGCTCATTGGATAGAATGGTTGATCAGAAAAAGGGCTAAAATCTAAATCATTTTAGCCCTTTTTCATATTTGACAATAATAGGACACTCTTCAATAATGATGGAAGATACATAAAATTGAAGGAGTTTTTGCCATGCGTATGTTCCTGCCAGCATTCAACTATGTGTGTATGCTGATTTTGTCTGTGATCACAGCGACATTCGTTTATACCATGTTGTTTGCCCCACCTGAATCCAGATTCAGTTATGTGGAGGTCACCAGTCTTTTCATTTTGATCGCTTATGTCCTATTTGCTGCACCTATCCAAATGGTTTTACACCGTCATCCTGAGAAGTTTCGACGCCGTGATTTATTGGTTTATTTTATCGGGGCGTGGGTGGTTTGTTCGGCGCTTGCTTTATGGATTGATTATGGTGTTGTCGTCTTTATTAGCTACAAAGTTTATCTATTTAGCTTTTGCGCGGCCTTTATTTATTGGCTGCTTGATTCAGTCTTTTTAAAGAAGAAGAATCAATCATAAAGGTTTTTCCCGTTTTTTCTCCTGAAAATGAACGTGTATGACCTTCGAGAATCCGCTTGATACAAAAGCAAGAGCTGTCATCAGAAGGACCCAGTATAGATTGCTAAGGTCAAATCCAGTATAAACGAAGATGAAAATCATCGAGATCACAGACGTTAATATGAGGACAGGCCATATCCGTTTAAATAGCAGATAACCAACAAATCCCCAAAGGAAAGCCATCACTGGTAGTGTAAATAAGATCAGATACATCGGATGGAGAAAAAGAAGACGCATGTCATTCACCCATTTCTTTTATGATGACCGACTCTATTAGATAGAGGCGGCTAAATGATGATATGCAGAAGCATACTCATACATGATTAGATAAATGGAAGTGAATTCCTCCTTCATTCTTTCAAATAAACCACCTTGTGAATGTCCAGTGAAAGTCGTTGAAGGACAGTCACCACAGCTTTTTCCTCCTCATAGGCTATGGAGAAGACGCTAAAACGAGGTGGAAAAAAATGGCCCAGCTGTATGCAAAAAGTTGCCTTGATCAAAATCTACGATCACTAGATGAATGGAAGCAGGATGCTTTCACACAGTTTGGAGAAATGGTCGGGGATGAGGCAGATACATTTCCGTGTGTACCAGGCAGACAAGGATTTTTTCTCGATCATTTGCGTTATGGGTTTGTCGGTGATCCGCGGGGAGAAGAGGCCGTGAATGAATTAGCAGAGCTTTTAAGGGAATACCAAAGCTGCTCTAGGGAAACCGGTCAATATGCTTCGTTCATTTGCTTTTTTGAAACACCGCAGGATATGAAGGAGTATTCGCTCGAAGAGTATGAGGAGCAGTTTTGGTCGGTTGTTCAGCAATTACATCAAAAGGATGAAATGAAATGGCCAGAGGAAATTCCATCAGATCCTGAAAATCATGAATGGGAATTTTGTTTTCATGGAGAGCCTTATTTTATTTTATGCGCGACACCAGCGCATAAGCTAAGAAAAAGCCGTCACTTTCCTTATGTGATGTGGGCCTTTCAACCAAGGTGGGTGTTTGAAAAGATGAACGGTTCCACCACATTTGGTCAAAAAATGAGTAAACTCGTTCGGAAGAGGCTGAAGGCGTATGATCAAGTAGATGTACACCCAGCATTAAAATGGTATGGGGATCAGAAAAATTTAGAATGGAAGCAATATTTTCTCTCAGATGATGAGGCGGAGAAACCAGCCTCCGCCAAATGTCCATTTACTGCTTTAAAAAACATGATGAAATTATGATGCGGCCTGATCCTGTTTCCACTTTTTTCTCATAAAGAGTACCATGATGCCAATCACGGCGATGATCCCAAGGCTTATAAAAAAGCCGGGTCGTCCGCTTGCCTCTGTCAGAGTGCCTGAAACGGCGGCACCGATTAAGATCAGGGCAAGAACCATTTCGCACGTTTGGCGAGTGGATGGCTTTGACAGCTTTTTGCTTGAAAGCAGAATAAACACCCATGTGTATAAAAGAGTTAAGCCGGCTGCTGTTGTGAGATGCTCATATATGTGTTTGGACAAAAAGAGTGCCAGCAAAATCGAGACAATCAACCCTGCAGCAGTTAAAAGAATTGAAGACCATCTGACATGAGATGGTTCTTTTTGTTTAAAACAAGCAGGTGCATCCTGATGCTCCGACATCGTGCCAAGCAGCGTCGTGACTGCATAGAGGGAGGCAACCAATGTGGAAAACCCAGCAATAATGAAAATGCCATTAAAGATATGAAGAAAAATCGATAAATGAAATGGTTCCAGTGATGTAATAAATGGACTGCTATTCTCGTTAAAGGCTGTCACTGGAACAAGCAAAAGCGCAAGTCCGATGGAGACGATATAAATGACAGCAAGAATGATCAGCATCACACGTCCAGATTTTGCGGCGTCCTTCGGGTCTTTTAAATGAACCGCCATCAGCCCCATGACTTCAATTCCCCCGAAAGCATAAAACGCATAAATCAGCCCATTCCATAGACCGAGCGGGCCGAGCGGCATCCATTCATGGTCTTTATTTGGCAGGTGGAGGGTGGGCCTATGCTCTGTGAGAATGCCGCATAAAACAAGAACGGCAAGGACGACAAACAATAGGATCGCCCCGGTCTTCAGCACGGCAAGGACATTTTCCGTCTTTTGAAAAGAAGAAAGCCCAATGATAATCACAAGCAGGGCAAGAGCGGAATAAATCGCTGAAAATACCCAAAGTGGAATGGATGGAAACCAGTGACGAGTAAAAAGAGAAATCGCCGTCAGCTGACTCCCTGTGATGAGCATTTCTGAAAACCAATACACCCAGCCATTACTAAATCCCGCCCAGCGCCCATAGGCTTTTCGGGCATAGGAACAAAATGATCCCTTATCTGGGTTCTCGGCTGTCATCGCAGCCAGGTGTTTAAAGACGAGATATGTGCCGACTGCCGCAAGCAAAAATGAAATGCAGACGGAATAACCGGATTTTGTAATGGCGATGCTGGAACCAAGGAAGAAACCAGTGCCGATTGTACAGCCGACTCCGATAAGAGAAAGCTGCCACCAAGATAAAGATTGTTCTTCTTTCAATTTGTGTGCAACACCTTTCCGATTCAATAGCATTAGCTTGTGACCGCCTCTTTTTTTTATACATGATCAAGAGGACGTTTTGGGCATACTGTCAACATGGAAAGGAGTGCATGTGATGAATGGAGAATACGTGATTTTACCAAAGGATGGATTTGGCTTTCGGTTAGGAAAAGGACAATGTATTCGAGTGGTTGATGTCGAAGGGCAGCAAGTAGCAGACGTGATGGCCTATCATGAAAAGGATTTTTATGAAAAATTTGATCAAGGCGCTACAATGGACAGCCTGTTCTCTTCCAAGGTGAAAAAGGGAGATCAGCTATATTCTAATTTATATAAACCAATGTTTACGGTCATCGAAGATACAGTTGAATGTCATGATTTATATATGCCTGCATGCCGGCAAGAAATGTATCAGCTCTTATACGGCAGGACGCACCTAGAGGTCATGCATACATGCTACGATAATCTCAGGACGGCCTTTGAGCCATTCGGGATTCCAAAGGAGGATATGTATTATCCTTTTAATGCGTTTATGAATACAGTTATTGATGAGAAAGGAAAACTGTCTGTCGAGCTACCAAAATCGCTCCCTGGTGATTACATTCGTCTGCGTGCAGAAATGGACCTCATCGTCGCCGTGTCTGCCTGTCCTGCCGACATTGGAAAATGCAATGGATCAAGCTGTACATCCATCCGGGTGGAGATTGATTGAAAAGGAAAGACCAGTCAAAGAGACTTGGTCTATTTCGTTTGTGAATGTTTGATCATTTATGAAAAAGGGGAACGTCTAAAAAATATCTTTTTTCAAAACATGATATAATAAAGTAGCTAAAATCGTAGGTAAATCAATTGAAATGGAAGTAAAACCTGTTCTCTTCATGTAGAGGATGCTTAGGAGGAAAAGTGTATGAGTTTGCAGAAAAAAATCAGCCAAGAGTTGCATGTGCAGCCCTCAATTGACCCAAAGCAGGAGATCGAAAAACGGGTTGGATTTCTAAAGGCTTACTTGAAAAAGACCGGTGCAAAAGGATTCGTTCTCGGTATTAGCGGCGGACAGGATTCAACGCTTGCCGGCCGTCTCGCTCAGCTCGCTGTAAGTGGGCTTCGTCAAGAAGGAAAAGAGGATGCTGTCTTTATTGCAGTCCGTCTTCCGCATGGCACGCAGCAAGATGAAGACGATGCGCAGCTGGCTCTATCATTTATTCAGCCGGACAAGTCTTGGAAATATGATATCGCGCCTGCCGTGACGGCATTCAGTGAACAATATCAAAAGGAAACAGGCGGTGCGCTGTCTGATTTTAATAAAGGGAACGTCAAAGCACGCATGAGAATGATCGCACAGTATGCCGTCGGTGGACAGGAAGGATTACTTGTCATTGGAACGGATCATGCAGCTGAAGCTGTGACTGGGTTCTTCACGAAGTATGGTGATGGCGGTGCTGATGTCCTTCCGCTCACAGGTTTAACGAAACGCCAAGGACGGTTGCTGCTTGAGACCCTTCAGGCGCCGGAGCGATTATACTTAAAGAAACCGACAGCCGATCTGCTGGATGACAAGCCTCAGCAAACGGATGAAACAGAACTTGGTATTACGTACAATGAAATTGATGATTACTTAGAAGGAAAACCAGTTTCAGATCAAGCAGCAGAAGCGATTGAAAAACGCTATGTTCAATCAGAACATAAACGTCAAGTACCAGCTTCTATGTTTGATGACTGGTGGAAATAAAATAAGTGACCTCTCCAGAAGATGGAGGGGTTTCAGGCTGTCGAGAAAATCTCGACAGCTTTATTTTTTCCTTAAAGTTTCCATATCCAAATTTTATAATAGAGATACAACATCAATCTGTAAAGGATTTATCCGATCGCCGCATTTTTGGTGTCATCGCACATAGACGCTTTCATCGAAAAAGAGGAAATTCCAGTATCATTTTGAACATGATCATTACATATGCCCAAATGGTGAAAAGCTATCATATACGACAACTGACCGAAAAGGTTATAGGTACTATAAATCAGACCCTAAAAAATGCGTTTCTTGTCCTTTCCTTGAAAGCTGTACAAGATCGAAAAATTATCAAAAAGTGATCTCAAGACATGTATGGGAGGAACAAGAAGAAAAGATTAGACAAAATCGTCTGTCTATCTCTGGAAAAAAATTATATAAAAAGAGAAAAGAAAAAATAGAGCGAAGCTTTGCAGATTCAAAACAACTGCATGGGCTTCGCTACTGTTGGTTGAGGGGAAAACAGAATGTGAGTGTGCAAGTTCTCCTCACAGCTACGTGCCAGAACATGAAAAAGATTGCCACAGACCTAGACAAGCTAGGCTAGGTCTGTGGGAGGCCTTTTTTATTTATTGTTGCTTAACAGTAATTTTTAAGGTATTTTTACAGTATATGCTAAATTAACAAACATAATATTTACGCCTACATCAACTTTCTTATATTTGTTTTTAACTGCCCATGCAACAGCACCAGAAGTTCCAGCAGTAATAGCCGCAGCGGCTCCAGCACCCCATGGTCCAGCAGCAGCAATTCGACTTGTGTACCAACCGATATATCCGGCTGCAAATCCACCTGCTACTATGGCATTCATGCTTCTAACTTTCGGTCCTAATTTGAGGTGTAAACCTACAAAACCTAATGTCTGCATGTCACCTTTTTTCTCATTCTCTTCAAAGCTAAATTCTTCTGATTTCATTGAAGTCATTAGTAGACTGTCGTGTTCTGAAATTCCCATTTCCATAAGGGTTTCTTTATCAGCTGTAAAATGAATATTTCCATCCTTATCTAATTCGAAGTAATTAGATAGTTTCTCTGCTAATTCCAATTGTTTTTTATCTACACTGACTGGGGGGTTCTCATTATTACCTTGACTGGCATGACTAATCATTGGAGAAGAGAAACCAAATGTAATAGTAAGCACACATAACACTACTAGAAATTTTTTAAACATAGGTACCACTCCTATTTGTTTTTTGGGTAACGCATACATGATATTTCCTTCTATTGGGGTGGAATACTTAGAGGTTAAGGAGAGTAATAAAATGTATTTATTCTTATTTACTTTGATTTATTGTGTAATCACACAAATGTTGAGTTTTTCCTTTGAGATGTCTTTTGGTGTGTACTTGATAGGGTTAGCTTTAATCAAAGGACTTTCCAGTGGGGAAATTAAAGACATCTTTAATTTCAAAAAGACAAGTGACGTGTTCAAAGAAAACAGATTTATAGATTCTTTGATGGAATTGTTTTCTTTGGTAATAGTGTTTATTAATGCATACATAATTGATTATGAACCATTCTCTCCCTTTGAGTTTGTTTATACTTTTTTCTTGCTTGTAGTTCTGTACAGGTTCCTATTTTGGGGGATCATAAGAGAGTCTAAAAAATGGTTGCATAAAGAGTCATAAGAGACAAGGGCTTATAAAAATCACTCACTTTCTTTGATACATTCCAATGCTACCATTTATTTCTATGTAATTGGTAATATGGTGGGAATTTTATTTTTCAGTTGCGGTGTCCGCAATAAAGGTTCTTTTAATTGGGAGGAGAAATTTCGAATAGAGAAGAATTAGATTGTCAATTATCGCTAATGAACAGGCTGGAGAGCCTGTTTTTTTTTAAAAAAATATTATGTTTTTGTTGAAAAATTCCATTTTGCTTGCGGTGTCCGCAAGCATTTTTTTTATTATTCAGTGCTTCATTTTGACGGATTTTTTTTTGTGATAAAATCCAGTCACTGCGGAGGTGAATCATGTGAAGGTAGAAGTAGGAATAAGCCTGTTTGAGATAGGATTTCTCATTCTAGGTGTTTCAGTTTTGTTTTTAATCAAAGCTAATGAGGAACGAAAACGAAAAAGAAAGAGCTAGGCTGCTTCTTGAAAGGCGCTTGACGGAAATCAAGAGATTTTAACACTCACATAGAGGTTTACTTAAAAATTTCAGTTGAGATCGCTCAGATTTGATTCTGATCGCTTTTTTTGTTTAGGTATTAAAAGTAGGGGTGGTGTGTCAAAAACGCTTATAAGGGCTTTAAATGTGTTTTTTCGTTTTGGCTACTGAAATCAGTTTGAAAATCTGTTTGCGAGATACCGAAAATTTTCAAAATTGGAACTAAAATGGGTTTTGGACGCATTTCATGTGCTAGGATTTAACATAAAACGGCAAAAATTGAGGGGGATGAATGAATGGCAGCTGTATCTTCAGCGAAAATCGGTCAGAAGATTAATGAATGGTATCAGAATATCAAGAGGCTGAATGTAACAGATGCGGAAATGCTTCGGAGTGAGATCAGAAGGGATTTAGACATCATGGAGGAAGATGAGCAAGCTGTTCTTTATTTTCAGCTTATGGAATTCCGCCACGAACAAATGCTTGAATACATGAATCTAGGAGCTCGGAAATTAAATAAAGCGGAGTACCTGCGATCAGTTGAAGGGCAAGGGCGGAAGCTTACTGGAATCCTGGAATACTATTTTAATTTTTTCAAAGGGATGTATGAGTTTTCGCAAGGTGATTACATTACTGCGATTACTTTTTATCGACAGGCAGAAAAACGGTTGGATCGAGTGGCGGATGAAGTTGAAAGAGCAGAGTTTTACTTCAAGATGGCAGAGATTTTCTATCACATGAAGCAAACTCAAATGTCTATGTATTACATCATGCTAGCCCTTGATACATATAAGGCGCACCCGACTTATCTTGTCCGAGAAATTCAGTCTCGTTTTGTTGTTTCAGGAAATTATATTGATCTTAACAGTTCTGAAAAGTCTCTCCCGCATTTAGACAAAGCATTAGAAAAATCACATGCGATTAAGGATGAATTAATGATTGGTATAAGTTTGATGAACTTGGGTCACTGTTATTCTAGTTTGGAAAAATATCAGTTGGCATTAGATCATTTGGAGGAAGCTGAAATTTATTTGAAACGTCATTCTCACATACGAGCAATCCTTTATCAGCAGGCTCTGATCCATTTTAAATTGGGTAACGATGAATTGGCCAAGGAATATTTGCAGCGTGGCATAGATTATCTAAAATCAAACCCTGATCAATTATTCGGATCTTTGTACGATTTTCTTGTAAACCTATATATAAAGCCACTTAATCTTGATGATCTCAAGGATATTTTGAAACGATTTGATAACATTAGGGGTTATCCATATTTAGAAGAACTGGCATTAGAGTCCGCAGAATTTTATACTAAATGTGAGCGTATGGAGGAATCTGTATATTTGTATCAGCAAATGGTGTACGCTCAAAAACAAATTCGAAGGGGCGACTGTTTGTATGAACATTAGAAAAAGCTTTGTTTTAGCTGGTCTTGCGATCATGATGTTGGTTGGTGGTTCATATCTGAATCATACCGAGACTGCTATGGAGTTAGCTATTCGATTAGGTACATGAAAAATGGCAGACCTTTTGGGTCTGTCTATTTGGAAATTCTTCTGGAACAACACCAATGCACTAACAGACACTCAGAAAAAATCCCTTCCAATTGGATAGGGATTTTTTGAATAAGCTGTGATCTAATTCAAAGTTGCATAACCCTAATCAACAACAAACAGTACGGCCGTTCCATCTTCGGATTCATTTAGTTGGTGGGACACCCAAGATCCCGCACCTCGATTGTCTGAAGGAGATATTTATTCTATATCGGCTCCTGCACCGCCTTCTTCACACATAGCCATAGGGAATTCATCTCGATCATATCCCCTTTTTGTTGGTATGTCTTTCAATGATTCTTCTCTATTTTTATCGGCACCTTCTTTATCAATCGTGCAGACGGCAGAAGCGCCCTTTTTTATAGCATTGTTTATGTCTCGTGCTCTTTCTGGATACTTATCAAACGGAAACTTCAATTTCACATCATACTGAGACCTCTCCAGAAGAAGGAGAGGTTTTTTTATGTCGAAGTGGGTTTGACAAAACAACCAAAAATTCATTAAATTAGTAGAACGATATACTTAATTCCATTTAACTAAATATCAATTTTTTGATTGAAAAAAGCAAATATAATTAGTTCGATTCACTTAATTTCTCATCAAAAGACAGTATTTTCAGAAAAAATGATTGACGATAAAAACGAATGCGCTTACAATAAAAACACATTCCAAAAAGTGAAATTGAATTCCACTAGACGGAATATAAGGAGTCGTTCATCTCCAAATAAGTGGCTAAAGGAATGATTCACACAATGAAAAATCGAAGTGCACTGGAAATATACAAAGAAGGAGGCGCTTGGTGGGAGACTGAGATTAGTCATATTCAAAAAAATTCAATTGAACTTCGGGGCTATCCAATTGAAGAGCTTATTGGTGAATTGTCGTATCCGCAGATGCTTTATTTACTGCTTGTTGGTGAATTACTAGATGATTCGAAGGCAGCTCTTTTTGAAAGTGTTCTTGTCGCAGGTGCGGATCATGGGCCAAGAGCACCGTCTATTGCAGCGGCAAGAATGGCGGTTACGTGCGGCATTTCGTTTAATTCTTCTGTTGCAACAGGGGTGAATCTATTAGGTGATATTCATGGCGGAGCTGGTGAAAAGGCGATGCGTATGTTATACGACGCCAAAGCAGCCTACGATGAACACAAGGATATCAAGTCTGCTGCAAAGCAAGTATGTCAGACGTGGTTAGCCCGCAAGGAAAAAATTCCGGGGATCGGTCATCAGCTGCATGACGATGATCCGAGAGTGAGACGGCTGTATGAGCTGAGTCAAACATATGTGCAGCAAGGTGATATCAGCGGAACGTACTTACGGTTAGCTGAGGCGATTAGGCATGAACTTGAACAATTAAAAGGGAAAAAAATCACGATGAATATAGATGGTGTATCTGCTGCGATCCAATGTGAATTAAGCATTCCAGCTGAAGCGGCAAAAGGCATCTTTTCCTTATCCAGAGGAATGGGCATCGTGGCGCATGCATATGAAGAGCTGACAAAAGGTGCCCTAGTGAAAGGCCCTTGTCCGAATGAAGAAAGACTTGTTCGTTATGCGGGGGTCGGGACGCGTCACTTGAAGGAGGGTGAGAGAATTTGAGTGAATTGAAAGCGTTATCATATATAAACGGCGAATGGCTGGATGCAAACCATGGCAAAGAAGATATCATCAATCCATACTCTGGGGAAATGATTGGTACATCCTATCTTGCATCCTCAGAAGATATAGAACAAGCGCTTTCTATTGCGCAGCAAGCTAAAAAACAAATAGCGGCAATATCAGCATTAGAACGCTCAACGCTTCTAACAAAGGCAGCCGCTTTATTGGAAGAACAAAAAGAGCATTTCGCAAAACTCATTTCTTTAGAATTAGGCAAACCGCTTAAAAATACAAGAGATGAAGTCTCACGATCAATTGAAACGCTCGCACAGTCAGCTGAAGAAGCCAATCGATTAATCGGTGAGACCATTCCAGGCAATGTATCTTCCCGTGGACAGAGAGCAATGGCGATGACATTTAAAGTGCCGGTTGGGGTTGTGCTGGCGATTACGCCTTTTAATGCGCCTCTCAACTTAATTTGTCACAAAATCGGTCCAGCTTTTGCGGCAGGGAATGCCATTATTTTAAAACCAGCACCGCAAACATCAGCTGTTGCCACAGCGTTTATTAAGCTCCTGCTTGAAGCAGGGTTTCCAGAAAAGAGCCTGCAGCTTGTAATTGGAGGAGTAGACGCCGGCAGACAGTTAGTCACGGATGAAAGAACCAATCTTGTTTCTTTTACTGGCGGTGCGGTGGGCGGAGAACATATTTCAAACTCTGCTGGATTAAAAAAGGTACTGCTGGAACTCGGAGGAAATGGAGCGACGATTGTTCATCATGATGCAGATATCGAGCAAGCCGCATCTCTTTGTGCCAAAACGGGCTTTAGCAACTCTGGTCAAAGCTGTATTTCTGTTCAAAGAATTTATGTTCACAAGCAAATTATGTCGACATTTACTGAGACACTTAAACAAAAAGTAGAACAGCTCGTCGTTGGAGATCCGCTGTCTAGTGAAAGTGATATCGGCTGTATGGTTGATGTACAGGCAGCAAAACGTGTGGAGGCTTGGATACAAGAGGCAGAGAAAATGGGTGCCGAGCTTCTATCTGGAGGACAACGAAATGGCGCAAGCATCACACCGGCTATTTTGCTAAACCCGCCAAAACAAGCCAAGGTCGTCTGTGAAGAAGTGTTCGGTCCAGTTGTCAGCATTCTCCCATATGAGGAGCTGGATGAGGCAATCAAAGAAGCAAACGATAGTCGATATGGTTTGCAGGCAGGTGTCTTTACGAATCAGCTAGATGTTGCGTTACACGCAGCAAAAGAGCTTGAAACTGGCGGCGTAGTCATCAATGGGACATCGAATTTCAGACTAGATCACTGGCCATATGGCGGGATTAAACGAAGCGGTATTGGAAGGGAAGGCCCACGTTTCGCCATCGAGGAGATGACCGAAACCAAAATGGTTGTGCTGCCAAATGGGCTATAAAGGGGGCAGATGGACGTGAATGACTTTCAGCAAAAGGTAAAGAGTGCGCAGACAGGCGGTCAGCCGATGATTTGTACGCCGCTCATTGGACAAACAAAGGAAGAATTGTTTCTTGAAGTTGAGGTGTTAGCTGATAAAAAGCCTGATGTGATAGAGTGGCGAGCAGATTTTTTCAATCACCTCAATGACAAGGAACAAGTCATCGACACCCTAAAAGGGATGATCGAAAAGGCAGATAACATCCCATTTTTATTCACCATTCGTTCTGAAAAAGAGGGCGGCGAACGCATCTCACTCTCAGAGGATGAAAAAGTTTCCCTGCTTGTCGAGCTTTGTACCACTCATCTTGTGGCTGCCGTTGATTTTGAATTAATGCATGATGTCTCGCATATCCAGCAAGTCAGTCAGGCGGCTAAGAGAAACGGGGTCATCTTGATTGTGTCGTACCACGATTTCCAGCGTACCCCGGAGGCGGATCGGCTCGTGGAACTATTCACCAATGCAGAATCGGTCGGTGCCGACATTGCAAAGATCGCCGTCATGCCGCATTCCTATGAGGATGCACTGACACTGCTCTCTGCGACTGGCAAGGCGAAAAAGCATCTGTCCATCCCCGTTATTTCGATGGCGATGGGGGAATACGGCGCCTTCACAAGAATGGTAGGTGGACTCTTTGGGTCTATCATGACCTTTGCTGTAGGGAAAGAAAGCTCAGCACCTGGACAAGTTGCGATACAGGATTTGAATACCGTTCTATCGATTGTGTTTTCAAAGAATCAGTGAGTAGCAGATTCATAGCTGCACCGTGAGAGGAGAGAAACATGAAGAAGAATATATCTACACAGGTCATTCAGTATTTAGAAAATCGAGGAGTTGAGCATATCTTCGGTCTGTGCGGTCATACGAATATTGCTTTTTTATCAGCGTTAGAAAAAAGCCGTATTCAATTTGTGAATGTCAGACATGAACAGATAGCGGCGCATGCAGCAGACGGTTATGCACGAGCGAAAAAACAGACGGCTGTTGTGCTCAGTCACTTAGGTCCTGGACTCACCAATGCGGCAACAGGTGTAGCGAATGCCGCACTCGATTCCATTCCAATGGTTGTCATTGCAGGAGATGTTCCAAGTCATTACTACGGAAAGCACCCACACCAAGAAATCAATCTTCATTCCGATGCTTCTCAATACGAAATTTATCGCCCGTTTGTGAAAAGAGCATGGCGAGTCGACATTCCAGAATTATTTCCTGAAATTTTATCAAAAGCGTTTCAGTTAGCTGAAAGCGGCCGCCCTGGGCCAGTCCTGATTTCAGTTCCGATGGATGTGTTCTCAAAAGACTTAGATGTGTCGTTATTTGAACAAATCGCTCATCATACACACACCGTTGAAAAACCATCTATTGATGATCAAACAGCGAATCGGATAATAGATCGATTGCTGCAGGCAGACAAACCGCTTTTATATGTAGGGGGAGGCATTTTACTAGCCGATGCAGCAGAAGAGTTAAAGGCATTTTCTGATCATTTGAGTATCCCTGTTGCCCATTCTTTGATGGGGAAAGGGGCGATGCCAGATGATCATCCAATGACCCTTGGCATGACAGGGTTTTGGGGGACGAAATTTATCAATGATCAGTGTAAAGCAGCGGATTATATATTGGCATTAGGCACCCGTTTTGCTGAAGCAGATGCGAGTTCGTGGGAATCGGAGTATACGTTCAATTTCCAATCAACCAAGCTCATCCATATTGACATTGATCCGAATGAAATTGGCCGAAATTATCCTGTGGAAATTGGAGCAGTAGCAGATCTCAAGCAGGCGCTGACTGTACTTAATCGTGTGGCGAAAGAAAGGCTGCCAGAAGGTCTGGATCGCCCTCAATTGAAAAAGGACATTGCGGCATATCGTGAGGAATTTCAGAAGAGCAATTTGACGAATATTCAAGACGAGTCTTTCCCAATGAAACCACAGCGTATTTTGCAGGAAGTGCGGGAAGTATTGCCACCTGATGCCTTCATTACAACCGATGTTGGCTGGAATAAAAATGGGGTCGGACAGCAATTTCCTGTATACACGCCAGGCACTATTTTAACCCCAGGTGGTTTTGCGACGATGGGATTTGGCGCTCCTGCTGCACTTGGAGCAAAGATTGCCCAACCTGACCGTGTCGTTGTATCACTTGTTGGGGACGGCGGTTTCGGTCAAAATCCATCTGTTCTCGCAACAGCCATGGAAGAAAACATTCCTGTCGTGTGGATTGTGATGAACAACAGTGCGTTTGGGACGATCGCCGGCTTGCAAATGGCACACTATGAAACGACTTACGGCACTGTTTTTAGAAAAGATGGAGAAAGCTATTCGCCTGATTTTGCAGCCATTGCAAGAGGTTATGGGATGAAGGGGATCAAAATTACGGCGGCTTCTGAATTCAAAGAAGCTTTGGCTGAAGCAATCGCTTCTCAGGAGCCATGTGTCATTGATGTAGCGATGAAAAATGATCCAGTGCCTACTGATGGACATTGGAACATTAATGATATTTATTCACCAAATACAAAACGTTCACATGTCAGTGTGAACTAAACATGACTAGGGAGGAATCAACAATGAAAATTAAAGTATTAAATCCATTTCAAGACGGTCATCCATTATGGTTAGGTTTAGATCATCCAGAAGAGAAAATGATTCGGAAAGTGTTTCAAACGATCACACCAGATACCGTAGGGTCAGAGCATATGATGGCAGGTCTCACTATTTTTGAGCCGGGCGAAGCAAGCTCGGTACACAATCACCCGGGTTCAGAGGAATTTGATTATGTGATTAAAGGGTCTGGCGAAGTCATTTGCGATGGAGAAAGACAATCATTTAAACAAAATGACTTTATGTTTATTCCAGATGGTGTCTCACATCAGCATGTGAACACAGGGGACGAACCTTTATGGCTGATTTGGCTCTATACACCGCAAGGGCAGCTTCCGAAGGACTAAAAAAACCTTGCACGAGAGAAAGAAGAAAAGGGGCTAAAATAGAAAGCATTTTAGCCCTTTATCAATTGAATGAAAGGGAGTCAAGCAATGAATAAGAATACACCGCTTGAAGGAATCAAAATATTAGATGTTTCTACGATGATTGCTGCACCATACGGCGCGGTGCTTCTAGGGGATTTTGGTGCAGAGGTCATTAAAGTCGAGATTCCTGGAAAAGGGGATACACTGCGGCATGTTGGTCCTTTTGCAGATGGTGAACCTTTGAGATGGTCTGGGCTTTCAAGGAATAAGAAATCTCTTACACTCGATTTGCACAAAGAAGAAGCAAAAGACATTTTTAAAAAGCTTGCAGCGCAGGTTGATGTGATCATTGAAAATTTTCGTCCAGGAACACTAGAAAAATGGGACGTTGGGTACGATGTATTAAAAGAAATCAACCCTCGTTTAATTATGATTCGTGTTTCGGGTTATGGGCAAACCGGTCCGTTTAAGGACAAGGCGGGATTTGGTACACCTGCGACGGCGTTTAGCGGCTTTACATATATTCAAGGGTTTCCAGATCGGCATCCAGTCAGCCCTTCCTTTTCCCTTACGGATTATATCGCAGGAATTTATGTGGCGTTTGCCACTGTGACAGCGATGTATTACCGTGACACACATTCAGAAGGAACTGGGCAAATGGTGGATTTGGCTCTCTATGAATCTGTGTTCCGCATGTTAGAATTTTTGGTTGCTGAATATGACAAGCTAGGGAAGGTGCGTGAGCGTTCACCAGGGTTAAGCGGTCATTCAAGCCCTGCTGGCACCTACGAGACAAAGGACGGGCATTATTTGGTTCTTGTGACGAGTACTGATTCGACCTTTAATCGATTGGCAGAGGCGATGAATCGCTTAGATTTACTTGAGAACGAGAAATTCTCTGTGAATGCAGCCAGGCTGAAGCATAACGATGAAATGGATGCGATCGTCTCGCAGTGGATTGCGTCCAAAACAAGAGATGACGTCCTAGACATTCTAGATACACATGGTGTGCCTGTGAGTCCGATTCTAAGCATTCGGGATATCTTTGAGCATCCGCAATTTAAAGCACGAGAAAATATTGTCGAGGTGCATCATCCGCGTCTTGGAAAAGTGAAGGTGCCTGGGATCATTCCGAAGTTTGAAAAAACCCCCGGCCGTATTCGCCATATTGCGCCTGATTTAGGTGAACATAATTATGAAATTTTAACGAAAATGCTTGGCTTCACAGAAGAAGAGTGTAAACAGTTAGAAGAAAAAGGGGTCATTTAAGACACTCAACCGATCCGCACGCTGCGGAAACAAAGGAGGATGGTTATGAAAGTGCATTCAGAACTGAAGGGGAACGACTTGCGGCCTGCTTATGCGAAACCAACAAAAGCTCGTTTCGGCATCTTGATTCTGTTGTTTTTTATTACCGCTATTAATTATATTGATCGAGCCAGTGTATCCATTGTTGCACCTGCGATTCAGTCTTCATTGCAATTAAACCCTGCCTTATTAGGCCTCATCTTTTCAGCATTTAGCTGGACCTATACAGCCATGCAGATCCCTGGCGGCTTTATTCTTGATAAGTTTGGATCAAAGGTAACGTATGGAATATCACTCATTACTTGGTCTATTTTCACCGGTTTACAGGCGTTTGCGAACAGCTTTGCCTTCTTATTTGGCTGCCGTTTGTTTATCGGAATTACAGAATCTCCTGCATTTCCTGCGAATAATCGCATTGTGACCACATGGTTTCCAAGGCGTGAACGCGCATTTGCAACAGGGGTTTATACCGCTGGAGAGTATGTGGGGCTTGCATTTGCGACACCTCTTCTTTTTTGGATCATGACAACTTTCGATTGGAGAACCGTCTTTATCACTGCTGGTGCGCTCGGTATTATATTTGCTTTCTTTTGGTACAAGTATTATCACGAACCGAAAGAGCATCCAAAGATCAATGAAGATGAGTTAGAATTGATCCGTCAAGGCGAAGGGCTGACAGTGGCATCACAGGAGAAACTGAAATGGGCAGACTTTGCCGCACTTTTAAAATATCGTAAATTGATTGGACTCTATATTGGTCAATTTTCTGTTGCGTCTACCCTCTTTTTCTTTTTAACATGGTTTCCGACCTATTTAGCAGAGGCGAAAAATATGGCCTTTCTCAAAGTGGGTTTTGCGGCATCCCTGCCATACATCGCTGCATTCTTTGGGGTGCTGTTTGGAGGATATGTGTCTGACTGGCTGCTTAAAAAGGGTGTATCGGTCAATGTAGCGAGAAAGCTGCCGGTTGTGGTCGGTCTGCTTCTGACAAGTACCATTGTTTTAGCGAATTTTACAACGAATATCCCGCTTGTGCTGACTATTTTATCCATCGCTTCCTTTGCGCAAGGACTGTCTAATATCTCCTGGACCATGCTGTCTGAGGTGGCACCACGAGAAATGGTCGGTCTGGCTGGCGGCGTATTCAACTTTTTTGCTAACTTATCCGGCATCATCACCCCGCTGATTATCGGATTCATTGTATCGGCGACAGGCTCTTACAACGGCGGTATTTTATTCGTCAGCTTAGTGGCATTAGGCGGAGCGTTGTCGTATATCTTTATTGTAGGTAAGATTGAGCGGATTCAATTAAAATAATAGAGAGAACTCATTGGGTTCTCTTTCAGCGTGTAGACAAACCCTCGCATTCGGTGTCAGTCCTGCGCGCTGGTGCTCACGAATGTCAAATTCGCTCCGCGCCGGTACTCGTCCTTCCTAGACTGTAAAGGTTTTCTATCACACTGAAAAAAAGACAAAGGGCTAAAATCAAGTTCATTTTAGCCCTTTGTCAACAATCTTAAAAGAGAACTCATTGGGTTCTCTTTTTCTATGAATAAAAGATGACGGTGATGATCGTTGCACATGCGATACCCATGCTGACATAAAAACCAGCAAACCAGATATTCCATCGAGTGATTCGGTAAGGGTTGACCTTCATCAAATCGGCTAATAGGGAGACAGATACATTATATGGGCTAAACATGACCGTTGAGGTTCCGGCGATAATGAGCATGATTGCGATGGGAAGGGCAGGCAATTCATGAATGACAGGTGCCATCAAGCTCACTAATAGAGCAAGCGAAACGAGCGGGTGAAAACCGCAAAGAGCGGTGATGAGAAAATACAGCCCGATGACCCCATAAACCCAAATGGCATGATCTGATATACTGACGATAAATGCTTGAATCGGCTGCAAGCTGTTTGTGACAAGCAGCATATCGACAAAGAAGCCCGCGCTTAAAAATAGACACATATAATTGGAGAGCTGGCGGGTCCGTTCTTTCCAATGGGGAATAGAGACGGCTACATATTGTTTTCGTTTTTTGATGATAGACGAGAATAATAGAGCGAAAGGAATAATCGTCAGCACAACAGCGAACAGATAACCTTTCCCGATCCAGGCGTCAACAAGCGAAACGACTGTCATAAAACTGAGTAGCATGAAAGCAAGCTGAAGGGTTTTTCTCTTGATGCGATGAGGGTTGGAGTGAGCTTCTGCCGGCTGGATGATATGCGGCAATCGTTTGCTTTGACGAGAAAACAGCAACCAATCCGTCAACAGCACAAGCACCATTAAACAAAAGGTAACGGGTGCAATCTGATAATATTTCAATTTGGTTGCATCAATGGTGACACTCACCAGTACTTCGACAGGACTCCAGCTAAGACATAGCGCATATGACCTTAAAAGATTGCGCGTATAAAGGTGCTGTTTGACTTGTTCCTGAAGGGCGTTCAGCGATGGTTTCAAGGATGTATATAATAAGGGAATCGTTGCGATATTTAAAAACATGCCAAGAACATGAGTGACAAATGAACTCTTGCGATAAAGCTGATTTGTACTCGTTGTATGTAAAGTAAGCAGTTTATTTAATTGAGTATCGAAATGTCCAACATGTATGAGAGAATGAATAAATGGCAACATGAAAAATAAAGAAAGCAAGCCTAGCATGGAATGAAAATGAAGAAAAAGCGTATGCAAAGGCTGTTCTGACCAGAAAAATAACACCAATCCAATCAAGAGAAACATAGCACCCGTTTTCAAATAAAGCCCACTTGCCTTCTTAAAGGAAATGGTGAGCGAAGCAGCCGCCAGCAGACCAACCAAATAGGAGAGAATGGGAGCAGGGAATAGTTGATGAACGATGTATAAGCTAATAAGAAGTGTGAAAATGAGCAGGTAGATCATGATATCTCCTCCATCAAAACATCTATCGGTTTTATTCCGTACAGTGGAATTTGTTTTCTTTTAATGGAACATTTAAAATGGATTATAGCAAAATTGGTTAATCATGTCGATAAGAAATCAAAGGGGAAAAGGAGAAAGTGAACATGGCTGATAAAAAGTCAAAAGAAGAATCAGGATTGCGTACCGTTCAGCGCGCTTTGGATATTCTTTCTTGCTTTAGCGAAGAACGTCAAGAGCTGACGCTAACGGACATATCAAAAGAGATGAACTTAGCAATGTCTACCACAACGAGACTGCTTAAGGCACTTGAAATGAATCATTTTGTAGAAAAGAACCAAGAGACAATGAAGTACCGGCTCGGTCAAAGACTTTATCTTCTCGGTTATATTGCTGGGAAGTCCATCAAATTGAGGGAACTGGCAAAACCGCTCATGTACACACTTCGTGATGAAACGAAGGAAACCGTCAACCTGTATGTGCTCGATCACAAAAGCAGGGTATGTATTGAACAAGCCGAAGGGCTGCAATCGATTCGGCATCTTGTGAAAATAGGTGAGAAGCTGCCGTTATACGCTGGTGCTGGTGGAAAGGTGCTGCTTGCTTTCCAAAGCGAAGAGTTTCAACAGCAAGTTTTTGCATCTGAGGCTGATCACATGACGATGGAGCAATGGCAAAAAGAATGTCGTCATATTCTTGAAACGCATACCGCTTGCAGTATTGATGAACGGGAAGTCGGATCGGCGGCAGTGGCGGCACCGATCTTTAACATTCATGGGGAGGTGCAGGCATGTTTATCCATATCTGGACCGACCCAACGATTTACTGAAGATGTCATCCCTCAATTGCAGCAAAAAGTGAAAGAGCATGCCGAGAAGCTCTCCGAACAGCTCGGTTACGTCGTCAAACACAATTTTTAAGAATGCCTATCTTTTCTCAGTCCATTTATCATATAATAGAAACATTATGTAGCATTCCTTGTCGTAAGGAGGACGTGTCACGAACATGAAAAACAATAGAGAGATTCCTGTGAGACAGCGAAATATTGTCCTCATTGGCTTTATGGGCGTTGGGAAAACAACCATTGGGCAGCTCGTTGCCAAAAAGTTATATAGAGATTTTATTGATGTTGATCAGGAGATTGAGAAAAAGTACAACATGACGATTCCAGAAATGTTTCAGCAAAAAGGAGAAGATTTCTTCAGACAGGCTGAAAAGGACTATATCGTCGATTTATGTGAACATACTCAGCTAAAGATCGTGTCTCTTGGAGGCGGTGCGTTTAAACAGGAAGAAATCAAACGATCTTGCTTAAAGCATTGTACGGTTCTTTTCCTTGACCTATCTTGGGAGAATTGGAAACAGCGGCTGGATATTTTAATTGAAAACCGTCCTGTTCTTCATAACCGCACGCTTGACGAGATGAAAGAGCTGTTTGAAGAGCGCCGGGAAATTTATTCCCTTCATAACTCAAGAGTGGAAACAGATCATCTAGAAGCTGAAGAAGTCGCCAATTATATTGTCGACACACTCAAGCTTGGCTGGGATCTATATTCGAAATAAAAAAGTCTATCCTAAGGGGTAGACTTTTTCTATTAGATCAGGAGTAGTCAAAGAAATGACAGTCTAAGTTGGATGATGGATGAAAAAAAGAAGAAAAGATGTTTTTTTCTTCGTCATTATATCAAAATGCATGCATCCTTTATGTGGTGTGTCTAGCCATTTGAAAAAAGTGGTGATTAGACTACAACTAAGTCAAGATGATGAGGTTTTTGATTGATGCGGGAAACGACATATATCTCTCATTTTCTTTTTTTGAAAAAATAAAATAGTATCTAAATTCCAATAATAGTTTTTTGAATTATTATAATTTTTAAAAATCTGGTTGACACCTTCGGTTATATCATTCTATGATTATTAACGTAAACGCTTACCGTAAACGTTTACTATAACGGATGGGGAGGAATTTGTTGATGAAAAATAAAGAAAAATGGAGCGGTGTATTCCCGGCAGTCTTAATTCCTTTTAAAGATGACTATTCAATTGATGAACCTGCTTTTCGTAAGCTTGTTCGCTGGGTGGCGGGGCACGAAGGGATTAATGGGATCGTTGTCAATGGACATACTGGCGAGATTATGACTTTGCTGCCACATGAACGAGCTGAAGCTGTGCGTATTGCAGCCGACGAATTAAAGGGAGAAATTCCTGTCATTTCTGGGGTTTCAGCTGAAGGGACAATTGAAGCGATCCAGCATGCAAAAGCAGTGGAGGAAGCTGGTGGAGAAGGTATTCTTCTTATGCCGCCACATTCATGGCTGAGATTCGGTATGCAGCCTGAGTCACCTGTCCAATTCTTTAAAGATGTTGCAGAAGCAATTGACATTTCAATCATCGTCCATCAGTATCCAACATGGACAAAAACCTCTTATACAACCAGTCAATTATTAGAAATGTCGGAGATTCCAAACGTTGTCTCATTTAAAATCGGTCAAAGAGACATGGCGCAATATGAAGTCGATGTGCGCGCACTGAAAAAGCATGCACCAGATGTATCGTTGCTCACATGTCACGATGAATATTTATTGCCAACATTAGTTCAAGGAATTGATGGGGCGCTTGTAGGTTTCGGCTGTTTTGTACCAGATTTGATTGCTGAGCTTGTGAAATGTGTGGAAGAACAAGACCTTGTAGCGGCTAATAAAGTGTACGATAGAATCTTTGAATTAAAGCATGCTGTGTATAAAATGGATGAACCTTCCTCTACCTCTCATCTGCGAATGAAGGAAGCGATGTTCCAGCGAGGTTTGATCAGCAGTTCGCTTGCGAGGAAACCAGTATTACCTTTAACTCAAAAGGAAAAAGAAGAGATTCGTCAGGGCCTTCAAAGTGTTGGTTTACTTAAGGAAAACGTTAGTAAATAATAGACCATTGATTTCATGATGAAGGTGAGTCAGGTTATAATAGAGTATAAAACAACAGACTCCCGGAGGTATGAAATGTGTCAGTAAGTATTAAAGATGTCGCATTGAAAGCTGGAGTATCTATCGCCTCTGTTTCCCGAGTATTAAGTGGCAAACCAGGAGTAGGTGCTCAAACGGCTGAAAGAATCAAACAAGTGATTGATGAATTAGGCTATCGTCCTAATTTAGGAGCTAGAGGGCTCGTTAAAAGAAAGACTGGCAATATTGCTGTCGTGGTTCCTCGTGGTTCATATATTTTGAATAATCCATTTTTTTCGACGATTTTAGATGGGATAGCGAAGGAATTAGATGAGACTGAATTCAATATGTTGATGTCATTTACATCTGTACAGCAGCAGCGATTACTTGAAACGCAGGCTGTAGATGGTGCTATTTTATTTTCTCCAAGAAATGAAGAATTGAGCATGGATTGGTTAAAAAGTTTAGCTATTCCCATTATCGTTGTCGGAAGTTACTTAGAGGATTCTCCATTTCCATGTGTCAGGCCTGATGATGAAGAAGGTGTGTGCCAATCTGTCACGGCCTTATTTGATAAAGGTCATCGAACCATTGGACTGGTCAATGGTCCAATGAGTTCGATGCATAGTGTGAGGTATTACAAGGGGTATGAGCGTACACTGAAAAGTTTAGGATTAACAATGAACAAAGAGCTTGTGTTTGAGTTAGATGAATTTGATGGGGGAAAAGTAGTAGAAGTGGTTTCTCAATTTCTCCAAGGAAACCAGTACATGACTGGAGTTGTTTGCTCTTCAGATTTTTTGGCGATAGGGGTCATGAAAGCGGCAGATATCGCAAATGTGTCAATACCTCATGATTTGTCTGTCGTTGGTGCTGATGATGTGCCCATTGCAAGTTTTCTAACCCCTTCTTTATCTTCTGTTCATGTTGATTTAGTTGGAATGGGAAGAAAAGCGGTTTCTTTACTAACGCAGTTAGTAGAAGGAGAACAGTTAGAGAAGATGGAACATATCTTCCCGATGTACTATGTAGATCGTGGCACCACGGGAACGCCAAAAAAGAAATGATAGATGCTGAAAACTCATATGATCGCTTTAGAATGTCTCTTCATTTAAAATGTAAGCGATTTCTTTTGTGCTCATCAGCATGTACTTTTGCATCATTTCCTCTATTAAGGAGGAGATATCATGACGTTAGAACTCAGCGGAAATTCAAATTCTCATGATGAGCAAGTTGTTGATAGAGCTTCACAACTATTGACTAGGATGGAAAGTGTACCTTTTTCGAGATGGCATTTAAAACCTCGTATCATTATGGGATCTGCTACCTTTTTTGATGCTTTTGATGCACTATCTTTAGCGTTTGTTCTCCCAGTTCTCATCGGCATGTGGAATTTATCACCTGCTCAAATTGGTCTTCTTATTGGGTCTGGTTATATCGGACAAGCGATTGGTGCTATTTTCTTTGGATGGTTAGCAGAAAGACGTGGCCGTGTATTTAGTGCAAAGTGGACTGTATTTCTCATGTCTATTATGAGTATCGCATGTGTATTTTCAGGTAACTTTATGGCCCTTTTTATTTTTCGTTTTATACAGGGGATTGGAGTAGGAGGAGAAGTGCCAGTAGCGGCCTCATATATCAATGAGTTGTCCCGGGCCCAAGGCAGAGGGAGATTTTTTATGCTCTATGAGATGATTTTTCCATTAGGATTAATGATCTCAGCTCAAATTGGTGCATTTGTTGTACCTAGCTTTGGGTGGAAATGGATGTTCTTGATTGGTGGAATTGGCGGTTTAATCGTCTTTTTCTTCTTTTTCATGTTGCGTGAATCTCCAAGATGGCTTATTTCAAAAGGCAGGTTAGATGAAGCCGAAAGAATCATTGAAGAGATTGAAGCTAGTACGGACAAACGAATGCCTGTTGCAAAGCAAGTGTCCAGCAGCACTGAAAAAGGCGACTGGAAAGAGCTCTTTTCTACTTTTTATCGTAAAAGAACATTGATCGTATGGGGACTATGGTTTTCTGCCTACTTTGTATCGAATGGATTAAATAACTGGTTACCGAGTCTTTATAATACGGTTTACAATTTGCCAGTTGGAGATTCATTAAGGGCAGCCTCTCTCACAAATATTTTACAGACCATAGGGGTATTCGCTTGTGCATTTTTGATCGATAAAGTAGGACGGAAGCGCTGGGCAACCATTGCATTTATCGTAACAGGTGCTTTATTAACGGCTTTATGGATCAGCGGAGCAAATTCTCCAGAAAGCGTTATTTATTTAGGGTCCGCTGCCTACGGAATGATGGGGACCATTACAGTTCTTCTCTATTTATATACACCTGAAATCTATCCAACCCGTATGAGGGTAATTGGTACGGCATTTGCTACAGCGTGGCTTAGGCTGGCCTCAGCCATCGCTCCTATTATGATAGGTTTTATTTTAGAGGTGAGCGGTGTTTCAACTATTTTTATTCTTTTTGCAAGTGTGACTGTAGTGGGAGCAATTCTTGCTTTTAAAATGATCGAAACGAGAGAGAAAGTATTAGAGGATATTGCACCGTAAGTGATGCATGCAGTGAAGAACTTATTCTAAAGAGGGTAGGTTCTTTTTTTATTCAGAGGATTTACGTACACTTTTGAAAAAGCCTAACCTACCTCAATTCAATTATCTTATAATAGAAACATTATCAACACTCCTTGTCACGAACATGAAAAGTAATATCTATCAGATAGTGGAAATGTATATTCATAATATAAAAGTCTACCGGCTAGGGTAGACTTTTTCGATCAGTTTAATGTTTGATCCCTTGAAGTAGTGCGGCTTTTAGGCAAAAGGATATTGGCTGACGATGTTCGTCGAATTGCAGTTGAAACAGCTGTTTCGTTTCATCGTCTGCAGCATGAAGGTGGGCAACAATCTCCTTTTGAACATTCTCTGGTGTACGTCCACGTATGATCCAGTCCTGATATTCAATATGCAGATCCCAGTAACGGATATCTTCTTTCGTCAGATGGTTGTCAGCGAAAAGCTCTTTCCATTCTGATAACGAGCTTTCTCGCACATGGGAAGGATCTCTCAGTCTATTTAAATGATTAATAAATGAATCCTGTACAGGGTTTTCGGGTGCATAATGATCGACAAGTAGAAATTTGCCGCCTTTCTTTAAGACTCGGCTGATTTCAGACATGGCTGCCGGGAGATGTGGGAAGTGATGAGCAGCAAATCGGCATGTGACGAGATCAAATGATGCATCAGAAAAGGGCAATGCGTCTGCGGATGCCTGCTCAAACGTAATGTGGTTCAGCTGTCGCTCTTTTGCAAGTGCTGTAGCAACCTCGATCATTTTGTGCGTGACATCAATCCCGATTCCTTTAGAGATGACGTCTGAAAAGGAAAAAACAGTATGACCTGCCGCGCAGCCGATATCAAGTAGGTGCTCATCGCCCTTTGGCTTCGTCGCCGTTTTCATCCATTCAAGCTCTTTTCCAGCTGCAAAGATGGGTGAATCTCGATAGTTCTCTGCATTTTGTGAGAATTGTTTCTCTGCTTTTGAATATGGATTCATTTCTTTACCCCCTTTTTGTTGTTTCTTTATCGTAGGGTTCTTCTTGTGATTTGTCTAAGACATAAAAGATATGATATGAATAGTTAAAACCTATGAGGTGAGAGAAGTGGATATACGAATGATGGAATATGTCATGGAAGTGTACCGGCAGCAAAGCTTTACAAAAGCAGCGGAAAAACTTCACATTGCACAGCCCTCATTAAGTCAGCAAATTAAAAAACTTGAGGAGGAATTAGATACTCCTCTGTTTATTCGGAAGTATGGACAAGTCACTCCTACACCTCAAGGAAACCGATTGATCAAAAGAGCAGAGACCATTTTGAAGGAACGAGATGATTTGTTACGTGAGATGGGGGAAGCTGCTTATGAGGTAGGGAAAGAACTGAAGATCGGTGCGCCAGCTGTCACAGGGGGATATGTCCTGCCAAGTTTATTAAAAACCTATTGTCAAACGTATCCGCACGTTCACGTTCATTTGATAGAAGAATCGCCTCGTGAGCTAGAAAGACGTTTACTCGCTGGGAAACTGGATCTTGCGATTCTTTCTCTGCCTGTCGAGCATGAATCATTGAAAACAAAACAAATGCTGACAGAGCCGCTTCTCCTCGCCATTCCGCAAACGGCTCAACCGTGGTTGACGGATGAACTCAATGAAATCATCAATCAAGCGGATCAAGAAGGGTCTGTCCCGTTTCATCTTCTGGAAGATGCCCCATTTATTATGCTGAAAGAGGGATATGGCTTTCGGCAAGTGGTCACGGAACTGTGCCGTCATCATGGCTTTCGGCCTAGGATTGCATTTGAAACAAGTCATATTCAAACAGCTCAGGCATTGGTTGAAAATGAGCTAGGGGTGACAGTGGTGCCGAAAATGGTGGCACAAGAGGAAAGGAAAGCAGTCACTTATTTACACATTGATTCATGCCCAACCCGCACACTTGTGTTTGCATATGTGGAAGAAAGATATTTAACGAAAGCCGCTCAAGCCTTCATGGACCTTCAACAGAATCAAGGAAAAGCTTAAACAAACGTTTAATTAAACGCAAAAAGCAGGGGAGTCCCCTGCTTTTACCTTTTTTCAGCGTGATAGAAAACCTTTGCAGTTTAGGAAGGACGAGTACCGACGCGGAGCGAATTTGACATTCGTGAGCACCGGCACGCAGGACTGACACCGAATGCGAGGGTTTGTCTACACGCTGAAAGCAGGGGAGTCCCCTGCTTTCTAATATAAATCCAGCCGCTGATCTGTCATGACGGGGATTTGTTGTCTCACTTCATCTACGAGCTGAAGATCAATGTCTGCATAATAAATGTCTTCTTCATCATTTGTCTCAAGTAGAATGCGTCCGAGCGGGTCAATCACCATGGAGTGACCAGGGAACTCAGTGTCTCTGCTTGTGCCCGTCCGGTTCACCGCAATCACAAATGACTGATTCTCAATGGCTCTTGCGATGAGCAGACTTCGCCAATGGTCCACTCTTGCTGACGGCCATTGAGCGGTATTAACAAGCACCTTCGCCCCTTTGTTCACGAGCGTCCTAGAAAGCTGAGGGAAGCGGAGGTCATAGCAGATCATGGTGCCAATCTTGACATCTTCATCATAGTTAAATAAACCAAGCTGATGACCGGCGGTTAAATAGTTGTGTTCATCCATTAAGCGGAATAAATGAATTTTATCATAATCTAACAAAAGCTCACCTTGGCGGTTAAAGACATACATTGTATTGGTGATGTTTTCATCTTCTGTCCTCTTATTTAAAACACTGCCTGCGATGAGATACACTTGGTGCTGACGAGCAAAGGAAGAGAAGAGTTGTTTTGTTCGCTCGCCATCTGCATCGGCAAGCTCATCCGCTTGTTCTAACGCATAGCCGGTATTCCACATTTCGGGTAGAATAATCAAATCAGGCTGTTGGCGGATGGCTTCTTCTAAACATGCTTCTGCTTTCTGAAAGTTTACATCAGGTTCTCCTATTTGTACGTCCATTTGAATCAGGGCGATGTTCATGTCGGTCGTCCTCCTTTATTCGTTTCATGCAATGAATGGTTCGGGTGATATTGCCTGAAGCATCTAGTCTTCAAGCCAGTTTCTTTATCATAAAGCTTTCCGCTATCTTTGCCAATAGAAATGTCAGAAGGTTTTGTTAAATGACTTTCTCAATCAAGAAATGAGTGGTATGATACTCATAACTAATAAAACAAAGGGGAATAGTATGATATGCAATTGTTCGATTTATCACTAGAAGAGCTACAGAAATATAAACCAAAGAAAACAGCACGTCCTGATTTCTCAGACTTTTGGAAGAAATCGCTCGAAGAACTGCGCCAAGTGGAGGCAGAGCCAACACTTGAATCTTATGACTATCCAGTGAAAGGCGTCAAGGTGTACCGCCTGACGTATCAAAGCTTTGGACATTCTAAAATTGAAGGCTTTTATGCTGTGCCTGATCAAACTGGTCCGCATCCATCGCTCGTTCGTTTTCATGGCTATAATGCCAGCTATGACGGCGGCATTCACGACATCGTCAACTGGGCGCTGCATGGCTATGCGACGTTTGGAATGCTTGTCCGTGGTCAAGGTGGCAGTGAAGACACATCAGTGACGCCAGGCGGGCATGCATTAGGGTGGATGACAAAAGGCATTTTATCGAAGGATACGTACTATTATCGAGGCGTTTATCTAGATGCTGTTCGTGCACTCGAAGTCATTCAGTCTTTCCCCGAAGTAGATGAACACCGTATCGGCGTGATCGGTGGAAGTCAGGGGGGTGCGTTAGCGATTGCGGCCGCAGCCCTTTCAGATATTCCAAAAGTCGTTGTGGCAGACTATCCTTACTTATCAAATTTTGAGCGTGCGGTTGATGTTGCCTTGGAGCAGCCTTATTTAGAAATCAATTCATACTTTCGCAGAAACAGTGATCCTGAAGCTGAAGAAAAGGGATTTGAGACATTAAGTTACTTTGATTTAATCAATTTAGCCGGCTGGGTGAAACAGCCAACATTGATGGCGATCGGTCTGATTGATCAAGTGACACCGCCATCCACCGTGTTTGCGGCATACAATCATTTAGAAACAGATAAAGAGCTGAAAGTGTACCGATATTTTGGGCACGAGTTTATTCCTGCTTTTCAAACAGAGAAGCTGTCCTTTTTACAAAAGCATTTGCTTCTATCAACATAAGAGCATGACAAAGAGCTAAAATGACATTCATTTTAGCTCTTTGTCTTTTTCAGCTATTGGAGCGATCAGCTTAATAACTGGTGTTCTGTCTTGTTTTTTCATCAGGTACTAATGCTGTAACGATCAGGGCAAGGGCTGTGATGATGTGAAGGATGAATCCGAGAATCGGAATCCATGCAAGGCAGGATGTGACAATTCCAATGATACTTCCGATCATTGGTCCCTGGTCTCGCTTCGATAAGACGAGTGTGATAATATGCAGAATAAGCATGACCATGAGCGGTGAATAGCCATTGCTGATAACGAATAGACCTCCGATCACAGGGATAGCAAGGCAAGCTTCAAAAATCCCAGTGATCCATTTCATAATGCGAGATATAGACATCAGATCCAACTCCTTTTTCATATATGTCTTATTCGTATTTTCCCAAAAGGTGAAGAAGTCATGCAGAATTCTATAGAAAGAGTTGATGGACACTTGAGAGAAAGAATTAAGGAAGAGCTGAAAATCATCGAAGAAACGTATGACGTCAAGATTTGTCTCGCCGTTGAATCGGGCAGCAGGGCATGGGGATTTCCTTCAACTGACAGTGATTATGATGTTCGCTTTTTATACGTTCCCCGGAAAGAATGGTATTGGGCGATGGAAGAGCATCGTGATGTCATTGAACGACCAATTGATGACATGCTTGATATAAGCGGCTGGGAGCTGCGAAAGGCGTTGCGTTTATTCAATAAATCGAATCCATCCATTATGGAATGGCTGTCTTCTGACATCATTTATGCTGAATCCTTCTCTCTAGCCAAGCAGCTAAGAGAATTAAAGGATCGAGCGTTTTACCCTGCGGCTTTGATGTATCATTACCTCAATATGGCGAAGCGGAATGAAAGCCGGCATTTACGAGGAGAGCAGGTGCGAATCAAGAAGTATTTCTATGTGCTTCGTCCGCTGCTTGCCTGCCAGTGGATTGAACGTTACCGGACGGTTCCACCCATGGACTTTCATGAATTACTCAAGGAGCTAGTGGAGGAAGGCCCGCTGTTAGCAGAAATTCACGAACTGCTCAAACGTAAAATGGACGGAGAAGAAATGGATTTAGAGGACCGCCTTGTACATGTCCATCCATTTATCGACAAAGAGCTGGCTCGTTTTGATGAATTGGTGAAAAGCTACAATCAGCCGAAGGACAATCTCACTGAAGAATTAAATAAGCTTTTGCAGTCTACCCTTGATGAGGTGTGGGCGTAAGCGTGAAAGAGCCAGCCGGTTAGCGGCAGGCTCTTTTTTATCTCTTATTGTGATAAAACCACAAAAAAAGTCAGAATTTTTGTCATCTTCAAATATTGTAGCGGACAGCTCATGAGCCTTACAATAAAGACATAGCTTACAAAGAGTGGGAGGTGCCCTTTATGGAGTCGGTCACAAGAAATTTCTTCTTGTTTTTGTCAAAAAGCAGTCTCTTGAACCATATTGCTCGTAATTGGGGAAGTGCTGTTGCATCAAAGAAAATCATCGGTGGGAAGGATTTTGAGAGCGCTATCCCTGTCATCAAACGATTAAACGATCAAGGTATGGCCGTAACGGTTGATCACCTTGGTGAGTTTGTCACAAAGGCAGAGATTGCAAATGAGCGGACGAATGAGTGTATTCAAACCATTCAGCGAATTGCAGAGGCGGGACTCAATTCCCACGTCTCACTTAAAATGACATCGCTTGGCTTAGATATTGACGATGACCTTGTGTATCGCAATATGAAAAGCATTTTAGATACGGCAGAGAAACACCGTATTATGGTGACAATTGATATGGAGGATGAACAGCGCTGTCAAAAAACGCTGGACATTTTTAAAGAAATGAAATCTCAATATGAGTATGTCAGTACGGTTTTGCAGGCGTATTTGTACAGAACAGAACAAGATCTTGATGACCTAAATGAGTTGCAGCCATTTTTAAGACTTGTAAAGGGTGCCTATAAGGAATCCGCCGAAGTGGCGTATCCAAACAAAAAAGACGTCGATCAGAATTACAAAAAGCTGATCGAAAAGCAGTTACTCTCAGGGAATTATACAGCCATTGCGACACATGACGATCAAATGATCGAATTTACGAAACATATTGTGAAAAAACACAATATACAGACAGATCAGTTCGAATTTCAAATGCTGTATGGCATGAGATCAGAAACACAGCAAGCACTCGTGAAGGAAGGTTATCAAATGAGGGTCTACACCCCGTATGGACGAGAGTGGTATGGCTACTACATGAGACGCCTTGCAGAACGACCGGCAAACATTGCATTTGCTTTAAAAGGGATGACGAGAAAATAATTTGAAACGGGAGCGTGACAAAGATGACAACACCTTACAAGCATGAACCATTCACGGATTTTAGCCAGGAAGAAAATCGCCAAGCGTTTGAACAAGCATTAGCCAAAGTAACAGAATCGCTTGGGCAAACCTACCCGCTTGTGATTAATGGAGAAAGAATCGAAACAACAGACAAGATTGTCTCGATCAATCCAGCGAAGAAGGAAGAAGTCGTGGGTACCGTATCAAAAGCTGGGAAAGAAGAGGCAGAGCAAGCGATTCAAGCTGCGGCAAAAGCGTTTGAAACATGGCGCTACACGTCTCCAGAAGAAAGAGCCGGCGTCTTATTCCGCGCTGCGGCAAGCATTCGCCGTAAAAAGCATGAGTATTCAGCCCTTCTCGTAAAAGAAGCAGGGAAGCCTTGGAATGAAGCGGATGCAGATACAGCAGAAGCCATTGACTTCCTAGAGTATTATGCCCGTCAAATGCTAGAGCTTGCGAAAGGCAAACCGGTGAACAGCCGCGAAGGGGAACGCAATCAATATGTGTACACACCAACTGGCGTGACGCTTGTCATTCCACCATGGAACTTCTTGTTTGCGATCATGGCAGGAACAACAGTAGCGCCAATCGTCACTGGGAATACAGTTGTTTTAAAACCAGCAAGTGCGACGCCTGTCATTGCTGCCCGCTTTGTAGAAGAACTGGAGCAAGCAGGTCTTCCGAAAGGTGTTGTCAACTTCGTGCCAGGTAGCGGAGCAGAAGTTGGAGATTACTTAGTAGATCATCCGAAAACAAGCCTTATTACATTCACTGGATCAAGAGAAGTGGGCACACGTATTTTTGAACGTGCGGCAAAAGTACAGCCAGGACAACAGCATTTAAAGCGTGTCATTGCTGAAATGGGCGGTAAAGATACCGTGGTTGTAGATGAGGATGCAGATGTTGAATTAGCGGCTAACGCCATTTTCACATCAGCCTTCGGTTTTTCAGGTCAGAAATGTTCAGCTGGATCTCGTGCTGTCGTCCACGAGAAGCTGTATGACCAAGTCGTTGAGCGAGTGAAAGAAATCACAGAAACGAAAACAACAGCGAATCCGTTATCAGCTGATGTGTACATGGGACCTGTCATTGATCAAGCTTCCTTTGACAAGATCACGGAATATATCGAGATTGGCAAGCAAGAAGGCCGTCTAGTCACTGGCGGAACAAGTGATGATTCAGAAGGGTACTTCATTCATCCAACCGTGTTTGCAGATCTAGAGCCAACATCTCGTTTAATGCAAGAAGAAATCTTTGGACCTGTCCTAGCTTTCTCAAAAGTCTCAAGCTTTGATGAGGCGCTTGAAGTAGCCAACAACACAGAATACGGGTTAACCGGTGCGGTCATTACAAATAATCGTGATCACATCAACCGTGCGAAGCAGGAGTTCCATGTCGGGAACCTTTACTTTAACCGTAACTGTACGGGAGCGATTGTGGGATACCACCCATTTGGCGGCTTTAAAATGTCAGGAACTGATTCAAAAGCAGGCGGTCCAGATTACCTTGCTCTGCACATGCAGGCCAAAACGATCAGCGAAATGTTTTAATATGGAAAAGCATGAACTCGTGCAGGCGAGTTCATGCTTTTTTTACCTGTCTACGACTTGTTTCTATACAAATCTGACTGGAAAGAAGTATGATAAATGTATCACTTAATCAGGGAGCAATCGGGATGGAAGAGATATTAGAAAAGCTTCATACATTTTTTGATGTCGATAAATTAATTGCATTTATTAGTGGTTATTTAAAAAAACCAGTCATTTTAGAAAGTACTGAATGTCAGCTGCTTGCTTATAATTCTTACAGCATCCAGCAGTTCGACCCAGTCAATCAGCAAACCATTTTCTCAAAGGAATGTCCGGGAGCTGTGGTGGATTGGTTAAAAAAAACAGGGGTCATTGAGCAGCTATATACAGATTCAAATCCTTTTTATGTGAATGGTCATGAGGAGCTCGGGTTTAATCGACGAGTAGCTGTGAGCGCCAAGCACAAACAAGAGGTTGTCGGCTTTATTTGGGTGCAGGACATTGAAGATTCTCTCTCTCAAGAGGAGCTGCAATTTTTACACGAGGCATCGTTTCAAGTTGGAAAAGTCATTTATAAAAATAAGAAACAGTTGGAGAAAAAAGAAGGCAAGATTGAAGAGTTCTTCAAAAAGGTCATGGATGATCATTTTTATACAGAAGAAGAGCTGAAATGGGAAGCTGAGAATTTAAGCATACCACTGCCAGCTGTCTTTACTGTGATGGTTGTTCATGCCGCCGATAACAAAAGTGAGACGGCAGAAGATGTGAAGGATATGATTAGAACCTATTTACAGCTAGAAGACAAGGTCAATCATGTCTACTCTGTGCAAGCAGACATCGTCGTGATATTAGGCAGTTTGTCAGATCGCCACTCACCAAAAGCGACCGCTGCGGATGTCGTCGCCCATCTTCAATCGAAAACGCATACACACCCATCTCCTTTATATATTGGGATGGGAAGAGAATATCGAGATGTCATGAAAATGAGCACAAGTCGATTTGAAGCGATAGAAGTCGTGAAAGCAGTGAAGATTGTCGGCGGACAGGAATTGATTCCATACGATTACGAGCATTTGGGGGTCTTCCGGTTCTTAGACTCGATTTACAGCCATCAAAAAAAGAAAAACGACTTTAATCCAGATTTGTTACGCCTAAAGGAAAAAGACCGTGACAGTCAAACATCATTTTTAAAAACCTTAGAGGTCTACTTATTGAATAATTGCAAGCTAAAACCAGCTGCAGAGCAGTTATTTATTCATCAAAATACACTAAACTATCGAATGAAACAAATTTTTGAAATGACGTCTATCGATTTAAGTCATTTTAGCCAGCGATGTGAGTTATTTATTGAATTGATGCTGATGAAAAAAGATCAATAGGCGTGGACTCCGCAGGTGCAAAGGCTGACCTGCGGATTTTCATGCGAGATGATAAAATGGCATACAATTGCCTTATTTCGTTGTATGATAGATAAAGATTTTATAAGGAAAGCGAAAGGAGGGCCACCTTTGGGATCAGTCACCTTGGCCATTTTGATTTTCATCATGACCCTCGTCCTTGTCATTTGGCAGCCAGGACGTTTAACCATTGGATGGTCAGCGTGCGGGGGAGCGATTCTTGCTCTTGCTTTTGGGGTCGTTCATTTGGGCGATGTATGGGAAGTTACCCAAATTGTCTGGAACGCCACCTTTGCATTTATTGGAATTATCATCATTTCATTGATTTTAGATGAGATTGGTTTTTTTGAATGGGCGGCACTTCATATGGCAAAAGCCGCAAGAGGGAACGGGGTCCGCATGTTTATTTATTTAACATTGCTCGGCGCTGTGGTAGCAGCTTTTTTTGCCAACGATGGAGCAGCACTTATCTTAACCCCGATCGTTTTATCTGTGGTCAGAGCGCTGAAGCTGGATGAGCGTATGATCCTGCCATTTGTCATGGCAAGCGGCTTTATTGCAGATACGACCTCTTTGCCATTTGTCATTAGTAACTTGGTCAATATCGTATCAGCCGATTATTTTCATATTGGCTTTCTTGAATATACAGCAAACATGTTCGTCCCAAACCTTGTATCGCTTGGCGCTAGTATGCTTGTGTTGTATGTGTTTTACCGGAAACTCATCCCGAAAACGTACGATGTTTCGCAGGCGAAGGAACCAGCTTCGGCCATTCGTGATCTGCGCATGTTCCGGTTATCTTGGTATGTGTTAGGGTGCTTGCTTGTTGGATATTTTGCTGGCGAATTGGCAGGCATTCCGGTGTCAATCATTGTAGGAGGCATTGCCATTGCTTTCTTATGGCTGGCGAAACGGAGTCCACAAGTGGCGACAAAACGAGTCGTCAAAGAAGCACCGTGGTCGATTGTGTTTTTCTCTATCGGCATGTATGTCGTGGTGTATGGGCTGAAAAATGTCGGCCTGACAGAAATTTTAGCGGCATGGATTGAACAGGGGGCGTCACACGGTTTACTTGCGGGAACGATGTTTATGGGGGTTCTGGCAGCCGTGTTATCCTCTGTCATGAACAACCTCCCAACCGTTTTAATTGATGCGATTGCCATCGGTCACACAGATACAGCAGGTGTGATGAGAGATGCACTGATTTATGCCAACGTCATCGGCTCAAACCTTGGTCCGAAAATGACCCCAATCGGTTCATTGGCGACATTGCTGTGGCTTCATGTCTTGAAGAAAAAAGGTGTGCATATTTCTTGGGGGGCATACATGAAAGCTGGAATCATTCTAACCATACCGACGCTGATCATCACGTTATTGGGGTTGTATGTGTGGTTATGGTTGATACATTAAAAAGCAGATCCACCGGATCTGCTTTTTGTTGTTATAGATATTTTGCATAGCGTTTTTCCAAAAAGTCTTGGAGCAATGAGACCACACTGCATATGCCCCAGTAAATCAAGGCAACCAATATATACATGGTCATATAATCGAATTCTCTTCCGCCCACAATTTTTGCTTGCTGGAAGAGTTCGGGCACAGTAATCATTGCTGCTAGTGAGGAAGCTTTGATTAAATCAAGCATGACGTTGGTCAGGGGCGGCAGTGCAATGCGCACGGATTGAGGCAAAATGACTCCGCGCATCGTTTGCCAATAGCTGAGACCAAGTGATTTGGCGGCTTCCACTTGACCACTAGGAACAGAGGAGAGAGCCGCCCGGTTAATTTCGGCAATGTATGCAGCACTATTGAAGCTGAATCCAATAATAGCAGCAGTGACAGCTGTAAATTCAATGCCGATGTAAGGGAATCCGAAATAAAGGATAAACAAAATGACCAGAATGGGAACCCCACGCATGAATGAAATATACAGCCGTGCAGGCAGCCGAAGGAACCATGTATTTGCCATTCGAGCAAGGGCAATAAAAAAGCCTAGAATCGTACCAAAAAACATGCTCACAAAAGAAATGAGCAGCGTCAGCCAGATGCCTTTCATGACAAATGGAAATGACGCTTTTGCCAGTGCAGGATTAAAGATATATTCTAAATGAATATCTCCCACGGCTGCGGCTCCTTATTTAGAAATGTCGACATCTTCGACATCAACATCAATTTTCTTTGAGACGTCAGCATGATTAAAGAATTTCTCTGAAATCTTTTTCATGGTTCCATCTTTTTTCATCTCTTTTAATACACGATTTAATTCTTTTTGAAGCTCTGTATTGTCTTTTTTCATCACAAACCCTTGTTCATTCGGCATGTATTTTAAGTCTGGATGGATCGTAATATTTAGCTTAGGGAATGCAGCAAGCGCCAGTGTTTGCAAGTAGTAGTCATTTAAAATGACATCTGTACGGCCGTTTGCAACATCCTTTAAATATTGCTCGTTTGTGGCATTATCATAGATGACTTCTTTTGCACCATACTTACGGGCAACATCCATATAAATAGTCGTTGCAGCACCTGCTGCTTTCTTTCCTTTTAAATCCTTTAGCGTTTTAATACCTGACAGATCATCTTTTCTGACGATAGCGGTTCCATATGAGTATTTATAAGGTGTTGAAAAGGCGAACTTATCTTTCCTGTCATCTGTGATGTCGATATCGTTTGCAGCGGCATCCACCTGACCTGAATTAATGGCACTGAGCATACCGTCATAACCCATTTCTTTAAATTCTACTTTTACGTCAAGGCGCTTAAATGCTTCTTTGACGACTTCCACTTCATAGCCAGTCAATTGATCCTTGCCGTTCGATGTATCATGGTAAGACGTAGGATACAAAGTGCCTGAAGTAGCGACCACGATTTTCCCTTTCTTTTGAATCTGATCCCACTTTGATTCTCCAGACTGAGGTGAGCCTGATTGATTGCAAGCAGACATGACAAGCATGAGAGCAGACACAACAAGCAGCACCCATATAGGTTTTCTATGATAAAAACGACTCATTTAAGAATCCTCCTCTATTTTTTATACAAAACAAAACATAGCACGCTTTTTCAGTTAGGACAACGTTTTCAGATGAAAAGCGAAAAAGTAAGAATATTATGTGCAATTTGACGGTGTGAATAATGTATAAAAAAGGAAAGGATGCGCAAATTAAAATCGAATAAAGGAGGGAACGACAGAGATGAAAAAAACAAGTGGTTTGATCATACTAACGATGGTGATATTATTTGGTTTTCAAGTGAATACGGCTCATGGAGAAACACCACAAATGGAAAAGCGCCCCGTCACGCATCAAGTAAAATTAACGACAGAGCAACAAAAACAAATTGAAGTACTTGAACAGCAAATTTTGTCTAAACGAAAAGAAGTGATCGAAAAATACGTTCAGTATGGTGTGTTAACGAAGGAACAAGGTACGCACATCACAAAACGAATGGATGAACATTACAATCACTTAAAAAATAACGGGTTTGTTCCATTACTAAAAAAACCACAGCACCATCGACCATAAGTTCAAGAAAACCGGCAGCAAGGTGCCGGTTTTTATTGTTTATGTGTTAAAAGGTCAGCGTCTCACCATCTTGAGGGACAAAAATGGCCTGATCTGCATGATTCTCTTGAATGTAAGATTTTAATGCGGCTCTTGTTAATAAACAATGATTCACGGCTTCAAGGTGACAGGCGATGATTTGAGCTTGTGGTTGAGTATGGTGAATGTCTACAATCTCTTCCTTTGTCATCGTAATTGGATCTCCCTCTAAAAATTGGGCAGCCCCACTATTGACCACAATAATATCTGGCTGGCATGTATTCACAACCTCTTTCGTCTCATCACACCAAATGGTATCTCCTGCAATATAAAGAGTAGGCTCATCAGGATGAGAGAAAACAAAACCGCTCACTTGTCCCATCCGTTTAGCGGTTTCTCCTGTCCCGTGCTGCCCGCCAGTTCGTTTGATATGAACACCGCAAACATCCATTTCATCTTCAATGCATGTAACATGCTGAAATCCAGCTTCTTTTACTTCCGTGCGATCTTTCTCTGATTGAGTATAGATCGGCAAAGTTTGAGCTATTCTCTTTTTTGCCTCGTCGTCAAAGTGATCTACATGTAAATGAGTGAGCAGGACAGCATCAGGCTGTAATATCTTGTCCAAATCAATGTTTGCAGGCAGCTCAACAATTGGATTGTTTACATGTTGATTGGCAGTATGCGGGAACGGTGGATAGGTTCCTTTTGCTGCTAAAAAGGGATCGATTAAAAATGTTGACGGACCATATTGAAGGTATAAAGTAGCATTACGAATGAGTGTTATTTTCATTAGAAGGCCTCCTTTTTTTCTTATTAAGTTTACAGTATATTAAAAGAGCCTCATGTGACAGAGGATCATTAAAGTCTTTCAGCGGAACGACTTGATTTTTGAAAGAGGTGAGCTAATGCTAGACAAAACAGATATGGATATATTAAAAGAACTCTCAAAGAATAGCCGATTGACGATGAAAGCACTTGGTGAAAAAGTCCATTTAACCGGTCAAGCTGCTAAAAATAGAGTTTTAAAGCTTGAAGAAGAGGGGATTATTGAAGCCTATACCATTTCAATTAACTGGCGGACACAGCAGAACATCCAAACATTTTTGCAGCTCTTTACCCGAAGTTATGATCATGAACCGCTTTTATCGTTTCTCCATCAAAAGGAAGAAATCAAAAACCTGTTTAAAATAAGTGGAGAGGGCTGTTATATGGCTGAAGGACATTTCTCCAGTCATGATGAGCTTGATCAATTTTTAACGGAGCTAACAAAGCATGCAAATTATAAATTGTCTATCGCTGTGAAACGTCTCACTCATCAAGAATAGATGAGGCGCAGGAGGAAATAACCGATGAAAAGATTAATTGAACATCAGGCTGAACCGATCACAAAGGAAAGAATCAAAGCGGATTTGGTTCAACTTGGTGTAAGGAAGGGCATGATCTTATGTGTCCACTCATCCTTGTCATCTATTGGCTGGGTGAATGGAGGAGCTATAGCCGTTATACAAGCTATGATGGATATTTTAACAGATGAAGGAACACTGATTATGCCGGCACAAACATTAGAGCTGTCTGATCCTGCTGATTGGATCAATCCGCCTGTTCCTTATTCTTGGTGGAAACCGATCAAAGACACGATGCCTGCATTTGATCCGGCGTACACAGCTCCAACAGCAATGGGAAAGGTAGCGGAGACCTTTTGGAAATACCCAGGCGTAGAAAGAAGCAATCATCCTCATTTCTCATTCACCGCCTGGGGGAAAAGGAAAGATGAATTGTTGAAACACCATGCGCTTCCTTATGGTTTAGGAGAAAATTCACCTCTTGGACGTATGTACGATCTTGATGCAAAAGTGCTGCTAATTGGCACGTCATTCGAGAGTGTGACAGCTTTTCACTTAGCTGAATATCGAATCTCACAGCAAGACCTCATGACACGAGGGGCCCCCATTTTAGAGAATGGTTGGAGGGTGTGGAAAGAGTATCAAGATATCATCACAAGAGAAGAACTATTTGAACAGATTGGTCGTGACTTTTTACAATCAGAATGTAGTTATAACCACAGTCAAATCGGGCTAGCCAATTCGTATTTATTGCCGATGAGAGAATCAGTCGATTTTGCAGAAAAATGGCTTGAGCAGTACGACCAGGCGTGATCTAAACAGTCTGAAAATCAAAATAATAGAGATCTTGATCAGGGTGCTCAGATATATAGCAGGTGAGTTGATAGTCTCCTTTTGGAATGGAGAAAGACAGTATCTGTGCCATGACGCTTGTCAGATAAACATGATCACTTGAATGAGTAAATGGCACTGTGATGACTCTATCAACGGATGATGGAGGCTCATGGCTGTTTAATGTCACGATAATAGAAGCCTTTCCGTTATTGATGCCTTCAAAAGAAATACCTCGATCCCCAGTTGCGAATCCTTGAAGAATATCGTCATCTGTCCAATCAATCACAGGTGGCGTCGTGCTTCCAGTGTATACGGTGATTTGGTGATAGGAGATAGATAGGGGATACGTTTGATTTAAATCATTCATATAGATAACTCCTTTATTCATAAAATTTGTCCAGCTGGCGATCATGTTGAAAAGTGAATGTTTGAAAGTATGATAATTGAAGAGAATGTTAGGCAGCAAGACGATTGTCGCCGTCTTGCGCTACTGTATGAGGGATCTAGATGTGAAATTGCGAAACCATTTCTTTTAGGTCTCCTGCTAAATGGGCAAGAGCCTCTGATGAAGCTGTTACTTCTTCCATTGCTGCAAATTGTTCTTCTGTTAAACCTGCTACTTGTTGTGAATGTTCACTCGTCAGTTTAACGCCTTCTGTGATAGAGGCAAAGGTCTGCTTCGCATCATTTGTATAAGCTGCGATTTTTTGGGATGCATCCGATAAATGTTGAATGCCATCTGCCATTTCCTTCATTGACTGCTGAATGTCAATAAATGAATCCTCTGTATGAGAAATAAGAACAGCCCCTTGAGCCGCTTCCTCTCGTACTCGTTTAATGGCACTCGTCGAATGATTCATCTCTTTTTGTATTTCGGAAATGAGATGTGAAATCATGTTGGATGAGGTTTGCGATTCTTCTGCGAGCTTCCTCACTTCGTCTGCCACAACGGCAAAACCTTTTCCGTGTTCACCTGCGCGTGCTGCCTCAATGGCCGCATTAAGAGCAAGTAGATTAGTTTGGTTAGCGATATCTGTAATCACTTTGGAAATCTGATCAATCTCGGCTGAACGTGTTTCTAGCGCTTGAATTGCTGTACCGTTCTCTTCAATTGATTTTGCAATAGATGTCATTTGTGAATTGACTTCACCGATATTTTGTACACCTTTTTGGGCCATTTCTTGTGCGGACTGGCTTCTTGTTGCCATTTGTCCCGCATTTTCAGTGATGTTTACTAGCTCGTTAGATACTTGTCTCATCGTGTGCTCACTAGCTGTCATTTGGGCTGATTGCTGTTCAGACGATTGAGCGACTTCTTGAATGGTATGGGTAATCTTCTCTGATGCTGCACTCGTTTCTTCTGCGCTAGCTGACAGCTCCTCAGAAGAGGTGGCTACTAATTCAGATGTTTTGATCACATTTAAAATGGTTTGATTTAATTTCTCACGCATCTTATTAAAGTGACCTGCCAGCTCAGAAAGTTCATCGCCTGTGTGATCTGTCACGTTGATGGTTAAATTTCCTTCGCCTGCACTCTTAATAGCAGATGCCATATGTTTAAGACGTGTCTGAATCCGCTTTGTGAAAATAGAAATAATGATAACAGAAACAATTAAACTTAACAGTAGAACCGTGACAAATTGAATAAAGAAAGACTGAAGCATTTGTGAAATCATGCTTTGATTTGCACCGGTATAGAAAATACCAATCGTTTCCCCTGTATCATTTTTGATGGGCATATAAGCCGTTTGGTAGTCTTTCCCGGCAACATTGGCTGTTCCGTAATAATTCTCGCCTTTATCCAAAACAGCGGCCTTTACTTCAGGTGAGACTTCGGTTCCTACAGCTCGTTTCCCGTTTAACATGACATTTGTGGCAACACGGGTATTTCCTTGGAAAATCGTGATTGTATCACCAGTATATTCGGCTAATTGATCAACCAATGTGTCATGGTTATTGATTTGAGTATTTCCTTTGTAAAGCTTGCCATCTTTTATCTGCCACGAGCCAGCAACCTTTTCAGTTAGGTAAGCGTATCCTAGCTTTAGATCGCCTTTTGCTTTTTCGGTGGCCATTTGCTTAATGTTCTCTGTCATTTCGCGGTTCACTACATAACCAACCACTGCTGAAAATACGATGAGGACACTTAAAAAGATCAGCATTATTTTGGCGCCAAGCCTCAGTTTTCCTTTTTTCTTCATGCTTTTTACTCCTTTAGGTATAAGGTAGGGTATCCCTCCTTAAAGATTATCGGCATGAAAAAAATGTTTGATATACGTGAATGCACTTACACAGAAATTTTTGTTATGAAAAAAGGAAAGATCGTGCTACTCGATAATAAATTGGATTCTTGTGCCATCAGGATCATCTGATAATTGATGACTTACCCAAGAGCCTGCCCCCCTATTATCCGAAGGACGTACATATTTGACAGAAGCCCCTGCTCCACCTTCTTTACACATCGCCATTGGCCATTCATCACGATCATAACCACGCTTTGTTGGAATGCCATGAAGTGATTTGTCTCTTTGCTCATCACTATTTTTTCGATCAATGGTGCAAATGGAAGAATGACCTTCGTCAATAGCTTCTTCTATGTGCTTCGCGGTTTCTGGATATCGATCTGATGGAAAGTGAATGGTTTTGTCATAAGAAGAGTTTGTCGTCTCTTGTTTATGTTGCCCTAGTTGGACATAGCCTGTCGCTATACCAATGACAATCAATAAAAGCAAGAGAATGGTTTTAAGAAGTTTCATAGATGCTAGCTCTCTTTCTCTTTAGCGTATTTTGTAAACAGAAGTATAGCAGAATTACTTACCAATTTCTCCTCGTTTTGAAAAAACGTCTTTTAAAGTTCGAAAAACGTTTTTTACCTGTTTATGCTCTTTTCCTCGTTGTACAAACTCATAAAAATTTAATTTTGCTGCTCAAAAAACATATATGCTGATGCAAAATGGCTTTATGATTGGTTTTTAGGCTAATTTCAAGATTTTAACACACAGAAATTTCAAAAAAATAAAATTGACTAGACCGATATGCTTTAATAATATGGAGTCAAATATCAAAAAATGTCGTAATTTATCAAAATATGATTCCAATTACATTGCAGGAGGGAAGTACAAATGGCGGATGTCTCTTATCGGCTCGGAATAGACATAGGTGGAACATTTACTGATTTATCGCTGATGAATGAAGCGACAGGGGAGCTGACTGAACTCAAGACACCTACAGTGACAGATGACCCAGCTCAAGGAATTATCAATGGGCTGAAACTTCTAAAAGAAAGAGGTGTCGATTTATCCAAAATACAATATCTCGTACACGGGATGACAATCGGTCTTAATACATTATTGCAGAGAAAGGGAGCAGATTTAGCCCTTTTTGTAACGGAAGGTTTTCAAGACATTTTGTCATTACAGCGTTTACGTCTACCCATTCCTTATGACTTCAATTCTCAATTGCCAGAACCATTGATACCACGAAAACATGTATATCCAATCTCTGAAAGGCTCATACACGATGGTTCGATCAAAAAACCTCTCCAACTGCAGCAATTAGATGATGCTGTCCAGCAGGTCATGTCTAAAAAACTAGCAGGCATTGTCATTTCTTTTTTACATAGCTATCAGAATCCAGTTCATGAATTACAGGCAAAAGCCTATATTCATCATCATTACCCACAATTAGAAGTCCTGACGTCTTCTGAATTATGGCCACAAATGAGGGAATATGAGCGGACAGTGATGTCTGTTGTCAATTTGTACATTCAACCAAAGGTCAAACAATATTTACAAACATTGAAAAGCCGCTTGAAAGAAGAAGGTGTACCAATTTCTCCATACATTACCCAATCAAATGGTGGTTTAATGGATGCAGAAAGTGCAGCTACTTCACCCGTTAAAACACTTTTTTCTGGCCCGGCAGCTGGTGTAATTGGTGCAGCAAGAATTGCAACTTCTGCAAATGAACCCAATTTAATTACGTTTGATGTTGGTGGCACAAGTGCAGATATCTCGATCATTCAAAATGGGCAGCCTACAATGGCTCAATCGAATCAGCTTTCAGGATTTCCGATCATTCTTCCATCTGTTGCAATGTATTCGATAGGGGCTGGCGGAGGTTCTGTTGCATGGCTTGATCAAGGCGGGCTTCTTAAAGCAGGACCGGAATCAGTTGGCTCGCAGCCTGGACCTGCTTCGTATGGAAGGGGAAAAAAAGCTGCTTTAACCGATGCATTTCTCATATGCGGTTACCTCAATCAAGAACGGTTTGCCGGAGGACATTTACAATTGCAGCGGTCTGCAGCGGAAATAGCCTTTCAGCCAATTGCTGATCAGCTTCATAAAACGGTCGAACAGGCGGCTGACCAGTTGATTCAAGTGGCTGTTGCCAATATGTACACAGAACTAAGCAATGTCATGGAGCAGCAAGGGTTTGATCCTAGAGATTTTAGTTTGTTGGCATTTGGCGGGGCAGGACCTGTTGTCGCGAATTTCCTTGCGAGAGAAATTCATGCGAAAAATGTGGTCGTCCCTCCAAGTCCAGGAACATTATGTGCGCTAGGTGCACTTACAGCCGATTTTATCCATGATGCTGTGTTGTCTAAGAAAATCTGCTTACAAGACTATACGATGGACGAATTAAAACAAGATTATGAAATGCTTTCACGCAAAGCAACGGATTGGTTCAGCCAGCAAAACATTCAACATATCAAACAAACGTCCATTTTGTTATTAGCAGATGCCCGCTATCAAGGGCAGGCATTTGAGATTGAATTGCCATTATCGGTGGATTGGCTAAAGCAGGAACAAGACGTCTATCACCTGATTGAAGCTTTCCACAACCTGCATGAGCGTCAATATGGCCATAGAGATGATCAGGCGAACATTGAATTTACTCATTTGCGAGTTCGGGTTATAGGTGAAACACCTCCACTGCCTTTCTCTCCTGTTGATGAAAGCAGCGGACAGCCTTTAATACCACAATCATACAGACGAATCTTTATAGAAGAAAAAGAGTACGAAGCATCTGTTTACAATCGGAGTAATTTGTCATTAGGTGCTGTTGTGAAAGGACCTGCCATCATTGAGCAAGATGATACGACAACATTGATTTTGCCAAAATGGGCAGGCAGCATAGACCATTCAGGAAACTTGGTGATTTCAAGGGAGGCGGCTTTACATGGGAACTGATCCAGCAAAGCTTGAGATGATGAGGAGTTATTTTAATGCGATTGCATCAGGCATGGGACATGTCATTGAGCGGACATCCTTTACAACATTCGTAAAAGAATCGGCGGATTTTGCCACAGCATTAGCCACGCCTTCTGGAGATTTCTTTGTTTACCCAAAAACAGTCGGTGTCACGATCTTTTTAGGGCTGAGTCTCAAAAAAGCGATTGAAGAAAGCGGACCGATGCAGCCGGGTGACATTATCATCACAAATGATCCTTATACGACAGACGGTTTAGCGACTCATTTGCCAGATGTTCATATCATCAAACCTATTTTTATAGAAGATGAAATTGTCAGTTATGCCTGGTCTTTTGTTCATGTAAGTGATGTGGGAGGTCTTGTCCCTTCAAGCATTTCTCCAACTGCAACAGATGTTCATCAGGAAGGATTAAGAATTCCGCCAGTGAAAATCTATGAAGGTGGAAAAGAGAATCAGGTTGTTCGTACCTTTTTAAGAGCTAATAGCCGAGCGAGTCATTTAAATGATGGCGATATTAATGCGATGATTGCCGCTGTTAATACAGCAGAAATCAGACTAAAAGAAATGATCGAGAAATTTGGAAAAAACGAAGTGAAGCAAGGAATGATTGATCTGCTGAAGCAAGCAGAGGATCGCGCAGGAAAAGTCATTGAAGCCATCCCTGATGGAACGAGTGAATTCGCTGATTACTTGGATGATGATATGATTTCGGACGTGCCGATCCGATTAAAGATCAAGCTGACGGTCAAAGGGAAACAGCTGACACTGGACTTCTCTGAGTGTGATCCGCAAGTTAAGACAGCTTTTAATCTTGTCACCAATGGTCAAAAGCATTCCTTCTTATATCAAGGATTGATTAATTACATTATTAGTAAAGATCCTTTTATTCCGATTAATGGTGGGATTACGTATCCGATAGACGTGATTTCACCTAAAGGAACGCTTGTCCATCCAGAATATCCGGCTTCTGTCGGTATTCGGCATTCCATTACAATGAGACTGTATAATGTCGTACTAGGTGCTATTGGTAAGCTGTTGCCTGAAGCAGTGCCGGCGGCAGGTGCAGGTCAATCCGCTATCGTCGTTCTCTCTGTTCCTGATGATCATACAGGAGGCAGAAAAATGTCTGTGGTCGAACCGTTAGGCGGAGGCGGCGGTGCTCAAAAAGGGACTGATGGAGTCGATGGAATTGATCATTCGTCAGGCTTTTTAAAAAATACACCTATCGAGAGCTTGGAACAGCATATTGATATTCATGTACACCGATATGAACTGCTACCGAACACAGGTGGAGCAGGGGAACATAGAGGGGGACATGCGATTGGTTTAGAATTTGAAATGATCAAGCCAGAATCGATGGTGACGGCACGAGGAATGGAACGAATGAAGTTTCAACCTTGGGGGTTAATGGGCGGACGTGCAGGAGCAATTGGTGAGGTGAAATTGACCAAACCAAGTGGGGAGACACAAAACCAGCCGAAAATTGATGTCATGCGTCTTGAAAAAGGCGATATTGTTCAATTGGTTTCACCAAGTGGAGGAGGATGGGGGAATCCATTTTCTAGAACGAAAGAAAAAGTCCTTCATGAAGTGGAAGCAGGGCTATTAAGTGAAGAAAGAGCACTTCAGCAATATGGCGTCAAAGTCTATCGAGATCATAACGAATGGAAAATTGATGACGAACAGACGAGCAGGCTTCGTGAAAAGATGAATAATGCTGATGCTGTCGCTTGGGATTTTGGAGAGCAAAGAGCAGCTTATGAGAAAGTGTGGACGGACGAAGCCAGCAGTGAGCTTGCTGTGCAGCTTCGTTCAAACCCAGCAAATGAGCGTACGCACTATAAACATGCGGTTCATTCTCATTTTAGTCATAGACAGGAACCGTTAACAAAGATGGATATTATTCAAGCACTTCGTCAGTTGAATCAACAAAAAGGGGGAAATGAATCATGAAAAGAAGAGTAATCGCCATATTTGCAGGTGTCCTATCCGTCATGTTACTGCTGTCTGCATGCGGTGGAAATGGGCAGGACCAAAGTAAACAGCAGCAGACTGTGATCGTTGGTGTCTACGGAGGGGATTGGGAAAAGAATATTAAGCCAATCCTCGAAAAGTTTGAAAAGGATACAGGCATTAAAGTACAAACGGTCTCTGGGGCAGATTCTGAATGGTTTACAAAATTAAAAGCATCTAATGGTAAAAATCCACCGTATGATTTGCTTATTTTACAGCCTGATACGATTCAAAGAGGTATTGCGGCAAACGTTCTTGCGCCTATTGATGAAGATCAAGCACCGAATGTGAAAAAGCTATATCGTTCTGTTCAAAAGAAACTCACTGTTGATGGAAAACAATATGCAGCAGGCTTTAGTATGGGACAGCTTGGAATTGCTTATAGAAAAGATCTTGTCAAACAGGAGCCAAACAGCTGGACAGATTTATGGAGCGATCAGCTGAAAGGGAAAGTGGCGATTTCTTCCCCAACTTATTCAGCGGGCTTACAATTTTTCTCTGCACTTGTCCATGCTCAAGGAGGGACAGAATCAAATCCTAAGGATATTGATAAAGCATTTAAAAGCCTAGCACAATTAAAAGGGCGTGTAGCTGCTTTTCCTGATAACCCAGGGTCTATTCAAACGCTGTTAGAACGTGGTGACGTGACGGCAGTTCCATATTGGGATGGCCGAGCATTTGCACTTGAAGAAGAAGGGATGGATATTGGATTCTCATATCCGAAAGAAGGCGCTGTGGCAGCAGTTGCGAGCTGGGCGCTAACAAAGGGAAGTCAGCATGAGGAAGCGGCTTATAAGCTATTAAACTACCTTAGCGGGAAAGAAGCTCAAGAAGCCTTCTCAGAAAAATCTTACTATGGCATGTCGAATTCTGATGTGAAATACGGAGACAAAATTAAGGGAAAAGTGAAGGTTGGCGAAAATTATTATAGCAAGCTGACTTGGGTAGATTACGAAACAGCGACTTCAGAGCTCGGTCAATGGACAAATCGATGGAATGAAGTACTAGGCGGAGGAAAATAGGTGATCGCATGAGTGGAATCAATTTAGAACATATCAGCCAGCATTTTGGCGAGCAGATTGCTCTTGATGATGTCAGTCTTACGGTAAAAGAGGGAGAGTTTTTCTCCCTTCTTGGCCCTAGTGGCTGCGGAAAATCAACTTTACTCAATATCATTGGTGGTTTTTTAGAACCGACAAAAGGAGTCGTCTATATTGGTGATCAGGATGTGACGACTTTACCTCCTTATCAAAGGAAAACGGGGATGGTCTTTCAAAGCTATGCACTTTTCCCACATCTCACCGTCTTTGATAATGTTGCATATGGGTTGAAGGTTCAAAAGAAAAAGAAGGCGGAAATCAAGCAAAAGGTGATGGAGAGCTTGTCTCTTGTGCAATTAGAGTCATTTGCCAAACGTATGCCGCACCAATTAAGTGGTGGTCAGCAGCAACGGGTCGCCATTGCACGGGCACTTGCTATCCAGCCTGCCGTTCTTCTTCTGGATGAACCACTCAGTAACCTAGATGCAAAACTAAGAAAAAATATGCAGACGGAGCTGCGAAATATTCAACGGAATGTCGGGATTACGACTATTCTTGTGACGCATGATCAGGAGGAAGCCTTAAGTCTTTCCGACCGAATTGGGATATTAGGTGAGGGGAAAATTCAGCAGATTGGGACACCTTTAGAAGTATATCGTCAGCCAAATAATCGTTTTGTTGCTGAATTTATCGGACAGGTCAATCTATTTGAAGCGGAATATGATGAAGTTACTTCCACATACACTGTTCCACATTTCATTCAATCAAACGGGAAGCAAGTTCAGCTAAAAGTTGCCGCATTTAAAGAGAAGAGCGAGAAGCATTTACTCATGCTGCGTCCTGAGAGAATCAAGTTATCTTCTGGCGGGGAGGAAGTTCAGCCAAATCATGTCACAGGCGTGTTGGCAGATGTCAGTTATATTGGGCACTCTTTACGTTTGGTCGTTGGGCTTAATCAAGGTGAAATCATTGTCCATGCATCAGACGCAGCGTTTCCCGAGCTGCCTCAAGTTGGAGAAACTGTGCATATTCATTGGCAGCCTGAAGATATTGTGTTCTTAGATTCGAAGGTGCATGCGTGATGCGAATCAAAAAAAAGAATCAGCGCTTTCATTGGTTTATGCTGCTGCCAGCTTGTTTGTTTCTAGTTGTATTCCTTCTTGCTCCGCTTGTGATGATGTTTGTCCTCAGTTTTCGTGATGTGGATTCGATGATGAATACGTTACAATCCTATAGTTTGTCTCAATATTTACATGTATTTACGACAGATGCATATGTGAAAGCAATTGGAAGTACTGTGTGGGTGGCCTTACAGACAACGGTGATTTGTTTATTGATGGCATATCCAGCAGCTTATGTGCTAGTGAAAGCACCTCACCCAAGGTTGCGGGCTTTTTTCTATATCTTACTTGTATCGCCGCTTTTGACGAGTGTCGTCATTCGGACATTTGCATGGATCGTGCTTCTTTCGCAAAATGGCTTGATCAATGGCATGCTGATCGATTTACATCTGATTGAGAAACCGCTATCGATGCTGTGGAATATGAATGCGGTCATTATTGCTTATGTTCAAGTGATGCTGCCTTTTGCAGTGCTGCCTATTGCAACGAGCTTAACTGATATGGACCGTCACTTAAGACCGGCTTCTATGAGTCTTGGTGCTGGTCGTATTCGGACATTTTTTCATGTGACCTTGCCGCTTACGATTCCAGGCATGATCACCGGAGCAATTATTGTCTTCTCACTTGCAGCAGGAAGCTATATTACTCCTTTGCTAGTCGGCGGACGGATGCAACCGCTCTTGCCACTGTCCATTTATCAGCAGGTCATGCAGGTGTATAATTTGCCTCTTGCCGCTGCGATGTCCTTTACTTTATTGATTTGTGTGCTAGCGGTCGTCAGTCTATTAAGCTATTTATTGAAGCGTTGGGAGGCGAGGATGCATGCGTAAAAAATCAATAGGTGACCGTTTGCTTTCGGTTCTGATATGGACCGCAGGCTCACTCGTTTATCTCTTTTTAACCGTACCTGTTCTTGTCATTGTTCTTTCTGCTTTTAGTCCGAATGCTTTTCCTGAATTCCCGCCGACTTCGTTTTCTGTTCGCTGGTTTCATGAGGTCGTGTCGAATCCAGAATGGATGGAATCTTTGCGTATCAGCGTGATTCTGTTATTGATTGTGACGCCGCTTACTGTTCTTTTAGGAACGATGGCTTCTTATGCTTTAGCAAGGCTTTCCTTTAAGGGAAAGGAAGCTGTTCAAGCCTTTATTTTGTCACCTCTTATGATTCCTCAGGTGGTATTAGGGATTGCGATGCTGTATTTGTTTACGGCTATGGGTTTTACAGGGTCTTTGTGGGCATTAGTCATTGGGCATGTCATCATTGGTTTTCCTTATGTGGTACGAACCGTGGGTGTCAGTGTTTCAAATCTTGATCCACGTCTTGAGCTAGCTTCCATGAATCTTGGTGCAGGGCCCATACGTACTTTCTTTCGTGTGACACTGCCCTTGATCAAGCCTGGTATTATCGCAGGTGGGGTGTTTTCTGCTGTGACATCATTTGGTGAAATCTCGATTAGTTTGTTCGTTTCTTCACCTCAAACCATTACGATTCCCGTGAGGACGTTTAATTACATTGAGCAAACTTTTGATCCGAGTGTCAATGCGATATCTGTCATATTTATTATCATTTCTATCATTGCGTTGCTCATTATTGAGAAAACGATTGGTCTGTCTAAGGTGATGTAAATATAATGAAGAAACAAGGAGCTGTCATTTGAAATGACAGCTCTTTTTGTATTGTTTTTTATGGTAAAAATATTCAAAGTTTTATGGAATGTAGTTCTTAAGGTTTAAGAAAATGCGAGGCGTGATAGGAGACCTCTCTCCTACATTTTCGGTCATATTTGAAAAATTTAAGGAAAAACATGAAATTTTTGCGGTAATTGGTCATTTATTTTCGGTGGAACGCAACTATTATTAGTTATTTTCGGTAAATATCGTAAATTATGATGTGATCCCTTCGGCATAACGCATGAATCTTTACACCCATTTTTCGGTGAAAAAAACAATAATTTCATATAAAGTGGACGTAAATAGAAAATATCTAAAAGAAAAGAAGAAAAAGGCAAATCTATGGAAACATAGAGACGCAAAGCCATGTCCTAAGGTAAAAGTTTCTTTTTTTACTATGGTCGGCAGGTTACCGAATCAAAATGGGAGTCCCTCCGTTTTATTCGGGGTGGGCTCCTTTTCTGTTATTCCGTCTATTTTAATGAAATAGACTTGGTTCTTTTGATATAGAGGGTGCAGGGTATCACATTTGGTGGAGAAAACATAGAAGAGCGGAGGATAAGAATGAGTACAGTTTATTACCCCTTAACACATGCGCAAAAGCGAGTATTCTACACGGAAAGATTTTATCCAGGCACAAGTATTTCTAATTTGGGTGGGTTTGCCAAGTTAAGATCGGTATCAGGTCTAAATCCTTCTTTGATCGTTGATGTGCTTCAAGCGTACATTCGTGAAACTGATTCTCTTCGTTTAAGGCTGGTGTATCAACATGAGCAGGAGGAGCCCGTTCAATATATCAAGCCATATGAAAAACAGCCGATTCGTTTGGTGAAAGGATGGAGTGAAAAGGAAGTCAGGGCGTGGGCGAACGAGGAGATTCGAGAGCCGATGGAACTGATTGACCGTTCCTTAATCGAATTTACGGTCTTTCAAATCAGTGATCAAGAGTGCTGGCTGTTCTGTAAAGCACATCATATTGTGGCTGATGGTATTTCAATTATCTTGATGGGAAACCGAATCATTGATCTATACCATGACATGCTGCAGGGGGCAGACATCTCCCCAATTGAAGACATTTCCTTCGTTGATCACATCATGAGTGAGCAAACGTATGAATCTTCTAAACGTTTTCAGAAAGACCAAGCTTTTTGGAACGAGCAATTTGCCAATATTCCAGATTTCGCTTCTTTAACACCGCATAAAGGTTACGAGATGAGTTTACATGCGGAGAGATTTTCAGGGGATATTCCAGATGCTTTAAAGGAGAAGCTTCGCGTTTTTTGTGAAGAAGAGAAAGTCAGTATGCTTTCTATGTTTATGTCCGCTGTCTATATTTACTTGCACCGATTTAGCGGCATGGAGGATGTGGTCCTTGGAACCTTTATGGGCAATCGGACAAATGCAAAGGAAAAAAAGATGATTGGGATGTTTGTGTCGACCATTCCGATGCGCGCATCTGTGCAAGGATCCCTCACGTTTCTTGATTTCGTGAAGCAGGTCATGGCGGATCAGATGAAGATCTTGCGTCATCAAAAATATCCTTACAATGTGCTCATGAATGATTTAAGGGAAAGAGATGGATTTACAGGACGCCTGTTTGATATTTCTTTAGAGTATCAGGTCATGCAGTGGCAGAAAAAAGAGAATCTTTCGTTCATTACGGAGCCGATTTTTAGTGGAAGCGGAATGAATGATATATCGATTCATGTGAAAGACCGCTGGGATACAGATACATTGACCATTGATTTGGATTACCGTACAGATCTATTTAGTGAAGACGATATGAGTAAGCTGTTTGATCGATTGATGATTTTGCTGGAGGCGGCAGTCTCTCAGCCAGATCAGCTGATTGGGGCTCTCTCTTTACTGCCAGCAGATGAACAAAAGCAGCTGCTTCAATTATCTAAGGGAGAAGCATTTGATTTACCAGGAGCGAAACCAGTTCACCACTTATTTGATGAGGTAGCTAAAACATATTCAGAACGGGCAGCTGTGGTAGCGGAAAATGGAACGTTCACTTATGGAGAGCTGTATCAAAAAGCGGACAAACTGGCACGGTTTTTACAGATGAAAGGTGTCTCGCGTGATGTACCAGTTGCCGTTTTAATGGAACGGACGGCAGATGCGATTGTTGCCATTTTTGGGATATTAAAAGCTGGCGGTGCATATGTACCGATCGATCCGGCATTACCTGAGGAACGCATTCAATTTATTGTAGAAGATTCTGGTGCTTCTATCGTTTTAACAGAAGAATCGTTTGTTCAGCGATATTCATCCATTGCGGAAAAAATGGTTGTCCAGCAGCATATGGAATTAGAAGATCGTCCGCTGCCTGAGCTGATCGATCAGACGACATCACAGGATTTGGCTTATCTCATTTATACATCGGGTACGACTGGAAAGCCGAAGGGAGTGATGATCGAGCATCTTCAGCTGCATCATTTGGTTCATGCCCTGCATCACGAAGTGTATGAGGGGGCAAATCAGCTTCAAGTGGCGCTTCTTGCACCATTCCATTTCGATGCATCTGTTAAACAAATCTTTGCTGCTCTTTTATTTGGACATACGCTTCATATTGTGCCAAGGGAAATGACACGAAACGGTGTACAGCTAGCGGCTTATTACAAAGAACATCAAATTGAAGCAACAGATGGAACGCCAGCACATGTGCAGCTTTTACTTGCAACGGAATTGGATGGGCTTGCACTGACTCACATGCTGATTGGGGGAGAAGCACTCCCTGCGAAAGCAGCGCAGGCGCTGATTGAAGCTGTGCGTGTCAGCCAGCCCGATTTTGCCTTGTGGAATGTGTATGGTCCGACAGAAACGTGTGTGGATGCGACAGTTCACCGTCTAGATCTCAGTGAGCTGCAGAAGTCACCAGAACAGCGCTATGTGTCAATTGGAAAGCCACTGGGCCATCACCGGATTTATATTTTAAATGAACATGAACAACTACAGGTGCAGGGAGCTGTGGGAGAACTATGCATTGCGGGAATAGGAGTGGGACGGGGCTATGTGAATCAGCCTGAATTAACGGAGAAGGCATTCAGACGAGATCCATTTTTCTCTGAAGACCGGATGTATCGCACAGGTGATGTAGTGAGATGGCTTCCAGACGGCACAATTGATTACCTTGGAAGAATAGATGACCAAGTAAAAATAAGAGGTTACCGCATCGAAACGGGTGAAATTGAGGCAGTCATGGAGCAGGTAGACGGAGTCGATCAGGCTGTCGTGCTTGTCGTGGATGAACCGGACGGTGGAAAGGCTTTAAGTGCTTACTATCAAGCACGACAAGAATTTCTTTCCGTGGACACCCTGCAAGCCGCTATCAAACATCAGCTGCCAGCTTATATGATGCCGCTTTATTTCAAGCAGCTTGAGGCATTTCCACTGACAGTTAGCGGGAAAGTTGACCGGCGTGCGCTTGCTGCATTAAAAGGAGACAAGGCTGTCAGTGCTGTTTATGTAGCGCCTAGAAACGATGTAGAAACGAAGCTTGTTCGTTTGTGGGAAGACGTCCTTCATCAAGAGAACATAGGTGTGTACGACTCATTCTTTGACATAGGCGGACATTCACTCAAAGCGATGAAAGTTCTTACACTCGTTCAGCGGGCTTTTCAAGTGGAGGTCCCTTTATCGGTTTTATTTGAACAGCAAACAATTGCAGCACTTGCTGTTTATATTGAACAAGCGGAAAAGTCTTCACAAGTGGTCATACCGAAAGCACCGACTGCCGCCGATTATCCATTGTCACCGGCGCAGCAGCGTGTTTATATGGTGACTCAGTTGGAGCAGAGCATCGCCTATCATATGCCTGCCGTTGTGAAATTAAGAGGAACGCTGCAACGAGAGAAGTTGGAGGGAGCTTTTGAAAAACTGATCGCACGTCATGATATGCTACGCACTTCTTTTCATACAGTCAAAGGAGTCCCTCGTCAGCGGGTAGCTTCATCCGTTCCATTTCAAATAGAACAGGTGACAGGCAGCACGATGGAAGAGAACATGCGTCAATTTGTCCGACCTTTTTATCTTGAGCAGGCTCCGCTTTTGCGTGTTGGGCTACAGTCTTTACATGATCAGGAGCATCTTCTCTATTTCGATATGCATCATCTGATTTCAGATGGTCTTTCAATTGATTTAATGCTGCGTGAGCTGTCTAACGCATATGAGGGATCAGTGAAAGCGCCATTGAAGCTTCAATATCAAGATTATGCTGTTTGGCAAGAACAACAGGCAGAGCAAGGCGGTCAAATAGATGAAGCATTCTGGCTGAAAGAATTTTCAGGAGATATCCCTGCTTTGCAGCTGCTAACTGATTATCAGCGTCCGGCTGTCCAGTCTTTCGCTGGAGATCGCGTTCTCAGGAACATCGATGAGACGTTAACAGGCCGTTTGCAGGAGCTTGCAGCGAATCATCATACGACGCTGTATACCGTGTTGCTTTCTGCTTACTATACATTGCTTGCGAAATACACAGGTCAAAAGGAGTTTGTGGTGGGGACGCCAACAGCAGGCCGGGTGCATGCAGATTTGAATGACATGATCGGCATGTTTGTCCAAACACTTGCTTTACGTTCAGAGGTAGATCCGAACGGTTCAATGACACAGTTGATTGAGCAAGTAAAGGAAAAGACGATGAGGGCGTTTGAGCATCAGCAATATCCATTCGAGCGGCTGCTTGAAAAGCTAAATGTGCAAAGAGATTTTAGCCGCCATCCATTATTTGATACGATCTTTACTCTAACGCCAGATCATTCAACAGCCCAGCATATTGGAGGGATGAAAGTCGAAGTCGAGGAAACCAATTTCCATATTGCAAAGTTTGATCTCACACTTCAAGCGACGGAGTCAAGTCATGGTCTTTCCTTTGTTCTCGATTACAGTACGGCGTTATTTAAACGAAGTACAGCCGAGCAGATGCTCAAGCATTATGTTTATCTTCTGGAGCAGATGGTTGAAGTGCCGGAGCAAGCGATTCAATCATACCGCTTACTGTCTGAACAAGAGGCAGCGGCTCAATTGAAGATGTGGAACCCGTTACCTACGCCTTATCCTGTGGAAGAAACCATTGTGACGCAATTTGAATCACAAGTACAGCAGCATGGTCACCAGCCTGCTTTGCAATATAAAGATGAGGTTCTTTCTTATCAAGAGCTGAATCGCAGAGTGAACCAGCTGGCTCATTATTTACACGAACATGGTTTTGAAAAAGGGATGAAAGCGGCTTTATTCTTTGAACGTTCTAATGAGATGGTGCTGTCCGTTTTAGCTGTGCTAAAGGCTGGCGGTGTCTATGTGCCAATTGATCCTGACTTCCCTGATGAACGTATCAAGCACTTTTTGACAGATAGTGGTGCACAGTTTGTCCTGACCCATCAGGTGCTGCGTCATCGTTCTGTGCTTACTGCGTTTGAAGGGAAAATCATAGAAATAGAAGATCAAGCCGTTGATCAGCAGTCAGAGAGCAATCCAATTGTATGTGTTTCGCCTTTGGACTTGGCGAATTTAACCTATACATCTGGTACGACAGGCAAACCTAAAGGGAACATGGTGACGCACCGGAACATTTTGAGAACAGTGAAGCAGTCGAATTATCTCACCATTCATCATGAAGACACGGTGATGAGCATTTCAAACTATGTATTTGATGCATTTATGTTTGATGTGTTTGGTGCTTTATTGAACGGAGCGAAACTCATTGTTTTGCCAAAGGATCACATTTTAAATATGAATGAGCTTTCTGGCGCGATTGAGAAGGAAAAAGTCAGTATTTTAATGATCACGACCGCTCTATTTCACTTACTGATTGATATGAAAAAAGGCAGCCTAAAAAACGTCAGAAAAGTGCTGTTTGGCGGGGAACGTGCTTCTGTGCCGCATGTTGTGGCAGCCCTTGAAACGGTTGGAGAAGACAAACTTATTCATATGTATGGACCTTCTGAAAGCACAATTTTCACAACGTATTATCCGGTGAATCACATTGAAGAACAAGCACTGTCGATTCCGATCGGAAAGCCGGTGAGTCAAACGGCTGTTTATATTGTCGATGAGTTTGGACATGTGCAGCCGCCGGGAGTAGCTGGAGAGCTTTGTGTCGCAGGTGACGGACTGGTCAAGGGGTATTATCACCAGCCAGAACTAACGAGCGAAAAGTTTGTTGAAAATCCTTTCCGATCTGGTGAAGTCATGTACAAAACGGGCGATCTCGCACGATGGCTGTCAAATGGAGATATTGAATTCATTGGGCGAATCGATCATCAAGTCAAGATTCGAGGTCAGCGTATCGAGCTTGGCGAAATTGAACACCAGCTATTGCAGCATCCGCAAGTGAAGGAAGCCGTTGTCATTGCGTTATCAAATGATACATTGTGTGCATATTTCACAGCAGAAGGTGCTGTTCCGCTGTCGGATTTACGTGAGCAAGCAGGACGAGAACTCCCTGTTTATATGATGCCAGCTTTCTTCATGCAATTAGACGAGCTGCCACTAACGGGGAATGGCAAGGTAGATAGACGAGCATTACCGGTACCTGATGTAAGTGAGCAGGCTTCAAATGAATACGTCCCTCCTCAATCAGATACAGAGCGTATATTGGCACACATTTGGGAGGAAGTTCTTGAAGTTCCGAAAATCGGCAGACGTGATCATTTCTTTGAATGCGGTGGTCATTCACTGCGCGGCATGAAAATGCTGAACAGGCTCTATGAAGAGATGCATGTGGAATGTACTTTGAAAACATTATTTGAATCACCCACTTTAGAGGCGTTTGCCCTTGCGGTGGATCAAACAGATCGAACTGAAATCAGGCGAGTGGAAAAAGCGGAAGAAGCGGCTTTTTATCCTGTGACATCTGCTCAGAAAAGATTGTTTGTTCTGCAAAAAATGACAGATGCCGAGCAGAGCTATCATATGCCAGCTGCTTTAAAGCTTGAAGGTGTATTTGATGAAAAACGATTTAAAAAAGCCATTGACCAGCTTGTTCATCGTCATGAAGCATTCCGTACGAGCTTTGACTTCGTTCAGGGTGAACCTGTTCAGCGAATTGAAACGAATGTTTCTGTGAACATTGAAAACATCGAAGGGGAAGGCCGAGACATTCAGCAATTAATGAATGATTTTATCCGTCCATTTGATATAGAAAAAGCGCCGCTGCTTAGAGTGGGGCTTGTGTCTGAATCGGAGAGTGTTCATTATTTGTTGATTGATATGCACCACATCATTTCAGATGGTGCGTCTGTCGGTATTTTAATTGATGAGCTATCGATCTTGTATCGAGGAGACGAACTTGATGAATTGCCTATTCAATATAAGGACTATGCGGTTTGGTCAAACAGTGAAGAATCTCTTGTGAAAAAAGCGGAAGAAGCGGCGTTTTGGTTGGCACAATTACAAGGAGAACTGCCTGTTTTGGCGCTGCCTGAGGATCTTCCGAGACCAAAGGTTCAGACGTTTGAAGGGGACCGCGTCGAATTCTCTATAGACGGTGCGCTTAAAGCGCAATTGGATGAGTTGGTTAGATCACTCAACAGTACAACGTATACAGTGCTGCTTGCTTGCTACAGTACACTTTTAAGCAAGCTTTCGAGACAAGAAGACATCATGATCGGTTCTCCAGTGGTGGGCAGAACTCATCCTGATATTCAATCAGTCATCGGCATGTTTGTGAATACGCTGGCACTCAGAACAAAACCAGAAGGACATCAGACATTTTCTCAATTTGCGTCAACAGTTCATGAGCTTGTGTTAGCGGCAAATGAACATCAACTTTACCCATTTGAAGAATTGGTGGACCAAGTGCAAACGGTTCGCGACACAAGCCGCCATCCAATCTTTGATGTGGTGTTCTCGATGGAAAATGCAGATATTCGTGACTTGTCGATGGATGGACTTCACATTGTTCCACAATCATTCAATGAGAATATAGCCAAATTTGACTTAACCTTAACTGGAAACGAATCTGACGATCAAATCGAGCTTGTGTTTGATTTTAATTCTTCTATCTTTGAACGGTCGTCGATTGAGAAGTGGAAGGAGTATTTCCTTTACTTGATCGAACAAATGGTGTCAGCACCAGATCAATTATTAGATCAGATGCAATTATTATCACCAGCGCAACAGCAAAAACTGCTTGATGAATGGTCAGGCCCTATCCTAAATGTCCCGACAGATCAAACGGTTCATGCATTGATTGAGGCGAAGTCGCAGGAAGTATCTCATCAAAAAGCCGCTGCCTTCTGCGGCACAAGCTGGACGTATGAAGAACTGAACAACCGGGCGAATACAGTCGCCGCAAGACTCATTTCCAGCGGCACAAAACCGGGAGACCGCATCGGCATTCTCACGCGTCCATCGCTCGAGATGACAGCCGCTGTTCTCGGTGTGCTCAAGGCAGGTGCGGCATTCGTGCCGATTGATGCCGATTATCCAGCGCAGCGCATTGCCTACATGTTGGAAGATTGCGGGGCAGAGGTCCTTCTGATTCAGAAAGAGCTCACTGCACCACCTTCTTTCACAGGTCATACCCTCTTCATAGAAGAGGCGGTAGAAGGAGAAGCGCACGAGATTCAGGTTCCTGTCAAACCAACGGATCTCGCCTATATGATTTACACATCTGGAACGACTGGACAGCCGAAGGGTGTCATGGTCGAGCACCAGTCCCTTGTCAATCTCGCCTACTGGCACAATGATGCCTTCCAGGTGACGAAACAAGACCGAACCGCCAAATATGCCGGCTTTGGCTTTGATGCCTCCATTTGGGAGATGTTCCCGACGTGGATCGCCGGCGCAGAGCTCCATATCATCGACGAAGCGATTCGCCTCGATATGATCAAGCTCAATACGTATTTCAATGACGAAGGCATTACCATTGCGTTCCTGCCAACACAGCTATGTGAGCAGTTTATGTCGATGGACAATCATTCTCTCCGTTACTTACTGACAGGCGGGGACAAGCTGAAACAGGTGAAGCCCGTTCCATACAAACTCGTCAATAACTACGGCCCAACAGAAAATACGGTCGTGGCGACAAGCGGGATCATTGATCCAGATCAAGGCACGCTTCCTATCGGAACAGCGATTGCCAATACTCGTTTTTACATTATGGGTTCGTTATATGACCTCTCGCCGCAAGGCGTACCGGGTGAACTTGTGATTGCGGGGAAAGGACTGGCAAGAGGCTATTGGAATCTACCAGAGGAAACGGACAAACGGTTTGTCCCAGATCCGTTTTATCGTGGAGAGCGCATGTACCGTACAGGCGACTTGGTGAAATGGACAGAGGATGGCGAGCTGATCTATCTCGGTAGAAAAGACCATCAAGTGAGCATCCGCGGATTCCGTATTGAGCTGTCAGAAATTGAAGCGCAGCTCCTTGCGCTGGATTCAGTCCAAGAAGCCGTCGTGACAACGGTCAAAGACGCAAGTGATCAAGACGCTCTTGTCGCTTACGTCATCACAGATAACGAAACGGGCACTTTGAAAGAAAGCCTAAAGCGCACCTTACCTGAATATATGGTGCCATCATGGATCATCAAGCTAGACCAACTGCCGATGACGGCAAATGGCAAAGTCGATCTCAAAGCACTGCCAGCACCTGATGTGGATGCGAATCAAACAGCATACGAAGCGCCAAGAGATGAAGTGGAAACACTGCTTTGCGGCATTTGGGAAGATGTACTTGGCGTCAGCCAAGTTGGTATTCACGACCACTTTTTCTTCCTTGGCGGAGATTCGATTAAAGGCATCCAAATGGCAAGCAGACTCACGCAAGAGGGCTGGAGGCTCGATATGAAGCTGCTTTTCCAATACCCAACGATTGCGGAGCTTCGCCCATATATCGAAGAAGCGGACCTTCTCACAGCCGATCAGTCAGCTGTCGAAGGAGAGGTTATTTTAACACCGATACAGCGTTGGTTCTTTGAACGGAACTTCAGCAGCCAGCATCATTGGAATCAGTCCGTTATGCTCCATGCGGCAAATGGTTTGGATGAAGCGCTTGTCAAGCAAGTGCTCGAGCAGATGATGACCCATCATGATGCTTTGCGATTGGTTTATCCGATAGAAGAAGGACGCATCATCCAGCGTCATCGTGGAGTAGACGAAAACGATGTAGCGGTGGACGTGATAGAAGTACAAGGAGAACGATCACAGCAAATCGAGCAGGTAGAAAAGCTGGCAAATGAAGTGCAGGCGAGTATTTCTTTAACAGAGGGACCATTAGTCAAACCTGCGATTTTCCGTACGGATCATGGAGATCACTTATTGCTCGTTGTACATCATCTTGTCATTGATGGTGTGTCATGGCGTATTTTCCTTGAAGACTTCATGGCTCTTTATGAGCAGGCGAAGCGTGGGGAAGAGCTGACCCTTCCTGAAAAAACACATTCATTCCAAGCATATGCCCAGAAGTTGACGGAATATGCAGTGTCAGATGAGCTGCTGGCAGAAAGGGACTATTGGAAAAAGGTACTTGGGCATTTAACTGCACCTCTGCAAAAGGATCATGTTACAGAGGATCAAAGAATGCTGCATACAAAAACCATTCGCTTTACGCTGTCTGAGGAAGAAACACGCAGTCTACTGACAGAAGTACATGAGGCGTACCATACGGAAATCAATGACATTTTGCTAACCGCTTTAGGATTGACCCTGAAAGAGTGGACAGGAGAAGACAGACACTTAATTCACCTTGAAGGACATGGAAGGGAAGACATCCTTCCGGCGGTCAATGTGTCGCGGACCATCGGCTGGTTTACGAGCATGTATCCTGTGCTACTTGATTTGTCGCATGCGGAGGATCTTTCGTATCAAATCAAGCTTTTGAAAGAAGAGCTCAGACACATTCCGAACAAGGGAATCGGCTATGGCGTTTTAAAATACTTAACGCCTGACAAAATGAAGGACGGTATCGCATTTGATGTCACGCCAGATATCAGCTTTAACTATCTTGGTCAGTTTGATGAACAGATTGGCGGGGGTGAACTAAGTCGATCCACTTGGCAGGCAGGTCAATCATTAAGTCCAGAATCAGAGAAACCTCATGCATTAGATATTGTTGGTTTCGTAGAACAGGGCTTGTTCCATATGACGATTTCCTATCACCAGCTTGAATTCGAAGAGCAAACGATGGAACAGTTTAAGGACCTTTTAGAAAAGAACGTGAAGGCACTCATCTCACATTGTGTATCACAAGATGAAGCGCAAATTACACCTAGTGATGTAGGAGACGATGACCTGACCATGGATGAACTTGAAAAGCTAATGGATATATTTTAAGCAAACGAAGAGGTGGACTATGAGCAAACAGAAGATTCAAAAGGTATATCCTTTAACACCAATGCAAGAAGGCATGTTATATCATGCCATGCTAGACCCTAATTCGTCCTCTTATTTCACACAGCTGGAGCTTGGAATAAGAGGGGAGTTTGATCTCGATCTTTTTGAAAAAAGTCTCAATGAGCTCATCGGCACATATGACATTCTCCGTACAGCCTTTGTCTATCAGCAATTACAGAAGCCTCGTCAGGTTGTACTGGCAGAGCGCAATCTAGATGTGTATAGAGAGAATCTATCTCACCTGAATCATCAGGAACAGCAAAAGGTACTAGATCAATATAAAAAGCAAGTGAGAAAGCAAGGCTTCCATTTAACGAATGATTTGTTATTGAAGGTCGCTGTTTTTCAACTGAATGAAACAAACTGGCATCTCATTTGGAGCAACCATCACATCATTATGGATGGTTGGTCCATGGGAGTTTTGATGAAAAAATTGTTTCATTACTACGAATCTTATCGGAACGGCAAAACGCCGGATCGCTCACAAGGAAAACCTTATGCAGATTATATCCAGTGGCTTGGCAAGCAAAATCAACAAGCAGCGGAAGGCTATTGGAAGGATCGCTTAGACGGTGCGATTCAGCATCAAGGGCTTTTGCAACAGAAAGAAGCGAACGGGCAATATGACCATCAGGAATGGACGTTCACATGGGATGCTGAAATGGTCAGCAGCATTCAAGAGATCGCAAGGAATTGCCAAGTGACAGCACCAAATCTATTCCAGGCTGTTTGGTCGGTTCTTTTAGGCACTTACCATGCGGCAAATGATGTCACTTTCGGAACAGTCGTGTCTGGCAGGCCGCCAAGTGTGGCTGGTATTGAACAGATGGCAGGGCTTTTTATCAATACAATACCGGTCAGGGTAGAAATGAATCACGAAGACACCTTCAAACAGCTGTTTCAAAAAGTTCAGCAGCATGCGCTGGAAGCGGAAAACTATGATTTTATGCCGCTTTATGACATTCAGCAACAGACAGCTGCAGGAGGACAACTCTTCGATCACTTGGTCGGGTTTGAGAACTATCCTTTAGATCAAGAGCTATCTGGTGACACCATGTCGGAACGTCTAGGGTTTTCCATTGATGTAAAAGACGGATTTGAACAAACGAATTTCGATCTAAATGTCCTCGTATATCCAGGTGAAACATGGACATTGAAAATCAAATACAATGCGGTGGCTTTTGAAGAAGAGGTCATTGAAAAAATATCGAAACACCTGACCAACCTCATGAAGCAGATCATCGAAAATCCGGAAGTTCGCCTTCATGACGTGACGTGTATCACTGAAGAAGAAAAACAGCAGATTGAAGCATGGAACAAGACAGAACGAGATTATCCAAAGCATCTGTCTATTCCTGAGCTTCTGAAAGAACGCATTCAAACGCAGCCAGACCATCTGGCGTTAGTCGAAGGAGAGCGGGCATTCACCTATGAAGAACTCGGCCAAGAAATCCATCGTGTTGCGGGACATTTGATTGATAGCGGAGTGAAACAAGAAGATGCCGTCGCAGTGTATATGAATCGATCTGCTGAAGCAGTGATCGCCATTTTAGCGGTTCTTCAAGCAGGGGCTGCTTATGTACCAATTGATCCAGCCCAGCCAGAGGATAGAATCCGCTTTATGCTTGAAGACAGCGGCGCATCCGTTTTGCTCTATGCGGACAGCCAGCCGCCAGTTCATGAAAGCATCCAAGCCGTTCATGTGTCGGATATATCGAATCATTCCAACGGACCATTCGAAGTCGAGACCTCTCCTTCGCAATTGGCGTATATCATGTACACGTCGGGGTCAACCGGCCAGCCAAAAGGTGTTCAAATTGAGCATCAACATATTGTCAGATTGGCATGTTCACAGGAGACACTGGGCTTGAACAAGTCGGATCGTATGGCACATACAGGAGCAGTCAGCTTTGATGCCATTACTTTTGAAATTTTCACCACACTGCTGAACGGTGCAACGCTTTATCCTGTTGACCGTGACACGTTATTGGACATCAACCGGTTTGAACGCTTTATCCAAACGAATCAAATCTCGGCGCTCTTTTTAACGACAGGTTTGTTTAATCAACTCGCTCAGCAGCGACCGCATATGTTTAAGGGACTGTCCAAATTGATCACAGGCGGTGATGTGATCAATGTGAAAAGTGCAGAGCTTGTGAAGAAACATCATCCATCACTTGTTTTACTGAATGCGTATGGCCCAACAGAAAACACCACCATCTCGACCATTTATGAGGTGAGAGGGGATGAAACGGGCACGATTCCAATTGGTCAGCCGATCAATCATTCGTCCGCTTACATTTTAGATGACAATCAAAGACTTCAGCCAATTGGTGCGCCAGGAGAGCTGTATGTTGGCGGAGACGGTGTCTCAAGAGGATATCTCCATCGTCCAGAATTAACAAAGCAAGTATTTATCGCTGATCCTTTCAAGGCAGAAGGGCGTTTATATCGAACAGGAGATTTGGCTAGGTACGGTTCAAATGGTCAAATCGAATTCCTCGGACGGACAGATGATCAAGTGAAAATCCGTGGTTTCCGTATTGAGCTAGGTGAAATTGAAACGATTCTTCAACAAGAGGCGGGGATCGATGAGGCGGTTGTGCTCATCCATGCGTCTCCTTCAGAAGAAAAAGAAATGACCGCTTACTATACGGGAACGATCAGAGAAGAAGAGGTGCGGGCTTTATTTCATCAAGCACTGCCAGCATATATGGTACCTCATCACGTCATGAAGCTAGATGCTTTCCCGCTTACAGCAAACGGAAAGGTCGATCGAAAAGCTTTACCAACGCCTGACGAAGCTCATCGTGAAGAAGTCAGGATCATTCCGCCTGAAACTGAGACGGAAAAGGCGCTTGCTCAAATTTGGGAGGAACTGCTTGGGAAAGCGGTGGGAATAGATGAGCATTTCTTCATGACTGGCGGACATTCACTCAAAGCAATGATGATGTCAGCCAAAATCCAAGAAGTGTTCCAAAAGGAAGTTCCGATTCAAGTGATATTCGAAAAGCCAACGGTTCGATCGCTTGCGTCATACATTGACCAGGACGGTCAAGAAGAACAAGGACATCCGATCTTACCCGCAGCGAAGGCGGAGGACTATCCAGTGTCACCAGCTCAGCGGCGCTTATACATTTTACAAACACTTGAACCTAAGAGTACGAACTATCATATTCCGATCGTCTTAACGCTTGAAGGTACGCTCGATCATCAGCGGCTCACCTCAGCATTTGATGAATTGATTCAAACGCATGAAATCTTAAGAACGAGTTTTCATATGAAAGGCGAGAACATCGTCCAAAGGGTACATGAAAGAGCGGCATTTGACCTCCCTGTCCATGATGTAAAGGAAGAAGAGGCCGAGGCATTTCTTGCTGAACGTCAGGCGCCGTTTGATTTGACAGCCGCTCCCCTCCTGCGGGCACAGTTGCTCAAAGTGAGTCATGATCGTCATCTATTAGTCTTGGAAGCACATCACCTCATTACAGATGGCAGCTCCATGAAGACGTTCATTCAGGATTTGGCGAAAGCCTATGATGGAGAGGCACTTGCAGAAAGAGCCATTCATTATAAAGATTACGCTGTCTGGCAGTTAAGTGAAGAAGAAACAGAGAAACAGCGTGCGCATGAAGCGTATTGGCTGAAGCAATACGAAGGAGATGTACCGGTTTTAGATTTGCCGACAGACTACCCACGTCCAGTGGAACGTGATTTTTCTGGAGAACGGGTGATGTTTGGCTGTGATCAAGCGACAACTCAGCGTATTCATGAGCTGCTCAAGAAAACAGATACGACGCTGTACATGTTCTTGTTATCTGCATTTCAAGTGCTGCTCGCTTCCTACAGCGGACAGGAAGATATCATTGTCGGATCTCCTGTTGCGGGGCGAACACATCCAGATATTCAGGACATGCCGGGGATGTTCATCAATACCATTGCGATGCGCGGGAAACCGGAACAAACAAAGTCATTTTTACAGCTGCTTGAAGAAATAAAAGAAACGAGTGTAGATGCTTTTGCACATCAAAGCTATCCGCTCGAAGAGTTAATCGCGCGTCTGCCGCTTGATCGTGATACAACCCGAAGCCCGCTCTTTAGTGTTTCGTTTAATATGCAGAACATGGATGTTCCTGCACTAAAGCTCGGCGATCTGAACATTTCGCCTTATGCGATGCAGCACCGATCCGTCAAATTTGATCTGTCTCTAGAAGCATTTGAACGTGAGGGAGAAATAAAACTAAGCCTAGACTATGCAACGGCATTATTTAAAGAGGAAACCATCCGCCGGTTCGGAACACATCTTCTTGCGATTATTCGTGAGGCGGTCCAGCATCCGAATGAACGAATTGGCTTGTTCAATCTCTTGGATCAGCATGAGCAAATGGAGCGGCTGGAGAAAAGGGATGGAGAACAAACAGGTCAACATGAGCCGTACCATGTGCAATTTTCACGTCAAGCCATGGAAACGCCTGATGCCATTGCGGTGATGGATGGTGAAAGGAAGCTGACCTACCGTGAACTGGATCGCATGTCCAATGCTCTTTGCAGTGAGCTGAAGATGCAAGGCGTAGAGAAAGAAAGCACAGTCGCACTTATTCTTGATCGCTCTGTCTATGTCATTGTCTCGATGCTAGGTGTAATGAAAGCGGGCGGTGCATTTGTACCAATTGATCCAGCTTTTCCTGCGGAACGTATTCGTTACACATTAAAAGATTCAGGGGCAAAAGTCATTGTGGCTAATGAGTCTCTTGGCGATTCGTATCAGCATCTCAAGTCGATTCAGGTCGTACATGTGGAGAAAGCCGTCCAACGAAACGATTCTCTAGACCTCCCGGACGTATCGGTTGATCAACTGGCTTATGTGATTTACACATCTGGAACAACAGGGAAGCCAAAGGGTGTACAGCTCACGCATCGTAATCTATCACACTACGTCAATTGGTTGATACATGAAGTGACTTTACAAGAATGCGATCGAACGGCACTCCTGTCTTCTTATGCATACGACCTTGGTTACACAAGCATTTTCCCGGTTCTAAAAGCAGGCGGGACACTCTATATTCCTCGTGAAGACGTGTATACAGACCCTGTACGTCTCATGCGTTTTATTGATGAACAAGAGCTGACTTATATCAAAATGACACCATCCTTATTTCATATGATGGCAGATTCAAAGGGTTATACATTTGACGCTTTACGGCTTGTGGTATTGGGAGGAGAATCGATTGTCTCTGAAGATGTTGAGACATTTATGAAGCAGCATCCATGCGTCGCAGTGATGAACCATTACGGTCCGACAGAAACAACGATTGGTACAGTGAGCAAGCTAATGACACCGCATGAGCTGGACGCTTTAAAGGAGCGTTCTATCATCGGAAAGCCTATTGCTCATACAAGAGCGCTCGTATGCAATCGCGAGCAGCGCCTTGTCCCTTATGGCGCACCGGGTGAGCTCTACATTTCAGGTGATGGTGTTTCAAAAGGTTATTTGAATCAGCCTGAATTAACAGCAGAGCGTTTTCTTGAAAATCCTTATTTCCCTCAAGAGCGGATGTATCGGACTGGAGATTTGGTCAGACAGCATGCAAATGGGGAGATTGAATTCCTTGGAAGAGTAGACGATCAAGTGAAAATTCGCGGTTATCGAATTGAGAAACAAGAAATTGAGCATGCCGCACGTGCCCTTTCAACCATTCAAAAAGTGTATGTCAAAGTGATCAACACATCTCGTTTACCGGAGCTGGCGTTATATTATACAGCACCTGATCACATTGGAACGCTGACATTTAGAGAAAAGCTTTCAGAGACACTGCCGGATTACATGATTCCTACTTATTTTGTCAAAGTGGATCATATGCCGCTGACGCAAAACGGAAAAGTAGATGCAAAATCTCTGCCGCTTCCTCATGAGGCACATATGAACCGCACGGCACACGCAGCACCAGAAACGGCGCTTGAGCAGACGCTTTGTGATATTTGGTCAGATGTTCTTGGAATGGAGGAAGTTGGCATTGATGACCATTTCTTTGAATTAGGCGGGCATTCTCTGAAAGGCATGGTGCTCATTTCGAACATGCAAGCCAAACTGAATCAGCATGTACCACTCAAGGTTCTTTTTGAAAAGCCAACGATACGGGCGATAGCTGCCTATTTGGAAGAAGCTGATGCTTCGCTCGTCACATCCATTCAGCCAGCGGAAAAGCAAGATTTCTATCCAGTCTCTTCCGCACAAAAGCGAATGTACGTATTACAGCAGTTGCATCCAGAATCCGTCACCTACCATATGCCAGCCGTTTTCATGATGGAAGGAAACCTTGATCTGAAGCAGCTAGAAGGAGCGATTCAAGCTTTAATTGATAGACATGAGTCATTGCGGACAGCCTTTGTTGAAATTGACGGCAGTCCCGTCCAAAAAATCTATCGCCGTGTGCCGTTTACGTTACAGATGGTTGAAGTAGAAAGCGATCAGGTACAATCCGTCGTAGACAACTTCATGACACCATTCTCATTACATCAAGCACCTCTAATGAGGGCAAAAGTGGCAAAGTTGTCTGATGATAAATATGTGTTCATGATGGATATGCACCATATCATCGCAGATGGGGTGACACGCAGTCTGCTCATTCAAGAATTAGCGGAGTTGTATGAGCATAAGACGTTACTGCCAGTTCAGTTGCACTACAAGGATTATGCGGTATGGCAGCAAGAAGAAGAGCAGCAAGCAGCACTTGAAAAACAGCGGCAGTATTGGCTGGAGCAATATGCACAGCCGCCAGAAGACTTAGCACTTCCGCTTGATTTTCCTCGGCCTAGTGTGCAGTCATTTGCAGGAGACCGGGTGGATAGATGGCTGTCTGCTGAAAAGGCGCAGCATATCAAAGCGCTCATGGCTGAAAAAAATGTGAGTTTGAACATGGTGATGCAAACGGCCTTTGCCATTCTCCTTCATAAATTGACTGGGCAGCATGACATCGTCATAGGGGCTGTAACGGCTGGACGTACACATGCGTCAATCGAACGGATTCCGGGCATGTTTGTGAATACACTGGCCCTTCGACATGACGTTCAGTTAGAAGAAACTGCAGAGCATCTGCTAGAAAAAATAAAAGATCACAATCTATCAGCTTATGAACATCAAGGATTCCCGTTTGAGGATTTGGTCGCGCAGTTAGACCTTCCGAAAGACACGAGCCGCAACCCGTTGTTTAGTGTCATGATGACAACGGATGAGCGTGATCTGACGTTACCGAATTTGAACGGACTTACGCTTTCACACAAACAGCAAGAAGCCGTTCAGGCAAAGTTTGATTTAACGCTCGGCATCTTTGAGGAACAAGATCAAGTGGGCTTGCGCTTTGAATATGCAGAGGCACTATTTAAAAAGAGTACCATTCAGCGATGGAGTCAATATTTTGAGCGGATCATAGACGAAATGATCGCGAAATTGAATCAGCCGATCTCAACCATCTCCATCTTAACCAAAGAAGAAGAGCGACATCTGCTTGATGAATGGTCAGGCCCTATCCTAAATGTCCCGACAGATCAAACGGTTCATGCATTGATTGAGGCGAGGTCACAAGAAGTACCTGATCAAAAAGCTGCAACTTTCTGCGGCACAAGCTGGACGTATGAAGAACTGAACAACCGGGCGAATACAGTCGCCGCAAGACTCATTTCCACCGGCACAAAACCGGGAGACCGCATCGGCATTCTCACGCGTCCATCGCTCGAGATGACAGCCGCTGTTCTCGGAGTTCTCAAGGCAGGTGCGGCATTTGTGCCGATTGATGCCGATTATCCAGCACAGCGCATTGCCTACATGCTGGAAGACTGCCGGGCAGAGGTCCTTCTGATTCAGAAAGAGCTCACTGCACCACGTTCTTTCACAGGTCATACCCTCTTCATAGAAGAGGCAGTAGAAGGAGAAGCACACGAGATTCAGGTTCCTATCAAACCAACGGATCTCGCTTATATGATTTACACATCTGGAACGACTGGACAGCCGAAGGGTGTCATGGTCGAGCACCAGTCCCTTGTCAATCTGGCTTACTGGCACAATGATGCCTTCCAGGTGACGAAACAAGACCGAACCGCCAAATATGCCGGCTTTGGCTTTGATGCCTCCATTTGGGAGATGTTCCCGACGTGGATCGCCGGCGCAGAGCTCCATATCATCGACGAAGCGATTCGCCTCGATATGATCAAGCTCAATTCGTATTTTAATCACGAAGGTATCACCATTGCGTTCCTGCCAACACAGCTATGTGAGCAGTTTATGTCGATGGACAATCATTCTCTCCGTTACTTACTGACAGGCGGGGACAAGCTGAAACAGGTGAAGCCCGTTCCATACAAACTCGTCAATAACTACGGCCCAACAGAAAATACGGTCGTGGCGACAAGCGGGATCATTGATCCAGATCAAGGCACGCTTCCTATCGGAACAGCGATTGCCAATACTCGTTTTTACATTATGGGTTCGTTATATGACCTCTCGCCGCAAGGCGTACCGGGTGAACTTGTGATTGCGGGGAAAGGACTGGCAAGAGGCTACTGGAATCTCCCAGAGGAAACGGACAAACGGTTTGTCCCAGATCCGTTTTATCCTGGAGAGCGCATGTACCGTACAGGCGACTTGGTGAAATGGACAGAGGATGGCGAGCTGATCTACCTCGGCAGAAAAGACCATCAAGTGAGCATCCGCGGATTCCGTATTGAGCTGTCAGAAATTGAAGCGCAGCTCCTTGCGCTGGATTCAGTCCAAGAAGCCGTCGTGACAACGGTCAAAGACGCAAGTGATCAAGACGCTCTTGTCGCTTACGCCATCACAGATGAAGAAACGGGCACTTTGAAAGAAAGCTTAAAGCGCACCTTGCCAGAATATATGGTGCCATCATGGATCATCGAGCTAGACCAGCTGCCGATGACGGCAAATGGCAAAGTGGATCTCAAAGCACTGCCAGCACCTGATGTGGAAGCGAATCAAACAGCATACGAAGCGCCAAGAGATGAAGTGGAAGCACTGCTTTGCGGCATTTGGGAAGATGTGCTTGGCGTCAGCCAAGTCGGTATTCACGACCATTTCTTCTTCCTTGGCGGAGATTCGATTAAAGGCATCCAAATGGCAAGCAGACTCACGCAAGAAGGCTGGAAGCTCGATATGAAACTGCTTTTCCAATACCCAACGATTGCGGAGCTTCGCCCATATATCGAAGAAGCGGACCTTCTCACAGCTGATCAGTCAGCTGTGGAAGGAGAGGTCATTTTAACACCGATTCAGCGCTGGTTCTTTGAACGGAACTTTGATCACCAGCACCACTGGAATCTCTCAATGATGCTTCATGCACCAAAAGGGTTTGACTTGGCTGTCACAGAACAAGTTCTGCAAAAACTGCTCTCACATCATGATGCACTGCGCATGGTGTTCAGACAGGAGCATGATGACATGCTGCAATACAATCAGCGGGAGCTGACAGAACCATTTTCAATTATTTCTTGTGATGTTTCAAAAGCGCAAGATGTGAAACAGGCGATTTCCACATACGCCAATGAGTATCAGCGTCAACTGAATCTTGAAAAAGGTCCGTTGATGAAAGTGATTTGTTTCCATACAGAAAACGGTGATCACTTACTCATGATCACACATCATCTAGTGATTGACGGCGTTTCATGCCGGATTTTACTAGAAGACTTTATGTCTCTTTATCATCAGGCAGAAAAAGGAGAAACGATGGTTCTGCCGCCAAAAACGCACTCTTTCAAAGAATGGGCAGAAGCGATTGAACGATATGCGCAGTCACAGCTGCTAAAAAACCAGAAGGAGTATTGGGCAGCGATTGAAAATAGACCGTTTACGACTTTACCTGTTGACCATGAAGTAAAAGAAAGAAAAGTCGCGGATACGAAAGCGGTCAAAATGCAGCTGACAGAAGCAGAAACCGAGCATCTGTTAACGAATATCCATCTTCCGTACACAACAGAAATGAATGATATTCTTCTATGTGCGCTTGGGCTGGCCGTTCAGGAATGGACAGGTCAATCTCATGTACATGTACAGCTTGAAGGTCATGGAAGAGAGGACATTTTATCAGGATTAGATATATCCCGCACAGTTGGCTGGTTTACGAGCATGTATCCAGTCGTTCTTGAAGCGAAACCGAATCAGACCATTGCAGACGCTATCAAAGGAACGAAAGAGATGCTACGGCGTGTACCGAATAAAGGGATTGGTTACGGTATTTTAAGATACATGACACCATCCGAACCGTCAGTCAAACACGTGCAGCCTGAAATCAGCTTGAACTATCTTGGGCAGATTGATCAGGAAGTGACGACAGAACTCTTTGGGCCCTCAACCTATGATATGGGCCGTCAAGCAAGCCCTGAATCTGAAGCTGTTTATAAGCTGAACCTCAGCGGTCTTGTTCAGCACAATCAATTCATTCTGTCGTGCTCATATTGTGCAAGTGAATATGAAGAACAAACGATACAGCAGTTCATCGCATTGTTGAAGGAGAAGATCAGATCCATCATCACCCATTGCTTAGCGCATCAAGAGCGAGAATTTACACCAAGTGACTTCTCGGCTGCAGACCTTGAAATGGATGAAATGGACGATATCTTTGACATGCTTGAGGAGAAATTGACCTAACACCACTAGATCAGTCATGAAAAAGGGGAAGGAGGAATGAAATAGATGAGTCAATTTAAAAGGGATCAAGTTCAAGATATGTACTATCTGTCACCGATGCAAGAAGGAATGCTGTTTCATACCCTCCATCATCAAGAAAAAGGCTTTTATGTAGAACAAATGGATATGAACGTGAAGGGCACACTTCGGCATGATTTGCTTGAGAAAAGCATGAATATCATTGTGGAACGGTACGATATTTTTCGTACCGTGTTCCTCCACGAAAAAGTGAAGCGTCCTGTCCAAGTTGTATTAAAAAATCGACCTTTCCAGCTTGATGTTGTGGACATACAGGATCTTTCTGAAAGTGAACAGCTTGAACGTATTGATCGTTTTAAACAAAAGGATCAGCTGAGAGGATTTGATCTCTCGAAGGATCTGCTCATGCGGGCCTCTGTTTTTCAAACGGGTCCTTCAAGCTATCGCTGGATATGGAGCTATCACCATATCCTTCTAGATGGCTGGTGTTTTGGCCTAGTTGTGCAGGAATTGTTTGCGATTTATCATGCACTTTTGCATGACATCCCTTATAGGCTGGAGCCAGTCAAGCCATATAAAGAATATATTCAATGGCTGGAAAAACAAGATAAACAAGCCTCACTTGAATATTGGACGCAATCTTTGGCTGGTTTTGAGGGGCAGTCGACTTTTAAAGAACAGCGAAAGCAAACAAATGAGCATGAATTAGGCGAAATCGAATGGGCCATGAGTAAAGAAGAAACTGCTGCTTTATCAGAGTTAGCCTTGCAGCAGAATGCCACGTTAAGCAGTGCGCTTCAATCGGCTTGGTCCATTTTACTAAGCAGGTATCAGCGCTCAAACGATGTGTTGTTTGGAACGGTTGTGTCAGGACGTCCGGCAGATTTAGCTGGTGTGGACCGGATGGTGGGGTTGTTCATCAATGTCATTCCAAGACGAATTCAGCTGACAGACCAAATGACGTTCCGTTCTCTATTATCAGAGACGCAGCAGCAGTCTTTAGCGGCTGAACCGCACCAATATATCCCGATTTATGATATTCAGGCTAAGGCAGGTCAGCAGCAGCTCATTGATCATATTGTGGTGTTTGAGAATGTCCCTGCTGCAAAGAAAGACGAGCAGGAGTCACTGCTTGGCTTTACAGTAGAAGACATGAATGTCTATGAGAAATCGAACTATGATCTCAATTTACTGGCGTCGCCCGGGGAACAATTGCAGCTGAAGCTGGCCTTTAATCAGCGTGCATTTGATCCTGCATTTGTCCATAAATTAAAGGATCAGCTGACCCTTTTGATCAAAGGGGCCATCAAACATCCAGATCAGTTAGTTCATATACTGACACTTGTGACAAAGCAGGAAAAACAGCGAATGTTAGAGGAATGGAATGCACCTGAGCTGGAGCATGATCAGCTTTATTTGACAAAGTGGTTTGAGCATAATGTCCGAAAACAGCCGAATGCAGTGGCATTATCAGCAGGTGATCACACGATGACATATGCGGAGCTGAACGAACAAGCCAATCGACTGGCAAGGCATTTGCAAAAAAATGGGGTGGGTCATCAAACGGTGACCGCCATTTTAGCAGAGCGGACACCTGAACTCATTGTCAGTTTACTCGCTGTCTTAAAAGCAGGTGCCACCTATGTGTCGATTGATCCAGATTATCCAGAAAGCCGTATCCAATATATGCTGAGAGACAGCGGAGCGACGCATCTTCTGACTCATTCATCCTTTATCAGTCAGACGAGGTCACTCGCATTTGATGGCACGTATCTTTTTGCAGATGATCAAGAAATTTTACTGATGAGCTCAGAGAATCTGCCACTTGAAGCTGGTTTAGATGATACGGCATACATCATGTATACATCTGGAACAACCGGACAGCCAAAAGGCATCATGACGACCCATTCCAATATTGCCCGGGTGGTCAAAAATACGAATTATTTAACCATTTTAGAAACAGATACATTGCTGTCGTTATCAAATAGCGTATTTGATGGCTTTACATTTGATGTATATGGTGCGCTTTTAAACGGAGCAAAGCTTGTCCTGCCGCAAAAAGAAACCATTTTAGATATGGGGAAGCTCACTGAGTTGATAAAAGGAGAGCATATTTCTGTCATGTTTGTTCCAACCGCTTTATTCCATCTTCTCGTTGATGAAGGAACAGACTGGATGCGCGGTGTGCGTAAGGTGCTGTTTGGGGGAGAGAGGGCATCGGTTCAGCATGTGAGAAAAGCCTTTGATGTGATGGGAAAAGGCAGATTGTTGAATGTATACGGACCAACCGAATCAACGGTTTTTGCCACATATTATCCGATAGATGAAGCGATCCCTTTAGAGGCACGTTCTATTCCAATTGGGAAGCCGCTCAACCAGACGGGCGCTTATATATTGAGTGAGCACAGACAGCTTCAGCCGATTGGAATGGTTGGAGAGCTTTGTCTGAGCGGCAAAGGACTGGCAAAAGGGTATTTGAATCGTCCTGATCTGACAAAACAAGTCTTTATCGCCCATCCATTCGCTGCGGGTGAGCGCCTGTATCGCACGGGGGATTTAGCTTACTTTCGAGAAGACGGTCTGATTGAGTATGCAGGCAGAGTTGATGATCAGGTAAAAATTCGAGGACACCGAATTGAACTGACAGAAATTGAAGCCAACCTTCTCATGCACCCAGGTGTAAAACAAGCTGTACTCCTAGCGGATCATGATGAAACCAATCATACAAGGCTGCTTGCCTATATCACGTGTGATGATGCATGGAAAGGCAAACTCGATGACATCAAATCAGGGCTGAAAGAGCGTCTTCCAGCTTATATGCTGCCTCATGAGCTGATTGAACTGGAGAACCTCCCACTTACGCCAAACGGGAAGGTTGATAAACGCCAGCTACCAAAACCAGAGGCACCGCAAGGAAACCGCCGTGTGAAACTGCCCGCAAATGAAGTGGAACAAAAGCTGCTGGTAATGTGGCGGGAAGTACTTGAACGAGAGGATATTAGCACAGATGACCATTTCTTTGAGCTTGGCGGACATTCTTTAAAAGCAATGTCTCTTTTGTCCAAAGTATCAAAAGAGTTTGAGGTTCAGGTGCCGATCCATTTGTTGTTTGAGACCCCGACGATTGAAGCGCTTAGTCGTTATATTCAGCATCAGGACGGGGAAACCGCTGGCTATCTTGTATTCAATGAATCTCAAACATCAACAGTCTTTGCTCTTCCGCCATTACCAGGCTACGGCTTTATCTATCAGGAAGCAGCAAAAACGCTTGATGATGTTCGGCTAGTCGCCTTTGATTTTATTGAAACGAATAACCGAATGGCGCAGTACGTTCAGCATATTCAGTACCTTCAGCCAAAAGGGCCGCTGACGTTGATGGGGTACTCAGGCGGATGTTACCTCGCCTTTGAGCTTGTTCAAGCGCTTGAACAAGTAGGGCGGACAGTCGAGAAGGTCATCATGATCGATTCCTATAAGAAAATTGGAGAAAGTGATTTAGAAGGACGATCCATTGATGATGATATTGAAGCGATTGTTCATCAAACGGAACAAAGCGAACTTGCTCAAGGGGAGATCGTTCAAGAAGCGCTTGCCCAAAAGACGCGCGCCTACTATGAAACGTTTGTTAAGGGGGTGAATCAAGGCAAAATACAGGCAGATATTACGTTCATCCAATCTGAAGAACAAATAGCGATCCCGGACTGGATGGAAGAGTGGACACAGGCAACGGCCGGATCTTTTACCCAATACCAAGGCTATGGCCGGCATGCTGATATGTTCAAACAGAAAGAATGTGCAGCTCAAAATGCAAAGCTGATCAAACATATTGTCAATCAAACAAATAGAGAACGAGTCTTGTAAACTTTAGATTAGGCAGGATGCAGCCTTGCAGTCCTGCCTAACAAAAAAGGAAAGGAACTCATATGAAACCATCAACCATTAACCAAACGAGTAGACATGAATCAATGGATGCGATTTTACAAGATGTAAAGACAACCATTTTACAAACCAACGAAATCGAACGCTTCGCTGTTTTTTCACGTGAAAAAACCATTCGACCGCGGCCGTATCACCTCTCTCATTTATTTCTCGACAAGCACATTGAGCAGGAGGCCGCAGCGGAAGCGATACAGACGCAAAAGGCTGTACCTGCTTTGGCCGATATGCCGCCCGCTCTTTCCTATGGAGGGGATCTCGACGTCACACAAGGCGCACAGACCTTACAGGAAGTCTTAACAGAGGCTGCAAAAACGACAAATGGGCTTACGTATATCGTGAATAGCAAGAACGAACTCACACAATCTTATGCGCAGTTACAAGGGGACGCCGAGAGGGTTCTGACTGGTTTAAGGGCACTGGGGCTTAAGGCAGGCGATCCTGTTTTCTTTCAATTCTCATCGAATCATGCCATGGTCACTGCCTTTTGGGCATGTGTATTAGGCGGATTTGTTCCAACGCTTGTGTCGGCTGCCCCAACCTATCGGGAGATGAATGCTGCAGTGAAGAAGCTTCATCACGCTTGGAAGCTGCTCGAGCATCCGCTCATCCTAACAGATGACTCACTGATCGAGGAGGTGCAAGGGTTAGCCTTACTGTGGCATACAGACCAATTACGTGTCGCAGCAGTTGAGCCGATGCTGACATTAGAAAGAGATACAGCCGCTCATCCTGCCGCGCCGGATGATTCCGTCTTCTTTATCTTAACGTCTGGAAGTACAGGGATGCCAAAGTGTGTAGAGCATTCCCATAGAAGTGTGCTGGCGAACGTCAAAGGAACAGTGGCAGCAAATCAATTTACACAAGAGGATGTCTCATTAGACTGGATGCCTTTAGATCATATTGGTGGCATCGTGATGTTCCACCTTGTCAATGTGTACACAGGCTGCGAGCAGATTCGGGCAAGAACGGATGACTTTATCGCTCAGCCGTTGCGGTGGCTTGACTGGATGGATCGCTACCGTGCAACGAAGACGTGGGCACCTAACTTTGCATTTGCGATGATCAATGATTATGAGAAAGAGATTTCATCAGGGTCTTGGGATCTGTCGGCGGTGACCTGCATGATCAATGGGGCAGAGGCGGTCGTTCCAAAAACCATCCACCGATTTCTACATTTGCTTGCTCCGCACGGCTTAAAGGGAGATGTGATCAGACCGGCTTTCGGCATGTCTGAAATCTCATCAGCGGTTGTGTTTTCCTTTGCGATTGAGCGTGGAGATGAAAACAGCGGGGTTCTGACCTTTGAGGAAACGTCGCTGACAGAGCAGCTAAGACCAGCAGAAGCACGTGAGACAGGAACCGTCAGCTTTACAGAGTTGGGCAAACCGATTCCAGGTATCACGATACGCATCGTCAATCATCAGCATGAGCTTCTTCCAGAAGATCATATTGGCCGTGTGCAAATAAAAGGTCCAACCACCATGAAGGGCTATTACCGGAATGACGAAGCGAATCAAGAAGTATTTCAAGCGGATGGCTGGTTTCACACGGGTGATTTAGGTTTCCTGCACGAAGGAAGGCTGACACTAACCGGTAGAGAAAAAGACATGATTATCATCAACGGGAAAAACTATCACAACTATGAAATTGAAGCCATAGCAGAGGAAGTACCGGGAGTAGAAACGAGCTTTGTGGCTGCTTGTTCTGTCCGAATGGAGGCTTCTGCATCCGATGAACTGATTCTCTTTTTTACACCGAAGCTGTATGAGCCGGCTTATATTATGAGGGCAAGTCAACACATTAAATCCCATATTGCAACAAAAATGGGCTTGTCTGCATCTCGCATCATCCCTGTCCAGAAGCATGCATTTCCCAAAACAAGCTCTGGAAAAATAGAAAGGGCACAGCTCAAGACAAGATGGCAAGAAGGCGAATTTGATGAAATGATCATGGAAATGGACATGAGACTTGAAAATGAACATACCTTGCCTGATTGGAGTTATCAAAAGAAATGGATACCTTCTCCACTTGATGCAGCTGACAAGCAGATCATAGGGGACGTTGTGATCTTTGCAGATCCATTAGGACTGGCAGATCAATTGAAATCTTTTGCAAACAGTGAACAAACATACATTACGGTTGAACCGGGTCAAGCGTTCAAACAACTCACACACACTCACTTCATCATCCACCCGAATCGGCCGTCTGACTACGAACAACTCTTTGAGACGCTCCGTTCGTATGGCGTTTCGGTGAAACACATCATTCACCTTTGGAACTATACAAACCAAGAAGACAAGCTTTATGTGGCCAAGGCGAAACAAGCGCAGAAAACGGGCAGCATGAGTGCATTATTTTTAACAAAAGCCATTTCCGTCTATGAGGAGCAGGTGGCCATCACTTTTGTCTCAGCCCATGCGATGAATGTGCCGGAGGATCAAATCCACTATGTAGAAAAAGCAACGACAGTAGGACTGATGACAGCAATTCAGCATGAATGGCCGTTTATCAAGGTTCAATGTCTTGATTTTTCTCTAGCAGAATCGGTATCTAGTCATTCCCATGCAATGGCGATGATGGCAGAACTTACACATGACCAAGACTGTCATGTTGTTGCTTATCGTCAAGGTGTTCGTTATATTCCCTTTTTAGCACCTCTTCATTTGGAAAAGGAACAGAAAAGGGAAGAGCCGCCATTTGAATCATCTGGGCTTTATGTCATAACAGGCGGGCTAGGCGGAATTGGCCGTTTAGTCAGTGAACACCTACTGACATCTTATCAAGCACATCTCGTGTTGCTTGGAAGAAAAGAGAGAGAGGCGCTTTCTAGTGACCAGCAAGAGACATTGGCTTTCCTAGAGAAGCGGGCAAAAGTGCATGGCGGCACGGTTCTTTATGAGAAAGCGGATATCACAGCTGAAAAAGAGGTGGAAGCAATCATCTCTAGACATGAGGTCGCCGGAAATCGAAGGCTGGATGGCATCATTCATTTCGCAGGTATTATTCAAGAAGAACTGCTTGCTGATATGACATCTGTGTCTCTGAATGACATGTACGAAGCGAAGGTATATGGAACGATTGCGCTTCATGAAGCTGCCTCCAAACGCAGGAATGTTTTATTTCTTTCCAGCTCGTCAGCCCGAACGCTAAAGGGCGGTATGACTGTCGGCGCCTATTGCGCTGCCAATGAGTTCGTGGAACAGTTTGCTCATTATCAGAAGCTGACATCTACAGTGAAGCCATATTGCTTTAGTTTCAGCATGTGGGACGAGATTGGCATGAGTGAAGGCTCCATGATAAAAGGCATGTTAAAAGAAAGAGGTTATCTTCCAATTTCAAAGCAGGCAGGCTTCCAAACGATGCTCGCATGTCTGATGACAGATGCTCCGCTCATTTATACGGGATTGGATCGATCGAAGAAAGAGATTCACGAGATGGTCCATGCGGGTGCGAAGATGCAAACAGAGCAGACCTTTTACGTCTTTTTCCAAACTGATCAAACAAAGGCGGTGGAAGAGCGGCTGTATCAATCGATTCATACGTGTTTACAGTCCCGTCTATCTGGTGAATATGCCGTGCATTTGTTTCCTGAGGAATATTGGAAAGAAACAGAAGATGGATCGCCAGACGAGGCATATTTTCATGAATTAATAGAGGAAAGCGGAATGGATTCAGACAACAGAGCACCTCACACAGAAACGGAGAAACTGCTCGCACACATTTGGTCAGAGTTGCTCGATGTCTCGGATGTCAGCTGCGGCGATCATTTCTTTTTACTAGGAGGTCATTCGCTGAAGGCGACGCAAATGCTGTCTGCGGTTAGACAAAAAACAGGGTTTGACGTGCCACTTGCTGTGTTGTTTGAACATACGAGACTCGGAGAATTAGCGGATTGGATCGATTCAAATGCCAAAGCAGATGAAGTGATTCCGATGAGAAAAATGGAGAAGGGTCAGGACATTCCGATGTCTTATGCCCAGCAAAGACAGTGGTTCCTCTATCAATTAGAGCCGGATTTGCCATTATACAATAATACGATTTCGTTTCGGATGAATGGGCCTTTAGATATCAAGGTGCTTCAGGAAAGTCTGCATCATATGGTGGAAAGACATGAATCGCTCAGAACGTCCTTTACGATGAGCGGGGATGAACCGATACAGGTCATTCATGAACAGATGGCCCTTCCAGAGCTTGAGGTGATGGACCTTTCAGGCATAGCGTCACAGGAAGAGAAAGAACAAAAAGCGGCTGAATGGGCGAAAGAAGAGGCATCCACACCTTTTCAATTAGAACACGAAGCGCTCTTTCGAGTAAAGCTGATTCGACTTTCACCCGCAGAGCATATCTTGCTGATGTCCATTCACCACATCGTGTCAGATGGCTGGTCGATCGGCATTGTTGCAAGAGAATTATCCGAGTGGTATACAGCGGCGATCGAAGGGCGGGAGCCTCACTTGCCGGCACTGCCAATTCAATATGCGGATTACGCACTGTGGCAGAAGGAGTATTTGACAGGAGAACCACTAGGTAAGCAGCTTGCCTATTGGAAGGAGCAATTTGCGGCACCTGTTGAAGATTTGGTATTGCCGTATGATCATCCGCGGCCGGCCGTTCAATCCTACAAAGGGAAGACGAAAACATATCAGCTGTCGAAGTCACTGTCTAAAAAGATTGAGGCGCTATCCAAGAAAACAGACAGCACACTGTATATGACCTTGCTGTCGGCTTTCTCTACTCTATTACATCGATTGTCTTCACAGGACGAGTTTGTCATTGGCTCGGTCATTGCTGGGAGAAATCGAACGGAAATGGAGCATTTAATCGGATTTTTCGTGAATACATTGGCGCTTCGGATCGACCATAGCGGGAATCCAGCCTTTACGGAATTATTAGAGCGAGTGAAGGAGACAACCGTCGGTGCTTATGCACATCAGGATGTGCCGTTTGAGATGGTGGTCGATGAATTGAATATTGTCCGTGATGCCAGTAAGCAGCCGCTGTTTCAGGTCATGTTTGTTCTGCAAAACTTACCGCTTGAAGCATCTCCAATGGGGGAGGCGACGTCGGTTTTAGCCATTGAAGATAATGATACAGCGAAATTTGATCTCTCTCTGTTTGTGTTTGAAGGAGCTGAAGGGCTTCAGTTAAAGCTTGAGTATCATGCGGATTTATTTTCTGATGACACGATGGATCGATTCCTTGCATACTACGAGCACCTGCTTGAAGGAATTTGTGAAAATCCAGCGCAGCCGATCAGACAAGTGAATTTCCTGCCAGAGAAAGAAAAGCATCAATTGCTCTATGAATGGAGCGGAAAGACTGATCAACCAAAAGGTCCGCTACTCATGACGGAACGATTTGAAGCGCAAGTGAAAAAGACACCTCATGCAGTGGCGCTCGAGTTCCAGGGAGATGAGTGGACGTACCAAGAGTTACATGAGAAAGTCGATCGTCTAGCAGCCTATTTGCAGCAGCGAGGCGTGACGCCGCATGAACCAGTTGGACTGCTCATCGACAGATCGCCTGAAATGATTCTTGGGGTGCTGGCCATTGTGAAAGCAGGCGGGGCTTATGTGCCAATTGATCCTGAATATCCAGATGCCCGCATTGACTATATGCTGAGAGATACAGGGATTCAGCTTTTACTGACAAAAAATGAATGGCTGAAAAAAGTATCCATCCATCAAACGGAACTTATTTGTCTTGATCAAGGGTATGAAGAATTTTTACCAGAAGCAGAGGTCATGCCCGCTGCACTAAGACCTGATGGACTTGCTTATATCAATTACACATCGGGGTCAACTGGACAGCCAAAAGGAGTACTGATCCCGCATCAAGCGGTCGTCCGGCTTGTGTGTGAAACAGACTATGTCACCCTTAATGAACAAACGCGCATTTTACAAATCGCCAGCTTCTCTTTTGATGCTTTTACGTATGAAATATGGGGAGCCCTTTTAAACGGGGGAAGGCTCATACTGACGGATCGAAATACCATTTTATCAATGGATACATTAGCGGAAGCACTAAAAACTTATCAGATTACAACAGGGTTCCTGACTGTGCCGCTGTTCAACCGTTTAACAGAAGAGCATCCAGAAGCTTTATCTGGACTTCATGCATTATTGATCGGCGGAGATGCCTTATCAGCCGCTCATATCCGAAAAGCACTACCATATTTGCCTGAAGGGCTTTTAAATGGTTATGGACCAACAGAGAATACAACATTCTCCTGTGTGCATCACATTCGGGCACTGGAAGAAGATCAGGCGACGGTCCCGATTGGACAGCCTATTGCTTATTCACAAGCTTATGTATTAGATGACCAAATGCAGCCAGTTCCGCAAGGCGTCATCGGCGAAATTTATGTTGGCGGCACAGGGCTAGCACTTGGTTACCTTGGAGATGAAGAAAAAACAGCATCATCATTTATCCCGCATCCTTTCCAAGAAGGAGCGCGTTTATATAAAACAGGCGATATGGGCCGCTGGCTGTCAAATGGCATCATTGACTGTCTTGGAAGAATCGATCATCAAGTGAAAATTCGTGGACACCGCGTGGAATGCGGAGAAATTGAAGCCGCTATGCTGACATTTGATGACATCACAGAATGTGCCGTTATCCCGCATCAGCACGAGAGTGGTCATAAGCGATTGATCGGTTATTTTGTCCAAAAAGGCGGCATGACCACGCAAGACATTCGCCATAACTTAAAAGACATTCTGCCAGATTATATGGTGCCAAGCCTATTAATAGAGCTGGATGAATTACCGCTCACGCCAAATGGCAAGGTAGACCAAAAGCGTCTTCCACCGCCAGAGTGGAGACAAGAAGAAGTAGAAACAGCCATTGACAAAGCAGCTACTGAGGAAGAACGTGTGTTAGAAAAAGTGTGGTCTCAGCTGCTAGGCGTTCCTTCTATTGGCGTCCATGATAACTACTTTGAGCTTGGCGGAGATTCCATTATTGTCATACAAATGGTGGCACGCTTAGCACAGGAAGGCTACGTCATCCAGCCGAGAGATGTATTTGAAAAACAGACCATCTCACAACTCGCACAAGCGATGAGAAAGTCAGAGGTCTCTACGGTCTATGATCAATCACCTGTGACAGGAGAGGTTCGTCTTCTCCCGATTCAATCTTGGTTCTTTGAGCAATCGATGACCAATCAAGATTATTGGAATCTCTCGGCGCATATTGAAATGAAGCGATCTGTTCCACATGAACAGTTAACACAGGTTCTTTCAAAACTGGTCGATCATCACGATATGCTGAGAGCTATATATACAAAAGAGGCAGATGGCACATGGATTCAAACCATTCGTGAGCCTGGTGTCACACCTTGTGTCACATTCTTTGATGTGACAGATGTGTCTCAAGAGGAAGCACGGGAACAAATCCGCTTGGAGACAAATGCCTGTCAAGGAACATTGTCATTAGAGCGTGGAGAAGTGATCAAAGCGATTCTTTTTCATACAGGTGAAGACACGTCTGAGCTCTTTATTGCTGCACACCATCTCGTCATGGATGGCATATCATGGCGCATGATACAAGAAGATGTACTAAATGGATTGAAACAGCTTGCTACGGGGCAGGACATCATATTTGCGAAAAAAACCGCCTCCTATAAGCAGTGGGCAGATGCCTTATACGAATATGCACAAACAGATCAATTACAAGCGCAGGCCTCTTTTTGGCAAAAAATCAAGGATCAAGAGGAAGAAGGTTCTCCTTTCCAACTGCCTGCGCTTTCTAATATAGAAGAACATGCAGAGATCCTGTCGGTTCAGCTCACAAAGGAACAAACAGATATGTTACTTAGACAGGCCTCACAAGCATACCGAACAGAGATTAACGATTTACTGTTAGCAGGACTCACGCAAGCCATTGGAAAGCCAATGCTCATCACGTTAGAAGGGCATGGACGCGAGGATTTATTTGAACAGATGGATTTGTCACGGACAGTCGGCTGGTTTACAAGCTCTTATCCTATTTTTATTCCTTTTATACAAACCGATGTTGCAAGACAAATCAAAGACGTCAAAGAAACCTTACGAGCTGTGCCGCAAAAGGGAATCGGCTATGGTTTGCTTCAATACATGACAGAACCTCGTTTACTCAAAACGGTAACGCCGCAGATGAGCTTTAATTACCTCGGTCAGTTAGATCAGGCAGATGGCGAAGCCAAGCTGTATATAGCAGACGAACGAAATGGACATGTTCACGATCCGAAAGCAGAAAGACAGCATTTGATCGATGTGTATGGATATGTGACAGATGGCCAGTTGCAGATGAACTTTATGATCAATCGTGAACTGCTGCAAGATCAAGAGGTGCGGTTGTTACCTGAGCGTTTTAAAGAAAAGATGGAGATCATCTTGACGCATTGTGTTGAAGCGAGCGGCGGCTTTACACCATCTGATTTTCCGATGGTTCAGCTCACGCAAAAGCAAATAGATGAACTTCCAGACAATGTAGTCGATGTGTATCCGCTGTCTCCAATGCAGCAAGGAATGCTGTTTCATGCACTGCTAGATCAAGCCTCACAAGCTTATTTTGGTCAGGTGCATATGACGCTCCAAGGCTTAACAAACGGCGATGCCTATGAACAAGCTTGGAATCTTCTTGTAGAACGTCATTCGATTTTGAGAACAAAATTCGCTTGGGAAGGGCTGAAGGAGCCTGTTCAGTTCATTCAATCAGAAGGAAGCATCCATCTCACTCAGCACGATGTGCGCCACCTGAGTGACGAGGAGCAAGAAGAGACAATCGAACACTTTTTAGTATCTGATCGTTCAAAGGATTTCAATTTAGACCATATAGATGAACCGCTGATTCGGATTGCTTTATTCCGTTGTGATGAGGAAAGATGCACGTTTGTCTTTAGTTTTCATCACATTTTAATCGATGGATGGAGTTTGTTCAGCTTTATTCAGGAATCCTTTGCGCTTTATCGCTCTCTTGTGGACGAACGAGAGATCAGTCTTTCTACAGTCCGTCCATATAAAGATTTTATCGAATGGCTGCAAAAGCAGGATCAAGAGAAGGCGCAAGAATTCTGGCAGCGTTATATGTCAGGCGTAGAGGAAGCGACACCGCTTCCAGGAGACGGCGAAGAACATGCTTCAGACCAAGAAGCAAGCATGGCGCAGTCCAGCGTCAAATTGACGCCAGAGAAGCAACTGAAGCTGGAGAAGATGACAGGCAAGCAGAAGGTCACGTTGAGCACACTGATTCAATCAGCGTGGGGACTGCTCTTGCACCTTCATTCAGGCGCAGAGGATGTCATATTTGGGGTGACCGTATCTGGCCGGCCAGCCGACTTACCAGAAGTGGAAAGCATGACAGGGCTCTTTATTAACACATTGCCGCTTCGTCTTTCGATCCATTCGGACTGGACGATTGCGCGATTGCTCGCCTATACACAGGAAACCGTTTTTCAGATGAGAGAATACGAGTATACTGTACTGCCAGATATTCAGCAGATGACGGAAATTCCAAATGGAGAGGCATTGTTTCACAGCATTGTCGTGTTTGAAAACTATCCGATTGAGTCCATTGAGCCGTATGGCGTACGCATTTTAGACATCGCCAGTCATGAAGAAACAAATTATGACTTAACCCTTGTCGCAGTGCCGGGAGATACACTGGAGCTTCGGATCACATACAACTTACATCAATATACAGAAAAGCAAATACAAACGCTGATGCAACAGCTGATTCACACACTTGAAGCCATGACAGAACAAGTGGATACGCCGCTATCTTCCTTCACAATTGTGACAAATGAGGAAAAAGAGCGGATGATCAGTGATTGGGCGAAAAACGCACATGTCAGCGTGCTATACCCAGACCAAGAAGAAATATATGCAGGCGTACATGATTCTACCTATGAAACGGAAATATATGTCCTGAATGAAGAACATCAGCTCATGCCGGTTGGATTTCCTGGAGATATTTTTATCGGCGCAAAAGAGATCAAAGCACTTTTTGGAGAGCTAGCCGATTGGATGGAGGCGCATAAAATTCCGCATCCATTCAAACATCAAACAGGCGAATACCTTTATCCGACAGGGGATGTCGGCGTTTGGACAGAAGAAAGCAAGATTCAGATTTTGGATTGGATGTAGGAGGAGAAGAAGAATGCTAGTTAGTAGACGAAAAGGAAATGCAGCAAATCATATTGTCAGGATCAATGGAAAACGAATCGATCTCAAAGCATTAGAGAAAGTCTTCATGCTTCACTTTCCACTAAAGGAATGTGCGCTCATCCCGAAGAAAAATCAAGAAGGAGGCCTATCGCTTGTGCTTTTTGCACAAGCGAAGGACCCTTCGTTGACAAGAGAGGATTTGATGAGAGGCCCGCTTCATCCTGATGAAGTGCCAGCCGCGCTCGTCCTCGTCCCTTCCTTGCCGCGAAAAGAAAGTGGAGCGGTCGATACCGAGGCGCTGCTTGCCATTGATGTACTAGATGAAGAGGAACGAAGAAAGATAGAAGAGCGCACGAAAGCCATAGATGGAGTAGAGGAAGCAGCTGTTTTGATAGAGAGTCAGACAGAAAAACAAACACCCTATCATTTAGATGACCTCTTCCCGGATAGACAGCGTACAAATGGAAACGAATCGTTTTCAAAAGATGAAGTCAGCCAAACCATACAATCCTCCGTACAAGAAAAACCACCAGCTCTTGTTTATGGAGGTGATGTGATTAGAAAACCAGGTACACCAGTCACATTGACAGAGGTACTGATCCGAGCCGCCTTTATGTCAACAAATCGCGGAGTCACGTATCTCAAAGAAGGCGGTCATGAGGTGATCCAGACTTACCCGGAATTGCTCACAGGAGCGGAACGTGTCCTATCTGGATTAAGGGCAGCCGGACTTTCAAACGGCGATCAAGTGCTGCTTCAATTGAAAGATCATCAAGATTTTATCACGGTATTCTGGGGCTGTATTCTCGGTGGAATCATTCCAACCCCAGTCTCTGTACCGCCTGTGTATGATGAAATGAATCAAGGTGTGAACAAGCTCAAGGGCGTGTTTCAGCTGCAAAATGAGCCATTCATTATTACAAACGAAGCGAGTGCTGAGGACATTGCAGGACTGCGTGAAACATTTGAATCAAAAGCGATTCCGATTTTAACAATCGAAACATTACTTGCCTGTGATCCAGATGAACAGCATTATGAGCCAGAGCCGGATGAGCCTGTGCTTCAGCTGCTGTCCTCAGGAAGTACGGGTGTGCCAAAGTGTATCCGGCACAACCATCAAAGCATTTTATCTAGAATCATTTCCTTTGAGCAGGCAAATGGTTTCACGCATGAGGATGTATCCATGAACTGGATGCCGCTTGATCATGTAGGGGGCATTGTCATGTTTCATGTACATGATGTGTACCTCGGCTGCCAGCAAATTAGTCCATCCATTGATCAATTTATCGAACGGCCGATGGTGTGGCTGGATTGGGTAGAAAGATACGGTGTCACAAGGACGTGGGCGCCAAACTTTGCCTTTGCGATGATGAATGAATATGAAGACGACATTCGCAAAGGGAGCTGGGATCTCTCCACCTTGACCTATATCATGAACGCCGCCGAAGCAGTTGTTCCTAAAGTGACGCAGCGTTTCATGCACATCATGGGTGCGCATGGATTAAGCCGCCATGCGATGGTGCCGGCTTATGGCATGTCAGAAACATCATCAGCCATTGTCCAGTCAAAAGAATTCATGCGTCATGATGATCAGGGTGGACAACTGACCATTGATCAGACCTCATTAACAAGTGAGATTCAATATGTGACGCACGATCATCCGCACAAGATGACCTTTACAGAAGTTGGTGCACCCATCCCTTCTGTATGGATTCGGATTGTAGACGAGCATCACCATGTGCTGCCAGAAGATCAAGTCGGCCGCTTGCAGGTGAAGAGTCCAACGATTATGATGGGCTACTATCAAAATGAGGAAGCGAATGAAGAAGTATTTGCGGAAAACGGCTGGTTTCATACAGGAGATTTAGGATTTATTCATGAAGGGCGCCTAGTCCTCACAGGACGGGAAAAGGATATCATCGTCATCAACGGAGCGAACTATTTGAATTACGAAATTGAAGCCGTTGTGGAAGAAGTTGAGGGGGTTGAAGTCACCTTTGCCGCTGCGTACGGCATTTACAATCCCGAATCAAGTAATGACACACTCGCCGTCTTTTTTGTCACGGAGAAGGATTCGATAGAGGATCAAATCACAATGATTCAGCAGATTAGAGAGAGCATCATTCGCAAAATGGGAATCGAACCTGACCATATCATTCCGGTGAAAAAAGACCAATTTCCGAAAACAGAAAGCGGAAAAATCCAACGTGCTCAACTAGGTGCGGCACTGAAAGATGGGGTGTTTCATGACATTGAACGTGCACTTGATCTTGCTTCGGAAAATGAACAAACCCTCCCAGATTGGTTCTTTAAACGTATTTGGGTAAAAGAGAATATCGGTCCATCTCAGCCGGTATCCACTGATCATGTACTCGTATTTGAGGATGAAAAAGGGCTTTATCCATCGCTTTATGCCCAATTTGAACAAATGAACCTGCCTTATGTTTCTGTGAAAAAGGGTTATGAATTTTTACGCCTGTCAAAAGGGATGTATCAGATGAACCCTCGAATCAAAGGGGATTACGTCAGGCTTGTGGCGGCGCTTGAAGCCGATGAATTAAAAATTGACCGTATGCTTCACTTGTGGAATGTGTCAGACAAGGAGATGATTGCGAGCCCTGCGCAGTTCAAAGAACTGAATGCAAGCACCAGCCAATCCATTTTGTATTTGTATCAAGCATTGAGACAAGAAAATAAAGAGCCGATGCGTCTCGTTGTTGTCACAAAAGGTGGTCAATTGGTGAAACCGCAAGATGAGCTTCATGTGGAGAAAACGTCTCTTGCCGGATTATTAAAAACCATCCCGCAAGAATGGGAAGGGGCAGAAGTGTCTCACCTTGATATTGAAGCGGAGAATGTGGAACAGGATGCCAAGCATATTGCGGACGAACTAGGTGCGATTCATTTGAAAGCAGAAGTGTCTTACCGGCATGGCCAGCGCCTCGTACCAAAGCTGGAAAAAGTGAATATGATGACGGCACCTCAGACAGAAGGGTTTTTAGAATATGAAGGCTTGTACTTGCTGACTGGCGGGCTTGGCGGTATTGGATTTGAACTGTCTAAGCAAATGCTCCAATTTGGCTTGAAGCTCGTGTTAATTGGACGGACATCCCTTGAAGAAGACAGAGAAAAAGAGGCGTCATTCTCACAACTTAAAGATCTGGGAGACGTCCTTTATGTACAAGCCGATGTGACGAATTTATGTGACGTCGAGCAGGCGATTTATGAAGCAGAAAAGCATTTCGGACAGTCGATCCGAGGAGCGCTTCATTTAGCCGGTGCTGGCAATGTATCTGAGCACTTTCAGCATGTGGATACGTACACATTGGCTCATACAACAGAAGAAGATTTCGTCAAAGAACTTTCAGGGAAGGCAGATGGCGCTTGGGTGCTGCAAGAAGCCTTCAAGCATGACCCGTCAGTTCCACTCGTCTTTTTTGGATCAGTGAATGGCTATTTTGGCGGCACAACATTTGGTGCATATTCTGCGGCAAACAGCTTTTTAGATGGACTCGCACATGCCCTTACCTATCATGAGGGAAGAAGAGCGATTTCCTTGAATTTCAGCATGTGGGATAATCTTGGTTTGTCTAAGGGGCATACTGGGGCCGCGCTAACCGTTCGCAAGGGCTTTCAATTTATTGGAAAAAAACAAGGACTCCATTCATTATGTCTAGGTGTTCTGCTGAATGAAGCGCATCTATTTATCGGCCTAGATGGGGCGAATCAAGAAATCGCTGAACATCTTCAACCAGCACCAATACCATTTTTTGAAAAGAAACTGTACTATACGGTGCAATCAGGCAAAGAAGTGGATGCTGACAAGATCACAGACATCATAGAGGGGAACTGGGACATCAGGCAAGTGGAAGATATACCGAAAAAACAAGATGGCTCTATTGATCACGAAGCCCTCAAACAGTTCCATCACAAACACGCACAGCCGTTTGAAAAGCAATTGCCAGAAACGAAGACAGAGCAGGTGCTTGCGGCCATATGGGAGGATATTTTAGAAGTCGATCGTGTGTACAAAGAGGATCAATTCTTTGACCTTGGTGGACATTCATTAAAGGCCACTCAAACGATTTCTCGTATTAATCATGAGTTTTCAATAAAGGCACCGCTAAAAATCTTATTTGAAAGCAAGAATCTGGCACACTTGGCACAAATGGTCGATGACATCAATGGAGCACCAGCCATTCAGGAAGCCAGCATTCCAAAGCTGGAAAAACGAACAAGCTATGAGCTGTCACATGCTCAAAAGCGAATTTGGTTCTTATCTACATTAGAAAAGAGCCATCATTACAATATATTAGGTGCTTGGAAACTGATGGGCCAAGTACACATCCAAACGTTAACAAAGGCGATCGGTCTCTTAACAAAACGTCATGAAGCACTTCGCGCAACATTTCAAACCATTGGCGGCAAGCCGGTTCAAGTCATCCGTGAAGATCTTCCGCCATCAGTAACCGTTGCGAATTTCTCATTATTTAATGAAAAAACAAGAGCGAGAAGATTGGAACAGCTGATTCAGCAAGAGGCGAACCGCATCTATGACTTAGAACGGGGACCGCTTGCACAGTGGACAATTGTTGATATGGGGAAAGAGGAATATTACTTGCTTTGTGCGCAGCATCATATCATTTCCGATGCATGGTCGCTCAGCCTGCTTATTCAAGAATTAGAAGTCGTGTATGGTGCGCTATTATCAGAGAAAACGCCTGAGCTACCTGTACTTGAGATTGAATGGACCGATTATGTTCATTGGGAGAATGAGCAATTAAAGAACCACCATGAGGCTCAGAGCTATTGGCTAGAAACGTTACAAGGAGAGTTGCCGGTATTAGAGCTCCCGTTTGACCGTCCTCGTCCGCCGGTTCAAACATTTAATGGGGCTACAGAGCAAATCGTGATAGATGAACCGCTTGTTCGTCGTTTACATGCCTTGTCGAGGCAGCAAGGGACAACACTATTTATGACGATGTTGTCAGCCTATTATGTCCTGCTTCACAAGTTGTCTGGACAAACAGATGTCATTGTTGGATCGCCGATCGCTGGGCGTGATGTCGAACAATCAGAGAAGCTCGTCGGCATGTTTGTCAATACATTGGCGCTGAGACAGGACGTTTCAACAGCCGATACCTTTACCGATTTACTGGCAAAGGTGAAAGAAATGACGTTAAAAGCTTTTGAGCATCAGCATTATCCATTCGACAAGCTTGTGGATGACCTTTCAATGGATAGAGACCTAAGTCGTTCACCGATCTTCCAAGTCGCCATGGGGTATGTCACTGATTCGCTGGATATCAACCTAAAAGGACTGACATCGGAACAAGTGATGGTCCATCATACCGTCTCTAAATTTGATCTCACCTTGCATGTATTTGAGCAGGAGGACAAGCTGTCTATCCATGTGGAATATAATACGGATTTATTTGAGCAAGAAACGATCCACCGTATGATGAATTATTATCTCAATTTGTTAGATGGCATGACGGCTCAGCCTGAACGGACATTCGCTGACTTTTGCGTCATGGACAAAACAGAACAGAATGCCATGATCATAGGGAAAAATCAAACTGACACGCCTTATCCAAAGCGTACGCTGCAAGAATTATTTGAAGAACAAGTGCAGCGTGATCCGTACCGGATTGCTGTATCTTATATGGAAGAGCATATGACGTATCAAGATTTAGACGAGAAGGCGACAAATCTGGCTGCCTATTTACAGTCAAAGGGCGTTGGACCCGGTTCACTTGTCCCGATGCTGTTTGATCGTTCGTTTGACATGATGGTCTCAGTTCTAGGGATCGTCAAGTCGGGTGCTGCTTATGTACCGATGTCACCTGAGTATCCAGATGCCCGCATCGGTCTGATCGTTCGCGATACACAAAGCGATATCATTTTAACCCAGTCGCATCTGATCAATCGTTTAGACGATCTGAGCGGCACAAAGATTGAAATGGACAAGCCGTTACCAGAAACAGGCGCAGTGTATCAAAGGGAAAAATCGATTGTAGGAGAAGACCAGCTTGCCTATGTGAACTACACTTCAGGTTCAACAGGCACACCAAAAGGCGTGATGCTTCCTCATGCAGGAGTGGTCCGCTTAGTGAAAGAAACAAACTATATTGAGCTTGGTTCAGAAGATAAAATGCTTCAGCTGTCTAATTATGCATTTGATGCCTTTACCTTTGAATTATGGGGAATGCTGCTAAGTGGCGGTCAGCTGGTTCTGATCCCGAAATATGCTGCTCTGAATATGGACGAATTAACTCGTTTAATCAAAACGCATCAAGTCACAGCCAACTGTTTGCCAACTGCATTATTCAACCGGCTGATTGAGCATGATCCAAAAAGTGTGGCTGGATACCGTACATTACTCGTTGGCGGAGAAGCCATGTCTAGTGAGCATGCACGAAAGGCATTGCCACATATGAAGGGTGTGCTGATCAATGCTTACGGTCCAACAGAAAACACAACATTAGCGACCACTTATCAAGTCACACACGTACCGGAGGATGCAAGATCAGTGCCAATCGGTGTGCCAGTCGCCAACTCAACGGTTGTCATACTTGATGATCATCTCAATCCAGTACCAACAGGCGTCAAAGGAGAAATCTATATCGGCGGAACAGGGCTGGCAAAAGGATATTTGCATGACCCAGAGCGTACGAAGGAGCGGTTTATTGACAATCCATTCCCGGCATTAAAAGGGGACAAACTGTATCGTTCCGGTGACCTAGGGAAATGGCGGTCTGATGGCAGTATTGAATACCTTGGCCGAAAAGACAACTTGGTCAAAATTAGAGGCTACCGAATTGAATGTGGAGAAATTGAGACAGCCCTGCTCAAACACCCACAAGTAAAAGAATGTACCGTCATTGCTAAAACGTACGGCAGCTCAAAACGGCTGGCAGCCTACCTTGTCACAGATGGGGGAGAGCCTGTTCTCGGATGGAAAGCATTTTTACAGGAAAGCCTGCCAGGCTATATGATTCCAAGTTACTTTATCGTACTTGACGCAATTCCCGTCACAACGAATGGGAAGGTCGATCAAAAAGCTTTGCCGGAGCCGACAGACGCAGTCTCTTCCTCACATGAAGACGATCAACCGGTAACAGAAACACAGCAGCTGATTGTGACAGCTTTCAGTGAAGTGCTTGGTGTCAAACGAGTAGGAATTCATGATTCATTCTTTGATTTAGGCGGAGATTCGATTATGAGTATTCAAGCCGTTGCCAAATTAAAAGAAAAAGGTGTCCGTGTTGATCCGAAATGGATTTTCATGCACCCAGCGCCAGCACAGTTAGCGGCATATTTGGATACAGTGCCAGAAACAGGCGAGTCTGTCGAAAGAGCGCCGAAAGACTATGTGATCGAGTTGAAAAAAGGGGATCCGGCTGAACCGAGAATTTTCTTTGCACCGCCTGCTGGTGGAACGGTGATGGGGTATATCGATGTGGCCAAGCTCATGACACATGAAGGAGCTGTTTACGCCTTGCAGTCTCCAGGCTTGTATGAGGATGAAGAACCACAATTCCTTCATTATACAGAGCTTGTCACCATTTTTATTGAAGCCATTGAAACATTCTATCGACCAGGCATTGATTATTTGGCAGGGCATTCCATGGGCGGACATCTTGCTTACGGAATGAATCAGAGACTCTGTCATGCAGGAAAAGCGCCAAAAGGATTGATCATTTTAGATACGGTTCCGGTATTAAGAGATGAGGCAGATCAAGCGCTTCATGCCGATATGAACGAAGAAGAAGTGAAAATGCTCGCCCTCGTCCTAGGTATGGGGAACCTCGTCGGCATCAAACCAGAAGCATTACAAGGGTTCAGCTTCCAAGAAGTGAAGCAGAAAATCCTCAAAGAAGCAGAAAAGGATGAAGTCGTTCATCAATTTATGAATGATCACTATTTAGATAAATACTTGCAAATGCAGACTCATAATACCATCATGTCACAAGCCATTGAATTAGAAAAAGACCCATTCTCTGTGCCGTTTTATATTATACAAAGCAGCGATCACGCCACAGATTTCCAGAAGAAATTTGCCGATTGGGAAGCTTACACGAGAGAAACGTGCTCGTATTATCAAATAAAAGGCGACCATGTGACCATGATGAAAAGACCGCAGGCAGATCAACTTGCGCAGATTCTTGAAACGATCGTAAAGGGGTAAGGACGTATGAACCAATTATTTAAAACCTTTGAAAAAAAATCAGATCTCATTCAGCTTATTTGTTTTCCTTTTGCAGGCGGATATTCCGCCTCTTACCGTCCGCTCTTTGAACAGCTGAAGGACATGGCCGAAGTGACAGCAGCAGAGCCTCCGGGTCATGGAACGAACCTCATGCCGCTTGAAACAAGCATTGACCGGCTGGCTGAATTGTATAAAGAAGGGCTGACAGGCAAATTAAACCGTCCATTTATTTTGTTCGGACATTCCATGGGCGGGCTTGTGGTGTACAGGCTGACTCAGCTGCTAGAAAGGGAAGGCATCGATCCGGCAGCGGTTGTCATTTCTGCCATTCAGCCACCGCAAACAAAAAGACAAATATTGACCCATTTATCGAATGAAGCATTTGTTCAGCATATCGCTGAAATGGGCGGGATTCCAAAAGAATTGTTAGAGAACAAGCCAATGATGGATTACTTTACACCATCCTTACGTGCCGACTATCAAGCATTAGAATCCTTCCAGCATACAGACAAAACAATCATCGAATCACCCGTTTATTTATTGAACGGAAAGCAAGATAAGAAATGCATGGAAGACGCAGCCGGCTGGCTAACATGGGCAAACGCCATCGAACGCACTGATTTCGAAGGAGGCCACATGTATATCAACACACACCTCGAGCAGTTCGCAGAACATATGAGGCATGTCATTGAGCAGACAACAAAAAGGCAATTCATCAGCCAATAAAAGAAAACAACGGCCCCGTCAAACGAGGGCCGTTGTTTTCTATAGCTGAATACCATTTTAAACGTAGAGAAACTGCTATTTAGGATAACATTTCAAAGAATCTTTTTTCAAGCTGACCTTCATCAAATGTTTCTTCGGAAGGTTTTTTTTCTGAATGAACGATTTGTCCTTCATTTATAAAAAGGATCTCGTCACATAAGTTAGCGGCAAATTGAAGGATGTGCGTAGAAAGAATGATCGTTTTATTTTGAGCCTTAAATTCTCTTAGATGTCTTTTCATAAGAGTCATATTTGCTGGGTCTAGACCGGTAAATGGTTCATCTAATAAGATTATAGCTGGATTGTGTAAGGTGGTTAATATAAAAGAAATCCTCTGCCTCATCCCTCGGGATAGAGAAGAAGAGCGAATATGGGCTTGTTTTTCAAGCCCATATTTTTCTAATAAATGTTGAATCTGTTTTTTATTTAACGGTTGTTCAACTAACATGGATTGATATTTAATCAATTCGAAGCATGTTAAGTTTTCAAAAAGTGTTGGATCATCTTCCATGTAACCGACAGTTGAAAAACCATTTTCTATATCTTTTTGTATGATTAATTCACCTTTATCTGGTGAGATCAACCCCGCGATTATTTCAAGAATGGTTGTTTTTCCAGCGCCATTTTTGCCTAATAATCCAACAATTGAGCCTTGATGAAAATGTAATTCATGAATTGATATTTTGAAGTTGGACTCTGTATATTCCTTGATTAGATCATGAATTGAAAGCATACAATCCCTCACTCGAATAATGTTTTAACTGATTTGCAGTTTTTGTTAATCGTTTTATCCCAAAATAAAAACATGATGACGATGATGATCACTGTACAAACAATCATGATCGTATTTGCCGCAATAAAAGAGGCTAGGTTATATGAGGACATAACGGATAAGCCTAAAATGAAACTGAAGCAAAGGTTTAATGTTAATTTGCTCAGTGTGCTAGGAACTTGATACACATACTCCCATTTAAAATAAGGAAATAGAACAGTAGAACCAACTGTGCATACGCCTATTAAAACGCTACTAACTAACAAAGTAAATATCACATAAAAGGGGTGATCTACATTTATTGTAAAAGTAGAAAAGATAGTATATACAGTACAAAAAAACATATGTAATAGAACGGATAATATCAACTTAGAGTTTATTTTGTTCTTTATAAAGTGAGGTAACCTATGTTTTAAAGGAATAATGGGACCATCAACATCAAAAGAGACATAAGATTGAAGGGCGTTAGAAATAAAAATCATAGGGAACATAACACTAAAAATAAACAAAAAATCATTTTCTATATTCATTGTTTCGATTTGGTTTGTATGAACACCATACAGAATGAGAGTTAATAGACCACCAGATATTGTTAATATAAATAGTAAAACCGACCATTGTATTGGAGGGTTTCTCAAAAGAAGGGTGATTTCAAAAAATAAAATATGATTGAAAGATCTTGATGTTGTGTTTTGATGATGTCTATCCTTCTCCTCTGAATGGAAGATAGGCGAATATCTAATGTTCTTTTTCCAATTGATTAATAAAATAAGACTAGTAAGAAAGATCAAAGCAGCAAGCGTAAGCACCAATTGGTTAGAAAAAGGAATAGAAAATAATTCGAATTTAAAAACAAAAAACATCCAAGCAGCAATGACCCCAGTGGTGATGTATTGAATCATGGGTGTGATTGAAAAGACTCTAGGTCTAGTAAGAAGTAATAATAAGTTCAATCTAAGTAAATATCCGAATAATAACGAGCTAATGCCTAAGGCTCCAAGAATAAAAGAATGATGCAAAGCATGTGTGTTTAAAGTCATGCAGAAAGAACCTAAAAAAAAGCATATAAAACCAATCATGACACCGAAAAATTTACTCATATCTTTCCCGAAAATATATTGATCCATATTCAATTTCAGGATGGACATCTGTTTTTTATCTGAAGAAAATAAGATTCGCATAAGACTTTTATCAAGGTGAATCGTTGTTAAAAAAATGAAAAATGAGATGTAGATGATTGATACGTTTTTGATAAAAAATGCAAGCAGTCCACCTAGGAAGAGTGGTGCTAGTATGTAGTTCATCGCAAATAACACATATAAATAAGGTCTGTTACGTTGATAGCCTCTTAACTCGTTGAGGATCAATATCTTTGTAAATACTATAAATATATGCACTCATAACACGTCCATTTTAGTTTGTATAATAAGGAGAGGTTCTCTCTCCTTATTATACAAAAAAACACAAGACAATAAATGGTTTTGATGTTAGTTTTGTCTAGTTCTTCTGTGTTGAATTCCCCTTCCTCACCACATTCCCGCCAATCACTCCGCCAATGACGAGGACAGCCCCGATGAGGTGAACCATATCAATCGTTTCATGTAAAATAAGCACGCCAGCGGAAATGGTAATGAAAGCAGAAAGATTGTTAAAGATACTCACCTTTGCTGCTTCAAGGTGGGAAAGAGCATAGTTTGATAAATACGCTGTGAGCAGTGATGAGAGAATGCCTAAAAAGAGCATAGACCATACAAAGGATGGCTGCGTAAACGGACTGAAAAACTGCGGTAGTGTAGCATGTACCGAGTGCCGAATGAGAGCAGCAGCATTAAAGAAAACAAATCCAAAGAAGGTCATCATGAAAGTCAGTTCAATGGCATGGAACCGCCGTGTCATCACCCTGGCAAATACGCTATAGGCACTGGATGATAAGGCTGAAAGTAAGATCAGCACATAACCAATGAGATGAGAATGTTTCACATCAATTCCCTTCACCACAAAGAGGAGCATCACCCCGGACACAGAAAGAATGGTAAACAGCACCTGGATCGAGGTAGGACGTTCCTTTAAACACCATGCTGCAAGCACCATTGTCAAAATAGGGATGGTCGCCTGAATAATGCCGGCCTCTGATGAAGAGGTAAACATCAGCCCCCACACTTGAAATGCAAAAAACAACACAGGATAAAGCAAGGAAAATGGCACAATGTAAATGAGATCACGCCATTGAATGGAAAAACGATACTTTTTTCGCAAAAATGGAAATAACAAAAGAGCCGCTGCGAAAGAAACAGTAAATCGGTGTCCCAATACATCAATTGGATTCGCTGATGCTAAGGCTACTTTGACAAACAAGAATGAAAAACCAATAATACAGGCGTATGCGATCGAAGCAGCATACGCTTTTTGTTTTGACATATCCATCTGAATTCTCCTTACACGAGCATGCATGCTTCAGTTGAATCGACCGGTTCTGTCTTTTTATCGTAAACGGATCAAGTAAAGTGTACAATAAGAGTTATTGATATCTGTACCGGTACAAGGAGGTAGTACTGTGAGGAAATATGATCAGCTTGTGTTGAATATAAAAAACAAAATCGAGAGCGGTGAATACAATGCTGGAATGAAAATTCCATCCATTCGTCACTTAGCGGCTCAATATGCTGTGAGCAAAAGCACTGTCATAAAAGCACTAGACACATTAGAGCGTGAACACTTGCTGTACTCTGTAGAAAGAAGTGGCTATTTTGTCGTGAAAACCAATCAGTCAGCCGTTAAGAAGGGCAGCACATGGATTGATTTTGCTTCCTCTGCGCCTGATCCCATTGTGTTTCCGTATGTCGATTTTCAGCACTGCATCAATCAAGCGATTGATCTGTATCAAAATGATTTATTTATCTATGGCACCACCAATGGATTACCATCTTTACTGCCAATCATTTCAAAGCGTTTAACGGATTATCAAGTGTTTGCCTCTCCAGAACAGATCGTCATGACTTCTGGTATTCAGCTGGCCTTATCGATTTTAAGCACCATCCCGTTTCCGAATGGAAAACAGACCATATTGGTCGAACAGCCAGGATATCACCTATTCCTCCAATACTTAGAGAAAAACCAACTGCCTGTCCGGGGGATTCAGCGGACGGAAAAAGGACTCGATCTTCAGGAATTGGAGCGTATCTTCAGAGAGGAGGATATTCGCTTTTTCTATACGATGCCAAGGTTTCAAAACCCGCTTGGAACGAGTCTGTCGAAACAAGAAAAAATAGCGATTGCAGCCCTTGCCGAAGCATATGATGTCTACATCGTTGAAGACGATTATTTGGCTGATTTAGAATTCGATACAAAAAGAGACCCGATCTATTCATATGATCGGGCGGGGAAGGTCATTTATTTAAAAAGCTTCTCAAAAATCATTTTTCCGGGGCTTAGAACAGGTGCTGTCGTCTTACCAAACGAGCTGATTGGCCCCTTTAGTGAACATAAACGGCTGATTGATATCGACAGCTCGATGCTCTCGCAAGCTGCTTTAGAAATTTATTTGAAAAGCGGGATGTTTGAGCGTCATAGAGAAAGGATGCAGGCGACCTATAGAGCTCGATCCAAACAACTTGTGGCCTGTTTGAAAAATGATCAAGGTGCTTATGAGCTGGGAGAAGAGGAGCCAGCTACCCATACCCACGTTCGTGTCGACCGGTCCATTCCGATGAATCAGCTCATTCAGCAGCTAAAAAAGGCTTCTGTGATGGTTCAGCCGATCGACCGCCATTTCATTTCTACTTATCATAAGGAGCCTATACTTCAGCTGAACATTTGGCATGTAAAAGAAGAGGAAATCGCACGAGGCGTCGATTTGCTAAAGTCATCACTTCAACAAATCACACGTTATTAAGGCGTGACAGCATGTTCTCACAAGTGAGTATCTCGACGTGCTCAGCCGCAGCGGGTTTTCTTGTACAAACCGCCATTTGGTAGGCAGGATCAAGTGAATATGTTTGGACAACGCAAGGGGCTTCGTGATCAGGTAATCTCAAAGTAGCCTGTCCATCCTCTGACAAGCGAGCGGTAAAGGATGAAAGACCATAGGATATTCCCTTCCCTGTCAGCTTGATAAAAGCCTCCTTCATGGACCATAAATGAAAGAAATAGGCTTCCTGCTGGTCTGTCGGCTGTGAGAGTAAATCTTGATATTCGTCAGCTGAAAAAAATCGTTTGGCAATGGCTAAATCAATCGGTTTAATCTCTTCAATATCAATGCCAACAGGCGCATCATCTACTGCGCCCACGACCCAATCACCAGAGTGAGAAAGATTAAAATGAAAAGAAGGAATTTGCCGGACAACAGGCTTTCCATTCCCTTCTGTTTCAAAAATGATCTGTTCCATAGGCAGTGCGTACATCTCATGAATGATGTGACGAATCAGTACCTCACCTAAAAGCGTTCTTCTTGCATCGATCAAAAAACGAAAGCGCTCAGCGGCGGCGCGTTTTTCAAGTGACACAAAAGGCTTCAGCTGTTCTATTTGGTTTCGTGCATTTTTATCATCTAAAGGTTGTAATTGAATAGCGAAAATCTTCATAACGGACCTCGATTTTTTACATTTATTGTACCATTGGATGAACACATGCAAAAGAGAAACAGACATCCTGTTCAATGAAAGCACAAAATGACAGGAAGGTGCGGGCGGTTCTCGATATAGTGGAAAAGGAAGGAGAGGGAAAAATGATTCACTTGATCATGGATAGTATCAATTATATGGAAGAGAGGCTGGATCAGCCTTTGCAGATCGAAGAAGTGGCAGAGGCCGCCTGTATGTCTAAATTTCATTATCAGCGGCTATTCCATATGCTGACGGGAATTGCAGTAGCAGAATATATTCGCAAAAGACGATTAACCCTTGCGGCAGAAGAATTCATGACCAAGCAAGTGAAAGTCATTGATGCGGCGGTGAAGTATGGCTATGAAACCCCAGAGTCGTTTGCGAAAGCCTTCAAGCGGCATCATGGATATACACCGGCAGCAGTGAAAACAGGCGAGTATACAGTGAAAGCCTACCCCCGTCTCTCCTTCGAACTTCAAATAAAAGGAGTCGAACCGATGCATTATCGAATTGTGGAAAAGGATTCATTTTCAATCATAGGCAGAAGACTAAAGACAACAACAAAGAATAGCCAAAACAAACAGGATATTCCCGCCTTTTGGAAGCGTGTCAATCAAGAAGGATGGACGGATTCACTGGCTCATGCAGCTGGAGAACTCGGATATATCGGTGTATGTGCGCATTTTGATGAAACGCTTGAAACATTTGACTATATCATTGGGATTGAGCAAGGTGAGGAACAACCAGATTCGACCATGACAGTCGAGCAGATTCCGGCCAGTACGTGGGCTGTATTTCAGGCAAAGGGGCCTGTCGAAACCGCTGTGCATTCAACATGGACACGTATTTTCACAGAATGGTTTCCTGCCTCAGGATATGAGCATGCTGGGGGAATGGAGATGGAAACGTACCCTTTAGATGGAGAGATACATTCTCCAGATCATGTGACATTGATTTGGATTCCAATCCGTAAACAATCATAAAAAAGGCAGCGTATCTCGCTGCTTTTTATCCTTGTGTGAGGACATGAACACCGTTTGGATCAATCGTATTCATCCCAGAAGAATCCATCATCTTCACTTCAAGTAAAGAGAGACGTTCTCCCTTTTTCCAATGAATAGGTTGTGTCAAACCGTCCAGCAACTGATCGACCGCAGGTGTATGAGTCAAATCAGGTACTGCGATCGTCATCTCGGCAATTGCTTCTTCACCAGTTTCAATCACATCTGTCCGCCGCTGCAATTCAAGCCTTAAGCGCATCGGTGTAGAAAGAAACGTTCTTCGCTCCCCAGTCTGGATTGCCCAGTTTCTCTTTTGCGCTTGTACCAGCAGCTGATCATATTCATCATCAGTCACTAGAAAGCCGATGTGATCAAAAAGGACTTTTTTACTATAACCAAATGTGATATTGATCTGTCCCTTTCTCATCTCAATGATTCGGAAAGAGGGCTTCTTCTCTCTAAAATCATCCCATGTCTGCGGAGGGGGAAAGGAACCTTCCTTTGCGAAACGCCCCTTTACTTCAAAGCCTAATGAGGTGTACGCCTTCTCTGTCTCCTCAACAAATGGTGTCCAGTAATGATAATGGAAAAGCTGCATCAGAGGATCATCTCCTGTTTTAAGAATATTGCGTCTATTTAGTTTAGCACAAAACAAGCCATTCATTTAGTAGAATGGCTTGTTCTTATCGGGTAAGGGTCTGAACAGGTTTCTCCGCTGTTTTTGTAATGAGCAGTTGCAAGAGCCGTGTCGATTGTGGCAATGAAAAGCGAAGGACGAGTCCGGTAAAGATGGCCGTCAGAATCGTTCCAATGCCAATCGGGCCGCCGAGCATCCATGCAAATAGGAGCACGGTTAACTCAATACCATTTCGAACCCACTGCACGTTCAGCCCCGTTTTTGCTGAGATGAGCAACATTAATGAATCCCTTGGCCCAGCGCCAAGGTTGGCTGAGACATAAATGCCAACGCCATACCCAGACACAATCACGCCCGTAATAAACACATATAAAGCAGGTAAATACCCATGTGGTGCAGGTAATACTGCATTAAAGAAATCAATAAACACGCCGATCAGCACCATATTGAGCAGGGCGCCGATCTTTGGAAAAGATTTCGTGAAAACAGATGTCAGTGTCACAATCAGTGCACCAATAATGATCGACCATTGTCCAATGGTTAAACCAAAATGCTGAAACAGTCCATAATGAAAAGCGTCCCACGGCCCAATGCCAAGGATCTTTCCCTTCACTGTCAGCGATAGTCCAAAAGCAAGTACAATCAATCCAACAAAATAAAAAAACCAACGTAAAAGATGTTCCCGCTTCAAAAGCTTTCCCTTCTTTCTTAAACACTCGATTTCAATCGTAACATACTCGCACGCCCCTTTAAATGGCTTTGCTTAATTGTAATCGCTTACTCGATAAAAAGAATTTTTTCCATAAAAAGAGCAGAAAACATCAAATTTTGGAGCAAGACTTTTGAATTGTTTTTTTTAACAAAGCGAACCAATAATTACCAATTTTTATGAAAATAAGAAAAAAATTCAATATAAAATGACAAAAAAACAACCTTTATACAATTAAAGAATATTCAAGATAAAATAGAATAGATTGTATGTAAATTGCGTCGTTAGGCCTGTTTTTATTGATAGATAAAATATTTGATACACGATAAAAAAACTTGTTTTATTGGAAAAAACATAGATGGATCAGATGTCGAAAGCTTTATATGACCAAAGGGCTATTTTTGTCGAAAATAGTCTTTTGGTCATGTTGAGGGTTCTGAAATGTTACTGATATTCTTTACCAAAGTGTGGGAGGTGAACTGGTACATACCATTATGATGTAAAGCAGGGAAAAGGGGATGTCAAAAAATGAACATATTAAAAAGAACGAGTCAATTATTTCTTATATTGGTGCTAATCGCTGGGAATTTATTAACGGTCTCACCACCTGTTACAAAAGCTGCTGGAACAGTGGTCGTGAACAATACGGATTCCTATATGATTGGGACTAGGCCACTAGTTCTTCAGCAACTCGATGGAAATGATCCAACAAATGTTAAAGCTAGTGTAGAGGTGAAAGGAATCGATATAGGCGCAGTGAATGGTGTTGCTGTTAGTGATCGAGAAAATGTAGTGTATGCAACTGCAAATGGCACTAGCCTTACTCTATATAAAATAAATGCGACATCAGGGCAAGCACAAGTCGTAACGAAACTACCTGAAGGCGCTACTAATGCCGTTGTGCATCAAGATAAATATATTTATTCTTATTTTTCTAATGGTGATTCTTTCCTTGGAACGTACGATTTAGTTACGGGTCAAAAAACGTCCAAAAAAATCGTCGGTTATGACGCTGGCTCTGGCATTGGTGGTGACATTGGCGGAGATCTTGTAGTCGATAAGGATGGCTATCTTTGGTTTGCATCTAATAACAGTGGAGCCGTTGCGCAAATGAATCCTGAAACAGCTGAAGTCATTCGTGTCATTCCGATTACAAATGCGGATGGTAAAACGATTGACGGAGGCGTGCGGGGAATTAGCTTCTTGCCAAATGGGCAGATGCTATTACAGTCAGGATTAAATGAATCCATTGGTCATTCCACTCTTTTTACACTTGATGCGAAAACATTAAGTACAACATATATGGGCACTGCAGGTGATTCATTATCTTACGACTTAGCTTCAAGGGTGAAGCCTGAATTCGATCCATATCCCCCTAACCTTGAATCAGAAAAATCGGTTGCTTTACAGAAAAAAGCAGAAGGCAACACAGATGAAAAGCATCCAGAAGTAGGCGACACTTTGCTTTATACAATTAGAGCAAAAAATACGGTGCAATTCGGCATTCTTAAAAATCTGATCATATCAGATAACCTTCCGAGCAGCTTAACCTATGTTTCTGGTTCTCTTAAGGTAGATGGCACAAGCGTAACAGATGCAAAGGATCAAGACAAAGGTGACTTTACAAACGGTACTGTGACAGGTCAAATAGGTGATGTGAAAGACACCGATTGGCACACCGTGACATTTGAAGCGAAAGTAGCAAAAGGGCAAGCGGGTAAAGATATTCAAAATACAGCGAATGTCAAAGGGGAAAATACACCGCCAGACAATCCAACAACAAACATAGAAATTTATCCTCGTGATCCAAAGCTTGAATCAGAAAAATCAGCAGTCTTACAGAAAAAAGCAGATGGGAATACAGATGAGAAGCACCCAGAAGTAGGGGACACATTGCTGTATACCATTCAAGCCCGTAACGCTGTTGAAGATAGTGTAATAGAAGACCTTGTGATTTCTGACAAGTTACCTCAAGGATTATCTTATGTACCAAATTCTCTACAGGTAGATGGGAATCCAGTCACAGATGCAAAAGATGGCGACAACGGTGATATGACAGATGGAACTGTCACTGGAACGCTCGGTGAAGTGAAAGATACGAAATGGCATACCGTGACGTTTGAAGTCACAGTTGAAAAAGGCCAGGCAGGCAAAGATATTCAAAATACAGCGAGTGTCACAACCGGCAACACACCGCCAGACGAGCCGACAACGAATATAGAAATCTATCCTCGTGACCCGAAGCTGACTTCTGAAAAATCAGCCGTCTTGCAGAAAAAAGCAGATGGCAATACAGATGAGAAGCATCCAGAGGTCGGTGATACACTTCTTTATACGATTAAAACAAAGAATACGATAGAAGATAGTCTCGTTGAAAATTTAGTGATCTCAGACGAACTGCCGGAAGGATTAGCGTATGTGTCGGATTCACTTCAAGTGGATGGAGAGGCAGTCACTGACGCAAAGGATGACGATAACGGAGACTTCACAGATGGTACCATTTCAGGACAATTTGGTGACGTTCAAGATACAGATTGGCATACCGTGACATTTGAAGTGACGGTTGAAAAAGGTCAATCTGGCAAAGACATTCAAAATACAGCGAGTGTCACAGGTGAAAACACACCACCAGACGATCCGACAACAAAAACAGAAATCTATCCTCGTGATCCAAAGCTTGAATCAGAAAAATCAGCCGTCTTACAGAAAAAAGCAGAAGGTAACAAAGATGAGAAGCATCCAGAAGTAGGAGATACCCTGCTTTATACAATTAAAACAAAGAACACGATAGAAGACAGCCTTGTGGAAAATCTAGTGATCTCAGATCAATTACCAAAAGGGCTGACGTATGTCGCTGGGTCTCTTGAAATTGATGGAGAATCTGTCACAGATGTGAAAGACGACGATAGCGGAGACTACACAGATGGAAAGGTCACAGGTTATTTTGGTGATGTGAAGGACACGGACTGGCATACCGTGACGTTTGAAGTCACAGTTGAAAAGGGACAGGCTGGTCAAGATATTCAAAACACTGCCGAAGTAACAGGTGAAAACACACCGCCAGATGATCCAACAACGAATACAGAAATTTATCCTCGTGAACCAAAACTAGCATCAGAAAAGACAGCGAGCATTCAGAAAAAAGCAGAAGGGAACACAGATGAAAAAACACCACAGGTAGGCGATACCCTTCTGTATACGATCAAAACAAAGAACCTTGAAGAGGACAGCATCGTCGAAAATCTCGTGATTTCAGATCAACTACCAGAAGGTCTTGAATACGTCGAAGGATCATTAAAAGTAGATGACCAAGCCGTCACAGATGCAAAAGATGACGACAACGGAGACTACACAGAAGGCACAGTGACCGGAGAATTTGGTGATATCAAAGATACAGACTGGCATACCGTGACGTTTAAAGCGAAAGTCGCTAAAGGCCAATCAGGTAAAAGCATTCAAAACACAGCGAAAGTAACAGGCGAAAACACGCCACCAGATGAGCCGACAACGGAAACAAACATTGATCCAAGAGATCCAAAGCTTGAATCAGAAAAAACATCTGAGATCTCTCAAAAAGCAGAAGGCAATACAAATGAAAAACAAGTTCAGGTAGGCGACACTCTCCTTTACACGATCAAAACAAAAAATAGTGTAGAAGACAGTGTCATCAAAGATTTAGTCATCGCAGATCAACTGCCAAAAGGTCTTGAATACGTCGAAGGGTCATTAAAAGTAGATGGACAAGCTGTCACAGACGCAAAAGATAATGACAACGGAGACTACACAAAAGGCACAGTGACCGGTCAATTTGGTGATATCAAAGACACGGACTGGCATACGGTGACGTTTGAAGCGAAGGTCGCTAAAGGCCAAGCGGATAAAACCATTCAAAACACAGCAAAAGTAACAGGCGAAAACACGCCGCCAGATGAGCCAACAACCGAAACAAACATTGATCCAAGAGATCCAAAGCTTGAATCAGAAAAAACATCTGAGATTGCTCAAAAAGCAGAAGGCAATACAAATGAAAAAGAAGTACAAGTAGGCGACACTCTCCTTTACACCATCAAAACAAAAAATAGTGTAGAAGACAGTGTCATCAAAGATTTAGTCATCGCAGATCAACTACCAAAAGGTCTTGAATACGTCGAAGGATCATTAAAAGTAGATGACCAAGCCGTCACAGATGCAAAAGATGACGACAACGGAGACTACACAAAAGGCACAGTCACCGGACAATTTGGTGATATCAAAGACACGGACTGGCATACGGTGACTTTTGAAGCGAAGGTTGCGAAAGGATCTGAAGGTAAAACCATTCAAAATATCGCAGTTGTGAAGGGTGATAATGTTGACGAACCAGACAAACCTGAAAACTCAACAACGGTAGTACCGCCGCATGTGCCAGAGGTGCCAGCAAATCCAGAGCAGCCTTCTCATTCAGAACCGGATACACCTGGTCATCATCTTCCGAACACTGCAACAGAGATGTACAACCTTTTACTAGCAGGATTTGCACTTGTACTAATAGGTGCATCCCTTATTGTATGGAAAAGAAGAAAAAGAAACGGATAATCGTCCATGTTTCAAAAAATCATCTCAGCTCTATTGATTACAGCAGGTATTTGTCTTGTGATTGTAGGATATACGAGAATCGTTGATGGACAAAGACAAGTAGATCAATCATTCCAGTCTGCGCAAGCAGCCATCCAGCAAAAGGGGAAAATGGATTCCTCTTTTGTGCCGGAGGCTGGTGAAACCATTGGGCTCTTGCACATTCCAAAGTTAAACGCTGAGTTACCAATTGTAGAAGGAACAGCGGCGGAGGATTTGGCAAAGGGAGTGGGTCATTATCACGAGAGCTATTTTCCTAACGAACAGGGACAAATCGTTTTATCTGGGCATCGTGATACTGTGTTTAGACGAACAGGAGAACTTGTGAAAGGGGATCAACTTGTCATAGAGCTTTCATACGGACGATTCACCTATGAAATTGAGAAAACAAAGATTGTGAAAAAAGATGATCAAAGTATTATTACACTACAACAGGAAAAGGAAGAACTTGTGCTCACTACATGTTATCCTTTTTCTTTCATTGGTCCTGCTCCAAACAGATATATTATATATGGGAAGCGTGTTTAGCCACTGAATCAGCCTGCAACTTATCCTTTCCCTAACCGATTGGAGCGCTTCATTCCAAGAAAAAGAGGGAATTGCCTATATCTAGAGATGCAGGAGGGGGTCAATTTGTTAAATCAAGACTATGTAAGATCTATAGATAACGTTGGAAGAATTGTCCTGCCGACAGATATAAGAAAACGGTTGAAAATTCACCCACAAGATTTTATTGAAATCTATCAAGAAGAAAGTCACATTGTGATAAAGCCTTATTGGCAGGATAAGCCTTGTATCGTTACAGGGCAAGTCACCTGTTCCAATAAGGCGTTGTCAGGCGGAGTAGTTGTCAGCCCAGAGGGAGCGAGACTGCTCCTGCAAGATTTACTAGCGCTGCGGCTGCAAAAAGAGATATAAAAAAGGCTGTTCTCACATGATGAGAACAGCCTTTTTGATCACACTGGATTCAAAATCCGGTTTAAGAATTGTTTTGTTCGTTCTTCCTTTGGTCGTTTGAAGATTTCTTCCGGAGGACCTTGTTCGACGATGACGCCGCCATCAATAAAAATCACTTCGTCCGCCACTTCTTGGGCAAACTTGATTTCATGTGTGACAACCGCCATCGTCCAGCCTTCTTTCGCTAAATCCTTCATGACCTTTAAGACTTCCCCGACAAGCTCAGGATCAAGCGCAGAGGTTGGTTCATCAAAAAGCATAAGCTCTGGCTGAATGGCAAGTGCACGGGCAATGCCGACACGCTGCTTTTGACCGCCTGACAGCTGGAAGGGATACAAATCTTTTTTATCCTCAAGTCCTACCTTTTGCAGAAGCTGAATCGCTTCTTTTCGCACCGCTTCTTTCGGACGGCGCTGGACTTGGACTGGACCTTCCATCACATTCTCAAGAACAGTGCGATGTGGGAACAGATGATAATCTTGAAACACCATGCCTGACTTCCGGCGAAGCTTGAGCAAATCAGCTTGTTTATTTTTTTTAGAAAAATCAATCGAGAAATCATCGAAGGTAAAGGAGCCGGCATTTGGAATTTCAAGTGCATTTAAACAGCGAAGCATCGTTGTTTTTCCTGAACCTGATGGACCAAGAATCGCCACAACCTGCCCTTTGTTGATCGTAAAATCAATCGACTTTAAAATCTCATTTTCACCAAAGGATTTGTTTAAGCCTTTGACTGTTAGCATGTCGTTCCCTCCTTACCTTGCGACATATCGATCAAGTCGTTTTTCAATTTGGTGTTGAACGAGCGATAGAATGAAGCAGAATACCCAATAGATCAGGGCTGCTTCCATATAAATAAATAAAATTTGATCCAAGTTCGCCGCAGCAATTTCTTGTGATTTACGGAACATCTCTGCCACGAGGATTTGGGAGGCAAGCGATGTATCTTTCACCAAACTGATGAATGAATTAGACAGCGGCGGAATCGATACACGCACTGCCTGCGGTAAAATCACGCGGACGAGCGTTTTGCGATGGGTCATCCCAATCGAATATCCCGCTTCCCATTGTCCTTTTGGAACAGATAGGACGGATGCACGAATAATTTCCGAAGCATACGCACCTACGTTTAAAGAAAAAGCGATGATAGCACTTGGATATGGATCAAGTGTGATATTAAATGTCGGAAAGAAATAGAAAATAATAAACAATTGCACAAAAAGCGGCGTTCCGCGAACAGCCGACACATAGATAGAAAAAATCCATCTGAGCGCTTTGATTTTAGACATTCTAGCAAGAGCTGTCACAAGCGCAATAAAAAGACCAATGATAAAAGCAATGATGGCGAGGGGAATTGTATAATAAATTCCCTGCATCACCATTGGCCAAAAAGATTGCTGAAGAAGATCCCACGGAATGACGACTCCGAGGATATTATTTTGTAACATCTTCACCAAACCATTTCTTAGAAATCTTAGCGAGTGTACCATCTTTCTTCATTTCTTTTAGTGCGCCATTCACTTTGTCAACGACTTCGCCGCTGCCTTTTCTGAAGGCAAAATACGTTTCTTGTGGATCTCCTGTTTCAAATGCAACTTTTAGGTTTTTGTTACCGCTTGTTTTCAAGTAATTCAAGACAGCCAATTTGTCATTGAACGTCAAATCAGCACGCCCTTGCTGAATCAATTGAATGGATTGTGCAAGACCTTCAACCCCTTCAATTTTAGCGCCAGCATCTGTAGCTAATTTGTTATAGTTACTTGTTAATGATTGTGCTGCTTTTTTGCCTTTCACATCAGAAAGTTTCTTGATGTCATTGTTATCTGATTTTGTCACAACAATGGCTTGAGATGTTGTGTATTTATCAGAGAAATCATATTGATTTTCACGTCCAGTTTTACCAACTTGGTTCGCTACCACATCAAAACGTTTTGAATTCAGACCAGCAAACATGCTGTCCCATTGTGTTTCTTTGAATTCTGGTTTTAAGTCAAGACGTTTTGCGACTTCTGTGATGACCTCGACATCATAGCCAGTTAATTTATCTGTCTTTTTGTCATGGAAGGTGAAAGGAGCATATGTACCTTCTGTACCGATGGTTAATACGCCTTTATCCTGAATGGACTTCCAAAGGTCACCTGATTCCTTAGACCCAGATTGTTTATTTGCGCTGTCGTTTGCAGCTGATCCACATGCTGTGATCAATGCAACACAAGCGCCTAAAATAATGGCAAAGAACATTTTTTTCATTTTATTCCCCACTTTTCTTGTTGGTATTTACAACATATGATCTTACAGAGAAGCAACCTAAAAGTAAAGCATTTGAAACTAGCTTGAGCGAATCTCACCAACTTTATGCCTTGAACTGGTTGAACGGATAAACGATAGAACTATACCCAAAACAAAAGGTGGATAAAACCAAACGCATTCTCAAACGATGATGAAGAGAGTTCGATTGATGAGAATGTGAGATAGACTACTTAATGGTAAAATATGCTATGATTTTCACATCGAAAGAAGTTTATGTGGGTGTTGATCAGTCGACTTAAATGACTTTCTAAAGTACAAGATCCTCCAGTGAACAAACGGAATAAAAGGGAAGTGTGATCATTTGCATACATCGAAACAAAAACCTGTCATGATTTTAGTACACGAAATATACGGAATAAATGATCATATGAAGAGTATGATCGATCATTTTGACAAAGCTGGTTTTGAGGTTTATTGTCCTCATTTATTAGGACAGGCTAAACACTTCCCTTATGCCAGTGAGAATGAGGCATATGACTACTTTATGAATAAAGTTGGTTTTGATGAATCGGTAAAGATCGTATTGAATGTGGCAAAAGAGTTAAAAACGAAAAATGCAGAGAGAGACATATGTCTGATAGGTTTTAGTGTGGGGGCAACAATTGCTTGGCAATGCAGCCAATATGATCAGTTGTTTACCGGAGTCATTGGATTTTATGGTTCAAGGATAAGAGATTTTCTCGATATGAAGCCTGCCTGCAATACGTTGTTATTTTTCTCGGAAGTTGAAGCATCTTTTAACCCACGGGAGGTTGCGAATGTTTTGGAGAAAAAGGAAAAGCTTTGCGTGAAAATAGTAAAGGGGCAGCATGGGTTCGCCAATCCAGATTCTACGACTTTTCACGCTGAATCTAAAAATCGCTGCTTTCAAGAAATCGATGGTTTTATCAAAGAGTGTCTACAAAAGAAAAATGACTCATGACTGTTTGAAATGAGACTCGAATAGAGGGAAATGAAACCAGTGTGTCATGTAAGTTTGCATGCTGGTTTTTTCGTACAATTCTGTTGGATATTAGGCATCCTATCAAATGATCAAAATCACCGTATAGTTGTGCGAACATTACTAAAATAAAGACTTTGTAACAGTGACGATAGAAGGAAGCATATTTATTATAAAAGATGTATAATTAGTAGGTTGTTTTGAAAATGGAATAATCACATGGAGACATGTTTTGATAACAGAACATCTTAGAAGAAGGAGGGCATCATTGTGGATGTTGGACAAAATCAGCCCGAACAATTGAAAAGGGCGATGACCTCCCGCCATTTATTTATGATTTCTCTTGGCGGTGTCATTGGGACAGGCTTTTTCCTTGGAACAGGCTATACGATTGGACAAGCAGGGCCAGTTGGAGCTGTTCTTTCCTATATTGTGGGCGGATTGATTATGTATTTAACCATGCTGTGTCTTGGAGAGCTCTCAGTCGCGCTTCCTGTGTCGGGGTCTTTTCATACGTATGCGACGAAATTTATGAGTCCTGCAGCAGGATTTGCTGTTGGCTGGATTTATTGGCTTGGCTGGGCAGCCACTGTGGCGCTGGAATTTTTATCAGCAGGGCAGCTGATGAGACGCTGGCTTCCACAAGTGGATGTGTGGATTTGGTGTCTCATATTTGGGCTGTGTTTGTTCTTATTAAATGCCAGGTCAGCGAAAGCGTTCGGGGAGTCGGAGTTTTTCTTTTCAACCATTAAGATTGTTGCCATCTTACTATTTATTGGCGTAGGCGGAGCGGCGATGTTTGGTTTTATTCAAACGACGAGCGGGGAACCAGCTCCTTACTTTAGTCATTTTGTGAGTGACGGTCTGTTTCCGAATGGCTTGCTCGCAGTAGTCGTCACGATGATCACGGTGAATTTTTCGTTTCAAGGAACGGAGCTGATCGGGATTGCGGCAGGAGAAAGTGAAAATCCAGAGAAAACCGTGCCTCGCTCGATTCATCAGACGGTTTGGCGCACACTTGTTTTTTTCGTTTTATCTATTTTTGTCTTAGCGGGCATGGTGCCTTGGAAAGAAGCGAGTGTGCTGCAAAGCCCATTTGTCACTGTGTTTGAGAGAACGGGCATTCCATATGCGGCAGATATCATGAACTTTGTCATTATCATTGCTTTATTATCTGTGGCGAACTCTGGCCTATATGCCTCTACGAGAATGCTGTACTCTTTGTCGAAGGAAGGAATGGCAGGGAAGGCGTTTAGACGAGTCAATCAGCGGGGCATCCCGATGAATGCCTTACTGCTCACTTTCCTGTTTACAGGTATTTCGTTATTATCAGGATTCTTTGCAGAGAAAACCGTTTTTGCTTGGATCGTGTCTATTGCAGGCATGAGCGCCCAAACCGGCTGGATTACGATTACATTATCACAGCTGCTTTTCCGCAGAAGATATTTGAAAGCAGGCGGAAAGCTGGAAAACCTAAAATTTAAAACCCCTCTTTATCCGGTACTGCCGATCATTGCGATCACGCTGAATTCGATTGTGCTAATCAGTCTTGCCTTTGATGCGGAGCAGCGGATTGGGCTGTATGTCGGCGTACCGCTCATGATCATTGGATATGTTGTCTATCACCGCTATGTGAAAAAACATCAGGTGAAAAGTGAACCGCTCCAGCTGCAAATCCACGGAGATGATGAGATTCGGTTTTAATTCAAAAAAAGAAGCCTTCCCATTTGGGAGGCTTCTTTTTCAATTTAATGCACGCCTTTCATCGCTTTCTTAATCACCGGTGTAAGCAGAAGCATGACACCACATAAAATGATGGCGAGCATGCCGATGATCCCGAAATAGACGGTTTCTGGCACTTTATCAAACAGCTTGACCACTTGTGCATTGATCGCCTGTGCCATTGCATTTGAAAGGAACCAAAGGCTCATCGTTTGCGCTGAGAAGGCAGCAGGTGCCAGTTTTGTTGTGGCTGACAGCCCAACTGGTGATAAGCAAAGCTCTCCGATGACGACAAGGAAGAAGCTTAGAACGAGCCATAGTGGGCTTACAAGTGTATGTGGTCCAGACATGTAGGCAGGAATGATCATGATGATAAAGGATAATCCTGCGAACAGAAGGCCAAGTGAGAATTTAATCGGGGTAGACGGCTGTTTCTTACCGAGTCTGACCCATAACCAAGCAAATACTGGTGACAGGAGCACAATAAAGATTGGGTTCAATGATTGGAACCAAGAAGAGGCTAATGTCATGCCAAGGAAATTCAAGTTTGTTCGCTGATCTGCATATGTCGCTAAAATATTTGAGCCTTGTTCTTGAATGGCCCAGAACATCACCGCAGCTAGGAACAATGGAATATAAGCGAGTACCCTCGACTGCTCCACTGCACTCGTTTTTTTACTAAAATACATCACAATAAAATAAACAATTGGAATCAGCACACCAAGGACACTGACAAACCAAGTGAATAGATTAATCGTGAGCGCTCCTGTTTGAATACCGATGACAGCAAAAACAGCAAGTACAATCACGATCAATGTACCGAAAATTTTGAAGTTCTTGCGTTCAGTAGCTGATAGTGGATTTGTGACATAAGTGCCGGCAAGTCCAAGATTCGGCTTTTTCGTGATGACAAACGTAATAAGTCCAACAAGCATACCAACGGCAGCGAGTGAGAAACCAAGGTGGAAATTCACTTTTTGACCGAGTGTTCCGACAATTAATGGGGCGATAAAACCACCCATATTGATCCCCATATAGAAAATACTGAATCCAGAATCCCTGCGAGGGTCTGTTTTTGTATACAGGTCACCGACTATGTTTGATACGTTCGGCTTTAGGAGGCCTGTCCCGATAATAATCAGCCCCATACTAATAAAGAGCGCTGTTGCTCCGCTAGGCAGTGCCAAAATGACATGACCAAGCATAATGAAAACCCCGCCATAAAAGACCGTACTGGACGAACCAAATACCCGGTCGGCGAGCCATCCGCCAATAATGCCTGACATATAGACAAGCGCACCATAGACAGACATGATCGAATTAGCGGTTGTCTGGTCGAAACCAAGACCGCCTTTTGTCACCTCTGTGTACATATAATAAATAAGCAGTGCACGCATGCCATAATAAGAAAAACGCTCCCAAAATTCAGTGAAAAACAGTGTGTAAAGCCCTTTAGGATGTCCAAAAAACCCTTTTTGAGGAACACTTTTAACAATTTTATCGTGGTCAATTGTAGACATGGCATAGATCCTTTCTTAAAAAAAGAGATATGAGAAAAATGATATTCTTGTATAGTTCTTGTGTCAATATAAAACTATTCTAAAACAGGAAAATGTTAGTTCAATAGGCGTAAAGACTCAAAAAGATGAAAAATTCGCTCAAGTAAAAATCATCGGAAAGTTATTTCGGAAGAATTTATATAAAATTTGAAATATCGTACAAGCAAACCTTTCCCACATGCATAGGATGACAAGAGGACATGTGTAAAAAGGAGGGGTTTTCATTGGGGGATGTAAATAAATCTGATCTGAAGAAACCCGTTGTCAATGTAATAGACTTTGGCGTGATTGCTGACGGGAAAACGGACTGTACAGCGAAACTGAACGAATGCCTGGAATGGACAAAAGCACAGGGCTACTCCCACGTCTGGTTGCCGAGTGGAACGTATCTAATAGATGCGGTGTACAGGGGGGATCAATTTTTTCCTTTTCGTAATGCCGGCATACGAGTGCCAAGTCATATTTGTATTGAGATGGCATCAGATGCCGTTATCAAAGTGAAACCAAATGATTCGTGGGGATATGCAGCCTTCTATATTGGAGAGGTAGAGCAAGTGACCATTCGGGGCGGGCGGATTGAAGGCGACCGTGATGAGCATGTGTACAAGGCACTCCCGCCAGAAAGAAAAACACATGAATGGGGCTTCGGTGTGTGTATTGAAGGTGCTTCCCATGTGAATATCGATCGTGTTCAAATCAACAATTGTACGGGAGACGGCATCATTGTCAGTCCGCACGGTTTATTGACCCATATCGAATCGTACTCGCCTGCTTCGTCTATTCATATTTCTGGCTGCACCATCACTGACTCAAGGCGAAACAATATTTCTATTACAGGCTGTGATGGTGTCATTGTGGAAGACTGTTTGCTTGAAAGGGCAGGGGTAAACGGGGTCGATCCAAAAATGGGCATTGATATTGAAGGATACGGGGAAAATGCGACCAACTTGGAGGAACCGCTGAATATTCAAATTCGAAACAACATAGTCAGAGGCGGCGCAGCCAGCTCTATCTATAATTTCAATGGCTATGGTGTGATCATTGAAGGCAATCAAACGGACAGCAGTATCTCCTATGGCTTCGCCACTGAAATGATCATTGCGAATAATTTGATTCGTGCAGTGGGTGGGGGCGTGACAAAAGCAGGGATTACGAGCTTAGGCGTGCCGCTTGATCAATCGGAAAACAATGTGATCATTATTGGCAATATGATTGAAGGGTTTGAAAAGGGGATTGATGTGAGGGGAGACAGCGTGCACATCACAGGTAATAAAATCAGTCTTTTTGAAGATGCGGCTGTGTCTGTCTATATGGCCAATCGTATTTTAATAGAAGGAAATCATATTGAGTCAGGGACAAACACACGGCTTAGAAGTGCATCGCTGCGTATTTATCAATCAGACAGCATTGTCTTTTCAAACAATACCGTCTACTCTGTCATCGATGCGGCGATGGTCAGAGGAACGAATATTCTCATTCAGCATAATCAATTCAAGGAATTCAGCCGAGGGATATGGGTGCAGGAGGGAGAAGCAGGGATCAACGGCAATCACTTTATTCAAGAAGGACATTCACAGCTCGCATCTTCGTATACGATCAGCGTGACAGGAGCTGCAAAGGCTTTCATATGGCAGAATCGTTTTAAGCACTATCAAAACTATGCCGTCTACAGCAATACGACCGCTCCTTTAGAGATTAAAGACAATTCCTTTGAAGAAACGTCCTTATACGTGGTGATGTATATTAAAAATGGCTCACCCCAAATTGGAGATAACCGCTTTTATTTAAATCGTTGGATCGGACAGCCAACAGCCGTTTTTCTTGATGAGGTTGTCTCAGCACGTGTGCTGCGGAATAACATCATTAATCTCTCTCCTCAAAAAGCGATTGCCGTCCGCACCGTATCTTCCACTCATTCGGTGATTGCCCATAACGTACTAGAGCGCAGTCAATTGATGACGCACTCCACGGACCGGCTCATCGGAAATATTGAAATCGATCCGCCGTAAACGCCTGTAAATCCCTTTTTTTGGAGGTTCAGAAGGCGGTTGACAATCATGTAAAAAGGGCATATAGTAATAATTATTTTTCATTTTTCACAACATTTGCCCTTTTTTTATGGATAAAACCGATTAATTCAATCAGAAAAATGTATCTTGTAAAATAATCACTTGATACAAGGAAGATATAGAAAGGATGAAGAACAAGTGTCACAGCCGAAACGGAAGCTCAAGCTAGGCGTATTCATCGCAGGAACTGGACATCATGTCGCCTCTTGGAGACATCCGAAAGCAGTACCAGACGCAGCCATGAATCTTGATTACTTTAAACAATTAGCGAAAAAGGCCGAGGAAGGGAAGCTGGATTTGCTCTTTTTAGCCGACAGCTTATCAATTAATCATACATCTCATCCAAATGTATTAACGAGATTTGAACCGCTCACCCTGCTTTCTTCGATTGCAGAGTCTACCTCAACAATTGGTTTAGCAGCAACAGCATCAACTACATACAGTGAGCCATTCCATATTGCGAGACAGTTTGCCTCACTCGATCATTTATCAGGCGGACGAGCAGCATGGAATGTGGTCACGTCTTCTATTGAAGAAACAGCGAAAAATTTTAGCGGAGAAGAGCATTTAGCGCACCACAAACGATACGAGCGAGCTGAAGAATTCGTCGATGTCGTCAAAGGTCTGTGGGATTCTTGGGAAGAGGACGCACTTATCAGAAACCAAGAAACAGGAGAATTCTTTGAGTCTAGTAAGCTTCATGAGCTGCAGCACAAAGGTGAATTCTTCTCCGTACGGGGTCCGCTTAACGTATCACGCACCCCTCAAGGACAGCCGGTGATCATTCAAGCAGGGTCTTCTGAAGATGGTCAAAAGCTTGCGGCTAAAACGGCTGAGCTCATTTTCACGGCACAAAACGATCTCGACAAAGCGAAGGAATTTTACCAAAGCTTGAAGGGAAAAGTAGAGGCTGCTGGACGAGCGAGAGAAGATGTCAGCATCATGCCGGGCATCTTCCCAATCATTGCCGATACAGTAGAAGAGGCAAAAGCGAAGTATGAAGAATTACAAGAGCTGATTGTTCCAGAGGTCGGCCTTAGCATTTTACAAAACTACTTAGGGGGTATTGATCTTTCGCAGTATCCACTAGACGGACCGCTTCCAGAGATTGATCCAAGCGCGTCAAATGCCGTGAAAAGCCGCTTTGACCTTGTGATGAATATGGCGAGAAAGGACAACCTGACTATTCGCCAGCTTTACCAATCTGTTGCAGGGTCCCGTGGGCACCATATCTTCATTGGAACACCAGAGCAACTAGCAGATGTGATGGAGACATGGCTCGTTGAGGAAGCAGCCGACGGTTTTAACGTGATGCCGCCATTATTGCCAGAAGGACTTGATGCCTTCGTAGATCGCGTCGTTCCGATCCTTCAGGAAAGAGGCCTGTTCAAAACAGAATACACAGGACAAACTTTACGAGAAAATCTCGGATTAAAACAGCCAAAAAATCACTACACGACATAAAGGTGAGGTGACTAACGTTGGGATATACGTTTCGTCTGGCAACTGAGGATGATATAGAAGCGTTGCTTGAACTGACAACAAGAGCCTATGAACCGATTCGTGAGCTCGGCATCCAGTTCCAAGCAGCACATGCAGATGTCGCCCTCGTTCAGAAAAATGTACAAAAGAACCTTTGCTATGTAATGGAAGAAAACGGAGAGCTTCTCTCCACCTTATCACTCCGTATGCCTTGGGGAGAACAGCCAGGACCATTCGGCGTTCCGCATATATGGTGGTTTGCTTCAGAACCAGCGGCAAAAAAAGGCACAGGCTCAGCCTTGCTTGAGTGGGTTGAAACGGAAGTGCTAAGGGACACACTAAAGGTACCATATGTCTCTCTCGGTACAGCTGATAAGCATCCGTGGCTCATGGACATGTATGAGCGTAAAGGCTATGTCAGAGCAGGTGAAAAGGATTTAGGCAAAGGTCATATCACCATTTATTTTAAAAAACAATTACGATCAGATATTACACAACCATAAGAGGAAAGAAGGGTGTACGAACATGAAAAACAAAAAGTGGCTAGTTGTTTTATTTGCGGCAATGCTTGCGGTGTTAGCAGCATGCGGCGGGGGTAATCAGAGTGAAGGCAAAGACGAGAAAGTGCTTAAAGTGGGCGCTACAGGCCAAAGCTATCCATTTGCTTATAAAGAAAACGGCAAACTAGTAGGATTTGATGTCGAAGTCACAGAAGCGATTGCGAAAAAACTAGGCTACAAACTAGACTGGCAGCTGAGTGAATTCAGCGGACTGATGGGCCAGCTGACATCTGGTAAGCTGGATACCGTATCAAACCAAGTTGCGATTACAGATGAGCGTAAACAAACGTTCAACTTTACAGATACGTATGCATACGCAGGAACACAAATCATTGTCAAGAAGGACAACAAGGACATTAAAGGACTTGACGACTTAAAAGGAAAAACGGTGGCGGCTGTTCTTGGCTCAAACCATGCCAAAAACCTAGAGAGCAAAGACCCAGACAAGAAAATCAACATCAAAACATATGAAACACAAGACGGTGTCTTAAATGAAGTTGCAAATGGCCGTGTAGATGCTTACGTCAACGGACGCAGTGTCTTGTTAGCTCAAATTGAAAAAACAGGACTTCCACTCAAAATCGTCGGCAACCCAATCGTATATGAAGAAGTCGGCTACCCATTTGCCAAAGATGAAAAGCACGACAAGCTAAGAGAAGAATTCAATAAAGCGATCAAAGAATTAAGAGAAGACGGAACACTGAAGAAATTGTCTGAGAAATATTTCAAAGACGATGTCACAGTGCCGATTAAAAAATAACAACAGCGGCGGTGAAAAGCAGACATGAATCACATTGATTGGCAGTATATGGTGACGGTTTTTCCAACCTTGATTCAATACTTGCCGATAACGATCTTCATGGCGATTGTCTCCATGGTATTTGCCATTATCATTGGTGTGGTATTCGCGCTTATAACGAAAAACCGGATACCTGTCTTATACCAATTTGCCAAGCTGTATATTTCTTTTTTCAGAGCGGTTCCAACTTTGGTTCAGCTCTTTCTCATTTATTTTGGTCTTCCGCAGCTATTCCCTGCGATGACCTCAATGGATGCCTTAACAGCGGTCATTATCGGTTTAAGTATTAAAAACTCAGCGTACTTAGCAGAAATTTTTAGAGCGGCTCTTAATTCAGTGGATGAAGGGCAGCTTGAGGCCTGTTTATCTGTCGGCATGACAAGATGGCAGTCTTACGTCAGAATTATTTTCCCGCAGGCCGTCAGAAATGCCATTCCAGCGACGGGGAATACCTTTATTGGTCTTTTAAAAGAAACATCGCTTGCCTTTACCATTGGGGTGGCAGAAATGTTTGCGCAAGGGAAAATGATTGCATCGGCCAACTATAAGTACTTTGAAACGTATTTAGCGGTTGGCATTGTGTATTGGGTGCTCACCATCATTTATAGTTTCCTGCAAGACCTATTTGAACGAAAAATCAGCAAACCTTACCGGAATTAAGGAGGTGTGGACATGATCAAGCTCACCAATTTGAAAAAATCATTCGGCGACCTTGTCGTCTTAGACGGAATTAATCTTGACGTGCAAAAAGGGCAGGTTGTGGCCATTATCGGACCTTCTGGCTCCGGTAAATCAACATTGCTGCGCTGTCTAAATCTATTAGAAACGCCAGATGAAGGTACGATTGAAATTGGCGATGCGAAGCTGAATGCGTCTAAATATACACGTAAAGAAGCCCATCACCTGCGTCAGCAAACGGCCATGGTGTTTCAAAACTATAATTTATTCAAAAACAAAACAGCCCTGCAAAACATTACAGAGTCACTGCTTGTGACGAAAAAAATGACCAAACAGCAGGCAAATGAAATCGGTATGAAGCTATTGAAACAAGTAGGGCTCGAACAAAAAGCGGACAGCTACCCGGTCACACTATCCGGCGGTCAGCAGCAGCGGATTGGCATTGCCCGTGCGTTAGCGGTCGATCCACATGCGATTCTGCTGGATGAACCAACGTCAGCACTAGATCCAGAGCTTGTTTCAGGTGTGCTTCAAGTGATTAAATCCATTGCCATTCAAGAAACGACGATGATCATCGTGACACATGAAATGGCGTTTGCAAGAGAAGTAGCAGATCATGTGATTTTTATGGCAGATGGTCATATCATTGAGCAGGGAACGCCAACCGAACTATTTGACGAAACGAAGAATGAACGAACAAAACGATTTATTCAAAAAGAAGCAGCGGCTGAAGAAGCATAAGCTGCTTTTTACTCTTTAGAGGGGTGAGTATCAGTGAAATCATTAGGAAATCAAGCTTTAAACAAACGTTTAATTAACATACGCCGAGCGCTTCATGAGCATCCAGAGCTGGCATTTGAAGAATATGAAACGACAAAAAAACTACGAGGCTGGTTAGAAGAGGAAGGGATCACTGTACTCGATTTTCCAGATCTTCAAACAGGGGTCGTTTGTGAAATCAAAGGAGAACAAGAGGGACCAACGATTGCTCTGAGAGCCGATATTGACGCACTTCCAATTGAAGAAGCATCTGGCGAACCATTTTCTTCAAAGATACAAGGAAAAATGCATGCATGCGGTCATGATTTCCATACCGCTTCGATTTTTGGTGCGGCCGTCCTATTAAACGAACGGAAACATGAGCTCAAGGGAACAGTGCGCATTTTGTTCCAGCCGGCTGAGGAAGTGGCGCAAGGAGCGAAACACGTCATAGAGGCAGGCGTCTTAAATGGAGTGGATGCGATATTTGGTATGCACAATAAACCTAACCTGCCAGTTGGCACCATCGGGATAAGAGAAAAAGCATTAATGGCGAGCGTCGATCGCTTTGAAATTGACATTCAAGGAACGGGTGGTCATGCTGGAATTCCAAATCACACAATTGATCCGATTGCCATCAGCGGTCAGATCACAAGCGCCCTACAGCAAATTGTCAGCCGCCGCATTAGTTCTTTGCATCATGCGGTTGTCAGCATCACACGTATTCAAGGTGGCACATCATGGAATGTGATACCTGATCGCGTCGAGATGGAAGGGACCGTTCGGACGTTTGAACCTGAAGTGAGAGCGATGATTCCAGATCTCATGAAACAAATCGTGAGCGGTATCGCAGAAGGGTTTGGCGCAAAGGCAGATGTGAAATGGCATCCGTATTTGCCTTCTGTGATGAATGACGAGCGTTTGACAAAGGTTGTGGAAGAAACGGCAGGAGCGCTTGATCTCGCAGTAGTAGAGGCAGAGCAGTCACCAGGCGGAGAAGACTTTGCCCTTTACCAAGAACGCATTCCAGGCTTTTTTGTCTGGATGGGGACAAGCGGTACCGAGGAATGGCATCACCCTGCCTTTACGTTAAATGAAGAGGCAATCCCAGTCGCTGCTGCTTTCTTCTCCGAGCTTGCGGTTCGGGCGTTGGAGTCAAGAACATGGAACTAACGAAACAGCTCGCAGAGGAAGTGCTCTCTGCTGATCCGTTGCAAGATCAACAGGCCATTCAAATGGCTCGAAACGGTTTGTTAGACGCTGCGGCAGCAGCGCTTGCTGCAAAAGAGGATGAAGGGATTCAGAAGCTCATGGCGCTCGTGGAACAAGAAGGCGGCGCGGCTCAAATTCCCGTCATTGGACAAGGGAAGAAGGTCAGCCGCCAAGCAGCAGCCATGCTAAATGGCTACTTGATTCACGCCCTTGATTATGATGATGTGCATTCAGATGTGAGAGGACATCCAAGTGCGGTGATCATTCCGGCCTTGCTTTCCCAGCTGACAGACGGTGAGGCATATGGTGATCGATTTTTAGCAGCCTACATTACTGGCGTCGAAGTGATGGCAAGGCTAGGTGAATCCATCGGTAAGTCGCATTATGAGCGGGGCTGGCATAATACCGGAACGCTCGGAGCCATTGCAGCGGTCTGTGCGATTGGTTATTTGAAACAAGTTTCACAGAAAGAGCTGGCGAAAGCGATCGGCTTTGCTGGTGCGCAATCAGCTGGAATGCGAAAGCAGTTTGGGACTGATATGAAACCATTACAAGCTGGACTCGCCGCTCAAACCGCCGTATGGTCCATGGGTTTAGCTTGCTCAGGTTTTGGCGGGAGTGAATCGCTTCTAGATGGGGAGCTGGGCTTCTTTTCTCTCTATGGGGATCAGAAACTGGCGGAAAGACGTCTGCTAGAGGACTATGGCACTGCGTGGCGTATCGTGTCGCCAGGTCTATGGTTTAAAGTGTATCCGTTCTGTTCAGCGGCGCATCATGCAGCCGATGCGATCGAGTCATTAGTACAAGAACACTCTTCCTTACAGGAGAAGATCGTACAGGTCGACGTCATGTTTCCGCCTGGCGGAGATGCCGCACTCACGGAGCGGACACCTTTGACGGGAGAAGAGGGACGATTTAGTGTCGAGTATGTCATCGCACTAGCGGTGTTTGGACAACCTTTATCATTGGATGCTTTTACGAAAAAAGCCATTTCACCAGAGCTGCGGACATGGATGAAGCGGGTGAATAGAGTATATGATCAAACGATAGAACCCCATCCAGACGCAGTGCCAAAAGGACGTTTTACGATTGTAAAGCTCAACTTATCTGACGGCACCACCATCAGCAAACGAGTCGATATTCCTCGGGGAGCACCAGGCTGTGCGTTATCGACAGAAGATATCATACAAAAGCTAAGCAGCGTCACCAGCACATCACAGGCAAAGCAGCTTTTACAGGCGGTTGAAGAGGGGAATGACGCTGCTTACTTGCAACTGCTGGCATGACAAGGAAAAGGGCTCATCAATCAGATGAGCTCAGCGTGTAGACAAACCCTCGCATTCGCCCGCAGTCCTGCGTGCTGGTGCTCACGAATGTCAAATTCGCTCCGCGCCAGTACTCGTCCTTCCTAGACTGCAAAGGTTTTCTATCACGCTGAAAAGAAGACAAAGGGCTAAAATCAAGTTCATTTTAGCCCTTTGTCAACAATTTGGGCTCATCAATAAGATGGGCTTTTTTTCATAACAAAAATCAATGAGGTTCACCTCGACACCCAGCTCCATCAAAAAGTATGAATAAAAGATGACCAAAGCATGATAAGTTCATGAAATCGTATCAATCCAATTGAGATTTGAGAAGGAACATGTAAAATAAAGCTACATAAAGAAAAACAAAGGCAACAGCGGAGGCTGATGATGAAAATATTAATGATTGAAGATAACCAGAGTGTTTGTACAATGACGGATATGTTTTTTCAACGAGAAGGATTTCAAGCGGAATTCGTCCATGATGGATTAGAAGGATTGAATCGATTTAAGCAAGAGGAGGATTGGGATCTGCTCATCTTAGATGTCATGCTTCCTTCAATGGATGGTCTGACCATTTGTCAAAAAGTACGCCAGATCAGTGATGTTCCGATTATTATGCTGACAGCAAAGGAAACGGAATCTGATCAGGTGCTGGGATTCGATCTTGGGGCAGATGATTATGTGACAAAACCCTTTAGTCCGCTCACCTTAATGGCAAGAATCAAAGCAGTGAAACGACGTTTTGCTCAAACAACATCTACTCAAGAAGGAGCGAAAGAGGGTGAACGGCTAGAGACCGAACATTTTCAGTTAGATAAAAAAACGAGAGAAGTGTTTCTAGAGGGGAAACGGATCGAAAATTTAACACCAAAGGAATACGATTTGCTGTGCTTTTTTATACAGCATCCTCGGCAAGTATTTTCACGAGAACAATTGCTTGAGCAAATTTGGGGATACCAATTTTATGGTGATGAACGAACGGTTGATGTTCATATTAAACGATTGCGCCAAAAAATCGGAGACGGGCCTAAGCCCTTTCTGTATACGGTATGGGGCGTAGGGTATAAGTTCGATGAAGATTAAATATTTTTACCAGTTGCTGATTAGTCACCTTGGGTTATTGCTCATTGCCATCATTATTATCAGCACCTTGATGTCTCATTTTGTGAAAGATATTGCTTATCAAAATAGGGTAGACGAAATGAGTTCGTATGGGAATGAAATTTTGGAGAATTTTAAACAATTGTCGAAAGCCGAGATGAACTTCCGTTTGCGTCCATTTGAAGACATTCTCTCGACGAGACAAATCCGTTTTTTCGTCTTTGATGAAAAAGGGACTGTGCTATCTCAGCAGCAAGAGATGCCGCCGCATGAAGCGTTACTCACAAAAGATTTGTGGGCCAAGCTCGCAAAAGGAGAAGAAATTATTGTCAAGCGAAGTGATTCACGCCGGCTTGATCAAGAAGCATCACTTGTGGCACTTCCTGTCATGGAAGACGGAAAGCTGAAGGGCGGGGTGGTGCTCATAGCTCCTATTCAAGGAGCAGAAGAGCTGATTGCTCAAATGAATCGGTATTTATATATCATCGTGTTTGTGGCATTGACGATTACCTTTATTCTCAGTCTGTTTCTGTCGAAGTTCCATGTGAATCGTATCAAAAAACTGAGAGAGGCAACTGAGAAAATTGCGCATGGTGACTACAACATTCATCTTGAAAACAAACACCTTGATGAAATTGGTACACTAGGTGAGGATTTTAATATGATGGCCAATCGTCTTCAACGGTCAAGAGAGGAAATTGACCGGCTCGAAAAGCGTAGGCGACAATTCATCGCAGATGTGTCTCACGAATTGAAAACACCGCTGACGACCATTCGAGGGTTGGTCGAATGGCTGAATACTGCGGATGTACCGGCAGAAGAGAAAGAGAAATGCTATGCGCTCATCACTGATGAGACAAAACGAATGCTGCGTCTCGTCAATGAAAATATGGATTATGAGAAAATCAGGTCGAATCAAATCACCCTTCAAAAATTTCACTATCCACTCATTGATACGTTTGAAGTGATTAAGGAGCAGCTGAGCCGAATGGCTGAAGAGAAAAACAATCAGCTCATGGTAGAGGTTCACCCTGAACAAAAGGTATACGCAGATTATGACCGGCTCATTCAAATTCTCGTCAACATCACAAAGAACGCCATTCAATTTACAGAAGGCGGCCGCATTTCTTTGAGAGGGAAAGAAGAGAATGGGGAAACGATCATTGAAGTAGAAGACACGGGAATCGGCATTGCACCTGAAGAAGTCAAACACATTTGGGAACGTTTTTATAAAGCGGATATTTCGAGAACGAATACACCATATGGAGAATACGGACTTGGCCTGTCGATTGTCAAGCAGCTTGTGGACTTGCATGACGGACAGATTGATTTAAAAAGCGAAAAACATAAGGGAACAACATTTATCATTCGTTTACCGCTACCACAAGAAAAGGGCTAAACTCCGTTTAGCCTCAGCGTGTAGACAAACCCTCGCATTCGGTGTCAGTCCTGCGTGCCGGTGCTCACGAATGTGAAATTCGCTCCGCGCCGGTACTCGTCTTTCCTAGGGCTGCAAAGGTTTTCTATCACGCTGAAAAGAAGAAAAAGGGCTAAACTCGGTTTAGCCCTTTTTGGTGTATCATCACTTATTCTGTTTTGGAGAACGTTAGGCCGATATGAGCAAGTGCCTGCGGTAAATCCTTACGAATGGTGATGTCTTTAAATGAAATATTCGATTGAATCGCATTTAGCGCAAGGTCTTGCTTTATTCCTGTTAAAACAGCTGAAATGCCTAAAAGTCTTAACGTTTGCGCATAGCTGACCAAGTATTGAATGCTTTGTTCATTGAGTCGTTTTGTCCCTGAAACATCAATGACCAAATGAGAGAGCGACAGCCTGTAGCTTTCCTGTAAAATGGTTTCTAAAATATGCTGCGCACGTGTCTCTTCGATATCACCAAGAAGAGGGAGCACGGCGACACCGTCAACAACAGGTACGATCGGTACAGATAATTGCTGAATCTGCCGATTGGCCTGGTCGAGTTCTAAGACGTAACTCAACAAAGATGCCATCGTTTCAAACATATGAACATGCTCTTCTGTAAATTGCTGCGGCCTTAGATCAAGTCCACAAATGGTTCCATAGTTCGTACCATCAGTAAAATCGATGGGAACCCCAATAAATGAGCCACCTTGCAGCTGTTTCGTGACGTCTAAGTTTTTTGAACGCTCGTCCAAGCGGATATCAGGGATCAACAGCGTATCGCGATGATCGACCGCCAGCTTGCAAAATGTCTTCTCGTAAGGATTTTCTTCCCCTTCTTCAAGAAGCTGCTCGTCATGATTTAGCACCTTCACAATCTGATTGGTGTTTTGATCATTTTTAGCAATAAACAGTGTATTCACATGAATGAATTGACTCATCATGTTTAAAATACTTGTAGAAGCATCATGAAAATTGCGAAACTGTTTTAATAGTTGTTGACGAGGCATGGATTAGGACTCCTTGTAGCTCCGATCAATGGCCGGAACAATAGTTGATTTGTCTCTATCATACAAAATCAAACGAGAAATAGATATACTTTAATGCGCAAATCGTGCGAGATCAAAAAGACTGCCGATCCGGAGATCTGACAGTCTGCTGATTAAATGGAGACAGGCACCGTGGACATAGAGAAAAATTCCTCATATAAGGCTTGAACGGCTTCTTTTTCTTGAGCCGCTTTGACGCCAAACATCATGCTCACCTCTGAAGAGCCTTGGTTGATCATTTCAATATTCACTTTGGCTTTTGACAGCGCTTTTGCCGCTCTTGCTGTTGTACCAACATTATGACGCATCGCTTCTCCTACGACCATAATAAGCGAGAGGTTCCGCTCTAGAACCACTTCATCTGCATCAAGTACAAGCTTTAATCGGTCTAAAAGCTCTTGTTCAATCTGCTGCTCCTCCAGCTGATCCTGTCTTAAAATAATGGTCATATCATCAATGCCAGAAGGCACGTGTTCATACGTAAGGCCATATTCCTCTAACGTTTGCAACACCTTACGTCCAAAGCCCACTTCTCGGTTCATCAAATACTTGGAGATATAAATACTGCAAAATCCATTGTCTGATGCGATTCCCACAACAGGGCCATTCGTATGATCCCGTTGATTTACAATTCTCGTGCCTTTGGCCGTTGGATTATTGGTGTTCTTAATCTGAACAGGAATGCCTGCCCGAAAGGCTGGAATAAGTGCTTCATCATGAAATACAGAAAAACCCGCATAGGACAATTCACGCATTTCACGGTACGTCAGCTCTGTGATTTCCTTTGGTTCATGAACGATTGTTGGATTGACGGCGTAGACTGCATCCACATCCGTAAAGTTTTCATACACATCTGCCTTCAGTCCATTTGCCAAAATGGAACCGGTAATGTCTGATCCACTGCGGGAAAAAGTGACGATATCACCCGCTAGACTAAAACCGAAAAAGCCAGGGAACACAATGATGCCAGAGCGTTCTCTTAATTTGTACAAATGATCATACGATTCTGGAAGGACTTGCGCTTGACCAGGCTCGTCGCTGACAAATAGACCGGCTTCTTTTGGATTCACATAGTGCGCTTCGACGCCTTGATGCTGAAAGTAGGCTGCAATCAGCTTTGCGTTATTATCTTCACCGCTTGCTTTAATCGCATCAAGATAACGCTCAGGATGAGAAGAATCAGCCTGTAATAACGTGTTTACATCTTGCCGGATGGTGTCAATAATGTCATGACCTAACCCCAGCTCATCCGCAATCGATGCATATCGCTCGATGACAGCTTCTTGTAAATCGTGTGCTTCACCTAAACGTAAATATTGTTCACCGCAGCTAATTAATAGATCGGTGACCTTCGTATCCGTTGAATGCCGTTTTCCTGGTGCGGAAACAACGACTGCTTTTCGAGCTGGATCTGCTGTGACAATGTCAAATACCTTTTGCAGCTGCTTGCCAGAAGCAAGAGAACTGCCACCAAATTTAACGACCTTCAATGCATACATCTCCTATAGTAAAAATTTTCTCACAAATTGAATAGTTTCTATTATCAACTCTTTTCTTCAAATTATCAAGGTTTTTCTTCTCTATATGAACAAATGTGTTTTCTGAGAGGACGATGTATGTAAATATATGAAAAAAGAGCCGGCGATATGCCGAGCTCTTTGTCTTTATGAAGAAGAGGACGAAGAAGATAACTCCTGCTTCATCACTTTGTTTTTACGTTTTTCTTTTAAGAAGAATGAAAGGACGAGTCCAATGACCGCAATAGCACCAGACACGATAAATGACGTATTCATGCCATGAACGGCTGACTTCATTGGATCGGATAATGCTGCATTGGCAGCAGAGCTGCTCATAATGGAGACAAGCACAGCCGTCCCGATAGAGCCGCCCATTTGTCTCATCGTATTATTCATTGCTGTCCCGTGCGGAATCAAATGCGGTGGTAAAGAGTTAATACCGGCTGTTGTCAGCGGCATCATGATCATCCCAACCCCGATTAAGCGAAGTGTGTAGGCCACTGTAATGAGGGCAATCGATGAATTAAGGTTCAGCATCATAAATGGCAGGGAAGTGACAGCTAATATCGTAAACCCGCCTAGAGCCAGCCCTTTACCGCCTACTTTGTCAAAAATTCGTCCGATAATCGGTGATAGGAATCCCATAAAGAGAGCCCCTGGCAATAAGATCAGCCCTGTATCAAGGGCAGATAACCCTCTGACATTCTGCGTATAGAGCGGCAGAATCGTCTCTGTTCCAATCAGCAAAGCAAAGACGAACATACCGAGGAAGGTCGTTAAGCTAAAAATCGCAAACTTAAAGACGCCAAACTCAAGCATCGGTCTTTTCAAATTCGACTGACGCAGGATAAAGAAGAACAAGCTCACAGCGCCGACAATGAGTGAAATCAGAACGGTCGCACTCGTCCAGCCATACGTTCCGACACTTGAAAATCCGTACAGCAGTCCGCCAAATCCGAAGGAAGACAGGATCACCGATAAGACATCGATACGAGTGTCTCTTTGCTGTGTGACATTTTTCATTAAGAAGAAAGCAAGAATGAGATCAATAATACCGATTGGAAGAACAATATAGAATAAGAACTTCCAGCTAAAGGAATCGACAATCCAGCCGCCAAGTGTTGGTCCAAGCGCCGGTGCGAATGAAATCACTAGTCCGACCATACCCATGGCTTGCCCGCGTTTTTCTTTTGGGAAAATGGTTAAAAAGATCGTTTGCATGAGCGGCATCAAAATCCCTGCGCCAGCTGCCTGGACGATACGTGCTGCAAGTAGCACCGGAAAATTCGTGGCGAACGAAGCAAGAATGGTACCTGCTGTAAAAATGCTAAGAGCCGTTAAGACTAAAGAACGGCTTGAAAATTTCTCAATTAAAAAGGCCGTAATTGGGATGAGAATCCCGTTTGTCAGCATAAAGGCTGTGGTCAGCCATTGGCCTTTACTGACATCAATATTGAACTCTTCCATGATATGCGGGATCGCTGGAATGAGAAGCGTTTGGTTTAAGATCGCAACGAACGCCCCAACGAGGAAAATCCCAACAATCACAGACCGGTTATACGATGTTGTTGATTGGTTCATATTATCCCTTCTTTATCTATAAAATAATGCTTTTCAGCTGTGACACGTTTTGAGATAAAACGCTGTGTTTGCCTAAATAATCAAGCAATGAGCTGATTAAAAAGGTTCTCGGTTGGTCCTTTGACAGTTCTTGACTCAGCAGTTCAAACGCAGAGAGGAGATCGTCCTTTTCTTCTCCGTTTGATAGTGTGTGAAGCTCTTGTTTCATCTTTGTTAAGTACGAGATGACAAGCTTTTCTTCATCATATTCTTCCTGTGTGGAAAGCAAATAAGAGTCCATCAGCTGATCTGTTAGCACAGGCTCAATGGAGCAAGGCTTTATTGATACACGGTCCATCACACCGATGATCATTTCGGCGGCATTTTCTAATTGGATGTTCTTGTGCTCAATCGCCAACATCAAGATGAATTCTCTCATTAATCCGTTGAGGACAATCACAAGATCCCACACATAAGGCGCAACAGATTCACCATATGTGCTTAAAATGATGTCTCTGTGCCGCTGCATGATAATGGAGCGTGTCTCACGTAAATGCTTAATGACGATGGGCGAATGCTGTGAAAAAGCTTCAAAGGACAGCATATTCAAAAATTTATGATTCTCTTTAAACTCTTCAAGCTCAAGCTTAATTTTTTTTGTGAATTTTTCCTTTTTGGACAGCGTCGTTTCGGAATGAATGATCTGAGAAATCTCTCTCATTTTGCGCTGATTGTATTTAATCAGTTCCAATAGAAGAGCTTCCTTTGAATCAAACAGTTTATAAATAGACGCTTTTGATATTTTGCAGGCATCAGCAATTGACTGCATGGAGACACTCATATAGCCTTTTTGAGAAAATAATTTCTTCGATACCCGCAAAATCTCTTCTTGCTTTTCGTTCATCTTCATAAGTCCTTTCCGAATCGGCAAAACCATATGGTCACAATGGAAACCGAGTGGTCACTTTTGCTATGATAACAAAACCAATGGCACATGACAAGAAAATGAACTTAAAAAAATACCTGCCCCAATGACAGGTATTTATCCTTCCGCATGTGCGGCATATATGTGGATTTGTCCGTTACGTTCGATGATCAAAAGGTCTTTCCGCTCCTTGACAGAGTAAATAGGTGTTCCTTTTTTCAACCGAGAAGCTGTTCCATGTTCAAAATGTTTGGCAGCTGTTTTCTGAATGACACCTACTTGCTGGTGTTTTGTTACATTTAATGATTTTGTCCAATCTATGTTTGTTTCATAGATCGTTTCTTCCCATTGAAATAAATCTGCCTGTGGATCGAGAGTTAATAACTCTTCTGCACTAGGTGGTTTTGACTCAAATTGCTGAACAGATTGGCAGGCGCATAAGCTCGTTGCCAATAAGAGCATGAATAAGCAAGTCCATATTGTCCGTGTCAAATAAGGTTCTTCCCTTCAAAATAGTGTCTATGAGTCATAGTCGTTTCCATAGGTTGTCGCGTTACAATGTCATAGGCGAGTAACGAGATTGTATGTTAGAACAAAATACGATACATTTATCGTATGAATAATCCAAATCATCCAACCCAAGAAAACATGAGACTCATTTCTGTGCTGCAAGCATTGGCTGACCCTGTTCGGCTGGAGATTGTCCGCTGCTTAGCAGAAGCGGGTGAGAGGACATGTGGTACGTATCATATGAACATTGCCAAATCCACGCTGTCGCATCACTTTAAAGTACTAAGAGAAGCAGGCATCGTGAAAGTGAGAATTGACGGGAAGCACCGTTACTACTCTCTCAGAAAGGACGACATTGATACCGCTTTTCCAGGCCTCTTGTCATCCGTATTAGCTGTAGACAAGGAGCGGTGGTAAGAGAATCTTGCATCAACAAATGACAAATCCCCAAGGCATTGTAACCTTGGGGATTTGTGATGCGTCTCGTGTAAAACGGAATTAGGCCATTGAATGATCCATAGACAGATGGACAATGTCATAAATGTGAATCTGCTGCTCTATATTCTCTGGTAATGAGTCCAGAAAAGAATATTTGACGCATTTCCATTTATCGGGGTTATATACGATGACTTCACCCTTATTATTGTTAAAATGGGAAAAGAGATGGGCGATATCTAGATTTTCAAGGCAATCAGTAGGATGAATCGTCACATACTCTTCAAGAACGAATGTGCTACGATGAAAATCATCTGTTAAATGAACGGAATATGTGATGCCAATATTGATTTGTTTCCAGCCAAAAGAACGTAAAATATGATCAAATGACCCCTTAAACACAAAATCCGTCATGCCCTCAGATTGTTTCCAAATATACAATGGGCAATAGCCATTGTGTAAACTTCTATGTTTGTCTTTTTCAGTGATCAAATAAGCTTTAAATAATAAATCCTGATATCCATCTGTTTTCCATCCATTGTTTCGTACTCTTTTTCTAATGATATTCATATCATAATCCGCAGGCAGATCCACATGATATTGCATGGCATGCATAGAAACACTCCCTTTCAATAGCCATCATAATCGACTTCAAACCAGTTGAATAATACATATTTGTGTTATTGTTATCACAAAAAGTGATAGGTGATCATGATGAATATAAATGATTTGATTATTTTTATAGAGGTGTATCAAAAAGAATCGATTAATCAAGCGGCTAAAGCTTTAGGGTATGCGCAATCCAATATTTCTCAAAGAATCAAAGCGCTTGAAACTTTATATGATGCAACATTTTTTATCCGGCATCATCATGGAATCAGTTCAACAGGACAGGGGGATTTATTTTATCAATACGCTCAAAAAATCGTAAAAGAAACGAAGGACATTCAACAAAAATTGACTTCAAAGAAAAAGACCGTTTTATGCTCTGAACTTCTATTTAACGTTTTATATGAGCAGCATGTTTTAGAGGATATTCAAGCCACTGATTTTATCATTGCTTCATCAAGTACGATCAACAAAAAGTTAACAGAGGATGTGTATGATCAAATTATTTCTTTTAATCAAATGGAAAAAGCGGAATATCAATTAAAAGAGGTAAAGAGCTTGGCATTGAACGTATATGGAAAATCCAAAGAGATATACGATGATGATGTTTCATTGGTCGTGAATCGTGATCAGCTTTGCCCATTAAGACATGAGGCCAGACGTATGCTGGGTGATCGAACCCTATTTGAGTTAGATTCGTTTGAAGGAATGATCAAAATCGTTGAACAGGGAGATGGTATTGCGTTACTGCCAACCAACTTGAAAAGCCTTCAAACACTCGTGAAATTGCTAGAAAAAAATATTCACATCAACTATTACGTTTATGAAAGAATGTGATCGTAACACTCCTCTGTCGGTTTAGTCCCGTCAAAGGAGCGCCACGATTCATCTACATGAGCTGTTTCATTTCCCATAAATCGAGTCATACAGGCGTCTCACCGCTGGCTTAATATCCTCTGGCCGCATATGAGAGAAACCGAGGACGAGTGGGACAAAGCCTTCTTTGTGACCAGGCACATGCTCATCAAGGGTAAAACGGTCCATCCCGTACATTTTCAGCTTTCGGTCTTTGGCACGTTGTAAAATCTCATGCTGCGTCCGATCTGAGCGGAATTCTGCGATAAAATGCAGCCCTGCATTTTCCCCGATAATTCGTACGTTGTCACGAAAGACAGTGTCAAGCTCCCCAATGAGCTGTTTTCGTTTTTCCTCATATAGCCCATTCATTCTTTTAATATGCCGCTGATAGGCGCCATCTTTTATAAAATAAAGAAGGGTGTATTGTGTAAAAAGATTGGCCGTTTGAATAAAAAAGTGCTGTTCTTCTTTATAGCGTCTTAATAAATGCTGCGGCAGCACCATGTAGCTGATCCTCAAGCCGGGCAGCAAAGATTTCGAAAAGGTCCCCATATAAATGACTTTGTCATAGCGATCAAGGCTTTGTAGCGCCGGTATGCTGTCTGTGCCGTACTTAAATTCACTGTCATAATCGTCCTCAATGATATAGCGGTCTGGCTGATCAGCTGCCCAGTTTAATAGCTGTATCCGCCTAGAAATCGGCATGATCACCCCTGTTGGGAACTGATGAGAAGGCGTAATGATCAACACATTTGGCTCTTTCTTCTGGATATCGCTCATCCGCACCCCTTTTTGATCAATGCCAATCGTTTCAATCCGGTGATGATTGTTTTTCAGCATTTGATACAGTCTGCGGTAGCCGGGGTTTTCTAATCCATATATTTGATCAGCTGGAAGGATGCTAGATAACGAATGAATGAGCGACTGTGTACCTGCACTTAAAATGAGCTGTTCAGGGTAGCATTTGACCCCTCGTGCAAGTCCAATCAGCCGGGCAATCGTTTCCCGCAGCTCATAGACGCCTTGTGGGTGCGGCAGCTCACCAAAGGCGTCTTGGTGGAGATGAATCGCTTTTTGCTCACTTTTCAGCCAGCTTTTAAAAGGAAAATTGGCTGTATCAACAGAAATATGTGAAAAGGAATACCAGTCATCTCGCTCAATCGGATTTTCCTTTAAATCTGCTGGAAGGGAAGAGGGTTTCAGTTGACCTGATTCATGAAATGTTTCCAGTGATTCCACAAAAAAGCCTTTCCGTTCAACTGAATATAAATATCCCTCGGCAAGCAGCTGCTGATAGGCGCCATTCACTGAATTGACGCTGACGTTTAAAGTATCTGCTAACTCTCGTTTAGATGGTAATTGATCGTGTGGTTGCAGGTTACGGTTTAAAATTTCCTCTTTAATTTTTGTATAAATTTGATGATAAATAAATCCGTTTTCCCCTGTTTGATCTAGTTGAATTGTCAGCATCTCGTCATTCCATCCTCTCTGGTACCATGAAAAAAATGATATTGGTACTTTCTATCATACCAAAAAATATTCAGAATAATAAAAAAGACATAAAGGGGATGGATGACAATGAGTCAAACGACAACAAACCGTTTTTCAACAGAGGAATGGCAGGGGAAAAGAGATCAATACGTCGCAAGAGGCGTAAGTAATGGCAACCGTCATCTTGCAGCGAAAGGGAAGGGAGCCGAGCTTTTCGATATCGACGGCAATCGTTTTATCGATTTTGCAGGGGCCATCGGTACATTAAATGTAGGACACTCTCATCCAAAGGTTGTGGAAGCAGTCAAAGCGCAGGCAGACAGCCTGATTCACCCAGGATTTAATGTCATGATGTACGAATCCTATATCGAATTAGCAGAAAAGCTATGCCACCTTACACCAGGCGACCATGACAAAAAAGCCATTTTCTTAAATTCAGGTGCAGAAGCGGTTGAGAACGCAGTGAAAATTGCCCGTAAATATACGAAAAGACAAGCGGTTGTCTCATTTACAAGAGGGTTCCACGGAAGAACGAATATGACGATGAGCATGACAAGCAAGGTCAAGCCTTATAAATTTGGATTCGGCCCATTTGCATCAGAGGTCTATCAAGCGCCGTATCCTTATTACTATCAAAAACCTGAAGGATTAAGCGATGCAGCCTACGACGAATACATCATTGATCAGTTCAATCAATTCTTTGTCGCAACCGTTGCACCAGAAACGGTCGCTTGTGTGGTGATGGAGCCAGTCCAAGGGGAGGGCGGATTCATTGTACCATCGAAGCGTTTTGTCCAGCACGTCGCTTCATTCTGTCAGCAGCATGGAATCGTATTCGTGGCAGATGAAATCCAAACAGGATTTGCAAGAACAGGGAAATATTTTGCGATTGAGCACTACGATGTGGTGCCAGACTTAATTACTGTGTCAAAATCACTTGCAGCTGGCCTGCCGCTGAGCGGTGTTGTTGGCAGAAAAGAATTACTTGATGCAGCGGACCCAGGGGAGCTAGGAGGAACGTATGCTGGCAGTCCATTAGGCTGTGTGGCAGCTTTGGCTGTACTTGATATTATTGAAACAGAACAACTGAATGAACGATCTGAATACATTGGACAAGTCATTGAGGACAAAGCGAATGAGTGGAGAAGTAAGTACTCATTCATCGGGGAAGTCCGGCGATTAGGGGCAATGGCGGCCATTGAAATTGTGGAAGATCAAACAACGCGTACACCAGATAAGAAGACAGCCGCAGCGATTGCAGCCTATGCAAACAAGCACGGACTACTCTTATTAACGGCAGGGATCAATGGGAATATTATTCGCTTTTTAACACCACTTGTCATCACAGATGAGCTGCTGCAAGAAGGACTAGGGATTATCGAAGACGCCTTCACAGCACGCTAAACAACAAAGGGGGATGGTTGTATGCAAAAACAACAAATGGCTAAAACCATGTCGCAGTCAGACGTACTGTTTTTATCCATTGGTGCAATGCTTGGCTGGGGCTGGGTTGTACTTTCGGGAGATTGGATTTTAACAGCTGGATTTTTAGGAAGTGTGATTGCCTTTGTCATAGGGGGCATTCTCGTCATTTTTATTGGGCTAACGTATGCAGAGCTTTCCTCTGCGATTCCAGAAACAGGCGGAGGACTCGTCTTTGTCCAGCGGGCATTTGGGATCAAATCAGCGTTTGTCTCCGCATGGGGCGTATTGTTCGGTTATGTGTCCGTGATTACGTTTGAAGCTGTCGCACTTCCGACAGTCATTGACTATGTCATTCCAACACAGCATGTTGGTTTCCTATGGAATATAGGAGGATGGGATGTTTACTTTACATGGGTATTGATTGGATCTGGCGGTGCACTGTTTTTAACAGCTCTGAACTACATTGGCGCAAAGCCTGCTGCCATTTTTCAATCGGTGTTCACAGTGGCCATTATCCTGACAGGTTTTCTTCTATTAGGCGGAGCTACATTTAATGGAGATTTTGCAAACCTTGAGCCGATGTTTCAGGGCGGGGTTGGCGGTCTGATGGCTGTGTTAGTGATGATTCCCTTTTTATTCGTTGGGTTTGATGTCATCCCGCAGGTAGCGGCGGAGATTAACGCACCTAAGAAGATCATCGGGAGAATTTTGATTATCTCCATTGTGAGTGCGGTTGTATTTTATCTGCTCATTGTCTTTGGAGTAGCGGCAGGATTGTCAAAAGGTCAGCTTGAGGCTTCATCACTGGCAACAGCAGATGCCATGGTACAGCTTCTTGGTCATCAGGCGTTTGGGACTGTGCTTGTCATTGGTGGTGTAGCAGGCATTGTGACGAGCTGGAATGCATTTATCATTGGTGCAAGCCGTATCCTCTATGCAATGGCGGAAAGAGGCATGATTTCCAAATGGTTTGCGTATATTCATCCGAAGTATAAAACACCGACAAATGCCATTTTGTTCTTAGGTGCACTTGCATTTTTTGCACCATTACTAGGCCGACCTGCCCTCGTGTGGATTGTTAATGCAGGCGGTGTGGGCATCATCGTTGGGTATTTGATTGTGTCCATTGCCTTTATGAGACTTCGCAAGACAGAACCTGAGCTTGAGCGACCATACCGCATTAAATATTGGCGGACGACCGGCGTTTTAGCCATTGGACTGAGTTTCCTTTTTCTTTCATTTTATTTTCCAGGGATGCCGGCCTCCTTATCATGGCCAGCTGAATGGATTTTGCTTTTAGGTTGGGCACTCATTGGGTATATACTATATGTAATGAATCCAAGAACGAAGGAGAAGGTAGAGCATGACAAACGAACTCAAAGTGTATAATCCTGCAACCGGAGAAGAAATTGCCTCAGTTGCTCAGCATACAAAAGAACAGATTGAAGATGCGATCACTCGCTCACACAAAGCATTCAAAACATGGGCAAAAACGTCGGCCCATGAACGTGCAAATATCATTCGCAAATGGTTTGATCTCATGATCGAGCATAAAGAAAGACTTGCAAAAATCATCACAGAAGAAAACGGGAAGCCGTATCAAGAAGCATTAGGGGAAATCGTCTATGCCGCTGGATATATTGAGTGGTACGCAGAGGAAGCAAAGCGGATTTACGGTAGAACGATCCCATCTCATACGACAAACAAACGCCTATTTGTCACAAAACAGCCAGTCGGTCCTGTTGCGGCGATTACACCATGGAATTTCCCTGCGGCGATGATTACAAGAAAGGCAGCACCAGCGCTTGCGGCGGGCTGTACGTTTATCGTGAAACCTGCTGAAGACACGCCGCTTACGGCCATTGAGCTTGTCAAATTAGGCCATGAAGCCGGAATTCCAGAGGATGCCTTACAATGGGTGATTGGAGATGGAAAAGAAGTGGGGGAAATCTTCACAGATAGTCCATTGATCCGCAAGATCACATTTACTGGCTCAACACCAGTTGGAAAACATCTCATCAAAAACAGTGCGAGCACAGTGAAACACGTTTCTATGGAACTTGGCGGTCATGCCCCGCTGATCGTAGATAAGGACGCCAACCTTGAATTGGCTGTGAAACAAGCAGTGGCATCTAAATTCCGTAATGCAGGCCAGACGTGTGTTTGTGCCAATCGCTTAATCGTCCATGAAGAAATTCATGAAGCATTTGCGCAAAGCTTCAGCAAAGAAGTGGAAAAGCTGAAAGTAGGAAATGGGTTTGAGGAAGGCACGTCCATCGGACCGATTATCAATAAGCGAGGCTTCGATAAAATTGTCGACCAAATTCAAGATGCCGTGGATAAAGGGGCGAAAGTTCTTGTCGGCGGCGATACACATTTTGACGATGAGAAGTCGTATTATTTTGTTCAGCCGACGGTGCTAACTCATGTCGACCCTTCAATGAACATTATGCATGAAGAGACGTTTGGTCCAGTTGCACCCATTACGACATTTAGCACATTAGATGAAGCCATTGAATTAGCAAATGATACACCTTTTGGACTTGCGGCTTATTTCTTTACAGAGAATTACCGCAATGGTCTCTATATATCTGAGAATCTAGATTACGGGATTATTGGCTGGAATGACGGGGGACCATCCGCTGTGCAGGCACCTTTCGGCGGTATGAAAGAGAGCGGTATTGGTCGTGAAGGCGGCATCGAAGGCATCGAGCCTTATTTAGAAACGAAGTATGTGTCAATTGGTTTAGACGAATAACATGTGAAAAAGACTGTCCGAGAAGTCTCGGCAGTCTCAGCGTGTAGGCAAACCCTCGCATTCTTTGTCAGTCCTGCGTGCTGGTGCTCACGAATGTCAAATTCGCTCCGCTCCAGTACTCGTCCTTCCTAGGGCTGCAAAGGTTTTCTATCACGCTGAAAAGGAAGACAAAGGGCTAAAATCAAGTTCATTTTAGCCCTTTGTCAACAATCTGTGACTGTCCGAGAAGCCTCGGCAGTTTTTTTATGTTAAACAGCCGGTGGGAAAAGTTGATCCACCGTTTCTTTTGTTTCTTTGAGAATCTCGTGGATGTCGTCTGCAGATGCTTGTTCCATGCTGCTGAATAAGAGCCGTTCGACTGGCTGAACGCCGATCAGATCGAAGGCGGCTGTATCTGTCGTCATGTGATGGCTGGGGGTGATGATCATATTTGAATCAAGAAAGGTCCTCGGTGCATCATGCGTATTAATAATGACCCCTTTTTTGTCTCTAAGCAGATTTTTCACCACTCCGTTTTCATTGATCTCATACGCAAACCCCTCTGAAAAAACGCGCTCCACATAACCCTTTAGCATCGCCGGCAAGCCTGTCCACCATATTGGAAAGATAAACGTGAGGACATCAGCTTGTTGAATCAGCTTCTGCTCTCTTTGAACCGGTACCGGCACATGTCCGTTTCTCATGGCAACCTTTTCTGCTGTTGTCAGCTCTGGCGGAAAGCCAATGCTATACACATCACGAACCGTCACATCATGACCATTGTTCAAAAGAGTGCTTACAACAAGATCTAATAGGGTTTGATTTAAGCTTTGCTGGGGATGAGCAAATATGATTAGATGGTTCATCTCATAGCCTCCTAGGTGGTCATGTGTCTCATTATGGCATGCACGAGTATCCTATTCAATCCTATATTGGAAATGATAGGTTGGGAAAATAAAAAGCGACCGCTTGAAAAAACGATCGCTCATGTAAGGTTTATTTCTTTCTAAATGCAAGTCCAAGTGCAATTAATGCCACAACTAAGGCTGCAATGGACAGACCAAGAACAAGTGGTGAAGAAGAAGAAGAGGCTGTTTCAGATGCCTTTTCTTCTTTTGGTTTTTCTTGACCATGTGAATCCGTTACGGTATTAGACGCAACAATGTTTGTGATCGAATGAGGCTTATCAGCGTCCTTGTCGCCAGTCCATTCAACTACTGTTCCATCCTTATAATATTGATACGCATCCCATGCCGCTTCGCCGGCTTTTTCAGGGTTTTTTGCGACAAACACGAATTGCTGGAACTGGCCAGCAAGGACACCATCGCCAGTTGCTTCCCAAGTGACTCTTGTGACTTTTCCGTTTTTCTCTTCAGTTGTTGTTTTCCAGCCAGGCACTGGCTCGTATTGCTGGAATTCTACGCCTTTAGGCATCATGATGACAACCTTTGTTGTCGGACTGTCGCTTTCAGAAGGTACTTTTAACGTATAGGTTTCCCAAGCATTCGTTGCAGATGTATCAGGTTTGACTGTCACGTGTGCACTCACAGGAATCGCCAGTAAAAATGAAGCGAGAAGCATTGGTAATAAAGCTTTAACGTATTTTTTCATATGATATGAACTCCTTTTAGTTTCTTCTAATGAATGTCGTATCGATGTTGTCAAAAGAACCAGTTAATGCATGAATCTCAATTTTCCAAGTGCCTTTTTCATTTAGTAAGAGGTTTTCAGCCGAGAAGTGTCCATTCTTTAATCGTTTCAGCTGAAATTCGTTAGGCGTTTCATCACCGAACAAGGAGACTTTGTGGATCTTAGCTGTCACTGATTGAATGTCTGTGATCGTTTGTCCATCCTTCTTCGTAAATGCCACCTCGAACGTGTTTTTACCAGGAGCATTCGGGGTAATGCTCAAAGACACAAGGTCACGATGCTCCACCTGATTGGCTCCAAAGAATGGCTCTGGTGCAGGCGGCGGAGGGCTTGGGATATTGGTGAATACGGCTGTTAATAGTAAAATAGCGATCCCAATAATCCACTCTGCTCGTAAAGATACGTTTCGTTTCTGCTTCTTTTCCCATCTCAGCATCAAATAATGGACGAGCCCAAGTAGACCCATGATGATAAATAAACCAAGTTTGATTAAGAAGGTGCGTCCATAGGCTGATTGGAAAAGGGCATCAAATGATTGCAGAATAAAAATCGCATTCACAAACCCAGAAAACACAATCAGTCCAACTGAGAGCAGTGCCCACGGATGAAAAGCTGTCAGGGTGCTGCGTATGAGCGGCTGATCTTCATTCGGCAGTTTCTTCATCAAAAGAAGGACAATGGCTGTTAAGCCGCCGACCCAAATAGATGCAGAAATGAGATGAATGAAGTCAAGTGACGTTGTCAGTATTTTATTATCTGTTGCGGCTGGATGACCGATTTGTGCTTTTAGCCATAGGAGCACAGTGAAAATGAGCAGTGGAAACAGCCATACCCGGAAGGAAGTGAAGTTTCCTTTTTTCATCGCCACAATCGTCCAGATCGACAGTAGAACAAATGACGCCATTAGCATCATCCACAGACTCCCGCCCGAAGTCGACGCAATGGTTTCTTGTAAAAGTGATGGTTGAAATGCCCCTAAAAAGGACACGTCTGCCGCTGACTTAGTTTGAATCGGCAGCTGGAACAAGAGTGCTCCGCCCATCATGATCAATGAAACAGTTAAGAGTCGCTTCATTCGCCGAGCTAAAACGTCGGTTATGGCCGCTTTAAACCATAGAAGCCCAAATAAAATGGTTCCAAGAAATAAGCTAAATGACGTATACAGAAAGGCTTTGTCAATGGTTGAAGCCATATCGATGGATTCACTTGATTGTCCTTGATCTAATTGATCAAATCCTCCATCCGCTTTTCCGATACTAAACGGAATCATGCCAGACACAGAGTGCCCATCGGCTGATACCGCATTCCACTGAATGGTGTAAATGCCTTTTGGTAAATTCTTTTTTAAAGCTGCTTCCATGATCTTTTGCTCTTTGATGACCGTATCTCCTTGATCCACACGATCCCCTTTTGCATTGAACACCTTAATGGCATGAAATCCACTTTCGATCCCTTCACTAAAGGTGATCGAGACTGCAGGAGGCTGCTGATCCAGCTCTTCATTTGCTACTGGATTTGAGCTCACCACATATGCATGAGCAAATGCTTCTTTTGGCATGAAAAAGGAGAACATGAAGATGAGCAGCAGAAGCCACTTCCGATATTTCAACAATGTGAATAACCGCCTTTCTACCTATGAAAATGTCTCATGTATCAGAAAGAAAGCGGCAGTAAACTGTGAGTCACAGAAAAACCGCTCTTTCTATTGTACCGCCCACTCTAAAAGGTAAACGAAACAAATAGCAAGATGGTTCACTTTTTCTGTGTCATGTCTTGTCTGCGCAGACGTTTCTTGAATGTTTGATCAATATAAGCCTATTCGATTTAAGTAGAGGAAACAAGAAGTGACCATTTGAAAGTTGTGAAATTCCAATGAATTTTGCGCCAAAACAACAGTAGATTCAACTTTTACCCCGCTATCATCTATGGTATGCCGAGAAGTGTCACATCATTTTTCAATTTTGTCACACACTAAGTGACAAAGTGACATTTAGTTTCAATTGAAGGGAAAGTGAAAGCGTTTTACGATAGGTATAAGGGCTTCACTGACTCTTGTTCTTATATCTTTTGACCTATAAAGCCCGAAATAAAGGGAGAGAAGAAAGGGGTTTTCACAGATGCAGGAAAAAAGCGGATTCCGCGTGAAAGTACAGCGCTTTGGAAGCTATTTAAGCGGCATGATTATGCCGAATATTGGTGCATTTATTGCATGGGGACTCATTACAGCTTTGTTCATTCCAAGTGGTTATCTTCCGAATGAGCAATTAGCTACACTCGTTGGACCGATGATTAACTACTTACTGCCGCTCTTAATTGGTTACACAGGCGGTAAACTCGTCTATGACCATCGAGGCGGAGTGCTCGGTGCTACAGCTACGATTGGGGTCATTGTTGGCTCAGACATTCCAATGTTTTTAGGTGCCATGATCATGGGGCCGCTGGGCGGTTATCTTATTAAGAAAATCGACCAGCTGTTTAAAGACCGAATCAAATCTGGCTTTGAAATGCTTGTGAATAACTTTACGGCAGGTATCCTCGGTGCCATTCTTGTTGCCATTGCATTCTATGCTATCGGCCCAGTGGTACTAGGTCTGAATAAAGCCCTTGCGGCAGGTGTAGATATCATTGTCAATGCTCATTTACTACCGCTGGCAAGTATCTTCATTGAACCTGCAAAAGTATTATTCTTAAACAACGCGATTAACCAAGGTATTTTAGGTCCGTTAGGGGTCGAGCAAGCAGCGAAGACAGGGCAATCTGTTCTGTTCTTGCTTGAAACAAACCCAGGGCCAGGCTTAGGTGTTCTTCTTGCGTATATGTTCTTTGGAAGAGGAAATGCGAAACAGTCTGCACCAGGTGCCATTGTCATTCAGTTCTTAGGAGGAATCCATGAAATTTACTTCCCGTACATCTTAATGAAACCAAAACTCATTTTGGCTGTCATTGCAGGGGGAGCAAGTGGTGTCCTGACGTTCACATTATTAAATGCAGGATTAAAAGCTGTGCCGTCACCAGGAAGTATTATTGCGCTTATGCTGATGTCTCCAAAAGGCGGTCACCTTGCCGTTTTAGCAGGTGTTGTCGTAGCAGCTATCGTATCGTTCCTTGTCGCATCGGTCATTTTGAAAGCATCTAAAGAAGTTGACGAAGATTTAACAGCAGCAACAGAAAAGATGCAGGACATGAAAGGCAAGAAAAGTGCAGCAGCCGCTGCTCTTACGGCACAAAAAGAAGACGCTCAAGCAAACGAGCAAGCAGCATCTCCAAGTGATGTCAATCCAGATGACGTGAACAAAATCATCTTTGCCTGCGATGCAGGGATGGGTTCAAGTGCAATGGGTGCGTCCATTCTGAAAAACAAAGTGAAAAAGGCAGAGCTTGATATCGATGTGACAAACACTTCTATCAGCAACATCCCAGACGATGCGGATGTGGTCTTTACTCATAAAGATTTAACAGACAGAGCAAAGGCAAAGCTGCCAGGCGCTGTGCATATCTCAGTGGATAATTTCTTAAACAGCCCGAAATATGATGAGCTGATTGAGAAATTGAAAAAATAACATGACGAAACGGGTTGAGTCCAATTTTTCCTAATTGAACTCCCCGTTTTGGTTGTTTTCCTGATTTTTATTCTAAAAAAGGTGTGTGATCATGTATGAAACAAGTACTTTCTAAAGACAATATTTTTCTAAACGAACAAGCAGGTTCTAAAGAAGAAGCCATCAAAAAAGCAGGCGAAGTCCTCGTAGCAAACGGCTATGTCACAAGTGATTATGTCGACAAAATGTTTGAAAGAGAAGAGATTTCTTCTACATTTATGGGGAACGGCATTGCAATCCCTCATGGAACAGAGGATGCGAAAGCGGCTGTCCTTCATTCAGGGATTTCGATTATCCAAATTCCAGATGGTGTTGAATATGGTGAAGGAAATGTGGCGAAAGTCGTCTTTGGGATTGCTGGGAAAAACAACGAGCATCTTGATATTCTGTCTCAAATTGCGATTGTCTGTTCAGAAGAAGAAAATGTAGAACGGATCATTCATGCAAAGGATCAGGATGAACTGATCGCCATCTTTAACGAGGTGAACTAACATGAAGGCACTTCATTTTGGAGCAGGGAATATTGGCAGAGGGTTTATCGGATCTTTGTTAAAGGCATCAGGCTTTGAACTTGTCTTTACCGATGTGAATGAAGCGGTCATCAATGAGCTGAATGAAAGAGGAGAATACACGGTTGAACTCGCAGCACCAGGGCAGAAGCAAGAAATTGTCGGGCCCGTATCAGCGATCAATTCTTCGCAAAATCCAGCAGCATTAACAGAGGCGGTTGCCACAGCCAATTTGATTACAACAGCTGTTGGACCAGCCGTATTGAAGATCATTGCCTCATCGATTGCTGAAGGATTAAAACAAAAAAAGCCGGACCATATCATCAACATCGTGGCATGTGAAAATATGATTGGGGGAAGTGCTCATTTAAAAGAAGCGGTGTTCTCTCATTTAACAGCAGATGAGCAAGCAGCGATATCACAAACCGTTGGCTTTCCAAACGCTGCGGTTGACCGCATTGTTCCGATTCAGCACCATGAGGACATTCTCAAAGTGTCGGTTGAACCATTTTTCGAGTGGGTCATTGATGAGACGGGCTTTATTGGAGATGTTCCGCAAATTGACGGAGCGACCTTTGTCCAAGATTTGACGCCGTATATTGAACGGAAGCTTTTCACCGTCAATACAGGACATGCACTAGCGGCTTATGTCGGGTATCAGAAAGGCGTAAAAACCATTAAAGAAGCTGTTGATACACCAGACATTCGTCAAGTTGTCGAAGGTGCCCTTCATGAAACGGGCAGTTATTTAATTGACGCATATGGCTTCCGAAAAGAAGAACATGATGCGTATATTCAAAAAATCATCAAGCGATTTGAAAATGCGTTTATTTCCGATGAAGTGACTCGTGTCGCACGCTCTCCTCTTAGAAAGCTGGGAGCAGATGACCGTTTAATCGGTCCAGCGAAAAAGATCAAGCAGCCAGTGTACTTAATCAAAGGGATCGCTGCTGCTTTGGCTTACGACTTTGCAGAAGACGAAGAAGCGGTCCGCTTGCAGGCATTAAGGAAAGAAAAAGGCATTGAAGGTGTGCTTCAAGAGGTATGTGGACTCAAACCTGAAGACGATCTCTATCAAGACATCCTCAAAGAAACCGAGCGATAATCAAAAAATCCCTTTCTAACGTGAAAGGGATTTTTTCTATGACTTTTTTAATACTTTCCCCTGCATGACGATATATGTAGTAAGGGGGAATTAGAACATGAAAAAGAAAGCGTTTGCTTCAAGGAGTGTCTTTTTTCAATTGATGTCAGCCATTATCGTTATTACAATTTTAACAGGCGGACTTGTAGGAACAACGGGGTATTTTTTAGCGAAAAATGTCTTAATTGATGCAGGGAAAGCAGATTTAAAACACATCGTAAATGGAGCGATGGCCACTCTTGAACAATTGAACGACCGTGTGGAGAAAAAAGAACTGACGCTTGAACAGGCGCAGGAACAAGCCCGTATTTATTTGAACGGGCCTAAAAATGACGACGGCAAAGGGTATCAATTTCAAAAATCAGATTTTATCTATAAAAATAAAGGCTACCTTGTCGCATATGGAGCCGATTATTCATCACAGGTTCATCCGGTTAACGACATCGGCGTCATCCCAGATAACACGACAAATCGTCAAAAAATGGTCGCTGGCGCCACAGCAAAAGGCGAGGATGCACACTATATCACCTATATGGATAAAGACGATGCCACGGGGGAAGAAAAGCAAAAACTCGCTTATATGAACCAGTTTACACCGTGGAATTGGAGTATAGGAATCGCTGTATTTCAGGATGAATTTTATAAAGAACTAGAGCAGATGAAGCTCTATATTATTCTCATTACAGCAGGTGTCGCTCTTTTAAGTATGGGTGTCTTTTATTTGGCAGCCCGAGGAAAAGTGAGATTGCTTAAGCAAGTCACGGCTGCTTCAAAAGAAATTGCGGCAGGCAATCTTGAACGCACCAGCTTAAAAGAAACCTCGGATGAAATTGGGCAGTTGGCAAAAGGTTTTAATCATATGTCAGGAGAGCTTAGAGCACTTGTGAGCGGTTTGCAGGAAACGAGCAGCCAGCTCGTCGAATCTGCGACAGATCTATCCGCCATCTCTGAAGAAACATCCGCTAGCAGTGAAGAAATTGGCAGAGCGATTGGAGACATCTCAACAGGGACTCTTCATCAGGCATCAGACCTTGAGGTAGCCAATCAACAAATGACTCAGTTCAATCAATCCATTGAAAACGTCAAAGAAAAAAGCGACCAGATCAAACGAATTTCAGACCAGTCGAACCAATCTTCCCAGCAGGGTCAGCAAATTGTCCAGCAATTAAAACAATCAAATGAGCAATCCATTCAGGCATCTCAAGGCATTCGATCAGGGATTGAGCAGTTAAGTACAAAAGTACAAGATATTTCTCAAATCACAGATACCATTGAAAGCATTTCAAACGAAACGAACTTACTGGCACTGAATGCGAGCATTGAAGCAGCTCGTGCAGGAGAGCATGGCAAAGGATTCTCGGTTGTGGCGAGTGAAGTGCGGAATTTAGCTGAACAGACAAAGCAATCAGCTGTTCAAATACAGCAGATGATTCAAGGCATTAAAGAAGAAACGACGGCTACAGCTGGCATGATGTCCAAAACAATGGATCGTTTTGCCGAGCTTGATGAAGCGGTTCATGCAACAGAACAAGAATTCAATTCCATCTCTACATCGATTTCACAAACCATCGTTGAAACGAATGCGATGGCAAAAGAGCTGAATACATTACTGGAACAAAACGACCTCATCACAAAAGCGATGCATGGTGCAGCGCATATTTCTCAAGAAAATGCCGCAGCGATTGAAGAAATCACTGCATCTACAGACGAACAAGTCACCGCCATCTCCAATGTGGCGAAGGCAGCAGAAAGGCTCAATGAGCTAAGCATGCGATTGAATCAAGATATTGCACGTTATCGTTTATAAGGTATGGTCAAACGGACGTCGAAAAGTCGATGTCCGTTTTTTTATTTAGACGACTTTCGTCCGTGTTGCCCGTCGCTTTTGATTTGTTTGGTACGTTCGATAGGCTTTCCAAGCATTGGCACATAAAAGCCCTGTGAGTAAGTAGGATAAGCTGTTAAATAAATAGAAGTCCACACATGAAACGACAGCACAGAGGATACCAAAGATGATTTGATCACGATTCTTTGCTGGTGAAGTAGGTGGATCAGTCAACATAAAGAATGCAAGGAACAAGACGGCATTTAAGTAGGGCGTCATAAAAGCAGATGAAGCATCCGTTAAGCCAATGAATCCCAATATGAGGTGAATGAGTCCGTATGCGGCTAGAAAGGCGAAAACTTGCGGGAACTTTTGTACGCGGCTTGTCACCAAATAACCGCCGACCACCACAAGGAATAGGGTCCACCAAGGTAGAAGAGACATACCGCCCCACCAGCTTTGATTGGAAGAAAATAAAATGACTGAGAGCCATAAACCAAACGCAGCTGGATTCAAAATCGGCTTCTTTTGATAAGTGATGACATGCTTAGATAAAATGGCTACTGCGGCTGTGAAAGTAGATACAGCAAAAGAAGTGGCTGGACTGAGAACAATGCCAATAATCAGCCCTGTGAGCAGAGCTCCATCAGGGAATGTGTGTTTATTGTTTTTCCAAACCACTCTTGAGATAAAAGAGTCAAGAATTAGTGCTGTCCCGATGCTGGTGGCAACTGTAGTGAGACCACTAAGAAATCCAGTGTGCAGACTGCCGGCGGCTAGAAGAACCAAAAGAATGGCAATGACATACCGTTTCGGCGTCCGAATGTAGGTTTTTAGTGAAGGCGATGATTTCAAAAATGTTTGGTCTGTGGTTGGTGCTGGCTGTAATTCCATGATGGAACCTCCTTCATCTCCGGTGTTAGGGTCATATCAGCATCTTGATCCACCATCACGGCAGGTATTTCATGTTCGGCTAAAAAAGAATAACCTCCTTCTCTACCTAATAAAAAAGCAGCTGTAGAGAGACTATCTGCGAGCATACCGAGTGGTGCAATGACGGTACAGCTTAACAAACTTTGTTCAGACTGTTTCGTTTGAGGGAGAATCAAATGGTGCGTATGAGGATCATTACGGCTGATCCGTTCATAGCTTCCAGATGTACAAATCGCACAATTTGTGGTTTGCATGACCATGATATTGGTCTTTTTTTGAAGGGGATGCCGAATCCCAATTGACCACTCTTCTTGTTGTTCGTTAAACCCAGATACCAACACATCCCCGCCAGCATTCATCATAAAGCCCTCCCATGCTTCAAGCTCTTTTGCGGCAAGATCGCACGCAAATCCCTTTGCAATAGAACCGAAATCCAAAATCAACGGTTTGTTCAAATAAATCGTCCGATTCATCTCGTTTAACTGGACGTCACGGTAATGAACAGCTGTATGTGGTACGTCATCTGATGAAAAAGTTTGTCCTGTCGTGTACAACCGATCGAATCCTTTTTGTTCCATGACTTTCCCGATGGTTGGATCATACTTTCCATTTGTTAATTCAGCTAACTCTAGCGCATAGGCTGTTAAATCGAAAAGCATTTCACTGACTAATACCTCTTGCTTTGAACGATTGGCTAACTTCATGACTTCAGAATCAGAGCGGAAACGGCTAAAACGATGCTCGATATCGTAAAAAATGGAAAAGGCACGGTTGATGTCCTCTAAAACAGCCCGTCGATCTTCTTCATAGGCAACCACTTGAATATTGATAACAGTTCCCATAGCCAGCATGGATTTTTGAAAAGTAATGAGTTTTTGTTGTCCTAACCATTTCATCTTGGTGTCTCCTCTCTATGCCTTTGCCTGCTCTAAAGCCTGAGCAACAGCTGTTTCAAAATCTTGAGTACTTAATGTTGCGCCGCTCACCGTATCTACATCAGCACTTTGTCTGATGACCACTTCATTGGGTAATGATGAAATGGAGCTTTGCCCGTATCTAGTGTTATCACTCGTAATCTCGACAGAAGTGATATTTCCTTGTTTGATGGTAACAGATACACTAATAGAGCCAATCTCATTTGATCCAGTACCAGAGAAAGTACCATCCTTGAGTTCAGTTTCTGAAGTGGTATCTTCTGTTTGAGTGGCGGTAGTATCTGATGTGAGAGATGTATCGTTTGAAGAAGCGTCTGCTTGTGTATTTGATTGTGCTGTCTGAACGGCTTGCGCATGATGGGTAGTTGCATAACCAGTGATGTATAAGCTGCTAATGGCTGCGGTGCAAAGACTAATCATTTTCTTATTTATTTTTGCCATGATGTATCCTACCTCCTATTACGATCTACTATATAGAAGAAATTTGAACAAACCATGAACAAGAAAAGAACGATTTTAGATAATGGGTATGAAGAATCAAAATATTGCACGTTATCGTTTATCATTTATTTTTGACTGTGGTTCATTTATCAGGTAGGATGAAATAAATCTAAACCTTGCTCACGCAATCAAAAAGGGGTGTTTCGGCCATGAAAAAGAAAATATTGATGTTCTTACCTTGTGGCTACGGATACTCCACTGCTGTTTTCTTTTAGGATAGACAAAAATTGGTGAAGTCTGTCTACAGGAGGAAAAACACGCAGAAAAATCATAGTGAGTGAGGGATTTACATGGAAAAAATCACGAGAAAAAACCCAGAAAGTATGCCGAAACCCGTTGGCAACTACAGTCATATCACAAGGGTGCCAAAGGGTGCGGGGTTATTTGTGACATCAGGTCAAGTAGGGACAGGAGCAGATGGACAGATCCCATCAAGCTTAAACGACCAAGTCACCAATACGTTTGAAAATATAAAGAGAATCCTTGCATCAGAAGGATTGAATGAAGAACACGTCATCAAAGTCAATATTTGGGCAACAGAAGAAATTGATTGGGATCATCTATATCCACAGTGGGATGCAATCTTCAAAACGGCATATCCATCAATGACCGTTGCCTATGTGACTGCATTAGGGTGGCCAGAGCTGAAAATCGAAATAGAGCTATGGTGTGCGGATATTTAATCAAAAAAAGAACAGTGCAAACTGTTCTTTCAGCGAGTAGCCAAACCCTCGCATTCTTTGTCAGTCCTGCGTGCTGGTGCTCACGAATGTCAAATTCGCTCCGCTCCAGTACTCGTCCTTCCTAGACTGCAAAGGTTTTCTATCACGCTGAAAAGAAGACAAAGGGCTAAAATAAAGAATCATTTTAGCCCTTTGTCAACAATCTGAAAGAACAGTGCAAACTGTTCTTTTTTTGATGAGTATTTATGAAACAGCTTTGAATCGCTTTGTAATGAATGCACCGAGAAATGCACAGACTGTGTAGACGATGACCCAAATGAGAAAGGTTTTATTTCCACCAATAGAGGTGAACATCAGAATCACACTCGCTACCAGCACAATCAAGGTGGGAAACCAAATGTTCTTTAAAAACAATGTGCCGAAAATACCAATCAGCACAGAGATCATAGGTAAACCAAATACAACGAATAAGACAAAAACAGCCATGTTAATTACTCCTTTGAATCAAATCAACTATTTACATAAAAACATATAACAGTGCTGCACCCATATGCGGAAGGGCAAAGATGATGAAAAGAAAAGCCGTATCAAGACGAAACATCCGGTGTTCTTTTGTTTCAGAGTGATAGGCCGCTCGTGCCTCTTCCCCGTTGGTCCATGCACCCATAAGAAATCCAGATGCAACGAACGCAATAATAGAGATTCCACCACTGACGAATCCAATCCATTCATGGTGCTGTAATATGAGCGCCGCACTGCAAATCAACAGCATGGAGCAAACACCAACAAAAAAAGCATGTTTCTTTCTCATTACGCTTCACTCCTTCGGACAGCTATTAGGAGACCGCATCACATATTTCAATGAAATGTCCATCAGGATCAGACACATAACTGACCGTTTGTCCCCACGGCTTCTTAGCAGGTTCCTTGATGACAGGTACCCCTTTTTCCTTCAAGGACGCAATGGTTTCATTCACATCATCCACAACAAAGCCAATCTCAAACGTTTGTGATGAGCTGACTGCCTCTGGAACAGGTAGACCAAGTGCCTCTTTCACATCTTGGCGTGAATTAATTGATAGGGTGACTTCTCCTGTATCAAACTCAACATAGGATTCAACCCTCAATTTAATCGGGAAACCGAGGATATGATGGTAGAACTGAATACTTGCCTCAACATCGTTTACATATAGAATGGTATATTTCATTTTCATATGGAAAGCTCCTCTCTTCATATACGTGTCAAAACCGGAAAGGTTTCCCACTCATTTTAACATATAGGTCATAAGAATTATTAAATTCCAAAAAAACCAATATTTTCACCTCGATCGTCTTGAAAAACAAAATGTGGTGACATATGATAAAAATGTAAAATGAGAAAAAATAGGGGGAACTTACATGTTAAAAAAAATCATGGTCGCTGTCTTGTCTTTCGGTCTTTTACTTAGCTTTACACAAGTTGACACTCACACAGCGGATGCAAAGACAGTCAAGTACAAAAACTGCAAAGCACTCAACAAAGTATATAAAGGCGGCGTAGCAAAAAGCAAAAATACGAAAAACAAAGGTGGAAAAACGAAGTACAAGCCTTATGTATCAAAAGCACTTTACTTAAAAAATAAACACCTTGACCGTGATAAAGACGGCATCGCATGTGAACGTTAAGAAGAAGTAAAAAGACCTGTCACAAGGTCTTTTTTCTATGGGATCAAACTCGTCCCTTTGTGCCATCTTCATCTTTATATTAAAATAAAGATAGATTCAAAAAATGATACAAAGTGGGGTACTCAATTTGTCAACACAAGCTGATAAGAAAGACATCCGATTGATTGCCATTGATATGGATGGCACGCTGTTAAACAGTGAGCACGTCATTCCTGAGGAAAATAAACAAGCCATTAAAGAAGCAGAAGCCAAAGGGGTCCATGTGGTGATTAGCACAGGACGTACGCTGATGACATGCAAAGAGCTGGTCGAGCCGCTGAAACTCTCTTCTTATCTTGTCACAGCGAACGGAAGTGAAATTTGGGATTCAAACTTCCAGTTGATCGAACGGGAACTGCTGCATCCCGATCACGTTCAGATGATGTGGGATCTAAAAAACAGATACGAAACCGATTACTGGGCATCTACTGTGGATAAGGTGTGGAGGGGAGAATTCCCAGAACGCATTCATGACCACGAATGGTTGAAATTTGGTTTTGATATTCATGACGATGCTGTTCGTGAGGAAGTCCTCCATACATTGAAAACAAATGGACAGCTAGAAATCACGAATTCCAGTCCAACCAATATTGAAGTCAATGCAGCAGGCATTAACAAAGCGGCAGCTCTTGCAAAAGTAGCAGAACGCATTGGCTGCACAATGGACAACGTCATGTCACTTGGCGACAGTCTGAATGATATGGCGATGATTCAAGAAGCCGGATTAGGCATTGCAATGGGCAATGCACAAGAAGTTGTGAAAGAAGCCGCTGATTGGATTACGGCTCCTAATACAGAGCACGGGGTAGCAAAAGCCATCCAGCATTGGGTGCTGTCTAAATAAACGAGTAGAAAAAGTGAGAGGATATGACCTCTCACTTTTTTTGTTTTCTCCTAGTTCTATTGTTATATTTTCTGACAATTTCATGTGCAGTCTATCCAAAGTTGGTATAATCAATATAAATTCGAATATTCGGACTTTATATTCCGTAATTCGGAACGACAAGGAGGGGTCCTATGTATCAAGTGGATATTAACTGTGATTTGGGAGAAAGTTTTGGTCAATACACCATCGGTTCAGATGAACAAATTCTTGAATATGTTACCTCAGCCAATATTGCATGCGGTTTTCATGCGGGAGATCCAACTGTGATGAGAAAGACGGTTAAAATGGCACTGGATAAAGGGGTTCAAATTGGTGCACATCCAGGTCTGCAAGATTTAGTCGGTTTTGGCAGACGTCCAATCGCGATCTCAGCAGAGGAAGCCTATGATCTTGTGATCTATCAAATTGGTGCACTATCAGCCTTTCTGAAAGCAGAAGGCGGCATGATGCAGCACGTCAAACCACATGGCGCCCTTTACAACATGGCGGCTAAAAATACTGAATTATCTGAATCGATTGCGAAGGCTGTGTATGATATTGATCCTAACCTTGTGTTATTTGCGCTGTCAGGCAGTGAACTTGCGTTAGCAGGGGAAAGAATCGGTCTTCAAGTGGCACATGAAGTTTTTTCTGATCGGACGTATCAACCAGACGGGACACTGACATCACGCCGTGAACCTCATGCACTTATTGAAGAGGATGAAAGGGCAGTTCAGCAGGTCATCCGTATGGTAAGAGAGGGGAAAGTGCGGACAGTGCAAGGGGAAGATGTTCAGCTCAAAGCAGATACGGTGTGCATCCACGGGGATGGCAGTCACGCGCTTCAATTTGCAAAAACCATTACAGCGAAGCTAAAAGAAGCCACTATTCAACTCAAGGCCTTTCGATAAATCGTCATCAAAGGGGGAAACAGCATGAAAAGAGAGAAAGCCAAACAGATGAAAGCTCCAAAAGGGAACCGTTCTATGCTGATGGGCGCAGCCTTTTTAATGGCAACGTCCGCCATTGGACCGGGATTTTTAACACAAACAACGGTGTTCACACAGCAGCTCGCAGCTAGCTTTGGGTTTGTCATTTTGATTTCCATTTTGCTAGACATTTTTGCGCAAACAAATGTATGGCGTATCATTGCCGTCTCGGAAAAAAGAGGACAGGACATTGCCAATATGGTTCTGCCGGGTCTTGGATATGTGTTAGCCTGTTTGATTGTCATTGGGGGTCTTGCCTTTAATATTGGAAATATCGCCGGTGCGGGTCTCGGTTTTCAGGTCATATTCGGCGTCGATCCCCGCATAGGGGCTGGGGTCAGTGCAGTCATTGCCATTCTCATTTTTGTCATCAAAGAGGCAGGAAAAGCGATGGACCGATTCACACAAATCGCTGGTTTTGTCATGATTGGTCTGATGCTGTATGTGGCTATTTCCACAGCACCGCCAGTTGGAGAAGCGGTCATGAGAACTTTCGTGCCAGAGAAAATTGACATGTTATCAATTGTCACACTTGTCGGCGGAACAGTTGGCGGCTATATCGTTTTTGCTGGTGGTCATCGTCTGCTGGATGCTGGCATTAAGGGGAAGGATGCATTGCCACAAGTGACGAAAAGTTCCATTTTCGGTATTTTGATCACATCCGTGATGCGTGTGGCTTTATTTTTAGCCGTTCTAGGAGTTGTCTCAAAAGGCTTACAGATTGATCCATCGAACCCGCCTGCGTCTGTTTTTCAATTAGCATCTGGAAATGTGGGATATAAAATGTTTGGCATCATTATGTGGGCTGCCGCCATTACCTCAGTCATTGGAGCGGCATACACCTCCGTTTCCTTCTTTAAAACCTTCTCACCAAAAATCGAGAAAAATCAACGAGGCATTATCGTTGGATTCATTGCGCTCTCGACCATTTGTTTTATCACGATTGGAAGACCTGTGAACATATTGATTTTGGTTGGGGCCATCAATGCATTGATCTTGCCGCTTGCACTCGGAACATTGCTGATTGCTGCCTATAAAAAAGAAATTGTCGGTGATTATCGCCATCCATTCTTTTTGACAGCAACAGGTGCGTTTGTTGTTGTCATCATGGCAATCATGGGCGGATATACCATCATGAATGAAATTCCAAAACTATGGAGCTGATCACATGAAAGCATATCAAACCTATGAGCCGTCACAAATCAGGGAATTGATTCGTAAGCAGAAGATCACAGGCCCAACGGCTGGCTTTGCTGAGGGATTTGCGCAAGCCAACTTAATGATCGTCAAAAAAGAGCTAGCCTTCGATTTTCTTTTATTTTGTCAGCGGAATCCGGCTTCGTGCCCTTTGCTTGATGTGCTCGACCCAGGTGATCCAGTGCCAAGGCGTTCAGCACCTGATGCGGATATTCGAACGGATTTCCCTAAATATCGTATTTACAAAAAAGGGGTTCTTCAAGAAGAGGTAACAGATATTTCTTCCTATTGGGAGGATGATATGGTGGGCTTTCTCATCGGATGCAGCTTTACGTTTGAGCATGCACTGATGCTGAATGACATTCCTGTCCGCCATATTGAAGACGGTCATAATGTACCAATGTATCAAACGAACATTTCATGTGAAAGGGCAGGTGTATTCCATGGTCCGATGGTTGTCAGTATGAGGCCGATCCCAGCGCATCAAGTCACAAGAAGTGTTCAGGTGACGTCTAGATTCCCATCGGTACATGGGGGTCCTATCCATATAGGTGATCCAGCTGTGATTGGCATTGAACATGTAGATCAACCAGACTTTGGAGAACCATCTGTGATCAAAGAAGGGGAAGTTCCGGTGTTTTGGGCATGTGGTGTGACGCCGCAAGCCATCGTCATGCACACTAAGCCAGACATTGCGATCACCCATGCACCCGGTCATATGTTTATCACAGATGTAAGAGATCAAAAGCTCGGTGTCCTGTAGAAAGAGAGGTGTCATAAAAGTGGCATTTTCAACGATAAAAGATACGATCACGTTCCACCCGCTAGGAGACGCAGCCATTGTCATCCAAGCCGGGACTGACATAAGTGAAGACATTCATGAGCGTGTGAAGCAGCTGTTTTCATGTGTTGAACAGCATCCATTTGAAGGATATGTGGAAGCTGTTCAAGCTTTTACAAACGTGACCGTCTTTTATGAGCCCTATACGGTCTATCAATCTGCTCAGCTTAAGCAACGTGCGATCTCTCCGTATGAATGGGTCAAAGACTATATTGAAAACCTCCTTGAAGACAACTGGCAGGAGGGGAATCAAGCAAAGCGCCGGATCATCGACATTCCTGTATGTTATGGAGGAGAGCTCGGTCCTGACTTAGAAGAAGTCGCCCGTATCAATGATTTGACGCCTGAAGAAGTTGTACGCATTCACACATCTGGGACGTATCTTGTCTATATGATTGGGTTTGCTCCTGGGTTCCCGTTTTTAGGCGGACTTTCTGAAAAAATTGCAGCTCCGCGTAGAGAAACACCAAGAATGTCGATTCCAAAAGGATCTGTGGGTATTGCGGGGAAGCAGACAGGGGTTTATCCGATATCTACACCCGGAGGCTGGCAGCTCATTGGACAAACCCCTTTGTCCTTATTTCGGCCGAATGCTGAGAGACCTAGTCTACTAAAGGCAGGGGACGAGGTTCGATTTGTTCAACTGTCTGAAAAGGAATTTTTCAGCATGAAGGAGGAAGGTCGTTGAGTATGCATGTCATCAAGCCAGGAATGTTCACCACCATTCAAGATAAAGGGAGAATAGGCTATCAGAAGTACGGTGTGTTAACGAGCGGTGGCATGGACCCGCTCTCGCTCCGAATCGCCAACATCCTCACCGGGAATCAAGAAAACGAAGCGGTGCTGGAAATCACATTAATGGGGCCCGGTCCAGTGTTGACATGTCAGAAGGATCAGCTGATCGCCGTGACCGGTGCTGATGTGGAGGTTGAGATTGACGGGGAACAAGTGCCTCTATGGAAACCGCTCTTCATTCGAGCAGGAAGCACGATCACCTTTGGCCCTTGTAAGAGGGGATGCCGCTCCTACCTCGCTGTAGCCGGTGGATTTGATGTTGAGCCGGTGATGAAAAGTAAAAGTACGTACGTCAGAGCGAAGATAGGCGGGGTTGAAGGGCGTCCGCTAGAAAAAGGAGACGTCCTGCCGATTGGAGAACCGTCATCATTGGCGAAGAGCCTCGTTCACATGTTAAAAAGCAAAGGGGAACGTGCGCCAGACTGGACAGTCAATCATGCGCATTTTTTGCCTCTCGGGAAATCACCAGTCATTCGAGTGCTGGCAGGCAGACATCTATCTCATTTTCAGGAAGAATCGCAGCAGGCTTTTTTCGAACGGTCTTATCAGGTCACTCCCCAATCTGATCGTATGGGATGCAGATTGAAAGGGGAACCGATTCGTTTAAAGCAAAAGCTTGAATTGATTTCAGAAGCGGTTGCTTTTGGCTCTATTCAAATTCCTCCTGACGGCCAGCCGATTATTCTGCTCGCAGATCGCCAGACGACAGGTGGATATCCCCGTATTGGTGAGGTGGCAACAGTCGATTTGCCGCTCATTGCGCAGGCGATGCCTGGAGCGAATCTCACGTTTCAACAAATTGACCGCCAAGAAGCAGAGCAAGCCTTATTCACACAAGAAGCAGAGATGAAGGACCTGACGGCAAGATTAAAACTCGAAGCATTTTCGTTTTAGAAAAGGTGAGAAACATGCAGAACACAAATAAAACCGTTGTGAAATCAATGGAGATATTACGGCTTTTTATCACACACGAACAATTAACGTTAAATGACATGATTGAGCTCTCGAGCATGCCCAAAACATCTGTACACCGAATGGCCAACTCGTTAGCCGATATGGGATTATTAGAAAAGCATCCTTCAGGTGTTTACCGATTAGGATTGATGTTCCTTGAATACGGTCAGCTTGTCGCCGATCGCCTCGATATCCGTAGAATTGCAAGGCCCTTTATGGAAAACTTGCGTGATGAGGTAGGTGAGGCTGTTCAGCTCATTATTCGTGAAGGAGATGAAGCCATTTATGTGGAGAAAATGGAAGGAACGCAGCCTGTCCGGCTCTATACCGCTGTCGGAAGAAGATCCCCATTATATGCGGGAGCTTGTGCGAGAAGTATTCTTTCCTTTTTGCCAGAGGAAGAGAGACTTGCCTATATTGATTCGGTAGAGCTCGGGAAAATCGGGATCGGAACCATTACCGATAAAGATGTCCTGCGAAACATGATCGAAGAATCAAACAGGCGCGGATATACGTTAAGCTATTCAGAGCTTGAAAACTATACTGCGGCTATTGGAGCGCCCATTTTCAATCATCACGGAGAAGTGGCAGCAGGCATTAGTATTGCAGGGTTTGAGGCAGGCTATCAAAAGGAACGGCTTCCTTATTTAATTGAGCAGGTCAAAAAAGCGGCCAGCGGCATTTCAAAAGAATTAGGTTTTGCATCTGAACAAATAAAAAGCCAATGACCGTTAAGATCATTGGCTTTTTTCGTGTTCATGATTAGAAAGTTTTACCTAAAGCTTTTGCACGTTCGATCGCATCTGCTTTAATTTGTTCTGCTTTTGCAGGCTCAGCATTGTGACCTTCAACAATAAGACCTTCGAAAGAAGGAATACCGAAGAAGTTTGCAATTGTTCCAAGGTAACGGTGACCTGCTTCTAGTTCAGCAGCAGGACCTTCAGTGTAGTATCCGCCACGTGCTTGGATGTGTAGCGCTTTTTTGTCTGTTAGTAATCCAACAGGACCTTGCTCAGTGTATTTGAATGTTTTACCAGCTACAGCAACAGAGTCGATGTATGCTTTAAGAACTGGTGGGAATGAGAAGTTCCAAAGTGGTGAAACAAATACGTATTTGTCAGCAGAAACGAATTGATCGCTTAATTCGTTTAGGCGAGCAACTTTCGCTTGCTCTTCAGCTGAAAGTGTATCGAAGCCAGCACCAGATTGAAGCTTGCCCCATCCAGCGAATACATCTGCATCAATGTGAGGAATGTTTTCTTTGTACAAATCGATATGTACAACCTCGTCACTTGGATTTGCTTCCTTATAAGATTCGATAAATGCTTTAGCAGTAGCCATACTGTAAGAAACTGTTTCATCATGCGGATGTGCAGTGATGTATAAAACTTTTGCCATGTTCATTCAATCCTTCCTGTTTCAATGATTTTTTTAGCGTATCCCAAAGATACACTGAATATGTGGCATCTTTAATCATATTGGAATGCTATGAAAAAGATGTAACAAGCACAGTTACATAAAAACTGATATTTTCATTGTAATCACTATATAGTTTGAAGTCAAGGTATAAAGTCTTGAAATCAAGATAAAAAGTTTGTAAATTTTTCTGAAACGCTTCAAAGCTGCGATTTAAGCAAAAAAACCCTACTCCCATTGAACAAAAAATGGATCGATATCGCAAGTAAAGTGTTTGTAAATGCGCTCATCCTGCGTCTTTGAAAAAAAGGTGGATGCCTTTAAGCCATATGCTACAAGCATTTGTTCTTCTTTTTCGTATATATAAGAGAAGGCAGGAGAGAGTGAGGGATAAGAGTGGGACGATCCTATGTTGCGATTGGAGATTCCTTAACGGTTGGGGTGGGGGCACGTTTATTTGGCGGCGGTTTTACGGAGCGATATGCGGCGAAGCTTGAAAAGAAGCTGCATATACCGGTGAAACTGTCCGTATTTGCGAAATCAGGGTTAACAACGGAAGAGATCTTGCAGCTTTTTCGGCGGTCTGATGTAAGACGGGCGATGGCTCATGCTGACATCATCACCATCACAGGCTGCGGGAATGATCTTGTTCAAGCTGTTCTGCAGTATGAAAAAGGTGAAGATGAAAAGACACTGCTGCAAGCGTCTATGCATTGTCAGGCGAATTTTAGCAAAATGGTTCAAGAAATCGCTCTGATAAAAAGAGGTCAGCATCATCCATACTGCGTATATTTATTGAATTTATATAATCCTTTTCCTGAGATTCCGATCGCAGAGAGATGGCTGAAGCAATACAACCATCACCTTCGCCAGCTTGCTGCGAATCCACATGTAGAAGTGGTGGATATTTACGGTGTATTTGAAGGTCATCAAAGCGCATACTTATCGATTGATCAATTTCATCCGAACCACAAAGGATATGAAGCAATGGCAGAAGCGCTGTTTCAACAATCCGCTAAGCAACTGTGATCCCGCGGGATTGCAGTTTTTTTCATTCTTTTAAATGAAGGGCTGTTTCGATATGATAAAAGAAACAAGACAAAAGAGGTGGATGCATGCAGGAGATGAGTGCGTATTTTCATGAATTGAAAGGAACAGCTTATGAGGTAGGAAAGCAGCAGGCTATTTGGCTGAAGGAGCGCCCTTTGCTTAAGAAACAATACATTCAAACAGAACCGTTATCAAAAGAGGCTGTGAAGGAAACAAAGCAGCTGATTCGACCGTTTCTTCCTCAGTTAGAGGAAGAACTCACGGGATTTTGTGATGAAATGCAAATAGATGAAAGCAATTTGACCTTTTTCTATTCTTCGCATCTGCAGCCAGGCTGTTCCCATTGTGTGATGCAGGGAAATGAGGCTGCCAATCAACAAACGGTGATGCTGCGCAACTATGATTTTTCTCCGCTGTTTGATGATATGCGTCTTGTATCTACACATGTGAAGGGCTCAGCAGTCCATACAGGCTCATCATTAATCTTATTTGGCAGATCTGATGGGATGAATGAGCATGGTCTATCGGTCACATTTTCTGCATGCGGTCCGCCTATTGGCAACGAACCAGGCTTAAAGCCGCCGGCTGTTGCTGGCTTGCAAGTATATCATGTCATTCGTGCTGTGCTAGAGTCCTGTAAAATGGTGGAGGATGCCGTCCGTTTGGTACAGGAAATGCCCGTCGCGTCAAATGTTCACCTAATGCTTGCCGACCGGCAGGGAGAGGCGGCTGTGATTGAAATGATTGATGGGCAAAAAAAGGTGAGAAGGCCGGAGCGTGGATTTATTGCGGCTACGAACCATCCGCTTGCTGATCACACGGCAAAAGGGTTGACGAAACATCATTCTGTTGTCAGGTACGACATGTTAATTCAAGCTTTAGAAGAACAGCCGTCAAGCGAGTCTCTTACGGAACTATTTCAGGCAGAATACCCTGCTGGTCTGACTGTGCACAATTATGAAGAGCTGTTTGGGACGATGCGAACCGTCATGTTTCGGCCGGAGGAAGGGACGATGGAGTATTGCTTTGGCTCTCCCGTCTATAATCCTACCTATTCATTAAAGGTCGGGGGCGCACTGCCATTTCGTGAACAAACGATTCAATTTCATCAAAAGGATTATGGACCTTCCTTTTGGAGAAACGTGTGAGTCTTTCATTTTGTCACAGCCTGTGTGCCAAATTTAGATCAACTTCAGGTTGCATCGATCAGTGAAAGCGTTTTATATTAAAGTGTGACAATAGACCTATTTAAGCAGAAGGAGGCATTTCATGTACATAACGGCACGAGAACAGAAAGTGATCAAATATATGATTCAGCAAAATCGTTATGTCACCATTCGTGAGATCGCCGATTCTGTTCAAGTAAGTACAAGAACCATTCATAGAGAACTTAAATCCATTAAACCTATTTTAAAGAATTACAACCTATCACTTGATAAACAGCCGGGGAAGGGCTTGAAGGCGGTCGGTGAACAGGAAGACAAACAGCGGCTTCTGTCTCATATTTCAAATGAAGATCAAATTGAATATAGTTCTGATGAACGGAAGCTCTTAATCCTGTGTGCCCTGCTTGAAGCAAAAGAACCGGTGAAATTATATACACTTGCAGCCGACTTGCAGGTTACAAATGCGACCATCAGCTACGACTTAGATGAACTGACGGACTGGATCGCTCCCTACGGTTTACTGCTTATCCGCAAGCGTGGGTACGGCATTGAATTAAAAGGGCCTGAGGAAGCCAAACGAAAAATTGTCGGGAACCTGATCGTTGACCGTCTCGACATTCAATTATTTCTCGAAACGATTGAGATGAATATTAAACATCGAACGAAAGCGACTGAAAAGGTGTTTGGGGTAGTCAGTCGAGGACAGCTGCTCAAGGTAGAAAGGCTGCTCTTTCATTTGAAAAACAGACTCTCTCTCTCGTTGTCAGATAGTGCCTATATTGCACTTGTCGTTCACTTAACCTATGCCATTGAACGCATTCAAATCGGTGAAACCATTCGGATGGAAGAGGAAGAATTGCTTGAATTAAAGCGGACGAAGGAATTTGAATCTTCACTTAGAATCGCACGAGCATTAGAACGCATGTTTAATGTAGAGATTCCTGAAGCTGAAGTTGGATACATGACCATCCATTTGCGCAGTGCAAATCGAAGCTTTACGGCAGAATACCGCATTGATGAGATTGAGTTAGATATCGCGCTGAGAACGAAAAAACTCATTGACTTTATTTCTCATAAAACAGGCTATCATTTAAATGAAAACGATTCATTGTATGAGGGACTCGTGTCTCATCTTGAACCAGCTATGAACCGATTAAAAGAAAAGATGCGGATTTACAATCCGCTCACACAACAAATAAAAAAAGACTACTTCTTGCTGTTCATGGCGATTGAAGAAGGTGTGGAGCGCTTCTTTCCTGAGATCGAATTTCCAGAGGATGAAATTGCCTTTATCGTGCTTCATTTTGGTTCGGTGCTTGAAATTAAAAAAGAAGAAACCAAGATTCATGCATTGGTCGTTTGCTCAAGCGGCATCGGTTCGTCCAAAATGCTCGCATCACGATTGAAAAAAGAATTGCCTGAGATCGCCAAATTCGATCTATCTTCCTTAATGGAGTTAAAGGAAATCGACGCTGCGAGCTATGACATGATCGTATCAACCGTTCCGATCCCATATGAGCATATTGATTACATTATGGTCAGCCCGCTCTTAAACGAGGATGACGCAGTGCGGGTCAAGTCACATATTAAACGAAAAATTCCTTATCTGATTGAGAAAAAAAGAGCACAGGAATCTGCAAAAGAATCGGTGGAGGAAACGGTTGATATGATAGGGATGGCAGAGCAAATCACGAATTATATGTCAGTGATTCGCAGCATCTTGTCCCATTTTACAATCGAAAAAAAGAAGACGACGGAGCAGCATGAGTCAACAATGAGAGCGCTGATGCGTCAGGTTGAAAGTCAAGGCTATTTAGAACGTGCAGACGAAGTGACAGCCGGTTTACTTGAGCGTGAGCAGCAAGGTGGTTTAGGCATTCCGGGAACTGAGTTTGCTCTTTTTCACTTAAAGCATGATCTCATTAAGAAACCGGTCTTTCATATCTATGATCTTGATGAGGCATATGAGATCAAAAGCATGGATGGCGGGCAACAGCTCATGTCCAGAATGCTCCTCATGCTGGCGCCGCTAGAGCTTGGCAAAGAAGGGTCTGAAATGTTTAGCCTGATCAGTTCATCCATCATTGAAAGCGAAGAAAGCATGGCGCTTTATGGACAAGGAACAAAGGAAGAGATTGAACAGAAATTACATCAACTTTTTTATCAATTTGTCAAAGAGGCAAAATGGTAAGAAAAAAGCCGAGAGCTTATTCGCTTCTCGGCTTTTTTGCTGTGACACAGACAGCGAGGGTGGGACGAATCTCTTCATATTCAACAGAAAACTGATCAAATCCAGCAAATTCTAAGTCATTGAGGATGCTTTCGCCCATTTCTTTTGTCCGATTGGCGTCTGCTCCTTTTTCTCTTGGCTGCATCACAATGACGAGTTTTCCGCCAGGTTTCAAGGTGTGATAAAGGTTGAGTGCGCCAGCCTTTGGGTCATCCCAAATCGTATAATTGTTAACAGAGAGTACTTTGTCATACTGATCCGCCGGCAGGCGTGTTTTTTCAATTTTCCCGACATACAGCCGGACCTGCTTCTCTTTGGATCGTTTCTTTATACGCGAATGCGCCTGTTCCTTCATAGTTGAAGAAGCATCTAGTCCATCAATGTGAAGATCGTCATAATGCTTGAGCATATGTTTGATGCTATAGCCGGGGCCGTAGCCTATTTCCAAAATGTTTTCACCATCTGATAAATCTAAATGCTGGATCGCCCATTGATTCAGTGCCTTATTTTCATTTGCCATAATAAAACCTGCGATGCTTCCGAGCCAGCCTTTTGGTCTGCTAAAGGTTTTAGAAATGGTTGATAGCATGTGAGAACGCTCCTTTTTTATGTTTATGTAACCGATTTTTCCCATCCTGAAACCTGTCAGTTTTCAAAACGCATTGATGACGCATAGGGATGTTTGAGTAAAAAAATGAAGTGGTAATGAAAGGATACATCAACAAATCAAGGAGGAGCTTACACATGGATTTACGTGAATACTTAACAAATGGCATTCCGCGCCAAACGCAGGATCAGCAGCCGGGCAGTGAAAGAGAAATGAATCCTGCGCCGATCTATGAGAATGAATCGTATAAAGGGTCTGGTAAGCTAAAAGGAAAAGTAGCGCTGATTACAGGTGGAGACAGCGGAATTGGACGTGCCGTTTCTGTTGCGTATGCCAAAGAAGGAGCTCATGTCGCGATCGTATACTTAAATGAACATGAGGATGCAGAAGATACGCAAAAACGTGTAGAACAGGAGGGCGTTAAATGTTTAACGATTGCAGGGGATGTCGGGGACGAAGCCTTTTGCGAGAAAGCGGTAGAAAAGACAGTTGAAGCCTTTGGGAAGCTGGACATATTAGTCAATAATGCGGCCGAACAGCATCCGAAAGAACGTATTCAAGATATTTCTAGTGAACAGCTTCACCAAACCTTTAGAACCAATTTCTATTCTTATTTTTATTTTACGAAGAAGGCACTCGATTACTTAAAACCGGGAAGTTCCATTATTAATACAACATCTATTAACCCGTATCGAGGCAACAAAGTGCTCATTGATTATACGGCGACAAAAGGGGCCATCAACGGCTTTACTCGTTCTATGGCACAGTCGCTTGTGAAAGATGGTATTCGGGTAAACGGTGTAGCGCCCGGCCCAATTTGGACGCCGCTCATTCCATCTACATTTGATGAAGACAGTGTCGAAAGCTTCGGGGCCGAGACGCCAATGGGAAGACCAGGACAGCCTGTGGAGCATGTAGGCTGCTATGTACTGCTTGCTTCGGACGAATCGTCTTATATGACGGGACAGACACTTCACGTCAACGGCGGTTCCTTTATGAATACATGATCAATAAACACGCCGCCCAGCTTTGATTGGGCGGTGTATTTAGTATTTCTTCCGATTCTTCTGTACAGATGAGACAGACCATATGATAATGCCCACAACAACCGCTGCAATAACAAGTGAACTCAAATGGAACATCGTTTCATGATGCATGTTCAACTTCCCCTTTCAATGTGTCCGTTTTTTATAGCATCAGCTAGAAGATGTCTTTTTATGAAAAACACATTTCTTTGTTTAATGAATGGATTGTCGTGGAAACCTAAGAGTACGGATGACATTTTGAAGGAGTGAAGATACATGTCACAAGAAGAGTTAAAGCAAAAGGTAATGAACTTATTAGACGAACAAAAAGTTGGAACATTGGCGACTGTTGAACAAGATAAGCCGCATACCCGCTATATGACTTTTTTTCATGAAGGGCTGACATTATATACACCAACAAGCAAAGAAACACATAAAGCTGATGAGATTGAAAAAAATCCGAATGTTCATATTCTCATTGGTTATTCAGGTGAAGGATTTGGGGACACATATGCAGAAATTGCAGGTAAAGCCACATTAACTGATGATCCAGAACTGATCGACCGCCTTTGGTCTGATGAGATGGAGAAATGGTTTAAAGGAAAAGATGATCCAAACCTAGTGATCCTTAAGATTGACCCAACCTCCATTCGTTATATGAACGAAGGAAACCGGACACCAGCAGAATTATCACTTTAACACTTGCGTAAGTTGGGGGAACGTGTTATAGTTTTATATTAAGTGTTGAAATAGCAAATAAATAAAGAAAGTAAACTTTCTTTTTTCTATGACATAATGAGAAGCAATAGAGCTTCTACTTGATAAGAACGAGACGCTGTCAAAGCGAACAAACTTATTCTTTTCCTTCTGCAACCGCCCCCTATAAAAGCGGAAGAATGGAAAAAAGACGTTTTGATTTACAATTCACACTGGCACGGCTTCGGAGCCGTAAGGACGAATGAGAGGTAGGGCTTTCGTTGTCTTGTTATCCAGAACTTCCATGGCGTTTACTTTCAAACGTAGGTTCACTCGGAACACATATGACACACTGATATGATCGAATCTTAATTCATACACTCCGTGACGGAGATTAAACATTGATTATTTATTTGCATGAAAAGAGTAAGAAACGGGCTGCCATCTATTTGGCAGCCTTTTTAGGTTAAAAGCGGATACCATCCGCATGACATCCCCTTCAAAAAGATTCGCCGTCAACAATAGAACAACGAACACTCATCGACAGAAAGAGGAAATGCTTCATCATCACTCCCTTCGCCCTTTCTTCTGATACCTCCAAATCCGGCCAATAAAAAAGAACATCACCGTAAACAAAATAGAGAAGATCAACATGTCCAGCAGTGTCACGCCTCTATCTGGATGCACAACCCCAAACCAAACCCATTGAAGAACAAAAGAGATAGCAAAATAAAAGATGGATTCTTTCATGAAATTCTCCTTTTCACTTGTTTTTTTGACTGTTTAGCCACACCATCCAGATGAAAAAGGAACAAATGGCGCATGCGAGCAAAGTGACAGGCGGCAAGGTGTACCAGCTAGTCAGCCCCTTTACAAAGCACATATAAAAAAAGAAAATGGTAATAGATACGAGCACCCCTTGCTTGAACCAACGGGGAACACGCAGCCAAGCCGCTAGAATGATCGATGATAGCTTATCCATTGAGATAACATCCTTTTTTTGAATCTGATTGGATTTTATCGTAAACAATCAAATATGTAAAATATGGATTTAGAAAGTTGGAATGGTATTCTTCTAGCATGAAACATTCTCGCTGCACTGACGTATAAGAAAAAGGAACTCCATGAAAGGAAGCGATCAAGTGAAAAGAATACCAGTGATTTTCCTCAGGTATATTGTCTTCTTTATTCCAGCAATCATTCTTAGTATTTTGGTGTGGAACCATTACCAAGATGATTTATCCGCAGGGAAAGCGACGCAATATGACGTCAAACAAATATTTACATTCGATGAAGGGAAACGAGTGGTGAGTGCTGTATCAAAAAACCAGCAGCTCCATTTTGCAATGTATGATCCTCAATCAGGAAAAAGAATCAGTGAATGGATAACGGAAAGCGATACGTTTAATGAAATGCTGCCATCTATTCAAGGGAACCATCTCTTACTTGCTTTAAAAAATAAAGACGATCAGCTGTTGATCGAAAAACTGTCTCCAAGCGGAGCAAAGAAAGAACTCGTCAAGCAAAACTTACAGATTCCCTCATTTTTAAAAACGAATACATATCAATGGAATGGACGTCTCGTGTTTACAGGAGAAATGGAAGGCGCTGCTGCGGTCCTCGGTGAGCTAAAGAATGGTCAGTTTCATGTCCACAATCTCAGCGAGCTGAAGCTGCCAGCAAGACCTGTTTCCATCGATGTCGTCATGAATTCTTTTAGAGGGCAGACCCCATTCCCTATGTTTGAATTGACTTTGAAAAATGACCAGAAGGCGTATGTCAGCGGAATCTCAAACGAGAAGCATCAGCTTGGGGTCTATGTCTCCAAAAGTGCAGAACCGTTTAGCCTCATTGAAGATAAAGTCGTGCAGCAACTGAAAAAAACGATCGGATCATCACAAAACGTTGCTGTCGCTGTCGAATCCAACTATCCAAAAAGACCAAGGAAAGTGGATGCAGAGGGAAGGCTTGGGGAAGTCGTCCCAACACCAAAACCGATGTACCAAACCTTTATCTACCAGCTGAATGAAGAAGAAGTTCTTCTTTTAGGCTCTACAGCAAAGGACGAAGCACAAGGCAAGCTAACTGGTTATATTTATAATCATCGCACGAATAAGGCGACGTCTGCCAGCAAGCTGTCTCAGTCGTTGTCATATGAAACTTTACAAAAAGAAGATCTCTCTTTTCATAAAAATGTGAAGAGCAATTGGCTCTATTATTCACTTGGCAACCAATTAACGGGGGCATTTGAGGCGAAAAGCAAACAGCTAAAGGAATTTCCTTTGCAAAAGGTCATCTCAATCGAAAATGCCAGTCCAGCCCACCAAACGTCTGTTGACACCTTTATGCAATATGTCATGAAGGGCGGACCACTTATTCTCAACTGGGCGATATGGCTCTTTATCCCACTGTTGTTATTTGTGCTAGCGATCTTCCTGCCACCGATTTTGAGGCTTGTGAGAAAGAACAAGATAAAAGACAGTGTCACATTAGAAGCCAATATTGTATCAGTCAAAGAAACGGGTACCTACATCAACGAACAGCCGCTGGTCAACATGCAGCTTCAATTTCAATATGATGGGAAAAATATCGAAAAGGCGGTTAAAACGGTTGTATCCTATACTCAGATACCGCAACCGGGTCAGCGTATCGCCATTCTCTACAATCCGAAAAAGAAAAAAGCGATGCTCTTAAAAGAAGGTGACTTCTCGCAGCCAAGCGAGCCAAAATTCATCAAAGGCGCTATTTTAAGAAACATAGAATCATATGGAACCGTAGGACGAGGCACCGTCTTATCACTTACATTTGAAGCAGATCAGAAAAGGTATACCATTCCGATGATTCAAGCCGCTGGTTTTGAGTTTAGAACAGGAGAAAAAGCTGATCTCGTTGACATCAGCGGTCAGCTCAAAATGGCAGCCTATGGTCATGAAGTGCGGAATCGTTCGGGGAAAGACGTGACATTGACAGGAACGATCCAACGGGTGAAGCAATATCCAGTCACAATTCATGATCAGAAGCCTATTATGCTGGATGTGACGGTTTCTAGCGGAGATCAATCCATCACAAAAACGGTCAGTCAATTCATCCCTGATCATATGGAGGTCGCGCCAGGAACTCAAATCACGATGCAGACAAAACAAGAAGAGCTGGATAAAGAAATCAGTCTTATGCAAGAGAAACAAGGAAGTGCAAAAGTGACCCATGTCACATTTTCCGGTGTCATCGGCAACCAGCCGTTAGCGATCATTCAGATTGAGAGAGAAGGCGTGATGTATGAAGTGAAACAGCCAATCGATCCGATCACTAGCGTCTTGCCAGGTGATGAATTATGGGTGGCATATCACGAAATGACACGTCAAGCAGCCATTGTGAAATATGCATCGATTTAAAAAATACGTCAGCGTGTAGAAAAAGGGCTAAAACGAATGTCGTTTTAGCCCTTTTTGATTAAGCTTTTGTATCATACTGGCGAAGCACCTTGTCATAGGCGAAGTTGCCGAAAGGAATGAATGCCGCAAAGAATCCGGCGATGGACCATTTCAAATGCCAGCGAACTTTAAAGGTCACATATGCCAAAATGAGCATATAGATCACAAACAATGCGCCATGAAGAGAGCCCACAATGGTGACCGCCATCGGAATATCCGCAAAATATTTTAGAGGCATGGCAATTAAAAGAAGGGTTAAAAGAGACATACCCTCAATAAAACCCGCCTGTCTCAGACGGCTGATACTTGTATGCATATACAAATCCTCCTGTATAAAAGCTAGTTTCTCATCTTCTAATATAAACGAAAGATCGCCTGAACATGCGATAATCTACGAAAAATTCAAAATATGTTCATGTTATTTTTAAAAAATGTCTTTTTTATACTTAATTTATTCAGAATTTTTCTTCTTTAAAGTGTTTAAGTCATTATGCATTTTCCATAGATTTTTATCGCCATTGTAGTAAAAATATTTTTTTGATATGAAGTGTTCGTTTTTATAAGAAAGATTTAATAACATGGATTTTTCTAAGATATCTGCAGAAACTTTTTTTGTTTGTTTTAACCTAAGGTCGAGTAAAAAAGATGTAATTAAAATTCCCACTACATAAGGTGCAAAAAAAATAGTACCAACATTTATAATATTTGCTTTGGAGAAATTACTTAAATATGTTTTAAAGTTAGAGAAATTATTCTGAATCTCTGCGATATCAATATCCTTGTAGTATTCCCAATTTTTAAGTTCGTTTAAAGAAATTGATGTAAAACTTGTACTCACAAAGAAAAATATGGCTAATGAGCTTAATGTTAAAGTGATATTGCTTATTTTAAAAGCAGTACTTAATTGCTCAAGTTGATATGCTGGATGGATAATTACAGTTATGCATAAAAATACAGTTGAGTAGATAGATAGTGTTATAAACTCGTATGAGTGGCTTTCAATTACATAGGAAAGACTAATTAAAGTTTTTAGCGAAAATACGTTATAAAGTTGTACAAAAAATTCTTGTCTAATATTACCAGATTCTATTGGTAAAAAACTCAAAAGTAAAGATATCATAGATATAAAAGAGGCAATAATTAAAAACAATGTGAATAATCCTAAAAATGTTACACTAATAATACAACAGAATCTGAAAATATAACTATTTTTACTTATTGCAAGTCCACTAAAAAATAAACATATAATAAAGCATAAGAAAGAAATTGTATGAAAATTGCTGAAATAATGATATCCGAGATATTTAAATGTTATAAATCCTAAAATCAAAGTCAATATAGAAATGTATATATAGGTTTTCCCTCTAGCTACACGATCTGATTTAAACCCTGGTTCACTAATGTCTATATTTTTTAAATTCTTGAATGAATTAATTATACTCACTATTTTTAATATCCATGTAAAAGGGATTAGTAGTATAGAGATAAGTAATAAATATTCATTTTCAGAAAATAATATCATAGTAATAATAAAATAGAGGAGAGATGTCGAGCAGAGATCAAAAAAAGATACGTTGTGTATGTAATTATTAATTATTTTCATAAATTACTCCTAATTTGTAAAATAATTTAATTAAATATAACATTGCCAGAATTTATTTTCTAGAAGATCATTGAATTTTTTAGCCATTAGAACCGCATCTCCACGTCTGCTATAATAAAAGGATGGATAGAAGAAAGAGATGTGAAATCTAGTGTCAAAAACAGTTGTATTAGCAGAGAAACCTTCAGTAGGACGTGACCTTGCACGTGTGCTGAAGTGTCATAAAAAAGGAAATGGTTTCTTAGAAGGAGATCAATACATTGTCACGTGGGCGCTTGGTCACTTGGTGACACTGGCTGATCCAGAAGGCTACGGGAAAGAATTTCAATCCTGGCGTCTAGAGGATTTACCAATTATTCCAGAACCACTCAAGCTTGTCGTGATGAAAAAGACAGGGAAACAGTTTCAAGCGGTTAAAGCGCAGCTGGCGAGAAAAGATGTAAAAGACATTGTCATCGCAACAGATGCTGGACGTGAAGGGGAGCTTGTGGCAAGGTGGATTCTTGAAAAAGCACATGTGAAAAAGCCTCTAAAACGTCTATGGATTTCGTCTGTTACAGACAAAGCCATTCAAGAAGGGTTCAAACGATTAAAAGACGGCAGAGAGTATGATAACCTGTATCGCTCGGCGGTTGCGCGTGCAGAGGCCGACTGGATTGTAGGGATCAACGCAACAAGAGCGCTGACAACGAAGTTCAATGCGCAGTTATCCTGTGGACGTGTGCAAACGCCAACGATTGCTATGATCGCCAAGCGAGAGGAAGACATTCAGCAATTCCAGCCGAAGCTGTTCTTTGGGCTGACTGCACAAGTAGATGGACTGACGCTGACTTGGCAGGATGCAAAGACAAAACAAAACCGTACATTCCAAGAGGATGTAGTGAAGGAGCGCTTGGCAGCCTGTAAAGGAAAACCTGCAGTGATTGATGCACTGAAAAAAACAGCGAAAAAATCCTTTGCTCCAGGATTGTATGACCTGACAGAATTGCAGCGTGATGCCCATAAACGCTACGGTTTTTCAGCAAAAGAAACACTGTCTACACTTCAGCGCCTGTATGAGCAGCATAAGCTCGTCACATATCCTCGTACAGATTCACGTTTTATTTCGGCAGATATCGTTCCCACATTAAAAGATCGACTCAAAGGAATGAACGTTAGACCTTACGCGCAGCATGTGAATCGTATTTTACAATCAGGCATTAAAGCACATAAAGGTTTTGTCAACGATGCCAAAGTGTCAGATCACCATGCGATCATTCCAACCGAGGAAGAGCTGTATCCAGGTGCATTAAGTGATAAAGAGCGTAAATTATATGACCTGATTGCCAAGCGATTCCTCGCTGTACTGATGACCCCTTTTGAATATGAGGAAACAACAGTGATCGCCAAGATCGGCAGTGAGACATTCACAGCGAAAGGAAAAATTGTGCAATCAGCCGGTTGGAAAGCCGTGTACGATGATTCCTATGAAGACGAGGAATCAGCCGAAGCAGATCAGCACTTGCCGGCATTAACAGAGAGGCAGTCACTTGACGTACGCCAATTAAAAGAGACAAAAGGCGAAACGAAACCTCCTGCTCGTTTTAACGAAGCGACCCTTTTATCTGCCATGGAGAACCCGTCTGCATTTATGGAGAACAAGGAAAAAGACTTAGTGAAAACCCTTGGTGAAACGGGTGGATTGGGGACAGTGGCAACTCGAGCTGATATCATTGAGAAACTGTTTAACAGCTTCTTAATTGAGAAAAAAGGCAAAGACATCTTCATCACATCGAAAGGGAAGCAGCTGCTTTCTTTAGTACCTGAAGATTTAAAGTCACCTGCGTTAACAGCGGAATGGGAACAAAAGCTTTCTAAAATTGCGAAAGGCCAATTGAAAGCTTCTCAATTCATGAGTGAAATGAAGTCATATGCAAAACAAGCCGTATCTGAAATCAAACAAACGAACCAAACCTTTAAGCATGACAACATGACAGGCACACATTGCCCTGACTGCGGAAAACTCATGTTAAAAGTGAACGGGAAAAACGGCACCATGCTTGTTTGTCAGGATAGAGAATGCGGACATCGAAAAAATGTGGCAAAGAAAACAAATGCACGCTGCCCGAACTGTCATAAAAAGCTTGAGCTGCGCGGGGAAGGCGATGGCAAAATATTTGCCTGTGTTTGTGGTCATAGAGAGAAACTGTCTGTTTTCGAAAAACGCAAATCACAATCCAATCAAAAACGAGCCAGTAAGCACGATGTGTCTAAATATATGAAGAAACAAAAGAAAGTGGAAGAACCAATCAATAACGCACTTGCAGAACAATTGAAGAAACTAAAATTAGATCAATAGTTGTGTAAAAACCCATGTGAATTCGCATGGGTTTTTTGTTTATTCGAGTATTTTGGCATGTTGTTTTTCTGTAAATGGGAATATGTAAGCGAAAAGACTCGTAATTTGGTATAAAATATTTATTTTCATTTAAACAGAAACGCTCTATAATAAATCGTTAGATGCTTAGAGAGAACAAGGATTGAAAGGGGACACGAATGGATACACCCATACATCGTACAGCTATCGCTATACTCATTGTCATTCTACTAGGCGGATGTACCTGGAAACAGCAGCAACATACAGCTCAACCAGAACCTGCAAAGCCAGTATTGTCAGGAGAGTACTTTATGACTCACCACTTAATGACAGACCAAGGCATGATTCGGACCTCGCTTGCGGAGCAGCCTACTTACTTATCAGAATCGCTCGGACTTTGGATGGATTATCTTGTTAGAAAAAAAGATCAAACATCTTTTGATCAACAGGTAGACGTCCTGCGCACTCAATTCTTACTGGAACATGATCTTCTTAGCTGGCAAATCGAATCTCATCAAAAAAGCAAAGTCAATGCTTTAGTTGATGACTTACGTGTAGTAACAGCACTTCAAAAAGCAGATCAATTGTGGCAGAAGTCAGTGTATCAAACCACAGCCAAAAAAATCGCAAAAGCGTTAAAAGACAAAAACATGTTCAAGGGTATGTTGACCGACTACTATGATGCATCGACAAAGCAAACTTCACACACAATCACACTTTCATATCTTGACCCAAAAGCAATCAAAGAACTAGTATCCCTCCACCTATTCACAGAACAAATGATGAACAACCAATTGGCTATTCTAAAAAATGCACCGAGACAAAAAGGATTTTTTCCAAAATCCTATGACATAGCGAAGAAAGTCTACTCATTTGATCAGGAAATCAACTTGATCGACCAGCTTTATACGGCTCTTTATGCCGAACGTGCACAGGTTGATACAAAAGTCATCATGAAATGGCTGAAAACCAACTTCCAAAAGGAAGGAAAACTGTATGGACGATATAAACTGAGCACATTACAGCCAGCAGTGACGTATGAATCGCCTTCAGTCTATGCACTGGTGATCTTCTATGCACTCAAACAAGGAGAAGATGATTTTGCAAAAGACGTCTATCACCGAATGAAAGAGCTGCAAATCCAAGATCCTCTCAAGCCTTATTACGGAGGCTATATGAACGAAAAAGATACACACTCATTTGATAATTTATTGCCTCTAATTGCAGAAAGGGAGCTTCTAAATGAAAAGGTTATTCAGTAACACCTATCGCACGTATTATACGGTGCTCCTCACGTTTGCGGGACTCATTTTATTTATGGGCTACTTGAATGGACGTGATGCGGAGAGTGTCATGATCATCACACTCACATTTGTCGTGATAGGATGCGGCATTTTATTTGGTATTTTGCCAGCATTGGTTTTTACTTTGTTGATTTTGTTCTTTATAGGAAGCGGGATGTTCTTTACAGAGCTTGGTCACACAAATTCCCTCTTTTCTCATCAAACCTTGCAAGATGTCGTGATATGGGGCGTGGCGCTTCTCTTTTTTGCTATTTCTGCTGGAAACGTACATGAGCGAATAAAAACGATGCGTCACACCATTGACCAACAAAAGAGGGCCATCAAACAATTTGTAGCGATTGACTCAACCACAGGATTTGACAATGCAGAGCGGATGAGACTCGAGTTGTCTGAGGAAATGAAACGAGCAGAACGATACAAACAGCCATTCGTCTTTATCCTTCTTCATATGCACTACTCAGCTGAATTCAAAACATTATATGGAGAAAAAGAAATGCAGCATCTTTTCCAGCAACTCAGTATGAAGATACGCGAAAGTGTGAGAGAAACGGATAAGAAATTTCGATTATCCGAAGAACGAATCGGGCTGCTGCTCACTCACACACCTGCAGAAAACGTCTCGATCGTTCTTGAAAAGCTAAAGGATAAACTGCAAACGCATGTCCTGCTAAATGGTCGTGAAGTGACCTTAACCTTTCATGTCTGTCATTTAACAAGCAGCTCGGACTATCGGACACCAGAGCAATTTTTAGAAGAACTAGAAAACGAGATGATGATGAATGAACTTTAATGTTTTGACGAAATGTTGTTTGTTAATCGTTCTTTTCTCTATGCTTTCGATCAAAGACAATTCATCAGCCGGTGCACTTGAGAAAGAGTCCAGGACCCTCATCGTCTATTCCACACAATCGGGTGAGGCAACGCCAACTGTTCATATGCTTGATGTACTTGTGGGGCATTTTTCCACACGAACAACCATTTTATCTGATGAACAAATCACTGAAAAGAACCTCAATAACTTTCAGCAAGTTATCTATATAGGTGAAGAAAAGAAAACGTTGAAAGCACAAACCGTACGTCTCATAAACGAATCAAAACGCTTAATTGCAATAGGACACAATGCGGAACAGCTTCGCCCATTCTCCAAGCTTACTTTTCACAAACAAGATCACATCAGTCAAATCAAAGATACTGATGATCAAGAATACCGTCAGCTAGAGAGAGGAATCACAGCTCAGACGGTTCAAGGGACAGATCTGCAACGTACATTCTTATTGAAGAAAAATCAAGCTGAGCAGCCATTTGTGATTCAAACAAAAGAAGGTGCGGCATATATCGGAATGCTAAATATCCTTCAGCACGACAAGCTGCTTGCAGAGGTGCTTGAAAGTCTTCTCCTGCCGGCTTCTAGTCAGACGAAGACAAAGTACTTACAAATTGGGGAGATTAACCCCGTCACGGATGAGAAGAAGTTACTTGAACTTGGACGATACGTAACAGCTCGCCATATCCCTTTTCTGCTGGCGGTGACCCCTATATGGATTGATCCAGCAACAGGGGATGAAGTGACGCTCAGTGACCGGCCTAAACTTGTCCACGTGTTAACACAATTGCAAAGCAATGGAGCTAGTGTCGTTCTTCATGGGTTTAGCCGTACGTATCGAACGGAGGAGTCGGGGAAAGGCTTTGAATTCTGGGATGTAAAGTACGATCAGCCCGTTACGTCAAATGAACCAGAGAAAGCTGATCAACAGCTGAACAAAAGCTTTTTTCCAAATGAAAAAGATTTTAATGCGTATATCAAATCCAATCAACATCAAGAAGCCATCTATACAGAAGAAAAGCTGACAAAAGGCATTGAACTGCTCGCGCAGCAGGGGTTATATCCGCTTGCATTTGAAGTGCCAAATGACGCCATTTCCCTGCAAGGCTATGAAGTGATTTCCCGCCATATGTCCAGTCTATTTGGACAGGTGCAGCTCTCAGACCGTACATGGAAATCAAGTAGTGAATCACCATTTTTGTCGACACCCGCCATGCTTCATGGCATGACTTTATATCCTGAACAGTCTATAGATACAGCGTCTGACCAAGAAGGTGCAAACATACTGACAGAGCAAACAATTCAATCCATGCAGCATATCCAATCCGCCGCCATTGGGCTGTCCTATGATGTGGAAGCGGGGATAGATGGGCTGCAAGATGTAATCACACAAATGGATGCGATCCCTTCTAGTGAATGGCTAGATTTAAAGAAAACAAAACAGACTGTTCAAACTCAGAATGTCCAGATCAAAACAGCAGGAAATGGTCATATTCAAATAGAGCAATCCAATATAGCTGAACCAAAAACACACAAACGAAGCGGGATGGAAAATATGCTTCGAATACTCACAATGGTGGTTCTGCTCTTTATTGTGGCATTTGCTTTTTACACATTGTATTTAAGGCTGACGATGAAAAAACGGATCTTTAAGGAGAGAAAATCAGGTGGCTGATATCTTATTTTACCTATCATTAATACTGATTTGGATCATGCTCCTATATCATATGTTTCTGATGCAGGGAGGCTTTCAGCACTATTTAACTTACGAAAAAGTGCTGCCTAAATGGACGAAACAAGGGAAAGATCTGCCGACCGTCAGCATTCTCATTCCAGCACATAATGAAGAAGTGGTCATTCGGCAGACGCTAAAAGCCATGGTCCAGTTATCCTATCCCAAACACCTTCTTGAAATCATTGTGATTAATGACAATTCCTCTGATTGTACAGGGGAGATTGTGCAATCATTTAGTGAGCAATACGATCATGTCCATATGATTGAAACAAAGCCGCCATTTGCAGGGAAGGGGAAATCTACTGCACTGAATGAAGGCTTGAAGGCTTCGACAGGAGACGTTATTTGTGTATACGATGCAGATAATATGCCTGAAAAGAAAGCCGTCTACCATTTGGTTCTTGGATTATTGAATGATTCTAAAGCAGGTGCTGTTGTCGGGAAATTCAGGGTCATCAATGCAGCCAAAAACCTCCTGACAAAATTCATTAACATAGAAACGATCTGCTTCCAGTGGATGGCGCAAGGCGGGAGATGGAAATGGTTTGGCATTGCGACAATACCAGGCACCAACTTTGCGATCCGTCGGCACATTTTAGAAGAGCTTGGCGGCTGGGATGTCCATGCACTAGCTGAAGACACTGAATTAACGATTCGTGTGTATAACCTGGGCTATGTGATTCGGTTCTTTCCTGCTGCGATTACATGGGAACAAGAGCCTGAAACATGGAAAGTCTGGTGGCGGCAACGAACACGCTGGGCTAGAGGCAACCAATATGTTGTGCTCAAATTTTTAAGACAGTTTATGAAATTAAAACGAAAACGAATGATTTTCGATTTATTTTATTTTTTCTTTACGTATTTCTTATTTTTCTTTGGTGTACTGCTCTCCAATGGCATTTTTATCTTAAACTTATTCGTTGATCTTCACTTATCTGTGGGAGCTGTGGCACTCATCCTATGGGGGTTAGCCTTCTTCCTCTTTTTAACAGAAGTGATGATTTCGTTAAGCATAGAGAAAACAGAGCTGACCAAACAAAATATTCTCATTGTCGTTCTCATGTACTTTACCTATTCCCAAGTATGGATTGCGCTTGTTGTGTACTCCTTATGTGTAGAGGCGAAAAGTCGATTATTGAAACAAGAAGTGAAATGGTACAAAACCGAGCGTTACAATCAACAACAAAAGAAAAGCGGGTGACATATTGAAATCGTTAAAATGGTTGATTTATATATTAGGATTATCCTTAGCGATCCAGCCTTTTTTCATGGCAGGTCAAGCAATGGCGCAATCCAACCGAGTTCAAGTCAAAGATGATTGGGTTCAATCTTCAAAAGAAAGCAAAACAAAAACGCAGCATCTATCAGAAGACGTAGTGACCTTATATGGACAAGAAGACCGCACTGAATTTACCTATCAAGTGGATCAGGAAAAAACAGAGTCAAGCACATTGACGTTAAATATAGAGGCTTCACCATTATTGATTTCACCTTCCTCATTCACTGTTATGATTGATGGAGAGATCGAAAAGACCATCCCTGTATCAGGGAAAAACCAGAAGAAGTCGATTCAAATCAAGTTGAACAAATCACAATTGAAAAAAGGTACTCACCGCATTCAGGTCACATTTTATGGTGTTTTAAAAGAAGGCGTGTGTATCAACCAAGAGACACCTGCCAATTGGCTAAAAGTGTATCCTGAAAGTGAACTTACATTCAAAGGAATCAAGACGAAAGATTTCACATTAGATAGCTTTCCATCACCTTTTATTCAAACAGGTGATCAGAAAGAACAGACAGACATTGTCATTCCTAATTCACCGGATGCAGCTGAATTAGAAGCAGCCATCAAAGTATACCGTACGTTGAAAAACAAAGATCTCCAAAAGGAGATCAAACTTATCCAAGAAAAGGACATCAAGCAAGTGGCTCACCCAACGATTGCTGTGGGAGCTATAGGAAGCTGGGATGGACGGATGAAAACGATTGAACAAGCTGCAGGAATTAAAACGAAAAGCAGTCATCTTACGTTAGCGATGAGAACTTTGACAGCAAAGAAAACAGAACAGCCCATTCTATTTGTGACAGCGGAAAAGCCTGTGACAATCGCTGGAAAAATCAATGTTCTAACTCAGTCAGAATTAACGGATCAACTGACTGGAACAGACCTAGTGCTTCAAAAGGCTGCAGCTCAAACGTCTAAACCATCTCACAAGATTCGTTTGAAAGATTTTGGCGGAGATGATGTCACGGTTGGGACCAACAAGACGGCATCCGACCACTACTATTATCCTAAAGCGCTACTGGCTAACCAAAAATCAGGTGCAAAGCTCAATCTTTCATTCAAAAAATCTGATACAGCAGCAAGCAAAACAGAACGGTTAACTGTTATGATCAATGACGAACCGCACGACGTACCATTAACAAAACTAGGCAACAAAGATGCGAATGGATTCTATCATGTCTCGATTCCAGTAGATTCAAAGATACTTCAAAAAAATGAATATATTGATTTGCAATTTGTCACAAGTGGTTTTAAAAACATGGAATCCTGCAGACATACGGATGAAGAAGGCTGGATATTCATTGACAAAAATAGCTCTTTACAAATACCAGAAGGAACAACGAGTGAAAAGCCAGATTTAGCCGCATGGCCGCTCCCGTTCACTTCGAAAAATACATTGATCATCATACCAGATCAAATCAAACGTGAAACAATCAATCAAATGGCCATGGTGACGGAATCTTTTAGTCAGCCAGAAGTGGCTCAATATCATTTAATGAAAGCTTCTCAAGTGACAAATGAACAATTGAAAAATCACCCTCTCATTTTTATCGGAGGTATTCAGACGTTCTCTCTTCTGAAAGAAAAAGCAGCCGATCTCATTGTTCCGGTGAAAAAGGATCAGTATGATGTATCTTCTTTCGGCATGATCAACGAAACAACGGCTCGAATTGTATGGACGCAGCCATCTGTTTGGAATAAAGAACAGACAATGACAGTCTTTTCAGGAATGACTGCAACTGAAGCTAACGTGTCAAATGAAGTCATGCAATTTCTTCAAACAAATACAGAAAAAGCAACAGTTGCAATAGAGAGTAAAAACAAAGGTGTGTTTACTAATCATCAATCCGTCAGTAGCACATCGAGCAGTATGAAAACAAGTGAAAAACAAAGTAGCGGCGAGTCTTGGATTTACTTTGCGTGTATCGCTGCACTCATCCTTTTTGTGCTTGTGATGATTGTCTATTTCGTACGAAAAAACCGTAAAAAGACTGAGTTCTAAACGATCAAAAGACCTTGAAAAAATCTCTTTACTTTGGTGTCAAACGGGAGTATGATCTCTTTTATAAAAGACCAATCGCTGAATCATTTCGATGAGCGGGGGAACCAATTGTGGTGGTATAAAACACCACGTGGGGTGAATCCTTTTAAGGTAGGGCAAAATCTCATGCGCCCGAATCCGTCAGCTAACCTCGTAAGCGTTAAAGAGAGCAAAGACCAACCTGTGATCTAAACAATAGGCACAGGGGCATTCTATTGCCTCTGTGTCTTTTTGGCGATCCAAATTTTGTAACTTAAATCGTTTGACACTAAAGGAGCGGGCAACACATGTACAGTTTGATGAAGCGTATTTTAATTGGTAAACCATTAAAATCACAGGCAGCAGGAGAACAAAAACTATCAAAAATCAAAGCTTTGGCATTATTGTCATCAGACGCATTGTCGTCAGTCGCATACGGTACAGAACAAATCTTGATTGTTCTATCAGTTGTTAGTGCGGCAGCGTTTTGGTACTCACTCCCGATTGCAGGTTGTGTATTAATTCTTTTAATGGCGTTGATTCTATCTTACCGCCAGATTATTTATGCTTATCCAGAAGGCGGCGGGGCGTATGTCGTCTCCAGCAGAAACTTAGGTGAAAAACCAGGGCTGGTTGCTGGTGGATCATTACTCGTCGATTACATTTTAACCGTAGCAGTGAGCATTTCTGCTGGGACCGATGCGATCACATCGGCTTTTCCAGCTCTATATCCATATCATGTCATGATCTCAATCGTATTAGTCCTATTGATTATGGTGTTAAACCTTCGTGGACTGACAGAGTCGGCATCTATTTTGGCTTATCCTGTGTACCTATTTGTCTTTTCATTGCTCATTTTAATTGGGGTGGGCGGATTTAAACTATTAACTGGGCAAGTGCCGCCAGCACCTGAACATACAGCATTTGGCACACATGTATCAGGCATCACGTTATTTCTTTTATTAAAGGCATTTTCGTCTGGCTGTTCTGCTTTAACTGGTGTTGAAGCGATTTCTAATACAATTCCATCCTTTAAAAAACCAGCTGCACAAAATGCAGCGAGAACTTTATTGATGATGGGGGGATTACTGGCCGTTCTATTTGTAGGAGTGACATTGCTTGCGTTTGGTTTTGGCATCTCGCCAAAGCCAGAAGAAACGGTTGTGTCACAGATTGCATCAGACACATTTGGACGGACATTTTTCTACTATGTCATTCAAGCTGTCACAGCTTTAATTTTAATATTAGCGGCAAACACAGGTTTTTCAGCTTTTCCATTATTGGCTGTCAACTTAGCAAAAGATAAATATATGCCGCGCATGTTTACAGTGAGAGGAGATCGGCTCGGTTATTCCAATGGTATTATCTTTTTAGGCGTAGCTTCTATGCTGCTCATTTGGCTATTTGATGGGAAAACGGAACACCTCATTCCACTTTATGCTGTCGGTGTGTTTATTCCATTTACCTTGTCTCAGACAGGTATGTGTGTAAAGTGGATTCGTGAAAAACCACAGGGATGGAAAGTGAAAATGCCTATCAATATCGTAGGAGCACTTATTTCATTTACGGTTTTCATGATTCTCATTTTGACCAAGTTCCATCTTGTATGGCCAGTATTTGTTTTCATGCCAATTGTTCTATTTATTTTTTATTCTATTAAGAAACATTATCTGTCTGTTGGAGAACAATTACGTTTATTGAATGAAACCGAGCCTGTCGAAATCAAAGGAAATGTGGTCATCGTCCCAATAGCAGGTGTCACACGTGTCGTCGAACAATCTGTGCAATATGCAAAATCCTTATCAGACCAGGTCATAGCGGTTCATGTATCGTTTGATAAAGAGAAAGACAAGAAAATTGAAGCTGATTGGGAAAAGCTGAATAGTGATGTGCGTCTGGTGATTTTACATTCGTCTTATCGAAGTCTCATTCACCCGCTTGATAAATTTCTTGAAACGATTGAAGCGAAAGCAAATGCACATCAATATAGAGTGATGGTGCTCGTCCCTCAATTTATTCCGAAAAAAAGATGGCACACCATTTTGCATAATCAATCTGCTTTCTTATTAAGATTCCGTTTATTATGGAAACGGGATATTGTTGTCGCCACTCTTCCATATCACTTTAAAAAGTAACAAGAGCAAGTTGAAACGTTTGATCAAAAGGGTGCGGTGGTATGGAGTAAGAAAAAAGGAGTTTTCTCACATGCCGCAAAGAACCGCAGGAAAAGAAGTAACAGCGCTACTGGAAGAGTGGGGCGTGAAACATATTTATGGAATGCCCGGCGACAGTATTAACGAATTAATCGAAGAACTAAGGCATGAATCAAGCAAAATTCAATTTATACAAACAAGACATGAAGAAGTGGCAGCACTTTCAGCAGCAGCTGATGCGAAACTAACAGGCAAACTTGGAGTTTGTTTATCAATTGCTGGGCCAGGTGCTGTCCACTTATTAAATGGACTATACGATGCAAAAGCGGACGGTGCACCTGTATTAGCGATAGCAGGGCAGGTTGCCTCAACTGAAGTAGGTAGAGATGCATTTCAAGAAATCAAATTAGAGCGGATGTTTGACGATGTTGCTGTCTTTAATCAGCAAGTACAAACAGCAGAAGCTCTGCCTGACTTATTGAATCAAGCCATCAAAGCTGCATATACCCATAAAGGGGTGGCGGTTCTCACTGTCTCAGATGATTTATTTTCTCAGAAAATTAAGCGGAGTCCCGTTTATACATCACCTCTTTATGTAGAGGGAGATGTGCGGCCGAAGAAAGATCAACTGCTAAAGGCTGCTCAACTTATTAACAATGCGAAGAAGCCAGTCATCTTAGCAGGAAAAGGATTAAGAAATGCAAAAGAAGAACTTCTTTCGTTTGCAGAAAAGGCAGCTGCACCGATCGTCATTACACTTCCTGCAAAAGGTGTTGTTCCAGACAGGCATGCATACTTTTTAGGGAACCTAGGTCAGATCGGGACGAAGCCTGCATATGAAGCGATGGAAGAGTGCGATTTATTAATCATGCTTGGAACCTCCTTCCCATATAGGGATTACTTACCGGAAGACACACCTGCCATTCAATTGGATATCAAACCGGATCAGATCGGTAAAAGATATCCGGTAGAAGTGGGGATTGTAAGTGACAGTAAGACTGGTCTTCATGAACTAACCTCTTATATTGAATATAAAGAGCAGCGCGGTTTCCTTGAAGCTTGCACAGAGCATATGATGAAGTGGCGAGAAGAAATGGATAAGGAAAAATCTATTGCCACATCACCGCTTAAACCGCAGCAAGTCATCGCTAGATTAGAAGAAGCGGTCGATGATGATGCCATACTTTCAGTTGATGTTGGTAATGTGACGGTATGGATGGCACGTCATTTCGAAATGAAACAGCAGGATTTCATTATTTCCAGCTGGCTTGCCACAATGGGCTGTGGTTTACCTGGCGCAATATCAGCTAAATTAAACGAACCAAACCGCCAAGCTATTGCTGTCTGTGGTGACGGAGGCTTCACAATGGTGATGCAAGATTTTGTAACGGCGGTAAAATATAAACTGCCAATTGTCGTTGTGATCTTAAACAACAACAACCTTGGTATGATTGAATATGAACAACAGGTAAAAGGCAACATCAACTATGGTATAGAGCTGGAAAATATTGATTTTGCAAAATTTGCAGAAGCATGCGGTGGTAAAGGAATCTCGGTGTCATCACATGAAGAACTAGCACCAGCCTTTGATCAAGCACTTCAATCTGATAAACCTGTGATCATTGATGTTGCGGTGACCAATGAACCACCGTTACCTGGTAAAATCACGTACACACAAGCAGCAGGCTTTAGTAAATATTTATTGAAAAAATTCTTTGAAAAAGGTGAGCTGGATATCCCTCCACTCAAGAAAAGCCTTAAACGCTTTTTCTAAACAGCAGGTAGTCGGTCTTCCAATTAGGGAGACTGACTTTTTTTGTTGAATGGGTAAAATCATTTCAATTGTCACTTGTTTTCTGCTGTATAAAAATATAAAGACTGCATTTTTTGAAACTTAAAGCCTATTTTTCCAATTCGGTGAGAAAGGTAAAATAGACTTTATGATCAATAATGGAGGGAGTGGCTTAATCTGGGCAAGATACTTGATGCAAAAGCACTAACCAGTGCCATGGATACAAGGGCAAAACACTATCAGGAACTCCGTGAACAAATGATAGATTTAAAAAAGGCACTTCAAGGTGTTGCCAATCTCGGTGACGACTTCACTGGAAAAGGTGCCGATAACATTAAAAGCTTCTACAAAGAGCTCGCAGGAAATGTGGACATGTTCATCAGCTTCATTGATAAGCAAAAAGCCTTTCATGAAGGTGTTTCTGGAACGCTTGATGATACAAACTTTGGCGGCGATACCTTTGTAGAAGAACACTTTTTAGACAACGCTGTACATATGGGAATCAAAAATGCCAAAAGTATTGTAAAGGATCAAAAAAACGCTCTCAAAACCATTTTTCAAGACATAGATGACCTCATTTCACTAGAAGTATTTGATAGCCAAACTTTTGATGAAAAAATAGAAGATGCGGAAGACGAGCGAAAAAAGACAGTGAAAGACCTAAGAGAGCTTGATCAAAATCTAAAAGATGAATATGCTTTGTCAGAGACGGAGCAGCAAGCTACAATGGCATTGTACGCAGAAATGATCAATGCCACAAATGACGGAAAATCCATTTCGCCTATGAATTTTGACAAGAAAGCATTTCAAGATAGTGAAATCTACAAGGCAAAAAGCGATATTGAGAAGCAAACTTCTGAATATCTAAAAATCAAAAAAGATCAAGAAGAAGCCCGCAAGATCGCAAAGGAACAGGAAGCGCTCGCCAACCGTCCGTGGTATGAAAAAGCTCTTGATTACGGTGGGAATATCGTTAATGAGCTGACAGGCGTGAACGATGCAAAACGTGCCGCAACAGGTGTCGATCCGATCACAGGTGAAGAACTTACAGCAGGCCAACGAGTCGCCGCAGGCGGCATGGCAGCAGCAGGATATATCCCAATCGTCGGTTGGGCAGGACGCATTTTCAAAGGCGGTAAAGCCGTTTATAAAACGACTCAAGCCGCGTCAGCCGCAGTCAGAGCAGTCGACATCTATAAGACGTCACAAAAGTCCTTTGATGCTTTAAAAACATCGCAAAAAGGCTTATACGGTCTTACTGCGACCAACGGCTTCAGCGAAGCGATTACGGGTCGTGACATGTTTGGAAATAAAGTCTCGAAAGAACAGCAGGAAGCGAGTATGAATGCGGCTCTGGGGATGCTTTTGCCGTTTGGGGCGAAAGGGTTTCATGGGAAGATGGGGATTAAAAAAACAAGTGGTTTAAGTAAAATACCTGAAAATAGCATTAAACATTCTAATAAAGGAGATTTCACAACAAACCCTAAAACAGGGGATATTTCAAAAATGAAGGGTGGAGGACACGGACAACACAATATAAAATTCTTACAAGAAAATAATATAGAATATAATATAAATAAAGTATATGAGAACGGTGTTAGGATAGGGAATGTGCCTGGTCATAAGGTGAAAGCAAAACGAACAGGTTCTAACCAATCTTGGTTCCCAGAAAACTGGACAGAATCTGATATTGCGGCAGCGGGTGCCAAAATTGTTGAGTCACCTGATTTTTCTAAAGTGGAAAATGGAGTGGCTATCTTTGGTGAATATAAAGGAGTAAGAGTTGGAGTTATTAAAACCAATGGAGAAGTAGGAACTATTTTTCCGGATGCTACAAAACAACCTTAATGTGGAGGATCAACATGGACATTGAAAATACATTAAATAGAGTATTAGATAAAAGAAAAAAATTAGATTTAAATGATGATTACGGTATACAGAAGAGTTGGGATGAAATAATAGAAATTCTCGGAGAAAACGAAGAGAGAACGTTGGAATATTTAGAACGTTGCAGTAAAGAAGATTTATATTGGATAAGTGAAGTGTTTGAAGACATATCAGAAGTTTTACAAAGTAAGGAATTAATTAAATGTTTGCGTAGGTTGGATAAAAAATATCCTGAATTAGAGATGAAACAAGATATTGATCTAGCAGAAAGCTATATTGAAGATTAAATTTTATGATCTATTTAACTAATAATAATATGTTAATCTAATCCAATCACCACATAAAAGGAGAATCAGCCATGTTATGGATTTTCACACAAAACCAGCAAAGTCTGGTCCACGTCAATGAAGTCACAGTACAGGGTAAAAAAATTGAAGGGATCATGGGAAATGATTCTTGGACAAAAACTCTCGGCAAGTATGACTCAAGCGATCGAGCAGCAGAGATTCTGCAAGACATTGTGAAGACGGTTGAAGAAAATCAAGGTGCATCTATTACATACCGAATGCCTCAGCAGTAAAAAAGAAACCACCTTTCCATAGCGAAAAGGTGGTTTTGTTTATGAGGGTGTTTTGGTAAAGGCTAAAAATAACGGGATGCCTGTGCCGACAAGTGTAGTGGCGAATAGGAACATACCGCAAATGAATAGAAAATGACTGGCTGAAAAGACGAGTGCCAGAATAAGAAATACGATGCTGAGTCCTGCCATGCTATATGATGGGACAAAGCGGCGTTTGTATGTGGCTTTCTTTGTTAGGAATGAGAAGAAAATGCCAAATAATAAAGGGACAATCCATAAGTAAAATAAAATAATAAGAGACATACATCATACCTCGATTTTTTCCTTCTATTTTATCAGATGCCAATCACAACGGATACTACAAAGCTTCACTTTGTAAAATAGTTCATGCAATCGACACAATTAAGTGGGCTGATTGATCGAATTTGTTTTTTGTTTCATATATTCAGGCTGTAAAAGTGCGTACACACAGTGATCGGCAAAGTGGTCGCCCAGCCATTCACATTGTCTTAATATGCCTTCAAGTGAAAAAGATAAACGCTCTGCGATGCGTCTGCTTTTTTGATTATCAACAGCGGCCCTTATTTCAATGCGGTGCAGACCGCACTCTTCAAATAAATAGTGAATGACCGCTTTGCATGCTTTTGTCATGATGCCTTTTCCTTGATAGCCTTCCCCGAGCCAATAGCCAATGGAAACCGTCCGATTAATCCAATGAATTTGGTGGGTGCCAATGATACCAACGAGTTCTCCATGTGACCAGATTCCAGCCTGAAAACCATTGTTTTGCAAAGCTTGCTGCATGGCACCTTGAATAAACGCCATGCTGTCTTCTTCTGTCTGCGTCGAATCGACCCATAGCATCCATTCACGTAAGTGCTCTCTTGAGCGTTGGATGAGCAGATACAGACTTCTCGCGTCTCTTGGTTCAAGTAGCCGCATGGATAGATCTTGATCCTGATAAAAAAACATGTGATCACATCCTTTCAAGGGAAATTCTACCACAACCCGATATAAAAGACAGCATGATCACTGTCTTTTACATAAACGTATCCACAATTAAAAACAGATTAAGTGCGACAACAAGAGCTGCTATCACCCAAGATATTCCTGTCACCCAGCGAGCATTCGTCAAATCGCCCATAATTCGTTTTTTACTTGTAAACAAAATGAGCGGAATTAAAGCAAACGCAATGCCAAAGGATAAGACCACTTGACTCATCACAAGCGCAGATGTCGGATTGACCCCAGATGCAATGATCGCAATAGGGGGAATGATGGTAATAAGCCGGCGGACATACAGCGGAATTCGGTACTGAATAAAACCTTGCATGATAATATCGCCTGACAGTGTACCGACAGAAGAACTGGAAAGTCCGGCTACAAGCAGACCTACACCAAATAAGATCGCTGATACAGGACCTGCGAGAGTGCCAAAATGCTGAAATGCTACATCTAAATCCTCAACAAAAAGACCATTTTTAAAAAATAAAGCAGCTGCTACAATCAACATGCTGGCATTGATGGCGCCAGCAACGATCATCGCAATGAGGATGTCTAAAAACTCAAAACGAAAAATCAGCTTTTTCTCTTTTTCCGTTCTGCCGACGACTCTTCTTTGCGTTAAGGCTGAATGGAGATAGATCGCATGCGGCATCACCGTAGCGCCTAAAATACCAGCGGCAAGCAGTACGCTGTCTGTCCCTTCAAACCTTGGAATGAACAGTCCACCGGCGACACTTGCAAGATCAGGTTTAGCCACAAAGGTTTGTACAGCGAAAGCAATCACGACAACAAACAGCATGCCGGTAATTCCTGCTTCTAACGCTCGATAACCTCGTCTTTGGAGCTCTAAAATGGCAAAAGAACCGATCGCTGCAATAATCGATGCTTCAAGCAGCGGGATACGAAAGAGTAAGTATAAACCAAGGGCAGCCCCGATAAATTCGGCTAAATCTGTGGCGATAATGACGAGCTCGCCCTGAATCCATAAACCAATCGAGACTGGTTTTGGAAACTCTTCTCGAGCAATTTCAGGTAAATTTTTCCCTGTTGCGATTCCAAGCTTTGCAGACAAAGACTGGATGAGTAAGGCCATGAGATTGGATATGAGAATGACCCATAACAGAAGATAGCCATATTTCGAGCCAGCCGCAATGTTGGTCGCAAAGTTTCCTGGATCAATATAGGCAATGGCTGCGATAAAAGCAGGCCCGAGAAAAGGAAGGAGCCTTCTAAAACCCTTCACCTTTCCTTCAAGTGCACGCTCCGCTGCCACTGACATGTGGGCTTGTGCCTCGATGTATTTGTTTGTCATATGTCATCACCTAGATTCTACAAAGTTTTGCTTTGGCACAAAAAGTTTCCTCGATGCAATTTTTAATCATCATATGCCCATCTTCATGAAAAGTCAACTATCTGAACTAATAGGTTTGTTTATCATATGTAAGTGAAAAAAATAGATACCTTGTCAATCAAAACATAAAAAACACCGCCTCTTATCTTAGGCGGTGCATCCTCTGCTTCCTCTTCTTTTCTATCGTTTTTTAAGAAACCCTTGATCCAACGCTGCGGAAGATCAGGCTTAAAATAATGACAAAAATGGCTGCTCCTAAGATCGCTGGAATGATCGCAAATCCTGCCAGACTAGGACCCCACGTTCCAAGTAATCCATGACCAATCCAAGCACCTGCAAGCCCGGCAATCATTGAACCGATCCAGCCTCCTGGTACACTGCCTCCAGCGAGTGCACTCCCAATGAGACCAATGACAATCGCCACAACTAATGAAATCAGAAATCCTAACATGTTGATCACTCCTCTTTTGTTTGTTTATTGTTTACTAAGCAATAACCGTTTTAAAAGAGATTAAAACCTTTCGGAACCACTTCAATGTTCGATACGTATGATGGACAAGGATTGTGTATAATAACAGACATATACTTGAACGGCATCTAAGGAGGCAAATCGCATGGAGGAAAGAGAGTGGTTAAAAGCACAATTAAAAGAGATTGAAAAGTGGGAGAAAGACCAGCAAAAGGTATGGTTTTGGGAGAAACTTAGCCGGCTTCCATTTCAAATGCTGGACAAGCTGACCCCTGCCTTTATTCAAAAAAAAATCGGTGTGTTATTAGATGAGATGGGGCACTATATTCAATCAGGCGGTGTCTATTTGACGTCAGAGAAAGGCATTATTCATCAATTTCAAAAGAAATGTGCCGATGAATCGATTTCGCGTATTGAAGATATTGAGGCGGCTCCGATCGAGGTCATGGATGCCATTAGTGATCAGATGGGGAAAAACCGAACAAACCTCGCCACTGTGCAAGGTGCGACGACAGGTGTCGGAGGTATGTTTACATTAGCGGCAGATATTCCGGCTGTCCTCGGTCTCTCTTTAAAAACATTACAGGATATCGCCGTCACCTATGGCTATGATCCGAAAAATAAAGAAGAACGAGTCTTTATCATTAAATGTTTACAGTTGAATTCTGCTGACGTTGTTGGGAAAAAATCAATATTAAAAGAGCTGAAGAGCTATCATGCATCAGAAGGGAAGCACGAAAACATGATCTCTCAAATTCAAGGATGGCGTGAGGTCGTATATAACTATCGTGATTCGTTTGGCTGGAAGAAGCTGTTTCAACTTGTCCCAATTGCGGGGATTTTGTTTGGTGCAGCGTCCAACCGCTCACAGTTAAAAGGAATTGCCGAAACAGGCATCATGCAATATCGAAAGCGCAGAATATTATCAAGATTAGAGGAGCTCGCTCAGCAAGAACAGCGTGACTCCGGCGCATAAAAAAATCCCTCTCTCAAAGGGATTTTTTATTTGGCCTCAGCATCTTCTTCAAACGCTTGAATCGGAGAATATTCATAGCGTGCCCGGAGCTCGCGGATTTGTTTGATCAAGGTGGAACCGATGATCCTTTCTGCTTCATCATACAAAGGATCGAGCGCTTTCATCCATTTTTGCCGCTCTGCTGGTGTTAATTCGTGTATGGCAATTGGAGATTCGCGTTTAATTTCCTCCAGTTGATCCTTGTTCATTTGTTCGGCATGTTTTTCGTTCCATGCCGTTGTTTCTTCCATCGCTTCGAGTAAAATTCGCTTCGTCTCAGGTGTTTGACGATCAAAAAAGGATTGATCTGTTAAGACGACATACCCTAAATACCCGTGATTACTGATCGTCATATAGTCTTGTATATGATAGAATTTTTTTGAATAAATATTTGAAATTGTATTTTCTTCACCGTCCACTTTTTTTGTTTCTAGCAGCTGAAACGTTGAATTAAACGATTCCTGATAGGGTTTTGCGCCAAGTAACTCGAATTGTTTTTCAATCATGTCACTTTGCATAATACGGAGAGATTGCTTTTTTAAATCACTAGGCTGCTTGATTGGGCCTTTATTCGAAGTGATTTGCTTAAAGCCATTTGTCCAGTAGGCCATTCCCTTTAGTCCATCTTTTTGCAGTGTGCCGAACAGTCTCTGTCCAATCGCACCATGTAACCCTTCTTGGACAGCATCGTAGTTAGAAAAGGCAAAGGGCAGATCAAGTGCCAGCCATTCAGGGGACAGCATGCCGAGCTTTGACGTAGACGGAGCAATAAATTGAACTTGATTCTCTTTTAGTGCATTAATTTCTTCGATATCAGAATAAAGACTCCCGTTTGAAAAGATTTGAATGCTGATCTTGCCGTCGGATTTTTCATGAACAAGCTCAGCAAATTTCTTTGCAGCCAGCCCTTTTGGGGTATTATCTGCGACAACATGGCTGAATTTGAACACAAGCTGATCCTTCAGCCCAGTCTGTTCATCGTCGAAGGTCGTCGCTGATTTAGGCATCATATGATAAAAACCAAAGTATAAAGCGGTTACAAAACCGATGATGAGCAATAGCGTATAGGCGAGTAAATTCTTCATGCGTCAGATCCCCCTTATGTCAAGGATACTTGACAGAGGAAGAATTCGTAAAGATACAGGTGAAAAAATGATGAGAAATCGACTGAAATTACAACAATTATCTATTAGATGGAAGCTCACCATCCTCACATATTTCGTTGTCATTTTTGCCCTTTTAATCGGAGGAATTGTTCTGGTCGGGGGAATTCAGCAAACAGAGGAACGAGAACTTCGAAAAAGGCTCATGAACACGGCAAGAACAGTAGCTGAGATGAATGAGGTAAAGCAGGCATTGGATGATCAGACAAAGGAGCGTGCGCGGTTACAGCATGCCATTGAAGAGATTCGGATTATCCAAGATGCTGACTACATTGTTGTCATGGATATGGATCACGTGCGATTGACACATCCAGTAAAAACGAGGATTGGCCAGCGCTCTGAGGGGACAGATGAAGAACCTGCCTTTGCAGAGCATATCTATTTCTCAGAAGCACAGGGAGAGCTTGGCACAGCCATTAGAGCTTTTTATCCAGTAAAGGATGAAAAATTTAACCAAACAGGGGTTGTACTAGTCGGAAGAACATTGCCGAGTATGGCAGATATATTAGGAGAAATGAAGCAGGATATCCTCATGATCCTTCTGCTCACACTCAGCTTCGGGCTTGTCGGTTCATTTTTGCTCGCCCGTCATATTAAACAGCAAATGTTTAAGCTAGAGCCGCATGAGATTGTCAGAATGCTAGAGGAACGCACCGCTACCTTTCATTCCATTAATGAAGGGGTCATTGCCATTGATAACCAGCACATGATCACCATTTTTAATGAAAAAGCAAAGCAAATTTTCAGCGTGACAGGTGATGTAGTGGGCCGAAATATTTGGGATGTGCTGTCAGATACAAGGCTTCCAGAAATCATTGACCGCGCAGAACCCGTCTACAATGAAGAAATTCATATGAGCGGAAAGCGGATCATGAGCAGCCGAATTCCAATTGTGATGAAAAAGAAAATCATCGGAGCGGTTGCGATTTTTCAGGACCGGACAGAGGCGGCCAAATTGGCGGAGGAATTAACCGGGGTGAAGAACTTCGTTGATGGCCTGCGGGTGCAAAATCATGAACATATGAATAAGCTTCATACAATTGCGGGATTAATTCAGCTGGGGAAAGCCGATCAAGCGCTCGATTTAGCGTTTCAAACGACCGAAGAACAGGAGCATGTGACGGACTTTCTCCACCGTGTAATACAGCATGATGCAGTTGCAGGTTTATTGATGAGCAAGATAAGAAGGGGCAAGGAGCTAGGCATAAAGGTTGAAGTAGATGAAAATAGCAGTCTGCGCGATTTCCCAGAGCGGCTGGATCAGCATGATATGACGAAGCTACTTGGCAACCTGATCGAGAATGCCTTTGCCGCGTATGATACTGTAGAAAGAGACACAAAACTCATTTCTATTAGTATTGATCAAACAGAGGATGTCCTCGCGATCTTAATTGAAGATTATGGTTCTGGAATAGAAGAGGACATGATTCCTCATATTTTCGACAAAGGCTTTACTCACGGTAAAGAAGGCGGAACAGGCTACGGACTGTATATTGTAAAAACGATTATCGACAAAGGAATGGGAAATGTAGAAGTCACATCAAGCATCGGCATTGGTACCACCTTCTCAATCGAATTCCCAATGACAATAGAGGAGAGAGACAGATGACTCAGATTAAGGTGCTATTAATTGAAGATGACCCGATGGTGCAAGAAGTCAATAGAGAGTTCATTAAGAGTGTCCCTGGCTTTCAAGTTGCGGCTGTAGCAGGAAATGGCGAGCAGGGCATCCAGCTCATCAAAGACATTCGCCCAGATCTTGTGGTGCTCGATGTGTATATGCCTAAAAAAGATGGCGTCAAAACACTGCAAGACATCAGAAAGCAAAAGATGCAGGTGGATGTGATTGTGATTTCGGCAGCAAAGGACAAAGAGACGATCGGCACCATGCTTCAAAATGGTGCCCGAGATTATATCATTAAGCCATTTAAGTTCGAACGGATGAAAGAATCTCTTGAAAGCTATAAAGCGTTCAAATCAAAAATTCGTACCGCAGCAGAATTTTCTCAAGAGATGCTCGATGATATCATACGAAAGCCTGCAGTTAAGCAGGAAGAGACATGGCTTCCTAAGGGGCTGAATGTGCATACGATGAATGAAATTAAAGCCTATATGCGTCTGCAAGAAGGAGCGCAGTCTGCAGAGGAAGTTGCCAATGCACTTGGGATTGCACGTGTCACAGCACGCCGTTATTTAGACTTCCTTGTAAAAGAAGGCGAGCTGAAATTAGATATGCAATATGGCGGGGTCGGACGCCCTGTGAACAAATATATCGTACATTCTGACTAAGAGACCAAAAAGACCAAAATGTACGATATGTCCATAAGCTTCACAGCCTATGATGAAATCGCTATCATTTACCTACAGATAACAGTTAAGCGTTTACATCAAAGGGTGAGGGAGTTGATTTTTTATGAAGAGGCTATTGAAGAACCTGACATTTCAGGTCATTGCAGCTGTCATTATCGGGATTATTGTTGGGATGGTTTGGCCAAACGTCGGGAAAGAAATGAAGCCGCTTGGTGACACATTTATTAATGCAGTGAAAATGGTCATTGCACCCATTATTTTCTTAACCATTGTTCTTGGAATTGCCAAGATGGGGGACATGAAAAAGGTTGGAAAAGTTGGGGGAAAAGCTTTTATCTATTTTGAAGTTGTGACGACGCTTGCGCTTGTCATCGGACTGTTTGTGGTCAATATCATGAAGCCGGGAGCAGGTCTTGACTATAGTAAGCTTGAAAAAGGGGATGTCTCGCAATATACCCAAAATGGAGGACAGGGTATCGACTGGATGGAGTTTGTCACACACATTGTGCCATCTAACATGGTAGATGCCTTTGCAAAGGGAGATATTTTACAGGTCTTATTCTTCTCTATTTTATTCGGTGTTGCGCTCGCTGCACTTGGCGAGAAGGGGAAAGGCATCATCGAATGGCTTGATAAGCTGTCGCTTGTCTTCTTTAAAATCATTGGTTACATTATGCGTGCCGCGCCATTAGGGGCATTTGGAGCAATGGCTTATACAATCGGACACTTCGGTTTAGCTTCAATTAAACCACTGGCTAGTCTAATGCTTTCCGTTTATATGACGATGTTCCTGTTTATTTTCGTCGTGCTGAACATCATTTGTAAAATGTATGGCTTCAGCCTGTTCGGTTACCTCCGTTTTATCAAAGATGAAATTTTAATTGTTCTTGGCACAAGTTCTTCAGAATCTGTCCTGCCAAGAATGATGGATAAAATGGAACGCTACGGGTGCTCTAAGTCGGTTGTTGGACTTGTCATCCCGACAGGCTATTCCTTTAATTTAGATGGAACCTCAATCTACTTGTCCATGGCCGTGGTCTTCTTAGCGCAAGTGTTTGGGGTGGACCTATCCATCGGACAGCAAATCACGATTATCCTTGTTCTGATGCTCACATCAAAAGGAGCAGCTGGAGTCACAGGAAGCGGATTTATCGTGCTAGCTTCTACACTTGCTGCACTTCAGGTTATCCCGCTAGAAGGTCTTGCACTGCTATTAGGGGTCGACCGTTTCATGAGTGAAGGAAGAGCGATTACGAACCTGATTGGAAATGGAATTGCTACAATTGTTGTAGCGAAAAGTGAAGGGGAATTTGACGAAGCGAAGAGTAAAACAGCGCTTCAGGAAATGCGAAATATCAAGCAGGCTGTTTAGTATAAAAACAACCAAAAACCGAAACCTTATGTCTACATGGGGTTCGGTTTTTTCTTGTGTAAAAAAAGAAAAAACATAAAAGCTTGATTAATTTAGGACGAATCGTAAGACCTCATTGACCTTTTGTTATATAATTTACAGAAAGATCCGATATAATGAATATGAGATCCAACGAAAAATAGACTTTAGTCCTGGCAGGTGTGTAACGTATGGCGGCATTTTTTAAATTGTTCGAAAAACCTGGTGTCAAGAGGTTTTCAGTATTTGTAGTATTAGCCACAGCATTATATCTATTAAGAGGAATGATGAATTTAATCCTCCTGACCTTCATTTTCACTTTTTTAATGAACCGGTTAGAAGAGGTCATAAGAGGCTTTTTAAATCGCTTCCTGAAAATAGGACAGAAATCAGTCATCACCATTTTGTACATCCTTCTAGCTGGTGGATTGACGTTTGGCGGCTTTGTGTTTGTGCCCATCATTGCTAAACAGGTGGAACAGTTATTTCATTTAGGGAAAAAGATTGCAGATCATCCACAAGATTTACCCTTCTTTGACGTCGTCACCAATGTGTTCGGAGATTTCAAAATATCTTCTTTCTTCGAGAAAGGGTTTAATTTCCTCTATACATACTTAACAGATTTCAGCACGTTCAGTATCCAGGTCATTATGTCCTTAATATTAAGCATGTTCTTCCTGTTCGAAAAGGAACGCCTCATTCAATTCATGAATAAGTTCAAAACGAGTAAAATCTCCGTGTTCTATCATGAAATTGCCTTCTTTGGACGTAAGTTTTCCAGAACATTTGGTAAGGTACTTGAAGCACAGTTCATCATTGCAACAGTTAACTGTGTCTTAACGACAATTGCGCTTGGCATTATGGGCTTTCCGCAATTATTTGGATTAGCGGTCATGGTCTTCTTGTTAGGTTTAATTCCGGTAGCGGGTGTGGTCATCTCCCTCGTTCCACTCAGCATCATTGCGTATACACTTGGAGGCGGAATGTACGTCCTATATATTGTGCTGGTGATCGTGATCATCCATGCCATTGAAGCCTACTTCTTAAATCCGAAGCTCATGTCAGCTAAAACAGAGCTCCCTATTTTCTTCACGTTTATTGTCCTGATCTTTTCTGAACACTATATTGGCATTTGGGGACTGATTATCGGCATCCCAATCTTTGTGTTTATCTTAGATATCTTGGAGGTCACGAATAAGGAAGAAAGTAATTAAAAAGTTCATATGAACCTGTTTACAATTTTCTAAAAATAAGGTATAAATAGTATGAAAATATCATATTACCACACGCTTAATCCTTCTAAAGGAATGGGGGACCCAAGTTTTTGGGGTGAATTTTTCTTATTTAAGAAAAAAGGACATCTCTTCGTCCTAACCCGTCAGCTAACCTCATCAGCGTGAAGAGAGTAGACAGTGGTACACGTATGGACACGCAGGCCCACGAGAAGACTCTCTCGTGGGCCTTTTTGACGAGGAAGGGGAGATTTTATTGAAGCTTGCGACGAAAATTATTATTGCTTTAATTGTAGGTGCAATCACAGGACTACTGCTCAACATTTTTGCTCCAAATGTATTCAAAGTGTTAGACCCTTATCTATTTACACCTCTAGGTCAAATCTTCTTAAACCTGATTAAAATGTTAGTTGTACCGATTGTCTTCTTTTCGATCACACTTGGTGTAGCAGGCCTTGGCGATCCGAAAAAACTTGGCAGAATCGGCGTAAAAACCATTACTTACTTTCTACTCACTACGACTTTTGCCATCATTATTGGCATTTCATTGGCCTTACTTATTAAGCCAGGCGCATTTGGCAATTTTGATACGAAAGCGGCAGAATACTCCGCTGAGGAAGCCCCATCAATGGCAGACACACTACTCAATATTATTCCAACCAATCCAGTCCAATCTCTAGTTGAAGGAAATATGCTTCAAATTATCGTCTTCTGTGTATTTTTAGGTCTTGGCATTGCCTTGCTCGGTAAAAAAACAGAAGGTTTGCTGAAGCTGTTTGAACAAGGAAATGAATTAATGATGTATCTTGTCGGTGTTGTGATGAAATTCGCACCGTACGGGACATTCGGTTTGATCGCAACGGCGATTGGCAGTCAGGGGCTCGATGCCATGAAAGCGATGGGACTTTACTTCTCAGTCGTCTTAATTGCGCTGATCTTGCATTTCTTCCTGACCTATGGGTCAACCGTTGCCCTATTAGCTAAACGAAATCCAATGGCATTCTTCAAAGCATTTTCTCCAGCGATGGTTGTGGCATTTAGTACATCAAGCAGTAACGCAGTACTGCCAGTATCAATGGAAACAGCTCAAAAGCGTTTGAAGGTGCCAGAACCTATTTCAAGCTTTGTGCAGCCGCTAGGTGCGACCATTAATATGGATGGTACAGCGATCATGCAAGGGGTTGCGACTATTTTTATCGCACAAGTGTATGGAGTTGAATTAACCCTTGTTCAAATGCTGACAGTTGTCTTAACAGCAGTACTAGCAAGTATTGGCACAGCAGGTGTCCCAGGGGTAGGGCTCATCATGCTAGCCATGGTTTTAAATTCCGTGAATCTTCCTGTTGAGGGCATTGCGCTGATCCTTGGCATAGACCGCTTATTAGACATGGCAAGAACCGTGGTCAATATTACAGGTGACGCAGCATGTGCGGTGATTGTTTCTGAAACCGAAAAGAAACATGAGAAGGAAGCACCAACACCTAATTTATCACTTTAACAACAAGAAGGGCTGACTGGATCAGCCCTTTTTTTCGTGGAACGGCTTGTCTAGCGTGATATACTTTTTACAGGATGAGCGGCCGTAACTGCCGCCATAGGTTTTACATTAGAAGGAGGAACCACTTTGCAGTCTGCTGTTTTACACATAGAGAACGTCGATAAACAAATTGGCCGGCATCAAATTTTGCAACATATTTCGATGGACATTAGGCAAGGGGAAATTGTCGGTTTACTTGGACCAAATGGGTCTGGAAAAACGACCTTGATTCGATTGATCGTTGGCTTGATGAAAAAAAACAACGGCCGGATCATCATAAATGGATATTCTCAAGATGATGATCATCAAAAGGCGATGTCATCTGTTGGGGCGATCATAGAAAATCCGGAATTTTATTCATATTTAACAGGTTTTGAAAACCTTGAGCTGTATGCGTCTATGCATGATGGAGTTTCAGAAGAGCGCATTCTTGAAGTGGTAAAAAGAGTTCGTCTGGAGCACGCCATTCACCAGAAGGTCAAAACGTATTCACTAGGGATGAAACAAAGGCTCGGGATTGCACAAGCCATTTTGCATAAGCCCAATTTGCTCATTTTAGATGAACCAACAAATGGGCTTGATCCCGCAGGAATGAAGGAGTTTCGAGAGCACTTGCAACTGCTTGTACAAGAAGAAGGTGTCTCTGTGTTATTTGCTACACATCTTTTGCATGAAGTAGAAGAGCTTTGTGACCGTATGATCATCATCCAAAAAGGACAGATCAAAGCCAATACAAACCTTCGCGACATGGAAGGGAAAGAGCAGGTACTGATGAATATTCAGCCAGTAGAAAAGGCAGTTTCATGGCTAGATACGCAAGGATATACATATGAACAAAGGGATCAGCATGTGCTGGTTCAACTGAATAAAGACCGTGTGCCGGAGCTGAATAAACAGCTTGTCTTAGCAGAATTTGATGTACTTGAAATGACGCCTCAAAAACAATCAATTGAAGAGGCCTTTATGAAATGGACGGAAGGTGGGACGGTAGATGCTTCAACTCATCAAGAATGAACATAAAAAAATCACGAGACAAAAGATCACATTCATTGCACTTGGACTGATTGTTGTCTTTCAATTGACGATGGCTCTAGCATTGAAACGAGTCATTTCCGGGCTTGGCGGGCAAGGTACAGTCGCGAACTATTTTGCTTATTCCACGAATGTTGTGTTTATTTTACAAGTGTTCGCTGTCGTGATTGGCGCCACATTGATCTCAACAGAGTTTCAAAAAAGAACCATCAAGTTCTTGTTGATCCGGCCGAAGACAAGGCTTCATATTTTCTTGGCAAAATACATCACTCTTGTGCTGATGGTCCTTTACCTGTTTGTTTTTTATTATGTGTTCGCTTTTCTTTTTGGCCTTATTTTCTTTGGTACTGATTTTGATGAAAGCACTGGGCGATTATTTCTGCACACATTTGCTGTGATTGGATCACAGTGGGTGGAAGTGGTCATGATGGCAAGCTTTGCTTTTCTGTGCTCAAGTTTGTTTAGAAACAGTCTGATTGCACTTGTGACTTCATTTTTCGTCTTATACGCGGCGAAATCATTAGTGTCGATCATGTCTCTGTTAGAAAATCAGTGGGGGAAGATTCTACTTTTCGCTAATACGGACTTCACACAATACAGTTTTCAAGGTCCGCCGCTCTTTCAGGGCATGAGCCCTCTTTTTTCGCTATTCATTGTAGGGGCACATTTCGTTTTCTTTGTTGGTGCTGCTTGGCTCCTTTTTTGGAAGCGTGATGTAAATGTGTAAAAATTGTGTCAAATAACAAGAAAAATTCGTGACATCTTTGTGAAAACGAGTCTGTATTTCACGATAACCGGCTGATTTTGTCTTATAATAAGACAGAGTCATGGAGGTGGCACTATCGTGAAAAATTTTATTACGGCTTTACCTATTTTGTTGCTGTTGTCGTTTTCGTTTGTGTCTTTTGCCTTCCAGTTTGATCATCTTGTTTATTTCAGACTAGCGCTAGGGATCTTTTCATTAGCGGGTCTTTTCTTTCTGTATACACTTAAAAGAAACATGAAATGGTTCATGGTCTATTTATATGCGAGCTGGATCGTTCTTGCTGCCGTTACGACATTTGAAGAACCCGTGTTTTCACAATTCTTCTTCGGTGGTTTAACGATGACAATGGGTTATCTAACATATATGCTCATCTATTTAGGAATGAAACAAGACCGTGTAGCGAAATCACATTAAAACAAAAGCCGATAAAATCGAAGAATAGATTTTATCGGCTTTTTCTTTTCTTCAGGCAAATAAAAAAGCAGCCATCTATTTGACTGCTCTTCTTGTGTTTATGATTCACGTCCAGCAGCGGCAAGCTGCTTCTGGTGCTTTTTGTCGATGGTTGCGTATATACTTTCCATCATCTTAGGGTCTCGCATGATCGCTTCCTTGTTTTCTTCAATCAATTGCTGATACGTTTTGATTTTCTTCTTAGACATGTAACTCAACGCTCCTTTGGTAGAATGGATTCTATAAGATTTCACACAGATGAAATTGATAATCATTTTCAATTAGCAACTCCATTATACAAAGCAGAATGTCATAAGTAAAGATTCAATTCAGAAAATTCACGTAACCGACATATTCCCATCCATATCGACGATGAATTCTTTCCCAGGAAATAATCCGCTGTCAAACCTTGTCATGAAATCAGATCAAACATTCCCTGCCGATGTTGAAACGTTTTAGCCGCACATCTCGTCTTATGAAGAGATTTGATTTAAAAGGATATAAAAAAAGACACCAGCATGAGTTGGCTGATGTCTCCATTCAAATGAGTTATGAAACGTGTTCTTGAAGAAACTCTGTTACTTCTTCAGGTGATTTAGCGTTGGCACTGTGTAAATGACCTGTTTTTTCGCCATTTTTGAAAATTAACAGGCTAGGAATTCCCATGACCTGATACGTTTCCGCTAACTCAGGAAAGTCGTCTTTGTTTATTTCAAACCATTCATTCTGAGCATAAGCCTCTAAGATGTCTGGAATGAACATGTCCATTCTAGTGCAATCAGGGCACCATGTCGCAAAGAATTTAACGATGACCTCTTTGTCTGATTGAATGATTTCGTTGAATTGTTCAGTGCTTGTAATTTTTTTCAATTTGTCACAACTCCTTTTCAATGTCATTTTGTCATTTTAATATAAAATAAAGGCGAATGACATACAAATGCTCGGGGGGGCGCTTACAATCTTTACAAATCATTTCAATTCCGTAACAACAAAAATTAATTAGAGCATTTTTGCTTGAAAGTGATAAGATAGTAAAGATGAATTTTAGTGGGGGGAGTATCCATTGAAAATAAGTTTAGGATTGGTTTACGGCGGAAAGTCAGCCGAACATAATGTATCACTGCAAACAGCCCTTGCAGTTACAAAAGCACTTAACACTGAGAAGTTCGATATACATCCAATTTATATTACAGAAGAGGGCGAATGGCTAAGAGGAGAAAAACTCACTGAACCAGTATCAAACGTCAAAATGCTTCAATTTGAACAAAATGCAAAGACGTTTTTACCAACTTCTTTAAATGAAAGCATGTTTCCACAGCCTGCAGCAGCTGATGAAAAGATTGATGTTGTCTTTCCATTGCTACATGGGCCAAATGGTGAAGATGGGACCATGCAAGGGTTACTTGAACTATTGAATATCCCGTATGTTGGTAACGGCGTTCTCGCGTCTGCTGCGGGTATGGATAAAGTCATGATGAAAGATGTGTTTGCTCAAGCTGGACTTGCGCAGGCAAAGCACCTTTCCTTCAATAAAAAGGATTATGAGAAAGCCATATCAGACAGTCTAGAACAGGTAGAAGCAGTTCTCGGGTATCCTTGTTTTGTGAAACCTGCCAACATGGGATCAAGTGTCGGAATTAGTAAATGCCGCAGCAAAGAAGAGCTGCAAACAGCATTTGATTTGGCTTTCCAATATGATCGTCGTGTTGTTGTGGAAGAAGGCGTTGTAGGACGAGAAATTGAAATTGGTGTATTAGGAAATGACGAGCCGAAATGCTCAGTTGTTGGTGAAATTGCACCTAAAACAGATTTTTATGACTACAAAGCAAAATATGAAGATGGCGATACAGATTTGATCATTCCTGCGAGTGTGTCAGAGGAAGAGTACAAGACGATTCATGATATGGCGATTAAGGCATTTAAAGCCATTGATGGATCTGGCCTCGTACGTGCAGATTTCTTCCTAACAGAAGAAGGCGAAGTGCTGATCAATGAAGTGAATACAATGCCAGGGTTCACACCTTTTAGTATGTTCCCGCTGCTTTGGAAACATACTGGTGTAGAGTATCCTGAGCTGATTGAGAAGCTGGTGTCACTTGCAATTGAGCGCCATCAAGAAAAACAAACCATTAAAACCACTTTTTAATGTAAGAAGCAAGCAGACACTATCCTACAGGTAGTGTCTCTTTTCCTTCAAACGTGAAATGAGAAAGAGAGGCGAAAAAACATGATCAAACGTACAGTGAAACAAGTCGCCCAAATGGCTGGTGGCACATTATCGAATGAAGCTTTTGGCGAAGAACAGATACACGGAGTGACAACAGATACACGAAAAGTATCAAAAGGCGCACTATTTATCCCGCTTATCGGGGAACATTTTAACGGTCACACTTTTGCTTCAAAAGCAGTGGAGCTTGGAGCGGCAGCGGTTCTTTGGAATGAAACAGAAGCGATCCCACCATCCGGTGTACCTGTCATTCTTGTAGAGGATACTCTGACAGCACTCCAACAGCTTGCGAAATCATACTTAAAAGAGGAAAACCCTCGAGTTGTCGGTATTACTGGAAGTAATGGCAAAACAACGACGAAAGACATGATCCATTCTGTCCTACAAACGACATACAGAGTCCATAAAACAGATGGCAACTTTAATAATCATATTGGACTTCCACTGACCATCCTTGCAATGCCAGAAAAAACAGAGATTGCTGTATTAGAGATGGGCATGAGTGCAAAAGGAGAAATCGAATTTTTATCTAATCTCGCTGAACCTGATGCAGCTGTCATCACCAATATTGGAGAATCTCATATGCAGGATCTAGGATCAAGAGAAGCCATTGCAGATGCAAAATGTGAGATCACAAAAGGGTTAAAAGAGGATGGGACTTTTTATTATTTAGGAGACGAGCCTTTACTCCGCCAAAGAGCAAATGCCCTTGCACGTAGCGTGAAAACATTTGGGGAATCAGAGGACTGTGATATCAAGGTGATTCACATCCACCAACTCGCTGAAGGCACTGAATTTCAAGTGGAGGGATATGCTCAAGGGTTTCTCATTCCTGTATTAGGGAAACACAATGTAAAGAATGCTCTTGCAGCTATTGCAATCGGCCAGCATTTCGGTCTGAATGAAAGGCAAATTGCCCAAGGGCTAATGCAAACGAAATTGACAGGCATGCGTTTAGAACTGTTTAAAACAGATAAGGGCATCACGGTTATCAACGATGCGTATAATGCGAGTCCTACGTCGATGAAGGCAGCGATTGATCTTGTAGGAGATATGGATGGCTTTGCTAACCGCATACTCGTTCTCGGAGATATGCTGGAGATGGGCAGTGAAGAAGAAACCTATCATTTTGAAGTAGGGGAGTACATCAAGCCTGAGTTTATTGATCATGTTTTAACGTTTGGCCGTCTTGGCGCATTCATTGCTGAAGGAGCAAAGAAAGCATTTGGAGACGACCGTGTATCTTCTTATATGGACAAAGAAGAACTGAAGAAAAAACTAGCGGATGTGGCAGGACCTGACGATGTCGTTCTGGTCAAAGCTTCCCGTGGCATGAGATTGGAAGACGTGATTACTGCACTATAAATCAGATCGGCAAAGAAGGTGACAGGGTGATTGGCTGTCTATGTATACACGGTTTTACTGGTGCCCCGTATGAAGTAGAGCCGCTTGCGGAATATTTAAAGCAGACGACAGATTGGACGGTACAATCTGTCACGCTTCCGGGGCATGGGGAGGAACTTCAGCTCAAAGGCATTCTCTATCAGGAGTGGATTGCCACCGCTGAATTAGAACTCTTATCCCTTTACCGAACATGTGACACCATTTATTTGGTCGGCTTTTCTATGGGCGGGATGATTGCCTCATATTTAGCAGCGAAGTATCCAGTGGCCCGTCTTGTTCTGTTAAGTGCTGCTGCTAAATATGTTAACCCAAAACAAATGATTCAAGACACAAGGCAGATGGTGAAGGAATCCTTGTCTGGTTTGATTGATACGAACCCATTGTATGATCGATATCGTCATAAGCTGAAGAGTACACCGCTATCAGCTGCTGTAGAATTTATGAAATTGGTGAAGCAAACGAAAGGTTCTCTTGAAAAGCTTCATCTACCTGTCTTGATCGTTCAAGGTGAAAGCGATGGGATCGTCCCCGCTTCTAGTGCAGAATTCATTTATCATAAAATCCCGTCCCGTCAGAAAGAAATGTTCTATTTACCGGATTGTAAACATCACGTTTGTCATGAGCCTTGTGCACAGCAATTGTTTGAGAAAGTCGAACAATTTCTAAAAAAACAATTTAATCTATAGAAAAGCTAAAATGTGGCTAAACTAATATAAATTGAATCCCACTTGTTAAAATTTGCATCATTTTTGTCGAATGAGTGACAGGCCTATGTTACAATAGGTAAGAAAAGGTGGTCGATTCGGTTGTTTCAATATGACGGAAAAACCTTTGTCCCGCAGTCTAATTCGAGCAATGGGGAAGTATCGGAAGGAACCATATTTCAATATCGTCAGGACGGGAATATTTTAACGGGCACATATCAAGGCGGCAGTATTCAATCTGGCGTACTTGTAGGAACTGTGAATAAAGACGGAGCACTTCATTTTAGATATCATCATGTAAGTAAGGATGGCAGCATGAGAAGCGGTTCATGTCATTCCACCCCTAAGCAGCTGGATAACGGGAAAATCCAACTGTTTGAAAAGTGGAAATGGATGGACGGAGATCAAAGTGAAGGTGAATCAGTCATTGTCGAGCAGTAGATATATCCATTTCTGTCTTGTTGAAAAACAAATAGTGTAATGGTAAGATATAAGGTAGGGTAATTCGGGCTTTGTATATAATGGACCTGTCCTTTCATACAAAGGGCAGTTTTTAATGATCATTCACGAGATTACTGAAACAGCAATTAGAAGGAGTTTGAATAAATTGACTATAACGTTTCAAGATTTTCAATTAAGCGAAAGTCTCATGAAAGCTATTAACCGCATGGGATTTGAAGAAGCAACACCGATTCAAGCAGAAACGATTCCTCTCGGTCTTCAGAATAAAGATGTCATCGGACAAGCACAAACAGGAACAGGAAAAACTGCAGCATTTGGTATTCCTCTTGTAGAAAAAATCGATCCAGCGTCTCCTAACATCCAAGCGATCATCATTGCGCCAACAAGAGAATTAGCGATTCAAGTATCTGAAGAGCTATACAAAATCGGCCAAGACAAGCGTGCGCGCGTACTTCCAATTTACGGTGGACAAGATATCGGCCGTCAAATCCGTTCGCTCAAGAAAAATCCTCATATCATTGTAGGAACTCCAGGACGTTTACTTGATCACATTAATCGTCGCACAATGCGTCTTCAAAATGTTGAAACAGTCGTGCTTGATGAAGCAGACGAAATGCTCAACATGGGTTTCATCGAAGACATTGAAGCGATCCTTTCAAATGTACCAAGTGAACACCAAACACTTTTATTCTCTGCGACAATGCCTGCACCAATTAAGCGTATTGCAGAGCGTTTCATGACAAACCCAGAACATGTAAAAGTAAAAGCGAAAGAAATGACTGTATCTAACATCCAGCAGTTCTACTTGGATATTCACGAGCGTAAGAAGTTCGATACATTGACTCGTCTTCTTGACATTCAATCACCAGAGCTTTCAATTGTTTTCGGCCGTACAAAGCGCCGCGTTGACGAATTGACTGAAGCATTAAACCTTAGAGGTTATACAGCTGAAGGAATTCATGGTGACTTGACTCAGGCGAAACGTATGGTTGCGCTTCGTAAATTTAAAGAAGGTTCAATCGATGTGCTTGTCGCAACAGACGTTGCAGCACGTGGACTTGATATCTCAGGTGTTACACATGTGTATAACTTCGACGTACCACAAGATCCAGAAAGCTATGTACACCGTATTGGACGTACAGGCCGTGCTGGACGTACAGGTATGGCGATGACATTCATCACACCACGTGAAAAAGATATGCTTCGTGCGATTGAGCAAACGACTAAGCGTAAAATGGATCGTATGAAAGAACCAACTCTAGACGAGGCAATTGAAGGACAACAACAAGTCACAGTTGACCGTCTACGCACAATCATTAGTGAAAACAACTTGAACTTCTACATGACAGCAGCTGCTGAATTGTTAGAAGATCATGATTCTGTTACAGTGGTTGCGGCTGCCATCAAAATGATGACAAAAGAGCCGGATGCAACGCCTGTTCGTTTGACAGATGAAGCACCAATGATTTCAAAACGCAATCGTAACAACCGCAGCTCTTCTAAACGCAGAGACGGCGGCGGTGGTGGCGGCTATCGCGGAAAAAGCCGTTCATCTTACGGTGATAAAAAGCGTTCTTCAAATGACCGCAATCGTTCTTCTAACGATCGTCGTCAAAAGAAATCTTATAACAACTAATTCAAAAGCGAATCCTTTGCAGGGTTCGCTTTTTTTAACAGTCCTAATGAAACTTTTTAGGCTTTCTTTCGTAATATATTGATAGAAAAGTAAGAGAATGGGGGAAGAATGTGAGAAAACAGCCGCAACGTCAAATCAGCTTAAATGGATTAAAAGTATGGCGTCTTCAAAATGGAATTATCTCATTGATTTTCTTATTCATCATCATTGGGGTATTTGTAGCTAGTTATTATTTTCAATGGCCATATTGGATTGGAGCCATCCTCATCGGTTTGTGGATTTTACAGGTCATCTTCGGAATCTGGCTCATACCGAAAATCCGCCATCACATCTGGCGCTATGAAGTATTTGAGAACGAAATTGAAATACAGCACGGATTGATTCGTGTCACACGTGTCATTGTGCCAATGGTACGTGTTCAGCATGTGGATACATCTCAAGGGCCGCTTTTAAGGCGCTACCGGTTGGCATCTGTTCAAATTTCTACGGCTGCGACAGTGCATGATATTCCGGCACTGGAATTAGAAGAGGCAGATGAGCTTCGCGATTACATATCTCGATTAGCAAGGGTGACGGAAGATGATGTCTGAACCAAAACGTGTACATCCAATCTCGATGTTCATTGATTTTATATCAGATGCCGTATCCATGATCAAAAACTTCATTATCCCTTTTTTCGTGCTTATTTTTGTGAACTCGAATTCAAGTATTCGTTTTTATGCGTTCATTATTCTTGGGGTGCTTCTTTTATGGAAAGCTGTTTCAACCGTTTTAGCATGGAGACGATTCACCTACCGAATGGAAGACGATGAATTTCGAGTAGAATCAGGTGTCATCACCAAAAAGAAAAAGTATATCTCGTTAGAACGAATTCAAACGGTGAATACAAGTGAAGGCATCTTCCAGCGTATTTTCGGTTTGGTTCGGGTGCAAATCGAAACGGCAGGCGGGACGGATGGACCTGAAGTGAGCCTGACGGCCATTACAAAAGCAGAAGCTGAACAATTAAAGCAATCGATTTTCAACCGGAAGAAAAGCTTGCAACAAGAAGAAATGAATGACGAAAATTTAGATCTCCCTGATCCTCTGACAGCGCAACAGCCTGTAGAAAAAGAAATCAGTGTTTCCTACCGAATGGGTATACCTGAGTTGCTTTTGGCTGCGACCACTTCAAGCGGAATCGGCGTCATTATTTCTGGGTGTCTCGCCATTTACACACAAATAGATGAAATTCTGCCTTTGGACGGATTCCTCAAACGGTTTTCTTTTTTAAGTCATGCGAGTGTTGAGATTTATGCGATTCTCATATTTATTGCCGTATTGATTGCTTGGATTCTTAGTGTTGGGGTAACAGCCCTTCAATATGCGAATTTTACCGCAAAACGAAAAGGGAAAGACATCATCATCACAAGAGGACTCATCGAAAGGCATCAAATGACCATTCCGCTTGCGAGAATTCAAGCAGTGAAAATCAAAGAAAATATTCTGCGTGAACCATTTGGTTTTGCGACGGTCATGCTTGTCAGCGCAGGAGGTTCCATTACAGAAAAAGAGACCTCTTCTGTCTTTTTTCCACTCATACGGAAGAAAAAAATCAATGAATTGTTAACGCAATTTACAGATCAATATCTGCTGGCACCAGAAAGTGATTTGAAAAAAGTGCCGAAGCGTTCACTGAAACGTTATCTGATATCTTACGGATTTGTTCCATTACTTGTAGGTATAATCCTTTCTGTACGTTTTCCACCATGGGGGTATTTGGCGCTGATTCCATTACCATTTGCCTTGTTCTTTGGGTATTTAGCCTATAAACAATCAGGATATGTGATCAAAGATCAACTAATTCAATTAACGACAAGAGGTATCGGCAAGACCACCGGAATTGTTTTAAGAAAACGAATGCAAAACTATACGATGACCCAATCCTATTTTCAAAAGAAAGGGCGGGTGGCAAGTATTCACACCTTTGTGAAGTCCTCTGCCTTGCTTGATTCCTTTGGTGTGCATCACCTTGAAGAGGAAGATGCTGAACGTGTATGCGATTGGTATTCCTATGAAACGAATCAATCAACTTAAACAAAAAATGTCGATCAGCTCCCGTTAAACGGAGTGATCGACATTTTTTATGAGCTTAATAGCGTCGTTTTTTTGAATGGAAGAATAGAGTGATCGGTGCTAGGATCATGCCGCCTATCAATCCAAATAAGTGGGCCATGATGTTGATGTTCGAGTTGACGAACGTCATAATAACAGAGACGCCGAGAATCGTTAAGATCACCTGAGAATTACCACGGTCCATCATATGCGGTTTAAATAGGACAAGATAAAGATAGACGCCAAATAAACCAAATATCGCACCAGAAGCCCCGACATGTACGTACTCTAAAGGCTCCACCCAATAGGTTCCGAGATTGCCAATGAATCCAGCACCCAGATAAATCACAAGAAATCGAACCTTTCCAAGCAAATACTCAAGTGCTGGAGCGAATAGGAAGAGCGACATGGAATTGAACAGAATATGTGTCAGACTTCCGTGAAGAAAAATAGGCGTTAAAAGCCGCCACCATTCTCCTGCTGCAACACCATAATTAAAACCAACGAGATGGTCCTGCCCAAGCTGGATCATTGGAATAGGGATCGCAAATAAAAGCCATAGGCCGATTTGCAAAGCAAGGATCGCTGTTACGATTGGATACGATCTAATAAATTGTTGAAAGCTCTCCGTTCGAATAAACATAACAAACCCCTTTTGACTAGATAATGGTAAGTTTATAGTAACACGTTTATGAAGCGAACATCCAAATTAGTACGAGTATCATAGGAGGTACCTCATGATTAAAGGAATCGGTATGGATATTGTAGAGATCGGCCGGCTGTCACGAGTTCTTAGCAGGCAGCCCCGTTTACCAGAACGAATTTTGACTTTACGTGAACAGGAAGTCTTTCACACACTAAGTGAAAAGAGACAGCTGGAGTTTCTGGCAGGGCGTTTTGCGGCGAAAGAAGCATTCGCAAAAGCATACGGTACGGGAATTGGTCAGTATATAAGCTTTCACGACATCGAGATACAAAAAGATGCGAACGGAAAACCCCTCATCAAAAGTGAGAAAACAAAAGAAGACTACGTTCATGTATCCATTACACACACAAAAGAATATGCTGCAGCACAAGTTTTAATTGAAAGGTTGTCAAGCTAGTCTGCATATTGTTTGTCCCCCCTTCATATATTGGGTAGTGCGATAAGGAAGGGCGAGTTGCTAACAGGCTTTGATGGTTCGCGGTACGCAGTTAACTCTTGAGGCGTACTGTTAAAGTCAAACAAGCGGTTTCTTCCTTTTAACACAATTAACGAAGGGGTTGAAAAGGGTGAGAAAAAGCTTTGTTTTGCTTGTAACGGGGATCCTTTTTGTATTGATTCTCTCCGCATGCGGTCAAAAATCTCAACAAGATATCGTTGGAGATTTAAACAAAAAGGCAGAGGAAATGACATCATACAAAGCCAAAGCAAAAATGACCATTGAGACAGGAAATGATCCGCAGGAATACCATGTGGAAATTTGGTACAAGAAGCCGGAGCTTTACCGTGTCTATTTAGAAAATCCGAAGAAGGATCAGAGTCAAGTCATTTTAAGAAATGGCAATGGTGTATTTGTGCTGACACCTTCATTAAACAAAAGCTTCCGCTTCCATAGTGATTGGCCGAACAACAGCAGTCAGGTGTATTTATTTGAATCACTTGTGAAAGACATTAAAAATGACAGTGCAGCTCAGTTCAAAGCAAAAGAGTCGAAGTACGTTTTTGAAACAAAAACCAACTATCAGCACAACCAAATGCTGCCGACCCAAGAGATTACCTTTCATAAAAAAACAATGGCGCCTGCTAGTGTGAAAGTACTGGATAGCGATAAAAAGCCAATGGTGAAAGTAGAATTCTCTCACTTTGAATTCAACAAATCCTTTGACAAAGACGCCTTTGATGAGAAGAAAAATATGACACTTTCTCAAATGGATGTTGCCACAAGCGCAGATCCATCTGACAGCTTTGCTGTGAAAACGCCTGTGGATATGCCAGAGGGCGTGAAGAAAATGGAAGAGAAAGAAATGACAACAGATGCTGGAAAGCGGTATGTGATGACGTATGGCGGAAAGAAATCCTTCACGCTCATTCAGGAAAAAGCGCGGGTAGCAGAAGCGTCTACGCCTGTGACGATGAATGGCGAGCCAGTCGATCTTGGCATGACAGTGGGTGTTCTGACAGACAAATCTCTTTCTTGGACATCTGATGGAGTTGACTACTTGATTTCTTCAAGTGATTTATCGAAGGAAGAGCTCTTGATGGTTGCAAAGAGTGTAGAGGGCCAGTCAGCTAAATAAATACCTCAGGCGAGAGCCTTAGAAATGAAAGATCAGCCCTATACAAGGGCTGATCTTCTTTGATTTGTTTCACTTTATTCCTGATTTTTAGTATCATATGAGGGGATTGAATCATTCAATAGGGAAGTGTGACGGATGGACACAAACGCCTTTTATAGAGACACATGGGCAGAAATTAATTTATCAGCAATTAAGCATAATGTTTCACATATGAAAGATCATATCGGTCAAAATGTTCAACTAATGGCTGTGGTGAAAGCCAATGCATATGGACATGGAGATATAGAAGTGACAAGAGCTGCTCTCAAAGCAGGAGCAGACGTATTAGCCGTCGCCTTTTTAGATGAGGCCATTTCTTTAAGAAATAAAGGCATCAAAGCCCCGATTCTTGTGCTCGGCGCAGTACCGTCAGAGTATGTCAAAGTCGCCGTTAGATACAACGTTATCATGACCGCTTACTCGATCGATTGGCTGAGAGAAGTCGTCAAAGTGATGAAAGGGCAGATGGGACAACCCATTCGTTTCCACTTGAAAATCGACAGCGGCATGAATCGGTTAGGTGTGAAAACAATCGAGCAGGTGAGCGAAGTAAAAGAGCTTGTCCACGATCATTCTTTTTTACAGCTGGAAGGCGTATTTACTCACTTTGCCACAGCGGATGAAAAAGATGAAAACTACTTCGGTATGCAGGTTGATACGTTTAAAACATTGCTTCAACCGCTTCATACGGACAAACTGCTCATTCATTGCGCCAACAGTGCAGCAGGTCTAAGGTTTAAAGACACTTTATTCAATATGGTTCGTTTTGGCATCAGTATGTACGGGCTGTCGCCGTCGGAAGAAATCAAAGATGAATTGCCGTTTCAACTGGAAGAAGCATTATCTCTTCATACAAAACTTGCACATGTAAAGCCCATTCAAAAGGGTGAGAGCGTGAGCTATGGTGCAACTTATACAGCGAATCAAGATACATGGATTGGTACGATTCCAATCGGGTATGCAGACGGCTGGATCAGGAAGCTTGCCGGAACAGAAGTGCTCGTTGGCGGAAAACGCCGAAAGATTGCTGGACGGGTGTGTATGGATCAATTCATGGTTGATTTGAAAAAGGATATTCCGGCAGGGGAGCCAGTCGTGCTCATCGGCACACAAGGCGAAGACAGGATATCTGTCGATGAAATAGCCAAACGGCTTGAAACCATTAACTACGAAATCACTTGTTCTGTTGGCTACCGCGTCCCAAGAGTCTATATAGAGGACGGCGAAAGGGTTCATGTACGTAATCCGCTGCTTCAAGGCGGGCCAAGCTTTTTATAAACAGCATCCACGGGAACGATGTTCAAACTGACATCGTTCTCTTTTATTCTACAAAGGCATCATAAACATTCTCCCTTTTTTAGAGATTTTGGAAATACCGTATGATTTTCGGAAAAAAGCGTATAATGGGAAAGAGGAACTCCATTATCATCTTGATTTACGGGTGGCGAGCCGCTTCATGTTCTAATAAGAAATCATGAAAAAACAGCTTTGCTTGTGCATTGAATAATGGTATGATTAGTCTTGGAATGGATCGAAACGGTATCCGTAAGTTTTGTGGAGGTGTATGTTTTTTGTCTGAATCCAGCGCAACAAATGAAATGAAGATTCGACTGCCGGAGGCTTTAATGTCTGAGATCGAACGAGTAGCAGAGCAGGATAAGGTAACAAGAAATGAATTGATCTACCGAGCGACAAAAACGTATATTCGTGAACGTAATATTCGACAAAATCGTGAATCGATGAGACGCGGCTACATGGAGATGGCGAAAATTAATCTGAATATCTCTTCAGAGGCACAATACGCAGAATTTGAGGCTGAGAATACAGTTGAGCGATTAGTCAGCGGGGGTTAAACATTTGATTGTTAAACGCGGTGATGTTTACTTTGCTGATTTATCTCCTGTTGTTGGCTCCGAGCAGGGCGGGGTTCGCCCGGTATTGGTGATTCAAAATGACATTGGAAATCGCTTCAGCCCGACTGCTATCGTTGCAGCCATAACAGCCCAAATACAAAAAGCGAAATTACCGACTCACGTCGAAATTAATGCAAAGCGCTACGGCTTTGAACGAGATTCTGTCATTCTTTTGGAACAGATTCGTACGATCGATAAACAAAGATTGACAGATAAAATCACACATCTTGATGATGAGATGATGGAGAAGGTTGATGAAGCCTTACAAGTTAGTTTGGCTCTTATTGATTTTTAATATGGTGATACTTGGTTGCTCTACTGGGAGCAACTTTTTTTGTGTTCAATTTTTTTTAACGTTATAATGAAGAAAGACTAGAGAAGAGCTTTAAATGTAAGTAGGGGGTAAAACATGTCGAATCATATCGTGTTAGCTTTTGCAAGAAAGCACCAAAAGGAATTAGAAAAAGAGTGGACGGACATTTTAAAACGACTCGGAGAAAAAGAAACGGACATGATGCTGAACGACAAAATGTATGAAACCATCTGTTCGGAATATGTTCAACTCATCATTACATCTCTTTCAGAGGGGGATCATGAGGATTTTGAAGAAAAAGTGCAAAATTTTGCTTTAAAAATTGTTCAAATGGGTATATCACTTAAGTTACTGGCAAACGGTCTAACAGAAATCCGTACACATTTATATGAAAAAATGAACGATGACAAAGATACAACACAAGAAAGTCATGACCTCATCTGGCAAATCGATCGATTCATCACACCCATCCATAATGAGATCTTAAACCAGTATTCCATCTCATGGGAAAAAACCGTCAGCCTTCAAAAAATTGCGCTGCAGGAACTTTCTGCCCCGCTAATCCCTGTATTTGAGCACATCACCGTCATGCCACTTGTTGGAACAATTGATACAGATCGTGCGAAAAAAATTATGGAGAACCTGCTTAATGGTGTCGTCAAACATCGCTCACAGGTCGTCTTGATTGATATCACGGGTGTACCTGTCGTGGACACAATGGTGGCCCACCATATCATTCAAGCGTCAGAGGCTGTGAGATTAGTAGGAGCGAAGTGTTTACTTGTCGGTATTCGCCCAGAAATAGCCCAAACGATCGTTAACCTTGGAATTGATTTATCTCAGGTTACAACAAAGAATACCCTTCAAAAAGGAATTCAAACTGCTTTGGAAATGACAAATCGAAAAATTGTTTCATTGGAGGGATAACCAATTGAGAAATCACCCGAAGATTCCAATCTTAAAATTATATAATTGTCTTCTGATTTCAATACAGTGGGAGCTTGATGATCAAACAGCTCTTCACTTTCAAGAAGACTTGCTGAATAAAATTCATGAAACAGGAGCAAACGGTGTGGTCATTGACTTAACATCCGTCGATATGATTGATTCATTTATCGCCAAGGTATTAGGTGATGTGATCACCATGTCCAAGCTCATGGGGGCAAAAGTTGTATTAACAGGAATACAACCGGCAGTCGCTGTGACGCTTATTGAACTTGGCATTTCACTGGAAGAAATTCAGACAGCACTAGATCTTGAACAAGGGCTTGAGACACTGAAGCGGGAATTGGGGGAATAGATATGAAAGACCAATCCTGTGTAAAAATATTGACGGAATGGGACATAGTCGCAGCAAGACAATTGGGGCGCAATGTTGCAAAAGAACTTGGTTTTGGAACAGTTGACCAAGCAAGAATTACGACGGCCATTTCAGAATTAGCTCGTAACATCTATTTATACGCTGGTAAAGGTCAGATTTGTATAGAAGAAGTAATGGAGCGCGGAAAGCGTGGACTCAAAGTCATCGCAGCCGATGAGGGTCCTGGCATTATGGATATACGTAAAGTAATGGAAGACGGATTTTCTACATCAGGCGGACTCGGAGCAGGCTTGCCGGGCGTCAGAAGACTGATGGATGAATTTAAATTAGATTCCGCACCAGAACAAGGAACTGAGATACAAGCTGTCAAGTGGCTTCGCTAGGAGGGAAACCATGGATTTTAAGGAGGTAATGGAGCAGCGGTATCATCAGCTGCTCAGTCGTTATATCAGTGATTTAACTGAAACATCGCTTTATCAAGCTCAAAAATTTAGCCGTAAAACCATTGAGCATCAAATACCTCCTGAAGAAATAGTGAGTGTTCACCGAAAAGTGATTCAGGAGCTTTACCCTGATTTGCCGGAAGATGTCTTTCATTCACTAGACTTCTTAATTGAAGTCATGATTGGATACGGACTTGCCTACCAGGAGCATTTAACACTAAGAGGCATCCAGCAAGAAATTAAGTCGGAAATTGAAATTGCTGCAAATGTTCAGCAAACCCTTCTGGAAACGAAAATTCCAGAAGGAGACACATTTGATATCGGAGCCATCAGTGTGCCGGCAAAACAGATGAGTGGGGATTATTACCATTTCGTAACAGATCACGATACAATCAATATCGCGATTGCAGACGTCATTGGGAAAGGCATTCCAGCTGCGCTCTGTATGTCGATGATTAAGTATGCGATGGATTCCTTGCCAGAGTCAGGCAGCGGTCCAACGAAAGTGCTCAAAACCCTTAATCGTGTGGTCGAGCAAAACGTAGACCCAAGCATGTTTATCACCATGTTTTATGGCAGCTATAATAAAGAAACACATGAATTTAAGTACGCATCGGCTGGACATGAGCCGGGCTTTTTCTATTGCAAAAAAGAGAATCAATTTTACGATTTAGATGCAAAAGGTCTTGTCCTTGGAATCGCACCAGACTTTGATTACAGGGAGTATGAGCAGCATTTGGACGTAGGAGATATGGTGATCTTATTTTCAGATGGGGTCACCGAATCCAAGTCAGAGGACGGCTTCTTAGAGCGCGAAGATATCAAAGCGCTCATAGCAGAGCATCTTTCCTATTCAGCACAGGAAATGGTCGACGCTATCTATGCAAGCTTACTCAAATTACAAGATTTTCAGCTTCACGATGACTTTACTTTACTTGTCCTTAAAAGAAAGGTTTAGAAAGTGAATATGCGGGTATATAAAACTTTAGGAAACAAGAATTTCGAGGTGAATGCATAATGAATATGTCTGTAAAAGAGCATCAAATAGATCATAAGACGAAAATTAGTGTCAGCGGAGAAATCGATGTGTACTCTGCTCCTGAGCTGAGAGAAACCCTTATGCCCAAAGCAGAGAAAGGAGAGCATCTTGACATTTGTCTGAAAGATGTTACTTACATGGATAGTACAGGTTTAGGTGTGTTTGTTGGGCTGTTCAAAGCGGCTCAAAAAGCAGGAGGATCATTAAAGCTTGAGAACTTGTCGGATCGGCTTGTCAGATTGTTTGAAATCACTGGACTAAAGGACATCATTGACATTTCTGCAAAGTCAGAGGGTGGGGTACAATGAACGAATCAGTAGATCTAATCGAGATGAAAATACCGGCGAAACCAGAATACGTAGGCATCATTCGTCTGACTCTTTCAGGCGTTGCAAGCCGAATGGGCTATGCCTACGAAGAGATTGAGGACTTGAAAATTGCCGTCAGTGAGGCATGTACTAATGCAGTTCAGCATGCCTATAAAGGTGCAGATGGCGAAGATGGAGAGGTAGCGGTTCGCTTTCTTGTCTATGAAGATCGTCTAGAAATCATTGTCGCTGATAAAGGCGGTAGCTTTGACTTTAAGCAAAAGCAGGAAGACCTAGGGCCGTACACATCTGCTCATACGGTGGATCAATTGGCAGAAGGAGGTCTTGGTTTATACTTAATGCAAACATTGATGGATGAAGTCGAGGTGCAAGCAAACTCCGGAGTTACCGTGGCGATGACAAAGTTTTTAAACAGGGAGCGAGTTGACCATGACACAACCATCCAAAACTATGAAACTAACTAAAGATGAAGTGGATCGCCTCATTCAAAGCTATCAATCCAACCATGACGAGCAGGCGCAGCTAACACTAGTTGAGTGTTATACAAATCTTGTGGATATGCTCGCGAAGAAATACTCCAAAGGAAAAAGCTTTCATGAGGATTTAAGACAAGTTGGAATGATTGGTCTACTCGGCGCAATTAAGCGTTATGATCCACTTGTCGGTAAATCATTTGAGGCATTTGCCATTCCAACCATTATCGGGGAAATCAAACGCTTTTTACGTGATAAAACATGGAGTGTCCATGTACCAAGACGAATTAAAGAGCTTGGACCAAGAATCAAGATGGCAGTTGATCACCTGACAACGGAAACGCAAAAGTCACCTAAAGTACAAGAAATCGCAGAATATCTAGATGTAACAGAAGAAGAAGTTCTTGAAACAATGGAGATGGGCAAAAGCTATCAAGCGCTGTCTGTTGACCAAGGCGTAGAGGCTGATTCTGAAGGAAGCACTGTGACGATTTTAGACGTCGTCGGCTCACAAGAAGAAGGGTACGAACGTGTAAACCAAAAAATGATGCTTGAAAGTGTGCTTCACGTTCTGACAGATAGAGAAAAAGAAATTATCAATCTCACGTATTTGCAAAATAAAAGCCAGAAAGAAACAGGCGATTTACTCGGCATATCTCAAATGCATGTATCAAGGCTGCAGCGGAAGGCAGTTAAAAAGCTACGAGATGCATTGTCAGAAGATGCGTCTATGGAGCTAGGGTAATGAAGCAGATCGAACAGCATGAGCATGTAAACGCCATTATCTATCAATCGAACAAAGAAGGAAAATCATGCTGCGGGGACAGTTTTTTTATTAAAGCAGATGATGAAGAACTAATTTGTGCTGTAGCAGACGGATTAGGCAGCGGCCAGTTCGCCAATGAATCATCTTCTTTAGTCAGCGAAATTGTCGAAGAATATGGACATGAGGATGTAACAACCCTCATTGATAGATGCAATCAGGCCATGAAAAATAAACGTGGGGCCACTGTAGCCATATTAAAGGTGAATTTTTCCCAGCAGCAGTTTACCTATTGTTCGGTTGGCAATATTCGATTTATCTTGAATGCACCTTCTGGCGACTATATTTATCCACTTCCGACATCAGGATATCTATCAGGTAAACCTAGAAAATACAAAACATACACCTATTCCTACGAAAAAGGATCGACATTCATTATGTATTCCGACGGACTGAATGTGCCAAACATGCGAATGTGTTTAAAGCATAGCCATTCAGTTGCAGACATCGCCAAACAACTTGAAACATACACACAAGACAAGAAAGACGATCTCACCTATGTACTTGGTCAGCTTACATGAAATAGCTGACCTTTTTTCTGTTTTGCCGGTTTTTTTGATACACTAAAAGAGAAGACACAGTGAGAGGATGCAAAGTATGAAGACATCTGACTTTTTATTGAAACAAATTGCGACAGAATTAAAGCTTTCAACAAAACAAATTGGAAGTGTGATCCAGCTATTAGAGGATGGCAATACCGTCCCGTTTATTGCACGTTACCGGAAAGAACAGACAGGCTCGCTAGACGAGGTGCAAATTCAAACCATTTCGGAACGCTATACATATATCCAAAATGTGACGAATCGAAAAGAAGAAGTGATTCGCTTAATCGCTGAACAAGACAAATTAACAGATGAATTAAAACAGAAGATCGAACAGGCGCATAAGCTGCAAGAGGTCGAAGATTTATATCGACCATTTAAACAAAAGCGTAAAACAAAGGCAAATGTAGCCAAAGCAAAAGGACTTGAGCCGCTGGCGGAGTATTTACTGCAGCTGCCAAACGATGAGATCAAAAAGAAAGCATCGGCTTTTATTAATGAAGAAAAAGAAGTCACAACCGCAGAAGAAGCACTAGAGGGCGCCCAGCACATCATTGCTGAACAGCTTGCGGATGATCCTGATATGCGGAAATGGATTCGCAGTGAGACGTACCAAAAGGGAAGTCTTGTCACATCAGGAAAAGACGTTGAAAACGACGAGAAAAACGTCTATGAAATGTATTACGACTATCAAGAGCCGATTAAAAAAATTGTGCCTCATCGTGTACTTGCGGTCAACCGAGGCGAGAAAGAAGGGATTTTGAAAGCAGCCATCGAACCACCTGCTGAAAATATTCGTTTCTACCTCGATAAACAAGTCTTAAAAGGCAAGCAAACGACGGCGAGACCTTACATTGAAGCGGCCATTGATGATGCATATAAACGCCTGATTCAGCCATCAATCGAACGAGAAATACGAAAAGAGCTGACAGAAAAAGCAGAGGAACAAGCCATTCATATTTTCGCTGAAAACTTAAGAAAGCTCCTGCTTCAACCGCCGATGAAAGGGAAACGTGTACTTGGGGTGGACCCTGCGTTTCGTACAGGCTGTAAATTAGCCGTCGTGGATGATACAGGAAAAGTCCATCATATTGGCGTCATTTATCCGCATCCGCCTGTACAGAAAAAAGCGGAAGCCAAACAAAAAGTGAAAGAAATCATTCAATCATCCAACATTGAAGTCATTGCGATCGGAAACGGAACAGCCTCAAGAGAGACCGAACAATTCATCGCAGACTTGATCCAAGAGCTGGACCAGCCAGTTTCATATTTGATCGTGAATGAAGCAGGGGCAAGTGTATACTCTGCATCTGCGCTGGCAAGAGAAGAGTTTCCAGACTTGCAAGTGGAAGAAAGAAGTGCCATTTCCATCGCCAGAAGGTTGCAGGACCCATTAGCAGAGCTTGTCAAAATAGATCCAAAATCTGTCGGTGTGGGACAATACCAGCACGATGTGAGTCAAAAGCAATTAAACAGCTCGTTAACCTTCGTGGTGGAGACGGTCGTCAACCAAGTCGGTGTGAACGTTAATACAGCTTCACAAGCACTGCTGCAATATGTGTCAGGTCTTTCAAAAGCCGTCGCAGGGAACATTGTCAAGCGTCGCGAAGAGATTGGGAGATTCACAAGCAGAAAAGAGCTGAAGGATATCCCAAGGCTTGGTGCAAAGACTTATGAGCAGTGTATCGGCTTCCTGCGCATCACAGATGGACAAGATCCACTTGACCGCACGGGTATTCACCCTGAAAGCTATAAAGAAACAAAACAGTTCTTACGCATGATTAAGATGACGCCAGACGATCTTGGAACAGAACAGTTAAAAGAGAAAATTGCAGGGGTGAAGCTGGACGAAGCAGCAGAACAGCTTGAAATTGGCTCAATCACTCTTCAAGATATCATTGATCAGCTCACAAGACCTGAGCGTGATCCGCGCGATGAAGTACCAAAGCCGCTTTTAAAAACAGATGTATTGAAATTAGAAGACTTGAAGCAAGGGATGGAGCTACAAGGAACGGTGAGGAACGTCGTAGACTTCGGCGCATTCGTTGATATTGGCGTCAAGCAGGATGGACTTGTCCACATTTCCAAGCTAAGCAATCGATTTGTGAAACATCCGCTCGACGTGGTATCAGTTGGTGACATTGTGACCGTATGGGTAGACTCCGTTGACCAGGCAAAAGGCCGGGTCGCTCTATCGATGCTAAAACCAGAGTAAACAAAAAACGAGGCGCACCTTAGGATGGGGTGTGCCTTGATGTGACTGAATGTTTTTTTCTATAGAAGTACCAGCATTGATTGAGTAATTTGATTTGATAATGATTTTTCTCATAAAATGCTTTCTGCATCTGATTTTTCAGCCAGTTGGGCATCGCCCATTCCTCCTTTGATCAAAACAGTGGGTGTACCTTCAATGTATGCAAAGGGGAAATTGTCCCGTTCGAGGTTTTTATAGAAAGGAACGATCTTGATTGAACGAAAGAGAGTTACAGCAGTTAACAGAAGACATTTCAGAGCAGTTCTTTGGTAAGGCGTTTCGCCATCAGGCTGTTTTTAATCCACGTCTTAAAACGACAGGCGGGCGATATTTACTTGGAACACACAATATCGAATTGAACCGCCGATACCTAGAAGAACATGGACGAGAAGAATTAATCGGGATCATCAAGCATGAGCTGTGTCATTATCATCTGCATCTTGAGGGAAAAGGCTATCAGCATCGTGACCGTTCCTTTAAAGAGTTATTAAAACAAGTAGGAGCCCCGCGTTTTTGTACAGCGCTAAAGACCGTACAAAATAAACGACGTGGACAGAAGCGACAAGAATATGTTTGCACAGGATGCGGTCAGTATTTTATGAGGAAAAGGCGAGTTGATACCTCTCGTTATGTGTGCGGCGTCTGCAAAGGAAAATTAAAATGGCAGCGTACAATCGGTTCAGAGTGATATGCATTCCTTTATGGGATGCTTTTTTTTGTGAGATGAAGTAGACATATTGAGACAAATAGAGACGCGAGTCTCATTTTGTCTCTTTTTTGATCGATGGGAATCGCTCAAATCCTAAGCTTTCAAGCGCCATGATGTTGGCACGCTTTTTGCTTGTATAGAAGTGCAAGCAAAAAAGATAGGAGGTTTTATCATGGAAAAGGCACTTACAAAAGAAAAAGCCGTTTGGATGTATCAAAAAATGCAGGAAATTCGCCAATTTGAAGATCAAGTACACATGCTTTTTACAAAAGGGATCTTGCCAGGTTTTGTCCATCTTTATGCTGGTGAAGAAGCTGTAGCTGTAGGAGTCTGTGCTCATCTGAATGAACAAGACAGTATTACAAGTACACACCGCGGCCACGGTCATTGTATCGCCAAGGGCTGTGATCTAAAAGGAATGATGGCAGAAATCTATGGAAAAGCCACAGGTCTTTGTAAAGGTAAAGGTGGATCTATGCACATTGCAGATTTTGATAAAGGAATGCTTGGTGCCAACGGAATTGTTGGAGGCGGCTTTCCACTTGCGTGCGGGGCAGCACTCACGGCTAAATATAAAAAGAAAGATAATGTAAGCGTTTGCTTTTTTGGGGATGGTGCTAACAATCAAGGGACTTTTCACGAAGGAATCAATCTCGCCGCCATCTGGAAACTGCCAGTCATTTTCATCGCAGAAAACAATGGGTACGGGGAAGCGACGCCATTTTCGTATGCTTCAAGCTGCAAATCAATTGTGGATCGAGCGGCCGGTTATGACATTCCTGGGATTCAAGTAGACGGAAAAGATGTGACAGCCGTTTATCAAGCAGCAGAACAAGCGATAGAACGAGCAAAAAATGGAGAAGGTCCGACATTGATTGAATGCATGACATATCGAAATTATGGTCATTTTGAAGGAGACGCTCAGCGCTACAAAACCAATCAAGAAAAAACCGAACATCAAGAAGAGAAAGATGCCATCACTCTTTTTAAAAATGAATTATTAAAGCAGCAGCTGCTAACAGATCAAGAAATATCAAGTATTGAAGCGTCTGTAGCAGAAGCGATAGAGGAAGCCGTGAGATTTAGTGAAGAAAGTGAATATCCAGATCATACTGAATTGCTAACTGATGTGTATGTTTCGTATCAATAAATCTGAAAGGAGAGAGGGAAATGACAAGAGAAATCAGCATGTCTAGTGCTTTGAATGAAGCGATTAAACTGGCAATGAGAAGAGACGAAGATGTCATTTTAATGGGGGAAGATGTTGCGGGAGGTGCTCATGTAGATCACTTACAGGATGATGAAGCATGGGGCGGTGTTCTTGGTGTAACAAAAGGGATTGTTCAGGAATTTGGGCGTGAACGTGTCCTTGATACACCGATTAGTGAAGCTGGCTATATAGGTGCGGCCATGGCAGCTGCTTCAACAGGATTAAGACCAATTGCGGAGCTTATGTTTAATGATTTTATCGGTACTTGTTTGGACCAAGTGCTGAATCAAGGCGCAAAATTTCGATACATGTTTGGTGGAAAAGCAGAGGTGCCTATCACGATTAGAACGACACATGGGGCGGGTTTTAGAGCAGCTGCCCAGCATTCACAAAGTTTGTATGCGCTATTTACAAGCATCCCTGGTTTGAAAGTAGTTGTACCTTCTTCACCATATGATGCCAAAGGGCTGCTGCTGGCAGCCATCGAGGATCAGGACCCTGTCATCTTTTTTGAAGACAAGACGCTTTACAATATCACAGGAGATGTGCCGGAGAGGTATTACACATTGCCGCTTGGTCAAGCAGATGTGAAGAGGGAAGGTTCTGATGTAACCATCTTTGCGGTGGGCAAACAAGTGCATACAGCACTCGAAGCGGCAGAGCAATTGTCTGCTCAAGGTATTGAAGCGGAAGTGATTGATCCAAGAAGCTTGTCGCCGCTCGATGAGGAGGCCATTCTGACTTCAGTAGAAAAAACAAATCGACTTGTCATTGTCGATGAAGCAAATCCAAGGTGCGGAATTGCCGCAGATATCTCTTCTTTGATTGCAGATAAAGGATTTGATTTACTGGACGCACCAATCAAAAAAGTGACGGCTCCTCATACACCGGTGCCATTTTCACCACCTCTTGAAGATATATATTTGCCAACACCTGATAAAGTTGTGAACACCGTATTAGAGATGATTGGCAGGAGTCATGACAAGATCTTGAACTAAAGAAAGGAGAGAGGGAGATGGCTGTCGAAGTTGTGATGCCTAAATTGGGCATGTCGATGAAAGAAGGAACGGTATCTGTCTGGAATAAAGAGGTCGGTGAGGCCGTAAATAAAGGAGAAAGCATTGCAAGCATCAACTCCGAAAAAATTGAAATGGAGATTGAATCACCTGCTGAAGGAACCATTTTGGATATAAAAGTGCCTGAGGGAGAAGGTGTACCGCCCGGCACGGTCATCTGCTATATCGGTGAAGGAAATGAACAGGTGGAGAGAAAGAAAGAAAAAGAAATCCAGTCAAAACCAAAGAAAGAGAGAAAAAAAATCTCCCCTGTTGCCCGTAAAATGGCGAATAGCGCAAACCTAGACATTGATACGCTGGTGGGGACAGGACCAGGTGGAAGAATTACGAAAGAGGATGTGCTTCGTGCACTTCCTGAACGGAAAGAGAAGAAACAAAACGAGACAGTGCAACAGCCTATTAACATGATGCGGAAAACAATTGCCTCAAGAATGATGGAAAGCCTGCAAACAAGTGCACAATTAACCATTACGATCAAAGCGGACGTGACAAAACTGACAAACTTACAACAACAGCTGAATGAAACAGCCATCGCACGTTACGAGACAAAGTTGACCATCACCGATTTTGTAGCCAAAGCAGCGATCCTATCGTTGTTAGAACATCCTGCGATGAACAGTCAATATCATAACGGAGTTGTCGAAACCTTTGAGAATGTTCATCTTGGGATTGCTGCTGCGTTAGATAACGGATTGGCTGTACCTGTCATTCGGCATGCGGAGCGGCTAACGCTGATAGAGCTGGCGAAGGGCATTAAATTGTATGGTGAAAAAGCACGTGAAGGAAAGCTTCTACATGACGAAATCAAAGGTTCTACCTTTACCATCACCAATCTTGGAGCGTATGGTGTAGAGCATTTCACACCAATTTTGAATCCGCCGGAAGCGGGGATCCTTGGTGTCGGAACAATGTATGACACCCCTGTTTATCGAGAGGATGAATTGTGCAAAGGGACCATCCTACCACTCAGTCTTACGTTTGATCACCGCGTGCTGGACGGGGCGCCTGCCTCTGCATTTTTATCAACGGTCAAAGCACACTTAGAAGAACCAATATCCATTCTTTTATAGAAAGAAGGTGAATGTACCATGACACTGGTCATTATAGGAGGCGGACCAGCAGGTTATGTGGCGGCCATAACAGCCGCCCGTTTTGGCAGGGAGGTTGTGTTAATTGATCAAGGGCAGCTGGGAGGTACCTGCCTCAATGAAGGCTGTATCCCGACCAAAGCACTTTTGCAAAGCGCCGATATGTATGAGTATGTGAAATCGGCTGGACATTTTGGAATTGAGCTTCCAGAACATGAGCCTATCATTCAATGGAATGCTGTCCAAAAGCGGAAACAGTCTGTCGTCAAGCAGCTCACTGATGGTGTTCGTTACTTGATGAATAAAAACAAAATTACCGTGGTAAATGGGAAGGCTTCATTTCTATCAGCACATGAGCTATTCATAGAAAGTGAAGGGAAGTCTGAAATCATTCAAGCAAAACAAATCATTATTGCAACAGGGGCTGTGCCTGCGGCTTTACCGTTTGCACCTTTTGATGGCGAATGGATCATTCACAGCAAGGACGCCATGTCACTTTCTTCGATCCCAGATTCACTTTGTATCATTGGGGGCGGGGTGATTGGCTGTGAGTTTGCGAGCATCTTTAGCAGAATGGGATCAAAGGTTGTCATGGTTGAACGGGCAGTGCACATTTTACCAGAAGAAGATCGTGATACAGCACAATGTCTTCACGAGCAGCTCGAAGAAACGGGTGTAAACATTTTGACGTCCGCCGCAGTCAAACAGCTTGATTCCTCTTCAAGAAAAGTAGTGGTGGAGAATAATCAAGGAGAACGTTGTGACATCCAGTCGGATCTTTGCTTAGTGGCGATTGGCAGAACTCCGCAACTTGGAGAGTTGAATCTTGATCAGATTGGAATTGAATTTGATAGAAACGGAATCTACGTCAATGAACATATGCAAACCAATCTCCCGCATATTTATGCGTGCGGTGATGTGACAGGTGGTGTCCAGCTTGCTCATACTGCCTTTCATGAAGGGACGGTTGCGGCTTCCCATGCATCAGGTGAACATCTAAAGGTCAATGAACAAGTGATTCCGAGGTGCATCTACACCTCTCCAGAAATCGCGAGTGTTGGTTTAAATGAAGAGAGTGCTAGAAAACAATATGAGGAGATTCGGATAGGTACATGTGCATTTTCTGCAAATGGAAAAGCATTAATCTTAAATCAACCAGCCGGTCACGTAAAGGTCATTGTAGAGCCGCAATATCAAGAAATATTAGGCGTTTCAATCATTGGACCGAATGCAACAGAAATGATTGGACAAGCGGCGGTGATGATGCATGCAGAGTTGACCGCTGATACATTAGAGCAGTTTATTGCGGCACATCCGACACTTTCAGAGGCAATACACGAAGCCGTTCTGCAAACCATTGGAAGAGCGGTGCACTGCTGAAAGAGACTCCTTTTCTATCCAATTGACTTCTTGGGTTAGCCAATTGTAATTGAAAGCGCTTTTATGTTTATCTATAATGAATAAAAAGCCCCCAGAGGAGAGGATGGAATGAATCCGACGCCTTGTTATTTAAATACGTGGAAACGTTTTGTTCGTGAAGGTTTGCTTGATCAGTCTCGTCTGAATAAGAGAGTGGCAGAATCATGGCACAGGTGTAAACAGGCAAATGTGAATCCGTATTTAGGTAAAGGACAGTCGTTGTTAGAAAAGGAACGATTCAGTGCCCAAAAAAAGAAATATTCATTATTCCTAAATGCGGCTCTTCCTTACTTAAATAAAATCAATCAGCAATTAAAAGATTCTGATATGCTGGCCTTACTCATCGATGCAGATGGTTATGTGCTAAGTCTGACAGGAAGCGAAAGAACGATGGTGGAAGCCAGAAGAATTAATTTTATGGAGGGTTCACGCTGGACTGAAACAGATGTAGGGACAAATGCGATCGGAACGGCACTCGTCATCGGAGAAGCGGTGACGATCAACGGAACGGAGCATTTTTCTATCGCCTCTCATCATTGGAGTTGTTCAGCTGCTCCAATTCACGATGCGGACGGTACAATCATAGGGGTGATTGACATCTCCTGTATGACGGATAACAAGCACCCTTTTATGCTTGGAATGGCTTCAACGGTTGCTTATGCCATAGAGAGAGAAATTCAAGTCCAGCAAAAAAGGAGAGAGCTGGAGCTGATCACTCATTGTCTCCAGCAGGTGGAAGCAGATGAACCGTATGTGGTCTGTAATGAAAAAAAGCAAATTGTGTCTGCCAGCAGGTCGATTAGAGATCGATTTTCAGACTGGCATGGAATGGATGTTGAGCGGCTTAAGGATCATCCATTTGTTATCCGGGGAAAGCAGATCATTCAATCAGAGCAAGACGGGAAGGTGCTAGGCATATCCCTTTCTCTTGAAGAAGCAGCGAAAAGCAGCATGACCGTTTCTTTTGCTCAATTTCCCGGGGAATCAGGAACAAGTAAGGTATTTCAACAGACGCTTAGTGAGATGAAGAGAGCGGCACAAACAGATGCTCATGTGTATATTTGGGGAGAAACAGGGACAGGGAAGGAACTCGCCGCTAGAGCCATTCACTCCGCCAGTGAAAGGCATAAAGGGCCGTTCATTGCTGTTAATTGCGGAGCCATTCCTGAAAGCCTGTTAGAAAGTGAGCTGTTTGGCTATGCTGAAGGTGCTTTTACAGGAGCAAAACGTCACGGAGCTAAAGGGAAATTTGAACAAGCCCATAAAGGAACACTCTTTCTAGATGAAATAGGCGAAATCCCATATGCGATGCAAGTAGCGCTTCTTAGGGTGTTAGAAGAAAGGGCAGTCGTACCGCTCGGCGGGACACACGAAATCCCTTTGGATATTCGAATCATTACAGCGACTCACCGTAATATGAACGAACTGCTGAAGGAAGGAAAAATACGAGAAGACTTGTATTACCGTCTTCATGTCTATCCGATCAATATCCCGCCGCTTAGAGAAAGAAAAGAAGACATTCATGATTTGTATCGTTATTACCAAAAGAAGCATCACTGGAATGCAGCGTTTCCTGAATCATTTTTTCAGAAATTGCAGAAGTATCACTGGCCAGGGAATATACGAGAGCTTTTTAACCTGTTTGAACATCTAAGGGTCCTCTTTCCGAAAGGTGGATGGATTGGTGAATCGCAATATGCTTCAGTATTAGAGGCGATTGATCAGAAAAAACAGAAGCTGCATCCAGCAGAGCAACCGGAGACTTCAAAAGAACTCACATTCAGGGAACGCATTCAAAAGCAAACAGTGATAGACGCACTGCATAAAACAAAAGGTCATGTGTCAGAAGCAGCGAGGTTAGCAGGAGTGCCAAGAAGTACTTTTTATAAGTGGATGCGAAAGTTTCATTTGTCTTAATCTCATGTGGAAGGCTGCATCAAGGCCCTTGGTCTACGTGGAGGTCGGGGGCTTTCTGCCAAGTTAAACAAATGGCATGGAAAAAGGCTTGACTGTTATATTAGTATATGTTAAATTATAAAAGCCGTCGCTAATGAGACAGGAATGAAACACTTAAAAATTCTTGACACATTTTTCTGGCATAGATATAATGAAACATGTCTCATTATTCCGCAGTAGCTCAGTGGTAGAGCTATCGGCTGTTAACCGATCGGTCGTAGGTTCGAGTCCTACCTGCGGAGCCATAATGGAGAAGTACTCAAGTGGCTGAAGAGGCGCCCCTGCTAAGGGTGTAGGTCGCGTAAGCGGCGCGAGGGTTCAAATCCCTCCTTCTCCGCCATTATCATATGGCCCGTTGGTCAAGCGGTTAAGACACCGCCCTTTCACGGCGGTAACACGGGTTCGAATCCCGTACGGGTCATGTTTTCTTTTTATGTTGATTCGTTGGGCTATAGCCAAGCGGTAAGGCAACGGACTTTGACTCCGTCATGCGTTGGTTCGAATCCAGCTAGCCCAGCCATTTTTTATATATGTTTTTCTGCATAGCAGATGAGCCATTAGCTCAGTTGGTAGAGCATCTGACTTTTAATCAGAGGGTCGAAGGTTCGAGTCCTTCATGGCTCACCATTGTCACGCGGGTGTGGCGGAATTGGCAGACGCGCTAGACTTAGGATCTAGTGTCTTTATGACGTGGGGGTTCAAGTCCCTTCACCCGCATTGTTTTTTCAAACAGTGCACTTATGAATATATGAGCACATCATACACGCGGTCGTGGCGGAATGGCAGACGCGCTAGGTTGAGGGCCTAGTGGGTGAATAACCCGTGGAGGTTCAAGTCCTCTCGGCCGCATCTAAGAAACCAAAGGTTTTAGACCTTTGGTTTTTTATGTTTTCGAAGTGATAGAACCATTATCTATGGCAGTTTACGATAATATCAAGTTCAGTGAACCGAAGAATATTACTCAAATTGTGATAAAATTTTGAAGGTTAGGAAAGGAGGAAAATACATGTCAATTTACCATAAAGTCATTGGAGAGGGATTTCCGATCGTGATATTGCATGGTTGGACACTTGACCATCAAGTGATGTTACATGCATTGGAACCGGTATTTGAAAAACAAAGCGGTTGGAAAAGAATATACATAGACTTACCGGGGATGGGACGTTCCAAGCCGCATCCATCTATTCAGAACTCAGATGATATGTTAGAAGCGGTATTGCGTCTTTTGGACGAGATGATCCCTGATGAACAGTTCATTGTTTGTGGTTATTCGTATGGAGGGTACATAGCTAGAGGTATTGTTCATTCACGCCGGGAAACCGTTCGTGGATTACTGCTTGTGGCCCCAATGACTATACCTGTATTCGATAAAAGAGTCGTGCCAGAGAAGACCGTTCTAAAAAGTGACAGTCACTTAATTTCACAACTGTCTTCAGAAGAGGCGGATGAATTTTGCTCCATGGCCGTTGTGCAAGGAAAGATGGAATGGGAAAGATTCCGCGATGAAATTTACCTTCCTTCTAAACAAACAAATCATGAATTCATCAACAATATTCTTCAAAATGGATATGGCTTTACTTTCGATATTCCTTCTGAATTTCAGTATCCTACGCTCATTATCACAGGACGTCAAGACCATGTCGTCGGATATCACGATGCGTGGCGGCTGATCGAAGACTATCCAAGGGCCACTTTTGCAGTGCTTGATATGGCTGGCCACAACCTGCAGATTGAACAACCCGATGTGTTTCATTCATTAGTACATAACTGGTTAAATAGACTTGAGCCGGAAAATGTGTAGTATTTATCAATAAGAGTTTACTGGAGTGAGACGGAACTAGATTATTCTTTTTACCATCAAGCCACCTCTCTTATTTGAGTCACTATATCATGTGTGATATGCTTTTAAATCAACAAATTGCAATTATTTCCGATTCATGCTATAATAAAAAGTAATTATTTTTGTTCGGCGTAAAGGATAGTATGAAGATTGACTTTTCGTCTTGAGGGTACTTTGGGCAAGGATAGTATAATACATTGTGTGGTAAACGCACGAGGAGGCAACAATCATGGAACAAGGTACAGTAAAATGGTTTAACGCAGAAAAAGGTTTTGGATTTATCGAACGTGAAGAAGGCGACGATGTATTCGTACATTTCTCAGCTATCCAAGGTGACGGATTCAAATCTTTAGACGAAGGTCAAAAAGTAACATTTGACGTAGAGCAAGGTTCTCGTGGAGCTCAAGCTGCTAACGTTCAAAAAACTGCTTAATCTTCCTTTTTCAAAACAGGTTCTCTACAGAGGGCCTGTTTTTTTGCATGAAAAAACCCTACTTAGCGTACAAGTAGGGAGATGGTGCAAGGTATTCGTAAAAAATTTCATGCTTCAAAGGTTAGTAACAGTATATCATATTAGATTTACAAAATGCGGAATTTCCCTAAATAATTTCTTTTTCTTTACTGGTCGAAGATAGGGGGATTTGTTCGTAGAGAAAATGTATTCAAAAAATGGGGAAGCAGGTAGACAATATTAGCAGAAACTCTTGATTTGTTTTTCAGTGATTCCTTTGATGACTTCTAGCTCACTAAGCAAATAACCATGAGCATCGTCAAGCATTTTCTTTTCGCTTGCATTCAGTTTTTTTTCTTTCTTCATTCGCATGAGATCACGTACCACTTCAGCGCCTTCTAGTATGTGGCCCGTTTTTATTTTGTCTGTGTTGATTTTATATCTCTCTTTCCATGGCAATAACTTATCTGATGTTCCATTTTGGAAAGTGTGTATGATGTTCTTTAAGGCAAGTATATCTGTAACTGGTCTTATTCTTGACCTTGACATCTTCCTTGTAGGAATCATCACTTTCATATGGCTAACGGCCATTTTAATGACATAATACTGTTGTTTTTCATCAGAGAATTCTTTTTCTTCTATGGCTTCAATTATACCTGCTCCGTGCATTGGATAAACAATGTTATCACCAATTTGAAACATATCATCCGCCTCCATATCATGTATCTACTTTAAGGGTATCACACTTAGAGGTAAAATAATCAAATTTTTAATAATAACATGTTTATTTATTTTTTGTCAATAAATTTTGTTCTGAAAAAGAGAGGTTTTTTCATGTGAATTTCGGATGGTTTTTGATCATATCCTCAAGAATCCTTGCTACAAGAAAAACAGAATATCCATCATTAAAAAAAGACCAGCCATTGAGCTGGTCTTTCCAAATAGAATCCGATCATAATGTTGAAATATCAATCACAAACCGATAACGCACATCACTATTGAGCACACGTTCATATGCTTCATCGACTTGATTTGCGTTGATCACTTCAATTTGTGGTGCGATCTTGTGGGCAGCTGCGAAATCGAGCATTTCTTGTGTTTCTTGGATGCCGCCAACGAGTGAGCCGGCGATGCTGCGACGTCCCGTAATTAATGAAAACACATGGAAGTTGTCTGGCTTTGGTGGTGCACCGACGTTTACTAATGTTCCATCAACACGAAGTAAGGACAAATAGGCATCCACGTTGATATTGGCAGAGACGGTATTGAGAATGAGATCATATTGACCGGCTAGTGTCTTAAACGTATCAGGGTCACTTGTAGCAAAATAGTCACTTGCACCAAATGATAGTGCCTCTTCTTTTTTATTCAAAGAGCGGCTTAATACAGTCACTTCAGCGCCAAGTGCGCGTGCAAATTGAATGGCGACATGACCTAGACCGCCCATTCCGACAATCGCCACTTTTTTGCCAGGCCCAGCCTTCCAGTGTTTTAACGGAGAATACGTTGTGATGCCGGCACAGAGAAGAGGACTGGCGACATCGAGGGAAAGCTGGTCAGGAATATTGACAACAAATCGTTCTGTCACAACAATTTTCTGACTGTAGCCGCCGTAAGTTGGTTCTCCATCATAATCCAGGTTATTATAAGTTTGAACGACTCCTTTCTTGCAATATTGTTCATCTCCATTTTGGCAATATTCACATGTACCGCAAGAATCGACAAAACAACCGACGCCTACACGATCACCAATGTTGAATTTCGTGACAGCATCCCCAACAGCTGAAACAACTCCAGTAATCTCATGACCCGGAACCATTGGGAAAATACCGCCGCCCCATTCATCAAAGGCACTGTGGATATCTGAATGACAGATCCCGCTAAACTGAATATCAATTAAAATATCATGTGGACGAAGGGCTCTTCGTTCAATGGTTGTCCGTTCAAAGTTTGCTTTTGCATGGGAAACACTTAAAACGTTTGATTGGTGCGTCTGACACATTCTTGATCATCCTTTCAAAAGTAAGATTCGGTCCTTCCTCTATACTGTACGTCTTAAAGTGAACTTTAAGTCAACATAGAACCCTCTGATCGCCTCAATTCAGGCTTTAGCATCAACCTTGAATCAAGATTTGAGCCAAAAGTATCTTGTCTTCTCGATTAAAATGGAGATGATGGGAAAAGGGAGATCGTCAAGTAAGAGAAAGAAGAGAAGGGTGAAAATAATGAAAATAGCACAAGCCGCCAAGCAGCTCGATTTATCTACTGCTACGCTCAGGTATTATGAGAATATAGGTTTAATTAGACCGATCAGGCGTGATGAAAATGGTGTTCGTGAATATACAGAAGAAGATATTCAGTGGATAGAATTTATTAAATGTATGAGAAATGCGGGTCTGTCAATTGATGCTCTTAGAGAATATACGGCTTTATTTATCGAGGGAGAGGATCGTACATTGTCCTCAAGGAAGAGTATTTTGGTCAATGAGAGAGAAAGACTCGTAGACAAACAAAAGGAAATCGAAGAAACGATTAAACGGTTAGATTACAAGATCGAAAGTTATGAAGATATTATCCACAGTTATGAACAAAAACTAGTTCATCAATTAAAAACGAGCTCTATTTAAATGAAGAAAAACCTGTGACTTGTCACAGGTTTTGTGATGTGGTTATCTTTTTGTGTAACGCACCCAATTGTAATGAGCGTAAAGTGGGGTAACACCGTTGTAGGAGCCGAGCCATTCATCGACACCTGCACCATTCCATAAGTTCATCATAATCTTTCCCGGTGTTTGAGGGATTTGAGTAGTAGCCGTGTGTTTTAATTGACCGTCCACATACCATTTAATTGAGTTAGGCTGCCAGTCGAACGCATATGTGTGATAAGAGTTTGCTGCATCAAAACCAAGGTTGACGATCTTTTCATGATTTCCGACACCATTGGTATAGTAGTTAAACTGAACCTTTGTCGTATCTTTTCCTAGAAATTCGATGTCGATTTCATCCCAAGGCGTACCATCAGTCGGTCCCGTATAAGTAAAGAACGAAGACACGATCCCAACATTTTTTGCTGGTTTCATGCTGACTTCATAAAGCCCATAGCCATATGTTTGAGTGGAACGATTTTCCCCGCAGTCAAACTTATTATAGGAAGGACTTGTGAGCGATAACCGCATTTCCCCTAACGACGTCATGGAGACATTGTTTGCACGCCACGTACAGTTAAACATGTTTCCATTAGAGTACCCATCAGCTTTTTGCCATAACCCGGTATTGTAATTGTTAAAGGGTTCATAGAATGATCCACCAGTTTGTGCCGAGGCACCAGCTGTAAATGTGGACAAGCTCAAGCATAACCCAGCGACAAGCAGCATCAGCATCCGTTTTACACGATAAGACATATAAGCATTCTCCTCTCCTTTTTGGAAGCGCTTTCTTAATTGATCATACATGATTCTTGTAAAATGGAAAATCGGTCTAATTTCTGATATTAAGCAGTTGAGTTTGATAGAATCTTCTCTTATTTCATGGGAATTGAGGTATCAATAGAAAAGGATCAAAAACGCCAGTAGTGATGATTGGGTTTTTCATCCTTTACATATGTTTTCTCTTTTTCATCTCAAAATATTTATCTCTTGCTGTTTACTATCTTTCTGTAACTGCAATATCTAATAAACAGTCCACAAGCTCTTTTTTTCTAGAATAGAAAGGGAAATGATCGGCATCAAGGGTATAGATGCGCTCAAAAGGTTTAGTGGCATACATTTGTCTTTGCAAGTCAACCGGAATGGAGCGATCATTTGTTGTTTCAATATAGACACTGGGCACTCTTCCAAATCTTTCATTGGTTAATGAAACTTGATCTTCAAAAGGCTGAACAGGCTGTGGACGTATCTTCTTTTTAAACAATTGCAGATCTTCCTCCGAACTTTCGTTGAGCATATCCTCCGCAATGAATTCTTCCATTAATGTGATGGTCTGATTCTTTTCGTCAAACGTTGCTTTAGGACCGCCTGATGCGATATCACTAATAGCTTGTCCGTTTTCAGGAACAAATGCACAGACATATACTAGTTTTTTGATCTTGTCTGGAATGTTCTCAGCTACTTGTGAGATCACCATCCCGCTCATACTGTGTCCAACTAAAATGACGGGTTCGTCTATTTTTTCAATCGTTGTGACGACTTTGTTTACATAGCTCTCTAATGATACGTCCTGTGGAGGCGTGGCGTCTTCGCCACTGCCAGGTAAATCAATTGCTATCACTGTATGACCTTTCTGTTGAAGAGAAGGTTTTATTTGGTCCCAGCACCAGCTTCCTTGGAATGCACCATGAACGAATAGGAATGTATTCAATCCAATCACCTCTATCACTTTTTGTAACCATTATAGTTACAACAGGTGGATCAGTCAAATGATAGTAAAAATCGCAAAAAAAGAATGATTGACAAAGCGGACAGTTGTCCGTAAGATAATACCGGGACAATTGTCCTAAATGAAACCTAAAGAGCCTTGAATCAAAACATACAAATAGATGTGATGTGGATGAAGCTAGAGAAGGTGAGGTAGCATGGAAAAGGATATTGGAAAGGAAATTGAAGAGGTCGCTTTCTCTTTGTTTCAAGAGTTTGGTGTAGAGAATGTCAGCATGCATAAAATCGCAAAAACAGCTGGTGTTGGTCAAGGAACCCTTTACCGCCGCTATGCAAATAAAAGTGATTTGTGTCTCTCTATTCTTGGTGAGAGATTTGAACAGCTGATCCCTGCTTTGCATCTTTACTTAAATAAAATCAGTGATCAGCCGGTTCAAGATCGTTTGCAATATGTTCTCGAGGAGATCCATCTCATCGTTGGTCATCACTTAGACTGGATCCGGATGCTGACGATCTCTGGAAATTTAGAGCAGACAAGTAAAGTATATGATTGTCATTACAGTCAATCACTCAAACAAATCATTCGTGATTTGCTTGAGGAAGCGAAAATAAAAGGAGAAGCGAACATACAAGATATTGAGTTGACGACATTATGTATGTCCTCTCCAATGACGCCTGAACTCATGTTTTATATTCATGAATCCGGCTACTCAATCGAAAAAATTGCACAATTCGCTGCGGAAAAACAAATTTTATCTGTTTTTCAACGACAATGAAGTGGCTCATTTCTGACTAGCCTGACTTCCTAAGATTGCTTAATATTGAAAAAGAAAAGGAGCCAACTTAATATGAACAAACAGCAAACAGCAGCTTCCGACATTCGAACGCTGCCCATTATTATTTCATTTATCACAGCTGGATTTATTGGACTGTTTAGTGAAACGGCACTCAACATGGCGCTGAGAAGTTTAACATTAGACTTTGGTATTGAAGCAACGACTGCTCAGTGGCTTACAACCGGCTATTTATTAACACTAGGGATTCTTGTTCCAATTTCAGGCCTCATTCTTCAATGGTTTACAACAAGACAGCTTTTCATTACCTCACTGGTCTTTTCGATCATCGGTACATTTATTGCGGCCGTTGCACCTGTCTTCAGTATTTTAATGGTGGCACGTGTGGTGCAGGCAGTAGGAACAGCCTTGCTTCTTCCATTGATGTTTAATACGATTTTGGTTATCATTCCGCCTCATAAAAGAGGTAGATCAATGGGGATTATCGGTCTTGTCATTATGTTTGCCCCAGCAGTTGGTCCAACGGTCTCTGGTCTCATTCTTAAATCGTTAACATGGCATTGGATTTTTTGGATTTCGCTTCCGTTATTAGTTGCTGCACTCGTATTTGGGTATATTTTTATGCAAAATATTACGGAACCCACAAGACCGAAAATCGACATTTTATCGATTGTGCTATCAACCATCGGTTTCGGTGGAATTGTGTATGGCTTTAGCAGTGCCGGTGAAGGCGGCGGCTGGAGCAGTATGCATGTGATTGTGGCGATTGTTGTAGGTGTCATTGGCATTCTTGTGTTCTCCCTAAGACAGTTAAACATGAAAGAACCGATGTTGAATTTAAGCCCATTTAAATATCCAATGTTTGTGATCGGGTTACTTCTGATCTTAGTGTGTATGATGGTGATGCTGTCTGCTATGATGATTTTGCCATTATATCTGCAAACGTCCTTGGCACTGTCTACATTTACAGCAGGTTTAATGCTATTACCAGGTGGAATTATCAATGGACTGCTATCGCCAATCATGGGTGGGCTTTTTGATAAATTTGGACCGAAGTGGCTTGTCATCCCAGGCCTTGTCATCGTTGCAGCGACCATGTTTGGCTTCACGAACTTAAGTGTGAATACGTCCATCGGTTATATCGTGACGCTTCATATTACGTTAATGATAGGAATTGCGATGATCATGATGCCTGCCCAAACAAATGGATTGAATCAGCTGCCGCCAGAGCTATATCCGCACGGTACAGCGATTATGAATACATTGCAGCAAGTATCAGGAGCGATTGGGACTGCAGTTGGTATCTCGATCCTTTCATCAGGAGCTCGCAGCTTTATGGAAAATGTGGCTGATCCCGCAAATCCAGTCAATCAGCTGCTCGCCTTTACAAATGGCGTCCAGCATGCCTTTATCTTTGCTGTCATTATGACAGTGATTGGCTTGGTGATTGCTTTCTTTATTAAACGAGTGAAAGTAGAACAACAAGTATCATAATATATGAAAAGCACTGAGGACTTAGCGCCGCAGTGCTTTTTTTATTTATTCATAGGGGGAATGTTTGTTTCAAAGGAGCTGAAAATGGGGAGATAGATAAAAAGCAACGACTCTCTGACGACATTGAAGGAAAAGGCGAAATTCGTAACGAATGGATAGAGATAAAAGAATAAGATAGGAGCTGAGATCATGAACTTAGACGAACAAATCAAAATGGCTGAGTCATTACGTCAACCAGCTGAAGATTCATTAGCTGGCCAATCAGAACTAAAGCCAGTCCACCCTCCTGAAGTGAACAAAATGGAATATGATATCTCAACGGGTGCTGGTGAAACAAAGGTGTGGGTATTTAAACCTGTGAAAACATTGAAACAACCCCTTCCTGTTTTCGTGAATTTGCATGGGGGCGGTTTTATCCTTGGAAGTGCTGAAATGGATAATCATTGGTGTCCGGTCATAGCAGATCGTGCGGAGTGTATCGTCGTCAATGTGGAGTATCAGCTGGCACCGGAGCACCCTTTCCCGGCCGCTCTTCATGAATGCTACGATGTGATGAAATGGTTATATGAACATCCTGAAGAACTACAAATAGACCCAAATCGATTAGCCATTGGCGGACATAGTGCAGGTGGGAATTTGGCAACAGCGGTTTGTTTGCTTGATATCCAAAAAGGGAACAAACTTCCGATTGTCTATCAAGTGCTTGATTATCCGCCGCTTGATTTGGCTACTGATCCAGCACAAAAGCCAGCGTTTGAAGAAGCAATTCCAGTGGAAATGGCGAGACTGTTTAATGCCTTCTACCTGCAAGGTCAAGATCCGCACAATCCGCTCGTTTCTCCAGTCTTTGCAGAGAGAGAAGTGTTAGCACAAATGCCCCCAGCTCTTGTTATCACAGCTGAGAAGGATTCACTAGCTGAAGAAGCTGAGCATTATGCGGACAAGTTAAAAGAAGCAGGGGTAGATGTCACATACAAACAATTTAAAGGAGTCCCTCATGCGTTCACTCATGCCGGAGACTTAGAGATAGCTGAAGAGGCTTGGCATCTGATGAGCGATCAGCTTAAGAAGGCGTTTGAATAAGAAATATTCGGATATCAGTAAAAAGCACAGACTTTTTTTCTGTGCTTTTTTTGTGTTCTTGCTGACGTCTTGAAAAGAAGTGTAGATACAACAATCGCAGTAGTCGATATAATAGTAAGATAGAAGACATCTAAAAAGGAGCTAATAGAATGAAAAAAGAGACACTACAGGCATTTTGTCTTTCTTTACAAGGAGCAACCCACGACTATCAACCTGAGTGGCAGGCAGATCGTTATCATATAGGTGGAAAGATGTTCGCCATGATGGGGGGAGACGTCGATCGCAAGCCAGTTATCACTTTAAAATGTGATCCGCAACGTGCTGAAGAATTAAGAGAAATGCATGAAGGAATTATTCCCGGCTATTACATGAATAAGACGCATTGGAATTCTATTTATCTTGATGCAGATATTCCATCTTCATTTGTCGAAGAGCTAATTGAACATTCCTATCAACTGGTTTTTCACAAATTAACAAAAAAAGCTCAGCAGGCTATCCTCCAACATAATTCAAAAGAAACCGATTAAATGCTGAACGTTCAGTTGTTCATGTCTCTTTGAATCTCTTCAAAATTGACTAGAGTCACATGCTCTCGCTATACTTTAAACAGCTAGAAGATACGAATAGGGGGATATACAATGGGCTATACAGTCATTACAGGGGCAAGTTCAGGTATTGGATATGAAACGGCTTTGGTCTTTGCAGCAAGAGGAAAAAATCTGATCTTAGCTGCACGCCGGCTTGATAAACTCCAAGAACTGAAAGAAAAGATTCTAGAAACATATCCCGATATTCAAGTGAAAGTCCAGTCTGTTGATTTAACAGACAGAGAGCAAGTGTATTCTTTCTATGAGTCATTAGCTGGTGATGAGCTGGATACGTTCATTAATAATGCTGGGTTTGGCCATTTTGGTTCAATAGGAGAGCAGGATGTGAAAAAAATCGGGGACATGCTTCATCTCAATATTGAAGCGTTAACAATTTTATCCACTCTGTATGTCCGTGATTATGAGCAAAAAGAGGGGACGCAGCTAATCAATATCTCTTCAAGAGCGGGTTATACCGTCGTCGGAAATGCTGTCACTTATTCAGCAACGAAATTTTATGTGAGCGCCTTTACAGAAGGGCTGGCCCTAGAATTGAAAGAAAAAGGAGCCAAATTACAGGCAAAAGTATTAGCGCCTGCTGCGACAGAGTCGGAATTTGCAAAGCGTTCATTAGATGTCGATCAATTCGAATATGAAGGCACTATCAAGAAATATCACACATCAAAAGAAATGGCAGCGTGCTTGCTTGAACTTTACGACAGTTCAAAAACAGTTGGTATCGTTGATGGGAAGACATTTGATTTTGAATTGAAGGACCCCATTTTTTCACACGCTGGCACAAGCATGAAATAAAAAGTTCCAATCACTGAGGATAGATTCTCTTAGTGATCAGCAGGTCACCGAGCTGAAAGATGTCTTGGATAATGTGGAGCACTGTCAACACATACTAGAATAGATAAAAACACCTACACATTAGGTGTTTTTTTTATGCATTCTTTGATGAATGAAAGAATCGCAGGTCCAGTAGATGAGACTGCTGACAATTATGATCGGGAGGGATGTTGAGCTCTCAATTCCATCCATAACAAAAAGCATGACAATCATTGCTATCAGTAAGTAAGCCGCTAAATAAAGAGGATGAAAAGCCTTGGGCTGTAAAGAAAACAACAACTGTAAAGGTACCGCAAAGATGAAATAATAAACAAAAAAGATGGGAGTGTAAAACATCATAAACGCAGGCTCGCCCTGAATCGGTGGATATAAACATACGAACAAGCTGAGTAAAATGGAACTGAAGAATAGTGTGAGTAGGATTTTGTAAAATGGTTGAACGGAACGCACTGTATGTACTCCTTTTTTGTAAGATTTCCTATATTTTATCATAAATGGGTCGAGAACAATTTCTGAAGTCAATTTAGGTATTAAGATATAAATAAATTTTGATAATAGTGTCCTTTTTCCTTTATTTGGTTCTGTGACTTTCACCTCATGCTGATGAATGAAGGAATGGTATAAAGTAAACCCTATAGACAGATAATTATTCATCACATTTAAGAAAAGAGATGATCTTATGAACGTAACAAAATGGTTTGGTGCTGCCCTTCTTACTGTTTCACTATTGGTGACCGCAGCTTGTGCGAACGATAGCACTCAAGAGAATAATCAAAGTAATCAAGAAAGCACTACCAGTGAAACAAAAGAAAAAAACACGGCTGTTGAGACAGGGAACAAGTCTTTATCCAATATTAAGGTGCTGGCAACAGGCGGAACGATTGCCGGTAGTTCAGACAGTAATACAGATACGACTGGATATAAATCTGGTGCACTTGGAATCGATAAAGTCATTGCTTCCGTACCACAGCTGAAGGATATTGCAAATGTCACGGGTGAGCAAGTAGCGAACGTCGGCAGTGAAAATGTGGATAACGCTCTGCTTTTAAAATTAGCGAAACGAGTCAATCAGCTTTTAAATGATGATCAAGTGGATGGCATTGTGGTGACACATGGTACAGATACATTAGAAGAAACGGCCTATTTTTTACATTTGGTTGTAAAAAGTGATAAGCCAGTGGTGGTTGTGGGTTCCATGAGGCCAGCATCTGCCATTAGTGCGGATGGCCCGCTTAACTTGTATCATGCAGTGAAAATTGCTTCGACAAAAGAAGCCAAAGGCAAAGGTGTAATGGTGACATTAAATGACCGAATTGCCTCTGCTCGCTTTATTACGAAGACAAATACCACCACAACCGATTCGTTCAAGTCTCTTGAGCAAGGGTACATTGGAGAAGTGGCGGGTGAAGTTGTCTCTTTTTATAACGAACCGACAAGAAAACATACAACTGACAGTGAATTCGATATTTCAAAGCTAAAAGAACTGCCGCAAGTGGATATCTTATACGGCTATCAAAATGATCAAAAGTATGTGTATGATGCTGCGGTTAAAGAAGGAGCGAAGGGCATTGTCGTTGCCGCCGCAGGAAATGGAACGATGTCAACAGAAGCGATCAATGGGGCAACAGATGCTGTGAAAAAAGACGTGGTGATTGTGAGGTCAAGCCGTGCAGGAAATGGCATTGTCACACATGAAAAAATGGATGATGAACATCATTTTGTCTCATCGGATTCATTAAATCCACAAAAAGCACGCATTCTACTCATGCTGGCTCTGACGAAAACAAAAGATCCAGATAAAATTCAATCCTATTACGAGCAGTATTAAAAAGAAAAAGACCCGACGTATCATTGGGTCTTTTTTATATGTGTACCTGATGTTCAGCCCGTTTTTTTAAAGAGAGTAAAATGTCTCTCCAAACATCATCTATATCAGTCAGAAAATGTCCTGCTTGCTCGATATAGTGCGTTTTGGCGTTTGGAATGTTGGGAGCCATTCTTTCTATCTCTGCAAAAGGGGCCATCTGATCCTCTTTTCCATGCCAGACATCCACAGGGATTTGTATATCTTTCATATCGAATTTCCATGACCGTGAGAGTAAATCTGGTTCATGAATACATTCATCAACCGATTGACGAGTAGCTTCGTATAAATGCCGCATCATCAGCTCCAGTTGCTCATCGGTTTGAAGAAATTGCCGATCCGATGGATGTAAATGTTTGTTCCCTTTTTTCGTTAGTTTCTTGAATTTCTCTGGTTTCTTTTCAATTAGTTTTTTTTGAGCGCGATAACTTGCCTTTAAGAGCCAAGGCATTCTTTTACTGAGGAAAAAGGCAATCTTGTTCTCCTTTAGCATACTTTTAGGCGGTTTACCATCCTGAAATGGGGTGGTACTTGAGACGAGAGCAGCTGAAAGAATGCGGTCTGGCAATTGATAGGCACAACCAGCAGCGAATGCCCCGCCTCCAGAGACACCAATCACTGAAAAATGGGAGATGTCAAGATGATCGGCCACTTCCTGTACGTCTTTTGCCCAGTCTAAAATAGTGCGGTTCGGTTGCGGATCAGATAAACCAAAACCAGGTCTGTCTAAAGAAATAAGACGAATGCCAAGCTCTTTTGAGATTGGATCATCATCTAAAAACATCACTCTCGATCCAGGTGTCCCATGAAAAAAGAATACTGGGAATCCTTCAAGATCACCGTATTGAGACAAACCAATATGACGTCCATCTTGCAAATGAATCCTGTCCATTTGATCATCCCTTTCATCGTTTATCTAACTTACATATTCATGCATGAAACGCCGGGTTAAGGCGTTTCTTTCGCAATTTGATAGATTTTTTCGTAAAGCGATAATAATGTTTTTAGATCTTCTTTTGAAAGCTGGGCATAGTATTTTTGAATAAGATGCAGCTGAATTTTTTCAATATCTTTATGATAGTCATGGCCCTTTTGAGCAAAATCAACAATGATTTCTCTACGGTTATGTGGATTAATCTCTCTTTTCACATATCCAAGCTGTTCAAGCTTTGATATGAGCTGGCTAGCGGCACTAGATGAAATGGAGAAATAATCAGCCAGTTCATTGATTGTTCTCGTCTTCGACCGCAGCAATTCAAGGGTCAGTTCTTGTTTGCTTGTTAAATCTGCATACTCATTTTTTAAGAATCGTTGATACTCTTCTACATAGATAGAACCTAGTGCGTTTGAGTACTCAATGATTTTTTTGCTGTAATGAATGATATCCTCATCCAATGACATCACCTCTTTTCTCCTATATTATATGCGATCTTAATATTTAAGTGAAGTTAAATGTTAAGGAAAATTAAATAAAAAGAGAATAGACTTGATGAGAAAATGACCTCTATCTCCACTTTTCATCAACAATGGACAAAGAATACTTCCTGTTTGGTGATGGCAAAAATGATCGTTTTGTTTGTTTTCACTTAGATTTACTCCTTTGGAAGTCGGGACTTTTTCATTGAATTATGGGCGATCTCCATTTATAATAAAAAAATAAACCAACTGGTCGGTTTTATTTGTCCGTGTGAAGAAAAGCAAGGTAGAAGGGATTGTTCATAGATGACAAGTGCACAGAGCGGGGCTGGAAAAAGTGAAAAGACGAAGCAGAAAATTGTCACCGCTTCACGTGATTTATTTGCGAAAAAAGGATATTCGGAAACATCCGTGCGAGATATTCTAGAGGCGGCTGAGATTAGTAAAGGCAACCTCTATCATCATTTTAAAGGAAAAGAGTTTTTGTTCCTTCATATTATGGAAGAGGATCATCGATTCATGATGGAGACGTGGCATGAAGAGAAACAAACGCTGCACCGGGCCATTGATAAGCTCGCAGGGTTTGCAGAGCTACTTAGTCAAATGGGGATTAACTATCCTTTAATGAGAGCAAGTGAAGAATTCTGTGCCAGTGCATTTACATCAGATGAAGTCATGGAGCGGCTGAACAAGATTGATGTAGACTTTGATGATGTGATGAGAGACATCCTGCTTGAAGGAAACGAAGATGGCAGCTGGTCGATTCAGCATGTTGAATCAAAAGTGAAAATATTACTTTCTGTATTCTATGGATTAGACGTGTTATATAAAAATGACACGATGCAGCAGAAAAAGGAATTACAAAAAGAGGCGATCTCATTGTTTATTCACGGAATCAACCATCATGAGTAACAAGTGAGTCAGTAAAGGGGAAACAAACATCATGCAAAAACCGATTCGTGAGCAAAAAGCCGTACTTGTTATTTTATTAAGTAATATATTTATTGCGTTTTTAGGTATCGGTCTGATTATACCTGTCATGCCGCTCTTTATGAATGTCATGCATTTAACGGGCAGTACGATGGGATATCTTGTGGCGGCGTTTGCCGTTGCACAGCTTATCGCATCACCTATTGCGGGAAGATGGGTAGACCGATACGGAAGAAAGATCATGATTGTGTCAGGCCTTTTTCTATTTGCGTTATCAGAACTCGTTTTTGGCTTAGGAACACACGTATATGTTCTGTATTTTGCAAGGGTTCTTGGCGGTATTAGTGCAGCATTTATCATGCCGGCTGTCACCGCTTATGTCGCCGATATCACGACTGTTCAAGAAAGATCAAAGGCAATGGGGTATGTATCCGCTGCTATTAGTACCGGATTTATCATCGGCCCAGGAATTGGCGGATTTATTGCAGAATATGGCGTTCGCCTGCCGTTTTTCTTTGCAGCAGGGATTGCATTTATTGCTGTGATTTCATCTATGTTTATGCTGAAGGAACCATTAACAAAAGAAGAGCGAGAGAAACAAATGGATCAAGTGAAAGAATCGACCTTCTTTAAAGACTTGAAAAAATCGATTCATCCAAGCTATCTCATTGCTTTCATCATTGTCTTTGTGCTGGCGTTTGGACTATCTGCATATGAAACGGTCTTTAGCTTGTTTACAAATCACAAGTTTGGATTTGGTCCGAAGGATATTGCGATTATCATTACCGTCAGTTCAATTGTAGCCGTCATCATCCAAGTCCTCGTGTTTGGTAAAATGGTGAATGCGCTTGGGGAGAAACGAGTTATTCAACTATGCTTGATTGTTGGAGCAGTTCTCGCTTTTGTTTCTACAGTCGTGTCAGGCTTTATGGTTGTGCTGATCGTGACGTGTGTGATTTTCCTTGCGTTCGATTTATTGCGCCCTGCACTCACGACCTTCTTATCAAAAATCGCTGGCAATCAGCAAGGATTTGTCGCAGGGATGAACTCTACCTACACAAGTCTTGGTACGATTTTTGGCCCGGCACTTGGCGGTATTTTATTCGATCAAAATATTCATTTCCCATTCCTGTTTGCAGGTGTTGTCTTATTTCTTGGATTAGGCTTAACCCTTATTTGGAAGGGGAAGGCGACGGTTGAATCTGATTAGATGAGGGGCTCTAACTAGGGCTCTTTTTTTTGTTCCTTTTGGATAGATGATTGAAAAATAATCACAAGGTCCCTGTTGATAAGGTGTTATACATGTTAATCTAATACATGTTTTACCAAAATGCAGGAGGAGGATGTTCAATGCAAATTAAAGAGATTTTTTATATTCGGTGTATCTCGTGTTTGAGTGTTGTGTTCATTCATGCAATAGCCATTTTATCTAGCCCCCATTCATCATCTATTCTTGTAGCACTACTCATGTTCAGTACCCCGAGTTTTATTTTCATTTCTGAGTTTTTATTGGCTCATGCTTATCCGAATGGTACCCCTAAAGGATTTATGTGGAAGAGGGTGAAAGCCATCTTTTTCCCATTTGCTTTTATTGGGATTGTCGATGGTTTCTTGCATTCGGCATCGTTAAATGGAGGGGCAGTTGACTTTTTTAAAAGAGCTTCAGCAAATGTCTTATTAGGGAATTATATTGGTTATTTTGTTCTGATTATTTTTCAATTTTACTTTTTGCACATGTTTTTCCACAAAATGGCTAAGCGTACCTCAGCCAAATGGGTATTGCCGATCTCCTTTATCATCACAGTTGGTTATTTAAGTGTCATGAACCTCGTCAAAATCCCACAACCTCAATTACCTAATCCAATGTTCGGCTTAGAATGGATTCCATTTCCAGGGTGGTTGTTCTATTTTTGTTTAGCCTATTATTGTGGAGCGAATTATCAGCAGTTTATCACAAGACTTCATCGTTTTAAGTATGCCGTGTATGGACTTGTTTTGATTTCAGCAGCGACCCTTCTAAGTAATTCATATGTAGGTTTTTTCGAGTCTTCTTCTAAGAGACCAGACGTTGTTCTTTATACAGTCAGTATTGTCTTCTTATGTTTTCTCTTGTTTTCTAAAGTGAAAAGCGTTCCACCTTTCGTAGCTGTCATTAGTCAATATTCATTCACCATCTATTTGCTTCACGGGTATTTTCTAGGTATCTCTGTGTTACTATGGGGACAATTAAAAGATTATCCATTCTTTGTAGGGACAATCATCATATCAGCACTTGCAATTGCAGGACCTATCCTATTGTCACGGATAGCAAATCATTATAGATATGGCTATATGTTTGTCGGTAAAATCAACAGAACGAGGCGAAAAACAGTCGCTTCATAAACGTTTTAAAGGGGATCTTAAGAAGATGCCCTTTTTTTGTTGCCTAAAAGTACAATGCTTCTTGCCCGAAAGTACAATTTCAATCGACCATCTCATTGCTTAGAATAAAAAGATGAAGTTCACGAAGTTGAAGAAAAAGGAGTAAGTGAATGGCAAAATTTTTATATCATTTAGGAAAAAGTGCTTTTTCTAAGCCGAAACGGATGATTATCGGTTGGTTACTTGTTTTAGTAGCTGTTGTGGCGGCAACAATAGGGACAGGTGTTTCATTTAATGGCGATATGTCGATTCCAGGAACAAAGTCAGAAAAGGCAATGGATCTCTTGGAGAAAAAGTTCCCAGCAGGTGATGATGGCGGGACGATTCGTCTGATCTTTAAAGCACCTAAGGGTGAAACATTAGAAACAAAAAAAGTAAGAAACAAATTGAACGAAACGATCAAAGAAGTCAAAAAGGATAAAGCAGTCAAGCAAGTGACGGATTTATATCAGACATTTGCTATTAGTAAGGATGAGAAAATAGGGTATGCGGATATTACATACCGGGTAAAGGCGGATGAGGTAAAAACATCCTCAAAAGAGAAAGTATTAGATAGTATTAAGATTTCAAGAAAAGCTGGCATCCAAACAGAATTAGGCGGCTCCGTCACATTCTCAGAAATTGAGGTAGGCGGGATTTCGGAAGTCATAGGTATTGTCATGGCCTTCTTTATTTTAGCCTTTACCTTCGCTTCACTATTGATTGCAGGACTACCGATCTTGACGGCTGTCATTGGGTTAATAATCGGCGTGATGGTCATATTAATTACCTCAAATTTTGTTGAGATGTCTGCATTTAGTCTTACATTAGCTGTGATGATTGGACTTGCAGTAGGAATTGATTATGCATTATTTATCATTTCTCGTTATCGACAGTTATTAGCAGAGGGTTACGAATTGAAAGAAGCAGCTGCTAGAGCTGTTGCTACAGCAGGCAGCGCTGTATTGTTTGCAGGTGTTACCGTCGTAATTGCACTATGCGGACTTGTATTAGTCGGTATACCATTTTTAGGCGTTATGGGTCTTGTAGCTGCATTCATGGTACTATCAGTTATGCTTGTGTCTCTCACAATTGTTCCTGCCATACTAGGGATTCTTGGTGATAAAGTAAGCCCTTCAAGAAAGAATAAATGGTTCTCTAAATTACAATTTCAACAAAAAGAAGAAGCTACAGCTTGGGGAAGGTTTATCAAGAAGTATCCAGGTAAGATCATCCTAGGTGTCATTGTATTGACTGGTCTACTCAGTTGGCCAGCACTTCATATGGAGTTGGGTCTTCCTGATAACGGCATGAAGGGGAAGGAAACAACTGAACGTAAGGGCTATGACCTGTTAGCAGAAGGATTTGGTAAAGGGTTTAATGGGCCACTGGTTGTTATCATTGATGCCTCCCATGCAAATAACGCAATGAAATCTATTGAGAAAACAACAAAAGTATTAGAGAAGATGGATGGCATCAAACAAATGGCACCGCCTGTTCCTAATCCATCGGGTAAGTACGCCATGCTGACCATCTTACCGAAAAGCGGTCCGGAAGATAAGGCGACAAAGCAATTAGTCAAAGATATACGAAACGAATCCAGTCAGACTGCTGCAAAGTATGATGCGAAATTACTTGTTACTGGTTCTACGGCAGTTAATATCGATATTTCAGATAGACTCAGTGAAGCGTTACCGAAATTTGCAGGAGTCATTATTGGATTTGCTTTGATTTTGATGATTCTTGTGTTTAGGTCATTCCTTGTTCCATTAAAAGCGGTTTTAGGATTCCTTATGACATTGACCGCTACACTAGGTTTTTCAGTCTTTGTTTTACAGGATGGACACCTTGCGCCATTGTTTGGAATACCAGCAAATGGCCCATTGTTAAACTTTATGCCTGTACTAGTGACAGGAATATTATTTGGTCTTGCAATGGATTATGAGGTCTTTTTAGTCAGTCGAATGAGAGAAGATTTCCTTCAATCAGGTGATGCGAAAAAGTCCGTTGTATCAGGTTTGAAGCATAGTGGAAGAGTAGTGACTGCCGCAGGCTTAATCATGATCCTCGTCTTTGCTAGTTTTATCTTTGCAGATGACTTGATTATCAAAACAATGGGGTTAACGTTGGCATTCGGCGTTCTGTTTGATGCATTTGTCATAAGAATGACTTTTATCCCAGCATGTATGATGCTAATCGGACGAGCTGCTTGGTACTTACCCAAATGGTTTGAAAGCTGGCTTCCACGTATAGACATTGAAGGTGAGTCTATTTCTCAGAAGGATGAGAAAGAAGAGAAGGTGATTTAGTCACTGATAGTCTTACATGGTATGATTGATGATACCGCCATTACCTCGATAAAGGGTGGGCGGTATTTTTTGAGTGAATATGAGGCTCGGATGGTGATATTTATGGCGAAACGACGGGTAGACCCTTTTAATGAAATGATCTATTCGCGCATTCCAACATTATTATGGGTCATTCTTGTTTATATTGCAGCAATGATATTTCAGTTTATAACCACCCCATTAGCACTTTCTAGCCTGTTTTTTTCTGCACTTATTGCCATACATCTGATTCTGCATTGGTGGTCATTTTACTGGTTTCAGCAGAATCCATGGGTATATTTTCTGATTCAAGGAATAGTGATTCTACTTTGTGTTTCAGTCATGCAGGCGGCTTCCCCTGTGATCTTAATTGGTCTGTTACCGGTACTAATAGCGCAAAGTATTGGGGTATATTATCATACATTGAAGGTGATTTTGACAGGGCTTAGTTTTTATGTTCTTTTTTTTCTTGCCCTTATTTTGGTCAATGATACAGATGATTTGACCGTATATATTCCTATTTTGTTTTTGATTCTGATTGTAGTCATCGCATACTCCATTTTATTTTTTAGACAAGTCAAAGCTAGAATTCGTACACAAACATTTTTAAAGGAACTTGAATTGGCCCATCAACAAGTGGAAGAGCTGACACTTGCAAATGAGCGTCAAAGAATGGCGAGAGATTTACATGATACCCTTGCACAAGGGCTGGCAGGTATTATTATGCAATTAGAAGCGGTCCATGCCCATTTAGAGAATCAGAATGTTGAGCGTGCTCAAAGCATTATTAAAGGTTCAATGAGCCATGCGCGGACGACATTAGGTGAGGCGAGATTGGTCATTGACGACCTCCGAACATACAGCCAGGATCAATATGACTTAGCTGATTCTGTGAAAGATGAAGTGAATCGGTTTATGACGGCGACGAATATTACAGTTCATACAAAAGTGGCTGTCTCTTATCAAGTGTCCCCTTTCCTCATCGAACATACCGTATACATTGTCAGTGAATGTTTGACGAATATTGCCAAGCATGCCAAAGCAAGTAAGGTCGAATTGATGATGAAGCAAAAAGATGATCACATCTCCTTGCAAATCACAGACAATGGAGTGGGTTTTGATGAGAAAAAACAAGAATCCACTTCTGGGCATTACGGTCTAATTGGTATGTCAGAACGTGCCCGACTGCTTGATGCACAGCTACACTTGAAAAGTGAAAAAAATGAAGGTACACAAGTGACAGTAACCATACCTTTGAAAAAGGAGTAAAAACAATGTCTTATCAAATTGTGATTGTCGATGATCATTTTGTTGTTAGAGAAGGATTAAAATTAATTCTTGAGACAGATCAACGATTTGATGTTGTTGGTGAAGCAGAGGATGGAGCAAAGGGTTTAGATATCTTGAAAGAGAAGACTCCAGACCTTGTACTACTTGACCTCAACATGCCTAACATGAGTGGGCTTGAGATGTTAAAAGAGATGCAGTCTCTTCAATTAAAAGTACCGGTCCTGATTCTCACTACCTATAACGAAGAGAAATTAATGATTGAAGGGCTGCAACTTGGAGCAAAGGGCTATCTTTTAAAGGATGCCAGCAGAGAAAATTTATTTTATACAATTGAAGCAGCTATCAGAGGGGATATTCTTCTTCAAGCAAACGTCGCTGCTAAAGTATTTGAATCAACAGAGCATCAAGTGACTCCGACCCATTTGAAAAAAGAAATAAACATGCTGACTGAAAAAGAGATGCTTGTCTTGCAAGCAGTGGCTAGAGGATATCGAAGTAAGGAAATTGCATTTGATATGGGGATTTCCGAGAGAACTGTCAAAGCTCATTTAACAAATATTTATCAAAAGCTGGAGGTCACTTCAAGAGCGGAAGCAATTAAAGCAGCAGTGGAATTAGGGGTGATTCATTTTTAGAGAGAATGAGTTAGCAGCAGAATAATAGAAAAGAGACCTTTCAAATAAGGTCTCTTTTTTTAAGGCTGCGGCTTCAGGTGATTCAGTGCCTGCGCCAGTTTTTGATTTTGTTGTTTTTTGTAAAATAGAAAGGCGATGATATGACCTACTAATGTGAGAAAGGCTATACCGATAAAATAAGGCATGATCCATTCGAGCAGTGTAGTCGAATATAAAGCGACGGCTCCTACTTGAAACCCTAAATTGACGACAGTGGAGATGAGAATGTTGATGGGTGCTGGAAAGGTAAAGTAGTTCCATAGTAAAGGATACATGACCCCAAAGACGATGCCTGCCAAAGTCCCGATGGCAATGATGTGCCACACGTAATGAAAAGGGATAGAGGATGACCATTGAGTGATGGACAGGATGAGTGTCAGCCATACGATAGAGACAAAAGCTGTTTGCATAAATTGATGTTTTAGTTCCTTGATCATTTGAATCGCTCCTTTATATATTTGGCGTAATGACGACTGACGGTGTAGCTGTTTTTCGAGATGGTTTCGACCTCTAAGCGAGCGTACGTACCAGCGACAAAGCTGCCGACTTGCGCTAAATTGAGAATGACTGCATTGTTGATACGATAGAAATGTTCACGCTCTAACGACTTCAGATCCTTCAGCCGTTTACTGAGAAAATACGTCGTACCTTGAGTCGTGATCACCTTTGACAGATGTCCAAGCGCAGAGATCGCTTCAATTTGTTCTAATGGTAAAAGAGACTGCCGATCATTTTTTGGATCTTTGACCGTTAGAGATGTACTAGTCTCCAGCATTGATGTTATCTTTTGTAAACGCTCTTGATTATGTGGATGGCTGATGACGTCTACTTCCGTCACATCCTTTTCTTGATTCCAGAAAAAACGAAATTTCATTCATAAACCTCCTCTCACAATGAGCATAGCAATAGATGAAAGCGAATGCGATTGAATGTTGCTTTGATGCAGAAGAATTCTTTTTGTTGCAAAGATTCACCGCGTGTCTGCGGCTTTCCTTTATAATGAAAAGATACTCGTTCGTGAATGGAGGAATGATGTTGTATCTTGTAGATCAACAAAGGACAGAAGCGGTAAAAGAGGAAATTCGGCGGATTGATCCTGCCTATCCAGTGTTCGTAGATGCGATACTCGATGGGGTGATACAAGGAGATTTATATGTGGATCACCGAGATCACCCGTGTGTCTATTTTGTAGGGACAACAACCGGCATTTATTATGTCGCAGGCAGGACAGAAGCAGCACTTTCATTATGTTCAACGTTCATTGTGGATGTTTATAAAAAGCAGAAAAGAGAGAACAGACGGTTCACTTTGTTTTCAGCAAATCCAGCATCAGATGAGATGATGAAAAAATGCTTCGGTTCCCAACTGAATGAAATGCAAAGACATGCGTATTCTTATGACTTGACCTCTCCTGATCTGATTGTGCCTGATCAAGATGAAATGATCAAACGCACGAATGAACAAGTCATTGCCGCAAGCAAAGTATTCCCATCCAGCTATTATGAAGCATATTGGGGAGGAGTAGATCACTTTTTATCTAATGGCGTCGGAGTTGCCATCTTAAACGGTGAAGACGTGGTCAGTGAATGTATCTCTATTTTTTCAAGTGAAAAACGAGTGGAAATCGATATTTGGACAGATGAAGCCTGCCGTGGAAAAGGGTTGGCTTTGTTAGCAGCTCAGCAAATGATCAGCATCTGTGTTGAAAAAGGGAAGACACCGCATTGGGATTGCGATGTCCATCACGCAACCTCGGCCAAATTGGCAGAGAAGCTAGGTTTTCAGTGGACAAAGACGTATCGCTTATTTTATGCCTCACGCTGAAAAGGTTTTGAGATACCAAGCATCCATGGCAGAATGCTCTGAGCCTTCAATCGGTGCAGGAAGAAGAGAAAAGTCATACCGTTGATAAAGGCCAGTAGCAGCTGTTAATTCACTGCGGGTTTCTAAATAACAAGCATCGTAGTATGTAGCAGCATATTGGAGGGCCGTATCCATCAGTTTCTTGCCCGCACCTTTGCCTTGTGCTTTTGGGCTTAAATAAAGCTTTTGCAGCTCACAAATGCCATCTGTGAAAGGGGCAATGCCAACGCCACCAACAATTTCACCATGTTCTTCGGCAATCCAATAGGCTGCATGAGTCAATGATTGATAGTATTCGAAAAGCTGATCAAGGTGTGGGTCTGTGTAGGCTGTACCTTCAATCGCAAGATTCGCTGATTCTAATGACTGGCGGATAATGGCCGCGATAAAAGGATTGTCCTGCTTTTGAATCGGTCTAATATTCATTGTAAAAACCTCCGTTGTCATAGGATAAAAAAGAAAAGGAGTGGATGCGATATGTTCTGGCTGCAAACCGCTATTTTTACTGTCATTGTGCTCTGTCTCTCGTGGTGGGCAGGAAAAAGACGTAGGCATCGCCATGCCAGGCTGATTGTCCCGATATGTATCACTATGTTTGGATTGCTCTTATTGATCGGCAGTTTCTTCATTGGCAGATGGGAAGGGATGGCGCTCAGCATATCAAGCGTCTCTATCGTTCTCTCTTCTATCATTTGTTTGATCATCGTTACAGGGCTTCATTTGTTAAAAAAAGATGACCCTTCGTAGGCTGGGACATCTTTATGATTTGATTCTATCGTATTCCTCACGAAGGATTCCCATCATGATGACATCCGAATAAGCACCGTTGAAATAGAGCGCTTGACGTCTTTTTCCTTCATATTGAAATCCGGCTTTCTCATAGCTTCGAAAGGCTCGTGGGTTATGGGAAAAAACTTCAAGCTCAAGCCGATTGAGTTCTAACGTCTCAAAGGCAAATGTTTGAACCATCCGAACAGCCTCAGTGCCATATCCTTTGTGAAAATGCTCTGGACCATGTAGCGCAATGCGGAAACTTGCCGTATGGTTTATCGGATCAATATCCACAATCGCCGCATCCCCGATCATTTCTTTCGTGTCTAGCAGACAAATAGCAAAGTCTCGTCTACTGTCATCCTGCAGAAAACGGGTATAGGCTGAACGAATTTCTTCTAGTGTGAACGTTTTGCGTGTGCCAGTCATATAAAGTGTTTCTGCATGCTGGCATCCTCTATGAATACCAGGATAATCTTTTTCTTCAATCGGTCTCAAAAATAATCGAGTCATGATGGATCAGCCTCCTCTATATATCGGGAGATTTCAATTAAGTTCATATCAGGATCACGGATATAAATGGATTCAATCGGACCTAATGCACCAGAACGTCTGACCGGACCTTCTTCAATTGGAACAACCTGCTTTCTAAGATGAAGCAATAAACTGTCTATATCTAAATCGGTGATAAAACACAAGTCAGCAGATCCAGGATGGGGATGAGCAGCTTTTGGTTCAAATTCATGACCCGCTTCATGAAGGTTGATCTTTTGTAAGCCAAAACGAAGGGCTTTACGGCCTTCTCCAAAAGTTTCTTCCTTCATTCCTAATACGTTTGTATAAAAGCGAATGGTTTCCTCCATATGTTGTACAGTCAACACGATATGATCAAGTCGTCGTATCATCAGTCTCTCCTCCAAGTATGATCATTGTTTGAACTGCTTCTATTATATCATCCCTTGAAGAAGATACCTTATTTGATCACGGTTTTATAACTCCAGCTTTCTAGGGACATGTTTTCTCCGTGCAGTACTCTCTCATCAAACTCCGTCCACCCATTTTTTCGATAGAAATGACGATTGGCCTCGTTGTGTGTAATCAGTGTGAACAGTCCGCCGCCTTGCCGGGCGATAAAGGGGAAAAGACATTGCTTTAGCATACGGCTTCCAAGTTTTTTTCCTTGTTGGTCTTTTGCAACGACAAGAGCTTCTAAATACCAGTAAGGTTTCTTTAAGGAAGAACACGCTTTTTTTGCCTCCTTTAACATACGGAACACATGCTGAATCGCCGATATGCCACCAGTAAAGAGTAGCTTTAACCCACCAGATAACACATAATCCATGAGTCCTGGTTCAGGAAGACGGGGATGTTTTAACAGGGCGGCAGACACAATTTTCTCGTTCTCAACCCCGACCAAACAGATTTGATGCTGAAAATATACCTTTGTATTGATCAAATGCAACTGACGGGCGAAAGCAGAACGATTGGTCACCTTTTCGCATAATAAATCAAAAAATGAATAGTTCTGAAATGAATCATCTAACAACGCTGCCACTTGAGGCAGTTCATCCTCTCTAGCAAGTCTGAATTGAAACATATGATGGTCCTCCTTTTTTTGAACAGATATAGATTATTGAACATGTGTACATTATAATAAGAGGAAAATAAACCGAACATCGGCAATGAATGATCTCTTGTTCATAAATAGACAGGTATAGCCAGATTGTTCAAAAATGGAGGGTGTTTGATGAAGGACAGACGAACAATCAAAACCAAAAAGGCGATACGGGAAAGCTTTCTTGAGCTTTTAAAGGAAAAAGATGTTCAACAAATTACAGTATCAGAGCTATCTAGAAGAGCGGATTTAGGAAGAGGGACCTTTTATTTGCACTACCAAGATGTATTTGATTTGCATGAACAGCTTGAGAAGGAACTATTTAATCAGCTTGGCGGACTATACGATGAATCGTTTCCAAGCCAGGACCCGCTTGATATGCTGTCCTTTTTAAACAAAACAACTGAGTATTTAAAAGAAAAACAATTCATGATGACGTTATTTGTCAAACCGAATAGCCCAACGACGAATCAATTTAAAGCGTTTTTTAAAGAAAAAATCATGAAAGAGTGGCAACTTGATCAGCGTCAGATTACGGAACGTGAACAGATTGAGGCTTCATTTGTTGTGTCTGGTGTTGTTGGTGTACTGGAGGAATGGATTCATGAAGGGATGACAGTCGAAGCGGGGCAGCTTGCGCACATCTTGTACAAGCTTCTTATGAAGGTAGAACAGGAATCGTAAGAAACGAATGGATCATATATCATTTTTCTATTCATTCTGTTAAAATGGGAATATACGTTCTTATTTGAGGCGGGGAGTGGTGAGATTGAAAAGGAAATTACTATTTTATGGGGCAATGAGCATTGATGGATATTTAGCAAGGGATGATCACCGTTTAGATTGGCTCATAGGCACAGAGGGCGAAGAGGATACGAGATATGAGGAATTTTATGCAACAGTCGATACGCTGATCATGGGACGGAACACATACGAACAGGTTCTCAAACTTTCACCTGATGAGTTTCCTTATGAAGACAAGACGTGTTATATCGTTTCTCGCACTTTACAAGACAGTCATACAGGAACCCACATCGTTCGTGAAGATGTTCTCTCGTTTATCAAAAATTTAAAAAATGAAAAAGGCCAGCATATCTGGATAGTAGGAGGCGGGGAACTGCTTCAAGCATTATTAAAAGAAAAATTAGTCGATGAGCTGTATCTCCAAATCGCACCTGTCATGATTGGAAAAGGAATCCCTCTTTTCCCTCCAACTGAACAGGAATCTAGATTTTCATTACAACAAGTGAATCAATACAAACAAATTGCTGAAATGCATTTTGTGTTAAAAGAAGACCACTAAGTCACAGGGGTCTTTTTTTAATCAAACAAACACGTTGACAAGAAAATATCCTAGTGTTAGGATAAATTTATCCTAGTTTTAGGATTTATTGAAAAAGGAGTAGTTGCCATGGTGCAGCAAGATCAAGAATTAGACTTAAGGCTTTTCCGAGTGTGGATGAAAGCCTATCATGCCCTTTTTGCAAATATCCAAAAAGACATTGAACGTTATGATATCGGATTTGAAAACTTTCAAATTCTTGAATTACTGTATAGTAAGGGACCACATCCCGTTCAAAAAATTAGTGAGATTTTATCCATTCCAAGTGGGAGCATCACCTATGTGGTCAACAAATTAGAAAAACAAGAATTAGTCAAAAGACAATGTGCACCTTCTGATAAACGTGTATTCCATGTATTACTGACAGATAAAGGGAAGCAGCTATTTGACGATATTTTTCCAAAACATACAGATGTCATATCACAAAATCTGTCCTTTATCGAAACAGAGGAAAAAGAGCAGCTCATCGAATGGTTGAAAAAAATTGGTTTAGGTGCAAAACAACTTCACGAAAAGGGGAAACAAGATGACACGCAGTTTTGATACATTGGTACGTGAAAGACGATCAGCATCAAATTTTTTGCCGAATATCTCGATTTCGAGAGAAGAGCTTAATAGTATCTTTGAAGAAGTGAAGCTGGCACCTTCAGCCTTTAATTTACAGCATACGCAATATGTCGTCGTCCAATCAGAAGCGCTTAAAGAGCAAGTAAGAGATGCTGCATTTGGACAATATAAGGTGCATTCCGCTTCAGCAGCGATCATTGTGCTCGGCGATCCGAAAGCTTATGAGCAAGCAGGAAACATTTATGAAGGCCTAAAAATGCTCGGCATCTTAAATGCGCAACAATATGAGGAAATGGTCAGAGAGACGATGAGTTTTTATGTGCAGAGAGGATCAGACTTTCAGAAAGAAGAGGCGATTCGAAATGCTTCATTATCTGCCATGCTATTTATGCTTGCCGCCAAAAACAAGGGATGGGATACTTGCCCAATGATCGGCTTTGACCCCGAAGCAATGAAAAAGGTGTTAAACATCGAATCAGATTTGGTTCCTGTATTAATGATTACACTCGGAAAAGAAAAAGTAGAGAGCAGACAAGCGAGAGGCTACCGCAAGCCGGTCTCTGAATTTGTGACATATTTATAAGATAGGGGGTTCCATTCATGGAACTAGGAATTAGTACATTTGTAGAAACAACACCTGATTTTCAAACAGGAAAAACAGTCAGCCACGCACAGCGCATTCGTGAAGTAGTAGAAGAAATTATTTTAGCAGATCAAGTGGGTCTCGACGTTTTTGGTGTAGGAGAGCATCATCGTGAAGATTTCGCCGCATCAAATCCAGCAGTCGTATTAGCAGCTGCGGCAACGCAAACAAAGAATATTCGTCTGACAAGTGCCGTAACTGTTCTTTCATCGGCAGATCCTGTTCGTGTGTTTCAAGATTTTGCGACATTAGATGGCCTTTCTAACGGGCGTGCAGAGATCATGGCTGGCCGTGGATCATTTATTGAATCGTTCCCGCTTTTTGGCTATGACTTAGATGATTATGAAGAATTATTTGAAGAAAAACTAGATTTACTGTTGAAATTACAGCAGTCAGAGCGTGTGACGTGGAGCGGTAAGCATCGTCCTTCCATTCAGGATGTCGGCGTATACCCAAGACCTGTTCAAGATCCGCTTCCGATCTGGATTGGCAGTGGAGGAAACAGAGAATCTGTCGTACGTGCTGGATTATTAGGATTACCACTTGTCCTTGCCATTATTGGCGGCAGCCCTAGACAGTTCGCACCGCTCGTGCAGCTCTACAAGCAAGCTGCGATTCACGCTGGACATGACCCTGAGAAATTAACGGTGGCATCCCATTCACATGGATTTGTTGCGGAGGAAACAGAATTGGCAGCAGATCAATTCTTCCCTTCTACACAGCATGTCATGAATACATTAGCAAGAGAACGAGGCTGGGGACCTTATACCCGTTCTACATTCGATGCAGCAAGAACATTAGAAGGTGCATTGTATGTAGGAGATCCAGATGCCGTGGCAGAGAAAGTGATACATCTGCGAAAAAATGTAGGCATTACGCGCTTCATGCTGCACGTACCGGTCGGTTCGATGCCGCATGATCAAGTGCTGAAAGCTATTGAGTTATTTGGAAAAGAAGTGGCTCCTAAAGTAAGAGAAGAGGTTGCCCGCTGGGAAGCCGAACAAGCATAACAAAAAAGTCGATCAAGTGAATAGGCTTGATCGACTTTTTCTTATGCTTAAGGATCAATAACACATGGTTTCACTGTAGGGCATGAAGCAGCAGAAGCAAATGGTGTGGCCGTCAAGGTGAAGAGGAAAACAAGTTGAAAACAGATAAGCCATTTTTTCATGAAATCACCTCCGTTATCAATTGTTTCACTAGAACGAGGTGAGGATAAAAGCATAGAAGTATGTAACACCCTCTATCCAGCATAAGACAATCATATCATAATTTTCAAAAAAATGAAAAAATAACTTACGAAAGTTCTAAATTATGGTATGGTTAATATGTTCAACAAAAAAAGGGAGGGATTTTTGTATGAAAAAGGTCATAACTTCTGTTTTGGTTGGAGCAATTGTTTTAACGGGTGCGGGTGTCACCGCTGTCCCGGTAGAAGCGAAGGGGAAAGTAAACAGTGAAGTTACGGTACAAGCAAGTCGAACCGTCTCGGAAACGAGAACATATACGACGTCAAACATCCCATCAAGTATTACATATGCAAAGGATGGATGGGTCGGTATTCTCTATCAATCGTCAATTGAAGAGTTAGGTTTAGGAAAATATAGAGTTACCTTTACTGGAACGGTTGTACGCGATCCAGGATTTAATTAAATAAAATGTAAAGCTGACAGGTGGACAAGCCTGTCAGCTTTTTTTAATGGGGATAATAAAGAATCATTTGCATCCGTACCATCTGTTCTCCTGATTGTTTATACTCATGGGCACGGTCAGCTTTAAACCGAATCGAGTCGCCAGCTTGTAATGTGTATTGCTCATCACCGATTGATAAATCAAGTGCTCCCTCAAATACGGTAATCAATTCCTCTGTACCGCCGATATGTTCTTCCGCACTTAACGACCCATGAGGATCAATTTCTACCTGATAGACTTCAAATTTTCTCAGGTCATCAAATGGGAACGTCGTATATACCCGATACCTTCCCTCGTCCTCTGTTAAAACTTGTCCTTCTTCTTTTCGCACAAACTTAATCTCAGGCTGCGGTGCGTATATGAGTTCACTAAAAGACACCTTCAACCCATTGGCAATTTTCCACAGAGTGGTGATGGTCGGTGTGGATTCTCCTCTTTCGATTTGCCCAATCATCGTTTTACTCACACTTGTTACCTCAGCCATCTTTTCTAGGCTTAATTTCTTTTGCTCTCTTAGCAGTTTGACATTTCTAGCAATAATCGATTGTACATCCTCCATCAAAAAAAAACTCCTTTCTGAATTTACTTTATAACGACTGAAAAGTACAATAAAACGTAATATATACACAATAAAGACTTTTAAGTCTAAATAACGTATGAGAAGGAGGTAACAGTTTGATTGTTTCCATGTTGATTTATGCTTTTGTTACCAGCTTTACCCCTGGGCCGAATAATATCATGGCGATGGTCTTTACGAATAAATATGGGGTCAAGCAAACATTTCGATTTTGTTTAGGGGTTGGGATCGGATTTTTGGTCATTTTATGTTTGAGCGGTTTCTTCAATATGATTCTTTATCAAGTCATGCCGAAAATCGGCTGGGTCATGGCCTTCATCGGAGCCGGTTACATGATCTATTTGGCTGTTAAAATCATGAGAAGTAAAGGCGGAGATGACGAAACACTAGACCGCTATAATCATTTTATTCCGGGGATGCTGCTGCAATTTATTAATCCGAAAGCCATCTTGTATGGGTTAACCGTCATTTCCACTTTTGTTCTGCCGTATGGACAGTCCAATATGCAATACATGTTGTTGACGTTGATTCTCGCCATCATCGGTTTTTTAGGCACATTTAGCTGGAGTTTATTTGGCTCTGTATTCAAGCGTTTTTTGACTCTTTATCAGCGGCCGTTCCAGTTCGTCATGGGGCTGCTGCTTATGTATAGTGCGATTTCGATGATCTGGAGTTATGTCATGTAAGCGGTCAGGAGACTGGCCGCTGCCTGCCCATCACAACCGTATCATAATACATGCCGTCCGCCAGCCGTTTATCTTTTTTTAACAAGCCTTCAATCTCAAAGCCATAGTGTTCATATAAACGAATGGCTTTTTGATTGGTTTCCATTACTTGAAGTGACATCTTTTGAATGCCTTGCTGATCTGCCCAGTCGATCGATGCAGCTAAAAGTTCTTTCCCGATGTGATAGCCCCAAGCGGCCTTCTGTACGGCGACGCCAAACATTACTTTGTGAGCAGAGCGCTTAAGAGAATGCCCTTCGCATCTTGAAAAACCGACAATGTCTCCTTCAATATCTGCAACTAAAAAGAGATGACGGCATTCCTTGGAATCCTCTTGAATCAACGCCTCGAACCCTTTCTCATCAATAAAAGCTTCACCCGGTTCACGATCTAAATATTCGGTTTCACCATCGATTTTCAGTCTGAGAGCTGATAACTGTTTGGCATCTGCTAATGCAGCAGAGCGAATACGATAAGTCACACCACGTACAGTGAACATACTTTCAGAAATGATCATTGAACAGACCACCAACCTTTCATTCCATTATGTCTATCATACCTGAAACGCGCACACAGCACACTCAGATGTTTTGTCATGTGCAAAAAGGCTAAATAAACAGTATCAAACGTGGAGGTGGAACAAAATGAGTGAACAAAATGGACATATGGATAAAGCGAAAGGAAAAACAAATCAAGTCAAAGGTCAAGTGAAAGAAAAACTTGGCGAAGCGACAGATCATGAAAACCTGAAAGCAGAAGGAAAGAAAGATCAAGTAAAAGGAAAGCTTCAAGATAAAAAAGGTGAGGTGAAAAATAAGCTGAATCAGTAGTTTGCGTATACTTACACTCGCCCCATGTATCCATCATCACATTCCTTTCATCAATAAAATCAATAGGTGTGTGAAAAGAATTGATTATAAATTCTCGCTTCCGTCATGTAGACTTTAAATAGAAGACATGAACAAGGGAGATGGATGACTTGGAGCAAGTATGGGGGAAAGTTGACGAGTATATCAAAGACAAATTGATGGCTAAAGATGACGTATTGGAGCAAACTCTTATCAAGAATAAGCAAGCCGGGTTACCAGAAATAGATGTGTCGCCGGCCCAAGGAAAACTGCTTTATTTGTTAGCAAAAACCAAGGGTGCAAAGCGCATTTTAGAAATCGGTACACTTGGCGGTTATAGTACCATTTGGCTTGCCCGTGCACTTGAATCGGGTGGAGAACTCATGACATTAGAGGCTGTCAGTCATCATGCAGAAACAGCACAGCAAAACATAGACAGAGCAGGCCTAGCAGAACGTGTCACCATTTTACAAGGAAAAGCGTTAGATACTTTATCTCAGTTAAAAGAGCAGGATACGCTCCCGTTCGATTTGATTTTCATTGATGCAGACAAACCAAACAACCCGCAATATCTGAAGTGGGCGTTACACTTCTCAAAAAAGGGAACAGTCATTATTGCAGACAATGTAGTCAGAAATGGAGCAGTTCTTCATGCCTCTGATCAAGATGAGCGAGTGAAGGGAACGCGTGAATTTTTCGATTTACTCAAACAAGAGTCGAGAATTGAGGCAACCGCTATTCAAACTGTTGGCGAAAAAGGCTATGACGGCTTTGTATACGGTATCGTAAAATGAAAAAAGCTTAACCGCATCCGGTTAAGCTTTTTCTATTAGAAAAACCATCTAGCTGTGCCCATCAGCATGACGCCTACTAGAACGGTGAGGGACAAGCTTTTTGTCCAAACAGCGATTAACACAGTTGGAACCAAGACAGCAAGGTACATCCAGTGAATGGTGACGCCTGCTGTAGTATGTATGAATAGATGCTCTGCAATCAAAGCGGTAAATATACAAATGGGGATAAATGATAACCATTTGAGCACCACTTCTGGCATCTGTATACTCCTTACAAATAAAAATGGAACGACTCTTGGGATGATGGTCACAATCATACAGCCAAGAATGAGCCATAACATAAAACTGCTAATCATTTATCTGTCACCACCCCAATAGTGGCAACAAGCACAGTTGCCAACAAAACAGCCACGTGTGAAGGAACAAAATGAAGCAGCACAAACATCGCAACAAACATATATAAAACAAGTGATAAGCGATGGGTGAGCTTATTTTTTGGCACCGTCTGTAAAGAAAGAATGAGCAGCGCAGCAAACATCGCGGATAGGGCAAAATCAAGACCAAGCGCCTCTGGATTTGAAATCCAGTGTCCGAATATTCCGCCAAGTGTACACGCAGCAATCCAGCATAAATAAGCTGTAATGTTCAGTCCATGCATCCATCTGTTATTCAATTTTCCTTGCTGTGCTAATTTATTCATCGCTACGCCAAAGGATTCATCAGTAAGCAGAAGACCAAATCCGATGTTCTGCTTTACAGAGTAGCGTGTAAAATGAGGGGCAAGCGTAAGACTGAGTAACAAATGCCGTAAATTGACAATGAACGTGGTGAAAATAATAGCGGAAAGGGGGCTTCCTGTCACAAGTAATGCACAGATGATAAACTGTGAAGCGCCAGCATATATAAAGATAGATAACAGCGCGATTTCCCATATACTTAACTGCGAACTAATGCCAACAATTCCAAAGGCAAACCCAATGCTCATATAACCAAGCAAGGTTGGCACACAATCTTTTATTCCCTCAAGAAACGGTTCGTTTCCAGCAGTGGGAATGTGTTTCCTAGCTTCAACATCCAAATACCTCTACTCCTTTTCTGTGTAAACATCAATTGTTTTACTTACTATAAGAAAACGAATACATCATGTCAATCCTATTGAACTTCTATTATATGAAGAAACGTGGCGATAAAAAAGGATTGAAGTGAACCAGATTTTGTTATAAAGTAATCAGAAAATAAACACAATTGGGGTGACTGATATGCAATGGAAGCCTTTATTTGAACATGATGTACCAAATCACCTCCGTCCATAACGGAGAGTGATCTCCGTTTGTGGATATCGCAGTGAATATATCCAGTAACGGAGGGGAAAAAATGAATGAAAAATATATAGGAGCCCTTTACTTAACGTTAGCTGCTAGTATTTGGGGCGGTATGTATGTAGTGGTCAAAGTAACAGTTGCGGTGGTCCCGCCACTTGAGCTCGTCTGGATGAGATATGCAATAGCTGGAGTCGTTCTTGTGTTCACGATTTGGCGTTTGGGCTACTCTTTTCGGTTAGACAAAAAGGATATCCGGCTGATTGTGGCGATTGGATTGATTGGCAACTTTCTTTCGATCGTGACCCAAGAAATTGGCACAATGTATACGTCTGCACAAATGGGTGCCGTCATCACATCGGCCACACCTGCTTTTATGGTGCTTTTCGCTTTCTTTCTATTAAAAGAATCTTTCACAATGAGAAAGTGTGTCTCCATTCTGCTTGCTACAGTAGGTGTGCTGACGATGATTGGGCCTGTCGCTGTTCAAACGGATGAGTTTGTTGGTGGTCTTTCACTGGTTATTGCTGCATTAACATGGGCACTCATGTCTGTTCTTTTGAAACGAGTTCCAGGAAAGTATCCTCAAGTAGTGACGACAACATATGCGATCATTGTGGCCTTTATCGTATTAACACCACCTGTCTTGTTTCGTTTGCCTCATCTGGATGTGCATCAAATGGCAAGACCGGAAATATGGGGCGGCATTCTGTATCTAGGTATCATCTCAACGGCCCTTGCTTTCTTTTTGTGGAATAGAGGGCTTCAACTGATGGACGCTTCAAGCGGTGGTCTGTTTTTCTTCTTTCAACCAATCGTTGGTACGGTCCTTGGATGGCTGTTTCTAGGTGAAGAGATGGGCTTACGTTCGTTTGTTGGGATTTTGTGTATTTTCGCAGGTGTATATACTGTCCTGCGTCAGAGAGAGTAAGACGAGATTCCCCTTGAAGAAGGGGAATTTTCTTTACAATGAATAGATGAGAGATTCATAGAAGGTGGAGGTGAGCAGGATGATCCAGTATCCATTTTTGCAAAAAGGACAAACGATTGGGGTGACAGCACCGTCCTCAGGTGTACAACCCTCTTTGCATGAGATGTTTCAACTGTCTTGCGATCGGATGAAAAAAAGAGGCTATGAAGTCATATGTGGAGAGACAGTATGGCAGCAGGAAAAAGCGAAATCAGCCCCTGCAATCAAGCGAGCAAATGAGTTACAGTGGATGATGACTTGTCATGAGATTGACCACATCATCCCGCCATGGGGCGGACAGCTGCTTATTGAAGTGTTAGAGCATCTTGATTTCTCAGTGATGCAAAAAAAGTGGATTCTTGGTTACTCAGATACAAGTCTCCTTCTATTAGCTTTGACATTAAACACAGGCATTGCGACAGCGCATGGACCGAACCTTGTGGATCTTCAGGGGGAAGAGCTTGATCAGGTGACTTCTATGTGGGAACAAATACTTTCCACTCCAGAGAAAAAGGACGTTACTCAATTTTCTTCTGATATGTATCAAAAGGAATGGCAGTATGACCATCCAAGCATTCATGTCTTTCATTTAACCGAACCAACCGCATGGCGTACTGTTGATCACTTAGAGACGACGATGAAGGGAAGACTGATGGGTGGCTGTATTGATGTGATTCGGCACTTAGCTGGCACGCCTTTTGGAGATGTCAAAGCTTTTCAAGAAACATACCTGAAAGGTGAACCCATTCTATGGTATTTTGAAAACTGTGAATTAAATGCTGCGAGTATGAAGAGGTCTCTTGTCCAATTAAAACTAGCAGGCTGGTTTGATCATTGCTCTGGCATCATGTTTGGCAGGAGTGCAGTGGACACTCCTGTGGAAGGATATGAATATACGGATCTATATGAAGAATTGCATAAGGAATTACAAATACCAATTGTTTACGATATTGATTGTGGACACGTACCGCCTCAAATGACCCTCATTAACGGAGCATATGCGGAGGTGCAGTTGCAGCAAGAAGGTAAAGCCGTGCTGAAGCAGACATTTTTGCCATAAAAAAAGGAAAGGGCGACCCCTTTCCTTCATAAAAAACATTACATTCCTTTTGTTTCTTCACCTGCTTTTGGAACTTCCCATGCAGACTCTCGGAATACTTTTTCCCATTTAGAAACAACAATACAGGCAACCGCATGTCCAGGAACATTCACGCCTGTTCGAGCCATATCCATAATCCGGTCAACCCCGGCGATAATAGCGACACCTTCTGCTGGCAGACCTACTGCATGAGCTGTTGCCAAAAGAACGACAAGTGAGCCAGACGGGACAGCTGCAATGCCTTTACTTGTTAAAACAAGGACAAGCATCATGAGGAGCTGCTGTGATAAACTCATATCGACGCCAAACGCTTGTGCAAGAAACACACAGGAAACCGATAAATATAAACTTGAACCATCACAATTAAGAGAAAGACCTGACGGGATGACGAAGGAAACAATTCTTTTCGGACAGCCGTATTTCTCCATCCGTGACATGAGCTGTGGAAGAACAGTTTCTGTACTTGTAGTAGAAAAGGCCACTAAAAACAAATCCCAAATCATTTTCAACACTTCGAAGTAGTTAAAACGGAAGATCAGTGCGACAAGAGGGAACAAAACAAATAGAATAATAAACAATCCTAAGAAGACAGTGCCAACAAGTTTCATCATAGGAATGAGTAAAACAATGCCGTATTGTCCGACAGAAGCTGCCATTAATGCTAAAACTCCAATAGGAGCTGTCACCATGACCATTTGTGTGAGCTTAAACATAATTTGTGCTACTGATTCAAAGAAGGTAAGGACAGGAGCGGAAGCTTTCCCAATGCCGCTTGCGGCTACACCGAATAAAATAGCGAAGAAAATCACTGCTAGTAAATCATTCTGAGCCATGACATCGATGATATTGGTTGGAATGATGTCTAAAACCATCTGTTTAAAATCGACGACCTTTTGAGTATAACCATCGAGTTCCCCAATATCTTTCTTAGCTAATTGAGAGAAATCGAGTCCAACGCCTGGCTTTAACACGTTGGCCAATAAAAGCCCGATTCCAAGAACGATGGTCGTAATGACTTCAAACCAAATGATTGTCTTTAATCCGAGACTACCCATTTTCTTCATTCCACCACTGCCAGCTGCGCCGATGACAATCGTAGAGAAAACAATAGGGACTACAATCATTTTAATCAATCGGATAAAGCCATCCCCAATGGGCCGCAGTGCCATTCCAAAATCAGGGAAGAAGTGGCCGATAAGAGCTCCTATCACCAAAGCGATCATGATTTGAAAAGCGACAAACTTTTTCATCATCTCCTACCTCCTTTAAATGCATGGAAAATATTAAGAATTTTCCAATAAATAAAAATTCTAGGTGACCATGTTTTGTCCTCCTTTGGATTTAGAAAGATTTTATTTAAGAATCATTAGAATTATGAAGAAAGAAATGAAAATAGGGCGATTGAAACTCTATTTATCTAACAAAAGAGCACTTCTTAAAAAACATGAAACTTTTTTAGAAAAATGTATTGACCCTTTTGCGTGATTCATGGTATATTTTTATTCGTCGCTGATGACGCATCTGAAACACTGATGCTCAGACAGATACGATAAACAAACTTCAAAAAGATGTTGACTTAATAAAAACGATATGTTAAGATAATTAAGTCGCCTGATTAAGCGCCCGTAGCTCAATTGGATAGAGCGTTTGACTACGGATCAAAAGGTTAGGGGTTCGACTCCTCTCGGGCGCGCCAATAACATTTAACCACGCGGGTGTAGTTTAGTGGTAAAACCTCAGCCTTCCAAGCTGATGTCGTGAGTTCGATTCTCATCACCCGCTCCATTTTAAAAGATGATCTTTGAAAACTAAACAAGACAAAACGTACCTGTTAATTCGAGTTTTTATAAAAAAATCCTATGATACTTCATAGGTAGTCAGTCAAACGCTGACGAAAAACAAAACTTCGGTTTTGTACTTTTTCGGAGAGTTTGATCCTGGCTCAGGACGAACGCTGGCGGCGTGCCTAATACATGCAAGTCGAGCGGACAGAAGGGAGCTTGCTCCCGGATGTTAGCGGCGGACGGGTGAGTAACACGTGGGTAACCTGCCTGTAAGACTGGGATAACTCCGGGAAACCGGAGCTAATACCGGATAGTTCCTTGAACCGCATGGTTCAAGGATGAAAGACGGTTTCGGCTGTCACTTACAGATGGACCCGCGGCGCATTAGCTAGTTGGTGAGGTAACGGCTCACCAAGGCGACGATGCGTAGCCGACCTGAGAGGGTGATCGGCCACACTGGGACTGAGACACGGCCCAGACTCCTACGGGAGGCAGCAGTAGGGAATCTTCCGCAATGGACGAAAGTCTGACGGAGCAACGCCGCGTGAGTGATGAAGGTTTTCGGATCGTAAAGCTCTGTTGTTAGGGAAGAACAAGTGCAAGAGTAACTGCTTGCACCTTGACGGTACCTAACCAGAAAGCCACGGCTAACTACGTGCCAGCAGCCGCGGTAATACGTAGGTGGCAAGCGTTGTCCGGAATTATTGGGCGTAAAGGGCTCGCAGGCGGTTTCTTAAGTCTGATGTGAAAGCCCCCGGCTCAACCGGGGAGGGTCATTGGAAACTGGGAAACTTGAGTGCAGAAGAGGAGAGTGGAATTCCACGTGTAGCGGTGAAATGCGTAGAGATGTGGAGGAACACCAGTGGCGAAGGCGACTCTCTGGTCTGTAACTGACGCTGAGGAGCGAAAGCGTGGGGAGCGAACAGGATTAGATACCCTGGTAGTCCACGCCGTAAACGATGAGTGCTAAGTGTTAGGGGGTTTCCGCCCCTTAGTGCTGCAGCTAACGCATTAAGCACTCCGCCTGGGGAGTACGGTCGCAAGACTGAAACTCAAAGGAATTGACGGGGGCCCGCACAAGCGGTGGAGCATGTGGTTTAATTCGAAGCAACGCGAAGAACCTTACCAGGTCTTGACATCCTCTGACAACCCTAGAGATAGGGCTTTCCCTTCGGGGACAGAGTGACAGGTGGTGCATGGTTGTCGTCAGCTCGTGTCGTGAGATGTTGGGTTAAGTCCCGCAACGAGCGCAACCCTTGATCTTAGTTGCCAGCATTCAGTTGGGCACTCTAAGGTGACTGCCGGTGACAAACCGGAGGAAGGTGGGGATGACGTCAAATCATCATGCCCCTTATGACCTGGGCTACACACGTGCTACAATGGACAGAACAAAGGGCTGCGAGACCGCAAGGTTTAGCCAATCCCACAAATCTGTTCTCAGTTCGGATCGCAGTCTGCAACTCGACTGCGTGAAGCTGGAATCGCTAGTAATCGCGGATCAGCATGCCGCGGTGAATACGTTCCCGGGCCTTGTACACACCGCCCGTCACACCACGAGAGTTTGCAACACCCGAAGTCGGTGAGGTAACCTTTATGGAGCCAGCCGCCGAAGGTGGGGCAGATGATTGGGGTGAAGTCGTAACAAGGTAGCCGTATCGGAAGGTGCGGCTGGATCACCTCCTTTCTAAGGATATATGGAGCAGCGTACGTTTTTCGTCTTGTTTAGTTTTGAAGGATCATTCCTTCAAACATGTCTCTAGCGAGACAGGATTGTTCTTTGAAAACTAGATAACAATAAGTAATACATTCACATTGAATGCAATGCAAAGTTCATCACACATAGTGATTCTTTCTAAAGTAAGAAATGGTTAAGTTAGAAAGGGCGCACGGTGGATGCCTTGGCACTAGGAGCCGATGAAGGACGGGACGAACACCGATATGCTTCGGGGAGCTGTAAGCAAGCTTTGATCCGGAGATTTCCGAATGGGGAAACCCACTGCTCGTAATGGAGTAGTATCCATACTTGAATACATAGAGTATGAGAAGGCATACCCGGGGAACTGAAACATCTAAGTACCCGGAGGAAGAGAAAGCAAATGCGATTCCCTGAGTAGCGGCGAGCGAAACGGGAACAGCCCAAACCAAGAGGCTTGCCTCTTGGGGTTGTAGGACACTCTATACGGAGTTACAAAGGAACGATATAAGCGAAGAGGTCTGGAAAGGCCCGCCAAAGAAGGTAACAGCCCTGTAACTGAAATGTTGTTCTCTCCAGAGTGGATCCTGAGTACGGCGGAACACGTGAAATTCCGTCGGAATCCGGGAGGACCATCTCCCAAGGCTAAATACTCCCTAGTGACCGATAGTGAACCAGTACCGTGAGGGAAAGGTGAAAAGCACCCCGGAAGGGGAGTGAAATAGATCCTGAAACCGTGTGCCTACAAGTAGTCAGAGCCCGTTAACGGGTGATGGCGTGCCTTTTGTAGAATGAACCGGCGAGTTACGATCCCGTGCAAGGTTAAGCAGAAGATGCGGAGCCGCAGCGAAAGCGAGTCTGAATAGGGCGCATGAGTACGTGGTCGTAGACCCGAAACCAGGTGATCTACCCATGTCCAGGGTGAAGTTCAGGTAACACTGAATGGAGGCCCGAACCCACGCACGTTGAAAAGTGCGGGGATGAGGTGTGGGTAGGGGTGAAATGCCAATCGAACCTGGAGATAGCTGGTTCTCTCCGAAATAGCTTTAGGGCTAGCCTCAAGGTAAGAGTCTCGGAGGTAGAGCACTGATTGGACTAGGGGCCCCTACCGGGTTACCGAATTCAGTCAAACTCCGAATGCCGATGACTTATCCTTGGGAGTCAGACTGCGAGTGATAAGATCCGTAGTCGAAAGGGAAACAGCCCAGACCGCCAGCTAAGGTCCCAAAGTATACGTTAAGTGGAAAAGGATGTGGAGTTGCTTAGACAACCAGGATGTTGGCTTAGAAGCAGCCACCATTTAAAGAGTGCGTAATAGCTCACTGGTCGAGTGACTCTGCGCCGAAAATGTACCGGGGCTAAACGTATCACCGAAGCTGCGGACTGTTCTTACGAACAGTGGTAGGAGAGCGTTCTAAGTGCAGTGAAGTCAGACCGGAAGGACTGGTGGAGCGCTTAGAAGTGAGAATGCCGGTATGAGTAGCGAAAGACGGGTGAGAATCCCGTCCACCGAATGCCTAAGGTTTCCTGAGGAAGGCTCGTCCGCTCAGGGTTAGTCGGGACCTAAGCCGAGGCCGAAAGGCGTAGGCGATGGACAACAGGTTGATATTCCTGTACCACCTCCTCACCATTTGAGCAATGGGGGGACGCAGGAGGATAGGGTAAGCGCGGTATTGGATATCCGCGTCCAAGCAGTTAGGCTGGGAAATAGGCAAATCCGTTTCCCGTGAAGGCTGAGCTGTGATGGCGAGCGAAATTTAGTAGCGAAGTTCCTGATTCCACACTGCCAAGAAAAGCCTCTAGCGAGGTGAGAGGTGCCCGTACCGCAAACCGACACAGGTAGGCGAGGAGAGAATCCTAAGGTGATCGAGAGAACTCTCGTTAAGGAACTCGGCAAAATGACCCCGTAACTTCGGGAGAAGGGGTGCTTCTTAGGGTGTTAAAGCCCCGAGAAGCCGCAGTGAATAGGCCCAGGCGACTGTTTAGCAAAAACACAGGTCTCTGCGAAGCCGTAAGGCGAAGTATAGGGGCTGACGCCTGCCCGGTGCTGGAAGGTTAAGAGGAGCGCTTAGCGTAAGCGAAGGTGCGAATTGAAGCCCCAGTAAACGGCGGCCGTAACTATAACGGTCCTAAGGTAGCGAAATTCCTTGTCGGGTAAGTTCCGACCCGCACGAAAGGCGCAACGATCTGGGCACTGTCTCAACGAGAGACTCGGTGAAATTATAGTACCTGTGAAGATGCAGGTTACCCGCGACAGGACGGAAAGACCCCGTGGAGCTTTACTGCAGCCTGATATTGAATGTTGGTACAGCTTGTACAGGATAGGTAGGAGCCTTGGAAACCGGAGCGCTAGCTTCGGTGGAGGCATCGGTGGGATACTACCCTGGCTGTATTGACCTTCTAACCCGCTGCCCTTATCGGGCAGGGAGACAGTGTCAGGTGGGCAGTTTGACTGGGGCGGTCGCCTCCTAAAATGTAACGGAGGCGCCCAAAGGTTCCCTCAGAATGGTTGGAAATCATTCGCAGAGTGTAAAGGCACAAGGGAGCTTGACTGCGAGACCTACAAGTCGAGCAGGGACGAAAGTCGGGCTTAGTGATCCGGTGGTTCCGCATGGAAGGGCCATCGCTCAACGGATAAAAGCTACCCCGGGGATAACAGGCTTATCTCCCCCAAGAGTCCACATCGACGGGGAGGTTTGGCACCTCGATGTCGGCTCATCGCATCCTGGGGCTGTAGTCGGTCCCAAGGGTTGGGCTGTTCGCCCATTAAAGCGGTACGCGAGCTGGGTTCAGAACGTCGTGAGACAGTTCGGTCCCTATCCGTCGCGGGCGCAGGAAATTTGAGAGGAGCTGTCCTTAGTACGAGAGGACCGGGATGGACGCACCGCTGGTGTACCAGTTGTTCTGCCAAGGGCATCGCTGGGTAGCTATGTGCGGACGGGATAAGTGCTGAAAGCATCTAAGCATGAAGCCCCCCTCAAGATGAGATTTCCCATTCCGCAAGGAAGTAAGATCCCTGAAAGATGATCAGGTTGATAGGTCTGAGGTGGAAGCGTGGTGACACGTGGAGCTGACAGATACTAATAGATCGAGGACTTAACCTATATTCTAATGTGAAAAATGAACATTGTTATCTAGTTTTGAGAGAACATTCTCTCCATCAGGTTTGGTGGCGATAGCGAAGAGGTCACACCCGTTCCCATACCGAACACGGAAGTTAAGCTCTTCAGCGCCGATGGTAGTTGGGGGTTTCCCCCTGTGAGAGTAGGACGCCGCCAAGCTTGTCATTTTATATCGTCGCGGGGTGGAGCAGTTCGGTAGCTCGTCGGGCTCATAACCCGAAGGTCGCAGGTTCAAATCCTGCCCCCGCAACCAAATTATTTTACCTCTTAAATAGGGAGTACTCATTGAGTACAGCCAAAATGGTCCGGTAGTTCAGTTGGTTAGAATGCCTGCCTGTCACGCAGGAGGTCGCGGGTTCGAGTCCCGTCCGGACCGCCATTTTTATGACTTGTAAACGAAAACGTATAGTTTCGTTTTTTTTTTATGTCTTTTTCTTTCAATAAGTATCCTAGATGCAATGAAACTCCTTGTGTTTGGCTACACTAAATGTGATAAGAAAAGATCATGACTTCAACAAACAACGCCTGGTTTTTTTATACCAGGCTTTCTTTATATCGTTTTTAGTTGGAACCGAGGCTCATATTCGCTACACTAATACTAACTGTGTCTGACATCATGTTTGCTCAATCAGTTGATTGTATGAAGGGGCTGTCTTTTATGGATGAATTTGATCTTATTCGCCGAATTACACCAAAAGAAACGCATCAGCGTTCTTTGGTCATGGGCATCGGTGATGATGCTAGTGTTTATCAACCTCATTCACATTGTGAAGAGGTCGTTTGTGTTGATACAATGGTAGAGCATGTCCATTTTCGATTTGATTTTTCCACACCCTTTGAGGTTGGATTTAAAGCGCTGGCAGTGAATATCAGTGATATCGCAGCCATGGGAGGAACCCCTAAGTATTATCTTGTATCAATTGCGATCCCGCCTCATGGGGATGAAGCAATTATCGCAGCTTTTTACGAGGGAATGAAAGCATTGGCTGACACATATCATATGGATTTAATCGGTGGAGATACAGTAGCCACCCGCAGTGACTTTGTCATCACAGTAACGGTCATTGGTGAGATTCCAAAGGGAACAGCCTGTTACCGTCATAGTGCTCAGACAGGAGACATTGTCTTTGTCACAGGTGAACTAGGTTCATCAGCTGCTGGGCTATCCCTTTTAATGAATGAAGTAAATGCTGCACATTCGATTGACACTGCTTTTTTTCTAGAGCGACACAAAATGCCGCAGCCGCATATTGCTGCTGGCCTTATTTGTTCAAGCTTCCCCCGGGTGACCTTGAATGATGTGAGTGACGGATTAGCGAGTGAGCTGAACGAAATAGCGGAGGCCAGTCGTGTAACGCTGGAAATTGAGGCTGATCAACTCCCAAAACATCCACATCTCCCGTTGTTACATAAAGAGTGGATGGAATGGGTCTTGTTCGGTGGAGAGGATTTTGTCTTAACTGGTACGATCCCTGAAACGGATTGGAAGCGATTTGAGACGCAATGTAAAAAAGAACACATTCAGGTCACGCGTATTGGACAAGTCAAAGATGATCGAGCGTCCAGCGTTATTTTAAAAGACCATGATCAACAAACAATTTTAATGAAAAAAGGATATAATCATTTTAAGAAATGAGGTGACTCCACCATGAAGTTAACGTGGACAACAAAAGGTGCGGATGAGACGAAACGAATTGCTGCTGCCTTGGCTACACTTGTGATGCCCGGCGATGTCTTAACATTAGAAGGAGACTTAGGCGCAGGTAAAACGACTTTTTCAAAAGGTTTTGCAGAAGGCTTAGGTATTACCCGTATCGTCAACAGCCCTACTTTTACAATTATTAAAGAATATACGGATGGCAGACTGCCACTTTATCATATGGATGTGTATCGTATGGAAGATGCGGAAGAAGATATTGGACTGGGCGAATATTTTGAGGGGGAAGGTGTATGTTTGGTTGAATGGGCACATCTCATTGAACCTCAATTGCCTTCATCGTATTTAAAAATTGAAATGCTGAGAACAGAACGTGAAGAAGAACGTCATCTCACGTTTTATGCAAAAGGGGAGCGCTATGAGGCCCTTTGTAAGGAGATGAAAGACATTGACCATACTGGCAATTGATACGTCAAACCATACACTCGGAATAGCTCTTGTCCGTGATGACACTGTGGTTGGGGAAAGTATTACGTACTTAAAGAAGAATCATTCAGTCCGTGCAATGCCGACAGTTGAAGCACTGATGAAAGAATGCGGCGTAGCACCGAACGAATTAAGCAAAATTGTTGTAGCCAAAGGACCCGGTTCTTACACTGGCGTTAGAATCGGTGTGACCATTGCAAAAACACTTGCTTGGACGCTGTCTATCCCGATAACTGCTGTTTCAAGTTTAGAAACGCTGGCGGCAAATGCTCGATATTTTGATGGAATGATTTCTCCTATATTTGATGCAAGAAGAGGACAAGTTTATACAGGGTTATATACATTTGAAGGTGGAAAGATAAAAGAAGCGAAACCAGATCAAAATATCCTGCTCACTGATTGGCTTCAAGAGCTGAAAAAGGAAGGGAACTCTGTTTTATTTCTTGGACATGATGTGCATCTTCATCAAGAGAATGTTCTCTCCATACTTGGAGAAACTGCTGTGATCGCAGACGAGGCATTTCATAACCCAAGACCTTCAGTGCTCGCATTTTTAGGGGCAGACCGCCCTGCTGAAGATGTCCATCAGCTTGTTCCTAATTATATTCGTTTGGCAGAAGCGGAAGTGAAATGGCTTGAAGGACAAAAATAATCTCAACACAGTAGAGATGCGAAGAATGACAGTAGAGGACATCCCAGAGGTATATACGATTGAAGTGCATTCGTTTACAGCGCCTTGGAAAAAAGAGTCGTTTGTCTATGAAATTCTCCATAACCAATACAGCCATTATTTCCTCATTGAAGAAGATGGTCAGCCTGTTGGGTATTGCGGCGTTTGGATTGTCATGGATGATGCACAAATTACGAATATTGCGATTCTCCCTGAACACCGAGGAAAAGGATATGGGGAAGCGCTGCTTCGATATGTCATGGAATTTTGCAAAGAAAAAAAGACAGATCATCTTTCACTAGAAGTGCGGGTATCAAATACGCCAGCACAATCCCTTTATGAAAAGCTAGGTTTTAAACCAGCTTCTATTCGAAAGAATTATTATACGGATAACGGGGAAGATGCATTAGTCATGTGGGTGAAGATAAATGAGTGAAAAAAAAGATCGATTCATATTAGGTATAGAAACAAGCTGTGACGAAACAGCTGCGTCCATTGTGAAAAATGGGAAAGAGATCGTAGCGAATGTTGTCGCCTCACAAATAGAAAGCCATAAACGATTTGGCGGCGTGGTACCAGAAATCGCTTCAAGGCATCATGTGGAACAAATGACGATCGTATTAGAAGAAGTCATGACGCAGGCCAATATGACCTTTCAGGATTTAGACGCCATTGCTGTGACAGAAGGTCCGGGCTTAGTTGGTGCACTTTTGATAGGTGTCAATGCAGCCAAAGCATTGAGTTTTGCACAACAAATTCCGCTTGTTGGTGTTCATCATATTGCTGGACACATTTATGCGAACCAGCTCGTTGGTGAACTGGTGTTTCCTTGTTTAGCTCTAGTCGTCTCTGGTGGGCATACTGAGCTTGTTTTGATGAAAGAGCATGGGTCTTTTGAGGTCATTGGTGAAACGTTGGATGATGCGGCTGGAGAAGCGTATGACAAAGTAGCTCGGACGATGGGTCTGCCATATCCAGGAGGACCTCATATTGATCGATTGGCACATGAAGGGGAGCCAACGATTAAGCTTCCTCGAGCATGGCTTGAAGAAGGATCCTATCATTTTAGCTTCAGCGGTTTAAAATCAGCGGTCATCAACACGTTACACAATGCGTCTCAAAAGGGCGAAACCATTGCGCCAGAGGATTTGGCTGCAAGTTTCCAAGAAAGCGTGATTGAGGTGCTGGTTGGAAAGACCTTAAAAGCGGCTGAAGCGTATGGTGTGAAACAAGTCGTTCTAGCTGGCGGGGTTGCTGCCAATAAAGGTCTTAGAGAAGCCCTTACTTCAGCATTTGCGAAGTTGCCTGAAGTGAATGTCATGATTCCGCCATTGTCTCTATGTACAGACAATGCAGCCATGATTGCTGCTGCGGGAACCATTGCATTTGAAAAGGGAATAAGAGGCGACATGGCAATGAACGGTCAACCTGGACTGCCGCTTGTCTCCTATGAATAAGAACTCCTGTGGATATACAGGAGTTTCAGCGTGTAGACAAACCCTCGCATTCTTTGTCAGTCCTGCGTGCTGGTGCTCACGAATGTGAAATTCGCTCCGCGCCAGTACTCCTCCTTCCTAGGGCTGCAAAGGTTTTCTATCACGCTGAAAAGAAGACAAAGGGCTAAAATCAAGTTCATTTTAGCCCTTTGTCAACAATTTGAAACTCCTGTGGATACAGGAGTTTTTTCTATTGAAATGAAAGCGATTTATTCACATGTAAACGTTATATATCCACAATTGTTAGAAAATTCGTTTTAAAATGAAGAGAATGTGTATAAATGTGATCTTTTATGTGGATATGTGATTAAAATACTGTGGATAAAGTGGATAACTTTAAAATATTTAAGAATAATCAAGATGTTATTGTGGGTATTATTGTGGATAAAGATTCTCACCTTAAAAAAAGAGCACCCGTTAGGGCACTCTTTATGCATCTGATAGATCTTCCCATTCCGCAAAAAGTGATTCCATCTCTTGATTGAGCGCATCATTTTCTGTTTGAATGGCTTGTACTTTCTCGTGATCTTGGAAAATAGCAGGATCACATAGAAGCTCTTCGTTTTCACCGAGCTTGTCTTCGATGACAGCGATACGCTCTTCAATTTCTTCAATTCGGCGCTGCTTTTGTCTTTCTTTCTTTTTGAGTTCTTTCTCTTCTGCATAGGAAAGTTTTGCTGTTTCTACTGGTTTTTCTGCTTGTTTTTTATGCGTCTCCTGAGTTTGGAGTGCTTCAAGCTCTAATTGTTCGTTTTTCTTTTCAAGATAATAGTCGTAGTCACCAAGGTATTCTTTTGTTTCATTTGGTGAAAGCTCAAGTACTTTTGTTGCCAAGCGATTGATAAAGTAACGGTCATGCGAAACAAACAAGATGGTGCCTGGATAATCAATTAGTGCATTCTCTAATATTTCCTTACTGTCTAAATCAAGATGGTTCGTCGGTTCATCGAGAATGAGGAAATTGGCTTTTTGGAGCATCAGCTTTGCCAGTGCAAGTCGTGCTTTTTCTCCACCGCTTAATGCATGTACAGGCTTTAAGACGTCATCACCTGAAAAAAGGAAGTTTCCTAAACAAGTCCGAATGTCTTTTTCAGTCATATGGGGATAATCATCCCAAAGTTCATTTAACACTTTTTTGGAGGATGTCAGCTTGGCTTGTTCCTGATCATAGTAGCCAATCGTCACATGAGAACCAAAGCTGATCTCGCCTTTTACTGGTTTTAACGTATCCGTTAAGGTTTTTAAAAGAGTTGATTTCCCGATACCGTTAGGACCGATGAGTGCCACGCTATCTTCACGTTTAATATGAAAAGAGAGTGAGGAGAGGAGCGGCGTTTTTTTATCGTAACTAATATCGAGATCATGCACCTTCAGCACGTCATTTCCGCTTTGCCTCATAATATCGAAATGGAAGTTTGCGGATTTTTCATCTCCTAACGGCTTATCTAAACGATCCATCCGTTCCAGCTGTTTCCGCCTGCTTTGAGCACGCTTTGTGGTGGAGGCTCTTGCTAAGTTGCGATCCACGAAATCTTGAAGCTTCGAAATTTCTTCTTGTTGTTTTTCATACAGCTTCATATCACGCTCTAGCTGCTCAGCTTTTTGGTCAAGATACTTACTATAGTTCCCAGCGAACTTTTTCATCGCTGTTCTTGAGACTTCATATACATGGTTCACGACTTTGTCTAAGAAGTATCGGTCATGGGAAACGATGAGGATGGCTCCTGTATAATTTTGCAAATACTGCTCAAGCCATGATAAGGTATCAATATCTAGATGGTTGGTTGGCTCATCCAAAATCAAGAGTTCTGGTTTCATCAATAATAGCTTTCCAAGCGCTAGACGGGTTTTCTGACCGCCGCTTAAGGATTGGACGGTTGTATGGTCTTCAAAATGACTAAAGCCGAGTCCGTGTAAAATGGAGCGGACATCCGCTTCATATTGGTAGCCGCCTTGATCTTTAAATGCTTGCTGCAGTCTGTCATAGGTTTTCATTAGAGAATCTAATTCTGTTCCTGTGGAAGAAGCCATTTTCTCTTCTATGGTTCTCATCTCTTTTTCCATTTCTTTTAAATGATTGAAAACCGATAGTAGTTCGTCTTTTAGCGTACGTGTAGACGTCACATCTGTATGCTGTGCTAGATATCCAATGGATAGGTCTTTCGGTTTGATGATCTCACCTTGTTCGTAAGACATTTGACCGGCAATGATTTTTAAAAGCGTGGATTTTCCTGCACCGTTACGACCGACAATGGCAATACGATCCCTCGCTTTGACTTCCAATTTTATATTCGTTAAAACGGTATCAGCGCCAAACGATTTGGACAGCTGATTCACTTGTAGAATCATCATGTAACTTCACCTCTGCTATAATATGTTAAGTGTAGCTTATCAGCAGTAAACCGGCAAATCTTACATACGGCTGCCATGGTCAAATGAAAGACAGATAGGAAAAAATAGTGTATGATTTGAGTGAGGGAGCGTTGAAAGATGAGTCAATTTAGCCACTTTAACGAACAAGGAAGAGCAAAGATGGTCGACATTAGTGACAAATCGTCTACAGTGAGAACTGCCGTTGCTGTTTCAAGCGTTCGTATGATAAAAGAAGTATTTCATCAAATACAAAAGCATGACATTGGAAAAGGGGATGTGCTGTCTGTCGCACAGGTAGCTGGCATCATGGCAGCAAAGCAAACGTCCAGCATCATTCCAATGTGTCATCCGCTTGCATTAAAAGGTGTCGATATCTCCTTTGATTGGGAGGAAGACGGAAATGCGTACATTCTGAACATACAAGTACAGGTGAAAACAAAAGGAAGTACGGGTGTGGAGATGGAAGCGCTCACTTCTGCCTCAGTATGTGCACTGACCGTTTATGACATGTGCAAAGCAATAGACAAAGGGATGATCATCGGCCCGACCTATCTAGTAGAAAAAACAGGCGGGAAAAACGGTGATTTTCACAGAGCATCTGATATTTAAGTTGGAGGATCTTATATGAATATAGACCAGTCAAAAATTCCACAAGCGACAGCCAAACGTTTGCCGCTTTACTACCGTTTTTTAAAAAATCTGCATGCATCAGGAAAACAAAGGGTGTCATCGGCAGAGCTTAGTGATGCAGTCAAAGTGGATTCTGCCACCATTCGCCGAGATTTTTCTTACTTTGGTGCACTTGGGAAGAAAGGGTATGGCTATAACGTCGATTACCTCTTGACCTTCTTTAGAAAGACCCTTGACCAAGATGAAATGACGAATGTCATGCTCATCGGTGTCGGGAATTTAGGGACTGCTTTTTTACACTATAATTTCATTAAAAATAATAATACAAAAATTTCAATGGCTTTTGACGTCAATGAGAGTAAAATAGGAAGTGAGATAGGCGGCGTGCCTGTCTATGATTTGGATAAGCTTGAAGAGCATGTGCAAGAGGTAGGAGATATTCCTGTTGCGATTTTGACAGTGCCTGCCGTAGCAGCTCAATCCATTACAGATCGTTTGATTGCCCTTGGCATCAAAGGAATCCTTAACTTTACGCCGGCTCGATTGAATGTGCCGGAACACATTCGAATTCATCATATAGATTTGGCGGTTGAACTTCAGTCTCTTGTGTATTTCTTAAAGCATTACTCTGTTACACAGGAGGACTGACGAAAAGGGGTAAAGGGGGTGGAGCAAATGGGTCCGATCGGTCCTGGAAGTTTGGTTCTGATTGCGGTTGTTGCGCTCATTATTTTTGGGCCGAAAAAGCTTCCTGAATTAGGAAGAGCAGCAGGAGATACATTACGTGAATTCAAAAATGCCACAAAAGGTTTAGCTGATGATCAGGAAGAAAAAAAGAAAAAAGAAGATCAGTAGAATAGGATGAGCTTCATGAATGTCAAAGATATGCCGCTTATGGAGCATATTGTGGAACTGCGAAAACGTTTAGTGATCATTGCGATGTTTTTTGTCACCTTTATGGTGGCAGGTTTTTTTCTCGCTAAGCCGGTCATTGTGTATTTACAAAATACCGATGAAGCGGCCACACTGACATTGAACGCATTTAAGCTCACAGATCCACTGTACGTGTTTATGCAGTTCGCTTTTGTCATTGCTCTTGTTTTGACGTGTCCCGTGATCTTATATCAGCTTTGGGCGTTTGTGAGTCCTGGCTTATATGAAAAAGAAAGAAAGGTGACACTTGCTTATATTCCGATTGCACTGCTTTTATTTCTGAGCGGTGTGGCTTTCTCTTATTTTATTTTGTTTCCATTTGTCGTCGATTTTATGATACGGATGTCAAATGATTTACATGTGGAGCAAGTGATTGGGATTCATGAGTATTTTACATTTCTGATGCAGTTAACACTTCCATTTGGCTTTTTGTTTCAGATGCCTGTCGTGTTGATGTTTCTCACTAGACTTGGTATCATTACACCGATGTTTTTATCAAAAATACGGAAGTATGCCTATTTTGTCCTCCTTGTCATTGCCGCACTGATTACACCGCCAGAGCTCGTTTCTCACCTCATGGTTACCTTGCCAATGCTCGTTTTGTATGAAGTGAGTATTGTCATTTCAAGAGTGACCTATCGCAAAATGCAGCAAACAGAGACAGAGGAGAAAGAAAATGATGTTGTCTCATAAAAAAGCATCGTGATCCAAATAGGGGTCACGATGCTTTTTCTATTGTGAAAGAAATTGATTGATTGCTTGAAAGAGATGCTCATAATAGGCAGGTTCATGCGGGACAAAATCATGTACATGGACCTCTCTCTTTTCCTCACGTCGCTTGCCGTCTGCATCCACTTCAAAGCCCTCGATGTTCATTTTTTCGCATTCTCTATTTAAATGCTGCTGTGCATCCATCAGCCTTGCTCTATAAAGTCCAGCAACTTCTTCTTTCTGTAGATGGACATCCATGTGCTCTTTTTGATCCATATAAAGATACACATGGCAAAACTCACGATCGGTAAACGAAGGCATATGGATTTCATCTTTAATGACACCAGCAAAGGTAAGATTCTCAAACGAGATGGAGAGACCAAGCTCTTCTTCGACTTCTCTGATGCCATCAGAAGGCTGTTCATCTGCGAGAAGGTGGCCTGCTGCTGTGATATCAAATAGAGAAGGGAAATCCTTTTTGGAGGGACTCCTCAGCTGAAAATAGAGAAACACTGTGTCATCTTCCTTTTTTAATAGCCAGAAATGAAAGGTTTCATGCCAAAGGCCCTCAGCATGGATATCAGAACGAGCGGCTGTACCAATCGTTTCATGCTGATTGTTCATGATGTTCAGTTTTTCGTGTTCCATGAAAACATGACCTCCATAAAAAAACCATTTTCCAAACGGCGGAAAATGGTTTTTGCTTTATTTTTGCTGCTGTTTTTTCATTTTGACAGAAAAAGCAAACATTTTTAACGCGATATTGATATTATAGGCCGCAAACACCATCAGCAAAATGCTGTAAAATGACCACATGTCACCTGGATTTTGAATGGCCATATAGGTGAACGCCACACCTACGGCAAAATAAATAATGCCCCATACGACAGGGTTTCTCATGAGAAAAAGCCTCCAATAATCATTTGCATTGTTTGAGATTGTTCTTCAATCATTTTTCTTACTGGCTCAATCTGCACAAGGATAACGAGTGAATTCATCAGCATATGAGCACCGATGGGCACAATGATTCGTTTTGTTTTCGCATATAAAAAGGCAAATGTAAAGCCCATTGCGGTATAGAGCAAGATATGTGGGAAATCATTGTGTACAGCAGCAAAAACCACTGAACTGACAAGTGCGCCAATGAAAAAATTCGTTTTTTCATAAACCACACCAAAAATGATTTTTCGAAAAATGATTTCTTCTAATATCGGTCCAATCAGAGCGATGACGATGACAAGCCATGGAACTGCATCCATAATGGCTAAAATGTTTTGGGTATTTTCGGATTCTCGGCTAATGCCAAATGCATATTGTTCAATCGCCCCCGCAATGGATTGTGCAAAGAGGGAAAGAAAGAAACCGCCAATGATCCAAGCGATTGCCACGCCGACTGATGCCGGTGCTTCATTTCGAAGTGATGTTTTTGGCACAGTCCGAAGGATGAGCAGAATAATGATTAATCCGACACAGAAGCTAATGATTGTCCAGGTTCCTGACAATTCAGAGAGCTCTGCTTGTGTCATCGGTGTCTGAATGTATCCTAACCATTTCATAATGAACACATAAGGAATCGCAGAAACCTGCACCAATATATACGTTAAGATGATGTACCAATATTGTTTTTTCAAGTAACGAAACCCCCTTTACTAAAAGAACTAGATTTATTGTAACACAAGTCTTCTTTTTCGTTGAAAAGGAAAGAATCGGTGATAAAAAAAGATCATGAAAGCGTAAAAATTTTTAAAGGTTTTTACTTGAAATTACAGAAGACATTCTTTATTATAATAAATGTGTTAGCACTCGTTGATGATGAGTGCTAAAAAAACTACATATAAAAATTGAGGAGGTTGTTTCTTATGTTAAAGCCATTAGGCGATCGCGTAATCATTGAACTCGTTGAATCTGAGGAAAAAACCGCTAGCGGTATTGTCTTACCGGATTCTGCAAAAGAAAAACCGCAAGAGGGTAAAATTGTTGCAGCAGGTTCAGGTCGTGTACTTGAAAGTGGTGAGCGCGTTGCGTTAGAAGTAAACACAGGCGACCGCATTATCTTCTCAAAATATGCAGGTACTGAAGTGAAATATGAAGGAAAAGAATATTTAATCCTTCGTGAAAGCGACATTTTAGCTGTTATTGGTTAATCACATAAACAAAGATTGAGATATATTTCTAAAAAGACTGAGGAGGTTTCGTTATTATGGCAAAAGATATTAAGTTCAGTGAAGAAGCACGTCGTGCGATGTTACGTGGTGTAGATGCACTTGCAGATGCTGTAAAAGTAACTTTAGGACCTAAAGGACGTAACGTGGTTCTTGAGAAAAAATTCGGTTCTCCACTTATCACAAATGATGGTGTAACGATTGCAAAAGAAATCGAATTAGAAGATGCATTTGAAAACATGGGTGCAAAACTTGTGGCTGAAGTTGCAAGCAAAACAAACGATGTAGCTGGTGACGGTACTACTACTGCAACGGTTCTAGCTCAAGCGATGATCCGTGAAGGTCTTAAAAACGTAACAGCTGGTGCAAACCCTGTTGGCGTTCGTAAAGGAATCGAAGAAGCAGTGAAAGTAGCACTTGAAGGCTTGCATGAGATTTCTAAACCAATCGAAGGTAAAGAATCAATTGCTCAAGTTGCGTCTATTTCTGCAGCAGATGAAGAAGTCGGCAGCCTCATTGCTGAAGCGATGGAGCGTGTAGGAAACGACGGCGTCATCACAATTGAAGAATCTAAAGGTTTCACAACTGAGCTTGAAGTGGTTGAAGGAATGCAGTTTGACCGTGGATACGCTTCACCATACATGGTCACTGATTCTGATAAGATGGAAGCGGTTCTTGAAAATCCTTACATCTTAATCACTGATAAAAAGATCACAAACATTCAAGAAATCCTTCCTGTACTTGAGCAAGTCGTACAACAAGGAAAACCATTATTGATCATTGCTGAAGATGTGGAAGGCGAAGCACTTGCAACACTTGTTGTGAACAAACTTCGTGGAACATTCAACGCAGTGGCAGTAAAAGCACCTGGATTCGGTGATCGTCGTAAAGCAATGCTTGAAGACATCTCTGTTCTAACAGGCGGGGAATTAATCACAGAAGACCTAGGACTTGACCTGAAATCAACTGAAATTGGTCAGCTTGGCCGTGCGTCTAAAGTGGTTGTCACAAAAGAAAACACAACGATCGTAGAAGGATCAGGAGATTCTGCTCAAATCGCAGCACGCGTGAACCAAATTCGTGCGCAAGTAGAAGAAACAACTTCTGAATTCGATAAAGAAAAATTACAAGAACGTCTTGCAAAACTAGCTGGCGGCGTTGCTGTCATCAAAGTTGGTGCTGCAACTGAAACAGAACTAAAAGAACGTAAACTACGCATCGAGGATGCACTGAACTCAACTCGTGCAGCAGTTGAAGAAGGTATCGTATCCGGTGGTGGTACAGCACTTGTGAATGTATACAACAAAGTCGCTTCCATCGAAGCTGATGGTGACGTTCAAACAGGTGTGAACATCGTTCTACGTTCTCTTGAAGAGCCAATTCGTCAAATCGCTCACAACGCAGGTCTTGAAGGATCAGTCATCGTTGAGCGCTTGAAAAACGAAGAAATTGGCGTAGGCTTCAACGCAGCAACAAACGAATGGGTAAACATGATCGAAAAAGGAATCGTTGACCCAACAAAAGTCACTCGCTCTGCACTTCAAAACGCAGCTTCTGTAGCAGCTATGCTTCTTACAACTGAAGCAGTCGTAGCTGACAAACCAGAAGAAGGCGGCTCAGGCGGCGGAATGCCGGATATGGGCGGCATGGGCGGAATGGGTGGAATGATGTAACACCCTTCGAAAACCCCTTGAAATATAGGGGTTTTTGTTTTGTCTATTTTTTGGTTAAGAGCGTTAAATGAATTGAAACTTTCACCGCTTTACATCCGTTAACTAAAGAGACAGTGATTTTTTTGGTTTTATCTAACATAAAGAGATGAGATGATTTTAAAAGAAAAGCGGTGATCATATGGGCTTTACGACTTGGGTGGCGATTATTGTTGCACTGGCTGTCGTGTTTGGATTGTTTGGATCGAAGAGGCGTGATAAATAAGAGGTTAAACCCACTTCCAGAGAGGAAGTGGGCTTTTTATTGCATATACAATATTCATGAGCTATACTAATTTTTAAAATTTATGTAAATACAATAAAAAAGAGGCGTGATAAATGAGAGAAATTTTGCGGGAGATCGGCGTGATTGCTCGCGCGCTTGATTCCATTAGTAATATTGAATTTAAAGAGTATGATTTAACGAAGGGGCAGTATTTGTATCTTGTGCGTATTTGTGAGGAGCCTGGCATCATTCAGGAAAAACTAGCGGAAATGATTAAGGTGGATCGAACTACGGCTGCTCGGGCTATTCAAAAATTAGAGCTGCATGGTTTTATTGAGAAAAAAGATGACACAGTGAATAGGAAAATCAAGAAGCTGTTTCCAACTGAGAAAGGAAAAGCCGTCTATCCAATGATCAAACGAGAACATGATCATTCAAATCGGGTAGCGCTGGATGGGTTTTCTGAAGAGGAAGCGGAACAGATTTATGAGTATCTTCTAAGGGTGCGAAAGAATATCGAAAAAGATTGGGAAGATGTGAAAAAAGGCAAAAAGAGAAGCTACTAATTAAATAAGGGGGGAAGGGAACATGCATATACCATCATTTTTTCAAGTGAAAGATATGGAGAAAATCAAATCATTGATTCAATCACATTCATTTGCTACAGTTGTGACGACAACGAATGAAAAGCCCATTGCGACCCATATTCCAGTGAGTTTTCATCAAATTGGCGATTCGTATGTGGTCTCAGGGCATATGGCGATTGGGAATCCTCAGTGGAAAACGTTTGAAGAAAATGAGAAGGTGCTCGTCATTTTTCAAGGGCCGCATGCTTACATATCCTCTTCATGGTATGAGAAAGAAGCCGTACCGACGTGGAATTATCAAGCTGTACATGTATATGGAAAGGCTGCACTGCTCGAAAAATCAGAACTGGTCAAGGAATTAACAGCGATGCTGGAGACATATGAAAGTCATAGAGATCAGCCAGTGCTGTGGGATACGTTGTCTGAGGAACTGCTAGAGAAACAAATGAAAGGGATTGTGGGCTTCAAAATCATCATTGATGAAGTTCAAGCTGCTTTTAAGTTAAGCCAAAATCGCCATGAAAGAGATTATGCTCGTATTATTGAACAGCTTGAAGCAGAGGGTGAAGTGGAAATGGCGGCTGCGATGAAAAAGAGAGAAGAGAATATATGAAAAGAGCACTCTGAAGAAAAAGAGTGCTTTTGTTGTTATCCTTTTATGTTCAAATATTCTTCAAGGGTTTTGCCGCTCTTTTTCACTTTTTTCGCATTTTTTGATCCGAGGTATCTGAGGTGCCATGGTTCATATTGATAGCCTGTCACTTTTTCTTTACCTTTCGGATAGCGGGTGATAAAGCCAAATTCATGGGCGTGTTTGGCCAGCCATTTCGCTTCTTTCGTATTGGCAAAAGAATCTTCAGCCCAATGTTTTGAATTGGCACCGCCGATATCAAAAGCAAGGCCGGTTTGATGTTCGGAATAGCCTGGTCTTGCGCTAAATCGATCTGCTTGTTTTGTGCCATGAGAGGCGACGTAATTGTTGTACAAGACACGCTGGCGGTCGTATGAACGGAAGGTGCTAAAAGCGGTGAGTCGGATGTTTGCTTTTTTGGCTTTCGCGATCATAGCGTTTACTGCTTTTCTCGCTTGTTTGTTTTCTCCGGGATTGTATGAAGACGGGAGTCTATGTTTCTTATTCACAACCAATATCCCTTTTACATACGTACCTGGCGTTTTAGTGGAAGGAGCAGCATATGAAGCTGGTGAGCTTTTGCCTGCTTTTTTGATATATTGAGAGCTGACGTAACCCGTTTTTCCTTTATACTTTGTTTGAATCCATGAACCATTCTTTTTAAGATAAGGAATCCTTTTCCCTTTTGGAATGGTCAATATCACTGAATATTTTGTTCCAGGTCCCTTGCGAAGATGAACATTCGCTGTTGTCACGTATTTCGGTGTAGCTGCTTTTGCGACTGGTGTCGCATAAGTCATGTGTAAAAAGGGCAGCTGGACAGGAAAGATTCCAAGCCCAAGTACGAGAACCACACTGACAATAATTCCTTTGATCCACGGGTGTTTCATCTTCATTTCTCTCATCCCTTTCAATCTACTAACATACATATATTGAGATAGATTGAAATAAAGTGCAATGGTTTTTTTATGCCAATTGAGATTGAATCATATCATTAGGTTCTTTTTTTTGTTTAAAATTACATAAAAAATCCACTATTTCCATAAAAAATTAGCTGAATTCCTTATAATAAAAGTATCTGAGAACGGGGAGTGAGTCGAGATGGACCAATACGTACTGCAAATGGATCAAGACAGATCAGAGAATGAATTCGCGGTTCTTAATATATCTTCTAAAGAGATTGGTGCTCTATCAAAGGGAGTAGCGGAGCAGATTTTACAAACGGGAGATACGGACCGTATTCATCAGCTGATGTACGTTTCGATTGAAAAGAAAGAAGATTTGAATTGGCTGATCCAATGTGTTGGGGAGGCGCTAAAGAATGAAGTTGGTGATGACGTTGCACTAGAAGTAGCTGATTTGCTCTATTTCTTTGTCATTCCGTATTATGGGAAGTATATGTTGAAAGATCGTCATTTGTATGAGGATATCGATCATTTGCTGGTACGATTAGCATCTAGAGCTCACTCGGATATTGACACGCTGATTGATATCATAAGAGAAGATTTAAATGAAAATATACAATAAAAGAAGCTTGTAGAGTGGCTCTCTACAAGCTTTTTTATATCAACTTTATTCAGCTGGAACTGTTTTGACAGGCTCTTTTCTAAACACACCCATGCATCCTGCGATGAGGATTAATACAGCTGGAAGGATAAAGAACATAGAAATAGAAATAATACCACCAATAGCAGATACTAATAATAAAATCCCGCCAAGCTTTGCTTTTTTCTTCACGATAACAGATGCCACAATCGCAAGAATAGAGAAAAGCATCGCTGCCCAGCCTAATCCTGTGATTTGACTCGTACCTGATTCACTAAATGCGGCATCGAGTCCTCCAAAGGCAATGGCAAACATTGCACCGAAAAATCCAAAAATTCCTCCAATTAAGCCTAAAACAAATTCCGTTGTTCTTTTCATGATACTTTCCTCCGATATGTAAATAAGAATTATTGGTACTTAAGAACCAACACAATCTTACTCATCGGCATTCTTTTCACAATGTTAATAGTTTTGTTAAAAAAAACAAGAAAATCCATAAAGAATTTTCTTGTCCAATTACTGGGCTCTCTCCCAGGTAATCTTTGTTTCATTTGTTGTTTTCTTTCCTTTTGCCAGTACTTTTCCGTTTTCCTGTTTCACGGTAATGTTTAGGTCATAAAAGGAGTAGAGGGCGCCGAGGCTGTCATTTTCCGGTTTATGCAGGTTGTTTTCCTTTTCAGTGGATGCACCAATAGCTAGTGTTTTGGCAAAGTTCAAACCAATGACTTCAGCGTAATCACTATTGGTCTCAGATGAAGCCGTCACGTTTAAGGAAATGACTTTTTTCTTTTGATCAACGGTGATCGCTGTGTCTTTTACGAGCTTAGACTGCTCCATGACCTCTTTCGTTTCATTTTGAATGCGTTCATTAATCGTTGGAAGTGCCGTAGATTCTGTTTTTTCTTCTTTTGCCGTATTTGAGCAAGCTGCTAGGATAGAGAAGGTTGCAACAAGACTCATGAAAACAAGTAGACTTTTTCTCACGTTCTTTCTCCTTTGTTCTTCAAAGTATGTATGCTTATGTTACCACGAATTGATGTTTTGATTAAAAGAGAAGTGTTGATAAGCTGTGAACAATCAAAAGCACCCAAAGTTGGGTGCTCCAGCGTGTAGACAAACCCTCGCATTCGGTGTCAGGCCTGCGCGCCGGTGCTCACGAATGTCAAATTCGCTCCGCGCCGGTGCTCGCCCTTCCTAGACTGCAAAGGTTTTCTTGCACGCTGAAAAGAAGACAAAGAGCTAAAATAAAATCATTTTAGCTCTTTGTCAGCAATTTTGAAGCACCCAAAGGTGGGTGCTCGTGTTTTATTGTGCTGAAAGGGTTGTACTAAGTGGAACAGAAGAAATGACCGTGAATTTTGGAGCCGGAGCACCAGATTCTAGATTTTTGCGTAAAAGAGATGATTTGACGGTGCCGTCCCATTTTTTATAGACACTTCCAGATGTATTTGCACGAAGCTGTACATTAGAGAAACTTGCTTGCGAGTAGCTGTTTGTTCCATTATCCTGTACGCCGTGTACCATTTTGACAACATCAAGGTTTTTCAGACGGCTAGGGTTGTAAACAGGCTGCTTATAGCGCAGTTTCCCGTTGACGTATAGTGACACTGTGCCATCACCATTGTTGATGAGCTTTAAGTTGACACGTGCACCATCTTTAATACTTGAATCGTATTCACTGTTCCAATATTGACTGCCGCCTTGGGAGCCGGTGCCCAGGAATACCTTATAGCCAGAAGCTGTTTTTGAAATCCCGCTTTCAACAACGGCAGAACCGAGACCAAGATACCAGTCGGCATAGCCATTTTTAATGGTTGCTGTTTTTGGCAGCACAATATCAGCCGTGATACCTGACCATTTGGCTTCATCCGTTTGTGTCACGATGGCGCCGTGACGAGGACCAGCCGCAGAGGCAGGAATACTTGAAAGCATCAAAACGAAGGTCAAACTTACACTCAAAACGATGAACCACTTTTTCATGAAAATTCCTCCTTATCTTTGATTCATTTCTATTATATAAAACGAAAGGGGAGGTCTACTTACGATGTTCTGGCTGTTTTTGGTGAAATTTATGAACAAAATCGGTCATTAAGTGGTCAACTTGTATTCGAATTGTAATGTGACTGTAAAATAACTGGGTGCATCTTCATGTATAATAGGGTCAGAAACCAAATACGGAGGATTTTTTAATGAATAAAAAGCTTATCGCGACAATCGTAACAGTAGCTAGTTTATTTTTAGCGTTTAGTTTCTCACATGGAGCAAGTGCAAAAAAAGTAAGCGGCAATATTACTTGGTATAATGGTGTCGGTAAAAAAGGCGCAGATGGAAAAAAACTCGGTCATTGGGATGCAGCAACGAAAATGGGATTTGACGTACCGAAAAAAGGTACAAAACTAAGAGTGACAACAAAAGCGAAACCACATAAAGTGATTACAGTATATAAATATGATGTAGGTAGAATGCCAAACGCAGTATTAGACGTAAGTCCGAAAGCATTCAAAGCACTTGGGTATAAAACAAGTAAAGGTGTCGTCAAAGGGCATTACACTTATTAATACATAGGCATGCAAAGAAGCGGGAAAAGTTCATTTTCTGGCTTCTTTTCTTGTGGAGAGGGTCTGAAAATCAATGAAAAAATCAACATGGTGGATCGTCACAGTGATTGGAGTCGCAGCAATTGCGGCCGTCATCTTCTTCATGATGAAGCCGGGGCAAGAGGCAAAACATGCAGGAAAAGTGAAAACAAATCAAGATGCAAAAGACGAATTGCTTGTTTCATTTACGGATCAAAAGTTAAACAATACTTATTACTTGCATGACAAGGCGCTTCATACAGAGAAACTGACAGCATATCCTTCAATTGCTTATGATCAGGCAAAACAGCTTTTATACTACACGTATACAGATGAAGACACACAAAAAGTAAGTATACGGGAATTGAATGTGAAAACGGATAAAGAAAAAACGCTCTTTACGAGTGACGATTCAATCGACAGTATGAGACTTTCTGGTGACGGAAAACAGTTATATTTAAGGTATAACAAGGATTCAGGTGAGCAATTTTATGTAGCGTCTTTTGATTTGAAAACACAGAAAGTGAAAGTGTTATATCCAGAAAAAAGTGATGATGATACGGTGAGTTCTTTTGCTTATGATCCAGCATCAAATCTGTTGGTCATTCAGCATTATTCGTTAAAAGAGGATTATAAAAAGACGGATGAGGCAAATGAAAAAGGAATGGATCCTGAACCAACGACCATGAAGATTACCCTACAAACAGGTGAGAAGGGAAAGCGAATTGCACGTATTTCTCAAACCATCAATGATATTTCTTTTTCACCAGATCATAAAAAACTCATTTATACAGAAGTGAAGGTTCGAAATGAAAAAGAAGTATCATCTATTAAGGTGATGGATGTAGATACAGGAAAAACGAAGACACTTGTTAAAAACAGTCAGGATGTACGTATTTTAAGTGCTGCCCAGCCGCAATTTTCTGCGGATGGTACATCTGTTTATTTCTTAGGTGTTGCAAAGAACGCAAAGGAATTAAAGGATGACACAGGACGAAAGGCGAAGGTCAGAACCATTTTTGAATATGATATTAAGAAGAAAACAGTAGAAACCGCTTGGGAGAAAGAAGGCGGGATTGTTAACAATTTCACTGTCAATCGGTAAAAGGTGCGCGTTCAGTTATTTCATATAACTGGACGTTTTTTTATTTTGTCATGGGATGTGTTGGTGAAAAATGCGGATTTGTGAAATCAACATCACTTTTTAAGCAAGGAAATGAGTGGTATTTTGATATTTTGCTACTGTGACAGAATCAGCGTAAGAGAGTAAAGTAAGTGGAAATAAAAAAACGAGAGGACAGAAGACTTCTCGTTTTCTCTTATTTATTGTTTTCATCTAGTAAGTTTTGAAAAATAAACAAGGCATTAATGGAATGAGGGAATCCCGCAACCTTTGTACAGTGCTTAATGATCTCCATAATCTCTATAACAGAGAGCCCGATATGTAATGCTTGTACAAAATGAGCTTTTAACTCTTCATCACAATCACCTTTTGCAATGAGAGCCGATAATGTGCTGATGGCCTTCTGTTTTTCATCTAATATGAAGTGATTGAATTCTTTTTGTTCACCGAGTTCAATTGTTAGTTGTTCAATGTTTGATCGAATGCTCTCGTTTTCATGAATTGAAAGCTTCTCCCTGTTACCTGCCACTGTTTCTTGCTTGACCTGGCAAGTCTCTTTTTCTTCATTCAAATTGAACTCCTCCGTTTTTTATGACGATTTTCTATTTGTTTGTGCATGGTTTCTTAAGTGCCTTTTGATAGAGGTAATGGGTATATAGTAGTATTATCGGTTTACTTCGTCAACTTTTTAAGTGTGTAATGTTCAAAAAAATGCCATTCATGCGATACATTGTTCGTTTTTTCTCATGGAGATTGAAAAGAAAATAGAGGGCTAATATATAGAAGCTGTTAGCCCTTTTCATATTACGCAATTAAGAGAGGTTTCATATTTACTAAATGATATCCATCGGCCGCATCATGTCATAATCCTCGTGTTCTAAAATGTGACAATGCCACACATATCGTCCGCTATATGGGACAAACCGAGCCATGATGCGAATGACTTCACCGGCATGCGCCTGAATTGTATCCTTGTAGCCTTGTTCATGCAAAGGAGGCGCTTCATTTGGTCCCGTGTACACGATTTCACCTGTTGATTGATAGATGTCTGTATCGAATGGTCTTCTATCAATCACTCGAAATTGAACAAGATGTAAATGAATAGGGTGTGTACCTCTTGTTGGATTGACGATGTTCCACACCTCTACACTGCCAAGTCGAGGATTTTCTGTGACAGGATCATTCCAAAACTGGTTATCTAGTAATAAAATCGGGCGCCCATATTTATCTTGTGTGCCAGTAAGCGTTAGCGTCCGCTCGTTATCAGCTCGGCTCGGCCGGAGCGGTGGCAGTGGTTTGAAGATCGGACGTAATGTTTTAGCTGCTCTTCCTTTGAGCGGACGAGTGACTTTAAATTGCATAATGTTCGCATCTGTTTCTGGATTGACATCCTGACCGCAGCCTGCCGTATTTTTTAAAATAATCGTTTTGTTTTCGTAAGCTGAGAAGTCGATGATGACATCAAAACGTTCAGCAGGTGCAATGCTAAAAGATTGGTGATGAACAGGTCTTGGCAAAAAGCCGCCATCAGATCCAATTTGTAAGATTGTGGCGTCGTTATCTAGATGAAGCTCGTAAGTTCTTGTATTGGACGCGTTTAAGATACGAAAACGATATTTTCGAGGCTCTACTTCTAAATACGGCCATACTTTTCCATTGACTAAAATCGTTTCCCCGCAAAAAAATGGCACGATGGAGGGATCTGGAAGGTCACTATCTTCTGGTGTGTTATTTGGTCTACTTGGGTAAAACAGTGCGCCATCCTCCTGGAATGTCCGGTCCATGATCATTAAAGGGATATCATATTCATCTTTCGGTAATTCGAGTGATTTTTCAAACGCATCTGAGATCAAATAAAAGCCAGCCAATCCGGCGTATACATTTAATCGTGTCAATGCCATGGCATGATCGTGATACCACAATGTGCATGCTTGCTGGTGATTAGGGTATTCGTAAACCTCTCGTTCAAAGAAGGGGCCGGTCGCTTCAAAGTCTCGCGAAAACCAAGCCTCCGGATAACCGTCACTGCTTGCAGGTGTCACGCCCCCATGCAGGTGAACGACTGTTTTGACTTCGGGTTCATCATGATGTCCAGCGTGAATGGTATGATCGACAGGCAGGAAGTGTTTCAGCGGCAATTTGTTCATCCATTTCACTTTGACCTTTTCATTTCGATTCGCTTTAATGGTTGGACCCGGCAAACTGCCATTATAGGTCCATAGCTTGGTTGGGGGCAGATCTCTATGAACTTTTAGGAACACCTCCTCCATAGCGATTTCATAATACGTTTGTCTTGGGTTTTTTTTGACGGGCTCTGCGACTTCTGGAATTGGCAGCTCGTCAACAAACTTTTCTAGGTTCATGTTGACTAATCCTCACTTAAAATCAATTTGATACATTATAAGTGCGGACATCCAAATAGGTGAATAAAATAAAAAAACCCGCTTTTCAGCGGGAGAATTAAGGGTGTTTATTTTCAAGCGCTGCACTTGCAGGCACTTTTTTATTCGGTTTAAAGATGAAGTAGGCGGCTAGTACACCGATGGTAATGATGCTTGTCAGTATGAGCTGAGGTCTCATCGATTCGATAAACAGCATAGAGGCCAAGATGGCGCAGATGACCAAAATGGTAAAGTACGTAAGGTATGGGAACAGCCACATTTTGATTTTGAGTTGCTCTGGATTTTCTTTTTCAATTTTACGACGCATTCTTAATTGTGAAACGGCAATGACCAAGTAGACAAGAAGTGCAATGGCACCAGAGGCATTGACTAGAAATAGAAAGATGGTTTCAGGGTAAAAGTAGTTCATCATGACGGCAATATAGGAAAAGAAGGTACCTGCGACTGTCGCTGCTACAGGGACACCGCGTTTGCTGATTTTCATAAAACGTTTTGGTGCTTCGCCTCTTTCAGCTAATGAATAAAGCATTCTGGACGTTGTGTATAGGCCGGAGTTTAAACAAGAAAGAACGGCTGTTAAAACAATGACGTTCATGACTTGAGCGGCTGATGGGACACCGATGTATTCTAATACTGCAACGAACGGGCTTGTTAAAATATTCGCTGAATTCCATGGGAGTAAAGTGACAACGACGGCGATCGACCCGACGTAGAACACAATAATACGCCATACAACTGAACGGGTAGCTGTTGTCACAGATTTGACAGGGTCTGCTGATTCACCTGCGGCAATTGCCACAATCTCGGTTCCCATGAAGGAAAAAATGACAACGACAATCCCGAGGAGCACAGAGCCGAACCCGTTTGGAAGGAAACCGCCATTTCCCGTTAAATTAGCAAGACCTGCAGTATGATGACCGCCAAAACCAAAGATAAATGCAAAACCAATGAGTAGGAATAGAATAATGCTGACGACTTTAATCAATGAAAACCAATATTCAAATTCGCCAAAAGATTTAACAGAAAAGATATTTGTCAAAGTTAAGAGGATTGTGAGGATAAGACTTGTGAGCCAAACAGGTGCATCTCCATACCAATATTGAATAATGGCAGCACCGGCAATGGCTTCGATGGCGATGACGATGACCCAGAAGAACCAGTAAAGCCAGCCGATTGTAAACCCGGCCCACGGGCCGATGGCGTCGCTCGCATATTGTGAGAAAGAGCCGCTTGTCGGATAGGCACATGCCATTTCTCCAAGCATTCTCATAATAAAGATGACCAGAAGTCCGGCAAATGAATAGGAAAGAATCGATCCAGGCCCTGCAGAATGAATGACAGCACCACTACCAACAAATAGCCCTGCCCCAATGACCCCGGCAATGGAGATCATTGAAATATGTCTTGTCTTAAGGTTTTTTTGAAGACCGTTTGTCATGTTGGACATTTCTTTACCTCCAAACATTTCTCTTTTATTCGAGAGTTTGTTTTTAGAATATTTTAAATTTTATCATACTGAATTGTCATTCAGCATTGGACAGGTTATCAAACTGACATTTCAAACCTCTTAACATGATGTTAAAAAGTATAAAGGATTTGAGAGATTATGTTCCCTCATTTTCCTCTGCCCATTCTTAAAAATAGCATAAGAAGGAAGAAAGAAAAGTTGTGTTTTAAAATAAAACTATTCTGATAATTTAGCAACAGAGTGATTTTGTTCTTTTTCATTTTTCGGGGTGGTTTTGAAAAACGTTGATGGGAGTAGGTCTTGAGGTCAATTGACCTTATAAAAATAAGTTTGCTTAGGTCAACACATTTCTATGTCTCCTATTTTGCTGATTCAAGCGAATCATGTTGCTGTAGACCCACACGGGCTTGGCTTTGTAAGATAAATATAGAAAAGTAATTTGTGAGGAGGCGCTGTTCGGTATGGAGCGCTACAACGAATTAAGACAAGGTGAAACAGGTGCTTGGGTCAGCATTATAGCCTATGTGATCTTATCTGCTGTCAAACTGATCATTGGGTATGTGTTTCATTCAGAAGCCCTTTCCGCAGATGGCTTGAATAATACGACAGATATCATTGCTTCGCTTGCCGTATTAATTGGGTTGCGTATTTCTCAGAAGCCACCTGATGAGGATCATCCATACGGTCATTTTAGAGCTGAAAATATTGCGTCACTTGTGGCTTCCTTTATTATGATGCTTGTCGGGCTTCAGGTTTTGCTGAGTGCAGGCCAGTCGCTTTTCTCATCAGAGCATCAAACGCCTGATATGATTGCAGCTTGGACGGCAGCAGGAAGTGCGGTTGTGATGTATGGCGTGTATATGTATAACCGTAAACTGTCTAAACGAATTAATAGCCAGGCCCTATATGCGGCAGCGGCTGATAATAAATCAGATGCTTATGTGAGTATCGGGACGTTTGTCGGAATTATCGCCTCTCAATTTCAGCTGGCGTGGGTTGATACGCTTGCTGCGTTTGTGATTGGCTTAATTATCTGTAAAACGGCGTGGGAGATTTTCAGAGATGCGTCTCATTCGTTAACGGACGGTTTTCATATAAAAGATATGTCTAAATATAAAGAGACGATTGAAGCGACACCAGGAGTGGGCGATTTGAAAGACATTAAAGCTCGTTATCTTGGAAGCACCGTCCATGTGGATGTGGTCGTTGAAGTAGAACCGCATTTAAACATCGCAGAAAGCCATGATATTGCAGATGAAATTGAACGCAGAATGAAGCAGGAACATGATATTCTACACTCTCATGTTCATATGGAACCAGCAAGTGAGCCTAAAGAGGAGCAGAAGTCTTTTCCGTCGTGAGAAGGCTTCTTTTTTCTACGTGTTGATGTTTCATGCAAATGCGTGTTGTATGGTAAAGTTAGACTATATGAAAATTGACGGAAACGTGATAGGAGGATCAGGATGGCATTTGACGAACCGATGCATTCAGATTTACAAAAAATCGTAGATAACATCAATAAAGTGATGGTGGGGAAAAAAGATATTACGATATTAAGCCTTGTTGCGATTTTGGCGAAGGGGCATGTGCTATTAGAGGATGTGCCTGGCGTTGGGAAGACCATGATGGTTCGTGCTCTGGCAAAATCCATTGGGTGTGAGTTTAAGCGAATCCAATTTACGCCTGACCTTTTGCCTTCAGATGTAACAGGTGTGTCGATTTATAATAAAAAGACAAACGAGTTTGAATTTAGACAAGGACCGATTATGGGGCAGATTATTTTGGCTGATGAAATCAACCGAACCTCTCCTAAAACACAATCAGCCCTTCTTGAAGCGATGGAAGAAGGCAGTGTCACAGTGGACGGAGAAACGATGCCGCTGGCAGATCCTTTCTTTGTGATGGCTACGCAAAATCCAGTGGAGTATGAGGGAACCTATCCACTTCCAGAGGCGCAAATGGACCGTTTCTTGTTCAAGCTGCAGATGGGGTATCCAACCATGCTGGAGGAGCTTGAGGTGCTGAATTTGCAGGAGAAACAATCGCCCATTGACACGCTTCAGGCAGTCATGACAAAAGATCATATCCATGCTTTGCAGCAAGCGGTTCAGACCGTACATGTGGATGCATCGATTAAAGAATATATTGTCGAAATCGCCCAAGCGACGCGAAATCATCCGTCTGTCTATTTAGGCGTGAGCCCAAGGGGTTCAATTGCATTGATGAAAGCGGCTCAGGCGTATGCGCTGTTGAACAGGCGGGATTATGTGATTCCTGATGATGTACAGTATTTGGCGCCTTACACATTGCCGCATCGCATGATTTTGACATCAGAAGCAACATATGAAGGGAAGAAGGCGGAGACACTGTTGCGACAGATGATTGAGCATATTGGCGTACCAGTTCAAAAGTCGATGACTCAATGAAGTCACGTGACCGTTTCGCTTTTTCACTATGGTTACGGGTGTTTATGCTCCTTCTCCTCACAGCAGCAGCCTTTAGCTATGCCATGTTTCAGGGCGGCTTTGTGAGCTGGTTTCTTTTCTATGCATTTTCACCATATGCTTTGTATGCTTTGCTGTTTGCCCTTGTTCCACTTCGTGCAACAGCCAAAAGGACATTACAGCATACCCGGTTAAAGGCAGGGGATGTGCTGTCTGTTGACCTTGAAATCAAGCGGACGAATCTATTTCCGTACGTGTACGTCATACTTGAGGATGACCCGCCGGATACCTTCCATTTACAGGAACAAATTGAAATGAAGCGAATGATCTTTCCTTGGTTTCGGAAAACGTGGCGATTTTCGTATCAATTCAATGACATCATGCGGGGAGAGCATCAATTGACGGCGGTTAGAATCAAAACGGGTGATATGTTTGGGTTTGTGGAAAAAGAAGTAATTCTTCCATTAGAGAAAAAATTACTTGTGTATCCGAAAATGTTGGATATTCCGGTTGAATCTGCTGCATCGGTGAATGAAAATGGAGGCAAAGCGGTGCATTCTTGGTTAAATGAACCGACAAATGTGACGACAGGTGTGCGTGAATACAAGCAAGGAGACCGTTTCGCTTGGGTGGACTGGAAGACAACTGCTAGAAGAGGTCAGCTTATGACGAAGGAGTTTGAACAGAATCAGACAAAGGATCTGGTGGTGTTTGCTGATTTTACAGATGAAGCCGCTTTTGAAACGATTGTGTCTATGGCCGCATCGGTTCTGCAAACGGCTGTGAAAAAAGGGGTGCCGGTAGGCCTTGTCCCGCTTGGCGATCAGCACTTATTTCGAGTGGATCAAGGAGAGTGGCATTTACAGGACATGCTCTACTATTTAACAAAGGTGCAGTATCAGCCTTCTCGTTTACCTGATTATCAATCATTAACAGCGAGTGAGCACCAGCAGACAGGAAAGTATGTGGTGACAGGTCATCTGCAAGAAGAGCTTGCTGCCATTTTACTTGGGAATCGAAATAGAAAGATCATCACCGTTCTTTTAGTGAAGAGAGCCGTTGATCGATTGACGGCAAAAGAAAAACAGCTTGTGGACCGGCTTAAAGCTTCTGGGATACACACGACCCTTTTATTTGAGGACCGGCTGCACGAAAGAACTGTGAGGTGACAAACATTTATGCTGCATATGCATCAGCGGCAAAGCCGTTTTGAGTTGTTCATCTATTATGCTGTCGCATTTCTGCTGCTTTGGGAGTGGCTTCGTCCGCTTCAAGATTTTACAGAGACGAGTCATACGTCTTATTTCATCATTTTTATAGGGCTTACGTGTTTGTTTACGTTCTTTCGATTGAAGTGGTATGTGACGTTTCCTATTTGTGCTGGATTGATCTTGCTCGCATTATACTTGATTTTTTATCAATCAGAGCCAAGTTATCTGCCTGCGCTGTTTGCTGATATTCAAGATAATATTTCTTTGATGAGCATGGGCATGTGGAGTGACATGTATCCGTCTTTCCGCACATTGTTGTTCTATATTTTGCTTTGGCTGCTTGTTTATTTGCTTCATTATTGGGTTGTGTATCAGCAGCGTATCTTTTTCTTTTTACTGATGACGATTGTATATGTCACGATTCTTGATACGTTTACGCCTTATGATGCGACTTTTGCGATCGTTCGAATTATGGTATTTGGCTTTTGTTTGCTTGGCCTGCTCTATTTCGACCGGCTTCGTTCGGCTGAAGGTGTGCGGGTGTCACAGAAAGCGCGTCTCAATTGGTTCTTACCCATGCTGGCGCTTGTCCTTGTATCAGCATCAATCGGTGCTTCTTTGCCAAAATCTGATCCGAAATGGCCTGACCCTGTCCCGTTTTTTAAAGCGGTCACGAATCAAGATGGTTCTGCCGGGCAGAATAAGGTGGGATATAGTGCGGATGATTCGTCGCTTGGGGGACCGTTTAGTGAGGACCGTACACCGGTATTTAAATGGAGCGGAAAAGAGCCGTCTTATTTTCGTGTAGAAACAAAAAGTATTTACACGGGGAAAGGCTGGGAGGATGCTTCAAATGATACGAAACCTACTCGGTTAAAAGGGAATGAAGTGCCGAACCGGTGGTTTACCAATCGCGTGAAAACAGAGGAGCATGAAACAAGAGTCGGTATGGAATCAAATTATCGATTTAATCATGCTGTTTATCCGATTGGTACGGTTATGCTGACGCCAATGGAAAACATTCCACTGCAAATGATGGGCAAAACGGAGAAAATTGTCCCATCTACTCAAAACCCGCCCAAAAATTTAGGGAACTATCGAGTCAGCTTCTTATCACCTACATTTATCCTAGAGGATTTACAGCGGATCAAAGTACCGACCAAGCAGCAAGTGAACCAGCAGGTCGGACGTGAATACTTGCAGCTCCCATCCTCGCTGCCAGAGCGTGTGAAAACATTGGCGAACAGCTTAACGGAAACGAAGGATAATATGTATGATAAAGCAAAAGCGATCGAGGATTATTTAGGATCTGCGAAGTTTTCATATGAAACCCAAAATGTCGCTGTGCCTGGGCGTAACGAAGACTATGTGGATCAGTTCTTATTTGACACAATGATTGGCTATTGTGATAACTTTTCAACCTCGATGATTGTCATGCTTCGCTCGATTGGAATTCCGGCGAGATGGGTGAAAGGGTACACGTCAGGTCAATTATATGAAACACAGATGGATGGAAACAATGTGTATGAAGTGACCAATAACAATGCCCATTCATGGGTAGAGGTGTATTTTCCAAACCGTGGTTGGGTGACTTTTGAACCGACAAAAGGGTTCACGAACCCAGAGACATTTACGAATGAAACCACGGCTAACAACGACCAAGCAGATGATCAAGAGGATGAAAAAGATCAGCCCGCATCTGATCAACAAGAAAACGAGCAGACACAGCAGCCGCAGCAACAAGAACCAGAACAGGTGGCAAAACAAGAGGAACAAGCAGCTAAAGCAAAGCCAAGTATGGTTCATGTTGGTTCAATCTTGGGCTACGCAGCAGGTGCGATTGTCCTTCTTGGCTTCATTGGCTGGGTGCTTTACCGGTTCAGAGCAAGATGGCTGCCAATCTTTATTGTGAGAAAGGTAAAACGTCTGCCAGATGAGGAAGCTTTTTTCTACGCATATGCTGCTCTATTAAAGCAGCTAAGGCGCAGAGGGATCGAGAAAAAGCCAGGCATGACGCTAAGAGAATTTGCTTCTTTGATCGATGACAAGGATGGAGATCATCACATGTCAGAGCTGACGAAGCTTTATGAACGTGCGCTTTATCGGCGAGAGGATGCGTCGGCGCTTTGGCGGCAGTCGGTGAAGTTATGGGAAAATTTAATAAACAGGAGATAGTCTTGACCACATACCTTCCTGTTGTTAGAATAGGTGAATATTAAAACCTTCTAAAATACATGAAATTGAAGCGTTCGGATGTGAGTCTGGGCGCTTCAAAAGCGTGATTTACACTGAGAGAGGTTTTCTCCTCTCATTTTTTCTGTGCGTTTATAAAAACTATATTGGACATAGAGGTGACACCATGACAAATTTAGTAAATGAAATGATTTTGGTTCTCGATTTCGGTAGTCAGTACAATCAGCTGATCACTCGCCGTATTCGTGAATTTGGTGTGTACAGTGAGCTTCATCCGCACACTTTAACTGCTGAAGAAATTAAAGAAATGGCCCCTAAAGGAATCATCCTTTCTGGTGGACCAAACAGTGTTTATGATGAAGGATCTTTCCGCTGTGATGAAAAGATTTTTGATCTAGGCATTCCGGTTCTAGGCATTTGCTACGGCATGCAGCTGATGACTCACTATTTAGGTGGGAAAGTAGAAGCGGCTAGCCAGCGTGAATATGGAAAAGCAGACATCCATATTAACGGAACACCAGCTTTATTCAAAGACCTTCCAACGGATCAAGTCGTTTGGATGAGCCATGGTGACCTCGTTGTTGAAGTACCAGATGGCTTTACAGTCGATGCAACAAGTGCACATTGTCCAAACTCAGCCATGAGCTTAGCTGAGAAGAATTTCTATGGCGTTCAGTTCCACCCAGAGGTTCGTCACTCTGAGTATGGAAATGACCTATTGAAAAACTTTGTCTTCGGCGTGTGTGATTGCGATGGCAAATGGTCAATGGAGAACTTTATTGAAATCGAAATGCAGAAAATCCGTGAAACAGTAGGCGACAAACAAGTATTGTGCGCACTAAGCGGCGGTGTAGATTCATCTGTTGTGGCGGTATTGATCCACAAAGCCATCGGCGATCAGCTGACATGTATTTTCGTTGACCACGGTCTTCTTCGCAAAGGCGAAGCAGAAGGGGTAATGAAAACATTTAGCGAAGGTTTCAACATGAACGTGATTAAAGTAGATGCGAAAGATCGCTTCTTAAACAAGCTAAAAGGTGTGTCTGATCCTGAGCAAAAACGTAAAATCATCGGTAACGAATTCATCTATGTATTCGATGACGAGGCGGACAAGCTAAAAGGAATCGACTACTTAGCACAAGGAACGCTTTACACTGACATCATTGAGAGTGGTACAGCAACGGCACAAACAATCAAATCTCACCACAACGTTGGCGGTCTTCCAGAAGACATGCAGTTTGAATTGATTGAGCCACTTAATACGCTATTCAAGGATGAAGTCCGTGCTCTAGGGTCAGAGCTAGGTATTCCAGACGACATCGTATGGAGACAGCCATTCCCAGGTCCAGGACTAGGAATCCGTGTACTAGGTGAAATTTCTGAAGAAAAACTAGAAATCGTCCGTGAATCGGATGCGATTCTACGAGAAGAAATTGCCAACTTCGGCCTTGAGCGCGACATCTGGCAATACTTCACAGTCCTCCCAGACATCCGCAGCGTAGGTGTCATGGGTGACGCAAGAACATACGATTACACAATCGGTATCCGTGCTGTTACGTCTATTGACGGTATGACGAGTGATTGGGCAAGAATCCCTTGGGATGTACTTGAAAAGATCTCGACTCGTATCGTGAATGAAGTGAAGCATATTAACCGCGTGGTGTATGATATTACGAGTAAGCCGCCTGCTACAATAGAGTGGGAATAATTGTAAAAGAGCTAGAAACCTTTGTGTATCAAGGATTTCTAGCTCTTTTTTATTTTCAACTGCAATTTTTCCTCCCGTCTTCATGTGTTCATTCATCATTCCATCCCTTACACACATCAATCCATTGTGAATAACCGGAGTGTTTTTCTAATTGTTTTATTGTGAGTTCAATAGCACTGTTACTGCTCCCGCAGGCTGGATAGACTGTCTCAAAACGTTTTAGTGAAATATCTAAATAAACAGAAACGCCATTCTTTATAGCAAAAGGACATACTCCGCCAATTTCATGACCGACCAAGTCAACGACCTCATGAGGAGAAAGCATTTTAGCTTTTGTTTTAAAATATTCCTTGAATTTTTTGTTATCAACTTTTGCATCGCCAGAGGTCACAACTAAAATAGCTTGTCCATTTACTAGAAAGGAGAGTGTTTTTGCGATTCTTTCAGGTTCGCAGCCCAGTGCAGAAGCAGCCAAGTCTACGGTTGCACTAGATACTGAAAATTCTTGAACTCGAGTATGCATATCATATTGTTTAAAGTAATCTTTTACTTGTTTGATTGACATGATGATTTCTCCTTTTTATTTGTATTGATTTGACATGATCTATTTTTTAAACGATATTGATGTGGTGTTAGGTGATACTTTTTCTTAAATAAACGAATGAAATGCTCTGCATTTTGATAACCAACGGCTGCCGCAATATGATCTACTTGTGAATGGCTGCCAGTGAGCATTTCGCAGGCTTTTTCCAATCTTATTTCTTGTCGAATCTCACTAAATGATTTGCCAAGCTTACGAGATATATATTTTGACAGGTAAGACTGTGAAAGGTTAAATTCCTCTGCCATCTCCTGGATGGTTATATGCTCACAACATTGCTGAATATATTGGAGCATTTGAATCATACGTATATCACTATATTGTTTGACCTGATTTACGTTCATATGACTTGGTTTGAACCTTAATAAGAGACATAATAATATCTCAAACAAATTATTCATAATCAACTGGTAACTAGGGAACCGATTATAATTTTCTGTAAATAGTTGAAGAGAGCAGTCTAGCAAATGTTTATCCAAGTGACTATGGAAAATAAGGATATTTTTATTCTCTTTTATATACAATGCATTTAAAAAGAACTCAGAAATGACATTGTTTCCTTTTAACATTTTAAAAAACACTTTTTGAAAAGTACTCTTACGGATCATGATTTGCATGGCGATTGTATTCTCCATTACAATTGGCTTGTGTATGGTGTCAGGTGGAATAAAGGCAATATCTCCTGATTTTAAAGTCATTTTTTTGTCTTCCACTTCTACATACATCTCATTCTCCAGAACATAGATCATTTCAAAGAAATCATGGATAGCCGACAATTGAGGCATAAAACGGCTATACTTTCTCACTTCGATATCTTTCTCCTGACCTAACCACATGATATCCTCTTTTTCAAATTCGTTCTGCCCTTTTTGCAAAAATTCTTCTATATATATTTGCTTATGCATTAAATTGTGTTTATTATAATCCTTCAAAAATAATTGCAATGATTGATTGTCATGCTTTTTCTGTTGGTATTGTTGATAAAAGATTTCTTGCTCGTTATATTCTCTTAAATATTGCATCACTTCATGTTTTTCAAGTTTATCTTTTTCCATTTACATCCAAACCTCTAGTTTATTTACTGCCACCACCAGGGCCTTTACTGTTGCTTCTATAATATCTTTATCAATTCCAGCGCCCCAATGCATTTTTCCTTGAGATGAAATTCCAATCTGTGCACAGGCTTTTGCTTGGGAATCCTTGCCCAAAGAATTCTGTTCATAGACTTCCAAAACATACTCGAGATGAAAATATGCTTTTAACGCATTACTGATGGCATCTAAGCTTCCAGTGCCAGTTCCTTGTATGTCAATTTGTTGATCTCTCAGCAAAGTTAAGGTGACTTCCTGCTTCTCTCCTTTATGAAATTGATAATCAAGCAGCTGGAAATGAGGGTGAAAATCAACATACTGTTCTTTAAAAACATGATATATTTCTTCGACAGACAATTCCTTACTTGTCTGATCAGATACTTTCTTCGCTTCATATCCCATGGCTTCATTCATTTGATAAGGAAGTTGAATGCCATAGTTTGTTTCTAGTATATAGCCTATGCCGCCTTTTCCAGACTGGCTGTTGATGCGAATCATATCCGTTTGATAATTCCTCCCCAAGTCAACGGGATCTACTGGGATATACGGAACGTCCCATTTATCAACTTTATTTTCTTTTCTATATTTCATACCTTTAGATATCGCATCTTGATGTGACCCAGAGAATGCGGTGAAAACCATCTCCCCAGAATAAGGCTGCCTCTCAGGAACAGTGATTTTTGTTAGTTTTTCATATTTTTTACGAATAGCTTCTAGGTTATTGAAATTTAATTTTGGATCATAACCTTGTGAATACATATTCATCGCCAAGGTAATTAAGTCTACATTCCCTGTACGTTCACCGATACCAAATAATGTACCTTCGACTCTTTCTGCGCCAGCTAGAACACCAAATTCTGCATCACTCACCCCAGAGCCGCGGTCATTATGAGGATGAACAGATAATGTCACACTGTCTCGGTAAGACAGATTTTTGTGTATATACTCAATCTGACTTGCAAAGATATGAGGCATTGAATATTCAACTGTTGTCGGAATATTGATGATTGCTTTATGAGTTGGTGTCGGTTTCCAAATATCTAAAACACTATTACAAATATCTAACGCATAATCAACTTCTGTTCCTGGAAAGCTTTCAGGACTATATTGAAAATAAATATCGCTATTTGTTTTTTCGGCAAGTTCTTTTACTAAAATAGCTCCATCCATTGCAATTTGTTTAATTTCATCTTTTGTTTTCTTAAATACTTGTCTGCGCTGAGCTTCTGAAGTCGAATTATATAAATGAACAATCGCTTTCGGTACCCCCTTAATGGCTTCGAAGGTTCGGCGGATAATATGCTCTCTCGCTTGTGTGATCACCATAATCGTGACATCGTCTGGAATCATATGATGATCAATCAGTGTCCGTAAAAACCTAAACTCCGTATCAGAAGCAGCTGGAAATGCGATTTCAATTTCTTTAAAACCTATCTCTATTAGTAACTGAAACATTTCCAATTTTTCTTCTAAGTTCATAGGAATAGGTAATGCTTGATTTCCATCCCGTAAGTCCACACTGCACCATATCGGAGCACTTTCTAATGTTTCTTTCTTCACCCAATCATACGTAAGGTTCGGTGGCAAAAAGTATTTCTTTTCGTATTTTTTGTGGTTAAACATCATCGATTCCTCCTAGAAAATAGAATATAAAAAAAGCCTTTCATCCCCAAGATTTAACTTGGAGACGAAAGACTTCTTCTTACGCGGTACCACCCCTGTTTCATGATAAACAAACATTATCATGCCCTTATTCGGATACAGATTGTTTGATCTTATATCCTTCCCATATAACGGTGGGGTGCCGACCTTAACTACATCAATACTTTTCATTTCACTAAGGCTACTCTAAGGTGAGTTCCCTGCCTTTTTGTTATTGCTTCTCATCAGCCAGCAACTTTCTGAAAACATTTCGGCAAGTACTATTCCTTATCATCGCATTCTCATTTTTCTGATTTTTTCTATTATACCAAGTCTACAAAAAAGAGATAGTGATTGGGATATCTTTTTCAATTGATTTTTTTTGTCCTATGGATGTCTTATCTTCATTTTTAATCCTCTTCACCAAATAAAAATCCAAGGCCACAAATAAAGGTGAGTGAATTCATAGCGAACAATAAAATCGCACCAATTTTTTTCATGGCAATGAACCTCCTCTCAAATTCAGTCAGCTAGCCTTCAAAATTTAAATTCACTGGTTCATCCTCTAAATGATCCACAGTATTTTGTTCTGTCACTGGCACACTTTCATCTACCGTTTTAAAACTAAGTTCGTTCATCCAAATGTGACCTGGACCTTGTAGTAAAATGCCAAACGCAATGACTTCACTTTTGACTGGAACATCCAATACTACACTAAAATGATTCCAGCCGTTTGTTCCTGTAATGGGGCGGTTCATCATGTTGTCAAACGCAAGAACTTCACCTGAAGAATGGTCAATCCTCATCCATAAACCAGCTGAACCTTTCACATCTTCGCTTTTGACAAAAGCAGAAAATTGAAGGCGTTCTCCACGGTAACGATCAGACTTAATTTGCTGCATCAAGGTCGAGAATCCTCGTGCTTTTTCATCCTTTGATTTCAGGTAAGCGGAGTACGTACCACTGTGTACAATTCTGTTATCTAAACCTGTTTCATAGTCAGATGGGGTATCCCCCGTCATAATCCAGCCAGTAGGTGTGTTCTGATGATCAGCCATATTTGTTTCCTCCTCATCAATGACATTCCTTAATAACTTCCGATAACGTGCGGGTGACATGTCATATATCTTCTTAAAGGCTCTAGTGAAGGATTCCTGTGAACCAAAACGATACTGCAATGCGATATCTATCGCCCTTTGGTCCGTATGAATTAAATCCTTCGCCGCTTGGGTCATCCGTCGTTCCCTTATATAATCCACAACTGATTTCTTAATCACTCTTTTGAAGATACGGTGAAAGTGAAACCTAGAATAACCAGCGTGTTTCGCTAGAGTTTGAAGCGGTAAATCATCTTTCAGATGCTGTTCAATATAATTTAATGTTTCTTGAATCGATTTCTCATGTTCTTGATAGGACAACCGAGCACCTCCCTGCCTTACGAGTTTAGTATAGCCGAAATGCTCTTTAGGAAACTTGACTTTTTGTGCTGTGTTGTAATAGTAGAATGGATATTTGGATATTCCTGTCTCAGGTTCAGGACTAGGTATCGGTGTACTAGATGAAATTTCTGAAGAAAAACTAGAAATCGTCTGGAATCGGTTTCGATTCTTCGCGAAGAAATTGCTAGCTTGGACCTAAGTGCGACAGTTGGAAATACTCCACGGTTCTTCCAGACGTTCACAGAGTATAGTCATGGGGGACGTAAGAACATACGACTACACAATCGGTATCCATGCTGATACTTCGATTCGATTGATGGTATGACGAGTGACTGGGTTAGAATCCCCAGGGATGTGCTTGAGAAGATTTCAAGTTGTATCGTGAATGAAGAGGAGTATATTAACCGTGTGGTGTATGATATTACGGGGAAGTCGCCTGCTGAGTAAATTGCGACTCTAAATTAAAGTGAGAAAGCGTATTTCACATCGTTTTCTTAGAATAAAAAACAGATAATAAACACTAAAAATTAAATAATTTTCTATTTTACAAACTCTTCTTTTTTGCTAAACTTATTGTAAATAGATTTAAAGAGATGGAGAAAATATACTATGCTATATTACAAAGATTTAGAAAATATAATTTTTAATAAGCATGAACTAATAGAAGAACCTGATGAACTTATTGTAATTAGTGGTTATTTGGGGCCTGCTCCAGTTAAAAGACTCAAAGAACTACCGATGTTAGTTACAGTAGTAGGTGGGATGTATCCAGATGGAATTGATGCTAGACTTCATCATTCAATAGAACAACTGAAAAGGGAAAATGCAAAACTAACTGTCAAATATTCAACTCAGGAAATTCATTCCAAAATTTATATTTGGAAACAAAAAGGAAGGACCCTATCAGCTTTAATAGGCTCAGCCAATTTTTCATCGAATGGACTAAGAACTGACTATAGAGAATCCTTAGCTGACGCAACTAGAGACACATTTTCATCGTTAGATGAGTACTATCAATTTATTTTAGATAATTCTAATGATGTACCTGTAATAAAAAAGAAGCAAGTAGAAATTGATTTATCTACTCCAATGAAAGATTTTAACCAGGATACGCTAAATGTTAATTATAAAGTAGATATTCCTTTATATTCCACAGAGAAAGGAGTAAATGTAGTCAAACCAAAAAGCGGTTTAAACTGGGGGCTTAGCAATGGTCACGTGGCACCAGGAGATGGATATATTCGAATTCCAAAGTCAATATATAATAAGCAACAAAGCCTTATTAAACCTTTTGATGAAGACTTCAAAACACCAAAAGGAAAAAGAAAAAGAAATTCGGATCCCATAGAATTGATTTGGGATGATGGTGTAATAATGCCTGCTTCATTCGAGGGTGTTCAATCTGTTAATGGAAAATCTTGTCCTAAACAACTAGCTTCATATAGTCCTGAACAACCTTATTTAAATGGAGAAAGGATATCAAAAAAAAGTATTTTGGGACGTTATATTCGTAAACGTCTAGGCGTTGGAATTGATGAGGTTATCACATACGAGACGTTATATAGATACGGGCGTACAACCATTACACTTTCACTAATTGAAGAGGGGGTTTATTTCGCAGATTTTTCAGTATAGCACAAAAAATGCGGAGGCTATATTGCCAATCCCGCATTTTTTTTTTCCTCTATTTCAATTTCTTGAATGAAAACTGGTAAAAGCATGCCAAGTTTTTTTGCAAAAAGAGGCGGCACAGCATTTCCAATCATTTCATAATTAGCGACCATGGATTCATTAAATTCAAAGTCATCAGAAAAAGTTTGTAAGCGTGCAGCTTCACGAACTGTAATTGATCTTTTTTGTTTAGGATCAGGATGAATGTGGCGTAAACCATCTTTTTTTAAATGTGCAGGAATTGTATTACTTGGTTCATCCCATCTCAGCACATGATATTTATGAACATTAGTGCGTTTTCCAGTTTTCTTGAAATAAAGTTCAATTAGCTTCTCTGTTGTACTATATTTATTGGTTTTGTTTTGAATATCTAAGGCCAATTCAGAAAATATTTCTTGATCGCGCAGACTATGAAAACGACTAATATGACCATTAATACCTGTATTATTTGAATAGGCATTTGCCTTATTTATAGGGTTTTCAATAGGGTAGATTACAGGCAAATCGCCAATTGCATCTCTAACAGTTTTTATTTTCTTTACTTTAACTGTTGCGAGAGTTTCATTATAGAATCGATGTAGTAAATTTTGATAATCGACATTATCATTATCTCGCCTTATTCCAATAATGATAACTCGTTTTCGCTTTTGCGGAACTCCAAATTCTGTTAAATCTTGCAGAGCATACTTTCTAAGATCATCTACAATTTCATAACCTATTTCATCGAATCCTTTTCTAACTAAATCAGTAATTAATTCTCCAGAAGGTATCGCTGATAAAATTCCTTCTACATTTTCAAACACAAAAAGCCGAGGCCTATAATGATTTACAATGCGTAAATAGGCTTCAAAAAGATAATTTCTATAATCTTCTTTCATTCCATTGGCATCCCGAATTCTTCCAGCTAAAGAGTATGCTTGACAAGGTGGCCCACCTGAAATAACATCAACTTTATTATTTCCTACAAGTGAGTCTAGACCTGTGTTAAATCCAAATTCTTCATCTTCCCATCCATTAAGTAACTCATCAGTTCTTTGTATATCAAAGTTTAAAACTTTCTCATGGGCATATTGATCGCCATATTTTGTTTCTAACCGGTTAATAAGTGTTCTTACTTGGGGTCTTAGCCATTCAACAGCACCTAGTAATTTATATTTACCAGTCTGTTCAAATCCATCTAAGAGCCCCCCAGCTCCTGCAAAGAGCTCAATATTAGTTAATTTGTTCAATTTGTTATCCTCCTATATACTCAACTCGAATTGGTCTACGTGGTGAACAACACTTTTACTGTCTTTTGTGACAAAACCGTTTTCTAAGTGTAAAAGCATTTTATCTCCAATCGCTTGAGCAAGTAGTGGAGGAACTGCATTTCCTACCTGTCTATTTTGTTGTGTTTTAGTACCTAAAAATTCGAAATAATCTGGGAATGATTGCAACCGTGCATTTTCACGAACAGTTGGGACTCTATTCCATTTATAGTGAAAATGATTTCTGTGACCTGTGTCAATTGTTTTTGATGGTTTTTGACTATGGTAACGCGTCCAAGCTTCATTGAATTTTCGAGATTCTCCAACTCCTTCTGGTAAATCTTTATGATTTCCACCCTCTGGTACTTGGCTAATCACCCATTTTACTTCATCTGTATGATTAGTAGCGACATGATTATAAATACAAGAACTATTTTTGCGCATTAATTCTTGATAAGTGCTTTGTGGTTTTTGTGAATAAGGCATTACTTCTTGACCTAGTGAATCTTCCAAGGAGGGTAAATCAGAAATTGCTGCAGCTGTTCCGATATAACTATTTTTATCAAGATAAGCTTTTGGAAACTCAAAATAGTCATAATTAAGATCTTTTCTAAATCCAACAAAAAACATTCTTTTTCTCATCTGGGGTACACCATAATCAGCTGCTAAAAGAGGCTTATCTGTTACAGATACCGAATATCCTATATCTTCAAATGTATTAATAATTTGTTGCTTTATAGCTCCTTTATATAAAGTTGCCATTCCGGGAACATTTTCAATTAGAAATGCTTTAGGTTTGAAATGATTGACTGCATGAACTACTGCAACATAAAGTTTATTACGAGAATCATTTATATCGCGAGCACCTGTCAAACTAAACCCTTGACAAGGTGGTCCTGCAATAATAACATCAATGTTTTTTCCCTCTAAATTTTTTTCAATATTTTTAATAGATTTTTCTTCATCAAACAAGTCTTCTTTTAATGCTTTCGCGCCTTTAATATTATGACCATAAGTACGAAGAGCTGCGTCGTCAAAATCTATTCCTGCTAAAACATCAAAACCTGCTTGAACAAATCCTTGACTTAGTCCTCCTGCGCCAGAAAAAAGGTCAATGACACTATATTTTTTACTCATTTACAATGACCTCCTCATCAATATACTCTACGATATCGCTAATATCACAATTAAGTGTGCGACAGATACGTGCAAGCGAATCCATACTCACAGTTTCATTTTTACTTAATTTTGATAAAGTGGTATTTGTAAGACCTGCAATATCGCGTAACTGTGTCTTATTTATTTTTTTATCAATTGATAATTTCCATAGTTTATTATATGAAAATGACATATCCAAACCCCTACACATATTTAGAGTTATATTCTACAAATGTAGAACATTTCTATTATAACATACGAAAGTACGTTCGTGAATAAATTGAATTTTTTTGTTGATACCAGATTAATAATGTACACAAATTTATTTTTTAATTTCTTATGGAAAATAAGATGAAAAAGAATAATGAAGACTATAAATTATTAAATAACATTGATTTTTAAGAGATTTCTCTGGATTACTCCCTAGGATGGTATATTGTAGCTTTATTTTTAAATCAATCACACACTGTTTAAAAGTGTCCCAAAACGAATTCGTGGTTCTCCCAGGTTCTTTCTAAATAACAACTTGATTCAAGCTTTTTATCACAATCAGTTTCTTAGAGTTTTCACATTTTACATTCTAACATGAGCCATTGGCGTGACAGTATTTATCGATAGTTAGTATAACTTTTTTTAAAATCCCATTCCAAAGGCTTTAATTCAAGATTTTCGTACTTTTTAAACCAGTCTTCTATCCATTGGTAATTCGTCGTTTTTTTCTTCTCTGTTCAATTAGGGTTTTATTCGTAATCTCTCTTCAAAATCGAATACATAAACACATCATCAAACCCATTCTGACCAAGATCGTACTCTCTCAATAAACCCTCTTGTACAAAATCAAAGTTCTCCAATAATTGAACAGAAGATATGTTTGCTGGATCAATGATCGCTTCAATCCGATTCAGGTTCATTTCCTGAAATCCATATCGTAACACTGCAGCAATCGCTTCGCTCATGATGCCTTTTCTCCAATGATCGTGATGCAATTCATAGCCAATTTCCGTGCGACAGTGCTGTTTTTCTAGGTTGAGAAAGCCGCAGCTGCCGATGATGGCTGGATTGTCTTTTAGAGAAATGCCCCAGCGGATGCCTGTTTGTTCTTTGAAGATGTTGTCATACCACTTGATTTCTTCTTTTGTGTCTTCAATTGTTTCATGAGCATCAATGCCCATGTAGCGGCACACGGTTTCATTGGATAAGTAGATGTGCATATCCTCAGCGTCTTCGATCGTCGCTTGTTTTAAGATTAGTCTTTCGGTATGTATTGTTGGAAATGATTGCGGGAATATCAGTTCACGTCTAGTCATATTTTTCTCCTTGTGCAATTTTATTTAAATTATACCTGTACTGGTCGATTTTGTGTAATGCTTTGGTGTAATATGAGAATATGATTGTGGGAATAATTCACAAACGAATTCGATAAAAGAGGATAATTGAAATGGGCATTTTTCTAATTATGATCGTCATCGTGATGATCATCGTATCTTTAGCGATCTATTTGTTTAAAAAGGGAATCATCCATTCTAAAGTGTTAGTGATTGTAGGTTCTGTTTTAGGAGGAACCGCACTATTTGTTTGGGTGGCTATGTTTTTTAATTTTCACTCTGTATCTTTAATAAATGAATCGCTAGGTCATTTTAAGATCGGTGAAAAATTTGAGGGAGATCATACTTTTGCGGAGAATACTCAATTCTCTCATCCTAAACAGAGGGTCTATATGGAAAAAGAAAATCAAGATTTTGTAGTATCAGTTGATCAACATCATCGAGTTACATCTATTTACAATCAGTCAAAACAGAAAAATCTTCAAACATCTAAGGGAGTTAAAATAGGAGAAGATTATTCATCTGTGATACAAACATATGGAGAGCAATTCAAGAAGCTCTGGTTTGTCGAAGGGTATAGCAAAGGTATACAATATCAAGATCAATCAAACGGTATCATTCTAGAGTTCTTTTTCAATGACAATAAACTAGCACTCATTGAACTTCGTAGTAAGCGGAAATAAAAAAGTAGAAAGTAAAAACAAGCATTTTAATTGAAATGCTTGTTTTTATGTTGCTTTTCCATAACATGCCTTACAATAAAAAAACCCTTCATTCCTCAGCCAAGCCTTTACCTCTGTCATTCCACGTCTCTTTGGATAGACGAGCTTGACGTACACTTCTTCGTTACCTTCTATCTTCTTCTGACAGCTAGCACATACGGGTTCTTCAAATAGAAACAATCGGCATACTCCTTTTAGTAGATATTTCTTCCATTATATCAAATGTTCAACATAATCTTTGCTGCTCGTTCTTCACTTTTTCTATTTTTGTCCGACATATGCTACGTGAAAGAAATTTCCGTTTGTGAAACCGTTTGAGAGAAACCTTGCTCTAACAGGTGTAGGAGGTGTGAGTGAGATGAAGCAAGTGCGTCTAATTAAAAAAGCACAAAAAGGGAATGTTCCGGCATTTGAGAAATTAATGCTGATGTATCAAGAGCGTTTATATAAAACGGCTTTTCTCTATACAAGAAATAAAGAGGATTCGTTAGATGCTGTTCAAGAGACGGTCATTAAAGCGTTTAAGCATTTATCTGGCTTAAAAGAGCCGGCTTATTTTTCTACCTGGCTGACGCGGATTTTGATTCATACGATTTTTGCGATGAAGAAAAAGCAGCAAGATGTTGTTCCGTTTGAACAGCATCATGAGAGCGTGGAGCGACATGATTTTTTAGAAGACAAGCTCGATTTAAAAAATGCACTTGAAGTGTTAGATGAGCAATATCAGCTCGTGATTCAGCTATTTTATTTTCAAGATTATTCGATTTCAATGATTTCTGAACAGATGGGTGTGCCTGAAGGAACGGTTAAAACTCATTTGTATCGAGCAAGAAAGCTATTAAAGCAAACATTGGAGAAGGAGGAGAGTGTCGATGGAACGAAAAGAAATGAAAAAGCTTTATGAAGAGATTGATGTACCAAAAGTTGAATTGACCTCTGCAATTCGTCAAGCAATGGGAGATGTGAAAGCGGAAAAGAAAAGACGTTGGTTCACATGGAATTGGAGAACGCCAATCTATTCAGTTATCGCCCTTGTTGTCCTTTACTTTTCATCAGGCTTCATTTTTCCTTCTCTTAATACAGCGATGGCTCGAGTGCCGTTTGTTGGACAGTTATATATGATGTTTCACGATAAAGTAGGAATGTCTCTTTTTCAGAGTGAGTTGGTGAAGCATGTCAATGAGGGGGCTGAATCAAGAGGGGTTACTGTGAAAGTAAACAGTGTGTATTATGATGCAGGGCGGCTTGTTTATACGTTTACTGTGGAGAATTTGAATACAAAGGAAGATTCTGTACCATTCATAGTCAACAACTTCGATCGTATAAATGACACTTTCCAACCGAGTTACGACAATCAGGGATTGAAAAAAATGAAAGATGGCCGCTATGTTGGGCAGACGGAAGTCTATACAAATGGACAAACGATCAAACAAGGTCAGCAAGTACCGCTTGTTATTTCGAAGATTGGGGATATTGTAGGGAATTGGCGCTTCAAGTTACCTGTGGTCAAGCAAAAAACCACTTTATTAGCGGGACAAAAAGACGTGTCTATTTTAAATGGACGTTATCAAATAAGAAATGTAAAGGTAGAAAATGGAGTGAATGGCTCTGCAATTCAATATGCCATTGATTACAATGGTTTTGCCAAAGATGATAAAGTCAGTATAGATGGAATGAAGGATAATTTAGGGAATGAGTATCAGCTTGAGATTGGGACCGTTTTAAGAAAAAAACAAATGTCTTCTGACAAAACTAGAAAAGATCATTTAACGATTTTGAATCAGCCGATCAATCCAAAGGCGACTGAATTGACATTTGACACATATGTGAATATCGAACGGGAAGAAAGCAAAATCATTCCTCTTCAGACAAAGCTGCCTGTTCAGTTCAAAACAAAACACCATGGCATCGGAATCAAAATCAATAAGATAGAGCAAAAAGACCGTTCTGTGATTGTTGATTATCAATTTACTGGAGTAGACCAGAAAGAATTAGATGAGGATGTGATGAAGAATATCGGTGAATTCATTGGATTAGGCGATGTTGAAAAGATGAAATCATGGCCCAATCCACAAGCAGACTATGAAAGCGGATATTACTTGAAGGGGAACCATGCGAAGATGACGAATTTAAAGACAGCTTCCATGCAATCCACCTTTGAATTTGATGATAAGAATTTAGAAACTTTATCATTAAAACATTTTTCTTTTAAAGAATATGGGCTTTACCTTGATTTGTCAGAACTGAATATGTTGGCACCACAGAAGGCGATAACGTTAACCATTCCAGTCAAAAAAGAAACATCAAAAGCTAGTCAATAAATAAGAAAGCGAACATGATTACACATGTTCGCTTTTTGTCTGCTTTTGAACCAGCTGATTGAACGAGTACCGAATCAACATCAACGCAACAAAACTGGCTAGCCCGCCGATCCAACTTAAATTCGTTACATTTGTATATTGAATAATCAGACCACCCATTGACGAGCCGAGCATCATGCCGATATTCATAATCGCTGTATTAAAGCTCAGCACGGTTTCCGATGTTTCGGGTTTTAGGGAGATGAGATAAAATTGCTTCGCTGGTGTTGTTGTCCATGTGGCGGTGCCCCAAATGGCGAGCGTGATGAAGACGCCAACTACTGAAAATTGTGTAAAGGATAATGCAAAGAGCATGAGCATTTGAACCGTGATGCTGATTGAAATGGTTCGGTTTGGTCCCCATTGATCGACAGCGTATCCACCAAAGCGTGAGCCAATAAAAGCAGAGATTCCTAAGACAAGCAAGGCAATGCTTGTCAGTTCAAGTGTAAATCCGGATGTCTGTCGCAATAATGGCGAAATGTAAGCAAATACCATTGTGTAACCTAAAATCCAAAAGGCTGTCGTGGCTAAGCCGCTTAACACCCTACGGTCTTGAAGAATTTGAATTTGCTGTTTGAATGGCACATGGGAATGTCCCTCCATAGGCGGTAATAATCGATACAGAAGAAACAAGAGACAAGCGGTTCCTATTGCAATAATGAGAAAAATGGCATGCCAATCTACATATCCTGCTAAAAATGTTCCAATCGGTACACCGAGTACTAGTGAAACTGTAAATCCAGTGATCACCGTTGCCATCGCACTCCCCTTTTTTTCTGGCGGGGCGAGCTGCGCTGCATAATTTGTTGCGAGTACAATATATAAGCCGCCACTCATGGCCATGATGACCCGTGAGAGCATGAGCAGCATAAAGTGATGGCTAAAAAAGGCGAGCACATTCCCTGCTATAAACATGGAAATTGCCGATAAAAGAACCTTTTTTCGATTCAATTTCGATGTGGCCATGACTAAAAAGAGGGCACCCACCGCATAAAAAAGAGAATAGATGGTGATGAGCTGTCCCGCAACCGGGATGGAGATGTGCAGATCGTCAGAAATGATGTCCAGTATGCCTGATACGACGAATTCTGAAGTACCTGTGACGAAAGAACCGACGGCTAAAAGAAATATGAGCAATGGATAAGATGTACTTTTCATTTTGAACCCTTCCTTTATGTTGAAACGTTGTATTTATTTTAAATTCCGTGCTAACATAAGTAAAATTGATGTTTTTCATGAAAGGGATGAGTGAATACTCATGAGCTTTGTTCGATTCGAGACGATGGCTAAGGTGGTCGAGCTAGGCAGTTTTACCGCTGCAGCTGAAGCATTAAATATGACACAGTCTGCCGTGAGTCATGCGGTGGCAAGTTTAGAGACGGAGTGGGGCGTGTCTTTATTCGTACGTGACCGAAAAAAGGGCATCACGCTGACAGATACCGGTGAAACCCTTCTTCCGCATATAAGAGAAGTGCTAAATCGAGTAGAGAAAATTCAGCAGGAAATTGCGCTCACCAAAAATATTGAATCTGGCTTGATTCGGATTGGAACATTTGCCAGTGCTTCCGCTTGTTTGTTGCCAAAACTGCTTGTGAGCTATCAGAAAAAGCATCCAAAGATTGAATTTAAATTCTATGAGGGGACATATGAAGAAATATTGGAGTGGCTCGATTCTGGCATTATTGATGTTGGGTTTGTTGTAAAAGGTAAAGCGGATGAAGCGTTTGATCTATTGCCACTTATGAAAGATAAAATGGTGGTCGCTTATCACGAAAATCATCGTTTTAAGCAGCAGCCAATTGTAGACATGGAAGAATTAGCGGACGAACCATTTATTATGCCAACTGGCATGTATCAATCCCATGTAGAGGATATTTTTTCAGAGGCGAAAATCAAGCCGTCTATTTTATTTGAAGTGCATGATTGTACGACCATTGCCCGCATGGTTGGGGAAGGACTTGGTGTGACGATAGGTCCTGAGTTATTCCTAAAAACGCAGCAACTTGTGCAGATCAGTCATCTGAATGTATCGCATCATCGTGAGGTGGCGCTTGCCTGTCCATCGCTCACGCAAGCTTCTCCTGCTGTGAAGGCATTTTTCGATGTAGCAGAAACGGTTTTTGCCAGAATTCAGTGATGGGTGTATAAAGAACTAGATGTGATTTTCCAAATTCGTGTAATAAGACGAATGAAGCGGACATTTCTTTGAAAAATGTTCGCTTTTTGTATTGTGTTTTAAAAATGAAGTTGGTACAATAGACACAGAAATCAAATAGATAGAAGTCGTATAATGGCGGGGATATGGCCCGCAAGTTTCTACCAAGCTACCGTAAATGGCTTGACTACGTCAATTCACACTCGTTTGATATAAATCATGCATTGTTCTTGTTTGATGTCACGGTCTGAATTCACATTGTAGTCAAGCGTCCCAAAAACTGTTGGGGCGTTTTTTATTTGACTTGTGAATGGGACAGACTAAAGCAAAAGGACATGAAGGGAGTCAGTTGGCTTTGAAACAGTTTTTTCAGTTTGATGAGTTAGGTACGAATTATCGCAGAGAGATCATCGGCGGTTTAACGACATTTTTGTCGATGGCTTACATCTTGTTTGTCAATCCGATCACACTTGCTTTAGTAGCAGTACCGGATTTTCCAGATAAATTACGAATTGATCAGGGGGCTGTCTTTACTGCAACGGCGTTAGCTTCTGCGGCAGGTTGTTTCCTGATGGGATTGATCGCCAGGTACCCGATTGCAATTGCACCAGGTATGGGACTGAATGCGTTCTTCGCTTTCTCAGTTGTTCTTGGTATGGGAATCTCATGGCAGGCAGCACTTTCCGGTGTGTTTGTTTCAGGATTGATTTTCGTTGCTCTTTCTTTAACAGGTTTCCGTGAAAAAATCATCAATGCTATTCCGAGTGAGCTGAAGCTGGCTGTTGGTGCAGGGATTGGTTTGTTCATTACATTTGTAGGGCTTCAAGGCTCTGGCATTATTGCCAATAACGATAATACGCTCGTTTCGATTGGAAACATTCATAGTGGTCCTGTATTGTTGACGGTATTTGGAATCGTTGTGACTGTCATTTTAATGGTTCTTCGAGTGAATGCAGGTGTCTTCATTGGGATGCTTGTGACAGCCATTGCTGGAATGATCTTTGGTCTTGTGCCAGTTCCATCTCAAATTATCGGAAGCATTCCAAGTTTGTCTCCAACCTTTGGTCAAGCTTTGATTCACTTACCAGACATCTTCTCCATTCAAATGCTTGTGGTTATTTTAACGTTCCTATTCGTTGGGTTCTTTGATACAGCTGGTACACTTGTGGCTGTGGCAACGCAGGCTGGTTTAATGAAAAATAATGAGCTGCCGCGTGCAGGAAGAGCGCTTCTGGCGGATTCTTCTTCTATCGTCGTCGGTTCTGTTCTTGGTACATCAACGACGACGTCTTATGTTGAATCTAGTTCAGGTGTTGCTGCGGGTGCTCGCTCTGGTTTTGCAGCTGTCGTGACAGGTATTTTCTTCTTACTTGCGATGTTCTTCTCGCCGCTTTTATCTGTCGTGACATCGAATGTAACGGCACCTGCTTTAATCATTGTCGGTGCACTGATGGTTGCACCTCTTGCAAAGATCGCATGGGATCGTTTTGAAATTGCGGTACCGGCCTTCTTAACCATGATTATGATGCCACTGACATATAGTATTGCGACAGGGATTGCGATTGGTTTCATTTTCTACCCGATCACCATGATCTTTAAAGGAAAAGCAAAAGAAGTGCATCCAATTATGTACGGCCTGTTTGTCATCTTTATTCTATATTTTGCTTTCTTAAATCATTAATGGTTTGTCTGAAACAGCAGCTCATGGAGGCTGCTGTTTTTTGTAGGGAAATTTCAAAAACATAGTTGACTTATAGGAATTATGTGTTTATGATAAAAAGACATAATTCGCTGATTGGATCACCAAAGGCGCTTTGATTTCCTTTTTTCTATAGAAGGGTCAGAGTGCCTTTTTTCTTGCATTCATTATAACGGGAGGGGATGACTTGTCACGCTGGCTTAGGCAGGTGATTGAGCGGAAAAAGCAGGTATTGATTGAGCAGCTCCTATTATGGGGGCATGAAGAAAAACATGAAGCGCTCATGCATTATACGATTCATGAGCTGGAAAATGAGGTTCTCTATTTAAAAGAGCGCAAGCAAAATTAGTGGGATGGGGGATGAGCGATGGATGAACAAAAGCTGAATTTTATTTTATCTGCCTTAAAAGGGATTGAATACGGGTCGGTGGTGATCACCATTCATAATGGACAAATTACACAAGTCGATACGACAGAAAAGACTCGTTTCCCCGCACACCAAGAGAATCTTCGGATTCAGAAAGCAAAGCAGGCGCGCTATCGTTCATGAAAAGTGATGAAAGATGATGAAAAGCTGATCCACTCATCAGCTTTTTTGTTTTGTCTTATTTTCTCTCCATTTAAAACCTCTTCATTCTTTTATCCGTCTATTCGTATGAACGTCAAGGAATCTTGACTGAATAGAGAGACTCCGCTACTTTAATAGGAGTCATCCGGACAGGTCACCTGAGCCTGTGCGGATTGTCTGAGATAGGAGTTGATATGGGATGTTAGAGAAAGATCAAGAGCAGGTTACATCTGAAATAAAAAACGAAAACGAAGAGCCATCAATAGATCAAGAAACGAGGCAGTCCCGCCTCAGCCGCAGTGCTGCAAAACGAGGAAGAACGGCTAAGCCAGCTAATGAAGAGCGTTCAGCCATTCAGCGCATTGCAAGAGGTGTAGGCGGTGCGTTTAAGCGCTATGGCTCATATGGGCTCGCGATGTTAAAATCACCGAGTCGTGCGATCCATCAAGCGGACACTTTACGCATGAAGTACGCCTGGATTTCAATTGTGTTATTCAGTGTGTTTTTTGCTTTAGGCAACTACGTTCAATTAAAGGCGTCAAAGACCCGTTTATTAGGTTTTGGTATTCATTATTCTTTTGGTGACGCCTTTTTGAAGGTAGCGGTCTTTACACTCATTCTGTTGACACTGATGATGCTGACGGTTTGGGTGCTCGGTAAGTACATGCTGAAAGGAAACATCTCGCTGAAAGAAGTGATCATGAAGTTCGGTGCCGTGCTTGTGCCGGTTTTGGTTTTATCTATCCTTTGGCTTGTATTTGCCATGCTGAATATTCCATATGTAACGGTGATTTTATCCGTCATGATGTTTTTCGGTCTTCAGCTGATTGCCATTGTGCTCTTCCGCTCCATTCAATCAGATCAAGAAGCTGTGCGGGGAGACTTGATGTATGCCGGCTGGGTCTTTTTGTTGATTGAGCTCGTCATCATTGCCCTTTTATGGGGCATTGTCGGAGAGTATTTGATCCCATCACTTGTTCCAGTTCGGTTTGGATAAAACACGTTTCAGCGTGTACTCGGTCTTTTTAAAATTCAAAGGTTTTCTATCACGCTGAAAAGAAGACAAAGGGTTAAAATAAAGTATATTTCAGCCCTTTATCAACCATCTAAAGCCTCCTTTTGAAAAAGGAGGTTTTTCATGTTGAGAAGAGGAAAAAACGGGTAAACTCTTGGTAACAAAGACCACCCCTTGTTGTCGAAAGATATATGTGTTTTTCTCGCGCAAATTTGATTGTATCAAGGTTTGTTCTCTAGTAGAATATGGGGTGCTTTATTTGATTTTTAGTGCAGGGGGTTCGAATCGTGCTTCAACAACTTTTATCCAATGCGTTCACCATGGTTTTGATTATTTTAGTGATTAACATTGTCTATGTCTCTTTTTCCACTATGCGTTTAATTTTAACAATGAAAGGCAGAAGGTATGCAGCCGCTTTTGCTGGTACTGTCGAGATGCTGATTTATGTCATTGGTTTGAGTATCGTGTTAGATAACTTAGATCAAGTACAAAATGTCATTGCGTATGCGCTAGGTTATGGAATTGGAATCATTGTCGGGATGAAAATTGAAGAGAAGCTGGCACTTGGCTACATTACTGTGAACGTGATTACAAAAGAAATCGATCTAGATCTCCCAAAACAATTGAGAGAAAAAGGATATGGCGTCACCAACTGGGTAGTAGGAGGTCTTGAAGGAGACCGGTCAGCGATGCAAATTTTAACACCGAGAAAATATGAACTGCAATTATATGAAACGATTAAAACGCTTGATTCAAAGGCGTTTATCATTTCGTATGAGCCCAAAACGATTCATGGCGGCTTCTGGGTGAAGGCTGTGAAGAAAAGGAGAATTAAAGAATGACCGCAAAACCAAAGAAAAAGAAATTCTACGTGGAAGACAACATGACGATTGATCAAGTGTTGTCCCAGATGGCGGAGGAAGGCTACTCACCTGTCCGACGAATGGAGGAGCCCATCTTTCAGGAAAAGAAGGAAAATGGGTCGATTCAGATCATTCCGATTGGGAAAAAAATCGTATTTGAGGGAAAAATACTCTAAATCCGAACATTAAAACGACGACTTCATAGATTGTTCGATAAATCCGTTGACATCATGAACATCCGTTGTTAAGATAAACATGAAATCAAAACACGAGCCTCATATAATCTTGGGAATATGGCCCATAAGTTTCTACCCAGTTACCGTAAATGACTGGACTATGCAGGATAGTGAACAAAACTGACATGGCGTTTTAAAAGCGAACAGCGCTTACCATGGCCCGGTTTGTGTTGCTTCCTAACAATGCAATACAAACCGGGTCTTTTTGTTCGGCGTTTGACAAGCTACTTAGGTTTGGGAAGCGTGTCAAACGATACAAAATCGAATAATAGCTTAAAGGTGGGGACAAAATGAAGCCGCTTGTAGGTGTCATCATGGGAAGTACATCTGATTGGGAAACAATGAAACATGCGTGCGATATCTTAGAGGAATTGAACATTCCGTATGAAAAACAGGTTGTATCCGCACATCGGACACCTGATTTGATGTTTGAATATGCGACTGAAGCAAGAGGTAAAGGACTCAAGGTCATTATTGCCGGTGCTGGAGGCGCAGCACATTTACCGGGGATGGTCGCAGCAAAAACGACACTGCCGGTCATTGGTGTGCCCGTACAATCAAAAGCATTAAACGGACTGGATTCCTTATTATCCATCGTTCAAATGCCAGGCGGTGTACCTGTTGCTACAGTGGCAATCGGCAAAGCCGGTGCAACAAATGCAGGGCTTCTAGCCGCACAAATGATTTCAGCATTCGATGAAGCCGTTGCAGCACGCCTTGAAGAAAGAAGAGAGCAAACAAAACAAACTGTATTAGAAAGCAGTGATCAGCTTGGCTAAGCAGACCATTTTTCCAAACGCAACCATTGGTATCATCGGCGGCGGACAGCTTGGCAGATACATGGCCGTCAGTGCAAAGCAAATGGGCTACCGTGCAGCAGTCCTTGACCCTGTCACACTTTCTCCTTGCGGACAGGTTGCTGATACAGAAATTACAGCCGCATACAGTGACCTTGAAGCGATCAGGCAGCTGGCGGACATCAGTGATGTGGTCACATATGAATTTGAAAACATTGATTATGATGCACTCAATCAGCTGAAGGAAGAGGCGTATTTACCGCAAGGAAGCGAACTCCTTCTTTTAACCCAAAACCGTGAAACGGAGAAAAAAGGGATTGTAGATGCAGGCTGTGAAGTCGCCCCTTATCGCATCGTTCATGATGAGAAGGAGCTGGAAGACGCAGTAAATGCGCTTGGTTTGCCAGCTGTGCTGAAAACATGCAGAGGCGGTTACGACGGTAAAGGACAGTACGTGATCAAAGAGAAGGATCAGCTTCATGAAGCGGCTGCACTTCTCACTCATGGGACATGTATTTTAGAAAGCTGGGTTCCTTTCCAAATGGAACTGTCCGTGATTGTGACGCGGTCTGTTCATGGGGAAATTGCGACATTCCCAGTCGCTGAGAACATTCATAAGCATAATATTTTATTCCAAAGCATCGTGCCTGCACGGGTAGATGGCAGCATTCAGGAGAAAGCAAAAGAGCTGGCAACAACGCTTGCTGAAAAGCTAGGGCTGGTCGGTACGCTTGCTGTTGAACTGTTCCTGACAAATGAAGGGAAGCTGCTCGTCAATGAACTGGCACCGCGCCCGCATAACTCTGGACATTACACATTGGATTTATGTGAGACGAGTCAGTTTGAACAGCACATTCGCGCCATATGCGGTTTGCCGCTTGGCGGAACAGCTCTTTTATCAGAGGGCATGATGGTGAATTTGCTGGGCGATGAAGTGGACATCCCAAAAGAACATCCTGAGCTTTTAAAGGAAGCGAAGCTTTATCTATATGGCAAACATGAAGTAAAAGCCGGCCGCAAAATGGGGCATATGACATTTATGAAACAGCTTGATGATGAATGGATGGCAAACATCACAAAGATATGGACTGAAAGAGATGGAGGAAACGGGAAATGATCGAACGTTACGCACGACCAGAAATGTCAGCAATCTGGACAGAGGAAAACAAATTTAATGCATGGCTTGAAGTAGAAATTCTCGCTTGTGAAGCTTGGGCAGAACTTGGCATCATTCCGAAAGAAGACGTTGTGACTATGCGTAAGAATGCAAGCTTTGATATTGATCGTATTCTAGAGATTGAACAAGACACGCGCCACGACGTGGTTGCCTTTACGCGTGCTGTATCTGAATCTCTAGGAGAAGAAAGAAAGTGGGTTCATTACGGGTTAACCTCTACAGACGTAGTGGATACGGCGCTTTCATATCTATTAAAACAGGCGAACGATATTTTGCTCAAGGACATTGAGAGATTTGTTGACATACTAAAAGAAAAAGCAAAAGAGCACAAATATACAGTCATGATGGGCCGTACACACGGTGTACACGCTGAACCGACAACATTTGGCCTAAAGCTTGGTCTTTGGTACGAGGAAATGAAGCGTAACTTAGAACGTTTTAAACAAGCAAAAGCCGGCATCGAATACGGCAAAATCTCTGGTGCTGTTGGCACATATGCGAACATCGACCCGTTTGTTGAGCAATATGTATGTGAGAAACTTGGCATCAAAGCTGCACCAATTTCAACCCAAACCTTGCAGCGTGACCGTCATGCAGATTACATGGCAACCCTTGCTTTAGTTGCAACAAGCATTGAGAAATTTGCTGTTGAAATTCGTGGTCTTCAAAAGAGTGAAACGCGTGAAGTAGAAGAGTTCTTTGCAAAAGGACAAAAGGGATCATCAGCGATGCCGCATAAACGAAACCCGATCGGTTCTGAAAATATGACGGGAATTGCCCGCGTCATCCGTGGTTATATGCTGACTGCTTATGAAAATGTACCACTTTGGCATGAGCGTGATATTTCTCATTCATCTGCTGAACGCATCATTTTACCAGATGCAACGATTGCACTGAACTATATGCTGAACCGTTTCTCTAACATTGTGAAGAATTTGACGGTGTTCCCTGAGAATATGAAACGCAACATGGACCGCACACTTGGCTTGATCTACTCTCAGCGTGTTCTTCTTGCACTTATTGATACAGGTATGGCACGTGAAGAAGCATATGACACGGTTCAGCCAAAGGCGATGGAAGCTTGGGAAAAACAAGTACCATTCCGTTCATTAGTAGAAGCAGAAGAGAAAATCACCTCACGCTTAACACCTGAACAAATCGCTGACTGCTTCGATTACAACTATCACTTGAAAAATGTCGATATGATTTTCGAACGTCTAGGTCTTGCGTAAGAAATGGGCCGCCTGCTAGTCAGGCGCCTAATCCTGAAAATTGCCAACATTCAAATTAGGAGGCCAATCTGAATGACTGTGAAACAAGAACTTCTCTACGAAGGCAAAGCGAAAAGAATCTATCAGACCGATGACGAGCATATTTTATATGTTGAATATAAAGACTCAGCTACAGCATTTAACGGTGAAAAGAAAGCGGAAATTGAAGGCAAAGGCAGACTGAATAACGAAATTTCCAGCTTGATTTTTCAAATGCTACATGAGAAAGGGATCAATAATCACTTTGTTAAACGCCTATCTGAAACAGAACAGCTCATTCAAAAGGTAGACATCGTACCGCTTGAAGTCGTTGTGCGAAACGTGGTGGCAGGCAGTATGTCAAAACGTCTTGGGATTCCAGAGGGAACGAAACTGGACACACCTTTGATCGAGTTTTACTACAAAGATGATGCACTTGGCGATCCGCTCATTACAGAAGATCATATTCGCATTTTACATGCAGCGACACCTGAGCAGGTCGAGGAAATGAAACAAATCACAAGACAAGTGAATGAAGAATTGAAGCAAATCTTCTCAGATTGCCATGTGAATTTAATTGATTTCAAGCTTGAATTCGGAATAGATCACGAGAATCGTATTTTGCTAGCTGATGAGATTTCACCTGATACGTGCAGGCTTTGGGATAAAGACACAAACGAAAAGCTTGATAAAGACGTGTTCAGACGAAACCTGGGCGGCTTAACAAATGCATACGAAGAAATTTTCAAAAGACTTGGAGGCCATAAACATGTATAAAGTGAAAATTTTTGTCAGCTTAAAAGAGAGCGTTCTTGATCCACAAGGAAGTGCCGTGCAGCACGCTTTGCACAGCATGTCTTATCAGGAAGTAAAGGATGTCCGTATCGGGAAATATATGGAGCTAGTCATTGAGAAATCAGAACGTGACTTAGATACAGTGGTCAAAGAAATGTGTGAAAAATTGCTTGCCAACACGGTGATTGAAGATTACCGCTATGAGGTGGAGGAGGTTGTCGCACAGTGAAGTTTGCAGTGATCGTCTTGCCTGGCTCTAACTGTGATATCGATATGTACCATGCGATTCAAGATGAGTTAGGTGAACAAGTTGAATATGTATGGCACGACGAAACGAGTCTTGATGGTTTTGACGGTGTACTCGTACCAGGCGGTTTCTCTTATGGGGATTACTTAAGATGCGGTGCGATTGCTCGTTTTTCTAACATCATGCCGGCTGTGAAAAAAGCAGCTGCGGAAGGAAAACCTGTTCTTGGTGTTTGTAACGGGTTCCAAATTCTTCAGGAGCTTGGCATTCTGCCAGGTGCAATGAGACGAAATAAAGATCTAAAATTTATCTGTCGTCCAGTTGAACTCATTGTAGAGAACAACGAAACGCAATTTACAAGCGGTTATCAAAAAGGTGAATCGATTACGATTCCTGTAGCACACGGAGAAGGCAACTTCTACTGTGACGAAGACACGTTAGCGAAGCTGATTGAACGAGGCCAAATCGCTTTCACTTACGGTGACGATATTAACGGCAGTGTCAATCGAATTGCAGGTGTAACGAATGAACAGGGCAATGTACTCGGCATGATGCCGCACCCTGAGCGCGCGGTTGACTCATTACTAGGCAGCGCAGACGGACTTAAATTGTTTCAATCTATCGTGAAAAATTGGAGGGACACTCATGTCACTACTGCTTGAACCAAGTCACAAGCAAATTAAAGAAGAGAAATTGTATCAGCAAATGGGATTGAGTGATGAAGAATTCGCTTTAATCGAATCCATTATTGGCAGGCTGCCAAACTACACAGAAACGGGTATCTTTTCTGTCATGTGGTCAGAGCATTGTAGTTATAAAAACTCAAAGCCTGTTTTAAGCAAATTCCCGACAAAAGGAGAGCATGTTCTGCAAGGTCCTGGGGAAGGCGCTGGAATCGTTGATATTGGAGACAACCAAGCGGTTGTATTTAAAATCGAATCACATAACCATCCATCTGCAATTGAACCGTATCAAGGAGCGGCAACAGGTGTCGGCGGAATCATCCGTGATGTATTCTCCATGGGTGCTCGTCCAATTGCGGTATTAAACTCTCTTCGTTTTGGTGAACTGACTTCACCGCGCGTGAAGTACTTGTTTGAAGAAGTAGTGGCAGGGATTGCAGGCTATGGAAACTGTATCGGTATTCCAACAGTCGGCGGAGAAGTTCATTTTGATCAAAGTTATGAAGGCAATCCGCTCGTTAACGCGATGTGTGTAGGGTTAATCAACCATGAAGACATCAAGAAAGGGCAGGCAAAAGGTGTTGGCAATACGGTCATGTACGTTGGTGCTAAAACGGGACGTGACGGGATTCACGGTGCAACATTTGCGTCTGAAGAATTTTCTGATGAATCAGAAGAAAAACGTTCAGCGGTTCAAGTCGGCGATCCGTTCATGGAAAAGCTTTTGCTTGAAGCATGTCTTGAAGTCATCAAAAATGATGCGCTTGTGGGCATTCAAGATATGGGAGCGGCTGGCTTAACTAGCTCAAGTGCAGAGATGGCAAGTAAAGCCGGTTCAGGTATCGAAATGAACCTAGACCTGATCCCTCAGCGTGAAACAGGCATGTCAGCGTATGAAATGATGCTGTCTGAATCCCAAGAGAGAATGCTGTTGGTCATTGAAAAAGGCCGTGAGCAAGAAATCATTGATATTTTTGAAAAATATGATCTTGAAGCAGTCTCAGTCGGTCATGTGACAGACGATAAAATGCTTCGTTTACTCCATCAAGGAGAAGTAGTGTGTGAGCTTCCAGTTGATGCACTTGCAGAAGAAGCACCGGTTTATCACAAGCCGTCAAGTGAGCCTGCATACTATCGCGAGTTTTTAGAAACAAAAGTGGAAGCTCCAGCGATCACAGATGCAGCAGATACATTGAAACAGCTGTTAAAGCAGCCAACGATTGCGAGTAAAGAATGGGTTTACGATCAATACGACTATATGGTTCGTACAAATACAGTCGTTGCACCTGGCTCTGATGCGGGTGTGCTCAGAATCCGTGGGACGAAAAAAGCTCTTGCGATGACAACAGATTGTAACGCACGTTATCTCTACCTTGATCCAGAGGTTGGCGGTAAGATCGCCGTTGCAGAAGCCGCACGTAACATTGTCTGCTCAGGCGCTCGTCCGCTTGCAGTAACAGATAACTTGAACTTCGGTAACCCGGAGAAACCAGAAATCTTCTGGCAGATTGAAAAATCTGCTGATGGCATTAGCGAAGCTTGCCGTACATTAAGTACACCGGTCATCGGCGGTAACGTCTCTTTATATAACGAATCAAATGGAACAGCCATTTACCCAACGCCAGTCATTGGCATGGTTGGTTTGATTGAAGATACAGCTCATATTACGACTCAATCGTTCCAGCAGGCAGGTGATGTGATTTTCGTCATTGGTGAAACGAAGGAAGAATTCGCAGGCAGTGAGCTTCAAAAAATGACAGAAGGCCGTATCTACGGAAAAGCACCAGAAATTGATTTGGATGTAGAGCTGGCGCGTCAAGAAGCCCTATTAGCAGCAATTCAAAACGGACTTGTTCAGTCAGCACATGATGTGTCTGAAGGCGGTCTTGGTGTAGCACTAGCTGAAAGTACATTTGGAACAGATGGTCTTGGCGCTGATATCCAGATCGATCTAAACAGCGCAGCATCACTATTCAGTGAATCACAGTCACGTTTTGTCGTCACAGTGAAACCAGAAAATCGCGAAGCGTTTGCTGCGGCTGTGCAAGATGCAAAAGAAGTCGGAACGGTCACAAATGATGGTGTATTCACTGTCAAAAATCAAGAAGGACAACAATGGATTCATGCGGCAGTCAACGAGCTTGAACGCGCATGGAAAGGAGCGATCCCATGCTTGCTGAAATCAGAGGCTTAAACGAAGAATGTGGCGTCTTTGGGGTTTGGGGACACGAAGAAGCCCCGCAAATCACATATTACGGATTGCATAGCCTTCAGCACCGAGGACAAGAAGGTGCAGGAATTATTGCAACAGACGGTGAAAACCTGACGTCACACAAAGGCCTTGGACTGATTACGGAAGTGTTCCAAAACGGTGAGCTTAAGGATTTAAAGGGAAAAGGTGCGATCGGACACGTTCGGTATGCGACAGCAGGCGGAGGCGGCTTTGAGAATGTGCAGCCCCTCTTCTTCCGCTCGCAAAACAATGGCAGTCTTGCCCTTGCTCATAATGGAAACTTGGTCAATGCAACGCAATTAAAGCAGCAGCTAGAGAACCAAGGAAGTATTTTTCAAACGTCTTCTGATACCGAAGTGCTCGCTCACTTAATTAAGCGTAGCGGATATATGGATTTGAAGGATCAAATCAAAAATGCTCTGTCCATGTTAAAAGGAGCATATGCTTTCTTAATCATGACGGAAACAGAAATGATCGTAGCCCTTGATCCGAACGGGTTACGCCCACTTTCACTTGGTATGCTTGGAGATGCTTATGTTGTCGCTTCTGAAACATGTGCCTTTGATGTCGTTGGTGCTACGTATTTACGAGATGTAGAGCCTGGCGAAATGCTGATCATTAATGATGAAGGCTTAAAATCTGAGCGCTTCTCGATGAACATTAACCGCAGCATGTGCAGTATGGAATACATTTATTTCTCAAGACCGGACAGCAATATCAATGGCATCAACGTGCATAGTGCGAGAAAGAATCTTGGCAAGAAGCTTGCAGAAGAAGCACATGTCGAAGCAGATGTCGTGACAGGTGTGCCAGACTCCAGTATTTCTGCAGCGATTGGCTATGCCGAAGCAACAGGTATTCCATATGAGCTAGGTTTAATTAAAAACCGTTATGTCGGCCGGACATTTATTCAGCCGTCTCAAGCATTGCGTGAGCAGGGCGTGCGAATGAAGCTGTCTGCTGTGCGTGGGGTGGTCGAAGGCAAACGTGTCGTCATGGTGGATGATTCCATCGTACGAGGAACAACAAGTCGCCGGATTGTGACGATGCTAAGAGAAGCAGGTGCGACGGAAGTGCATGTACGCATTAGTTCACCGCCAATCGCTCATCCGTGTTTTTATGGAATTGATACGTCTACACACGAAGAGCTGATTGCGTCATCTCATTCAGTGGAAGAAATTAGACAGGAAATCGGTGCAGACACCATTGCATTTTTATCTGTAGACGGTTTAATGGACGGGATTGGCAGAAAGTATGATGATCCGCAGCGCGGTCAGTGTTTAGCATGCTTTACTGGAAAATACCCGACCGAAATTTATGAAGATACTGTCCTTCCTCATGTGAAGGAAACAGTCCTGACGAAATAATCGAATAATGGAGCAGCAGTCAACGTGATTTGATATGCTGCTCTTTCATTCTGCCGAAAATATATGAAAGACAAGCAGATAAAAGGAGTGAATGGGATGTCAGAAGCATATAAAAACGCCGGTGTCGACATCGAAGCAGGATACGAAGCCGTTAAACGAATGAAAACACATGTAGAACGTACAAAAAGAGCAGGTGTCATGGGTGCTCTAGGCGGATTTGGTGGGATGTTTGATTTATCTGAACTGCCATACAAAAAGCCCGTTCTTGTCTCAGGAACAGATGGTGTTGGTACGAAATTAAAGCTAGCATTTTTAATGGATAAACACGATACGATCGGTGTAGATGCTGTCGCTATGTGTGTGAACGATGTACTTGCACAAGGGGCAGAGCCGCTCTTTTTCTTAGATTACTTAGCAGTTGGAAAAGCAGATCCTTTGAAAATTGAATCCATCGTCAAAGGTGTAGCTGACGGATGCGAGCAGTCTGGCTCAGCGCTTGTCGGCGGAGAGACAGCAGAAATGCCGGGTCTTTACACAGAAGAAGAATATGATATTGCTGGATTTTCTGTAGGTGTCGTTGAAAAAGATGAAATCGTCACAGGAGAGAACATCAAGGAAGGGCATTTGCTGATTGGACTCAGCTCTAGCGGAATTCATAGCAATGGCTATTCTCTTGTACGAAAAGTATTGCTTGAAGATGCGGGTCTAGATCTTCACCAAACGTATGAACCTTTTACAAGACCACTTGGAGAAGAGCTGCTTGAACCGACGAAGATTTATGTCAAGCCTGTTCTTAAACAAGTGAAAGCTGGCAAAGTTGACGGTATGGCACATGTGACAGGCGGCGGCTTTATTGAGAATTTACCACGTATGCTACCTGAAGGACTTGGTGTTGAGATTGATAACGGCTCATGGCCAGTTCCGCCTATTTTCTCCTTTATCCAAGAAAAAGGGCAATTAAAAGCAGAAGAGATGTTCAATGTATTTAATATGGGCATCGGCTTTGTCCTAGCCGTCAAAGAGGATGATCTCGTCGATGTGATTAGCGGACTTGAACAAGACGGAGAGAAAGCCTTCCTTATCGGACGAGTTCAAAAAGGAGAAGGCGTCACTTTCGGTGGTGGAAGCCTCTCATGAAAAAGTTTGCGATCTTCGCCTCTGGAAGCGGGACAAATTTTCAAGCCATTATTGATACGTTAAAAGAAGAACAGTGGCAGGCAAAAGCCGCCATTGTGATCTGTGATAAACCGGGTGCGAAGGTGCTGGAGCGGGCAGAGAAAGAGGGCATTCCGTCCTTTTCTTTTACGCCGAAGGCTTTCCCGAGTAAAGCCGCTTTTGAGCAAACCATCATTGAACAGCTGAAGCTGCATGAAGTGGAATGGATTTTCCTCGCTGGGTATATGCGACTGATCGGTCCGACATTACTTGACGCATTCAGAGGGAAAATCGTGAATATCCACCCTTCTTTATTGCCAGCATTTCCTGGACTCGATGCGATTGGACAAGCCTATCAAGCAGGAGTCAAAGTGGCTGGCATCACGGTTCATTATGTCGACGAAGGCATGGATACCGGTCCGATTATTGACCAAGCAGCCATTCATATTGAACAAGGGGAAGACCTTGAATCCATTGAAAAAAGAATGCATGAATTAGAACATACACTATATCCAAAAGTGATCAAATCACTTTTAGAATTATCTTAATGAGGTGACAAAGGCATGACGATCAAACGCGCATTAATCAGTGTTTCCGATAAAACAAATCTTGTACCTTTTGTGAAAGAACTAAAAGAACTTGGCGTTGAAGTGATTTCAACTGGTGGTACACACAAACTTCTTCAAGAGAACGGCATTGATGTCATTGGTATTTCTGAAGTGACTGGCTTCCCAGAAATCATGGACGGACGTCTCAAAACGCTTCATCCGAACATTCACGGTGGACTGTTAGCAGTGAGAGAAAACGATGAGCATATGGCACAGATTGAAAAGCACGGCATTCAGCCGATTGATCTTGTCGTTGTGAATCTATATCCATTCAAAGAGACCATTTCTAAAGACGATGTCACGTATGAAGAAGCGATTGAAAACATTGATATTGGCGGACCGGGTATGCTTCGTGCTGCTTCTAAAAACCATCAGGACGTCACTGTGATTGTAGACCCGCGTGATTATGATTCTGTCGTTCAACAAATTAAAGAAGGCGGCGTCTCACTAGAGAAAAAACGTGAGCTTGCAGCAAAAGTATTCCGTCATACAGCTGCTTACGATGCCCTGATTGCGGATTACTTAACGAACTTTGTTGGCGAAACAGAGCCAGAACAGTTCACAGTCACATTTGAGAAAAAGCAATCTCTTCGTTATGGAGAAAACCCACACCAAGCGGCGACGTTCTATGAAAATGCGCTTCCAAGCAAAGGCTCTTTAGCTACTGCAACGCAATTACATGGAAAAGAACTTTCCTACAACAATATCAAAGATGCAGATGCAGCTCTTCAAATTGTACGTGAATTTACGGAGCCAGCGGCTGTGGCTGTAAAGCATATGAACCCATGTGGTGTTGGGACAGGAGAAACGATTGCAGAAGCATTTGATCGTGCATTTAAAGCAGATGAAACATCTATTTTCGGCGGCATTGTGGCGCTTAATCGTGAAGTAGACAAGCAAACGGCTGAGGTGCTCCATACGATTTTCTTAGAAATCGTCATCGCACCATCGTTTAGCCAAGAAGCACTTGATGTGCTAACAGCGAAAAAGAACCTTCGTCTACTAACATTAGATGTTGAAGCAGATCTTGGGAAAAAAGAAAAGCAGCTCACAAGTGTTCATGGTGGATTGCTCGTTCAGGATATCGACACATACGGCTTAGAGGAAGCAACGATCTCTATCCCAACGAAAAGAGAGCCGACTGAAGATGAATGGAAAGACTTAAAGCTCGCTTGGAAAGTTGTCAAGCATGTGAAATCAAATGCCATCGTTCTAGCGAAGGATCAAATGACAGCAGGTATTGGTGCTGGTCAAATGAACCGTGTTGGCTCGGCTAACATTGCGATTGAGCAAGCAGGTGAAAAAGCAAAAGGCAGTGCACTAGGTTCTGATGCATTTTTCCCAATGGGCGATACAGTGGAAGCTGCTGCAAAGGCAGGCGTCACAGCGATCATCCAGCCAGGTGGTTCCATTCGTGATGAAGAATCAATCCAAAAAGCAGATGAATACGGCATCGCCATGGTCTTCACTGGCGTTAGACATTTCAAACATTAAGGGGATGACAGTGTGAACGTATTAATTATCGGCAGAGGCGGAAGAGAGCATACCATCGCATGGAAAGTGAATCAAAGCGAACTTGTCAGCCAAGTATTTGTCGCACCCGGCAATGATGGAATGACAGACGCAGCAAAGCTTGTACCGATCGACGAGGGAGATCATGAGGCGTTAATTCGTTTTGCAAAAGACAATAACATCGGTTTAACAATTGTCGGTCCAGAGGTTCCTTTAATTGCAGGTGTCGTCGATGCATTTGAAGAAGCAGGTCTAAAGGTATTTGGACCGAATGCAAAAGCCGCAGTCATTGAAGGCTCAAAAGAATTTGCAAAAGACTTAATGAAAAATTATGATATCCCGACAGCCGCTTACGCCACTTTTACATCGTTTGAAGAAGCGAAGACATATGTGGAAGAAAAGGGTGCCCCAATTGTCATTAAAGCAGATGGGCTTGCCGCAGGAAAAGGCGTGACAGTTGCAATGACGCTTGAAGAGGCAATCAACTGCCTACATGACTTTTTAGAGGATGAAAAGTTTGGCGATGCGAGTGCATCGGTTGTCATTGAAGAATTTTTAACAGGTGAAGAGTTTTCTCTGATGGCCTTTGTCAATGGAGAAAAGGTGTATCCGATGGTGATCGCACAGGATCATAAACGGGCATTTGAAGATGACAAAGGACCAAACACCGGCGGGATGGGCGCTTATTCACCGGTTCCACAAATTTCTGATGAAGTCGTACAAAAAGCGGTGGAAGACGTCGTCAAACCAGCAGCTCGCGCGATGGTGCAGGAAGAGCGTTCGTTTACAGGCATTTTATATGCGGGCTTAATGCTGACACCAGAAGGCTCTAAGGTCATTGAGTTCAATGCACGCTTTGGCGACCCTGAAACGCAAGTAGTGCTTCCTCGTCTTGAATCAGATCTAGTTCAAGTCTTCCTAGACATTCTAGATGGAAAAGATGTGGACTTGCAGTGGAAAGACACAGCCGCTGTCAGTGTCGTTCTTGCATCAGAAGGATACCCGGAAGACTACGCAAAAGGCACACCAATCGGTGCTTTGCAAACAACGGTCTCTGATGTCGTCACCTTCCACGCAGGAACAAAAAAGGAAAACGATCAATTCGTCACAAATGGCGGCCGTGTAGCAAATGTGACCGCATTTGACGACACATTTGAAGCGGCAAGATCAAGAGTGTATGAAGCGGTTGAAGAAATCATTCAGCCAGGTTTATTTTATCGCCGTGACATTGGCGCCCGTGCGCTGAAGGCTGCGGGGAAAAACGTCTAATCAAAACACCTTTCTATCTGACGAGATGGAAAGGTGTTTTTTCTTCTTCTGTTCATAGAGGGATGCGGGCAGGTTATGAAGAAGTAGTATGGGATTACGAATAGATTTAGGGAGGAAACATGGAAATCAAAGCATTTATCATCTTTGCAAACGTCATGCTTGTTTTATATCTCATAACTATAAATAACATCATGGTGACTGCCATTAAGCAGAATAAATTGAAAAAAGGCTTTGCCATTAGTTATATGATCCTATCCATTTTTTCTGGCATTGCTATTTCTTCATTTTTAATTTGGAAGTTTTTCATTAGCTAAGAGGGGAATGAGTGTATGGTGCAATTGAAGAAGCTTGCAAACGAGCGTTTTTCTGCTTTGATCTGTATGGATTCATTCAATGAGCGAATTCGTTTGGATGACTATAGCGGCAGTGTGCGTGATGTGATTCAGTCCTTGCTTCAGGAAGCGGCGGACTGCAAGGCGTCTAAGGTTATTGTGAAAGTAAGGCGTGAGCATATGGCTCTTTTTTTAGAGAAAGGCTTTCGGCTTGAAGGGGTGTTTTCTCATTATTTTCTCGGAAGTGATGCATACGGCATGTCGCTCTTTCTGACCGAAGATCGAATGAACAGCCCATTTTGGTTGAAGGAAGATGAAATCGTTGCGTCTATTCAAGAAAAGCCGATTAAAAAAGACCAAGGCGTGTGGCAGGATGAGTATGTGATGAGGAAAGCCGGTCCAGAGGATGTGCACAAGCTGGCAGCGCTCTATGATACGGTCTTTGAAACGTACCCCACGCCAATGAACGAGCCAGATTACATCCAAAAGGTAATGGAGGAAGGGACGGTTTTTTATGCCGTTGAACATGACGGTCAACTTGTAAGTGCCGCTTCTGCTGAAATCAATGTACCGTATGGTCATGCAGAATTAACAGATTGTGCAACCCTTCCGACATACAGAAAACTAGGATTCATGCATCATTTGATTCTAGCCCTCGAACAAGAGCTTCAATCCATGCACATTTATGTCTTTTATTCTCTCGCCCGTGCACTGTCCTATGGAATGAATCAAGTATTTTATCAGCTCGGGTATACATACACCGGACGCTTTCAAAACAACTGCTATATTTTTGACAAAATTGAAGATATGAATCTCTGGGTCAAAACGCCAAATGAATCATGAGATGGTTCTCATCTGATCAAGCAGACCAGATAGGCGGTACGCCATGATACTCAGCTGCAGCTTCATCCGATCATCAGTGGATTTGAGGCTGCAGCCTGTTCTCGTTTCAATTTGTTTCAACCGGTAGCTTAACGTATGCCGGTGAATAAACAATTCCCCCGCTGACTTTTGAATATTTTCATTATGTGCCAAATACACTTCGAGTGTATGAATGAGGTCAGCTCCTTGTTTTTTTGTATAAAGCAGCGGGCTTAACAGCTCCACATAAAAGTCATGCAAATTCATTCCGGCTTCGTTCATTTCAAGCAGCATCCCATATAGACCGAGCTTCTGATAATGAATGATGCTGTCATCTGTTTTCAAAAGAGGAAGAAGCCTTGCTGCATATTGGGCTTCTTTTGCACTTTTAGCAAAGAGACTGATCTGGTCGTAGGCTCTTCCAATGCCAATCACAATGGGATGGACGGGGAAAAAATAAGACCAAGTACTGCGGCATTCTTCTGATGCGCGATACCAATTTGTTTCTTGATACGTGTTTTTTCCTGCGGGTGTCAGAACGAAAATGGAATCAAGCCTTGCCTTTAATAAAAAGGGAATTTGTCTGCGTTCAAAAATGGATGTGAGCAATTGGGATAGGCGCTGCACCATTTGATGGTCGAGCTGTGTGTGCTGATGCTGAAATTGAAAGTAGATGACGACTTGTTCTTCGCTCATATCATATTGCAGCTTTCTTGCTTGTTCGATGACATAACTTTCTTCTGTGTATTGCTGTTGCAGCATATCATCCAATAAATGCCCCTGCATTTGGTTTTCTGTATCTTGAATGGCTTTTTGTTTCAACCATTCAATCGCATACACCGCACCGGCATGCTCAATGGCGATGGCATCGAGATGGTGCCACGTCTCTTTTTTCTTTAACGCCACAATGAACCCGAAAATATCCCCCATTGCAATCACGGGGCATGCAGCTAGAACAAACGCACCATATGTGTCATAGACGAGCCGGCCTTTTTCCTCTGCCTGCTTGAGCAGAGAAGAGGTTTCAATCGGTTCGTCATCTGTTAGAAAGCCAAAAGCAGGAGAATAGGTCACTTCGTCTGTTTCGAGATGAGCTGCTGTTTGGTGCAAAAACACATCCAGTACGACGATATTTGCCGCTGTGAGATGTGCCAGTTCATCCGTAATTTGCGTGACATTTTTATTGCTCACATTTAAATGGGTCAGTCTTTGATGAATCGCAGAAGAATATTTGAGCTGATGGAGCTGACTGCTGACGATTTGTTCTAGAACGGCTTTTGTGATGTCTGAAAAATTGACATGGGGCGGAATCTCGATGAGCGGAATACCGCTATTTTCGGCGGCTTCAATGAGTGATGCGGGAATTTCCGTTAAGTACACGCCTTTATAGATGGCAATGGCTGAAAGACGATGAGATTGAATCAATTTTTCAAGCCGGATGCGTCTTTCTTTATTTTCTGTCAGTCCAAATCCAGTTGTAACAAGTAATTCTCCTTCGGAAAGTCTAGACGTGTCCTCAATAATTTCCACAATGGTCACCCACTGGATAAGACGATCCAGTCCATTTTCTCCAGCAAGCAGTTTGGTTTCTTTCATCATATCGAGCGAGAGTGCATCTTTGACGAGAATCGCCATAGACTCATGACCTCCTTTTGAACACTCTTATACACCATGTATAAAAAACACGTGTGAAATTCGGGCATATGGCGAATGGAGGATGACTGCCCTCTTGATTAAGCTAATCTTATACCAAGTATACAAAATTTTCTTGCGATTCATGTAAAAAGAAAAGTGCAGCTGCTGACAAGAGAGGGAGGAATGACAAAGTGGAGACCCGGGATTACTTAATCAAACCGATGTTAAATCAGCAATATCCTGTGGCTGTGAGAGGAGAGGGGATTTATTTATATGATCGGGACGGAAAAAAATATATAGATGGCTCATCAGGTGCAGTCACGGCAAGTATTGGACATGGCATACAAGACATTATTGATGCGATGACGGAGCAAGCGAACAAGGTGAGCTTTACGTACAGGTCACAATTTACGAATGAACCAGCGGAAGAACTAGCGTATGAATTGAGTACACTTTGCCCAGGTGATCTGAACTGGTCTTTTTTTGTAGGGAGTGGTTCAGAAGCAACGGAGACTGCTATGAAAATGGCGATACAGCATTGGCAGGAGCAGGGGAAGACGGAAAAAAATCATATCATCTCAAGATGGATGAGTTACCACGGCATTACATTAGGGGCGCTGTCGATGTCAGGTCATATTGCAAGGAGAGAGCGTTTTGAACCACTGCTTGAAAAGCACCCAGTGCTGTCTCCGCCCTATAGCTACAGGTCATGGCTGCCAAAGGAAGACAGCAAGCAGGTCGAGTGGTATGTCCAGGAATTTAAAACCGTCATCCAGCGTATAGGAAAAGAGAGGATTGCCGCATTGATCGCCGAACCGATTGTTGGCGCAGCGGGAGCGGCGCTCCTGCCGCCAGACGGTTATTTCGAAGCGATGAAGCGTGTCTGTGAAGAAAACGACATTTTAATGATCGCAGATGAAGTCATGACGGGCTTTGGACGAACTGGAAAAATGTTTGCGATGGAACATTGGGGCACGGTACCAGATATCATGGTTCTTGGAAAGGGCATGAGCGCAGGTTATTCTCCAATCGCAGCAGTTGTCTCAACGGATCGTGTGATGGCACCGATTATCAGCGGCTCCGGCTCTGTCATGGCAGGGCACACATATAGTGCCAATCCGCTTTCAGCAGCCGTTTCATTAGCGGTCATTCGATATATGAAAAAGCATCAGCTTCCCGACCGGGCTGATCTTTCTGGGCGATATCTGATGAATGCTTTAAAAGATCTGCAAGTCAATCATTCCATCATAGGAGATGTGAGAGGGAAGGGATTGCTGATTGGCATTGAGTTTGTCGCAGATCGTTTATCCAAAACGCCATTTCCTGCACATGCTCAGATAACCAATCTCGTCGTTGAAACGGCAAAACAAAAGGGACTGCTGGTGTATCCAGCAAGCGCTGGAGAGGATGGAGTCGGAGGCGCAGCGGTTATGATCGCACCGCCGCTTTCCATCACACAGCAGGAAATGGATGAACTCATTGATTTATTCGGGCAGACCATCACACAAGTCGAACAAGAAGTGATCAATCGAGGGTTTTTCCCATCTGCTATGTAAGGAGGAACGAACATGAACAAAACTGTGGGTTTGGATGAAGTGATGACGCGATTAAAAGATGGCATGACCATCATGTTTGGCGGATTTGGCGGCGTGGGTTCACCACCATCGTTGATTGATGCCATTTTGGAAGCAAATATTCAAGATCTGACATTAATCGGAAATGATGCAGGTTTCCCGCAAATTGGTGTGGGCAGGCTCATCACAGAAGGAAGAGTGAAAAAAATCATCGCCTCTCATATCGGCTCAAATCCCATTGCCGGACAGAAAATGCAGGCTGGTACATTAGACGTTCATTTTTACCCGCAGGGCATTCTTGCAGAAAAAATCAGAGCAGGCGGAATGGGGCTGGCGGGCATTGTGACAGATGTTGGGATGGATAGCTTGAATCTTGATGAGAAACAATTGGTTGAGCTGAATGGGAAGAATTATATGTTGGAGCCTGCGCTCACAGCGGATATTGCCATCATCAATGCCTACAAAGCAGATGAAGTGGGAAACCTGATTTTTGATAAAAGCGCACGGAATACAAACCCGATTGTGGCGATGGCAGGAGACTGGACCATTGCGGAGGCAGAAGAAATTGTGGCAGCGGGGCAGCTCGATCCAGAAGAAATCGTGACGCCAGGCGTATTTGTGAATCAAATCGTGCAATCAAAAGGAGTGAACTGGACATGGGCATGGGAGACATCGATTTAAGACACCGCATTGCCAAAAGAGCAGCACAAGAAATTGAAGATGGCATGATTGTGAATCTTGGGATCGGCATTCCGACCCTAGCAGCAGATTACATTCCATCACATTACGAGGTGTGGCTGCATGCAGAAAACGGCATTATGGGGGCAGGAGCCTCGCCTCTGCAAGGGGAAGAAGATTCGAATTTGTGCAATGCCGGCGGTTTTCCCATTACGTTAACAAAGGGCGGCTCGTACATGGACAGTACGACTGCTTTTGGCATCATCCGAAAAGGAATGCTGGATATGACGATTTTGGGTGCACTTGAAGTAAGCAGCCAAGGGGATCTTGCCAATTGGATTGTACCGGGGAAAAGAGTACCGGGTATGGGCGGAGCGATTGAGCTGGCGCAAAAAGCGAAAAAAGTGGTGGTGGTGATGAGCCATCTGGATAAACACGGTCGATCTAAAGTGAAATCGGCTTGTACATTGCCCTTAACCGCTAAAGCGTGTGTCGATTTGATTATTACGGATATGGCGGTCATTGAGGTCAAGTCTCAGCTGCTCATTTTACGTGAAGTCATGCCGCCATTTCAGCCGGAAGATGTCATCAGGGCGACTGAAGCGCCATTAATTTTAGCGCCTGATGTCAAATCTGTTGTGTAGAAAGGATGAACGACTTGCAGCCAATGACACGTATCAGAAACTGGATGAAAGAGCATCAGGATGAAGCCATTACGCTTCTTCAGCAAATGGTGCAATGTGACAGCACCCAAGGAAATGAAGAAGAGGTTCAGCAGATCGTGGCCAATAAACTGTCCGCCATTGGCTTTGATGTAGACGTTTGGGAAATTGGCGGCGATGAATTACTAGAGCATCCTTATTTTTATTCCCCGCGCCGATCTTTTCAAGGGAGTCCCAACGTTGCTGGGCGATTGAAAGGAAAAGGTGGCGGCAAATCAATTTTATTAAACGGGCACGTAGATGTGGTTCCGGCAGGAGATAAGAATCAATGGACATATCCACCTTACAGCGGGCATATCATAAACGGGAGACTTTATGGACGCGGGGCAACAGATATGAAAGGTGGAAACGTTTCTTTACTCTTTGCGCTTGAGGCACTGCATACGCTTCAGATTCCCCTGAAAGGAGATGTGGTGTTTCATAGTGTCGTCGAAGAGGAAAGCGGCGGAGCAGGCACACTTGCAGCAATATTGAAAGGGTACACAGCGGATGCTGCCATCATTCCAGAGCCAAGTCATATGAACATTTTTCCGATTCAGCAAGGATCAAAGTGGTTCAGGCTGCATATTAAAGGAAGGGCAGCTCATGGCGGAACAAGGTATCACGGTGTTTCGGCTATTGAAAAGAGCACGGTGGTCCTTTCTCATATAGCGGCACTAGAAAAAGAAAGAAATCAGCGAGTGACGGAGCCTCTGTTTCAGCACATCCCGATTCCAATTCCAATCAACATTGGGAAAATTCAAGGCGGTGATTGGCCGTCCTCTGTCGCAGATCTTGTCACAATGGAAGGTAGGCTTGGTGTGATGCCAGGTGAGACAGTTGAGCAGGCAGAGAAGGAATTAGAAAATTGGATGAATGGACTCGCTGAAAAGGATGATTGGTTTCAAGAACATCCTGTGGAAGTGGAGTGGTTTGGTGCTAGATGGCTTCCGGGGTCAATCGACTCTGATCACCCGCTTTTAGGTCTATTGAAGGAACAATATGAAGAGGTCATGCAGCACCCGCCAAAGGTAGAAGCCGCCCCTTGGGGGACAGACGGCGGATTACTGTCACAAGCAGCGGATATCCCAATCATTGTGTTTGGACCTGGAACGACAGAGCTTGCCCATTTCCCGAATGAATCTATTGAGATCAAACATGTCATTGAAGCAGCAGAAATCATTGCTGGTACGTTGGTCAAATGGTGCGAAGCAGCGGAATGATTCACACACAAAAAAAGAAGGCTGTCTACTCAGCCTTCTCCAGCGTGCAGATAAACCCTCGCATTCGTTGTCAGGTCTGTGCGCCGGTGCTCACGAATGTAACATTCGCTCCGCTCCGGTGCTCGCCCTTCCTAGACTTCAAAGGTTTTCATGTCACGCTGAAAGGAAGACAAAGAGCTAAAATAAAATTCATTTTAGCTCTTTGTCAACAATCTGAAAAAGGCTGTCTACTCAGCCTTCTCTTTATGTGTATTCTGCTGTTCACACATATAGGTCACTGGACAAAAACGAAGAATACCAGAGCCCAATTTTAATCCGCCGAGCATGATGCCAAAAAGCAGCATTTTACTCCATGGTTTTCGAGCATATAAGGATCCAGCTACAGTACATATCGTCATTCCGCAGGCAATTCTCATGAGCGCTTCCATTAAGCCAAGATTAGGTTTCATTGCAAGTGATTCTCCTTTTTTAAATTATTTTAAGTGTGATTTCAAGAAATTGTAACGTTTCATTAATGCGTAACGTGGTTCGTTATGTTACGATAGGGCTAATACAAATGAAGGAGAGTATGTGAATGTCCGAACGTACTTTTAATTGGAGAAACAATGACATCCGCACACAAATCGATGTAGTCGACTCAAAAATAGTTCCAACACTCCTTTTAACGAATGGACTCGTGCTAAACCCGTTTTTGAAGCAATGGGTGAAGGCAAATATTTGGATACATGATGATCGAATTGTTTATGTCGGAGCAGAGCTTCCTCAAAATAAATCAGCTAAACGTGTGATTGATTGTGAAGGTAAATACATTGTGCCGGGGTATATTGAACCTCACGCGCATCCGTTCCATATTTATAATCCCCAATCACTTGCAGAATATGTGTCTCAATTTGGCACAACAACGATGGTCAGCGATAACTTATTTCTTCTTTTGCAAAGCAATGAAAAGAAAGCGCTTTCCACTCTATGCGAATTAAAAAAGCAGCCATTTCAGTACTTCTGGTGGTCTAGATACGATCTTCAAACCGAGGTCAGGTATGAAGATGAGATGCTTCCTATTAACTATCGGAAAGAATGGATTGATCATCCCGACGTCCTTCAAGGCGGCGAATTAACGAGCTGGCCAAGATTAATGGACGGTGATGATCTCATTTTATATTGCATGCAAGAAACGAAGAAGCAGAGAAAACGAATTGAAGGGCATTTCCCTGGAGCTTCTGAGAAAACGCTAACAAAAATGAAGCTGTTTGGAGCGGACAGTGATCATGAAGCAATGAATGCAGACGATGTGCTCAAACGCTTGTCTCTTGGCTATCATGTGTCCTTGCGTCATTCTTCCATCCGCCCAGATTTAGTGAACATTTTAAGAGAGTTGCATGAGCGTGACTTTAGGCACTACGATCACTTTTTCTATACAACAGATGGATCAGCGCCTCACTTTTATGAAGAAGGCATGATCAATCGTCTCATTTCCATTGCCCTTGAAGAAGGCGTGCCTACTATTGATGCGTACAATATGGCGACCTTTAACATTGCGAAATACTATCAAATTGATGACTTATTAGGCGTGGTCGGTCCTGGTCGATTGGCTTCTTTGAATATTTTAGATGATCCGATGAATCCAAATCCAGAAACGGTGATTTCTAAAGGGGTGATCCTTAAATTAGAGGGGGAGAACCAGCATCAATTCCAAGAGACAAAATGGGAAAATGGCGGGCTCGAACCATTAGATTTAAGCTATGACCTGACGATGAGTGACTTGCAATTCTCAATGCCGCTTGGTGTCAAAATGCGAAATGCTGTCATTATGGAACCTTATACAGTGGAGATTGATAACTCTGTCAATCAGCTGTCCTGTGACCATGATCAAAGCTTCTTCAGTCTGATTGATCGAAAAGGCGAGTGGCGCGTGAACACAATGTTAAAAGGATTTGCAAACAAGGTGCAAGGGTTTGTCAGCTCATTTTCAACCACTGGTGACATTTTAGTGATTGGGAAAAATAAAGATGATATGATGCTTGCTCATAAGCGAATGAAAGAAATTGGCGGGGGAATTGTGCTCGCAGAAAACGGAAAGATTTTGCATGAAATCCCGTTGCAATTATCAGGCTGTGCATCAGCTGAATCGTTTGAAACGGTTCTTCAGCAGGAGCAAACGTTACGCGAGCTACTCATTGAGCGCGGGTATCCATTTGACTGCCCGATTGATACACTTGTCTTTTTCCAAAGCACACACTTGCCGTATATTCGGGTGACACCAAGAGGAATATTTGATGTCATGAAAAAAACTGTACTCTTTCCGTCTATAATGCGTTAAAATATAACAGAGTGGAGCTGTATCATATTTGCTAGATTTCTGACCGCTGTTATAGGGCAGGAGTGAGCAATGGATCTCTTCGCTGCTAGATATGGTGACAAAGCATAGGGCTTTGACATGACGAATGAAGTGCCCAATTGTAAAATGAATCTGTCGGTTACGCTGGCCGACCAACATATTTTGAATAATTAAGCAAGGCGGGGCGCAGGTTTGTCGTCTCGCCAAGCTTTCTACACATACTGTTTTTTAGGGAAAGACTTAACAGAGCAGAAGTGTTCTAGATATCGGAGGCAAACAAGTTTGTCAGATTGTCGCACAAGGAATATGACAAAACTTGTCGAATTTGTTTACGATAAAGAAGCTTCGGCTTACGAAAGAACCTGATGGCATTTTCAGCGTAGAACCAAACCTGTCATGATACGTTCAAAGCTCATTGCTGAGGTTGAAAAAAATGAGTCAGGAAAGATACCGCTTTCTCGGAAAAGTCAGTGCGGAGCGGTGTGCCAATAGTAAAGGAGAAGATGTATAAAGATGCAAATTGATAAATTAAGGGGCAAAAGCTTAGATCAGCTATTCAACTCCATCTTATCCCTTAAAGACCTGGAAGAATGTTATCGATTTTTTGATGATTTGTGCACCATCAATGAAATCCAATCTTTATCACAGCGTCTTGAAGTAGCGCGTATGCTTCGCGAGGGAAATACGTATCATAAAATTGAGACGGAAACAGGTGCAAGTACAGCCACTATCTCACGCGTCAAACGCTGCTTGAACTACGGAAATGATGCCTATACGATGGCACTTGACCGCGTAGCAGAGCAACAAGCAACGGACGAAACAAAATAAAGCAGCTTTCACTGCAAACATTCTTTATGATTTGTCGTTTTGAAGTTGAACAAGTAGAGCCATTTCATTTGAAATGGCTCTATTAGATATCATCAAGTTCCCCCATAAACCATCGTTCACCTTCATAGGACACTTCATCGTCATCAGTGATTACTTCCTTAAAACCGATGGTTCGCATATTTTGCGCAACAGATAAATCCCATTGGTAGAGGCAGATGCCAGTAGTCAGAAACCTTCGCCGGAAACGACTGCGTATGTGCGTTCATTTCTTTTATGATCTGTTGAGTCTTTCGTTTCATGCTGCGGACCTTTTTAAGCTAGACAGACTGCTCTGTGCCTGCGAACATAGGGACTTCACTTGTCTGGCCGTTTTCTTGTCTAAAAATAATATGTTTTTCGTTAAAATGAATAGGTGATTCAATTCCAGCTGCTGCGCATAAATTAAACAAACCTTCTCTAAGGGACAGGATATAATTGCAGACTCGGTATTTCTTTTCTTCAATCGATAAACCTTTTTGCAGCTTTGGATCCGTCGTGGCAACCCCAACTGGGCATTTATTCGTGTGACATACTTGCGCCCGAATACAGCCAACCGAGAACATCAATCCTCGTGCGATATTCACAAAATCCGCTCCCATGGAAAGGGCAATTGCGATTTTATCAGGGGAGAGAAGTTTACCAGACGCAAACAGCTTGAGGTGATCTCGAACCCCATATTTCTTCAAAATTTGATGGACAATCGGCAGTGCGGTGAAAATGGGCAGGCCTGCGGAATCAGCCAGTTCATGAAAGGAAGCACCTGTGCCACCTTCTCCGCCATCCACTGTAATGAAATCAGGATGTTTTCCGCTTTTTTTCATATAGAGAGCAAGCTCCTCGATATCTTCTTTATGTCCAACAACTAGCTTGATTCCAACTGGTTTTCCACCGATGTTTCGCAGTTGTTCAATAAAATCAAGCATGTCAGGAATGGAGTGAAACATCTCGAACCGGTTCGGACTGTCAATGGATTGGTGTGGCGGCAGTTTACGGATTTGGGCAATTTCCTCTGTGACTTTTTCACCATCAATGTGTCCCCCGCGTGTTTTCGCCCCTTGTGCCAGCTTGAGTTCAAAGGCTTTTACCTCATCATGCTCACTTTTTTTCTTAAACTCTTCAAACGAAAATGCGCCATCCTCCGTTCGAACCCCAAATAAACCAGGTCCAATCTGGCAAATGATATCGGCGCCCCCTTTGAGATGGTAAGGCGAAAGCCCGCCTTCACCTGTGTTCATCCATGTGCCGCCAGCCATTTTTAAACCGGAGGATAGAGCCGTAATCGCCCGGTCGCCTAAGGAGCCGTAGCTCATGGCTGATTGACCGATTAATCCTTTGACGCGGAAAGGTTTTTGGCACGTATGTTCACCAATGATTTGTACATCTTCTTCATGGAGATAATAAGGTTTTGCTTCGACTTCTTTCGTGTGTTCACTTCTTCTCAGTAAATTGTCTTGATCGATCTGATACACTTTTGTTGGGATTTTTTCAGATTGATCGATGCGTAACTCATCTCGCTGCTTTGGAAATAGGACGTTGCGAATATAGTAACCAGGCTTGTCAAAATCACGTTTTGATCCAAAGCCCATTGTCCGGCTTTTGTACTTCCCAGACATGACAGCTTGCTCGTATTCTCTTCTTGAGAAAGGAAGCTCCTCTCGATCATTTAGAAACAGATATTGACGAAGCTCAGGTCCTATTTTTTCAAAAATGAACCTCAATTTTCCAATGACCGGATAATTTCGTAGGACAGAATGCTCTTCCTGTTTTTCATCTCGCATCCAAATCCAGATGAATAAAATGATTGGTATGATGAAAAAAATCACTAATAATGCGCCAATGACAATGAAAGTTGTTGTCACGAAAATCCCCTCTTTTCTCTATCATTACTGTTGTTATTCCACTTTTCATTGAAAGAGAAACCACTTCAACAGCTTGTGACGTTTAGAAATGAAAAGGCGGGGTAACTTACAAATAAGATCATAAGGGGAGGGAACATACATGAATAAGCGTCCGAATGCGTATGTACTTGCAGGATTAGGGGTTGGTGGTGCAGTGTTATTAGCAGTGAAAAATAAACAGCATCTGAAAAAATGGGTCAGCATGTTCCGGTCAGATGAAAAGGTTCCTGAAAAAGCTGGTCACCCTGATCCGTTAGATATTCAAGACAACAAGATGGTTGATGAAGGGGCCATGACATCTGTTCATTATTTTAATGAAGTGAGACAATAGCTTTAAAAAACCGTTTTGAATCAATCAAAACGGTTTTTTCTTGTCTTTCTTTTGACATGATATTTAAGAGGATCGACAATGGTAAAACCAATCAGTCCATTGTGATCAGGCATTGAGAATTGAAATTCAATGCCCGATAAATGATAGGTTGAGAGAACTTCCTGATCCGTAAAACGTAACGAAAGCTCGTCCTCATAAACGGGTGTGTGCTTCAACACCTTGGCTTCTTCTGCAAATAACTCCAGCCCAGCCACTCGGCCCTCTTTGTCGATGTCTACGTTCACACATTCATTCACGTCTAATTCAATGGTTTCTTTAATTGTCCCGATTCGAGGCGGGATGAGATAGATGTATCCGATGTCGATCGTTTGATCATATGTGATGGTTCTTTTCAAATCATTCACCTGCTTGGTCGATAGTCAAATGTTCCTTTCATGTATAATATCATGTGATGAGATGAAGTAGCTCTCATTTCAGTTCAGCACGAATCTATTGATCTCCCTCAGCTCCTCTTGAAGTGGAGCTTTCATATAGTCTCCATTCACCTCGCCTAAAGTGAAAATCGACTATTTTCAAAAGAATGAAACTTTTAGCTGAAGGAGGTTACCCATTTTTTGCGGTGTCTGATTTTGTTATAATATTTAAATGGAATGAAACGAATGGAGGAACGTTTTTCATGTATGATGTTACCGAGTGGAAGCATGTCTTTAAACTCGATCCAAATAAAGAGATTTCCGATGAACAACTGGAAGCGATTTGTGAATCCGGTACGGATGCCATTTTAATTGGCGGCAGTGACAACGTGACAGAAGACAACGTGCTGCAACTGATGTCAAAGGTGCGCCGCTTTCTTGTGCCATGTGTCCTTGAAATCTCGACACATGAGATGATTGTGCCTGGCTTTGACCTGTATTTTATCCCCACTGTGTTAAACAGCGCTCATCCTGATTGGATTGTTGGTCTGCATAAGGATGCGATGAAGGAATACGGTGATTTGATGTCAATGGAAGAGATTGTGCCGGAAGGATATGTCATCTTAAACGAAGAGTGTAAAGCGGCTAAGCTGACAGAGGCAAATACGGCACTGGATATAGATGACGTAAGGGCTTATGCGAGAGTGGCAGAGCACTTGATGAAACTGCCCATCTTTTACTTAGAATACAGCGGAACGCTTGGAGACATAGAGCTTGTGAAAGAAACCAAAGCAGTGCTACATGAAACGGTTCTATTTTATGGCGGCGGTATTGAAAGCGAAGAGCAGGCGAAAGACTTTGCACAGCATGCAGACGTTGTCGTCGTGGGGAACGTCATTTATGACAATTTTAAAGAAGCGTTAAAGACAGTCGACGCAGTGAAAAAGTCATCATAGTCAAACAAGACGAAACGGGTTAAAATAGAACATAAGTTCGAATTGGCGGTGAATGAAATGAATGAAATATCGAATCATCTATTAGAAGGGCTGAATGACGCGCAGAAAGAAGCGGTCAAAGCAACAGACGGGCCGCTGCTACTGATGGCAGGAGCAGGTAGTGGAAAAACACGGGTGCTCACGCATCGAATTGCGTATTTAATGGCAGAAAAGCATGTGGCACCGTGGAATATTTTAGCAATTACCTTTACAAATAAAGCTGCAAGAGAAATGCGTGAACGGGTCCAGGCCATTTTAGGGCCTGGTGCAGATGATATTTGGATCTCGACGTTTCACAGTATGTGTGTCCGAATTTTAAGACGTGATATTGACCGAATCGGTGTGAATCGCAATTTCTCCATATTAGACACATCTGATCAGCTTTCTGTGATTAAAAACATTTTAAAAGAGCGGAACATTGATCCGAAAAAGTTTGACCCGCGCAGTATTTTAGGATCGATCAGCAGTGCAAAAAACGAACTCATTGATGCAGAAGAATACGCAAAGACAGCCGGTGACTTTTACGATCAAGTCGTCAGTGACGTCTATACAGATTATCAAAAACGATTACTCAAGAACCAATCACTCGATTTTGATGATTTGATCATGATGACCATCAGACTGTTTGAGCGAATTCCTGAAGTATTAGAACACTATCAGCGAAAATTCCAATACATTCATGTCGATGAATATCAGGATACGAACAGAGCGCAGTACATGCTTGTGAAATTGCTCGCTCAGCGTTTTCAAAATATATGTGTGGTCGGTGACTCGGATCAGTCCATCTACCGCTGGCGTGGAGCGGATATTACAAACATTCTTTCCTTTGAAAAAGATTATCCGTCCAGTGAAGTGATTTTGCTTGAGCAAAATTACAGATCGACTAAACGTATTCTGAATGCCGCAAACACGGTCATTCAAAACAATTCAAACCGCAAGCCAAAAAACCTTTGGACAGAAAATGACGAAGGAGCGAAGATTGCCTATTACCGTGCGGATAATGAATTCGGTGAAGGTCAATTTGTCGCTGGAAAGATTCGTCAGCTTCATCAGAGCGGCAAGCGTAAATTATCTGATTTTGCGATCCTCTATCGAACGAACGCTCAGTCACGTGTCATAGAGGAAACGTTAATGAAGGCGAACATTCAATACAATATCGTCGGCGGCACGAAGTTCTATGACAGAAAAGAGATCAAGGACATTTTGGCATACTTACGCCTTGTGGCAAATCCAGATGACGATATTAGTTTTGCACGCATTGTCAACGTACCAAAACGAGGAATTGGGGCGACTTCTGTTGATAAAATTGCCGCATATGCAGAAATGAATGATCTTTCTATGTTTGAAGCACTTGGTCAGGTGGATTTCATTGGACTCAGTGCAAGAGCTGCCAATGCACTTGATGAGTTCAAACAGCTCATTGATCAAATGACAAATATGCAGGATTATTTATCTGTCACAGAATTAACGGAAGAGATCCTAGAGAAAACAGGCTATCGTGAAGCACTGAAGATCGAAAAAACGATTGAAGCACAAAGCCGTTTAGAAAATATTGACGAGTTTCTATCGGTCACTAAAAACTTTGAAGAACAAAATGAAGATAAATCACTTGTCACCTTCCTGACAGACCTCGCCCTCGTCGCAGACATTGATAAGCTGGATGAGGCTGAGGAAGAAGATCAGGATGCGGTCATTTTAATGACGCTTCACGCAGCAAAAGGACTTGAATTCCCTGTTGTGTTCTTAATGGGAATGGAGGAAGGCGTCTTCCCGCACAGCCGTTCATTAATGGAAGATGCAGAGATGGAAGAAGAGCGCCGTCTTGCTTATGTAGGGATCACACGGGCCGAAGAAGAGCTTTATTTATCAAGTGCGAAGATGAGAACGTTATTCGGCCGGACGAACATGAATCTGGAATCACGATTTATCAGAGAAATACCAGCTGATTTATTGGACAACCTAAATGAGAAAAAAGAAACGAAAACACCGTTTGGCCAAACGAGAGAAAGACCGCAAAGACGAGGGCCTGTCTCACGTCCACAAACGCAAACCATTCAAAACACAGGCGGCGGCAGCATTGGCTGGGCTGTCGGTGATAAAGCCGCTCATAAAAAATGGGGCGTTGGCACGGTTGTGAGTGTAAAAGGTAGTGGAGATAGTACAGAGCTTGATATTGCCTTCCCAAGCCCGACAGGCATTAAGCGTCTCCTTGCCGCATTTGCGCCAATCGAAAAGCAATAAACTGATAGGACTGACAAAACGGATGAAGTGAAAGGAAGAAGCAGATGGATAAAGAAGCAGCGAAACGCCGGATCGAGGAACTACACCAGATTTTGAATCAATACAACTACGAATATCACACACTGGATCGTCCAAGTGTTCCTGACGCTGAATATGATGCGCGGATGCGTGAGCTGATCTCTCTGGAGGAAGAACACCCTGATTTAAAAGCAGCGGATTCACCCTCGCAAAGAGTAGGCGGTGCTGTTTTAGACGCCTTCCAAAAAGTACGTCACGGCACACCGATGCTCAGTCTCGGCAATGCGTTTCATGAACAGGACCTTCTTGATTTTGACCGCCGGGTTCGTCAAGCAGTCGGTGACGACGTCGCTTACAATGTCGAGCTGAAAATTGACGGACTCGCTGTTTCTCTCCGTTATGAAAATGGCGTGTTTGTCCGGGGTGCCACGCGGGGTGATGGGACAACAGGTGAGGATATTACCGAGAACCTCAAAACCATTCGTTCCATCCCGCTCAAAATCAATCGGCCTCTGTCGATTGAAGTGAGAGGCGAGGCATTTATGCCAAAACCTTCTTTTGAAGCCCTTAACGAAAAAAGATTACAAAACGAAGAAGAGCCGTTTGCGAACCCGCGTAATGCGGCTGCTGGTTCACTTCGTCAGCTCGATACGAAAATTGCAGCGAAACGAAACCTTGATATCTTCGTCTACAGTATAGCGGAGCTTGATGAAATTGGTGTTGAAACGCAAAGCGCAGGACTTGATCTTCTCGATGAGCTTGGCTTTAAAACCAACAAAGAAAGACGGATGTGCCAAACGATTGAAGAAGTGATCGACCTCATTGAAACACTGAAAACAAAGCGTGCTGATTTCTCATACGAAATCGATGGCATTGTCATTAAAGTCAATTCATTGGCACAGCAAGAAGAACTAGGCTTCACAGCAAAAAGTCCACGCTGGGCTGTTGCGTACAAATTTCCGGCCGAAGAAGTCGTGACGAAGCTGATTGATATTGAACTAAGTGTTGGGCGTACTGGCGTCATCACACCAACAGCGATTCTTGAGCCTGTAAAAGTGGCAGGAACGACAGTGCAGCGTGCTTCTCTTCATAATGAAGATTTGATCAAAGAGAAGGATATCCGCCTTTTTGATCAAGTGATTGTCAAAAAAGCGGGCGATATTATCCCAGAGGTTGCAGGTGTCCTTGTTGATCAGCGAACAGGAGAAGAAAAGCCGTTTCACATGCCGACTGAATGTCCAGAGTGTCATAGTGAGCTGGTCAGAATTGAAGGAGAAGTGGCGCTTCGGTGCATCAATCCACAATGCCCCGCCCAAATACGTGAAGGGCTCATTCACTTTGTGTCTCGTAATGCGATGAATATTGATGGGTTAGGGGAGCGAGTCATTACACAACTTTTCAAAGAACAGCTTGTCTCTCGTGTATCAGACCTGTACCGTTTAACAAAAGAAGAGTTGATTCAGCTAGAACGAATGGGCGAGAAATCAGTTGATAATTTACTGCGTTCGATCGAGCAATCGAAAGAAAACTCTCTTGAACGGTTATTATTTGGACTCGGTATTCGATTTATTGGTTCTAAAGCGGCGAAGACATTGGCCATGCACTTTGAGGATATCGATCAGTTAAAACAAGCGACGAAAGAGCAATTACTTGAAGTAGATGAAATTGGTGAAAAAATGGCCGATGCAGTCGTCACGTACTTTGAGAAAGAAGAAATACTAGATCTGCTAAATGAACTAAAAGAACTTGGTGTCAATATGACCTACACAGGGCCAAAACCGGTGAAAGTAGAAGAAAGTGATTCCTACTTTGCAGGAAAAACCATTGTGTTGACGGGGAAATTAGAAGAAATGTCTCGTAATGATGCAAAGGCAGCGATCGAAGCATTAGGCGGCAAGTTAGCAGGTAGCGTAAGTAAAAAAACAGACTTAATCATTGCCGGTGAAGCAGCTGGAAGTAAGCTGACAAAGGCAGAAGAACTCAATATTGAAATTTGGGACGAAGCCAAAATGCTCGAGGAGCTAAAGAAATAAGAGGAGTGTTTTCTATTGAAAAAGTTGCTATTGCTGCTGACAATGCTCACACTGGTATTGTCAGCGTGTGCACCTTTTGGGGGAAAGGATGAGGAAGAGGTCACACAAAAAACGGATGAAACGAAAGAAACAGCGATCATCCCAATGTACAACATCTCTGATTCCTATTACAAAATGGTGCTGCCGTTTAAACAAGGAGCGGCAAGAGGACTAACTGCAGAGCGTCTCAATACACGCTTAGACATTGATGAATTTGAAACAGGACTCATGCGCCTGGCGACAGAATCATTCAATACAAACGACTATCTGTTCCAAGAAGGCCAGCATTTAGATGAAGATACTGTTCTCAGCTGGCTTGCCCGCAAAAAAACAGGCAGTGATCTGAAAAAAGCTGAAAAAGAAGACAAAGACTTTAAGAACTTAGGTTTAAACCCTGCTCTTCCAAACTCAGGTTCAACAAAGTCAAAAAATGAAAATAGTCCAATCTACTTAGCTTCCATGCTAGAGCATAATTACTTAATCAGAAAAGATAAAAATAGCTTACAGCTTGGCGGGGTTGTCATCGGTCTTGCGCTTAACTCTGTCTATTATTATCGCGAAAATATCGGGGATCCTCAGCAAGAGGTGACCATCGATTCATCGAAAAATTCAAAGAAACTTTTAGCAGAGGGCGAAAAAATTGCGGAACAAGTCATTAAACGACTTCGTCAAATGGACGGACTGCAAAAAGTCCCAGTCATGATTGCCCTTTATAAACAAGCGCCAAAATCATCTATTGTTCCAGGAAACTTCATCGCTAAAACCGATGTAAAAGCAGGATCAGCTGATATTGGCAGTTGGGATACGATTAAAGAAGAGAATGTCTTCTTCCCTTCAGATAATGCCAAGAGCAGCTATAAAGATGATTCAGAGCGATTTGACCGCTTCAAGACAAAGGTAGAAGACTACTTCCCGAATTACACGGGTGTGGTAGGCAAAGGTTTCTATAAAAACGGGAACTTGCAAAAAATGAAAGTAGAAATTCCAATGCAATTCTACGGAAAAACAGAAGTCGTGGCATTCACGCAATACTTAACAGGTGAAGTCATGGATTACTATAAGAGCACCAATATAGAAATCAACATCACCTCTTCTGATCAGCAAGAAGCCCTCATCACAAAAAATGCTGAAGACAAAGAACCAACGGTCCATATATATGACTAAATAAAAACCGCCTTTTGTCGGTTTTTAGCGTGTAGACAAACCCTCGCATTCTTTGTCAGTCCTGCGTGCTGGTGCTCACGAATGTGAAATTCGCTCCGCGCCAGTACTCGTCCTTCCTAGGGCTGCAAAGGTTTTCATCACGCTGAAAAGAAGACAAAGGGCTAAAATCAAGTTCATTTTCGCCCTTTGTCAACAATCTGAAAACCGCCTTTTGGCGGTTTTTTTATTTCTAATTAGAGGAATCTTTCAACTTTTGTCAAAGTATGTGAAGAAACCAAAAGGAAAGGCAGGTATGTTGATGCTCGTATAAATGCTGATTACCGTCATGTATAAGTAAAAAGACGATAAAAGGAGAATCAGCATGCATAAAGAAGTAAAAGCACGATACGATGAACAAATGGTCTTAAAGAAAGCGGCTCTACTCTATCATTTTCAGCCAGAACAGGTCACATTTCTAGCCGATGCAGAAAATTATGTGTATGAATATACGGATGAAAAAGGGTCGAGTTATATATTGAAAATCACCCATACCATTCGCCGCTCCCGCACATATATTCTAGGAGAAATGGACTGGATTCGGTATTTATCTCAACATGGAAGCTCAGTAGCTAAACCGGTTTTATCCGCAAGAGGAAAAGATGTTGAAGCGATTCCCGATCAAGCAGGAGGCGCTTTTTTGCTGAGAGTGTACGAAAAGGCGCCTGGCAGAAAAGTGACCGAAGCAGATTGGAATGGACAGTTGTTTCAAGCGTTAGGAGCCTATACAGGGCGTATGCATCAAACGACTAAACAATATCAAGTGAAAGATCCTCGCTATAAGCGTCAAGAGTGGTATGAGGAGGAGCAATTAAAGCTTGAAACGTATATTCCTTCTGATCAAACGGTTGTGTTGCAGCGAAAAGATGAACTGATGCAAAAGCTTCACCAGCTCCGAATATCCAAGGATGTCTATGGACTGGTGCATGCGGATTTACATCACGGGAACTTCCATTATCATCAGGGAGAAATCATTGCATTTGATTTTGATGATTGTGGGTATCACTGGTTTATCAACGATATGAGCATTTTGCTATACAACGTTCTTTGGTATCCGGTGATTCCGTATGAGGATAAAGCTGAATTTACGGGTGAATTTATGAGCCATTTTCTCAAAGGCTATCGACAGGAGAATGAGCTTGATGACGCATGGTTGGCGACAATACCAGATTTCCTTATGCTGCGTCATATGCTTATTTATGGGCTTTTACATCAAGCATTTGATCTCCGAACACTAAGCGCTGACGAAAGTGCCATACTGGCGCGTTTTCGAAAGGAAATTGAGGACAAAACCCCAATTACGCCTTTTGACTTTCATCAGCTAACAACATAAATCAAAAGCCCCTTGCTGTTTCACATAGCAAGGGGCTTTTTATCCTACACTGTATCACACTTCACACCAACAACGCCTTCTAAATCTTTAATATCAAAGTACACATCGGTTGTATAGCGGTCTTTATGTACGCGAACACGTACTTCCATGATCGGATAGTCTTTTTCCTTTAAATCATCAATACGTACAGAATGAATACGAATATTGAGTGCTTTCATTTCTTTTAAAATCTCTGTCATGCGGTTTCGATCAGAAAGTGACATTCTGATGCGGATTTCTTTTTCCTGTAAGCGAATGGGTCCAATCCGCTGGAAGAGCCAAGGTAAAAATTCCACACTGACAAGAATAAAGAAAAGACTGAGGAAGGCTTCTTTATAAAAACCTGCACCTGTTGCAACCCCAAGTCCTGCTGCTCCCCAAATCATCGCAGATGTCGTAAGACCTGAGATGACGTCATTGCTTTTGCGAAGAATCACACCTGCTCCAATAAAACCAACACCAGATATAATTTGCGCCGGTAACCTGAGTGGGTCCATTTGAAGCTTAGAGACTCGAGGGAAATTGTAGGCTGCATCAATGCTGATGATGGTTAATACGCAGGAGCTGACAGCAATGACAATACACGTTTTCAGCCCAAGCGGCTTTTTCTTAAGTTCGCGTTCAAGACCGATGATCAAACCGATTAAGGTGGCAACGGCTAATTTCAAGACCGTATCCCATTCAATTGTCCAAAACATGCGTATCGCTCCTTTCACTTCATGTACGTTTCACATCATGTATATGATCTTCTCACAGCCCATATGGCTGCACAACTTCTATTTTATTCAGAAACGGGAGAAAGAAAAGCATTTTATTGAAAAATAAAGAGAGTCATCCGCATAATGCAGATGACTCCTCATGTCTGGTTATTTTGTTTCTTCTTCGAGATGGTCTTCCATTTTGTTAAATAGCTGCTTTGATGCTTTTGTCGGTTTACTTGTCATTAAGCTCACAACAATTGCGGCTAAGCCACTTAACGTAAAGCCAGGAATCATTTCATAGATACCTGTTGAATGGTTGAGACCTGTCGTGATCCATGTAAGAACCACAACGGCACCCACAATCATTCCGACAAGTGCACCGTGATGATTCATTCGTTTCCAGTATAGACATAACAAGATGACTGGACCGAATGAAGAACCAAATCCTGCCCAAGCATAACCGACGAGGTCAAGAATGGTGTCGCTTGGGTTTAGAGATAGACAAAGAGCAATAATCGCAACAACGAGTACAGACATACGACCAATCATCACAAGCTCTTTATCTGAGGCTTTCTTTCTAAAAAACGTTCTGTATAAATCCTCTGTCATGGCACTTGCTGTCACAAGCAGCTGAGAAGAAATTGAACTCATAATGGCTGCTAAAATGGCAGAAAGTAAGAATCCAGTAATGTAAGGATGGAACAATACTTTAGAAAAGACGATAAAGATCGTTTCAGGATCAGCAAGGTTCATACCCGTTTCATGTACGTATGCGACACCAACTAAACCAACAGATAGTGAACCAATGACAGAGATAATCATCCAGCTCATTCCGATTCGGCGTGCTGGTTTTAAATCTTTTACGGACGTAATCGCCATAAAACGTACGATAATATGAGGCTGTCCAAAGTAACCTAATCCCCAAGCGAGGAAGGAAATAATGCCAATGACGCTCGTTCCTCTAAAAATATCAAGCAATTTAGGGTCAATCTGTTGAATATCATTGAATGTGGCAACAGGTCCACCTAATTGAGTAAAGGCAACGATCGGCACGAGCACTAATGCTAAAAACATAATAGCTCCTTGGACAAAGTCCGTTAAGCTCACTGCTAGAAATCCACCGAACAGTGTATACAAAATCACGATACTTGATGTCAATATCAGACCAAACATGTAGTGAGCACCGAATGCTGACTCAAATAAACGTCCGCCTGATACCATCCCAGATGATGTATACAACGTAAAGAAGATTAAAATGATGACGGCTGAAACTGCTTTTAATAAAGCAGATGATCCTTTGAATCGTTTGTCAAAGAAATCAGGAATCGTAATGGCATCATCAGCAATTTCTGTATAAGAACGTAAACGAGGTGCAAGAATTAAATAGTTCAAATAAGCACCGACAATTAAACCAATTGCAAGCCAGGTTGTCGATAAACCTGTTTTATACATTTCACCTGGTACACCCATCAGCATCCAACCACTCATATCCGCAGCACCTGCTGATAGAGCTGTAACGAATGGACCAAGACCTCGTCCACCAAGCATATAATCATTTAAATCATGTGTTTTCCTAAACGCATACCAACCAATGGCAAGCATCCCGATAAAATAGATAGATAAGGAAATCGTAACTTCAATACTCATTTTGTTTTCTCACCTTTTTCGTATTAATTTGACATCACCTCAATCAAAATATACAGAAGTGCTAGACAGAAATGACATTTCACTGCCCTGCTCACTGCTATGGTTACTTAACCTATCAGAGTATTCCCAAGTGATCAACCTTCTTAAACATCCCCATCAGACAAAAAAAATACGTGTATGCGTGATAAGCGTCTATATGTAAGCGCTTACTAAATTAAATAAAAGTAAAAATTTTCTGATAAATAAAAAGTCAACTTGATGAATATTTTAGACACTGGCTGCACCACAATGACATATTAGTGGACAAAGCCTTTCTAGGCGTCCTCGTAAAGTTGCTTTAGAACAGTAAAATTTGATATGATAAAGTGTATATGACTTATGATCATGACCACGAACACGTATCATTTTTGGAGGTGAACCTGCATGTCAAGAATTTCAATAGAAGAAGTAAAGCATGTTGCGCATTTGGCACGGCTTGCAATTACAGAAGAAGAAGCTGAGATGTTTACAGAACAGCTTGATAGCATCATTTCATTTGCAGAGCAGTTAAACGAGGTAGATACGGAAAACGTTGAACCAACAACACACGTATTAAAAATGAAAAACGTCATGAGAGAAGATGTTCCGAATAAAGGTCTTTCCATTGAGGCAGTCATCAAAAACGCGCCTGATCATAAAGACGGCTATATTCGTGTGCCATCAATTTTGGACTAAAGGAGGCCTGAGGCATGTCACTGTTTGACCACAAAATTTCTGAATTAAAAGAGCTTTTACATAAAAAGGAACTGTCTGTTTCTGATTTAGTGGACGAGTCTTATAAACGAATCCATGAAGTAGACGGGAAAGTACAAGCATTCCTAGCGCTGGACGAAGAGAAAGCACGTGCGTACGCAAAGGAATTGGACGAGGCCGTTGGTGAAAAGGACGAGCTTGGTCTATTGTTCGGTATGCCGATCGGTGTCAAAGATAACATCGTGACGAAAGATTTACGTACAACGGCGTCAAGTAAAATCTTGCAAAACTTCGATCCTATTTACGATGCAACCGTTGTGAACCGCTTAAGAGAAGCGGAAGCTGTCACAATCGGCAAATTAAACATGGACGAATTTGCGATGGGATCTTCTACGGAGAACTCGGGCTTCAAACCAACGAAAAACCCGTGGAATTTAAACACCGTTCCAGGTGGGTCAAGTGGTGGATCAGCAGCATCTGTTGCAGCTGGAGAAGTACCATTCTCTCTTGGATCAGATACAGGCGGCTCCATTCGCCAGCCGGCGTCATTCTGTGGTGTTGTTGGTCTTAAACCAACATATGGCCGTGTATCCAGATACGGTTTAATCGCATTTGCTTCATCATTAGATCAAATTGGGCCGATTACGCGTAATGTTGAGGACAACGCATATGTTCTTCAAGCGATTTCTGGTGTTGATCAAATGGACGCAACGAGTGCAAATGTCGATGTCCCAGATTTTCTTTCTTCATTAACTGGCGACATCAAAGGCTTGAAAATCGCTGTGCCAAAAGAATATCTTGGCGAAGGTGTTGGCGAAGAAGCAAAAGAGTCTGTTCTTCAAGCGTTGAAAGTATTAGAAGGACTTGGTGCCACATGGGAAGAAGTGTCTCTTCCGCATTCTAAATATGCGCTTGCGACTTACTACTTGCTTTCATCTTCAGAAGCATCTGCAAACCTTGCTCGTTTTGACGGTATTCGCTATGGCTACCGTACAGACAATGCAGACAACCTGATTGATTTATATAAAAATACCCGTTCTGAAGGCTTTGGAGACGAAGTCAAACGCCGCATCATGCTTGGCACATTCGCTCTAAGCTCAGGATATTACGATGCATACTATAAAAAAGCGCAAAAAGTCCGTACGCTGATCAAAAAAGACTTTGAAGATGTTTTTGAAAAATATGATGTCATTGTAGGACCAACAACACCAACTCCGGCATTTAACATTGGTGAAAAGACAAGCGATCCACTGACGATGTATGCAAACGACATTTTAACGATCCCTGTTAACCTTGCAGGCGTCCCAGGAATCAGTGTGCCTTGTGGATTTGCAAATGGTCTTCCGTTAGGACTGCAAATCATCGGTAAACACTTTGATGAAGGAACCGTTTACCGCGTGGCTCACGCTTTCGAACAAGCAACAGATCATCATAAAGCAAAACCTGAACTGTAAGGGGTGAATCAGAATGAACTTTGAAACGGTAATTGGACTTGAAGTCCACGTAGAGCTCAAAACACAATCAAAAATTTTCTCAAGCTCACCGACGCCTTTTGGTGCGGCTGCCAATACGCAAACAAGTGTCATCGATCTTGGTTATCCAGGCGTACTACCTGTGCTGAACAAAGAAGCGGTGAACTTTGCGATGAAAGCAGCAATGGCACTGAACTGTGAGATTGCAACTGATACAAAATTTGACCGTAAAAACTATTTCTATCCTGATAACCCAAAGGCGTATCAAATTTCTCAATTTGATAAACCGATCGGTGAAAACGGCTGGATTGAAATTGAAGTAGACGGCAAAACAAAACGAATTGGTATTACACGTCTTCATTTGGAAGAGGATGCAGGAAAACTGACGCACACAGGCGACGGTTATTCACTCGTCGATTTCAACCGTCAAGGTACACCACTTGTTGAAATCGTATCTGAGCCTGACATTCGTACGCCAGAAGAAGCGTATGCTTACTTAGAAAAATTAAAATCCATTATTCAATATACAGGCGTTTCTGACTGTAAGATGGAAGAAGGCTCACTACGTTGTGATGCCAACATTTCTCTTCGTCCGATCGGACGTGAAGAGTTTGGAACGAAAACAGAGCTCAAGAACTTAAACTCATTTGCATTCGTCCAAAAAGGTCTTGAGTTCGAAGAAAAACGTCAAGAGCAAGTATTGCTTTCTGGCGGTCTCATCGAGCAGGAAACACGCCGCTATGACGAAGCGTCTAAAAAGACGATCCTGATGCGTGTTAAAGAAGGCTCTGATGATTATCGCTACTTCCCAGAACCAGATTTGGTGGAGCTTTACATTGATGACGAGTGGAAAGAACGTGTAAGAGCATCGATTCCAGAGCTTCCAGACGAGCGCCGCAAACGCTACATTGATGAACTTGGACTTCCTGCATATGACGCAATGGTACTGACGCTGACTAAAGAAATGTCTGATTTCTTTGAAGCGACTATTTCAGAAGGTGCTGAAGCGAAACAAGCATCAAACTGGCTCATGGGTGAAGTATCTGCCTACTTAAACTCGGCTCAAAAAGAGCTGGAAGATACGAAGCTAACGCCGCAAGGACTGGCTGGCATGATCAAGCTTATCGAAAAAGGAACGATTTCTTCTAAGATTGCCAAAAAGGTATTCAAAGAGCTCATTGAAAATGGGGGAGATGCAGAAACAATCGTCAAAGAAAAAGGACTTGTCCAAATTTCTGACGAAGGTGCACTGCTCAAACTTGTCACAGAAGCACTTGATAACAACCCGCAATCCATTGAAGACTTCAAAAATGGAAAAGACCGCGCGATTGGTTTCTTAGTCGGACAAATCATGAAAGCATCGAAGGGACAAGCAAACCCACCGATGGTCAACAAGATTCTTCTCGAAGAAATCAAAAAACGATAAATCGCAAAAACCGCCTCATGGAAGAGGCGGTTTTTTTGTTGATGGATATGACAGGGTCTTATCACAGATTCAGACCACCGCCGTATATCAATTCATTGGTTCTTTTTTTATAATGAAGCATAAGCTTTAGCACATATTCGAAGGGGATAAAGGTGAACTAAAGTGAACATCGCCACGTATTGTCATTGGAGGAATAGCTTCAATTGTTCCACAGCTCTTTGGACAGCGGAGTCCTCACACGTTTCTAAATTTGTCAGCATCCCTTGAATGACCGGCTTGCGAGGCTCATTTTTGGCCAATTCTTCTTCAATAACTTCAATGGATACAAGGGTATCATCCGAAAGCAGATGCTCAGATTTTAACAATCGAAGCTCTTCTTGAAGAGTAGCGGCATTTGGCGCTTCATCATCCCAAATGTTTTGCTTCAGAATCGGCTTCGCATGAGAACGAAGAAGCCCATGCACCAAATCATCAAATCGGTCGAGAATAAAGGATGAGAGCTCATCACATGATAATTGCATCTGATCTTGCAAAAGCAGTACCTGCACATAAGATTGGATGATTCCTTGAATCATGACTGACAGGTCAGTTATATATGGTTCGATCTCCTGTCCATACGTGGTCAAAATAGAAATTTGGATTTCATCATTCATCTGCTTTTTAACCGTTTTGGAATACTTTTTAATTTGCTGGTTTTCCGGAATAATGTTCTCGCTGAGGATCAAAATGATAAAATCCTTGTTCTCAGCAAAGTGCTGGAACTGTTGAGCGATTTGTTTCTGAAAGATATCTCTAGGCGCAAGATGTTGATTTTCTTTTCGAATCTTTTCAATACTTTGCATAGACGTGTCGATATAATATTCAAACGCTCTGTTGAAAAGCTGTTCTTTTGATTTGAAATGCAAATAAAATGCACCTTTAGATATTCCGCATTCATCTGCAATTTCCTGAATGGTCGTAGAAGAAAAACCTTTTTTCGCAAACAACTGAATGCTTGCTTTAATGATCTTTTCTTTTTTTTCGTTCATGAAATAAGGCCCCTTCAGCTTTAGAATGTTACGTCAAACGCAAGTGAAATGGTTGACGGCATTGTATATCACCGTTTATTATGATATAGAATGACCAGTCAGTCAATACATAAAGGAAAATGGAGGACATAATGAATTCGATCATCAATTTTGTATTAAAGAACAAGTTCGCTGTATGGCTCATGACGATTATCGTAACAGTTGCTGGTCTATATGCCGGATTGAATATGAAACAAGAATCAATCCCGAATATCAACACTCCAGTCATTACGGTTTCTACAACGTATCCTGGCGCAACGCCGGACGAAGTATCAGATAAGGTGACAGATCCAATTGAGAAGTCGATACAAAATCTCAATGGGGTGAATGTGGTCACTTCTAATTCTTTTGAAAATGCCTCATCGATTCAAATCGAGTACGATTACAATAAAGACATGGATGAAGCAAAGAAGGAAATTGAAGATGCCATTAGCAATATCAATTTTCCAGAAAATGCAGAAAAACCAAAAATCGCACGTTTTAGCATCAATGCGATTCCAATTTTAGCTCTTAGTGTCTCCGGTGATAAAGAGTCATTACAAGACCTGACACAAAAAGTGGAAAATGACCTTATTCCTTCTCTTCAAGGTTTAGATGGTGTCTCTTCTGTCGAAGCTTCTGGACAACAAATCAAAGAAGTAGAATTTTCTTTTAAACAAAAGAAATTGAAGGAATATGGTTTAGATGAAGAAACTGTCCAAAACATGATCAAAGGCTCTGATGTCAATGTACCTTTAGGGTTATACACATTTGGCAACAAGCAAAAATCAGTCGTAGTGGATGGCAATATTTTAAGTGTTAAAGATTTGAAAAACATGCCAATTCCTGTCACACCAAGTGCAAGCGCAGGAGCTGGTGCATCTGCTAGCGGCTCAGGAAATGCAGGTGCTCAAGGTACCGATCAGCAGGCTGGAAGTGCAAGTCAGCAGCAAGCAGCAGCAGCTCAGCAACAAACTGGTGCAGCAAGCGGTCAATCTGTAGAACTGCCGACGATCAAACTTTCTGAGATAGCAGATATTAAAGTCGTGAAAGATGCAGAATCGATTTCTAGAACGAACGGAAAAGACAGTATCGGTTTGCAAATTGTCAAAGGCTCTGATGCCAACACAGTGAGTGTAGCAGAAGCAGTCACAAAAGAACTTGATACATTCAAAAAAGACAATAAAGGAATCAAAGTCAGCACGACATATGATCAAGCAGAGCCGATTAAAGAATCTGTCAGCACAATGCTGAACAAGGCGATCATCGGAGCAATCTTTGCGATCATTATCATCATGTTGTTCCTTCGAGATATCAAATCAACATTAATTTCGGTCATCTCCATTCCGTTATCCCTGTTGATTGCTGTTTTATTATTAAATCAGCTCGATATCACATTAAATATCATGACACTCGGTGCCATGACAGTCGCCATTGGACGTGTTGTCGATGACTCGATTGTTGTCATAGAAAACATCTATCGACGAATGGCGTTAAAAGATGAACCGTTAAAAGGCAAAGCACTCGTTAGAGAAGCCACAAAAGAAATGTTTATTCCGATTATGTCTTCGACGATTGTCACAATTGCGGTATTCTTGCCATTAGCGCTAGTGGGTGGAATGATTGGTGAACTATTCATCCCGTTTGCATTAACCATTGTGTTTGCTCTAATGGCTTCACTACTTGTCGCCATTACAATCGTTCCAATGATGGCTCACAGCCTATTTAAAAAGAACCTGTATGGCAAAGCGAAAAAGGTGAAAGAACACAAACCAAGCAAACTTGCTGGTGGTTATAGACGTGTACTCAATTGGACATTGAACCATAAATGGATCACGTCAGGAATTGCGATTTTGATGCTGATCGGCAGCTTATTCCTCGCACCACTTGTCGGTGTCAGCTTCTTACCGCAGGAAGCAGAAAAAACGGCAATGGTGACATACACGCCAGAGCCTGGACAAACAAGAGAACAAGCCATTGCTGAAACGAAAAAGGCAGAAGATTACTTAATGAAACGTGATCATGTCAATACGGTTCAATATTCATTAGGCTCTTCAAATGCAATGACAGCAAGTGTTGGCGGAAATTCTAACGGTGCATTATTCTTCGTACAATACGACGAGGACACACCGAACTTTGATAAAGAAAAAGATCGTATGGTTAAAGCCCTTCAAGACAAAACGTCTAAAGGGGAATGGAAATCACAAGACTTCTCATCTGCTGGCGCAAGCAATACAGTGACGTACTATGTGTACGGTGACAAAGCAAGTGATATTGAAGGCACAGTCAAAGATGTCGAGAACATTTTAAAAGATGAAAAGAACTTGAAAAACGTCAGCACAAGCTTATCTGAGAAATATGACGAATATACGTTTAATGCAGATCAAGAAAAACTGGCGAAACTAGGCTTAACCGCTTCACAAATCGCACAGGCGATCGCTCCTCAAAGTAATGAAACAACGTTGACGAAAGTAACAGAGGACGGCAAAGAACTAGATGTGAAGCTTCAAACGGAAAAAGATGAATACAAGAGTAAAAAAGATCTAGAGAATAAAAAGATCACAACATCAACAGGACAACAAGTCCGAATTGGCGATGTGGTGAAAGTGAAAGATGGCACAACAGCAAACACTGTGACAAAGCGTGATGGGAAGATTTACGCTGAAGTATCTGGTGACATGACAACAGACGACGTATCAAGTGTGACACAAGATGTCCAGAAGAAAGTTGACAAGCTTGATTTAAAATCTGGCGTTACGATTGATACAGGCGGTGTAAGTGCGGATATTGAGGAATCCTTTACACAGCTAGGACTCGCAATGCTTGCAGCGATTGCGATTGTATACCTCGTTCTCGTCATTACATTTGGCGGAGGTCTTGCACCATTTGCGATTCTGTTCTCACTTCCATTTACGGTTATTGGGGCACTCGTTGGATTGTTTGTAGCGAAAGAAACCATCAGCTTAAATGCCATGATTGGATTGCTGATGCTAATCGGAATCGTTGTAACAAATGCCATTGTCTTGATTGACCGAGTGATTCATAAAGAAAAAGAAGGTCTTTCAACAAGAGAAGCCTTACTTGAAGCAGGTACAACAAGATTACGCCCAATCTTAATGACGGCACTTGCGACAATTGGTGCATTGCTGCCACTCGCATTAGGTTTTGAAGGCGGAAGTCAGATCGTATCAAAAGGACTTGGCGTCACCGTTATTGGCGGTTTAACAAGTTCTACACTTCTCACATTGGTCATCGTGCCAATCGTGTATGAAATCTTAAGCAAGTTTAGACGTAAGAAAAAGTACGCTGAAGAAGAGTAAGAGGAAGCCCCGCTAATGAGCGGGGCTTTCAGCGTGTAGACAAACCCTCGCATTCTTTGTCAGTCCTGCGTGCCGGTGCTCACGAATGTCAAATTCGCTCCGCGCCGGTACTCGTCCTTCCTAGGGCTGCAAAGGTTTTCTATCACGCTGAAAAGAAGACACAGGACTAAAATCAAGTTCATTTTAGCCCTGTGTCAACAATTTGAGCCCCGCTGATAAGCGGGGCTTTTTTATGATGAAATCTGACAAACCGCTTTTCTCATAAGCTCTTCAAAGGCCTCGAAAAAGGCATCCCGATCAACGTGGTCAATGACATGAATCGTCTTTCCATCTGGATGTTTTTCGGTACGTCCTTGTCTTGGTGTTTCGGTATAAACAATTGCATTCATTTCTTTTGAACGGGTAAATGAGGTGGAAGCAAGAGTAATCGTTGTCAGCACATCCCATAAGTAGTAAGTCGAGTTCGTTTCGTGATGAATGAGAGGCGGACAAAAGGCATAACATTGTCCAATAAAGTCAATCCCGATGTGAGAGCGAAGGGAAGCCCAGCGTTGACGGACATCGAGTGTGAGCGGGACTTGATTCGTGCTTTCCAGTGCGACCATTTCAATTGGAAAACGCTCTTGAAATACGGTGCTCACAGCATAAGGGTCCCAAAAAGCATTCCATTCTGCTGTTCCATCATGCTCGGGTTCTTCGACATTGCCTTTTTCAAGGAATGTGCCGCCCATCCACACCAGTTTCTCAATTTTATTTGAGATGGAAGGATCTTCTTCTAAGGCGCGTGCAAGGTCTGTGAGCGGTCCTGTAAAGAGCAGCGTAACAGGTTCGGTTGACTTTTTCACCGTTTCAATCAGGTGAAGATGTGCAGGAAGTTTAGATACTTTTGTATCAACAGCACCTTTTTCGTTTAAAATCGGCAGGGCATCTACATAAAAGGCATGCATACGCCATTCCTTTGGAAATGGATTCACACCTCTAGAATTGGAAGCGGCGACTTCAATCTCATATGGGCTAAATCGATCAATAATTTTCTGAGAGGCGCTCAGCGCAGGCTCTAAATAACAATCAGCAGGAATCACAGACGTCCCGATCACTTTCAGGTGTTCCATTTGAAGAAGCAGAAATAAGGACACGAGATCATCAACACCGCCGTCATGATTGAAATAGACAGGCTTTTTCATGGCATACCATCCTTTTCATCGTTTTCTTTTATCTTATCAGAATGTTGATCTGCTCAGGGAAACGTGCCATGAGATTTCAAATATTAGGGGGTTGTTCTGTTGCCATTTTCAAATCTCATAGTATAATTAAAGGTTGTTAGTGGTGAAAATAGATTGCATAATGATAATAGGATGATGATGAATGAAACGTGCTCGAATTATATACAATCCGACATCTGGACGTGAACTCTTTAAGAAGAATTTACCGCAGGTTTTGCAAAAATTTGAACAGGCTGGCTATGAAACATCTTGTCATGCGACGACATGTGCAGGAGATGCAACACAAGCAGCCGAAAAAGCCGCACAGAGAGACTTTGATTTAATTGTAGCAGCTGGTGGAGACGGCACGATTAATGAAGTCGTCAACGGATTAGCGCCGCTTGAAAAAAGACCAAAATTAGGAATCATTCCAGTTGGAACGACCAATGACTTCGCAAGAGCACTTGGCATTCCAAGAGAAGATATTTTAAAAGCGACAGATGCCATCATTGATGGTGTAGCAAAGCCGCTTGATATTGGTAAAGTGAATGGACAGTATTTCATTAATATTGCGGGAGGCGGCCGATTAACAGAGCTGACCTATGAAGTGCCTAGTAAGCTGAAAACCATGCTAGGACAACTTGCGTATTATTTGAAAGGCATGGAGATGCTTCCTTCCATTCGCCCGACAGAAGTCGAAATTGAATATGACGGCAAATTGTTTCATGGAGAAATCATGCTGTTTCTTGTTTCACTAACAAACTCAGTAGGCGGCTTTGAAAAGCTGGCACCAGATTCCATTCTAGATGATGGGATGTTTGACCTGATCATTCTAAAGAAGGTCAATCTAGCAGAAGCCATTCGAGTGGTCAGCCTTGCACTCAGAGGCGAGCATATTCATGATAACAATGTCATCTACGCAAAAGCGAATCGCGTGAAGGTAGATGTAAAAGATAAAATGCAATTGAATTTAGATGGTGAATACGGCGGCATGCTGCCAGGTGAATTTGAAAATCTGTATCGCCATATTGAATTTATTGTGCCAAAAGCAACAGCTGAAAAAATAGGGTGAAGACTAAACTTGGTTCCTTATGGCGACCAAGTTTTTCTTTGCAAATGAGGTGATAAAATTGGTGAAAATGAAACCGCCTGTTGAAAAGAATGAATACTACAATGTAACCTTCGAAGATTTAACGCACGAAGGTGCAGGTGTAGCGAAAATTGAGGGTTTCCCTGTGTTTGTACCGAATGCCCTTCCTGACGAGCAAGGGAAAATCAAAGTCACACGTGTCAAAAAAGGATTTGCTTTTGGACGACTCATGGAGCTGACAAAGGAAAGTCAGCACAGGCAAGATGCGCCATGTCCCATTTACAAGCAGTGCGGTGGCTGTCAAATCCAGCACATGAGCTATGAAGGTCAGCTGCAATTTAAACAGAAACAAGTAAAGGACGTATTGGAGCGGATCGGCAAGCTTGATATGAGCCGTGTAAAAGTTCATCCTGTACTCGGCATGGAAGACCCTTGGAATTACAGAAACAAAGCACAAGTACCAGTTGGCGAACGGGAAGGCGGACTTGTTGCTGGATTTTATCAGCAGCGTACCCATGAAATTATTGATATGGAAAAATGTTTGATCCAGCAATCAGAAAACGATGAAGTCGTTCAAGCTGTCAAAGAAATATGCCAAGCGTTCGGTATCAAAGCATATAACGAAGAACGTCATAAAGGCTGGTTGCGTCATGTCATGGTTCGCTACGGTATTGCAACAGGTGAAATGATGGTTGTGTTTGTTACTAGAACGGCTGATTTTCCGCAAAAGCAGCAGGTGATTGAGCAGATTATAGCACGCTTCCCACACGTTCGGTCAATTGTACAAAACGTGAATTCAAAGAAAACAAATGTCATTTTCGGAGACGAAACAACCGTTTTATGGGGCGAAGAATACATTTATGATACGATTGGCGACATCAAATTTGCCATTTCAGCCCGCTCATTTTATCAAGTGAACCCAGCTCAAACAAAGGTGCTTTATGACAAAGCCCTTGAATATGCCGAGCTGCAAGGAGAAGAAACCGTCATCGATGCCTACTGCGGAATCGGTACGATTTCCTTATTTCTCGCACAAAAAGCAGGCAGAGTATATGGGGTTGAAATTGTCCCAGAAGCAATTGAAGATGCAAAACGCAACGCTGCCTTAAACGGAATCAATAATGTTGAATTCGCAGTCGGCGAAGCAGAAACCGTCATCCCAAACTGGTACAAAGAAGGCATCATAGCAGATACGCTAGTTGTTGATCCGCCAAGAAAAGGCTGTGATGAAGCACTGCTTGATACGATTTTAAAGATGAAACCGAACCGTGTTGTGTATGTGTCCTGTAATCCAGGGACGCTAGCTCGTGATTTGCGTATTCTTGAAGATGGTGGGTATGTGACGGAGGAAGTGCAGCCGGTGGATATGTTTCCGCATACGAGTCATGTGGAGTGCGTGGCGTCTTTATATAAATAAGGGTTTAAGAGTGTACAAGTTACGATTTATAACAAAATTAAAGAAAAAACAGCAGACCGCGGGAAATGCAAGAAATTTTGACAGAAAACCTTTTTATTGATCGAAAAGAGATGATGCGCTGATCAAATAAGAATATTTCCTTGATTTGTTGGCCGAGGGGCATGCGAAAGGAATTACGATAAATAGCCGTTGGATTTAAAAAGGTATCTTCAAATAAAACAAAGTTTACGAAATATGTTCAGTTAAAACAAAAGAAAGCTCTTCTTTATTAGAGGGGCTTTCTTTTGTTATCCGTCTGTTATTTATCATTGTCCAATTCCCATATTTTTTGACCATCCGGTAAATATACTGCTGTTGGTGGATCGTTATAAAGGGAAATTTCAGTAAAAGCATTACCTTCTTTCAGCCATTCATAAACAATACCACAATTATTGGTAGGATTAGCTAATATTTTATTCGCTTTAAATCCAGCAGCATGGTATTCCGTGTAATTTACATCGTCATCTTCTAATCCATTGTCTGTTTCATAAACAGTATCTAGTTTACCGATAATTCTAAAACCATTTTCCCATTCTAGTATCATATCACTTTTTTCAAAATCTATTAATGTTCTAATTAATGAATCGTATCCCATGTATATCCCCTTCTGATAATGATTTTTATGGTCTCGCTGGTACTATGTGAGCTCCATCTTTTCCGTAATGTATCAATCCGTTAGTAGTTTCTAGATACGTTTTGGATTTGTGATCATAGTATTTTCCTATTACTTGACCAAAATTTATTCTTTCTCTATTTTTAGTGAACATATCACCTTTTCCTGCAAATTTATCTAGTAATTCTTGTGCCTTTTTATTGTCTCCATAGAATATACTCTTGGTTTTACCATTCGCAACTTCTTGCTTATAGTTAGGTGCATCAGGAATATGTTTCTCTTGAGCGCCTGGTTTTACTTTTGCCGGGAACCCATTTACTTCACGATACGGACCTTTTGGTACGGAGTGTTTGCCGAAGGAAGGTGTTTTGACAATCTTCTTGGCTACTTTCTCTCCTTTCATGATTTTAAATACGTATTTTCCAACTTTAGCGATTTTAGCTACGGGTATCATGTACAAGCTTGATACTAGACGGTCCATGTCAGCGACTTTGTCACCTGATACAGGGTCTCTCCCTGTTATGATTCGAATTGCATCATTTATTCCTGTAAATTCAACCGCTGTATTTAAGATTTTTGGGGTTTGTTTTAAGTCGGAAATCTTTGTGATGCTCTCAATATTCACTTTGTTTTGGTCCGTTATTCGTAACCGATAGAGCATTCCATCTCGAATAACGTCAACTATTTTGGCATTTGCGAAGTCAATCTTTTCATCTGTATTATATACTTTTCCATTTACGAACACGGCGCCTTGATTAATTTTATTAGAGGGTTTCCTATTTACAACCGTATCCACATTCGATCGCTCTTTATCATTCAGCTTATTCAGCATGATCGCCATTGGATTTCCATCGGGATTGTCTATTTTTTTATTCAATTCGTTTAGGTTACTGCTGATCTTTTTGTCTTCCTTATCTTTGAGAATGGACCCTTTTTGATAGGTGGTGATCCCGATTTTTGCACCAGTGAACATTGTGCCTAGAGTGTCTATGTATTCTTTCATTGTTTGTATGGAGTTCTTGGTTTCATTCAAAGCACTGGCTTGTTCTCTGTCAAAGGCATGGAGCGTACCGATGGTTTTTGAGATGTTCATCCAGGCTTTTTGGTAACTGACTTGAAAAGCAGACTCGTCCACAATTGGTAAATGAATAATATGGCTGACTTTGCCGATGGCACTGCTCACATCTGACATGATATCAGATACAGCTGTTTCGGCATTTTTTAAACCTTGATCAAGCTCATGCTCGAGAAATGCTTGTGAGATAAAGCCATTTTCATTTGATTCAAATGCATGAAGTGCATTCTGTACCTTTTGGAGTACGGAGGTGTATTCTCCAATCGTGACTTGAAAGAATTGCAAGAAAGGGATATGGCACTCTGAGTAAAACGCTCGAATCGCTTCTCCAGCTTCCCCCTTTAGTGCGCCATCCAATGAAATGATTCGATTGATTTGGCTTTCAAGGGATTTGATATGTAGTGATTGTTGTTTTAACTGTGTCAGTGTTTGATCAATTGCATGGTGCAAAGTTTTAACATCTAACGTTTTCATGGTATTCTCCTTTAATGCTTGGTCGCAATCAATAGAGATTTTACCATTATACGGAGAATGATTGGGGAATAAATACTTAATTTCATGAAGTTGAACCGATTTGCTTAGGTGATAAAGACTAGTTGTTCAAATAACAAGTGGAACAGTTTGAAAAGGTGTACGTTCTCACAAGCTTGCCATGTGCTTTATTGACAGCACGTTGTATAACACGATTCCCGAAAGTTTCCTTTTTGAACAACGTTTACGCCTTCTGAAATTTTTGATATTTTATATAGTGCTGATCGTATTTTGTTAACGTTTGTTTTACGCTTCTTTTGCATTGTCGCTTATAAAAAAAACATAATATTACCCAAAAGAATACTTTTAACTGCAAAATGATTTGCAATTATTGGTCATAGTTGATTATGATCAAGGCCTGTTATAATAAGGTTTTTAACACCAAGAATGAACGTTTGCGTTGGCTTCTTACTAAAGTATATAATGATATTTTATAGAAGGACATGCCCTTTAGGTGCTATGTCATGAGAGGAATTGGATGAAAGATGAGTAAAAATTTCTGGCGTGATTTACCACGGCCATTCTTTATATTAGCACCAATGGAAGAAGTGACAGATGTTGTGTTTCGTCATGTTGTGAGTGAGGCGGCGAGACCGGATGTGTTTTTCACAGAGTTTACGAACAGTGAGAGCTACTGCCACCCTGATGGCATTCAAAGTGTGAAAGGCCGTTTAACATTTACAGAGGATGAGCAGCCGATTGTTGCTCATATTTGGGGAGATAAGCCTGAGAACTTCAGACAAATGAGTATTGGAATGGCGGAGTTAGGATTTCAGGGGCTTGATATTAATATGGGCTGTCCTGTCCCAAATGTCACGCAAAACGGGAAGGGTAGTGGATTAATTCTTCGCCCAGACGTTGCGGCAGAGCTGATTCAAGCGGCAAAAGCAGGGGGATTACCTGTTAGTGTGAAAACAAGACTAGGGTTTACAGAGGTCGATGAATGGCGTAGTTGGCTCAGACACATTTTGGAGCAAGACATTGTGAATTTATCGATTCATCTTCGTACAAGAAAGGAAATGAGCCAAGTAGATGCGCATTGGGAGCTCATTCCTGAAATTAAAAAACTACGTGATGAAATAGCACCTGATACGCTTTTGACGATCAATGGTGATATTCCTGATCGTCAAACGGGCTTAAAGCTCGCTGAGCAGTATGGAGTGGACGGAGTGATGATTGGACGTGGGATTTTTCATAACCCATTTGCTTTTGAAAAAGAGCCGAAGGAGCATACGAGTGATGAATTGCTTGGTCTTTTAAGATTGCATCTTGATCTTCATGATCAATATTCCTCATTAGGCTTGCGTCCATTTAAGGCGTTGCATCGTTTCTTTAAGATTTATGTGAAAGGGTTCAGAGGAGCGAGTTTCTTAAGAAATCAATTAATGAATACATCGTCAACAGATGAAGTGCGTGAGATGTTGGATGAATTTGAGGCGAGAAATCAGGAACAATCATAATCAAAAAGAGGAGGGGTAACCCTTCTCTTTTTTTATGAATAGGACTATTAAACTAGTTCTCTCGAATGGTAAAATGAGATAGAAATAACAATTGGAGGTATTTTATTTGAAACCATTTTGGGATACAGACAGAGAAAGTGAAGAGACATTTAAGAAAATCAATGAAAAAGGCATTGCAAAAGCAGAAAAGAAACTAGGCGTCATCTTGCCTGATACATATAAGAAGCTTATCCTCGAACAAAATGGCGGTTATACCTTGCATAATGCTTTTCCAACAGACCAGCCGAATGGATGGGCAGAGGATCATGTGTCATTTGATCATTTAAGAGGAATTGCCAAAGGCGAAGGTATTATGGATAGTGATTATTTAATAGAAGAATGGGAATTGCCTGAGGGGCTTGTGCTTATTTGTGGGGATGGTCATACGTGGATCGCTTTGGATTATAGAGAAACAAAGGAGCATCCGCCGATTCATTACTTTGATCTAGAATATGAGACGGATTTCAAATTAGCGGATTCGTTTGATGAACTGATTGCAGGGCATTATACCGCAGAAGATAGCGAAGAAGATGGGATGTCAGATGAAGAGTGGCAGGCTGAATATGAAAAGCAGAATCCGCCATTATCAAAAGAAGAAGTGAAAGACATATTCTTAACTAAAGACCCTGAACAGCTTTCAAAAATCGCGAATTTTCAAGTGGAACAAATAGATGATGTTAAGTGGATTTTTTCTGAAGTAGAAACATATATGGATACCCTTCAGGACGAAGAAATGTTAACGACTGTTGGCTGGGCAATCAATACGATCTTTATAATGAATGACGAAATGATTAAGCAGCATGCTGATGTTGTCGAGCATGCACGTCGTTTTGCGAAGCATTTGAGTCAATCAGAAATAGATGAAATGCCCCACATTGCCTTTAATATATCAATCGCATTGGAATTTGATTTAGAGGAATAAGTATCTATTATTTTTAAAATAGACCCCCTCACCAAAAGGGGGTCACCATGTCCTTACTCTGCACTCTCCTCAACATCACGGCTATCTTCTGTTTCACCAATATAAATAGGACCGTTTGCATGGTCGATTCGGATTGGCCATTCGTATGGGACTTGCAGGCGTCGTGCGATGGCTCTCCAAAACTTTGCAGAATCAAATTCTAGTTCTTGAAAGTCTTTAAGCAATTCTTTATAAGAAGATCCATCAAATTGAATGTACGAGTCTTGCAGACGCATAAAGGCGTAATGTCTCACTTCTAATGCTGCCGCAGCTTCCATTTCTTCTTCTGTTGCTTCGCCAATGATTGTTCCTGCGGGTGGAAGCATGTCGTATACGTTAAATTCCTCTTCTTCTTCGTGTGCTGCATTGTGCTGTTGATCTGACATTTTTTTCACTCCTTCTAGTCTTCATCAAGCTTTTATTCGTGCTTACTTCTATTATCGGAAGGAAATGCGAAATGTGGAATGAAAAAAGAAGCAGATCCACAATACTTGCTTTTTCTTCTCGAATCTTTTATGATCAATTACAGATATAAAAGGTCTACAATAGATAGAAAGGAATGTTTCTATGAAATATTCTAAAGCGACCAACTATGCGCTGCATACGATGGTATTTTTAACCCTTGCACCAAAGGGGAAAGCAATAGGCGTTGAGCCTCTCGCCAAGATGCAGGATCTTTCACCTACCTATTTATCCAAAATTTTAACAAAGCTTGTGAAGGCGGGATTGATTGAATCAACACCTGGCGCAAAAGGCGGTTACACCATTCTGAAAAAGAAAGAGGACATTTCGTTTTTAGACGTCATTCAGGCGGTAGAAGGACAAACCCATTTATTTCGTTGTTCCTTAGCACATGATTCTTTCATGCCTCACGATGGCTGTTTGATTGAACAAGTCATGCAGGATGTTGAAATGAAAATGCAGGAGACGTTAAGTCAAAAGCGGTTAGTTGATATTGCAAGCCAAATAGAGCAGACAGAAAAAAATCCATTTTTCAAGATGTGATTTTTTTTGAGTAAATTATAGATATTAAGAGTCTTTAAAGTCTTGGATAAAAAGGAGAGATTTATATGTTATTAGATTGTGCCATTATTGGAGGCGGGCCAGCCGGATTAAATGCAGCTCTTGTTGTGGGGCGGGGCAGAAAACAGGTCATGGTATTCGATGATGAGATGCCAAGAAATCGAGTGACTCAGGAATCACATGGATTTATTACAAACGATGGAATGACACCGTTTGAGATCAGACAAGCAGGAGAAGCGGATCTCCAAAACTACCCCAATATCCAAATCAAACGAAGCAGAATTGTGGAGATACAAAATCATGAGGACAACTTCGCGTTACTGACACAAGAAGGAGAAAGATTCGAAGCGAAAAAAATCATTTTGGCAACTGGACTTCAGGATATATTGCCAAAGATCAACGGGATTCATGATGTGTATGGAAAGACGTTGTTTAGCTGTCCTTTCTGCGATGGCTGGGAGCTGAAGGACAAGCCACTTGCCCTGATTGCAGAGAACCAGCGTGCTTTGCATATGGCGAAACTTCTTTCCAATTGGACAAAGGATTTGATTGTGTTTACAAATGGACAGCAAGTGTTAGCTGAAGAGGAGAAAGCACTGTTATCAGCACATTCTATTCAAGTTATTGATGTACCAATTGTAGCGATCCATCATGACAATGGTCAGTTACGCTCTCTTCAGCTTGCAAATGGAGAGATAGTGATAAGAGAAGGCGGATTTGTCGCAAGTGATTTCAAGCAGTCAACCCCTTTTGCTGAAAAACTAGGCTGTCAAATGACGAAAAATGGGGGCATTGAAACAGATATTCTTGGGCGTACAACCGTCAGCGGTATTTTTGCATGTGGTGATAATTTAGGCGGGCCTGCTCAGCTTGTTCTTGCAGCAGCAGCCGGAAGTCAGGCAGGAATGGGCGTGATTCATGAACTTGTGCAGGAAGAGTTTCAAACAAAAAACATCTCTGTAAAAAGAGATGTTCAGCGATGAGCGATTTTCCGTTTTGCTAAGACGTGAGCAGCCCATTCAAAAAGTGCGTAGATGACAAAGAAGATTAGGATCCAGCTGCTGACATCGACCCATACATTGGTGATATGAATGATGTTCGCCTGATCAAGTCCAGTCTGTATCCACATCGTGATCAATGCGGTGAGGAACACTTGTAAAAACCATTTTTTCAATTGGTCACATTTCCATCTCTTTCTATCATATGAGAAATGACAGTTTATTTCCAATTGAATTTCCATCAGTTTCAACGGTAAAATAAGAAATAAAACCAATGGAAGGACATGAGATGAGCGATCAAACCAATCGTTTTTTTAAAAGTCATTTTCCTGAACCTCAAAACAGATGATTTTCCACTTATATGATGATCGAGGCTGTGATCTTATTGCGGCAGATCCAGAACATCTGCGTCCAGTTTATGAAGGTTTACAGCACTGGCTATTAGACTATGACCGTGCTCAGATGGATCGGTTGTTTGCCGGGAAATAAGAAAAACCGCACTTTTCACAAGTGCGGCTTCTTTTTATGCTTCTACTTTATTGAAAAACTGTGGTAAGTAGTCTTTGTGTGCTTCTAGCATTTCATCTAGGATGCTTTTTGCAATGGCATCTGATGGGACGAGCGGATTGATGGTCATGGCGACAAGTGCTGTGTTGTAGTCGCCTGTCACGGCTGCTTCAGCGGCTACACGTTCAAAGGATTTAATTTGAGAAATAAGTCCTTTGACAGCAACCGGCATTTCACCAACAGCGATTGGTTTTGGGCCGTCTTTTGTGATGACACAGTTCAGTTCAACGGCAGAATCATTTGGAATGTCACTGATGGCGCCATTGTTGATTGTGTTTACAGGCTGAATGTCATGCTTGTCGTTATAAATGGATGCGATTAAGTTACATGCTGCATCACTGTAATAAGCACCGCCTCGTTTTTCAAGCTGTGGCGGCTTAATATCAAGATCAGGATCTTTGTAAAGCTCGAACAGGTCATTTTCTAGTGCACGAACGACTTCTGCACGAGTTCCTTCATTCTCTGCTGCTTTCTTTTCTTCAGCCAACATATCACTTGTTTTGTAGTAGTAGCGGTGGTACGGACAAGGAATCACACCAAGCCCTTTTAAGAAATCTGCATCCCACGGAATCGCTTGAATGTTGTTCATGGACATGGTGGAATTTGGATCTGCCATGTCTTCGATCACTTGATCCATGATGCTTTTGCCATCTAAGAACACGTTCAGTCCAAAGACCATATGGTTTAATCCAGCAAAGCTGACTTCGACTCTGCTTGCGTCGACATCAAGTCCTTTGGCGATGCCCATGCGAATGCCGATTGGTACGTTACATAAGCCAACGACTTTGCGATGGTTTGAATAGCGAAGTACGGCTTCTGTGACCATACCAGCTGGATTGGTGAAATTCACAAGCCAAGCATCTGGGCATAATTCTTCAATATCTTTCACAATCTCAAGAATGACAGGGATGGTACGCAGACCCTTGAATAGACCGCCTGGACCGTTTGTTTCTTGACCAATGACATCATATTTTAAAGGAATGCGTTCATCCTTCATACGTGCTTCCAGTAATCCGACGCGGAATTGTGTTGTGACGAAATCAGCGTCTACCAGTGCTTTCCGGCGATCTAAAGTTAAATGAACCTCGATTGGAAGTCCCGCTTTTTTCACCATGCGTTTTGCAAGATTTCCGACGATCTCAAGCTTTTCTTTACCTGCTTCGATATCGACGAGCCAAAGTTCGCTAATTGGAAATTCATCGTACCGTTTAATGAATCCTTCGACTAGCTCCGGTGTATAGCTTGATCCTCCGCCGATTGTGACAACCTTTAATCCTTTTGCCATGTTCTGCACCTCCGAATAATGTAACGCACAATGTTATAATAGAGTGAATCAATCTTTTATCATTTGTTTGTACATCTATAGCTTATCGTGAGAGTACCTTGTGCGTAAACGGTTTCAGCGTCTTTAGGCAAGGGTGCCCTATTTAGAGATTTGTTACATAAAAGAAACACATTGTGCCATGTTGTTGGAGAAAGGGGAAGTCAGATGTTTTCAAGTGAGGTCATTTCCAGCTTTAATGAACTAGAAAGCGCTTTATACCGATACATTATGGAAAACAGTGAAAAAGTCGTCTATATGAGAATTCGTGATTTGGCAGATGCGGCTCATATTTCCACCTCGTCTGTTCTTCGCTTTTGCCGTAAAGCGAATTGTGAAGGCTTTTCAGAGTTTAAAGTCAAGCTCAAAATGTATTTAGAATCAGAGCAAACACCTTCTTTGAAAAGCACGCAGCATTTTCTGTATGAATTTATTGAACGAACACTGAAAGGAGACTTTGATGAGAAAATTAAAGAGGCAGCAAGGCTGATTGCCGAGGCAAAAAATGTGCTGTTTATCGGAACTGGTAGTTCTGGCATTTTGGCGCAGTATGGGGCGAGGTACTTTTCAAGTCTTGAGAAATTTTCGTTTTACATCAACGATCCGTTTTTCCCGATGAATATGCAGTATTTAGACAATAGTGTCACCATTGTGCTGTCGGTATCAGGAGAGAACAGTATTACGATTGATCATATTTCGAAACTTAAAAGAGAAGGCAGCACGATCATTAGTATTACAAACAATCAGCACTGTACAATTTCTCGTATTTCTGACTTGAATATTGCTTATTACGTCACAGACGAACGAGTCCATAGAGCCAACATTACTACACAGACACCCGTTGTCTATATCCTAGAAGCAATGGCGCGTGACATGTTTGCGATGTTAAAAGAAAAGTAAAAGAGTCGCTGCCTTAAACAGCGGCTCTTTTTTTCTGCATCATGAAAGTGGTGATGGCAATGCTTGAGCAGATGAGTACAAACAGTCCGCCTAACAAATACACAAATCTCGCTCCGAATGTATCCGCAATTAATCCAACAAAGAAAATAGATAAACTGACAGACATAGAAGAGAGAACGTATTGAGCCGAATACACCTTTGATAACTCATGGACTGGCGTTTCCGTTTGGAGGATGGTTTGCTGCGAAACATCCCGAATTTGATAGGCAGGCCCCATTAAAATACAGAGCAGCAATGCAAGCCATGGCAGGCTGTTTAGCGAAAATAGGATCGTCAGCACTGCATAAATAAAAGAGCCCGCTGCCATAAAGAGGAGAAGTTGTTTTTGAATAAACTGACTTAGCCATGCGGCCATGAGTCCGCCTATAATGGCACCTATATAATATGCGGCATTGATATATCCCCACCATTCCGCACCTTCATTTAAAACAAGTGTGACAAAGGCAAGCGTAACCGGTCCGACCCACAAAGCACCTGCAATATTTTCACTAACATCCATGAAAGTCAGGATGCGAACCGTTTTGTTTGTCCAAATGATCTTCCAGCCATCCTTGAACCCGTTCATTTTATTTTCTTTTTGAACCGTGTCTTCTTGCTTGAGTAGAGGAAAAACAGGGATGATCAATAGATAGGACAACACAATCATGAAACAAGAGGCCCACATTAAATAAAATGGACCAATCAACAGGACGAGCATTCCAGTAAACGAATAGCCGGCGATTTGAACAGATTGATAAAAAACGGAGGCTGTACTGTTCGCTTTCACAAGCTGATTTGCTGATACAAGCATCGGCATGATGGCTTGCAATAAAGGACTAATGAACCCGCCTGTGATGGAAATCAAAACGAACGCACTAAACAGCCAGATCAGGTGCTGCTGAAAGAAATCAAATTGGGTCGTGAATACGACGAGCATTCCAATACGTAAAAGAGGGACCCATTTCAATAGACGCTTGGCTTGAAAGAGTTCTGTCAAAACAGGAGAGAGGAGCCCAGCCAATAGCTGACATAGTGTTCTTATGAGCGGAAATACAGCCGCATAGGCGACAGATTGTGTATCTTGATAAATAACCAATGTGACTGTCATCAAAAATAGAATATCACTTAGCATGAGAAGGCTTTTACTGCCTGTATAAAACCAAAACTTATTTCCCATATCCAACCGACTCCTTTTCAAAAACAAGTTCAGTATAGCATGTTGGCGAAGTGTGCAGAGGTTTTCCATTGAAAAATACATCTTAAGGATGAGAGGATTGTGATAAGCTAAATGAAAGAACATCGTAAGGAAAGGGGTTCAATCCATTGAAAAAATTACCAGCACATGACTTTTTGGACAAGTATGGCATCCCGTATGACATCAAAACATTTTCTGCCGACACAGAGAAGGGCGCAGCGAATGTAGCGGCTGCTCTTGGTTTTAGAGAAAGACAAATGATCAAGACATTGATCTTTGAAACAGGGGAAGGGGAGCAGCTGCTTGTAATGGTGGGTGCTGACCAGCACATCAAATCAGGGAAACTAAAGAAAGCCGCAGGCTCTCGCAATATCAAAATGGCTTCACCAGACACAGTGCTTGAAGTGACGGGCTATCGGATTGGCTCGATTCCGCCATTTTGTTGGCAGCCTGAAGGGTTCCGCACGATTATCGAAGCATCGCTATTAGAAGAAGAGATATTAGGCGTTGGAGCGGGAGAATGGGGAAATGAAATCCTCATCACACCAGAACAATTAGTGATAGCCTCAAAAGCGGTCCCATTTGATCTTGTTCAGCCATCCGAGTAGAAAAAGTGCCTGTTTTTGAAGCAGGCACTTTTTTAATTGGAGGCAGGTGCTATAAAGGGTCCGATGTCTTTCATTTGCAGAAAAGCATTCACCGTCCTATTTTCCTCAAGGTCATTCGCCCGTTTGCAGACCACAACAGGTCTGATAATGTCAATTCCTTCGATATACACGCGCCCAATCTCTCCACGTTCTAAGCTTCGCTGAACAGCGTCACGAGGAACAAGGGTGATGCCATAGCCAGCTTTGATCATTTGAATGGCTTCGTGGACACCACTGAATTGTAAATCAACGGTCGGTTTTTTAATTCCTTTAGCGGTAAAAAGGGAAAAAAGCTTGTCTCTCGTCGAACTGCCTTCTTCTCGCATTAAAAAGGGTTCGTGGCTTAGGCGTTCTAGGGGGACGGTTTGTCCATTTAACGGATGATCCACAGGCACGATAAAGTCATAACTTAAATCAGTTAAGTGAGAGGTGTGAAGATCTTCGTGGTGCAGATCCTCTATTACGGCGATCGCCACATCTGATTGATATTGAAGCAGGCTTTCGATCACTTGAGCGGAGTTTCCGCTTTTTAATTCAATATCTGTCTGTGGCGATGCTGTTTTAAAAGAGGCAAGCCAATCAGGCAGTAAAAAGTTAAGTGGTACGTAGGTAGAAGCAATTCTGAGTCTTCCTTTTTTTCCGTTTTGCAGAAGAGTAATCTGATATTCTACTTCTTTTTCCGCCTCGAATACTTGCCGGGCATATGGATACAGGATCTTCCCCATCTCCGTCAGGGTAATCCCCCGGCCGTTTCGTTTGAAAAGACGAAAGCCGATCTCTCGTTCAATGCTTCGTAATTGTGCTGTCACAGCCGGCTGCGTCAAAGACAGCACGTCTGCCGTTTGTGTGACACTTTTTGTTTCGGCTACCTTTGCAAAAATACGGAGGGCATGTAAATTCATCTTTGCACCGCCTATCAATTATTTTGATGATTCAATCAAAAACATTCATTAGATTTATTATAAGGTATCCCTTATCGTAAAGGTAGCGAAGGGGGAAGAAAAAATGGATCGTCGTCAAAAGCAAGTGGTGTCAATTGCACTCATCACAGCATTTGCCCTTATTGGGGATTCAATGCTCTATATTGTTCTCCCGGTCTATTGGAAAGAGATTGGTTTATCATCCATTTGGGAGGTGGGGTTACTGCTGTCTATCAACCGATTCATTCGTATCCCGCTAGCACCTGTCGTATGGTGGCTTTATCGATATATTCCAATGAAGACCGGTGTACTGATCGCAATATTGATCGCGTCAGTGACCACGATATTATATGGTATGAGTGGATTTTGGCTGCTATTGATTTGCCGCTGTGCATGGGGTCTCGCTTGGACGTTACTCCGTATGAGTGGGATGAGGGTCTTGGCTGAAATGGACGAAGGCTCACAAGGACATTTGACGGGTCTTTATAATGGGCTTTACCGGCTTGGCAGTTTATTTGGCATGTTATTTGGTGGAATCCTTGCCAGCTTGATCGGTTTTCAGTCCATGACGCTTGTCTTTGGCTTACTCACATTAATGGGCTGCATTTTTTATGTATCGTTGGATGAAATTGAAAAGAGAGAAGGCACGCAGGTGTATCATGGCATCAAACAGAAGTGGTTGACACGAGATGTGGTAAAAGTACTGATAACAGGCATGCTGATCGCACTGATCATCCAAGGTTTATTCGCATCCACCCTGAGTCATGTCATTGAAGCAAAGATTGACCAAGATGAATTGACTTTGTTTGGCTTTGTCATCGGAGCTTCGGCTTTAAGCGGTGTTATTCAAGCACTCAGGTGGGGATGGGAACCATTTCTCGCACCGAGAACGGGCAAATGGTTTGATCGTCTTGTGATGAAGGAACGAATGTTATGCTGGATGTTTCTTTCTTTTGGAGGGCTCAGTTTTCTTGGGATCATGCTGAAGGTAAGCGGCTGGTTCCTATTGATGCTGCTTTTGATTCAACTAATGGCAACAATAGTCACAACGTTCACCGATACACTTGCCTTTCAAAAAGCTTCTGCTCAAACAGATAAGAACCGCTTTCTCGCCAGCTATTCTTTTGTTCAAGATATGGGGGCTGCTTTAGGACCTTTGTGTGGGTATACGTTGATCCAGTTTTTCGGAACAAACAGCGTCTTTTGGCTGATGCTTATCATAAGCTTAATGCTCGTCAGCATGTGGATAAGAAGCGGGCAGCATGTTTCTTCTAGTGCAGTGTAAAAAATAAAGCGTTATATAAAAAACTGCCTCATGCAGCTGATCGCAGGAGGCAGTCATATTCTCTTATTCTAAGTCTGAATCATAGGCTTTTTGCGTGAGTTGGCTGACGACCTCTTTCAAGCCATTGGGTTTATGGAATTCAACGGGTGTGCTTCCTTTTTCAAATACAATTTGATCTGCTTCAACGAGCACGACATATCGATTGTTGACCTTTGCGATATGAATCGAGTGGCCGAAGTCGGCTAAAAGCCCTTTAATTTCTGTTTCGCCTAGACGCATCTTCATCGTGATATCAGGGGTTTGTTCCACAATATGTGAAGCCGCTAGTGTGACCTGTTCTGTATCGAGGCGCTCCCTAATCTCCCGCTTTTCACTTGCTTCCCATATTTCAAGGTCCTCTTCAAATTGTTTTAATTCTTCACTTTCATCCTGTAATGTTTCAAATACGTGTTCCTGAACCATATTCATGACCTGTGATTTCATGATTTCAGGCATTGATTCTCCGTATTCGACGAATTTCAGAAAGTCTTCAAAATAACGAGCGTGTGAGGATTGGTGAATTTTCACTTCGGCTTCCTCAGTCATGCCCTCTTCTGGCATAAACGGGTATTGAATCGATTTCATGTTTTTTGTTGTAATCGCCATTTCTACTTTTTTGATCAAGGTAGATGTATCAGCAATAGAAGCGACTTTCTGTTCAAAATCGCATTTCATGATAAAGACAAAAGAGTCATCGAAATACTTTTTAGGAACCGCAGATGCAACCAAAAACACGCCGCCTCTGACAGCACTTGTATCTAAATAGGTGCGAACAAACTGTTCACTGCATTCGTTAAATACTTCTTTTGTATCTGCAAATCTCGTCTGATGAAATAAATTGTAGTTTGGATTTGAATCGAGTTCATGGCCGGGTTCGACAATAAATCGGCCGATTTTAGTCGGTACTTGCTCAGACTTAGGGTGTCTGTCCACTTTTCGTTTGACGATTTTTTTAAGCTCACCGTCTAGAAAGTCTTTCAGCTCACTTTGTTCAAATTCCTCTTGGTCTAATGTTTGGTAATGTTTAAACCGTTTATTTGCTTGTTCCTCTTTGCCTTCTACTTCAACCACATAGAATGATAGGAAACGTATCGTAAAATCCACTGATTGGTCACCACTTTTTCTTCTTCGGATATGTTGAGTATAGAAAAAGGAGTGAAAATCGTCAACGAATGGAGAAATTTCGTGTCATTATTTCCCGAGAAATGTTTAGTGAAAAACGCTTGATAATAATTATCATTCTTGATAGAATGATAAAAGAAAAGAAGGAACCTGCCAGTTCCTTCATCTCAGAAAATCATGTATTATTTTGTTTCAAATGTTTCGCAATCCGTTTCAGCATTGCGAGTCACGTCAGTCATAGTGCTTTTACCAATTTTAATGGTAGAAGCTGTACAGCTGTTGTCAGCCCAAAAACGGCAAGAGTTCACTTCACAAAGTACATTTTGTGCCATGGGAATTCACCTCCGTGATTCATATTCAGAATGAAGCAAGCTGCCACTTGAGTTCATTCAATCTAGTAGTCTCTTTATCGAAAGAGGCTGTTTGTGCTGTATATGCACATGTTTATCATACCATCTACCCTGAAAATATACAATTTAAACTTTGAAAGAGCGAGAATGCAAATCTCGCTCTTTTTTGTTTGTAAAAATAGTTAAATGCTAGGTGGCACCCTCTCTTATTCCGACATATGAATAGAGTAGATTCAAAACCTGATGTCGGACAAAGTATAAGGGTACATGTACTGATTTTCCGCATGAAGATAGGGTTTTCAATCAAAAATTTTCATAGAGAGATGAGGGGAGAAGATGAAAGCAGTCATTCTCTGCGGAGGAAAGGGAACGAGAATGAGTGAGGTCACACAAGCGCTTCCTAAACCACTTGCTATGATCGGAGATCGGCCTATTCTATGGCATATTATGAAAATCTATCAGTATTACGGTGTAGACGAGTTTATCTTATTGCTTGGATATAAAGGAGAGAAAATCAAAGAGTATTTTCTCAACTACGACTGGCGGCATCACAGCATGCAGCTGGATATGTCGACAGGAGAAATGAAGCTTTTAGGGAATTCGGAGAATTGGAAAATCACCTTTTTAGATACGGGTGAGAATACGATGACAGGCGGGCGGTTAAAGCAGGTACAGGATTATATTGGTGATGAGACATTTATGATGACGTACGGTGACGGACTTGCCAATATCAATATGTTTCATTTGCTCAAGCGCCATCAAGAACTTGGAGCAGCTGCCACTGTCACAGGAATTGAAAAGACATCACAGTACGGCACGCTGAAGGTGTATAACGGGATGGCACAATCCTTCTCTGAGAAGACAGACAGTATCGGGATGATCAATGGAGGATTTTTTGTGTTGTCTCCAAAGGTTTTTGATTATTTAACAGATGATGATCAGTGCGTCTTTGAAGCAGAGCCTCTTCAGAACTTGGCGAATGATGGAGAGCTAGCAGTTTATGAGCACCACGGATTTTGGACAGCAATTGATACGTATAAAAACTTGAAAGAAATCAACGGCATGTGGACTGAAGGAAAACAACCATGGAAGGTTTGGTGACAGCATGAGCGGATTTTGGAATGGGAAAAACGTATTTGTGACTGGGTGTACGGGATTGTTAGGGAGTTACCTCGTCAAGGAATTGATAGATCAAGGAGCAAACGTAACAGGGCTTGTACGTGATCAGGTGCCAAGATCGAACTTATATCAAGGCAGTCAATTTGAAAAGATGAATGTCGTCCAAGGCGCACTTGAGGACATGCAAACGATAGAACGTGCGTTAGGAGAATATGAGATTGATACGGTCTTTCATTTGGCCGCCCAAGCGATTGTTGGGGTCGCAAATCGTCACCCGGTCTCTACATTTGAAGCCAATATTTTAGGAACATGGAATGTGCTGGAGGCATGCAGAAGGCAGCCGCTTATCAAACGAGTGATTGTGGCATCGAGTGATAAAGCATACGGGGATCAAGAGCAGCTTCCTTATGATGAAGACATGCCGCTTAACGGCAAGCATCCATATGATGTGTCAAAAAGCTGTGCAGATTTAATTTCTCACACGTACTACAACACATATGGTCTTCCGGTTTGTATTACGCGCTGCGGTAATTTATATGGAGGCGGGGATTTGAATTTTAACCGAATCATTCCGCAAACCATCCAGCTTGTGTTAGAGGGAAAGGCGCCAGAAATTAGAAGTGACGGAACCTTTATCCGTGATTATTTCTATATTGAAGATGCGGTCAAGGCTTATTTACTGCTAGCTGAAAAAATGGAGGAAAAAGGGCTTGCAGGAGAAGCATTTAACTTTAGTAATGAAATTCAGCTGACCGTGCTTGAGCTCGTTGATAAAATCTTAAAGGCGATGGGCAGTGAACTAAAACCTCGTATTTTGAATCAAGGAACGCATGAGATTAAGCATCAATATTTATCAGCAGAAAAGGCGAGAAAGCTGCTTGATTGGAAGCCTGATTACTCCATTGATGAAGGGTTAGAAAAGACAATTGAATGGTATCGCGAATTCTTTCAAAAATAGAGGTGTATACAGATGAACAGCATATATTGTACGGTTCTATCAAGTGGAAGACTTTATCAAGCCATTGCGTTTTTCTTATCGTTGAAGCAAGTAGAAGATGATGCTGTCATCAAGACGTTATGTATGGATGATGCTGCATTTGATTTGCTTCATCAAATGAATTTCCCACATGTCGATCTTGTTCATGTGCGTGAGCTTGAAACGCCTGAGCTTCTAGAGATCAAAAAGGAACGAAATGATTCGGAATATTGCTGGACATTAAAACCGATTTGGATTGAGTGGCTATTTAAGCAGGACCAGGCGGAGGAAGTGACGTATCTAGATGCGGATTTGTTCTTTTATGAGCGTCCACAAGTGATTTTTCAAAACCAGCCTGATGCCTCTGTGCTTCTATCAAGAGGGGATATTGTCATTCCAAGCTTTGATCCAGAGGAAGTGAAGATGCTTCAGAAACTTTTAGGGCGCTATAATTCAGGATTCCTGCATTTTAAAGGAGATGAAGCCGGCCGGAAGTGCCTGAGCTGGTGGAAAGAAGAATGTCTAAAAGAATGCAAAAATGCGCCTGGAGAAGGGAAATTTGGGGATCAAGGGTATTTGGATCATATGCCGGTGCTGTTTGAAAAAGTAGAAGATATTCAAACAAAGGGTGTGAATATTGGTCACTGGAATTATGGCCAGCATTCTTATCAGGAAGAGAATGGACGTATTTTGCTTGAGGATGGAAGCCCACTCATTTGCTATCATTTCAGTGGTTTTCGGATCTTAAGCAAAGATGACATGCAGCAAATCCATGAAAAAGGAAGAGATGATTTGCCATTTTTCCAAGAGGCCTATCGGGAAGTGCTGCGTCATGTGATTGAATCGGTAGAACAAGTCAATCCGATGTTTAACGGCTATGCCAAACTGGAGGAGGATGGCGCATGAATGAAAAGCCGAAGGTCAGCGTCATTATTCCGAGTTATAATGCGAAAGAGCGTTTAGAAGGGAGCCTCTTTTCCTTAACGCTTCAGGAAACCGATATTCCATTTGAGGTCATTGTTGCTGATAATGGGTCAACGGACGGCACGATGGAAATGCTCGAAAACATTGAGGTGAACTTTCCATTCAAAAAGGTGCGTATTCCTGTCAATCAAGGAATTGCCAAGGGGCGCAATCATGCCATTCGTGAGGCAGAGGGAGACCTCTTAATATTCCATGACAGCGATATGCTGGCAGAGCCCCAATTTATTCAAAAGCACGCAGAGGCACATGCTGATCATGAGGACCGTGTCATTTGCGGTGTATGCTGGAAGCGAATCTACCGTTATTTTTACACCGGTTTTGATAAAGATCATGTGAAACGATTAAAAAAACAAGGGCTGTATCAGCGGAAAATGAAAGACAAAACGTCTCTTGTGTCGATGGAGGAAATAAAAAACGGAGCATTTCTAGAGAGAAGCTTCGACTTGCAGTCCGAATTTATTGATATTCTGAAAGACATTTTAAACACGTACGACTATGATTTAAGTTCTTATCAATTGCCGTGGCGATTTTTTATCACAAATAACTCTTCCGTCAAGCGAAAGCATGTCATGGAACTAGGGATGTTTGATGAAAAAATCGTTCGATACGGGTTTGAGGATTATGATTTAGGCATTCGTCTGCATCAGCTTGGCCTCTCATTTGAGTTGCGTGAGGATATTTTAAGTGTGCATCAGGAACATCCAAGTAATTTAACGTCATTCGATGACATCAAATATAACATTTTGTATATGTGCGAGAAGTACAACAATATTGATTCGATTGATGTTCATCTGGCTTTCTCTGGACCATTTTCTCATACCGTGACAAATGATATCGTGAAAGACATTCGCCAGCTGCGTAAGAATGAAGCATATGATGATCTGCTCGCTTATTTTTTGGAGCTGCTTCATATGATCACAGAGCGGAATGTGGGCATTAAACGTGATCAAAAGGACGTGCTGACGGCAAAGCATTTCCCTTTGAAAAAGCTGTCAGAGGCGGTCCAACGTGCCAAGCAGGAACATGGATGCACGGTGCTGGCAGAAGCTATTCAAGGGCTCACAAAAGAGCTGCTGCATGTTGACTTGTTCCAAGTGGATGTGTTGTAGATGGCATCCTATCATTTCACAACCATTGTGTCCAATACCCATGTATTTAAGCTACTGGCGCTGATTCATTCACTTGAGCAGACGGCTCAATCATACAAACTTTCTGTCTTATGTGCTGATCCTTTGGCTTACAAGGTGTTAAGTCAGTTTCCTCATCCACATGTCCAATATGAACAGCTTGAAGATGTGGAAGATGATTCGCTGCGAAAAGCAAAGGCGGATCGTACGTTCCACGAGTATTGCTGGACGCTTAAGCCTGCGTTTCTACTCAAAATTCTTGAGTCCTCTGATGCAGATTATCTCGCTCATTTGGATACGGATTTGTATTTTTATCATGATCCAGAGGCGATATTTGCAGAAAATCCACTCGCTCATGTATTTTTGACAGATCATATGAATTCCAAGCGATTCTATCACTTTTATGAATTATCCGGACGTTTTAATACTGGCTTTGTAGGCTGTCGAAACACAGATGTGGCCAAACGGGCTGTGACGCAGTGGAAAGAGAACTGCATTGCGCACTGTACAGTAGAAATGGATACGGAAAAAAAGACATATGGTGATCAGCGGTATGTTGAAAGATGGGTCGATGATTTTGAGGGTGTCCATGTGGTGGCATCTAAAGGTGCCAATGCAGCGATTTGGAATATTGAAAACTATAAGCTCTCCGTTGTGAAAGGAGATATGTATCTCGACGAATGTCCACTGCTGTTCTATCATTTTTCTGCCTTTACGATCATTGATGAAAAGAACTTTAATCTGAATTGGTATTACTATATGACAGAACAAAAGCTGGTGAATCACTTGTATATTCCGTATGCGGATTTGGTTCACAAAAAAATCAAACAGGTGCAGGAAATCTTTCCTGATTTTCAGCAAGGATTTATTGCGAAGAAACATGTTCCCGACACACATTTTTATGAGATATGAAAAAAACCGCTCAGTAAATGAGCGGTTTTTACCTTTTATGATTCATTCCATTTCGCTATGGTCTGATCGCTTGGCAGTAAGAAGGCTAGGATACCTAATATCGGTAAAAAGGCGACACCGATCATGGTAGGCGTTAAACCGACTGCATCAATTAATGAGCCGAGGGCAACGGATCCGATCGCTCCCATACCAAACGCAAGCCCAACAGTTAAACCAGACATTGTGCCAATTTTCCCGGGAAATAGTTCTTGGGCATAGACCACGGTGACAGAGAAGCTTGAGGTCAGAATGATCCCAATGAGTCCAAGTAAAACATAAGCAAAAACTGGTCCGGCAAATGGGAGAAGCAGGGCAAGCGGAAAGGATGCTAATAAAGAAATTAAAATGACGGTTTTCTTGCCGAAGCGGTCTGCAAGCGGCCCGCCTAAAAATGTCCCAATCGCACCCAATATAAGAAATAAGAAAATATAGGTTTGTGATTCTTTAATCGTCAAACCATATTGTTCAATCGCATAAAACGCATAGAAATTCGAGATCGCATTTCCATACCAAGAACGCGCGAAAATAAGAAAGACGATAATGCCAAGTGCTGTGAGCGCTGATTTGCGGTGAAGTTCAGATCTTGCTGCTTTTGCAGGCGCTTTTTTCGCTTGTGCTCGAATGGTTTGAAGCTTTCTTGCGTACCATCTCGAAATATAGAGAAGGAAACCTACAGCCACCATTCCAACGATCGTAAACCAAGCGACTCCAGGCTGACCGAGCGGGACGAGCATGAATGCAGCGATTAGCGGAGCAAAGGCTTGACCTGTATTTCCACCGACTTGATAGATGGATTGAGCAAGACCCCGTCTAGGACCAGCTGCCATGTTGGCAACCCGTGAGCCCTCTGGATGGAAAATCGCAGAGCCGAGTCCAATAAAGACGACGCACAGTAGGATGGTCGCAAATGATGGCGCAAACGCAAGGCCGAGAATGCCGACAGCACTTGAAAATAATGCGATAGGCAGTGCATAGGGCATCGGCCGTTTATCTGTGTACCACCCGATCGCAGGCTGCATGACGGAGGAGACCATATTTAATGTAAAGGCGATTAGCCCTAATTGAGTAAAGGTCAGCCCCATTGAGCGTTCTAAAATAGGGAACATGGCAGGAATCACGGCTTGCAATGTGTCGTTGAGCATATGGCAAATACCAATAATCAATAAAATAGGATAAACCGTTGAACCGGTGACCGCTTTTTGAGGTTTATCCTTTGTTTGAGCAGCAATAGCCAATGAGACTTCCTCCTTTCATTCAACTTGTTTCTTTTTTCATTCTCCTCATTTTATTCATAAGGTGAACTATAAAACAATAGCAAATTGTCATGATTTAGAAAAAAAGAGACACATGCGCTTGATGGAGCGTGTGTCCCTTAAGGGTTATTTATAGAAAGAAGCGATGACAGGCTTCATTTTTTGAATGACAAGTCCACTGCCTCCACGGTTTTTCACACCTTCAATCATGCCGACGAGGACATAATCTTCTTTTTTAGGATTAAACGCAAGTAAAAATCCATTTTCAGTACCGTCTGTCGCACCTTGTTTGCTCTTTAGTTCCGCTGTTCCCGTTTTAGCGGCTATATCAGCCCCTTTTATTTGCAACGAGTGAGCGGTTCCGTTTGAATTGGTGACGACTTGAGTGAGTGCGTCCTTCACCGTATTTGCTGTATCTTCTTTGATGATCTGTTTTGGTGATGCTGTTTTTTCATCCTGAATGACTCGAGGGTACACAAGCTTTCCTCCTGTTGCAAATGGAGAATAGGCATGTACTTGTTCAATTGGTGACATGAGTAATTCTCCTTGGCCATATGCTGAGTCGGCAAGTAAGATGTCTGATTTGATTCCGTCGTTAGACACTTGTGCCGGTTTCATTGTAAACGGCATGTTTAAATCATCACCAAATCCAAATGTTTTCACTTTTTTCTCGTAAGTATCTTTGCCGATTTCAAGGGCTTCCTGTCCAAAATAAATATTATCTGAGTACACGAGGGCATCGACCATATTGACTTGTTCTTTGTCATGTACCCGTGTAATGCGATAATTTCCCCAAGATTGATCCTTTTGCCATTTCAGTCCATGAATGGTGCGTACTTTATTAGGCTTTGTGACACCTGTTTCCAGTCCAATCGCTGCTGTAATGGTTTTGAATGTAGATCCTGGTGCATATCTGCTCGCATATCGAGCTTGGAATGGGAGATCAGGATTTTCACTGTATGCTTGATATTGTTTAGGCGTGATCCCGTTGGTCATTAAATTGACATCGTAAGAAGGGGTGCTAACAAGCGCTAATAAATCACCTGATGATGGGTTCATAATGGTGACAGCCCCTTTTTCACCTTTCAGCTGTTGATAGGCTTTTTTCTGTAAAGATGCATCAATGGTCAGCTTGACTGTTTTTCCGTCTTTTCGGTCTGTTTTTTGTAATGTTTCTTCAATACCTGTTTCATCATGGATAATGAGGATGCTTCCGCCATCTTGTCCTCTTAAGTTCTTGTCAAATGTGAATTCAAGGCCGGTTTTGCCGATGATTTGATCCGCCTTTAAAGCTGGATTTCTTTTGATATCATCCGCATTTGCTTTTCCGACATAGCCTGTCAAATGAGCAGCGGCTTCGTTATATGGATAGTAGCGCATTTCCTTCGTTTGATAGGTGACGCCATTTATGTCCTTTGGAATTGGCGTTTGCTCTAACATAGACTTTAGCGGAACAAATGTGTCGTCTGTGACCCATGCTTGTTTCAGCTGATTTTGAATCAGCTCTTCATCTATATCAAAAGCGCTGCTGATTTTTTTGATGTTGCTTTCTTTTTCCGTACCTGTCCCGAGCTTTCCAGGGATGATGCCAAGTGCGTGTCCACCAGTTGTTTCGGCTAACGTGCGCCCTTTTCGATCTACAATATTTCCGCGTACCGCAGGATCCGTTGTCACTTTGATGGTGTCACCCGTTTCCATTTGCGGGAAGATGAGATTTGGTTTCCAGTCTACTTTCCACTCGTTATCCTCTTCGGAGAGAACGCCCTTGTAAGAGAGTTTGTTCAGTTTTCCAAGTGACGTTTTCATCGTGACTTCATAGGTGAATTGATACCCATTTCCTTTGTCCTGTTTTTCTACGTTGACGTTTGAGACGTTTAGATCACTTGCACCAATGCCGCTAAAGATCTTATTGTATTTTTCGGCAAGTTGTTTTTTAGAGTAGTCACTGGCTTTCAGAGAGCCACTTGTGACCTCATCTGCCAGTTTCGTGAATTCTTTTTTCTCCAGATATTTCGTAAAGGATTCAGCGGCTTTCAGCGCCTCTTTTTCTTTTGAGAAAAGCGAATCTTTTAAGAAAAAGAGAGCAGCAGCAATCACGATGATGCTAAGAAGGGGAATGATGACTTTTTTCTGTTTCCAAAATGATTTTCGTTGATCTGTATACAATGAAAACACCTCAATTTTTGATTAGATCCTCTATAGTTTACAGTTACTGTGTAGGATTTGTATAGTTTCTCCTATGAAAATAGACCAAGTCATGAAGTGGAAATATGAAGCAAGACACAGCTGCTGCTTAAGGATCTCTTCATTTTTTCTTATGATTTAAAGGATTTTTTATGTGATCATCGAATGTGAAAAATTAGAAAATTAAAAGCGTTTTCATGAAGGAGGAATTGTGATCGTTTATAAAAAAGTGAATCTGACTGGACTTGTTCTTGGACCGATCTTCTTTTTGCTTATTTTTTTGCTCATTCCAGAAAGTGAATTGACCTATGCACCAAGAGTGGTACTGGGCGTTACTGCTTGGACTGCGACATGGTGGGTCACAGAAGCTTTGCCTATACCGGCTACCTCTTTATTGCCCATCATCCTTTTGCCAACACTTGGTGGGCTATCGATGGAGCAAACATCAAGAGCTTATGGAGACCCGATTGTTTTTATGTACATGGGCGGATTTATGATTGCCATTGCTATTGAAAAATGGAATTTACATAGAAGAATGGCCTTACATATTTTAAACATCATTGGCACAAGAAGTGACCGCATTGTATTAGGGGTTATGATGGCAACGGCCTTTTTATCTATGTGGATTTCAAATGCAGCCACAGCACTGATGATGCTGCCTGTGGCACTGGCTGTGATTAAAGAGGTGAAGGCGAACGATATTTTGTCTGGTGCATCTCTTGACCGATTCAGTAAAAGCATCCTATTATCAGTCGCTTATTCAGCCTCTATTGGCGGACTGGCGACACTCGTTGGGTCTGTGCCAAATGCTGTTTTTGCAGCGATGTCAAAAAAGTTGTTAGATCGAGAAATTATGTTTTTTGAATGGTTTTTGTTTGGTTTTCCGGTGGCGGCTGTTCTGCTTATTCTCTTATTTCTGTATTTGACCAAGATACAGTTCAAGGTAGAGCACACAGGTGAAATGGGAGCGGCGTTTATACGGAAGGGTTTAGAGGATTTAGGCAAAATGAAACAAGAAGAAAAATGGGTTTTTGCTATTTTTCTTATGACGGCTTTTTTATGGATCTTTAAAATCTTTTTGTTTGGCGGGCTTCCTGTCTCGGATACGTCGATTGCAATTTTTGGGGCGATGCTGTTATTTCTCATTCCAGCGACAAATGGAGAGAGAATACTAGAATGGCAGGATATGAAACAGCTGCCATGGGGGCTTTTGCTTTTGTTTGGAGGCGGGCTTTCGCTCGCTACAGGATTTGCGGAAACGAATCTAACAGGATGGATCGGGGAAAATTTACAGCATTTAAATGGGCTGTCTTACCTCATGCTGCTAATTATTTTAACGGCTTCAATTTTATTTATGACCGAAATTATGTCTAATACAGCAGTTGCGAACATGATCATTCCAATTACAGTCGGGCTTGGACTTGCAATTGGCATGGAGCCGTACGGGTTAATGGCTGCGGCTGCGTTAGCTTCCTCATGTGCGTTTATGCTGCCAATCTCCACACCGCCAAATGCGGCTGTCTTTAGTGCAGATGTGCTGAAAATATCTGATATGGTCAAGGCTGGCTTTTGGCTAAATGTGATCAGTATTGTAGCGATTGTGCTTGCGGTTTATTTCTGGCTTCCGGTCGTGCTGAGGTGAAGACTTTGATCGAATGGAGACTTTTGGTGTTTTTGTTTCTTTTGGCTTCGGTACTGAAGCTGCCTTTTTGAGGTGCGGGTCCTTTGGCGTGTAATAGGTGGCTCCAATGTTGAGTCTGCCTTGAAGCTGGTCAATGGAAAGCTCACCAAACTCTAAATGGTAGTCAATTTTGTCCACATGCAGTGATTCAATGTGAATGTGCGTATCCTCCGAGACAGGCGGAGCAGGTGCAGACATTTTCTGCTCAAGAGCGGTGAGTCTTTTTTCCAGCTCGACGACAGATGGGGATGGACTTGCTTCGGTTTTTTTAAAGAGTGAGTGAATGAAATGTTTCAAGTGGACCACAACCTTTTCTTTCGCCTTGCTCTAGTCTATGGAAAAGCTACCAAGTATATACTTATAGAGATACATGAAAGGGGAGAAGTGCATGCTGCCTACACGCATTCAGATTACCCATATGAAGACGAATACGATTGGTACAGGGTCCTCGATGACATTCGGTTCGACGATCGTACGAAATCACTGCTCGACGATCAAAAGAAACAATGGTTTTGGTGAACAAAATGCCGATGGCGTGATCACGATCTTGCCGATTGAAACGATTGATGATCGTGATCTAATAGACGCAGTCAGTATCAATATTCGTCATCTATGATTATCGCAGTTGCTTTTCCTTCATCCTTTTGCAAGCGAATGTATAGCACGCCGTCTTTAAAGGCCGCATTCATTTGACCAAGAATCATATCTGGGAGCCGAATTTTTCTTTCAAACGGACCATACTTTCCTTGTTTTTGGCGAAAATCCTGTTCGTTAAAAAAGGAAAAACGCTGTCCTTTTACAACTAAATATTCACCATATGACAGCACCTGAACATCTTCCTTCCGGTAGCCAGGCAGATAAATTAAGTACTGAAATTCAGTAGGGGTTTCCACAATGTCGACTGGTGGAAACGATGCATCTGTTCCTCGCTGATCTTGCTGCGAGAATTTAAAGGGAGACGGACCATTTGCCATAAAGGGAGATCTTTGCTCATCATCAAATATCATTTTCCAAAAATCATCTCCATGCATTTGCTGGGCAATGTCCATCCACTGCTTCATTTTTTCGAAGTCCATGTGAAGACCTCCTGTTAACATACTTGATGGGTGCTCGCATATACCTATAAAAAGGAGGTTTATCTGTGGTTCAACCAACTCCGTATATCAATATTAATATTTTCATGTTAAAAATTAATTCCTTTGAAAATGCGTCGGCGGTGAATGTCGGACAAAATTTGTTAGCAGAGTGGCAAAACTCAGATAAAAAAAATCAGGGGTACGGACAGAATTTTGGAGATGCCAGCGGTTTTGTCGGAACAAAGAGCCATGTAGATGATCGAGATCAAGTGGACTCACCTGCCTCTTTTTCGCCAGCAGCTAAACCTATTCCAAGGAAGTGATGTGTGATGTTATTCTCACCCTCAGTCGTCAATGTCGGTGCTTTTAAAATCAATGCAATGGATCGGGGGGCATCACTGACGCTAGGACCTTATCAGCAGATCGATTATTTTCTCTCGATGAAATTGAACCAAGGTTTTGGTGAGGACAATGGAGATTGTTCACCGCTTGTCATTCCGATTTCAAGCGTACTCGATCCAGATATGGTGGACTCGAATTCAGTGAAAAACAGTGTGATTTAAACAAAAAAAGAGACCGGGATTCCCCGTGTCTCTTTTCTATTGTGTTTGATTCAGATGGCTTTTGCGTCTTGCGTAGGTAAAATACACAACGACACCAATGGCTACCCAGATGAGGAAGGCTCGCCATGTCTCCCATTTCAGTGTGGCAGCCAAGATCATACAAATGACCGCACTAATGATGGGAAGAACAGGAACAAAGGGTACTTTAAACGCTGTTTTCATATTCGGATGTTTTTTCCGGAGTATGATCACAGCGATCGAGATCACCGTAAAGGCCGCAAGTGTACCGATGCTGACTAAATTAGCAAGTGTTGATAAGTTGACGAAACCAACGATACATGCCGCAACAGCGCCTGTCAGCCAAGTGTTGGCAACCGGTGTCTTCGATTTTGGATGAACGTTTGAAAAGATTTTTGGCATGAGTCCATCTCGGCTCATGGCAAAGGTTAAACGAACCTGAGCGTAGACAAGTGCAATTAACACGGTCGTAATCCCAATAATAGCACCTGCCGATATAATACCAGCGACACTATTCAGTCCAACCACTTGTAAAGCAAAAGCGACAGGGTCACTGACATTCAGTTTCGTATAGTGAACCATGCCGGTTAAGACAAAGGATACCCCGATGTATAAAATTGTACAAACACCGAGCGCGCCAATAATTCCGATTGGCATCGCTTTTTGCGGGTTTTTGACTTCTTCTGATGCATTAGCGATTGCATCAAATCCAAGGTAAGCAAAAAAGACAGTTGCCGCTCCTGCAATCACGCCATGGAAGCCCATTGGCATAAAAGGTGTCCAATTTTCAGGTTTAACGTAAGCAAAGCCTGAAATGATAAAGAGGAGGACAATGGCAATTTTGATGAGCACAATGATGTTATTCAGCTTCGTGCTCTCTTTTACGCCTCTTGAGACAATAAAGGTAATGAGTAAAATAATGAGTGCGCCTGGCAGGTTAAAGATGGCCCCATCAGCGGCTCCGGGTGCAGCCGATAAAGCCTTCGGTATGTGCAGACCAAATCCACTGAGCAGTGATTGAAAATAGGATGACCATCCGCTTGCCACAGCAGAGAGCGCAACAACATATTCAAGCATTAAATCCCAGCCCATTAAAAAGGCGAGGAATTCTCCAAGTGTTGCGTAAGAATACGTATAGACACTTCCTGACACTGGAATGGACGAGGAAAATTCAGCGTAGCAAAAAGCAGCAAGGGCGCATGCGATCGCAGCCAAAATAAAAGATATAATAATCGCAGGTCCCGCATCTTTCGCAGCCGCAACCCCCGTTATCACAAAAATTCCAGTCCCGACCACACAGCCAATGCCAAGCAAGATTAAATCAAATGTATTCAAAGAACGGCTCAGCCGCTTCGTTTGACTTTCAAGCATGAGCTGATCGAGAGATTTTTTTCTAAATAAAGAACTCATGTTGACCTCCTAATGGATAAATCTTTTCGTAAGACGAATGTTAGTATATGCGTAAATGACAATTTAGTCAATTGGTTGAAAAACGCTTTAAATCACTAAAGTGTTAAATGTCACAATAGTCTAATGTGTATCAAAAGACATCCGCCGTCATTGACAGGCGGATGTGATAACAGGAGATTTACGTTTCTTCAGCAAATATTTTTTCATTGTACAGCACACTAGGATGGGTTGGGTAATGGGCTGAGGATGCAAGATGATGGGTTTTGGCTTGAGCCAAATCACCGAGCTGATAATAACAATAGCAAAGCTGAAGGTGAGGATACCATGTTTTATATTGTGTCAGTGTAAAGGCTGTTTCGATTTCAGGTGCCTTCAGTGCCTGCTCATACCAATAGATCGCTGCTTTGTGTTTATTTTGTGCTTTGAAATGATCCCCAATCCGGCAGCAGAATTCTGGACGGGGCTGATCATATAAGAAGGATCGCAGTAAGGAGGATAAGGCGGCTTCCTCAAAACCGACTGCATAATAGCAGTCAGCTAAATTTTGGCATGTGCGAATTTCATCCTCAATCCAGCATTGTTTTGTGGCTAAAAATTTGTGATAAAAGCGAATCGCCTTCACATGCTGCTTGTTATCTCGTAATTCATTGGCGAAGTAAAAGAGATCACGAGGTGTCATCTCTTCGCCTTTTGCAAGCATGTTTTCATAAATGCGCAGATTGCGTCCAGGCTCTCCGGCGGTTGTTTTTTTACGCTTTTGATGGGTGACGGCGATATCAGCGGGAAAAGTGTTGCCATACACTTGAAGGAATTCATGAACGGCCCCATACCACTGAAAGTTCAAGGCACGCTTGACGAGCCGATTTCTTCTATATTTAAAATTCACCTGACCGTCCTCGCTAAATCCAACGTGGTAAAACATCGAGACGGCATCTACTGCGGGATCAAGCGTCTGTTTGAGCTGAAGCAGTTTTTGCTGGTCCTCTTCAAGTAGGACATCGTCGGCATCCAGCCATAAGATATACTCTTTTGTCGCATGGGAAAAAGCGAAATTGCGTGCTTTTGCAAAATGCTGGACCCATTCAAAGTCGAGTACCTTTGCTGAAAAGGAGTGAGCAATGTCCTTTGTTTGATCCGTTGATCCTGTATCAACAATGATCATCTCATCTACAATGTCTTGAACAGAAGATAGGCAGTCAGCCAAAACCTCCTCTTCATTTTTCACAATCATACATAAACTAATGGTTATCATCTTTAGATCACCTCTTCATAGTGTATCGAGCATCAAAAGGAAACATTCTTTTCAGCAGCGGGTTTTTTTAAAACTAGTTTTCTGCTACTGGCTGATTTAAAATAAAGGAAGAATCTATGTAAGGGCTGATAAAATGAGTTTATTGAATGTAGAAGGATTATATAAAACCTATGGCGAAAAAACGCTGTTTGATCATATCTCTTTTCATATAGAACCAAAGGAACGCATCGGGTTAATTGGACCGAATGGAACAGGGAAGTCAACGCTTTTAAAAGTCATTGCAGGACTTGAATCATTTGAGGAAGGCGACATCACAAAGGCAGGGACACTTGATATCGAATTTCTTGAGCAAGATCCTGAAATGAGCGGAGATGAAACGATTCTCGACTATATTTTTTCAGGAACAGCACCAATGATTCAAACGATGAAAGCCTATGAACAGGCGCTGGCTGATTTAGAGCATGATCCACAAAACGAGGCAAAACAAGAAGCGCTTATGCGTATGCAAAATAAAATGGATCAGGACGACGCATGGGATGCGAACCTTTCGGCGAAAACGATTTTGACAAAGCTTGGCGTCAAAGATGTGAGCCGATCTGTTCATGCGTTATCAGGCGGACAGAAAAAGCGTGTGGCGATCGCCAAAAACTTAATCCAGCCTGCGGGTTTGCTGATTTTAGATGAGCCGACAAACCATCTAGACAACGCAACCATTGAATGGCTTGAGGGATATTTGAGTCAATACAGCGGGGCTGTCATTCTTGTAACCCATGATCGTTATTTCTTAAACCGTGTCGCCAATCGGATTTATGAATTAAATCAGGGGCAGCTTTACACATATAAAGGAAATTATGAAGTCTTTTTAGAAAAAAGAGCGGAACGAGAAGCAGAAGCTCAAGTAAAAGAAACGAAACGTCAAAATTTGCTTAGACGTGAGCTTGCATGGCTGAGAAGAGGGGCAAAGGCTCGAACAACAAAGCAAAAAGCACGTATCGGCAGAGTGGAAGAGCTGAAGGATCAAAAGGGACCTGATGCAAAGGGAGAGCTTGATTTTGCGATCGGTTCTCACCGGCTTGGAAAACAAGTGATTGAGGCAGAAGAGATCAGCATCACATTTGCTGGTCAAACCCTTGTGGACCAGTTCAGCGATTTAGTCGTGCCAGGGGATCGTATCGGATTTATCGGACCGAATGGAGTGGGCAAAACGACTTTACTCAATTGCCTGGCGGGTAAAATAGAACCGACGAATGGACAATTGACCATTGGACAAACAGTTCGCATTGGCTATTACACGCAGGACCATAACGAAATGAATGAAGAGCTGAATATCATTGATTACATTAAAGAAACAGCTGAAATTGTCAAAACGGCAGATGGCGTCATTGTGACAGCAGAGCAGATGTTGGAGCGATTTTTATTCCCTAGATCCATGCAGCGCACGTTTATCCGCAAGCTGTCAGGGGGAGAGCGCCGCAGATTGTATTTATTGAAGGTTTTGATGGAAGAGCCGAATGTTCTCTTTTTAGATGAGCCGACGAACGACTTGGATACAGAGACACTGAGCATTTTAGAGGATTATTTGGAGCAGTTCCCAGGCGTAGTCATCACCGTGTCGCATGATCGTTATTTCTTAGACCGAGTCGTCCATCGTCTGCTTGTGTTTGAAGGAAATGGACGTATTTCACACTTCCAAGGTGCTTACAGCGATTACATGGAGCAAGAAAAAGAACAGAAGCGGACAGAGACAAAACCAGCTGAAAAACAAGTAGAAGCTGCACCGAAAAAGAGGAAAAAACTATCCTATAAGGACCAGCTTGAATGGGATGGGATTGAAGATCGGATACAAGCACTAGAGGACAAACACCAGCAGCTCGAAGCCAGCATTGCAGAGGCTGGCAGTGATTTTGGGAAAATTCAAGAGCTGATGGACAAGCAAAAAGCCGTCGCTGAAGAATTAGAACAAGCGATGGATCGCTGGACAGAACTGTCGATGATGATTGAAGAATTAGAAAGTAATGAAAAATAAAGGTTGGCAAAAAAACTGTAGAGACATTCTACAGTTTTTTTTGATAAGAACATTTGGCATAAGCATCGTGCTGATGAATGGATTCTTCATTTCGACACTCAATTTGAAAGCCTTTGATCCAGTTTTGTTCATATAGCTCTGCTGCAATTAATCTCGCAACATCCTCTACAAAACGTGGATTTTCATAGGCCTCTTCTGTCACTTGTTTTTCATCTGGTCTTTTGAGTACAGGGTAAAGAGGCGCACTCGCATTAGACTCGATGATCTGCAGTAGATCTGCTTTCATGTCATCAGGGAGTTGACCTTGTTCAAACAGCTCTACCTGAATCGATACAGTGCCGCGCTGATTATGTGCGCCGTATTCACTGATTTCTTTTGAACAAGGACATAACGTTGTCACCTGAGCAGTGCAGCCAATATGACAAATCCATCCGTTTTCTTCATGAAAGTGGATGTCGTATTGCACGTCTGCATGCATCAAACCGGACTTTCCGCTGATGGGACTCTTTTTTTCCATGTACCACGGAAAGGAAACTTGAATCGAGGCAGATGGCTGATTCATATGCTTGGCAAGCTGTGCTGTCAATTCTTTTAAGGAATCCACATCAACCGGCTTTCCGCTCTCATAAAATGAGTGAAGCTGCTCGGTGAGACGGCTCATATGAATGCCTTTTTGATGAGCTGGCAAATATGTACTCAGCGTAAAATCAGCGGAAGCGGTTTGGTGCTGTGGAGCCGTTTTAGACAAAATATGTACAGGGTACGACACACGGCAAATTCCGACCTGTTCCAGATCAAAATAAAAGTCCTGTTCGGTTTGTTGGATGTCTATCATGTCCTCTTTTTGACAAGGTTTTGTTCTAGCGCTTGGCGGGACAGAACCGAATTGTGCGTGTCGTTCTTTTTTGGATGGAAATGAACACATAGGGTACCTCCTTTAAAACGTAATGATTCCTATTTATTCTGCATCAAACCACAATAGAAATCAAGTGATCAAACATTAACGTTTACGTTAAGGTCACAAAGGTGTATAATAAAACATGAATTGATGAGCAGGAGGCACTGGTGATGGAATGGATGAAAATTGATCAAGTGGCGAAAAGAAGCGGTCTGACGAAACGGACCATTCGTTTCTATGAAGAGATTGGTTTATTATCAGCACCAAAGCGGACAGAGGGCGGAGTCAGACTTTACTCAGAGGATGACATGGAAGAACTGGAGAAAGTGATGCAGGCCAAAGAAGTACTTGGCTTTTCTTTACAAGAGCTTCAGTCGTTTATGGAAATAGGAAAACAGCTTGAGCTGAATAAAGAAGGCTACCTGTTATCTCTTGACCCGAAGGAACGATTAGAGAAGCTGTTAGATATTGATGCGCAGCTGACTGTGCAGCATCAATTGATTACAAAAAAGCTAGAAACGATTCAATCCTTTAAAAAGGATCTTGAAATGATGAAAGAAAGAGCGGCTCATGCCATTGAGCAATTACAAAAATAAACACCTCAGCGTGTTTATTTCAGCGTGTAGACAAACCCTCGCATTCTTTGTCAGTCCTGCGTGCTGGTGCTCACGAATGTCAAATTCGCTCCGCTCCAGTACTCGTCCTTCCTAGACTGCAAAGGTTTTCTATCACGCTGAAAAAGAAGACAAAGAGCTAAAATAAAGTTCATTTTAGCTCTTTGTCAACAAAATAAAATAAACACCTCAGCGTGTTTATTTTATTTTGTTAAACAACTGTAGGAAAGGTTCTGATGGAATGAAGGAAGAAGAAGTTTTGAAACAGCGTACGAGTCTGCTTAGACAGCCGAAGGCCGTCTGGGCGGTGGCCTTTGCTTGTGTGATTTCATTTATGGGAATAGGGCTTGTAGACCCGATTTTGCCAGCCATTGCATCGCAATTACATGCATCTCCAAGTCAGGTGTCTCTTTTATTTACGAGCTATTTGCTTGTCACCGGCTTTGTGATGTTTTTTACCGGTTTTATTTCTAGTCGTATTGGTGCCAAATGGACGTTATTATTAGGACTCATCTTTATTATTGTCTTTTCTGCTTTAGGCGGTACTTCTTCAACCATTAATGAATTAATTGGTTTTAGAGGCGGATGGGGCATTGGGAATGCCTTATTTATTTCAACGGCATTATCAGTGATTGTCGGTGTGTCTGTTGGAGGAAGTGCGAAAGCCATCATTTTATATGAGGCGGCACTAGGTCTTGGGATTTCTGTTGGGCCGCTCCTTGGCGGTGAGCTTGGAACGATCTCTTGGCGCGGGCCATTCTTTGGTGTGGCAGTGTTAATGCTCGTTGCTCTTTTAGCCATTACCTTTATGCTTCCACCTATACAAAAGCCGCAGAAAAAGGTGAAGTTATTTGAAGCTGTTGGAGCCTTGAAATACAAAGGGCTTTTAACGATGGCATCTGCTGCTTTCTTATATAATTTTGGATTCTTTGTTCTTCTAGCTTATTCGCCATTTGTGCTCCATCTTGATGAGCATGGTCTTGGCTATGTCTTTTTTGGATGGGGATTATTTTTGGCTGTGACATCTGTCTTCTCAGCGCCGGTCATTCATCGCAAATTGGGTACATTAACAGCTCTTGTTGTTCTCTTTGCTTCGTTTGCTGTGATTTTATTCGGCATTGGAATATGGACATCACATGTGGTCGTGGTCATTTGCGGTATTGTCATTGCTGGGGGAATCCTCGGCATGATCAATACGGTGCTGACGACGGCTGTGATGGGATCAGCTCCTGTTGAGCGTTCAATTGCATCATCTTCATACAGTGCTGTACGATTTATTGGTGGTGCGATTGCGCCTTGGATTGCGGGAGTTCTCGCTGAAACTTACACAGCAAGTACCCCTTATTATGTAGGGGCGGCTGTTGTTCTCTTAGGAATGGTCATCCTGCTTCTTGGCCGTAAGCATTTGGTGAATATCCAGGCAGGTCATTAATAGAAAAAAGCCTTATATCTGCAAACGATATAAGGCTTTTTTGTCGTTATAATACTTTGGTTGTCCAGGATTCGCAATTCCAAGTTTCAGTAGCCACATCTTGATAAAATTCAGGTTCGTGGGAAATCAATAGGACGCTGCCTTTATATTCTTTTAACGCGCGCTTTAATTCTTCTTTTGCATCGACATCCAAGTGGTTTGTCGGCTCATCGAGAACAAGCAAATTGGTTTCTTCGTTAATGAGCTTGCAAAGGCGGACCTTCGCTTTTTCACCACCACTTAAAACAGACACACGGCTTTCAATATGTTTTGTCGTTAAACCGCATTTGGCAAGGGCAGCTCTGACTTCATATTGTGTGTACGATGGGAAGGTGCTCCACACCTCTTCGATACAAGTGTTGCTGTTTTGCTCTTTTACTTCTTGTTCAAAGTAGCCAATATGCAGGAATTCTCCGCGTTCCACCTCACCAGAAATGGGGGAAATTTCTCCAAGCAGGCTTCGGAGCAGTGTCGTTTTTCCGATACCGTTGGCACCGTATAACGCAATTTTCTGTCCGCGTTCCATTTTTAAATTCAATGGACGAGAGAGCGGTTCGTCATACCCAATGACTAAATCCTTCGTTTCAAAAATCAATTTCCCTGATGTACGTGCAGGTTTAAAGTGGAATTCTGGTTTTGGTTTTTCTGCCGCTAATTCAATCATGTCCATCTTATCGAGTTTCTTTTGACGAGACATCGCCATATTTCGAGTGCTGACACGTGCTTTATTTCTCGCGACAAAATCCTTTAATTCAGCCACTTCTTGCTGCTGCCTTTTATACGCTGCCTCTAGTTGCTGCTTTTTCACTTCGTACACTTGTTTAAATTGATCATAATCACCAACGTATCGTGTGAGTTCTTGATTTTCGACATGATAAATCAAGTTAATGACACTGTTTAGGAACGGAATATCATGTGAAATGAGGATAAACGCATTTTCATATTCCTGCAAATAGCGCTTCAGCCACTCAATATGCTGTTCATCTAAATAGTTGGTCGGCTCGTCAAGAAGAAGAATTTCAGGCTTCTCTAACAGCAATTTCGCAAGCAGTACTTTTGTACGCTGTCCGCCGCTCAGCTCTGTCACATCACGATCGAGCCCGAGATCTGTTAACCCAAGACCTCTTGCAATTTCCTCTACCTTGGAATCAATGATATAAAAATCATTGTTCGTCAGGGCATCCTGAATGACGCCTACTTCTTCTAAAAGCTTTTCTAGCTCATCAGGATCTGCTTCACCCATTTTTTCGTAAATGTCATTCATTGCGGCTTCCATTGAGAATAAATAATGGAATGCATCTTGAAGGACTTCACGAATGGTTCTTCCTTTTTCAAGCACGGTATGCTGATCGAGGTAGCCGACACGGACATTTTTTGCCCATTCGACTTTTCCTGCATCTGGCTCAAGCTTGCCAGTAATAATATTCATAAACGTTGACTTTCCTTCACCGTTGGCGCCGATCAAGCCGACATGCTCGCCTTTTAATAACCGGAAGGAGACTTCGTGGAAAATGGCTCTGTCGCCAAAGCCATGACTTAAATCTTTAACAGATAATATCATTTTTTACACCTCAAATAGATTCAAAACGGCTAGTGCCTCTCATGATTATATCGAACTGTCCGGCTCGATAAAAGCATCAAAAGAAAAATTGCGTTTCAAAGCTGATTTTGAGATACTTAAGGATAGATTGAATGAGGATAAAGGAGATCAACATGACGGAAAATTGGGCATTTTTTAAAGAAGCAAAGCCATTTATTCAAAAGAACTTTGAAGCGGCTGGCTTTGAGAAGCCAACAGCGATACAAGAACAAACAGCAGAGTGGATTACGGAAAAACGCGATGTGATCGCAGAATCACCGACTGGAACAGGGAAGACACTTGCGTATGTTCTGCCGCTTTTAAATAAAATTGATGTGACTATCAAACACCCGCAAGTCTTAATCTTGGCACCTTCAAGAGAGCTTGTGATGCAAATTTTTGATGTCGTGCAAGAGTTCAAACAAGGTTCAGACATCAAAGCTATTTCCTTAATAGGCGGGGCAAATATCAAGAAGCAGCAGGAAAAGCTAAAAAAACACCCGAATATCGTGGTGGCGACACCGGGTCGCGTACAAGAGTTAATCAAAATCAAGAAACTGAAAATGCACGAAGTCAAAACGATTGTATTAGACGAAGCAGATCAACTTCTTGTCCCAGAGCATATGAAAACGATCCAAGCGATCATTAAATCCACATTAAAAGAAAGACAAATCCTTTGTTTTTCTGCAACATTGAAAGAAGAAACCGTTCAGCTGATCAAAGACATTGCATCTGAACCAGAGGTATTGAGAATTAGCAGAAGCCAAGAAGAAGCGCAGAAGGTAGGGCATTATTACCTGTTATGTGATCAGCGCGACAAGGTGAAATTACTGCAAAAGCTATCACGGCTTGAGGACATGCAGGCACTTGTCTTTGTGCGAGATATTACGAATTTGAGCATTTATGCAGAAAAATTAGCGTATCACCATGTCGACCTTGGTGTGCTTCACAGTGAAGCGAAAAAAGCAGAGCGTGCTGTCATCTTAAAGGCATTTGAACAGCGTGAATTCCCGCTCCTCCTTGCAACAGATATTGCAGCAAGAGGAATCGATATTGATGATCTGCCATATGTGATTCATGCAGATATGCCAAATGAAGAGGGTTACATCCACCGTTCAGGTAGAACCGGACGCGCAGGAAAAGAAGGCGCAGTCATCAGTCTTGTCACACCTCAAGAGCAATCAATGCTGAAAAAAATGGCGAAAAAGCTGAATCTTTCGCTTGAAGAAATTGTGTATAAGCAAGGCCAGCTGCACCTTGCGCCCAAGCAGGCATAAGAAAAGGACCCTCCATAATTGGCGGGTCCTTTTTGTGTTATGAAATTTTGACAAGTTGTTTTCCGACATTTTCCCCTTTGAATAGTCCAAGGAATGCATCTGGAATATGGTCAAAACCTTCGATAATGGTTTCTTTGTAAGTCAGTTTGTCTTCTTTTACCCATTGTGCGAGATCTTTTGCCGCCTCTTCAAAACGATCAGAGTAGTTGGCAACAATGAAGCCCTGCATTAATGCACTTGTTTTAATGAGTTTTGTTTGCACACGAGGGCCAATGTCTTCGCTTGCACTAATGTTATAAGAAGAAATGGCGCCGCAGACTGGAATACGTGCAAAACGGTTCAAATGATTCATCACAGCATCAGAGATGTCGCCGCCCACATTGTCAAAATACACATCGACACCGTTTGGACAGGCTTTTGCAATGGCGTCATCTAAATCATTTGTTGTTTTATAATTAATGGTTTCATCAAAGCCCAGTTCTTTTAAATAAGCCAGCTTATCATCAGATCCGGCAATTCCAACGACGTGGGCACCTTTGATTTTAGCAATCTGTCCGACAACAGAACCAACGGCACCTGCGGCTCCAGAAATGACAACCGTTTCGCCTTCTTTTGGCTGACCAATCGCAAGAAGTCCAAAATAGGCGGTTTGTCCTGGCATGCCCAAAATCCCTAAGTAATAAGATAACGGCGCAATGGATGGATCAATTTTTGTCAGAGACTCTGCTTTGGCAGTAGAATATTCCTGCCAGCCAAGGAATCCAAGTACAAAATCACCTTTCTCAAATTGAGGAGATTTGGACTCGACGACTTCTCCGACCACACCACCCTGGATCACTTCATTGAGTTTAAACGGAGGTGTATAGGATTTTGTATCTTGCATTCGTCCTCTCATGTAAGGATCTACAGACACATATTTTGTTTGAATCAAGACTTCGCCATCTTGCGGCGTTGGTATATCAACTGTTTCAAAATGAAAAACATCTTTAGTAGGTAACCCTTTTGGACGTTTTGCTAATTGAATTTGTTTTTGTTGACTCATGTCAAATCCTCCCTTTCACTTGCAACCTAGATTTACATTAACATGATGCTTCTTTTCGTTCAAAACATACGGTCTTTTCCAAGCACATACAAAAAAGCAGCCACCATCTAAAAGAAGGGGACTACTTTTTTTGAAGAGAGACAGAAAGGAGCGGCGGGAGACAACCAAACAGTTGATACTCATCCGCATCACGTTCTTTTAACAAATATTCATTTGCATTTTGCATGGAGGCTTTCATCATATCGTGCGTCACAAAAGGAAAAAGGATATTTAAATATGAGGACAACAGGTCTTGTGGATCTTGTTCGATTGACTCGATATCTCCAATGTTAATAATAATAGAAAAGAGATAATCGATGCAGATGTGAAAGTGCTGTTCAGCAAACAAAGTAAGCGGCTTTGCTTTTGATTCTTCAGGATTCCATTTTTGAAAAAGCTGTTTCACCAAATCACTGACAACCCATGCATTAAACTGCTGCTCAGCTGAAAAATAATACATCAGCTCCACCCCATTTCTAGCCTCCAGTATAAGAATTGTACAACAAATGACAAGGAAAGCATACATTTTTTCAGAAAATTTAGTCATTTTTACAGTCTTTTTGTCAAAAATAAGTCCATAGACGCATTAAGTTCACAGAGTAAAAATGGATGTGCTGGAGGAAGGTTTAATGACAAAAGTGACGGGTAAAAGATTCGTAAGACGTTAAAGGAGGAATAATAAATGAAACCTGTTGTAAGAGAGTATTCAAATGATGAAACACTTCAAAGAGATGTGGAGCAATTAAAACAACTCGGTGTTGCAAGAGAGGACATTTATGTTCTGTCCCATGACGATGATCGAACTGAGCGTATTGCAAGCAATGCAGATGCCAATACGATAGGTCCAAAAGAAGTTGGACTCAAGCATGCGGTTGGAAACATCTTTAGCAAAAAGGGAGATGAACTCCGCAATAAGATTCACGAAATTGGTTTCTCAAAAGAAGAAGCTGAGACATTTGAAGAACATTTAGACGAAGGAAAAGTTCTTCTCTTTGTGACTGACCATGAAAAAGTGAAAAATTGGGCATAAACGCCATCGTAAAAAGCCTCTTACTTTTGTAAGAGGCTTTTTTCAGATTTTTGACAAAGGGCTAAAATGAACTTGATTTTAGTCCTTTGTCTTCTTTTCAGCGTGATAGAAAACCTTTGCAGTCTAGGAAGGACAGCTACTTGCGTGGAGCGAATTTGACATTCGTGAGCACCAGCACGCAGGACTGACAAAGAATGCGAGGGTTTGTCTACACGCTGAAAGCCTCTTACTTTTGTAAGGGGCTTTTTTTCATGCAGCGATAATTAAAATCTACCATATGTCTTTTTCACTATATTAAGGAAGGTTAAAAAATTAGGATAAACAGTAAAATGTCTAATTGAAAATATAGAAATATCAAAGGATACCATCAAAAAAATGAAAAAAGTAGTGAAAATATCACAAAAAACCATTCGGGAAATAATTATGATATCTTTATTTTTATCTCAAAATGAAATAAAAATCTTGTGTAATTTAGTAGATAAATTTCTTAGTTCTATTGGTTTAAGTTATATTTTTGTGTAGAAATAAGTGTTTTAAGGTCAAAAAACCACGAAATATACCTGTATTTTCAATTAGAAAATCATTCTAATGTTTAGGAAATAATTTGTTGACAAAATAATCTAAAAACAATATATTTGGCTTAATCAAGTCATTATGGAAGTAGTTGTTAAATTTTTGATAGGTGGATTTCAGGATCTATTCTGTAAATGATGATGCATTAAGACCTAAGGGAGAGCGCTTCTGAGGCAGAGCGATACTGAAGAAATATCTATTAGACAAAAAGAAATGGATGATAGATAGCTTAGAATGGTAGATTCGTTTTTCTACTATGCCTATTTCTCAATGATATGATTCAGTGTATTCAGAGGATCATCATAAAGAAAACGCTTTCTAAACGCTGTTAAGGAGGTGAACCCATATGAAGAAAATGTATAACAAACTAAGGCGCTGTAACAGTTGAATGGCTGGGGTTGTATGTGAAGATGAGTGCTGAAAAAGAAGAGTGACATGTGGGATGCTTCTCTCCTTTTTCAGAAAACAGATTTCCTAAAAAATCCATCTTTCATTTTATCATAAGGCTTTTTGCTTGAAAACCACCTTTGTTAGGAAAGGTGATTGTGAATTGAAGGAGGTCACGTGATGAAAAAGGCTTTGTATCATGAAGACAGCGGGTTGTATTTAGAGAAAATGCGCATGGCTTTTCAAGAACACTATGAGCAAAGAACAGATATGTGGTCCACTGATCCATCATTAACAGACGCTGCTGTGATGTCTCTCAAGGCATGGCGTTCCAGGGAAAAGGATGCACTTGCTTCTGTGCTGGATATCGGCTGCGGGAATGGACGGGCTCTTGAACATTTACAAGGACTGTCGGCATATACCGGCATTGACCTTTATGAGCATGAGGAATGGCAAGGATTAAAGAAGAGAAAAGAGGTTCCTGTCCATTTTTATCATCAAGATTTTATGTCCTGGTCAATTGATCAAGGGCGCGAGCTGACGTTTGATTTGATTTTAGATCATGGCTGCTTTCACCATCAGCACCCTGATGACCATGAACGATACTTAAAGCAGATTTCCTCGCTGCTTCATGAAGGTGGTGTCTTTTCCCTTGTTGTATGGGGAGAAGAGTGGAAAACAGGCTTAATCGGAGAAGATGGACGCTTCCATTTTTCATTCTCAGATACTCAGCTTGGAGAAAAGATTTGTACATCAGGACTTGAGCTCGTTTCGATTACACCATTACAAGCGAAGGCTGGGATCAGCCAGCATCATGTCATTGCTGTCAAAATCTAGTGCAAAGGAGGATAAACGCGATGTTTGATGTGATGGTTCTTGGTGCATACCTAGGCGGGTGTCATGCTTCAATCAATGTAGCTGAATTGAAGTACGGACTATTCATCCAATCAAAGGGCACTACCGGATGACGTGCATTTGAAGGACCAGAGCTTCTAGTAAAGGAGAAAGCAGCTCGAAGCTAGCAGAGATATTCTCTTAGAGAAAGAGCATGTCAGTTTCCATTCAAGAATCATCAAATGGTGTTGCTCTCTTACAGAGAATACAGCGTATGAAGCTCGATTTCTGCTCCTTTGTACTGGACAAGTGACAGTCTAAAAGAGTCTTTTATAAAAGGTACTGATGGATGATTGGCATCGCACATCTATTCAGCCAGTATGACAGGAAATTTCTCCTGAGCCATGATTCTAGCTGGAACCGGTGCTCAGGAAGCAAAGGGAGTGCATACACATATTCATCACGCCATCACTGCGCTGAGAGAGTTCAATGGGGTGCAGTGATGAATAGGGGGAGACAAATGAACAAGTTTGTAGCTGAACTACAATCAATGATTCATCATTTTACATTTCAAGAAAAACACTATTTGCTCGTGGGGCCAGTGAACCTGCCGATCTCTATTGAACATGAAGAAGTGCAGTTTACATGGTATGCCTTTGCGTCTGTAGAAGCTGATACAACGCCAACGGTTGAGTCTATTGTACAAATGAGTACCGAGCAGCAAACATTTTCCTCTTGTCTCCTTTTTGGCGACTTTGAAAATGAAGTGCCGCCGCTTGTGCGAATTCATAGTGTCTGCCAAACAGGGGATGTGTTTGGGTCACTGAAATGTGATTGCGGTCCACAGCTTGCATCATCGCTAAAAAAAATCACCGATTACGGAAAAGGCATGCTTGTGTATATGGCCAATCAAGAAGGGCGCTCTATTGGGCTGATGGCCAAAGCCTTCACGTATAAATTACAGGAAATGAAACTGGATACATTTGAGGCGAACAGGTTGATCGGCTGCGGAGATGATGATCGGCATTACGAGGAAGCAGCGGCTGTTTTGCACTATTTAAACAAAGGGAAACCATTGCATCTCTTAACCAATAATCCAGATAAAGTCGATTCCATTGCTGCTTACGGTCTTCCGGTTTTACGGTTTGATCATACGGTAGAAGCCTCTCTCTATAATGAAGCATATTTAAAGGCAAAAGCAGCATCAGGGCATATGGTCGATGAGAAGAAATTAATTAATCAGTAGATGAGTTTATTTAAAGAAGGCGGGAGAAAAGCGTGAAACCTGATATCAATTGGATTCAAATCCCAAGTGGCTATGCGACGATTGGAAGTAATGAAGAAGATATGAAAAAGGCATCAGAATTTTGGAAGGACAAACTTCTGAATCCAGCCTATGGCCGTGAGAAAAAATTTCAAAAATGGCTGTACAAAGAATTTCCATCTTATCAGCCGTATATGAGTGAATTTTTCATCTCAGATACGATCGTCACCAATGAATGGTATCAAAGCTATTGCGACGAGACAGGAAAGCCTTATCCAGAGAGCTTGACGAACCTAGAACTTGGCGGGGGAAAAGACCATCCAGCTTGGGGCATGGACATCGAGGAAGCTTTCTCATTTTGTCAGTGGCTGAGCGGGAAGCTTGGATATGAGGTATCGATCCCTACTGAGGAAGAATGGGAATATGCTGCCCGGGGCAATACGAGACATCAATATCCTTGGGGAGATGAGTTTGACCCCTCTTATTGTAATACGCACGAATCAAATATTGAAAAAACGACACCTGTCCGTCATTACGAAAAAGGAAGATCTCTATTTGGACTATATGATATGGGTGGCAATGTCGAAGAATGGGTCAACACCAAGTATCACATATATGAAGGTGGAATTGAGGTTGTAGATGATTTAACCGAGACACTAGGCAGTAATTACTACATTTTAAAAGGCGGCTCCTTCGCAAGAGGCGGAGATTTATGCAGAGTCGCAAGAAGACACGGGAAACACCCAGACCCTGTTTTTCGATTTACTGGTTTTCGTGTAGTTACTCGTCAAAAACAACATATAAAGGTGGGAGTGTAAAACCATGCATAGAGGACCGATTACATCCGTTTTATCAACTCAGCATGACCAAATTGTCTACACAGGTGGCTATGATCGCTGTATTTATAAATGGGACCGTGCCACGGGAGAAGGAACATTCATTGGCAGTCACGAGCATATCATCAACTCTTTATCCCTTTCGGAAAATGGAACGTATTTAGCGAGTGCATCGTCAGACTATACCATTCAATTATATGATACTGGCACACATACAAGAATTCGTACGCTATATGGTCATGCGGATGACGTGGAAGCTGTCGCATTTGCAAAGCAGGATACGCTTCTTGTATCGGTGTCCAGAGACAGAAGATGCTTAGTTTGGGATATTGAAACGGGAGCCATTTTAAGAGAATTTCATGGACATAGCAAGGATGTATTAGCTGTATGGATTCATGAGGATAAAGCTTATACAACTGGTGACGATGGCTATGTCCTAGTATGGCTCTATGAAACAGGAGAAATTGTAGGTGAAATTGGCCCGTTTGATTATGAGCTGGATACCATCAGCGGCAGCAATCAAAAAGAAGTATTCGCCCTTGGCAGAGATGATGGCACAGTTATCATTTATGATGCCGCTACATTACAGGAGAAAAAAATCATTAAAGCTCATTTACAAGGTGTGAAGCGTGTGAATTTTTCGCCGAGCGGTAACTACTTGCTTACAGCGGGTTATGACCATTTAATTAAGCTGTGGAATTATGAAACCGGTGAATTAATTGATACGTTGCTGCCTCATAAATATCAATGGGAGCGCTCGCTTGTTTGGACAGAAGACGAGCAAGCCATTTTAGGAGCCAGCTTTGGGAAAACGTATTGTGAATGGTCAATTCAAGAAGGAAAAGTGATCTCTGATGAGCAGGAATTGGCGACACCTTCTATTAATGATATTGCGTTGACTGAAGCGGGTGATATTATCACTGCATCAGATGACGGAAAATTCAGAAAGAATGGAATCGAAATCGCAAAGTCAACAGGTGTTCTCACAAATGGAGTGGCTGTTGCACGGGATGGAAGCTATTATGCATGGGGCGATCATGCGAGTCAGGTGCATATTGTACACGAGTCATTGCAGCAAATGGTCTCTTTTGATCTCAACACAGGTCCTGTCAATAGTGTGTATTTCCATGAGGAGGATCGTCAATTTTATATCGGCACTTATGGCGGTTATGTGCATGTCATTTCGACAGAACACTTAAAGGAAATCGGCCGTTCTAAAGCACATGATTGCGCGGTCAAAGCATTAAAGGTAGAAGGAGATCATATCATCACAGCGGCAGTTGAAGGAACCATCTGTCTTCTCGATAAAAAGAGTTTGTCCTTAACAGCAGAATATATCGGGGCGACAGAGCTGTTAAATGATGTATTTATTGATAGCAAAAGAGATCGTATTGCCATTGTCAGCCGTGATAAAAACGTCCGATTGTTTGATTTGCATACAGGCAGAATTTTAAATCAGCACAACGAGCATCAATATTCCATTAAATCCATCACTGTGACAGACTCTGGCTATATTGTGAGCGGAGACTATTGGGGATATATTGTGGTATGGAATCCAGAGCTAGATGTCAATACAGGTCCGATTCGAATTGCTAAGAATGGTATTAGTGCCATTAGACAACTAGGAAATGATGTGTATGCAAGCTCATATGACGGTGGTATTTATCATATTCGAGAAGATGGCACACATACGGAAGTACTGCGCTTATTTGAACAATTTCCGAAAGAAGTAATCTCTCATTAAGAAAAAGAATGTAAGCGGGGGATTCTCATGATAAGTGTTTGCAAGGAACATATGAAAAAAGGTCTGACTGTACTCAATTGTCCGCATGTGCTCCTCATTAATAAATATGAATGTCGCAAATGCTGTTTTTGTAAACAACGAGCATCATATAAACTGTTTTATTCCTTGCCTTACTATGATCGATCTGAAAAGAAACGGCTTGAGAAAGTATAGCACATGAGAATAGAACTCCTTCATTTTCTGAAGGAGTTCTTTCCCTTGAGAGAAGAAAGGAGCCCGAGATGAAAGACGATGTTTTTTATATGAAGCTGGCGATTGCCAACGCGAAGGCGATGAAAGGACAAACCTCACCCAATCCGCTTGTTGGTGCAGTGATTGTTCAGAGCGGTGAGATTGTTGGGATTGGTGCGCACATGAAGGCGGGCGAGCCTCATGCTGAAATTCATGCGCTGCAAATGGCAGGAGAAAAGGCGAAGGGAGCTGACATGTATGTGACACTCGAACCTTGTACACATCACGGAAAAACAGGCCCTTGCACCGAAGCGATCATCAAAAGTGGTGTGAAGAAAGTGTTGATTGCCACCCAAGATCCGAATCCGGTTGTTGCAGGTAAAGGAATTGCCTTTTTGAAAAAGGCTGGAATTGAAGTGGAGCAAGGTATATGTAAACACGAAGCAGATCGTTTAAATGCTCCTTTTTTTCATTTGATGCAAACAAACCTTCCTTATGTCATCTTAAAATCAGCTATTTCGATAGATGGGAAAATTGCCACGGCTGATCAAGAAAGCAAATGGATCACTGGAATAGAAGCGAGAACAGAAGTGCAGCGCTTACGTCAAGAAGTAGATGCGGTGCTGACAGGAGTGGAAACGATTATTCAAGATGATGCCGGCTTAATTGTAAAGGATTCATTCAACCATCAGCCCATTCGTGTCATTTTAGATTCAACATTAAGGATACCGCTTCATGCCAAATGCTTAACAGATCATAGGGCAGAAACCATAATTTGTACATCACAAGATTATGATCATCAAAAGTATCAACAGTTGATACAAAAAGGTCATCAAGTATTTGTCACAAGCGGAGAACACCGGACAGATCTTCAGGATGTGTTACACCTGTTGAAGAAGCGCTCTGTGATGTCAGTGCTTGTAGAGGCAGGGGGCAGTGTGAGTGCGTCATTTTTAAAAGCATCACTTGTGAACGAAGCTGTTATCTATATGGCACCTTTATTAATCGGAGGGAAAGATGCACCTACTTTTTTTGAAGGAGAAGGTGTGAAAAAACTAAAAAAGGCGATCCGTCCAGCGGATATTGAATATAGTATGGTAGGAAAAGATTTAAAAATGACGATGACATTTTAACGATGGAGAGAGGTCCTTGCACGCAGAGTGCAAGACCTTTCAAATTTTTTGATAAAAATAAAATTGTACATACACCTTTATCGATCATGATGAATACGATGGATGGGGGTGATTCTATGAGAAAATGTAGACAATGCGGAAAGATATACCCAACTCATTCGACAGACCACTACCAAAAAGGAAGCTGGTATGATGCGTATAAGGATGATGGCTGGGAATGTGATAGTTGTAAGAAAGGTAAATCAGACAAACCAAGGAAACCAGTAAAAAATCCATGCTGTGGAAAAGATCCTTGTGTGTGTGTCATTCAAGGACCGCCAGGGGGAAGAGGAAGGAGAGGCCCAGCAGGTCCGGCGGGTCCAGTGGGTCCAGTAGGCCCAGCGGGTCCAGCCGGCCCGGCAGGTCCACAAGGCCCAACAGGCGTTGGGTTAACAGGGATTGTAGCATTTGATCCAGCGGTAGCCCCGGCGTATCCAGTAGGTCAAGTGGTGACATATGATGGCAGTACGTATGTGGTAAATTCAGCACCACCAACAGGTACGCCTGATACATCGCCGGATTATACGCTTTTAGCAGCTGCGGGCGCAACAGGTACAGGACCAACAGGTGTCACCGGAGATCCAGGTCCGACGGGTGCAACAGGAGCCACTGGTGTAGGTCTAACTGGAGTCGTTCCTTTTGATGCGGCAGCGGCACCAGGATATCCATTGGGTCAAGTAGTGACATATGAAGGTGGAACGTATCTTGCAAACACAGCATCACCAACGGGTACACCGGATACATCACCAGATTATACGCTTCTAGCCGCTGCGGGTGCGACAGGAGATACGGGTGCAACCGGAGCAACAGGAACAGGAGCAACAGGAGATACAGGCGCAACAGGAGCGACCGGAGCCACAGGAGATACGGGTGCCACAGGAGCAACAGGAACAGGAGCGACTGGCGCTACTGGAGATACAGGCGCAACCGGAGCGACCGGAGCCACAGGAGATACGGGTGCCACAGGGGCAACAGGAACAGGAGCGACCGGCGCTACTGGAGATACAGGTGCTACTGGAGCGACCGGAGCCACAGGAGATACGGGTGCCACGGGAGCAACAGGAACAGGAGCGACCGGTGCTACTGGAGATACAGGCGCAACCGGAGCGACCGGAGCCACAGGAGATACGGGTGCCACAGGGGCAACAGGAACAGGAGCGACCGGCGCTACTGGAGATACAGGTGCTACTGGAGCGACCGGAGCCACAGGAGATACGGGTGCCACAGGGGCAACAGGAACAGGAGCCACGGGTGCAACGGGAGATACAGGAGCGACAGGAGCAATCGGAGCGACCGGTGCAACGGGAGATACGGGAGCGACCGGAGTAACCGGAGCCACAGGAGTAACGGGAGATACGGGAGCGACTGGAGTAACCGGAGCCACAGGTGTAACGGGAGATACGGGAGCGACTGGAGTAACCGGAGCCACGGGCGCTACGGGAGATACAGGAGCGACCGGAGTAACCGGAGCAACGGGAGATACCGGGGCAACCGGAGTAGGGTTAGCTGGTATTTTGGCATTTGACCCAGCAACAGCTCCAACCTATCCAGTAGGTCAAGTGGTGACATATGAAGGTGGAACTTATATCGTAAATACAGCGCCACCAACTGGCACACCAGATACGTCTCCAGATTATACGTTATTGGCAGCCGCAGGTGTGACAGGCGCCACGGGAGATACAGGAGCGACCGGAGTAACTGGAGCAACGGGTGCAACGGGAGATACGGGAGCGACTGGAGTAACCGGAGCCACAGGTGTAACGGGAGATACGGGAGCGACTGGAGTAACCGGAGCCACAGGTGTAACGGGAGATACGGGAGCGACTGGAGTAACCGGAGCGACAGGTGTAACGGGAGATACGGGAGCGACTGGAGTAACCGGAGCGACAGGTGTAACGGGAGATACGGGAGCGACTGGAGTAACCGGAGCGACAGGTGTAACGGGAGATACGGGAGCGACTGGAGTAACCGGAGCGACAGGTGTAACGGGAGATACGGGAGCGACTGGAGTAACCGGAGCGACAGGTGTAACGGGAGATACGGGAGCGACCGGAGTAACTGGAGCTACAGGTGCAACAGGAGATACGGGAGCGACCGGAGTAACTGGAGCGACAGGTGTAACGGGAGATACGGGAGCGACCGGAGTAACCGGAGTAGGGTTAGCTGGTATTTTGGCATTTGACCCAGCAACAGCTCCAACCTATCCAGTAGGTCAAGTGGTGACATATGAAGGTGGAACTTATATCGTAAATACAGCGCCACCAACTGGCACACCAGATACGTCTCCAGATTATACGTTATTGGCAGCCGCAGGTGTGACAGGCGCCACGGGAGATACAGGAGCGACCGGAGTAACCGGAGCTACAGGTGCAACAGGAGATACGGGAGCGACCGGAGTAACCGGAGCCACGGGAGCAACCGGAGTAACCGGAGCAACTGGCGCTACCGGAGCCACGGGAGCGACCGGAGTAACCGGAGCCACAGGTGTAACAGGAGATACGGGTGCAACAGGGGCTACAGGAACAGGCGCCACGGGAGCAACCGGTGCAACAGGCGCCACAGGTGCGACAGGATCAAGTGCGATTATTCCATTTGCATCTGGTACGCCAGCTGTTTTAACCACAATCGCAGGCGGTCTAGTTGGAACATCTAGCTTGGTCGGATTCGGTAACTCAGCCACTGGTGTCAGTATTGTAGGAGGAATCATTGATTTAACCGGAGCAGCAGGAACATTGTTAAACATGGCATTCTCCGTTCCAAGAGCTGGAACCATTACGTCATTTGCTGGCTATTTTAGCACGACTGCAGCCCTTTCTTTAGTTGGCACGAGTATTACTGTAACTGCTAGTCTGTTTGCTTCACCAACACCAGATAACAGCTTCACTCAAGTAGCGAGCGTTACATTGGCTCCAGCGTTAACCGGTGTTTTAACGATAGGGGCTATTACAAACGGTATCGCTACTGGTTTAAATGTACCAGTCACACCGCAAACAAGATTGCTTGTTGTATTCTCGGCAACAGCTACTGGTCTTTCCTTAGTGAATACTGTAGCAGGCTATGCAAGTGCTGGTTTATCCATCACGTAATAGGCACACAGGGATGACTCAATACTGAGTCATCCTTTTTTGTCTGTGTGAATTTTCTCTTAACTTCATGAGAAAAAATGATATGATTTTCTTAGAGTCTATTCGGGTGAATCTACTGAATTAGGGGTTGTGGCGGTGAGGATGGGCAAAAGGAAAGTCACTTTACAAACAAAAATTTTGGGGTTAATTATTGGTCTTTTGCTTGTTGTTATTGCCTTATTAACCATTTGTTTTGGTTTTTTGCAGACATCAGAAAGGCAGAACCAAGCTGAACAGCTGGCGGTGCAAACTGCTAGAACGATATCTTATATGCCGCCCATTAAAACATCGGTGGCCACGGGAGATTCGCAAAATGAAGAACAGGCTGTGCTTGAGCAAATGAAAGAGCAAGTAAGAGCGCATGCCATTTTTATCACCAATCAAAAAGGAAAGGTTCTTTTTCATACGAATCATGAGGATGTAGGGAAAACCATCAGTGTGTCGGAAGGAAGAAGTACACTGCTATTTGGAGGAACTTCCATATCAACGGGTGATTCTGATGGTGAAACCGTTGTCAGAGGAAGTGCTCCGATCATGAAAGAAACTGGCAGTTATGAAGAGATTATTGGGACAGTCAGTGTCGAATTTTTAAAAAGAGATATCGACCAAGCGACAGCTCATCAACTATTCAAATTAAGTTATATTGCCCTTCTTGTGCTCTTGCCTGGGGTTTTTGGAGCGATTTTTTTAACAAGGAGTATTCGAAAAGATATATTAGGGCTTGAACCGCATGAAATTGCTTCATTATATCGAGAAAGAGAAGCGATGCTGCATGCGATTAAAGAGGGAATCATTGCATTTGACCGTAAAGGTGCCATTACGATGATGAATACGTCAGCTGAACAGATGCTGCGCGTCTCTTCAACGCTGCCTCTTCATATTGATCAAGTGTTGCCAAATGCCAATCTTCTTTCCTATCTAAAGGTAGAGACGATTGAACCTAACATAGAATCAGTCGTCAATGATAAAACCTTCGTGCTAAATGTCAAAAAAGTGGTGCAGGACAATCGGGTATTTGGAGGAATTGTGAGCTTCAGGGAGAAAACCGAGCTGACAAAGCTGCTGGATACATTGACAGAGGTCAGTCAATATTCAGAAGACCTTAGAGCACAAACACACGAATTTTCGAATAAGCTGTACGCTATTTTAGGCTTGCTTGAGTTGAAACAAGTGGATGAAGCCATTGAGTTAATTAAAGAAGAGTATACACTTCAAAATCGCCAGCATGATTTACTCATGAAGCAAATTCGCTCTCCGAAGATACAAGCCATTTTACTTGGGAAGTTAGGAAAGGCATCTGAGAAAAAGGTTCATTTTCACATTGATGAAAATAGTTCATTGGAGCCGCTCCCAGCCCATTTAAGTTTATCTCACTTTATTACCATCATTGGCAATCTCGTAGACAATGCGTTTGAGGCTGTATTGAATAAGGAGAAAAGAGAAGTCAGCTTGTTCATCACAGATATTGGATTTGATATTATCATAGAGGTATCTGATTCAGGGGATGGTGTAGATGAAGGAGCCATTTCACAACTTTTCACAAGAGGACATTCATCAAAGGGAGAAGGGCGAGGTTATGGACTTGCCAATGTCAAAGAAGTGCTAGATGAACTTGGGGGCTGGATTGAAGTTGCGAACCAAAAAGAAGGCGGTGCCATCTTCACTGTTTACATACCGAAAGGCACAAAGGGGGAATAGGTTGTGATAAAGGTACTCATTGCGGAAGATGATTTTCGAATCGCTGCGATTCATGAATCTTATATACAAAAGGTACAAGGCTTTCAAGTGGCCGGCAAGGCAAAGAGTGCAAAGGATCTGTGGGAGGCACTTCAAAAAGAACAAGTGGATCTCATTTTGCTTGATGTCTACATGCCTGATGAGCTCGGCACGAACCTTTTGCCGCTGTTAAGAGAGCGCCATCCTGAAGTGGATGTGATCATTATCACGGCTGCAACGGAAACGATGCTGTTAAGAGACGCACTGCATTATGGAGTCGTTCATTATTTAATCAAACCAGTGACCGCACAAAAATTCACGCAGGTTTTAACCGAATATAAAGAGAAGAGAGAGTTAATCAATTCAAAAGAGGAAGTCAATCAAACGATGATTGATCTGTTTTTTGGTCAAATACAGGAAGAATCGCAGCAAAAGGATGAACGAGACTTGCCAACAGGCATTAATTCATTAACTTTGGACAAAGTGAAAACATTCATGGCAGCAGAGATGAACGGAATTACAGCGGAAGAACTCGGAGAAAAAATGGGCGCATCACGCACAACAGCAAGACGATACGTAGAGTATCTTGTGACAACGGGAGAATGCCGGGCAGAGCTGGCATATGGAATCATTGGTAGACCAGAACGAAAATATTATCCCGCCAAAAAACAAACGGAGTCATAAAAATGAAAAAAGGAATACTCTTACTCATTTTGGTCTGTCTTTGTACAACGCTCACCTTTAATGAAAAAACAGCAAAAGATTCTTTCCTGGAGCACAGCCCATTATATATTGTGGTATCAGGTGTACCTGATGGCGGATTTGACCAAACGGCTCAAGTGATGAAAACCGTACTAGAACAAGAAAAGCTAGTGGAAGAGCCTGTGCATATTCTTTATCAAAGAGGCGGAACGGTTGATAAAGGCTGGACCTATATGATGGAGCGAGATGCCAATTATATCAGTTTAAATTCAAGCTTATTATTAAGCCGTAATTTGCTGGGCAGCAGTAACGTGACCATGAATGATGTTACCCCGCTCGCTATTCTTGCGGAAGAGTGGCAGGTAGTCGCAGTGCCAGTTGATTCTCCTTTCTCAAATGGAAAAGAGCTATTACACGCACTAAAAAAGAAACCGGATTCCTTAAAAATTGGGTTTGCCCCGGACTTTGGAAATGATGATCAAATCTCATTCGCACGGGCTGCCGAAATGGCAGGGATAGATCCGTACCGCATTCAGTTTTTAAAATTTGACAGTGCAGATGATTTATTTCAAGCACTCATTGACCATGAGGTAGATGCGGCGACTACAACCATTACAGAAGTTCGCCATGATTATGAAAAGAAAAGGTTGAAGCTCGTTGCAACCACAACGAATCAGCGTTTAGAAGGATTCAAAGACGTGCCCACTTGGAAAGAACAAGGGATTCCGCTCATCTTCTCTCATTGGCGTGGTGTGATGGGACCAAAGCAAATGAATCAGCACGACATTCGAGCATGGGATCAGCTTCTTCAAAAAATGACGCAAACGAAGTCATGGAAAAAGCAGTTAAAACAAAAAGGCTGGACAGGCCGTTATATGAATAGTAAAGAAGCAAAGGTCTATATGGAAGATCAATTAAGGCGTTATGAGCAATTTATACAAGGAGAAAAAGCGGTCAAATGAGACCGCTTTTTTTCATGGAACCAACAAACAACAACAATTGCACAAAATGAACAAAAAGCATTTATCGACCAAAAAAGAATTAAAATTCATAATATTTACTTCAATTAAGGCGTCAGATATCATGACAGAAAGGGTTGGAAATGGGATACCAACATTTAATGAAAGCGTATACAACATAAGGGGTGAACGAAATGTTAGCGATCTTAGGATTTCTTATGATGATTGTATTTATGGTTTTAATTATGACGAAACGTATGTCTGTTTTAACGGCATTGGTATTAACACCGATTGCATTTGCTCTTATTGCAGGTTTTCATTTTACAGAAATTTCAGACATGATTGTCAAAGGTGTACAGCAAGTTGCACCAACGGCGGTCATGATCATGTTTGCCATTTTGTACTTCGGGATTATGATTGATGCAGGTTTATTCGATCCAATGGTGGCGAAAATTTTAAAGATCGTCAAAGGCGATCCATTAAAAATTGTTGTCGGAACAGCCGTCCTGACGATGCTTGTCGCACTTGACGGTGATGGAACCACAACGTACATGATTACAACAACAGCCATGCTTCCGTTATTTACACTGCTTGGCATTCGTCCGATTATTTTAGCGGGTATCGCTGGAGTCGGCATGGGGATTATGAATACGATTCCATGGGGAGGGGCAACACCTAGAGCGGCAAGTGCACTTGGCGTTGATCCATCACTTTTATTTGGCCCGATGATTCCAGTCATTGGTGCAGGGGTTTTGAGCATGATTGTGGTGGCATACTTTCTTGGGAAGTCTGAAAGAAAACGTCTTGGTGTTATTGAGCTCGAACAGCCGATTCATGCAAATGAAATGGCAGCGGCACTGCAAGATGATATTAAGCGACCGAAACTTTGGTGGTTTAACCTAACGCTTACGTTGTTATTGGTGCTCCTTCTTGTCTCAGGAAAAGTCAGCTTAACGGTTCTATTTGTTCTGGCTTTCTGTGTGGCAATTATCGTGAACTATCCGAATTTAGAGCAGCAGCGTGAGCGGATTGCGGCTCATTCAACAAATGTTTTGGCGATTGCTTCGATGATTTTTGCGGCAGGTGTTTTTACAGGCATCTTAACTGGGACGAAAATGGTTGATGAAATGGCGATTTCGATTGTTTCGGCTATTCCAGAGCAGCTTGGCGGGTTTATTCCAGTCATTGTCGCGCTAACAAGCGGGATCTTCACTTTCTTTATGCCGAATGATGCATACTTTTATGGGGTACTGCCGATCCTATCAGAAACAGCGGCAGCATACGGTGTCGATAAAATTGAGATTGCGAGAGCATCTATCATTGGTCAGCCGATTCATATGTTAAGCCCACTTGTTCCATCAACTCATTTACTTGTTGGACTCGTTGGGGTATCACTAGATCAGCATCAGAAATTTGGCATGAAATGGGCGGTTCTTGCAGTCGTCGCCATGACAGTGATGGCGGTTCTCATTGGGGCCATTTCGATCTGGTAATGAGAAGAGTGTCTGCTGCTCATGCAGGCACTCTTTTTTAGGTCCTATTGCAGGGCAACATCCATTCATTTGCCCTATATAAAGACATGCATGATTCCTCCAAAAGATATATTTTTGAAAAATGCTGACACTTTTGCTGTTTTTTTCTTTATAATGCAAATCAACGAAGGGAGAGGATAGCATGTCCAAACAGAAAAGTACCATTCTTTTTGCTGCTGTATGCCTCATGGCAGGAAGTTTGTCGATGGTGACACCAGCTTCAGCGAATGCAGAGACCCCTTATTATGGAAAAAGCTATGAGCAGCCAGCCTCGGTTCAAAAACTGTATCCTGAGCCTGACGAAACGTTTGATACCCCTGCCTTTCAGAAAAAAGGAGAAGCATTTACCACACAAGAAGAGCTTCAAGATTTTTTACGTGACATTGTCAGTAAAAGTCCTTACGCCACGCAGAAACAGATTGGAACATCCATTGAAGGAAGGTCCATTCCAGCCCTCTATTTTACAAAGGATCGTCACATCTCTCCACTGTCAAAAAAGCCAACGATCTGGCTTCAAGCACAAATACACGGAAATGAACCAGCCTCCGGTGAATCTGCCCTTGTCATCGCCAAACGACTAGCAGGTGATGAAGGAGAGCGTATACTGAGCCATGTCAACGTCATCATTGTTCCAAGAATCAATCCAGATGGTTCTTATGCATTTGACCGCAGGCTTGCAAACGGAATGGATGGCAACCGTGACCACATGACACTAGAATCTCCAGAGCTGACAGCCCTTCATCAAGAATTTAATCGCTTTGCGCCCGAGGTCGTCATCGATGCCCATGAATATGATGTCGGTCAAAAGCAGTTTGAAGACATCGGTGCATCAGGTGCTCTCAAGTATCACGATTTGCTGATATTATCCGGTAAGAATTTGAACATTCCTGAAAGCATTCGTTTCACGTCAAATGAATTGTACGTCAACGGAGTGCGTGAAGCATTGACGAATAAAGGATTTTCCAACGATTTATATTATACAAACACAAGAGGGAAGGACGGAAAAATCGATCTTTATGAAGGCGGAACTGATGCACGAATTGGCCGAAATGCCCTAGCGCTTTCACCAGCTTTATCCTTTCTCGTAGAAAGCAGAGGGATTGGAATTGGCAGAGAGGACTTTACCCGGCGCGTGGCAGCACAAGTCACCACTCATGAAAAAATCATTGAGACAACAGTGAAGCATGCTAAGCAGGTGAAGCAGCAAATGGTGACGGAGCGGCTGAAACTTGTGAAAAAAGGTCTTCAACCAAACGATGATGATCAAGTAGTCATTCAAGATGCTTTCAAGGCGCCTGTGAACGATTCACTTGAAATGGTGGATATTGAGAAAGGACAAACCACCAATGTCCCAGTGCGTTTTCATAGTGCAAGTGATGCGGTTCCTGTATTGACAAGAGAACGGCCGACAGCTTATCTCATTCTCCCAGGACATGAAGGAGTAGATAGAAAGCTCAGAACTTTAGGATTAAAAAGTGTGACACTGCCTGTTGGCATGAAAGTGCCAGTACAAGCCTATGAGGTGACAAAACGAGTGGAAACAAGCAAAACAGATATTCAGCTTGAAACGAGACTCGTTGAAAAGAAACGTCAGCTGCCAAAAGGAACCAAGGTATATGTGACGGCACAGCCAGAGACCAATTTGTTGTCACTTGCCCTTGAACCAGAATCAAAAGACAGTTATATGTCATCGGGTTTTATTGCATCAAAAGTAGGCGATGAACTACCAGTTTACCGATTCTTGTTATCTCAAAAGACGTTAGGTATAAATAAAAAGGACTAAAATCAAGTTCATTTTAGCCCTTTGTCAACCACCCTAGAAGCGGCACAGTGCGTGCCGCTTTTTCTATTTTCGTCCAGCTCTGATCTCATCTGTCAAACCTTCATACGGTGCTTCTGCGATAATCGTTTCATCGTTTACCCCAGCATGGTGGATGTACGTAATGTCTGCGAATTCTGGTACGACATACTTCGGATAGGTTTCATATTTTTCACGGGATTCTTTCATGAGGTCGATATAGTCATTTTGATAGCAAACGGTGATATCTGGACGTTCATGCACCCATTTTGGGAAGAAAATGACGCCATGCATGCGTTTTTCCTCAGGCATAAAGTTTAAAGACACGTCTGTCCCAGTCGGTTCCGTCCAGGAAACTTTGTATACCCCTTTTGTCAGTTTCACAATATTCACTTCTTGATCACGAACCCAGCGGCCTCCAACCATTCCGCTATGAATGCGGTAATCAATGGTGTGATCATTTTTAATGTAAATCTCATATTCCCAGCCATTTTCATACGTATAAATCATATGAAGTCCAACGAATTGATCCATGTTTATTCCTTCTTTCAATTAAAATGATGTTGCTTCAAACATGTCATGATTTACATGTTTATTTTAGGGTGTATGGTATACTATTGTCAAAGAATATGCGTTGGAGGCATGTCATGAGAGTACTGAAATATGCCATTCTTGGCTTACTAGATCAGCGTGAGCTGACGGGATACGATATGAAGAAACACTTTGAAGATTCCCTTGGACAGTTTTGGAGTGCGAAGCATAGTCAAATATACCCTGAATTAAAGCGGCTAACAGAAGAGGGTTTTATTGAATTTGATATTCACATACAAGGAAAAAAGCTAGAGAAGAAGGTTTATCAAATCACTGATGCAGGAAAAAGAGAACTGCATGAATGGTTAAGGGAAAAAGGCCCGATTCCAGACACAACAAAAGATGAATTTATGTTAAAAACGTTCTTTATCTCATCTATGGATCAAAAAGAAGCGGCCGGTCTGTTCGCACATCAGCTGCTGGAGCGAACAAAGAAAGTAGAGATGCTTAAACAGAAACTGAACATTTTAACAGAAGAAGATCCATCTGCCCAATCACTGCATTCAACACAATTCGGGCATTATTTAGTGCTGACAAGAGCAATTGAAAGGGAAAAAGGATATGTTCGCTGGCTCCAAAAGACCCTTGAAGTCATTGATTCATCCATTGTCTAAGGACAATCGTCGCACGATATGATAAAAAATGGTTTGAAACAAGTGAATTTATCAATAGAAACCGCTACAATGGATATATTCGTATTAAAGTGAGGCGAGTATGTTTGAGTAACCAAGAAGCGTTGTGGAATGAAGCAGAAGCTTTTATTTCTGTATGCTATGAAGAATTAGGCAAATCAAATGAAGAAAAAGCAGCACGTCTGCATGAAATAAAAAAAGAAATTGAGTCTGATGGCATGTATACTCATACGCAGGAAGAATTAGCTCACGGGGCAAAAATGGCATGGCGCAACAGCAACCGGTGCATTGGGCGCTTGTTTTGGTCAACACTGCATGTGCATGACTGCCGGCACGTGACAACAGAAGATGAGGTGAAAGAGGCACTCTTTCATCATATTGAGTATGCGACAAATGGGGGTAAAATCAAACCGTCCATTACCATCTTCCCACCAGAGAATAAGGGACGGAAGGAAGTCGTTATTTATAATCATCAGCTCGTTCGTTATGCGGGATATGAGTCGGAATATGGCATCATTGGAGACGAGGCATCACTTGAATTAACCAAGTTGTGTGAAGCGCATGGCTGGAAAGGCGAAGGCACGCATTTTGACCTTCTGCCACTGATGTTTCAGCTAAAAGATCAGCCGCCGGTTCTGTATGATCTTCCGAAAGAGATCGTTCAAGAGGTAGAGATCACTCATCCTGAATATGATGGGTTCGGTGATTTAGGACTGAAATGGTATGCTGTTCCGATTATTGCTGATATGAAATTAGAAATTGGTGGCATTCATTACAATGCGGCACCGTTTAATGGATGGTATATGGGAACAGAAATTGGCGCACGAAATCTAGCTGACGAAAACCGCTACAATATGCTGAAAAAAGTTGCTTCTATTTTAGGGCTCGATACAACAAAAAATTCGTCACTTTGGAAGGACAAAGCCATTGTCGAGTTGAATGTGGCGGTTCTTCATTCTTACCGGGAAGCAGGGGTGACCATTGTGGATCATCATACAGCTGCCCATCAGTTCAAACAATTTGAAAAACAGGAAGAAAAGGCTGACCGCAAGCTGACTGGCGACTGGACATGGCTGATTCCGCCAGTATCACCGGCTGCTACGCATATCTTCCATCGTCACTATGACAATACGATCGTGAAACCGAATTATTTTTATCAGGAAAAACCCTACCACGGGACGGAAAGAGCCTAGCGAAAAGCTAGGTTTTTTTGTATGAAATGAGTCTTTTGAATGTTGTTTGATTTGGAAAATGATGGTTTAATGGCGGTGAAATCAAAAAGGGGGAATATAGATGAAAAAAATGACGTTGCTCATATTTTTGGCTGTATTCAGTTTCAACGGATTTCTACCACTAGGTGATGAAAGAGCTAAAGCAACGACTGGAGCAATGGTTCAGAATGACATCGATTTAAAGGTGACAACCGATCGTTCAACTTATACTTCGCTTCATCCTCAGGTCAACGTCAACATGACAGCAACAACAAATGAAACACTTTATTATACAGCTGCTGTTCGAAAACTTACTTTCCCAGTGACACCAGTCTTTACACACGAAGGGTCTATCTCTGGACAAAACGCTTTCGCAGCACCTACTCGTTTATTACTTCCTAACAGTGGATCAGCCAACTATGATGTTCATGTGAGTCTCTACAAAGATGCTTCACGTACAACCTTGATTGGTTATGATGTTGCAAACCCATTTACTGTTGTGAAATAAAGGATACACATCAACTATCCTCTAATCCGAAAGTCTTGATAATGGGCGAACGTGGTGAGCGGCTTCATGTCCAAATGTGTGACTTTTGAAAATGGACTACCTTTACGGACGGTCTCTAAAAAGTCAAACACCTCCTGCTGCTCTCCTTCTACTTTTAACTCCACGTGACCCTCATCTGTGTTGCGTACCCAGCCTTTCATCCCTCGATTGACGGCTTCTCCTTGAACAAAATAACGAAAACCGACTCCTTGCACTCGTCCTTTTACAATAGCGTGATAATGAACCAATGTCATCTCTCCTTTTTCTCATCGTACCATAACCTGCCTCATTCCTTCATGTACCGACTATGATTTAACTGTCAAACCATGTAAAATAAAAGGCAATCAGACAATCTAAGGAGATGGCGAGAGTGGGGCAGACAAGGTACGACATCGAAGGAATTCAAGTAGGGCAACCTATCACCACCTATGTGAATGGTAAAGAAATCAAAACAGCCATCAACAAAAAGCGTATTCACGAGCCTGTTTATTTGAGTAAGCTCAATTTTGATGGAGATGGCCAGGGTGATTTGGTCCATCACGGAGGTGATGATAAAGCCATTTGCGTCTTTCCATATGATCACTATACTTACTTTGAGCAATTTTTAGGAGTGTCGTTACAGGAGGCAGCTTTCGGTGAGAACGTGACCGTGCATCAGCTTGTAGAGACAGAAGTCCGTATTGGTGATGTATTTCAGTTTGGGGAAGCGATTGTTGAGGTCAGCCAGCCAAGACAGCCATGTGTGAAGCTCTCTCTTAAGCATGGAAACATGAAGCTTGTGAAGGAAGTGCAGCAAACGGGATATACCGGTTTTTATTTGCGTGTGCTGAAAGAAGGAATGGTCTCTCCTGATGAAGCTCTTGTGTTAGTCGAAAAAGCGCCCCATTCCATCACAGTCCACGAAGTCAATGAAGTCAAATACCGTCAAGTAGATCAAAACAGGCTGAAAGCAGTTCTTGAAGTAGATGCCTTAGCAGATGTGGTCAGGAAGTCTTTAGAAAAACGTGTTCAGCCCATATAAAAAAGCCGTACATCTGCTATGGATGTACGGCTTTTCAACATTTAAGAGCTCGTTTTCTTTTGCTCAAGAAGATTTGCAAGGAAATAAGTTTTAAAGCTTTGAAGCTTTCTTCCTTCATGCTTGGTCACACCAAGCTTCTTTAATTCTTCGACATACCAGCCTTTGCTACCATAATGCATGATAGAAAACTCCTTTCAATGGAAACTGCCTGCATTGTAACATCTCAAAAAAGGACGTGAAAAGTGTGCAGGTGTTTAGAAATGAAAACTGATTCTATCTGCCTATGATCCATGTATATGCTGGAAATAATTATTTATGAATTTGGCGGGTTGAGGGTAACGATGATCATGCCCACTGTCATAATCATGATGACAATACCGAGGTAGGTCATCATGGATTGTTTTTTCTTAATACCTACAACCGTTAAAATAATACTTTCAATAAAGAAGATAACACCGATGATGATGAACCACATATCAAATAAGACCCCTTTCGCATATCTTTGCCTATTTTACCACAGGCATTTTTGTTTAGTCGTGACAGATTCGTGAAAGGGATTGCAGATTGTTGAGAAAGGGCTAAAATGAACTTGATTTTAGCCCTTTGTCTTCTCTTCAGCGTGATAGAAAACCTTTGAAGTCTAGGAAGGACGAGTACTGGCGCGCAGGACTGACACCGAATGCGAGGGTTTGTCTACACGCTAAAATCCCCTCCAGTGAAGGAGGGGACCCGCTTGCTTACAGCTTTGTTAAAATAATCGGTTCGTCTTTTGTGATCACAATCGTATGTTCAATCTGTGCGACCAGACTCTTATCAGGTGTTTTAAATGTCCAGCCGTCATCCGCTTGATAAATCGACTCAGCATTTGTTGAAATGAAAGGTTCAAAGGCGATGACAGTCCCATTCTTAAACAAAGCATTATCGAATGGATCATAATAGTTCAAAATATGGTTAGGTGCTTCATGCAGGCTTTTCCCAATGCCGTGTCCTGTCAAGTTCTTAATGACGGTAAATCCTTGTTCTTTCGCCGTATTGTAGACCGCACGGCCAATTTGATTTTGTCTTTTTCCGGCTTTCGCATGCTTTAATCCTTCAAGGAATGCATCCTCTGCACACTGGCATAATGCTTCAAGACGAGCATCTCCTGTACCTAAAACGAATGAAATCCCAGTATCGGAATAATATCCATCAAGCTCTGCTGAGATATCAATATTAATGAGGTCGCCCTCTTGTAAAATGGTTTTTTCACTTGGAATGCCATGTGCGACTTCATCATTGACACTGATACAAGTCGTACCGGGGAAATCATATTCTTTTTCAGGAGCTGAATTGGCTCCATGCTCTTCTAATATTTTTTTTCCAATCAAATCTAATTCTTTTGTAGACATGCCTGGTTTCGCTTGGCTTTTCATTTCTTCTCTTGCCAAAGCGACAATTCGGCCGACTTTTTTTAAGGCTTCTAACTCATGATCATGTTTGACAATCACTGTTCATTCCCGCTTTCTATAACTTCATTCTATTCAATAGCTTACCACATTTTACGCCAAAAGAGTAAAGGCTGAGATTTGGGTGAGATGTGGACAAATTGGTATAGATAACTAGATGTGCATATGATATATTTTTTATGAACATCATGAGAGATTTGTTCATGATGATGACGAAGGGGGGAGAAATAAGATGGTGTTTCAGTTTTTTCAAAAGTTAGGAAAATCATTTATGCTTCCAATCGCTGTGCTTCCTGCAGCGGGTATCATTTTGGCTATTGGGCGGGAAGATGTATTCAACATCCCGTTTATTCATGCGGCAGGAAATGCAATTTTTGCGAATTTGGCTTTAATTTTTGCTATGGGTGTAGCGATTGGTATTTCAAAGGATGGTAACGGAGCAGCGGCGTTATCTGGAGCGATCTCTTATTTTATTTTGTCAGCTGGTACCACATCGATCAATTCGACCAACAATATGGGGGTATTGGGTGGTATTTTGTGCGGACTTTTGGCAGGTTACGTTTACAATAAATTTAAGGACACGAAACTGCCTGAATACTTAGGTTTCTTTAGTGGAAGACGGCTTGTGCCTATTATGACAGCACTTTTTACCATTCTATTAGCAGCCGTTTTTGGTTATGTATGGCCTCCAATTCAAAGTGTGATCAATGATTTAGGGGAGTGGATTTTAAGTCTTGGAGCAACGGGTGCCGGGCTGTTTGGCTTCTTTAACCGCTTGCTCATTCCATTAGGACTTCACCATGTGCTGAATAATCTATTTTGGTTTCAATTTGGTGAATTCAGCGGAGCGACAGGTGATTTAGCGCGGTTCTTCAAAGGCGATCCAAGTGCAGGTGTCTTTATGACTGGTTTCTTCCCAGTGATGATGTTTGGGCTGCCGGCGGCATGTCTCGCGATGGTTGTGACCGCAAAGCCTGAAAAACGAAAAGCAACAGCCGGTCTTATGATTGGAATGGCACTGACGTCATTTATTACAGGAATCACAGAACCAATTGAATTCTCATTTATGTTTTTATCTCCACTTTTATATGGTGTTCATGCGATATTAACTGGTCTTTCGCTCTTTATTGTCAACACCTTAGGCATTCATAGCGGTTTCGCTTTTTCAGCGGGTGCGATTGATTACGTTTTAAGTTTTGGAATTGCGCAAAAACCCATTCTGTTACTTGTGGTTGGGGTCATCTATGGCGTGATTTACTTTGTTGTTTTCTATTTCCTGATTAAATTGTTAAAGCTAAAAACACCGGGCAGGGAAGATGATGACATCGAAGATATTTCAGGGGATGATACACATACTGCCGGAGCAAGTATGCTCATAGAGGGACTAGGCGGCAAAGACAATATCACCACAATTGACCATTGTGCGACCCGTCTTCGTTTAACAGTAGAAGATACCAATTTATTAAATGAAGGTACATTGAAAAAAGCAGGTGCCAAAGGGGTACTGACGTCAGGAAAAACTTCCGTACAAATCATCATTGGAACAAATGTCGAATTTGTCGCCGATGATCTTCGTAAGGAAGTCGCTCAGGACTAAAAAAAAGCGTTCAGCCAGATCAAATGGGCTGAACGTTTTTTTGTTTTCGCTGTTCGATTACCAGTACAATGCTGATGACAACAAGTAAAAACCATGAACTGATTTTACCAAGATGGACGAGAGACCAAGCATGCTGCTGATTTGGATATTGCCATGCTCCTAAAAAGGTCGTGACATTTTCGGCCACCCAAATAAAAAAGCCAATCAGCAAAAACGAGATAACAAGCGGCATGCGAAAGGTCGATGAACCGACCTGAAAGGAAACGGTTGTTTTTCGAAACACAACCACTAGGAGTAATGTCAGCCACCAGCGTAGATCATAAATCCAGTGATGAGTAAAGAAATTGAGGTAAATACATAAACTGATCCCAATCGAAAGATACGGATGAGGCCATGCTTTCACCTTCACGTGAAGTCGAGTCAGTGCCTGATAAATATAGCTTGCCACGCTCGCATACATAAAACCGCTATAGAGCGGAACCCCCAAAATTTTCGTATAAGCTTCTTCAGGATAGGACCATGAACCCATATGTACTTTGTAGATTTCTAAGCCTATTCCAATCACATGAAAGAGACAAATAACCTTCAACTCTGTCAGTGTCTCAAGCCGCAGCATCAGCATGAGGAGCTGTGCCATAAGGCAAAGCAGAAGAATAACATCATATCGATGAAGAAAAGGAATAGACACGACCTTTGATAGGGCAAGCGCCGTAAAGATCATGACAGGAAATAGACAAGAGATGGCCTGTAAATAAGCAAAATGAAATAATGTTTTCATACAAAATGTAGCCCCTTTTTACTGTCTGAAATAACTTAGACGGCCATAGCAAGGGGAAAGTTTACCTCGACTAGATATTCATGAACAATTTGTGAATATATATGTGAAAAGGATCACAAATGTATATTAAGTAGTATAATAAGATCATAAAGAAAATGTGAAATATTTCACATAATTTAAAAGGAGGCATCATCATGTTTACAAAATTCTTACAAACGAATGTATGGGCAGCGGTTATCCTTTTGGCAGCAAGACTTTATATCGGATGGACTTGGCTGACATCTGGTATTGGAAAACTAACAGGCGGATTCGATGCATCAGGATATTTGCAATTTGCCATAGCTGAACCTGTTGTGAAAGATGGACATCTTGTTTATCCGTTCTATGTCTGGTTTTTAGAAAATGTCGCGTTGCCAAATGCCGGACTCTTCAGTGCCATGGTCATGTGGGGAGAAATCTTAGTTGGTCTAGGACTAATTGTTGGATTGTTCACAACAACAGCAGCCTTTTTTGGAAGCGTGATGAATGTCTCTTTCTTACTAGCTGGAACCGTTTCTGTTAACCCGCTTCTTCTTCTAATCGCCGTCTTCATTATGGCAGCGAAAGGAAATGCCGGAAAACTTGGCCTTGATTATGTAGCAGGTCCAGTCCTTAAGCGAAAACTGAAAAGAAAGCCGCATTTAGAAGTGGCATCATAATAAAGAAAAGCATCCTGAGCGAAAACTCAGGATGCTTTTTATTTAGGAACCGGCTTTGATGAGGTTAATATGCACCACAGTCAGCTCGTGCTGACTGATATCTGGATCATGTCCGACGATAAATTCGAGCTCATAATCACCGGTCTGATAAACGTATTTCTTCTCTTTTGTTTGTGGGATGGTGCTGACTGAATCTGCTGGTCCAAGCTGTTTCTTTAATAGGGAAGGAGTCATTCCTCCGATATTCGTTTCTTTTTCTACATTTGTTCCAAAATAACGGATTTCGTTAATCTTGCCTTTTTTGTCATAGTGAAAAGCAAATCCAGGGTTGCCCATCTCAGCATGATACAAATCAAAGCCGCTTTGACCCGTTTCTGGATAAGGCTGTCCTAGTTTATGCCGAACGTCTTTTTTTGTTTGAACCCCTATTTTGAGTCCTTCTGCATAGTATGGCATTTGTCCTTTATGCGCCAGCTGATAGATGCTGTTTAGCGCTGCATTCGGCCCTTGAGGAATGGACTGTTCTGCCTGCGTTTGGGTCATGGCGTGCGCTGAAATCGATGGGCTGAAAGCAAATAAGGTGGAAGAAGCGAGTGAAGCGGTCACAACAAAAGCTGCTGTTTTTTTCATGATCAATAATCCCTCCTTCTTCAACTATACCCGGTGTCATGCGGATCAAACGTAAAAAGCCCCAGCTGATCTTGGATCGGCTGGGGCCTTAAATGAGAAAGTTATTTGGAAGACGAGCTGGATTCATCTTTGGCGGAAGAGGAATCTTTTTCATCCTGTACTTTCTTTGTGTAGTCATAATCATTTCGCTCAATTGGTGTAAAGCCTTTAGGTTTGTAGAAACGGAGTAAATCTTCCGTGACAATCTTATCAGATGTCTCTAGCATCTTTTTCACCGTTTCGTTTTCTTGTGATGCCTTTTCAGTCGGCTCGATTTTTTCACCTGTTTTGTTGCTGTAATAATTGTTGCCTACTTTCGTGTAGTCCTTAGACACGAAGTCTCCATTTCTAAATGGCACAAGCTCTTTAAAGTTCTTCGATAAGATATCAGAACCAGACATTATATAGTTCTTCGTATCATCTCCGAGCAGGTGGAGAAGGGTAGGCGCAACATCGACTTCACCAGAGTATTTATGAATCTGTCCGCCTTTTACGCCTGGCACATGGATAAAGAGCGGCACACGCATAAGCTGGGCATTTTCATAATCTCCAATTTTTTCGCCAGTCACTTTTTCCATCGCTTCATTATGGTTTTCTGAAATGCCGTAATGGTCACCGTACATAATGACGACGGTATTGTCATAGAGACCGGATTTCTTCAAGTCATTAAAGAACTGTTCAATGGCTTCATCTAAATAATGAGCAGATTGGAAGTAGTTATCAACGACGGAGTCTCCGAAGTCGCCAGGTTCAAAATCGGTATCACCTTCATCCATACCAAATGGGAAGTGGTTTGACAGCGTAATGAATTTCGAATAAAACGGCTGTTTTAGATTTTCAAGCATTGGCATGGATTCTTTGAAGAAAGGTTTGTCTTTCAATCCATAGTTCTTCGTATCTTGTTCATTCATATCGTAGTACTCAGAATCGTAAAATCTGTCATATCCAAAGGACTTAAACATTTCATTTCGGTTCCAGAACGTTTTCGTATTTCCGTGGAATTCAGCGGACGTGTATTGGTCCTTTTTCAAAATGCCAGGAAGCGCCTGATATGTGTTTTGAGCTTTGTTAATAAACACAGAGCCTTGTGATAATGGGAAAAGCCCCGTATCCATCATAAATTCCGCATCAGATGTCTTTCCTTGTCCTGTTTGATGGAAGAAGTTATCAAAATAAAACGTTTTGTTGTCATGGGCTAATGAATTGAGGAAAGGAGTGACCTCTTTTCCATTCACTTTGTAATCAATGACAAAGTTTTGCAGTGATTCAAGAGAAATTGTAATGACGTTCATGCCTTTCGCTTTCCCGTAATAAGCCGGGTTAGGATCAGCGCTGTTCGCCTTTAGATAATTCTCTACATCTGTTACGTCACTTGAATTTGCCAGGGCACGCTGGCTGTTTGATTTCACATTTTGAATAGCATCAAACACCGTAAAATTATAAGCACCCAAGTATTTGACTAAATAATTGCGGTCGAACGATCTTGATAAAAGCTCTGGGCGATCAATTTCTGCTGCGATTAAGTTGACAACAAATATCAGAACAGAGGACACAAGAACGAGTCTAAACGATTTTGTTTTTTGAACAGGTACAGTCGCTGTACTTGTTTGCTGCTGTCTTTTCATGCGGACTGCGAGTACGATCAAGATGATGGTATCGAGAAAGTAAAACATATCAGTCCAACGCATGAGTGAAAATGCACTATCACCTAATTGTCCGCCATTCGTTCCTGCCTGCATCACTGTAGGCAGCGTGATAAAGTCATTGAAGAATCGATAGTACACGATATTTGCGTAAAGTAAAAAAGACATGAAAAAGTGAATCACAATGATAGCGGCAGGCTGCCATTTTTTCTTGAACAATAAAGCAAAGCCAAGAAAGAACAAGCTGGAGCTAATAGGATTCACAAAAAGCAAAATATGCTGAAGCACATTTGATATACCAAGTTTAAATTCGATTAAATAAGCTGTATACGTCTTGAGCCATAACAAGATGGCTGCAATTACAAAGAAGCCGAGGCCTCTTTTTTGAATAAATGTTTTCATTTAAACACTCCTTTTCTCCGTTAAACGGAAGAGGCGGAACGAAAGAAAACGAACCATTAGAATATACCATGAAATGCACAAATAGAAAAGTCATAACCGGTGAGCACCTAAGGCAGCCTGTCCGAGCTAGAGTTGGGAAGACATCGAAAACATTCGATTTCCGAAAAACTTTTTGTGAAATCTATCCTAATAATTACAGAAAATTCTGTATTTTTCCTGTTGCTATATCAATAAAACAGGTAAAAAGACACAAGTCTAAAGAATTAATTTGATTTCTACAATGGTGCATTTAGGCGGATTTCCAGTGTTTATTAATGTTTATGCAGGTTAAGTAAAAAAAATGAATGAATAAGCAGCTGAATTGTCTGGATAATAATTCCTTCATGGAAGTATATTAATATATTTTATTGTTTCACAAACATAATGGTTTTGATGTGTATTGTAAGGGTTTTATTCGTTTTGACGAGCGAACAAATTATCTAAATATACTTAAGCGAACAGTTCGACACTATAAACTTTTGAAACGGGGTCGATATAGACAGTGACAGGAAATCTTCCATTGAAAGGATTGATAGTATATGACTGTACGAGCACAGAACCTCGTTCAGAACTGGTTTCCGAGTGAGGACGGAAATGCAGAAGAGCGGAAAGAACTCATTAAATTAATGGAACAGATCATTTCAGGGGTCGATGACCTGAAGGATCCGAACCGTGCTCACCTAAAAGGTGAAAAGAATCGTGAGGAGGACTTTTACAAAAAGCTCACTGAAACAAGTCAAATTCCGATGAACGGACAACAAGCGGAACTTGTGAATGAAGAATTACTGAAGCTTTTACATAATCATCCATACCACACGAAGTATTTCTTCACGAACATTTTGCCAATGGCAAGTACACCAGGAATTCTAGGCATGCTGACGGCTATGCTGGTTAACGGAAACAACCTATGGGATGTGTATGGACCAGCAGGCGCGGAAGCTGAGGTCAGAGTGGTCTCAATGATGTCTAAGCTCATCGGATATGATCCAAATGTGAGCGGGGGCTACACAACATGGGGAGGTCAAGGGGCTATTTTCTCGGGACTTCGTTTAGCGATTGCGAAAGTTGCACCGGAGTCATTACGAAAAGGTGTCCCGCAAAATCTTTATGCGTTTTGTTCTGATGCAGCACATTACAGCTTATTTAAGTCAATGGAAGCAACAGGGATTGGCACAGACAACTTAATCAGAATTAAGACGAATAAAGATCATTCGATGGATATGGAAGATTTGCGTTGTCAAATGGAACGTGTTGCCCAAAATGGCGGAATTCCCGTTTATATTGTGGCAACAACCGGAACAACAGATGCCATTGCAATTGATGATGTAAAAGGGGTGCGTGAAACGGCAGAAGCCATTGCTGAGAAGTATGGTCTCAAGGTGCCGCATATTCATGCAGACTCGGCGCTTGGTGGATTCTTTGCTTTCTTTAATGAGTATGATGTATCTGAAAACCCGCTGCAATTCTCAGACGGTGTTCTTCGTATGTTAAAAGAAATCAAAGCAAAGTTTCAGCATCTTTCTCTTGCTGATACGATGTGCTTTGATTTTCAAAAACTTGGACAAACACCGTACACATCTAGTTTATTCTTAGTGAAAAACGCTGCTGACTTAAAGCGCTTGGACCTAGAAGAACAAGAAACACCATATGTTGGACATAGAGGATACGGGGAATACCATACCGGTTATACGCTTGAATGCTCAAGAATGGGAAGCTCCATCAGCATGCTAAGTGTGCTGCTAACGTTTGGAATTGAAGGATACCAGCGCTTGCTCGGTCAATTTTTAGAGGTGAACCTTGCATTTAGAGAAGCACTTCGTCAGGAAATTCCACAAGCAGAAGTCGTCAATGATGACAATGTCGGAATGGCTACATTGTTTAGAATTTACCTAGACGGCTCTCCTCGTTTTAAGGAAGAAATATCTGGAGAAGCAACTGCTATGGAAATTGAGCGCAACAATGATTTGAACAAAATCCTCTTTGAAAAGCTTGGAGAGAAAAGAGACGAAATGTTCTTTGGTGATACAACGAAGTTTTTACAAGTCAATGCCAAAGAAGGTCAAGAATTCTATCTAAGTGTGAGTAAATTTTTTGTGATTTCACCTTATACGTTACCGGAGCATATCCCTCATATCGTATCTTATTTAAAAGATGTCATTGCATCTGTTTGTGGACAATTTGAAAGTGTAGAGGCTTAAATTAAAATTGAGAGTGGAGATGTAGAAAAAAATGGCGAAACAAAGGAAGTTTGGAGGACTTACGATATCCTCCAAAATCATGTCAGTCGTTGTCGTAACATTACTCGCAACCGTTGCATTATTCGTTCTAACATTTTATTTAGTTAGCCAGGATTTATCTTCCCAATTATTAAAGCAATTTGATTATCGATTAACAACAGATATTGATACAGCGAAAAAAGAAATCGATAATATTGATGGAAATGTCCTTAGCATTAGCGGGAAGGATGATCCCATTTATGTGGAGATCAAAAAGAAATTCACAGAACTACAAAAAGATCATACGCTTGAGAACTTATACGTGTTATCAAATAAGGGCGGCAAAGAAAGAATCATCGTACTAACAGGGGAAGACAATGATTTTGATCAAGATTATGTCTTTTCAGATGAAATGAAACAAGCTCTTTCTGAAGATAAAATGGTCAAAAGTGACATTTATGTTGATTCGTATGGGACTCATAAATCCGTCTTTTTACCAATTAAAGATTCAGGCGGTGAACTCACGGGGATTTTAGGAATTGACTTAGATGCGTCTGTTGTTCCAGCAACAACGAAAAAGCTGACAATTTATATTACAGTAGCATCTGCGATTGTGCTCATCGGCGGATTACTCTTCTCATTCTTCATGGGAAGAAGAATTGCAAAACCAGCACGTTCATTAATGGAATCAGCGGATCGAATTGCAGATGGTGATTTAACTGGCATGGTAGAAGTTCAAAGTCAAGATGAGATCGGTCAATTAGCGGCTTCCTTCCAGAAAATGCAGGGACGGATCAAAGAGCTTATTGGAAAGATCTCAAACTCATCAAGTGAAGTGTCGAAAATGTCTTCACAGCTTCGCACAGTGACAACGGAATCTAGTCAAAGTGCACAACAAGTGTCAGAAGCGATGACGAATATGAGTGAAGGAATCAATGATTCAGTCGCAAACATTACAGACTGCACAACATCTGTTGCGGAAATCGATACTCAAATCGAAGGCGTGACAAAAGAAGTGGATGAAATGAAATCTGTTTCATCAAAAGTACAAGAGCAGTCAGAATCTGGTCAAAAATTGGTGCAGCATGTGCTTGAACATCTCAACATGTTACACGACATGATGACAAGCTCCAAGCAAGCGGCAGAAGAATTGCAATCACATTCAACAGAAATTGAAAGTGTCATCTCCATTATTACGGACATTTCAGCGCAAACGAATCTGCTTGCACTGAATGCTTCTATTGAAGCCGCACGTGTAGGAGAAGAAGGAAAAGGATTTGCTGTTGTGGCTGATGAAGTCCGTAAGTTAGCTGAACAGTCAGCTGATGCAGCTAAAACGGTCTCAGACTTAGTCATTGGCACACAGGAAAATAGTCAGCGTGTCCTTGAAAGCGTGGAGGAAAGCAGTAAAGCAGTGGAAGAAGGCCGTGAGCAAATGAAAGGCACCTCGCAGAACTTCGCTGGTATTTATGATGGAGTGTCTCAATTTGCAAGCAGAACGAACAATTTGCTTCAATCTATTCAGCAGGTAGAACGAGCATATCAAACAATTTCTACATCGATTGAACAAATTTCGGTCGTGTCAGAAGAACATGCGGCAAGCTCTCAAGAAGTAGCGGCAGCAACAGAACAACAAAGTGCTGGCATGCAGCAAATTTCAAGTGCGATTGAACAGCTCTCTGACATGTCAGAGGACTTGGCACAAATGGTATCTACTTTTAAAATCGACAAAAAATAACGAGAAAGCTGGCTCTTGTGAGAGAGTCAGCTTTTTTGCTATGCTTAACCAAATATCAGACGATCTGAAAGGAGACGTGTCATGGATTTTGCGCAGAGATTGTCAGAAGAACGGATCAAAAAGGCGATGGACCATGGAGCTTTTGAAGGACTATCAGGCTTTGGGAAACCTCTGCCAAAGGATGATGCTGCTCATGTACCTGAAGAGCTGAGGATGGGCTATCGAATCATGAAAAATGCAGGCTTTGCCGGGGAAGAAACCGCTTTGAAAAAAGAACTAATGACGGTCAAAGAATTACTGAAAACGAGTATAGATGGAGAAGAAAGAAAAAAACTCTCTCTCATATGTGAGGAAAAACAGAAACGCCTCGATGAACTCACATCCAAGCGCCAAACGTTTGCTCGACCAGCCTCCTCCTTTTATAAGAATAGGGTCTACGAAAAACTAACGGAGCATAAAAAAAGATGATGACACGCTGCCTCTCTGAGCACATTGAGGGAGCTTTTTTTATGAAAGCGCTACATTTTCTTATTGACTACATGTATATACAAATATAAAATATGAAGTGAACATGTATATACAAGTTTTGATTCTTTTTTCTTATAAAAAAACGATCTCGGAGGGGATAGCATGGCTGATTATCAGGCAGCGGCAGATCAGATTGTGAAAGCCATTGGCGGCAAAGAAAACATTGATCAAGCCACACATTGTGTGACAAGACTTCGTTTTGTGCTAAAAGATGAAGGTAAGGTGGATGAGAAAGCACTAGAACAAATTGATGAAGTGAAGGGATCTTTCTCAGCGAATGGCCAATACCAAGTGGTCATTGGTCAAGGAGTGGTGAATCGGGTTTATGCCGAAATGGTCAAACAGACGGGAATCGGCGAAGCGACAAAAGAGGACGTCAAGCGTGCCTCTGATCAGAAATTAAACCCACTTCAGCGTGCGGTGAAAACGCTTGCAGATATCTTCATTCCAATCCTTCCAGCTATCGTGACAGCCGGTTTATTGATGGGGATTAATAATATTTTAACAGCTCCTGATATTTTCTTTGATCAAAAATCCATTGTGGATGTGTATCCGGCATGGGCGGATTTAGCAAATATGATCAACTTGATTGCAGGTACTGCCTTTACCTTTTTGCCAGCATTAATCGGCTGGTCGGCTGTCAAGCGGTTTGGAGGTAATCCACTTTTAGGGATGGTCCTCGGACTGATGCTTGTACATCCAGATCTGTTGAATGCGTGGGGATATGGAGCGGCGGAAAAGACAGGTGACATTCCTGTCTGGAATTTGTTTGGACTTGAAGTACAAAAGGTAGGTTACCAAGGGCAGGTTCTTCCGATACTTGTCGCCTCCTATTTACTCGCAAAGCTCGAATTATTTATTACAAAGCGGACACCTGAAAGTATTCAGTTGTTAGTTGTTGCACCAATTACATTACTACTCATTGGATTTTTATCATTTATCGTCATTGGTCCCGTTACATTTGCGATCGGAAACGTATTAACATCTGGACTCGTCACTGTATTCCAGCAATTCGCAGCACTTGGCGGCCTTTTATATGGTGGATTATATGCAGCGTTAGTCATTACAGGCATGCACCATACGTTCCTAGCTGTCGATATTCAGCTGATTAACTCAAAACTGCACGGCACGTTCCTATGGCCAATGCTCGCACTATCTAATATTGCTCAAGGATCAGCGGCACTTGCGATGATGTTTGTCTTAAAAGATGAAAAGCAAAAAGGGCTCTCGCTGACATCAAGTATTTCTGCTTACTTGGGGATTACTGAACCGGCGATGTTTGGGGTGAACTTGCGCTATAGATTCCCGTTTATTTTTGCCCTGATCAGTTCAGGGATAGCTGGTATGTTTATTGCCTCACAAGGGGTACTGGCAAGTTCAGTCGGCGTTGGAGGCATTCCAGGAATCTTCTCGATCATTCCGAAATATTGGGGGGCATTTGCCATCGGAATGGTGATTGTGCTGATCGTCCCATTCATTGGTACCCTTTTATATGCAAAACTTAAGAAGAAGGATGTATCACAAGAACTTAACTAGTGGTGGTGAAGGAAATTGAATCAACAAACAAACGAACCGTGGTGGAAAAAAGCCGTGGTCTATCAAATCTATCCGAAGAGCTTTTTAGACACAACAGGCTCTGGTACAGGTGATATCAATGGTGTGACGAAAAAGCTCGACTATATTAAAGAGCTAGGGGCGGATTGTATTTGGCTGACTCCTATGTATGAGTCACCACAGCATGACAATGGTTATGATATTAGTGATTATACAAAAATCCATGACATGTACGGCACAATGGCTGATTTTGAGCACATGCTGAAAGAAGCACATGAACGAGGGATCCGTGTCATCATGGATCTCGCCGTGAACCATACGTCGATTTTCCATGAGTGGTTTCAAGCCTCCCGAGAGTCGAAGGAGAACCCGTATCGAGACTATTATATTTGGAAGGAGCCGAAAGCGGACGGCTCTCCTCCGAATGACTGGCAGTCAAAGTTTGGCGGGCCAGCGTGGGAATTAGATGAAGCGACAGGTGACTATTATCTTCATTTATATGATGTTACCCAGGCAGACCTCAACTGGGAACATGATGAAGTACGCAGGAAAGTATATGACATCATGCACTTTTGGTTTGAAAAAGGGATCGATGGATTCAGACTGGATGTCATCAATAACATTTCAAAGGATCAACGCTTTTTAGATGATGCCGGGCAATCAGTGCAAGGTGATGGACGTATGTACTATACAGATGGGCCGAGAATTCATGAATTCTTGCATGAAATGAACCAGGAAGTGTTTTCGAAATACGATAGCATGACCGTGGGGGAAATGTCTTCAACGAATATTGCAGACTGCATTCGGTATACAAGACCTGATCGGCAGGAGCTGGATATGACGTTTAATTTTCATCATTTAAAAGTTGACTATCCTAACGGTGAAAAATGGGCCATTGCGCCATTTGATTTTCTAGAGTTGAAGTCAATTCTGTCAGAATGGCAGACGAAAATGCATGAGGGCGGCGGCTGGAACGCACTCTTTTGGTGCAACCATGATCAGCCACGCATCGTGTCTAGATACGGTGATGATGGCACGTACCATCAGCAATCAGCGAAGATGCTGGCGACCACCATTCATTTGATGCAAGGCACTCCTTATATTTATCAAGGTGAAGAAATTGGGATGAAGAATCCTCGCTTTGAGGACATTTCGTCATACCGCGATATCGAATCACTCAATATGTACGAAGTCATGCTTGAAAAAGGGAAAACAAAGGAAGAAGCTTTGGCGATTTTACAGGTCAAATCAAGAGATAACGCAAGGACACCTATGCAATGGACGGCGGAAAAAAATGTGGGGTTCTCAAAAGGTACGCCTTGGATTGAACCAGCTCAAAACGGCATTTCAGTAGAAGCTGCCTTAAAAGATGAGACGTCGATTTTTTATCATTATCAAGCTCTTTGCAGACTTCGAAAAGAACTTGATGTAATCACCTATGGAAGCTTTACTTTATTGCTGGCAGATGATCCAAAGGTGTTTGCGTATGTCCGAGAAGGCAAAGATGAGAAGATTCTCGTGATCAACCATTTTTATGCAGGCGAGACGGACTTTACACTTCCAGATGAGCTTGCAAAGGATGTCAATGAAATGGAAGGGCAAGTCCTGCTGTCCAATTATGAGGATGTGCCGGCAGATATCAAGGGATTTACGTTGCGCCCATATGAGTCAATCGTTTATCATTTAACCAAACGCTAGTAAATGGGGCGGAAGGAAAATGAAAGAGAATAAGTTTCGAGTGATCTATGATCAGCTCGCAAGACGAATTGAACAAGGTGAATGGCAGGATAAAGGCATCCTCCCATCAGAACATGAGCTGTCTGTCATGTATGACACATCCCGTGAGACGGTGAGAAAGGCATTAAACATCCTTGTGCAAAATGGCTATATCCAAAAAATTCGCGGGAAAGGCTCAGTATTGCTGAACCGAGAGAAAATGCAGTTCCCAGTTTCGGGTCTTGTCAGCTTTAAAGAGCTTTCCCAAACGCTTGGGCGCAAGACGGTAACAACGGTTCATGAGTTCGGTTTAATCAAGCCAGATCAGTATATTCAGTCTCAGCTGAAAATCAGTGGGCAGGAGGACGTTTGGGAAGTCATTCGCTCTCGCAATATTAGCGGAGAAGAAGTCATTTTAGACAAAGATTACTTTTTGCAAAAACATGTGCAGGTCTTGTCTAAGGACATTTGTGAAGGATCGATTTACGAGTATATTGAAGGAGAACTTGGGGTCTCGATTAGTTATGCTCAAAAGGAATTTGTGGTCGAGCCATGTACTGAAGAAGATGAAAGGTATCTCGATTTGAACGGGTTTGATCATGTGGTAGTGGTGAAGAATTATGTGTTCTTGGAGGATACGAGTCTATTCCAATACACAGAAAGCCGCCACCGCCTAGATCGTTTCAGGTTCGTGGATTTTGCTAGAAGAGAGAAGTAGACAGGGCCGAGGCTCTGTCTATTTCAGGTTTTAGGGAAACAAGAGCAACATTCTAGGAGGACAAATGATCAGACTGAATAGACCATTAAAATTAAGAGATTTAGAAATTTTTAGCGTGATGAAAGATCACAGGATTTTATGTTATGTCATCATTGAAGACACGCGAAAACCGTTTACGGAAGAAGATAGAAAATTAGAGCCATTATGTGATATGGATGAAGAAGACATTCAAGCGATTTTGAATGTGTTTCATATTTCAATTATCAGTGATGAAACATTAAATGAAGAAGATTTAACCCTAGTGAAATCGTACTTTGCTGAATTTGTGAATAATACGAACTTAACGAATTTCATTACGAGAGAATATGTTCAAGAGGATTTATATGCCGTTGATGATGAAGATGATATCACGTTCTTTAATAGAATGCTGCGTCATATAGGGTCAGATGATGTGAAAAAATTTGATGACCGTCATTGGATGTATTTATCCCAAGATTGATAGTGAGATGGAAAAAGGACAGAGCCGAAGCTCTGTCCTCAGCGTGTAGACAAACCCTCGCATTTGTTGTCAAATCTGTGCTCCGGTGCTCGACTTTCCTAGACTGCAAAGGTTTTCTATCACGCTGAAAAGAAGACAAAGGGCTAAAATAAAGTCCATTTTAGCCCTTTGTCCTCAATCTGAAAGGACAGAGCCAATGCTCTGTCCTTTTCTATTAAGATGATACTTTGTTTCGTGTGCGCTTGCGCTGGTAGTAATAAAGGATACCGCCTGAGGCGAGCATGAGTAAGCCAATCAATACCGCTGTATACATCATCGTTGCAGTATTCGGCAGAGTGCCGCCTGGCATGCCGCTTCCATCTTGATTTGGATCCGATCCGCCTGGAGCAGAAGTTCCACCGTCTCCGCCATTTTGGTCTGGACTTGTTCCAGCAGCTTCACTTTGATTGAGTACGGTGTATTCACTAAAGTGCTCCGTTTTACCTGAGACAATCCCGTTTTCGAATGAACCGTTACTTGTTTTGGCATAGCGGTTTTTCTCACGATCGACATAATAGACACCTGGTTTTTTCGCTTTTTCAGGCGCATCTAATGTAAAGAACAGTGTGACGGGATCTTTAAAGGTAGACACATTTTTCTGATCTTGTTTGATTTGGAAATCGTAAGTGTCGGTTAATGCGTTTTTCACCTTATTTGTTTTTGCCATTGATATATCTGCTTGTTGCTCTGACAAATTGGAGAGCGGTAATGCTAGACCGACTTTGTCATGATAGATGGTGACGTTTGGATCTTGCTCTCGTTTCTTCAGTTCAGCTACTTGCCCTTTTGATAGAGACAATTGAACCTTTTTCGCTTCGGTTGCTTTGTCTAAATAAAGCAATGCTTTGTTCGTATGCTGCACATACGTTTGGAATTTCTCATCATCTTGAATGTCATAGGCGCCTTTTCCTTTCAAGCGAGGAAGGAATACTTCTTTCACTCGATGGTCAATGACTGGAGAAATATGACCGTCTGCCTGTTCAATTTGCTCTTTGAAAATTTCATAGTCAACATAGCCTAAGTCTTCACCATGAGACGCTTCTGTAAAGACGCTGTAGCCATCACCGCCTGTGCCGACAAATGCATTAGTCGCCACGCGGTATGTTTTCTGATCATCAATATCAGTCAGATTGCCCTTTTGATCTTTCAATTTGACATCAATCAGTCTGCTGCCAGCCGGTTTACTCAGTGTAAACGTATATTCAATACCGGCTACATGAGGGAATGCGCCTCCGCCTTCTTCAATGCCTGAAAGACCTTGTTCAAGCGCTTTTTTAATTTGACTGCCTTTTAAATCTGCGACATATAGTGTGTTTCCAAAAGGCATCACCGTTAAAATATCCCCTAATGTGATATCTCCTTTTTCAATGCTGCCTCGAATACCGCCACCGTTTGTAATGGCAAGGTCAGCCCCAGCAGATTCTTGTGCTTTCTTTAACATGCCATCTGCAATAAAGTTTCCAAGGTTCGTTTCCTTTGCACGGACGTGTTCACGCTGTCCATCTAAGAAGACATCTGACGTCCCGACTTTTTCGGTTTTTAAATCTTGGATATCTGCCTTGTACTGATCAAGAATCGCTTTTGCGTCCGCATCTTCTTTCACAGAGTCGTCGATCGTGATGAGGTCAAAAGTAGATTCTTTTGGCTGTACGACGCCTTTTTTGTCAAAGGCCACGTCTACTTTTCCTAAAAATTGTCCGTAGTCTTTTACTTGCGCAACAATCGTTGGTTCTTTTTTATTGATGACCTTTAATTTTTCAACAAGGGTGTGGGTGTGACCACCAATGATGAGATCAATGCCATCTACTTTTTGAGCCAGTTCTAGATCACGGTTATAGCCAATATGTGTAAGCGCAATAATTTTATTGATTTTTTCTTCAGTTTGAATGGTTTTGACTGTTTCTTTTGCTTTTTTGTATGCATCTTGAAATTGAATGTTTGGACCACTGCTGGATGTAATGGCTGTGTCTTCAGTGGTTAGACCGAATACAGCGACCTTTTCACCATTTACATCAAGCAGAATGTAAGGGTAAATGCCAGCTTCTTTTTTCTCACCAGCTTTAAATGTTGCTGGTTTTTTCACTAAGTCGCTTAACTGTTTTTCCTTAGAGACATTCACGTTTGATGACACGATTGGGAAGTTCGGTTTTTCAAACTGGTGACGGTTTTTAGCATCTACACTGGATGCGTCACCTGTCAGGAATTGACGTAGGACAGATGGACCTTTGTCAAATTCATGATTCCCAAACGTCATGGCATCGTATTTCATTAAGTTCATCAGTTTCAGATCGGCAAGTCCTTGCCATTTTGTGAAATAGAGATCACCAGAGAAGACATCTCCAGCGTCTAATAAAATATTGTTTTCGCTTTGGGCGCGAACTTCTTTGATCTTGGTTGCGCGTCTTGCTGCATCATCCAGATGGGCATGTGTATCGTTTGTATGCATCACCGTTAAATGCCAATTGTCTGTTGCAGGTGGTTCTGTTGTACCATCATCTTTAAACGCTAGCTTGTACACGCCAAGTCCGTCTGTGCTGGCATTCCGAATAAAGTCGACGCTGCTTGATTTCTCTGCGAACGGTTTGGCTAAAAGAGAAGATTCAAAAGTGACGGTTGCGCCTTTGATCGGTGCAATGGACCAGTTTTGATCTGCGCTTGGGTTAATGGTTTTTTGTTCAATAATATAATCCATCAGCACTTGGCGGTTCTCATCTGCTGAGGCAAGCACGACTTTATCTTGTGTGAGGTGCGGGAAGCCTCCGCCGCCAGATGCACGGTAATTGTTTGTCACGACTAAAAATTCTTGATTGTCAGAAACGGGTTTTCCGTTGTAAGACAAGTTTTTGATGCGGTTCGCACTAGCGTTAACAAGTGTGCCTGTTGTGCTGTATTTAGCAGGCTGTGTGACATCTACTTGGTACGTCACACCATCGATTACATCAAAATTATATGAGCGGTATTCTTCGTTTAAAATAGGCTGTTCATTTGAAGTATTTGGTTTGATTTGGTTAAACTGACCAGCAGACATTTCAAGCCAGTCTTTTACTTCACTGCCTTTTAGTTTTACAATCTGTACGGTGTTATCGTAAAGATAGAGATCGCCGATGTTTTTAATGGCTAAATCACCTTTTGCGATATTTGTATAATAGTTCACACCGTTGCGTCCGCCGGCTTTAAATGGCGCACCCGCAGAGAGAATCGGCAAGTTTTTGTACGAAGTATCTTTCATTTTTTCTTGTGCATACCATTTCTGGGCATCTGTCACGATTTGAATAGAAGGGTCATCCATCACTTGAGCGAAAAAGCTGTTAATGTCTGCTTCTGTTTTTCCAACTGGCTTTCTGACGTAATCTAGGGTGTTTTGGTGAGTTGTTTGAATGGCATTTTTCACTGTACTGTTTTGAGATGTCACCCCGGCAACGGATTCGATTTTGCCTGTTCCGTCTGTGACTTTCCAGTTGCTTCCGTCTGGTTCTAGCGTTAAATCAATGACCCCGAGGTAGCTTCCCCAGTTTTTTGACATGACGACAGGAATGCCATTAATGGTTCCCTTTGCGACATCAAATTTGTCAACGCCGCTATATTCAGCGCTTGGGAATGTGCCATGCTGGTGGCCAGACACAATCGCATCAATGCCTTTTGTTTTCGTGGCAAGGTCAAAGATCATATTTTCTGATCCTTTAGGTGAAGCTGTTTTTTCAATTCCTGTATGAGCAAGAGCGACGATGACATCTGCGCCTTTTGCTTTCATTTCTGGAATGGTTTCATTGGCAGACTCCACAATATCTTGCACTTGAACTTGTCCATCTAAATGTTTCTTATCCCACGTCATAATTTGTGGTGGTACGAATCCTATGTAACCGACTTTCACAGTTTGGGAGGCTCCGTTTGCATCTTTAAAGGTTTTATCCTGAATGACATAAGGAGTAAATCGGTGTTCTCCGTTTAACTTTTTGACGTTCGCATTGACAATCGGGAAGTTGGCGCCCGCAATGGTACCGTCAAGAAAAGATAAACCGTAGTTAAATTCATGATTGCCGAGTGTACCTGCATCATATTTTAATTTGTTGAGTGTATGAATAATGGGGTGAACCTTTGTTTGATTGATGATGCTGTCTTTTTCATTTTTATAAACGTATTCTCCAAGAGGGGTTCCTTGAATCAGGTCTCCGTTATCAACAAGGAGTGTATTGGGATTTTGTGAACGGTGCTTGTCAATCAGCTCGGCTGTTTTTGCCAAACCGAATTCATTTGTTTCTTTGTCACTGTAGTAATCATAATTCATCATGTTCGCATGAACATCTGTTGTGGCTAAGATACTGACCTTTACGGCGCTGCCGCTTTCTGTTTCTGCATAAGTAGGTACTGCTGGGAGAATGAGACTAATCAACATCATGGAAGTGAGCAGAATAGACAGGTTTTTCCTTCGTTTAGACCTATGTGCTTGTTTCTTCACCTGATCTCCGCCTTTCTAATTTTTTTGACCACAATACCTATTGTAGAAATGTTTCGTTAACTTTTGTAGTTATTTTTTGCAGATTATTGTAAAGATAACATAAATCATACGAATTACCTTGTTAAGGGAATGTGAATGAGTCTAAATGCTTATTTTTCTGAAAGGGGGTTTTCTCATAGGGATAGGATGTTTGATTTCAATTGGCGGGGGTATAGTGTGTAGTGTAAACGATAATTAAGCAGGAGGGTTTCTACATGGGTAAGAAAATTGCAGTTGTCTTAACAGATTACTTTGAGGATGTTGAATTCACCGAGCCTGCAAAAGCCTTTAAAGACGCAGGCCATGAGATCACAGTGATTGAAAACGAAAAAGGAAAAACAGTGAAAGGAAAGCAAGGAGAGGCAGAAGTAAGAGTCGATGCGTCTATCGATAACGTGAAACCAGAAGACTTCGATGCACTTCTGATTCCTGGCGGCTTCTCACCAGACATTCTGCGTGCGGATGATCGCTACGTGCAATTCACAAAAGCCTTTATGGACGAGAAAAAACCAGTATTTGCGATCTGTCATGGACCGCAATTGCTTATTACAGCGAAGACGCTGGAAGGAAGAGGCGCGACCGGCTATACATCCATTCAAGTAGATATGGAAAACGCAGGCGCCAAATTCAAAGATGAAGAAGTCGTCGTTTGTCAGGATCAGCTTGTCACAAGCCGTACACCTGATGACATTCCAGCATTTAACCGTGAATCATTAAAACTGCTCGCAAAATAAGTAGTTTTGACAGGATAAACAAAGCCAGCACCTCGCGAGGTGCTGGCTTTTTCTGTGCATGGATGTAAGAAAGCGGCGTCAACCGCAATTCAGTATCAGGTGCACGATTATTTTCTTAAGCTTTTCAGCTCGCTTGCAATGGCTTGCATTTCACTTGGGCTGAATGAAGATTTTTTCATCACCATTTGGTGAAGAAATTCAATATCTTCATACTTATCTGGACTGAAGTCTTCGGCTTTGATGACTCCAATATTCAGCATATTGAGCTTTTGCGAAATGTCTTCAATCAGCTGATTGACTTCAGCCGCTTTTTGCTGTGACAAGGGCGGCACGTCCTTTCCTGCATGTGTCGAATAATATGTCTATTTTAACAGAAAAGCAAAAGAATAAAAGGGCTATTATGATGACACTGAAATGTTTTTTTCCTTTTTCTCCTCTTTGATCTTATCAATGATTCGTTTGGATTCAAACACCACAACACCTGATAAACCGATGAGTCCAATTAAGTTTGGAATGGCCATCAGTCCATTGAGCATATCTGCTACGCCCCAGACGAAGTCATTCTTAAACACGGCACCGAAAAAGACAGCTATCACAAACACGATACGATAATACATGACATACGAATCCTTCGCCAAATATGTAAAGCATTTTTCCCCGTAATAGGACCAGCCAATGATGGTTGAATAAGCAAACAGGAGCAGCCCAATTGCCACAATGGTTGAGCCAGCTGGACCGAGGAAGTGAGCAAAGGATAACGAAGTCAGCGCATCACTTTTTTCTGTTAAATACATATCTGCCATGACAATCGTAATGCCAGTGATAGAACAAACAATGATGGTGTCAATAAACACTTGCGTCATAGAGACGAGAGCTTGACGGGCAGGCATATCCGTTTTCGCAGCTGCAGCAGCAATTGGTGCTGATCCAAGACCAGCTTCATTGGAAAAGACGCCTCGTGCGACACCCCAACGAATAACGGTTCCAATCGCACCACCTGCCACGGCTTGACCTGTAAAGGCATCTGAGAAAATAAGACTGACTGCGCCAGGAACAAGATCAGCATTCATGACAAGAATGATGAGCCCACAAATGACGTAAAATAAAGCCATGACTGGTACAAAAATAGATGTCACTCGGCCGATACTTTTAATTCCGCCTAAAATCACGAGTGCCGTAAAGGCGGTAATGATGATACCTGTTACCCATGTTGGAATTTGAAAAGTAGAATTCATGACGCCTGAGATGGAATTAGACTGTACCAGGTTGCCAATCCCAAAGGCAGCACTGGCACCGAAAACAGCAAATAGCACCCCTAGCCATTTCTGTTTTAAGCCATGCTCTAAATAATACATAGGTCCGCCAGACATTTCGCCTTTTTCGTTTTTGACCCTGTATTTTACAGCAAGAACAGCTTCTGCAAACTTTGTGGCCATCCCGAAAAATGCAGCAAACCACATCCAAAATACTGCACCAGGACCACCTGCAATGACAGCTGAGGCAACACCGACGATATTCCCTGTACCGACAGTTGCAGCAAGAGCCGTCATTAATGCTTGGAAATGGGAGATATCTCCCTCTGAAGTTTTGTCTTGTTTTGAAAAAGCGAGCTTTAAAGAATAAGGAAGTAATCTAATTTGAATGAAGAGAACGCGAAAGGTGAGGTAGATTCCAGTACCAACAATTAAAATCAACAGGGGAGGCCCCCACAAAAAATTGTTCATCGTCGTGACAAATTGCTCAATGATTCCCATCTAATGTCCCCCTTTGTTTGTGTAATTCTCCTAAAGTTTCTCCTGTTTTTGTGTAATTTGTCAATGCCGATGGGAGTTTTTCTTGCAAAGTTTCCAAAAGAAAAAGGGCTTGATATGATAGAGAAAAGGTTTTCCAAAGGGACTCTTAGGGAAAAGATAGGAGGAGAATGAAGGATGATTCATGTATTATTTGTATGCCTCGGCAATATTTGCAGGTCACCGATGGCAGAGGCGATGTTTAGAAAACGAGTCGAAGACGAAGGGCTGAGTGAACACTTTGTGATTGATTCAGCAGGCATTGGCGGCTGGCATCAAGGCAGTCCTCCGCATGAAGGAACACGAAAGCTGCTTGATGAAAAGGGTATCAGCTATGAAAGAATGACTGCAAGACAAATCATGGATAAGGATATCACCACATACGACTATATCATTGCGATGGATGCTGAAAATGTTGGCGCCCTCCGCAGTTTAGCCGGCTATGGAAAACATCACTTTATTGGCCGTCTTCTTGACTTTGTAGAAGACGACGATCGAGACGATGTGCCAGATCCTTATTACACTGGGAACTTTGAGGAAGTACATGACTTAATTGAAACAGGAATTGATCGTTTTTTGACGTATGTAAAAAAAGAGAAACACCTTTAACTGAAAGGAGATCAGATGAGATGGAAGAGAACAAACAAATCGTGCTTCGGGGAGCTGTTATAGGCGCAGCCTGCGGCATATTGCTGACATTATTTCATCGTCCAACAAGAACTGTACTGAAAGAAAAATGGAATGACTGCCAGCAAAAGCTGGATGAATACCGCCTGGAGCCTGGCAGGATGTCTGCTTGCGTGAAGGAAAAAATGGAAGAAACGAAGCAATTGATGAGAACGGTCTCAGATGATTTGTCTTTTCTGAATGAACAGGTAAATCAGTTAAAGGAAACAACACCAAAGGTATTAGAGATTATTGAAGAAACAAAGGATCACTTTCAAAAGAAACAGAAAGATTGATCATTGGAGATGAGGCGTATGGGTTTTGTTAAAGCGTTAATTGGACGCTTTTTGCTGCATGAAGGACCGGCAAAATCAGCTGAGCTTGCGTATTTCTTTTTGCTTTCATTATTTCCGTTTCTCATCTTCGTGCTGACGCTTGTTGGTTATTTGCCGCTGACATCAAAGGATGTTCTAAGTGTCATTTCTGGTTATGCGCCAGAGGGAGCGCTTTCCATGATTGAATCCATTGCCGAAGAGACACTGAATAACCGTAACGGCGGATTGTTGTCATTCGGGATTATTGCGGCACTCTGGTCTGCATCCAACGGCATTAATGCGGTGGTCAGAGCATTTAACCACGCTTACGAAGTTGAGGAAAATCGTTCCTTCATTCTCGTACGTTTAACATCAATCATCTTAACCATTGCGATGGTGCTTACGATTATTTTTGCCTTGATGCTGCCTGTCTTTGGAAAAGAACTTGGTTTATTCGTTGCCAAATTAGTAGGGCAGTCAGATGCTTTTCTCACCATTTGGACCGCCATGAGATGGATTATTAGTCCACTAATTTTACTGATTGTTTTTACATCCCTATATTATTTTGCCCCCAACATCAGGCTGAAATTGAAATTTGTGCTGCCGGGCGCCATATTCGCATCTGTTGGCTGGATTCTCGTCAGCATGCTGTTCTCATTTTATGTAGGCGAATTTGCCAACTATAGTGCGATGTACGGAAGCATTGGGGGAATCATTATATTAATGATCTGGTTTTATTTAACCGGCATTATGATCATCCTCGGCGGCGAGCTCAATGCGCTTTTACATAAGCGTAAAATCGTACCAGGCAAGGTGTGAAAAAAACCGGGCATCCTAAAGAAGAACGAACTTGTTCAATCTTAATGGATGGGGGAATACCGAATGTCTAAACAATCGAAAAAAGGCGGAAGCAACACAAAACAAAACAAAGGCCATCAGCCAAAGCACAAAACAAGTGGAAGTGCGAATGGGCAAAATGGGTATCACTAGATGAAAAAACTCCTCTGCATAGGTGCAGGGGAGTTTTTAATGATTCAATTTCCGTATATAACGCTTCAGGAGAAAAGTTGCATCAGGCTTTGGCTGATAGTTTGGATCGAGCTGAAACCCTGCTTTCATCGCAACACGTTCACTTCTGACATGACCAACAGGACAAAAGATTTCAAATCCATCGACTTCAGGAGCAAAAGTATCTGTCATCCATTTCACTGTTTTGGTCACAATACCTTGCCCTTGTGCATCTTGACCAATCCAATACCCAATATTGCCTATCCGATGCTGAAACGTCATGCGGAACACCCCAATTAATTGATCGTTTAATACGATACCCGCTTCTATGTCTTTTCGTTCAGCATAGGCAGTGTGGGCAGATTGAATAAAAGATTGAACATCTTCTATGCGATAACAGTGATTCACCCATGGTAGCCACTCTCCCAAGTGAGTTTTATTCTGCTGGATAAGTGCAAATAATGTCTCTGCATCGGCTACTTGTAAACACGCCAATTTTAAGTCATTTGAAATGTTAAATGTAAACAAAATAGATCCTCCATTTAGTTACTTTCAACCACTGCCAGCGTCCTCCCAAATCGAACACAGCAAAACACAAATAAAATCACGATACTGACAAGATAGAGTAAATTCATGCCCTCAAACGTCTGCACAAAGAATCCGCCAAGAACCGGACCGAGAATACTTCCTGCACTAAACGCCATCCCGCACATCAAATTCCCAGCAGGCAGCAGATGCTTTGGCAATAAGTCCGTCATATAACTGATGCCAAGTGAGAAGGTCGAACCTACAGCCATACCTGCGATAAAGAAACAGATCGCAACAGCCAAAACGGACTGAATGAAAATCCCTGCTAAAAGGAAAAAGAATGAACCGACGAGTGTCACAACTAAAATCATGAGTCGTCTGCCGAAACGGTCACTCAGCATCCCAAGAGGAAGCTGAAAAACAATACTCCCAATCGCAAACGCAGGTAAAATAAACGCAACAGCATCTATCGTCACCCCACTTCTCAGCGCATACACAGGGAAGTTACTATTGAGCGTCGTTTCTAAAAAGCCATAGCAAAACGGCATCATAAACGCTACCCAGCCAAATTGAAACGCCTTCTTGAAGCGCTTCAAACTATTTGTCTGCTCTGACGTCTGCATTTCACCTGTATCAGGATATGTATTTTTTAAAACAAACACAAGCAGCCAAATACACAAACTAACTGCACCAGACACAATAAACGGCAAGGATGGATTGATTTCAATGAGTGGTGTTAAAAAAGGGCCAGCGGCAAAACCGAGTCCAAAGGATAACCCATACAATGAAATATTTCGCCCGCGATTTCTAGATGAAGAGGCATAGGTTACCCACGTCTGTGTGGAGAAATGAAGCATATGATCACCGATGCCGATCATCAGCCGCAAGAAGAACCAGACGACATAAGATTCAATAAAGACAAAACTAAATAAACTTAAAAAGACAGCAGCGCCCCCAATGACGATCAATGGTTTAAATCCGAAGCGGCGCAGCGGCGCTTCCATAAAAGGAGACGCAAGCAGCACGCCGAGATATAAGCCTGTGGCATGCAGTCCGTTTAACGTCGGGGAAGTGCCGGCATGTTCGAAAATAATCGAAATAACTGGCAGTAACGCTCCCTGTGAAAAACCAGATACGGATACAAGTAAAATTAAAATCATAAAATGAATTCTCGACATAAGAAGCTCCTTACAAGTTCATGCTTTCATCGTACAATGGAACCATAGGGGTTTCAATAGAAAGGTGGAAAAGGAATGAAGCTGATATACGAAAATGATCGGTGGGTCGCTAATGCTGATCAAAGGCAGCTACATATTTCAGGAAATGAAGAAGCGGGATACAGGCCGTATCAATTGTTCACCTCGGCTATTGCAGGCTGTTTTGGAGAAATGGTCATTCATGTATGCCGGAAAAAACGAATATCCTATCAAGGGCTGACCATTACACCTGAAACGACAAGAGAAGGACCTGTAAACAAAATCACTCATATTCATTTACATATAATCTTTGAAAACATCAGCACCTCTGATGAACAGCTAGAAAAAGTAATGAAACTTGCGTTGAAGCATTGTTCCATGGTGCAATCCGTGAAAGGAACGATTGATATCACCCTTTCACACGAACGAATCTAAATGTATATGATGCCGGCACTCACGAAAGAATAACAGTCAGATATGATGTAAAGGAGATTGGCTGTATGAATCGTTTGTTTCTTGTGATTGTCGCAATTGGTGTTCCATTATCTGTAATTGGCAGTTTTCTTCATTTCCCGCAGGCTGTCATGTTCGCCGTCTATTGTATCGCCATCATCGGTCTTGCAAGTTTTATGGGAAGAGCGACAGAGAGTCTTGCCATTATAGCGGGACCAAGAATTGGTGGGTTATTAAACGCTACTTTTGGAAATGCAGTGGAATTAATCATTTCATTTTTTGCATTAAAACAAGGACTCACCGCCATTGTCCTTGCTTCACTCACTGGCTCAGTGATCGGCAATTTACTGCTTGTGGCTGGACTGTCTTTTTTCGTTGGCGGATTGAAATTTAAACGACAGGAGTTCAATGTCCACGATGCAAGGCATAACTCTGGGCTGCTTATGTTTGCGATTATTGTGGCATTTGTCATTCCAGAAGTCTTTTCCATGGGGATGGCAGAAGATCGTCAATTTGTTTTAAGTATCGGCATTAGCATCGTGATGATTTTGCTTTATGTCGCAGCACTCTATTTCAAACTGGTCAGCCACAGAGGTGTTTATGTTGCCAAGCAGGAAATTGCGGAAGGGGAAGCAGCGACGGAAGAAGAAACACCAGAGTGGTCTGGGAAGTTTGCCACGGCGATTTTACTCCTTGCGACAATTGCTGTGGCGTATATTTCAGAGCGGCTCGTCCATACATTTGACACAGTCGGAGAACAGTTTGGCTGGAGTGAGCTGTTTATTGGGGTCATCATTGTTGCGATTGTCGGTAATGCAGCAGAACACGCTTCTGCTGTCATTATGGCGTATAAAAACAAAATGGATGTCGCAGTGGAAATTGCTTTCGGTTCTACGCTTCAAGTCGCCATGATGGTCGCACCGATCCTTGTGATCAGCTCTCTGTTTTTTGAAAAGCAAATGCCACTGATCTTCTCATTACCAGAGCTCATTGCCATGGCATCCTCTGTATTACTAACGGTCATCCTCTCAAATGATGGGGATACGAACTGGTTTGAAGGTGCTACATTGCTCGCTGCCTATTTCATTATGGCGATTGGATTTTTCCTTTTATAATCTTTTGTGGATAAGGGACGTCTTTCGGGAAAATACTATGGAAAAATGAATGAGAAAGAGTGATGATATGAAAAAGATGCCCCGCATCATGTTTGTTGTTCTCTTAACCTTAAGTTTTCTATACAGCTTTCCAGCCGAGGCAGCAAAGCCGTTTAAGGTGCCATCGTCTGTCGCCAGTATCTCAAAGGAAAATACGTATCCAAATGCTTCACAAGATCAACCGCTGCTACAGCCAAGCGAGCTGACGGCCGAATTATTTAAAACAACAAGTGTACCAATTGAAAATACACATTTAATTAAAATGCTGAATGAATCCAGTATCTCAGGTACACCGCTAGCAGTTGGCTACAGGGCAACGATTTTTCTTGGAAGATGGGCACTCAGCTATGATTCAAACGAAACCGTCGCCAATTGGGAATACAAAAAAGTGAACACGAATCACATTGATAATAGAGGCGGAAACAAAACAGCCATCGGCAAATATGTGCAAAAGCAACAAGTAAAAGTAAGTGGAGGGCTCACAGCAAAAGTACCAAACCCAGAAGATGTGAAAACATTGATGATGCAAAAAGCCATCCAAAAAACAAAACTTCCGCTCGCCTTCGACACAGTGATTGGTGCAGGAACAAAGCGAGATCAGTCCTACCACGTATCTCCGAAAAAAGCAGCAACCCTGCATGCATACGCTCCAGCGATTAACGAAAAAGGAAAGGTTACTTACGGAGAAGTGTATCTTGTGCTCAAGGGAAATAAACGCAAACTTGTCGTAAAAAATGTGACCTCACAAGGAATCGGCGCTTGGATTCCTGTTCAGGATCACCTGACGTTTGGGTTTCAAGGGATGAATTAAAAACAGTCATCTCCTCTTACCAAGGGGAGATGACTGTTTTTTGATTAAGATGTCCTATCTTTTTTCTTTTTCATTTCATGAATGTAAAAATCAAAGGCGTTATATAAAAGATATACAAAGAAAAGAAAGAGAAAGACTTTCGTGAATATCGTCAAATTTTTGAAAATTAAGCATAGACCAATAAAAGGGAGGATCATAAAGCCATAATACGAAAACCACCATGTTTTAAAAATGAAACTCAGCTCCTTGGTTATTTGTGGAAACGACTCTTTCTTCATATTACATGGTCTTGAGTAGAACGTAAACCTTACCTAGACAATAAAAAAGCCAACGCAGAAGTTGAATGAATCCAACAACTACGATGGCTTAGCTCATTATTCCCCTAAATCCACATTATGATAAACTTGCTGCACGTCTTCAAGCTCTTCTAATACATCGATGAGTTTTTCAAATTGTGCTTTCGATTCATCATCTAATGTCACTTCGTTTTGAGGCAGCATTGTGATTTCAGCGACAGTAAATTCTTCTACGCCTGCCTGTTTGAACGCTTCTTGTACTTGATGGAATTGATCTGGTTCAGCGTAGACGATCACCGTATCATCTTCTTCCATAATGTCACGTACATCAATGTCTGCTTCCATTAAAAGTTCAAGCGTTTCTTCTTCACTTTTCCCCTCGACACCGATCACCGCTGTTTGGTCAAACATGTAAGCAACAGATCCACTGACGCCCATATTTCCGCCGTTTTTCCCAAATGCTGCACGAACATCAGACGCTGTGCGGTTGACGTTATTGGTCAGGGCATCAACGATCACCATAGATCCGTTTGGACCAAATCCTTCGTAACGCAGCTCATCGAAGTTCTCTTCTGCACCGCCTTTTGCTTTTTCAATCGCACGGTCCACAATGTGTTTTGGGACACTATATGTTTTTGCACGTTCTAGGACAAAACGAAGTGCTTGGTTTGATTCTGGATTTGGCTCACCTTGCTTGGCAGCCACATAGATTTCACGCCCGAATTTTGCGTAAATACGACTTGTATTGGCATCCTTTGATGCTTTCTTTTCTTTAATGTTGTTCCATTTACGACCCATCTTATTCACTCTCTTTCAATTAGTAAATACACAGTATGAGGGTCCCCATGCTGCATGAAATCAATCTGCTTTCTATTATACATGAATCAGTCAAGAGGATAGAAGTAAGACGGCTGAAAAGAAAAGAATTCCTTAGCTGATATGTCCAAGTTGTTCAAGCGTCTTATTTTTCTCATGCGGTCTAGTCAGCTCATCACACCGAATGATTCTACCATCTAATAAAGTAAATAACGCCATCACATCTATTAGACCATGGTCTCCTGTGGACAGCTCAACATGTACAGTGTAACGAAAACACCCTTGCTGAGTCTCTTCATCAAACAACATATCATGAAAGGCGGGGATGTCGAGCTGTTTGGTCATGACTTTTAATGTGGAGAGATGCTTTTTAAATTCATCAAGGGAAGAGACCTTTCCATCAGTGACTTGCTGATAATCTGAAGAAAAATAAGTCTCCACCTTTTCTATATCTAATTGGATTAACACCTCTTGATACATTTGCTTAATAAAAAAAATCGCTTCAGTTTTTCTCAATGTAAACATCCTTTCTTTTAGTTAACCGGTGAACTATATAATATTATAATTAACTGGTTAACTAAAAACAATCAAAAAAATAACCTCATCACAAATGAGGTTATTTTGTAGGCTGTGGATAGACGAGATCCTCAAGCAATTTCACATCATGCTGATGAAGTTGTGTGATCATTTCTTTTCGCACAGCGAGGGCGGCTTCAAAGTATTTTTCATCCTCGACCATTCCTTTTACGGTGATCTCAATCCCGCGATTCAATTTATTGAGCCCCATAATGCCATGAACCTGAAAAGGTTCAATGGCGTTTTGGAATTCATCTTTTTTCAGTAAATCATGATGCATTTGATTTAAGTGATCACATGCTGTTTCTAGCGCCTTGAAAGCAATGTCAGGATTTTGGTTTGCGCTGATCAAGACTGACTCTGTGATACGCATGTAGTGCATATTGTAGTTTTGGATTTGACGAATGTCTCCGTTTGAAATGGTTAACAGCTTGCCGCTCCATTCTCTAATTTGCAGAGACCGGAGACCAATTTCTTCAATGGTTCCGTTAAAAAGATTATTGACCGTCACATAGTCACCTTTATGAATTTGCCTTTCATAAATGAGGAAGATGCCAGCTAAAATATCACGAATCAAGGTCTGAGCGCCAAAACCAATGACAATTCCAGCAACACCAGCCCCCGCAAGGATTTTCCCAAAGTCATGAAAAAATAGAGAAATCACATATAAGACAAAACATATGGAAGCTGTATACTTTGAAACCGATTTGACCAAGCTCTCAATCGTTTTTTTCTTTTTATCTTCAATGAATTCAGTTCGTTTAAAGAAAATCTGAAGCGCTTTGTTGATCATAAAGACGGCAAGCCAAAGAATGAGTCCAACAAGGAGAATTTCAATGTATTTGTTCTTGACCACTGTCAGAAATGTTTCGTCCATCTATCGGTTACCCCCTGGCTGTACGAGAAGTAAAATCAACATCTTGATAATAACTGTTTTTCACAAGAACATTTGGACCAAGGCATTGCACACTTGGGCAATGACAATTCAGTTCTTTTGCCAATTTTGTGTTCATCCAGCGTGTATAAGCTGATTGCAACGTATCGGTTTCAATATTTCCTAATGGCGGTGTATCGCCAAAGTCTGTCACAATAATATTCCCATCAAAAATATTCACATTCAACCGTGAACGGCCATCAGGGTCATTTCGTACTGTCACATTTTTCGCTTGACGCAATCGAGTCAAGAGGCGCTGGTCTTCTTCATCTGTGCTGCATGAATAAAATGGCAATGTGCCAAACAGCATCCATGTGTTCTCATCACGAACATCGAGCAACTGATGAATCGCATCCCGCATTTGTGGAAGCGACAATGATTCAAGGGCGCTCGCAAAATCACTTGGATACATCGGGTGAACTTCGTGGCGCTGGCATTTCATCTCGTCCACGATTTGACGATGGATGTGTTCAATATAAGGAAGCGTACGCTTATTCAGCATCGTTTCAGCAGATACGGTTACACCCGCTTTCACAAGTGCCTGACTATTCTCAATCATGCGGTTAAACAATTTCTCGCGCTGCTCAAAGGTTGGCTTTCGGTCCATCATTGCAAAACCAACCGTAGCAAACTCTTCGACTGTTCCCCAGTTATGTGAAATGTGTAGGACATCCAAGTATGGAATAATCTCTTCATATCGAGCCAAATCAAGTGTTAAATTCGAATTAATTTGGGTACGGACGCCGCGTTCATGGGCATACTTTAATAAAGGAACGACATATTCCCGTACAGATTTCAGAGACAGCATCGGCTCTCCGCCTGTGATGCTAAGGGAACGCAAGAGCGGTACTTCATCTAAACGGCGAAGCAGTAAATCGAGTGGCAGTGCATTCGGATCTTTTGGCTGCAAAGTATAGCCAACCGCACAGTGCTCACATCTCATGTTACACAACGTCGTTGTCGTCAATTCAATATTTGTCAGCTTCATTTCTCCGTAATCCTGCACATCGAGATAGGCTTCCCAAGGGTCGAATGCAGGTGTAATCGGACGAAGTGCTGTTTTTTGGTTCATGGTATCTATCTCCTTTTCATTCGGGCAAACATAGACCCGCCAACAGTTAATTTTAAGCCCCATCACCGTTATACGCAAGAGGGGACACAATTGATTTACAAAGGAAAAAAAGATAAGCTATAAACAAATGCTAAAGGGAGTGTATCTATGGGCAAGGCAGCAGACAGCAAAGAGCAGCAGGTTGATTATTTAAAGAACCGATTAGATATGTTTATGAATGTGATTGATTCATTAGATCCTGAATCCACAGACGTTGAGGATATAGACAGACTCATCCAGATGATTGACGACCTAGAAGCGAAATATGAACGGTTTAAAACCGATTGGAAGGAAGAATAGCTCGCGCTGATGCGGGCTTTTTTCTTTAAATTGGCAGGTCAAAAAGTGTATGAGTACCCGGTATATTCTGCACAATAGAAGAAAAACCGGGAAGTGACGTAAATGAAAAAATGCATACTGATCTGTCTATGTGCGCTTTTTGTATCGATGCCTTTTTCAAACTTAGAAGCCGTGTCTAATCAGCCCATTCATTGGGGATTTGCTAAAAGCAAAGAGCACAAGCCAGCAGATGCCGGCAAGGAACTGACGACACTCTTAAAGAAATATGATGCTTTCTATTTAGGAAATACGAAAAAGAAAGAGATTTATTTTACATTCGACAATGGCTATGAGAATGGATACACACCCAAAATCTTGGACGTGCTGAAAAAGCATCAAGTACCCGGCACCTTTTTTGTGACTGGGCACTTTGTAAAGGACCAGCCCAAGCTCGTCAAACGTATGGCAGAGGAAGGTCATATTATTGGCAACCATTCCTATCACCATCCAGATTTAACAACAAAGAGCACGAAAGAAATCAAAGAAGAGCTAGATCGTGTCAATGAAGCGGTATACAAAATCACAGGAAAACAAGATAACCTCTACCTTCGTCCACCGCGCGGGGTGTTCAGTGAAAGGGTACTAAAGGAAACGAAACAGCTTGGCTACCAAACCGTTTTCTGGTCAGTAGCGTTTGTAGATTGGCACATCCACCATCAAAAAGGAAAACAGTATGCGTACAATCAAATGATGAAACAGGCGCATCCGGGTGCCATTTACTTACTTCATACCGTTTCAAGGGACAATGCCGAGGCACTTGATGATGCCATCACTGCTTTAAAAAAACAAGGATATACCTTTAAAAGCTTAGACGATCTCATGCTTGAAAAAGTATGGCATCTCCCTCAGCTATAGAAAAAAGCTTGCAGACATCTGCAAGTTTCAGCGTGTAGACAAACCCTCGCATTCTTTGTCAGTCCTGCGTGCCGGTGCTCACGAATGTCAAATTCGCTCCGCGCCGGTACTCGTCCTTCCTAGAATTCAAAGGTTTTCTATCACGCTGAAACGAAGACAAAGGGCTAAAATCAAGTTCATTTTAGCCCTTTGTCAACAATCCGAAGCTTGCAGACACTGCAAGCTTTTTGACTTATCCTTCTCTTATTTTACGTTGGAACAAAAGGGGACGATGACGAGTAAAGGAGTCAATCAAGCCCTCACCGAAAATCGTGATGCTTTGCTCCCAAGGATGTCCTAGTAAACCCCAGGTCATCTCTTTTGATAAAAAGAAATAGTAATCCCCATTTGGGAGCACAGGAACTCTCCATTCTCCAAATTCATCTTTTTCAAATGAGCCGTATGGTGTGATCCAATAGCATTCGTGCTGCCAATCAAGTACCTGCATATATTCGCCGGTTCCGGTGATATTCTCCTGAAAAGACAGCAGTGCCTTCTTTTCAAGGTCTTCATCCGCACTTAGGAGAGAAGGGTCCTCGAAATAAGCAGAGATATCATATGTGATGTAAGGAGATGGTGCTTGAAAACCGGGAAAGCGAGAGATGCTTGGGTTAAATTTAAACTTTTGATCAAATGTTTTCCATGCGTACTTTAGTTCTTTGTCTGTCAGTGGAATCCAGTTTTCCATAGTATCTCCCTTTCAAGCACTTCTCTCAAAAAACTATTTGAAAATCCTAAACCATCCTTTATGTTTAAACCACAAAAGCATCCCTGAGACAAGCAAACCCATGAAAATCAGTACGCCAAAATAGCCATATTTCCAGTGTAATTCAGGCATGTTATCAAAGTTCATCCCATATACCCCAACAATAAAGGTCAGTGGAATAAAAATCGTCGAGACAATGGTCAGTGTCATCATGATGGCATTCATTCGGTTGGAATTTAGTGTTTGATAGCTATCTCGTAAATCGGCTGTCATATCACGATTTGACTCAACGATCTCTGTTAGTTTCAATAGATGATCATAAATATCATTAAAATATGCTTGCCGGTTTGCATCGCTTTTCATCATATTCGTGTTCACAATTCGATATAAGAGGTCCCTCATCGGGATAATGGTTCTGCGCAGTTTGAGCAAATCGGATCGAATACCGAATACTTCGTTCATTAATGTACCATACGTTTTATGCCCTTCTTCATCCTCGATTTCATTGAGCCTGTCCTCAATTTGATAAATAATAGGAAAATAATCATCGACGAGCTGGTCGATCAGCATATAAGCCATATGCTCTGGACCGCTCTCTCGCGCTTTATCAGACCCTTTGAGCTTTCGAATGACTCGATCAATGTAGGGTGCTTCCTTCAAATGAAAAGTAACGATATAGTTTTCTCCAACAAACAGGTCGACTTCTTCAGATCGAAGTGTTTTTTGATTGAGGGCATGAAGGACGAAAAATAAATACCCTTCATAAAAATCAAGCTTTGGCCGCTGTAAATAATGGAAGCAATCTTCAATCGCAAGCGGATGGAACTGAAAAAATTCCTTTAACAGTGCTGCTTCCTTTTCCGTTGGCGCATAAAAATCAATCCAATACCAGGCAATGTCAGGGCTTGAAAGCTGCTGCAATGTTGCATGTTCAATCAAGTCGCCGTTTTTTGTCACTGCAAGTTTTTTCAGCATGTGCACCCCTCCAGACTTGCATTATATCATGAAGCAGCAGCGGTGAACTTATACGTTTTCACCATAAAAAAGCCGATCTCATCGCTGAGATCGGTCCAATGTGCGTGTATGATTGATGGATAAAGCGAGAATTAAGGACGGTGGAACGTAACGAATTTATTTTGACGGTCAAACCAGCCTCTAAATGCCCAGTTATCCCAGCCGCCATCGCCGTTGTTTTTAAATGTACCGCTCTCAAAAACCCAAATACCGTAAACAACATTACCAAGGTTAGCAGTAGCGAAAGTTTTCACACCATTAAAGCGGTCTTCATAGTTTTGGCTTAGGTTAAAGACCATGACGTTATATCTGCCGCCAGCAGCATAGAATGTGCTTTCCATTACACCTTTAACGAATCCAGAACGGTTGGCATTTGCATTTACTGCGTTAATGATTGCATTGGCAATTCCAAGGACATCAAAATTGACGTTAACATTAGGACTAGCTGTCGTTCCAGCTTTACCTTCAGCAGCTTTGTTTAAAACAGTTTGCTGTAGTGTAGTAGAGACGGGTGCTGATGATGTTTTTTCAGCAGCGTCAGCGAATACTGGTAGTGTCGAAGAAACAGCAGTGGCAAGGGCAACAGAAAGAATTGTTTTTTTCATTGGTCGGATCTCCTTTGTTTTTAAATTTTGGGTCTTCTTTTAGTAAAACGTGAAACTAGGTGAAGCCGGTTATCAATGAGGTAAATATGTTCCTGCAAGATGAAACAAATGATTGCCTAATCCGCTAATTCCTTTGTTCACCTCCTTGATATGTCATAATTATACAAATATTTTTGAAATAGAAGATATCACCCATAGGTTCTATTTCTAATTTAAGGAAAATGATCCTAAAATGTTGAAGATTGCTGTCGAATTTTAGCTGAATTCGACTAAAAATTTTCATCTATCCAAAAGGAGAATGACCATAAATAAGGAAGATATAACTGATAAATTCTTGTACTCTTTATATTTAAAAGTATTCAATATAGAGAATCATTCATGCAAAGTGAAACAATCACATCTGCGTGTGTTGACAGAAAGGAAGAGGAAAAACATGTGGGAAAAACACCTATTGGTTGAACCACCCTATCACTTCGATCAAGTGCTGAGACGTTTATCGAGCGATCCATTAAAGGCGGTCGATCTGGATAAAAGAGAAATCAAAGTACCGATGAGGCTGAATCATAAACCGTACATTGCAGTCGTTCAAGCGACAGGAACAAAAGAAGCACCTTCGTTCCGGGTACAGGCTAACGGGCCGGAGGAAGCCATCCTTTCTGAGGTGAAGCGGATATTTGGCATGGAACATCAATTACATGCTGTGCATGACCATTTTGCTCAAACAAATCTTGCGCCCATTTTTGACCGTCATATCGGAACGCCGCTTATGCTGGATTTCCATCTATATCATTGCTTGATGAAATGCATCATTCATCAGCAGCTCAATCTTGCATTTGCTTATGAGCTGACGAAACGGTTTGTTCATACGTATGGTGAGCAAATCGACGGCGTCTGGTTTGACCCTTTACCGAAAACCATTGCATCACTTGAAACCGACGATTTGAGAAAACTGCAATTCAGTCAGCGAAAAGCGGAATATGTGATTGATGTCTCAAAGCGAATAGTGAGCGGCTCTCTGGATTTAGAGGAATTACACGACTTAACGGATATTGAAATTGAAGAACGTCTGCTTCCGATTAGAGGGATTGGACCTTGGACGGTTCAAAATGTCCTCATGAATGGACTAGGAAGACCAAATCTCTTTCCAATGGCAGATATCGGGATTCAAAATGCGATCAAACGTCACTTTGACCTGCCAGAAAAGCCAACAAAAGAAGAGATGGCAGTTTTAAGCAAGGAGTGGGCACCTTATTTAAGCTACGCCTCCCTTTATTTATGGAGAAGTATAGAGACAGATAAATAATTGAAAGGCATTTTCTCTCTTCGTCCAAGTCGTGATATACTATTCAGATGGAATAAAATGAGGACAACCGATAAAGGTTTAAATAGAACGGAGAGAATAAACGTGAAAGAAAAACAGCAAGGAGCCCTTCTGCAAAAGGGGCAGCAGTTCCCGCTTACCATTAAACGCCTTGGCATTAATGGGGAAGGGGTCGGTTATTTTAAAAAGCAAGTGGTCTTTGTCCCAGGTGCACTTCCAGGTGAGGAAGTAGTAGTTGAAGCAACGAATGTTCAAGCGAAATATGCAGAAGGTACGGTGAGGAAAGTTCGCAAGCGCTCAGAACATCGAGTGAAACCGCCGTGCTCAGTATACGAAGAGTGCGGAGGCTGTCAGCTTCAGCATTTGGCATACGAGCAGCAATTAAAGGAAAAACGCGATATTGTAATTCAATCAATGGAGCGTCATACAAAGCTGTCGGTTGAAAAGATCGATATTAGACCAACAATCGGTATGGAAGATCCATGGCACTACCGGAATAAAAGTCAGTTCCAAGTCGGAAGATCACATAGCGGCGACATCATCGCAGGGCTTTATGGGCTGAATTCTCATAAACTTGTTCCGATCAAGGAATGTATCGTCCAGCATCCGAAAACGAACAAAACAACAGGCGTCGTCCGCAAAATTTTAGAGAAATTCGGCGTATCTGTCTACAACGAGCGGACAAGAAAAGGCGACGTGCGCTCGATTGTTGTGCGTGTCGGCTTTGAAACAGGTGAAGTACAAGTCGTCCTTGTCACATCAAAGCCTGAGTTTCCAAAGAAAAAAGAAATCGCCGAAGCCATTCAAAAACGTCTGCCAGAAGTGACGTCTATTATGCACAATATCAATGGCGAAAAAACGTCAGTCATCTTTGGGCATAAAACATCGCTCCTAGCTGGCAACATGGTCATCCAAGAATTTTTAGGAGACGTCTCATTTGAATTGAGTGCACGGGCTTTCTTCCAATTGAATCCGAAGCAGACATTAAAGCTTTACGACGAAGCGAAAAAAGCGGCCAAACTGACTGGCAAAGAAAAGGTAGTCGATGCGTATTGCGGTGTTGGAACCATTGGAATGTGGCTCTCAGATGGAGCAAAAGAAGTAAGAGGTATGGATGTCATCAAAGAATCAATTGATGACGCGAAGAAAAATGCCAAAAAACACGGCATGAAAAACGCAACTTATGTGACAGGCACAGCTGAACACTGGCTGCCAAAATGGGTCAAAGAAGGCTTCCGTCCTGACGTTATCGTCGTCGACCCGCCAAGAACAGGCTGCGAACGCACTTTCCTAGACACCGTCAAACAAGTCAAACCAAAACGCTTTGTCTACGTCTCTTGCAACCCATCTACACTAGCAAAAGACCTCGAATATATGTCAAAAGACTACAAGATCGAATACATGCAGCCAGTTGATATGTTCCCGCATACGGCTCATGTGGAGTGTGTAGTGTCTTTATCTCTTAAATAAAAAGGGAATGACAGCTATGATAGACCAAAATGCATTCAAACGATTCCAACTATATATGGACCCACAGCAGACGAAATTGGTGGACCGAAAACAGCAATAGAAAAGGCAGTAACTAAATGAAAAAACCCTTCCAACAGGAGGGGTTTTACTTTAACTAACAATCTATTTTTTCCTAAGCTCTTTTTTCGTATTCTCTTCTATCATTGTACTTAGACCTCTATAATGAGACATCCATCATGAACTCTCGATTCTCAAACAAAATCATGTCTTACTCAAATATCAGTTGAATGAATTTTGGAATGAATGTCAAAAATCAAGATTCTTACAGGGAGTTATTGAATATGAGACTAAAAGAACATGAAATATAACAACTTTATATATTCGTAAGAGGCCCACCTATTATTTAATCATTAAAACTGCAAAATGATAATTGGAGGGATTATGATGAATGACAAACAGTTTTCTTCATTTATAAAACAAGCAGATGAACCTTTTGTTGGGTGGGATTTCTCATTCATATCTGAAACTGGAAGAATGAAAAGTGAGTTGCTTTCATGGTCATATGGTAGTATAGCTACTTCTCTTGTTCAAAGTGCAAAATCAATGCTGGACATGGGAACAGGTGGTGGAGAGTTTTTATCAAAATTAAGACCTTTTCCAACATCAGTTTATGCTACAGAAGGTTACTTACCTAATGTACCTGTCGCAAAAGAACGATTAACCCCTTTAGGAGTTAAGGTAGTTCAAATTTCTAATGATGAAAATTTGCCGTTTGAGACTGGAAAATTTAATCTTATCATCAATCAACATGAGTCATTTTCATCTCAAGAGGTGAGAAGAATTATCTCGAAAGAAGGTATTTTTCTAACTCAACAAGTCGGTGGACTCGATTGCATAGAGATTAATGAGAATCTAAGGGTACCAATAAATGAAGAATTTATTGATTGGAACTTAAAGCTAGCTTTAAAAGAGATACAGGAGAATCATTTTGAGGTGTTGAAAAGTGCTGAAGAGTTCCCCATTCTAAGATTTTATGATATCGGAGCATTGGTGTATTATCTAAAAGCAATTCCTTGGCAAGTGCCAGGTTTTGAAATAAGTAATTTCAAGGATGAATTATACACCATTCATAAAACCATTGAACAAAAGGGTTATTTTGACGCAAAACAACACCGATTTATGATTTTAGCTAAAGCAATTTAGTTGGAAATGGAGCCTTCGATCTATTTGAAGGCTCCATCTTAATTCTGAACTAATGTCATTCCTGTATGCACGATACATGGCCTGAAAATGTTTCCTTTTATTATTGTCGGACTTGAAAGCATTCTAAAAAAATAGAGGAGGATAACGATGAGTCAATTTGAGATTCTGACAAAATACATACCGAAGCTTCAGGAGGATCATATCGGAGAATGGGTGATCGATCAAGAAAATGATGGAACAGCTGAACGCCCAATCCAGATGCCTTTTGTGAATTATTCAGAAACGGTCCAACGCTTTATTGAAGATGTCTATACCTTTGCAGAACAGCATCAAGAAATGGAACTTATCCACTATAGAGAAATCCTCAAAGAAAATGGCATTGAATGGGGAACGAACGATATGGAGCATGTGGACATTTCAAATTTAAATGCACAGTGTGTACTTGCTCTCATCATGGGGGTTTTGAGAGCTGAGCGATTTAGTGAGGGAGCCATATTCAATTTCTTTAAAAGTGGAGCGATCTTGAAATGGCTTGAAAGATTAAAAAACCTAGATGTATGAAATCTAGGTTTTTTGTTTTTGATACGAGATCACGAGCATGTGAATTGCTCCGCTTCTTGACGAAATAGATTAAGCAGCAGCTGCTTGGTGTTTTCCAGAGAGAGATGGGGGTCCTTATGAGTTAAGACTCCTATCGGGATAAAAGGGTCCTCCATTTCAATTGGAATTTTCACAAACTCGTCTGATAATGGGGTAGAGGAAAGGACGACGCCGACAGAGGGAAATCCCTTTAGAAATGATGGAATGGCTGAAATCTGGCTGACGGTATAAGTGAAGGGCTCCACATTTATTCTTGAAAGTTCCTTTTGTAACTTCATGTGATATAAACAACTTTCCCCGCCTATGATCAGAGGCTGTTCATAAAGTTCCTTGATCAATGAGATCGTTCCAACTTGATCTGCCTGCTGTTTTGCAATAATAAAAGACATTTCCTCCTTGTACAACTCCTCAAACGGAAGTGTGTTCATCACAGGTTCCCCTGCAATAGCAAAATCGATCTCCCCCTGGAGGAGCTGCTTGTGAAGGAAATCTGTATTACCGATGATAAAGTGGCATGTGATATTCGGTTTTTGCTTTCTGAATGTTTGAAGGACGGAAGGAAGAATAGAGACAGCAATTGGTTCTATGACGCCTATATTCAAGGTTCCGATTTCTTCTTTTTGGAGTTTTTGTGATTGCTCTAATACAAAATGCCAATGGAGTATCAACTGATCAATCTCTTTGGCAAACAATTGTCCTGAAGGGGTTAATTCAGCCTCCCATCCTCTTACAAACAATTGAAATCCTAACTCCTTTTCTAATCGTTTAATCTGATTCGTTATGGTCGACTGTGCATAATTCAATTTTTGAGCGGCTTTTGAGAAGGTCCCTTCCTGAATCACGGCTTGAAATGCTTTTAACTCTTTTAGGTCCATTTCTAATATTCTCCATTCGATATATGAATACGTTTTTATATATTATTCAATTATATAAAACGAGTATTGGGATGTAAAATGAAGTGAGACAGAAAAAGGGAGATGACATACATGCCATTTGTAAAAGTCAATTATATGGAAGATGAGTACGATAAAGAAAGCTTAACTTCTATTAGCCAAACGATCATGAAGGCTCTGATAAAAGAATTTCAAGTTCCTAAAAAAGACTACTTTCAGGTATTCAGTTCACATAAGAAAGAAGAATTTTTTTATGATCCCCATTATCTTGTTCGTCATGAAAGAGATCATTGTCTTTTATATATCCAAATTACATGTGGTTCAGGAAGAACCGAGGGACAGAAGCAATCTTTATATAAGGAAATAGCTGACCAGTTGTATAACAAACTCCATATATCAAAAGAAAATGTATTCATTATGCTGATTGAGACAGGCTTGGAAAATTGGTCCTTTGGAGAAGGGCTTGCGCAGATGATCAAGTAACGGAACGATTGAAAGGGGAAATAGCTATGCATCAACCAATCAAGCAAACTGTAAAATTCACTCTCGGAGATTTTGCTCCAGCATTTGTTGAGTATTCAGAAAAAGTTCTCTTTGGAGATTTATGGAGAAGGGAGGAACTTTCTCTTAGAGATCGCAGTATGATTACAGTCTCAGCTTTAGTAAGTACGGGCAGTCTGAATCAGCTGGAATACCATTTACATCTTGCCAAAGAAAATGGTGTCACGAAGAACGAATTGATTGAAGTCATCACTCATCTTAGTTTTTATATCGGATGGCCTAAAGCAGCTTCAGCACTAGAAGCGGCTAAACATATTTTGGAGGACAAATAAAATTCATCAAACAACGAGCCCTATTTGAGATAGGGCTTTTTTATATGCGAATAAATTGTATTTTAAAATCTTCTATTGACTTTCCCCTTTACTGAAAGGTTTATACTGTGATCAGATCAACAAATCGGAGGAGATGCAGGATGTTCAAGATCGGCGATTTTTCTATGTTAAGTAAAGTGCCTGTCAAAACCTTAAGGTATTATGACCAAATTGATTTATTAAAGCCTCAGCAGATCGATCAAGATTCGGGATACCGTTATTACTCAGCTGAACAGCTGCTTGAGGTCAATCGAATTTTTCTCTATAAGGAATTAGGCTTTACGTTAAAGCAAATGGGGCAGCTTCTTCGTGAAGATATTTCGGTAGAGCAAATTCAGGGCATGTTTCTCTTGAAAGAGAGTGAGATTCAGCAATTGATCGAAAAAGAACAACAGAAATTAGCCCGTATTAAGGAGCGGATGCACCTCATCAAACGAGAGGGGTGTGTTGAAAAAGAACAGGAGGTCATCATCAAATCGGTTGAAAGCAAACGCATCATGTCTTTTCAATCCAACGGAACTGTTGATGAGATCCCATCATTCTTTCAAATGTTTCATCATTTATTACATAAACATCAACAAGAATCGATCTCGGGACCACAAGTGGTGCTATGGAGAGAATCACTGGATAAAGAAAGTGAGTTCGAATTTGAGGTGGGGTATTCCGTCAAATCGTTCAGGTGCTCTCTTCCTCAGGGAATGACAATTCGCACGTTACCTGCAGAAGACACCATGGCGACACTCTTATTTCATTCACATTCTCCATCTGCACAAACTGCTTGTGTTGACCTGGCGACATGGATCGAACATAACGGATACCGCGTGAAAGATGATCAGCCGGGCCGAGAAATCTATTACCCATTGTCAGAAAATGAAGAAGGCAGACTCATTGAAATTCAAATTCCTATTAAAAATGAAATCAAATCGTAAACATGGCCCAAAGGAGAAACGTCACGATGCAAAATAAAACCGTTGTCTATTTACTTGCTTTAGCAGCTTTTTTAATCGGAACGATCGAATACATCATTACTGGCATTATTCAAATGGTCGCACATGATTTACATATCACAACGTCTACTGCTGGCTTATTGGTCACATCTTTAGCACTTTCGGCCGCAATCGGTGCACCGATTGTCATCGCACTAACCATCAATATGGACCGCAGAAAAATATTAACATGGACGCTGATCATTTTTATTTTAAGTAACTTTATCACAAGTATCAGCCATTCGTTTGAAATGGTCATGATCACAAGAATTTTACAAGGAATCAGTGGGGGAACGGCGATTGTAGTGGCGATGGCGGTTGCAACTCGTCTTGTGGAACGAGAAAAAAGAGGAACAGCCATTGGCATCATTTTAATGGGATTAAGCAGCTCCTTGGTTTTAGGCGTTCCAATCGGGACATTTCTAAGCAGTATGATCGGATGGAAAGCATTATTCGCAGCCATTGGAGTGATCACGCTTATTCCGCTGATTGTGGTGTATAGGCGGATCCCTTCTATGAAAGAACAAGAACCGGTGACGCTTCGTATGCAATTATCGATTTTAAAAGACAAGCGAATATTGCTTGCAGTGGCAGTCACGTTATTCTATGTAGGGGGATATTCGACTTTATTTACCTATTTAACGCCCTTCCTGCAAGCATCAGCCAACCTAAGCATCACAGAAATCAGTGGCATTTTGTTACTAGCGGGAATATGCAGCTTTTTAGGATCAAGCCTTGGAGGGATGGCAGCAGATAAAAAAGGACCCATCTTCACGATTTTTTCTGGCATCATCTTGCAAATCATGATGCTCATGCTACTAGCATTTGTCACAGGGAATCTCGTGGTCATGGTGGCTGTTATCATGATATGGATGATCGCAACATGGAGTACATCACCAGCTCAGCAGCTATATCTTGTAACCCTTGTTCCGAAATCTCCTGATATTGCATTAAGTGTCAATACATCATTTATTCAATTCGGATTTGCTTTAGGCTCGGGGGTAGGGGGGATTGTGTTAAACGGAACCTCTGTATTGAACCTAAGTTGGCTCAGCGCCGGTACGGTTTTCCTTGCGTTACTCATGACCATTCTCATGGTGGCGTTTGACCGATTTTCTCAACATATGCGTTTGAAGGTGATCGAGCAAGGAAGCTAACTTAAATTCAATTTTGTATGGAAGGGACTACTTATTTCGGGTAGTTCCTTTTTGGTTTGAAGAATGCACCAGTAAAGTTGTTTATTTGATACAATAGGGGGCAATATCCAAAGATTGAAGGCATTCATATATTTCTTTTAAAAACGATGAATATCAAACAAAAGAACCACTAGATGAGGAGAGAAAATAAATGCAAATCAGCGAAGAGATCATCAATCGAAAAGGTGCTCGAAAGGGGACTGATATCCCTCATGACGTCTTGTTCCTTTTGAATCAAGGAAAAATAGAGAGTGTGAATTTAACTGAATGGCTGGCTGTCAATCATCTGACGTTATTACATCATGTTTTGCCATCCGTTGGTTTAGACCATCATTTAGACGATGTATCATCTGATGTCACTCAACAAAAGGCTGAGTCTGGAATGAAAGCAATTCGTCTCATCGGTCAATTGTTAGATGAAGTGTTGCAGAAAGAGAATGGGGAAAAACAAGCGGAAGTGCTACAGGCGTTTACTCACCATGTATCTGATAGCGTCCGCTGTTGGGCTGCTTATATGAACAAACCCCGTTTATCAACTTTGGAAGAGAAATTGGCGTACATTCAACCATTTGCAGCTGATCCTCATTTTGGAGTTCGAGAAATTGCGTGGATGTCAGTGAGAGAAAGCCTAACGGATCAGCTCGATCAAAGTATAGAACATTTAACAGCATGGGCTAAAAGTAATGATGAAAATATTCGCCGATTCTCAGTAGAAGCTATTCGCCCAAGAGGTGTTTGGACAAAGCATATTGAGTCATTAAAACAAGAGCCAATGAGGGCACAGCCTATTCTAGACTTGCTCAAATCTGATCCATCAACATATGTTCAAGATTCTGTAGGAAACTGGCTCAATGACGCTAGTAAAACACAACCAAATTGGGTCATAAACCTGTGTGAACAGTGGTTAAAAGATTCTGATACAAAAGCAACTAGCAGAATTGTCAAGAAAGCCAAAAGAACGATTGTGAAGGGGAATTTTTAAACACTAATATCAACTGATTAGACAGTCCATGAAAATGAGTAAGCAGTCAATTCAGCGGTTTGAGAATAGGACTAAACCCATAGAGGCAAGCGAAAAAGTAAAGGGAATTACTCTTTACTTTTTTCGTGTGTGAAAAACCAAATTCACAATAGAAAGGAAAAATATTGAAACATTTTTCCGATAAAAACGTAGTACAGATAGAGCGATTATCAAACCATTTGAACGGGGAGGAGTATAGTATGGAACAAGCTGTATTAAAAAAGATGCGAATAAAACAAATAGCAGCGTCTAATTTAATATTTGGCATCATGATGGTGATCTTTTTTATGATTATTCAAATTTCTGAAATACGATTTACACATTTCTTTTTTTGTTTAGGCATTCTAATGCTTTTTCAAGGTGTATTGGGCTTTATCAAAAAAGGAACAACAAAGTCTTTCATTCCTCTTTTCGAGCAGGTAGCTATTTATGAAAAGGAGAAACTGGGTAAAGAATGGTACAAAGAAAAAAAGATGGAGAATATTTGGAAATTGATATTGAGTGGACTTATGTTCTTTCAGTCGTTTAATATTCAAAATATACCGAATCCATTCTTTGACATAGAACCTATTTTTCTCATTTTCTTCTTGGTTATTTCTTTAGCTCTTATCAATGTAAGTATGCTTTTTCGAATTAGAAAAATCGATCGATCTACTGAGAAACACGAATTAAAAGGTTATACAAAAGAGTCAAATATGATGGCAATGGCTTTAGGTTTCTTGACCATCATCATCCTATTCGGCTTTATCGTCATATTCGTCCTTCCATAAGATAATCACTTAACAGATTGAGGTGAAACAAATGAATGAAACTCTACAGCATCTAATAGATGATACAAGAAAGAAGTTCGGCTTAGATGATTATTGTTTAAAAAACTACGAGTATTACCGAAATGTGAATATGTTTAATGAAACAATTTATAAATTGTGTATGGAATGGTTTCCTCCACATCAAACGGCACCTGTGGACGAAGATTTAAACCCGGATGGCACAGCCGTGATAGAAGTGAATTTGAATACAGGAAAGGTTGAGAGTGCTGTTTTTGTCATGGGTAAAACATATGCAAAGGAGGGTGTGTGCTTTGATAGCGGTCAGAATGACGCCATCAAATGGATTGAACAAGAAACAGGGTTGATATATGGAGAGCACTTTCACTTGCATAAGGAGGAAAAAGGGGAGCTTATTTTTGAGGAAAAAATTGCTGGTGTACCAGTGACCCCTTCGGGCATGATTGATGTGAAATGGGATGAACATGGACAACTCATTTACTTTGTTCTTCACGGCCCATTTGTTTCTATAAAAAAGTACAGGGCTGAAAAATATACGTTGCTCATTGAGAAGATTGAAAGCTTAGCCGTTCAGCAAGTGCAACGAATCGAATGGCCTTCCTTTGATCAGAATAAAATTCGTCCAATTTATGCGTTAGAAGAAGTGTATGTAAAGAATGATGGAACCGGAATCCTCCCGTTTGAAGGTACGATACAGGAACATCAATGTCTCAATATCAACCAAATCATCAAATGGGATGAACCAATAACTGAACCTTTTGTAAGAAAGGAATTAAATATTCAAGAAGACATCTCAGATGATCAAGCCTTTTCAATTGAACCCTCACCAGATACAATGCCCATAACAGAGGAAGAAAAAGATAAGTGTTTGAAAGCAGTTCAAAAATTGTTGAGTCAGGAATATCCTAACGACACCGGAAAATGGGTTTGCATTTCTCTTCATCGTGATCATTACATTCATGCAACAGTAAAAGCAAATAGACAAGAGAAAAGCTTGCTTACAGATAAAATCTTGATATTCATTGATGCCCTTACATTTGAAGCCGTTAATTACATAGATAGAAAAGAAATGTTTAAGGAGTGTGGCATGTTGGATGAACTCCAACCCCCTGGCGAAATCACCCTGACAAAACAAGAAGCCTTCGAAAAATTAAAAGATCGGTTAGAGCTGACCCCCATCTATGTATATGATTTTACAGAAAAGCAGTATGTCTTATGTGGAAAACTAGATTGTCATGATGGAGTGGATGCAGTGAGCGGGGAAGTCATTCCTTTACAGGATATTTGAATTGGCATTTTACGCTATCAGAAGAACAGTCAGTGCTGTTCTTTTTTTTGTCCCATCTCCCTCTTTTTTGCAGAAAAATGGAATATTGTAGCAGGAAGTTGTCGTTTCATCACGAAAGAAAACAGGTAAGAATATGATCATAGGTCCATTGTTTGGATTCGTGGTGGAGTCAATGAGATGACATAGGAAACGTTATACATATTAAACATTCGTGACAGTACAGTCGATCTACAGTTCATGTCTAAAAAGTGAGTGATCGTGTCTCAAGCCGTATGCGAAAATACGTGTACCGAGATCATATGATGAGTTGGTTCCGTTTGTTTTTAGGTGAGTTTGAAGCCAAGTTAGAAGAAAGTGAGGATATCTACCTTGAGTACATTGGAAGTGTTTCGTCAGTTTTTGGTTGACCATTATCCTGCGTTACAAGATGAGCTTTGGCTGAAAGATGTTGATACCCTTCGAATCTCTCCTATTCTTCATCCTTTTCTGAAAAGCAAGCTGCCAGATGGGATTGAAAAATTCACTTGTGTCCTATTCACGCAGCAAACAGATCAAACCACTGCCCCGCTCAAAGTATACCTTCTATTAGATGAATATGGGCAATCGCTTTACGCCATTGATTTGATGAATGAACAAATCGTGCTTCATTAATACAGAACCAAAAAGCTGCTTGAGCATGTCTCAGCAGCTTTTTTGGTGAAACTTAGTTTGTCATATCAACCAATCTTGATTGCAAGTTGTCCAATTCTTTCTTTGTTGGAAAAGAGCTGATCAGCAGCGTAGACCGTCCTAATTGATGAGGAAGCTCAGTATCGGTCACAATCATATCAATCCCAAGTCGATCCATTGTCAGTTCATTTAATGTATTTTCTGGACTTGTGAAAATATGAATGAGAGGAGGCAATCTTAATTTAATTAAATCCGCAATAAACAAACTATGATTATAACCTAATGTTGAAATGACAAAAATGTTCAACACGTTTCTCCGATCCATTTCCAAATGAACAAGCCCTCTCCAGTTAGAAGTAATGATACGAATCAATTCTCGTTCATTTTTCACAAAAGAAGCGAGTATATCGTCTGTTTTTAACTCTTGGATGATATGAGTAATCCTCGAATAGAAGTAAGGAAGCTGTTTTTTTACCTCTGATAAATAACTCGATTTCTTTTTGAAAAGGAATCCATCTCTTACGGTAATTTCCCTAGAATACACATAATATTGGAGAAGAATCAGTGTCATCGCCTTGCGATTAGCCACCTCTTGATGAAAAATCAACTCCAATTGATTGATAAAGGAATGAATGGCTTCAAAGAGCTGTGGTGTATGCGATTGAAAGAACGTCAATTTTTCTTCGACCGTTTCAATTGATTTATAATGGCCAATAGCTGGTTCAATCAATAATAAAAAGACAAATTCGTGACGATCCAATGTAACACCAAAAGTGTCCTTTGTCATTTGGCAAACGTGTTCTTCCAAGTTTTTGATTTGTTTATAGATACCTTTAGCTGTAGATGTTTGTTTTTCCTTATCCATTGAGTACCTATAATTGCGTCGTATGGTAAAATTTTTCCTCAATCGGTGTATGGAAACGGCGAGCCATAGGCAAAATTTATCTAAAGCCACATCAGGTAGATTGACTTCGAGCACCTGAAATAGCTTTTGTAAAAAATCAACTGCTTCTTGCTTTTGAATATCATCGAATGGCCAAAGCCTGCTTCCATAAACTTCAAACAAAAATTCCACAAAAAATTGACGAATCTCCTTCTCATTTCCATGGAACTGCATACTATCTGGTCGTAACTCAATGTCATACGAGGTAAGAAGCGAATTGATTTTATGTATGGTGTTATACAATGTGGATCTACTGATATTCAGCGTGTCCATCCATTCATAGAAAGACCTGTTTTGTTCAAAGAAAACGCCGTCAATCAATCGAATTTCAATCGTATCTTTTAGAATTTCTTTGATATAGTAGTCGACTCGTATCGTCTGTGTATAACAAATGGATATGCCTTGTCTTGGCTTTATGCGGATTAACGGCTCACCGTTCTCTGTTTGGAACGACTTCATTTGTTCTAAATCGTTTTGAATGGCACGAACCGAACCGATTTGTTCATTCGATATCTCTTGAAGGCTCCACCACTTATCTTTTGATACAAGCAGTTTTAGAATTTTTATCCATCTCTTTGATTTATTATCAATGAGCTCCATTAAACAACTAACTCCTTCCCTTGGCTTGCCTTTATATTATGAAGTTCACTTAAAGAACATTTTAATTTCTAAATAGGCATAAAATGATTTTAATGTTTAGGATAAATCGTTTTGTCTTCACTTTTCATGATAAAAGAGAAAAAAATTAGACGAAAACAAATGTTATACCCTAATTCTCCATATCTTTCTTTTAAAAGATGATAAGTATGCCATGAATCCCATAAAAATGGATCATTTTGTTTATTTTTTTGCTGCTCAAACGGTAAAAGTAAGAATAAAAAGCATCGGCTTTTTGATTACCATATGGAAGGGAGTAGAAGGAATGCGATCTATATGATGCTGAACTATCTCACCATACATACCATATGAGTCATGCTTGTTTTATATGAACGTTCTATATGTGAATACATGCTTATATATGCATGTACTAATTATTTATTGTTCGTTCCAGTATAAATAGAAAAATTCACATTTAATCTTTTCACGATCCCTCTCACTATTCCCCATTTCTATAGACCCCTATCTAGTTACTATACCCACTACTCATGATTTCCTTTCAATTCATGATTGATCAACTCATCTTATTCATAGGGTCTTAAGGTACATTTTTTTAGAAAATATTTGATCAGAAGCGGAGTGATCGATCTGAGAGTATACAACTGATTTTTTATCATTGTTGAAAATTAATTTTAGAAAAGGGTGGATGTATTGAAAAGAATATTGTCATTGGCTCTCATTGCGGTGTTAGTCATACAGTCTAGTATATTAGGAATCTTGCCTTTAGCAGGGGCACAAGCTAAAGACATTCAAGAGAATATTTATGTGAATATTGAGTTTGCTGATAGCGAAGGCAACAAGTTATCAAACAAAGAAGATCAGCAAGTTAGAAAGGCCATTGTGCATTGGTCTATCAAAGGAATTGATCTCAAAAAGCAGTATCCGTATATTCTCTCTCTTCCATCAGTCATTCAGGTAGAGAAGGAGCAGAAAGAACGCATTACTGTCGATGACATCCCTGTTGGTGAGTATACCGTTTCAAAACAAAATGAAGTGACTGTCACATTCAATGAGGATATTGAGCTTGATCCGAATTTAGAAGGATCTATAGATATTGACGTCACCAGTATAGCTGAGAAAAAAGAGAAAACAAAGCAAAATGAGCATAAAGAAAATCTTTCAAAAGATGATTCAACCTCATCGGAGAAAGACGAAGCTGCTAACAATCAAGAAACTGTTCAAAAGACACAAAGCGATGAAGATGAGTTACTAAAAAACAAAGTGAACGTGTCTAAGCGTGTAGGGCTGCAAAGTGTTTCAAAACAAATGCAGATACAAGAAAATCTCCTTACTGACGCGAAATTAATTTTTGAAGATCAGGAAGGTAATTCAGTTGATAAGCCTGACGTCAACTCACTGATTTCCATTAACTATAAGTGGGCCATCCCGAATGGTCATAACTATAATGGCGGGGATGAATTCCATTTCAAGGTTCCAGAGGAATTAGTCATTTACGAAAAAATCGATCGTCTCGAGATGAAATTTAATCAATCGATCATCGGTTATTTTTCTGTAGATGAAAGCGGAAATGCCTCTATCGAATTCACAGATTTTATTAAACAATATTCAAATATCCAAGGAACACTTCAAGTTTGGACACAATTAGATAAACAAACAGTGATCACTGAAGAAAAAGAAGTGGTGATTACCCCGATTGAAGGCAAAGATACGATATCGATTCCGATTCAATACATTCCAAATGGTCCGAATGTCTCTAAAAAGGGAGAACCCAATCGATCTTACAATGCTGAAACCATTCAATGGACAGTCGATTTTAATATGGACTTAGATGATGTGAAACAAGCGAAACTGTTAGATCCGATTCAAGAAGGTCAAGCGTTAAAAAAAGATTCAATCAAGCTTTATCGTGTAGATACAAAGCTAAATGGTGAAACATCGCTTGGACAGCTGCTTGACGAAAACCACTACACCATCGGCCAAACAGCAGATGGTCAAGATTTCACGATCGAATTTAAAGATGACGTGCATCTCGCTTACCGTTTAATGTATGAAACGGACATTACGAATCAAGATCAGTCTGTGTTTCGTAATAAAGCGTCCCTTGTCTCTGCTGATAAAGAGATTAGTTCAGCAGAAGGAACAGTGAATGTGACAAGAGGCAGTCCTTTAAATAAAAAAGCCGCCCACTACGATCCAGTCACACAAACGATTACTTGGGAAATTCGGTATAACTATAACGAAAAAAAGCTGGCTCAAAAGGATGCTTTGATAGAAGACTTCTTTAACGGCACACAGGCGCTAATATCTGACTCAATTCAAGTCAAAGAAGTCACAATTGATCAGAACGGCAACGAAGCAGGAACAAAAGCATTTGAAAATTACGTGGTTCAACCTCAAACAAAGGATGAACAAAACGGGTTTACCTTGCAATTCAATCAAGAAATTCAATCGGCTTACCTGATCACATATCAAACAAAAGCAACCGAGCGAATTTTCGAAGCTGAAGACATTATCAATACTGTAACAGCTGGCAAAGAGAGCGAACAAGGGAAGCAAAGAATTGATCAGCAAATCCTAACGAAAGACCACGGAACACCGGATTACAAGAACAAGACCATTCCATGGCGTATCATCTTCAACAAAGATCAACAAACCATGAACAACGTGATATTAAAAGATACGTTTACAAACGAAGGATTGACGCTGCAAAAAGATAGTTTAAAAGTGACGACAGGTAATACAGTGCTTGAAGAAGGCACAGATTATCAAATCGTTGAACATGCAAATGGATTTGATATTCAATTTACGAAAGAAATCAAGACAGAACATACTATCACATATACAACGTCTTTTGATTATGAAAAAAGAGCAGATAAAGATCAAAAGAACTTGCGTAACCATGTAAAACTTGAATGGGTAAATGAAGATGGCAAGGATTTGACGAAGGAAAACCAATCTGTCTTTACGCCTGACACATACACGCAGTCCAATGGGTTCAAGAATGGAACATATGATGCAAAGAAAAAAGAGATCACATGGAATATCGGTGTGAACTATAATTTGAAGCATCTAGAAGAGGCGAAAATCGAGGATTTCATTCAAGGAAATCAGCGTTTGCTTAAAGATTCAATTATCGTCTACTCGCTTGATTTACAAGGCGGGGAAAATGGTGCGGAAGAAAAAGAAGTATTAGCGAAAGAACATTATGACATCAAATTCCTTGAAAATGAAAAGGGAGAATCAGGCTTCGAAGTCATTTTCAAACATGCCATTGATTCCCCATACAAAATCACGTATCAAACAAGTGTTGAAGGAATGGATTTAGTACAGAAAACCTACGAAAATAAAGCGACCCTTTATGATGGGAAGACGAAAGAATCAGACGTGAATGCTGTGGTGTCCATTCCAAATGGAGGGAAATACACGAGCAAGTCAGGAAATCAACAAGGGAAAGTCATTGATTGGAAACTGAATATCAACTTTGGTCAATCAACAGTCCAAGATGCGACGATTATAGACCATCCGAGCAGTAATCAAGCCATAATAGAAAACTCATTTCATCTGTATTCGACAACAATAGATGAAAAAGGGCAAGTGACTAAAAAGGATGAGCTTGAAAAAGGGAAGGATTATGAACTAGACCTTGAATTCGATCCAGATTCTTTTCAAATCAAATTTAAAGAAGAAATCACGAGACCCTATATTTTAGAATACCAATCTCTCATTTTAGATAAGGTGGGAAGTACACTTCAAAACGAAGTAACGTTTAGAGGTGAAAATGTAAAAGAAATCAAAAAGGAATCCGAAGCCTCAATTGTGGTCAAACGTACCGCTGGCATGGGAGATGGCACAGGAGCGATTGGCGCTTTAACCATTAAAAAGGTAGATGCGAGTGGTGGAAAAGCGCTAAAAGGAGCAACCTTTTCTCTGACAGATGCTGCGAGCGGTATCGTCATTGGAACAAAGACAACAGATGAAGAAGGAGCTCTTCGATTTGATCGTCTTCTGTATGGTGACTATATCGTGACAGAAGAGAAAGCACCTGATGGTTATTTGAAAACGAAGGAACCGATCAATGTCACGATTGATCAGCCTTACGAATCAGGAGATCAAACGAAAATAGGAAACAGCATGACGGTGCAAAACCAAGAAATCCGCCAGCATGTGAAGCTCACGAAAAAAGACAAAGAAACGGGTGCGGCATTAGAAAATGCAGAATTTGAACTGAAAAATGAATCTGGAGATACCGTCCAAACCCATTTGAAAACGGATGAAAAAGGAGAAATCCTATTCAAACATCTTGAGCCAGGTTCCTATTATTTTGTTGAAACAAACGCACCGAAAGGCTATCAATTAAATCAGCAAAAATGGCCGTTCACCATTAAAGAAAATCAAACAGAAACAACGGTTGTCACCGCAGTAAATGACATCATCAAAGGCTCTGCAGAATTGAGCAAAATAGGTGAAGGCGGAGAGAGACTAGAAGGTGCACAGTTCAAGCTCTTAGATCAAGATGGGCATGAGCTAAATGGTGCGCTTGTCACAGGAAAAGATGGCAAGATCACGATCAATGAACTAAGACCGGGTTCGTATCAGCTCATCGAAACAAACGCACCAGACGGTTATGTATTAGATGAAACACCCATCACATTTGAAGTACCACTCGATCCAAAAGAACCAGTCATCATTTCACAAAAGAACCTCTATGAAACAAGTGCATTAGAAGTGATGAAAGAAGGGGAAGATGGCAAGAAGCTTCAAGATGTTCGATTTGAAGTCTTGGATCAAAATGACAAAGTCGTGCGTAAAGATTTGACAACAGATGAAGATGGGAAGCTGTTGGTCGATGACCTCAAACCGGGCAAATATCAGCTTGTGGAGACAGAGAGTATTGATGGTTACCAAAAGAAAAATAAACCTTATCCGTTTACCATCGAAATCGCACAAAAAAAACCGGCAGAGATCAAAGTGATCAATGATCTCAAAACTGGAGCTGTCCAGCTCACGAAACTCGGTGAAAAGAATGATGTGCTTGAAGGAGCAGAATTCAAGCTAGTAGATGCAAATGGAAAAGAGATAAAAACAGGTCTTGTCACAGATGAGAACGGGAAGATCATCGTCAACGATCTGAAACCTGGAACCTATCAGTTTGTTGAAACGAAGGCGCCATTCGGTCATGAGCTTGACGAAACACCTGTCACTTTTGCTATTCCATTTAACCCTGAGAAGCTGGTCAGTGTGACAAAAGAAAATAGCCGCACAACTGGCGGAGTGCTGTTACACAAAAAAGGTGAAGATGGGAAATCATTAGAAGGGGTTGTCTTTGATCTATCTGATGCCAAAGGAAAGATTGTGGCAGGAGGAGAAGGAATTACAACCAATCAGGATGGAAAGATTACCTTCACAGGTCTTAAACCTGGAACCTATCAATTTGTTGAAAGAAAGAGTCTTGAAGGCTATGAATTGAGTGCGAAACCACTTGTCTTTGAAGTTGAATTAGGTCAAAAAGACTTGATTCAAGTGGAGGCAATCAATCAGCTCAAGAAAGGTTCTGTAGAACTAACTAAAATAGGGGAAGAAAAAGAAAGATTGAAAGGCGCAGAATTTACCCTTTTCAATGACAATGGTAAAGAATTGCTGTCAGGTTTAACAACCAACGAAAAAGGCATCATCACTGTCAACGATTTGAAACCAGGCGCTTACCAATTGGTTGAAACGAAGGCTCCTTTTGGACATAAACTAGATGCAGAACCAGTAGACTTTCAGATTGATTTCAACCCAAATCAACTGGTGAAAGTGACAAAAGAAAATATTCGCACGACAAGTGCTGTGAAGCTTCAGAAAAAAGGGGAGGATGGTCAGTTGCTCGCTGGCGTGACCTTTGACCTGATTGATGCGCATGATCAGCGTGTGAAGAAAGACTTGAAGACAGACAAAAACGGTCAACTGACAGTCGATCAACTGAAGCCAGGAACCTACCAATTTGTCGAAACAGCAAGCATTGCCGGCTATGAATTGGATCAGACACCTGTCTCATTTACGATTCGTTTAGGTCAAGACAAACCAGCAAAAGTAGAAATGATCAACAAACTGACGCCGGGAGCAGTGGAACTGACCAAAGTGGATGCTGAAGGACACACGTTGGAAAACGCAGAGTTTGCTCTTCAGAGTAAAGACGGGAAAACGTTGAAGAAATCACTTGTAACGGATCAAAAAGGAAAGCTTCACATCAACGATCTAAAACCGGGAGAATATCAATTCGTTGAAACGAAAGCGCCTCACGGCTATGAATTAGATGATCAGCCGATCCGGTTTACGATTGAGAAAAATCAGCAGAAGCCTCTTCAAGTAACAGCGAAGAATCACTTGATTTTAGGAAGTCTGCGTATCATAAAGGTAGACCAGCAGACTGATAGAACCTTAAAAGGTGCAGCCTTTGACATTCGTACAAAAGCCGGGAAAATCATCAAATCTGTGACAACAGGAAAAGACGGAGAAGCCATTGTCAAAGGGCTTAAACCTGGTGAATATACACTCACAGAGACGAAAGCTCCAAATGGTTATGTAGCATTAAAAAAACCACTCGCTTTTACAATTCAAATGGGCGAAGTGGAGATCAAGACATTGATTGTGAAAAATGCTCCAATGAAGAATGAAGAGGACCACACGAATCCTCCAGCCTCAGATCAAGGGGATCAACATCCACCTCATGGCTCAAACTCAAACGGGGAGCTGCCAAAGACTGGGGAAGAATGGCTACGTTATTTGATGTATGCAGGGATTTTACTAGTAGTGTCTGGAACTGTTCTTCTTGTAGTCAGAAGAAGGACCATTCAGTAAAAGGAAGGAACGAGTGTATTGATGAAAAAAAGAACCTTATTAGGCAGCTTTTTGGTGGTCGCAGGACTAATGCTTATCTCCGTTCCTTTTCTATATGAGTGGCGAACGTCTCAAGAGGCAGCAGCCATGGAAGAGGCATTGAAAATGATTGAAGAAAATGACAGTGATGCCCTTTCTTCTATTCCACATTTAACTGTGTCAGAAGAAGACCTGCGAGATACGATGGAGCTTGAGATCCCGTCAATTGATTTAAATGAAAAAGTGCTACCTGTTACATCAAAAGAAAATTTAAGTATTGCACTGACTCAAATCAAATCTCATCAAATGCCAGGTGAAGGAAATTTCACGATTGCAGGCCATAGAGGGTATAGAGGCGACCGGCTTTTCCGACAGCTGCCAGAGGTGCCTAAAGGGGAAAAAGTCGTCTTACATCATCAAGCAGAAACATACGAATACAAAATTGTCAGCTCAGCTACGATAGAACCGACGGATGTTGATGTACTAAAGGATCGTGGGAAAAATGAACTGACATTGATCACTTGTACTCTTGATGGCCAGAAACGATTTGTCTTAAAAGGAATACGAATCAATGCTTCAAAGGATAAGCAACCGTCGGATGTATAACACCAACATAATAGATGATGAGTTTGATGGAAAAGCAACGCTCACGACCGACATGTTACACCAACTGTTAGTAGAGCATTATCCCACTTTAAAAAACGAACGTTGGGATGTGGATATAGATACAATTCGGACTTCGCCTATTCTTCATCCTTTATTAAGAAGAAAGATTCCGATAGGTATTGAAAAATTCACATGTGTTTTGTTCACGCAGCAGACAGGGTCCTTTGGAGAGCCTTTGATTGTGTACTTTTTATTGGATGAAAAAGGCGAATCGATTTACGCAATGGATTTCTTGCTTGAGCAGCATAATCCACATTAAACGAGAAATAAAAAAGCAAGATCTTTAATGAACGGGTTCGGTTTTAAGGTGGGAAAATTGTATTAGTCATATAATGAGGACTCTAATTCGTATATGAATTGGAGTTCTTTTATTTGTTTATATGAAAGAGTACAAGCTATCGTCAAGACCTGTGCAGAATATATGGAGTATAGTGAAAGCGAAGTCGTTGATATGTTGTTGCTCCATATTTTAGATGATAAAGATTTTATAAAATGAATTGAAAACAGACGTAATCATCGGCGGATTGTGGTTAAACGGACCAAAGAAGACCATCTAGATTTTATCCCTTTCCCTGTTTCTTCGGAAAAACTCTGATAAAATTCATTTAGATATCCATCATTTGTAGGTGTGGAGGTAAAAGAATGTTAAAAGAAGACCCTGAATATATTTTTCGTCATGATGCACGACCAGAAGCTGTTCATGATTTAGCCGATGTAGATGAAAATGCCACTGAGTTAGTAATCACAGGTAAAATTAAAAATATTGAAAGGTTGAACTCTTTTTCTAACCTGACGAAATTGTGGATTTACAAAGTGAGCCAAAAGGAATTCAATACGATCTTGAGCTTAGTTAATCCCAAAATGCTCTATATGCGTGAACTGAGAGTAGAAGATTTATCAATCATCAGTTCTCTTCAAGATGTTGAGGTATTGGCACTTGAATGGAATACAAAGGCACAAAGTTTATGGGATCTATCAAAAAACACTTTTTTAAAATCTTTATCCTTAACAGATTTTTCAAAGTTGAATGACATAGCTCCTTTGCAAAAAAACACTGGTTTAGAATGGTTGCAATTGTCAGGTGGGATTTGGAACACATTAAATTTAAATACGCTTCAACCTTTAAGATACCTTAAGAATTTAAAATATCTGTGCTTATCAAATATAAAAGTGAAGGACGAGTCTTTAGAGCCAATATCGGCATTAGAGGGACTCAAGGAACTTGACATTTCAAACCAATTCCCGACAGAAGAATACGCTAGATTATCCGTCACCCTTCCAAATACGAAGTGTGATCGTTTTGCACCATACATCTTTTTATCAAGTCCTATTGTAGATAAAGATGTAATGGTAATTGGAAAGCGAAAACCGAAATTAAATTCAAAAGTCGATGGAGAAAAGTTGAAAAAATACGAAAAACAATTTAAAGCGTACCAAGAAAAGTATAAAAATTAACTGGAAAAGCAATGGATAATCTATTCCATTGCTTTTTCTATTACGCAAATAACTTCAGCCCAACGACGCCAATCACAATCAGCAGCAAGCTGAGGATACGAATCATGTTTTTCGGCTCTTTAAATAGAATCATATTAAACAAGACAGAACCCGCTGTTCCAAGTCCAATCCAGACCGTATAGGCAATGGACACTTGGACGGAAGAGAACGAGGCGTACAAAAACAAAAAGGATAAGGCAAATCCGCCGACAAATAACATGCCTGTCGTGAGTTGCTTTTTCTTACTAAACATATTGAGGCCAATGGTTCCGCCAATTTCGCAGGCAGAGGCCAACAGTACAAAAAACCAGCCCATTTATACCGCTTCTCCTTTCTGCTCATGTGCATCTCCATCAGACACCTTCAGTCCAATAATTCCGAGAATTAAAATGCCCATAAATAAGAGCTTTTCTAATGAAAACGAACCGCCGAACAGCGCATAATCCATTAAAGACGTACCAATCGTTCCAACTCCGGCAAACACGGCGTACACAGTCCCTGTCGGCAGCTTCTCGCAAGCTTTCATTAAAAAATAAAAATCAACCGGGATCAGGCAGATAATGATCGCCCACTCCCACACAGCATCTGCTTTATTTAAACCAAACACCCAAAGTAATTCAAATAAACATGTGAGTGCGACATACATCCAGCTTTTTTTCATCGTATTTCCTCCTAAACCTTAAAACTGACGATTCGTCATTTTGAAGCCAAAAAAGAGCGTACAGCAAGTGCTGTACTAAGTTAAGGTGTCTCTATACCGAGTGCGTAAAGGAGAAATTGCTTCACCTCTCGCTTTTGAATCAGAACCTCTTCTGTATCTGTTTCTGTAAATAAGTACATTTGCTCAGCTGATGATTCAAGTAAACCGATAATGAATTTCGCAGCATATTGACAGTTCAAGTTCGCACGTACTCTTTTGTCCTGCTTTGCCTTTTCTAAAAAAGAAGCGACCCATTTGTAAATCGGTTCATAAATATCTTCCCATTCCTTTAAATGCTCGGTGGCAGCTAAACCTGAATACGTCAGGGCAAGAACATCACGGTATTGCCTTGTAAAAGCGAAAATGAATTCAACAAGCGCATCTGCTTGATCGAGGACATCTGCATGCTGAGTTAATTCCTTTTCGATCGCAGGCACCATCTGTGCGATCAGATGTTCAGCGATGGCAGGCATGACAGACAGCTTTGAAGGAAAATATAAATAAAAAGTTCCTTGCGCTACTCCTGCTGTTTTCACAATATCCGATATAGTCGTCTTTTCAATTCCCTTCTCTTTAAAGGCATCTATCGCAGCAAGCATAATTTTTTCTCGTTTTGACACAGGATCACCGACCTTAAAATGACTGAATGTCAGTCAGTTTAGCGGAAAAATGACGATTTGTCAATATCGCATGAATTGTGAGAATAAGTGATGAATAGATACAGGAAAGCTTGAATAACCTGTAATATGGTCAAGCATGGTGTAAGAAAGGGGCAGCTATTTGTATGACATCCAGTGCTATGTTTTCAATGGCTTATTTTCTTCTGCTCGTCCCGTTCTATCTAAATATGAGATATAGGCTGGCAAAAAAACAGCAACGTTTTATCTATTTACGAACAGAAATGGTCCTTGCTTTTCTATTTGTATATACGAATGTTCTCTTTTATTTAACGGTCTTTCCGAATCGCTTTTCAGCACCAAAAGATCAAGTGAGCGTCAATCTGATTCCCTTCCACTCCATTCAACAAAACCTACACGCCTTTCGGCATGGCTATCCAAACCTTGTCTTGTTAAATTTGGCAGGGAACATTCTCTTATTTGTGCCGCTCGGTTTTTTTCTATATCAAGCCTTTCGGACATGTCGCTTTCAAAAGGCGGTGCTGGCTGGGTTGATCTTGTCAGCGATCATCGAAATCCTTCAATGGATATTCTCACAATCTGGTATGATTACAAGAAGCAGCGATATAGATGATATTCTCTTAAATACACTTGGCACAGCGCTAGGTTGTATGTTGTATCGGATGTATCAACGAAGGAAGGAGAAAATCAAGTGAAGCGAGTTTGTATCATTCCATGTGGGGCGAAGAAAATATGGGACGTCCATCCAGAGGCAGGGAGCCAGCCGGCGAACCTCGTTTATTTAAGTCCGCTGCATCAGCGTACGAAAAGCTATGCCCGAACGTTCTTTTCAGACTACCTAATCATTTCAGCGAAGCATGGATTCTTAAAGGCAGATGATATTATTCATGAAAATTATGATGTGGCTTTTGGTACACCGCATACTGATCAGATAACAAGAGAAGCACTAAGTCAGCAATTTCATGAAAAACATCTCACTGCATATGATGAATTAGTGATACTAGGTGGAAAGAAATATCGAAAGGTGATCGATCCGTTATTACTTCCTCATCAGACAGCGATTTATCCGCTGGCTTCATATAAAGGAATTGGCTATATACTTCAGGCGTTGAAGCAAGCCGTTGAGACAAAAGTAGAACTTCCGCCGCATATTTAACGTATTCACATCTACCGGTAAGCAGGGTTTTGATCATTAAAAAGAGAATGAATGAAGTAGCGATGCTGATTGTTTCATATCTTTTCAGCAGCCACTTGGATGTCCGCATCGCTTATTAGAGTGGCTATATGAAAAAGGAGGCGTATGAACATGACAACCATCTATTTAGCTGGTGATTCAACCGTTTCATCTTACCCAGATCGTCCTGTTCAAGGAGGGTGGGGAGAGTTTTTACATCGCTACACAGCGCAGGGTGTGAGCGTCGACAACCGCGCAATCGGTGGAAGAAGCTCAAAAACATTCATTGAAGAAGGACGGCTTGATAAAATATTGGCTGACATTCAGCCTGGGGACTGGCTTTTCACACAAATGGGGCACAATGATGCTTCAACGGAGAAGCCCGAACGGCATACAGATCCTTTCACAACGTATAAAAGCTATTTGTCTCAATATATTCACGGAGCAAGAGCGAAAGGAGCTACACCGCTTTTATTAACGCCAGTCGGCCGCTTTCATGAAAAAGACGGAGAATATATCAATGATTTCCCTGATTACTGTGCCGCTATGAAAGAACTTGCCGATGAAGAAGAAGTTCTTCTCGTTGATTTAAATACAGTTAGTCTCCAGTTTTATCAAATTTCCGGCATAGAGAAAACGACTTCTTACTTTATGCTGTCAACAGGTATAGAGGATCGCACGCACTTTACAAAAGAAGGGGCAGATGCGATTGCAAGACTTGTTTCGCTGGAATTAAAGGACCTTGGATTAACGATTGTGTGATGGATGACAGGACGAGAAAGCGCTCGTCCTGTTCTTTTTTTGCAGAAAGCTATTGATTCCCTTCACCAGAGTAGACTACAATAGGTACATATGATAATGAGAATCAATATCACTTATAAATAGATCAATCGATGAAAAACTGGAGGGACTCAAATGACAGAACAACTTGAATTGTTTGACGTCACCATTATTGGCGGCGGTCCAGCAGGAATGTACACCGCCTTTTATAGTGGGATGCGGGATTTAAAGACGAAGGTACTGGAGTATAACGAAAGCCTTGGCGGGAAAATCCTACTGTATCCTGAAAAGGTCATTTGGGATGTGGGCGGTTTGCCGCCAACAAGAGGTGAACAGCTGATTCAGCAGCTAGAAACGCAGGCGAAAACATTTGAACCAGAGATTGCGTTGAATCAAAAAATCACGCAATTCGAGCGGGATGAGAATGGTCATATCCTGCTGACGGCTGAAAATGGCGATCGTCATTTGACAAAGACCCTCATCTTAGCCATGGGTCACGGAATTCCAGTTCAGCGAAAACTTGAAATCGAGCATGCAGACCGTTATGAAGTAACAAACCTTTATTACACCGTGCAGGAGCTAAAGACGTTTGCAGGAAAGCGGGTGGTCATCTCTGGAGGCGGAGATTCAGCTGTTGATTGGGCCAATGCCCTCGTTCCAATTGCTGAAAGTGTGACCGTTGTGCATCGTCGTGATATGTTTGGTGGACATGAAAAAAACGTCGCCAACATGAAAGCATCTAGTGCTCGCATTCTCACACCGCATGAACTCACAGAGCTTCATGGTCAAGGTGACAAAATTGAAGCCGTCACCATTCAGCACTTAGAAACAGGCGACATCGAACGAATCGAAACCGATGCTGTCATCGTCAATCATGGCATGAAAGGTGATTTAAGCGTTCTATCAGAATGGGGACTCAAGCAAGGTGAGTGGGGACTCATCGAGGTCAATGAAAAGATGGAAACCAATTTACCTGGCGTCTATGCAGTTGGCGACTTATGCACACATAAAAGTAAAGTGCGTTTAATTGCCGGTACGTTTGTTGATGGAGTCAATGCACTCAATAGCGCAAAGCTATACATCGAACCAGAAGCAGAAAAAGTAGCGTACGTGTCTTCACATAATGAACGCTTTAAAGAGAAAAACAAAGAATTACAAACGGCTGGAGCGCGATAATCACCATTCAGTCAGACATTGAAGTGCTAAAATGGTTTATTTTAGCACTTTTTTATATGGAAGGAGAAAGAGAAAATGACCGCCTATACTCATACAATTCTTCGCATGAAAGAAAGCAGTAAACGATCTCTTTCTGTGAAACAAACGGACTCATGGCAAACATCTTCACTGATGTTCTTGACTACGGACGGTGCGGTGAGACTTGACATGGAAGGAATTCGATATGAGCTAAATGCCAAAGACAGTGTGTTGATCCGCTCAGGAATAGATGTCATGGTTGAATCTTTATCCAGCGAGCAAGTAGTGATCTATACTGTCACATTTGACCAATTCACTCTGGCACATGATGCACAAAATGAATTGGTCTATAAGGTGAATCACGATCATCTCCCTGATAACGGGGAAGTGGTGAAAGGCTCTGCCGTCCTTTTTTCTTACATCAAACAAATACAGGCGAGCCAAATCATACAAGAACAGGCGAAATGGCTGGAAGAAATCATGTTCATTTTCCGCAAACAATCCAAGCCATACAACGAAAAAGTGCATTATTCGATTAACATGATCTTGCAGTATATGGCTGAGCATTATGATCAAAAACTAACAAGAAAAGACTTAGCTCATAAGATGGGGTTTCATGAGAGTTACTTTTCTACCTTTTTCAAACAAAGTATGGGGATGAGTGTGACAGAATACATTGCACAAATTCGAATAGACGAAGCCAAAAAACGTCTTCTGCAAACAGACGATCAAATTCAAATCATAGCACGGCAAGTCGGGTATGCAGACAGTTTATATTTCAGCAGGAAGTTCCGTCAAAAAACAGGGAGAACGCCCAGTCAGTTTCGAATGAACCGAAGACCAGAGCGGATTGCTGCTTTTCAATTTGTCGGGTTATTGGTTGCAATAGGCATTGAGCCTGTTTGTATTGACGAAGAAACCTATCTCCATTCAGATATACTGAAAGAACAACTGGCCGGTTCGCTCGTCATAAATGAACATACGCCTGATGACGTTTTTAAATCACTTCAATTAGATGTCATCATCGTCCCTAACTATTATTATTCAAAACCTGCATTGATCAAGCGGTTGGAGCAAATCGCACCAGTTCTTGTTCTGCCATACGTCGGTCATCATGCTGTACCAGAGGTACTGTCTATAGGACGCCTTTTAGGAAGAGAAAATGAGGCAAACGATTGGGTGAAGCGATTTGAACAGCATAGTCAACAGGCAAGAAACACCCTGTCTTCCTTTAGAGAAAAAGGCGAGACCGTTGCAATCTATGAAATGAGAGGACATGACAAAGTGTATATGTGGTCCTATGAGGCAAGAGGGGCCTTCTATCTTTACGAAACGCTTGGCTTAAAACCTCCAAAAGCCATTTTAGAAGAAGTTCTTCTTCCTAATCAACATACAGTCATTCCTTTAGAGAGACTTGGAGAATACGAGGCGGATCATATGTTTTTTATTGTCTCTGACCAATATGGGTGGTATAAGCAAATGGACAAGCGAATGGAAGAAAGTGATGTTCTTCGTCAATTATCGGCTGTGAAAAATGGTACCTTTTATCCAGTAAAACTGGAGGAGTTTCGATTTGATGAAGGAGAGCGTGCACTTCTTTTGATGGACCGGTTTGTCTCTCAATTGACACAGCCAGCCTATCCAACAATTGTCCATATGTAAGTTGCGAGAATCCTCCATAGACCACGACAGATGAGGTTGATAGAATACATGAGACTAGTAATTGATAACTATTCTCATTTGAAGTGGCGAAAATGAAGGAGGAATATGGAGATGAAAAAGACGTATTGGATATGTGCTGTCATTCTTCTAATGATATTGACGGCTTGTGGCAATAAAGAACAAGCCAAAACAGCAGAATCAAAGCAAGAAACGAAAACGGTTGAAACAGTGAAAGGAAAGATAGAGATTCCAGCTGAACCTAAACGAATTCTCGTAGATGGATATTTAGGGAGTGTGATTGCACTTGACGTTCAGCCTGTGGGATCGACCACGCAGGATTTAAAGAACGTACACTTAAAGGACAAGATAAAAGGAATAGAGGACATCAGTGACGAGCGTTCAGCTGAAAAAGCACTTAGCTTAAAGCCTGATCTGATTATCACAGCCGTACAGGATGAAAAAGTCTATGATGTGTACAAAAAAATAGCGCCTACCATCGTGTATCCTTACGGTTCTTTCAAAGATGCACATGAAGAATTAACGACGCTGGCAAAAATTTTAAATAAAGAAGAGGAAGGAAAAGCATTCCTCACCGCCTTCGATCAACGAATCGAGGCTGCTAGGAAAAAAGTGAAGTCTGCTTTAAAAGAGAATGAAACGGTCTCGATCATGGGCGCTTTTAAAAATGATGTCTATGTATATGGTAACGGAATTTATCGAGGCGGGCAGGCATTATATCAGCAATTACAGGTAAACCCACCAAAACAGGTCAGAGATACAATTTTAAAAAGTAAGACAGGGTATGAAGTCATTTCTTATGAAACCCTTCCTGAATATGCAGGAGATTACATTTTCATTGATGAAAGCAACGGCGGAACATTTGATAAAAACAATTCTATTTGGAAGAGTCTAGAATCTGTCAAAAAAGAGCAGACCTATCAAATGGATACAGAGTTCTTCTGGCCTTACGATCCGATTGCAGTAGCCAATCAAGCGGAAGAGTTTGCTGACATATTGACAGAAATGTCTGATCGGTAGGAGGTCTGTCAATTGTTAAAGCGTTTCTTCTCATACTACAAACCATATATGGGGCTGTTTATATTAGATTTTTCCTGTGCGGTACTGGCAGCCTTACTCGAATTATCCTTTCCCCTTGCCATCAGTAAAGTGATGGACGATTTGCTGCCAAATGGTGATTGGGATGCCATTTGGTTTTGGGGCATTCTGCTCCTCAGTTTATACGTGATCAGCTCTACGATGCATTATGTCGTGACCTATTTTGGGCACAAATTAGGCATTAATATAGAAACGGATATGAGGAATCAGCTATTTTCTCATGTACAAAGAATGTCCTTTCGCTTCTTTGACAAAAAGAAAACGGGAAAACTCGTGTCCCGTATGACAAATGATTTAATGGATATTGGTGAAATTGCGCATCATGGCCCGGAGGATTTATTTATCGCGATCATGACACTCACGGGTGCCTTTGGCTTGATGCTGTCGATTAATTGGCAGCTGGCAGTTCTCACATTTATTGTCGTTCCATTCTTGATCGGATTATCCGTCTACTTTACGAAAAAAATGTCTGCTGCTTTTGATAAAATGTTCTCGAGTATTGGTCAATTCCATTCACGTGTGGAAAACAATATTAGTGGCATACGGGTTGTGAAAGCATTCGGAAATGAATCACATGAAATGGACCGATTTATTGAACATAACGAGCAATTTAGAAAGACAAAGCTAACCACATATCAAATGATGGCTGTGCATACCGCTGTCAGTCATTTTCTTATTAAGAGTGTGACAGTGTTTGGCCTTGTATGCGGCGCATGGTTTGTGCTGCAAAAAAATATGACGTATGGGGAATTTGTGTCATTTGTACTTTTAACAGGCATCTTCTTAGGACCCATTCAACAAATCAATGCAGTCATTGAAATGTATCCAAAAGGTGCAGCGGGCTTTAAACGATTTGCATCACTCATCGATCAATCGCCAGATGAAAAGGATGCGGATGATGCCATTGAAGTTGATCAGTTAAAAGGGGATATCGTTTTTGAGCATGTGTCTTTTCAATATGAATCAGATAAACCGGTTCTTCATGACATCAATCTTGAGGTAAAACAAGGAGAGACCATTGCGGTCGTAGGTCCCTCTGGTGCTGGGAAATCGACGCTTTGCAGTTTGCTGCCACGTTTTTACGAATGGCAGGAGGGTACCATTACAATTGATGGCATAGAGACAAGAAAGATGACACTGCCTTCGCTGCGTAGACAAATTGGTGTCGTCCAGCAAGATATTTATTTATTCCATGGGACCATTCGAGAAAACATTTTATACGGAAAACTCGATGCATCTGATGAAGAAGTGTGGCAGGCAGTGGAGAAAGCCCAACTGAAGGATCTTGTAAATAGCTTGCCAAATGGGCTTGATACGATCATCGGTGAACGCGGAATGATGTTATCTGGCGGACAAAAACAGCGTATCTCCATTGCACGTATTTTCCTTAAAAATCCGCCAATTTTTATTTTAGATGAAGCCACATCTTCTCTGGATACGGAGACAGAATCCTTTATTCAGGGCTCACTTGAAGAACTATCTGAAGGACGAACCACGTTTATTATTGCGCATCGCCTAGCGACCATCCAGCATGCTGACCGGATTGTGGTTTTGACAAAAGAGGGCATAAAAGAGCAAGGCAGGCATGAAGACCTTCTGGAAATGGACGGGATGTACCGGCGTTTGTATGAAACACAGTTTAGAATGTAAAAGAGGAAAAGCCGGCATATTGCCGGCTCAGCGTGTAGACAAACCCTCGCATTCGGTGTCAGTCCTGCGCTTCGGTGCTCACGAATGTCAAATTCGCTCCGCGCCGATGCTCGTCCTTCCTAGGGCTGCAAAGGTTTTCTATCACGCTGAAAAGAAGACAAAGGGCTAAAATAAAGTTTATTTTAGCCCTTTGTCAACAATCTGAAGCCGGCATATTGCCGGCTTTTTAGCGTGTGATCATCATCCGACCTTTAACTGCGGGGGGCAAATAACATCACACTGACACCAGCTAAACAGATCAAAGCACCCATCCAGTCATAGAAATCAGGGGTTTTGCGATCGACCCACCAGCCCCAAAACACAGCGAGAACGACAAAAACACCGCCATAGGCCGCATAAACCCGCCCAAAGGTCGGGAACTGCTGGAATGTAGGGATGACGCCGTAAGCGACCAAGATGAGGCTACCTGCGATTCCATAGCTGACGGGTTTTGCTTCACGCAGCCACAGCCAGACAAGATAACCGCCACCTATTTCAGCCAGACCAGCTAATAAAAAAAGAACAATCGTTACAATCATTGACGGACACTCCAGTTCTCCTGTTTCGTTCTATTATGACATGTTGAAAGGGTGCGTTCTACCTGATGTAAATTGAGAGACGAATGAGAGTTTGCTAAAATCAACTGAACAGTGAATGAAACACATGGATTCTTGACTTTCAATGAGGCGGGTGATCCAAATGGTCAATCCATCCGTTGAGTATGTACATTCTCATGAGGAACACATTTCCTTTTTCAGCGCCCTTTTTTTCTTCTTGAAAAAAGAGTAAAGTACAAAGGAGGCTGATCTCAGCAATTTGAGTGATGAGCCATACGTGAAGATTTCATGATGAATGCATAATGCTCTTTCTCATGAAAAAGGAAGGAGATGACCATGGACACACTGAAGGATTTTGAGCTGTATCACAAGATCAAACATGATCGACATAAGCCCTCGCTTGAATTATTGTACGATCGCTATGAACGTGTGTTATATTCGTTTATTTATAAAATGACTGGAAACCGTGAGCTGGCGGAGGAAGTGCTTCAAGAAGTCTTTATCAAGCTCTGGCGCGGCATAGGAGAATACAATACAGATAAAGGGAAATTTTCCTCATGGTTATTTATGATGTCACGAAACACGGCAATCGATCTATTAAGGAAACACCGAAATGAAACAGCTCTTGAAGATGAGCATATTGAATACTTGGCAGATCATCAAGAAGATGTGTCAAAAGAAGTAGAATGGAACGAAGAAAAACAAATCATACGTGAAGCAGTATCAACATTGTCGAAAGAACAGCAAACCATCATCGAAGATGTCTATTTTAAAGGAATGACACAAAAGAGCATTGCGGAAAAACTAGGCATCCCTATTGGAACGGTGAAGGGAAGAGTTCGGTTGTCATTGAAGCATTTACGAACGAAACTGTCTCGCGGAGGAAAGGAGGAAGAGGCATGACTCAGTGTAAACATCAAGTCATTGATTACTTTAACGGGCATTTACAAGGAGAAGAAAAGACGCAGTTTGAAGAACACATCAAACATTGCTCGGATTGCAAAGAAGAGCTTGAAGAACTGACATCGCTCATGTCTGATATTCCGTTTCTAGCAGAGGACGAAACGCCTCCGGCAGGGATGAAAGGCCGCATTTTATCAAGAGTATTTGAAGAAGAGATATCAGAGACAACAATCGCTGCAACATCGAACCCGCCTCAAGATCTCAAAATAGTGCGTGATGCAAATGAGACGAAACCGCCAATGAAGAAGAAAAATCAATGGCTTTTGCCTCTCGTTGCCGCACTACTTCTCATTTCTGCAGCTGGGAACGTGTATTTCTTAACAAATGGAACAGATCAAGCAGAACAACCTGTCAAAGTTGTTGCGACAAAATCACTGGCATCTGCCGAATCGGCAAAAACAACGGGTGCTTTTTCAGTGATTGAGCATCACGGCAAAAAAGAGCTTGTCGTGAGTGCCGACGGATTAAAAGGCCAGCTTGATTCATCAGCTGTTTATCAAGTATGGCTCATTAAAGGAGATCAGCCCGTTCCGGCCGGTGCCTTTAAAACAGATAGCAAAGGGGAGGGCACCGTCACCTATGCGTTATCTGAGAAAGAAGCAAACGAATCATGGGATACGGTGGCTGTCACCCTTGAACCAAAAAAGGATAACAAGCTTCCGCAAGGTCCTGTCGTACTGAGTGCTGCATTTTAAGCTTGATTCATGAAGGATGCCTTTTTCAGGGCATCCTTTTTTGATAGGCAGAAGGAACCTTATGACAAATGAGACGTACTACATATAGAGGTGAGACACATGCAGCGATACATAGAAAAACAACTATTTCTCTTATCAGCTAGACATGCATTTACCGCATTTTATTTTTTGGTGATCCCATTCATTATAAAAGGCCTTTTTAAATCAACTCCTTTATTGATGGTCATGATCGCTCTTTTTATCATTCATCATCTAGTGACAAGTATCGTATGGTTTTATAAATCGAGAAACATTCGAAAGCGCCAATCAGGTGACCTAACCAAACGGGGACATCTCGTTGTCCAGATCGTGCAGAGGCTCGAACAGCTCATGATGCTCGGTTTTGTGATGTTATTGATCAGTGGATGGATGCAGGGAGACATTGTAACGCTATCATTCACAATTTTTCTGTTCATCGTCGTTTTCTTGCAGCACATTCAGTTTTATTATGTTCAGTACTTTTTTAAATCGAGCGGCTGGTTCACCTATGTCCTCTCTTTACAAAAGGCTCGTCCTTCTTACATCGTGAGGGAACGAAGGGCTTTGAAGAAATCCTAAATGTGCAATCACTTGCTGACTGGTCCATCAGCATCAGAAATGTATGATAAAATGTGGAAAAGAAGCATGGAGAAAGGGAGTGCGAGCGAGTGAAAGCAGTTGGACTATTTGAGTATTTGCCAATTGAGCATGAACAAAGCTTGATCGATCAGGAGGTGGCAAAGCCCAAAGCAGCTGGCAGGGATATTTTGGTGAAAGTAGAGGCTGTGTCGGTGAATCCAGTGGATACAAAGGTGAGGTCACCGAAGAATCAGAAAGAAGAAGAACTGAAAATTCTTGGCTACGATGCAAGCGGTACGGTGGTGGAAGTGGGCGAAGCGTGTACGTTGTTTCAGCCGGGTGACCACGTCTATTACGCAGGAGATATCACGCGACAAGGCTCAAATAGTGAATACCAGCTTGTGGATGAGAGAATTGTGGCGAAAAAGCCTGCAAATCTCTCTTTTGCCGAAGCAGCTGCCATGCCTCTTACAACAATTACGGCATATGAAGCGCTATTCGACAGAATGCATATGAAGCGGAATGCAGAAGGCTCGACCCTGCTGATCATCGGTGGAGCAGGCGGAGTGGGCTCTATCGCCATTCAACTCGCCAAATTAGCAAAGGCGACTGTGATCGCCACTGCATCAAGACCTGAAACAAATGAATGGTGTCTCTCATTAGGGGCTGATCATATCATTGACCATCACCAGCCGCTCTTAGCGCAGCTTCAGGAAAAAGGGATTGGCGAAGTGGATTACATTTTATGCTTAAATGATACAGATGGCCATTTCAAAGGGATGGCAGAAGCGATTAAACCTCAAGGGACGATCTGTACCATTGTTGAAAATCAGCAGCATTTAGACATTCAATTACTCAAAAATAAAAGTGCTGCATTTGTATGGGAATTCATGTTCACACGGCCGATGTACAAAACCTCGGATATGATGAAGCAGCACGAGCTTTTAAAAGAAGCGAGTACATTATTTGAAGAGAAGAAGTTAAAACATACATTAACAAAGGTGCTCAGCCCCATCAATGCCGCCAATTTGAAGCAGGCACATCAAACACTTGAGCAAGGGAAGATGATAGGTAAATTTGTTCTAGAAGGATTTTAAGGAGGGGCAGTAGATGACATCATTACAGTATCCGATTGGCTTATATGAACCGGTGGACCAACAAACGAAAAAGCAGCTGGAGGCATGGATTGATGAGCTGGCACTCATTCCTCAAAAGTATGAAGAGGCAGTTGTCCCATTGACAAATGATCAGCTGGATACCCCATATCGGCCAGGAGGATGGACCGTTCGTCAGCTCATTCACCATGTAGCGGACAGCCATCTGAACGCCTACTTGCGATTTAAACTTGCGCTGACAGAAGAAACACCGCACATACGTCCATATGATCAGGAGGCATTTGCTTCACTTCCTGACAGTAAGGCGTCTATCAGCCTATCGCTGCCGTTAATCAGCAGTCTACATCGCCGGTGGGTCACATTACTTCGCGAGATGACAGAGGAAGATTTCAACGCTGCATATTACCATCCAGCCGATCAACAAACGGTGTCCTTATATGATGCAACAGGAATGTACGTCTGGCATTCACAGCATCATCTCGCCCATATCACGGAATTAATCAAAAGAAATCAGTGGAAGTAAAGGAGTCAACACATGTCTAGTAGAAGAATTGTCGGCGCTATGTTTATCTGCACGGCGGCATTGTTTTATATAGCAAAATTCGTTTTGTTTGAGATTCGTTATGGTGGAAATGTAGGCGCAGAAAGAACAATCGAGGAACTGGAAGATATACTCCCAGGCGGTACGTGGATCAGCATCATTTTTCTCATTATCGGTTTAGGTTATCTTTTGTGGGATGACCGGGAAGTCATTCGTCAATATCTTTTCACCCCAGATAAACAAGAAAAAGAAGAAATAAAAAAGACGGACTTCAAGTGACCGTCTTTTTTCCTTTTTTAGCCACGTTCAGGACGAAGTGCTTTTTCTAAAATAGCTAGACCTTCATTGACTTTTTCTTTTTCTTCATCATTGAGCCGTTGCAGGGAATTTTTAATTTTTTCATGCCCTTTTTGATAAATACTTCTGAAAATATTTTTCGCTTCCTCTGTCAATTCTACGACAATAATTCGACGATCACGCTCAGAATGCTTTCGTTCCACAAAGTTCGATTGTTCTAACCGATCAAGCAGCCCTGTCATATTGGACAAAGAAGCCCCCATTTTTTCAGCAATTTCGGACACCTTAAGAGAGCCATGGTTATTGAGCAGCATGAGCACTTTCATTTGAGGCATACTCATATCCAGCTTCATCCATTCAGAAACATCTCCAAGTCCTGCAGCAGTGAGCACTTTCATATACAGCACCCATGTCTTTTTTTCCTCAGGAGATAGGATTTCCTCTTTTAGTACGGTGGTGTCATGAATATTATATTCCACGCTTGTTCACTTCCTTTAAGCGGCTCTTTTCTTTATATTACTGATTTTTACTTCTAATTGAAAGTATCATGAAGCTTTTGAATGTTAAACTGCATGAATTAAGTGGTATTTGTTGTATAATAATGGTCAGTTGAAATTAATGAAGCAACTTAGAAAGTTGGGAAAAACATGTGGAACAAAAAAACGGGTATGACGATCTTAAAAATGCTTTTTCCGATCGTGATCATCCTTGTCTTAATTTTTGTCGCCAAGCAGGAGCTGAGCGGCCTTTCCATTAAAAAGACGTTTTATATTATTGACAGCTTGAATCGAATGGACTTGTTTATTCTTGTCTTTCTTGGACTTGTCGCTGTTTTGTCCATGTCCTTATATGATTTTATTTTAAGAAAAAGCCTTAATATGCCCATCAGCGGCTGGAAAACGATCCGTATTTCTTGGATCGCCAACTCCTTTAACAGTGTACTTGGATTCGGTGGTTTATCAGGAGCAGGGCTTAGAACGCTTCTATACAAGGAATACATAACAGATACGAAAAAACTGCTGAAAGGCATTGCGCTTTTAACATCCTCTGTTCTGCTAGGCTTATCTATTTTCAGTGATTTGATTTTAGTTAGGGTCCTGCCTGTTGAAAGTATTATTAGTCAGGAGCCGTGGTTATGGGCATTTGTCATTATTTTTGCTTGTATTGTGCCCATTTACATCATCATGGCGTCCATTCGAAAAAGCTCGATTGAGAGCGGTGAAAACGGACTGAAGCACCCGATCTATGCTTATATTGGTGCATCGTTTTTAGAGTGGCTGGCAGCTGGTCTTGTCATGTACATGGCTGTTGTCTCTATGGGGATGAACGTTGATGTCCGTATTGTATTAGGCGTCTTTGCGATTGCGTCAATCGGCGGTTTAATCAGTATGGTTCCGGGCGGATTCGGTTCGTTTGATCTGATCTTTTTACTCAGTATGCAATACATTGGGTTTGATAAAGAGATGGTACTGACAGCGCTTGTCTTGTACCGCTTCGTTTACTCCATTTTCCCGTTTATTCTTGGACTTTGTCTAGCGGCATACGATTTAACTGGAACAACACTCAGGCGTCTTGAAGGCAATCCGAGAATGGCGCCTGCTATTGAAACAACAAACGTCTTAATTGTGTTGCACCGTGCTCTGCTTATCCGTTTATTGTACGGATCTTTGTCCATTTTAACGTTTGGAAGCGGTTTGCTCATTATGGCTTCCGTTGTGCTTCCTGTTGATCGTTTAGGTGTGATTACAACCATTCCACGCTTTTTGTTATCAGGATTTAATGGTCTTTCTTTAATGTTCGGGATCATTTTAATGATTTTGTCCATTGAAGTGTATAAAAGAACAAAACGGTCTTATCTATTGACAATGATTGCCCTAGCAGGCGGCTTTGTGTTTACTTTACTAAAAGGGTTTAACCTGAGTTTGATCTTTATATTGCCGGTCATCATGGTGGTATTTTTCTCGCTTCGAAATCAATTTGTGAAGCAGCAGGCGCCTTATTCTTTGAATCAGTTTGTGGCCGCCGCCGCCGGATATTTACTCGTGTTGTTTAACTATAATGTCATTGGGAACTTCATTTGGATGAAAATTGGTCATTTCTTAAGCAAGGACTATTTGGTTCATAATGAACGGCATATCACGATGACCAGTATGATTGCTTTAATTGGCGTCCCTCTTTTCTTTTTCATTAGCAAATTGATTTTTAATAAAAAAGCAGTTCCAATCGGCGAAGAAGCAGATGAAGAAAAGTTAAAAACATTTCTCGAAGAAAAGGGAGGAAATGCTCTTAGTCATCTAGGTTTTTTGGGAGACAAAAAACTGTTTTTCTCAAGTGATGGAGAGGCGATGCTTCAGTTTGGCCGGATTGGCCGCTGCGTTATTGTGCTTGGAGATCCTTCTGGGCGTAGAGCCTCTTATCCGCTTGTACTGGAAGAATTTTTGGAGCAGACAGAAAAAGCAGGCTATCGTGTCGCTTTTTATCAAGTAGAACGTGAAGGAATGGCGCTTTATCATGACCTAGGTTTTCACTTCTTTAAGCTTGGGGAAGAAGCCATGGTCGATTTAGAAACGTTCTCTTTGTCAGGAAAGAAAAAATCAAACTTACGGGCTGTCGCAAATAAATTTGAACGAGAAGGCTATACGTTTGAAATGCTGGAGCCGCCCTTTTCAGAGGAATTGATCTCAACCTTAAAACAAATCTCTGACAGCTGGCTGGGCAAGAAAAAAGAAAAAGGATTTTCATTAGGCTATTTCCATGAAGACTACATTCAAAAAGCACCGATTGCGATTTTAAAGGATGAACAAGGACAGATCATATCTTTTGTGTCCTTAATGCCGATGTATCAAAAAGGAGAGATATCCATCGACCTCATGCGTCATATGCATGATGCACCGAACGGGATGATGGATGCACTCTTTATCCACCTTTTTCAATGGGCGAAAGAAAAAGGCTACACATCCTTTAACATGGGAATGGCGCCATTATCGAATGTAGGCACGTTCCACCAGTCCTTTCTGACAGAACGTTTGGCGAGTGTCATCTTCAATAACGTCAGATATATGTATAGTTTCAGCGGCTTACGGTCGTTTAAACAGAAATATAAACCAGAATGGCGCGGAAAATATTTAGCGTATAAAAAGAATACATCACTGCCTGTCACAATGGTGCTCGTCACTAAGCTGATAGGAATGGACCCAAATCGAAAACGGCGTCCATAAGTCCAAAGAACCTTTACCTTTCACTAGGTGAAGGTTTTTTTAGACAAAAGAATAGCAAAAGTGGTAAAGTTGAAGGGTAAGGGGGATGTTCACATGACACTAAATGAATGGTTTACAAAGGGATTAGCTGAACGTACATATGTACACAACATGGAGAAAAACCGTGAAAACTTACTCACGGTGTACAACCAGTACGCAATTCATCAAAAGGAAAAAGAGCTGCTTCAAAAACTTCAAAAGAAAAAGCTCAGAGCGCTTGTGATCACGGCAGATTGGTGCGGTGATGCGATGGTCAATGTACCTATTTTCATGCGTATTGCAAATGAAGCACTGATTGATGCGCGCTATTTCATTCGGGACGAGCACCTAGACCTGATGGATCAGTATTTAACGAACGGGACCGCAAGATCGATTCCGATTATCGTCATTATTGATCAGGACGGGAAAGAAGTGGGGAAATGGGGACCTCGCTCAGCAGAAGCTCAGTGCTTTGTCGACGAGAAAAAGCCGGATAAAGATGCACCTGATTTTGAGGAAGCATTTAAAGTGTTTGCGAAAGAAGCCGCACATCACTATACGACAGATCGTTACTTATGGAAAGATATTGAGAAAGAAATAGTAGAAGTTTTGGCAAAAATATAAACCAAAAGACTACTTCGCCGCAATGGGAAGTAGTCTTTTTTTATCTTGTTTTTGCGTTTCACCTACAAAACACCGCATAAAGATGTAGAAAAACCGCAGAATTCTATCAAATACCGCAGAAAACCGCAAAGCATCACGATTTTCCCAACCACTTTTAGTTGAAAAACCTCATATATGCCATGAAATCAGCTATTTTGCCCTTATCTAAAGGCTCATATAACGCACGTCGGATGGCTTTTTCCCAATACAAGAGGCCCAGCAACTATAGTAATCTAGTTGTAATCTCCTTTGAACGAACTAAAAAAAATAAATGAAGGAAAAGGGCTGGCGATCAATTTATGAAAAAAATCATCTATCTCGATCAAGAAAAAAAGAAGCTCGCTGAATCAAAGAAAAGAGAACAGCGTTCCATCAAATCACTCAGACTGCTTGTGTTTTATGACGGACAAAGTCCTTCATGTGCAAAAGCGATTGACCTGTTGAAATCACTCGATTGGAAAAACCGAATTCACTTTGAATCATTTAGACACTCACAGCTGCTGAGACTGAATAAAATTAGTGAAGAGAAGGCAGAGAAACGAATCGTGTCTATTTCCTTAGCAAAAAATCAAAAAAACTCAGGGATTTATACTTGGCTGAGAATGGCTTGTCACATCCCTGCATTATGGGGAACGGTCCCATTCATTGTACTCAGCATTTGGCTCGGTTTTGGGCAGCATGCTTACGATTATTTTGCGAGAAAACGGTACATTCAATCTGTCGAACAAGTCACCCGTCCCGATACAGATCAACAAAAGACCATCTAATCATAGAAAAAGCATGACCTTCGATCGGCAGAAGGTCATGCTTTTTTGTAATATGGGATATATGATGCTAAGTGATCAAGTAGCTTCGTTGTGTAAGACATATATGCACGCTTATCAAGCTCAGAAGCCGCATAGGAAAGCAAGGTTCTAAGAGCAAACAAGTACTCATTGTGGAGCTGATTGTGTTCAAAGTAAGGAATCGCTGCTTCTACTAAATAAGTTTTCAAATCATGAGGATTCTCTTCAATCATCAATTTATAGATTTTAATCATATATAAACAGTTTGGTTGAATACGAGGCTGTTTGAGCAGCTCGTGTATGTATGGAAGCGCCTTTTTGCGATCATATTCCGCATACAATGTCGCGATTTCATAGAGCGTTTCACAGTAACGATCTTCTATCTGTTCTTGATTAAAATAATTGAGTGAATCTAGTAAATAAGGCACAGCGGATGAGAAATCGCCTTGGCGTTTTAAGAGAACCCCGTAATAAAAATAAGCTGTCATCTTAATATAAGCATCAGGGTGAAGCGATGTGTGTAAAATCACTTCTTTTAAATATCTTTTAGCTGTTTGAAAGGCCTTTAATTCCAGTGAGATGACCCCATGAATGAGTGTACAATGAATGACCCGCTTGAAATTATTTTTTTGTCTATACAAATCCATTGCTTGATGTGTGGCCTCAAGCGCATCACCGAGATGCCCCATAGCTCCAAGTGCTTTTGCATAGTGATAATACAGGTCGCTCTGTTCAACAGAAGCGTAAGAAAAGCAGCTTTCAAGTCTTTTCAATCCTTCTTCGAGCTGACCGATTTTAATCTGATGGATGCCATCTAGATATTCAAACGTTTCTTTTTCTGTGTCAATAAAGGTTTTTTCAAACTTCTTAAGCACGCGGTGCGTTTTTAAGGCAAGCTGCTGTTTTTCTGTTAATAAATAAAATTGAAATAAGGACAAATGATACTGAATCCCTAAATCTAGCGAAAAGAACTGTTCCTCGTGATGAATGATCATTTCTGCATTTTGCTCTGCTTGATCGAGTGCATAGAAATACATGTTCATTTGAAACTCATCGAGCAATGACAGCAGGTGACGCGCCTTTTGCGACAGCGTTTCTTGACTAATTCCAAGCCGTTCAAGCAAAAGATTGATCGTATCTTGATTGGCCTCTTTTGAGCCATTTTCAATTTTACTTAAATGAGAGACAGAACAAATTCCTTCTGCCAACTCCGATTGGGTCATATTTTGTTTGTAACGATAGAGTTTGATGATTTGCCCAATATTGATTTTCATTCCATCCAGAAGCCTCCCTTCCAATCATGGGTTGAAAGCTTTTTGAAAAAATAGCCGCATGAGACAAAGTGGAAATACCTGAAATCATTTCATCATCTTGGCTTTTTTCTCAAAATTTGTTTAAAACGTAATATGATTGTAACATTACTTGAAAAAGTCAAACAACTTTTTAGCAGAGAGGTGAGGTCCTATTTGCAAACAACACATGATCATGTTTATAATGTGAATGAGAATCAATTTCAATTAAGGTTGATTGAAAGGATGACATATATGCCAGAAACAAAACAACAAACAGAAGCGTTAACGGTTCGAGACGCTGTCAGATATAGACGATCGATTCGAAAATTCAAAGAAACACCGGTGAGGATTGAGCAGCTTCAGCCATTATTAGAGGATGCAGTCTATGCACCCAATCATAAAATCACGGAACCTTGGCGTTTTTTATATGCAGTGACGGATGAAGCAAAAGAGGTATTTGTTGAGCGGTTCATTGCTTTCTTTAAACGCAACAACCCAGACGCAAAAGAAGAAAAGATCAATCAGTACAGAGATTATTTTTCTAAAGTACCAGCACTTTTACTTGTTGTTCTAAAAGAAGACGAAAACCCAGTTGTGAGAAACGATGATTTTGCCGCTGTGAGTGCGCTCATTCAAAACTTCCAGTTGTTGGCTTGGGATCAAGGAATCGGTATGGTATGGAAGAGCGGCCGTATTTTATACGACAAAGGGTTTCAACAGGATATGGGATTAAAGGAAAACGAGCGCTTTGCCGCAATTCTTCACATTGGTTATCCAGAAGAGGTGCCTGAGGAAAAGTCACGTCAGAAGGCATCAAGCCTGCTAACTGAAATCAAATAAAAACAGACCTTTTGATAAGGTCTGTTTCTTTTTACTTATTGTTTTTTGGCACGCTGATCGGCTGCTTTCATACGTGCCATCGCTTTTACGTCATTCGGATCTGCAAGTTCTTTGGAAAATTCAACATATTCGCCATCCGTCTCTTGTGCCGCAAGCTGGTGGTTGGATTTTTTGAGTTGGTCTTTTTTCAAAGCTTTTCCCTCCTTTACAAGATCACTTTAGTTATGTGCTTGTAAAAGAGGAATATCCGTTTTATTTGTTTCTTTTTTCTGCTGCTCTTTCCGCTTTTTTGAATTCCTGCTGATACAGAACTTCCTGGGTTTTCTTCAGTTTTGAAGTCGGCTGGTGTTCTTTTTTCTTCATCAAAATCGCCCCCTCATCTCATTTTTAATAGGATGGGTGTTTTTGACAACATTTATTCCTCTGAATGCAAAATCGCTTCTTTTAGCTCAGGGTGTAAAAACTCATAAGAAGACAGCAGTGCCTTTTTCGGCAGAGCACGTTGGCCTTCTAATACAAGCAATGACATGTCGCCAAGTGCGGTTTTAATGACAAAGGACGGCACCTTCAGCCAGTGAGGGCGATGAAGGACAGATGCAATGGTTTGCCCCAGCTGCTTCATTTGAACAGGATTTGGAGACGTGACATTGAGTGGACCTGATATGTGTTCATGTAGAATGGCATACGCAATGAGATGTGCTACATCCTCCACATGAACCCAAGATACCCATTGCGAGCCAGAGCCAATCGTTCCACCGGCAAACAGCTTGTATGGCAAGGTCATAAGAGGAAGGGTGCCTTTTTCTCCTAGCACTACCCCAAAGCGTGTATAAACCGTGCGAATACCAAGCGCCTCAATTTTTTGCCCTTCAGCTTCCCAAAGCTTTGACGTATGACTTAAAAAGTCTGTATCGGCTGGTGGGGCCTCCTCCGTAAAATCCTCTGTCTTAGAAGTGCCATAGATACCGACAGCACTTGCTTGAATGAGCACAGACGGTTTCGTTTTTTGCGCTTCTATGATGCGTTTTACTTCTTGCGTTGATTGAAGACGGCTGGAGAGAATGCCTTTTTTTGCTTTGTCCGTCCATCGTGTGAAAATGGATTTCCCAGCAAGGTTAATCCATACATCGATGGCAGGCAATTCATGTTCAGGGGCCGCACCATCTGTCAGCCACTGGACGTAATGTAAATGATTTTGTTCGGATTCCTTTGGATTTCTTGTTAAAATATATAGATGATGTCCTTCAGCTGCGAGCACCTTTGTGACATGCTGGCCGATAAACCCGGTTCCTCCGGTAATGGCGATATTCAATTGACATCTTCTCCTCTCATATACATACCTATATCTTTCACGATTTTGAATCAGAAGAAACATCCTGACTGTTGGAAAAAAGGAGTGATCACAGGATGCCCTATATTACGAAAATCTCTGCTCAGAAAAACAATACAGAACGCGTGAACATCTTTCTTGATGAAAAGTACGCTTTTAGCGTTGATCTAGATGTGCTTGTCCAGCATGATTTGAAAAAGGGAAAAGAGCTGGACGAAGCCGATATCATAGAGATTCAATTCGGTGATGCAGTAAAAAAAGGATTTCAGCAGGCCGTCGATTATTTATCGTATCGGATGAGATCAGTGAAAGAAGTCACCGATTATTTGACGAAAAAAGACATACCAGCACCTGCTATTAGTGAAATTATACACAAATTAAAACATTATAAGTATGTAAATGATCTTGAATTTGCAGAAGCATATGTAAGCACCCACCGAAAAACGAATAGCAAAGGCCCGTCAGTGCTAAAAAAAGAATTAAAGCTGAAAGGCATAGACGATGACACCATCGAACAAGCACTATCGCAATATCCGAATGATTTGCAGCTAGAGGAAGCAGTGAAACAAGTGCTAAAGCTGGTTAAGAAAGAGAAAAACCGGTCCGCAAAAGAAATTGAACAGCGTATCAAATTGCAGCTTCAGCGAAAAGGATTTTCATTTGATATCATTGATAAAGCCCTTCAAGAAGCCTATGATGGACAAGAAGAGGAAAAGGAAGAAGAAGCCCTTCACTATATGCTTGAGAAGGCAAAACGCAAGGTAGGTTATGACGGATCATTTGAGAAAAAAATGAAAGTGAAGCAATTCCTTTACCGAAAAGGATTTGATCTTGATACAATTGATCACGTTTTAGACAAAGGGGAATGACAGATGGAAAAACGCTATAGTGAAATGACAGAATACGAATTAAAGCAGGAGATTGCCGCTCTTTCTGAAAAAGCAAGAAAAGCTGAGCAGCTAGGCATTGTGAATGAATATGCCGTGTTGGAGCGGAAAATTGACATGGCGAAAGCCTATTTATTAGATCCAGCTGCTATTCAGACCAAAACGACTTATCACATCAAAGATACAGACGAGCTGTTTTATGTGGAGTATTTAAATGGTGTTTTTGCTTGGGGCTACAGAGTATCAGCGCCAAATAAAGAAGATGCCCTGCCGATTTCAATGCTTACGCAAAAGGACTGATAGATAGCCATTTGCTGAGGTAAGAAGAAAAAGGACTGATCCCTAGAGATCAGTCCTTTTCTTTACTTCGAACGTTGTTTACGGACGTTGTTCTGAAGTACGATGTCGTGCTGCGTTTGCTGCGTTTCTCCGTTGACCTGAGAGGCAGAATGTTTAGCATTCGCCCATGGTTGAGGGTAAGCGGTTGTTCTTAATTGAACAAAGTCTTCCATATACGATTTCCCATTTGAACTCATATCTCAAGCACTCCCTTTGGAAAAATTAGCGTTTCCCTGATGCCCTCATACGTTCCTGTGGACGTGTATTCGTCTCACCGTTCGGCCTTTTAGACGCATAAGCATCTGTGGCCCCTGGTTCGCCTTCAAACTTGTGATTCACTTGATTTGGAAAGCCCTTTGCTTTATTACGCATACTGATTCCCTCCAAACAATACAAATCATTTGCGTCTTTTGAAGACGTAAGGGTAGTATATGAAAAAAGAGATTTTTTTAAAAAGGCACTTTCTGCTAGATGAAGGAGGAACCAGTATGGAACAATATTTTGAGCGATTAACCGAACAACTAATGGAAAAAAACAATATGCTCACATATGAAGAAGCACGTACATGGGTAGAGCTCCTTTGGAGTGATTTTGAAACAACCTATGCAAAGGCTGGCCGCAAGTATAAAGGACAAGAAACGACTGAACGGATTGTCCGAGAATGGATCGAGAGCTACGGCGCTCAGCTGCATTTATTTCAAAATAAACAATCGAAGGCAAATGAGCATCTGCAACAAAACGACAAAGGGCTGCTGCATTAAAAGGGTTGCCCTTTTCACTTCCACTCATTTTTTCAATAAACAGGAAAATATATAATTGACCAAACAATTTTATGAAACAATACCCAGTCTGTGATCAAAATTACAGGCTTTTTACAATGGATAAACTTAAAATTACATTAAATTCATGTTGGTGAAAATCACTGGAAATAAAACTCTGATATAATGTAACGATTAAGGATACATGAAATTTATGGATAATAAAAAAGGGTTTCGTTTTCTGACAAAAAAGGAATAATGAACATAACAGACTATGTGAAAAAAGTGAAGAGAAGGTGCGATATGGAACGGGAACTGCTCTCTGTTATAATTCCTTCTTACAATGAAGGTGAAAACATCAGACGAATCTTTGAGGCACTCGAGGAAGAGTTTCGCGATTTTCATTATGACTTTGAAATCATCTTTGTGAATGATGGAAGCAAAGACAATACGCTTCAATACATGAGAGAGCTCTCTCACAAAAGTGCAAAAGTCAAATACATTTCCTTTTCTCGTAACTTTGGGAAAGAAGCTGCAATTTTAGCAGGTCTTGAGCATGCAAAAGGGGAAGCTGCGATCATTATGGACGCCGACCTGCAGCACCCAACGTATTTGATTCAGGATTTTGTTAGAGGCTACGAAGAAGGTTATCATCAAGTCATTGCCAAACGAAACCGTAAAGGGGACAGCAAGCTTCGTTCTTACCTATCATCGATGTATTATAAAGTGATGAACAAGGTGGTCGAAGTGGACTTGCGTGATGGTGTAGGAGATTTCCGTTTAATTTCCCGTCAAGCGATCGACGCATTGCTTCAACTGAAAGAGGGAAATCGTTTTTCAAAAGGCCTTTTTTGCTGGATTGGCTTTGAAGAAAAGGTCATCTATTATGAAAATGTGGAAAGACAGCATGGTGATACAAAATGGTCACTGAAGAAATTATTTAACTACGGGATTGATGGTGTCATTTCCTTTAACAACCGCCCGCTGCGTATTTGTTTTTATACGGGTATTTTGATCTTATTTCTCTCTTTGATTTACATCGTGGCGACCTTTATTCAAATCGTCAGAACGGGCATCATGGTACCGGGTTATTTCACTTTAATCTCAGCTGTGCTTTTCCTAGGTGGTGTCCAGCTCTTGAGTCTAGGTGTGATTGGAGAATACATTGGCCGAATATACTATGAAACGAAAAAGAGGCCGCATTACTTAATTCAAGAATCAAATGTCATGGAACAAGAGACAAGCTCAAAAAAACAAGACCGAGTGTTAACGCAGTTATTTAAATAACGTGGAGTCAAATAACCGGCAAGCACGAATCGCTTGCTGGGTTGTTTTGTTTCAAAGAACAGTGGATCTTTTGGAGAAAGGATTTAGATGATGAAACGTAGATGGATACTCATTGGAATGTGCCTCATTCTTGCTTTATTAGGACACTCCTTTTTCTTATATGAATATACGCAAGGCCGATATATGACGGGAGATGGAGATGGCATTTCGCAAATGCTCCCGTTTAAAAAGCTGCTGTATGATGAATACGTCAAAGGAAACTTCTTTTATTCCTATCAATTTGGTCTAGGCGGCGGTACATATACGCAATTAGGTTATTATTTTACAACGTCGATGGTCTTTATGGTCACAGTCGCTGTCGTCTGGCTGTTGAATGCGCTTCACCTTATACAGTCAACAGACATTCACTTTTGGGCAAATGCTGTTATTTGGCTTAGTGTGATCAAGCTGACAGTCATTCTGTTCATCGCATATCGTGTGCTCCTTTCGATTGTGCAGCATAGGCTGGGGGCGCTGACAGGTGCCGGTATTTACGGACTGTCTATTGTGTACTTTCGGCATCAAACGTTTTGGGAGTTTTTCACCGACAGCATGATGTGGCTTCCGCTGCTTGTGCTCGGGGTTGAACGGATTTTTAAAACAGGCAAGCCGGCTTGGTTTATTGCGGCTTGCAGTCTCATGCTGATCAATAACTTTTACTTTGCTTACATTCACTTTATCTTTTTAGCCATTTATCTCGTCTTCAGATATATGATTAAGCTCCAAAGCGAGGAGCGAGGCTGGAAGGTGTTCTGGACCCTTGCGATTTCTACGTTGTTATCGTTTGGGATCAGTGCTGCCTTTTTTATCCCGTCTGTTTACGGCTTTCTCAATAATGTAAGACCGCCGTATGAACAGGCAATTCCTTGGTTCGAGCTGCATGATCATCTGCTGTTTACAAGCAGGGTGTACTTATTGCCGGTCATCTTTCTGATTTGTCTGTTCCTCGTTCCGCTTTACCGGAACAGATGGTTTTTCATGTTCACATCGATCAGTGTTCTGCTGATCATTTTTCACTACAGTCCAAAGATGGCGAGCGTGTTTAATGGTTTTTCTGCACCGCAGTACAGATTTGAATATATTCTTGCTTTTACAGTTGGAGCAGCCGTAGCCATCACCATCAAGCATTTCTCGCAAATGGAGTGGAAGTGGAAAACACGTGCGGTTTTAGGCGCTTGGCTTGTATTCCTTCTCGCAGTCGCCCTTTCAGAACGAGCAAAGGGAAATATGGATGTTGTTGTATTTACCGGAATAGGACTGCTTGTGATCAGTTTGTTCTTCCTCTCGATACATGTGGGAAAACGTCTGCACCTTCGACTCTTTTCAGCTGTGCTCATCGTTGTGAGCTTACTGACAGCAGGCGTGTATCAGCAGGGCTACTTATTTGAAAGAAGCAATATTAAGAGCGTATCAGATACGTATCTGAATAGTGAGGCGTATGCTGGACATGAGCAAATGAAGCTCATTCAGCAGATTCAAAGCCGCTCAAAAGAAGATCCGCTTGCCCGGATTGATTGGATGAACGGCGTGCGCAACAACACCCCATTGTTTGAAGGCTTTCAAGGCATGAGTGCGTATTCAAGTATATTGAATCAGCATCTGCTCCATTTCTACTGGAATGACCTGCAAATTGATATGGGACGGGAAAGTGTCAGCCGGTATGCAACAATGGGGGACAGAGCGAATTTATACAGTTTGACCTACGGGAAGTATTATATGAGAGACAAATCGATGTCTTTCTCACCGCCGGTTTATTTTAAGCCCATATTGGAAAGCGAACATTATGAAGTGTATGAAAATACACGTCCGCTCCCATTTGCAAGAACAACGAGTACCGTCTATTCAGAAAAGTCACTAGAGCATGCGTCAGCACTTGATAAAGAACATGCGATGTTGCAAGGTGTGATCTTAAACAAAAAAGGAAATGCTGAAATCGACCAATCGCCTGATCGAATAAAGGATACAAACATTCATACTGAACAAGCGGTATACGAAAATGGCGTGCTTGATGTATACGGGAAAACGGGCGGGCTGAATATCACCCTTCCAGATGATATCGCTCGCGTGGGGGATGTGTATGTGAGCTTTTATGTGAAGCGGACCGACCGTAACGAAGGGTTTCAGTTATCTGTAGATGACTACGTCACATCACGCAAAAGCAATACGTCTATCTACAAAACAGGCGTTAATGACGTGACGATCCGAGTCCCTGCGGGAAAAATCCTTTCCATACGAGTTCCAAAAGGGACGTATGAGCTGAGTCAATTAAAGCTGTATCATGAGCCTTACCGCACCCTTGCGCGGGCATATGAAAAAGAAAAACAGGATGATGGCAGCCAGCAGGTGAAGCTTAAAAATAACCGCTTTACGATTTCTTATGAGAACAAGCGCGGCGATGATTATATGATTCTGCCTGTTCCATATGAAAAAGGCTGGGAGCTCACGGTGAACGGCCATCAAACCGAGATTGAACAAGCCAATTATGCGTTTATTGGTTTTCCAATAGAAAAAGGCAAAAACGAGATCGTGCTAACTTACTATCCGCCTTATATCAGAATTCTCGCATTGATTTCACTCGTCAGTTTGATCGGTGCGATCCTCTATGCACGGAGAAAACACAAGAAACACCACTTTTCAGCATAAGTGGTGTTTTTTTATCTTTCATCTCATACGTAAGTTTCTTCATCCCATTCAATCGTGTATTCGTTCATTTTTTTATCAATATCGTTTTGAATACTCATGTGCTGAAATAGCGCATTCAATTCTTCTGTCCTCTTTCTTCGATCCTTTTCATAATAATAGAACGCATCTCGATAATCATGATCCCTTAGCATCTTTGCTATGAGCATGGCATCTTCTAGACTATACGATGCTCCTTGACCAACAAAAGGGTTCGCCGTATGTACCGCATCACCTACAAGAACAACACGTCCTTTTGACCACACAGGAAAATCCTTTATTTCATAGATACTTCTTGGAAAGAACATGTTTGTATGATCGATGATGTCAGAAAGGTGTTTAGGAATGTTCCAATGTTCCATTTGTTTATATAATAACTGTCGGATGGTTTCTTGATTGGCTTTCTCAAAATGTTTTGTAGGTAACTTCTCAGGACACTGAGAGAAAGCTTGCCATAAAATATTCATTTTATTTGTTGGATGCGCTTTTCCAAAAATGAATTGAAAGTTTCCGTCATTGTAAAAATAACTTGTTGCCTCATCCAATACAAAATCCTTCACAAACGATACTCCTTGTAGTCCCCAAAAACCGCTATAGTCTAATTTAGCATTAAACGCAATAGCCTCTCTTGTTTTAGAAAAAGTTCCATCTGCTCCTATTACGATATCACCTGTTATCACAGTTTCATCTTCAAAAAGAACCTGAACGGAATGAGGCTGCTGTGTGATTGAGATTAACTTTTTGTTGTATTTCACTTCTATTCCTTGGCGGTGAACTTCTTTTAAAAGTGATTTGATGATTTGGTCTCTCATGACGTTCAGTAAAGGGGCATCATAATATTTTTCACTATAATTGTGAAAGATCGCTTCTACTTCATTTTCACTGTTTATTTGCTGGATCTTCTTTATCACGGTTGCATTTGCGATCACTTCATTTTTACACCCGATTCCATCCAAAATCTTTACCCCATTCGGAGACAGTAAAAAACCTGCTCCTGTTTCTAATTCTTCATCTGACCTGCTTTCATAAATCGTACTTTCCATTCCAGCCTTTTTTAAAAATAAAGCAGTAGCCAATCCTGCTACACCACTGCCGATAATGATCACATTTTGAGATTTCATCATTTTTCCTCCCTTTTTATAAACAGACCGGTCGGTTTATTTTAGTGCAAAAAAATAAGCTTTTTCATATAAGACAGCGTATCACAATTCCCCCTTTTCATTTGGTAATTAAAGTATATGATAATATGTTAGAAATGATTTAGCAAGAATGAAACTAACCAATTTCTGATCAACTTCTTTTAAAAACATGAAGGGGATAACAAAACATGAACAAAGACACCGTGATAAAACACTATGAACACACCCTTGAATGGGTACAGTCACTAACGGAAGTAACAGAAGAAGAATGGCGTAGCGCCATCGCTGATGGAAAGTGGAGCATTGCTGAGATCATCGCACATTTCGTTCCATGGGATGAATTTATTTTACACGATCGCCTAAAGGAATTTTGGAACAATAAAGCGTTACCTCAGGCACCTGATGTGCATGAAATGAATCAGCAGTCAGCCGAAAGAGCAAGAAAGGAAGAGAGAAGCGAGACGATCGGGCGATTTATTGTTGTTAGAACAAAATTGCTTCAAGAAATGAAGAAAATCGAAGCATCTCGCTGGACTACACCCTTTCTGATCGGTCAAACTGAGCTGACGTTATCAAGTTATTTTCAAGGTTTGATTAAACATGATCTCCATCATATGGAGCAGGTCAAACAAGCGCTCTCCACAAAAAGACGATAGCGCCTCACGAAGCTTCCTTATCAAACGAAAACGACGCATAATCAAACAAAAAATGAAATAACCAAAGACTTAGCGCAAAGAGAATTTCTTCAGAAGTAGTCAGCAAAATGCCGTCAACCAATTCGTCTGATACATAGACAGCACCCCAAATAAACAAAAGGTGAAATAAAACGGCATAGAAAACGATAGATCGTTTTTTGGACCGACACTTACGAACAAACCGCATGAGCACGTGTTCCAGATGTTCAAAAGAGATCCCAAGTACAACATAGATGCCCATAAACAGAATCAACGATAAAATCGATTGATAAAAAGCACCCGTCAAATGAAAGAACAGCACACAAAACAACAAAAATATGTAACAGACAGCTGATAGCGCCATGAGCCATTTCAGCCCTTGCCATAAAGCGTGAACAGATTGTTGCATGGGTAAACAACACTCCTTTACATGAAGATACCTGCAAAAAGGACAGCCTTTTTGCAGGAAGGTTGGAATTAATCCTCTTTTTTAGGTGCAGCGATGACAGGATGTTTTTCTGTATCAAGCAGTTTTAAGAATTCTTCGCCTTGATCTAAATGATCCAAAACAAGCTGTTTCGGTGTCACCGCAAGCCACTGATTGAGTGAAATGTCTGCATAATGATCGCTCTTAAAGATTTCTAAGAAATAGAGCGGTTCGTCGCCTGTATTTTCTACATAATGCCCCATCGCAAATGGCACATAGCCAACGTCTCCCGCCTGATAGTTGAAGGTTCTCGCATGTCCATCAGAAGCAAATACCGTCATTCGAGCTTTTCCAGAAATGAAATATTGCCATTCATCCGTATTTGGATGCCAGTGCAGCTCACGAATGGCACCTGGATCAACTTTCACAAGAGCGGATGCAATCGTTTTAGACGCTTTGAAATTGGTAGAGTCCGCAATCCACACTTGTCCACCGCTTGACGTAATTGGCTCTTGTTTTAATAGCTCATATTTAAAGGAATTCGGGACTTCTCCTTGCTCTGTTTGCACCTTGTCACATTCAAGGGAACCAGGAATTCCTTTTTGGAAAATATACTTCTCTTTCTCTGGCAGCTTCTTAAATTGCTCCTTTGTCATTCCAAAGTTTTGGAGAACGACTTCCTCTGGGGTATGCGCAAGCCAATCAGTCACTTGGAACGTACTATTTTCAGAGAAGGAACCATCATCAAACACAAGCAAGAACTCAGCTCCTGGTTCAAGTGCTTGAATAGAGTGCGGCAAGCCTGAAGGGAAGTACCATAAATCTCCCTCAGTCACATCCTCTGTAAAATTCCGCCCCTCTGCATCAACCGATGTAATTCTTGCTTCCCCATAAATCATGTACGCCCATTCCGCTTCCTTATGCCAGTGCAGCTCACGAATCGCACCAGGCTTTAGCCGCATGTTCACAGAGGCAAGACTTTTAGAGATAGGCAGTTCACGCACCGTTACCTCGCGGGCATAGCCGCCTTTTTCTAAACGGTTGTGCGTATCAGAAAAAGAATATTTCATGTTGGGAACCGTTCCATGATCGGTTTCTGGTGGCGTGAGCATATCTGGGTTTTGTCTGTCTCGCTCGAGATTACGTGGAATTTTGACCGTTGCTCCTTTTTCTCCTCGAATCGGCTGCGGTACACCATTTTGCTTTTCACTCATGATAAAATCCCCTTTCAACATCGTATTGTGTGAGGTGACAAAAGGCCTTTCATTTCGCCCTCGTTTTCATAAGGTGAAACGAATCAAGAAGATGTCAATCTGATTCATCATTTTTTTGAACAGCGACCAATCGTTGGATGAGTTTGCTTAATTCATCAAACTTTCGTTCAAAACGTGTCAGCAAGTAAACTGTCAAAATGGCAGGAAAGCCAGCCTGACCGAGCTGCTTCAGCCATTCCTCCGAAAAAAAGGTCTCCATTTGTCTCACCTCCCAGCGGATGCTCGTCTTCTCTATAAGTGGTATGAAAGAAGAAATAGGAAATCAAAGGGGGAGAAAATGAACCATTAGACCCGTTTCACAAAGTTTACTTTTTTTAACTTTTGTCCACTTAATGCAAGTAGAGAGAACAAAGGGGAGGATGCACATGGATTATCGGCTGTTATTGAAAGCAAAATGGAAGGAAATCGTTGACCACCCGCTCATTCAGCAATTTTTAAGCAATCCTAAAAACCAGCAACTGCTTAGGCAAGTCATGGAAGAGCCAAACGAAGAAAATGCGAAAAAACTAGATTCCGAGTTCAAGCAGTTTTATCAAAAAATCCGCATCATCAAGTATATTTCCACAATGATCCGCATCTTTTCAGTCGACTTTGACAAACGAGTGAAAAAAAAGCAGCAGCGTTTTCCGCTCATACTCGATCATCCTGATACGCAAGAAGTGAAAGACCCTGTTCAAACAGATACGTATGAAGCTGTGCTCTTTAACCAACAAGACTTAGGGGAGCACCTGCAAGACAAAAGATTGTACAAGGCCTACCAGCAGCTCACAGACAAACAAAAAATGGTCTTAACCCAAATCTATGTCGAAGGCCTAACGATGAAAGAAATAGCCGATCAGTTAGGCGAAACAAGACAAAACATCTCAAACATTCACAAAAAAGCGCTCAACAAACTAAAAGAAGAAACAGGGGGAGATGTCCGTGCCCGAAGACAAAATGACCAATGGAGAAATGGAAGAACTCATTGAAACCTTCACACCCATGATCAAAAAGAAACTACAAAACACGGCATATCAAGAAAGAGAAGACCTCGAACAAGAACTTTATATCAAACTCATCGAAAAAGTAGACTGGCTGATTTACCAAGAAGGACCTGGCTTTTGGGAGTTTATTGTGGAATATATGACGAAGTTGTAAGAGGAACTGATGGTGCGAATGTCAGGTGAACATAAAATCCCTGGAACATTCGCACCTTTTTATTCGACAAAATTGGGTAAAAATGTATATTTCATGAAGGAGAAAACAAAATTCTTTATTGAAAGTTGAGGATTTTACCTATCATTTCCTAAAAAATGTTACAATTAGGGCAGAAATCGCAGTCGCACTCTATATGAGTGCGTGGATTGAAATTTCAAGAAATGCTGTGTAATCTGCCACGCTTGGGTCGCACTCTACATGAGTGTGTGGATTGAAATCAAACGTATTCCATTGTATCTGAATCAACAGAAGTAGTCGCACTCTCCATGAGTGCATAGATCACAGTTTCTGCGTTTTATACAAATTCAAGTACTATCCAGTTCAAAATCTACACATATGAATAATTCAAGCCCTATACAACAAAAAAAGACTCGCTCACACAGAGCCGAGTCTTAATTTTTTTTGCAGTTTTTCTTCACTGAAAATCCAGCCGGTATAGGAATTTTTGATTTGGTGGTCCATGTCGATATGGCAGATCGCGACAAAAGGATAGTGACCTTTGCTGCGGTAGCGCAAATCAATGAACCGTACCTCATAATGATCCTTGTATTTATCCACTTCCCACCGGTAGACAGGGGAGAAGGAGAGAAAGGCTGAAATGTTTTCGTCTTGCTTGGCAATTTTCATAATCTCTGTATCAGGGACCGGCACACGGTTAAAGGTGTCTAAAATGATGATCTCACCATTCATACTGCGTCCAACATGGAAAGAGGATTTACATTTCACGGCAATGCGCCATTGTCTGAACTTCATCGTAGGCGAAATAATAATGTCTTCAATTTCATCGAATCGTGCACGCAGCTGACGTTTAATCTGAAGCTGCATGATGACCCTGACGATATAATAACAGAAAATCACGGCATACAGCGTAATAAACGTATAGCCGGGATGCCCGCCAATCGCCCAAACGACAATGGCGACAAGATGGGTAAAAAAGATAAACGGATCAAACGTGTTAATGATCCCAAGCGCTACCCATTTCTTTGAAAAAGGACGAATGGCCTGTGTGCCGTATGCATTGAATATATCGACAAACACATGAAGCACGACGGCTAATAGTGTCCATAACCAAAGGTGAAGTAAATTCGCCCCCGGCACAAATGGGAAAATCACAGCAGGAATTAGCAATGACCAAAACAGTACAGCCGGAATGGAATGAGTAAATCCCCGGTGATTTCTTATATAAACTGCATTATTTTTTAGTTTTAGCACAGTATCAATGTCTGGTGCTTGGGAGCCGGCGATGGTCGCGATCATCACGGCGTGTGCCATGTGTGGATCTGCGCTGACGGCTGGATCTAAAAGCGCAAGTCCCCCAAGAGAAATGCCCATTACTACATGAGTACCAGTGTCCAATTGATTACCTCCTAGTTGTCATGCTTAGGAACAATCATACAAAGTATACGTTTCTCATCAAGACTATGTGCAAAATCACTTTTGCTTTATCCCGATTTAATGTAACATGTTAACGTATCTACAAACAGTATACAACAAATAAGGTTCTTTTCAGAACGTTAGCTCTCGGTTCGATAAGAAGGAGTATAGAGATGAAAGACATTCAAGAAAAGCTGGACCGCAAAGATATTGCGGGTTTTCAGCATGATTTAATCGATTGGTATGAAAAAGAACAACGAACACTTCCATGGCGTGAAAATCAAGATCCATACCGCGTCTGGGTATCAGAAGTGATGCTCCAGCAAACGAGAGTGGATACGGTCATTCCGTACTTCAACCGGTTTATGGAGCAATTCCCGACGGTGAAAGATCTTGCTTTAGCTGATGAAGAAAAGGTCATGAAAGCATGGGAAGGTCTGGGCTACTACTCAAGAGTGCGTAATTTACAGGCTGCTGTGAAAGAAGTCTATGAATCCTACGAGGGCGTTGTCCCTGATACGAAAGAACAATTTTCAAAGCTGAAAGGTGTAGGTCCGTATACGAGCGGCGCAGTGCTGAGTATCGCTTATAACAAGCCATACCCTGCGGTAGACGGCAACGTGATGAGGGTCATTTCCCGTATCTTGTCCATATGGGATGATATTGCAAAACCAAAAACGAGAAACATTTTCGAATTTGCGGTTGATCAGCTCATTTCCCGGGAAAAGCCGTCAGAATTCAATCAAGGGCTAATGGAGCTAGGTGCACTTATTTGCACCCCAACCTCTCCTGCATGCCTCATTTGTCCTGTAAACATGCATTGCTCAGCACTGGAGGAAGGCGTTCAGCATGAGCTGCCGGTGAAAAGTAAAAAGAAAAAGCCGACTGCGAAATCAATGGCAGCGGTGGTGTTATTTGATGATGCAGGCCACCTCTATATTCATAAGCGTCCAAGTACAGGTCTGCTTGCGAATTTATGGGAGTTCCCAAACATGGAAACAATGAAGGGAAGAAAAACGGAAAAAGAGCAGCTGATTGATTTCTTAAAAGAGGAAGCGGGTGTACAAGCAGAACTTGGTGATTTAGAAGGCACCATTCAACATGTATTTACCCACCTCATCTGGAATATTTCTGTTTTCTTTGGACGTGTGACCTCTGTATCTGATGACACGATGCTGAAAAAAGTCACAACAGAAGAATTTGAGGCATATGCTTTGCCAGTCTCACATCAAAAAATATGGAAGATGGCACTTGAACAGCCTAGTCATATTTAACCGTTGTACCATGGGTATAATCGGCCTCATTTCGGTGCAGACCCCCACGGTTTTCAATTTCAGAAATGATTTCTCGATACTTAGATTGCCCTTCTTCGTTTAAATAAGGTAAAATTTGTTGGAAAGCATGATGAAAAAATGCAAGCTCAGTATCTTTCCATTGATCCTTTGACATCATGCCAAGCTGGCTTAAATCGCGTCCGACATACATGAATGTAACCTCCTAATAGGAACTTTCCTATTAGTGTGAAGCGAATGGACGAAAACTATTCAAATCAGGAGATGAACCATAATGAACAAGCGTAAATGTGCACTAATTACAGGCAGCAGTAGAGGTGTCGGGAAAGAAGTAGCCCTTCGCCTGGCTGAAAAAGGATATGACATTGTCATTAACTATGCAAGAAGCAAAAAAGCAGCACTTGAAACAGCTGAAGAAATTGAAGCGATGGGTGTTAAAACATTAGTTGTCAAAGCCAACGTTGGTCAGCCAGAGAAAATCAAAGACATGTTCCAGCAAATTGACGAAACGTTTGGCCGTTTAGACGTATTTGTGAACAATGCGGCATCTGGCGTTCAGCGCCCAATCATGGATCTTGAAGAAAATCATTGGGACTGGACTATGAATATCAATGCGAAGGCCTTGTTATTCTGCGGACAAGAAGCAGCCAAATTAATGGAGAAAAACGGCGGCGGACATATCGTCAGCATTAGCTCACTAGGCTCTATTCGCTACCTTGAAAACTACACGGTGGTCGGTGTATCTAAAGCAGCACTAGAAGCTTTGACACGCTACCTATCCGTTGAGCTGTCACAAAAAAATATCGTCGTAAATGCCGTATCAGGCGGCGCCATTGATACAGATGCACTCAAGCACTTCCCAAATCGTGAAGAGTTATTAGAAGACGCTAAGAAAAATACACCAGCAGGCCGTATGGTGGAAATTAAAGACATGGTCGACAGTGTAGAATTCCTTGTATCAGGCAAAGCAGATATGATTAGAGGACAGACGATTATCGTCGATGGCGGACGTTCTTTGCTTGTTTAAAAAAATCATGAATAAGATGTACACCTTCTGCACAAATTAATGTGCGTGGAGGTGATAATGATGGATAAACAACAAAACAAAACAAACGCACAACAAGTGAAAAAACAAAACCAAGCTGCTGCACAAGGCGGTCAATATGGCACTGAATTTGCTAGCGAGACTGACGCACAGCACGTAAAAAAATACAACCAAAAAGCTGAGCAAAACAAACAACAAAACAGCTAATCACTGAAACAAAGGGAAGCACTTCATCTACGAATGAAGTGCTTTTCTTTTTGCCTCTTTCCACCATCCGACAAAACCTGTAAAACCTCTACATAAACAGTCAAAGGACTTCTTCCTTCTTTCAAGAAATGGTATAGATACAAAAAGTGGAATCGAAGGAAAGGGAGGAGTTAGATGTCTGATTTCGATCAGCTTGTCAAAGAACAAATGCAGCTTATGGATCAGCTGCTCGATGTACAAGGAGAACTTGATCTGTACTTAGAGACAGAAAAACAATTGCTGCAAGGTGAAAAAAAGGAAGAGCGGCATAAGCTTCATGATCAAATCAAACAGAAACGAGAGGAACTGCAAAAAGTCCAGACACTATTTACAAAACAGACTAAACAAGTCATCAATTCGTATAAACAAATGGAGAAGAGCTCAACCGTGATGTAAAAGAGTGTGCCGTTCAATTGGGTTGAATGGCTTTTTCATTTCATTTTTTAATGATGTAACGGTATAATATAATAGAGACATGTTTAGTTGGGAAATTAGGTCTTTGGACTGTTAGGTTTGTTTGTTATAGAAAGTAGGGGAGAAAATATGGGCTATCCCAAGGAAGGAGAAACCATCCAAATTCAAAGCTATAAACATAATGGCTTGATCCACAGGATTTGGAATGAAACCACCATTCTGAAAGCAACGGAATTGTGTATCATTGGTGCAAACGATCGAACAATGGTGACTGAATCCGATGGCCGAACATGGATGACAAGAGAACCGGCTATTTGCTATTTTCATGCAAAACAATGGTTTAATGTCATTGGGATGCTTCGAGATGATGGGGTGTATTATTACTGCAACATCAGCTCTCCTTTTGCGACAGATGAAGAGGCGATTAAGTATATTGATTACGACTTAGATGTCAAAGTTTTTCCGGACATGACGTATAATATTTTGGATGAGGATGAATATGCAGATCATAAGAGGCAGATGAATTATCCAAAAGAAATCGATAGTATCTTACGAGAGCATCTAAATACATTACTGCATTGGATTCACCAGCGGAAGGGACCGTTTGCTCCAGAATTTGTGGATATGTGGTATGAACGTTTTTTGCGTTATACAAAATAAGTAACAGCAGCTAAAACCTGTTTGGCTTTTCAAAGCCAACAGGTTTTTGACTGCGTACGGATAAGAGGCACTGATAGATTGGGAAGGAGATTTACATGGGGGTCATAAAACGTTACATGGCTTTTGTAACACCGTATAAAAAACAGATTGCATTGACAATGGTGATCGGAATGATTAAGTTCTCGATTCCCTTAACATTGCCTCTGCTTTTAAAGTATGTCATTGATGATGTGATTCAAGGCTCTGGATCGGCTGAAGAAAAAACATCCACTCTCTTTATTATTATGGGAATCATGCTTGTATTATTTTTAGTGATGAGACCGCCTGTTGAGTACTACAGACAATACTATGCGCAGTGGACAGGCAGTAAAGTATTATTTGATATTCGGGAAAAACTGTTCTCGCACATTCAAAAGCTAAGCCTTCGTTATTACGCCAACACGAGAACAGGGGAAATTATTTCAAGGGTTATCAACGATGTGGAGCAAACAAAGGAATTTGTCATCACAGGGCTTATGAACATTTGGCTTGATTTGATGACCGTCCTGATTGTGATCGCCATTATGTGTACACTGGATCTTAAACTCACCATTGTGTCTGTCATTATTTTTCCGCTGTATGCGTTAGCAGTGAAGTATTTTTACGGACGGCTTCGCAAGCTGACAAAAGAGCGGTCGCAGGCACTGGCTGAGGTGCAAGGGCACCTGCATGAGCGAGTACAAGGAATGCCTGTCATTCGCAGCTTTGCGATTGAAGAATACGAACAAGAGAATTTTCACGATGAAAATAAAAATTTCTTAAACAAAGCGATCAATCATACGAATTGGAATGCCAAAACATTCGCCGTCGTCAATACGATCACAGACATTGCGCCGCTGCTCATTATTGCTTTTGCTGGCTATACCGTCATTAACGGGTCGCTTTCAATTGGGACAATGATTGCCTTTGTCGGCTACATTGACCGGATGTACAACCCGATTCGTCGTCTCATTAACTCATCGACGACTTTAACTCAGTCAGTAGCATCAATGGATCGTATTTTTGAGTTTATTGATGAACCGTATGAAGTAACAGACAAGCCCAATGCAAAAGAAGCCAATCACTTAAAAGGAGAGGTAGAATTTAAAGATGTGTCGTTCCGTTACGAACATACACAGGAAGAGATTTTACACAATATCTCCTTGAAAGTAGAAAAAGGTCAAACCGTTGCGCTTGTAGGAATGAGCGGCGGAGGGAAGTCGACACTCGTCAGCTTAATTCCAAGATTTTATGATGTCACAAGCGGATCACTCGAAATTGACGGCATTGATATTAAAGAGTACAAGGCAAGAAGCCTCCGGAATCAAGTCGGAATGGTGCTCCAAGATACATTCTTATTCAGTGACACCATTAAAGAAAATATCGCTGTGGGAGACCCGGAAGCATCCTTTGAGAAAATTGTGTCGGCTGCAAAAGCGGCAAATGCGCATGAGTTCATCATGTCTCTTCCTGAAGGATATGACACGAAAGTAGGAGAACGTGGCGTAAAGCTATCAGGCGGTCAAAAACAACGAATTTCAATTGCAAGGGTATTTCTTAAAAATCCACCGCTGCTTATTTTAGACGAAGCGACGTCTGCACTTGATTTAGAAAGTGAACATTACATTCAAGAAGCGATGCAGAAGCTGGCAAAAGATCGCACAACTTTTATTGTTGCGCACCGTTTATCAACGATTACACATGCGGACCTCATTGTGGTCATGGAACAAGGCCAGATTGTGGAAAAAGGATCACATGAAGAATTAATGAACCGAGACAGCCACTATCGCCATCTATTTACCATTCAAACATTAAATTAGTAGAAGCCTATCCGATTCTAGCGGATAGGCTTTTTTATGCTTGTCAAAAACATGACATATTTCCCAGCTTGTCTCAATACAATTTTAAAAAGTATGACGGGGTGGTGAAGATGTGAAAGAACAAGAAGTATTGCTAGATGTCAAACAGCTGTCCATTGCCTTTCAGCAAAAAAAGCAGAGAGTGCCGATCGTCCATGACATCTCATTCTCTATTCAAAAAGGAGAAACCTTAGGTATTGTGGGCGAATCTGGCTGCGGGAAAAGCATCACATCGATGTCTTTAATGGGGCTGAATCACCAAACAGAAACAACAGGTCACATACAATTTGAAGGTCAAAACCTGCTGTCACTGTCGGAGAAACAATGGCGAGAGGTCAGAGGGAATGACATCTCAATGATTTTTCAGGAACCCATGACTTCTCTCAATCCACTCATGACCATCGGCAAGCAAATGACAGAAGCCCTTTTTACACATCAGACTATCAGCCAAAAAGAAGCAAAAGTGAAGGCGGTAGATTTGCTTCAAACGGTAGGCCTGAAACAAGCAGCGTCATTACTCAAAAAATATCCACATGAACTATCGGGCGGCATGCGTCAGCGTGTGATGATTGCGATGGCGATGCTGTGTCACCCAAAGCTCATGATTGCAGATGAACCAACGACTGCACTTGATGTCACCATCCAAGCACAAATTCTTCGTTTGCTCAAAAAGTTAAATGAAGAGATGGACACCGCTATTTTATTTATTACTCATGATTTAGGCGTCGTGCGGCAAATATGCCAGCGTGTCATGATTATGTATGCCGGTCGAATCGTAGAAGAAGGAACCGTTGACCGTATTTTTCAAAAACCTCTGCATCCCTACACAAAAGGTCTTTTCGCCTCTGTTCCATCATTTAAAGAGAAAAAAGAAAAACTCATGTCTATTTCGGGTCATGTACCTAAGCCAGGAGCTATTCGGTCCGGCTGTCAATTTGCACCACGCTGTCCATATCAAATGACGCAATGTCTTGAAAAAGACCCATCTTTACAATCCATTTCACACAATCACCGCGTCGCATGTTTTCTAATGGAAGGAGGAGAAGACACTGAATCACCCACTGTTGCAAGTGAATCAACTGACGAAGCGTTATGACACATCGGCATTTTTTTCTAAACACAAACAGACGACTATGGCTTTAAATCAAGTGTCCTTTCACGTGAAAGAAGGAGAGACGCTCGGCATTGTGGGCGAATCTGGCTGCGGGAAATCAACCCTTGGCAAAAGCTTAATGAGATTAATCGAACCGACTTCTGGCTCAATCCAAATGAAAGGAAAAGAAGTGATGCTTCTCAAAGAACGAGACATGCGTTCCTTCAGAAAAGACATTCAAATGATTTTCCAAGATCCATACGCTTCCTTAAATCCACGAATGAAAATAAAAGACATTTTAGAAGAACCGCTTATTGTTCATAAACATGGAACAAAAGCAGAAAGACAAAAGCGGGTAAAAGAGATGCTGCACATTGTTGGATTTGACCCATCCTATGGAGACCGTTATGCGCACCAATTTAGCGGCGGTCAGAGGCAGCGTATTGGAATTGCTAGGGCGCTGATTACTCATCCAAGTCTTGTGATTGCCGATGAGCCAGTTTCCGCTTTAGATGTATCGGTTCAAGCGCAAATATTGAATTTAATGCTCGAATTGCAAAAGACGCTTTCTCTGACGTACTTGTTTATTTCTCACGATCTAGGCGTTGTCAAGTATATGAGCGACCGAATTGCAGTGATGTACGCTGGCCGTATTGTAGAAATGGGTCCTGCGGAGGACGTATTTCACAAGCCGCTTCATCCTTATACATCGCTTCTTCTGACATCCATTCCACATATGGATCACGTGCTGGAAACGCAAGATGTGTCAGCGGAAGAATCCACTCTGGTGTCAGAAGATGGCTGTCCTTTCTATAAAAGATGTCCAAAAAGGTGGGCGCAATGCTTGCAAGCTGTTCCGCCTTTGTATGAGGAGGAAACAGGCCATGCAGCTGCGTGCTATTTATATCAAAAGGAGGAACACAATGAAGAAGACATGGTTATTCAGTAGTTTCATTTTTGTGCTGGCACTTGCGTTATTTTTAGGGGGCTGTTCATCTTCATCAACATCAGAAGAAAAAGCCACAAAAGACACTCTCGTATTCGGCAGAGGAGGGGACTCTACGTCACTTGATCCGATTACAACAACAGAAGGCGAAACCTTCAAGGTCACAGAGAATATGTTTGAAAAGCTTTTGAATTACGGTGAAAAAGACACGACCATCCATCCGGGCCTCGCAACAGAATGGGATGTTGCAAAGGACGGAAAATCGTACACGTTCTACTTAAGAGAAGGTGTGAAATTTCACGATGGCACAGACTTTAATGCAGAAGCTGTAAAATTCAACTTTGACCGCTGGATGAATGGAGATGCCGAAAAATTTCCTTACTACGGCATGTTTGGCGGCTATAAAAAAGATAAAGGGCATGTCATTAAAGACATCATCGTCAAAGGAGAGCATGAAATTGAATTTCAACTCAAACGCCCGCAAGCAACATTTCTGAAAAACATCGCCATGTCACCATTTGGTATCGCTAGTCCTGCAGCAGTTGAAAAAAGCGGTGATTCATTTAGAGAAAACCCAGTGGGCACAGGACCATTTAAGTTTAAAGAATGGAAGCAGAACGATCGTATTGTCTTAGAAAAGAACGAAGATTACTGGCAAAAAGATAAACCAAAACTGAAACAAATCATCTTCCGCTCTATTCCTGAAAACTCTGCTCGTTTAAATGCGCTTAAAACAGGCGAAATCGACTTAATGGATGGCGTCAATCCGTCCGATTTAGATGGCATTAAAACAGACAAAGCGCTCCAGTTGATTGAAAGACCATCCATGAACGTAGGTTATATCGGGTTGACAGTGACTAGAAAGCCGCTTGATAACAAGTTGGTTCGTCAGGCACTCAATTATGCAGTTGATAAAGAATCAATCATCGAGTCGTTTTATGGAGGGCTTGCTGAACCAGCAAAAAATCCACTTCCTCCGTCATTAGAAGGCTACAATGACGAGATTGAGCCATATCCATATGATCCGGAAAAAGCAAAAGAACTATTGAAAGAGGCAGGCTTCCCTGACGGTTTTCGCATCAAGCTTTGGGCAATGCCTGTGCCGCGTCCATATATGCCAGACGGGATGAAGGTAGCTGAAGTCATTCAGTCAAACTTTGAAAAAGTTGGTGTCAAAGCCGAAATCGTCACATATGATTGGGCGACTTATTTAGATAAAGCAAGTAAAGGCGAAGCAGATGTGTTCTTATTAGGATGGACAGGGGACAATGGCGATCCTGATAATTTCATCTATACATTATTAGATAAAGACAGTATTGGCGGCAACAACTATACATTCTTCCAAAACGATAAAATGCATGACATCCTCATTGAAGCGCAGACCGATACGGATCAAAAGAAGCGAAATGAATTATATCAAGAAGCTCAAGAAATCATTCATGATGAAGCGCCTTGGATTCCATTAGTCCATTCAATTCCAATGCTTGCTGCATCTAAAGATTTAAAAGGCTACCAGCCGCATCCGACTGGTTCCGAAGCATTGACTGACGTATATTTCGAATAAGCAAATAAGGGAGATCGTTCGATCTCCCTTATCCAAACAATGAAAAGGCGGTGAAAGCTGTTTGTTTGCTTATTGTATGAAGCGAGCAGGAATGCTCATTCCAGTACTGATCGGAATGACCTTAGTTGTATTTTCTATTATTCGGTTTATCCCTGGAAATCCGGCGCAGGTCATCTTAGGACAGCGGGCAACGAAAGAAGCAGTAGAGCAATTGACGATTCAGCTTGGTTTAGACCAGCCGTGGTACGTACAATATGGTCACTACATGCTGGGGCTTTTAAAAGGCGATCTAGGGACTTCCATACGAACAGGAGCGGCTATTGCCCAGGAAATGAAGCCTTACTTATTCGCTACATTAGAATTGACTTTCTTCGCTATGTTGCTGGCGATTATTGTCGGTGTGAATGCCGGAATCATTAGTGCGTGGTTTAAACATTCTTTCTTTGATTATGTGGCCATGTTTATTGCGCTCATTGGGGTGTCCATGCCGATTTTCTGGTTAGGCTTAATGGGACAGTGGCTATTCTCGATTGAATTAGGTATTTTGCCGACTACAGGACGAGAAAACGTCAGAAATCCGGTAGAGTCGATCACCTATATTCATACGCTGGACACGCTTTTGCAAGGACGATTTGATCAATTCTTTGACAGCATCAAGCATTTAATTTTACCAAGTACCGCTCTCGCAACGATTCCTGCTGCGATTATTGCAAGGATTACGAGGGCAAGTATGCTGGAAGTTCTTCATTCAGATTTTATTCGAACAGCAAAAGCAAAAGGGGTACGTTCATTTTTTATCATTTATCAGCATGGGCTGAAAAATGCGCTCATTCCGATTTTAACGATTATTGGTCTTCAAACAGGTCTCTTGCTAGGCGGAGCCATTCTAACAGAAACGATCTTTGCTTGGCCGGGAATTGGGCGATATATTTACGATGCCATTAGCTATCGTGATTATCCTGTCATTCAAACTGGCATTCTTGTTGTTGCGCTCATATTTGTGCTGATCAATTTCATTGTGGATATCTTGTATGCAGTCATTGATCCGAGGATTAAATACTAGAGAAGGGAGAGTGACGACATGGAAGCGCAAAAAGAGCTTCAAGCACCTAAACAAAAGGAAGAACGCTCTCAATCACTGATTCTTGAATCGATGAAACTGTTCTTTCAGCACAAGCTGGCGGTCATTGGCACTGTGATTGTCTTTTTATTTCTGATCCTAGCAATCTTTGCACCGCTCATTGCTCCTTATGGAATCAACGAGCAGTCACTAGGCGAACGATTTAGTGCCCCTTCAGCTGCGCATTGGTTTGGTACGGATGATTTCGGGAGAGACATATTTTCTAGAGTTGTGTATGGAGCTCGGATTTCATTATGGGTGGGTTTCTTCTCCGTTCTCGGGTCGGTTATTTTAGGAACATTGCTTGGATTGATGGCAGGTTACGGCGGTAGATTACTGGATGCTGTCATCTCAAGACTATTTGATATTTTACTCGCTTTTCCTAGCATTCTATTAGCGATTGCGATCGTTTCCATCTTAGGCCCTTCCTTACAAAATGCCCTTATTGCCATAGCGATTATTAACGTCCCGACATTTGGCCGGCTCGTCCGTTCAAAGGTGCTGAGCATTAAGCAAGAAGAATACGTCTTAGCAGCAAAGGCAGTCGGGATGTCACATTGCCGCATCGTTCTTCGTCACATTCTACCAAATAGTATGGTGCCGGTGATCGTTCAGGCGACGCTTGCGATTGGTACAGCCATTATCGAAGCGGCGGCCTTGGGGTTTTTAGGATTAGGTGCACAAGCGCCAAGTCCAGAGTGGGGGAAAATGCTTGCCGATGCGAGACCTTATCTCGTACAAGCGCCATGGACTTTATTTTTCCCGGGGATTGCGATCATGCTGACGGTTCTTGGCTTTAACTTGATGGGAGATGGATTAAGAGACACCCTTGATCCTAAAATGAAGAAAATAAAATAAGACCGATTCCAAGAATCGGTCACAGCGTGTAGACAAACCCCGCATTCTTTGTCAGTCCTGCGTGCTGGTGCTCACGAATATGGCATTCGCTCCGTTCCAGTACTCGCCCTTCCTTGATTTCAAGGGTTTTCAACTACGCTGAAAAGAAGACAAAGGGCTAAAATAAAGATCATTTTAGCCCTTTGTCAAAAATGTAAGCCCGATTCTTAGAATCGGGCTTTTGTATTTAAGCTTCTTTTTCTTCTGTCTCAATCTCACTATCTTTTGGGTGATATGTTTGGAAGCTTGTAATCAAAGTATCTAGATGCTCCAATTCATCACGGTATTCAATAATACTCGACATCACATTCAGCATATTGTAATCCAGCAAGTCGTTTTCTTGATTTTGCTGGTGCTGAATAAATGATTTCGTTAATGCTTCAAGACGAAGAGAGCATTCATTTTGGAAGTCATCGTCCTGCGGTTTCATTTTTCCAACAAATTTCATTAAGGTACGTTCATGCCAATAAAGTAAATAATCAATCTCATCTGTTAAGCTCTCTCTGAAATGCTCTGGCATCAAATGAATTTCATTTTCTAACTTATGAAGCTTTTTCAGCAAGTACAGTGCTCGATTAGACGTCATGATTGCCTGTCTGAATAAAACAAGCTTTCTAGATTTGACATAGGTCGTTTTCTTTAAATAGCTTCGTTCTTCTTTGTATAACAAGTAAATGTGATCTAATTTGATCATACGTTCTTTTATTTGATCGATGTCATCCTTTAAAGTGGAATGATCAGTTGACTGTCTGGAGCTTAGACGGATCCATTTTAAAATCTCCTCCGTATTTTCCATAATGTGATGAACAAGCTTTGTTTCATACTTTGGCGGCAGGAAAATCAAATTCACTAAAAATGAAGAAAGTACGCCTAACACCACAGTTGCTGTTCGAATTAAGGCAAAGGAAAGGAAATGATCCCCTGCACTTTCTAAAATCGCAATGACGGTTACGAGTGCAATCGGAATCGTGTGTTCAATCTTCAGCTTTAAATTAATCGCAATGACCATGACGGCAGTTAAGCCGATGATGACTGGTCCTGTGCCAAAAAGCAGACCGAACGTAATGGCAAGTGCTGCTCCAATAATATTGGCTTGCACTTGATCAACAATCGTTAAAAATGATCGATAAATAGATGGCTGGATAGCAAATACAGCTGCAATTCCCGCGAAGACGGGTGTCGGCAACCCAAGCCATGTTGCCAGGTAAAGCGCGAGTACAATGGCAATACCAGTTTTTAAAATACGGGCTCCAAGTTTCATTGGTTTTGTCCCTGCATTCCTTTCTTTTCGATAATAGATGACCACTTGTCATATATCATAAATATTTTGATGAAACAACTAAGTAATATACAGCGGTCTTCCGAAATATTCAAGTGATTTTTGAAAGTTCATGAAAACATCAAAAGAAGGTATTGAGAAAAAATGTAACAGATTCACTCGCTTTTGACAATCAAGAGCTGGTAAATAAAAAAACAGACGCATGAATTTACGTCTGTTTTTCTCTTCATTATGATTGTTTCAGCTGTTCAAACGCGTGATCTACTGCTTTGAGCGTTTCAGAAATATCATTTTCAGTATGTGCAATGGTTAAGAACCAAGCTTCATATTTAGAAGGAGCGAGGTTAATACCTTGTGCGAGCATGAATTTAAAGAAACGGGCGAACATTTCACCATCCGTATTTTCAGCCTGCTCGTAGTTCACAATCATTTCCTTTGTAAAATAAATGGTGAGAGCACCTTTTAAGCGATTCACTGTAATATCTACTTGATGTTTTTTTGCGAGGGCTAAAATTCCCTCTTCTAACATGGCCCCGAGCTGATCCAGACGTTCGTAGACTCCGTCTTCTTTTAACACTTCCAAGCATGCAATACCAGAAAGGATGGAGGCGGGATTTCCTGCCATCGTACCAGCTTGGTAGGCTGGTCCAAGCGGGGCGACTTGCTCCATAATTTCTTTTTTGCCGCCGTAAGCGCCGATTGGAAGACCGCCGCCGATAATTTTACCTAATGCAGTGAGGTCAGGTTTTACTTGAAGCAAGTCCTGTGCACCACCATACATAAAGCGGAAAGCTGTAATGACTTCATCATAAATGACTAGAGCCCCTTTTTCATGAGTCAGGTCATTAACCTGCTGCAGGAAACCGTCTTTAGGCTCTACGATGCCAAAGTTTCCGACAATGGGCTCAACAAGAACAGCTGCTACTTCATCACCCCAGCGGTCTAATGCTTCTTTGTAGTTGTCTATATCGTTGAATGGAACGGTAATGACTTCATTTGCAATACTTTTAGGCACGCCCGCTGAATCTGGTGTTCCTAAAGTGGAAGGTCCAGAGCCAGCCGCAACTAGCACAAGATCAGAATGACCGTGGTAACATCCGGCAAACTTAATGATCTTTGTTCTACCTGTATAAGCGCGAGCGACACGGATTGTCGTCATCACAGCTTCTGTACCTGAATTGACAAAACGAACTTTATCCAAAGCAGGCATCGCTTCCTTCAGCATCTTAGCAAAAGTGACTTCATGCTTCGTTGGTGTTCCGTAAAGGACACCCGTCTCGGCTGCTTTCGTGATGGCTTTTGTAATATGAGGATGAGCATGTCCCGTAATAATTGGACCATATGCTGCCAAATAGTCGATATAACGGTTTCCGTCAACATCCCAAAAATAAGCGCCTTCGCCTTTTTCCATTGCAACAGGTGACCCGCCGCCCACTGCTTTATATGAACGAGATGGGCTGTTAACCCCTCCAACAATATGCTCCAGCGCCTCTTGATGTAATTTTTCTGATTCGGTGAATTTCATAAATAGCCTCCTATCTCAACGTATCACGTCGTCTATCATTATTTTAACATGCCGATGCAAGCGTCCTTAGTTGAATATCTTCTCGAAATTGGATAGGCTAATGAAAAAATAGGTTGGAGGGATTGTATCATGACAATCGAAGTGGGGCAGCAAGTACCTGATATTGAATTACTCGGTGATAATGGAGAGAAAGTAAAGCTCTCTGATTTTAAAGGGAAACACATTGTCCTTTATTTTTATCCAAAAGATATGACGCCGGGGTGCACAACGGAAGCTTGTGATTTCCGTGACCGCCATCAAAGCTTTGCGGAATTAGATGCTGTGATCATCGGCGTAAGCCCAGACGGTCAAGACAAGCACCAAAAGTTTAAAGAAAAACATGACTTACCTTTCCTGCTTCTTGTAGATGACGAACAAAAATTGTCTGAAGCTTTCGGTGTATGGAAGCTGAAAAAGAACTTTGGTAAGGAATACATGGGAATTGAACGCTCAACGTTTCTTATTAATAAAGAAGGAAAGCTTGTGAAAGAGTGGCGTAAAGTAAAGGTGAAAGATCATGTGGAAGAAGCGCTTGAGGAACTGAAAGCTCACGCTTAATATGTTGACGTGATGAGATCGGCAGTCGTGCCGGTCTTTTTTGTATAGAAGAATAGGTAAAAAAGAGGATTGTAATTGACAAAGTTTCGGCTCTGGGGGTACACTATTTATAAAGATTATAATATAAGAATATTTTTGAAAAGAGAGGTGCATGATGAAATGGCTGCTCACGAACTAAAAGACGCTTTAGATGCTCTAAAAGAAACCGGTGTTCGAATTACTCCGCAGCGCCATGCCATCTTGGAGTTTCTCGTAAATTCTATGACACACCCAACCGCGGACGATATATATAAGGCACTTGAAGGAAAATTTCCTAATATGAGTGTAGCAACGGTTTACAACAATTTACGAGTCTTCCGGGAATCTGGATTAGTAAAAGAGTTAACGTATGGGGATTCCTCAAGCCGATTTGATTTTGCGACATCTGACCATTACCATGCGATTTGTGAAAATTGCGGAAAGATCGTTGACTTTCACTATCCTGGCCTTGATGAAGTAGAACAGCTTGCATCCCATGTGACAGGCTTTACAGTAAGTCATCATCGCTTGGAGATCTATGGCACTTGTCAAGAATGTGCAAAAAAAGAAAATCATTAATGAAAAAGCTGACCAGTTGAATGGTCAGCTTATTTTTATGACTTTTTTCGATTGTAGGATTCATCAAACTCTTTGCCTTCTAATGCTGGATCGAGTGTAAGTGGCTCTCTGCAATGCATGCACATGTCCACCCGCCCAAGCACTTTTGTTTCCTTCTCGCAGCCTGGACATACGACCCGGACTGCCTTCGTAGAAAGCATACCGATCCAAAAGTAAACGGCTGTACTCAATCCAATCGATAACACGCCGAGTAGCATAAAGAAGGTCGACAGCCAGACCGATTCCTTGAAGAACACACCGATATACATGATCAAAAAACCAACAAAAACCAAACTAAGTGCAAATGTTCTGATTTTATTAATCTTACTGGAGTATTTCGCCATCCCTAGTCCCCCTTATCTCCAATATAGCACATTTTACCTTTCTGTTTGAATTAGTTATAGAGTTTTGTGAATAAATTGCTTATAATGATTCAACGATCTTTTTTCATGTATTGAAGGAATTTTGATTCTATGAGGAGAAATACATAGCATTAGAGAAGAACCTTACACCCGAGTATTGGAGGAATCACTATGGAAAATCTTCTCCGTCCTATTTATCAAGAGAGAGCAAGTCATCCAGATACATTAGCTGTGATTATAGTAGAAAGAAGACATAAAGTATCTTCTGAGACGGATAACTTTGATGCAGCGCTTCTAGTCATCGTAAAGGATGCGGAAGAACCGTTATTTATTAAGCACTATGAATCCGGTCACCAAACAGCTTCTTTAAATGTTGTCACAGATGATCAGTTGAAGGAATGGATTACCTTAGGTACCAACAGACGGATTATTGATTGGATTTTAAACGGAAAAGTCCTGTTTGATCGAAATGAATATATTTTCAACTTGATTGATGAACTGAGTACATTCCCGTTTTCTAACCGTAAGCTCAAAATTGGTTTAGAATATGGCAAGCTCATTCGCAGATATATAGAAGGAAAAGCATTTTTTGAATCAAATCAATTCCTCGATGCATATAATTCCATTGTGCATGCCCTGCATCATCTGGCGCGTATTGAAGTGATTGATAAAGGCTTCCACCCAGAAGTGACCGTTTGGAACCAAGTACGTCATATGGAGCCGGAAGTATATAAACTTTATTCAGAGTTGATTGAAAGCCACGAAAGTCTTCATAAGCGGTTAGAACTTTTATTCCTAGCGAATGATTTCTTGATTCATTCAAAAGCAGAAATTGGTGCGGCTCATTTGCGTCATGTCATGGAACAGCAGGATATTTGGCTGTTTGGCGAGCTTCTTGCACATCCTGATCTCAAACATTTCACACCTGATCTTAGTGTGATGATTGATTTCTTTGTGGAAAAAGGAATTGTGCTAGTAGAGCCAATTGAGACGAAGGGGCAAAAAATCTATCATCGAGGATATTTTGTTAAAAAAGATATTGACGTATGAATATTATGATGGTATATTATTAAACGTCGCTAATGAGCAACTGAGTTGCTTTGAAAGAAAAGCGGACAAAAAGAAATTCAGAAAAACACTTGACGCACACGGTGCTCAAATGTTATATTAAGAAAGTCGCCTCTGAGCGATAACGAAGATGATCTTTGAAAACTAAACAAGACAAAACGTACCTGTTAATTCGAGTTTTTATAAAAAAATCCTATGATACATCATAGGTAGTCAGTCAAACGCTGACGAGGCAGGAAATGATCACATGCTAAGTTCGCTACATCGTGTAGCAACGCATGTGTGATATGCATCCTGCATACCTCGGAGAGTTTGATCCTGGCTCAGGACGAACGCTGGCGGCGTGCCTAATACATGCAAGTCGAGCGGACAGAAGGGAGCTTGCTCCCGGATGTTAGCGGCGGACGGGTGAGTAACACGTGGGTAACCTGCCTGTAAGACTGGGATAACTCCGGGAAACCGGAGCTAATACCGGATAGTTCCTTGAACCGCATGGTTCAAGGATGAAAGACGGTTTCGGCTGTCACTTACAGATGGACCCGCGGCGCATTAGCTAGTTGGTGAGGTAACGGCTCACCAAGGCGACGATGCGTAGCCGACCTGAGAGGGTGATCGGCCACACTGGGACTGAGACACGGCCCAGACTCCTACGGGAGGCAGCAGTAGGGAATCTTCCGCAATGGACGAAAGTCTGACGGAGCAACGCCGCGTGAGTGATGAAGGTTTTCGGATCGTAAAGCTCTGTTGTTAGGGAAGAACAAGTGCAAGAGTAACTGCTTGCACCTTGACGGTACCTAACCAGAAAGCCACGGCTAACTACGTGCCAGCAGCCGCGGTAATACGTAGGTGGCAAGCGTTGTCCGGAATTATTGGGCGTAAAGGGCTCGCAGGCGGTTTCTTAAGTCTGATGTGAAAGCCCCCGGCTCAACCGGGGAGGGTCATTGGAAACTGGGAAACTTGAGTGCAGAAGAGGAGAGTGGAATTCCACGTGTAGCGGTGAAATGCGTAGAGATGTGGAGGAACACCAGTGGCGAAGGCGACTCTCTGGTCTGTAACTGACGCTGAGGAGCGAAAGCGTGGGGAGCGAACAGGATTAGATACCCTGGTAGTCCACGCCGTAAACGATGAGTGCTAAGTGTTAGGGGGTTTCCGCCCCTTAGTGCTGCAGCTAACGCATTAAGCACTCCGCCTGGGGAGTACGGTCGCAAGACTGAAACTCAAAGGAATTGACGGGGGCCCGCACAAGCGGTGGAGCATGTGGTTTAATTCGAAGCAACGCGAAGAACCTTACCAGGTCTTGACATCCTCTGACAACCCTAGAGATAGGGCTTTCCCTTCGGGGACAGAGTGACAGGTGGTGCATGGTTGTCGTCAGCTCGTGTCGTGAGATGTTGGGTTAAGTCCCGCAACGAGCGCAACCCTTGATCTTAGTTGCCAGCATTCAGTTGGGCACTCTAAGGTGACTGCCGGTGACAAACCGGAGGAAGGTGGGGATGACGTCAAATCATCATGCCCCTTATGACCTGGGCTACACACGTGCTACAATGGACAGAACAAAGGGCTGCGAGACCGCAAGGTTTAGCCAATCCCACAAATCTGTTCTCAGTTCGGATCGCAGTCTGCAACTCGACTGCGTGAAGCTGGAATCGCTAGTAATCGCGGATCAGCATGCCGCGGTGAATACGTTCCCGGGCCTTGTACACACCGCCCGTCACACCACGAGAGTTTGCAACACCCGAAGTCGGTGAGGTAACCTTTATGGAGCCAGCCGCCGAAGGTGGGGCAGATGATTGGGGTGAAGTCGTAACAAGGTAGCCGTATCGGAAGGTGCGGCTGGATCACCTCCTTTCTAAGGATATATGGAGCAGCGTACGTTTTTCGTCTTGTTTAGTTTTGAAGGATCATTCCTTCAAACATGTCTCTAGCGAGACAGGATTGTTCTTTGAAAACTAGATAACAATAAGTAATACATTCACATTGAATGCAATGCAAAGTTCATCACACATAGTGATTCTTTCTAAAGTAAGAAATGGTTAAGTTAGAAAGGGCGCACGGTGGATGCCTTGGCACTAGGAGCCGATGAAGGACGGGACGAACACCGATATGCTTCGGGGAGCTGTAAGCAAGCTTTGATCCGGAGATTTCCGAATGGGGAAACCCACTGCTCGTAATGGAGTAGTATCCATACTTGAATACATAGAGTATGAGAAGGCATACCCGGGGAACTGAAACATCTAAGTACCCGGAGGAAGAGAAAGCAAATGCGATTCCCTGAGTAGCGGCGAGCGAAACGGGAACAGCCCAAACCAAGAGGCTTGCCTCTTGGGGTTGTAGGACACTCTATACGGAGTTACAAAGGAACGATATAAGCGAAGAGGTCTGGAAAGGCCCGCCAAAGAAGGTAACAGCCCTGTAACTGAAATGTTGTTCTCTCCAGAGTGGATCCTGAGTACGGCGGAACACGTGAAATTCCGTCGGAATCCGGGAGGACCATCTCCCAAGGCTAAATACTCCCTAGTGACCGATAGTGAACCAGTACCGTGAGGGAAAGGTGAAAAGCACCCCGGAAGGGGAGTGAAATAGATCCTGAAACCGTGTGCCTACAAGTAGTCAGAGCCCGTTAACGGGTGATGGCGTGCCTTTTGTAGAATGAACCGGCGAGTTACGATCCCGTGCAAGGTTAAGCAGAAGATGCGGAGCCGCAGCGAAAGCGAGTCTGAATAGGGCGCATGAGTACGTGGTCGTAGACCCGAAACCAGGTGATCTACCCATGTCCAGGGTGAAGTTCAGGTAACACTGAATGGAGGCCCGAACCCACGCACGTTGAAAAGTGCGGGGATGAGGTGTGGGTAGGGGTGAAATGCCAATCGAACCTGGAGATAGCTGGTTCTCTCCGAAATAGCTTTAGGGCTAGCCTCAAGGTAAGAGTCTCGGAGGTAGAGCACTGATTGGACTAGGGGCCCCTACCGGGTTACCGAATTCAGTCAAACTCCGAATGCCGATGACTTATCCTTGGGAGTCAGACTGCGAGTGATAAGATCCGTAGTCGAAAGGGAAACAGCCCAGACCGCCAGCTAAGGTCCCAAAGTATACGTTAAGTGGAAAAGGATGTGGAGTTGCTTAGACAACCAGGATGTTGGCTTAGAAGCAGCCACCATTTAAAGAGTGCGTAATAGCTCACTGGTCGAGTGACTCTGCGCCGAAAATGTACCGGGGCTAAACGTATCACCGAAGCTGCGGACTGTTCTTACGAACAGTGGTAGGAGAGCGTTCTAAGTGCAGTGAAGTCAGACCGGAAGGACTGGTGGAGCGCTTAGAAGTGAGAATGCCGGTATGAGTAGCGAAAGACGGGTGAGAATCCCGTCCACCGAATGCCTAAGGTTTCCTGAGGAAGGCTCGTCCGCTCAGGGTTAGTCGGGACCTAAGCCGAGGCCGAAAGGCGTAGGCGATGGACAACAGGTTGATATTCCTGTACCACCTCCTCACCATTTGAGCAATGGGGGGACGCAGGAGGATAGGGTAAGCGCGGTATTGGATATCCGCGTCCAAGCAGTTAGGCTGGGAAATAGGCAAATCCGTTTCCCGTGAAGGCTGAGCTGTGATGGCGAGCGAAATTTAGTAGCGAAGTTCCTGATTCCACACTGCCAAGAAAAGCCTCTAGCGAGGTGAGAGGTGCCCGTACCGCAAACCGACACAGGTAGGCGAGGAGAGAATCCTAAGGTGATCGAGAGAACTCTCGTTAAGGAACTCGGCAAAATGACCCCGTAACTTCGGGAGAAGGGGTGCTTCTTAGGGTGTTAAAGCCCCGAGAAGCCGCAGTGAATAGGCCCAGGCGACTGTTTAGCAAAAACACAGGTCTCTGCGAAGCCGTAAGGCGAAGTATAGGGGCTGACGCCTGCCCGGTGCTGGAAGGTTAAGAGGAGCGCTTAGCGTAAGCGAAGGTGCGAATTGAAGCCCCAGTAAACGGCGGCCGTAACTATAACGGTCCTAAGGTAGCGAAATTCCTTGTCGGGTAAGTTCCGACCCGCACGAAAGGCGCAACGATCTGGGCACTGTCTCAACGAGAGACTCGGTGAAATTATAGTACCTGTGAAGATGCAGGTTACCCGCGACAGGACGGAAAGACCCCGTGGAGCTTTACTGCAGCCTGATATTGAATGTTGGTACAGCTTGTACAGGATAGGTAGGAGCCTTGGAAACCGGAGCGCTAGCTTCGGTGGAGGCATCGGTGGGATACTACCCTGGCTGTATTGACCTTCTAACCCGCTGCCCTTATCGGGCAGGGAGACAGTGTCAGGTGGGCAGTTTGACTGGGGCGGTCGCCTCCTAAAATGTAACGGAGGCGCCCAAAGGTTCCCTCAGAATGGTTGGAAATCATTCGCAGAGTGTAAAGGCACAAGGGAGCTTGACTGCGAGACCTACAAGTCGAGCAGGGACGAAAGTCGGGCTTAGTGATCCGGTGGTTCCGCATGGAAGGGCCATCGCTCAACGGATAAAAGCTACCCCGGGGATAACAGGCTTATCTCCCCCAAGAGTCCACATCGACGGGGAGGTTTGGCACCTCGATGTCGGCTCATCGCATCCTGGGGCTGTAGTCGGTCCCAAGGGTTGGGCTGTTCGCCCATTAAAGCGGTACGCGAGCTGGGTTCAGAACGTCGTGAGACAGTTCGGTCCCTATCCGTCGCGGGCGCAGGAAATTTGAGAGGAGCTGTCCTTAGTACGAGAGGACCGGGATGGACGCACCGCTGGTGTACCAGTTGTTCTGCCAAGGGCATCGCTGGGTAGCTATGTGCGGACGGGATAAGTGCTGAAAGCATCTAAGCATGAAGCCCCCCTCAAGATGAGATTTCCCATTCCGCAAGGAAGTAAGATCCCTGAAAGATGATCAGGTTGATAGGTCTGAGGTGGAAGCGTGGTGACACGTGGAGCTGACAGATACTAATAGATCGAGGACTTAACCTATATTCTAATGTGAAAAATGAACATTGTTATCTAGTTTTGAGAGAACATTTTTCAAAAATCTCTTGATTTATTTGTAATACATAGTATAATATCTTTTGTCACTAAATTGTCTGGTGATGATGGCGAAGAGGTCACACCCGTTCCCATACCGAACACGGAAGTTAAGCTCTTCAGCGCCGATGGTAGTTGGGGGTTTCCCCCTGTGAGAGTAGGACATCGCCAGGCTTTCTTCATTCCGCAGTAGCTCAGTGGTAGAGCTATCGGCTGTTAACCGATCGGTCGTAGGTTCGAATCCTACCTGCGGAGCCAATTTGGAGAGCTGTCCGAGTGGCCGAAGGAGCACGATTGGAAATCGTGTAGGCGGTAACCCCGTCTCAAGGGTTCGAATCCCTTGCTCTCCGCCACAATTTACATAATAAAGGGCCCGTTGGTCAAGCGGTTAAGACACCGCCCTTTCACGGCGGTAACACGGGTTCGAATCCCGTACGGGTCACCATTTTTATAGAAATACATACCAGCATTTTATTCGGAGGATTAGCTCAGCTGGGAGAGCATCTGCCTTACAAGCAGAGGGTCGGCGGTTCGAGCCCGTCATCCTCCACCATATCTTTTATATCGTCGCGGGGTGGAGCAGTTCGGTAGCTCGTCGGGCTCATAACCCGAAGGTCGCAGGTTCAAATCCTGCCCCCGCAACCAAATTTATCTTTATTGGTCCGGTAGTTCAGTTGGTTAGAATGCCTGCCTGTCACGCAGGAGGTCGCGGGTTCGAGTCCCGTCCGGACCGCCATTTTTTAAAAAGAATACTTGGCTCGGTAGCTCAGTTGGTAGAGCAACGGACTGAAAATCCGTGTGTCGGCGGTTCGATTCCGTCCCGAGCCACCACTATTTGCCGGTGTAGCTCAATTGGTAGAGCAACTGACTTGTAATCAGTAGGTTGGGGGTTCAAGTCCTCTTGCCGGCACTGTTTTTCAAATGTGGAGGGGTAGCGAAGTGGCTAAACGCGGCGGACTGTAAATCCGCTCCCTCCGGGTTCGGCGGTTCGAATCCGCCCCCCTCCACCATTTTTATTTTCATAGGGGCATAGTTTAACGGTAGAACAGAGGTCTCCAAAACCTCCGGTGTGGGTTCGATTCCTACTGCCCCTGCCAATTATATGATTCATAACATCTATGGCGGTTGTGGCGAAGTGGTTAACGCACCAGATTGTGGCTCTGGCACTCGTGGGTTCGATTCCCATCAATCGCCCCATTTTATTATTGGGCTATAGCCAAGCGGTAAGGCAACGGACTTTGACTCCGTCATGCGTTGGTTCGAATCCAGCTAGCCCAGTTGATATGCGGAAGTAGTTCAGTGGTAGAACACCACCTTGCCAAGGTGGGGGTCGCGGGTTCGAATCCCGTCTTCCGCTCCAATTATGGCGGCATAGCCAAGTGGTAAGGCAGAGGTCTGCAAAACCTTTATCCCCGGTTCAAATCCGGGTGTCGCCTTTTTTGAAAAGACTGCCGGGGTGGTGGAATTGGCAGACACACAGGACTTAAAATCCTGCGGTAGGTGACTACCGTGCCGGTTCAAGTCCGGCCCTCGGCACCATTTTTTATTTATTATAAGTTGCGCTCTTTAATGATCATGCCGGTGTGGCGGAATTGGCAGACGCGCACGACTCAAAATCGTGTTCCTCACGGAGTGCCGGTTCGACCCCGGCCACCGGTATCTAGTTTAAGATATTCTTTATTATCGTCAATTACAGAAGAATTAAGGAATATTAACGTTTAAAACGTCTTTCTACAAATTGTAGGAGGGCGTTTTTTATTTGTTGTTTAGCTGATTTTTCACACGGAAAAATTACTTCAAATCGTGTTCAAAGGAGATTAACTTTTACTTTATTGATGGTTACCTTATGATTAAACTAAAGGGGCAGGACAATTGAAGATGGATTGGATCAATTGTACATAGGAGGTGTTGTAATGATTACGGTTAAAAATGCTGAAAGTTATCTTAAAGATAGCATCGGTGAAGATACCGATGAGATAAATAAGGTTTGGGAAACATTTAAGGCTTTTTCAAAGGAGGCCGTTGAGGGCGAAGAAGATAAAGAAATTTTATTTCAGTGTGGTGTCTATGATTTTACAGGAGAGGAACTATTTCATCTTGATTTTGTACGTCAGTTTACAATTTATGAAGAAGATGATTATTCTCACATGGAACAACTGCACTGTGAATTTTTATTTAAACCAACAAGCGAGTTAAAAAAGTTAAAGGTAGTAGAAGAATGGTCAATGGATTATGACGATATAGATTATTTTTTTCATCATATTGAAAGTATTCATGAGTTTAAAATTCCTTTGACTTTAAAGCCGATAAAATCAGCAATATATCAAGAAGAACTTTAATTCTTATTTCATTAACAGGTGCTTTACTTTAAGAGGGTATACCTTGCCTTTTTGGAATCATTTATCACGGAGTGTCGGTTCGACTCCGGCCACCGGTATCTATTAAAAGTTTGGTTTTTACCGTGAACCCAACGTTTCACCCTCGTGGTGAAACGTTATTTTGTGGTTTAAATGAGTTATTTAGATGAAAATAGAATCCTATTAGAACAGAATGAGCATGTACTACTTTTAACAGAATAAACTTTAGATGATTTGCAACATTTGGTACGATACATTTAACCATATAAGGAAACAGAATGGATTGGCGCATTCACATAAAACAGTGAATTACCTTTGTGTAACTAAATGAATATTTGTGGGTACATGCACATCTTTAGCTGGCATCATCATTGTGACCCAGTTTGGGGGAGAATTTATGAAAAAACAAAATGATCATGAAGAGTTATTGACAGGTGGAAATGTCTCCAACGTATATCGTTCGGGAGATACGGTTCGCAGAGAGGGAAAGTCAGACAATATGAATATACAAAAGCTGCTAAAGCATTTAGAAAAAAAGAATTTCTCCTATGCTCCAACGTTTTTAGGGGTTGATGAAAAAGGTAGAGAGATCTTGTCCTTCATTGAAGGTGTGGCCGGTTATGATCCCTTAAAAGAATACATGTGCTCTCACAATGCTTTAAAAGAAATAGCGAAAATGCTTAGACTGTATCATGATGCTGTTTGTGATTTTCCCATTTCAGACGATTGGGAACGAATGGACAATACGCCTAACAACATAGAGGTTGTGTGCCATAATGATTTTGCGATGTACAATATTATTTTCAAAAATAAAAAGCCAGTGGGAATCATTGATTTTGATGTAGCTGCCCCTGGTCCAAGGCTTTGGGATATTGCATATACTCTCTATACTTGTGTCCCTCTCAGTAGGTTTTTTCGTACTGAAACAGGGGAGGTCGTAAATTATCATACATTAGAGCATGCAGCCCATATAAAGTATAGAGTCAAACTGTTTTTTGAAGCTTATGGTGAGGAAATACCAGAAGATTATGTGGACATGGTGTTACTGCGTTTAGAAGGTCTATGTCAATACATGAAGCGAAAAGCGAGTGAAGGGGATAGAGCTTTTCAAAAAATGATTCATGAGGGGCACCTTGAACATTATCAAAAAGACATACAATTCATTCATGAACACAGAAAAGAATGGATTTGAGGATGCCAAGGGTTTTATAAAAGAAAAAGGACAACTCATCTTTTTACTAGTTTCATGTGGATGTTACAATTGGTTATAATAGTTCAATAGAATGAATGTAAAGAGGCGGAGTTGTTATCTTGCAAACGAAGACGATACTACAGACTATTATTGAAGATGAGCGATCACATGATTATCCGCTTTTTAGACAGTACTGTGTCAGGAAAGAACAGGGTCTGCGTAAAGATGCGTTAAAGGTTCTTCAGTCTTTTGTTGAAGAGATGAATAAGAACGAATTTACAGCACGGCGTTCATTTGTTGCTTGGCTGTTTGATTACATTGAACGTTTTGAGGATGGTCATCATTTGCTTGTGTATCCATTGGTAAATGGGGTGATCCGCCCTGTTCTTCAAGAGTGGGAAAATATTGATCCAATGGATGTGAGACCGTATCGCTGGCAAGGCTTGTTTGTGCATCAGGGGGAAGGGCTGCCCTATTTATTGAAGGCACTAGAGCTGGGAGGCAGCAAAGAGCAGCGAGTGATTGTTCAAATTTGCGAAACCTATTTCTCGGCTTTGTGGTATTCGTTTCATCATATACATGAAGATCTTTATTTAAGCACCTATGAGAAAGATCATGAGCGAATTCAAGGGATTCAAGATGTCATGAAACTGATCGAAGATAAAAAGGTTCAAACCAATGTTGAAAAACTAGCAGTCTACTATAACCAGCTTTTATCGGACTGGAAGGAATTTCAGCAGACGGAGACAAGAGGCTTTGTGAAATGGTGTGCGGATCGTAATAAGCCCTATGAGTGGGTACAGACATTTTACTATCACCGATAGTTGTTTTTCATAAGAAAAAGGCTGGGGTCAACCCTGCCTTTTTTATTTATGCCATATTCTTTCTATTTCTACATGGTCTGCTTTAAAATATTTCAGGATGTAGACATCTGGATTGCTTAGTTGTTCCCACTCCTTGAATCCAATTGCGGGATCGGCGTATTTTAGAAGCAGGCTCATAATATTGCCATGAGTGGCGAATAAAGTATGATCTCTTCCTAATTTTATTTGTTCATAGAGTGCCTCTACAATACGATTCATCGCTTCTTGGCTCGACTCTCCGCCTTCACAGGTCATATGCATGTCCGAAAAACTGAGCTTTAGTTTTTCATACCAATCTTCCATTGGTTTTCTGCTTAACTTACGTTCAGAGAGACGCTTATCAATTTGTACCTTGATCTGTTTGGCATGAGCAAGGGGCTCAGCGGTTTGGATCGCTCGTTTATAAGGACTTGAGATGATCTGATTGAGCTGAATGCCGGAAAAAAGCTGTGCGAGTTCATGCGATTGTGTGATGCCTTGAGTCGTTAAAGACGCATCCTCGGATTGTCCATCTGCTTGACAGTGTCTGACGAAATAATATGTCTTCATAGGGTGTACACCTTCCTCTAAGTATAAAAAAATCATCCAATATTGGATGAGGGTTCACGAAAGTTTAGGTTCTATTTGTTCGTGTCTGCTTCTTTGTATGGATCTATGAGTTTGGAGGTTAGGTCTAAGTTGAACAAAAAATCATCTATGGTGTCTGTGCCAAAGGGAAGGGTGGAAAAATTAATTGGGATGCTGTCTTCTTGCGTATCTGAAGTAATCGGCTGTTTGTGCTGCTTTTTTCTCCAGTTCTTAAACAAGCGCATGTGAGGCCCCCTTTTCTAAAAAAAGATGGATTTATACATAATATACGGGGAGAGTTGTCCGAGCGTCAATTGTTTTCTTCAAAAGGATTTATTACATTTGTACGGAAAGAGCCACAGCTAAGTGCGGATCTTTCCGTGTTTTGACGTGGCACGGTGTATGGCTTGTTGTACCTTTCGTTCGCATCTGATGTTGTATGGCTTCTTATGGAGTTTACTCGTCTTAAATTGACCAATTACACGGCGGACTCCTTGATCATAAATGATCAGCTCTCTGTTCGTTTGATCATTTAATAACGCTTGAAACCAGCTGTGTTTTTTTAGCTGTGCTGCATTCCGTGATATATCTTCTTCATCTACCTGTAGAAAAGGGATATACAGAGCAAGATTGAAGATGTCTAAAATGAATCCCATATCACTAGCCCCCTTCATATCGTTTATTACGTTTAGAAAGGGGAATGGTTCCTTTCAATTGGTTTTAAAAACAATCCCAGTGCATGAACCATTCTTTATTGTCTTTGTCGTAATAGAAATACATCGTGCCGTTATCACCAATCATGAACCGAGGTTTTTCTTCTGAGGCGATTTGTAGCATGAATTCTCCTGACATCTGGTGGGGAGGAGATTGGATGTAAGCTCCGTATCCACCGATTTTTGTGAACGAGTAATTTGAGTAATGCTCGAAGAAATGATCTGTCGCTTCTTCACTTTCATTAACCTCTGATAAGTCAACGTATGACCAAGCTTCCTCCCAGCATGGATAATCCGGTTGTTCCCCTTCGAGCCACTCTATCTGGAAAGGTTTCATTCCTTTCACTTCTTCAGGGGTCTCAGCGATTTCTAATCCTTCCATTGATGAATATTCAATGAGTTTCCAGCCCTCACCGTTTTTGGCGATATCGATCGGAAGGGTTTTCTTGTTGATGAAAATTTGAATCAACTTACATTCATCAAAGCCGTTCATTCCCCCTGGTACTTCGGGTAAATACATTTGTAAAATGGGGATCATAGCTCCATCTTGATCTGCCGGCCACCCTTTATCACGTTGGATGAAAAAATGACCAGCAAACCAGCTGTACTTAGATGGATCAGGGCGAAACCCGCCTATTTTGGCTACAATAGGTGTTTTTCCTAGTTGATTTAATTCGTCAAAAGCTTTGATCTTCATTTATCCATCCCCCATTCTTTAGCCAGCAATGTGTGCATCTTGGAACGTTCCATTCATATTGCCAGAGACAATGATGACATGTCCCCAAAATAAATCTCCGTCATGATAGTAGGCTTCGAATTCTCCATTTGGATAAGCATGGAGGCTTTCAAGTGAGATGCGGCTGATAAATTGATCCGGTGTGATCTCTTTTGAATTTTCAGCGGAGTCGTCTTGTTCCTGCCAATCTTTTGCTAGTTCAATCAGCTGATTTGCTGCATATGACTTCATGGAGGCATCCCATGTCGTCTGCTCTTCTACGAGTTGTCTAGCCGTTTTCAGAGAGTCATTCATTTCTTCCTCTTCTTCAAGATTGAAGTAAAGAAGGCACTCCTCATTGCCCCACTGGATGGTTGTTTCAAATAAGTCTAGTCCTTTCACTAATTCAAAGGTACCCAGCTTGTCATCGTGGTAAAAGATAGGTTGTTGAGCTTCTTCTAATATTTCTTGAAGTTCCTTATCTTCAGTATCTGTATCAACAAGTGAAACGAGCATAAATTCACCTTCACCTTTACGTACTTGAAGTGTGACGATAGATTCTTTATGTAATTGCGCTTGTTTTTCCCGTAATCCCTTTTCATCTGTTAACCAGCACAGTCTCACTTTTTCGGTTATGATGCGGTCTTTTTCCTTCCATGCAATGAGTGGGATTGAAGCAGTCCAAAGAGTTTCTTTTCCTGCTTTTCCTGCGCCGACTCCAGAAGGTCCTGTAACAGCCATGATGTCTATCACTTCTTCTGAGAATCTTTGTTCAAATATGTTGATTTGTTTGTTTGATTTCATAGGATGTCCCCCAGCTTGATTTATTTGATGGAGCTATACCTTTATCACACCGTACATTGGCAGGGGAAATCAAGCTTTTTTTGCTTAAAACTGTTTTTTAGGTTTGTGGTAGCAGAGAGGATACATGGATTGCTGGAGGTTGAGTCACAATAAAAAAGCAAATTGGTTCGGATTTTGTATAAATTTGGCTAAGTGAGTCAAAAAGCCTAGGTGATTCTTCCTTTTCTTTATAATTACTTTGACACGATTAGATGAAAAAAGTAAAGTAGTACTGAGTGATTTACAAAACCTTCATCATTCTCTGAAACATGAAGCGGCAGTAAATTTAATGTAAATGGATATTTTTCCTTTTATTTACTCGTATTTTTTTTGAAACTTATGATGCTTCTTATTCGTTATATTAAAGGAGCACATGTAACCTGCGGAGAAAAGAGCATCGGAATGCTTGGTGCAGAAGATTTACATTTGCAAAATCAATGTAAATTTTTTATGATTTCATTTATATCAGATCGAAAATAAGAAAGAAGAGGTTTTATGAAAAAAATATTTGCGAACAAATATAGCTTTTTTGTTTTGGCTGTCCTTTTATTTTGGGCAAAATCGTACACAGCCTACAAAATGGACTTTAATTTAGGAGTGAAGGGATCTTTTCAAGAGGGTCTTCTCTTATTAAATCCATTCAGTTCAGCCATCGTGTTTTTAGGACTTGCTCTCTTTTTGAAGGGGCGTAAATCGGCCATTGTTTTAATTGTCATTGATTTTATTATGACCGCACTTTTATATGCGAATGTAGCGTACTATCGTTTCTTTGATGATTTTTTAACATTCCCGACAATGAAACAAGCCGGTAATCTTGGGGGAGGTATGACTGGCGGTGTGTTAGCAAGTATTAAGCCGCATGACCTTTTGTACTTCCTTGATATCATCATTTTAATTGCCATTGTCATTTGGAGACCAGAAGTGAAGAAGTTCCAAATGAAAAAAACTTTCGCACTGCTGATTGTGGCTGCAGGTGTTGGACTGTTCTTCGTTAACCTACACTTAGCTGAAAAAGATCGTCCAGAATTATTGACGAGAACATTTGATCATAAGTACATTGTGAAATATTTAGGTGTTTATAACTATGCGATTTATGACGGCGTGCAAACCGCACAAAATGCAACGCAGGTAGCAAATGCGAGTAGTGATGATTTAACGGATGTCGTGAACTATACGACTTCTCACTATGCGAAACCAAATGCAGAATACTTTGGTCAAGCTAAAGGGAAAAACATCATCAAAATCCATTTAGAAAGCTTCCAGTCATTTTTAATTGACTACAAGTTAAATGGAGAAGAAGTGACGCCGTTTTTAAACAAACTAGCTCATGGAAAAGAAGATTTTACGTATTTTGATAACTTCTTCCACCAGACTGGTCAAGGGAAGACTTCTGATGCTGAGCTGATGATGGATAATAGTATGTTTGGCTTACCAGAGGGTGCAGCGTTTGTGACAAAAGGTGAAAATACCTTCCAATCACTTCCTGCCATCTTAGATCAAAAAGCAGGCTATACGAGTGCAGTGCTTCACGGGGATTATAAATCTTTCTGGAACCGTGACACGATTTATAAACATATGGGAATTGATCAATTCTTCGATGCATCTTATTACAACATGGATGAAGAAAACCTTGTAAACATGGGTCTGAAGGATAAACCATTCTTTAAAGAATCAATTCCAATGTTAGAATCAATGAAAAAGCCATTTTATGCACACTTAATGACATTGACCAACCATTATCCATTTAATTTAGATGAGAAAGATGCGACAATCGCTAAGGCAACAACTGGCGATAAAACAGTGGATAATTATTTCCAAACAGCGAGATACTTGGATGAGTCATTAGAACAATTCTTTAAGGACTTGAAAAAATCGGGTCTGTATAAAGACTCATTGATTCTATTATATGGTGATCATAACGGTATTTCTGAGAACCATAACCGTGCAATGAGTGAGATTCAAGGGAAAGAAATTACGCCATATCAAAATGCTCAAAATCAGCGTGTACCGCTCATGATTCGGATCCCTGGGAAACAAGGCGGCGTGAATCATACGTATGGCGGTGAAGTAGACGTGATGCCAACGCTTCTTCACTTACAAGGTATTGATTCAAATGAGTACGTGAATTTTGGAACAGATTTATTCTCTAAGAAGCATGATCAAACTGTTGCATTCCGTAACGGAAACTATGTGACACCAAAATATACCCTTGTAGATAATACGGTCTACGATACAAAAACGGGTAAAGTGGTGAAACAAAACAAAAAGACAGAAACGATTAAAGCCCGTGTTGATAATCAGTTAAGCCTGTCAGATAAAGTACTGTACAGGGATCTTCTTCGATTCCATAAGCTATCTGATTTTAAACCAGTGAATCCATCTGATTATTTCTATGGTAAAACAAACAAAGAGACAGAAGCGGATTCTTCTGCTAACTAACTGAGTTTTGGGCAAGCACAGAAAGGTGCTTGCCTTTTTCTCTCTTACAGCTTGATTTGTTGGCAAAATATGTTTATATTTAGGGAGAAACAAGCGTGGCGTCAGCGATCAGCTGGCGATAACTCATTTTGTCCTAGGGGATTTCAGGAGGAGCTTATGACAACAAATACAAAAACACAAAAAAAGAAATCAGAATTATGGGGCTGGATTAAAGCCATCTTAATCGCATTTATTGCTGTTTTTATCATTCGTAACTTTTTATTCGCACCGTATATTGTAAAGGGGACTTCTATGGAACCGACACTGCATGATACAGAGCGGGTGTTTGTGAATAAAACAGTCGATTACTTCGGCGATTATAAACGCGGACAAATCATTGTTCTTGATGGGGAAGAGCGCAGTACTCACTATGTGAAACGATTGATTGGTTTACCTGGTGATAAAATCGAAATGAAAAATGATCAGCTATATGTAAACGGTCAAAAAGTGGCAGAGCCTTATTTAGCATCAAACAAAAAGAAAGCTGCCGCAGATGGCACCTTGCTGACACCTGATTTTGGTCCTCTTACAGTCCCTAAAGGAAAGTACTTTGTCATGGGTGACAACCGCCAAAACTCAATGGACAGTCGCAACGGTTTAGGTCTTTTTACAAAGAGTGATATTCAAGGGACAACATCATTCGTGTTTTATCCCTTCCAAGATATTCGATTAATCAATCACTAATCAATAAGAAAAAGCACACGCCGGTGTGCTTTTTTTGTTTGGTTAAGACTGGCTTTTTGAAATCGCCTGTTCTAGATCTGCCAGAATATCTTCAATCGCTTCTGTTCCAACAGATAAACGAATAAGTTCTGGTGTTACCCCTGTGGCTTTTTGCTCTGCTTCACTTAATTGCTGATGCGTTGTGCTGGCAGGGTGGATGATGAGTGACTTAGAGTCGCCTACGTTTGCAAGATGTGAGAAAAGCTGAACCGAATCAATGAGTTTTTTTCCTGCGTCTTTGCCACCTTTAATGCCGAATGTGAGGATGGCGCCTTGTCCTTTTGGTAAATAAGTTTGAGCCAGTTCGAAGGATTCATGACCTTCAAGACCTGGATAGCTGACCCATTCTACAAGAGGATGATCTTGTAAAAATTGTGCTGTCTTCAATGCATTTTCACTGTGGCGTTCAAGGCGAAGATGCAATGTTTCTAAGCCTTGCAAGAGTAAAAATGAGTTGAATGGTGATAAAGCCGCCCCTAGATCACGTAAGAGCTGTACACGTGCCTTTGTGATATAAGCCGCTTCGCCAATCGCTTCCGTATACGTCAGGCCATGATAGCTAGGGTCTGGTTCCGTCAGGCCTTTGAACTTATCACTATCACTCCAAGGAAACTTGCCGCTGTCGACGATGACTCCGCCAATGGATGTGCCATGGCCGCCGATGAATTTCGTCGCTGAATGGACAACAATGTCTGCACCAAATTCAATCGGTCTTAACAAATAAGGGCTGGCAAGTGTGTTATCCACAATTAGAGGGATATGGTGCTTGTGTGCAATGGCTGATACGGCTTCAATATGTAAAATGTCGCCTTTTGGATTTCCGATGCTCTCTGCATACACTGCTTTTGTTTTATCTGTAATGGCTGCTTCAAGTTCTTCAAGGTTTGAGGAATCCACAAACTTTACTGTTATTCCAAGCTTTTTCAAGGTATGAGCAAATAAATTATATGTGCCGCCATACAGACTGCTGGAGGATACGATTTCGTCACCAGCTCCTGCAATGTTTAAAATGGAGTAAGTGGTCGCTGCTTGTCCTGAGGAGACAGCAAGTGCACCAATTCCACCTTCAAGCTCAGCGATCCGTTTTTCAAACACATCATTTGTCGGGTTCATAATACGTGAATAAATATTACCGGGTTCCTGAAGTCCGAATAAATTCGCCGCATGCTCACTATCTCTAAAACCGAAAGAGCTTGTTTGGTAAATAGGTACAGCTCTTGAATAGGTGGCTGAATCCAGTTCTTGACCTGCGTGTATTGCTTTTGTTTCTAAACGAAATTGAAGTTCTTCTGACATGTGTGTATCCTCCTTTTGTTAGATAAAACCAACTACTTTAATAAGAAATATTTAATAAGACTATAAATCTTGTTTACTGCCCGGTCAATCATTTTTTAGATAAATCTGAAAAAACAATAAATATAGTTGACATGTCGGAATAGTATGTATTAACATAAGCATACTGAAAATACCAACAAGAATCGCTGATCGGTCAACCGAAGGCTCGTTCACTCAAGCATGAGTGAAGGGCCTTTTTTTATTTTAATCAGGAGGGAAGTTGAAGATGGAGAAAAAGAAAAAACGAAAAAAATACAGAAAACATTTGGATATCACATTAGACATTTTGATTGAGCGAAACAAATATGAGATTTACAGCAATCAAGAACGAATAGAAGCCATTTACGATCGTATTGATGAAAAGCATACAAGGTCGAAATAACTATTTTATAAAATACAGTTGATTTATAGGAATAATATGATTTAGGATGGTGCTAACAACTCAATATGAATAGCTGATCGGACAACACGAAGGCTCTTATCTCTATTTTTGGGATAAGGGCCTTTCTGTGTATCTATCTGATGACAAGAGGAGTGAACTTGCATTGACTATTTCCGTTGATATTGTGGATAAGTCTTTTTGGAAAGACAAACAAACCATTCAAGTGCTTGAAAACGTAAGGTTCACCATCGTTCCTGGTGAATTCGTGACGGTGATTGGTCCGAGCGGTTGCGGGAAAAGTACATTGATGAAGATGATTGGAGGGCTTGATACAGATTATGATGGGCAGATCGTGATAGGAGAAAGGCGTGTGGTAGAACCAGGAATGAAACAGGGCTTTATCTTTCAAGAGCATCGCTTGTTTCCATGGCTGACGGTCGAAGAAAATATCGCTGCCAATTTCAATTTAAAACAGGTGGCTGTTCGCCGCAAAGTGGATGAATTAATTGAAATTGTTCGGTTAAAAGGTTTTGAACACGCCTATCCACATGAGCTTTCAGGCGGGATGTCACAACGTGTTGCTATTGCAAGAGCACTCCTGCGTGATCCGGAGATTTTATTGCTTGATGAACCTTTTGGTGCGCTAGATGCATTTACACGGAAACACTTACAGGATGTGCTGCTGGATATTTGGCAGGAGAAAAGAACAACGATGGTGCTTGTCACTCATGATATTGACGAATCCATTTATTTAGCCAATGAAATTGTGCTGTTACAAGCAAGACCCGGCCGAATTCATAAAATCCTTCCCGTGAACTTACCATTCCCGAGGAATAGAACGTCAACAGCTTTTCAGAGCTTAAGACAAAAGGTGCTTTCAGAATTTGAGAAAACAGATGAGCTGTTACTGACGAATGGCTCAGGAATTTAAGGAGGTCAAATCGAATGAAAAGGCAAAAAAGGATCGTTCTCTTTCTGGGTATCCTCCTTGTATTAGCTGGGTGTGGTCAAGCAGCGAATGGATCAGAAGACAAGCCGAAAGAGGTTCGGATTGGGATTCAGCAAAGTCTAAGCCCACTTCTTTTAGCAAAGGAAAAAGGGTGGTTTGAGCAATCATTTGAAAAAGAAGGTATGAAAGTCAAGTGGGTGGAGTTCCAAAGTGGTCCTCCCCAATTCGAAGGGCTCGCCGCCAATCAATTAGATTTTTCACAGGTTGGTAATTCACCTGTTATAGCTGGTCAGGCAGCAGGTATTGATTTTAAGGAAATTGGTTTATCTCAGGATGGGTTAAAGGCGAATGGGATTTTAGTGAATAAGAACAGTGAGATTCAAAAAGTAGAAGATTTAAAAGGGAAAAAAATCGCCGTTGCCAAAGGAAGCAGTGGTTTTGACTTTTTATACAAAGTATTAGATCAGGCTGGTTTATCTGCAAAGGATGTTCAGATCATTCAGCTTCAGCCGGATGAGGCAATATCTGCGTTTGAAAATGGATCAGTTGATGCTTGGTCGATCTGGGAGCCGTTCTTATCACTTGAAACGATAGAAAAGGGAGCAAAGCTACTGGTTAATGGAGAAGCGACCGATTTATATTCACCTGGATTCACACTTGTCAGAACCAAGTTTGCCGATGAGTACCCTGAACTAGTGGTGCAATTTTTAAAAGTATATGACAAAGCGGTGAAATGGCAGAAAGACCATCAACAGGAAGCCATTACACTTTATGCTCGTTTGAAACAATTAGATCAGAAGGTGGTGACACAAGTATTAAACAATACAGAGCCGCTCAATGAGCCCATTTCTAAGAAGATCATAAACGCCCAGCAGCATACAGCTGATTTTCAATATCAAACAAAGGCGATTCAGCGGAAGATTGATGTCAATCAGGTGGTAGATAATTCGTTTATTGAAAAAATGCTGAAAGAGGAGAAGAGTTGATGAAAGCTGCATCTAACCCAGCCCTTGTGACTAAAACTGAGCGAATGAAGAAAAAAAGGAGAAAAGCTTCATCCTTCATCATGTTAAAAGGACTTGTATTACCTGCTTTACTCATTGCGATTTGGCAGGGAGCTGCTGCTTCCCAAATCGTTTCTTCTACTGTACTACCTGCACCCACTGTCATTGCGGAATCTTTTCGTGAGTTGATTCGTTCCGGTGAGCTGTTTGGCCATCTTTACATCAGTCTCTACAGAGCAATATGCGGGTTTTTACTTGGGGGAGGTTTAGGACTTGCGATGGGTCTGTGTGTCGGTTTTTCTAGGAAAACCGAGCAGTATGTAGATCCGACCTTGCAAATGCTGAGAACAGTTCCTCATTTAGCGGTGACTCCTTTATTTATTCTTTGGTTTGGTTTTGATGAATCAGCGAAAATTTTATTGATTGCACTTGGGGCTTTTTTTCCGATCTATATCAATACTTTTCTAGGAATTCGCAGTGTAGATAACAAGCTGTTCGATGTGGCTCGCGCTTTAGAGTTTAATCTGTATCAAAATATCACAAAGCTCATTTTACCTGCTGCCCTTCCTCATATTCTTCTGGGCGTGAGGCTTTCATTAGGCATTGCCTGGCTTGGTTTAGTGGTGGCTGAATTGATGGGGTCGAGTAGTGGAGTTGGCTACATGATTATGGATGCAAGACAATTCTCGCAAACGGATAAAGTGTTTGTAGGGATTATCATCTTTGCGGTAGTTGGTAAGATGACTGATTCATTTGTACGGCTGTTAGAAAAGCGACTGCTCAAATGGCGCACAAGTTATCAAGGTGAAAAATAACAGGAGGCGATATGATGAATATTCTATGGTTTATTCCAACGCATGGGGATGGGCGTTATTTAGGATCATCGAAAGGGGCAAGACAGGCAGACTATCCGTATTTTAAACAAATTGCTCAAGCTGCCGATCAGCTTGGGTACACAGGGGTCTTGCTGCCTACTGGTAGATCTTGTGAAGATCCATGGCTGACAGCGGCCGCTTTAGCTGCAGAAACAACTCATTTAAAGTTTCTTGTGGCTCTTCGGCCAGGGTTGATGCAGCCGTCTGTTGCTGCTAGAATGACCTCCACATTTGATCGGCTTTCAGGCGGGAGACTGCTGATCAATGTTGTAGCGGGAGGAAGTAAAGAAGAACTTGAAGGAGACGGGCTATTCATTTCTCATGATGAACGCTATGAGGCAACAGAAGAATTTTTGACCATCTGGAAGCGGTTATTGAAAGGAGAGAATGTTCAGTTTCAAGGGAAGCATCTGCAAGCACAAAATGGACGTCTGCTATTTCCACCAGCTCAAACACCACATCCACCCGTTTTTTTTGGAGGATCATCAGAAGCAGGCATTCAAGCCGCTGCAAAACATACAGATGTTTATTTAACTTGGGGCGAGCCGCCTGCACAAGTAAAAGAGAAAATCGCACAAGTGAAAAAGCAGGCTGAAAAGGAAGGAAGAACGGTGAGGTTTGGTATTCGACTTCATGTGATCGTGAGAGAAACGGAAGATGAAGCTTGGCAGGCAGCGGAACATCTGATTCGTCATTTAGATCAAGAGACTATTGATGAGGCGCAAAAGACTTTACAAGGGATGGACTCAGTAGGGCAAAAACGAATGGTTGAATTACATCAAGGGAATAAAGAGAAGCTTGAAATTAGCCCTAATCTTTGGGCAGGCATTGGCTTAGTTAGAGGCGGGGCAGGAACAGCGCTCGTCGGGGACCCGCATACAGTAGCAGAACGTATAATAGAATATCAGTCTCTAGGTATTGATACATTTATCTTTTCTGGTTATCCGCACTTAGAAGAATCTTATTATTTAGCAGAACTTGTTTTCCCGCTTCTCCCATTTAAAAGAAATGGTGATGCAGGACCACACGTTCCTGCTGGTGAAATTATTGGGAACAATTACTTTCCTGATACAGCCTCTGCTGCAAGTTCCTCATAAATGAAAGCAAAGCAGTCATACTTGTGTCGGGCTGCTTTGCTTTTTTTATAGAAAGAGATGCAAGTAAAATGATATGTGCTGTGGAAGAAGGCAAGGGCTTTTTTCCCAACAGAATTTCTTGTATATACATATTTTAAGAGACAAGAGAAGAAGGAAAATATGCTCACTCTTTTGTCGGAATTATCAGTTAATATGTCGTATTTGATGTGATAACAACATATAATTAGGACTTTTATATCTGATATATCGGGGGAATTCTTTCTATCTCAAAAAAATGAAAGATTAAATAGAAGAGATGATGAAAATGAACTATTTGAAAAAAGGCAGAAAAAAGATGGATTTATTGCCAATATTTGGGTCTTGTGGTTCTTATGTTGTGGTGAAAAATAGTAAAAAAGGGATAATTTATACAGTTGAACATGAACAATTGAATAAAAAGTCACATTTTACACGAAAATATGTTCGGTCAAAAATGGGATCTTCTGTTGATGTTTGGAGTGTGACGCCTATGATACGATCATCATAAGCTGGGAGGTGAAAAGTATGACTTATGCAGCGCCGCAAGTTGACTATTCCACTATGGAACCTGCTATTATGGACCAAGCTTGGTTCTTAGTATTTGTTGCTGTCCTTCTTGGATTGGGAGCAACAGTTGTTCTAGGAGCAGCAGTTTGGTGTTTAGCAAACGGCAAGGGTAGCTTTACAGGAGCCGTTCAGTGGGAAAGTGGCTTAAAAGTCCAAATTGAATGTAAGTAGCTATACTTAGGATTCATCTTTTTACTTCTTAGATAAGACACCAGGGCTAAACCGTCTGTGGCGGGCGGTTTAGCCTGATCTGTTTTTAAAGAATATGCAGACACTTGGAGGTTATATGTTTACGATCGAGAATTTAACCAAGACGTATAAAAATAACGTGACTGCTGTCAATGATTTTCATTTAAAAATTGCCCCTCATCAAATCGTTGCTGTGGCTGGACCAAATGGATCCGGTAAAACAACGATGATTAACTGTGTACTCGGCATCATTAAGCATACAGAAGGAACCATTCATATCAAGGACGTCACAAATGATGATCCATCGTTTAAAAAACAAGTCGCCTATGTTCCAGATGATCTGCTGCTCCCTGAAGCATTGACTGGTGCTGAATATTTAGATTTTGTTTCTTCTATGTATGAATGTAAAACAATTCAAAGAAGAAATCAACTAATTGAATTGTTTGATATGGAATCAGCTTTATCAAGACCGATTGAAACCTATTCCCATGGAATGAAAAAAAAGACACAGCTGATTGCTGCCTTTATGCTTGAGAGTCAATTAGTGATCATGGATGAGCCCTTTAGAGGACTTGATATTGAAGCGGTTATAAACACAAAGAAACTGATGAAACGTTATGCCGAGCACCATGGTGCAATCTTGCTTTCAACGCATGATATGCTTTCAGCGGAAGAGCTGTGCCACAAGATCGCCATTATTTCTAAAGGAAATAAAATGGATGAAGGGACGGTTTCAGCCTTAAAAGAAAAGTATCAATCAAGCACATTGGAACAGGTGTTTCTGAAAGCTTCAATGTTAAGTGATAGGGGTGCACATTTTGATGAAATCATTAATCATTTCTAAAATGATGCTTAAAATGTGGCAGCAGGAGATGTATAAGCTCTTTGATACTCAAACGAAGCGAATCATTGTGGTCTTATTCTTTTTGTTTGCAGTCACAATGGGAGCCATCATCGGATACAGTTTTACGGGTGTCTTTATGAAGGCTTTCTTAAATGGAGATGAACGTTCACTTGGGTTGTTGGTTGTGTCGATGGCAATCAATGCATCCATTTTTACAAGCTTGTTATTTGTGCTGATCAAAGTCAGAACACCTGAACAAGATCGTTTTTCTATGCAGCTCAGCTGGTTTCCGCTGTCTACCTTTCAAAAAAGTCTTGGTTACTTCATTCCGATGGTGACAGTCGTGACAGGGCTTGTTTTATTTTTCATCGGGATTTTGCTTTTACCTAATTTTATTGCACAAGGGATCGGTATTTTCTTTATTCTTACATTCTTTTTGATGGTGCTGTTGCAATCGCTCTTTGTCTTAACACTGCTTCAGCTCATTTACAACGTGACTTATTTACTCGTACTAAAATTAAAATTACCGTTGCAAAAGTTTGCAGCGATATTTGTTTTATTAGCGCTAGTTGTAGCGTATGGAATGACACATTTCGACATCAATCAAATACAGCAATCATATGTACAGTTTGATTATCATTTGATGTATTTTACAGCGCCGTTTTTCTTAGCGGCACAAGGGATGTCTCCTGACGGGGTGAATTATGCGATTTTGGTCCTCTTCATCTTATTATCTGCGGGAGGCGCATTTATTTCTCTTGCTTTAATGCCAATTATGGCTGAGAAAAAAGCGTTAACCTTTCTGCACAAGCTACCATTTTCATCTTCGAAAAAGTGGTCACTCATTGTAAAGGAAATAAAGTCACAAGTGAGAAATGAAGAAAATATTTTAAACTTTCTCATCCTCCTTATTGTCATTTTATTTGTCCGTTATCAGTTTGCCTTCCGCTTTGAAGGAGAAGCTTTTTTTGTCTTATGTGCGCTAGCTGGGTTAACAGCTTTTAATTCATTTGGCAATGACAAACGTATGCTTGGGATGTATAAAACGTTTGGTCTAAGGCCGTGGGAAGTGGCTCTTTATAAGTTTCTCGGACTTTTGCTCGTTGGTGTGATCCAAATTGTTTTATTTATGATCACAACACTGACGCTCCCGGATCAGATATGGATCGTGTTGATTGGCGCTGCTGTCTTGTGTAATGCAACGGCTCTCTTTTATGTGGTAGGTATTTTATTACCCCTTGATCGAAATAATCCTTACACAGGTATTTTCTCGTTTGGAGCGCTTATTTTAATCATGATTCCGATTGTATTTATTGGAAACTATGTGATAGGGGAATCGAGTCAAATGCTTCAGTGGCTGCTTGTGGCAGGATTTGAATGTCTGCTCATCTTTGCCATATATAAAGGTTTTTCATGGAGGTATTCACATGATTCAACTTCTTAACAATAAGCTAAAGATTGAGCGGGTGCCGGCACTTGCGCCATATGTGACTTTACAAAAAAGGCATTTGACTGATACGCAGTACGGAAGCTCACTTCCAATTAACGAAAGTGCATATCATATGTTAACGAAAGTGGATGGTCAAAGGACAGAGGCGAGTATTACGGCAGAACTCGCCGATTTGTTTCAGGTCGATGAGTCTGTGATTGCCCGCGATTTTTATCAATTGATGATGGGGCTGAATCAGCATCACTTGCTGTCGATTCATTATCAATCGCCATATCGGACTGTCACAGCCTTCTGTCAATTTTTTAAGCAGTATCAAGTAAAGATGAAAGAGCGGTTTGACTGCACGGGTCATTCATTTCTTCACATATTGGGTACGGCTCTGCTGATGGTGACGCGCAAAATCATCTTTTTCTGGGTGCTCTTTATGATCATGGCGGGAATCGCCTTTTTATTTATTCCTGATCCATCGATTGTAGCCATTGCCATTTATTTTACGATTATTTATTTCGGGTTAATTACTGGAACTGCCTTGCATGAGGCGGCACATGGGTATGCACATCGGAAGTTCGCCGGCCGGGATGGTCCTCAAGGCTTTTTTGCGAGCGATATGATGTCTGTGAAATTTGTGAGGCCTGTTTTAGATCCGTTTCAGAAAAAACAGGTGTGGATTACACTGCTTGGTCCGCTTTTGCCGGGGCTCATTGGCGCAGCCGGAATCATTGTGACTGTTTTATTTCTAAAAGAAAATCCGATTTCGACAGGGTTTTTCATTTTTTCAATCACGTATTTTATTCAATTGCTCTACCTTCTTCCGTTTATGGGGGATGGTAAGTCTATTATGAAGCAGTTATTGCTTGGTGGAATGGGAGGACAACGATCATGAACGTTCAGGCAATGAAACAAGGTGCAATTGTTGGTAGTTTCCTAGGTTTCTTAGGTTTTCCGATGTTGACCATTGGTGTTCTGTTCTATCACTTATTTCAATCAAAAACAAATAATGAATTATTATTTAACAGTCTTGCTTTTGAGATGGAAGGTTCGTCTGCATTTACGTTCCAAATCAAACCAAACTTTTTTATTTATATGGTTGTCATTTTTGCTGTCAGTTTTCTCATTGTGGCATTCCTATCAGCCATGAAACAGAAAAAAGCGAAAGATTAGGAGAATTCTCCTAATCTTTTTTGTATAATCAACCAAATTTTAGTATAATAAAAAATAAAAGTATAAAAGGGGATATCAATGATTAAGAAATGGAGCATTCTTTTATTGACTGTTTTTCTATTAGCAGGATGCGGCGAGAAGGCTGCAGAAACAACAACGACAGAGAAAACGGTCTCTAAAATAGAAACAGAGTCTGACTCTAAAAACCAAGTAACGATTGAAAAAATGAAATTGACAAAGAAAGAAAAAAACTTACTAGAGGCATCAACGACGAATGAAATAGTAGCTCTAACACTTAAAGGATTAACGAAGAATGATAAGAGTATTACTTTTATCGGGAGCCACTACAAAAATGGCCAGCTAGTTGATAAGGAAGCATCTTCTTCGACTTTTACGTTACATCAGGAAGGAACTGACCAAACGATGAATGTACTCTTTCAACTAAGTCATGAGAAAGATATATTCAACTCACAATTTAGCATTTGGTCAGATAAGAAGAATGGCGGAATAACGAAAGCGACGTCAAGCTTTCCATTCAAAGTAAGTGATTATGTCTTCTCTGCACAATCTGAATCTGTTAAAGTCGCTTCAGGAGATAAGGCGCTCATTGCGTACACAGCGGCAATGGGGAAAAATGGCGATGTTCCTATGCTTGATAAAATTGAAAAAAATCCAAAGCAAGCGCTGAAACATATTTCACATGCGTATTTATTTTATATCCAGCTAGACAAATAACTATCGTGATATATATGGAGAATATGAATTTTTTTGACGAAAAATCTTCATATTCTCTTGACGAATTGTTAAGAAAGTTGTAACATAATAAAAGTCAACGCAATGATGTTGTCTTTAAAAGATTGATGCGGGTGTAGTTTAGTGGTAAAACCTCAGCCTTCCAAGCTGATGTCGTGAGTTCGATTCTCATCACCCGCTCCAATACATAATTTTGTTTATAACGCAGTATTTCGTTTCATAGATAAACGAAGTGTTGCGTTTTTTATTATGTCAGTATAATGTAAAAAGCACTGTCACCTACAGTGCTTTTTCAATGAGTTCATATTTACTTTCTCCACCATGTATTTGTATAAACATCTTCGTCAAGGATTGTATAAGTGCCTCACTCTTTTCCCGGGAAATAGATGGTGGGAAGAGAATGATTTGAAGAATGCTTTTTGTGTCTTGAGAAATTTGAGCTTTACTTGCTTGAGAAAATAACCCTTTAAGCTCTGCGCCATCCTGCCATTCAATATGACCAGTTTCATTTTTGGATAATGAAAGAGGCCCTTTCAATTGATCGGCATCTAATGTAAGGATAGGCAAGAAATATTTTAATGAAAAAAATATCGACAAATCCTGTACGGAATTGGTCGAGTCAATAAATTGTTCTTTTTGAATATCAGCAAGAAGCGGAAGAAAGGGAACACCTTCTAGAAGATTCGTCCATTCTTTGATCGCTGGTACTTCTTCCAAAGTTTGATCTTCATATTCAAAAAACAAAGATTCTTGAAACAGGCGTAGTCGACCTTTTAACATTTGAGGGGATTTACCTATCTCAATATGTGAATATTCAATCTGTCCAACATGGATAGACGGGCTTTGAGGTTGGGAAATTTCCATTTGTATCTTCACAGTGACTCACTCCAATCGGTCATGATACACTCGTATTATACTGAAAACAACTGAAGAAACAAAGAAAGGAGGTTTGCAAGGTGATTCATGTTGGACAATTAAAAGAAGAGTTAATTCAATATGCGAACGAAATTGGTGTCGATAAAATTCGATTTGCAAGTGCTGATACATTTGATTCATTAAAGGACCGCCTCATCTTACATGAATCGTTAGGGTATTTGTCCGGTTTTGAAGAGCCTGATATCGAAAAACGAACAAATCCTGCTTTGCTGCTTCCAAAAGCAAAATCAATTGTCGCCATTGCGCTCGCATACCCTTCCAAAATGAAAGATGCTCCCCGAAGTACAAAGGATGCAAGAAGAGGGATTTTTTGCAGGGCTTCATGGGGAACTGATTATCATGTTGTGCTGAAAAAAAAGCTCGACATGCTTGAAGAGTTTTTGCGTAGTAAACACGAAGATATACGGACAAAATCAATGGTGGACACAGGTGAATTGTCTGACCGTGCTGTAGCCGAACGTGCTGGCATTGGCTTTAGTGCAAAGAACTGTATGATTATCACCCCAGAGTTCGGATCTTATGTCTATTTGGCTGAGATGATTACAAATGTTCCATTTGAACCGGATGAGAAAATAGAAGACCAGTGCGGAACTTGTAATAAATGTGTGGATTCATGCCCAACGGGTGCTCTTGTGAATCCAGGCCAGCTCAATTCTCAAAGGTGTATTTCGTTTTTAACACAGACAAAAGGGTTTTTACCTGACGAATTTCGCTCGAAAATAGGGAATCGGTTGTATGGATGTGATACGTGCCAAACGGTTTGCCCAATTAATAAAGGGAAAGACTTTCATCTACATCCTGAAATGGAGCCGGACCCTGAAATTGCAAAGCCGCTCTTAAAGCCACTGCTGACAATCAGCAATCGTGAATTTAAAGAGAAGTATGGTCATGTTTCTGGATCATGGCGAGGGAAAAAGCCTATTCAGCGGAATGCCATTTTGGCACTTGCTCACTTTAAAGATGCATCTGCTTTGCCAGATTTGGTTGACCTGATGCATAAAGATCCAAGACCGGTCATTCGAGGCACGGCTGCTTGGGCAATCGGTAAAATTGGCGATGGTCAGCAGCTTTCAGAACTCGAAAAAGCCCTTGAACGGGAAAGTGATGAAGAAGCAAAACAAGAGATCATCAAAGGGATTGAATTGTTACAAACACCTTTAAATACTAAATAACCTCCCATTGAACATAGAATGAACCAAACAGAGATGTTAAAAAAAGTTTGGTGGTGTCTGTGTGAAACAATTATTAGAACAAACGTTAGAAGACAGACTGGCATATTTATTAAATGGCAGTACGATCAAACAGCCGCAGCTGATGTCTGATGTGGACGCTGTGGAGCGAAAGAAAGAGTTGTTTGCAAGAAGACAAGTTGAGATTGTCAAGGCGAAAGCAAAAGCAAAACTTCTCGATTCAGCTATTCAAGATGATGGAGCTCAGCAAGTACAATATCTCGCGCACCTCACTTATGTCTGTAAGGATATAGACGATTCTTTTTATTTAGAGGAACAGGTTGAGAAAAGAGAAGCGTTTCTTTATAACGACATGCTTGTGAAAGATCGGATGATGTTAGAAGAACGACAAAAGGAAGATCAGGTGGATGAGCGTTTCCAAAATGAAGACCAATTTGGAAGAGCTTTTCACTATGACCGGCGTGCAGCTGTTCAATATGCTGAGACGTATTGGAATAAACGAAATCCAGCCTATAAAAACTTCGAAGATAACTGTACGAATTTTATTTCACAATGTCTAAAAGCAGGGAATGCGCCAACGAGAGGATATCCGAACCGTGGATCTGGCTGGTGGGTTCGTCCACATACGTGGAGCTACAGCTGGACGGTGGCACATTCGATGAAAAATTACTTAGCGAATTCCAAAGCGGGGTTGAGAGCGAAGAAGCTCAAGGAGCCGCAGGAGCTTCAAATAGGTGATGTTATTTGTTACGATTTTGAGGGTGACGGTAGGTATAATCATACAACCATTGTCGTTGATCATGATAAAGGCGGAATGCCTCTTGTGAATGCACAAACGTATGACAGCCGTATGCGTTACTGGTCGTATGAAGATTCAACGGCTTATACACCTAATATTCGTTATACGTTTTTTCACATTTTGGACGATGCTCCGAAGGGTAGTTAATGGTATAATGTTGAGCGGAAAAGAAAATTAGAGGTGAACTTTTTTGGGACTTCATGTCGTTTTATATCAACCAGAAATTCCAGCTAATACTGGAAATATTGCGCGTACATGTGCAGCAACAAATACAACACTTCATCTGATTCGTCCGCTTGGTTTTTCGACAGATGATAAAATGCTGAAGCGTGCAGGACTCGATTATTGGAAATATGCCAATGTCGTCTATCATGATTCATTAGATGAATTGTTTGAGGCTCATCCGAAGGGGCAATTTTTCTATATCACAAAGTTTGGGCAAAAGCCGCATACAACGTTCGATTACTCGCAGCTAGATGAAGACTACTTCTTCGTATTTGGCAGAGAAACGAGTGGCTTGCCAAAAGATTTGATTGAACGGAATATGGATCGCTGTCTACGTTTACCGATGACAGAGCATGTTCGTTCACTGAATCTATCGAATACGGCAGCGATTCTTGTGTATGAGGCGCTTCGCCAGCAGCAATACCGAGATTTGATATAAGAACAAGATAAAAGCCGAGATCCCATCTCGCTTTCAGTGAATATATAAGTGCTGAAAATATGAACGAAATGAAAAAGGATGTTCCGCTGATGGAACATCCTTTTTTTCATTTACCAGGCTTGCCTTCGTAGCCAGCTGTGAAAATGGATACTAAAAACGTAATGATGACGCCCATCATAATGACCGTTCTCATATAAGCTCCCCCTTATCCCTTTGTTCCTTTGCTGCCGGTTTCATATGTTGTGAAGTTCGCCTTGAAAAGCAGGAGATGAAGATCATTTTTCTCCTGTTTTTCCTTTATTATGAAGGGTCTTGCGGATGGTTGTCAATTCAGTTTGCCAATTCGTCATTTTGAAGAACGAAAGCATGTAATAGGACGCCTCCGCATAGATTGTAAAACAGTATCTGATTTCTAGCTTCAATCTTGAAAGAGGAGGTTCATATGGATATTTTAAAGAAAATTGAACAGCACAGAGAAGAAGAGCAGCGACTGAAATGGGAAGGCACCTTCAGCGAATATTTAGATATTATTAAAGAAAATCCACTTGTCGCTCAATCTGCTCATTCTCGCGTTTATCATATGATTAAGGACAGCGGGATTGAAGAGGAGAATGGGGTCAGAACCTACAAATTTTTTGATCAGGAGCTTTTTGGATTAGAGGAATCATTGGAAAGGCTAGTGGAAGAGTATTTTCACCCTGCGGCTAAACGTTTAGATGTCAGAAAGCGTATTTTATTGTTAATGGGGCCAGTCAGCGGCGGGAAATCGACGCTTGTCACAAGGCTGAAAAGAGGGCTGGAAGAGTATTCACTAACAGATCATGGCGCAGTCTATGCGATTAAAGGCTGCCCAATGCATGAAGATCCGCTTCATCTCATTCCGCAAAATCTGCGGGAGGATTTCTATAGAGAATACGGCATACGTGTGCAGGGGAATTTATCACCTTTGAACTTGATGAGGCTGGAAGAGGAATATGGTGGCCGCATTGAGGATGTGAGAGTGGAACGAATCTTTTTCTCAGAGGACAAACGGACCGGCATTGGTACTTTCAGTCCGTCGGATCCTAAATCTCAGGACATTGCTGACTTAACAGGAAGTATTGATTTTTCAACGATTGCTGAATTTGGTTCAGAGTCAGACCCGCGTGCGTACCGGTTTGATGGAGAGCTCAATAAAGCGAACCGTGGAATGATGGAATTTCAGGAGATGTTAAAGTGTGATGAGAAATTTCTATGGCATCTTCTTTCATTAACGCAGGAGGGAAATTTTAAGGCGGGGCGTTTTGCGTTGATTAGTGCGGATGAATTGATTGTTGCACATACGAATGAAACGGAGTATCGGTCATTTATTTCAAATAAAAAGAACGAGGCTTTACACTCAAGAATTATTGTGATGCCGATCCCTTATAATTTAAAGGTGACAGAGGAAGAACGCATTTATCATAAGATGATTTCAGAAAGTGATGTCTCAGATGTTCATATTGCACCGCACACGCTAAAGGTAGCTGCGATGTTCTCTATTTTGACAAGGCTGAAAGAGCCGAAGCGGTCTGATATCGATTTGGTGAAAAAAATGCGACTGTATGATGGCGAAAGTGTCGAAGGTTTCCAATCTGTTGATATTGATGAGATGAAAAAGGAATTTCATGACGAAGGAATGAGCGGAATTGACCCGAGATATGTCATTAACCGCATTTCATCCACTATTATTCGAAAGAACATGGAATCCATCAATGCACTGGATGTCCTCCGTTCCTTAAAAGAAGGACTCGATCAGCATCCATCGATCTCAAGTGAAGATCGGGAACGTTATTTGAATTTTATTTCTGTCGCACGAAAAGAGTATGACGATATGGCGAAGAAGGAAGTTCAAAAGGCATTTGTGTATTCCTATGAGGAGTCTGCGAAAACTCTCATGGATAATTACTTAGATAATGTCGAGGCGTACTGCAATAAAAACAAACTGCGTGATCCGTTAACAGGTGAAGAAATGAATCCTGATGAAAAGCTCATGCGTTCAATTGAGGAACAGATCGGCATTTCTGAAAACGCCAAAAAGGCATTCAGAGAAGAAATCCTTATTCGTATTTCAGCTTATGCGAGAAAGGGCAAACGCTTTGATTATAATTCTCACGAGAGATTACGAGAAGCCATTCAGAAGAAACTATTTGCCGATTTGAAAGATGTCGTGAAAATTACGACATCGACGAAAACGCCGGATGAGCAGCAGTTGAAGAAGGTCAATGAAGTAGTGGCGCGATTGATTGATGAGCATGGCTATAATTCCACAAGTGCAAACGAACTCTTAAAATATGTAGGCAGTCTTCTGAATCGTTAATAAATGAAGGAGGCATTATTGGCGCAAACCAGCACCGGTAATGTCTTTTTTAAAAATCATCGTCATTTCGACGACGGCCAGCATACGATAATGGAATCGATGGGTACAAGAATTGTCCAAAAAGGTGAGGAGGGGGATGGATGTCCCGGCAAGAAAAAAGTCAGTTTATTGTGTCTCAGGAAGACTGGTCCCTCCATCGAAAAGGCTTTGATGACCAGCAGCGTCATCAGAAAAAAGTCAAAGAGGCGATTAAAAACAATTTGCCGGATCTTGTCACAGAGGAAAGCATCATCATGTCTAATGGCAAAGATGTGGTCAAAATTCCGATCCGTTCTTTAGATGAATATAAAATTCGGTACAACTATGATAAAAATAAGCATGTAGGTCAAGGGGATGGAGACAGCCAAGTTGGCGATGTGGTCGCTCGGGATGGATCTGACAGTAAGCAAGGGCAGGGAAAAGGTCAAGGTGCTGGAGATCAAGCCGGTGATGATTATTACGAAGCAGAAGTCTCATTAATGGATTTAGAGGAAGCGCTATTTCGTGAGCTGGAGCTACCAAATCTAAAACAAAAGGAACTTGATGATATCGTTGTCGAGGAAATCGAGTTTAATGATATTCGCAAAACGGGGTTAACCGGTAATATCCATAAAAAACGAACAATGCTGTCAGCATTTAAACGAAATGCCATGACAGGAAGCCCTTCCTTTTATCCCATTTATCCAGAGGATATTAAGTATAAGACGTGGAATGAAGTCACCAAACCAGAATCAAAAGCGGTTGTCCTAGCGATGATGGATACGAGCGGAAGTATGGGGCTTTGGGAAAAATATATGGCGAGAAGCTTTTTCTTTTGGATGACACGTTTCTTGCGGACAAAGTATGAGACAGTCGAGATCGAATTCATTGCCCACCATACAGAGGCGAAGGTCGTAGATGAGGAGCACTTCTTTTCTCGGGGAGAGAGCGGGGGAACCATTTGTTCTTCTGTCTATCGAAAGGCGCTAGAGCTCATAGACGAACGATATCCGCCGTCACGATATAATATTTATCCTTTCCATTTTTCTGATGGTGACAATTTGACCTCAGATAATGCACGGTGCGTGAAGCTCGTTTCTGAAATTATGAAAAAAGCCAATTTATTTTGTTATGGTGAAGTGAATCAATATAATCGGCATTCTACGTTAATGTCAGCATATAAACATATTCAGGATGAGAAATTTAAGCATTATATTTTGAAGCAAAAATCAGACGTTTTTCTCGCATTAAAAAAATTTTTTCAGCAGGAAGAAGTTCTTTCTTAAAGAGAACATTCAAAAAAACCTTTCAGCATAAGGGCTGAAAGGTTTTTTGTGTGGAGAAGGAAGGGATCACCAGAAAAAAAGTAAAACTTTCTCTTTGACATTTCAATTTTCATTTATTAATATTTAATCTTGTTAAATATAAGTTTTTCAAAAAAGATGCCGATTGTCTTTTCTTCTTTTTCTGCTTTTTGCTCATAAGTGAACAATAAGTATAAATGGGCTGCACACCATTTTCAGCGGAGTAGAAAAAGGGGAAACAGGCAGCTCTATGAGCTTGTTTCATAATCTGTCAGATGATGGGCATTCTAAGTTTGCTAAAGCAGATGACACTATATTTTTATACATGAAAGGAGAAACAAAACATGAACAGAGGGCGTTTATTGCTAACGAATATTATTGGCCTTATTGTGATTCTTGCCATTATTGCCGGAGGTGCTTATTACTACTACGAAAGCACAAACTTCGTAAAAACAGATGAAGCAAAAGTGACAGGTGACATGTACCAAATTACAGCGCCGGCAGCTGGACAAATCAAAGGCTGGGACATCAATGAAGGTGACGAAGTGCAAAAAGACAGCACAGTTGCAAAAGTTGAAGGAGAAGCAAAAACAAACATTAAAGCAGTGGCTGATGGCACATTAGTCAAAAAAGAAGTACAAAACAACCAACAAGTGCAGCCTGGGACAGTTCTTGGTGAAACGATTGACCTCAGCAAGCTTTACATTACAGCGAATATTAAAGAAACAGACATTAAGAACATTGAAAAAGGTGACAAAGTGGACATCGTTGTAGACGGCGATCCTGATACAACATTTGAAGGAACAGTTGAACAAATTGGTTATGCAACAAACTCAACATTCAATATGCTGCCAGCAACAAACTCAAGTGGTAACTACACGAAAGTGACACAAAAAGTAGCAGTGAAAATTTCAATTAAAAATCCATCTGACAAAGTACTTCCAGGTATGAATGCTTCTGTCAAAATTTCATCTTAATGATGACTGATATCAAAAAATGAAAGGAGGTTGTCTGAGATGGCAAATCAACCTGCAGCGACAAAACAGGGAGCAGGCTCCTTGTCTTTACTGATCATTTTAATGGCCGGTTTGTTCGTAGCGATTTTAAACCAAACGCTTTTGAACGTAGCCATGCCCCATTTAATGACTGAATTTAATGTGAGTGCGACGACAATTCAGTGGCTTACAACAGGTTACATGCTTGTCAACGGGGTGCTCATTCCGTTATCTGCGTTTTTAATCACACGTTTTGGCCAGCGCAGCTTATTCCTCGTGGCGATGATTTCATTTACACTAGGGACTTTTATTTGCGGTATTGCGCCAAACTTTTCGACGATGCTGATTGGTCGTTTGATTCAGGCAGTCGGTGGCGGTATCTTACAGCCGCTCGTCATGACAACAATCCTTTTTATTTTCCCTCCAGAAAACAGAGGGAAAGGAATGGGGATTTTTGGTCTTGCGATGATGTTTGCGCCAGCTGTCGGACCAACGTTATCTGGTTATATTATTGAACACTATTCATGGCGTATTATGTTTTATGGACTTGTACCAATCGGTGCGATTGTCATTATCGCGGCTTTCTTTATGTTTAAAAATATTGTAGAGCCTAAAAAAATCAAGCTGGACACTCTTGGTGCGATTCTGTCGATCGTTGGTTTTGCTTCGCTTCTATACGGAGTGAGTGAAGCGGGAAGTGATGGTTGGACAGATCCAATCGTTTTATCTACGATTATCATTGGTGCGATTGCGATCATTCTCTTTATTTTCCAACAGCTAAAAGCGGATAATCCGATGCTTGATTTCCGCGTGTTTAAATACAGCATTTTCTCATTATCAAGTGTTATTAACATTATTATTACCGTTGCCTTATACACTGGGATGTTCTTACTACCGATCTACTTGCAGAACCTCGTTGGGTTTACTGCATTGCAATCGGGGCTATTAATGCTTCCAGGGGCACTTGCGATGCTCATTATGTCCCCAATTTCAGGGATCTTGTTTGATAAATTTGGACCTCGTCCACTTGCCATTGTGGGGATGCTGATTACGGTTGTTACCACATACGAGTTTACAAGGCTGACGATTGATACATCTTATAGTCACATTGTGCTCATGTATGCAGTACGTGCTTTTGGTATGTCACTCTTAATGATGCCAGTCATGACTGCTGGGATGAACCAATTACCGCAACATTTAAACAGTCATGGTACAGCGATGTCAAACACACTGAGACAAATCAGTGGTTCGATCGGTACGAGTTTGATCACGACGATTTATACAAATCGCACGACATTCCATTATTCCAATATGGCAGATCAAACGAATACAGCTGATCCGTTCTTTATGAATTCATTCCAGGCGGCTGTCTCTCATGTGATGCACCATATGGGCATGACAGCAGAAGCTGCTCAAAAATATGTGTCGACCCAGCTCTTTACGAAAGCACAAGTTGATTCCAATGTGATGGGCATCAATGATGCTTACATGTGGGTGACATTATTCTGTGCAGCTGGTGTGATTCTCAGCTTGTTCCTGCGAGATGTACGTAAGGATAAAAAGCGAAAAGAAAAGCAGGATAAGAAACAAGAAATGACATTGCTTCCAGCACCTAAGGAAGCAAACCAAGATGCAAGATAAGTGTGGAGGGACCGTACATGAAAATTTATGTCGTATACGATAGTGAAGGTGACCATACAAAAGCACTTGCAGAAGCGATTGCAGCTGGCGCAGGTGAAACAGAGCAAGCTGAAGTGTTCATTGATCATGTGAAAGATGCGGATATCCGCAAGCTTGATCAAATGGATGCAATCATTTGGGGCTGCCCTGGTCACTTTGGTACCATTAGTTCTGGATTAAAGACATGGATTGACCGTCTTGGGTATTTATGGGCAGAAGGAAAACTCATCGATAAAGTCGGTGCCGTTTTCTGTACCACTGCCACAACACACGGCGGTTTAGAAATGACGATGCATAATTTGATTACGCCGATGTTCCATCAAGGGATGCTTGTGGTCGGCCTTCCTGGAAATGTTCCAGAAAATGCGTTATACGGCTCTTATTATGGAGCAGGTGTAACGTGCCCGATTGATTCTGATGAAGTGATTTCTTCAGAAGGCATTGAGCTGGGGAAAGCATTAGGAAGACGTGTAGCATCAGTCACTGCGTCATTTAAGCGATAAGGAGAGGGTTCTTTTGGCGACGATTATTGTAGCGTTAGTAGCTGCTGTTCTAGTCATTATCGGATTAGTAGCGTTCAATGTCAGACACGCTTCGGCCGAGAAGGAAGAGATCAAAGAAGATGTATCGAACCATCCTGACGTGCCGCATAGCGAGCCAGAAGTTGCGGCGAGACCTGTAGAGCCTGAAGTGGAAGAAAAAGCGTCAGAGCCTTCTCAGACAGATGATGCTCCGTCAGGTGATGATTTCTATAGACAGGCGCTTCAAAAGTTTAAGCAGCCAGAACCACCTGTCAAAGAAGAAGAACCAGAGACGAAAATGAATGATGATATGTATCGTTCTGCTTTACAGAAACTAAAGCAGAAGGACAAATAAAAAGAGAACCTCTCGTCAGGTTCTCTTTTTTTTATTGCACAAAAAAACCGCCGGCATAAAAGCCGAGCGGTTTTCCTTCACTCTATAAAGTGCTAAAAGAGCAGATGCTCTTAAATTACGCTTTGTTAACGTTAGCAGCTTGTGGTCCACGGTTACCTTCAACGATTTCGAAAGAAACTGATTGACCTTCTTCTAAAGTTTTGAAGCCTTCGCCTTGGATAGCAGAGAAGTGAACGAATACATCGTCTTGACCTTCTACTTCGATGAATCCGAAACCTTTTTCAGAGTTGAACCATTTTACTTTACCTTCTAACATGAAATTTCCTCCTAAAGCGATCTTAACGCTTAAATTCACTATTCTTGCTCTTACACAAACTTCAAAGACGAAAACTCTTTCAAAACTTTCTTCTTAAAGATGATACGAACAAAAATAATTACCTTTACTTTACCAGTGTTTGCGGGAAAAAACAACTGTTATACGAAAACTTTTTTAAAAATAATTAGCGCTAACAAATTGAGGAAAAAGCCTATGTTAAGTGTTCTCTTTTTCGTCCAGAAAAGCTCACTTGGTTTCTGCCTGACTGCTTCGCTTTATAGAGCTCCTGGTCTGCAATAATCGGTAATTGTTTCATGTTTTCACTTGTTCCTGCATCACAAGCACATCCAATTGACACCGTAATGTGAATCGATGTTCCGTTTTGTAAATAAATTGGCTGATCCGCCATTTTTTTTCGTAAACGTTCCGCAATTTGCCATGTTTTTTCAACGGAACAATTCGGTAAAAGCACAGCAAATTCTTCACCGCCGATTCGCCCAATATAATCAGAGCTTCTTGTGTTTTTAATTAGCCTTGTTCCGATTTCTTTTAAAACGATATCTCCCTCATGATGTCCATACTGATCATTGATGGTTTTGAAATAATCGATGTCTAGATAAATCAAGGACATTTGATGGATAGGTTGCTTTAAGTTCAGAGAAAAAGCATCACTTAATATCTCATCGAATTTCCGTTTATTTAAAACACCAGTTAAAAAGTCATAATGAGCTTGGAATTTATACAAATTTAACATCTGATACGCTTTTGTTTGATGCTCAATGACATAAAAGTTAAATAAACCGGCAATATACGAGAACATCCAATAGGCAGTATGCAGTTCAAACGATCTTTCATTGACGATGATGATAAATAAAATCGTCGCAATGACGTTGCTCATGGTAATAGATAACAGCATTTTTACGACGTGATTGATATGACGCTCAGCAATTAAAAAGGAAGCTGTGGCGATAAATATCATGGAAAAAATATTAATGAAAGAAGCAACATTGGCTTCGATTAATAATCGGCCAATAATGATCACACAGGCTGCAATGAACGTTTGTGCAATGCCTCCATAAAATGCCGTTAAAATAAGGGGGATATGTCTTAAATCGATGATGGCTGGTCCTGCTTTAATAGAGAAAAACATTAAGAGGACACCGAGTAACCCAGAAATCATTCCTTTATAAATTTGTCTGAGCAGGGTGTCTTCCTTTTTCAAAAAATTCTCTTTAAACACAAGCATCAATAAATAATGGAAAGTGACAAGAATTGTTAAATTAATAAAGAGGTCTCTTAGCAAAATAAAATCACCTTTTTAAAATTACTAAAATTTGTTGCAAAAGAAAAGGGGAAACAAGATAATTAATAAAAATTTCACTTATGAGGGGTTTAAAATGAGGAGAAAACAATTTCCAGATCGAACGGACTAGCTTTCTTTTTTTGAAACGTGGCCTGATGAAGGATTTGAACGAGATATGCCCATTGAATATCAAGATCTAACGTTTCGGTTCGAGAATGAGGAAGAGCGATTTGTGGTGACGATGTCTCTTGGAGTACAAGAATTTTCTTTGAAGGCTGTTCGAAAAAAGGACGCATCCGTTTTAGGAGTATATGCCTTTAAAACTGTGCGACATGTAGAAATAAAAAAGGATCGGCAGCATAAAAAAGAGCTGTTGATACTATTAGATGGTATGGAACGGTTTGTTATCACGATCGAAATCACCTTCTTGCCTTCCTTCTGCATCATGGTGAAAGAGCATTTTTCAGGAGAATAAACAGGAGCCTTTCTGAAAAAAAGGCTCCTGTTTTAGTTATTTGTGCTCGATGTCATTGAGCACTTGCTGAATGGATTCATCATCCATTACATTCATGACACTTTCATCAATGTGAAGAGACTGGGCGTAAGACTCTCTCGGCGGTTGATGAGTTTGGTATGTTTTTGATGATGTTTGATGCTGATTTGTTTCATTGGGCTGGACAGCGGTGAATGCCTGCTTGATCATTTGACCTACTTCAGCCGTGCCTTTTGAGTCTTTACGTGAATGTGAATGGGACTCATGACGAGATGACTCATGCTGGTGTTGATCTTTGCCTTTCATCATTGAGGACAAATTCATTTGAGTCATGCTGCTAAGTCTTCTCCGTAATAGTGGTGAAAATAATGCAATGATGGCTGTTGATGCTGCGATCATTGCACCAGTACTCATACCTTTTCTCTTTTTAAACAAACGAATCCCTCCATTTGATCGTGATGATACTTCTTCATCATGTTTAGGATGACCAATCAAGGCTGATTTATGAATTCATTGCTGAAATAGAGGATGTGTGCATAAAAAGTCTGCTGGATGAAAAACCTATGAGCAAAAGGAGGGAATCAATTGATGAATAAGAAATGGATGCTATCTTTATTACTCGTTCCAACATTGATCACTGCTGGGTGTGGAATGAACAACCAAGGCGATGAACGAAGAGGAACAATGAAACGACAGTATGAAAATGTCACATATAAGAACGACAACATGAGACAGGATCAACCAAATGTGCAGACACCTCAGAAGGTGAAAGTGGCAGATAAGGCATCAGAGCTTGTTGCCAACATGTCTGAAGTGAAAACAGCGAACGTACTTGTCACAGGGAAAAATGCATTTGTTGCTGTCGTGCTTGAAGGCAATAAAAGCGGAGATGTAACAGACGATTTGAAAAAGAAAATTTCTGACAAAGTCAAATCGACGGATCAACAAATTGATAATGTGTATGTATCTGCTAATCCAGACTTTGTCGATCGTATGGCAGGGTACGGAAAACGTATTAGAAGTGGAGAACCAATTTCAGGATTCTTCGACGAGTTTACTGAAACGGTTCGACGTGTCTTCCCTGAATCAAAATAGCTACGACAAAAGCCGTATGTCATATGCGGCTTTTTTGTTTGGAACCGCACCTTGCGCACCTGACTGCATAAAGTAAAAAATATATCACCTCTTGTTGATCTTTGTTTTTTCATAGAAAGAGAAAGAGGTTGCAGGATGAATTCAGGTGGGGAGTAAATGAAAGCAAAACCGTCATTAATTCATAAAAAACTTGTAAGCGGAATGATTGCAGCAGGTTTGATTTTTTATGCGTTCACTGCGTACTTGATTTATGTAGCGTTCCAGCTGGCAGAGCAATATCTAGAGCAGCATTCTTCGCCTAAAACGGTCTTAACGGAAGGACTCAATAAGCAAGTCTATGAACATATTCGAATCTACTATGCAGAGGATGAGGGCGCCTTTGTCGATCTGACCATAGAAGCGCTTGAGCAGGCAAAGAAGAGAACGATGTCAGTGTTTCAGTATGAAGCTGATAAACCGTTAGATATTATTTATTTTGATGATAAAGAGACGATTGAGCAATTTGCTGGCATCAAGCATATTACAGGTTTTTATTCTGATGTTGATCATATGATTGGATTATACCCAGATAAACGGGAAGAATTGTTGAAGAAAGAGACACTGCCTTTATACTTTTTCAACACGTTATTCATTCATGAGTATGCCCATTTCGTTTTCTATGAAAAGGTGCATGCATATAAGGTATCTCCAGTCGTCTTTCCCCTTTGGTTCCATGAAGGAACAGCAGAATGGACGGCCTATGATGTGCTGAACGCCACGTCTGAACGGTTTGACGTCATTCCTTTTAAATCTCTTTATTCTGATCAAGACTGGCAAGAATCTCGCACGACGTATGAGACAGATGTTTATTTACAAAGCTACTATATGATCTATGAGCTTGTGCAGCTTTATGGACGAGATGTCATACATGAGATCATGGAGGAAACGGCGAAAACTAGTCGTTTTGATAGAGGGTTTGAACAAGCGACAGGACAACGTCTCACAGATTTTGAAGAGCAATTTAAACTGAATTATCAAAGAAAAAACGGCTGACCTGTAAATAGGTCGGCCGTTGTTTTTATTTAATGAAGCGGTTTTTGCTGATTGACTTTGCTTGGCGGCATCTGCACTTGTCCCTGCATAGGGGCAAATGTAGATGTCATCGCCTGCATATCTTGCGCTGTAAGCTGCGGAACTTGATAATAGCTATGTTTGTTTTGATATAAGAAAATTTCATACGCCATTTCAATAAAGTTCGGGATTTGCGCTGCAAGCACACGTCGTACCACAGGGTTTGTGACCTCTAATGCAGTCATTGAGAGTAATCCAGCATGAGATTTCACGAGACCAAGCATATGTCCTGTAATTCCCGCATCTTTTACATCTTGTAATGACTGATTTGGCTTTTTAGGCTGAGATGGTTTTATTCCGTATGTCACCTGCGTCTGTTCTTTCATCATATAAGTAGATGTTTCTTCACTAGGCTTTTGACCAGTAGAAAAGCAATCTACCGTGACGTTGTACTGGGACAATACAAATTGATATTGTCGATCTAACATGTCGGATAATGCGGGATCTTGGATAAATTGCCGAAAGATCATGTATTGATCCAAAATATTAATGGTCCCTGCCAATACCTCATGTAAATCAAATAACTCATGCCCGCCATGATTGAATTGGGGCTGCTGGGCATGTCCTTGAACGTTTGTCTGCTGATCGTTTTGCATAAAGAATCCTCCTTCTGTTTATACAGTCTGTTTTAATGTGAGGAAGTTTTCCTCCTTTCATGCAAAAAACATTATTTACAATTAGAGGGTTTTCTTCCTTTTTGTCGAAAAAATGTATCAGACGAATGAACATGGGGGTACCAGATGCAGGACAAAATCATTAATCGTTTGATAGAAGACGAACATGTGCAGGCACCAGTGATTGGCATCGGTGTTTCGCCGTTTGAACAGCATCATCTTGAGGCTTTTTTTCAATCATTTCCGCAGGAATTAAATGCCTCTTTTATTGTTGTGCAAAATCATGTGACAGGCGATTGTGTAACTGATTTGGAAGCACTTGTTTTACCGATTGGCTACCGAGCAAAGCCGATTAAGCATGGTGAGAAAGTCATGAAAAATACGATTTATTTTTGTCCGCAGCATGCAGCTGTGACATTGACAGAAGACAAACGGCTACACATAACAGAGCAGCATCCTACGAACAAGGCGTGTGCTGTGAATTCGTTGTTTCAGTCACTTGCCAGTGTGCAAAAGGAAGAGGCCTATGCGATCTTTTTTCAAAAAGGCTATTGTGTAGGAAGTGGTTTGCTTCAAATCGTTGAGCAAGGCGGTACAGCCTTATCGTGCAGTGAGACAAATAGTGGGTTTGATCGTATGTATCATCAAACATTTCAAGACCCTTCTGCACTTGCGTCATATATAGCCAACATCATCAACATTCCGCATACAGATGTTGCAGATCCTGTTTTGATCAGAATGATTGAACGTCTTGAAATGCATAAAGGAATTGCTTTTTCAACCTATGAGAAGCGCAGGCTGCTCTCTGTCATTCAAAAAAGAATGAGGAGTGCGAACCAATCGATCTCCTTATTGTCCGAGTATGATCGTTTATTAGAGAGAGAACCAGATGAGCTTGATCGCCTGCATGTACAGCTTTTAAGCGGAACGACTTCCTTTTTTAGAGATATGGAAGCCTTTCGAGTATGTGAACATCACATCATTCCGTCGATCATTGAAAACACAATGAAAAATGGGAAATCTCGATGCCGCATTTGGATTGCAGGATGTTCTACAGGTGAAGAAGCCTATTCTTTTGCGATGTTATTTTTAGAAGAAATGAAACGAAGACAAGTGTCCATTGAACTTCAAGTGTTTGCAACAGACATCAACCGGAAAGCCATCCAAAGTGCAAGCAAAGGTGTTTATTCGCTTGAGTCTATGGCACGGATGCCAGAAAAATGGAGGGCGCGATATTTCGAAAAAAAAGGTGACGCTTTTATTGTGAAGCAGTCGCTTAGAAAACATATTGTCTTTGCTCCTCACAATTTATTGATTGATTCACCTTTTATCCACCTCGATTTTATCAGTTGCCGAAATGTTCTGATGTACTTCCAGCCAGAAGTACAAAAACGAGTCTTATCTCGATTCCAATATGCACTAAAGGATCAAGGGATGTTGATATTAGGACCGAATGAAAAGGTACCCAATATCCCTCGTTTATTTCATTTGTTAAATGAAAAGTGGAACATTTACACCCACTCAAACGTTCCTAAATACAATGCAGGTCGTACGGAGTTAAAAGAACGAGCTGTCCAATATATGAAAGAAGTAGAGCAGGAGTATGATGCATGTTTCATCATAGACGATTGCGAGCAAATTCTCGCGATATCAAACGGTGCCTATTCTTTCTTAGCGCATGCAGAAGTCTCAGATGAATTATGTGAATATGTAACCCCTGATTATATGAAAGAGATACTAAGTCAAAGCTTTCAAAAGGTGTGGACTGAAGAGACTGAGGTTGTCTTTCAACATGTCCTCATTTCGGAAAATGACAGAAAGCAGTATGCTGATTTTACAGTGAAACATTTTGATCGCCGTTTTAAAGGAGTATACGTCATTCTCATTCGGATGAGTGAGAGAGGAAAAAATCAAAAGAACGGCAGGGACAAAGGGATGTCAGAGCAGAATTCGGTTTATCAACAGCGAATTGTCGATTTAGAAAATGAGCTCAATGAGGTCAAACAAAAGGAGCAAGAAGCAAGGGCTCAATTAAAAGAAAAAAACAAGCAAATAGAAGTGCGCGAGAAAACAAACGAGCATTTTATTAATATCATAAACAACTTAAAGGTGACAAGAGAAGAACTGTACCGGCCGTCTGTGAAGCCGGAACTTGCCACGTTGTTTGTGGACCGGGAAATGAATATTCGCTATCACACTCCTACAGCTGCCTCTTTATTTACTTCAGCTCAAACCCGGCACCAGCAAACTTTTCAGTCGATGGTGAAGAAGCTATCGAAGGAAATGCTCTATCATGATATTCAATCTGTCATTTCAGATAGGCGCGTGATCGAACGTGAAATTGAAACGAACGAAGGAGAACAATTCACGGTTCATATGACGCCTTTCTATGATCAAGATCGCGAGGGAGCAGTGATGACCTGGATCAAAATGACCGAAATGACGAAATTGAAGCAGGCTCTTCATCTTGCGGTGACAGCACTTGATAACAGCCATATTCATATTGTGGTTGCAACAGGAGAAGGTGTCATTCAGTGTGTCAACCAGCGCTTTTGTCAGTTTGTACAGCAGCATGAATATGACTTGATCGGAAAAGATATTTTTTCTGTCTATTATGCGTTGTGTCAATGTGATGATCTAGCGAAACAATGGGACGTGTGTTTAAGAGAAGGCAGCTGGACAGGTGAGTTGTATTTTCAGGACTTATCAGGGCGTGAGCGATGGGAAAGAGTCTCTTTACACCGAATCGATGACCCTGACAAAATGCAGTCTACTGTCATGCGGATTTCAGAGGATATTACAAGTCAAAAACAGTCTGAGAAAATGCTGATGAAGTCTGAAATGCTGTCAGCAGTTGGACAGCTTGCAGCTGGTATTGCCCATGAGATACGTAACCCACTTACGTCGTTAAAAGGCTTTTTACAGCTAATGATTCAAAGTAAAAAGTATCAGAAGGATTATGCCGATGTGATGATGTCAGAGTTTAATCGGCTTGAGTCTATTATTAACGAGTTCCTTGTGCTCTCTAGAAGCAAATCTGTTAAATTTGAACCGGTGAATGTGAATCTTCTGCTCGAAGAAGTCATTATGGTCGTTGAATCTCAGGCGGTCTTAAAAGGAGTGTCGATTCAAAAGAATCTGGCGCCCTCTCTGCCACATATTCAAGGCATTCCAAATGAACTAAAACAAGTGTTCCTTAACATTCTTAAAAATGGAATTGAAGCGATGGATGGAGTAACAGGTGTGATCCAAGTGACTTCATTATTGAAAAACGACCAAATGATGCTGATATTTGAAGACCAAGGAAAGGGCATACCAGAAGACGAGATTGGGAAATTAGGTGAACCTTTTTACACAACGAAAGAAAAAGGCACGGGTCTTGGATTAATGATGACCATTAAGATTATTGAAAGCCATGGCGGTACCATTCGTTTTGAGAGCAAAAGCTTTGAAGGGACACGTGTGATTATTACGTTTCCAAGTAATTGAGATCAGCTTTACATGAAATCCATCCATTCTCAATAATTGCTTTGTACAATAGAAGAGATGAAGTTCAAAGGGGAGAAATCTAATGAAACGTATACAATCCATTCGAATGGTCTGTTGTTTGATTTTGGTGATATTTAGTCTGCAATCTTTACTGCCTAGTATGATGACAGCTGAGGCGTTTTCTTCTTCTGAGAAAAAGGAGACTTTATGGAAACAAACAAAGCCGATGAACATAAAAAAAGCCCGAAAACTGATAGGAGAAACGGTAACGGTGAGCGGAATCGTAACAGCAGATCAATCCGCTATAGGGAATGGGAAACTATCAACATATATTCAAGACAAAACAGCTGGTCTCAATATTTATTCTGCGCAGCCGAAGAATTTTCCAGAACTGAAAGCAGGCATGAAGGTCACGGTGACTGGCAAGGTGACGACTTATAAAGGGCTCGTTGAAATTGTGCCAGATCAAGATCGTCTGAAGATAGATGCTGTGAATCAGCCATTGCCTTCGCCAAAGAAAGTTTCCATTAAACAATTGGAATCGGATCAGGCAAGCAAATATGAAGGAAGATTAGTGAAGGTAAAAGGCTATGTAGAACAAGCGCCAGATCAGCCAGCTGGCGGTGGATACAATGTGGTCATCATCGATAAAAAATATCATAGCACAGTTCTTAGAGTCATGGTTGATACGGGTGCCATTGATCAAGTGAAGACCGGAAAATGGTATGAGTTTACTGGCGTTTTAAGCAGATATGATACGCTGCAAGTACTTCCAAGACACAAAACCGATGTCAAATTGCTGAAGCACCAGCCAAAGCCGCCAAAAATCAAAAAAGAATATGAGGCAACGGTAGATCGTGTTGTGGATGGAGATACCATTCATTTGAAGAAGCCTGTGCTCGGCACAACAAAGGTACGCTTCGTGAATATGGACACACCAGAAACCTACCACCAGCCCAAAAATGAATTAGATCAAAACCAGCTGCGCTTTGGACAAAAAGCGACGGATTATTTAAAAACGCTTCTTTCAAGTGGTGATCGAGTCACATTAAAGATTGGCCCGGAAGCAAAGGATGGATATGGACGTCTTTTAGCTCAAGTCAAAACCAAAAAAGGGCTGAATACGAACCTAGAGCTTGTGAAAAAAGGATATGCCCCTACTTATTTCATTTGGCCTGTTGGAGATGAAAAAGAGTATCGGATGTTCCAGCAAGCAGTGAAAGATGCCAAGGAAAAAGGGCTTGGTATTTGGAATGAAGAAGATCCTCTGCTAGAACAGCCGTTTGAATTTAGAGCACGCGAGCAGAAAAAAGGGCTCACACGTTATGTGGGGGATTCATCTGCAAAAACCTACGTATCACCTGACAGCTGGAATGAGATCGATGTGGATAAACGTATCTTTTTTGCTTCTAAAGAAGAAGCAGAGCAGGCTGGATATCAGGCGTCAGCATCAACCCGTGAAGTTCCATTAACCATTTTAAGCATGAATGATTTACATGGGAAAATTGATCAGCAATATGAGCTGGATGTAAAAGGTGATGGCAGTAAAGGAACATATGGACGGATGGATTATGTGGCGGCTTATATAAAACAAAAGCAAGCTGCGCAAAAAAATACACTGACAGTTCATGCAGGAGATATGATAGGCGGAAGCTCGCCGGTTTCTTCTCTTTTACAAGATGAACCAACCGTTGAACTAATGGAGAACATCGGCTTTGATGTTGGGACTGTCGGCAACCATGAGTTTGATGAAGGTGTAGATGAATTATTGCGCATCTTAAAAGGTGGAGATCACCCGAAAGGCACAAAAGGATACGATGGGCAGAACTTCCCGCTTGTTTGTGCAAACTGCGAATACAAGGACACTGGCAAACCACTTTTACCGGCCTATGAAATCATGGATGTCGAAGGAATTCCTGTGGCTTTTATCGGGGTAGTGACAACATCAGCGGCAGGAATGGTCATGCCAGAAGGAATTAAAGATATTCAATTTACTGATGAAGTCAAAGCTGTCAATGAAGCAACGAAAGAATTAAAGCAAAAAGGGATTAAAGCGATCGCAGTTCTGGCTCATATGACCGCCTCTCAAAATGGTGATACCATTACTGGAGAAAGCGCAAGGCTCGCCAAAGAAGGTGATGACGAAATTGATGTCATTTTCGCTGGCCATAATCACGAAGTGGTCAATGGAGAAATGAATGGAAAATTAATTGTCCAAGCCTTTGAATACGGAAAGGCAATTGGAGAAGTCAATGTCACACTTGACCGGAAAACAAAGGATATTGTCAAAAAGAGTGCAAAGATCCAGTATGTAGACCAGGCTGGTATTGAAAAGGATCAGGAAGCAGCGGACATTTTAGCCCATTACGGAAAAGAAGTGGAGCCGATTATTAGTGAGGTGGTTGGAGAAGCTGGCGTCAAGATGGAAGGTGGCTATTCCAATGATGGTGATACACCACTTGGCAACCTCATTGCGGATGGCATGAGATATTCAATGAAAAGTGACTTTGCCATGATGAATGGCGGCGGTATCAGACAAAATCTCGAAAAAGGACCCATTACTTGGGGAGACCTCTTTAATATTCAGCCATTTGGAAATGTGTTAGTAAAGCTGGACATCAAGGGGAAAGATTTAGTTGATATCATTGAAGCTCAAATATCTCCTCAATTTGGACCGGATTATAGCATTTCAGGCTTTTCTTATTCGTACAATCCGTTAACATATAAAGTAGTCGACTTAAAACTGCCTGATGGTTCTTCCGTTGATTTCGATAAAACGTATACACTCACAGTGAACAACTTCATGGCGACTGCCACTGGAAGTAAGTATGCACCGATTGGGCGGCTAGGGAAAAATCCGGAAACAGGCCCAGAAGATTTAGAAGCAACGGTCGCTTTTGTAAAGAGCTTCGAGGGAGCTTCTATTGTGTATCAAAAAGAGGGCCGAATTCAACAAGCGAAACAAGAAGAAAAGGCAGCAGCAAGCTAAAGAATCATCAGCAAAGACAAAGGAGTTAACGCATGAAAAAATGGCTTGCAGTGATTGTCATGTCAGCGGGAATTGTGGTGCTTGGCTGGGGAATCTGGCAAATGGCTTCTACTCACCTACAAACAGCACATTCTTTAGAGGAAGCAAAAAAGGTCGTAGAAACTGATCAAGGGATGACGAAGGAAAAATTTTCACCTGAAATGGGGAAAGCCTCTGGCATCCTGACCATTCCGAAATTAAAAGCCGATTTGCCGATTGTTGAAGGGACAGATGCGGACGACCTTGCCAAAGGCGTCGGTCATTATAAAGGCAGTTATTACCCTGATCAAAATGGACAAATCGTTTTGTCGGGACACAGGGATACGGTCTTCCGCCGGACTGGTGAACTGGATATTGGGGATCAGCTGAAAATCACTGTACCGTATGGTGAGTTTGTTTATGAAATTACGCATACGAAAATTGTGGATCAGCATGATACATCCATTATTACCTTACAAAATAAAAAAGAAGAGCTTGTGTTAACCACATGCTATCCATTTCATTTTGTCGGCAATGCACCAGAGCGGTACATTATTTATGCGAAAAGAGCATCTGTCTAACGTCAAAAGAGCCTGTATGATCAGGCTCTTTTTCTACATATTGTCCATTAATTCAGCCATATCAGGTGGAAGCGGTGCTTCTATCGTCAGCTTTTCACCTGTGAATGGATGGTTCATGTCTACTTGTTTGGCATGAAGGGCGCATCTGTTTATCAGGTCACGCTTCCCGCCATATAATGTATCGCCAGCTAAAGGATGCCCGAGACTGCTAAGATGGACCCGAATTTGATGCGTTCTGCCTGTTTCTAATCGAAGCTTAACGGCCGTCATCTGTAAACGTTTATTGAGATGGAAGACCTCATAATGAGTCTTGGCGCTTTGACCAGTAGGAGAAACCCTCCTTCTGACGGCATGGTGTTTATCACGTCCAATGGCTGCTTGGATCGTTCCTTTCTTTTTCTTAAACAGTCCTTGTGCGATGGCAAGATACGTTCTGTTAATCGCTTTTTTTGAAAGCATTTGATCGAGTACAGCATGTGCCAACCTGTGTTTGGCAAAAATAACGGTGCCGCTTGTGTCTTGATCCAGCCTATGTATATGTCTGACCCGCTTTTCTTCTCCATTTGCTTGAAAATGGAAAGCGACTAGGTTCGCCAGCGTACCTGTTTGTCCTTTTTCATTTGGATGCGTCGGCCTTCCAGCAGGCTTTTGGACAACTAATAAATGCTCGTCTTCAAAGAGTACCTCTAATTCACCGTATTCTGGCGTCACATCACTTTCTTCCGTCTCAAATAAATCAATGAGAATCTGATCACCTGTACTCACTTTTGCAGCATGGTGGGCAGGTTTTTGATTGAGACGGACTTTTTGGTGCTCCATCCAAAAATGGATAATCGGTTTAGAGGCAGACACTTCGTCTTTTAAAAATTGACTTAAGGAATTGCCATTTTGATGCTCACCTACTTTTAGGGAGAGCGTGTGTCCTTTTATGATCATGATATTCGTCCTCTCTTTGGGTATATATAGGAAACACTTACCTTAGCGAATGACTTTTTTTCTGTGCTATTCTGAATGGAGTAATAACGACAGAGAGGTAGATGCCACGTGAGATTAATGAAAGCTGCGACAGACCTTCAAGAGCAGGCAATTGAAGAAGTATCAAAGGAAATTGAAGATCTTTTATCCCATTCTGTCAATGGAGAAGCGCAGGAAAAACAACCCCCGCTTACATTCATTGATGGTGTGTATAACGGGACAATGGATGATGCTTTTCGTATCTTATCAGGTCTTCAGCTATTACATACCATTATTTTAAAGCCGAAGCGACATATCACAAAACGAGATCGTGAGTTATTTGAACTCAACCGTGAACAAATTAATGCGTGCGGCTTTTCTTTCCCGTTTGATTTAGATGATTTTGCAGGCCGTCACCTTCAAAATGCGTAAAAGTTGGTGTGAACTTCCTTGTTAACTTACAAGGTCGTCGCACATACTATTTTTAAGGGAACGGAGAAACCTTCAAGATCTGTAATACCAATTCCGCTCTTTTTCAACAATGTCTATTCTCCACGAATCGGAGCGCTTGGATCTCTTGCAGAAAGAATCGAACATGACAGGAGCCTGACAAAACGATGCAGGCTCCTTTTATACATAATCATTTTAGCAGACATTCATCTTTGAAAGTCAATTTTATTCACGATATGATAGCAGTATGGAAGATATTTCAGACTTTCGGAAAAAAGGAGTGGCCTCTTTGGTAAAGGCGATTATATTTGATTTTGATGGATTAATTTTAGATACAGAAACACATGAATATGAGGTTCTGCAGGAAATGTTTGCGGAGCATGAATCGGAGCTGCCTCTGTCTGTATGGGGAAATGTGATTGGAACGCAGGCAGGTTTTAAGCCTTTTGAATACTTGGAAGAGCAGTTAGGAAAGACATTAGATCATGAGGCACTCACAGAAGACCGGCGTTCACGTTTTCAAAAGAGAATGAAGGACGAAGCAGCAAGACCTGGTGTAGAAGCTTATTTAGAAGCGGCAAAGGAGCTTGGAATTAAGATTGGACTTGCTTCCAGCTCAGATTATAAATGGGTGTCTGATCACCTGAAAAAAATTGGACTTTTCGATTACTTCGAATGTATCCGCACGTCAGACGATGTGGAAGAAGTGAAACCTCACCCAGAACTTTATTTGCAAACCGCACAATGCTTAGGCGTTGAGCCAAAAGATTGCGTGGCATTTGAGGACTCTGTGAATGGGTCAATCGCTGCCAAACGAGCGGGTATGAAATGTGTCATCGTGCCAAATAAAGTGACGAGCACACTGCAGTTTGAAGAATATGACGCGAGATTAGAATCCATGGCTGAAATCGAATTGCTCCAGCTATTCCATCAGCTTGAAAAAGAGGATCAGTAAGGGGGCAATACATCATGGCAGAAAAACTAGATTTAACGCGATTTGAAAAAAGAATGGTGATTCGAAATATTAGAGAAGAAGATATCGACCGAATCATCGCATTGCAAGAGGTATGCTTTCCAGGCATGGACCCTTGGAAAAAAGAGCACCTTGAAAGCCACCTTGAACATTTCCCAGAAGGCCAGTTCTGTGCGGAATTCGAGGGAGAAATCATTGGCTCATGTTCAAGTTTATTAATTAACTTTGATGAATACGATGATCGTCACACATGGCAGGACATCACAGATGATGGATATATCACAAACCATAATCCAGATGGGATGAATATGTACGGAATTGAAGTAATGGTCAGTCCTGAGTACCGCCGGATGAAAATCGGTCATCGTTTATACGAAGCAAGAAAAGACTTAGCGAGAAGATTAAATTTAAAAAGCATCATCATTGGTGGACGTATCCCGAATTATCATAAATATCAAGAGGAAATGACGCCTCGCCAATATGTAGAGCAAGTCATGCTGCACCAAATTTATGATCCTGTGCTATCTTTTCAGCTGTTAAATGAATTTAGCCTGATGCGGATCAATCCGAATTACTTGCCGGATGATAAAGCTTCCAGCACGTACGCAACGCTAATGGAATGGAACAATGTCGATTATCGCCCGCAATCGAAAAGATATTATAAATCGGCGTTCCCAGTACGTATTTGTGTCATTCAATATGCAATGAAGCAAATTCATTCCTTTGAGGAGTTTATGAATCAAGTGGAGTATTACGTGGATGTGGCATCAGATGCGTCAGCTGACTTTGCCGTTTTCCCGGAAATCTTTACAACCCAGCTTATGTCATATTTAGAAGAGAGATCACCAAGTCTAGCAGTGCAGCGGATCACAGAATATACCGAGGACTACATCAATTTGTTTACAGATCTCTCGGTCAAGTACAACATTAATATCATCGGTGGTTCTCATTTCGTTGAAGAGGAAGGGAAAATCTATAATATCGCCTATTTATTTAGACGTGATGGAACGATTGAAAAGCAATATAAGTTGCATATCACGCCGAATGAAAGAAAATGGTGGGGGATTTCAGCTGGTGACCAAGTCCGGGTATTTGATACGGACTGCGGTAAAATTGCGATCCAAATTTGCTACGATATTGAATTCCCTGAGCTTGCTCGAATTGCAGCTGACAAAGGAGCGAAAATTATTTTCACTCCATTCTGTACAGAAGACCGTCAAGGCTATTTACGAGTGCGTTACTGTGCGCAGGCGAGAGCGGTTGAAAATCAGATATATACGGTCATTTCTGGAACAGTCGGAAACCTTCCGCAAACAGAAAACATGGATGTCCAATATGCACAATCAGCCATCTTTGCACCATCTGATTTTGAATTCGCAAGAGATGGCATTGTAGGGGAATGCAACCCGAATATTGAAATGGTGGTTGTCGGTGATGTCGACTTAGAAATATTAAGAAGGCAGCGTCAAGATGGGACGGTTCGTCAGCTGAAAGACCGAAGAAGAGACGTGTACCATATTGAATATAAGAAATAATCAAAACAAGCGCCCCGCAGTTATGCGAGGCGCTTTTCTGTATGTTTACATTTTCTTTAATGCGAGTGTAGCAAAGTGGGCAATGCTTTTGGCAGCTAAAAATGGAACGTCTGATTTGACAAGAGATTGATAAATCGTTTTTTCTACTTGTTTCCATGTAAGAGCAGGCTCTTCTAAAAGATTTTTTAAATCAGGTCCTACATGCTGGTTGAAAAACTGCTCAAATTGTTCACGTTTTTCTTGTCCGGCAATCACTTCTAATTTTTGTAGCCACTTTTCTTGTTTTTGGAAAGATTGTTCGATGTTTTGTTTAATGGTGTCTGTTGTTGAAGGAAGCTGAAAATCACTTTCTGCTGTCACCTGCTTCGTTTGAATAGATGCAGCATCAGCTGTTTGTGTAATAGGTGAAGCGAATAAAAGGACAGTGGTGGAGAGCATCAAAGATTTTGCGATTGTTTTCATTAAGAAAACCTCCTAGTTCATTTAGTATTGTGCACGAGATTTATTATACATTTTTGTTAAAATAAGGTAATGAGACTTACCGCTTATTTTTTCATGCGACAAAGGGATGCCAAATGAAAAGACGAATATACTGAATGGAAATGATGTTTTACAAAGGGAGAGGGATATGGGGCGACAATCTAAACATCTGTATATCAATTTGCCGGTTAAGCATGTAAATGAGTCAAAGGCTTTCTTTGAACAGCTGGGTTTTGACTTTCAACAAGAACTGACGAATGAACATGCTGCTTGTTTTGTGATGAATGAGACGATCACAGTCATGCTGTTATCACTTAAGCATTTCCAATCCATTTCAGAGAAGGAATTGGTAGATGCCAGAAATGGCGCAGAGGTCATTATCTCTTTACAGGTCGAGACGAGGGAAGAGGTTGATGAGCTTGTAGAGCGTGCGATCGCAGCTGGTGGTTCACCGTTTAAGGAAAAACAAGACCATGATTTCATGTATGGCTGGAGCTTTCAGGATCGTGATGGTCATTTATGGGAAGTGTTTTATATGGATGAGGAGAGAAGCGACCTTTCATAAGGGTGCTTCTTTTTTATTGATGATCAGTGGTATGATAAGAGGGTAAAAAAGAAGGAATTCATCTAGAGAAAAGTAGGTGCTGCATGGAGTTTTTACTTGTCTTAATGCCAGTGTTCGGCATATTCCTTATAGGGTATATTGGGCAGAAGACAATTGGTTTTGATATACATACGCTCTCATCAATGTCTTTATATTTAATGTCACCATTTCTTGCGTTTGAAACCTTTTATCAAAATAAAGTATCGATGGACTATGTGTACTTATCAATATTTGTCGTAGGGCTTTGTCTTTCACTTGTTTTATGTGTCTTCATTTTATCTCGAATTTACGGGTATTCGAATGAAACGTATTGCGCCATGATTTTGTCATCAGCATTTATGAATAATGGAAATTACGGCACGCCTGTTGTCCTTCTTGTTTTTGGAGCAGCTGGTTTAGATATTGCGATTGTGCTAATGGTCCTTCAGCAGCTCGTCATGAGTACGATCGGCATGTATTATGCAGCAAAAGGTGGAGAGGACGCGGGAGACTTGAAGGTCGTTCTAAAAAAAGTGCTGCGTATGCCTGTTGCTTACGGGGCTCTTCTTGGTCTATTATTTCAGCTCATTGACCTTTCATTACCTAAAGAGCTTATGACAGGTGTTCAGCTGGTCGGGGATGCAGCGATACCAACGATTATGCTGATTTTAGGTATGCAGCTCGCAGTGATTTCTTTTAAACAAGTGGATTATCGTAATATTTCCTATGCGGTGCTGCTGAAGCTGTTTATCTCACCACTCATCGCCTTTGGTTTTACGCTTATTTTACCGGTAGATGATTTGGTGAAACAAATTATGATTTTAGTTGCAGCGATGCCGACAGCGGCGAATACAACGCTGATGGCTGTGCAATTTCGAACGAAGCCTGAGTTTGTCTCAAGCACGACGTTTCTCAGTACGATTTTAAGTATTGTGACTTTACCTGTTTTATTATGGATTTTATCCATGCACCCTCTGGGATAGGGGACGGCAAACAAAGGGGGACTTATGAATGAATGTAGATGTTCATTTTCAAGTAAGTGATGTGTTAAAAACGAAGCATTTTACACATGCGAAAGTGTTAGCGGGGGAAAAGGGATTGTTTCGGCAGGTAAAATGGGTACATGTACTTGAAGTGCCTGCTGTAGAGGATTTGTTAAACGGAGGCGAGCTGATCTTAACGACGGCCGCAGGCTTCCATGATCAATTGGAAGTCTTTCAGGCGTTTTTAAGACAGTTGATTGACTCAGGTGCGGCTGGCTTGTGTATTGAATTTGTACCGCTCCGGTTTGATGTGCCAGAAGAACTGATTATTTATGCAGAAGAACGTGATTTTCCGCTTATTTTGTTTACAAAAGAAGTGAAGTTCGTCAATATTACACAGCATCTCCATACGATGATGATTGAGCGTCAGTATCAGATGATGGCGGATTTAGAAACACTGTCGTCCAAGTTGAATGAGCTTTTATTGACTCCTCATCCGCAGATGGATATTTTGGATCAAGTGTATCAGCATGTGAGAGGGATACTACTGCTGATCCCTGTTCAAGGTGAGCCGATTATTTTATGTGATTCTTCCAAACAAACAGAAGAGCTGGTGATGAATTATTTGCAATATGCTTCATTACCAAAAGGATATGAAGTGACGCAAAAACAAGTCCTTGCACTCAAACAAACCTTTGCAGACCTCGTCCTCATTCATCAATCGAACACACTCTCGGAATTTGAACTGCTTGTGATGGATAAAGGAGCGAATGCCCTTGCCCAGCAAACTTTAAGAGAGCTGTATACAGAAGAGCTGAAGAAGACAAAAGAGAATGAATGGCTGCAAAAATGGTTTCATGAAGATCATACAGAAAGAGAGATCATAGAACACCTTGAGGAGACAGAAGGGCTGAAAAAACCGACCGGCTGTGTGGTGATGCTCTTTCAAAAAAACCACCAAATAGAAGAAATCGCAGGGAATCTTTATTTTCTTGTCTCTTGCCGTTCTATTTTTCAGCGTGCTGGTTTCTATTTGATTGTGTACGAGCATCAAGGACAAACCTTATTTATTTTATTGAATACAAGAAAAGTTGAGGACTGGAAAGAGCGTGCAGAAAAAGCGGCAAACGACATCACGCAATTATATGACCGTGAGAAGCCCGGCGAGGCAGTCATCAATTATGGAATCGGTTCATATTGTGAGCAATTTCAACACATGAGAAAAAGTTTTCAAGCAGCGAAAGAAGTGCTGCATTTAAAGAAAGTGATGCCGCAACGGATAAAAAGCCCATTTTATGAAGATTTACATATGCTTCGGTTGATGCCTGTCATGAAAGAAAGCGGGTTATTAGAATGCATGGTGAAAGAGTATTTAGAGCCGGTGATTTTATATGATAAACAAAATAGCGGCAGGCTCTATCAGACGCTGAATATCTTTTTACAGACAAACGGTTCTAAAAAAGAAACCGCAAGCCAGCTCTATATTGTGAGGCAGACGCTTTATCACAGATTGGATAAGCTTCATGCTTTACTTGGTGAGGATATGATGCAAGCGCCAAAACGTCAAGCGCTTGAATTTGCGATCCTTGCTTATGAATTTTTACAGGGGAATCGCCATTAACGGTATATGTTAGATTTTGCCGAGGGATCAAGTAGAGTGTCTCATGGTTCTTTTCAATCAGTTGACGATCTGTCTAATGTAATGTGTCTGGCCCCTTTTTTATAATGAGAGTAACGACACGGGCGGTCTTGTTTCAGTTTCATATGCCTCACTTTTATCCATATAATGAATGGAGAGGTCATATGCAGGACCGGTTTAAGCTTCTTTGATGATGAAAACGGATACATGGGGGCGTGGGAAGATGAAAACACATAACGCACAAGATCTTCAGGCGAAAGATGATCAGTTCATTTGGCATCATATGAAAGGGACAAACAAAGAAAATGAAAGTATGGTGATTCATGAGGCAGAAGGCGCATGGGTGACAGATATTCATGGAAATCGCTATTTAGACGGAATGTCAGGACTATGGTGTGTCAATGCCGGATATGGACGTAAAGAGCTTGCAGAAGCGGCGTATAGGCAATTAAATACGATGCCTTACTACCCACTGACACAAAGCCATGTGCCAGCGATTCAGCTGGCTGAGAAGCTCAATGAATGGCTAGACGGGGACTATGTGATCTTCTTTTCTAACAGTGGTTCTGAAGCGAATGAAGCGGCATTTAAGATTGCCAAACAATATCATGCGCAAAAGGGAGAGAGTACACGAACAAAATTCATTTCCCGATATCGATCGTATCACGGCAATACAGCAGCAGCTCTTGCCGCAACGGGTCAAGCGCAGCGTAAGTACAAATATGAACCGTTAGGACAGGGGTTTATCCATGTCGCACCGCCTGATATGTACCGGCACCCTGAAGATCAAGAGAGCTTGGCAAGTGCTGATGCAATCGATCAAGCAATGACGTGGGAATTAAGTGAGACCATTGCTGGCGTCATCATGGAGCCGATGATTACAGGAGGCGGTATCTTAATGCCGCCAAAAGGATATTTGAAGAAGGTGAAAGAAATCTGTGAAGATCATGGGGCGCTCCTCATTGTGGATGAAGTCATATGCGGCTTTGGCCGGACAGGAAAGCGGTTTGGATTTATGCATGAGGAAGTGAAGCCAGATATCATCACCATGGCAAAAGGGATCACAAGTGGATATTTACCGCTATCTGCAACGTGCGTAAAACGAGACATTTATGAAGCGTATGCAGGAGAAGATACGTATGACAGGCTACGGCATGTGAATACATTTGGCGGTCACCCTGCTTCCTGTGCGGTTGCGCTTGCTAACCTAGAGATCATGGAAAACGAGCAATTAGTGGAGCGGTCACGCACGCTTGGCCAAGACATGCTCGAACGTTTGCAAGAGTTAAAAGAGCATCCATTTGTCGGTGATGTGAGAGGAAAAGGTCTGCTGTTTGGGATTGAGCTTGTGCAGGATCAGGCGTCAAAAAAGCCAGCTGATCCAAGTGTAGTCGGTCAATTGATTGCAGAATGTAAAAAGCGGGGATTGATCATCGGGAAAAATGGCGATACAGTGGCTGGCTATAATAACGTGGCACAGCTCGCACCACCGCTAAATATCACTGATGAAGACGCCTCATTCATTATTCATACTTTAAAAGAAAGCATGGCACAATTATAGCAGAGATTTCTCTGCTTCAGATTGTTGACAAAGGGCTAAAATATTATTTATTTTAGCCCTTTGTCTTCTTTTCAGCGTGATAGAAAATCTTTGCAGCCCTAGGAAGGGTGAGCACCAGCACGCAGGACTGACAAAGAATGCGAGGATTTGCCTACACGCTGTAGCAGAGAGGTTTCTCTGCTTTTTTCTATGCCCTGAAAGGATCAGGTTTTGATCGATTTGCTAGGCTGAATGGTCAATGGGCACACTAGGTGTATTGAAAAAAACATGTGATTCTATTACTGTAAGGAGAAGATAGAACCAATACACACGAGAAGGAGACGGCATATGAGTTTTCATGATCAACCCATTCTACCTGCTGTTCGCAATATGAAGCAATTTGAGGAATTTTTAAAAAGTCCATTTACATATGGGGTCTTACTAGATGTTCATTTAGGGCGGCTTAAGGGCATCATGAATGAGGCGAATGCGCATCATAAAAAAATGTTTGTCCATGTCGATCTCATTCACGGAATCAAACATGATGAGTACGGAACGGAATTTATTTGTCAGGAAATGAAACCAGCTGGCATTATTTCTACTAGGTCTTCTGTCATAGTGAAAGCCAAGCAGAAAAAGGTATATGCCATCCAGCGAATGTTTTTACTTGATACAAGTGCGATGGAAAAAAGCATGGAGTTTGTCGGAAAACATCGTCCAGATTTTATTGAAGTATTGCCGGGTGTCGTGCCAGATTTAATTACAGAAGTGCGCGAAAGAGCTGGAATACCAATATTTGCAGGAGGATTTATCCGAACAAAAGAAGATGTAGAAAGGGCGCTTGCAGCAGGGGCGACAGCTGTCACCACATCGAATACAGAGCTTTGGAAAGCATTCCAAAAGTGAAAAAGATAAAATGTGAAAATTGATTGACAACGTTTTCATCCTCTGATACTATAGCACTAAGTTAATATCATGTGATGGAGAAATGGAGATCCACAACGACGCTTTACTAGGTGACAAATGACCCTGATGTAAAGTATGTTTGTTGTGGATCTTTTTTTCTGTATCTTTTCTACACATTTATAGGGGATGGCAACTGAACCAGAGGAGGAATTTTTCATGACACCATTTTGGGGTGAAGTCGTTGGTACAATGCTTCTGATTATTTTTGGAGGCGGTGTGTGTGCGGCAGTCAGTTTAAAGAAATCGCTCGCTTATCAGTCCGGTTGGATTGTAATCGCTTTCGGATGGGGATTTGCAGTAGCGATTGCAGCTTATGCCACTGGAGGAATCAGCGGTGCACATTTAAACCCGGCGCTGACAATAGGTCTTGCATTAGAAGGAAGTTTTCCTTGGGCTGATGTTCCAATGTATATTGTCGGTCAAATGCTTGGCGCATTACTCGGAGCTATTATTGTCTTCTTACATTACTTACCGCACTGGAAAGCGACAGACGATCCAGGTGCAAAACTAGGCGTATTCTCAACTGGTCCTGCGATTCCGCATACTTTTGCAAACGTGCTCAGTGAAGTCATTGGTACATTTGTATTGGTGGTAGGAATTTTAGCGATTGGTGCAAATAAATTTGCAGACGGAGTCAATCCGTTGATTGTTGGTTTCTTAATTGTTGCGATTGGTCTTTCATTAGGTGGTACAACTGGTTACGCAATTAACCCTGCACGTGATTTAGGTCCAAGAATCGCACATGCCATTCTGCCGATTCCAGGTAAAGGTCCATCAAATTGGAAATATGCTTGGGTTCCTGTTGTTGGTCCAATTTTGGGCGGTGCATTTGGCGGTGTTTTCTATAATGCAGCCTTTAAAGCGAACGTCACACCAGCCTTTTGGATTGTAAGCGTTATTTTAGTTGTGGTATTGTTAGGACTCTATGTTTCTACGAAAAACCAGACAAATGCTGTCAATGAAAGTATGTAAGGGGAGGAAAACACCATGGCAAAAGAAAAATATATTCTCGCATTAGATCAAGGGACAACAAGCTCAAGAGCGATCTTATTTGATCAAGAAGGTAAAATTGCACATACAGCTCAGAAGGAATTCAATCAATATTTTCCGAACCCAGGCTGGGTAGAACACAATGCAAATGAAATTTGGAGCTCTGTTCTATCAGTTATTTCAACTGCTTTAATCGAATCAGGAATTGAAGCAGATCAAATCGCCGGTATCGGAATTACGAACCAGCGTGAGACAGCTGTTGTTTGGGATAAACATACAGGCGCACCTGTTTACAATGCAATTGTTTGGCAGTCACGACAAACATCGGGTATATGTGATGAGCTAAAAGCGCAAGGACACGATGAAACGTTTAGAAATAAAACGGGTCTACTCATTGATGCTTATTTCTCAGGTACTAAAGTGAAATGGATTTTAGACAATGTCGAAGGTGCTCGTGAGAAAGCAGAAAATGGTGACTTGCTGTTTGGCACAATTGATACATGGCTCATTTGGAAAATGACTGGCGGGCAATCACACGTGACAGATTATTCAAATGCATCAAGAACGTTAATGTTCAATATTTACGATCTGAAATGGGATGAAGAACTACTTGATATCTTAGGTGTTCCAGCTTCCATGCTGCCAGACGTCAAACCATCATCACACATTTATGGTGAAACAACAGACTATCACTTCTTCGGTAAAAATATTCCGATTGCAGGAGCGGCAGGAGATCAGCAGTCTGCGTTATTCGGCCAGGCTTGCTTTGAAGAAGGAATGGCGAAGAACACATATGGTACAGGATGTTTCATGTTGATGAATACAGGGGAAAAAGCAATTAAGTCGGATCATGGATTGTTAACGACGATTGCATGGGGCATTGACGGCAAAGTTGAATATGCTTTAGAAGGAAGTATTTTCGTTGCTGGCTCAGCGATCCAGTGGCTGCGTGATGGACTTAGAATGTTTAAAGACTCAAAAGACAGTGAAGCTTATGCTGAGCGCGTTGAGTCAACAGACGGCGTATATGTCGTACCAGCATTCGTTGGTTTAGGCACACCATATTGGGATAGTGATGTCCGAGGCGCTGTATTCGGTTTAACACGCGGCACTTCTAAAGAGCACTTTGTTCGTGCAACGTTAGAATCACTTGCTTATCAAACGAAAGATGTTTTAGATGCGATGGAAAAAGATTCAAACATCTCACTTAAAACATTGCGCGTCGATGGCGGGGCTGTAAAGAATGATTTCTTAATGGGCTTCCAAAGTGATTTGCTCGATGTACCAGTAGAACGTCCAGAAATTAATGAAACGACGGCACTCGGTGCGGCCTATCTTGCGGGAATAGCAGTTGGCTTCTGGAACGACCGTTCAGACATTGCAAAACAATGGAACCTTGACAAGCGCTTTGAACCTAAAATGGAAGAAGACAGCCGTGACTCGTTATACAGCGGGTGGAAAAAGGCTGTAAAAGCAGCTCAAGCTTTCAAATAAACAAAAAGTATGGTATACTTCAAGTAAGTTAATAGAACGGTTGGAGAACTGGAGAGACCGCAAGCACCGAAGTGTAGAAATACGCTTTGGGTGTTTGCGGTCTCTTTTTCTTTACCGTACAACATGGGAGGAACAAGAGATGACTTTTTCTAGCTTAGAAAGAGAACAAATGCTTCAGGACATGACAAAAAAACCATATGATGTGTTTATCATTGGTGGGGGTATTACAGGCGCTGGTACAGCACTTGATGCGGCTTCACGCGGAATGCGTGTCGGTCTTGCGGAAATGCAGGATTTCGCAGCGGGTACGTCTAGCCGCTCAACGAAACTAGTGCACGGTGGACTTCGTTATTTAAAACAATTTGAGGTGAAAATGGTCGCAGAGGTCGGTAAAGAGCGTGCCATCGTATACGAAAACGGTCCTCATGTGACAACGCCAGAATGGATGCTTCTTCCGATGCATAAAGGCGGGACATTCGGTAAGTTTTCAACTTCAATTGGACTTAGAGTATATGACTTTTTAGCTGGCGTTAAGCATAGTGAACGCAGAAGTATGCTAAGTGCGAAAGAAACACTTGCAAAAGAACCGCTTGTGAAAAAGGATGGCTTAAAAGGCGGGGGCTACTATGTTGAATACCGTACAGATGATGCACGCCTGACAATTGAAGTCATGAAAGAGGCTGTGAAATTCGGGGCAGAAGCGGTCAACTATGCGAAAGTAAAAGAATTTATTTATGATAAAGGCAAAGTTGTCGGTGTTGTCATTGAAGATGTCAGAACACAGAAAACATACGATGTATATGCGAAAAAAATCGTCAATGCGACAGGTCCATGGGTCGATCAGCTAAGAGACAAGGACCACTCAAAAGAGGGGAAACATTTACAGCATACAAAAGGAATTCACTTAGTATTTGATCAATCTGTTTTCCCATTAAAACAAGCAATCTACTTTGACACACCTGATAAACGAATGGTCTTTGCGATTCCAAGAGAAGGAAAAACGTACGTGGGAACAACAGATACCGTTTACAAAAAACAGCTGGAACATCCGCGTATGACAAAAGCAGATCGTGATTACGTGATCAAAGCCATTCAATATATGTTCCCAGATCTTAACATTACAGAGAAAGACGTTGAATCTAACTGGGCTGGTCTTCGTCCACTCATTCATGAAGAAGGAAAAGATCCTTCAGAAATTTCTCGTAAAGATGAGGTATGGACATCATCTTCAGGCTTAATTACGATTGCCGGCGGTAAATTAACAGGTTACCGTAAAATGGCTGAACACATTGTGAATCTTGTACGTGATGGACTGAAAGAGGAAACTGGAAAAGATTTCGGACCATGTAAAACGAAACATATGCCAATTTCAGGTGGGCATGTAGGCGGTTCGAAAAATATGGCATCCTTTGTTCAAGCGAAAACGGCAGAAGGAGCATCCGTTGGTTTGACAGAACCGATTGCACAAAAATTAGCTGAGAAATATGGCTCAAACGTCAGCAATGTCTTCAAGCGTGTAGAGCAGCTTCAAGGGGAAGCAGACAAACGAAACATTCCCGCATATGTTTTGGCTGAACTTGTCTATGCGATCGAAGAAGAATTGGCTGTAACACCTGTCGATTTCTTCTTGAGAAGAACAGGCAGCCTATTATTTAATATCAATTGGGCAAAAACGTATGCACAGCCTGTTGTTGACTATATGGCAGATCGTTTTGGCTGGGATGAAGCGACAAAACAGAAACATCAAACTGAATTAGACCGACTATTCCATGAAGCAGTCGTACCGCTTGATGCTGAATAAGTAAAAAGCCGATCGTGTATCGGCTTTTTTTATTTTGTTCATCGTTTTTTCATATGTTCATGATATAACATGACATGAAGGATAATTCCATATAAAATAACAGTAGATGTTATTTTATTGATGATAAGAGCTGGGAGGACGACCATGAGTTGGAATACGAATTATGAGCGTTGGATCAATGAGAAGCACCTGGATACTGAACTAAGGGAATGGCTGGAGGCACATCAAGATGATCATCAAGCGCTTGAAGACTGCTTCTACAAAACCCTTGAGTTTGGTACTGGAGGAATGCGCGGAGAAATTGGTGCTGGAACGAACCGAATGAATGTTTATACTGTTCGAAAAGCATCTGCTGGTCTTGCTGCGTATATTGCAGCACATGGAGAGGATGCAAAAAAAAGAGGTGTCGCCATTGCCTATGATTCACGCCATAAATCTCCTGAATTTGCGATGGAAGCGGCCAAAACACTTGCTTCACATGGCATTCAAACATACGTATTTGACGAACTGCGTCCGACACCAGAACTCTCTTTTGCAGTTCGAGAACTGAATGCCTTTGCAGGGATTGTTGTGACAGCAAGTCACAATCCGCCAGAATATAATGGCTATAAAGTTTATGGAGAAGATGGAGGCCAAATGCCCCCATTTGAAGCAGATCAAGTCATTAAAGAAGTAGATGCCATCGAAAATGAATTAGCCATTTCAGTGGAATCAGAAGAAGTATTGAAGCAAAATGGTTTGATCCGCATGATTGGTGAAGAAATCGATCAAGCGTATATGGAAAAATTAAAAACCATTCGTGTGCACCCTGAGCTTGCAAAAGAAGTCGATGTCAAAGTGGTGTTTACCCCGCTTCACGGGACGGCGAATAAACCTGTCCGAAACGGACTTCAGGCCTTTGGTTATGAGCATGTGACGGTTGTACCTGAACAGGAAAAACCAGATCCGCAATTCTCGACGGTCACATCTCCAAATCCAGAGGAGCATGCCGCTTTTGAATACGCCATCAAGCTTGGCAAAAAGCAAAATGCTGATATGTTGATTGCGACAGATCCAGATGCAGATCGATTAGGTATCGCTGTGAAAAATCACGATGGAGAATTTACCGTTTTGACGGGCAACCAAACAGGCGCCTTACTACTTCATTATTTATTATCTGAAAAACAAAAACTAGGTCAGCTACCGCCTCGCCCCGTTGTGATGAAAACGATTGTGACAAGTGAGCTTGGGCGTGCTGTTGCCTCAGCATTTGGAGCTGACACGATTGATACGCTCACTGGCTTTAAATTTATCGGAGAAAAAATCAAGCAGTTTGAAGAAAGCGGAGAATACACGTTTCAATTCGGCTATGAAGAAAGCTACGGCTATTTGATCGGTGATTTTGCACGAGATAAAGATGCAGTTCAAGCTGCGTTATTAGCAGTTGAAGTCGCAGCCTTTTATAAGAAACAAGGGAAGTCATTATACGATGCGCTTGTTGATATTTTTAAGGAATTTGGATTTTACAGAGAAGGCTTAAAGTCATTAACCTTAAAGGGGAAAGTAGGAGCAGAGCAGATTTCTGCTATTCTTCATACCTTTAGATCAAACCCGCCAGCTTCTATCGCTGGTCAGCGCATTACGATCATTGAGGATTATCAATCAAGTCAAAGGCACCTTGTGGCTGAAAAGAAAGAAGAAACGATTCATCTGCCGGCATCAAACGTCCTGAAATATTTCCTTGAAGATGGCTCATGGTTTTGTTTACGACCTTCTGGTACGGAGCCTAAAGTCAAATTTTATATTGCAGTCAAAGGCACATCGTTAACAGACAGCGAAGAAAAGCTGAAACACTTATCAGAAGAAGTCATGAAAGTCGTCTATGACATTGTGGAAGAAACAGCTAAATAAAACATCACAAAGCCATCATGTCATGCATGATGGCTTTTTCTCAGTCAAAAGGATGAGAAAAAATCATCCTTTTTGAGAAAGAGCCGCACAGATGCTCATGGTATAATCAACATATTGATAAGAGAGGTAGTAAAAGCCGGGGGTACACACGATGGGAGATTACCAAGAAAAAGTCAAAACATTAAAAACGTTAAAAGAAATTGCTGAAAAGCTAAATGAAGGGATGGAAATGAAGGAAACGCTTCATGAAGTGCTTCATATGCTTATGGAAGTGACAGGCTTTCAAACAGCATGGATTTATTTTATAGAAGAAGACGGATCGTATGAACTAATGGCAGAAGTATGCTTACCTGAAGCGTTGGCAAAGGATCGAAAGCAATTGATGTGTCAAAACGATTGCTATTGCATCAACCGCTACACGAAAGGCTCACTGCAATCAGCGACCAATATCATCAATTGTAAACGGATTGAAACGGCGATTGAGCAAAAGCTTGGAGATACAGAAGGAATTACCCATCATGCAACCGTTCCGCTCCAAGCATGTAAGCGTACGTTTGGATTATTAAATGTGGCGGCAAAAGGGAAGGTCACATTTACACAGGAGGAGCTGAATCTGCTTGAAAGTATTGCACTGCAAATTGGTACGGCTATTCAGCGCATGAAGCTTGTGCAAAATGAGCAGCAGCATGCACTTTTAGAAGAACGAAACCGACTTGCGCAGGATTTACACGATTCTGTGAATCAAATGCTGTTTTCCGTGAGTTTGACTGCAAAGGCAGCGCGTCAAATGACAAGTGATCAAAAATTAGGTGAAATGATTGATTTTATTCAGCATTTATCACAAGATGCCCTCATTGAAATGCGATCACTCATCTGGCAGTTAAGACCAAAAGGACTTGAAAAAGGATTTACGACAGCGATTGAAGAGTATGCACAGCTTTTAGGTCTAAATTGTTCATTGTCTTTATCAGGCTGTATGGAAATAGATCATTCAAAGCACGAGACCTTATTTCGCGTATGCCAAGAAGCTCTAAATAATTGCCAAAAGCATGCGGGTGTTGAGAAAGTAGAGGTCAAACTGGAGCAATCAGGAGATACGTTTGGTATGAAAATCATCGATCAGGGAAAGGGATTTCAGTATGATGAACAAATGAGTCTTCCTTCACTTGGATTGAAAGGGATGGCTAAACGTATTCGTAGGGTGGGAGGTACATTATGTATCAACTCTGAGCTAGGGAAAGGAACCACGATTCATGTGAAAGTCCCATTTTCTCAAGAAAGGAAGGGATTGTCATGAGAGTAGTCATTGCAGATGATCATCATATTGTCAGAAAAGGGCTGGTCTTTTTCTTGCAAACCCAGCCAGATGTAGACATCGTTGGTGAAGCATCCAATGGAGAAGAGGCACTACAGGTAGTGAGGCAGACAAAGCCTGACATTGTCTTGATGGATCTCTCTATGCCTGTAATGAATGGGATTGAGGCAACAAAGCAAATGACACTCGACATGCCGGAAGTCCGCATTGTCATCCTGACAAGCTATGCAGATAAGGACTATGTCATCCCTGCTATCCAAGCGGGAGCGAAGGCTTATCAGCTCAAGGATGTAGCACCTGAAAAGCTTCTCACGACAATGATTGAGGTGCAAAATGGTACGTACCAGCTAGATGGTCATATTACAGCGTTTCTTGTCCAGCACCTAACAGAACCTAAAGAGCAAAAATGGACATTGATGAACGAACTGACCAATAGAGAACGTGATGTCTTATTTGAAATCGCAAAAGGGAAAAGTAACAAAGAAATCGCCTCGGCGCTTTTTATTTCTGAAAAGACTGTGAAAACTCACGTGTCTCATGTGTTATCAAAGTTAGAGCTGGCAGATCGAACTCAGGCCGCTCTATATGCGGTAGATTATCAAAAAAATCAGCCGAAAGAGCTGTTGTAAAAGAAGAGCATATACAGTCTATATGAATGGTGGACATTCCAAAAGACTTCATGAGTATTTCTCATGAAGTCTTTTCTTTTTTATGAAAGACGGTTAGTAAAAGGCTGAAAAGAAAACAAAGAGCTAAAATAAAGTTCATTCTAGCCCTATGTCAACAATCTGAAAGGCAGAAAATCAGCCTTTTCCTTTATGTGTACATCGGTTCAGCATATGCTTCAGCAACGGCAGCCTCTGAAGCATGGTCGATATACTGCAGGAGTCCATATAAACATTTTTCAACATCTGCATCGTTCCGGTTAAATTGATACGCATGTAAGAAATGCTCAATACGTTTCGAGAGCAAATCATCTTGCGTACGGACCATAAGAATAAGTAAATTATCCCATTGCGAGCGATGCGTATAATAAAGTGCCTTATCATAATCTGCCACATTCATTAAACCTTCTCCTTTCCCTTGAGAAGTCCTCATTAGTTTGCTCGGATCAGGTCGACTTTTTCAGGGGAAAAGTTGGTGTCTGCATAAACAGGGTACCGGGAATTATAGGCTGAATAAATGCTTGATGTATGAAAAAGAACCAACCAGCAAAACCTAAACAAAATAGACATGAAAGTGAGAATATTGATATCATGCACCCGAAATTATGGATGCTTTTTGCAGCAGGAATTATTTTATTCGGCAGTCTCATGGTTCATCCATCTTCACAAGCAGCCGTGCAGCCGGCAGAGAATTGGGAAAGACTTGCGTATACTGCCTTGCAAGATGAATATGAAGGCGCCGCTTTAAACGATTATCATTACATTGGACGTACACAAGTGAATGAAGATCAAACAAAAGATGTGTTTCGCGTGACCGTGAAGGAAGGCTCCACACGATTTGCAGCACATGCAGAAATTTATTTTCATCCGGTGACGGGGCATTTGATTAGTATTAACGTATTTCGGCTATAAAAAAGCACCTCTTTTAAAAAGAGGTGCTCCAGCTGAAAAGAAGATTTATTTCATGCTTCCTTGAAGATATGAGCGAATATCCACACCGAGTGAATCCGCTAAACGCTGTCCGTAATCTTCATCTGCACGATAGAAGTTACAGATCGCAAGTAATTTCGTTTTTTCATTTACGTCTTTCAAGTCAGCTGTCAGGTTCTTGATCAATGCTTGTTTCTCTTCTTCAGAGTAGCTTCGATATTTTTCTCCAGCTTGTTTGAAATCATTTGGTTTTTCAATTTTTTGTCTCACTATACGGTCACCATGAAGAACGGGTTCACTTTCTTTGTAGTGAGGGTTTTCTTTTGGCTGATCGTCATAACGGTTTGGTTCATAGTTAATATGACCGCTTGGACGAGTTGTTGTCATAAAGCCATCCTGTTGGTTATTGTGAACAGGCGCATAAGGACAGTTCACTGGGATGCGCATGTAGTTTGCACCTAGGCGGTGACGCTGCGTGTCAGGATAAGAGAACAGACGACCTTGAAGCAGTTTGTCTTCAGATGCTTCAATTCCTGGTACTAGGGCACTTGGCGTGAAAGCAGCTTGCTCTGTTTCAGCAAAGAAATTTTCTGGATTGCGGTTCAGTGTCATGCGGCCCACTTTTTGCAGCGGATAATCTTCCTCGCTCCACGTCTTTGTCGGATCACATGGATCATAATCTAGTTCATCATAATCACTGAGCGGCATAAGCTGAACGTAAAGATCCCATGCTGGATAATTTCCTTTTTCAATACGATCATACAAGTCTCTTGTCGCATGCTGGAAGTCGTTTGCTTGAATTTCTGCAGCTTCTTCCATCGATAAATTGCGAATGCCTTCTGATGGTCTCCAGTGGTATTTCACATATTTTGTTTCTCCGTATTTGTTTACCCATCTAAACGTATGAACACCAGAACCGCGCATTTCAGCGTAGTTCGCAGGAATACCTTCGTCAGAGAAGAGCCATGTGAGCATATGAGTGGATTCAGGTGTTAACGTCATAAAATCCCAATAACGGTCAGGATCTTGAATGTTTGTTACAGGATCTGGCTTGAGAGAGTGAACCATATCAGGGAACTTGAGTGCATCACGAATAAAGAAGATCGGCAAGTTGTTCCCAACTAGATCATAGTTGCCTTCTTCTGTATAAAATTTGACAGCGAAACCACGAGGGTCACGTAATGTTTCAGGTGAACCTTTAGGGTGAATAACCGTTGAGAAACGGACAAAAACGTCTGTTTGTTTTCCCTCTTCACTTAAGAAAGCTGCTCTTGTATGTTTCTCCATGCTATTTTCTACTTCAAACACACCATAAGCGCCAGCGCCTCTTGCATGAACAACACGCTCTGGAATACGTTCACGGTCAAAGTGTGCAAGTTTTTCAATCAAATGGTAATCATCAAGAAATGAAGGCCCTCTGTGACCAGCAGTTCTTGAGTTTTGATTATCGCCAACTGGCACGCCTTGATTCGTTGTCAAATTTTTATGATTAGAATTTGTCATTCTTTTTCTCCTCCTGTAAACAAAAATGGTTTCTAGCAATCTATATACCCTAATTATATTGAATCAAACATGATAGTCAATATTTATTTATAATAATTTTAAATAAATTATTATTACAAAGAGGTGAAGAAAAAGACGAAAGAAATAAATTCTTTCGCCTTAGAGCAGAAGCTCTCTTAGAGCATCTTTGTTTTGTGTTAAATCACTTAATGTGTATTGGTCAAGAACGCGTAAATAAGCAGTGAGAGCTTCATGAAGTACGTGCTTTAATGAACAAATCGGGGAGATAATACAGCTGTTTTTCTTCGGATCAAAGCATTCAACCATGACTAAATCATCCTCTGTATAGCGGACAACCTCACCAATATTAATGCTTTCTGGGCTTTTCCCCAGCCTAATCCCACCATTTCTTCCGCGGATCGTTTCTACATAACCACGTTTTCCTAGATGGTAAATGACCTTTGTCAGGTGATTTTTCGAAATGCCATAAATATCGGCAATCTGCTGAATATTTGACAGTTCATTGTTTTCTCTCGAAGCTAAATAAATGAGTACCCTTAATGAGAAATCTGTATAATTCGTAAGTTTCATTTGAACGACCTCTAAACCTAATAGAGTTTTGTATCATCGTAACACATTTTAGACAAAAACTGTTCGAGAAAGTGCTAAATGTGACAACATTTAAAACATGTATTATAAATATTGCTTTTATATGTTGTCTTCCATTACGATAAAGATGTATTTAAAATACATCTTTTTGAAAGAAGGAATAACGATGTTATCCACAGATCAAATGAATGCCATTAAACAATCAGCCCCTCTTCTAAAAGCTGAGGGAACAAAACTTGTGACAGTTTTTTATCAAAATATGATCAGACAGCATCCAGAGCTACTCAATCAGTTTAATAAAACAAATCTCATGAATGGAAGCCAGCCAGAGGCGCTTGCCGCAACACTCTATCAAGCTGCACTGCACATTGACCGCTTGGCAGACTTGCTTCCTGCTGTGAAACAAATTGCCCATAAGCATGTCAGTGTTATGGTGAAAAAAGAGCAGTACCCAATCGTCGGATATCACCTTCTTGAAGCAATGAAAGAGGTATTTGGGTTATCAGAGGAAGATGACACATTGTTGGCTTGGAAGGCTGCATATGACATCATTGCGAATATATTCATCACCATTGAGGCAGAAATGATGGCTGAAAATGTGAAACAAACTGGTGGATGGGCAGATGTCAAACCGTTTATTCTGAAGAAAAAGAAACAAGAATCTCCATCACTCATTTCCTTTTATTTAGTACCAGAGGATGAATCTGAGCTACCAATGTATGAAGCTGGTCAATACATTACGGTGCAGGTAGATATGCCGGGTGAAGCCTATGTATGCAGCAGACAATACAGTTTATCAGATCAATATCACCCATCTTACTATCGCATCACCGTGAAACGAGATGGGCATGTCTCCACATTCCTGCATGATGAAATGAGAGAAGGCGATGTTCTTCACGTCAGTATGCCGCAGGGAATGTTCTGTTTGCAAGATGATACAAAAGAACCTGTTTATTTGATTAGTGCCGGTTCTGGTGTCACACCAATGATTGGTCTAGTGAAAACAGCGTCGCATAACAATCAGCCATTCACGATGATTCATGCAGACAGACTAGAGGATGTAACCGCTTTTGAACAAGAGTATGAACACGTTCTCACTTCATCTCCAGAGGGGCGTATTATCCTTTGTAACGAACAATTTGAAAAGAGTGTAAAGAGTGAGCTGGTTGAGAAGGTGGCTACGCGGATTGACCGACCTTTCCTTCAATCAGTCATTGGTGAAGGAAAAGGCCAATTTTATGTTTGCGGTTCCCCAGCATTTACTCAAGAGATGATCCTTATTCTAAAAGCGATGGACATTCCGGAAGAGAATATCCATTTTGAAGCGTTCGGCGGGCAGTCCATGAAAGAGATGGAAGTCGTCTAAACAACTGGCTGAACATCATGTTTTATTAGGTACGCTCATATATTAGGGATAAGTCCGATGAGGAGGGATGGTTTCCTTGAGCGTATCTGAAAAGCGTCTTTTACAACGAGCCATTGATGAAATTACAGAAATTGCAGAAGGATTTGGTCTGGATTTTTATCCGATGAGGTATGAAATCTGTCCCGCGGAGATTATTTATACATTCGGTGCATATGGCATGCCAACACGATTTAGCCACTGGAGCTTTGGAAAGCAATTTCACAAAATGAAGCTTCATTATGATTTAGGATTAAGCAAAATTTATGAGCTGGTGATTAATTCAAATCCTTGCTATGCCTTTCTCCTTGATAACAATTCGCTTGTTCAAAATAAACTAATTGTGGCTCATGTCTTGGCACACTGCGATTTCTTTAAAAACAACTGCCGTTTCCAAAACACAAAACGAGATATGGTGGAAAGTATGTCAGCGGCAGCAGAGCGAATTAAAGAATATGAACATATCCACGGTACAAAAGAAGTCGAGTCCTTTTTAGATGCTGTATTGGCATTGCAGGAGCATATTGATCCGTCGCTTGTTCGTTCAAAATTAAGCTGGAATCTCGACGATGAAGATGAATATGAAGAGGACAAACCAAAACGTCAAACGCCATATGATGATTTGTGGGGAATGGATGAACCGAAAACACGTGAGAAAAAGAAAACGATCAAGCAATTCCCCCCAAAGCCAGAAAAAGATATTTTGCTCTTTATCGAGGCACACTCCCGGGAGCTAGAGCCTTGGCAGCGGGATGTGCTGACGATGCTGAGAGAGGAAATGCTCTATTTTTGGCCACAGCTAGAAACGAAAATCATGAATGAAGGCTGGGCATCGTATTGGCACCAGCGGATTATGCGTGAACTTGATTTAGATTCAAGTGAATCGATTGAATTTGCCAAATTAAATGCAGGTGTCGTGCAGCCATCTAAGACAGGAATCAATCCTTACTATTTAGGGCTGAAGATTTTTGAAGATATTGAAGAGCGCTACGATCATCCATGCGAGGAATTAAAAAAAGCAGGAGTGACGGAAGGGTCCGGTCGCAGCAAAATGTTTGAAGTGCGAGAAATTGAATCAGACATTTCTTTTATTCGAAATTACTTAACGAAAGACCTTGTGATGAGGGAAGATTTGTACTTGTTTCAAAAGCAGGGGAGAGACTATAAAGTCATTGATAAAGAATGGAAGGCAGTCCGTGATCAGCTAGTCAGCATGAGGGTCAATGGCGGCTTTCCGTATTTGACAGTCATCGATGGTGACTATTTAAAAAACAATGAACTCTATATTAAACATTGGTATGAAGGCATTGAGCTCGATCTCAAATACTTAGAAAAGGTACTTCCATATTTGCATCAGCTATGGGGAAGAAGTGTGCATATCGAGTCAGTTCTTGAAGGAAAAGAAGTGATGTTTTCATACGATGGAAAAGGGGTTCATAGGAAGTATCTCACTTAATGATCAAAAAAGATGTCTACGACTAGACATCTTTTTTTGTGATTAGCACTTTATTGGTTTTTCAGCAGTTTGAAAATGTGTTTCGCTTGATCTGTATTTTCCATGAGCCCTTTTAGCTGCTCACTTGTTGGTCCATAAGCATAAAATGGTACTTCATCCCCTGTATGACCCGATGTGGTCCAGCCTGTATGAGACCTCGTATTGATGACCTTTTCGATGGCATCATCAATTTGAACAGGATCTTTTGTTTCAGCTGCCTTTTGAATAGAGGCGATTTCCTCTTTTGAGAAATCAAGGTCGATGTATTGTTTGAGCGCAGTCTCGACCGTCATACCCCCAACAATTTTGTTTGCAATAAAATCAGGTGTCTTCTTTGCTGCTTTGACAGGCTGATAATCCCAGCTTCCCGAGCCGTCTGCTCCGAAGGAAAGGCCGCCAGTTGAATGATCTGCTGTCGTGATGACTAATGTATTTTTATCCTTTTTTGCGAAACGAATGGCTTCTTCAAATGCTTTTTCAAAATCCTTCATCTCACTCATCGCACTGACAATATCGTGGTCATGTCCAGCCCAGTCAATTTGACTGCCTTCAACCATGAGGAAAAATCCTTTTTTGTTTTTAGACAGCTGTTTGATGGCTGAGGATGTCATGTCTTGCAAAGAAGGGGTCGTTTTATCACGATCAATTGCTTTATCGAGACCACCGTCAGCAAAAATGCCTAACAATTTTTGCTGTTTGTTTTTTTGTAAGTCAGCTTTATTGGTTACGTAACGATAGCCTGCTTTTTGAAATTCTTTCGTCAAATCACGATCTTTTCGGACAAAATCGATCAGTCCTCCGCCAAGCATGACATCGACTGTATGCTGTTTGCCAATTTTCTCATCGAAGAAATCATCAGCAATGGCTGCTGTGTTTTTTCTAGACACATCGTGGGCGGCATACGCAGCAGGTGTCGCATTGGTTAATTCAGATGTGACGACGAGACCAGTAGACTTTCCTTTGCGTTTTGCTTCTTCTAATACTGTTTTTAGTTTTTTGCCATTTTTGTTTACACCAATGGCGTTGTTGTATGTCTTTTGACCAGTTGCCATGGCTGTACCAGCTGCTGCTGAATCAGTAATGTTACTTTTAGAATCATCAGGGTATGTTTTATGCATGCCAGTGAGGTAAGGGTCAAACGCTGTTTGCTTGGAAAGATCACCGTTGTGTTTAAATGAGCGGTAAGTTGAAAGGTAAGGTGTTCCCATGCCATCTCCAATGAGCACGATCACATTTTGTACGTCATTTTTTGGTTTCTTTTTAGCCTCAGCTTTGTCAGCCTGTCCAAATTCAATTCCTGAAAAAATACCAATCGATAACACTGATGCGGCTGCGATTGCAGCTATTTTCGTTTTCGAGCTTTTCAACACACTCATTCATTTTGCCTCCTCATTGTTTATGTATCGCTCTCACGTTTACAATGGTAGAGCAGAAGTGTGGATTCCAAATGACAGCACCGTAAAGTTCACTTTAAAATTGTAAAGGTCCACTTTACATAGAATGAACCAAAAAGAGAAATGAATGTATGATTTATCTATGACAAGATGCATTTGTTTTGTCATGATTGTGTAATAAAAATGAAATAAAAAGAACCCTAAAAAAAAATAATTTTTGCCGAATTAATAAGCATAATGTCGTAGGAAGTCAAGACTATTTCTTCTGGTATTCGATCCTTATAATAGAAAGTAGATAAAAATTCGGATCACGATAGAAACATACAGGAGGAACAAATGAAAAAACAATTGATCACAGCTGCAAGTGCAGTTCTACTTGGGACGACATTATTTGCCGGAGCTGCCTCAGCACAATCAGTAAAGGTTCAAAAAGGTGACTCTCTTTCTGTTCTAGCGAAAAAATACAAAACAACCGTGAGTAAGATTAAATCAGACAATAAGTTGAAATCTAACACGATTTATGTTGGACAAACTTTAAAAGTGAATGGTACTTCTTCAAAAAAGGTAACGAAAACATCAAAAACAACAACAAAAGTAAAAGCGTCTTCAGCGACAGCCACTCATAAAGTTGTCAAAGGTGATACTTTATCTAAAATCGGCAAAAAATATGGAATGACAGTGAAAGAGCTGAAATCGTTAAATAAACTCAAAACAGATCTGATTAAAATTGGACAAAAGCTGAAAGTGAAAAAGACGTCCAAAGTGAAACCAACACCTGTCAAAGAAAAAACAGTTGCTACTTCTTCTTTAAACACGTCTAAACTCGTAGCAGATGCGAAAGCACAAAACGGTACACCATATAAATGGGGTGGAACGACACCGAAAGGCTTTGATTGCAGCGGTTTTATGTGGTATATCATTAACAAACAAACAAAGATTTCAAGACAAACGACTGAAGGTTTTTGGGGATCAATGAAAAGCGTCTCAACACCTAAAGTTGGAGATTTTGTCTTCTTTACAACCTATAAATCTGGCCCATCTCACATGGGTGTCTACCTTGGGAACAACAAGTTTATCCACGCTGCTTCTGATGGTGTGACGATCAGCGATATGACTTCAAGCTATTGGAAGCCAATTTACCTTGGCGCAAAGACATTTGTAAACTAATAATGGATCTTAAGAGACTGCTTACTAGGCAGTCTCTTTTTTTGTATATCGTTTGCGCAGCTAAATCAGTCCTTTATCATAGCTCTCTATGAGTCTAAAGGCTTTTAAATAAGCAAAAGTGAAGACAAGTTATCAAAAGAATAATTTTATTTTCACTTTATAAAAATTATATCAAAAAAGTATAATTTTGTATGTTGTATAATAAATAGAAGAAGCCAAGCTATGATTTGAATAAAGATTGAAGAAAATCTACCCTGATGATTGACAAATATTTTGTTGATAAATAAGAATTTTCACTCTATTTCGAAAAAAAGTGTTTTCGTTTTTTAATTTTCATATATAATAATTTTACGCCACTAATTTATTGCGCTAAATTAAATCTGAATATTCAGAAAATAAAGTGAATTACGAAGTGGTGGCGTCTTTAGACGGATACTAAGTTTTGGGAGTGATGGTATGAGCAATTCGTTGTTTAGAAAGAAGAGCATTTCAGAGCTAATTGCGGCAACACAAGGGGAAAAAGCGTTAAGAAAGGAATTAGGTTCATTTGACTTAACGATGCTTGGTATTGGTGCGATTATCGGTACAGGGATATTTGTTCTGACAGGTACAGGCGCCGTCACAGCAGGACCAGGACTTGTTTTATCATTTGTGATTGCAGGTCTTGCATGTTTATTTGCGGCATTGTCATATGCGGAATTCGCTTCCACAGTGCCAGTATCAGGATCTGTTTATACATTTACGTACGCATCTATGGGAGAATTTTTAGCGTTTATCATTGGCTGGGATTTGATATTAGAATATATGCTAGCCGCTAGTGCCGTTTCAGCAGGCTGGTCAGGCTACTTTGTGTCGTTTTTAAATGGGATAGGGATTCATATACCGGTTGAATTAACAGCAGCACCAGGTGGTTTAAAGGGTCAAGTGACATATTTTAATCTTCCTGCATTTATTATTTTAATGATCATCACCTTCTTGCTGTACTTCGGTATTAAAGAATCAAAACGAGTCAACAACATTATGGTCATTATGAAAATTGCGGTGATTCTGCTCTTTATTTTAGTCGCTGTGAAATATGTAAAACCTGAAAACTGGACACCATTCGTTCCTTTTGGAACTTCAGGCGTGTTAAGTGCAGCAGCTCTCGTATTCTTTGCATTTATCGGATTTGATGCAGTTGCTTCTGCGGCAGAGGAAACAAAAAATCCATCCCGCAACTTGCCAAGAGGAATCATCACTTCCTTATTGATTTGTACCATGTTGTATGTGGTAGTCAGTGCCATCATGACAGGCATTGTTCCATTTATGAACTTTGAGGGAGTATCCCATCCAGTGTCTCTTGTTTTACAAGTAGCCGGTCAAAATTGGGTGGCGGGTATTGTAGATGTTGGGGCGATTTTAGGGATGACCACGGTCATGCTTGTCATGCTGTACGGCCAAACACGTGTCATGTTTGCCATGTCTCGTGATGGCTTGGTACCAAAGGTTCTTTCAAAGGTTCATCCAAAACATAAAACACCTTATATCAATACTCTTTTCTTTGGAACATTGTCAGCATTAATGGGTGGATTCATTCCGCTTGATGAGCTGGCAAGTCTAGTGAACATCGGAACACTTTCAGCTTTCATTTTGATTTCAGTTGCTGTCATTGTCATGAGAAAAACACAGCCTGATTTGCCGAGAGCATTCAGATGCCCCGCAGTCCCGTTCATTCCAATCTTGGCTATTCTATCTTGCGGACTGCTCATTTATAAGCTTGGCACCATCACATTTGTTCGTTTCTTAATCTGGCTTGCCATTGGGCTTGTTGTCTATTTCTTATATTCAAGAAAGCACTCCGAATTAAACAAAAAATAAGAGTGTACAGAAAAAGCCAGTATGACTGGCTCAGCGTGTAGACAAACCTTCGCATTCTTTGTCAGTTCTGCGCGCTGGTGCTCACGAATGTCAAATTCGCTCCGCTCCAGTACTCGTCCTTCATAGACTGCAAAGGTTTTCAGGTCACGCTGAAAAGAAGACAAAGGGCTAAAATAAACAACATTTTAGCCCTTTGTCAACAATCTGAAAGCCAGTCAAGTATGACTGGCTTTTTAGTATTAAAAACCTAATTGAAGATCGACATCAATGGAGACGATCGCATAGACACAAACGATGACAAAAATATTCAGAACGACGCCTAGGAAACCTGGTCCAGTGCGGCCTTTTTTAATGAACAGTTCAATCACACCGAATGGAACTGCGGCCATTGCAAAAGGAAGCATTTGAAACGAATAAAATGTCACATTGCTGATAATGGCGAGGTTCAGCATGAGCAGCGATAAAATAGCGGTGCCGACCGAAATCCAGCCAAACACATTATGCTCTTTAAAAATTCTTACCAATTCCATAATTCCACCTCGCTCACTTTGGCCGTTTTAATGCGTTTTGTCTTCACAAATTTCTCTATTTCTTTAGAAGGACCTGTGACAACAGAACCGTAAACCGTGACACCATTTTGATTGATATAGCGTATTCGGTTAGAGAGGTCAAGTTCAGGTCTGCCAGAGATCGTTTTTGCCCAGGATGGATGCTGGTTGACATAGGCGAGGGCATCTTTGAACTGATCAACCTCTGTTTTTGATGTGTGCTGAAGCTCTTTTAAAAATTCAGAGTCTTTCCCGGGAAAACCGATTGGACGCTGATTTCCACTTAATGAATCTTCTGTTTTGATCGCATTCCAAAGCACTTTCATATCATATTTTTTAGCAAATGAATACACGTCTTTCGGTGTGTATGCTTTGTCATAGGATACATACACTTCACTCACTGTTCCTTCAGGTAGCTTGTCTAGAGTAGTGAGTGTTTGTTTTTTAGATGTATCTGCCTGAGACGAAGGGTGCGTAAAGAAATCCTCCGTATTACGTGCGCTGTCGCCATAATAAGAGATCGTAGGCTGCTTTAATTTATCGAAAAACATTTCGATTTGTTCACTGCCGATGGCTTCTGTTTTATTGCCAATTTGTTTTTGCAGCTTAAGTTCTGTGTTCATACCAAATAGTTTGACTTGCCCTTTTAAATCCTTCATATCAATGGCGACATTCGGTTTTGTTAGGGCGACTGTTACAGCGGCCGTTTCCATAAAATGATTGCCTTTACTGTCTGCTCCGCCAACGCCGTAGTATAGATAACTACCTAGTGTACAAAGCGGTAAAATAATCAATGTAGATATAACAGCAAGCACAGAAATACGTAAATAGGACTTTCTTTTTCCGTATTGTAAAATGGCTTTTTGTTTTTCAGGACTGATGGAGAAGTCTGTCCAATCTGAGTCATTCAGTTCTTGGCTTAAGCGTTTTTCATTTTCTTCCAGCTCTTCTTCAAACGCCATCATTTCTTCCTCGTTCATCTCGCCATTATTATATTGTTCCCATCGCTTATTAAACTCTTCATTCATCATTAACACCTCTGTTATATAGTGCTTTTAGGCGCTGCCTTGCACGAAATAAAACACTTTTAAAATTTGCTTCAGTAATATTCATGACCTTGGATGCTTCTTTGTAATTTAGTTCTTTTAAATAATACAATGTCAACGCTTCCTTGTAGTTATCTGGAAGTTGCTCCAAATACATGTTGAGAACTTCTTTTATTTCAATCTGTTCAGCAGGACTTTGTACAGACGTTTGTAAAAGGCCGCCAATGAGATCATCCGATATGGTCACTTCTTTTTTATGTTTCCTGACATAATCAATAAAAGCATTTCGTGCCACCTGAAATAACCAAGGTTTCACTTTGCTATGGTCGTAGGAATGAATATGTATATAAGCACGCATAAAGGTTTCCTGCAATAAGTCCTCTGCCAAATGTTTGTCTTTTGTCATGGAGAGCAGAAACCTGTAAACATCGTTCATATACATTTGATAAATTTCATCGATCGTCACTGATTTTTCTCCCCTCTATGTTATACACGCATAAGAAAGGCATAAAGTTGCACGAAACTTCTCATAGGCCGTACATTACTCATCTCTTTCGCCGAATCAAAATCATTTCTCCTTATCATAGCGAAATTTGCATCATTTATAAAGTGTTTTCAATAGAACAAATCAGGAAAAAAACTCAAAAAACGACAATTTTGGACACATTTCTTCCTCTATTCTCTCCTAAAAACACATACTTGAATACAGAAGGAGCGGTCATCTTAAGTGAAAAGATGATTTTAGTGAACCGTCTCTATTTTATCAACAGGAGAAAATTTTTAGTACCAGGTAATAAAAAATTTGTTATAATAGAAACAAATCCTTCATTCTTCAAACAAAGGAAGTGCACTATGTATAAATTTTCAGGCTATACCGTCAAAGCATTTTTTGCTCTCCGAGGCGGAATCAAAGTATATCAAAAAGAGAATCTGCCAACAGACCGGGGGTTTGTCATTGCTTGTACGCATGAGGGTTTTGTGGATGTTCTTGCATTAGGCGCAGGAATTCTTCCGTTTGAGATCCACTACATGGCGAAAAAAGAATTGTTTGCAAATAAATGGATCGGCGGATTTTTAAAGAAGATTCATGCTTTTCCAGTTGATCGAGAGAATCCTGGGCCAAGCAGTATTAAAACGCCCATTAAATTATTAAAAGAGGGGAAAATCGTTGGAATTTTTCCAAGCGGAACACGTACAACAGAAGATGTTCCTTTAAAAAGAGGGGCCGTTACGATTGCGCAGCTCGGCAAATCACCAATCGTTCCAGCAGCGTACAAAGGACCTTCTAATGCAAAAAGCCTTTTTAAGAAGGGGAAAATGCGCTTAATTATTGGTGAACCGATTGAGCTGTCTGAATTTGATCATCTGCCGCCAAAAGAAAGATTAGGTGCGATGACAGAAGTATTAAACACAAGAATCAAAGAACTTGAAGCTAAGTTAATCGAAAAGGGATAAAGAAAACGACCACTTGCTAAGGCAAGGGTCGTTTTTTTCTTAAGAAGCGCCTTCTTCAGCTGCTTCTAATAGTTGTTCGTTTAGTTTTTTGACTTCGATGTATGCCACATGGTGTCCATCGACTTCATTAATGATAAATTCATAGCCTTGTTCACGAATCGCGTCATTTTTCTCGACTTCATATTTTTGTGTAAGGAACCAGCCGCCGATTGTGTCGACTTCTTCGTTATCAAGCTGAATACCTAGTAGCAGGTTAACTTGATCTACAAGGACCTTTCCATCAAAGATGTAGTGGTCTTCTCCCAATTTACGCACTTCGTTGATTTCATCAATATCGAATTCATCACGAATCTCACCGACGATTTCTTCAAGGATGTCTTCAACTGTTACAAGTCCTGCTGTACCGCCATATTCATCTGATAAAATGGCCATGTGTACTCGCTCACGCTGCATTTTAAGCAGTAGATCATGAACAGGAACCGTTTCAATTACATGAATAATTGGGTTTACAAAATGTTCGATCGTATCACTTGTGGAACATTCACCACTAATACATGCAGTGAGTACTTCTTTAATATTCACAACACCGATAATGTTGTCTTTATCGCCATCTTCAATTGGATAACGTGTATATTTCTCGACCTTGGTCACTTTCAGCATTTCCTCAATCGTAATATCATGCGGGAAGCTGACAACTTCGGTACGAGGAATCATAATTTCTTTCGCCAGACGGTCATCAAATTCAAAAATTTTATTCACATATTTGAATTCAGACTGGTTAATCTCGCCGCTTTTATAGCTCTCTGATAAAATAATCCGCAATTCTTCTTCAGAGTGCGCCATGTCATGCTCAGAAACTTGCTGAAGACCGAACGCTTTTGTTAACAAACGAGCAGATCCATTTAATACCCAGATAAAAGGGAACATCACTTTGTAAAAAATCATAAGCGGTCTAGCAAATAGAAGGGACACTTGCTCAGCCTTTTGAATGGCGAGTGTTTTTGGTGCAAGCTCTCCAACCACGACGTGTAAAAACGTCATAATACTAAACGCAATAATAAAAGTGACAATAGAACTAGCTGATTGAGGAATGGACAGCTCTACAAATAGTGGAGCAAGCATATGCGCAATTGTTTCTTCCCCTAACCAACCAATACCAAGGGCGGTAATGGTAATACCGAGCTGACAGGCCGACAGATACTCATCAAGGTGAGTCGTGACATGCTTGACAGCAACTGCTGTTTTATTACCTTCTGCGATTAACTGATCAATTCTTGAGCTTCTTAAGCGAATGATCGCAAACTCTGATGCAACGAAAAATGCGGTTAAAGCTATAAGCAAAGCAACTATGAGTAAATTCACTATGTCCAATTAAGGCCTTCGTTCTGACTTTGAGAACGAAGGTAACACCTCCTGTTTAGTAAAAATTTTAACTTAACAGCAGTAAAAATGATTGGACAGCCGTCATTTTTTCAGGAGTAAGCTGCTCTTTTAGTTTTTCACGTTGTTCTGGCTGAAGCTGCTTACAACGTGCCAAAATGCGGTCCATATGCTCATTCATCCGATCGATATCAGAGGTTAAATGGACAAGTTCATCAGGATCTTCCTTTTGAGAAGGGAATTGTTCATCTAATCTGGATTTGATGTCAGAAAGAGCCAATCTCTGCTGTTTGCAAAGAACGATTAATTGTAATCGTTTTAAAGCATGTTCATCGTAATAACGATAATTAGAGCAAGATCTAACAGGCGCAAGCAACCCTAGATTCGTATAATAATCTACAGTTCGTTTCGTCACCTGTGCAATCTGTGCTAGTTCACCAATACGATACTTTTTCTCAGCCCCATCTGAACATCTCCTCCTAACCGTCACGTTATAGTTTATGAAAATAGTTTAATATAATTCGAGTCTGAAATACAAGATAATTGTTCAGATTTCCTGCCAATATGAAGAAACAAAGGGCATTTCCATCAATTTAGGTTGTCATCTCTAAAATACTGTAGCGATACAGGAATTTTCAGATTATTTATGGTAAGATAAAATGAATACCGTTTCATATATATGTAGAGAGACGGATTTTACGTGAACCGGAGGTGGTTAAGTGGGGCCCTCAAAGTAGTCTTATTTAATCAGTTAACCGTTTTGCAAAAGACAACATCATCAATCAGGAGGTGACTCCTTGTTCTTCTAAGAAAGAGCAAGGTTAAATGGACGATATTGTTAATCTGAGTATAGTCGGAGTTTTGATTGCTTTAACAGCTTTCTTTGTTGCATCTGAATTTGCCATTGTAAAGGTGAGAAGTTCAAGAATTAATCAGCTTGTTGCCGAAGGGTCCAAAAAGGCTATCATGGCGAAAAAGGTGACATCAAGGCTAGATGAATATTTGTCAGCCTGCCAGCTCGGTATTACAGTGACATCCCTTGGTTTAGGGTGGATCGGTAAACCGGCAGTAAAAGAACTTTTAGTTCGAGGTTTTGGTTTGACAAACATTCCTGATTCAGCAATCAGCCTGATCTCAGCAACACTTGCGTTCTCTATTATTACCTTTTTGCATGTAGTTGTTGGCGAGCTTGCACCAAAAACACTTGCCATACAAAAGGCAGAAAAAATGACGCTTTGGCTGTCAGGACCGCTGCATGCATTTTATATCCTTATGTACCCTTTTATTTATGTGTTGAACGGGTCAGCCCGTGTACTAACGAAAATGATGGGCATCGATATGGGGTCTGAAAAAGAACATTCCCATTCCGAAGAGGAATTAAAGATTTTATTATCTGAAAGCTTAAAAAATGGGGAAATCAACTCATCAGAGTATAATTATATGAACAAGATATTCGATTTTGATAATCGAATCGCAAGAGAAATTATGATACCGCGAAGAGAAATTTGTGCGATTCCAGAAGATATGCCGTTAGACGAAATACTGGCGATCATGACAAAGGAAAAGTACACACGCTTCCCAGTGTTTTCAGGGGATAAAGACCATGTCATTGGCATGCTCAACAAAAAGCAGCTCTTTGCAGATATTGTGTATCAAGGAGAAAAAGATCAACTGAAGCTTCAAGATTATATTTATCCAGTGATTGAAGTGATTGACACGATTCCAATTCAAGAGCTTCTCGTCAAAATGCAGCGCGATCGAATGCATATGGCGATTTTAACGGATGAATATGGCGGGACATCTGGACTTGTCACAACGGAGGATATTTTAGAAGAGATTGTTGGAGACATTCGAGATGAATTCGATGAAGATGAGCAGCCGGTCATTCAAAAGAGAGCGGAGCATCATTATATATTAGATGGAAAAGTGAGATTAGAGGAAGTTCAAGATTTGATCGAAATGTCATATCATGATGAAGAAATTGATACGATAGGCGGGCTAATCTTAAATGAGAACATTGATATCCGAGAAGGACAATCCATTTATCTTGATGATATTCGGATGAAGGTCTTGGAGATGGATGGACGCTATGTGAAAAAGATCGACCTGAAAAAAGGCGTCACATCATCAGAAAAAGAAAATACACGAACAGGGCTTGATATAAAAGAGCCACTGTTAGTAAATGAAATGACCTTGAGCGAAAAATAAGCTCAAGGTTTTTTTTAGGTATTTAGCCTCTTTTTTAAGAATGTATGTTCGTATATAATAAGAACAAACGTTCGTAAAAGGGGGATGGACATGCTCTGGTATGAAACAGCAAGTATCACGGAGAAAAAAACCTCAATGAAACGTATTGAGTTTCATTTAAAAAATTTCAAGAACTATCAAGCGGCCATTTTAAATATTGAAAGACAGCTTGAAAAGCGAAGTTCTCTCCAACATCATCATATGGCACGTCAAAAATTAGAAGAGCAGAAAAGTCAGTATGAACTGATTGTTGCTTGTATTGAAACGGCTTTAAAAGAATTGGATGAAATAGAGCAGCAGCTCATTGATTATAAGTATTTTCGAGATTGGCGCATGGCAAAATGTGCAATCGAAATCGGCTATAGTGAGAAGACACTATTTTTAATGAAGCGCCAGCTGATGGATCAACTGCTCATCAGCCTAGCTGCCATCACAGATATTTAAAACAGAAGTTGTCCTATTTGATAAAACGCCGCAAAAAGGCATAAAGAGCCGATAATTGTCACAAGTAAATAGGCAGCAAGCTTTCCTATTTGGCGCTGCATTAGCATCGTCGCAGATTCTACACTAAACGTAGAGAATGTGGTAAAGCCGCCAAAAAAACCGGTTCCTATGATCACTAGCAGTGGATGATTGGACGTTACAGCGCCTGTGAGAAAACCTAAACCGGCTGCACCTAATAAATTAATGAAAATAATACTGTACGGGAAAAGGGCATGGGATGGAGTTTTCTGGATTGTTTGGCTGATGAAGAAACGACATGCACTGCCGATCCCTCCAGCTACAGCTGTATAAAAAACAATCATTTATTTGCTTCCTTTCTGCTGCTTATTTTGATGAAAGAGCCGTTCTGCAAGGATCAGGCCAGCTAAAGCAGCGGCTACTCCAGCAATGACTGAGAGCAGGATGTACATCATACTTAAATTGAACTGCCCTGCCTGTAACAGAAGAACTGTCTCTTTAGAAAAGGTGGACATGGTCGTAAACCCGCCGCAAAACCCTGTTCCAATCAAAGCAGCAAGATATTTTTTCCCTTTCTGAAATAGAAAGTATCCTGTCGCAAAACCAAGAAGTAGGCTGCCGGAAATGTTTTCAATCATCGTTGCATAGGGGAATGTCTGGCTGATGACGGTTTGGCTTAGTTCATATCTGCAAAGTGTACCAATCAATCCACCGATAAAAACGGCGAAATAAGTTTTCATCTGCATCATTTCTCCTTTTGAAAAAATAGCGGGTTATCCGTTACCACACCATCAATTGGGTATTTTTTGATTCGATCCGCTGTTTTTTGATCTTTTACAGTCCATATGAATACTTCCATTCCGAATGAATGAATACGATCTATCCACCATTTATTGATCATCGTTTTCTTCATATTAAGACAATTTGCAAACGAGCTGTATGTCGTTAACTTTCGTTTCGTTAGTTTAAATGCATCAGGCTTTATAATCAAAGCTGTGCGAAGAGAAGGGGCGAACGCTTTGATTCTTTGCAGTGCATGAACATCAAAAGATTGAATGATGATATGACGAGAATAGGCAAACCGATTGATGATGCGGGCAACTGCCTTTTCGATTCCTATCTGCCGTTTTGGGTGTTTGATCTCGATCAATATCCCAATCCGCTGACTGTATCTTTCAAGAATTTCTTGTAATGTTGGAATTCGTTCATTCGTATACTGTTGGTCAAACCAGCTTCCTGCGTCCAGTTTTTTCAACTGATCAAGTGTATAACTTTTGACTAAGCCGTTTCCGTTCGTCGTTCGATCAACGGTATCATCATGGATGACGACGACGTGCTGATCCATTGTCATTTGTACATCTAATTCAATATAATCTGCTCCTTGCTCGACAGCTACATCAAACGCAGCGATTGTATTTTCTGGGGCGGCGCTTGATGACCCTCTATGTGCGATAATATACACTTGCTCCAGCTCCCTGATATAAGTTCTGGTCTTATCATATCAAATGCTTTGGTTGTTTTCCTTCTTTACTATATGGAGAAGAAGAGCGCCGTATTATCATGGAACCTCATGTACCGAAAAAACTTGATGTATCATTTTGAAAAGTTACAGGAATAGAGCAAGCTTTGATTGAGTAAACCTGAATTACATCAATTTTTCTTCGATCAATTTTGTCCAAATCGTCAGCGTTCGTCAAAATATTAGTGCTTTCGTCATGTTGACTGAAAATTCTGGTGTTTTATAATGATGAAAAGGAGGCGAGATGATTGGGTAAAGGGAGAATTAGAGTGGAAGAACGTATTAAGGCCGAAACGGATGCTGAAATGTTTAAAGCGACTCTCCTTGATCAGGCTCAGAAGAAAAAGTAGTTTGCTGCCCGTCGATATGTCTCAAGCCAAAATTTCATAATTGAACATCATGCCTCGGGATAGGTCCCGAGGCTTTTTATATAGAGGTCAGACATTTAAGAGAGGACATAAACGAAGGTTATATTATAAACTAGAGAGGATTGTTTTAAAGGAGAGAGACAGAGATGTTTACACAAAAATGGATGGATACATATTTTACAGTCGATATTGCGATCCAAATAGGCATTAGCCTTTGTATTTTATTGCTTTTTTTATTACTTCGAAAAGTATTTACGAAATACTTGTTTCACCTGCTCTTTAAACTGACAAACCGGTCTAAAACCGAAGTCATTAACCAAATTGTCGTGGCGTTTGAAAAACCTGCGAGGCTGTTTTTTGTGGCACTAGGTTTATATTTTGCGTTAAGACAAGCCCCATACTTTGAGCACCATATGGATGTCATTGTCAAATTGTATAGATCCTCTATTATTTTGATGCTGACGTGGGGACTGTGTAATCTAACCGCAGCTTCTTCTTTCTTATTTCAAAAAGTGAATTCAAAATTTGAATTAGAAATGGATGATATTTTAGCGCCATTTTTATCAAAGGTTCTTCGTTTTATTATTATTGCACTGAGTATTAGCGTCATTGCACAAGAGTTTAATTATGATGTGAACGGACTTGTGGCAGGGCTTGGTCTAGGTGGTCTTGCTTTTGCGCTCGCTGCGCAGGATACAGTGGCGAACTTTTTTGGAGGAATTGTGATTATTACAGAGAAGCCTTTTACAATGGGCGATTTTGTAGAGACTCCAAGTGTACTTGGGACTGTAGAGGACATTACCTTCCGAAGCACAAAATTTAGAACACCTGCTGAAGCTGTGGTGACCGTGCCAAATTCGACCCTTTCAAAGGAGCCAATCACAAATTGGACGAGAATGAATAAACGTCAAATTACGTTCTCCGTTCGCGTATCGTACAATACACCGAAGGAAAACATTGATAAGTGCATCAAACGTCTGAAGCAAATGCTTTATGAGCATGATGGGGTTCATAAGGAAACGATTATGGTGAATTTCGATGTGCTGGCAGACAGCTATTTAAACTTATTCTTTAACTTTTATACAAACACAACGGCTTGGTCTGAAAACCTGGATATTAAGCAGGATATTAATTATCGCATTATTGATATTTTCCATGAAGAAGGGGTAGAATTTGCTTTCCCTGGACAGACCATTTATATGAAACAAAAAGGTGAGAAACAGCTCGGTGAATAAAGGAGGAATGGTGGTTGGATCAAACAAAAGTGGCAGCGCTAAGAGAGAGATTATCAAAGGCCTCACATATTACAGTCCTTTCAGGTGCTGGGATGAGCACAGAATCGGGAATTCCCGATTTTAGATCAACGGGTGGACTATGGACAGAAGATACTTCTCGCATGGAGGCAATGAGCCGGTCTTACTTTTTATCACATCCTCATCAATTTTGGCCGAAATTCAAAGAATTGTTTCAAATGAAGATGAGTGGAGAGTACGAGCCAAACGCTGGACATGCTTTTTTAGCCAATTTAGAAAAGCAAGGAAAACGCGTGGATATTTTCACGCAAAATATCGATGGTCTGCATAAAAAAGCGGGAAGCCAGCATGTGTATGAACTGCATGGTTCCATTCAAACAGCTACATGTCCATCATGCGGGTCAACATACGAACTGCCTTATTTATTACAAGAAGAGGTACCGGTTTGTGAGCGGATTTCATCAGACGGCCGCACATGTGGACGAGTACTTAAAACAGATGTTGTCCTTTTTGGAGACATGGTGAAGCACTTTGATCAAGTGGAGAAATCGCTCCAGCAAACGGACATGCTACTCGTCATGGGAACTTCCTTAGAAGTGGCACCAGCCCGATATATTCCAGAAGATGCTGCTCATCATCCTTCCATCTTTAAGGTCATGATGAATTTAAGTGAAACGGAATTCGATCCGCTGTTTGATCTTGTCTTTCACGAACGAATTGGCGAGCTTGTGAATGCTTTATAAATCATAAAAAACCCGCATCTAACAGGTGCGGGTTTGCTTTATTGCTGTAGTGGCTTCATTGTTTCATCAAGGACTTCAAACGTGTAGCCCTTCGCCTTTAATTGTGTGATCAGACTGTTTAAGTATTTTGCGGTAGCTGGCTGATCATGCATTAAGATGATTTTTGGCTCTTTCGGGTACTTGGTTTCAAGCACTTGCAGCTGATTTAATACTTCTGGTACATATTTTGAGCTTTTATATTTCCAGTCAAGACTGTCAATGGTCCAGTCCCAGTATACAAAGCCTTTTTGTTTTAAACGTGTTTTTTGCTGGTCTGTTAAGTTTGGAGAACTGCCATAAGGTGTTCTCACAAGATGTGTATATTCACCAGTAACAGAAGCCAATATACGTTGATCTTCTTTCATCTCATTTACAGGAGAATCACTTTTTTGATAAAAGCGTTTCACATCATGCGTAATGCCATGAAGTCCTAGTTGATGACCTTCTTGATGAAGTCTTTTCACAGCTGCTGGGTGTTCTTTGATTTGCGGCCCGAGCATAAAGAATGTGGCCTTCACTTGCTGTGATTTTAGCACATCTAACAGCTGATTTGATGTAGCAGAAGGGCCATCATCAAAGGTCAAAAAGATCGTTTGATCCGTTACATGTTTGTTTGGATTGATCTTAAAATGTGCATCTAATGTTTTTGGCGAATCATCTTTTGGTTTCAGACTTGTACTTGTGTCTCGAAATGGACTGCTCGCAGACACTTCATTCGGTTGATCTGCTGCCTGCATATTGGTTTTAGATATATCCCAAATGAAAAAAAGGATCAATGTCAGAATGACTAGACCAATTGCCTTTGAGAGCAGCATCGTGTTTGAAGGTGTCTGTTTTTTCGTAACCCGTTGCATTACAATCGCTCCAATAAATCAGTAGTTTGTGTCGAATCATGTAGTGGATTCTGTCTTTTTTCGCTGTTTTTTGTCGTGCTCATATGGAGTAAGTATACAGGAAAAAAGAGCCTATGAATATAGAAGATGCTAAAAAATTGGAATCTTTTTGGTTATGAATCTATATTTGTTACAATAGAAGGTTATCCAGTCAAATGGATATGAAATAATTCTGAATAATCATTGAAACGTTTACATTTATCCGCTAAGATAGCATCAGATTCAACCATTAAGCAAAGCGAAGGGGAGATTCCATATGAAAGTATTGTACAATGGGGATTTTATTGAAAAAAAAGATGCACATGTTGATATTGAAGACAGAGGCTATCAATTTGGCGACGGAGTCTATGAGGTCATCCGCGTATATAATGGGACTTTGTTTACATTAAAAGAGCATACTGAGCGTCTATTCAAGAGTGCAAAGGAAATCGGCATTCATCTGCAAGGTACAGTATCCGATATGGAAGAGAATTTGAAGAAGCTAGTCGCAGATAATCAAGTGATTGATGGCGGCGTGTATATTCAAGTCACGCGAGGCGTCGCACCTCGTAAACATCAATATGGTGCACTTACCCCTCAGATTACGGCATATACATTTCAAGTGAAAAAGCCTATTCAAGAGCAGACAGCTGGTGCGAAAGCTCTATTGTCTGAAGATCTTCGCTGGTTAAGATGTGATATTAAAAGCTTAAACCTTTTATATAACGTCATGGAAAAGCAGAAAGCGTCAGAAGCTGGTGCGTTTGAAGCGATTTTAATAAGAGACGGCTTTGTGACAGAGGGGACGTCCTCGAATGTGTATGCCGTCATTGACGGTGTCATTCGTACACACCCAGCAAATAACCTGATTTTAAACGGCATTACACGTAGAAAGCTACTAGAGGTTTGTCAGGAAGAAGGATGTCGTGTGGAAGAAACCCGCATGAGTAAAGACGAACTTTTGCATGCACAGGAAATTTTCATTAGTTCAACGACAGCTGAAGTGATTCCAATTGTAGAGATAGATGGTCAGCAAGTTGGGAAAGGTGTTCCAGGGGAGATCACGAAGCGTGTACAGGAAGGGTTCCAGAAAAAAATTAAGCATGAAAGCGAAGCATCTATTTCTTCATAAAAAGAAAAAGGCTGTAAACATTGGTTTACAGCCTTTTGTGATTTATATTTATTTCACGATCAGTACAGGTATATCTGATTTGGACGATAACTTTTCACTCACACTGCCAAAGAGCATTTTTTTCAATCTGCTCTGGTCACGTGCTCCCATGACGATGAGGTCTGCTGAAATCTTTTCAGCGTATTCGATAATCGCTTCTGCAGGCTCCCCTTCAACAATTTCAATCGCAGCTTCAAACTGCTCTTCATTTAACAGCATTCTTGCTTCTGCAACGACCTCTTCTGTATGGTCTTCAAAAATCAAGGGACTTTGCTGTTCATCATGAGGTACATACACAGGGGGTGTTTGAAGGTCTGCCATGCCGCCTCCGATATAAGCGCCGCCAGTCATTGGGCGAGGTGCATCAAACACCTGTCTGCTGGATTTCCCATCATGAGCGTAGGCAACGGTCAGCTTGGCATTCAATGTTTTGGCTAAAGCGATTGCCTTCTTTAATGCTTTCTTACTGTCTTCATGTCCATCAAACGCAACGACCATCCGATCAGCTTGAAACAATGTCCTCATTCCTTTCAAAAGGAGTCTATACGTTCATGGTATACCCGATATCTGAAAAAGATACACATAAAGGGTGTGAACTTTTTGTTAGAAAATTTCATTTATTGAAAAATATTTATTGACAAAATGGTGACAGCCACTATAAGATAAAAAAAGATTCAAGAGCCAAAAGGAGGAAATGTCATGTGCAACATCATTGGAAGAATGAAATCAAACTGCATGAATGGGTTGATTCACGTGACAATTACACCTTCATTGGTCATTGAAAAGGGACTCGTATGTTCCAATTGATCGGATGAATCAAGGCGTATGTTGCGTATTTGTCAACATGCGCCTTTTTATCATGTATAAAAGAGGCGTACCAGTCAGCTGGTTGCCTCTTTTTTTGTTGTATACATTTCGTATCTCGAAATAATGGAATGCATCAACAACTAAATGAAGAGGAGTGAAAGCATGTGAACATGCCAAAGGCAAGACAAATGACAAAAGCTCAAAAAACGAAACAAGGTGACAATCAGGAAAATATAGAAAGCGGCTAGCTTTAAAAGGAGAGACAAACATGTTTTCAGTATTTGTGAAATTAGGCTGGTTCTTTAAACAAGAGTGGAGGCGCTATACAATCGCCATTACGCTGCTGCTCATTGTGAATGTGCTTGAAATGCTGCCACCGAGGTATCTAGGTCAAGCAGTTGATGACATTCGGTCTGGTCAATTTACAACATCTAGTATCTTATTTTACGTAACCATTTTTTGCTTACTTGGTGTCAGTGTCTATGCACTCACCTACTTTTGGATGTATCAATTATTTGGCGGCGCAAATGTCATGGAGCGTGTGATGCGCGGGAAATTAATGCGCCACTTACTTAAGATGACACCTACCTTTTATGAAAAGAAAAAAACCGGAAATCTAATGGCGCTAGGTACAAATGATTTGAATGCTGTGGCTTTAACAACAGGATTTGGCGTTTTAACATTAGTCGATTCCACTGCTTACATGCTGATGATCTTTTTTACGATGGGGTTGACGATCAGCTGGAAATTAACTTTAATGGCCATTATTCCGATGCCGCTGATGGCGATTTTGATAGCGTTTTATGGCAGTAAAATTCATGAACGCTTTACAGTTGCTCAAGATGCATTTGGTGATATGAATGATCGTGTATTAGAATCAGTTGCCGGCGTTCGGGTGATCCGTTCTTTTGTACAGGAAAAACAAGATGTGAATCGCTTTCGAGAAATGACAGACGATGTCTTTCAAAAAAATATGCGTGTGGCGATCATTGATTCATTGTTTGAGCCGACGGTGAAATTGCTTGTGGGGATCAGTTATTTAATCGGTATCGGTTACGGCGCATATCTTGTGTTCCAAAGTGATTTAACCATTGGTGAGCTTGTCGCATTTAACGTCTATCTGGGGATGATGATCTGGCCAATGTTTGCCATTGGTGAATTGATTAATATCATGCAAAGAGGAAATGCCTCATTAGACCGGTTGAATCATACACTCAGTTATCAACCGGATGTAACTGACGCAGCCAAGCCAAAAAGATTACAAGAGCCTGGCGATATTCAATTTGAACATGTGACATTTAGATATCCAACTTCCTCTAAAGATAATCTAACGGATGTCTCCTTTACTGTACGAAAAGGGCAAACGATTGGTATTACAGGAAAAACGGGAAGTGGAAAAACAACGATTGTCAAACAGCTTCTTCGTCAGTATCCGACAGGTGATGGGAAGATCTTACTTTCAGGTGTTCCAATTGAGGACATTGAATTGGATCAACTGTTCCAATGGATTGGCTATGTTCCACAAGATCATGTCCTTTTCTCAAAAAGTGTAGAAGAGAATATGCGTTTCGGTCATAGAGACGCGAGAGAAGCTGAATTAGCACAAGCGATTAAAGATGCTTACTTTGAAAAGGATTTGCGCCTTTTACCAGAAGGCTTGGAAACCATGGTTGGAGAAAAGGGAGTGGCGCTGTCAGGAGGACAGAAGCAGCGGATTTCCATTGCCCGTGCTTTATTAATTGATCCAGACATTTTGATTTTGGATGATTCGTTATCTGCAGTTGATGCAAAAACAGAAACGGCTATTTTAGAGAATTTAAGACAAAATCGTCATGGAAAAACGACATTTATTACAACCCACCGTCTATCAGCTGTAGAGCATGCGGATCTCATTCTTGTCATGGAAGAAGGATGTATTGTTCAAAAGGGAACCCATCAAGCGCTTATTCAGCAAGATGGATGGTATAAAGAGCAATTTCTGCGTCAGCAGCTGACAAATCAGCTGGAAGGAGGGGATGAGGCATGACAACAGGAAGAAGACTTCTTGCCTATGCACTCCTATATAAAAAAGTATTGTCTGTTGCTTTGATCTTTCTGATCATTGCAGTTGGTGCTGAGTTGACAGGACCTTTCATTGGGAAAAAAATGATTGATGATCATATTTTAGGTGTAGAAAAACCGTATGTTGAGGTAAATGAAAAAACAGATAAAACGGTTTATTACCAGGGAAATAACTATATAAGAAGTGACCGGCTACAGAATCAAAATGAAGCTGGAAAGCAAATCAATGTCGTGCAAGTCGGATTTGGGTACTATTTTGTGAATGAACCGATTCGATTTGACGGGAGCCGGACAATAAAAGGGGATCAGCTCACCATTGAAAATGGGAGCGAGCGTGAGACGTATCAGGTACAGCGTTTATCCAAAGAGGAAATCTTTGCTTTTTATCAGCCGGAAATCAGTGGTTTGGTACAGCTTGTTCTATTTTATTTTGGGATGCTCGTCATTGCGATATTCTTTCAATATGGGCAGCACTATTTACTCCAGCGTATTGCAAATCGCATTATTCAAAAAATGCGAGTGGACGTATTTGAACATATCCAAACGCTTCCGATTCGGTATTTTGATAATTTACCGGCTGGAAAGGTTGTCGCGCGGATTACGAATGACACAGAAACCATTCGTGATTTATATGTAACAGTACTCGCTAATTTCGTCACAAGTGCCATTTACATGGTTGGAATTTATATCGCCATGTTCTTATTAAATGTGAAGCTGGCGCTTATTTGTTTAGTGGCTGTTCCGATTATTTTCCTATGGTCGATGACTTACCGAAAGTTTGCGTCGGTTTACAATCACCGCATTCGTTCCATCATTAGTGAAATTAATGCCAAGCTAAATGAAGCCATTCAAGGAATGACGATCATTCAGGCGTTTCGACATGAACAAGCAACGAAAGAAGAGTTTGATGAGCTGAATAACAATCACTTTCGATATCAGCGAAAGATGCTTCATTTAAATTCACTGCTCTCACATAACTTGGTGAATCTGCTTCGGAACTTAGCATATGTCGCACTCATTTGGTATTTTGGCGGCGCGTCCTTAAGTGCGACGGGCATTGTGTCGATTGGGGTGCTCTATGCATTTGTCGATTATTTAAATCGTTTGTTCCAGCCGATTACAGGCATTGTGAATCAATTCTCTAGATTAGAATTAGCCAGGGTTTCATCTGAACGGGTCTTTCGATTATTAGATGAGCCTGGTACTGAAGTGGAAGAACCGGTTCAGAAGAAAATCGAGGGGCACGTTCAATTTCAGGATGTTACCTTTGCGTATAATGAAGGGAAAAATGTATTAAAGAACATCACCTTTGAGGCGAAAAAAGGTCAGACGGTGGCACTCGTTGGACATACCGGTTCTGGGAAAAGTTCGATCATGAATTTGCTGCTGCGTTTTTATGATATTCAGCATGGGGACATCCTCATTGATGGAGAAAGCATCTATGATCAGTCGCGCCAAACGCTGCGTAAGCAAATGGGCATTGTACTTCAAGATCCTTATTTGTTCTCTGGAACGATTGCATCCAATGTCAGTTTAGGAAATGAAGACATTAAAAGAGAAACGATTGAAACATCGTTAAAGCAAGTGGGCGCAGCAGAACTATTAAAGCATTTGCCTGAAGGTTTTGATGAACCAGTTGTTGAAAAGGGGAGTACTCTTTCCTCTGGGGAGCGTCAATTGATTTCATTTGCCCGTGCACTGGCATACGATCCAGCGATCTTAATTCTAGATGAAGCGACGGCTAACATTGATACAGAAACAGAAGCCATCATTCAGCGGGCACTAGATGTCGTCAAAGAAGGACGAACCACTTTTGTCATTGCACACCGATTATCTACTATTAAGAAAGCTGACATGATTTTGGTGTTAGAAAAGGGTGAGATTGTCGAACGCGGCAGCCACGAAGAGCTCATGGAGCAAAGCGGACTGTATGCGCAAATGTACGAATTACAAAAGGGAGCTGTGACGAGCAGCTGATAGGATAAGCAGCAAAAGCCTCTTTCAATTTGAAAGAGGCTTTTTCATGGCAATGAAAAAAGTCGAGGCTTCATGATATGATCTCGACTTTTACTGGTTGTATATCATTTACACGAACTAAATGGTCAATAAGCGATACCGACGCGTTGATGCACAAATTCCTTTGAGTTTAACTGCTGATACAAAAAGTGTGCGGTATCTTCAACTGAAATTTTCTGTCCATCTATAGGGAGAAAATTCTTTTCATAGCGATATGACCGTGTCACTTCTCCATCTGGTAAATAGGTTGGGCAAATGATTGTCCAATCTAGTTCAGTTGATTGAAGAATTTCAAATGCTTTGGCATGTTCTTTAGCAGCTCGGGAAGTGGTTCGCCTTGATTCATTTGTTTCAAAGCGGTAAAGCTCAGGCTGCCGCCTTGCTTTTAAAATCCCCGCAGTGCCAATCGTTATAATTCTTGATGTTCCTGTTTGCTTCATGGCTTGTACGATATGCTCCATTGAAACAGATAAAGTATCATCACCATCTGTTGATAGACAGCTCACGACAATATCTGATCCTTTAATCGTTTCAAGGACATCCTCTTGATTTCTGGAATTGCCGGTGACTTGAAACATACCCGCAAGCATTTCTTCCCGGTTTGTCCGAATTAACGAGCGAACCATGTAACGATCATCTTCTTTTACGAAACGAAGAAATGCTTGTCCTACACGTCCATGAGCACCGAAAAGAGCTATTTTCATCTGATCGATCCCTCCACTACATACTATAAGTGAAAAGAACTTAAAATGGTACAGTTTTATGTCATGCTTTTTTTATAAAGATGAAAGGACCGAATACTATGAGCATATTCACATAATAGAGAGAGACCAACAAATTGTAGAAGTTCAAAATTCACACCTGAAATAATGTCCATGAAGATCCGCTCCTTTCTAATACATCATATGAATTCAAAAGGAATCGGTGAGGGATAAAACCAAAAAAAGAAGACACCATAAGAGGTGCCTTCTATGATCCAGATATGAAATTAAGCTTTTGTTCCGCCAAGGTTTTGCTGAGCGTAAGATACAAGACGTTTCGTGATTTCTCCACCAACTGAACCGTTAGCACGAGCTGTTGTTTCTGCTCCAAGGTTTACACCAAACTCAGAAGCGATTTCGTATTTCATTTGATCGATTGCTTGCGCTGCTCCAGGAACTAGTAATTGATTTGAACTATTAGAATTTGCCATGATGTGAATCTCCTTTTTATATATGATTTTTTTGGTTGGGTTTGCTGGAGTCGCACCAGCGAAATGACCAAGTCATTTGCCACTTGGCGAAACCCAATGCGGTAACTGCTTTGTACTAAATATTATGGTTCGCATCGAAAAAAACATACGGAAAAAGAACATGGTAAATGTTGTTTTCACATACAAAAAACCACCACCCAATGGTGATGGTTTGTGGAACGTCTTCTTATTCAGCTGAGCGGATGCGGAGCTCAGTCTCTGTATCAAAGAAGTGCGCTTTATTCATATCAATGGCAAGAGGGATCGTCTGACCTGCCTGAATATCTGTGCGAGAATCAACACGTGCAATAAACGTTTGACCAGCGAGAGAAGAATAAAGCATCGTTTCGGCTCCCATTAATTCAGCCACTTCTACGTTTGCTTCAATTTTTGTTCCTTCAGAAGCCTCTATAAACACAGGCTCATCATGGAAATCTTCTGGTCTGATGCCTAGAATCACATCTTTTCCGATATAGCCCTGACTGCGTAATACTTTCATTTTTCCTTCTGGTACACGAATGTGCGTATTCCCAATGGCAATGGCTCCGTCAGACAGTTTTCCTGTAAAAAAGTTCATCGCTGGAGAGCCAATAAATCCTCCTACAAAGACATTCTCTGGGTTTTCATACACATCCTTTGGTGCGCCAACCTGCTGAATAAAGCCATCTTTCATGACAACAAGCCGAGTAGCCATTGTCATAGCTTCTGTTTGATCGTGTGTGACATAGATGAATGTCGTCTGCAGCCGCTGATGAAGTTTAGAAATTTCGGCACGCATCTGAACTCGAAGTTTAGCATCTAAATTAGAGAGAGGTTCATCCAAAAGAAAGACTTTTGCATCTCGCACAATGGCCCTTCCAAGTGCAACACGCTGTCTTTGACCTCCAGACAATGCCTTAGGTTTTCGATCTAAGTATTGTTCAAGTCCTAATATTTTTGCAGCGTTTCGTACCCGCTCATCAATTTCTGCTTTAGGAAATTTTCGAAGCTTTAATCCAAAAGCCATATTATCGTACACATTCATATGAGGGTATAAGGCATAGTTTTGGAAAACCATCGCAATATCCCGATCTTTTGGTGCCACATCATTCATTCGCTTGCCGTCTAATAGAAAATCCCCTTGTGAAATTTCTTCAAGGCCTGCAATCATGCGGAGAGTTGTTGATTTTCCGCACCCAGATGGACCAACAAACACAATAAATTCTTTATCCTCAATATGTAGATTAAAGTTATCTACTGCTGTTACTTTGTTATCGTACACTTTATAAATTTGATTTAGCATCATTTCAGCCATAGGTGGTAGCCTCCCAGTCTTTTTTGAAAGCGCTTTACTTATAAATGAAGTGTATAAAAAGGAAGGGTGTCTGTAAATGGACAACGTGCACAACATCTTATTTTCATTTTTAGGCAAGGTGCTCATGATAGGATCATTTAAGAAAGATCGAGAAGATTCATCATGAAATAAGCAGCTGACGCTTCTTGAAAATGCCGTATATCTAGCCCTGTCCGTTCAATAAATTTATCAATCCGATACTGAAGGCTGTTTCGATGAACATATAACGCTTTTGCTGCCTGCGATGCATTTAAATTACACTGCATATAGGTCGTGAGAGTCCGGTAAACGTCCCGATCAAAGATTGTTTCTATAAATGCATCTGAAATAGCGGCAGAAACCATGTCTGTATCATGGCGAATGAAAGCAGGTAGACATTGATAAAATGTTGCAACCCCTGACCTAAGTTTTCCTTGCTTCAGATGCCATAAAAAGAGCTGATGTTCATTTAATAATCTCATTTTTAAATTTCCATTCGGCAAATGCAGCTGTCCTTGCATGAAGACAACGTCTGTTAAAAAATCACTTGTGATGGCTTGAGACAAATCATGTAGCTGTTCAAGTTGACCATTTTCTGATGTAGCATTTGTTTGAATGAGCATAGCTGTTTCAGTGCCTGTCCATATGAAATGAATATGTTCGAGGCTGCTGTTCACAGCCTCTTTTATTTGCTGCCTTTGTTCTGCTTGGTGCTCCATTTTAAAAAAATGAACACGGACAGATTGATCAATGGTGATTGATTTGTTTTCAAAGAGATAGCTGTACCATTTCTGTTCTTCTTCCGTCTCCTGCGTATGAGGTACATCAATTGGTGTGAGGAATGAATTGAGAAGAAGCGTTTCTCTTTCTGTTAGCTCCGTTTTGTTTACTCCGAAAATTTCGCCTTCGTCTGTTTGATACCAGAGAATTTGTTTATCATTTGTTGGTGAACTGATGATATGGTGTCCGTAAACAAGTTTTAGTTTTTCTAACATGGCGAGGCTCCTTAAACAGTTTAATCATACACATGGAATAGCATTAATTCGTGGATTTCTTCTTTTAAGGTTGGTTCAACTTCATGAGGCGGAAGCTGAGAGCCCCATTCAATATCACCCGTTTTGTGATAAATGCCTTCATAGTGTGAACCATTATGAAAAAAGGATATTTTCCAGCCAGGTAATTGCGCTTTTTTAAAGAGAGGTTTCCATTGAAAATGAGAAATCATATCATCATTGCCTCCTTGCTTTTATTGATGAAACAATAAATACACACGACAATCCGGAAACAACCTTGAACTTGGTTTTATTGTATCTCATCTGATGAAAAGAGCATAGGGAAAGCACAGATTTCAGAGACATGAAAAGAAAACATCAGTAGGCGTTTGCATGGTCTATAGGAGTAAGAGCCATTTGTGTTAGGTAAGATGCGTATTCAACGATTCTTTTCCCAATCAGCCATTCTGAGTTTTTCAATGGTGCATGCAGAAAAATCTCGCGGCCTGGACGAGAATTGGCTTCAAACATCCAGATAGCACCCAAGTGATCAATACCTAAGTCAAAGCCAATTTCCCCAATCAGACCAGGCATTTTTTCATCTATCACACGACTAAGTGCTAGGGCAGTATCAGAGAGCTCTTGCAAAATCTTCAAACGTTTCTCTGCATCAGGAAAGATATCATACAGTGTTTTTACTGAACCACCATGCAGTTGATGGGTTGTGACAGTGTGATCTCCTGAAACTTTTCCAGCAACGGCTGTAACAGTCCAATGACCATACTTATTTTTATTCGTATGAATTCTGAAATCCAGTGGTTGATTGTCTATTTGAAGAAGCTCAATGCCTTGTTGTGCAATCAAGTCTTGCATTGCACAATCTTTTCGCAGTTTTTTCACGAAATGGTCTACAGAATGATATGAAGTGGATTTCCCTTTATTTGAGCAGACAGTGATCCCGTTTTCCGTCTTCTTTAACTGATAAATACCGTCTCCGTGACTGCCGTTTGTTGGTTTTAAATAAATGACATGATGCAGATGAAGGAGTGTTTCTATTTTAATTAAAGCATCAAAAGGATCTAATCGTATGGAATGTGGTAAGAAAAAGCTTGTTTTTTCATCTGTTAATAGCTGTTCATGAATGTCCCATTTATTAAAAAAATAAGGGTTGAACCAAGGGATATCGTAGTCTTGAATGAGTTTTCGTTTTGTTTCTTGAATGAATGCCGACTGAGCAGCCTTTCTATTAGGCAGCCGGTCATAAACAACGGATGGGAGGGGCATCTGCTTTTTTACCCAGCGCTCCTCTTGGTAAAGCAAACCGTCTACTATTCCTTTATCCCAATCGATAGAATGAGTACCAAAAAGATATGCAAAACCAGCATGCTGCCTGCAAGATTGCAGCAGTTTTATAAAATAGGAAGATCTTGCGCCTAAAGGTGCTGTATTTTGTTCGAATCCTGCAGTGAAAATGCCGATGAGAGGTCCTATATAGAGTGTATGTTGAACTAATATGACATCAGCTTTCGTTTTGTATGGAATGAGTAAAGCGCGATAAAGGTCTTCTGATAATAAAATCCTTTGTGATTGATGATGATAGGAAATGGTGAAATCATCTACTAAACAAGAACCTAAAGCAATAGATAAAATTGCCCCCTGCTCTTTAAACTGAGCAGGGAGATGTACTGTTTTTTCACTTGCTGAATGAGGAGCGATGATGTAGCGTTTTCTCTTCATAAGGAACCTCCTTTTCTTCAGCCATCATCGATTTGGCATGTTCAAGTATGGTCTGAATCAATTGATTCTCCCTCTCAGGGTAAGCTTTTAAAAAAGAGGATCGTCCTGGCTTTGATCTTACATTTGAGATGAAAAGTCTGCCTTCATTTGTATGAAGCAAGTCTATAGCGAATTCAATACACGGTGAGAAAGTTTTGTCTATAAACGCTGGAAGAGATGACTGAATGGAGGCAACATCATCTAACAGCAGCTCCTTGATGTGTGGCTTTAATGAGTTTAAATAGTGATCAAAGGCTACCACATGAATGGAATTTTGTGTATTGCTTAAAAGGCTGTTTTCTACTGATGGTTTTGTATGAATCCCCATGCTATTCCATTGATTTTGTGAATTTTTTATAAGAAAAATCCTAATTTCATTGAAAATAACGTCTTTTTGATCATTCGTGTTAAAAAATTGAAGGAAAGATCGGCCGATATACTTTTTGCACCAACGCTCAACCTCTTCTGAATGTGAAAAGGTGATGATTTGCTTAGCGTTTAGCTGCACAGTAATGAGTGATTTGTCTCTTAAAGAAATGAAGCAAGAGGGTGCTGCGTGCTGTTGAGAAAGCGGCTGTATTTTACAATATCCGCCCTTTCTGACCAAGTTGAGAAGGTCTGAAGGCTCTGTCAATAGAGAGCAGACAGGTAAGTATGGTTGTAAAGAAGGGAGGAGACGGAGCTGCTCGAATAGCCGCATTTTATTTGAAATTCCAGTATTCAAAAAAACGGTTTTTGGATACTTTTTTAACCAATTCATGATAGGTTTTGCTTTTTTTGATTGTGCGTCATGCTGATAAAGACAACGATCATAAATCAAGTCAGGAATCTGAAATTCTGACGCTTCAAATCCTTTGCCAGTCTTAAATTTTTGACCGTGAATGATATTTGAAGCAGGCTTTAAATCTAGAGGTGAAAAACGAACAACTTCTAAATCAAAAGAAGAGGCTGCTTTGGCAAGCTGAAGTGTGAATGCCTCTTCATGCTTCGGAGAAAGAGTGACAATGCCGAGCGTTGACGTCATGAAACAACACCTACTTTTCAAATTCTTTTTTTAACATCTGAAAAACACTTTTTGTTGATTTTACATAAACTTGGCGTTCCTATATCATTACGACAGATCGTTGTCTCATATGTCACATTGAATGCTTCATTTGCTTGGGCTCTTGACAACAACTATAATACGTATAGATAAAAACAATAAACTTCAGGTGTTGTTTGAAAGGTAGATGACGACTTTGGATATATTCACAACGTTTATCTTTATGATTGTGATAGGTGCAGTGATAGGGGCAGCAACAAACCATCTCGCAATTAAAATGCTCTTTCGTCCGTATAAGCCATATTATTTATTTGGGAAGCAGCTCCCATTTACACCAGGTCTTATTCCTAAAAGGAGAGATGAAGTAGCCAAGCAGGTTGGCGTCATGGTGATGGAGCATTTACTAACGCCAGAGGGTATTCAAAAACGATTTGAATCATCGGAGGCAAGGCAAGAGATATTGCAGACAGTGCACCGATATATTGATAAAGGTGCTGATATGGAAATGACGGTTTTCTCCATGTTAGAAAGATACGGTTTTTCACAGGCTGACGTTAAAGCTGACGCATGGCTTCATCAGTGGACTGATCATAAGCTCCACTCACTGCTTGAAAAGTATGATCAGCAAACGTTGTCTGAGCTGCTGCCACAGGATGTAGAAAATAAGCTTGCATCCAAAATTCCAGATGCCGCAGATTATATTTTAAAGAGAGGCATTCATTATTTTGAAAGTGATGAGGGAAAAGCAAGACTCGGTCATATGATAGATGATTTCTTAAAAGAACGAGGAATGCTTGGCAGTATGGTCCAAATGTTTTTAGGGAATTCAAGCTTAATTGATCGCGTACATCCTGAAATGATGAAGTTCTTAAAGAATGCAGAGACAAAAAGGTTTTTATCAGATTTACTTGTTCAAGAATGGGACAAGGTAAAGCAATTTTCTTTACATGAGCTTGATAAAAAATGGAATGTGAAAGAGCTTCTATTTAGTGTGAAAAAGCAATTGCTTTCACATTTTTCTACAAAGGTGCTGTTAGATAGACCAGTAGGAGTTTACATCAGTGCAGTAGCGGATGATCTTAAGACCAAATTTGCTCCGTCTCTCATTGATAAAGGGATTGAAGCCGCATCTAATGCGCTTGAGGGACTGCTCGCAAAGCTCCAATTTGAAGAAATTATTCGTGAACAAATTGAACTTTTCCCGCTTGAAAAAATGGAAGAGCTTGTGATCAGCATATCTAATAAGGAGCTGAAGATGATCACATTTTTAGGCGGTCTTTTAGGTGGATTGATCGGTGCTGTCCAAGCGATTTTTGTCACCTTATTCTAAGGCAAGATCGAGAAATTTCGATGAATTTATTGTATATATGTGAAACGAAAGCCATAGTTTGTTATAGTGGAGTGGTGTCCGCCGATCCATATCGGTGATAACGGATAGAAAGGAGACATAACATGTCTGTAAATCTTTATGATGTTGCATATGACCTTGAAAAAGCACTGCGTCATAGCGAAGAATATTCAGCGTTAAGAAATCTTTATGATGAGGTAAATGGGGATGAGTCCTCTAAAAGAATGTTTGAGAACTTCCGTGACATTCAAGTAAACCTTCAGCAAAAACAAATGACTGGGCAAGAGATTACACAAGAAGAAGTAGAGCAAGCGCAAAAAACGGTTGCACTTGTGCAGCAGCACGATAAAATCTCTCAGTTGATGGAAGCAGAACAACGCGTAAGTGTTCTCATCGGTGAATTAAATAAAATTATCATGAAGCCTCTTGAAGAGCTTTATGGAAATGCAGAAGAAAATTAATTGAAAGGGCGATCATATTCGCCCTTTTTTTCATTCATATCGCCACTTGTATATCTTTAAAAAAAGGGTTGTCGAAGCTCGTAAATTCTGCGATAATACTTATTGAAAGTGCTTTCAAAAAGCGCTATCGTGATGAATTGGGTGCGTTCCACTTTGGATTTACGGCGATGAGCCAAATGAGAGAGAAGCGCTTCTGGGAGAAAAGCAAAGCATAAGGGGATATGATATAAGCAATGCTTTGGTGTGTGAAAGATGAGGGGATCATGGGGAGCTTCATCACGCCATTGTTACGCATCCAAACCATACATAAAAAAAAGCCTAGGGGTAGGCTTTTTTTATTTGCGATTAGACATAAAACAAGGGCTGCTTCAACTGCATGTTCTAAAGCGATAAGCTAGGGCATATCCTCATCGTAAGTACAGTCATCAAGAAGGGGGATGCCTCAGTGTCAAAAAAGCTACTTGCACTCAATATAGATGGAACGTTACTTCGTTCCAATGGGAAAATCCATTCCGCTACAAAAGAAGCTGTGGAATATGTTAAGAAAAAAGGGGTTTACGTGACGATTGTCACCAACCGTCATTTTCGATCCGCGCAAAAAATTGCCAAGGCGTTGAAAATACCGACTTCAACTCTTGTGACGCATAGTGGTGCATTTATCGCTGATAAGCTTGATGAGCCGCTCCATGTGAAGAAATTAACGGAAGAGAAAACATTTAATCTTGTGCAGATCCTTGAAAGCTTTGATTGTAATGTTCGCTTGTTACATGAAAAATTCTCAATCGGCAATCGGAAAAAAACACAGTCTCAATTGATGGGAAAAACGTTGATTCATCCGTCTGATCCCATTTTCTATCCCGTTCAATTTGTTGAATCATTAAGTGATATGCTCATGGATGAACCGGTTAGCACACCTGTCATTGAAGTGTATTCGACGGCAGCACTTCAGCCTGAAATCCACACAACCATTCAACAAGCATTCCCATCTGTTGATCTGATTAAGATCAGTGATGAGAAAATGAACATTGTATGCAAAGGGGTATCGAAAGAGGCAGGACTTTCTCTTTTAACCTCAGCATTAGGTTTTACATTAGAAGATACGGTCGTGATCGGTCACGGGACAGACGACATCCCGATGCTTGAGTTAGCTGGCTTAGGCGTTGCGATGGGGAATGCACCTCATTCGGTCAAACGTAAAGCCGATTGGGTGACACGTTCTCATGATGAACAGGGTGTTGCTTATATGATCAAAGAATACTTTAGAATGCAGCAAAGGGAAGGTTTTTTACATCAATTTGATATTAAACGATAATATAATGAAGGCCCTGTCTATTAAGAAATGGCAGGGCCTTCGTCTGTTCTCTTCATTGCTTTTCCTAGATGAATTTTGTAAAATGAAACAAGTTTGAAGATAAAGGTGATACGATGCGAATTTTAGTTAAAGGGCTGTCTGATGAACGATTTCATCGACCGCTTGTCAATATAGCCAATTTATTTGAAGAAGATAGTGAAGTGCTGTTTGATTCCGGTGAAGCAAACGATGGCCTAGTGATGGTGTTTGATTGGAAAGAAAATGGCGGTATGGTGGAGGCTTCTGGCCATATTGCTGGATCAGATATGACGAGTCGTTTTACAAGAGAGATGCCAGAGAGCTTGAATGAAAAAGAGCGCTGGAAGCAAATCAAAAACACTGTGTTGTCTGTTTATTTACATCTGCTTCAGGAATATACAGGAATGACGCAAAAATGGGGGATTCTTACGGGGATACGCCCTACGAAATTACTTCATAAGATGCTAAGAGAAGGCATGACAAAGGAAGAAGCACATGCAGCGTTAAAGCGCGATTACTTGATTCATGATGAAAAGATCCATTTGATGCAGGAGATTGTTGATCGTCAAATCAAAGCTATTCCAGATCTGTACGATCTACAGGAGGAAGTGAGTATTTATATCGGTATTCCTTTCTGTCCAACAAAATGTGCTTATTGCACGTTCCCTGCTTATGCCATTCAAGGACAAGCTGGAAGAGTGGGAACGTTTCTTTTTGGGCTGCATTATGAGATGCAAAAAATGGGCGAATGGTTAAAGGAACATGGGATTAAAGTGACGACTGTTTATTTTGGCGGAGGTACTCCAACGAGTATTACAGCAGAAGAAATGGATTTGCTGTATGAGGAGATGTATCGCTCTTTTCCAGATGTGAAACATATTCGGGAAGTCACTGTAGAAGCGGGACGACCTGATACGATTTCACCTGATAAGCTGGAAGTGCTCAACCGTTATCATATTGACCGGATTAGTATCAATCCGCAATCATATGAGAATGAAACATTGAAAGCGATTGGCCGGCACCATAGTGTGGAAGAAACGATTGAAAAGTATCATTTATCAAGGCAGTATGGCATGAATAATATTAACATGGACTTAATCATCGGGCTGCCAGGAGAAGGGCTAAAGGAATTCCAACATTCCTTGTACAAGACAGAAGAACTGAAGCCCGAATCTTTAACGGTGCATACACTTTCCTTTAAGAGAGCGTCTGAAATGACCCGCAATAAGGAAAAGTATCAAGTGGCAGACCGAGAAGAGATCACACGTATGATGGATGAAGCGGTTGCTTGGACAAAGGAACATGACTATCATCCGTACTATTTATACAGACAAAAAAACATTTTAGGGAATCTCGAAAATGTCGGGTATTCGTTAGATGGACAGGAAAGTTTGTATAATATTATCATCATGGAAGAGGTGCAGACGATCATTGGCATCGGATGCGGTGCTGCGAGTAAATTCATTGATCCGCGAACTGGAAAAATTACGCAATATGCCAATCCAAAAGATCCAAAGTCTTATAATGATCGTTATGAGCACTATACGGAAGAGAAGATTCAATTCCTTGAGTCATTATTTGTTTCTCACATGTAAACACTGCGGTGACGCAGTGTTTTTTTCATTTGTAAAAGGGTATATAGGGGGTAAAAAGATAAAGCAGGTGTACATATGATGGATGTGATCGGAATTGGGATTGGGCCAGCAAATTTAGGATTGGCCGCTTTATTAGAGGAGTATGAAGATGTGACATGCTGTTTTTTTGAACAGGAAACCGAATTTGCTTGGCATCCTGGTATGCTCATCAAAGGAACAGACTTACAAGTTTCCTTTCTAGCGGACCTTGTGACAATGGCTAATCCAAGGAGCAAGTATACATTTTTAAATTATTTACATGAATCAAACAGGCTTCACCGCTTTTATACATTTGAACAATTTGATATCCCCCGGAGAGAATTCAATGAGTATTTATCATGGGTTGCAGGTGAATTAGATAGCTGTCAGTTCGGGATGAAGGTGGAAGAAGTGACCGACTGTGAAGACGGGTATCTTGTAAAAGTTCGGCGGTTGAAAGATGGGGCGCTTTCTGAATATCGTGCAAAACATGTCGTTCTTGGAACGGGAAGCAAGCCGATGATTCCTGTCGATGTGCCAGAAGCTGCGTTGCCGCATGTGACCCATAGCAGCCGTTATGTGGATCAACAAAAAGAACTTCATGAAGCTGAAACGGTGGCGGTGATTGGTTCAGGTCAGAGTGCAGCTGAAATTTTCTTAGACCTGCTTCAGCATCAGAAGAAAGGACAGAAGCTTTCATGGTTTACACGTTCAAGTGAATTTAGAGAGCTAGAGACAGCGGAGCTTGGTCAGGAGCTATTTACACCTAAGTATGTTGAATATTTTCATTCCCTTCCTTATGAAGAACGGATGAACACATTGCCTAGACTGGCAGGATTAAGGAATGGCATAGATGCATCGACGCTTTCTCGTATTTATCAGGAATTGTACCATCGCTCCGTTTCAGGAGAAGAGCCTTCTGTACTCATTCAGCCAATGACTGAGCTTGAAGCGATACATATGGAGGATGAGCAGCAGTTAGAGCTGCATTTGAAACAATGGCAACTGAAGAAAGAAAAGAAAATCACAGCCGATCATGTGGTATTGGCTACAGGATATACGCCTAATATTCCGGAATGGTTTAGCGCATATGAACCATTGATTGAATGGGAGAGCGATAAGCATTTTAAAGTGACAGACGACTTCAGGCTTGTGTTTAAAGACAAACGGTCTCATCATTTCTTTACATTCACGAACCTCGATCACTCTCATGGAACAGCGGCGACCAATTTAAAACTATCGATCTACCGCAATCAGAAAGTCATCCGAACCATTCGCGGGGATACGAAAGAACAAGTGAAGCAAGAAACGGCATTTCAGCAATTTGAATAGATATAAAAAAAGGGCCCCAGCACAGGGCCCTTTTCAATTAAATGGTTGTTTCTCTTTTTACTTTTGGTTTTTCAGTTTTCCATTTGAAGATTTTGTTTAGGATTTGATAGATACGCTTTGATTCTTTCGTCACTAGCGGTCCTAAAATCGCAAGGATTAATACATATAATGCAGCAAATGGCTTCAATGTAGCGGCAAGCCCGCCTGCAATCCCAAGTTCGGCTACAATGATGGAAAACTCTCCTCTTGATACGATGGTTAATCCAATATTAGAAGAAGCTTTATGAGAGAAACCGGCTCTTCTTCCAGCAAACATCCCGGCGGTGAAGTTCCCAATTAAGGTAAGAATGACAGCGCCGATCGCAAGCCAGAAGGCATCTCCTAATGTAAATGGATCAATACTTAATCCGAAGCTGAAGAAGAACATGGCGCCAAAGAAATCTCTAAAAGGAACAACGAGATGTTCAATGCGGTCTGAGTGCTCTGTTTCTGAAAACACAAGACCGAGTAAGAGAGCGCCAATGGCCTCTGCGACATGAATCGTCTCTGAAAAACCAGCCACGAAGAACAAAGCGGCAAAAATGACAATGATAAATACTTCATTTGAACGGATATCGAATAGTTTGTTTAATAGTTTTGGCAGCTTACGTGCGATGATAAAGAAAATCATCATGTAACCAAAAGCGATTAAAATAGATAATAAGGCACCGCCAACGGACGTGGCATCTCCAAGGACAAGACCGGATACGACAGATAAATAGACGGCGAGAAAAATATCCTCAAACATAATAATCCCAAGAATTAACTCTGTTTCAGGGTTCGCTGTCCGTTTTAAATCGACAAGGACTTTGGCGACAATGGCGCTGGATGAAATGGTGATAACGCCTGCCATAATGAGAACTTCAAGGAATCCAAAGCCTGTGATAAACCCATAAAGCAATCCTAAGCTAAAGTTGATCAAAATATAAATAGATCCGCCGACTGCAATGGATTTACCCGATTTTATGAGTTTGCCGACAGAGAACTCAAGCCCAAGGTAGAATAGAAGGAACAGGACACCCATTCTACCAAAAAACGAAATAATCTCGGTGCTCTCGATAAACTTCAAATCAATGATCCCGATTGTTGGTGCATGCGGACCAACAATCATCCCGAGGACAATGAGAAAAGGAATGATAGAAAATTTAATTTTATTGGCGATTAAGCTGGCAATGGCGATGAGAATAAGCGCCGTTCCAACTTCAAAGACTAAATGATCCATTCATCACTCTCCCCCTCTAGAAAGAAAATCACGTATCAATCGCTTCAAGTGTTTTCTTTCGCCTGAAATGACCATCGTATCATTTGCTTGAATAATCGAATCGGCACCGGGGTTGAGTAATTTTTCATTTGTATGTTTAATGATCGCAATGACGGTGACTTCATAATTTTGTCTCACATCTAAATCGCCGAGTGTATGTCCAACCGCTTTTGCGTCTTTTTCTACCTTAAACCATTCAATGATCAAATCATTGAATGCCATTTCAATCGTTTCAAGTGCTTGCGGCTTATACACCATACCGCCAATAATGGCCGCAATTTGCCGGGCTTCAGCATCATCGAGAGAAATGGTGGACAGTATTTCATCTGGATCTTCATCGTCGAAACGATAAATCTCCCGTCTGCCATCATCATGAATCACAATCGTCATCTTTTCTCTATTTCTCGTTTCAATTTCAAATTTCTTTCCAATCCCAGGAAGATCATTTTCTTTAATGTTCATTTTATCCCTCCGAATATGATAGGTTTTGTTTTTCATATAGTGAGTACGGATGAAATAAAATGAATCAGTCGAGGTAATTTGATTGGTACATAATGGGGATTGCACACTTCATTTCTAAAAAACATAAATCAATAGATAACGCTGTGGTTGATGCAAGCTTTACAAGAAAAGCTTTTGAAGCGCCCATTGATAACCTCTGTTTTAACAGAAGAGATGCGGCATGTTTTTTTGAAAACGGAGGTGTCTTCACAGCATTGATTTCTTCATCATAAATCGATGGAGAAATCAGGCTCGGTGTGCTCGCTTCTGCTTGTGAAGCAAAAACGACATTTGAAAAGGGAGAAAACATGACGATGCAGCTAATCAATATACATATGGAACTTCTTATCAATCATTCTCCCCCTTTCATATGATGTTTTATTTCTTATTTTACTATATAAAAATATATTTCTCGTTTCAACAATTATGCTTATTTTAGTATCAGTTGATCTTGAAATTTTTTGTGTAGAGGAAAAGGAATTGCTTGATGGAAATTGAAGTAAGTGATGAGCTTGAAAAGAAAGAGGGGGAATGGATGATGACATATATCAATTGTCAGGTAGATGGGGATATTTTTGAAATCGTTTTCAATAGGCCTGAAGCGTATAATTCGTTTCATGTTGACATGTTTGCTGAATTGAAGGAAGCGTGTGATACAGCGAGTGAGAGCAGTGCGAAAATTGTTGTACTCAAGGGGATGGGCAAAGGGTTTTCAGCAGGCGGAGATATTGGCATGATGCTAAAGCAAGATCGTGAAGAAGATTTTCATCGCGTGATGGATCTGATCGAGGGAATTACACTTTCTTTAGCCAGTATGAAAAAAGTGACGATTGCACTTGTCCACGGGGCAGCGGCTGGTCTTGCTTTTAGCTTTGCCCTTAGCTGTGACTATTTGTTTATGCATCAAGATGCTAAACTTGCCATGAACTTTAATGGAATCGGGTTAATCCCAGATGGCGGAGGGCATTTTTTCCTCACCAAAAGAGTTAGTGAACAAACCGCTAAACAATTGATTTGGAGCGGGCAAAAGCTGCCGGCTGAAGAAGCGCTCAAGCTTCGCCTTGCAGACGGCGTGTTTCAAGATGAGGTAGATACTTATCAGAAAGCGTGCGTCAAGCCATTTTTAAATATGCCACTTCAAGCCTTTGTTGAAACAAAGATGATTTATTTTCAGCAGTCAGAATCACAGCTGTTAGCCGTTCTTCAAAAAGAGCGTGCTGCACAAGCTAGACTGAGACAAAGCCGTGATCATCAGGAGGGTGTTCAAGCGTTTTTGGAAAAAAGACGTCCTGTGTTTCATTAAATAGAAGAATGAATGGCCGGCGGATGCCGGCTTTTTTAACGTTCAAATAAAAGAAGTTTACCTGCATCATTGACGAGCCGGTGAGAATGCTTTGTGTATTGTTGTTCGATTAAACGATGACGTCCTAATTCTTTTGCTTTTTCATCACTATCTGTGGTGATTTTTTCGTTTAATAAGGTTTCACCTGACGAATCAAATACAGTCAAATAGTAGGTTTTCTCCATCTCTGATCTTCCCTTTCTTCTTGTTTTTTAATGAATTATACAAGGAGGAAGTTAAAACCTCTTTTTTTACCCCTAAAAATGTGTTTTTTAGAATAAGAGCGATAGAACGTGCATTCGTAAAAACGGCGTGATAAAATATGGACAACTACAGTAACGTACAAGGAGATAGACGTTTGACGAAGCTCACTTTTATTCATGCCGCAGATCTTCATTTAGATAGTCCGTTTGCGGGAATGTCCAATATACCGAACCGAATTTTTAAGAGGTTGAAAGAAAGTACATTTCAAAGTGCCAAGAACATGTTTGAACTTGCAATTGATCGAGAAGTAGACTTTATGCTGCTTAGCGGAGATCTATTTGACGAATCGAATCGCAGCCTAAAAGCACAGCTTTTTTTAAGAAATCAGTTTCTTCAGCTACAATCACACGGGATTGAAGTGTTTGTTATTTATGGTAATCATGATCATTTAGGTGGTGAATGGACACCAATTGAGTGGCCAGAGAATGTTCACGTTTTTTTGAGCAGTACGCCAAGTGAGCAAGCCTTTTATAGAGATGGTCAGCTTGTGGCAAGTATTTACGGGTTCAGCTACAAAGAGCGAGCTGTCCATGAAAATATGACACCTTATTATGAAAAAACAACAGATGCCCCCTATCATATTGCCATGCTTCACGGCACATTAGCAGGTCAAGAAGGGCATGATGCGTATGCACCATTTCAGCTTCAGCAGCTTCTAGCGCGGGATTTTGATTATTGGGCGCTTGGACATATTCATAAGCGGACTCTTCTGCATGAAGACCCAATGGTGATCTATCCTGGAAACGTGCAAGGAAGACATATAAAAGAAACAGGAGAGAAAGGCTGTTATGTCGTTTACCTATCTGAAGATGCTCAAAGAGCGGAGTTTATGAGCTGTTCAGATGTCATCTTTGAGACATTGACAATAGATATCACACATACCGCTCATATGACCGATCTTGTGACACTTGTGGACAAAAAGATGAGTGGACTGAAAGAGAGAGGTGTTCCTCATTTTGTGAAAATCGTACTAACTGGCGATGCTCCTGCTTATATGGAGCTCACGCAGCTTGAAGTGCTTGAGGAGCTGATGGCTGTTCTTCATGAACAGGAGGAAGATGAAGACTTGTTCGTTTGGGTGATGTCGATTGACTGCCGGACACATGAAGATGCCGTCTATCCAGAAGATTCTTTTTTGACAGAACTAACAGCAGAAATTGCCGAGTTTGATGCGTATGATGAGCTGCTTTCACCGATCAAGCGTCATCCAACCTATAGAAAGGCAGGAAGAGCTTTTACAAAAGAGGACGAGATCGATATTAAAGAAGAGGCACAAAGGCTGCTGGCAGAACAGCTGAAGCATTTATGAGAAAAGGAGAGGCATGATGAAAATACGTTCACTCCATATTGCGAATTTCGGGAAATTTTCCAATCAAACCTTCCACTTTTCTGATGACGGTTTTCAGTTAGTTTATGGCCTGAATGAATCGGGGAAAACGACATTGAAGGCGTTTATTGAATCGATATTATTTGGTTTTTCCAAAAGCCATATGTATAAGCCAAAGCATGGCTCATTTTATGGCGGGTCTCTTACATGTTTAGATGAGGAATTAGGTGTGATTCATATTGAAAGAACATCTGATCATGGCGGACAAGCTCAGGTGTTGCTGCCAAATGGTGAAGTGAAAGATGAAGCGTTTCTACATGCGATGTTAAAGGGAACGGATCGCAGATTATACCAATCGATCTATTCTTTTGACGTGTTTGGTCTGCAAAATGTACAAGCATTAAATCAAGATCAAATAGGGGAATTTCTACTCTTTTCAAGTTTGTTTGGCTCAGATGCGGCATCCAAAATGGACAGCAGGTTACTAAAACAGCAGGAGCAGCTTTTTAAACCGAATGGACGTAAGCCTGAATTAAATCAGCAGCTTGATCATGTAAAAGAGCTGTCAAGTAAGTTGAAACAGGCCAAATTGGTAGAAAGTCGTTATACTGCAAAGAAAAAAGAACAAGCTGAATTAACCGAGAAGGTAGAAATGCTTCAGCATGCAATGAGACAGACTGAAGAAGAGATTCAGCTTTTGACTGAACATATTCGACTTTATCCTATGATAGAAAAAAAGATAGAGTTAAAAAAAGATTTGGCTAGTTATCCAGAACGAGTCAAACGGTTTAGACCGGAAACCGCGCATGAACTTGATAAATTAGAATCACACCTTCACCCAAAAAAGGCGCAAGTGACGGCACTGAAACAAAAATTAGATCATTTGCAAACGTCGCTCACGCAAGTTCAGCCACTCTATGACAAGGATACGGTATTGGAGATGAAGCGAGTCATAGCTGAATCATCTGATGCTGAACTTGTGAAGAAACGCTTAGCAGAAGGGAAAACAGAGCAGAATTCTTTGAAACAAAAAATAGAAGAAGCATCAGCGAAGCTGAAGTGGCAGCGTCCAATCAAGCTTGACCAGCTGGATGATTCACTTGACTTTGAGTGGGAATTAAAAGAGGCTGTGAGCCAATACGTTCGTTTAATGGATAGGAAAACGCAGCTCGATGACCGGTTTGATCATGCAAGACATGAGCTAGAAGAAGCGGAAACCGCTCTAAAAGGATTAAAGGAACAGCCCGTTAAAGAGCAAGATGCAGAAGATGTCAGGGGCACAAGGGCTACAGTGAAACAGAAGCATTCCAGAGTGTGGTTATTCCCGCTGATGTTCGTGCTATGTGCTATCATTCTCACGGTCTTATTCGTTTTAGCAGAGAGCTGGGTGACGTTACTGTTTGCAGGATTTTCCGTATTTATCTTGATTGCTATTTATCCAGTGCTTAAACAGACTCAGATGAAGGAAGCAAACGACAGTAACGCCTATCATTCTTTTCAAGTTCAAACAGCTTCAGCTGAAACGCTAGTGAAGCAAAAGGAGCTTTTATACGAAAGAATGATACAGCAGTATGAAGACTGGGAGCGGGAACTGGAACCTGTACAGCAGCAAGTAGAAGATATGAGAAGGCAGCTGGGTTTGTCCTCAGAGCTCTCATTCCTTGTGGAAGCTTTCCATATCCTGAAACAATTAAAAGCGAATACAGCGGCATATGAGGCGCTTAACAAGGAAATAGAGATGCTCACACAGCAGCAATCGACCTACGAGCAAAGAGTTTCAGCGCTCATGAGTCTCCTTCAAAGAAAAGAAGGGACCATTCAAGAGAATATCTCAGCCTTTCAAGAGATATTGAAAGATGAGGAAAAAAGAGAAAAAGAATGTCAGACATTGCACGTATCCATTCAACATGTAGAGCAGCAGCTGACAACATTAGAAGGAGAAGTTCAATATTATGAAAAACAAACGGACGAGCTTTTTCGAAAAGTAGAAGCAGCGTCAAAAGAAGATTATCATGTCCTATCTCATCTATCCAAAGAATACCGTGAGCGGCTGTACAATTTGCAGCAGCTGAACCAAGAGCTGCACAAAAGCGGTTATATAGATGAGGAAGAGGTCATTGTCCGTAAAGGTTTACGCACCCTTGAGGAGCAGTGTGCACAAGCAAAAAAACGTCTGAATGAATTGCAAGAGAATGTGACGAATATGAAAAAACGCTTGGCAGAATTAGCAGTAGAAATACGCCAAATAGAAGCATCAGGTACAGTGTCTGATTTGACTCATCAGCTTGCTGTAGAGCAGGAGCAGGCAAAGCATCTAGCGAAAAAATGGGCGGCTATTCAGCTCGTTCGTTCCGTCATTCGAGAGAAACTCAATGAGCATAAAGAAACGAGGCTACCAGCACTCCTCCAAACAGCTTCCCGATTTATTCAGCCGTTAACGAATGATCGATATGAAGTGATTTTATTTTCTGCCGAAGATGACCGGCTGATTGTGAAACGGAGGGATGGACGCCTATTCCGCCCGGAGGAGCTTTCACAAGCAACATGTGAGCAAATTTATCTCTCGATTCGTTTTGCACTTGCTTTGTCCCACCAGCAAGATTGTCAGCTCCCATTTATGATGGATGACAGTTTCGTTCACTTTGATCATGTCCGTCTAGACAGGGTGCTGGAGCTGATGAATGAACTCACTCGTTTTGAAACACAGCTGTTTTATTTCACTTGTCATCATTATATGAAACAAGCAGCGGAAGACGGGCAGATTACGAGTTTAGTAGTGGAATGATTGACAAATTATGACTTATGTTATACTTATATGAGCAGAAACATGGAAGGAGCATTTATTGAATGGCTAAAGGGATCATGACCTATGACGTCGGCGAACAAGTTGACCTGCATTTATTAATTAAATCATCTACTAAAGGGATTGCGAGTAATGGCAAACCATTTTTAACGTTAATTCTTCAAGATCAAAGTGGAGATATTGAGGCGAAGCTATGGGATGCAAAGCAGAATGATGAACTCACATATGCCGCGCAAACCATTGTGAAGGTAGTAGGTGATATTCATCATTATCGCGGAAGGAATCAGCTGAAGCTTAGGAATATACGTCCTGTTGCTGAAAACGAGCAAATCCGCATTGATGATTTTCTAGAAACAGCTCCTATTCCAAAGCACGATATGATGGATACCATCATGCAATATATTTTTGATATGAAAAACCCTAATATTCAGCGTGTCACAAGACATTTGCTGAAGAAATATGGACAGGAATTCGCTGATTACCCAGCAGCTACGAAAAACCATCACGAGTTTGTTTCGGGTCTTGCCTATCACGTGGTATCGATGCTTCATTTAGCGAAATCCATTGTTGATCTATACCCATCACTAGATCGAGATCTTTTATATTCAGGGATCATTCTACATGATTTAGGGAAAGTCAAAGAGCTTTCGGGTCCTGTCTCCACCACATATACAGTAGAAGGGAACTTAATTGGCCACATTTCTATTATGGTGACAGAAATTGCGAAAGCCGCAGAGGAGCTTGGCATTGATTCTGAGGAAATTCTGATTCTGCAGCATTTAGTGCTGAGTCATCATGGAAAAGGGGAGTGGGGCAGTCCTAAACCACCAATGGTGAAGGAAGCCGAAATTCTCCACTATATAGATAATTTAGATGCAAAAATGAACATGATGGATCGTGCGCTTGAGCATGTGAAGCCAGGAGAATATACAGAGCGTATTTTTGCACTAGAGAATCGTTCGTTTTATAAACCAACCTTTCACAATGAATCATCATGATAAAACGCCCGTTTGATGCGGGCGTTTTTTTTCATAACTTGTCTTCTTTTCGCATAAGCATGTAACACAAAGGAAGAGAGATTAGTCCTGAAAAAGGAGGGGAAGACAATGTTATTTTTTCCATGGTGGGTATATGCATGTATCATTGGTATTATTTTTTGTGCCTATAAATTAATGACGACAGCCAAAGAGGAGCAAGAGATTGATCAATCCTTTATTGAAAAAGAGGGAGAAATCTTTATCGAACGAATGGAGCAGGAGAGAGAGCGTAGACGTCAAGGACAGCAAATGAAACGATCACAGGAAACGGCGAAGCATGAGGACCATTCGATTGCATAATCAATAAGAATAAAAAAACCCCTCTACAAGTTCATGTAGAGGGGTTTTTCGTTCATTATTGGTTTGTTGTTTGTTGTGTGGTTTGCTCAGATTTTTCTTTGAATGTATTTTCAAGTTCTTTATCTTTTACTTTCACATCAGCATCTTTCACCAATTTGTTTAAGATCGTCTGAATTTCATTGTTATCTGCTTGTTTTTGATCAAGCAGTTCTTTTTTCAAGTCTGCTTTCATGTCATCGTATTTACCGCGTTCTTCGGTCTTTTTAATGATATGGTAACCAAATTGAGATTTTACTGGTTTGCTGATTTCATTTACTTTTAGTTTGAAGGCAGCTTTACTGAAGTTCTCATCCATTTGGCCATCTTTTGCGAACCAGCCTACATCGCCGCCTTGTGCTGCTGAAGCAGTGTCAGTTGAATATTCAGATACAAGGTCATCCCATTTTTCGCCTTTATCTAATTTCTTTTCTACTTCATCTGCTGTTTTCTTGTCAGCAACTAAAATGTGGCTTGCACGGATTTTCCCTTTTAGGTCATCATAATACGCTTTTACTTCTTTGTCAGTGATTTTGATGTTAGCTTTGGCAGCCTTTTGAGTCAGCAGCTCATATTTTACTTGATCTTTGATGTAATCTTTTCCGAATTCATCTTGAAGTTGTTTTAAACGATCTTCACCAAGTGTCTTTTTATATTCTTCCAATTTCTTATCAATTTCTTTATCTGATACTTTGTATTTGTCAGCAAGAACCTTTTGTTGAACAAGTAGGTTTAAAGCATCTCCACCTGCTTGTTTTTTAAGTGTTGTGTAAAGCTCTTCTTTTGTGACATCTCCTGATTTTGTTGTTGCGATCACTTCTTTGTCACCGCTACTGCATGCGCCAAGAGTTAAAACACTTACTGCTGTTACAGCTGCTAAAGCCATTTTTTTCATTCAAAAAACACTCCTAATCTTTCCAATTTATTTATCATTGCTTGTATCATAACATATTGTGACATGCTGTAAAAAGAAATGCAAATGGGAGGGCATTCGTCTAGTCAAATTTTTGCGACCAACATACACATATATTGATCACAAAAAGGAGGCTGAATTATATGGGAGCAGGATATTCTAATGGGTTTGCTTTATTGGTCGTGCTATTCATTTTGCTGATCATCGTTGGTGCAGCATATCTTTATTAATTAAATCGCTGTTACAGAAAGGAGCCGTCCTGCCATGCGTGCGGGCGGTTCTTTTTTAAAACGATGACAAGTGCCTAAACGTTTTAAAATTTTCTGCATACACTGAGCTTAGAACAGAGGAAGAACTGGCAGGAGGTGTTTTCACATGGGAGGAGAAGTCTTTGCTGGCGGTTTTGCACTAGTCGTCGTATTATTCATCTTATTGATCATTATCGGTGCATCTTGGATTTGCTAATAGATCATCATACACAAAAAGCTGCCATCAAACAGGCAGCTTTTGCTTTGATCTTAAATAGATATGGTAATTTCAACAAATGATGAGATCAGTAAGATCAGTATCGATACATTGATAAAGCGAAACACCTTATCTTGCCGTTCTTCAGGAATCTCTCTGACAAGGCATAATGTATTAGTAAGCCTGTTTATTGAATACACAATAAACGCGGCAAAGACGATGAAGTAAAATAAAACTATCGGAGATCCCCCCTCTCTATGCTATTCCCATACTACATTACCAAATTTTTTATGAAAAAGATAGAAGTTGGCTTTAAAAACCTCATGATGAGGAAGTTGGGTCAACTAAAATATCAAACTCGTCTTGGGCTTGATCAATGATGCATGATTTTGGCGCTTTTAGCAGTTTCCAAGCAAATAAAAAGTCAGGCAAACAATAGCCTGCATGAATACTTGCGATCATAATAAAATAGTGTGCGTACATTGGAAATGCCATTCCTAAAACAAAGTAAACAGGTGAGATGACACAAAACGGGCTGAGCAGTGAGAAAAGCATCACTCTCTTAGGCACGCGCTGCCAGCAATTTCGTTTAAATAACGTCATTTTTTTCTTATGTTTCATGACTGGGATCAAGTGAACCACGCGGTGGACAAGCAATGTCGCAAGTAAAAGCACGACAAAAAGTGGTGCATTGTGACTGCTGAGTCTCGTTTCAGGATGAGTCAGTTGAAAACATAAAAATGCCATAATGAAAAAAAATACAGTAAGACATATGGCTGAAATCATCATTCTCGTATAACCATAATCCTTTTCAAGATTAATGGTCTTCCAACAATTCATTTTTCATCCTTCCAATCTCAAAAAAACTAATTGAATATCTCAAGATAATTTACTCTTCCTGAGGATAAAAATCAATGGTTTTCATGAAAAAAAATAAATTGTTACATTCATATGGAATAAAGAGAGGAAACTTTGGGTTTTTCAAGAAAAAAAGACATAAGAGGGAGGTTCGTCTCTTTCGTCAATGAGTAATTTCGGCTAAAATAGAGTGACTAAGAGAAAGAGGGAACGTACATGAGTATTGAGGAACGAATGAGCCAGCTCGAATATTATATGGAACTGTTACTGACGGCAACAGATATGAGCCGTTATCCATATTATGCGCTATTGATCCGGCAGCGTGTATCGAAAGAAGAGGCAAAGGACATTGAGCGTATTTGTGCTGAGCTCTCAGATGAAATGGACAAGCAAAAAGCACAAGGCTACGTCATGTTCGACGATCTCCTTGCGCTGTTTGCGGGACAGTTAATTGAAAAGCTGGATGTTCATGAGACGATTTTTGCTTTGCATGATCAAGGGCTGTTTCAGCCGTTAATGAATGAATTTATAAAGATCATTAAACAATTTGATTTGCTTTAGAAGCTTTTTCCTCTGCTGAGTCTTCAAGTTCTTCAGGCTTTTTCGTGACTTTCCCACGTTCATTCAAAAAGTCCTTCTCAATGTTTGAAAACGATTTCTCAAAAATCTCCATGAAATCCTCACCATAAATGTTTCGGATAATACACATCATTTCTAAAATTTCAGGGAACTTTCCGTAAATGTCATGAAGCGGCTGTGCGCCTTTGACAATACCAGTTCGGGCCGGGTCGTAATCTTCGAGTAGTTTATGGAATGTCTCTTCGCCTTTTGGCGTTAGTTCAATATACGTATTGCGTTTATCGTTTAACTTTTTAGAAAATTTTAAAAATCCTCTTTCCTCTAATTTTTTAGAGAAGTTAAACGCCGTTGATACATGCATGACGCCAAACTTTGCAATTTCTGATATTGAAGCTCCTTTTAATTGATACGCAATCCACAAAATATGATGTTCATTGATATTTAGGTTATACGGTTTGATCCACTGCTGCCAGTCCTTTTCAATGGATTTCCAAAGAGCTTTGCTCAATTGGGCCATTCTTTGACTGAATAAAAGTGCTTCTTTTACATCGAAAGGCTGTTCCGAATGATTCATCCATTTCACCTACTTCTCTTTTTCTTGTAATTCTATTATGCCAATAAAATAAAGATTAATAAAGCTGAAAATTCAAGAATTTTTAAAAGTCATGAAAAACATTGACAAAATAACCTTTTTTCAACAAAAAAAGTGCGGGATACGCACCCCGCACACTTTTGTAAACGAATATTTTTTTGTGAGTATATTAGTTTTGTAAGGTTTTCTCCAGTTGTTTGAGCTTTTCCTCAATTTCCTGAATTTCCTTTTGTAAGTCCTGCTGATGAGGTTTGATTTCCTCGCGCCATTGCTGTATCGATGTTTGTAATTCAGTTCCGACCTCTTTAATGACTTCAGCACTTTCTTTTGCGGTTTCAACAATCTGCTCTTTTAAAGCTTGTCCATCTCTTTTTAATCTTGTCAGCGTATCTTCGAATTTGTCATAGCCGTCTTTCATCTTTCCGCGTACATCTCTGCCAGAAGAGGGAGTCGTCAGGAGCACTGCCGCACCTCCGAGGAGACCGCCTACAAATAATCCTGTTAATAAAGAACGTCCACTAGCCATTCCAATCACCTCTAGTCAAATTTTACACATTCGCATGTTCTCTCTGAGCTGACGATCAGCTTCATTGAACTTCCATACATAGCTTGCTTTATTTTAGCATACTTTTGAAGAAAAGGGAGGGGAGAAGGTTGTCTGTCTTTCTGTTCGTTTTTACGTGTATGTGTGTGATTTTCGCAGGTGGTTCTATTCATTATGTAAGGCAGCTTGGGTATGCAGGGTCTTATCCGCCAAAACATGTATTAAGACAAAAAGCAATTGTGTGTGCAGCAGGTGCAGGGATTTCGCTCTCCATTTTGCTGCTTACCCTTTTTCTTTTATAGAAGCATGAAAAAAAACTCTTCATCTAATGAAGAGGTTCCAGCATGTAGACAAACCCTCGCATTCGTTGTCAGTCCTGCGTGCAGGTGCTCACGAATGTCAAATTCGCTCCGCGCCAGTACTCGTCCTTCCTAGACTTCAAGGGCTTTCAATCATGCTGAAAAGAAGACAAAGGGCTAAAATAAAGAATCATTTTAGCCCTTTGTCAACAATATGAAAAAAACCTCTTCATCTAATGAAGAGGTTCAGTTATTCGTTAAGCGACTTCAATCATTCTTGCGCGCTTTAATATGGACTGAGCAATCGGGAAGACAAATACCATAGCTATCGTATTGATCACAGTTGCTGGCAGGACAACACCTACAAGAAGTGCTGGTAACGCAGCCGGCAGTCCAGTAATCAGTAAAGCGGCAGATAGGAAAATCACGCCCGATACGACGGTCCCAACAGCGGTGAGTACAGCGGTCAGAACGACTTTGTTCTTGATCTTCAGGCAAGATAAGAAAAGGGCTAAGAAGATAAAGGCTGTCACCGGTTTATCAATCATATTTGGAATTTGTCCGCCTGGAAAACCTGTTGTCAAAGCGGAAATGACCCCAGTGACTAGGGCGATCACAACGACATGCTGTACCTTCGGAAAAAGGATGATGCTTAAAAACATCATAACCAGCATCATATCAGGTTTCATTCCGAAAAAGATGGGCGGGAAAATCGTATGCAAAACAGCTCCCATTGCTGCAAGCAATGACATAATCACTAATTCTTTTGTTTTCATTTCTATGCTCTCCTCTGCTAAGCTCTTAGAACTCTCCAATAATATGGCTGATCATTTATTGCAAGAGTCATGACTTTATATTTCTCGTTATTATAACAAATTTATTTCACGATAGAAAAGCCTTTTTACTCATTTTCTTGCTGGAACTTTTTCATAAAGTCCGCAAGCTTTTGGCAGTCTTCTATAGAGACGGCGTTGTAAATCGAGGCTCTGCATCCGCCAACAGAACGGTGGCCGGCGAGTCCAACCATTTGTTCTTGTTTTGCTTTCTCCACAAAGGATGCAGTGAGTGCATCATCACGCAGGGTAAACGTGACATTCATATGCGAACGGCTGTCAGCACGTGCATGTCCTTTGTAAAAACCGCCGCTTTGATCAATCGTATCATACAGAAGTGCTGCTTTTTGTTCATTGCGTTTTTCTGCTGCTTCTACACCGCCCGCCTGTTTCACTTGCTCCAGGACAAGGGACAGCATATAAATCGCAAAAGTCGGTGGTGTGTGATAAAGAGAATTGGCTTTGGCATGTGTTGAATATTTTAAAATTTTAGGTGTGCCGCTTTTTTCTTTCTCTAATAAACGTTTGCGCGCGATCACAATCGTGATACCAGAAGGCCCTAGATTTTTTTGTGCCCCGGCATAAATGAAATCAAATGAAGACACGTCTATTTTTTTGCTGAGAATATCACTGGACATGTCGGCAATAAGCGGGAGTGACGTGTTCGGGAACGTTTTCCACTGAGTACCGAAAATGGTATTGTTCGATGTGATGTGCAAGTAAGCACCGTCATTTAAAACGGACGCATCTACATCTGGAATATACGAATAGTTGTCGTCTTCACTTGAGGCAAACACTGATGTTTCACCAAACCCTTTTGCTTCTGACAAGGCTTTCTCTGACCAAGCACCTGTTTGGATGAAATGAGCCGTTTCGCCTTCATGTAAGAAGTTCATCGGAATCATTGCAAATTGAAGACTTGCCCCGCCTTGTAAAAAGAGGACCTCATAATCTTCTGGAATGTCCATCAATTCTACCAAGAGTGCTTTCGCTTTATTGTGGACTTCTTCATACTCACCGCTGCGATGAGAAAGTTCCATCACAGACATCCCGGTTTGTTTAAAATCAACAAGTTCTTCCTGTGCTTTTTGAAGCACTTCTAGCGGCAGCGCCGCCGGACCAGCATTAAAATTCGTCGTTCGCTTCATCACAATCTCTCCCTATTTCTCGCGTTAATGGATCAAAAGATAAAACCATCCTATCACAAATTTGAAGCATTTGGACAAAAAATTTGAATCGTCCTAAATATCTTACGATTCAGAGGATAAGCTCAGAAAAGAGGCGAAAAAAAGAAAAACCTCATCAATTAAGATGAGGTAAGGCGCGTATGGATGGCAGAAGAAATGTCTTTTAAATCCTCTGATGTATATTGATCTTGGTGTGATTTCCATACGGCACCAAAGCCGTCGCCTTTGCCATAACGCGGAATAATATGCATATGGTAATGGAACACAGATTGTCCAGCTTTTTCACCGTTGTTGTTCAGAAGGTTTAAACCAATTGGTTCAAATTCTTGTTTGATGGCTCTAGCAATTTTCGGAATCGCTTGGAAGTAATGATTAGACACTTCTGGTGTCATGTCATAAATGTTTTCTTTATGTATTTTCGGGATTACAAGGGTATGTCCTTTTGTTACTTGGCTGATATCAAGAAAAGCCAATACATGCTCGTCTTCATATACTTTTGCACATGGAATGTCTCCATCAATGATCTTGCAAAAAATGCAGTCGCTCACGCCATGTCACTCCTCATTATTTTTCCTTTATCGTATCACAAAAAGAAGCAAAAAAGAAAACAGGACAAGCGAACTCCTTTGGTCGCTCATCCTGCTCCTGCAGAAGAAATGCTGATGCTTTCATTTGATATGCCTTTTGAATTCTCTATTTACTGAAATAAAGAATTCATATGCCTGCTATTTCTGCCGTAAACACCTCATTTGACGTTTTGGTTCGTCGTATACATATTTGTATAGGACACAAAAATCAAGAATCAGTGAAGCAAAACAGAAGCTAAGGTTTTTAGATGAAAAACCAACTTGTCATGCGGTTATTGCCTTTAACAAACACCTCATTTACGTATTGGTCATCAAGTTCATTTCTTCTACATACATTATGATGACCAGTATGCCGATGTTTTATTCATGAGTTGTCTATAGGTAAACATTTCAAATTGTCTTTCGTTTTTGGTACTATAAAGGAAAAAAGAAAGAAAGGAACGAACTGATGTCCCTTCTAACTGTAAAAGATGTAACGGGTGGATATACAAAGAATCCCGTTCTGAAAAATATTTCATTTGAATTAGAAAGAAACCAAATCGTTGGTCTCATTGGCTTAAACGGGGCGGGAAAAAGTACAACCATTCGTCATATTATTGGATTAATGAAACCTCATAAAGGGGTCATTGAGCTGAACGGACGAACCCTTCAAGAAGATCAAGAGGCGTATCGTTCACAATTTACGTTTATTCCAGAGACACCTGTCTTATATGAAGAATTAACGTTAAAAGAGCATTTAGAGCTGACAGCGATGGCTTACGGCCTTTCAAAAGAACAATTAGAAGAACGTCTGCCGTCTTTGCTGAAGGAATTCCGAATGGAGAAGCGATTGAAATGGTTCCCTGCTCATTTTTCTAAAGGGATGAAGCAGAAGGTGATGATTATGTGTGCGTTTCTTGTGGAGCCAGAGTTGTATATTATCGATGAGCCGTTTTTAGGGCTTGATCCGCTTGCGATCAACGCATTATTAGAACGGATGAATGCGGCGAAACAAAACGGTGCAAGTGTTCTGATGTCAACGCATATTTTAGCCACAGCGGAACGTTATTGTGATTCCTTTATTATTTTGCATGAAGGGGAAATTAGAGCGAAAGGAACACTGACAGAACTAAGAGAGCAGTTCAACATGAGAGATGCGACACTCGATGATCTTTATTTGGAATTAACAAAGGAAGAAAGCTATGAGTAAAACAACGCAAACCATTTGGAAATCACGATTAGAAGAACACGTACAAGAAACAAGAAAATATTTAAAATATATGTTCAACGATCATCTTGTGATTGTGCTCATTTTTTTCCTTGCAGGCGGGGCGAGCTGGTACAGTAATTGGCTGAAGCATATTCCAGCTCACTTCCCATCCTATTGGGTCATGGCAGTTGTTTTCTCATTGGTCCTGACTAGTTCTTACGTGCGAACGTTGATCAAAGAGGCAGATCTTGTGTTTATGCTTCCTTTGGAAGCTAAGATGGACCCTTATTTAAAACAAGCGTTTAACTTTAGCTTCATTTCTCAGTTATTTCCTTTGATTGCCGTGTCCATTATTGCACTTCCGCTATATTCGGCTGTCTCCTCAGGCGATCTGATGCTATATGTGCTCATTTTGGCGCAAATGATCTTAATAAAAGGTCTGAATACAGCGATTCAGTGGAGAATCACTTATTTTCAAGGGAAACATGTCAGATGGATTGATGCAGTGATTCGTTTTCTGCTCAATACAATGTTAATGTATACCGTTTTACAAGCAGCTTATGCCATTGCCATCGTTTTTTATCTTTTATATGCTGTCTATCTCATTTACTTAACAAATGCAGTAAAAAAACAGCCTTTTCAATGGGAATTGCATATTTCTGATGAGTTAAAACGAAAACAGCGTTTTTATCGCTTGGCAAACTTATTTACGGATGTCCCTCATTTAAAGAAACAAGTGAAAAGAAGGGCGTATATGGACTGGGTCTTGCAGTTTGTCCCTTATGAACAGCGTAAAGCTTTTTCTTATATGTATGTGAGGGCGTTTTTACGTTCAAATGACTATTTTGGTCTTGTGTTTAGGTTAACGGTCGTGTTTGTGCTCATCCTCTTGTATACAGGTGCAGCAGGCTGGGTGGGGGCATTACTTGTCTTGTTTACAGTCTTTATCACAGGTGTACAGCTTGTCCCTTTAACAAAGCACTTTGCTCATCTGTCGTTACAGGCACTTTATCCTGTGTCTCAGCAAGAAAAAGATCGAAGCTTTTTTGTTCTCGTACGAAATGTACTCATCATCCAGTCAATTGTACTGAGCTCCGCCGTTTTCCCAGCAGGTGGATGGAAGGGAAGCGGACTTGCTCTTCTCATTTCATTGGTATTTGTGCTTGTCCTCTTCAAGCCTTACGTACAAAGCAGATTAAAAAAGATGAGATAAGCGGAGAATTGTTTTTTACAGCGAGCGAATGATGTCACCAAGGAGGGAACTGGGATGAATGCAGCTGAACGGGAACTGTATGAAGAGGCCATTTTTTTTCAAATGCGTTTTTTAAGAAAACCATCCAAGATCGAGCGGTTTTCAAAAGGCGTTCAGCAGCAAGTGAATCGCCGAATCCCTGCTCGATTTCATCAAGTCATCACAAGTGCGGTGAAAAAAATGGTTGAATCCACCGTATCAGGAAGCCATTTTACTTCATTTACAGTCATTGATGAACAATTGTCTATTGTAGAGCGAAATGAGCTGGCAAAGGAAAAGGTGACATATTATCAAAAGGCCGCTGCGATTGAAGGAATTGGCACAGGTGCGGGTGGATTGTTTCTCGGAATGGCGGATTTCCCTCTCCTTTTGAGTATTAAAATGAAATGTCTATATGAGCTTGCTTGTATATATGGATTCGATTTGTCTCAAAAAGAGGAAAGACTCTTTTTGCTTTGTATTTTTCAACTCGCCTTTTCAAGCAGTACACACCGTCAAAAAATGATGAAACTCATTGAAGAATGGGAAACAACCCGGGAAGAGATGGATTGGTATAGCTTTCAGCAGGAATATCGAGATTATATTGACCTTGTGAAGCTGTTTCAATTAATGCCTGTGGTCGGTGCCGCTGTTGGTGGGGTGGCAAATCATCAGCTGACAGGACAGCTTGGTGAAGTCGCACGCCATGTGTTTCACTTGCGTGTGTTGAAGGAATTGAAATAGAAAAGCCGCTGTTGGGCAGCGGCTTTTTTTCATTCATCGTAGGAAAGGACGGCATGAGCGAGTACCTTTGCTGCGACAGGCATTGCGTTTTCGTTAATATCAAATTTCGGATGGTGGTGTGGATACACATCTTGGCTGTTTTCTGGCATAGCGCCTGTGTAGAAGAAAGTACCAGGAACATGCTGAAGGTAGTAAGCAAAGTCTTCTCCGCCCATTTGGGTTTCTGCTTCTTTTACTTCTGTGACTCCTTCTGTCTGTTTGGCTATTTCTGCTATATATTCAGTTGGTGCAGGGTGATTTTTGACTGCAGGATAGCCTCTTACATATTCATAAGTATAAGAGGCATCGTGCATGTGGCAGACACCTTTCACTACCTGTTCAATTTCACGTTCAATGATATGGCGTGCACTCTCTTCAAAGGAACGTGCAGTACCTGTTAGCACGGCCGAATCTGCAATGACGTTAAAGGCATTTTCAGCGACAAATCCCCCTACAGATACCACCGCAGAATCAATCGGGTTGACTTTACGGGCCACGACCTGCTGAAGATTGGCTACAATTTGTGAACCGATGAGTACGGCATCTTTCGTCAGGTGCGGCTGTGCGCCATGTCCGCCTTTCCCTTGCACTTGAATAGAGAAACGATCGGCGGCTGCCATAAAGTTCCCGCTTTTATAAAGAACAGTGCCGCATGGCTCTGAGGACCAAAGGTGGGTGCCGAAAATGACGTCAACACCGTCTAAACAGCCATCTTCAATCATTGGTTTCGCACCGCCGGGGGCATATTCTTCAGCGTGTTGATGAATGAGGACGATTTTTCCTTTTAATTGATCTCGGTGCTCATGTAAGATCTTCGCTAAGACGAGAAGTGTTGCTGTGTGGCCATCATGACCGCATGCGTGCATGACGCCAGGTTTTGTTGAACGGTAAGGTACATCCTTTTCATCATGAATGGGAAGTGCATCAAAATCAGCTCTCAATGCAATGGTCGGTCCAGGGGAAGCTCCTTCAATAAAAGCGAGTACACCATGTCCGCCTACATGTGTGCGTGTTGGGATATGTAATCTGTCATAATATTGAGCGATGTAAGCAGCTGTTTCCTCTTCCTGAAAAGAAAGTTCTGGATTCATATGGAGATGGCGTCTAATTTCAACCATTTCCTCATAATGTTCATCAAGACGTTCATTGATCCTTTTGTGTAAAGTGGATACTGTCATTGATCCGAAAACCTCCTTTAAGCTCTTTTACTGATTGTATGGTAATTGTTAGAATCTTTCAACAGAAGAGGATGTCGAGAATGACAGAAAAGGTCATTTTACATAAAAGTCGAAGGTTAAGTATGAAGCTTGAAAAGGGGGAGTGGCATTGGGAAGCTGTCCAAATTGTTCAAAAGCATTTTCTTTCGTCGAAAAATTTCATTTATCGCATACGAGAATGATGCTTTGTCCAAGCTGCCGGCATCAAATCAAAGAAACGTTCGTTTCGAAGATGAGCTTTTTGATGATTTGTTTGATTCCACTGTTGGTACTACTTATTCAGATGAAAGGTGCTTCACCTATGCTCAAATGGCCCATCTTATTAGGATGGATCTTGCTGAATTTTTATGTACTTCAGCCAATCATTCATCGGTACGAGCTTAGAGATAAGCGTTGAAAGCCCAGCAGAAGGGCTTTTTTTTATGAAAAAAAGAAGTGCGAAGAGCAGCACTTCTTTAATGGTCTATGACGGCATGATAGGATGTCAGATAGGCAGGACGAGAGAAGATGGAGCCAGTATCCTCGTGCGGCTGAAAGAAGGCTTCTGACTCTTGAAAGTCTTGAAATAAGTCTTCAGATTCCCAAAGGGTCAAAATTAAGTACACTTCTTCATCCTTTTTTGGTCTTAACACACGAAGCGCCTGAAAGCCGCGCTGGTGTTCTGACATATTTGTTTTTTTCTGAAAGGTGGATTCAAAAAGTGCTCTGCTTTCGAGCTTTACAGGGATATGATTCAGCGTGACAAAGCCAGATTGGACGAGCTCACCTTTTGTATAAATCACATCATAGGCATGGGGTGCTTTAAAGACTGTCTCACCCTCCGTTTCATGAAAAAGAGCCGCTTGTTCCTTACCGACCGTATAAAGCAGATTTTCAAGATGATGTTTTTTTGCGATTTTTTGCAAAAAGTCTGCTGTTCCATATGTAATATAGAAATTCATCTAAACCGCCTCCTGCTTGATAGTATAACAAAAGAATGATATATAATTCTTTGGTAGTCAATCCATAAAACATATTATGAAGCAATACATCCCATACTATCCGTATAAAGGAATGAGGTGACCTAATTTGAAGAAAAAGAAGATAATCATTCCATTAGTCATTGCAGGAAGTACAATCGTGCTTTCATTTATTGGCTATCTGACCATTTTATTTTTAGGACATTATGTCATAGACGAAAAGAAGCTCGTTTTTCACGCTTCCTCGAAAATCATTGATCAGAATGGAAAAGAACTCACAAGCATGTATTCAGAAAATCGGGACCCTGTGTCATTAAAAGAGGTCCCAGATAAAGTGGCGAAAGCTTTTGTTGCTGTAGAGGACAAGCGCTTTTATGAGCACCACGGAATTGATGCACAATCGATTTCAAGGGCGGTTTATCGAGATATATTAGCAGGTGGAAAGGTAGAAGGCGGCAGTACCATCACCCAGCAGCTCGCCAAAAATATCTTTCTCACAAATGATAAAACGTTTCTTCGAAAAACAAAAGAAGTCATTATTGCGATCAATTTAGAAAGAGATTATTCAAAGGACAAGCTGCTTGAAATGTATTTGAATCAGCTTTACTTTGGTCATGGCGTCTATGGGATCCAAGCAGCGGCCAATTACTATTTTAGTAAAGATGTAAAAGATCTCACTGTCAGTGAAGGAGCTACACTTGCTGCCATGCCAAAGGCACCTTCAACGTATTCCCCTGTTCTACACCCAGATAAAAATAAACAAAGACGGGATACCATCCTGAATTTAATGAATGAACAAGGATATTTGTCTTCTACAGAAACAGTTGAAGCAAAAGGAAGAACACTTGGTATTCATTTAAAAAAGAAATCAGAAACCCCTTGGGTGGACAGTTATGTAGATCTCATGATTAAAGAAGCAGAATCACAGTATTCGATTTCGCATGAACAATTGCTTCAAGGCGGCTATACTATTACCGTACCAATCGATATGAATTTGCAAAAAGTTGCCTATGATGCGATGAAAAACAATCGTTATTTCCCGGGAAAAAGCGGGTCACCTGAAGGCAGCGCTGTGTTTATTGACAACGCATCTGGTGGTGTAAAAGCAGCAATAGGCGGACGAGAATATCAGGCAAGAGGCTATAACAGAGTCACAGCTGTTAGACAGCCTGGTTCTGTCTTTAAGCCGATCGCAGTATATGGTCCAGCGATGCAGGAGAAAAAATTCAGACCGTATTCACTGCTTGAGGACAAGGAAAAAAGCTATGACGGCTATTCTCCAAAGAACTACGATGGACAGTACGAAGGCAGGGTCACGATGGTAGAGGCTCTCATGAAAAGTAAAAATACATCTGCCGTATGGACGTTAAGCCAGCTTGGCATCGATACGTCTAAATCCTATCTTGAGAAAATGGGAATGGATATTTCGGATAAAGGACTTGCCATAGCGCTTGGCGGTTTAGAAAAAGGGGTTTCTCCGTTGCAGATAGCTGGAGCATTTCATACATTTGCAAATGAAGGCGTCTATAAAAAGCCGTTCTTCATTCAGAAAATCACGAATGATGATGGTGAAACCGTTGAAAAAAATCGAAACAAAGAAGAACGAGTGTTTAGCGTACAAAATGCTTGGAATATGACAAGAATGCTTCAACAGGTCGTCAAAGGCGGAACCGCTCAGAGCGGATCATACGCTGGAGATTTGGCTGGTAAAACAGGCACAACTACGTATGCCGGTGTCAAAGGGGCAACGAAAGATGCTTGGTTTGCTGGCTACACGCCTAGTACAACAGGGGCAATCTGGATGGGGTATGACAAAACGGATAACAGTCATTATTTAACTGGCGGCAGTCAGTATCCAGTGCAGTTAATGAAAGATATTTTAACGACAGCCCAAATAACCAATGAAACATTCCAAAAACCAGAGGGAATTAAAGAACTTCAATCGCCAATCCATTTAGAAGGACTGTCAGGCTTTGAAGCACGTTATGCATTTAAAATCAAAGGGCTCTTTACATTGGAGCTGTCATGGGATGAACAGGAAGACAAACGCGTTGAATATCGTATTTATGAAAAGAGAAATGGAAGCGAGACCCTGATCGATTCTGTAACGGGAACAAACAGCTACACAATGCCGTATGCAAATGTGTTTTCAGATGTGCAGTATAAGGTTGTTCCATACAATACTCAAACACAAGAAGAAGGCGAAGGTAGTGCTTATATCAAGCCAGAGGCTTTTGGACGTTAATATTCGGCGATTTTTTGAACATTGAGCCGCTTTAGTATACCGAGCCTTGAAAAAGCGGTATAGTAAAAGCAGTGTTTGAGCCTTATACAAAGAGAGTGTGAGGCGAAAGGTGGAATGAAAGGTAATGGGAAAAACGAAGGCTTTTAATGACACGTTCTTAAAGGCGTGCAAAGGGGAAAAAACAGACCATGTACCGGTTTGGTATATGAGACAGGCAGGACGCTCGCAGCCTGAATATCGTGCCCTTAAAGAAAAATACGGGCTATTTGAAATTACGCATCAGCCAGAGCTATGTGCTTACGTAACAAGACTTCCTGTAGAACAATATGGTGTAGATGCCGCTATTTTATATAAAGATATTATGACTCCGCTTCCAGCTATTGGAGTGGATGTTGAAATTAAAAATGGAATTGGACCAGTGATTGACTCGCCTATTCGGACAAAGGCAGATATCCAGCGTCTTGGAGAGCTTCATCCTGAAGAAGACCTGCCATATGTGCTTGATACGATCAAGCTGTTAACAGAGGAGCAGTTGAATGTTCCGCTGATTGGTTTCGCAGGTGCACCTTTTACGATGGCAAGCTATATGATCGAAGGCGGTCCATCTAAAAATTATCATAAAACAAAGGCGCTCATGTACAGTGAGCCAGAGACATGGATGCTTTTGATGAATAAATTAGCCGATATGACGATCACATACATACGCGCTCAGGTAAAAGCAGGCGTCCGAGCATTTCAAATCTTCGACTCTTGGGTTGGCGCTTTAAATGCAGCAGATTACCGGACCTTCATTAAGCCTGTCATGCAGCGTATTTTCACAGAGCTGAAGTCTGAAAACGTACCAATGATTATGTATGGTGTCGGTGCGAGCCATCTGGCGAAAGATTGGCATGACTTGCCGCTTGATGTCGTTGGACTGGATTGGCGTATGAGTATAGACGAAGCGCGAAAAGAAGGCTTAACAAAAACGTTACAAGGAAACCTTGATCCAACGATTTTACTTTCTCCTTGGGAAGTGATTGAAGAAAGAGCAAAAGCGATTTTAGATCAAGGAATGAAATCTGATCAATTCATCTTTAACTTAGGTCACGGGGTATTTCCTGATGTCTCACCAGACACGTTAAAGAAGCTGACTGATTTTATTCACGATTATTCAGCTAAACATAAAAAGACATCCATCTAAATGATTTCAAATGATCCGAAGGAGTGTTGGTTGTGGAGAAAAAGAAAATGGGGCTACTTGTCATGGCATATGGCACCCCATATAAAGAAGAAGACATTGAACGTTACTATACACATATCCGCAGAGGCAGAAAGCCAGAGCCGGAGATGCTGCAAGATTTAAAGGACCGCTACAAGGCAATTGGCGGCATTTCTCCTTTATCAAAAATTACAGAACAGCAGGCAAATGGTTTGTGTGAACATTTGAATGAGATCCAAGACGAGATTGAATTTCATGTATACATTGGGTTAAAACACATCGAGCCTTTCATTGAAGATGCTGTCGCTGACATGCACCGAGATGGTATCACAGAAGCGGTGAGTATTGTCCTAGCACCGCACTTCTCCACATTTAGTGTGAAATCGTATAACAAACGTGCACAAGATGAAGCAGAAAAGATTGGCCATCTGAACATTACTTCTGTTGAAAGCTGGTACGATGAGCCGAAGTTTGTGGACTATTGGGTGAAACAAGTGAAAGAGACGTATGCATCCATGAGTCAGGAAGAGAGAGATTCAGCAGTGCTGATTGTGTCTGCACACAGTCTTCCTGAAAAAATTATTGCAGCAGGGGACCCATACCCTGATCAGCTTGCACAATCTGCAAAAATGATTGCTGAAGGTGCAGGAATTGAGCATTATGAAATTGGCTGGCAAAGTGAAGGCAATACGCCTGATCCGTGGCTTGGACCAGACGTACAGGATCTCACGCGTGACCTATTTGAGCAAAAAGGCTATAAAACATTTGTATACGTGCCTGTTGGTTTTGTCGCTGATCACCTTGAAGTGTTATACGACAATGATTATGAATGTAAAGTCGTCACGGATGAAATTGGTGCAGCTTACTATCGTCCAGAAATGCCAAATGCGAAACCAGCATTTATTGATGCACTGGCAGCAGTCGTATTAAAGAAGCTTAATGAAAGCAAGTAATCATATAAAAGAAGGCGATCCTATGCATGACAATCAAAAACACCTTGTCATCATTGGCGGTGGCATCACAGGTTTGGCCGCCGCCTTCTATTTGGAAAAGGAAATTGAAGAAAAAGGCCTTCCTATCCAAATATCTCTTATTGAAGCGAGTCCTAGGCTAGGTGGAAAAATTCAAACATTATATAAAGACGGTTATATCATTGAACGTGGACCCGATTCATTTTTAGAAAGAAAGGTCAGTGGACCCCAGCTGGCAAAAGATGTTGGCCTATCTGATCAGCTCGTCAATAATGAAACAGGGCAAGCGTATGTATTAGTCAATGAAACCCTTCATCCGATGCCAAAGGGCGCTGTCATGGGCATTCCAACTCAAATCAGTCCTTTCATTACAACTGGGCTTTTTTCAGTTGCCGGAAAAGCACGTGCAGCGATGGATTTCGTTTTGCCAAAAAGCAAACAGACAGAAGATCAGTCTCTGGGGGAATTTTTTAGAAGACGTGTGGGTGATGAAGTGGTGGAGAATTTAATTGAACCGCTACTATCAGGCATTTATGCTGGTGACATTGATCGCCTGAGCTTAATGTCTACCTTCCCGCAGTTCTATCAAACAGAACAGAAGCATCGCAGTTTGATTCTTGGGATGAAAAAATCACAGCAGCATGCAAAAGCGCAACAAGTGACAGCGAAAAAGCAAGGACAGTTCCAGACAATCAATCAAGGGCTGCAAGCACTTGTTGAAGCGGTCGAAAGTAAACTCAAGCTGACGAAGATTTACAAAGGGACAAAAGTGACCCAGATCGAAAAAGCAGAGGGAGGCTATGGCGTTCAATTAGACAGCGGTCAAACGCTTTTTGCAGATTCTGCCATTGTGACAACTCCTCACCAATCGATCTATTCCATGTTTCCAAAAGAAGCAGGGCTTGAGTACTTGCATGACATGACATCGACTTCTGTTGCAACAGTTGCACTCGGATTTAAAGAAGAAGATGTTCACAATGAATATGATGGTACTGGTTTTGTCATCTCAAGAAATAGTGATTTCTCCATTACAGCATGTACGTGGACAAATAAGAAATGGCCTCACACTGCACCTAAAGGAAAAACATTGCTCCGTGCATACGTTGGGAAAGCTGGCGATGAATCAATTGTTGAACAGTCTGATCATCAAATCGTGAGCATCGTGCTGGAGGATTTGAAGAAAATCATGGATATTAAAGCAGATCCAGAGCTGACGACAGTGACTCGCTGGAAAACAAGCATGCCGCAATATCATGTGGGTCATCAAAAAGAGATTTCGACGATGAGAGAAACGTTTAAGCAATCATATCCTGGTATTTATATCACGGGTGCTGCATTTGAAGGTGTTGGGATTCCTGATTGTATTGATCAAGGAAAAGCTGCCATCTCAGAAGCTGTATCTTATCTATTTTCATAAAAAACAAACTCCCTTTTCTGTCATGGAAAGGGAGTTTTTCATGTTCGTATGTTTAGAAAAGAGTGGTGAATAATAAAATTGAACAAAGTTGTTGCATCTGACGAAAAAGATGTGGTATATTACTTTCTGTACTTAATGACCGAAACGTTCAAATAGTCATTTTGGGAGTGAGATCATGAGTGTTGATAGGAGACAAATGATTTTAGATGGAGCAACAAAGGCGTTTACCCAGTTCGGGTATAAAGCCACGACAATGGACCTTGTAGCAAAGCTTGCTAACGTCGGAAAAGGAACGATTTATACCTTTTTTAAAAACAAAGAAGAGCTGTTCGATGAAATTTTCACATCACTGTTAATGGAGATGAGGAAAATTGCAGATGAAGCAATAGATGAGAAGAATAGTTTCTCAGAAAATCTTCACTTAGCACTCTTTGCAATATTAGAATTTCGAAAAAACCACCAACTTACAATTAAAATCTTTCAGGAAAATGCGGAGCTTGGCACATCAGCAGTGAAAGAAATGATTGAAAAAATGGAGCAGATGATCATTCGCTATATTAAAACAAAAGTAAAAGAAGCGATTGAAAAAGGCGATATCAAGCCCTGTGATCCTGAATTGACGGCATTTGTGATGGTGAAACTATATATTGCACTTATTTTTGACTGGGAAAAGCGATATGAGCCTTTAACAAAAGAAGAGGTCGCTGAATCGCTCGAGCTTTATGTACTAAAAGGACTGTCTGCAACAACATAATTTTTTTTAAGTTCAAATGACCGAATTCTTAATTTAGTCATTCATCAATGGGAGGAAAACAGCAATGAATGTAATTCGGAATCAATGGAAAGACATTGTGACGAGCAAAAAACTACTGATCCCGATTTTAGCTGTCTTATTTATTCCACTGATTTATAGTGGTGTATTTTTAAAAGCTTACTGGGATCCATATGGTACAGTTGATCAATTACCTGTAGCGGTTGTCAACTTGGATGAAGGTAGTCATTATGACGGCAAAACCCTTCAAGTGGGCGATGATTTAGTGAAGGAATTGAAGAAAAACGATAGTTTCAAATGGCATTTTGTTGATAGTGAAGAAAAGGCCATCAAAGGGTTAAATAACGAAGACTATTATCTCGTCGTCGAGATTCCGAAAGATTTCTCGAAAAATGCGAGTACAGTACTAGACAAACATCCGAAAAAATCGAATCTGAAATATTATACGAATCCAGGCGCAAACTATGCTGCGTCTCAAATTGCGAATAACGCCATTATCAAATTAAAAGATTCGGTTTCAAAGGAAGTCACAGAAAATTATGCAGAGGTCATCTTTGATAACTTCAAAACGATTGCAAAAGGATTAGATCAAGCAAGCGATGGAGCGAAGAAAATTGATGACGGAACAAAAAGCGCAAAAGACGGTAGCCAAAAGTTAAAAGACAATTTGGCGAAATTGGCAGAAGGAACGTTAACGTATAGCGAAGGTGTTCATCAGTTTGCAGGAAAAATGGGTGAACTGAACACTGGAATTCAATCTCTTGATAGCGGTCTTGGTCAGCTCTTAACAGGCTATCAAACGATTGATCAGAAATTTGGTGAGCTTGGCACAGGAATTGATACATTGACCGAAGGGTTAAACACAAGCCGTGAAGGACATGAGCAGCTTTCTTCTAAAATGCCGCAATTCACAGCAGGCATTGAGCAGCTGAACAATAAAGCACAGTCATTTTCAGAAAAAATCGCTGCTGTGGAGAAAGTATTGTCTTCACCTGAATTAGCGAATCTTGAAAAGATGGCGCCTAAGATTGATCAGGTGAAAAAAGATGCAAAAACGTTTAGTAACAAACTTGCTTCTTTAAAAGAAGCATTATCTAATCGAGATGCAAAAGTAAAAAGTATTATTCAAAACAGCTCGATGACAGATGAAGAGAAAAAGGCGGCAATGGATCAACTAGACAGTCTTCCTACAATCGAACTGCCTGATTTGTCTGGGCTTGAGCAAAGTTTAGCGGCGCTGCAGGAACTGCCTGACGCAAGTGAAGTTCAGTCTGCGGTTGCATCTGCAAAAGCACAGTTACAGCAAGTCAAGCAGCTGCCAGAGAAAACAGAACAGCTGTATACATCAACAGTCGCCATACAAAATGCGATTGATCAAATGACATCTGGTACGAATAAATTGTATCAAGGTGCACTGAAGCTTCAAACGGGTCAAGGGAAATTACAAGATGGCCTGCAAACAGCAAATGGAAAGCTTGATACAGCGAAAAGTGGTGCGGATAAACTGGCAAATGGTTCAAGCCAGCTTAGTGCAGCATTGAATAAACTAGAAAGTGGATCAGCGAGTATCCAAAGCAACTCATCTAAACTGGCTGAAGGGTCAAAATCCCTTGATAAAGGATTAGGTGACTTAAAAAGTGGGACTGGAAAGCTTTCTGATAAGCTAAAAAGCGCTGCAGATGAAACAGGAGACATTGATGCGGGGCAGGACAACTACAATATGATTGCAAGCCCAGTCAAAACAGAGAATGATACAGCGAAAAAAATTGATAACTATGGAACAGGGCTCACACCATATATTTTATCAATGGGACTCTTTGTTGGAGCTCTTATGCTGACTGTTGTATTCCCAATGAAAGATCCTGCAGGACGCCCTAGAAATGCGTTTGAATGGTTTGTCAGCAAATATAGTGTGCTTCTCTTAGTCGGTATCTTGCAGGCAGTGATTGCAAGCTCCATGCTCATCTTTGGACTTGGACTTGAAGTGGAAAGCCTCTGGCGCTTCTATCTCTTTGCGATCATCGTCAGTCTGACATTCCTAGCGATCATTCAGCTTCTTGCGACGACGATGGGGAACCCAGGACGCTTTATTGCCGTCATTATCTTGGTTCTTCAGCTTGCAGCAAGTGCTGGTACATTCCCGCTAGAGCTTGTACCAAAATTCTTCCAAGTCATTCACAGTCTGCTTCCAATGACGTATACCATCAACGGATTTAGAACGATCATTGCCAGCGGTGATAACAGTTATTTATGGCACCAAGCAGCGATTCTTGGAACAGTAGCCATCATCATGATGGCTGCAACAACAGCATACTTTGCTTGGAACATAAGAAAAATGAAACAAGAAGAAGCTTAATCAAAAAAACCTTTCTCTTCCATGAGAAAGGTTTTCAGCGTGTAGACAAACCCTCGCATGCGGTGTCAGTCCTGCGCTTCGGTGCTCACGAATGTTAAATTCGCTCCGCCCCGATGCTCGTCCTTCCTAGCATGCAAAGGTTTTCTATCACGCTGAAAAGAAGACAAAGGGCTAAAATCAAGTTCATTTTAGCCCTTTGTCAACAATCTGAAACCTTTCTCTTCCATGAGAAAGGTTTTTTTGATTAGAAATTAGACATCAGGAACCCGAAGCGATATATTTTAAGAAGGATGCTGAAAAAAGGCATGCTTGGAAAGAATTTCTTTTAGATGAAGGAGGATATGCCGAATGACAACGGAAGTAAATGAAACGGTTCAGCTTATTCAAAAGCTTGTGTCAATCCCAAGTCCATCAGGAAATACTGAGAAAGTGATTGGCTTTGTCGAACGTTTTTTACAAGATTTACATATTGAAACGAAGCGAAATCGAAAAGGCGGATTAATTGCCACCCTAAAAGGAACAGATGACAAGGAACACCGCATGCTGACAGCACATGTCGATACGCTCGGTGCGATGGTCAAAGAAATTAAATCAAATGGCCGGCTGCGTCTTGCACTCATTGGAGGCTTTCAATATAACTCGATAGAAGGCGAGTATTGTGAAATTGAAACAGTAACAGGCCGTACATACACAGGTACCATTCTGATGCATCAAACGTCCGTTCACGTATATGAGGATGCTGGAAAAGCGAAGCGAAATCAAGAAAATATGGAGATTCGCTTAGATGAGAAAGTGAAAAATGCAGACGATGTGCAAGCACTCGGCATTCAAGTAGGAGACTTTATCTCATTTGATCCTAGAGTGGAAGTGACGTCTTCAGGTTTTATTAAATCAAGACACCTTGATGATAAGGCAAGTGTGGCGTTGTTGCTGAGATTGATTCACCGCATTCAAACAGAGAACATCACATTGCCGCATACGACACATTTCTTAATTTCAAATAATGAAGAAATCGGATACGGTGGGAACTCGAATATCCCGGAAGAAACGGTGGAATATTTGGCTGTTGATATGGGAGCCATCGGTGACGGTCAATCAACCGATGAATACAGTGTGTCGATATGTGTGAAGGATTCTAGCGGTCCTTATCACTATGGTCTCCGCAAACATTTAGCAGCATTAGCTGAGGCAAATAAGATCGATTACCGCCTTGATATATACCCTTATTATGGCTCAGATGCGTCGGCAGCGATTCGAGCAGGGCATGATATCATTCATGGACTGATTGGACCTGGCATTGACTCTTCGCATGCCTTTGAAAGAACCCATGAAGACTCATTGATTCATACAGCCAATCTTCTGTACCACTATGTTCAAAGCAAATTAATCACAGCATAAAAAAAGAACCCCGCGATCGGGGTTCTTTTTGATTAGCTTGAAAGTTGTGTTGGCTCAGGTACATCTTGTCCAGTCATCACGCGGTGTCCTTTTTCAGGGTCATATTGCCCTTCCCATTTAGACATCACGACAGCTGCAAGTGCATTACCAGTTAAGTTGACAACGGTTCTTGCCATATCCATGATACGATCAACACCTGCAATAAAGGCTAGACCTTCAGCAGGAACACCGATCGTTCCAAGTGTTGCAAGTAATACAACAAATGATGTACCAGGAACGGCAGCCATTCCTTTTGATGTCACCATCAGTACAAGGATTAGTGTGAGCTGCTGTACGATTGTGAGGTCAATGCCATATACCTGCGCTAAGAAAAGCGCCGCAATGGCTTGATACAAGACGGAGCCGTCCAGATTAAACGTATAACCAATTGGGATAACAAAAGAAACAATTCCTTTTGGACACCCGATGCGCTCCATTTTATCCATGACTCTCGGTAAAACTGTTTCAGAGCTGGATGTACTAAAGGCGAGAAGCATTTCGTCTTTCATGTAAGCAAGAAATCTGAAAATATTGACGCCAATCATCTTTCCAATAATTCCGAATACAACGATAAGGAAGAGAGCGAGCGCAAAATAAACAAGACCTACGAGCTTACCTAATGAAACAAGAGATTCAAGACCAAATTTTGATACTGTCACACCAATGAGCGCGAACACACCAAATGGTGCAGCTTTCATCACAACATTGACGACATGGAACATCGCATGTGACACACCTTCAAAGAAGGCGAGAACTGGTTTGCCGCGTTCACCAATCGCTGAAACGCCAAGTGCGAATAATACAGTGAAGAAAATAATCGCAAGCAAATCACCTTCCGCCAATGATTGGAAGAAGTTCGTCGGAACGATATGAAGGAACGTATCAGCAACTGATTTACTGCTTTGTTCTTTTTCCGTTTCAACATACTGGCTAATATCCTGTTTTTCTGTATGTCCAAAGTCAACGCCTGCACCTGGTTGAACAAAGTTCGCAAGCACAAGACCAAGGATGATCGCAAACGTTGTGATAATTTCAAAATAAAGAATGGTTCTAAAACCAAGCTTCCCTACTTTTTTACCATCACCCGCACCTGCAACACCTAAAATTAAGCTAGATACGACAATCGGAATGACAATCATCTTAATGAGTCGTAAGAAGAAGTCTCCAATTGGTTTTAAATATGTCTCAACACCAGGGTTACCGAAAAAGATCGCACCAACCACGACACCGAGAATAAGACCGATTAGGATTTGAGTAGCTAATCCAAATTTTAATTTTTTCATAGATTTCCTCCCTAACTTATTCATTAAAGGAATATTCCCATTATATTAAGTTTTAATATATGAATTAAAGTATAACTAAAATTAAAGAGGTTCGTCCACGATTAAATTATATTAAGAAAATACAAAATTATTTGAAAAAATGGACACTTCGAACCCCCTTCGTTGTTTTAAGTCAATAAAAAGTGCCTTCCGAACTAAAAGTCATCATATGAAAATACTAAAAAACCCTTCTGTACCAAGGGTTTTACCTTTTTACCTATTTTTCAGAAAAAATAAAAAGCACTTTTGACTCCAACTGACGACGGAGGAAAAAAGTGCTTTTTTATTCTATTTATTTCCTTATTTAAGATAACTTACTTGTGAGCATTCCTCACATTCATTACCGTAACACTCGTGCTGTTCCATTAAATCATTTCCACATTTTGTGCATTTTTTTGAAGGCAAATTTCTAAAAAACTCAGTGATTTTTCCTAGCATTTGTCATCCTCCAATACGTTTTATTGCTATCATTGTATTATAACAGATTAATAATTGTCAATCTGTTTTGTAACAATAGGCAAGAAGAATGCTTTTTTTATGAAAAATGGGTATATTGTAAGAAGGGGATTTTTTGAAAAGGAGGAAATATGACGATGAAATTAACCGTGATTGGCTGCTACGGAGGATTTCCAGCAGCTGGTGAAGCCACATCAGGTTATCTTTTTGAATCAGATGGTTTTCGTCTGCTTGTCGACTGCGGGAGCGGAGTTCTGTCAAAGCTTCAGCAATACATTGATATAGAAGAACTAGATGCTGTACTCCTTTCTCATTATCATCACGATCATATTGCAGATATCGGACCTCTCCAATATGCGAAGCTAGTGGGTTATCATTTAGGAAAAAGCAGTGGTCCGCTGACGATCTACGGACACACCGGGGATCAAGCAGCATTTCAGCGGCTCTCTGATGATGTACATACAAAGACAAAACCTTATCACCCGGAAGAGGGCATTCAAATCGGACCATTTCAAATTGATTTTTTGAAAACGGTTCATCCGGCAGAATGCTATGCGATGAGAATTCAGGCAAATGAGGCTGTGGTGGTGTATACAGCTGATTCCAGCTATCAAGATGCATTTATCCCTTTTAGCAAGGATGCAGACTTACTTATTGCCGAAAGCAACTTTTACGCCGGACAAGACGGATCGGGTGCAGGACATATGAACAGCACTGAAGTAGGGAAGCTGGCAAGTGAAGCAAATGTTGGAGAGCTCATCATCACCCATCTGCCTCATTTCGGTCGGCATAAAGACCTAGTCAATGAAGCACAGGCGTTATATACTGGCAATATACAGCTTGCCCATTCAGGGCTTATATGGAACAAGGAAGGAAGATAGAGATGCTGTTTATCGATAACGAGCAACATTATGACCCAATGATTAATTTAGCCATTGAAGAGTATTGCTTAAAATATTTAGATCCAGAAGAAACGTATTTGCTGTTTTACATCAACCAGCCGTCCATTATTATTGGAAAGAACCAAAATACAATAGAAGAAATCAATACAAAATATGTCGAAGACAATGGCATCAAAGTCGTTCGCCGGTTATCTGGCGGTGGTGCGGTTTACCATGACAAAGGAAACTTGAACTTCAGTTTTATTACAAAAGACGATGGGGACAGCTTTCATAACTTTAAAAAATTCACCGAGCCAGTCATCAAAGCGCTTGAAAAGCTTGGCGTCAAAGCGGAATTAAGCGGCAGAAATGACATCATGGCAGATGGGCGTAAAATTTCGGGGAATGCTCAATTTGCTACACGAGGACGTATCTTCAGTCATGGCACCCTATTATTTGATTCAGAAATTGAACATGTTGTCTCGGCATTAAATGTGAAGAAAGAAAAGATCGAATCAAAAGGGATTAAATCCATTAGAAGCAGGGTCGCCAACATTAGTGAACTGATGGATCAAAAAATGACAACAGAAGAATTTAGAAAAATTCTTTTAAGCTATATTTTTGACACGAACGGAGACGTGCCTGAGTATCAGCTGACAGAAAAAGATTGGGAGAAGATTCATGAGATTTCTCGTGATCGATACCAAAAATGGGAATGGAACTACGGCCGTTCTCCTAAGTTTAACTTGCAGCACTCTAAGCGTTTTCCAGCTGGATCGATTGATCTTCGATTAGAAGTGAAAAAAGGCATCATTCAAGACTGCAAAATTTTTGGTGACTTCTTCGGTGTAGGAGATATTGCTGATATTGAGAAACGACTCATTGGGCAGCAATATGATCGCAAAACCATTAGTGATGTATTAGAAGACATGGATATGCGCCATTATTTTGGTAACGTATCAAAAGAAGATTTTCTGGATTTGATTTATTAAGCAAGGACAAGCACGGCTAGAGATAGCGGTGCTTTTTTCTAATGATAGGGATGAAAGCGGTTTACATTTGATCTTGTGAATTTTTTCGATTGTCTATTATAATAGAAAGGAGGAATGTTTGGTCATAAAATGAATGGCTATTCATTCATTGATGAAGTATAAGGGGTGGGAGAATGGATTTGATCAAAAATCTTGAGCAGACTGCGATGACCAAGGGAGAGAACGTCGCACTGATCTTTGAAGGGAACAAGTGGACCTATCAAGAACTGATGACAAGTATCGAACGTTTCGCAGATGGTTTAGTGAGCGAAGGGTTTCAAGCGGGAGATCATATCGCGCTGATTTTAGGAAATTCACCGCATTTTGTGATTTCATTTTTTGGTGCATTAAAGGCAGGGCTTGTTGTTGTACCTGTCAATCCAACATATACGCCAAGTGAAATCGGCTACATGCTGGTCACTGGTGATGTAAAAGGGATTGTTGCACCGGATCAGCTTCTGCCGATATACGAGCAGGTGTATGAACAGCTTCCAGCGATTGAACGAGTCATTATTTGTGCTCAAAATGAATCTGCGTGCAGGTCAAGTTTAAAAGAAGTATCTGATCGTCTTGTTTTCTTCGGAAAGCTTGTGTCTGGAGATGCACCAGAAGCTGAGCATCCTGCCATACAACCTGACGATACGGCCGTTATTTTATTTACATCTGGCACAACAGGAAAACCAAAAGGGGCAATGCTCACTCATGTTAACCTTTATTCAAATGCAAGAGACATTGCGGAGTACCTGTCAATTGATGAGAAGGACAAGGTGATTGCTGCTTTGCCGATGTTCCATGTGTTTTGTTTGACCGTCTGTATGAATGCCCCTTTGATTCATGGAGCGACCATCTATGTCCTGCCGCATTTCAGCCCATCAGAGCTTTTACGAATGATGGAGAAAGAAAAACCAACGCTATTTGTTGGTGTTCCAACCATGTATAACTATTTATACCGCCAGGACGGTCATGAGGAAGCGATGAAGTCGGTGAGGATTTGTATATCAGGCGGTGCGTCCATGCCTGTTGCTTTACTTCACGGTTTTGAAGAAAAGTTCGGTGTCACGGTGCTAGAGGGTTACGGATTATCAGAGGCTTCCCCAGTGACGGCATTCAATCCCCTTGATGGAAAAAGAAAACCAGGCTCGGTCGGCACTGATATTATGAATGTGAAAAATAAGATTGTGAATGAACTTGGAGAGGAAGTTGGACCAAACGAAGTCGGAGAACTCATCGCAAAAGGGCCAAACATTATGAAAGGCTATTATCAAATGCCAGAAGACACAGAGGCGGCCCTGAAAGACGGCTGGCTGTACACAGGAGATTTGGCGAGAAGAGATGAAGACGGATATATTTATATCGTCGATCGAAAAAAGGATATGATTCTCGTTGGTGGGTATAATGTCTATCCAAGAGAAGTAGAAGAAGTGCTTTATCAACATGAAGCTGTAGCAGAAGCCGTTGTCATCGGTGTGCCAGATCCAAACACAGGAGAGGCTGTTGTCTGTTACATTTCCCCTAAGAAACATGCTCACATCAATCAAGAAGACATCATCACACATTGTTCACGCTATTTGGCGAAATATAAGCAGCCCCAAACGATCCATTTCATTGATGATATTCCAAAAAACACGACTGGTAAAATTTTAAGAAGAGCGCTAAAAGACAAGTACCAAGCAGAAACAAGTAAATAAAAAGGGAGCCTCTTGAAGAGGCTCCTCAGATTGTTGACAAAGGGCTAAAATGTTGTTTATTTTAGCCCTTTGTCTTCTTTTCAGTGTGATAGAAAACCTTTGAAGTTTAGGAAGGACGAGTACTGGCGCGGAGCGAATTTCACATTCGTGAGCACCAGCACGCAGGACTGACAAAGAATGCGAGGGTTTGTCTACACGCTGGGGAGTCTCCTATGAAGAGTCTCCTTTTTGAATCGCTTCTTGTACCTGTTTTCGAAAGGAATTTGACTGTTTTTGATTTAATTCATAATAGGTGCCGTCTACTAAAAAAACAACTTGAGAGCGGTTGGTCCATAGCTGAAAAGAAGTGCCATTTGTCCGTCCGAACATGACCTTGGCGATATAATCTGGCTTCTTTACATTCTTTTTGAGATGGCTGCTTGTTTGTTTCCCTTTGTTTAATTGTTCAATTAGATCCTCAGTTGTATCTTTATCATCTATTTCATAAGAAATAGACTGGTTCGTCGGTGAAAGCAATAATTTCTCTGCTCGATTTTCATCGAAGATGTCACTTGTCCGGCTGAACACATAAAAGAAGGTAATCAGTAAAAGCCCAAAGATCACAATTCCTGCAAGGATTTTCTTCATGATGAACCTCCAACTCACTTTTTTATGGTTAGTTTCTCCGATTTTTGAACAGCATAATCATTTTTTTCACTCAAGCTTTTTCAGATAGGGCATGCTATGATGGAGCCACATGAGACAGGTTCTAAACAAAAACGTGCGTGATTACAATAGAGAGAGAAATGGAAAGGAGGCTGACCAGTGCGAGTACGCAAATGGGTAGCTCTTGCAACGGTAGCATACATATTGTACGGTCTTTTTATTTATTCTTACTTATTTCTAATGGGGGATTCATCTGTCCCTGACAGTGTGAAAGGGACAAGTGCAGACCCGCATACATTTATGACAAGCCATGAGCTTGTGATTAGTGGAAGTTACTCGAACATTCGTAACCTGTTGTACTTTATGACAATTCCTTTAGATTGGTATGTCTTTTTCCTTTTGCTCATTTCAGGGTTTTCAAGGAAATTAGCAGATTGGAGCTTGGCAGCAGCTCGTTTTCATCTTTTGAGCAAACTTGTGTATGTGTTTGTGCTGTCATTTTTGACGATGCTGATCACATTGCCGGTCAAGTGGGTGAGCTACCAGTTGTCCTTGAACTACGGTGTTTCAGCACAAAGCACGGCAAGTTGGCTAAAAGACCAAACGCTTGATTTTTGGATTCAATATCCACTGCTTGTTCTATGCGCGATTGTGTTCTTTTGGCTCATTCAAAAGAAAAGGAAGTATTGGTGGCTGTATGCTTGGTGTTTAACCGTTCCAGTTACTCTATTTCTCTTCTTTATACAGCCGGTCGTTATTGATCCACTCTACAATGATTTTTACCCATTGAAGGATCAAGCGCTTGAGAAAAAGATATTAACTCTTGCAGAGAAAGCACACATTCCAGCAGATCATGTATATGAAGTCAACATGTCAGAGAAAACAAACACGATGAATGCTTACGTCACAGGAATTGGTGAAAATAAGCGTATTGTTTTGTGGGATACGACACTTCAAAAGCTGAAAGACCGTGAAATCTTATTTATCATGGCGCATGAGATGGGACATTACGTGATGAAGCATGTGTATATCGGTTTAGCAGGATATTTAGTGCTGTCTCTGGTTGGATTTTTTGCCATTGACCGTCTTTATTTTTACCTTTACCAAAAAGGCGCTTCTCCATTTCGTCTGAAGGCACCACATGACGTTGCTGCTCTTCCGCTTCTGTTGATCATTGTATCTATGCTGTCATTTGTTGCTTCTCCTTTTACAAATGCTGTGTCAAGGCATCAAGAACGTGCAGCTGATGAATACGCCGTGAACTTGACGAAAGATGGAGAGGCGGGGGTGACGTCATTTCAAAAGCTTGCAAAATCAGGGCTTTCCCAAGTCAATCCGCCACTTTTAGTGAAAATCTTCCGCTATGGACACCCGACGATGATGGAGAGAATCTTCGATATGGAAAAAGCCGCAAAAAAAGAGGAAACATCGAAAAAGCAATAAATAAAAAATCCGGCTCAGTTCGCCGGATTTTTTTGTCACACTTATTTTAGTTAGAAGCCGCTTGAACGTTAATTAATCCTTTTCCATAATAGAACGAATTACCAAGCGGTGTTGCCGTATTTTCTAAGCGCTGACGAACCTGAGACGTTGATAGATTCGGATACTTAGAAAGGATAAGCGCTGCTGCTCCTGCTACATGAGGAGATGCCATTGATGTTCCCGTATAAGACGTATATCCACTGCTTGGTACTGTACTTAAAATCGATGTACCAGGTGCAGAAACATCTAATTCAGGACCTGCGCTAGAAGACGAGTTTCTGACATTGTTGCTGTTCACGTTGGCAACAGCAATTGTAGAGTCGTATTTTGCAGGATACCCTACGGTGCTAGTAGAGCCAGTTGAACCTGAATTCCCTGCTGCGGCAACGACAACTACTCCGCGGTTATTCGCTGTGTCTACAGCATTTTTAAGCGCTGTGGAGCCGTTTGGTCCGCCTAAGCTCATATTGATGACATCCATGTTATTGGCAACAGCCCATTCAATACCGCTGATAATCCAGCTGTATTGTCCATCGCCGTAACGATCTAATACTTTAACGGCATACAAGGAGGCGCTTGGCGCAACCCCAAGAACACCAATCGTGTTATCAAGGGCAGCAATGGTTCCGGCTACATGAGTTCCGTGTGATTGAAAGTCTTGTGTGGCATTTGGCTCTGAAGGGACGAAGCTAGCACCGCCTGCAACATTTAAGTCAGGGTGTGCGGCGTGGATTCCAGTATCAAGGACAGCTACTTTGACGTTAGCACCTTTATAACCTTGAGCGTGTACGGCTGGAGCTTTGATTTGAGGGATACCATAAGGGACGGTTTGGGCATATGCTTCTGCTTTGTGGTCTTCTTCTACATAAGCAATGCTAGGGTCGTGTTCAAGTTTTTTTGCGGCTTGTTCAGACATCTTCACTTGTGCAGCATTAATGAGGCGGTATTGTTTTTCTAATTTCCCACCATTTTGTGTCACTGCCTGTTTCTTAGAGCTGTTTGTGGTGGCAGAAGCTTTAAAGCCAACGATATAGCTTTTTTCGCTTTCTGACTTTGAGGCAGTTTCGGCATTTGCCATCGAGCCTCCAAACCCTGCTGAAAACAGAAGAGGGACAGCCAATAAAACACTTGTCATCACATTTTTCTTTTTCACGCACATTCCACATCCCTTTTTCTTATTTCAGAATAATCATCCGTAGTCTATTAGAATGATCCGTTTGATTATTCTGTATTTTCAGTTTAATAGAGATAGGCAAATAAGAGTAGACCTGAATTTTTGTGGAAGTCCTAGCGAAAAATAGGGAATTAAGTCACTTGGAAATGATGGTAAAATATGTTTATTTTATATTTCCAACGGTTTTCTATTAAAAAGGAATCGTGCTTTTTTTCTCATGATCCATTTGAGGATAAACATTCGATACCCGAAATGCCATAAAATAGGTAGAAAAGGCTATCATCTATTTCGAATTTCGATATAAAAAAATATTATTTTATCATTGTTTTTGACATGAAAAAGAACCTGCTATGAAAACAGGTTCTTTAAGAAGGGGCAGATTGTGTTAAATGGCTGACCACGTTGTAATCGTTCACCTTCCATTCACCATCTGTCCATTCCACATAATTTAAGCAGGCATTCTCAAGTCTTGTATCCTTAATACCCATATGTTTGTCAGCTAGTGAGGTGAGTAAGGCATGGATGGCAGCACCGTGTGCTACGATTAGTACCCGTTGATCTGGGTAGGTTGCTCTCACTTTTTCAATACCTTCTAGCATTCGATCTTGAAGTGCCGATAGTGGTTCCATATTTGGATACTGTTTATTTGGAAACAGTTTCTGACGTTCCTCAAATGACATGCCTTCAGCGTCGCCATAGTCACGTTCAATAAAATCGTCCATGATCACGAGCGGTGCATGTACATGCTGTAAAATCAAATGAGCTGTTTCTTTTGCCCTTGATAGCGGACTGGAAATGACAACATCCCAGTGGGCATTTTTTAAGTAAAGACCGGTTTGTTCCGCTTGCCATTTACCAGTGTCATTTAAAGGGATATCTGTTCGTCCTTGAATTCGTTTTGCTGCATTCCAATCGGTTTCTCCGTGTCTGACTAGGCAAATTGCTGTCAATCAAATCCCGCCTTTTCTATCTTTTCCTCTATTATACTAAAACAGAAGAAGAATGACTGGATCAGTGATTTGTCAGACTCGTTAAAGACTCGACCGAACTTGCCACTTGGGACACTGTTTGTTTGACTTCTTTCAATTCGTTTAGGAATGTTTGCAAATCTATTTCAATTTTTCCGTTTTGGTTTTTGCTTAAGTTCATGCTGCTGACGATATCATCGAATAGCGAGTTGATTTGGGTCATTTTTTCTTTACTGTCTGTCACAAGTAAATTCACATCAGCAATATGCTGTGACACAATGGAGATTTGTGAATTTGTGTTGTTGACGAGCTCAGATACAGTTGAAACCGTTTTCTTTGTATCCTCTGATAATTTGCGAACCTCATTTGCAACGACAGCAAAGCCTTTGCCATGTTCACCTGCTCGAGCTGATTCGATTGAAGCGTTTAAAGAGAGTAAATTCGTTTGCTCCGCAATACCTGTGACGATCCCAAAAATTTGTTCAATTTGTTTTGCAATTTCTTCTAAGCGTTTAATTTCTGTTTCAATCTTTGTCATACTGCCGTCAATTTGGTTCATTTGCGTCTGCTGAATTTCTAACTCTTTTTTACCGCCAATTGATTTCTCTTCAACTTGTGCTGAAATCTTTGTGCCAGCCTGTGACATATCCGCCATCTCATCAGATTTTGATACAAGTTTGTCCACTGCATTTGTTGTGTTTGAGAAGAGAGAAGCAAGTGAATTAGATGTTTCTGTAATTTTTGTATGAAGCTCTTTTTGCTGTAGTTCTGCTTCATCACGAACTTTAGAGTATTCATTTTGGAACGTATCTAGGACAAGCTGCTGTTCTAGATTTAAAATTTTCGTCGTCGCTTTCACTGCCGTCTGATATTCTTTGAAATCTTGGATATGCTGGGCAAATAAATCCATAATGGATAGCAATAGGTCTTGGAAGGCTGCCATATACCATTTAGGTTGAAGTCCAATTCTTAAATGAACTTGTGCAATTTTAATTCTTTTGGCCACATAAGATTCGTCAATCACACCAGCAAACATTTCACTAATATGAATGCGTAGTGTTTTCTTTAGACGCTCGACTGAGCTGTTATCTTGAATGATGTGCATCAAGGAAGACTCGACTTCTAGGTTTTTATAAAATTTATCGACGATATGTTCAATTTCATCTTGAACGATTGGATTCAGCTGTTTCAAGATAAAAAGGTCTTGCTGCGTCAAATCAATCATTTTAATTTGTTTGGCAATGTCCGTATTCTCCGGAAAATTGATTCGTTTTATCCCATCATCCTGCTGTGTGAAAAAAGCAGTGTTTTTCTTTTTACTCTCTTTTTTAAATAACAATGTGTTTGTCCCCCCATGATCATCAAAAATATCAGACTTTATGTTTTTTATCGGATAATATTGGATTTTTTAAAGGGGAAACAGTGAAATTTTACTGTTCTTTATATGACCTTTTTAGTGGTTTTTTCGCCGGACCTTCTACTACTTCTCCCGTAATGGAGAAACGAGACCCGTGACAAGGACAGTCCCACGTGCGGTCACTATTATTCCACGCGACTTCACAGCCTAAGTGAGTACAGGTTGTATCGACAAGAAAGAGATCGCCGTCCTCTGACTTAAAAGCGCCACATTTTTTATGCTCATAAGACACAATCCCGCCTTCACCCGGTTTTAAATCATCAATTGTTTGATCAGCTCGCTTTAATTTACCGCTGATCAGCTTCGCTGCAACATTGGTGTTTTCTTTGATAAAGTCTTTTACGAATGCGTCTGACACGAGTCTTGATGGAGTAAAGATGGATTCGTAAGGATTCGATTTTCCTTCGATCAAATCTCCGATCAGTGTTGCTGCTACGTGGCTAGTGGTCATGCCCCATTTTCTAAAGCCTGTTGCCACAAAAATATTCGAATGATGTGATGTCAGGCGGCCAATGTATGGGATTTGATCCATTGTGACCATATCATGCGTGGACCAGCGGTAAAGGACTTCCGTTATGCCAAGGGTCGCTTCACCAAACTTTTCTAGTGCTTCATAGTGTGCGGATTCATCTCCGCCTTGTCCGGTTTTATGGCCTTGTCCACCGATGAGCACGACGTCTTCTCCATGGAATTTTGCTGTTCTTAATGAATGGGCAGGCTGATCAATTCCTAAGTACATGCCGTCTGGAAGCGGTTTTTTTGTTTTGGCTGCGACGACATAAGATTGCTCAGGATGGATTCGCGTGAAATACAGTCCTTTGCCATCGTAAAAAGGAAAGTGTGAGCATGAAATGATAGAGCGCCCCATCAGATGATGGCCACTTTTTGTGATGACAGCAGGGTGTTTTCCTTCTTTTACATCGACTGCCGTTGTCTGTTCAAATATGCGCACGCCTCTGTCAATGAGCTGATCGATCAGTGCATGAAGATAATGAAGAGGATGAAATTGTGCCTGCTGCGTCATGGCGAGGGCTGCCTTGATGCCAGCATCAAACGGGAGCGCTGTTTTCCATTCGCGATCGATACCGAGCTGTTTGTACGCATCTAATTCCTTCTTTAACTTTTTGACGCCGTTTTCTTCTGTTGTATAAAGATAAGCATCTTTTACCTCAAGATGACAATCAATGTCATACTCTTTCACACGTGCTTGGATGAGTTCCTTAGCTTTTTCATTTGCTTCTACATATAAACGGGCTTTCGGCATACCAATATGTTGAATCAGATCATGATAGTACACATCATGCTGGGAGGTAATTTTCGCTGTTGTATGTCCGGTGGTTCCTTGCAATACTTGATCAGCATCTATGATGATGACATCCAGTCCGCGTTCTGTCATTTCAAATGCAGTAGCGATACCGGTAATACCAGCACCGACAATGATGACATCTGCTGTAAGATCTTCGCTGACAGTAGGAAAAGAGGGCTTCTCACTATCAGCTAGCCATAATGACTTTGCTTGTTCCGATCCTTTATGTTCTTGTTCCATGTTGTCGCCTCCAGTCACTTGTTGTGTATAATTTTTCCACGATGCTGAAAATCATACATTTTAATGAAAACAAGAGCGAAATACATAAAAAAATGAGCAACACATAAAAATAAACGAGATAAAAAGGAAGGAGTGGTCTGACGTGTCAACAAAGCAGCCAAAGAAAACGTTACCGCCTCAGCATCAGAACGAACGTCCAGGACTTGAATATAAAATGAACCCTAGACCTATCTTTGATCGAGAGGTGCAAGGCAAAAAGCTGACAGGGAAAACGGCGATTGTCACAGGTGGAGACAGCGGGATTGGAAGAGCAGTATCTGTCTTATTTGCGAAAGAAGGAGCCAATGTAGCGATTGTTTATTTGAATGAACATCGTGATGCGGAAGAAACGAAGGACTATATTGAAAAAATGGGAGGTCGCGTTATCTTAATAGCAGGCGATCTAGGCGATGAAGCTTTTTCACACGAGGTCGTCAAACAAACAAAAGATGCTTTCGGTTCGATTGATATTTTGGTCAACAATGCAGGTGAACAGCATCCGCAAAAAAGCATTGAACAGATTACCTCTCACCAGCTTCTTCGGACATTTCAAACGAATATATTTGCCATGTTCTATTTAACAAAAGCGGTGCTCCCTCATTTAAAAAAAGGAAGCAGTATTATTAATACAGCATCGGTCACTGCTTATAAAGGTCATGAAACCTTAATTGATTATGCATCGACAAAAGGGGCGGTTGTAACGTTTACAAGATCATTATCTCTATCTCTTATCAAACAAGGGATTCGGGTAAATGGGGTAGCGCCTGGACCGATTTGGACACCGCTGATTCCATCCACATTTACGGAAAAGGAAGTGTCTGAATTTGGTGGTGATGTCCCAATGGAGCGGCCTGGTGAGCCAGTAGAGTTAGCACCGAGTTATTTATTTTTAGCGAGCGAAGACTCTTCTTATATGAATGGACAAATGATTCATGTGAATGGCGGAACCATATTAAATGGATAAAAACAAAAAACTTGCGGTAAAGAGACAAGTTTCTGTCTCTCTGCCGCAAGTAAAATCATCATGATTGATGTAAGCAATGTTCTGCATATTGAGCTGACAGGTCATTAAAACGCTTTTCATCACGCTGATCTAGCGCCTTGTCAATCTCTTCTCTAAGGAAGGTTAAGCGCTGTTTATAAAGCGCCTCATCTAAAACCATTTGAATATAAATGTCTAAAATAGTAACGCCATTCTCTTCGGTTTTTTGGGTGTTGCGGGACTTCATGAGCTCAGCATACGTTTTTTTCTCTTTCATAAAGAATCCCCCCGATGCCTTTTTTATAGTATATGGATTGGCGGAGAAAAAATCAACAAGAATTTATAATTTTTAGACAATTTATTTTTGAGCCATATCGACACCACTTGTCCAGTCGACAAGATGCGATATATCTTTAAAAATGGCTTTTAGATAGATCGAATGTACTAAAAAACATGATAAAAAGATAATTTTAAATAAATATTGAAAAAATCCTGTCGTTTCTTATACGTTGGTGATAGATTAATAGTATCTAAAATAACCAAAAATTAACACAGGAGGAAATGAAGTGTCAGGAATTAGTGAAACACCATTAGATTCATACGTCATTAATCAAACAACAATGGCGGTCCTTCCGGTTGAAGAAGGAAAACGAGTATATTCAAAAGTGATCGAAAGAGAGACAAGCTTTTACGTTGAATTAAAGCCGCTGCAAATTATAGAACGCAGTTGCAGGTTCTTTGGCTCAAGCTATGCAGGCAGAAAAGCGGGAACATACGAAGTAACAGGTATTTCCCACAAGCCTCCCATCGTGATTGACTCATCCAATCATCTGTATTTCTTCCCAACCTATTCATCCAACCGCCCTCAATGCGGATGGATCTCCCACAAATACATTCATATCTTTCAGGAATCATCCCTCGGAGACACGGTTGTTACTTTTACAAATGAGCAATCGGTCAAATTAGATGTCTCATATAAGTCATTTGAGAGTCAGGTACACCGAACAGCGTATCTCCGAACGAAATTTCAAGATCGACTTGATGGAGGTCTTCCTAAGAAACAAGAATTTATGCTGTATCCAAAGGAACAGCAGCTCAACCTTGTGTATGATTTTATCTTAAGAGAACTTCGTAATCGTTATTAGTGAGAGACCAGCGGCAGACAGCCGCTGGACTGCTTACTCATCGTCATCACTTTTTTGCAGAAAAAACCATTGATTATCGTATAAAAAAATATATAATTTATCTATATCATATAATTTTTTATATAACGAAAGGGGTCATGGGGATGATGTATGAAGAACTGGATACGCCGGCACTACTCATTGATAAAAGGGTGATGATGGAGAATGTAGTGGCGATGCAGCAATACGCAGACCGTCAGCATGTCAAATTGCGCCCTCATACGAAAACTCATAAAACGCCTGCACTTGCCAAGCTGCAGGAAGAGAAAGGTGCATCTGGCATTACGGTGGCGAAAGTAGGAGAGGCTGAAGTAATGGCAGCCCATGGGCTCAAGGATATTTTTATCGCCAATCAAATTGTAGGTGAGATTAAACTCAAGCGGATTCGTAAACTGGCAGAGTTGATACAGATTTCATTCGGTATAGATTGTGTTGAGCATGTGAAGCAGATTGAGCAAGTCTTTTGTGAATCAGAGAAAAAAGCGGAGGTTTTAATTGAGATAGAGGTTGGAGAGGGAAGGTCTGGTGTCATTGAAGAACATGATTTCTGCCACATATTAGAGGCGATTCAAACAAGTGATGCCGTTCATTTAAAGGGGATTTTTTCTCATGATGGTCATACGTATCAAGCGGAAAGTAAAGCACATTGCCGGACATTATACAAGGAGGCTGTAAATCGAACGCTCCGTTTTGCGCAGATTGCAGAAGAAGCTGGTATGCCGCTAGAGGTCGTCAGTATTGGATCAACACCGCCATTTTTATTTCAATTTGATATTCCAAAAGGAGTCACAGAAATACGGCCAGGCACATACATCTTGATGGACGCTTCCCAGTCCAATGTAATCGGCACATATTCACATTGTGCAGCATCTGTGCTGACAACGGTCATTAGTAAACCGACAGAGCGCCGGGTGATTACAGATGTAGGGGCCAAGGGGCTGACGGCACAAACACGTACAAAAGGGCTGACCAAAACAGAGGGCTTAGGCAAAGTGAAAGAATATGATGATGTATTTGTTTCAAGCGTATTTGACGAGCATGCCATTATCTATCATGAAGGCTTTCGTCAAAGTGTACAGATCGGTGAGAAGGTGCAAATTATTCCGAATCACATCTGTCCTGCTGTGAATCTTCATGAAAAAGCATACCTCATTCAAGATGGCGAAGTGGTAGAAGAGCTGGAGATTGCTTGTAAAGGAAAGCTGCAATAAATGGGTAGGATCATAAAAGGCGCCGAAAGGGGTCTTTTTTATTGGAGAAAAAATGGCGAAGATGAATTAGATTGAAACCAAATGTGCCTTTCTCGTCGTCTATTGACTGTATCATCATGAAATGGCAGGGAAATGTGAACCATTAGAAGGATTTTCATTCATTTCCGCATAAATCACAGAAGTGATACATGCGGTCTGTTACAATAAAAATAAGTCATTTCTTGCAAGGTGTTCGTATGAGGTAAAAGTTGATCATATTTGACCGATATGAACAAATGGGAAAGAGAAATGGGGGCCGTGTATGAAAAAACGATGGCATTTGATGCTGCTATTTACCGTGACAGTGACACTACTCACAGCCTGCAATCAAGCAGGTCAGCCGCCTTCAAAACAAAACACAAAAGAAGCTGCGTATGAACAATGGGTTCAGCGTTATATGGATGAGTTAAATGAAGCATATGAAAACATGACCGATCAATTTATTTCAGATGGACACGGAAAAATTCAAGTGAATGAAAAATTGACAAAAGCGACGAAAGCATTCGACCGTGTCATTCAAAAAGGGCTTACTCATCAAGAAGTGCCAGCTGTGTATCAAAAGGCAGACAAACAATTAAAGACAGGTCTTGCTTCATTTGAAAAAGGAATGAGCAAGGTAGAGCAGCTGTTGAAGCGTCCTGATCAAGAAAAGCTGTTTATGTCAGCCACTCAATATTTTCAAGATGGATTGCAAGAGACAGCCTCTTTCATTGAAGAAGTGGGAAACGTTCAGCAATCACAATGAAAAGCCTGGAAGAGAGACTTCCAGGCTTTTTTAGATGTGCAGTGTTTGCTTTAATCGGCGTACACCTTCTTGAATCATGGCTTCATCCGTACAGGCAAAACCAAGCAGCAACCCTTTCCTTTTGCTTTCATAACAATAGGGGCTTAATGGATAAATGCCGACACCTGCCGCTTTTGCGGCCTCAATCGTACCTTGTTCATCAAAGTCTGATGTTCCTTCCAAAAAGACGTGAAGGCCTGTATCGGTTCCATATAAACGGAAGTGTTTGTCAAAGTGATGTGTCAAAAGAGCATCCATCATCGCTGCCTGCCGTTTTTTATACACCTGTCTCATCCGCCTGACATATCGCGTAAACTCGCCTTCTCTGAAAAAAGAGGCAAGAGTGATTTGCTCCATGATCGGCAGCTGTCTTTGAATAAGTGATTGCAGTGCAGCGATTTCTTTGATGACTGCTTTGGAGCCGATGATGGCAGCAAGGCGGATGCCTGGTGCAAGCACCTTGGAAAAACTGACAATATAGATCACATGATCGGGTGCTTCTGAAAATAAAGAAGGAAGCGGTCCGCCATGATAACGATAATCCCCATCAAAATCATCTTCTAATATGTAAGATTGAGCCTTCGCAGCAAACTGCAACAGCTCCCGTCTTCTATTGACGCTCATACAGACACCGGTTGGCCGCTGATGAGAGGGCGTTACAGCGATCAGCTTTGTACGTTCTGGCAATGTATTCACCATCATTCCTTCTTCATCGACTGGTGCGGGGTAAATAGTCATTTCGCGATGTAAAAAGGACAACCTAGCTCCAGGAAAACCAGGATCTTCAACAGCGACTGTATCTCCTTTTTTGAGCATGACTTGTGAAATTAAGTCAATGGCTTGCTGTGTGCCCCCTGTTAACACCATTTGGTCTTCTTCTATATCAATGCCGCGTTCAACCGATAAGTATTGGCGAATTTCTGAACGCACTTCCCATAATCCATGCGGAGAAGAATAGCCCCAATCCTTCATATTTAAGCGCTGTAGTGCTTTTAGAAGCGAGCGTTTCCATATGTTTTGAAAATGGTCGTCGATGGCTGGTTCTTGATGGCGGAAATCAATCTCAAGTGTGTCATGAAATTGATTGGCCGAGAGCCAGTGATCCATTTGTTTTTCAGCCTCGTCAAAGTGAGGTCTTGTCGGAAGTGCAAAAGGCGGTTCGTTTTGATGTGGGGGAGAAGCAGCATAGTGATTACTTGAAATGACCTTTGTCCCGCCTCTTCTAGAGGTGCTGACATAGCCTCTTGCTAGCAGTTCATCATAGGCAAGCTGTACGGTGGATCGAGATACGTTGAGCTCTTGTGCTAATACTCTTGTCGGAGTCAACTGATCATCAGGATTCAGTGTGTTTGTATGAATTTTTTGAATGATGCCATTGACGATTTGCTGCCAGAGCGGGGTAGAGCTGGAACGGTCTAAATGAATGTACACAGTGCACCTTCTTTCCTTTGTCATGTCATCATTGATGATGACATGGAATTATGGACTGGTCAATAGCTTCATTTTTGGATGTGGGAAGAAATCCAAATGATGTGTACACTGGTTCATATCATTTACACAGAGGAGAGAGTCCCATGATTCCTGCATCAAAAGAAGAAACAGCACAGCTATCCATGATTCCGTTTGTGTTCGTTTTATTTAGCCTTTTTATGATTACAACAGCAGTGAACCTGCAAGTCCCTCTTTATACGGAATATGCAGAGCAGGCAGGATACGGAAAGGCGTCAACAGCCCTTGTGTTTGCTGCGTATGTTTTCGGACTGATTCCAGTATTACTGTTACTTGGCGGCATGTCTGACCGGGCTGGACGAAAACCGATTTTATTGATCGCTCTTTGCTTTTCATTATGTGCCACCCTGCTCATGATCGTGCATCCGACCATACAAATGCTCTTTGTCGCCCGGCTGCTGCAAGGAGTGGGACTTGGGTTAAGTGTTGGCACATGTACTGCCTACTTGATTGCTTTATATCCAGAGAAATCGGGCTGGATCCCAACGTTTATCGCATTATGCAGTTCAATTGGATTTGGTGGAGGTGCTCTTTTTACAGCGATTCTTTCTTTTGAGCAAGTGTCACTGACGCCTCTTAGCTATTGGATTGTGTTGGTCTTGATTATGTTGACGATTGTTGCTGTATTCTTTTTGGTGCCGCCTGTACAAGGGGATGCAAGTAAACCGCTCATGAACATGCCGAGGTTTCCAAAAGGGACAATGCCTGCGAACATAGCCATTGCTATCGCATGGTCTGTGTGCGGTCTTGTCATTTCGATTTTGCCAGCACAGCTTAAATTAAATGGCTATGAATTGTGGGTAGGCCCGGCGCTGTTTTTTATTAATATGGCAGGTGTTCTGATGCAGCCTTTTGTCCGAAAGATGAATAGCAGTGCAGCGCTTCGTATCGGTTTTATTTGTCTTCCGTGCGGATATGGCCTGCTGTTATTCGGTGCTAATAGCGGGTCTATATTCCTTGTCCTTGCTGGAACTCTTTTAGCGGGCACAGCTTGCTATGGATTTACTTACTTAGGCGGTCTCCAGCTGATTGTTGAGAAAGGGAAGAAGGAAGCGGCTAGAGCCGTTGCTGGATATTACTTGTTTGCGTATCTAGGTCTTGGCATACCAAGTGTGTTCGTTGGTCTCTTTGCTGATATGTACGGTACTCAGACAGTGTTAACGATCTTTTTCATGCTCGTGCTGGCAGCCTGTCTGATCTTGTTTAGTTTAAGTTTCAGAGAGAGGCAAAAGTGAAATGGATTCTTTCTCTTTCCTCTCCAATTCGTTTAAAATAAAGACAGAAGAGGGGGAGGGAAATGAAAAAAGTACAGCTAAATGGAGCGATGTGCAGATCACAAGAGGAGCTTCATGATCAACTAAAAACAGTGTTACAACTTCCTGATCATTACGGGAAAAATCTTGATGCCCTTTGGGACTGTTTAACAGGAGAAGTGAGCTTGCCTGTAGAGCTTACATGGATTCATTATCAAGCAAGCAAAGACGAGCTTGGTGATTATGCAGAGAATTTGCGGCAGTTATTTCAAGAGGCTGAAGAGGAACTGCAAGGGCAGTTTCAATTGAATATTGAAGTGTAAAAAAGCAGCTGATCCCAAAAGCTGTTTTTTTATGCAGTTTTCACCCTTTCTCATTCTACTATTGAATATTTCACTAAATATGATAATATATGAACTGCCGTTAATTGATAATGATAATCATTTGTGGCAGAGAGCTTGATAGAAAGTGTGAACCCTGTATGAAGTTGTACCAATTAAGTTTGTTGTTTGTGTGTTTGGCATGTGCGTCGCTGTTTGTCGGAGTACAGGACCTGTCTCTTTTACAGTTGTTTCATCTATCAGATGAACAAATGAACACTTTATTTTCAAGTCGCATCCCGCGGCTGATGAGTATTGTGCTTGCTGGCATGAGCCTGAGCTTATGCGGTTTTATCATGCAAAGCATGACGAGAAATAAATTTGTCTCTCCAACGACTGCAGGAACAATGGATTGGGCCAAGCTGGGTATTTTAACCGCTATGCTTGTTTTTACACAGGCAAGCCCGCTGATGAAAATGGCGATTGCGTTTTTATTTACGTTAGCTGGCAATCTATTATTCTTAAAAATTCTACGCCATATTAAGGTGAACGATACGATCTACGTACCGTTAGTCGGCTTAATGTTTGGCGGAATTGTTAGTTCAATTTCCACGTTTATAGCCTATAAATATGATTTGATCCAAAACGTATCCGCATGGCTGCAAGGGGATTTTTCTCTTATTGTTCAGGGGCGTTATGAACTGCTCTATGTGAGTGTTCCTCTATTGATCATCGCGTATTTATATGCTGACCGCTTTACAGTGGCTGGTATGGGTGAGAGCTTTGCCGTCAATTTAGGTTTAACGTATAAACGTGTCATGGCAGTTGGTTTGGTGATTGTTTCGATGATTACTTCTGTAACGATTTTGACTGTTGGCATGCTGCCATTCCTTGGCTTAATCATTCCGAATATTGTATCGATCTACCGAGGGGATCACTTGAAAAAGAGCCTGCCGCATACGGCTTTATTAGGGGCCATTTTTGTGCTCATATGTGACGTGCTCGGACGGGTGATTATTTATCCATATGAAATATCTGTCGGGCTTATGGTCGGCATTATTGGAAGTGCGATCTTCCTGTACATGTTATTAAGGAGGAAGCGCTATGCATAAGAAACGAACATTATTTCTCATTGCAGCCATTGCAGCCGTATTCGTTGTCATCTTCGTCACCTTTCAAATGGGGTACTGGGAGTACACAGTGCCGAGCCGTTTAAAAAAGGTGCTTGCCATGACTTTGACAGGAGGCGCGATTGCCTTTTCCTCTGTTGTGTTTCAAACATTGACCAATAACCGAATCTTAACGCCAAGCATTTTAGGGTTAGACGCGCTTTACTTGTTTTTGCAAACGGCGATTATTTATCTTTTTGGTTCGACCAACTTGATGATCGCGAATAAGAACCTGAATTTCTTTCTCTGCGTTGGATTAATGATTCTGTTTTCTGTGCTTCTCTATACGGTCATGTTCAAGCGCAAAAACAAGCATATTTTCTTACTCCTGCTTGTCGGGATTGTGTTTGGAACATTGTTCAAAAGTCTTTCTTCCTTTATGGAAATGCTCATTGACCCGAATGAATACCAAGTCGTACAGGACAAGTCCTTTGCCAGCTTTAATCACATGAACACAGATATTTTACTCTTCGCTTCTCTTTTATTTGCGGCGCTTTGTCTTTATATTTGGACCTTCCGCGCGAAATTAGATGTCATGTCGTTAGGAAAGGAACAGGCTGTGAATCTCGGGATTGACTATGACGGGATCACAAAAAAGATGCTGATCGTCATTGCCGTCCTTGTTTCTATTGCGACGGCCCTCGTCGGCCCGATTACGTTTCTTGGCTTACTCGTTGTAAATGTGGCAAGAGAGCTGTTTCGTACATATCGGCACACGTACTTGCTATTAGGCTCGTTTTTCATTAGTGTCATTGCGCTTGTAGGCGGGGAATTTCTTGTGGAAAAGGTATTTACGTTTCAAACACCGCTTAGTGTGCTGATTGATTTAGTCGGCGGACTGTATTTTATTTATCTACTTTTAAAGGAGAGTCGTTCATGGTCGTGATGAAGGGAGTTAGTAAGACATATAACGGAAAAACAGTGCTTCACGAAACAACTGTCAGTGTAAAAAAAGGACAGCTGACCTCTCTCATTGGTCCAAATGGCGCAGGCAAAAGTACGCTTTTGTCCATCATGAGCCGCCTGATTCAACCTGATACTGGGGAAGCTTATTTAGAGGACAAACCTTATCGTGCGTACTCTCCTCAGGAGCTTGCGAAAAAAATGAGCATCTTGAAGCAGTCGAACCACATGAGTGTGCGTCTGACCGTTCGTGAGCTTGTCAGCTTTGGCCGCTTTCCTTACTCTCAAGGCCGCTTGACAAAAGAAGATGAGAACATGATTGATGTGTCGCTTCAATACATGAGACTCGTCGAAATCCAGCATCAATATTTAGATGAACTAAGCGGCGGACAAAGGCAGAGAGCCTTTATTGCCATGGTGCTGGCTCAGGATACGGATTATATTTTCTTAGATGAGCCTTTAAATAATTTAGATATGAACCATTCAGTTGAAATGATGAAGCTGTTTCAGCAGCTCGTGAAAGATCTTGGAAAAACGATTGTTGTTGTTCTCCATGATATTAACTTTGCATCTGTCTATTCAGATCACATCGTCGCCTTAAAAGAGGGTCAGGTAATCAAAGAAGGAAGCGTTGATGAAGTGATTCAAACAGAAGCACTTGAACACATTTATGACATGCGCATACCGATCGAAGTCATTCGTGGTGAGCGTATTTGCTTATATTTTTCTTGAAAAAATGAAGAGGTGATCAATCATGAAAAAATGGATTTGGATGATAACAGTATTAACAGCGATTGCTGTCCTTGCTGCCTGTGGTAACCAAGGAAAAACAGCGGGAACGAATGAGGAAACCGTAACAGTAAAGGATATGTTGAATAAAGACGGTGTGAAGATCAAGAAAAACCCGAAAAAAGTCGTCGTTTTTGATATGGGAAGTCTCGATACACTTGATAAGCTTGGTGTCAACGTGACAGCCTTACCAAAACAAGTGATTCCTCACTATTTATCTAAATATGAAAGTGACAAATATGAGAATGTCGGCGGGTTAAAAGAGCCAAACTTTGAGAAAATTGCAGAGATGAAGCCTGACTTGATCATTATTCAGCACCGTCAAGCAGATGCATTTGATGAATTTTCTAAAATTGCTCCGACGATTTATATGGATGTAGATAATGCAAACTATATGGATTCATTTAAAAAGAATGCTGAAACATTAGGGAAGATTTTTGATAAGGAAGACAAAGTCAAAAAAGAACTTTCTGCCATTGACCAAAAAGTGGCTTCATTAAAGAAACAAGCCAAAGAGTTAAAGAAAAATGGTCTCGTCATCATGGCGAACGACAGCAAAATGACGGCATTTGGTCCTAAGTCAAGATATGGTCTGATCCATGATGTATTTGGGATCACACCAGCAGATCAAAAGCTAGAGCCATCTGATAAACACGGACAAAGCATTTCGTATGAGTATATGGTCAAAACGAACCCAGATTACTTATTTGTCGTGGATCGCGGCGCGGCGATTGGAGAAGAAACGTCTGCGAAACAGCTTGTTGAAAATGATTATGTGAAATCAGTCAAAGCGGTTAAAAACAATCATGTGGTGTATTTAAACTCTGACATGTGGTATTTAGCAGGCGGCGGCCTTGAATCATTGAATGCGATGATTGATGAAGTGAAAAAAGGAATTGAACAAAAGTAATGGATGAAAAGCTGCTCATTTTGAGCAGCTTTTTTATTGTGGATACATAAAAATATGTTGCATGCAGGAAACTTTCATCAAAATATGTTATAGTGGAACCTACATTGTGAGACTAAGATAGAGTGAGGGTTCGGAAAGGATGAAGGAGAAAACAAGATCAAAAAGAAGGCTAAGACCTTGGGTGAAAGTCGTGCTGTTTATCATGGCATTTGTCATGATCATGGCAGTATCTGTCACAGGATACGCATACTATAAAATTTCAAAAGCGTCGAATAAAGCGCAAGTATCTTTAGAAAGAGGAGAGACCTCGCAAAAGCGTGTGAAAGCTTTTGATCCAGGAAAGGATAGCTTTTCGGTGCTGCTCTTAGGGATTGACAGCCGTCCAGGTGAAACGGTAGACGAAGCAAGAAGTGATGCGGTCTTACTGGCGACGGTGAATCGAACAGACAAAACGATCAAGCTCCTAAGTATTCCTCGTGATTCTTATGTTGATATACCGGGGAGAGGATATGATAAAATTGCTCACGCCCATGCGTTTGGGAGTGCAGATTTATCAGTCAAAACGGTAGAGAATTTGTTAAACATCCCGGTAGACTATGTGATTGCAGGAAACTTTAAGGCGTTTCAAGACATTGTCGATGAGCTAAATGGAATTGACGTAACGATTGAAGATGAAGGCATTGCAAAACAAATGGAAAAGGATTCAAAAGGAAAAGTTCATGTGGAAACAGGCACGCATACGCTCAGTGGTGAAGAAGCATTAGCGTTTGTGAGAACGAGAAAGGCAGATAGTGATCTCATGCGCGGAAAGCGCCAAATGGAAGCACTTCAAGCCATCTTTGAAAAATCCAAATCCATTTCTTCCATACCGTCTTATGACAACATCATTGATACACTTGGGGATAACGTCTCCACCAATTTATCCATGAAGCAGTTGATCGGTCTATTCCCTTTACTGAGTTCATTAAAATCAGTGGATACCATTCAGTTAAAAGGGCACGATTACCAGCCTGGGAATGTGTATTACTTTGAGTTAGATGGACCAGGATTAGAAGAAGTGAGACAAGAGCTGAGAAAACAGCTCGAATTGTCATAATGGAGAAAGAGCCTGCCGCTATGGCAGGCTTTTTTTAATAGTAGAGGGTTGCAGGCATCGTTGGGTACCACACACCATTTAAAGCAAGCGCCCAGCCATACACCTTTTGACCTGATTCAATCTTGTCCTTTACCGAAGTGAGCGCTTCGTATGAAAAGACTTGATAAGCCTGTCCGGTTTTTTTAGCGACAATGACCGATAGAATATTGTCATTGAATACACTTGGCTCTTCGTCCGTACTCGTCCAAGCAATTCGATTATAGTAATTCATGTTGAAAGGATTTTCGAGTGCTTTCACTTCAAACTTTACTCGTTTTCCAACGATAGAAACCGTTGTATAGGCTACACTTGTTATTTGTGTAGATGCTGCTGGGGCTTGTTTTCCTGTTTGCAGTGGTTCTAATGCTGACACTGTGCTTGGCACAAGTAATCCTGCTGCTAAGGTAAGTGCTGTTATTTTTTTGAACATGAGTTGGAACCTCCTAATTTTTGGTATAATAATCAATTCGCCAAAAAGTGAAGAGTTCCTTCTATAAATGTAAAATATAACCATATTATTTTCCTGAATGGAGGAAATAATGGGTGAGCATTTCCTCTACACGATGACGTATACGGGGATTAAAATATTTATGCTTTTCTTCATAGCCATTGATCAGAAATAAATATGTCGTAAATCCTTCATCGTGTTCAATTTGCTGTACGTTCATTTTTTCTTTACGTAACTGTTGTTTCAGTTGATAAAGGGCTTTTTGTGCTTCTTTTAATGAAGAGGTGACTAGCTGAATATATGGTTCATTTAGTTTGAATGTTTGATGTTTTTTAAGGTGCGTCAAATCACGATTGAGGATGGAGATGACCATTGGAAGAAAGATGGCTTGTTCCATCATCTGAAGTTGTACGCTTGATAATCTCGTCATGTCCATGCCTGCTTTCTTTATATATAGAACATTTGTTCTTATTTATTATATCGGATGAGTTAAAAAATCTCAAGGGGGGGCTGAGAGGGATTCATTTGTATATTTTTATGTTTTCCATGTAAAATGAAAGATAGACAAACCTTGAAGGAGTCAAACAAGTTGCCATTATTTCTTTCTATATTTACTCATGAAAATATCACATCATTTTTTGAAAGCTACAAGGCTTTTGGACCCATTGTGGCTATATTACTCCCTTTAATAGAAGCATTTCTACCGTTTTTACCTCTCGTGGCATTTGCGGTGGCCAATGCAAATGCTTTTGGGCTATGGGAAGGCTTTTTATTGACCTGGATTGGTGCAAGTGCAGGATCTATCCTTGTCTTTTTACTGATCAGAAAATTTGGACAGATGAGGATGCTGAACTTTATTAGCAGACACCCTTCTATTCAAAAGCTAATGCTTTGGGTTGAAAAGCGGGGATTTGGTCCGTTGTTTATTTTACTCTGCTTTCCTTTTACACCGTCTGCTGCCGTTAATGTCGTAGCAGGTCTATCAAGAATCAGCGTCTGGCAGTTCTCATTAGCCGCTTTATCAGGGAAGTGTGTCATGCTCTTTATTATTAGTTTTATCGGCTATGACATTTCAGCTTTAGTAAAGAATCCGTTAAGAAGTGTTTTTGCGGTTCTAGTCATTGCTTTATTATGGTATGTTGGAAAGAGAGTAGAAAATAGGTTGAATATTCGGATGAGTCAGCGTGAGGACAAAGGAGGCTCTTAATGAAAAAGAAGCCATTGCTATGGTTCATGATTATTACATGCATCGTCTTGTTGTTCCAAGTAAAGAATTTCATGTTTGTCACGTACAAAGTAGAAGGGGTTAGTATGGACCCTACATTTACAGATGGAACAGAATTATTAATTAACAAGTTCTCGCCAAAACTCACGAAAATTAGCCGGTTTGACTATGTATTATTTCATGGCCCTAAAAATCAAATCTTGATCAAACGGGTCATTGGACTTCCAGGAGAAACAATCAAATATGAAGATGATCAACTGTTTGTTGATGGTGTAAAATGGAAAGAGCCGTATTTAAAAGAGCAGAAAAAACATAAAATGGGCAACGTCCTAACAGGTGATTTTCAGCTGAAAGCCATCACCGGTCGTCAGAACATACAAAACAATCATTACTTCGTGATCGGAGATAATCGAATACATAGCTTTGACAGCCGGCATTTTGGAACGATCTCAAAGGATCAAGTAGTCGGTGTAAAAAGGAATCATGATGAATAAAAAAGAGCCGCTCTGGATAAGTAGAGCGGCTCTTTCTATTTAGCGGTTTTATAATCAGTCTGTCTTTTTGCCCAGACATGATGTAAGAATCGAAAAAACGGTGGTAACATGGCGATGACCAAAATAATTCTAACGACTTGTACAGCCACAACAAAGGTGGAATCCTCATGAAGTGTAACAGCTGTTGTGGCCATTTCTGCAATACCGCCAGGCGAAAAAGCAAGAATGGCTGTAATGACAGAAATACCTGTTATTTCTGCAATGGCAATTGAACTGAGAACGGTCGCAGCAATCAATCCGGCTGAGCTGACGACTGCCACAATCAAGGTATTTTTTAACCCGACAAACATTTGTTTATTCATTTTTGACCCGATGGTTGCCCCTAGAAATACCTGTGACGCAATGTTTGCTTGGGCTGGCCAGTAAGGAATAAAATCATGACCTGTCAAGGCGCCTGCCCCTACTTGGAGAGCTGCCACACCTAACATACTGCCGATGAGCCAAGGGGCGGGAAAGTGAAGACGCACGGCTAGGCGAGACATCAGCCATGCCCCTAAAATGAGTGCAGCAGTCCAAGAAATGTTTGATATTGTGAAAACGCCTGATGAGAAGGCGCTGCCTTGGGCGACTACCACATCTGATTGGCTTTTTGTATTTAAATAAAATACCGTAAATGGAATGGTCAGTACGACCATTAACACACGTATCGTTTGTACAAGACTCACTACAGCTGTATTTGCTCCAACCTCTTGGGCGATGCCCGGCATAGCGGAAAGACCGCCGGGGGCAGTGCCGACAAAGCTGGTCAGCATATCTGTTTTACTCAGCTTCCATAAGACAAACCCGGAGAGCATGGCTAATAAAATAGAAAAGACGAGCATGAAACTCACGGGAAGCCAATTTTCAGCGAAAATGTGAAGGACTTTCATGTTCATTTTTTGTCCTAGTTCGATTCCGAGAATGAATTGACCAAGGAGTAGCCATCTACTGTGAATACGTAAGGTATTCTTTCCTTTACGCTGAAACAGGGCGGGACGGCGCAGGGCAATAAATGCAGCTGTCATTAATGTGCCAATCATCCAGCCGATAGACATCCCTGTTAGAGACAAAAGGAATCCACCTAAACCGCTTACCGCAATCAAAATGAGATCGGTTCGAAGGCTGTTTCCTTGCTTCATCACATATAAACCTTCTTCCTGTATATTTGTTCAGTAAGTGAAATGTTGTTATCTTCACTATAATACAAAAGTCTCTATAAATAAAATACGAATTTTTTTAGTATTTTCATAAGATTATCTTATGGTTAACTCTGTTAGAAAAAAGATTGTTTTTGATATAAATGACATATAATTTTTGCCAAAAACAAATACAATATACAACGATTTTCCCCTATTTTTGTTATCAGTTGACTATCATTTTCAATTACACTACACTACATAGTGTGAGGTGATGACATGAAAATTCCTTCTTTTAAATATAACGAAAAGGGATTGAACCGCTTTTTCGGTCCTTTAGAAGGAAGGATTATGGAGATCCTTTATCAAGGTGAGGATATGCCGATTAAAGAGGTACAGCAGAAGCTGTCAGATGAGAAGCCAATTAATTTCAACACGGTCATGACGGTACTCAATCGATTAACCGAAAAAGGAATTGTGGAAAAGAAAACAAAAGGGCGTTCATCTATCTATAACCCTGTTTTAACAAAAGAAGAATTTCTAAATGAGCAAACGAAATGGATTACTCAAGGACTGATGGATGATTTCGGCCCCCTTGCAGTCAATCATATGGTGGACGCAATTGAAAGTGCTGATCCTGAATTACTGAAGGTACTCGAAGCAAGGCTTGCATCCAAAAAAGAGGAGAAACGACATGATTAAAATGAAGTCGAGTCTGCTGTTTTTAGGCGGTATATTGATTGGCTTAGTGATCTTTTACCAGATGGGCTATTATGTACTCTCAAGCTTTTTTGGCTGGAATCAAGCATATAACCTGATCCATGTATGTCAATCTGTTCTCGAATTTTATGGATTCACTCCTTTAAAGTATTTTCTGGATGCGTTCGTCTTGTATACGCTTGGTTTTGCCGTTTTCTATATGACAAAGCAGATCAGAAAGTATCTTCATTTCAAAAGAAATATGATGATGGCAGTCGATCAACATTCAACGCAAAGTCTATCAGACAAGTATAGAAATGAGATCATTGTGTTTCATTGCCATGAACCGCTTGCTTTCGCAATGGGGATGCTTCGGCCAAAAGTGTATCTCTCAACAGCGCTTATAGACATGCTGGATGAAGGAGAAATCGATGCGGTTGTCTATCACGAATTACATCACAAATACAGCTACGATCCTTTAAAGACTTTCGCTTTCTCTATGCTCACAAAAGTGATTTGGTACATTCCTGTGTTAAAGCATATGAGACAAAGTTACTCCGTTTTTCGTGAAGTCATTGCAGATGACTATGCCATTCAGCAGACAGGGACTGAGCTTGGAGTAGGGCAAGCCCTTTTGAAACTCATTAAAAATAGAACCCAGTTTCAAAAACAAACGAAATTTGCCGTGTCCTTTGGAGACCGAGCATTGAATTTAAGAATCCAAAAAATCTTAAACCCAACATACAACATACCGTTCAATGTACCACTTATCCCAATTGTGACATCAACCATCCTCATGTTGGTCTTAATGATTATGCTCAACTTAAATTACTAATTTTTTTTACGAATGAACATTACATGATGTAGTGTAAAAATGGGAGGAAATCACTATATGAAAACAAATCAAGAAATAGGAACACTTTTTGTACGCGTCATCTTAGGCATTATTTTCTTTTTACATGGGCTTCAAGCATATCAAGGTGGACTAGGAGGCACTGCTGCATTTTTTGGTCAAATTGGTGTTCCTGAATTTATGGCCTATATTGTCAAAACAATTGAACTGGTTGGTGGAATTGCCCTGATTCTAGGTTTAGGCACACGTCTTTTCGCAGCTTTATTTGTGCCAATTATGGCTGTAGCCATTATCACAGTTGGTTTTGCAAGAGGATTTGTGGGCGGTTATGAATTTGAACTTTCTTTAATGGTCATGGCGCTTTACTTGACACTTAGTGGCAGCAAGATGCTATCGATTGATGGATTGTTAAAACAACAGCAGCAAAGCAATGAAGCAAAATTTCATTAAATAACAAAAAACTCCTTCTGCGATTTGTAGCAGAGGAGTTTTTTTATGGTCAAAAGGTCGTTTTATCATTAAAAAAGGAAAAGCGAAGAGTCGTTTTGATGATGACAGCCCTTTATTTCACATATTGAATGAGCAAAAAAGCAATTTCATTTTTTGACGGAACATACGATCTCCTATTAAAATAGGGGTAACTAAGAAACATGGTGCGTTAAAAGATATAGAAACCAGACAGCATGCTGCTGTTCATCTTGAGCAATACGCTTCATTAATTCCTTTGTTCCTTGATCACGGACATAGTCTGATACCGTTAAGTAAAAATCGACTGTTTTTTGTTCGTCTTTAAAGGCAAATAAGAGACCTTCCCTAAATTGGTCTGGACAAGGCTCTGTTATGCTTGGTTTGTGGTTTTTACCAGTCAAAGAATAGTATAGCTTTGTAAATAGCTGATAATGTCTGACTTCATCCTGACGTATTTCTTGAATGATTTTTTTCGCTTCAGGATTTTTTGCTTTTTGTGCAAGTTTTTCATAGCATTGGATCGCAGAATATTCGCCATTGATGGCCTTTTCAAGGTCTGCAATGATCCTTGTGTTTTGGCGCATGTCATATGGCGAGTAGTCATAATAACCGTAATACATGATATTGCCAGCCTCCTTTTAGATCATGATGGTTTATGATATGAAAAGAGTCGGGAAAGGTGCCTATTTTCTTTTCAATTGGAGGAGAAAGGGAAGGTGATAGGAAAATAGCTATTTACCTTTATTTTCGCTAGAATATGAGTACATAAGAAAGGTGTTGTGGAACGTGGAGATTCAGTTTTTAGCAGGCAGATCGGGGAGTGGAAAAACGACTGCAATTCTAGAAGAAATCAAAGAACAACTTCGGCTTGATCCGCTGGGTCCGCCAATCATTTTTTTAGTCCCGGATCAAATGACATTTTTAATGGAATATGAGCTTGCAAAAACATCTGAAGCTGGTGGAATGATCAGGGCCAAAGTCTTTAGTTTTACTCGGCTTGCCTGGTCTATATTACAGCAGACTGGCGGTGCGAACCGTCAATTTGTCACAAGCACAGGGATTCAAATGCTCTTAAGAAAAGTAATAGAAGAACAGAAAGACAAGTTTAAGGTATTCAAAAAGGCGAGTGATAAACCGGGATTTGTTGAGCAAATAGAAAAGACGATGGCTGAATTCAAAAGGTACTGTATGATGCCAGAGGATATTGAAAAAATCTCGGCATCCAGCATGCATTCAGAGTATACAGAAGAAAGACGTGCGGCGGAAAAATTGCATGATCTTCATGTTCTTTATCAGCAGATGGAGCAGCATCTGCAAGATGAGTATGTGCATTCAGAGGATTACTTGACACTTCTGGCTCAGCAAATTCCTTTATCAGAAGAATTGAGAGGGGCACACATTTATATAGATGGTTTTTATCAGTTTACCCCCCAACAGCTTCTTGTCATTGAACAGCTTTTGCTACATGCAGAAAAAATAACAGCTGCATTCACAGTGGATCGTTCCTATCATGACACGCAGCCAAATGAACTTGATTTATTTCGCATGACAGGTAAGACATATTCCCAGCTTTATCAGCTGGCAAAAGAGTGCGGAGCGGCTATTTCTGAGAACATTTTGGAGAGAAATAAGCGGCATCTTCATACCCAAGATCTAGCTTATTTAGAAAATCAATATGAACAGAGACCTTTGCAGCCGTATCAAGAAGAAACGCCTCACCTTACCGTATCGAAAAGTGCAAATAAACGAGCTGAAATTGAGGGAGTAGCGAGAGATATTCTTGATTTAGTAAGAGGGGAAGGTCTTAGGTTACGAGATATCTCAATTGTTGCAAGACATGTAGACGACTATAAAGATACGTTAAAAGAGGTGTTTCGAGATTACGATATTCCTTTCTTTATTGATGGAAATGAATCGATGCAGTATCATCCGCTCATTGAGTTCATTCGTTCGAGCCTCGATGTCATAAAAGGGAACTGGCGGTATGAGGCGGTGTTTCGCTGTGTGAAAACGGAGTTCTTATTTCCGCTTGAACTCGCCAAAAACAAAGCAAGAGAACAGGCAGATCAGCTTGAAAACTATTGTATTGCTTACGGTGTAAAAGGTGAACGCTGGACGAATGGTTCACGATTTCATTATCGCCGCTTCCAATCACTAGATGAAGATTTTGGACAAACCGATCAAGAAATAGAAATGGAGCAAATGCTGAATGATGTAAAAGAATGGATTGTTCCACCTCTCTTTCAATTGCAAAAAAGATTGAAAAAAGCGCAAAAGCTAAGAGACATGGTGGAGGCAGTGTATGTCTTTCTAGAAGAAGCCCAAGTGCCAGAAAAGCTTGAAAAGGCAAGGCTTGAGGCAGAAGAAGCAGGCAGGTTAGCTGAAGCGATGCAGCATGGGCAAGTATGGGATGCTGTCATTCAATTAATGGATGAATTTGTTGAAATGCTGGGCGAGGAGGAGCTCTCATTTCCATTATTTCAACAGATGATGGATACAGGACTGTCCTCTCTCAAGTTCGCTTTGATTCCCCCTTCACTTGACCAAGTGTTTATCGGAAGTATGGATTTATCCAGAATGTATCAAGTAAAGTGTACGTTTCTCATTGGAGTAAATGATGGGGTTATACCTGCGCGGCCCTCTGATGAAAGTGTATTGTCTGAGGACGACCGGGAATGGTTAAAACGTGCAGGAGCAGAGCTGGCAGAGACAGGGAAGGAACGGCTGCTGGATGAACAATTTTTGATTTATCAAGCGCTGTCCAGTCCATCGCACTACCTGTATTTATCCTATTCAGCTTCAGATACGGAAGGGCGATCTCTTTTGCCTTCGACCCTCATCAAGTATTGTGAGGAACTGATGCCAAACCATCAGCAAGCCCTCTATGTGTTAGATCCAGAGCAGTTGAATGATCAGGAGCAATTAAAATTTGTAACAAACGAGCATGTCTCGTTATCCTATACCGTTTCGCAGCTGCAACAATGGCTCAATCAATATCCGATCAGCGGCGTATGGTGGAGTGTATATAATCATTTGATGACCTCGTCCAACCGCGACGTATCAAAAAAAATCATGTCCAGCTTGTTCTTTACAAATAGAGCGAAGCGTTTAAAGCCAAATGTCACAAAAGAACTTTACGGTGACCATATTCAGGGCAGTGTTTCAAGAATGGAGAAATTCAATGCATGTGCATTTTCTCATTTTGCTTCCCACGGGCTAAAACTAAAAGATCGACAATTTTACAAATTAGAAGCACCTGATATCGGCCAGCTCTTTCACTCGGCTTTAAAACTGATTTCAGATACGCTTGTTGAACAAAAAAAGGATTGGAAAAACTTAACGAAGGAAGATTGTGTGACCTACTCAAGGCATGCAATCGAACAGCTGGCTCCACGTCTGCAAAAAGAAATTTTATTAAGCTCTAATCGGCATGCTTATATAAAAGAAAAGCTCCAAAAAATCCTCATCAGGGTGTCTTCTATATTAAGCGAACATGCAAAAGTGAGCGGATTCTCTCCGGTTGGACTTGAGTTAGGTTTTGGAGGTCAAGGACCTCTGCCGCCGTTTACTTTTCAATTAAAAAACGGCTGCACGATGGAGCTTGTTGGAAGGATTGACCGAGTGGATAAAGCAGAAGGATCAAAAGGACTTCTTTTAAGAATTGTCGACTATAAGTCCAGTGAGAAGGGGCTTGATCTAGCAGAAGTTTACTACGGTTTAGCCTTGCAAATGCTCACTTATTTAGACCTGACCATTACGTATTCTAAAGAATGGCTTGGCATGGAAGCGACACCGGCAGGAATTTTATACTTCCATATTCATGACCCGCTGATTCAAGCGCCTATTCCGCTAGCAGAGGATGCAATTGAGCAGGAAATATTGAAGAAATTTAAAATGAAGGGTCTATTGCTCGAAGATGTGGAAGCAGTGAAGTTGATGGATCAAACACTCGAATCAGGAAGATCACAAGTCATCCAAGCTGGTTTGAAAAAGGATGGTTCTTTCCGATCTGACTCTGCGGTATTAAGTGAAGATCATTTTCACATTCTCACAAAACACGTTCGGCGAACCTTTGAAGAGGCAGGAGAAAGAATTACAAGCGGTGAGGTAGAGATAAACCCATATAAATTAAAGGATCAAACCCCTTGCCGTTTTTGCTCCTTTAAGTCTATTTGCCAATTTGATGAATCAATAGAAGATAATGAATTTAGGGTGCTCACCTCTGAGAAGGATGATGTCATGTTAGACCGGATCAAAAAAGAAGGGGATCAGTATGCAAATACCAAAACCGAATAACAGTACTTGGACAGATGACCAATGGAACGCCATCGTTTCAGAAGGACAAGATATTCTTGTTGCTGCGGCGGCAGGGTCAGGGAAAACAGCGGTCTTGGTTGAACGGCTCATTCGAAAAATGACTCGGCCGGAGCAGCCAGTTGATGTGGACAGGCTGCTCGTAGTGACTTTTACCAATGCTTCAGCAGCAGAAATGAAGCACCGGATCACTGAAGCACTTGAAAAAGAACTATCTAAAAACCCTGGTTCCCTTCATATGCGGAGACAGCTGTCACTTATGAATCGTGCCAATATTTCTACCTTGCACTCCTTTTGTTTGCAAGTTCTCCGTACCTTTTATTATAAGATTGACCTTGATCCAGGTTTTCGTTTGGCTGATCAAACAGAAGGAGAATTATTAGGAGATGAAGTGTTAGATGAACTGTTTGAGGATGAGTATAAGGCTGGAAAGCCGTCATTCTTTGAACTCGTTGATCGTTACACATCTGATCGGCATGATTTAGATCTTCAATGGCTTGTCAAAAGAATTTATGAGTTTTCTAGGTCACATCCAGCGCCCGAACAATGGATGCGGGCATTCCTTTCTCTTTATGATGTGGATACACAGACAAAGGTAGAAGAGTTACCCTTTTATCCATATATCAAAGAGGACCTTTCTCTCGTTTTAAGAAGCTGTCAGGAACTGCTGGAACAAGCGCTCACTTTATCAAAAGAGCCGGGCGGTCCAGCACCGAGAGCAGAGAATTTTATAGATGATTTAGAGCAAGTAAATGAATTAATAAGGCATCAAGATGATTTTGGAACACTTTATGAGCTTTTGCCAAACATCAATTTTAAAAGGTTAAAGACTTGCAAAGGGGATGACTATGACCCGGCTCTGTTAGAAAAAGCAACAGATGCACGCAATCAAGCCAAAAAACAATTAGAAAAGCTAAAAGATGAATACTTTATGCGCAGTCCCGATCAGCATTTAAAAAGCTTGGCTGAAATGAAGCCAGTTGTAGAAACACTTGTAGAGCTTGTGATTCAATATGGAGAGCGTTTCGAGAGAGCAAAACAAGAAAAATCAATCGTAGACTTTTCTGATCTAGAACATTATTGTTTGCGCATTTTAGCGAAGCAGGACGCAGAAGGAAATCTCATTGAAACAGAAGCGGCTAAGTACTATCAACAGCAATTTGAAGAAGTACTCGTGGATGAATACCAGGATACAAACCTTGTCCAAGAAACGATTTTAAAGCTCGTGTCTAAAGGAAAACATCCTGCCGAAGGCAACCGCTTTATGGTTGGTGATGTGAAGCAGTCCATTTATCGCTTTAGACTTGCAGAGCCGATGCTCTTTTTAAATAAATATAAACAATTTAAAGAAGACAGCAATGAAACAGGTAAAAGAATTGATCTAAATAAAAACTTCCGTAGCCGGGCTGATGTTTTAGACAGTACCAACTTTCTGTTCAAACAGCTGATGGGAGAAACGGTTGGAGAAATTGAATATGATGAACAAGCTGAATTAAAGCTTGGAGCGAGTTATCCGCAAAGCGAAGACACGTCGACAGAAATGCTTCTTGTTCATTTAGATCAGCACGACACAGAAAGCGATGAAGAACGAGAAGAGCTAGAGACGGTTCAATTTGAGGCGAGAGTGATTGCAAAGAAAATAAAAGAATTGGTAGAACAGCCTTTTCAAGTGTACGATGCAAAACAGCAGTTGACCCGCAACTTGCAGTATCGAGACATTGTGATCTTGCTTCGATCAATGCCGTGGGCTCCGCAAATGATGGAAGAGTTGAAGAAGCAGGGAATCCCTGTTTATGCGAATCTTTCCTCAGGTTATTTTGAAGCTACAGAAGTATCTGTCATTCTTTCTTTGTTAAAAGTGATTGATAATCCATATCAAGATATTCCGCTTGCTGCTGTTTTAAGGTCACCTCTTGTTCATTTAGACGAAAATGAGATGGCACTGATTAGAACCAGTGATAAAAAAGGCACTTATTATGACGCTGTGAAGGCATTTATGAGTGTGACACACTCTGATCATCCGACGTGCAAAAAGCTGGAGCGTTTCTTCCTTCAATTACGCAAATGGCGTGATTTTTCGATTCAGCATTCGGTAGCAGAACTGATTTGGGAAGTGTACCGAGATACACAATATCTAGATTATGTCGGCGGGATGCCAGGAGGTAAGCAAAGACAGGCAAACCTTCGGGCTTTATATGATCGAGCGAAACAGTATGAAAAGGCTGCATTTAGAGGACTGTTTCGATTTCTTCGATTTATTGAAAGAATGCAAGAGCGTGGAGATGATCTTGGAGCGGCAAAAACGTTCAGTGAAACAGAGGATGTTGTCCGCATGATGACCATTCATAGCAGTAAAGGACTCGAATTCCCTGTTGTATTTACTGCAGGACTTGGCAGGAACTTTAACATGATGGATTTAAACCAGTCCTATTTGCTCGATAAAGAATTAGGTTTTGGCAGCAAATATATTCATCCTGAGCTGAGAATTAGTTATGCAACCTTACCGCTGATCGCGATGAAAAAAAAGATGAGAAAAGAACTATTATCTGAAGAACTGAGGGTTCTATATGTGGCGCTCACAAGGGCGAAGGAAAAGTTATTTTTAGTCGGCTCTGTCAAAAATCAAGTGAAAGCTTTAAGCAAGTGGCAAAATGCCGCAAACGGAGATGACTGGCTTCTTCCTGATTTTGAACGATATCAAGCGAGAACATACTTAGATTTTATTGGCCCAGCCCTTATCCGTCATCAAGCGATGTCTTCTCTTTTAGAAGAATCGAGAGAAGTCGTTCTCTCGCATCCATCATCATTTTCTATCACCTTTCATCAAGCGTCCGATCTTCTAAAAGAAGACATGTCACTTGAAAAACAAAAACAAGACGAAGTGGTACAAGCATTAATGGAAGGTGTGCCTGTTCAAGGATATGGCGATTACGAGGAGGAAGTAAAAAAAAGACTTACATGGCGTTATCCATATTTAGCGGCCTCCCAAGTAGGGACAAAGCAGTCAGTTTCTGAGATCAAAAGAATGAAAGAAATACAGGATGAATACAGTGTGCCTTCTTCCGTTCGAAAAGCTCGTGCGACATTGTACGAACGACCGGCTTTTATGAAGAAAAAAACACTCACAGCCGCAGAACAAGGGACGGCCATGCATACAGTCATGCAGCATATCCCTCTTCCTTCAAATGAACCATATGATGAATCTCGTGTAGAAGAGCTGCTCCATTCTTTAAAAGAGAAAGACTTACTAACAGATGAACAAATCCAGTCCATCAATCGAGAAGGAATTGTGGCCTTCTTTTCTACTGCTATTGGTCAAAAACTGCGGAAAGCGGACTGGGTGAAACGAGAAGTATCGTTTAGTATGGTTTTACCGGTTAAAGAGGTATACAGCCATATTGATGCAGAAGGTGAACCTGTGCTCATTCAAGGAATGATTGATTGTTTATTTGAAGCAGATGGCAAGCTCTATTTACTTGATTATAAAACAGATCGAGTGACTGGCAGATTCTCAGGTGGATTAGAGGAAGCTGAGGCGATATTAAAAAAACGCTATGAAACGCAAATATCGTTGTATACAGCAGCGGTAGAACGTTTAACAAACAGAACATTAGAGGAGAAAATCCTTTATTTCTTTGATGGAAATCTAGAAATTTCTTTATAGGTGGAATGAATGAGAGGTGAATCACATGAGGATTCTGCATACAGCGGATTGGCATCTAGGGAAAACCCTTGAAGGCCGAAGCCGGCTTGAGGAGCAAGCGGAGTTTTTAGATGAATTAAATCAAATCGTCAAGGATGAACACATTGATGTCGTTGTGATGGCTGGAGATGCCTTTGATACAGTGAACCCTCCTGCTCGCGCAGAACAGCTTTTTTATGAAAGTCTGTCTGCATTATCTGATAAAGGAAAGCGTCAGGTGGTTGTGATCTCTGGCAACCATGATAACCCAGACCGTTTATCAGCCGCATCTCCTTTAACGAATGAGCAGGGGATTCATTTAATTGGATATCCGACAAATGATTTAATTCATGTCGATGTTCCTTCTGCAAGTGAACGTCTATCTATTGCAGCACTCGCTTACCCGTCCGAAGCAAGGCTAAACGAAGTGCTGGCTGAAACATTTGAAGAGAAACTGCTCCGTGATCAGTACAATTTAAAAATACAACAAATGTTTCAACATTTAAGCAACCAATTTCAGGCGGATACGGTTAATATCGCAACAAGTCATATTTATGTGGCAGGTGGCAGTCAAACGGATTCGGAAAGGCCGATTGAAGTGGGAGGCGCATATACCGTTGCGGCCGAAAGTCTGCCTGAGGCGGCTTGTTATGTCGCATTGGGGCATTTGCATCGCCCCCAAACCATTAAACGTGCCAAAACGATTGCCCGCTATTCTGGCTCTCCACTTGCATACAGCTTTTCTGAAGCAGGCTACGCCAAATCAGTCACCATTGTGGATGCAAAACCGAATGAAACAGCAAGCTGGAAAGAAGTGTTTTTATCAAGCGGTAAACCACTTATGAAGTGGAAGGCGACTGAAGGGCTGAGCCAAGTACACAGTTGGCTGGATGAAAAGCGGGATCTTCAAGCCTGGATTGATTTAGAGATTCACTTAACAGATCAGCTGTCGATCGAACAAATTCATCAGCTGAGAAAACAGCATAGTGGATTTGTCCATATTAGACCAAAGTTTAAAGAGTTACAGCAAAAAGAAGAACAAAAACAAGTGGAAAAGCTCTCGATTGAAGAGCGGTTTGTGAAATTTTATGAGCGTCAGACAGGTGGAGGTCTACCTGATGAAAAAACCGTCAAGCTATTTTTAGAGCTTGCCAATGACATGCAAGAGGAGGAAGCGAATTGAAGCCGATCACGCTAACCATTAAAGGACTTCATAGCTTCAGAGAAGAGCAAACCATTGACTTTAGCTCCTTATGTGATGCAGGTGTGTTTGGTATTTTTGGACCGACTGGAAGCGGAAAATCGTCCATATTAGATGCCATGACACTCGCACTCTATGGCAAGGTCGAACGTGCACTCAATAATACGCATGGTATTTTGAACCAAGCTGAAGAAAAGCTGTCTGTCTCCTTTACGTTCGCTTTGCAAAGGGAACACCATATTTCTTATAAAGTGGAACGTGCCTTTAAACGGGCAGATGAAATGAAGGTTAGAACGACGTTATGCCGATTGATTGAAATTGGTGATACGCAGACAGTTCTTGCAGATAAAGCAAGTGAGGTCAATCGTAAAATAGAAGAATTACTTGGTTTAACCATTGACGATTTTACGAGAGCGGTTGTTTTACCCCAAGGAAAGTTTGCGGAATTCCTTTCATTGAAAGGAGCCGACAGACGCCAAATGCTGCAGCGCTTGTTTAATTTGGAGAAATATGGTGATCAGCTCGTCAAACGTTTACGCGCAAAGGCTCAAAAACACTATGGACAGAAAAACGAACTGCTGGCTGAACTGACTGGATTAGGAGAAGCTGGTCCAGAGGCATTAGCGAAAGCTAAAGAAGCAGCTGCGCAGGCGCAAGCTATTTTTCTTGAGAAAAAACAAACGCGGGACGAAGCGTTCACTGCTTTTACAAAAGCGCAAGCCATCTGGCAGTATCAAAAGGAACAAGAAGCGTACGAGAAGGAACAAAACAAACTCAATCTACTGGCACCAACGATGGAAGAGAAAAAGAATCAACTTCGCATTGCAGAGCAGGCAGAGACATTAAAGCCTTATGCGGATGCATTAACAAAGGCTGAAAAGCAGCTCTCTCAAGCATCAAAAGAGAAGCAGGAAGCAGAAAAACATTTACTTCTTCAACGAACGATCTATGATCAAATGACGCAGGAGTATGAGCAAACGCGGCAAAAGAAAATGGAAAATGAGCCAGAGCTTCTTCAAAAGAAAGAGCAGCTGATTCAATTAAAAGAAATTGAACGAAAAAAAGAAACAGCTCTTCAGGAAAAGACCGTACTAGAGCAGCAAAACCATGAAAAAGCGCAGCAATTGACTCAAAAAAAAGCGGAAGCCGAAAACCTGCAATCTTTATTAGAGCGTGCGCTTGCGAAACAAACACAGTTGAAGCATGAGCTGGAACAATTACAAGTCTCTGTCAAAGAGCGGAAACTTGTACAAGACGCACTTCGTTTCAGTGAAAATGTTCAAAGAATGAATGTGAGCATTCAAAAGGAAGAACAAAAGATTGAGGAGCTAAGACAGCGTTCAGCACAGGCGACACAATCATATGAAAAGCTTCAAAAACAGCAAAAAGATCATCATGAAAAAATAAATCAATCGTTTCAAGCGATAGAACAATTGTATTTTTATGTATGTGAATTTGAACGAGGTCTTACAGAATGGAGTCATAAAGAGCAGGACAAAAAACAAGAAAAATTAAAACAGCGTGATGTTGTCAGATCGGCAGAATTAAGAAAAGAATTAGCGGCAGAGCTAGTAGACGGTGAACCATGTCCTGTTTGTGGATCGATTCATCATGATCCAAATGCTGTGATAGACAATGACCATGAAGAAACGGTTGCCCAAATTGATGAATGGATTGTAAAAATGGATAAAGAGCTCAAGCTGGCAGAGGAATATGCTAGAGACATGTTTGCTGCAAAGCAGCTGCTTGAAACGCATGCCAATCAATTAGTTAAACAGTTCTCCTTTTTATCGCAAAAAGCCCCCGATTCGGAAGTAGCTGCAGCAGTAGAAGCAGTACAGAATCCGCAGTCTTTGCACCAGCTGATTCAAGAATGGAAAGGTGTAAAACAAGATATTCAAGCAATCGAAAGCAAACGAGCTCGTTTAATGGACGTCACTTATGATCAAGCGGCAGAAATGAGCAAAGTCAAAGATCAACTGACATTTGAGCAGCAGCGCATACAAGAACTAGACATGCTGATCAAGGAGCTTCGATCTGAGCTTTCCGAACAACTGACGCAATTTGAACAGACCTTTCCTCACCTGACAATCAACCAAGTGCAGGAAATGCAGCAACAAATTGACGAAAAGGATCAACAAGCGGAAGGTTATCAAGAGCGTATTGAGAAGAGTATTTCTTTTCTAGAGGAAAAACAGCAGGCAAAAGAGCATCTGCAAACAGCCATATACGATCTAGAGAAGGAACTCGATAAGCTGGCGCATCAACTGGGAAGCCAGCAGCACCTGATCGATCAATATGAAACAGATTTACAGCGATATCCTTTAAAAGCCGCTTCTCTTTCTGATGAACTGGACGAAGTTCAACAATCTCTTGCTCATCTAAATGAAAAAGAACAGCAATCGTACGAGCAATTCAAGCATGCACAGCAATTATTTAGTGAGGCGCAAAGCCATTTCTCAAGCAGTGAACGTCAGCTCCAAGAGGCTAAGCGGCGAAAACAAGAAGCTGAGGAAGCATGGCAAAAAGAAACAGGATCTACTCCTTTTGATCAGCCGCAGGAGATTGAACCTGCTTTAATGGATCGATCTGTACGTCTTACAGTCAAACAGGAAATTGAGGAATTTGAGGATAAAAGAAAGCAATGTGCAGCAAACTTAAAGCGAATTTCGGAACTGTTAAAAGGTGAGTCGCTGGATGAAGACGAGTGGACAGATATTCAACTAAAAAAAGAAGCGGCGGAAAAAGCGCTTGAAGAAGCGACAGCGCTGAGTGGATCTGCACAGGAGCATCTGCGAGTGATTGAAGCAAACCATCAGCGCTTTGCAAGCATTCATGAGCGCCTTGAAGAACTGCAGCAAGAAATTGACCGGCTGGATAAGCTTCAAACTGTGTTTAAAGGGAATACATTTGTTGAGTTCCTAGCAGAAGAACAGCTAGAAAGTGTCAGCCGTGATGCTTCTCATCGTCTTGGGATTTTGACAAGACAAAGGTATGCCATTGAAGTCGATTCAGAGGGCGGTTTTGTGATGCGGGATGATGCCAATGGAGGTGTCAGACGTCCGGTATCCAGCTTGTCTGGGGGAGAAACTTTCCTGACGTCTTTAGCACTTGCTCTTGCTCTGTCTGCACAAATTCAGCTGAGAGGTGAGTTCCCGCTGCAATTCTTCTTCTTAGATGAAGGATTTGGTACACTCGATCAAGACTTGTTAGATACGGTGATTACGGCATTAGAGAAACTACAGTCTCAAAATTTAGCTGTTGGTGTGATCAGCCATGTGGAAGAATTAAAGATGAGACTGCCAAAGAAACTGATTGTCCACCCAGCAGATCCAAGCGGGAAAGGAACAACAGTCTCGATGGAATTAATGTAAAGTGAGGTGATCTCAGGATGGCAAAGCAAACGATTGGATTATGTGAGCTGTGCGGAAGACAAGAGGTCGTCCTTACGGAACATCACTTGACCCCAAAAGAAGAGGGAGGGGCCTTTCTACCGACTACCTTCCTGTGTATCCCTTGCCATAAACAAGTACATGCTCTTTATACAAACCAGGAGCTTGCCGCACGTTTGAATACGCTGGATGCACTAAGACAAGATGAAAAGCTTGTTCCGTACATCAAATGGATTCGAAAGCAGCCGGCAAGCAAGCTGGTCAAAACAAAGAAATCAAGACAACGTAGAAAGAAATGAGCATAAAAAAGCGCTCCTCTAAATGAAATGAGTGTAGAGGAGCCGCTTTATGCATTGCCTACCATATTCTGATCATTTAAGTCAGGATCCACATAGTTGGTGGCGCTAATGCCATTATTTAAAATCAAGAAATCTCCGGTATTCCCCGCTCCAGAGCCTAAAGCAGATTTTGAAGAACTTTTAGGCGAAAGATAAAATGAGTCACCGACGTTTACGACGCCCCCAGAAATCGAGTTAATGTAAATGGGTCCGACAATTGCTGGCATAATCGACATCCTTTATTCGAAGTCATATCACCATCATATGCGCAGGTAGGTCCAATTGTGAGTTTGGCGGCTGTTCGTCATTGTTGCTAAATAACTCTCGAATATGCTTCACTCGCGCAACGGCATTTATTCCGCACGTAGAGCCAATTTGATAGATAGAGGAGGAAGAGACCCCTTCTACATGAATGGACGACACTTTAATGAGAGGCTTTTCATGATAAAAGGCCGTTCTAACCGCTCGTTCTGGCAGCATCAATGGGATCGGCTCATAATACACTTCAAATTCTTTTGCATCTAGGTTTTCAGCTTCATTTCCATAAAACAAACTAATGGTTCGCTGAACAGCTAACACCTTCACGTTCGGACATAGCTCTTGTGTATCACCAATTTGAACAACACTCGCAATCCCGACAGAATTCACCTTCGAGAACTTCACTTGAGATGTGCGCTTAATCATTATCGAGGGGCTAGAGGAACAAACGGGCCAATAATTAATGATTCTGGCGGTGTATCGAAAATCGATGACAGCTGTACATGGTCCGTGTCCCCGATAATAAATAGGGAAGAGGACGATACCCCAACTACTTTAATGCTTCCGGTTTCGATGTTGCGGTTGACGACTGTGAAATTCATCCGTTTTCCTCTCCTTTCGTTTCATTTGGAATATGGGCTAAAAAGTGCTCGATTGCCCGTTTGACATCATGTTTCACGTATTCAGCAATTTGCTCGGAACGTTGAAGCGGGGTCATATCTTCCCTTTGTGGCAGCTGCCCCGCATAATATTTGATTCTGCTGTCTATTTGTTTTCGAATGTCCTCAATAATATGGTGTTTGTTGCTTTCATCAAGCGAGCCTTCGTATCGCTGCTCTAGTTCTTCAAGAAGCTGCGGTGCTTCTTCATTTAAGAATGCATCGACAAGCTGGCGTGTTTGATTGAAAAATTGATCAGCCATTTCTTGCTGCATCATTCCAATTCCCGGGGTTGTTGTTTGGCCCACTTCAAAATTTTGAACACTATTTGGATCAGATGGATTGAGACCGATATTTAATGTGCCTTCCAGCCGCTCGATTTTCAGTTGATCAAATTGATAATCAATCCGTTCAATCGTTGTTGTCGGTTTATCTTTGATCATTTGCATTTCCTGCTGAAGCTCGTTAAGCCTTTTTTCAAGCATCATGATTTGCTGTGTTTGCTTTTGAATGATGCCATACATTTGTGAAGCGCTGTTTTGATAGTCATACATATGCATACACCTCCGGGGATTGCAGATGAACTTATGTTGTTGGTGACTGAAGCGGTACAAAAGGTGCCGTGCTTGCGCCTTGAGACTCTTCAATTCCTTGTGTGCCTGCTGCGGCAGGTGCTGCTTCTACGTAGCTACCAGTGTTATACAGATTGGAGAGTGCTTTGATTGATCCAGCACTGCCGATTTGCAGAACGGATGAGTTACTCACAGACTCCACACGTAAGTAATTAATTTGTATCGCTTGATTAATATAGAAGTTCAACGGATTCTCACTCCTTACAAGTTACCAACAAGCGGTTGATCAATGACATCACTATCATACGTATTTGTCACACTTTTATAGTTGCTAATGCGTAATTGATCACCAGTGTTAAAACTGCCTGCGCCAGCAAACGTTTTAACCTGACTATTTGGAGAAATGGTGATGCAGTCTCCAACATGAACGACTCCGCTCGTTCCGACGGCATTTACTTTAAAGGCTCCAACAATAGCCGGCATAGCGGTGCACATCCTTTAGAAAAATAGGGCACTTCGTTTTTGGGCGTTTCACCATAGCTTATGATGGGTCTTTTAATATGTGATTGTCTTTTTGAAGAACTTTGATGAGAGGAATGAAGTGTATGGTTTACCCTTTATTCGAGCATTCTTTAGAGGTGGTTTTGATGCCTTTATTTAAGAGTGTGTCAAGCTCTTGACTGCACCTGATGGTTTCTTCGGCATTCATTCCGAATTTTTTTGCGGTCTCAATCAAATGTAATCTTTTTTGTTCAATTTCATAATTGATCATAACGGACGCCAACTCTCACATTTTTTATCAAATAGAAGGATATGGTTAGTATACCCTATTTTTCTATAAAAAAAGCTCTTTCGTCAATATGAGAACTAAAGTGACAAAATTCGAAAGTGTCTTTACAGGCGCGATGTCTCTTTTTTAATCTCAGTTTGTAAATAACGTCGTCTTTTGTTGATATACTGTCGGATTAATTCTCGCTCTGAACACAGCATGTCTTGTCGGTTTTTCGTATATGGATCCTCTCCAATTCGCTGCTCAATCGAAGCATGCCATGTCTCAATGATGGGGAGAAGTCGTTTTTCTAAAAAATGTGTATCTAGTACGTGCTGGAAAAGGGCATAATAGTCTCTTTTAAATGCAGGGATGTCTAGTAATCTAGCGGTTAATGTATTGAAACCGCTGACTGGAATATAATCAAACGCCATTTCTTCTCCGTGAATATCACGACCCCAAGTCGCATCATAATCCCAAGGCATTACTTGAAACCTTCCTTGATCATTCACATAAAGGGCATAGTTATGAACAAAGCCATCAAAATTTTGGGTACACACGACACCAATGAGCCAGCGGAAATATTGTGTCACATCAAGATACTGCTCAATCTTATTTGCAAACGTGTCGTCCCTTGCGGTGTTCAAAAAGTAAATAAATTCACTCAGCTGCTTGTCGTGTTCAGGTGTTCCTGTTTTTTTCTCATAACCGAGAAGAAGATGTTTTTTAGGCTTTTTATCAAATGAACTTAAAAGAGAGAAATTGGCGTCATCATCTACAGCATAATAAATGCCACCTCCATGAAGCTGTCGTTTTTGGAGGAACCGCTCATCTACAGATTCTATTTTTAAATAAATGCCTTCTTTTCTTCCATTAATGGTCAGAAACACATGAGAAGCGGACGGGCTGAAGACACCCATTTGTTCAAAGAAATAAAAAGACAGCCTGTTGCGAATGAAAGAAGGATCATTGTACTCTGCATTTAAGTGAAAAAGGGATTCGCCCTGTCTTTGCTTTGGTTTTCGATATTCAATTTGATATGATTTTTTCTTGAGCTTTCGAATGTGTGATCCTCGGTATGAGGCATAAATATGTGACTTGGTTTGGCCGGTTTTCAGAATGGCCTCGACGGGTTCATCGTTCCATACGTCCTTTTTTAATTCCATGAGATCTTTTGGATGAATCCAGATATCCAGTTGTTTTAAAGGTTCTGTGTCCATGCGTTCATCACCCTCCTATATCTCCTCCACTATATGAAAATGAAGGAATGTCCTGTACCTGCTGGTAGGTATTCATGGAGTTTTCTAAGAAAGAGGCATTCGCCAAGAACACTTGTCTATCGAGTCTCGTAACATAAAGCAGAGAAGATAAACAGCTTCGTCTGTTTGTTTTGTCAGAGCACAGATTGGGAGGGGAATTGTTCGTGAGCACATTTGATCATTCGCATATTGAACATGCAGTTGATTCACTTCGAAGTGAGGGGCGTGATCAACACTTAGATCGTGAACCAGAATCGGGACATTCGCACAAATCATCTCGTTCTCGTCATTCAAATCGCCGTCACTGGTTCTTTGGTGGAGGCGGCTGCCGTAAGTCACATCGCAGCAAAAAAAGCCATAAAAGCTATCGTTCTAAAAAAAGCTATCGCTCTAAAAAAAGTCGCTGCTCAAAAAAAAGTGTAAAGAGCGAGAAACCATGCAAAAGTAAAAAGTCGTATAAAAGCAAAAAGTCTTGCCGCAGCAAAAAGAGTGAACCAAAAAAATCATGCCGCAGCAAACACAGATCACATCATAAGAAAAGCTGCCGCAAATCACACCGCAGCCATCGATCTAAACGTTCTCATCACCATAAACGGAGTCACTCTTGCCGAAGATGCGGAAAGAAAAAACATCATTCCCGCCATCAAGGAAATGTTGATCGTAAATGGGATCAAGGGAATATGTGGGAGTATCGACGCTACCGCTAAATGTCAGGTCTTCATTTTTGAAACCCTTTTTAAAAGAGAGTATGATAAAAAAGGGTTTTTTTTATTTCGTAGAGAAATAAAAATGAGACATCATAATGTATTGAAATGAAGATTGTGAGGGGAAAACATGAAGTTTTTTACAGGTGAGATACATAACAGATTGTTTATCGGGGTCGTCATTGATGATGAATGGGTGATGGACGTCAAAAAGGCAGAAGCAAAACTATTTGAGCTAGAAACATTGCCAAACTCTTTATCTGAATGCATCAACATGGGGGACAAGTTTGTCGAACACGTCAAACAACTTCTTGATTGGGCGGAGAAAAAAGAAGAAGACCGCGGCTCTTATGTCTATCCGCTTTCGGACGTGACACTCCATGCACCGATTCCAAAACCAACGAAAAACATCATGTGTGTTGGGAAAAACTATCAAGATCACGTCATGGAAATGGGAAGTGCAGCAGATATTCCTAAAGACGTGATGATCTTTACAAAGGCGCCTACCTCTGTTGTAGGGCATGAAGCGGATATTCTTCTCCATGAAGATGTGACAAGTGAATTGGATTACGAAGGGGAGCTTGCCATTGTCATTGGCAAAACAGGAAAGAATATTGCTCCTGAAGAGGTCCACGATTACATTTTCGGTTACACCATTTTAAATGATATAACGGCAAGAGATTTGCAGAAAAAACACAAACAATTTTTCATCGGAAAAAGCTTAGATACAACTTGTCCAATGGGACCTTATATCGTTCACAAGTCAGTGATCGAGGATCATGGAGCACTCCATGTGGAAACAAAGGTAAACGGAGAGGTTCGTCAGTCTGCCAGTACGGAATTAATGATCTTCCCAATTGAAGACATTGTGTCAACTCTTTCAAAAGGGATGACGCTGGAAGCGGGAGACATCATTGCAACAGGTACACCTTCTGGAGTCGGCAAAGGTTTTGAACCGCCAAAATTTTTAGCCTCAGGCGATCAGGTTGAAGTAACAATTGAACCAATTGGGACGTTATCAAATCGCGTCAAATAAAGGCGTGTTGACACAGGATTGTCGCTTTGTGTTCGACTTATTTCGTGGTACGATGAGAAGGTAATTGTTCTGATAAAGGGGGAAATCACAAATGGGAACACATTTACATATTACAGCGTGGGTGCTAGGTATTATTTTATTTTTCGTTGCCTTTGCATTAGCAGGTAAAAACGATAAAGGCGCTAAAATTGTGCATATGATCGTACGCCTATTTTACTTGATTATTATTGCAACGGGTGTAGAGCTGTATGTTCGCACAGGAATGAAAATCCCGGGTTACGGGGGCGAGTATGTTGGAAAAATGATACTTGGTATTCTTGTGATTGGTTTCATGGAAATGGTCCTTGTACGCAAGAAAAAAGGAAAATCGGTGACGGGTGTATTCATTGGTTTTATCGTGGTTGCCATTGTGACCATTCTTCTCGGCTTACGTCTGCCGATCGGTTTCCATATCTTTTAAGATAAAAAGGGCATTGCTTATCAAAAGCAGTGCCCTTTTTACGTGAGATCAAACTGAGACATCAGCCGGTGACCGTCAGACGTCGTCCATTCCAAGTGAACTTGATTTGCGTCCGAATGATGGTGGCATTGAAGGGCGAGTGATTGCATGTCTCCTGAAAACTGAAAAAAAGACACGCGATGAGAAGGATGGAAGGAAGAGAAGACACAATCATAGACGGAAAAGCCAAGCTGTTCTACATAGTCAATGATCTGATAAAAGACGCTTTCCGGTACGAACATGAGCAAATCAAGCCACCCTTTAGAAAGAGACGCTGTATATTGAATGCGTTCACCGCCTTTTACCTCCATCAACTTCCCATTCTCACAAAGAACGACAGACCCGAGCAATTCTCCTTTTGTCCATCGATCCTTTTCTTTCAAACAGATCATAGAACTTTGAAGGCTTTCAGGCAGCATGATGTCTCCTTCTTCGTCTTCAATCAGACAATGACCGTTTTCCATCAGTAAGTACCCGTTACACCATTTTGGGTGGTTTTGCTGAAGATAGGTCATGCGGTTCTCCATTCGCAAAACCTCCTTTCCTCTTTCTTTTCTTACCAAATGAAGCTTGTCCTATACACAGGGGAAAAAAGGACAAATCAACTATCAAGGAGACGATGCATAAACTAAGAAAGGCTAAATGAGAACACTTGATGAAAAACGGATGGGAGCTGATGATGATGTGTGGAATAACAGGCTGGGCAGACTTTAAAAAGCAGCTCATCCAACAGGATCATGTAATCAATCAAATGACAGATACATTATCTAAACGAGGGCCGGATGATACAAATACGTGGAAAAGTGAGCACGTTCTTTTCGGCCATAAACGGTTAGCCGTTGTCGATGTTGAAGGCGGAAAGCAGCCGATGACATATACCCATCAACACCATGATTATACGGTGGTATACAATGGAGAACTCTATAACACGGAGGATATACGAAAAGAATTATTCAAAAGGGGGCACCGCTTTCTTGGGCATTCTGATACAGAGGTTCTTCTTCACGCCTATACAGAATGGAAGGAAGAGTGTGTGACCCATTTTAATGGAATTTTTGCATTTGTCATTTGGGATAGTGAGCGTGAATTATTATTTGCAGCGAGAGACCGGCTCGGTGTCAAGCCATTTTTCTATACAGAACGTCATCATTCCTTTTTGTTTGGTTCAGAAATCAAAGCACTTCTGGCTCATCCTGAGATGAAAGCCAAAGTCGATCATGAAGGCTTATCAGAAATTTTTGGCCTAGGGCCGTCTAGAACACCAGGGCAAGGCGTATTTAAAGGGGTGAAAGAGCTGAGGCCGGCACATGCCCTAACCTTTTCAAAAGATGGTTTGCGTGTGTGGAGGTACTGGAATGTCAAAAGCAAGCAGCATACAGACTCGCTTGATGACACCGCTCAGCACGTGAAGGAACTCTTTACGGATGCCGTTACAAGACAGCTCGTCTCTGATGTGCCTGTATGTACGTTTTTATCGGGCGGAGTGGATTCTAGTGCCATTACGGCCATTGCCGCCAAGCACTTTGAGAAAATAGGGAAAGCCCCGCTGCATACGTATTCCGTTGATTACGACGGAAATGATCAATTCTTTGAAGCAAGTCAATTCCAGCCCAATGCTGACGGGCCGTGGATTGATCGAATGACCAAAGCGTTTCAAACGAATCATCACAGCTGTATCATCGGGCAAAAAGAGCTGGCTTCTTATTTGAAAGAAGCGGTTGAAGTGCGAGATTTGCCGGGGATGGCAGATATTGATTCTTCCTTACTATGGTTCTGCCGAGAAATTAAAAAGGATTTTGTTGTTGGTTTATCAGGTGAATGTGCAGATGAAATTTTTGGAGGTTACCCATGGTTTCACATGGCAAGCGAAACCAATGGATTTCCGTGGATGAGATCAACGGAAGCACGCATTCAGCTTCTTCAAGACTCATGGCAAAAGAAATTATCACTGAAGGAATATGCGCAAAGCAAATATGAAGAAACCGTGGCAGAAACCCCTCTTTTAGATGGAGAAACTGGAGTAGATAAAGCCCGAAGAGAACTTTTTTACTTAAATATGATTTGGTTTATGACAACACTGCTGGATCGAAAAGATCGTATGAGCATGGGGGCGAGCCTTGAGGTACGTGTACCATTCGCAGATCATCGTCTTGTTGAGTATGTATGGAATATTCCTTGGGAAATGAAAATGTATGGAAATCGGGAAAAAGGGGTTTTGAGGAAAGCATTAGAGGGAATTTTACCGAATGAAGTGCTTTATCGCAAGAAGAGCCCTTATCCGAAAACACATCATCCTGCTTATACTCAGGCGGTAAAAGAGATGTTAACAGATTGTCTCGCGCAAAAGGATTCTGTGCTTCATGAATTTTTAGATCCACATCAATTAAAACAGCTGATTGAAACGGAAGGGGCTTCTTTCCAGGTCCCTTGGTATGGTCAGTTAATGAAAGGCCCACAGCTCATTGCCCATTTGGCACAGATTCATCATTGGTTTGAAACATATCGAATTGATATAGAAGCATAACAAAGGGTCGGCTTTCTTGCACTTGTTGAAAGGAAGTCGGCTTTTTTGCTACATAACATGAGACTTTTAGAGCACATCAAAAGTTGATCTAACCGCTTCAATTTGTATAATTAACTTAAAGTGAATTAATTTGGAGGAAAAAGGATAATGAAAATCATTGTGATCGGAGCAGGACCAGGAGGACTTGCAGCAGCTATGATGTTGAAAAGCAAAGGACATGATGTTCATATATATGAAAAACAGTCCTTTGTTGGCGGACGTAACTCTAAGTTTCAACTTGGTGATTTCACGTTTGATACAGGTCCTACTTTTCTCAGTATGATTCATATTGCAGAGGAACTGTTCACCTTTGCCGGTAAAAATCTCTATGATTATATAGATGTGATTGAATTAAAAGAAATGTATAGATTAATTTTTCAAGATGAGAAGCTTGATATGATTCGAGATCGAGACGAAATGTACAAACGGCTAGAAGCCTTTGCACCTGGTGAGGGCGAGGGGTATGTACGTTTTATGAATGATACAAAACGAAAAATGGACCGCCTAACGCCGATTCTACAAAGTAAAATGGATCGTTTCCATCATTATTTGCGTCCAAAAGTCATCAAAGCACTTCCTCAGCTCTCATTAAATAAAAGCTTATATGATGTGCTGTCGGATTATTTCTCAAATGAATCAGTGAAATATGCCTTTACATTCCAATCAAAATATTTAGGGATGTCACCTTGGGAATGCCCAGGAGCGTTCTCAATTCTTTCCTTTATGGAGCATGACACAGGCGTTTATCATCCAAAAGGCGGAGTGAATCAGCTGTCAGAAGCGATGGCAAAGGCAGCTGTTGAATCTGGGGCTACCCTTCATCTATCAACTGGAGTTGACAAGTTGCTGACGGAAGGCAGGAAAGTGAAGGGCATTCGCTTAGAAACTGGTGAAGAAATACAGGCAGATGAGGTCGTCGTAAATGGTGATTTTGCACACGTGATGACAAAGCTTGTAGAGCCGGGTCTTTTAAAGAAATATAGCGAGAAGAAACTGAAAAAGAAAAAATTCTCATGCTCCACCTTTATGCTGTACCTAGGTTTAGATACGATATATGATGAGCCGCATCATACCATCGTTTTTTCCGATGACTATGCGAAGTTCGTCAAAGAGATTACGAAAACCTTTGAGCTGCCGGATGATCCGTCCATTTATATTCAAAATGCAAGTGTGACAGATGATTCGCTTGCGCCAAAAGGCAAGTCCGCTCTTTATGTGTTAGCACCCGTTGCCAATAATCAAAGCGGTATTGACTGGGAAGCGCATCAAGAAGAATTTAGAGAGCTTGTGCTGGATACACTGGAGCGGAAAACGGGCTTTAAGAATATCAGGCAGCATATTGAAGTCGAGCGGATGATCACGCCGAAGCATTGGGAAGAAGAGCTGTATGTATATGAAGGAGCTACATTTAATCTGGGTCATCAGTTGACGCAGATGATGGTACTCAGGCCGCATAATGAATTTGATGAGTTGAAACACTGCTGGCTCGTTGGTGGAGGAACCCACCCAGGCAGTGGATTGCCAACCATTTTAGAATCAGCGCGTATTACGACAAATGCGATTCTGGCAAAAGAGAAACATACGCACAAAAGAGTGCCACATCAAGAAAAGGGGAGCGCCTCATGAAAAAACATATATTGATTGCTGGCGGCGGTATTGGCGGAATGATCTCAGCCCTCTATTTAAAAAAAGCTGGACATGATGTCACCCTTGTTGAAAAAAATGAACGGCTCGGCGGGAGACTTGCTTTTGTACGTGAGAAAGGATATAAAGTAGATGAAGGTCCGACCATTGTCCTACTTCCTGATATGTTAAGAGGCATTTTACATGACGTAGGCATTGATGAAACATCTCTTGATCTCTTGCAGCTCGATCCGCTGTATACGATCCACTATCAAGATGGAACTTCCTACACGAAATACTCTGATACACGGCGACAACTAGAAGAAATCAAACGTGTATTTCCAAAGGAAGAACAGGGATATTTAACATTTATGCAAGAAATGACGGATCGGTTTCAAGAAGGGCAGGAAGCTTTTCTAGAAAAATCATTTCATGAAAAACGAACCTTTTTTACAAAAGCGAACATGAAGATTTTAATGAAATTAAAAGCATATCGAACCGTTCAAAGTTCTCTCAAAAAATATTTTTCAGATGAGCGCCTCCGAGATGCATATGCACTTCAAACCCTCTATGTCGGAGGAAATCCGTATGAAGCATCCGCCATTTATTCGCTTGTTTCATATAGTGAGCACGCACACGGAATTTACTATTTAAAAGGCGGATATGCGAGTTTAGTAGATATATTGGAGAGACAGCTCTTAAAGACGGGTGTACACATAAGAAAAAGTGAAGAAGTCGCACAATTTGAGTTTGAGGGGAAACGTGTGGTCAAGGCAAAAATAAATGATGAGCACATAGCAGCTGATGCATTTGTGATGAACGGAGATTATCCAGCGGCGTTAAAACAGCTTGGTTTAGGTGAACAAGACCGGCGTAAATACGTTCCATCCTCCGGCTGCGTGATGGTGTATCTAGGGTTAAACAAAGTATACGATGAAGCACCTGTTCATCAATTTTTCATGGGAGAACACTTTGATCAGCATATGAGAGAGGTGTTCCAAACGAAAACGATACCTCAAGATCCATCATTTTATACGTTTAATCCATCGACCATCGATCCATCCCTTGCCCCAGAAGGCAGCAGTGTCCTATATATGCTCATTCCTGTTCCATCAGGAGATCACATCAACTGGGAACAAGAGACAGACTTTGTGGATAAAATGGTGGAGCGTCTTGAAAAAAGAGGCTTTCCACAGCTGCGAGAGGCGGTTGTCTGGCATAAGGTGAGAACACCGAATGATTCAATGCGAGAAGGATTGTTTGAAGGCGGCAGCTTTGGACTCGCTCCTAATTTGTTTCAATCAGGTGTGTTTCGCCCGCAAGTAAAGGTTGCAGATGTAGACAATCTATATGCGGTAGGTGCTTCCATCCATCCCGGCGGCGGGGTACCGATCGTGATGCAAAGTGCAAAGCTCATGGCTTCTGTACTGCTTAAAGATCTGAACAACAGAAAGGAAGTGAAGCTAAGTGGTTGATGTGCAAACAGCATTGAAAATATGTGAAGAGACCATTCAAACTCATTCAAAAACGTTTTATCGTGCCTTTTCCATGCTGCCTAAAAAGAAAAGACAGGCTGTTTGGGCTGTTTATTCCTTTTGTAGGAGAGCGGATGACATTGTAGATGAGTCTCCTTCACCAAAGGAAGAACTGACGTCTTTTCAGGAGGCATTTGATCGTTTCTTGCAAGGAAAAGTAGATCGTGATGATCCAATGTGGGTGGCGCTGGAGTATACATTTCAACAGTTTCGTATGGATGAAGCCCCATTCCGTGACCTGCTGCGAGGACAGGAGATGGATTTAGAGCAGCATCGATATGAAACGTTAGATGAACTGCTCATCTATTCCTATCATGTCGCAAGTACAGTTGGATTAATGCTGCTTCCGATCATTGCACCGCGTAAAAAAGAACAGCTAAAAGAAGCAGCGATTTCCCTTGGGATTGGCATGCAGTTGACCAATATTCTTCGAGACATTGGTGAGGATAAGGCGGAAAGGAACCGCATTTATTTGCCAAAACAAGTCATGGATCAATTTGGGTATACAGAGCAAGAATTACAAGAAGGGATCGTCAATCAAGCCTTCCAGCACGTATGGGAATATATTGCGTTTGAGGCAGAGGCGTACTATGAGGAATTTTTTGACCATCTACATGAATTCCCACTTTATTCAAGGATACCGGTGAAAGCAGCTGCTCACTTTTATAAGGCTATTTTAGATAAAACTAGAGAAAACGAATACCGCGTCTTTACGAAGCGGTCATATATTTCAACACAAGAAAAAGCACTTATTTTAGAAGATATTACGTAATGAAAAGAAGACAAAGGGGTAAAATAAAGTTCGTTTTAGCCCTTTCAGCGTGTAGACAAACCCTCGCATTCGGTGTCAGTCCTGCGCTTCGGTGCTCACGAATGTCAAATTCGCTCCGCGCCGATGCTCGTCCTTCCTAGGGCTGCAAAGGTTTTCTATCACGCTGAAAAGAAGACAAAGGGCTAAAATAAAGTTCGTTTTAGCCCTTTGTCAACAATCTGAAAGGACTGCACCCGCAGTCCTTTTTATGTGGAAGTAAACCGGTACTCCGTCCACACTCTTGAACGCCACCGCCTATACATGAAGATACCTCTTACCCATTCATCCACGATAAAAGAAATCCAAACCCCGATCAGGCCCATTTCAAGTTGAATGCCTAATAAATAAGCGATCGGAAGGCCGATGCCCCACATTGAAATCATCGCCATATAGACTGGAAACTTCGCGTCACCAGCTGCCCGCAAGGAGTTGATGATGACCATATTAAAAGAACGTCCAGGCTCTAAAATAATCGTCAATATGAGGAGGACGCTCGCGATTTGAATGATCTCACTGTTGCTAGTGAAAAAAGTAAGTAAATGCGTCGATGATAAAGATAAAGCAGTCGAAGAAAGAAGCGAGATGGCAATGGCCCAGTATAAGCTTTTCATGCATCTTCGATAGGCCGCATCAAATTCTTTCGCCCCGATCAGGCGCCCAATTAAGATTTGCGTTCCTTGGCTAATGGCGGCACCAAATAACATAATGAACATCATCAAATTCTGGGTATAGACTTTTGCTGCCAGTGCTTGCGTGCCCATAAATGTGATAAACAGCGTAATAATCATTTGAGAGCCATTATAAGAAAGCTGTTCTCCAGCAGAAGGAATGCCGATTTTTAGCAGTTTTTTTAAATGCGTTCGCTGGATGTAAAACATTCGCTTGAATGAAAACCGCAATCCAATGCGGTGTCGAACAATGAGGATCATGGCTGTTAGACCGATCAACCGTGCAAATGATGTGGAAAGAGCAACACCCATGACACCTAATACAGGGAAGCCAAATGGTCCAAAGATGACCAAATAATTACCAGCAACGTTTAACAGATTCATACCGATGGTGACATACATCGTATCTCTCGTGAATCCATAGCTTTTTAAAATAGCACTATAGGTCATAATGAGCGCCTGTATAAAAGACAGCAGGCCGACAATCTGTAAAAAGACGGTTGCATCTGGCATGAGCTCGCTTGATAATCCCATCATATGCAGGATGGGCACAGCTAACACAAACATAAGAAGACTGATCACAAAGCTAATGAGGAAGTTGGTGCCTAGTGATACATAGGCAACTAGGGTCGCTTCCTGATTGCGGCCCGCTCCTAAAAGTTGCGCAATGACAATCGTCGTCCCAGTCGTAATGAAGCTGAACATCACAATCAATAGATTTAGTAGCTGATTGCTTACCCCTACTGCGGCAACACTATTGTCAGAATACTGGCTGAGCATCAGTGTATCTGCGCTCCCCATCAGCATATATAAAGAGATTTCGATAAAAATAGGCCAAGTTAATGCAAATAATGAAGGGTGGGATTTTTCACTTTTGGCTTGAACCTTTTGTATTGTCAGTGCTTGTGGTTTCATCACATCACCTTCTTTCGTATAAATCCGATTTATAGTGTACCTTGCATCGACTATAATAAGAAGAGATGAAACCGAAACTTATTGGAGAAATCCGACTTCATAAGGGGATGAATATGGGTCCGTTTATTACATTTACTGTACCGCCATTTCCAGTCTATATTGCTTCAGGCAAAGGTGTATTCCACCCAGGAGAACGACATATCTCCAGAATTTTCACCGTATTTGATCTTCTTTATGTCACAAAAGGTGAACTGTGGATCACAGAAGACGAGGTGCCTCATCACGTAAAAGAGGGAGAATATATCATCTTATCACCGGGACTTGCCCATGGTGGACATCTGCCATGCAAAGAAGAAACACTTTATGAGTGGCTGCATTTTTCAATTGATTCATTTGAGTTTACAGATCGGCCGAGAGAACACTGGTTTGACATGAAGCAAAATCAAGCCACTTTTGAAAAAGCAGCAAGCTATGAATTTCGTCTGCCCCGAAAAGGAAAAGTGAAAGGGGGAAGCGTGCTACAGAAGCATCTTTCAGCGATGCGCGTTTTAAATGATGATGCGTCTGAACTTCAGCTCAAAAAGCAGCTTCAATTTGAGGAAATGCTCATTCATTTACAAAAAGAAGCATTTCATATTCCAAGTGCAAAGGAGACTGTCGCTTCAGAAGTAGTTCACTATCTTGAACGTCATTTTACGCAAAAATTACAGATGGAGAAGCTGGCAGAGATTCTTCATTATCATCCTGATTACATGACAAGGTGCATGCAGACCGTGTACGGACTGACGCCGAGCCAGTACATCAATCGACTCAAAATTGAAAAAGCCAAAAGCCTGCTTGCTTCAACGAATGAAAAAATAGCTCTCATTGCAGAACATGTAGGCATTGATGACCCTACTTATTTTTCAAAGCTGTTTCGGCAAAATGAAGGCATGACGCCTATCGAGTATCGTCATCTTGCTAAAAGAACGACAAAGTAAAGGAACGTGAACAGATGAAAGGAAAAAAAGAAGAGATTGTGAGCATACGTTCATTAGACGAAACCGATTTAGAAGTGGTATGGCATTTAAGGTTTAAAGCCCCAGACCAGGCCTATCGAAAGTGGAATGCACCGTATTTTATTGAACATGACATATCGCTTGCTGCATTTAAAAAACGCTATTTACAGGATGATTCTGTCCTGCCAAAACTATTTGGCATTGATGTCGGAGGTGAATTAAAGGGCACAGTTTCTTATTATTGGGAGAATGAACGCACACGCTGGCTGGAGTGCGGGATTCTTATTTATGACTCACGTTTTTGGAATGGGGGCGTTGGAACAAAGGCATTGCGTCTATGGATCGATGAACTCTTTTCACACATTGATATCCCACGCATCGGCCTGACCACCTGGTCTGGAAATGAACGCATGATGCGTTGCGCAGAGAAATGCGGGTTTATCCTTGAGGGAAGACTGCGTAAGGTACGTTACTATCAAGGGGAGTATTATGATTCGATGCGGTATGGAATGCTGAGAGAAGAATGGCAAAGCCTTCCGAATCATTCATTTGAATAGTTGTTTTTAAGATTAGGAAAAAAGTATAGTAAGATTCAATAAATTGAAAAAGAAGGGTGGCGGATGAATGTGAAATGGATTACAGGTTGGTTTGTATCCATCTTAGTCGCAATCTACCTATTCGTTGATGCACCAAAACACGGGAAAAATAAATGGTTATGGGCCATCTTAGGTCTTTTACTCGGGCTCTTCACACTTGGAATATATCTCATTCAAACAGGAAGAAAAGGGTTGGGCTGGACAGTACTGATTGTGTCCATTCTCATCTATGCGATTGCCATCCTCGTCTTTGTCTTGTACTTTCTCATGCTGGTCTTCGGGTACTCCAACGCAAATTAGAGAGTACGGCTGTGGCGATTTGTTTCACTTCAAGTTGCTACCGATTGATGGTTTGATTGCGCCAAAGCATCTTAGGATAAATGGTGATGGGGCTCGGGCAGGATGATCCTCATGTTTATCCATCTTATTTTATCTCATGTGGCTCACTGCTTTGGTCAAGTAAGTCCTTCATAAAGAAGGGCTTTTTTCTTTTATTTTTTGAGCAGGGACACCTGCAATGACAATCCGCTCTTCATGAAAGGAGCGATTCACTACTGCATTTGCTCCGATGGAAATATGATTCGCAATATAAATATTTCCAAACAGTTTAGCGCCAGGGCCGATCCATACATGATCTCCAATGACGGGCACATCTTTTTCATGATGGTTTTGACCGATATTCACGCCTTGATGAATATCACAAAACGATCCGATTTTGGCATGCTTGTTCACAATCAACAGCCCAGTATGGTTGATTCTGAGCCCAGGTCCAAATACACCAATTGGGATATCAAAGCCAAGCTGCATGCCTTTCTTTTTATGTAAGTAACGATAAAACCATTTGCGTAACGTAGCACCGCTATTCGTATAGTACTCATATTTTCGTAAATATCTTTGATATTTCCAAATATCATCCCCAAGCCACTTTGGTCTTTTTCGATTGATGGCAAGTGCTTTCTGATCTTGTGCCAAGTAGTGGTGAAGGTCATGCTTCGTTAAAATCATCAGATCTCCCTCGATTCCCTTTCGTTTCAGAGAAATTATACCATCATAACCATTTATATCAAGATAAAATAACGTTCATTTTTTGTTTTACTGCATTCATTTCATTCGGCCGTCCCGTATCAAACAAGGGAGCTACAACGCATAGAGCAAAAGAACCAGGAGAATTGTTTTGTAATTTTTTTCAATATTTTTCATACTCAAACGTTACATCGCCCTTATGGCTGTAGATGTTTGTAAAAAATACACGAAATTACTCGTTAAAAAGAGAATATAGCATTCATATGCTTTTAGAATCATCTTTTTGAATACAATTGACTTTCGTATCTTACATCCTCTAGGCTAGTAAATGAAAATGATAATCTTTATCAATTGGAGGAGTGTTTTATTATGTCCATCAAAACCGTTTCTAAAAATCAGCAATTTTTAGAGCAACAAAGTCAAAGAGAATCTAATGCAAGGTCTTACCCGAGACGGTTCCCATTAGCCATGCAAAAAGCCGAAGGTATGATCGTGACAGATGCAGATGGTAGAGAATTTTATGACTGCCTAGCAGGTGCAGGAACACTTGCCCTTGGTCACAATCACCCGGTTGTTATAGATGCTATTGAACGTATGCTTCATGAAAAAAGACCGTTGCATACGCTGGACATCACTTCAGAGATTAAAGAAGAATTTGTGAATGAGATTTTTTCTCACTTGCCAGAGGAGTTTGCAAAAAGAGCGAAAATTCAATTTTGCGGACCAACTGGTGGTGATGCTATAGAAGCAGCAATTAAATTAGTCAAGACAGCGACGGGAAATCGTTCCATTCTATCATTCCACGGAGCATATCATGGTGCTACGCATGGCACGATGTCATTAAGCGGCAACTTATCGCCAAAGGAAAAAGTACAAGGATTAATGCCAGATGTTCACTTCCTGCCTTATCCATATGAATACCGCTGCCCATTTGGAATCGGCGGTAAAGACTCACATCGCATTTCCAGTTCTTATATTGAGCGTGTATTAAATGATCCTGAGAGTGGAATTCTCCCGCCAGCAGGCATGATCTTTGAAGCGGTGCAAGGGGAGGGCGGCTCCATCCCGGCATCAATTGAATGGATACAAGAAATGAGACGAATCACAAAAGAAAAAGGAATTCCACTGATTATTGACGAGGTTCAATCAGGCATCGGCCGAACTGGTAAGATGTTTGCCTTTGAACATGCTGGTATTGTGCCAGATGTCATTGTGTTATCAAAAGCAATTGGGGGAAGCCTTCCGCTATCAGTTGTGATTTATGACAAAGACTTAGATCAATGGAATCCAGGTGCACACATTGGCACGTTTAGAGGAAATCAAATGGCGATGGCAGCTGGAACTGCTACGCTTAAATTTATAAAAGAAACCAATCTGCTTGATCATGTAGAAGCGCTTGGTCAGCGTATGCAGGCCAATCTAAAAGACATTCAAAAACAAGTGCCTGCTCTCGGTGATGTGCGAGGAAGAGGATTAATGATTGGTGTTGAAGTTGTGAATCCAGATGAGAAACAGGATGTGGACGGCAGTTATCCAGCAAATCCAGAGCTAGCCAGTCTCATTCAAAAGAATTGTTTTGATAAAGGCTTAATTGTGGAGACAGGAGGCCGTTTTGGAAGTGTGATTCGATTCTTACCGCCTTTGATCATGACAGAAGAACAGCTTGAAAAAGTCATCACGATTTTTAAAGAGGCAGTTTACGATGCAGTCAACTAAACCATCTGTCGATTCATTATTTATTCAACAAAGCCAGCTTGGGAGGGAGTCCTTCCAAGCGGCTCTCTACACATCCATCGACAGCTTACTGGCAGAGTGGCAAACAAGCAGAGGACCGTATAGCGGAATATTGCCTGGGAAATTAGCGACTCATGTCGAATCGTTATTCCAGATTCAACCGGCTGGTGAATCCATTGAGTCTGTTTTTCAAGATATAAAAAATCACCTTTTACCGCATTTGGTTGATGTGTCACATCCTAAATGCCTGGCACATTTGCATTGCCCACCTCTTATCCCTGCTCTGGCAGCAGAGGTGATCGTAAGTTCCTTTAACCAATCAATGGATTCCTTTGATCAAAGCGGCATTGCATCTTTGGTTGAGGAGGAAATCCTCAAGTGGTTATGTGAAAAGTTTTCTTATGGAGAACGAGCAGATGGGACCTTTACGAGCGGTGGAACCCAATCTAACTACATGGGACTGCTTTTAGCAAGAGATGCATTTTGCGAAAACACTTGGCAATGGAATGTACAGCAGAAAGGGTTGCCGAGCGAGGCAAACCGTATGCGGATTCTTTGCTCCAAGAATGCCCACTTCACTGTGAAAAAATCAGCATCTCAGCTAGGTTTAGGTGAACAGGCTGTTGTGTTAGTTGAGACAGACGAACATCATCGAATGGACCTGCATGATTTGCAGAAGAAGCTTATGGAGCTTAAGGAGCAGGATTTGCTTCCATTTGCAGTCGTGGCGACTTGCGGGACAACTGATTTTGGCAGTATTGATCCTGTACGTGACATATATGACATGGTGAAGCCTTTCGGTTTGTGGATTCATGCAGATGCTGCCTATGGAGGAGCGCTTGTATTAAGCAAAACCTTCCGAGGAAAATTAGATGGCATCGAGCTTGCTGATTCGATCACGATCGACTTTCACAAGCAATTTTATCAGCCGATCTCCTGCGGGGCATTTCTACTAAAGGATAAAAGACATTTTGGTTTGATTGATTACCATGCAGATTATCTCAATCCAAAGGAAGATGAACTGGAAGGCATTCTGCATCTCGTGAATAAATCTGTTCAGACGACGCGCCGGTTTGATGCGCTAAAACTCCTTCTCTCTCTGCGTATGATTGGAGAAGAAGGATTTGCAAGTATCATTGACCATACCATCCATTTTGCGAAAGATGTGGCTACGTTGATTGAGAAAAATGAGCATCTTGAGGTGATCAATCCTGATCCAGAAATCAATGCAGTCGTGTTCCGTTTTATAGATGATCATCAAGCAGATGACATCAATAAAATCATTCATCGCACACTTTTCCAAACAGGAACGGCTGTCGTAGCAAAAACAGTAGCCGATGGTCAAACATGCTTAAAATTCACTTTGTTAAATCCGAGAACGACTATTACACATATTGAGGAAATCCTTTCTGACATTGTTGATATCGGGATCGCTCATATTCAATCCGGGAGGGTACTACGTTGAGTCAATATAAACAAATGGCTGAAAATGCAACGATGCAAAGCTTTTTAAACTGTTTTTTACGTGAAACAGGAATTGATCGATCTGCAAAGAAAGAGACAAAAGCAGACGGCTCACTTGTATTTGTAGCAGCATTAGCAAAACAAGATCTTGAGCTTGTCATTCCGATTCGATATTTTTCGCCTGTAGGCCGTCATCTCTTTGATTTTCCCGTTCGCTTTCGCCCGCAAGGCAGTGAGCAACAGGGAACGATCGTCGATTACACCACACTTGTTGCTTTATGTTCAAAGGAACTTCTCATTGAATACGGCCGCACAGATGCAGAGGATGAGTTCATGCTTCGCATCATTTTAAGCTGCCGGAATATTGAACGATTCATCAGAGAGAGAGAAAGTGATCGAGCAGCTCTTTCTTCAGCTGATTTTGAATATATCGAAGCGGAGCAGTCACTCCTTCTTGGGCATTTAACGCATCCTACACCAAAAAGCAGACAAGGAATGACAGAAGAGGAGGAAGCTATTTATTCTCCTGAGCTGAAAGGCTCTTTCCAGCTTCATTACTTTAAAGCACATCCGTCAATTGTGCTTCAGGATTCTTCAATTTCACAGTCTGCGGCAAGCCTCATGTTTGAGGAGCTCATGCGCCAGATGCCAGAAGAAAAAGAGAGACTGACGACGTTAACAGAAGGCGGTGAATATGTCCTGATTCCGATTCATCCGCTGCAAGTCCAAGTGGTGATGGAGAAAGCGTTCGTCAAGCGTTATATAGAGGACGGAAAGCTGGCGTATTTAGGGCCGCTAGGGTCTGAATACACAGCGACATCTTCCTTTAGAACGGTCTATCAAAAAGACTCTGCGTACATGCTTAAATTCTCTGTCCCTGTAAAGATCACAAACTCTTTACGCGTTAACAAACAAAAGGAACTTGATCGTGGAGTTGAGATGTCTCGTATCTTAAAAACAGAATTAGGCGTTTCTTTATATGACAAATTTTCTGGATTCCGTGTGATTGAAGATCCTGCGTATCTATCTATTCAAGGGGATGAGGCGGAATCTGGCTTTGAAGTCGTCATTCGTCAAAATCCATTTTTGCATCATGAAAAAGGGGCAAGCTTAATTGCAGGGCTATGTCAGGATCATGCATACGGAGAAAAATCACGCCTTTCAGGCATTATTCATGAATTAGCAGACGCTGAAGGCAGATCAACAGAAGATGTCAGCCGTGATTGGTTCACACAATATTTATCGATTTCGTTAGAGCCGATGCTTTGGTTGTTTGAAACGTATGGTCTTGCCCTTGAAGCCCATCAGCAAAATGCTGTCGTACAGCTAAAGAATGGATATCCGCACACATTCTATTATCGTGACAATCAAGGCTACTATTATAGCGAATCGAAAAAGGATCAGCTTGCGAAGCTTGTTCAAAACTTAAGCGTCAGAAGTGAGACCATTTGTGCAGACGATGTAGCGGTTGAGAGACTGCGTTACTATTTCTTCTTTAATCATTTGTTTGGTCTTGTGAATGGTTTTGGTACAGAGGGGCTTGCAAAAGAAGAAGATTTATTAGCCCTGATTAGAGACACACTGCTTGCGCATGAAGAGACATATGGTGCATCTGAGCTGACGAACAGTCTTCTTCGGTCACAGGAGCTGCCTTCAAAAGCGAACTTACTCACGCGGTTTGAAGATATGGATGAGCTGACGGGTTCTTTAGAAACGCAATCCAGGTACACGTCTGTGTTGAATCCGCTCTTTTTACATAAGGAGGCGCTGATTGGATGAGGCATCGAATTGGGTTCATTCGCGCTGAATATGAACGGGACGTCCAGCTTGTCCACAAGTGGATGCAAGAAGAGTATGTCCACCCATTTTGGCATTTGAATATTCCATTTCCTGCTTTTGAAAAGCACTTTTATCAGGCCATTCATGATCCGCATCAAACCCTTTATTTAGGAACCATTGATGGCACGCCGATGAGCTATTTTGAAGCATACAATGTGAAAGGGGATATCATTGAATCGTACTATGAGCCTTCTCCGCATGATCAAGGCATTCACCTGTTAATTGGAGAGCCAGATTATGTAGGGAAAGGATTTGCGACTCCGCTGCTTCAAGCCATGACAGCATTTCAGTTTGAGCAGAACAAACGAACAGAAAAAATCGTGGCTGAGCCAGATATTCGGAACGAAAAAATGATTCATGTCTTTGAAAAGTGTGGATTCGAACGTGTGAAACCAGTCACTTTACCAGATAAAACAGGTCTTTTGATGTTTTGTCATCGAGATCCATTTGAAAGGAAGTATAACCATGACGCGGTTCAACAAGCAAAATAATGTAGTGGATGTCATTGGGATTGGCATTGGACCATTTAACCTAGGGCTTGCTGCATTATCTGAAGAAGTAGACGAAATTGACGCTTTGTTTTTTGAAAGAAGTGAAGCGTTCCACTGGCATCCAGGTATGCTCATTGAAGGGACAACACTTCAAGTCCCCTTTTTAGCAGATCTTGTCAGTATGGCAGATGTGAAAAGCAAATATAGCTTTCTCAACTATTTGCAGGAACAAAACCGTTTGTATTCATTTTACTTTCTAGAAGACTTCCATATCCCGCGCAAGGAATATAGCCATTATTGCCGCTGGGTCGCGGATCAATTAGATTCTTGTCGATTTGGCATGAATGTCGAATCTGTCTCCATCGTTGAAAAAGATGGAGAAAAACGATATGAAGTGCATGTCCGTCATGTGAAAGATCAAACGGTAGAGGTGTTTGAAAGTAAGCATCTTGTTTTAGGTATCGGTACACAGCCTGCGGTACCAGCATCTCTTCAGCCAGCTTTAGGGGATCGGGTGTTTCATTCTGCTGATTACTTGAAACGAAAGAAAGAAGGCTGTTTTAAAGGAAAATCCGTGACGGTCATCGGTTCTGGTCAAAGTGCGGCAGAAGTATTCTATGACATTTTATCAGACGATGAGGCGAAGGATATTCATTGGTTTACACGCTCTAAAGGGTTTTTCCCAATGGAATATTCAAATTTGGGTCTTGAGTATTTCTCTCCAGACTATATTGATTTCTTTTATGAGCTTCCGCAACCTAAAAAAGATGCGCTATTAAAGCAGCAAGATTTGCTGTATAAAGGCATCAGCTCAGCGATGATCCGAGATATTTATCACTTGCTTTATGAACGTTCTGCTTGCGGAGAGCAGCTGAACACCGTGCTGCAGGCGATGACGGAAGTCAATTTGATTGAGGAAACGAGGGACGGCTTATCGCTTTCATGCAATCAATGGGTCAAAGAGGAATCCTTTACGCATGAGACAGACATTGTCGTCTTGGCAACGGGCTATCAATCTGTATTACCGCCATTTATTGATCCGATTTCCCATCATATTCAGTGGGATCATCAAGGACGCTTCCAGGTTGAACGTGAATATCGATTGAAAACAAACACATTAGGTGAAAATGATATTTTTGTACAAAATGCAGAGCTTCATACACATGGAGTAGGCGCACCAGATTTAGGGCTAGGGGCGTACCGAAACAGTGTCATTATCAATGAACTGGCTCGTCGACCTGTGTATCCACTTTATCAAAAGCATGTTTTCCAGACATTCGGTACACATAAACACGCAAATACATTTGAAGAAATCAAAGGGTAAGGAGGATGAACCGATGAGTATACAAGATGAAATGAAAAAAGCGGTCAATCCTGCTGCTTGGAAAAAAGCAAACCAGCGAATGGTGGCAAAAATGCTGTCCGAATATATGTATGAGGATATGCTTCATCCCGTTCAGCTAGATCATCAGGATGGCATCGCCCAATATGAATTAATCATTCACGAACAGAAGAAATATCGTTATCTCGCAAAACCTCGTTTGTTTGATAGTTTTGATACGATTGCTGAATCGATCGAGTGCTGTCAAGACGGAACATGGACAAAGGATGTTAGTGCCATTGTGTTTTTACTAGACATTCAGCCAATCATCCCAATGTCTTCTGAAACAACTGGCCATCTGATCAAAGAGCTTCACCATACCTTGTTAGCGGATGTTCATTTGCTGTCGAAAAAAGCACTTCGTGCAGATGAGCTGACGGATACAGATTACGCATGGATTGAAGGCGAGATGACTGGTCATCCGTGGATCGTCTATAACAAAGGCCGTATTGGGTTCAGCTACGAAGATTACTTAGCCTATGCACCTGAAAGGCAGGAAAGTGTGCAGCTGTCTTGGATTGCTGTTCACCGAGAACTTGCGACATTCCATGCGGTCGATCATGAGAACTATGAGCACATCATTGCCAAAGAATTAGACGAAGTCACGATTCGTCAATTCCAACGTGTGTTAAAAGATGAAGGGCTGAATGCGGCTGATTATTATATGATGCCTGTTCATAAATGGCAGTGGACGCATATGATCATCCAGCATTTCCCCGAAGATTTGGCCATGCGCCGTATTGTGTATTTAGGAGAAGGGCTGGATCAATATATTCCACAGCAATCGATCAGAACCTTTACAAACATCTCAAATAAAGGCAAGCATCATATTAAACTGCCAATGAGTATTTTAAATACGCTAGTGTACCGGGGACTCCCATCAGAACGTACGGTGATTGCTCCTCGTATTACAGCGCATATTAAAGGAATCGCCGATCAAGACGCCTTTTTATCCGATGTATGCCGCGTGATTTTACCAGGTGAGAATGCGAGTATCAATGTTGATCATCCTTATTACAGCAAGCTACCTGGTGCGCCATATCAATACCTTGAAATGCTTGGGGTCATTTTTAGAGAAAGCATTTATACGTATTTAGATGAAGGGGAGAGCCCTGTTACGCTGGCGGCACTGACGTATGAGGATCATGAAGGCGAGCCTTATCTAAAGCAGCTCATTGAAAAATCGGGTCTGTCAGCAAAAGAATGGATGGCGTCATTCTTCCATGTTGTCATGCCGCCACTTCTGCACTTTATGTATCAATACGGCACGGTGTTTTCGCCGCACGGACAAAATACAATTCTTGTATTAAAAGATCACAAGCCGCATCGTTTGGCGATCAAAGATTTTGTGGATGACGTGAACATTAGTGATCAACCGCTGCCTGAATTGGCTTCATTAGAAGAAGATCTAAAGGAAGTGCTGCGTAGTGAGCCGCCTGAGGGTCTTGTACAATTTATTTTTACGGGTCTGTTTATTTGCAATCTTCGTTACGTGTCAAATGTGTTAGACAATCACAATCTGTTAGATGAAACGACGCTTTGGCGCTTGCTTGCAGAAGAAATTCAGCAGTATCAAAAGCAATTTCCACAGCTAAAAGATCGTTTTGCTTTATTTGATCTATTCCAGCCTCAGCTGACAAAGCTTTGCTTAAACCGTAATCGCATGATTGATTACGGCTATGGAGACGGAGATGACCGGCCGCATGCATCAGAGCATGGCAAGGTCACAAATGCACTCGCTCAAGTTCTCTCATCCGTAGGCGAAAAATAAAATCAAAAAGCTGTAGACAACATCTGTCTACAGCTTTTTGATTTTTTATGAAAATGCTTGTGAGGCCAGGAAATAGAGAAGCGCCGGATCGTTCTGCTTTTCGTTCCCGCGAATCATCATAAAATGTGCGACGTTTGTTTTCGTAAATCCTGCTTCTACAAGTGATGTATGCAGGCGTTCAGCTGTTTCTTCCTGCATATCTAAACGAAAGGCGCCAGAATAAGACGTGAGAAGTGATTGAATGAGTGATAGCGCCGTTTGTTCATCGTTTGCTGCAAGCGGGCCAATCATCAGATTAGCTGGTGTTTCCACACCAAACGCGAAGCCGGTGATTTCGTGGTGTTCATCCTTTGCGATCAGTTTAAATGCTGCTCGCTCCATTCGCTTTATTAAGAAGTTTGATCGATTGGTCCCTGCGCCTTTTTCATCCAGCCTTTCAATAGACGGGAGGTGCGTTTCATCAGCGGGAAAAAGGTGAATCTGATGTGACGGGTGAAGCGCACTAGGATTTGTTTTTTGTGCTTTGTATGTATGAATATAACCGGCTGTCTGAAAGCCGATTTTTTCATAAACTGGCTGTCCTTGTACAGTAGCCGTTAAAACGACAGGGACACTTGGATCACTATGACGAAGCAGTGTGTCAATCATTTGACGGGCAAGACCGAGGCCTCGATGTGTCTCAGATACAATGACCGCTCCAATTGATGCCACACTGTCATACTGAAAAAGTCCAGCGCATGAAATGACTTGTCCGTCAGTTGTTGTAAAACCGGTAAAGTGTCCATTTGTTAAAAGAGATGTGAGCTCTTCCGCATTGTAATCAGGCCAATCGACCTCTTTTGACAATGCGACAAGGTCTGGTATGTCATCAAGGGTTAAAGATCGTTGAATAACGTTTGGCAATACACGCAACTCCTTCTTAGCTGATTTCTCTCTATGTATCGTACCATAAGAACGCATAAGAAAAAGGAAAAGGGGATACCTTTTCCTTTTGTATAGTTTAATAATTGAGGTCACGGTTGTATTCATATTCAAAGGTGAGCTGTAAGTTCTTAATTGAGACAACGCCTACTTTGATTAACCGTCCACCGATCAATTGAGGAACCTCGGTTGCATTAAAAGAAACAAAAAAGCGGTCTTTTGCCGGCACTTGACTTGTTTTATAAGAAGAGATGTCAACTTTTTGACCGTTCCAAGGTACGTTCACTGTTCCGCCTTTTAAGGAAGAGACGGTGAATACATAATTATATGCATTTGTACTACCTTTTTCAGCTTCTAATGACAGGCCAGTGACAACGGCATCCTGCGGCAAGCTGCTTAAATCAAAAGAAGAATTGGGAGATCCGGCTTCATTGAAACTATTCAATGTGGCAGGTGATCCATATCGTTTCGTTGTGCCTTTTTCAATACTTTTATCAAAGACAATACGATACATGTTGTCCTCTTCATTTAATAATTGCTTTGGTTTGACGGCTAAATAGTAGTCAGTACTGGCGGCAATTTTCGGCATATGGATGATTTCATTTTGGTTGTTTGTTCGCACAGAGGAAGACACGAGTGACCCGCTCTGATTGTAAAGATAAAGATCGAAATCATTTCCAGCTTTCACATTGACGAGTTTGATAGAAAAGCGGCCATCTGCTCCATCAAATTTAGAGCTGGTGAACCGGTAAAAATCAATGTCATTCATAGAAGAGATACTGCCTTCGTGATATAAATAGGTCTTGTTTAGATGAAGAGAGTGCTGTAAGAATTGAGCTTTGTCCATCGTATCATTGTTTGCATAATCACTGTCTGGATACAGATGCTCCAATTCTTCTGTATAATATTTGGTTTGTTTAGTAGACGTTTCACTTGCTTGAGCAGGTGATTGGAAAAGAGGGCTAGCGATAAAGAGGCCTGTAAGCAATAAAACCCCGATCTTCTTTTTGAACATGACAAACATCTCCTTTTAAGTAAATGACTTTCATTTATAATATCGGTAAATAAACTTAATTTTTCATATTTATTCCATTTTTATTTATAAAAAGAACCTCCAATTCAGGAGGTTTTTTTAGTGAACGTTAAAATATCGAGCTTCAGGATGAGAAACGACAATGGCTGAAACGGATGCTTCAGGCTCCATCATAAACCCTTCTGTGAGATGAATCCCGATTTTTTCTGGCTGCAGCAGGTGGAATAGTTTTTCTTGGTCTTCTAGATTAGGGCACGCTGGATAACCAAAGGAATAGCGCTGACCTTGATATTTGGCTTGGAATCGTTTCTCCATCGTGAAATCGACTGGGTCTGGGAATCCCCATTTATCACGAATTACTTGGTGCGTTCGTTCAGCCAATCCTTCTGCAAGCTCAAGTGCTAAAGCTTGGACAGCATGCATTTTCAAATAGTCACCCTCTTGTTTAAATTGCTGCGCAACTTCTCGTATGCGGGCACCAGCCGTCACTGCAAATAAGGCGATATAATCTTTCTCGTTCTCTCCGGTTTTCCGCACATAATCAGAAATAGACCGGTACGGAAGTTTTTCCTGTCTTGGAAATTGGAATGTCTCAATGACGCGGTCAGGCGCTTCTGGATCATAGATATGCAGGTCATTCCCATTTGAATTGGCAGGGAAGAATTGATAGACGAATGCAGGTGCAAACCAGTTTTTCTCTCTGCCTTCTTGAAGAAGATCTGTGATCAGCTGTTTTAACTCCAATGCTTTTGGATGCTGTTCAGCCAAGAGCTTTTTGACCTTTCCTTTTAAACCGAGGTGATGGCCGATCAGCATTTGCTCATTGACATAGGGCATTATGTGGTGCAAATCAATATCCCGTACATAATGGCGTTTCGTATTTTCTGGCGTGAATATCGCTGCCTCCGGAAGTGTCGCGCGTTTTTCTAGTAATTCAATCACAGCTTTTGGCTGCGTTGTTTCTTTTTCCTTATGGAGCGTTTCTTGATCCTCTAAGGGTTTTGTTTGAAATTGAAGAGGGTTCGTTCTTAATTCATTCGCTAAAGACAGACCGTCCATTGCATCTTTGGCGTAAAGGACGGGGCCATCATATTGAGGCGAAATTTTCATCTTCGTAAACTTCCGTGAAAGCGCCGCGCCGCCCACCAAAATGGGAACAGAGATGTTTGCTTTTTGTAAATCTTGAGCGGTCAAGACCATTTGCTGTGCTGATTTGACAAGTAAACCTGATAGTCCAATCATATCTGGCTTTTCTTTTTGCACCGCTTCAATCAATGTTTGTGGGGTTACTTTGATTCCGAGATCGACGACTTGAAAGCCATTATTGCTCAAAATGATGTCGACCAGGTTTTTCCCTATATCATGGACATCTCCTTTGACGGTGGCGAGGAGAATCTTCCCTTTGCCGCTTGCGTCCTTTTTCTCCATAAATTGCTCAAGGTATGAAACAGATGCTTTCATGACCTCAGCGGATTGAAGCACTTCAGCTACAATCAATTCGTTTTGATTAAAAAGGCGCCCAACCTCTGACATTCCCTGCATTAATGGTCCATTGATGATATGAAGAGGTGATTCAAATTTCTCCAAAGCAAGGGCAAGGTCATCAATCAGGCCTTCTTTCGTCCCTTCGACGACATAGAGTGCCAGTCTTTCATCAAGCGATAAGGAGATCTTTGGTTTTTTCTCTGTTTTCTTTTTCCCGCGATAAAATTGTGTGAACTCAGCAAGGGTTTGATCATTTGTTTCATAAAGTAAAGTTTCAGCCAGCTTGATTTCTTCCTTTGGAATTGAAGCGAAGCGTTCAAGCTTTTCAGTATTCACGATCGCATAATCAAGCCCTGCTTTGACGCAGTGATACAAATAAACGGCATTCAATATTTCTCTACCAACTGGCGGGAGTCCGAAAGACACGTTACTAATGCCTAAAATGGTGAGACATTCAGGCAGTACTGCTTTGATTCGCTCAATGCCTTTAATCGTCTCTTCAGCAGCACCAATATACTGTTCGTCTCCAGTACCTACTGGAAAGACAAGCGGGTCAAAAATGATATCACTCGCAGGGATTCCATATTTTTTCGTGAGCAGGTCATGGGATCTTACGGCAATTTCAAGTTTTCGATCTGCTGTGACGGCCATCCCTGTTTCATCGATTGTTCCAACAACAAGTGCGCCGCCATATAGCTTGACAAGCGGAAGAATCTCTTCAAAGCGCTCTTCTCCATCCTCTAAATTAATAGAATTAATAATGGCTTTTCCTTGAGAATACATGAGTGCTTTTTCGATGACATGTTTATCGGTTGAATCAATGACAAAAGGAGCTTTCACTTTTTTCATGGCTTCTTTTAAAAAGCCTTCCATGTCTGCTATCTCATCACGATCAGGGTCTGCTAAACACACATCAATGACGTGAGCGCCATTTTTCACTTGAGCACGGGCAATTTCTGCTGCCTCTTCAAACTTTTGTTCTGCGATGAGCCGTTTGAATTTGCGTGAACCAATGACATTTGTGCGCTCACCAACAAAGAGGGGGCGCATCGCTTCTTCATAAATGAGGGGCTCGATTCCTGATACGGTATGCGGTGATGACTCATGCGACATGCTGCGGGGCTGAAGCGGACGTACTTCATCTGATAATGCCTTAATATGTGCAGGCGTTGTACCGCAGCAGCCGCCAACGATATTTAACCAGCCTTCTTTTGCAAAAGCGGCGATTTTTTTAGCAAGCGAAGCAGGGGATTCGTGATATTGTCCTTCTTCATCAGGGAGACCAGCGTTTGGATAGCAGCTGACAGCCGACTTTGAGATGGAGGAAAGTGTACGGATATGGTCTGTCATAAATTCTGGACCAGTTGCACAGTTTAGTCCGACGCTGATTGGTTTCATATGCTCAAGTGAGATATAAAAGGCTTCAATATCTTGACCGGCAAGGGTGGTGCCCATTGGTTCGATCGTCCCTGACACCATCAGTGGTAGCTCAATACCGGTTGCGTGAAAGGCTTCTTGAATGCCTTTAAATCCAGCTTTGACATTCAGCATGTCTTGACTCGTTTCTAAAAGAAGAGCATCACATTTCCCATCAATCAGGGCGCGGGCTTGTTCTTCATAATTTGCAACGAGCTCTTCAAACGTTGTGCCGCCTGTCACGGATAATGTTTTTGTAGTGGGCCCCATTGCGCCTACTACAAAGCGGGGCCAGTCTGGCGTCGACAAACGGTCTGCTTCACGCTTTGCCAGCTGAGCTGCTTTTACGTTCAATTCATAGGCGAGATGGCCAAGTCCATATTCATCGAGAACGAGCTTCGTCGCACCGAATGTATTTGTTTCAATGAGGTCAGCACTTGCCTCTAGGTATTGCCGGTGAATCGTGGAGATAATGTGAGGGGCTGTGACGTTTAAATATTCGTTACAGCCCTCATACTCTTCTCCGCCGAAATCCTCTGCTGTGAGATCGGCGTTTTGAATCATTGTGCCCATTGCACCGTCAAGGACGAGGATGCGTTTTTTGAGCTGTTCAGTGATAGTTGGCATGGATGTTTGGCTCCTTTTCTTTCTGATGGATGTAAGTTGTCAGTTCTGCTGTTAAATCTGATCGAAGGAAAGGGGTAATTAAATAGATACCATTAAACAATTCGCAAGCTGTATCTAATAAAGAGCGGGCAATCGCTAACCCTTCTGTCCGCTGCTTTTCTTTATTTTCGCCTGCCTTGGCCATAATCTCACGAATCGAGTCAGACAATTTAATGCCGGGAATTTCATGATGAATAAACTCTGCGTTTCGGCTGCTTGTTAGCGGCATAATACCGATGTAAATCGGTTTATCCAAATGTCGGCTTTCTTCATGAATCTTCACAAGCTGTTCCTCAGAGTATACAGGTTGTGAAATAAAATAATCGGCACCGTATTCGATTTTCTTCTCGAGGCGTTTGACCGCTTTATCAATATGACGGACATTTGGATTAAACGCGCCAGCCACTGAAAAATTGGTCTTTTTCCCGAGCGGCTTCCCAGAGAAAGATAGTCCCTCGTTAAATTGTTTGATCAGACGGATCAAATCAAAGGAGGTTAAATCATACACAGATGTCGCACCTGGGAAGTCTCCAATTTTAGACGGATCGCCTGTGATGGCTAAAATATCGGTTAGTCCAAGCGTGTCCAGCCCCATTAAGTGGGATTGGAGTCCAATCAAATTGCGATCACGACATGTGATATGGACAAGTGAACGCATATCAAGCTGCTGTTTTAATAAAGCGCCGCATGCCACATTGCTAATACGCGGGGTAGCTAGAGAGTTATCGGCCAGCGTGAGGGCATCAATGCCAGCACTTTTTAATTCGTTCGCTGCGACAAGGAATTTTTCAAAGTTCAGCTTCTTCGGCGGGTCCAGCTCGACGATAATCGAACGTTTTTTCACAGCCAGCTCGTCAAGACCTGGTTCTGTCCGTTGATCTTGGATGGAAATGATTTCTTCTTTTAATACTTTCACTTCTTTTTCGGTGATAGGTGCTAAATCTTTGACCGCCTCTGCCATGGCGCTTATATGCTGAGGGGTTGTTCCGCAGCAGCCTCCAATGATTCGTGCGCCCTGATTTCTAAACTCAAGTGCACTTTTTCGGAAATAATCATTATCTGTATCATAGACGAGTCTGCCTTCTTCAAGGGAGGGGAGACTGCTGTTTGGATAGACAGATAAATGAGAATTTTCCAAAAGTGGAACACCTTCAAGTGCCTGAATCATATGATAAGGGCCCAGCCGGCAGTTAATGCCGACGACATCAGCGCCAAGTGAGGATAATTCAGATAAACCGTCTTTTAGCGGTGTCCCGTCCTGCAATACACCTTGCTCATGCATGGAGACGTTCATGACAATCGGAAGCGCTGTTTCTTTGCGAGCAATCTCAAGAACGGCTTTTGCTTCTTCAATATCGTAATATGTTTCAAGCAGTAATCCATCAGGCTCTTCATTTAAAAGGATATAGAGCTGTTCTCTAAAGCTCCGTTTAATCTCGTCTAAAGAGTAGGCATTTTTGTTAAATGTTCGAATGCCACCGATCGTTCCAAGGACATAAGCTGAGCCAGCGGCTGCTTTGGCAATTTGTACAGCTTTTGTGTTAATGCGTTTTGTTTCTTCTTCTAAACCGTAGCGGGATAGTTTAATATAATTCGCACCGTATGTGTTCGTTTGAATAATGTCCGCTCCAGCTTGCACATATGCCTCGTGCACTCTTTTGACTTCATCTTCTTTTGATAAATTTAATTCTTCAAAGCAACGGTCAATGCCATAAGAGTATAAAAGTGTTCCCATTGCTCCATCAGCAATCAGTACGCGATTTTGTAAGTCTTGTAATAGGCCCATTGGTTTCCTCCTTATTTCTATGTAACAAAAAAAGCCTTCTGATAAGAAGAAGACTTTTTGGCTGTATGGAAATTCTTCTTCTTATCTTCCAAGCAGTTGCTTGCTGGATTTAGCACCTTGGTCATAGAAAATAGATTTCTACTACACCGGTTGCTGAGGCTTCACAGGGCCAGTCCCTCTGCCTCTCTTGATAAGAAAGCGATATGAACATGTCAATGAATTGAACTTCCATCAACTGTATCGAAAAAATCGGAAATAATCAATGGAAAATTTTAAATTTATCGAAAATTTATAAATTGGACGTCAATCGGTAAATCTGCCTTGCGCATAAGCGCAATCACTTCTTGTAAATCATCTTTATTTTTTCCTGTCACACGCACTTGGTCATCTTGAAATTGCGACTTTACTTTTATACCAGATTGTTTGATCAAGGCATTGATCTTTTTGGCATTGTCCTTATCAATCCCGCTAATCAGCTTTGCACGCTGGCGAACGGTTCCACCTAGGGCATGTTCTGTTTTTCCGTAGTCAATGTTTTTAGTCGGTACGTTTCGTTTAATCAGTTTTGTCACAAGGACATCCTTTAGCTGCTCCAGCTTGAAGTCATCATCAGAAATGAGAACGAGTTCTTCTTTTTCTAGTGAAATATCACTTTTACTTCCTTTAAAATCATAACGGTTTTTAATTTCTTTCAGTGCTGCTTGAATGGCGTTTTGCACCTCTGGCAGCTCCACCTTCGATACAATATCAAATGAACTTTCTTTTGCCATCACATATGACCTCCAACTATAGATATTGCGTCTATTTTATCATGCCCATAGGGGAAGAAGAAACTTTATCGAAGAGAGTTCAGATGTATGCGGTATAATTCAAGTACAGTTTGTCCACTTTAGCTAACAGAACTAGAGATGTTCATGATGACAGAAGTATAGTAGAATAAAGTGAATCAAAAGATGAACGAACGCTCTTTTAAGGGCAGATAGGAAGGAAGAGAACATGAGACCAGGTGAGCAACTGACCTTGCAAATAGATAACGAGATGGAATACGGCTACTTTTTAACAGATGGCGAAGATTCTGTTCTCCTACATCGCAGTGAGATGACAGAGGATATTGGAGATCGTGATGAAGTAGAGGTCTACTTATATGTAGATCATGAAGAAAGACTGGCAGCGACGATGAAAATTCCTAAAATCAATGCACATACATACGACTGGGTAGAAGTTGTAGACGTTGTAGAAGATATGGGTGCTTTTGTCGATATAGGTTTGTCAAAGGATGCACTTGTTGCAACTGAACACCTCCCGCCTTTTGAGGAAGCGTGGCCGAAAAAAGGCGACAAACTATACTGTATGCTCAAAGTGACAAGTTACGGGAGAATGTTCGCAAAACCAGCCACTGAAGATGTGATCAGTGAATTATTTACTGAAGCGCCAGAAACGTTAATGAACAAAGAAATTACTGGAACAATCTATCGCTTAATTGCGACAGGTTCTTTTATGCTGACAGATACAGGCGTGCGTGGATTTATCCACCGCACGGAACGAAAGGAAGAGCCTAGATTGGGATCGACCGTGACAGGACGCGTCATTGCAGTGAAAGAGGACGGAACTGTAAACGTTTCTCTGCTTCCGAGAAAGCAGGATGCATTATCTGTCGATGCAGAAGAAATCTTAACTTACATGAGAACGAGAAACGGTGCAATGCCTTACGGGGATAAAAGTGATCCAGAAGATATCCGGGAAAGATTTCAAATGAGCAAAGCAGCCTTCAAACGAGCATTAGGTCATCTGATGAAAAATGATCTTGTTTACCAAAAAGAAGGATGGACATACGAGAAAAAGTGAGCATTTGCTCGCTTTTTTTATTTTTGTCATAAATAATGGTTTTTTTCAGTGAAAAAAGTCATGAAAAAAGCTGAAAATCCTTCACTTTATCATTGAAACAATGACTCTCAAATCCGATAAATAAGGGGTAAGGATGATAAAAGGAGTGTGTTTTTGGATGAAAGTGAAGATTTCATTACTTCTGATGGCAGCTATGATCATGGTACTCGCCTCATGCAGCAATCAGCAGGGAGGACCACCGGTATCAAATACGAAGCATATTGGTGTCATGCTGACGGATGATGGTCTTGGTGATCAATCATTTAACGATTCATCATTTAAGGGATTAGAAAAAGCACGTGATGAGCTTGGCATTGAATTCGATTATAGAGAAATTGCAGAAACCGATACATATGAAAAAGGGCTGACCGAGCTTGTGAAAGATGGAAATGACCTGATCATCGGTGTAGGTTTCAGTATGCAAGAAGACTTAGAAAAGGTAGCGAAAAAATATCCGAAAAAGCAATTTTTACTCATTGATGCTGTGTCTGAATTGAAAAATGTCACATCAGTGACTTTTAAAGAAGAGCAGGGCAGCTATTTAGCGGGAGCACTTGCTGCCATGACAACAAAAAGTGATGTCATTGGTTTTGTGGGCGGAGTCGATGCAGAGGTGATCCATCGATTTGAACAAGGCTATCAAAAAGGCGCAAAATTAGTGAATCCGAAAATCAAGGTCGTATCCACGTATGCTGGCACATTTAGTGATGCAGGCAAAGGCAGTAAAATAGCGAAAGACATGATCAAAAAGAAAGCAGATGTTTTATATGCCGCAGCCGGTTATACGGGTGTTGGTGTATTAAAAGAAGCGCAAACGCAAGGCAAATATGCAATCGGCGTGGACAGCGATCAGTATTATACAGCTGAAAAAGCCGTTATTTCGTCTATGGTCAAAAAAGTAGATGAAGTCGTCTATCAATTCAGCGAACAGCTCGTCAAAAGCAGCAAAATCAAAAGTGGACATATCGTTTATGACTTAAGTAATGACGGAATCGATATGGCAAGAATCCGGGTGCTCAAAGATGCTGAGAAATTGACCAAAAAATTAAATGGACTGAAGCAAACACTTCTGAAAGAAGAGGGGGCAGCATCATGAGCTTACGCATCAAAATTTTGCTCAACTCACTCATTTCACTTCTTTTAGCGGTTGGCGTAATTGCCTTTATTATTGTGAGCATGACAAAGATTCAGTCATCAAGCGAAACAGAAGTTCAAACCTTACTGAATGTACAAAAAACGAAGGCCAGCTTTGAAAGTGTCGAACAAGCCATGACCAATTATTCCATGACCCTTTCAGATGAACAGCTAGAGGTCGTTCAAAACGATATATCGACAGCGAAAAAACAGCTGCAAACGTTAAACAAAAACGCAGGAAATATGAACAAAGAAGCCCTAACACGGTTAAATTCAAAGTTTGACACATGGACGCAAGAAGCAAACAATGCCATTGGTGAAAAAAATGCCTCTGATGCCAGACGAGTGGCTGCCAGAATTGACGGTGTTTTAAACGACGTGCATACGATGAATAAAAGAGCACAAGAAGCGTATGAATACCATTTAGAGGAGGCGGCAGATAATGTGCAATGGATCATTACAAGCGCATCTGTCGCAGCCCTCACGCTGATTGTCATCGCCGTCTTTTTAAATATTGGTTTAACGAGATCCATTGTGACACCAATCAAATCCCTTTCTTACCGGGCAAAACAGATTGCCGAAGGAAACCTCGCTGTAGAGCGGATGAACATCAAGCGTAAAGATGAAATCGGCGGATTAAATGAGTCGTTCAATCAAATGACGGATCAGCTGATTAGCTTGATTCAAGAAATCAGCCATGTCTCAAGCCAAGTAGAATCATTTTCGATTCAGTTAGATGATGAAAACAAAAAGCTTATGGAATCAGCCAATCAAGTGTCTGTATCGACAGACGAAATGGCAAATGGTTCACAAGCGATTTCAGAAGACCTTCAGCATGGCGTTAGTTTGATTGAGAAAATGGATTCACATGGCCGTAAGAATTCCGAAAGATCACATACAGTCATTCGTAGTACAGAGGATGCCATTGAAGCGGTAGAAAGCGGAAAGCACACGTTAACAGAAACAAAAGCAGCCATTGAAAAAAATACACGTGCGACGAGACAAATTGAAGAGTCTGCAGGAGAATTCACTCAGTACGCAAGCGGAATCTCCGCAATGGCCAAAACGGTTTCTGATATTGCGGACCAGACAAACCTCCTCTCGCTCAATGCGGCGATTGAAGCGGCAAGAGCAGGAGAAGCTGGCAAAGGGTTTGCCGTCGTAGCGGACGAAATTCGTAAGCTGGCAGATGAATCGTCTCGTGCAACAAGACAAATTTTTGACATGGTGAGTCATATTGAAAAAGGCATTCAATCCATTAGCCAAACTGTACAAGAAGGGGTCAAGCTATCACTTCAGCAGCAAGATGCAATGGACAAAACCTCACACTCCTTTGAAGATATAGAAACAAAAGCACAACATATTAAGCAAGAAATGGCGGTCTTAAATGACCAAATTATTCAATCAACAGAGCTTGGCGGACAAGTGCTGCACTCGATTGAAAATATTAGTGCCGTTGTAGAAGAAACGGCAGCGGGCAGCGAAGAAATTTCTGCCTCGGCAAACGAACAACTGCAATCTTTCCATCAAATGAACAAACAAGTAGAAGAACTGATGAGTATGACGGCAAGGTTAAACGAAACCGTTCACCGATTTAAGTTATCATAAGAAAAGCACCCTTCCCGTGATGTTTCAGGGAAGGGTGCTTTTTATGATGGACTGCCTGTAAAGAAGATGGCAAGTGTGCTAGGGCCTGAGTGGGACCCGACAGCTGCGCCGATGACCTGGATGTCGATTTCTTTTGGATGAAATTCGGCTTCGATTAATTGTCTCATTTCTTCTGCAAGTGCAGGGTCATCTCCATGACTAATGCCAACAGTTTGGCTGGACCAGTCAGATCCGCGTTCTTTCATTAGCTCGATAATGCGTTTCAACAATTTTTTCCGGCCACGAATTTTTTCAAGGGGTATCAGTTTTCCATCCTCAACGTGTAAAATGGGTTTAATACTTAACAACCCGCCAACAAATGCGGACGCTTTACTGATTCTTCCGCCTCTTGCTAAATACGATAAATCGTCTACAGTAAAAATATGTTGTAAAGATTCACAAAAATGCTTTACAGACGTTTCAATTTCTTGTATTGTATTTCCGTCAATGGCAAGTGATTGAGCGTGTTTGACAGCTAATCCATAACCAAGTGAAGCACATTTAGAATCAATGATCCGTAAATCGAAATCAGGGTATTCTTCCTTCACTTCGTTTGCCATCATCACAGCGGTTTGGTATGTACCTGAAAGCTCTGATGAAAAGGCAACATAAATAGCCGATGTATGGGTTTGTGCTGCAGAAACAAAGGCTTCCTTTATCCGGTTCGGTGAAGCTTGTGATGTTTTTGGACTTGCACCTTGTCTCATCGCATCAAATACTTGTTTTGGTTCAATGGTAATCAAATCCTCAAATTCCTGCTCGCCGAGTAACACACGCAGCGGAATGAGTGTCATGTTTTGTTCATCATAATAAGAAAGAGGCAGATCAGCAGCACTGTCTGCTATGATATGAACGGTCATCAAAATCCCTTCTTTCTAAAAAAATCAACCATATTTTACATCTTTTTAGCCTAACTATATCATAGAAAATCATCTTTTCGTGTTCAAATTCTAAATTTTAGGGAAAACCATAGAGAGAATGGTAAGTGGAGGAATGACAACATGTTCATTGGAGAAGCAAAAAAACTCATCGTCGTCGTCATTGGTGCCTTACTCAATGCGATTGGGCTGAATTTATTTTTAATCCCTGCTGACGTATATGCAAGTGGTTTTACGGGGGTAGCCCAGCTGTTATCCAGTTTAATCGATCAATATGCACCGTTTTATTTATCAACAGGGATCCTGTTATTTATTTTAAACATTCCGGTCGGCATTTTAGGCTGGATGAAGGTTGGTCGTTCCTTTACTTTGTATAGCATTATTAGTGTGGCACTGACAACGATTTTCCTCGGCATTTTACCAGAGACAAGTGTTTCTGAAGATATTTTATTAAATGCTGTATTTGGCGGAGTCATTTCTGCACTTGGCATTGGGATTACACTGAAATATGGGGCATCTACAGGCGGCCTTGACATTATTGCGATGATTTTAGCGAAATGGAAAGACAAACCAGTCGGCACGTATTTCTTCATTTTAAACGGAATTATCATTTTTACAGCAGGATTGTTACAAGGTTGGGAGAAAGCTTTATATACCCTTGTCACATTATATGTGACGACTAGGGTAATTGATGCCATCCATACGAGACATGAAAAGCTGACCGCCATGATTGTGACAAAGAAAGCAGATGAAATCAAAGAAGCCATTTATGGAAAAATGGTCAGAGGTATTACGACTGTTCCGGCCAAAGGGGCATTTACCAATGAACAAAAAGAAATGATGGTCATTGTCATTACAAGGTATGAGCTGTATGAACTTGAACAAATTATAAAGGAAGTCGATCCAAAAGCCTTTACAAATATTGTTCAAACAACCAATATTCTTGGATTTTTCAGACGAGATTAAAAGGTGGGTAGAAGATGAAAAAAGGGTTAGTGCTTTTTCTCGTTCTATTGGTTTTAACAGCTTGTGGGCAACAAAAAAAGGATGAACCAGACAAGGAGGTATCCGGTCAAATGGGAGAAAAAACCGTTGTACTCACAGTAGACCCCGTCCAAAAAGGTTCTTCGGTTCAATTTCATATGTCACTAAAAAATGAATCAGATCGAGATATTGAATTCACGTTTAACACAAGCCAAAAATTCGAATTGAGTGTGTACGATGAAGATGGAAATGAAAAATACCGTTACTCGAAAGACCGTATGTTTACACAAGCTATCCAATCCTTTGTGCTGAAAGCAGATGAAACATATGACTTCCAAGATACGTGGTCAAACGGTGTGGAGCCGGGAACGTATGAAGCGGTCGTCACATTTAAAGGAAAAGCAGAAGGGCTAAAGCAAATCACTGAGAAGAAAACGTTCCAAGTGAAATAAGCATAAGAAAAGCTGTCCACAAAGCGGACAGCTTTTTTCGTTAAAGATCATCAAGCAGGTCTTGGAACGTATGCAGCTGGTTTCTTTCTGCATCTGTCGAATTAGCAAATGCAGATGATACGGCGTTTTTAGCTCGCTGAACTGCTTGTTGACGCTCTAAACCAGATGGAAATGAAGAAGTAAGGGCTTCCTCAGTAAATGATTTGGCTTGATCAAAAAGTTCGTTTCTCACAATGAACCTCCAGAAGCATCAGTCTTCATATTTCCCCTGTCCTCCGTAGCTTCTTCAAGTGTGGAACGATACGGAAAACGTGCGTCATGTAGACTGACTGAATCTTTACCTTGTTGTATAAAGCGTTTCGATTTGCTTCTTTTACCCATTCGGAATCCGCCCCTTTACACAAGCTGACAGGACAACCTGTCTAACGGTAGTATGCCCGCTTCGACCTGCTATGTATGAATGGAAAAATTAAAGCGAGAAGTAATTCGTTAGGAATTTTGCAATCCCATCTTGTTCATTCGTATCTGTCACTTCATTAGAGACGCGTTTCACTGCATCAATCCCGTTGCCCATTGCAACCCCGCATCCAGCAAATTCAAGCATCTCTAAATCATTGTCTTCATCTCCGAATGCCACAATCCGCTCCTGAGGCACACCGTAATAATCACTGATCTTTTGCAGTCCAACGGCTTTGTTCATACCTGTTTTAATGATTTCAATGACGTGCCACGGAGCAGCCCAGCGTCTGTGGTCAATCACTTCTGCATGAACATCTGTCAAATAGCTCCGAATCGCTCCGACGTCTTCTTCTTTTGCGTGAATTAAGACGCTTGTGACATTCTCTCCAAGATTGTTCCGAAGGTCTCCAACGGTCACTTTGTTTGCATTCATATTAAATATATCAATGAGCTTTTCATCATGATAATGGAAATACAAATCGTCTAGCACTTCAGCTAACACATTGTGTACTTTATATTCCTCACTAATATCCACAAGCTGTTTCACGACTTGAAGATCAAGTGATGTGTGAAATCTGCCCCATTTTTCATCAAGAGGATGATGGACAAACGCTCCATTAAAGTTCACAATCGGTGAATCGAGCTGCAATTGCTGATAATAAGGAGAGCTGGAACGAAATGGCCGGCCAGTTGAAATACAGACATGATGCCCGCTGTCTTTCACTTTTTGAATGACATCAAGTGTGCGCGCTGAAATCGTTTTATCGTCTTTTAATAACGTGCCATCCAGGTCAAGTGCGATTAGATAAGGTTTAGTCTCCATAAAATCTCCTTTGATCTGTAAGTAATAGGAGGCAGCTGGTGCGGGTGCCTCCACCTATAGTGTATCTTTATCACATCTTCGTTGTCTACATGTTAAAATAAACAAAGACGGGAATGATAAAGGAGGATTCATAGGCTGTGATCACCATTGATGAGCAAATGACACACGATATTCCATTTTTACATATCGTAAAAGCTGAAAATAAAGATAAACCACTGCCACTTGTATTTTTTATACATGGATTTACAAGTGCACGCGAGCACAACTTACACTTCGCCTTTCATTTGGCGGAAAAAGGCATGAGAGTCATTTTGCCTGACTGTGCTTATCATGGTGTAAGATCAGAAAACCTCAGCTTAGAGGAGCTGGCATCAAAGTTTTGGGAAATCGTCCTGAACGAAATACGTGAAATCGATATCTTAAAAACATATTTTCAAGAAAAACAATTGATTGAAGCCGATCTAATAGGTGTTGCAGGTACTTCCATGGGAGGCATCACGACCTTTGGTGCACTCGCAAAACATGATTGGATTAAAGCGGCAGTCAGCTTGATGGGCAGTCCGAAATATACGACATTCCTACAAGCACAAATTATGGACATGCGGCACAAAGGGTTGATGAAAGAGATTACAGATGAAGAGGTTCATCAGCAATTAGACGCGCTGCGTCCTTATGATTTAACGCTACAAACAGATCGATTAAACAAAAGACCGCTGTTATTCTGGCATGCAGAAAACGATCCAGTTGTCCCTTACAGACATGCAAAAGCTCTTTATGACGAGTTAGCAGAAACCCAATATAAAGAAGATCCGCACCTGATTCGTTTTATTACAGATGGACAGGCTGGCCATAAGGTCTCAAGACAAGCGATGTTTGAAACCATTGACTGGTTTGTGACACACCTGAAAAGCACAAACGTTTAGCCAAAAGGAAAAGTACGTTATACTAGTTGAAAAAGGAGTGGATATCATGGATGAAGCATTGAAAGAAAATATTTTAGGCGCCCTAGAACAGGTGATTGACCCTGAGTTAAACGTAGACATCGTCAACCTTGGACTTGTCTATGATGTCGATCTTGATGAGAATGGAAAAGCGGATATCACAATGACTTTAACATCAATGGGCTGTCCCCTTGCACCAGTTATCGTCGATGAAGTCAAAAAAGCATTAAGCGACTTGCCTGAAGTGAAAGAAACAGAAGTTCACATCGTATGGAATCCACCTTGGACACGTGACAAAATGTCAAGATACGCTAAAATTGCGCTTGGTATTCAATAAGTAAATACGACCTGGTATGAGTAGAACTCGTACCAGGTTTTTTTATGAAAAATTAAGGTAGAGGAGGAGTATGGCTTGATATAATGGATGTAATTTTATAGAACGGAGTACCTATAATGAAACGAAAGTGGATATGGATCGTCCTTTTGATGGGATATGGTGCTGCCTTTTTTGCATCAGTCTCTATACGTGAAGATCAAGCACACAAAAGACAAGGACTTGAGGCGTTTACAGATGTGAGTCACCTCATGCCGGTCAAAATAAAAAAAGTCGTGCAAGGAAAAGAAATAGAATCTTTAAAAGAAGTATTAGAAGAAGCAAAAGAGAAGAATCTGCCCATTTCAATCGCCGGAAAGCAGCATAGTATGGGCGGCCACACGTATTATGAAAATGGCATTGTACTAGACATGACGAAATTTCGCCGAATCGTATCATTTAATGAAAAAAAGAAGACCATTCGGGTCCAGAGCGGCGCCACATGGGATGATATTCAAACATATGTGAACCCATATGGTCTTGCAGTAAAGGTGATGCAATCTCAAAACATCTTTACGATTGGTGGCTCGTTAAGTGCAAATGCACATGGACGTGACATTCGCTACGGCTCACTTATTGACACTGTGCGCTCTTTCACACTGTTAAAAGCAGATGGAGAGATCATCACAGTAAAGCCTAGCGATGATTTATTTACTGCCGTGATTGGAGGATACGGCTTATTCGGTGTCATTTTAGATGTTGAGCTTTCCTTAACAAAGGATGAATTATATAAAATGGAGACAACCTCTCTACACTTCGATGAATACACTGATTATTTTCAAAAGCATGTAAAGAACAATAAAGAAGTGCGCATGCATCTCGCAAGAATCTCTACAGCGAAAACAAATTTTTTGAAAGAGATGTATGTGACGAATTATTCACTTACTTCTGATCAACAGATCGATCCATACCGCGAGCTCAAAGAAGATCAGCTCGTCATCCCTTTAAAATTTATGCTCGGCCTTTCGAGAAGATTTGATATGGGGAAAGATTTGCTATGGAACTTGCAAAAGAAGTATTTTCAAAGTCAAAATGACCAGCTGATCACAAGAAATAACGTGATGCGGTCTGATTCTGCTTTTTTAGAATATGAAAATGAGTCAGATACCGATGTGCTTCAAGAATACTTTGTTCCAGTTGATCGTTTTCGTGCGTATATCGATGACATGAGAGGGTTTTTACAACAGGAAGAATTGAATTTAATGAACATCACGATCCGCTACGTACAAAAAAATGAAAAAGCGGATCTCTCATATGCGAAAGAAGATATGTTTGCACTTGTTTTGTTAGTGAATTATGGTTTTGAGAAAGAAGAGAAGGCAGAAGCAGAGCGGGTCATCCGGCAAATGACAGATATCACCTTGCGGCACCATGGAAGCTATTACTTACCATACATGCCTTATCAAACGAAAGCACAAATGAAACAAGCGTATCCAAAAACCGATCTATTCTTTCAAAAGAAAAAGCAAGCAGATCCAGATGGCAGATTTATCAACTACTTTTATGAAAGGTACAATACACAATGAATGCTAAAGCAATGAAATGGTTCGTCTATTCACAAAGTCTACTGTTTTTCGCCAGTAGTCTCATTTTCCCTTTTTATATTCTTTTTATTAAAAATGTTGGGTCGAGCTATTCTCAATTTGGTCTTGCTTATGGTCTGTTTGGTTTGAGCGGTGCGTTCATTCATTTATTATTAGGAAAACTTCCTGAAACGACCGACAGGCGTCTCTTTTTAATCATTCATTCGTTTGGTATGGCGTTTCTTCTTCTCCTTTTTCCACATATCACAGAAGTAGAGCAAGTTTATATGATTCAGATTGCCTTAGGTGTGCTAGGTGGTGTTCAGAAGCACGGAGAGAAACTGCTCGTCACCGAACTCACAAATGAGAAGAAGCGAATGAAAGAAGTTGGGCACTATCATTTTTGGACAGCGCTTTTTTCATCTATCGCCATCATGCTTGGCGGCCTGTTTGCTGATTTTTTCACCATTCATTTGATTTTTTATGCAAGTTCCCTATTATATTTATGCAGTGCGCTTTTGGTTCTCAATATGAAGAACAATAGATAAAATCCGCATGTCTCACGAAGATATGTGGATTTTTTTATGAAAAAAAATGAAAACAAATATTAAATATACAATTGAATTAATTTTTATACATGTTATAATGTTAAATAATTTCACAAAGATCAAGAGGGTGTATTGACGTTGAAAATAGGTATTATAGGTGCTACAGGGTACGGTGGTGCGGAATTAGTTCGTATCTTTAAGCAGCATCCACATGTGGAGGAATGTATATTGTATTCATCAAGTGGTGATGGGCAATTATACAGTCAATCTTATCCGCATCTGACAACGATTACTGACCAAACATTAAAAGCCATTGATCCGGCTGCCATTGTGCAAGAAACAGATGCTGTGTTTTTAGCGACACCAGCAGGCGTTTCAAGTGAACTCACACCGAAGCTCATGAATCAAGGGGTGCCAATTATTGATTTATCAGGTGACTTGCGCATTCAAGATGGGGCCGTTTATGAAGCGTGGTATAAACGAAGGGCAGCGGATGATGCATCGGTTCAACAAGCTGTATACGGATTATCTGAATTGAATCGTGATACCATTAAGCAAGCGGAAGTCATTGCAAACCCAGGCTGCTTTCCTACTGCAGTTCTTCTAGGTTTAGCACCGCTGATGAAACAGAATTTAATCGATGAATCTATGATCATAATAGATGCAAAAACCGGGGTGTCCGGTGCAGGACGATCAGCCTCACTTGGCACACATTTTTCAGAGCTGAACGATAACTTTAAAATTTATAAGGTGAATGAACATCAGCACACACCTGAAATAGAACAAGTACTTAGAGAATGGAACCCGCAAACGGCGAACATCACATTTTCAACACATCTTGTCCCGATGACAAGAGGGATTATGGCGACGATGTATACACAATTGAAAGCAGATGTCACAAAAGTAGAATTAATGAAACGGATGAAGGACTTTTATGAAGATTCCTATTTTGTAAGAGTGAGAGATCATGGGATATATCCGCAAACAAAAGAAGTATACGGCAGTAACTTCTGTGACATTGGTTTTCATTTAGATGAGCGAACAGGCAGACTGACGATTGTATCTGTCATAGATAATCTCATGAAAGGCGCAGCCGGCCAAGCGGTTCAAAACTTCAATATCATCAAAGGCTTACATGAAGAGGCGGGCCTCACAATGACACCTCTCTATCCATAAGAACAGGGGAGACAACAAACATGATCGAATTGAATGAAAAAAGTATTGTCAAAATAGACGGGGACGTATCATCACCAAAAGGTTTTGAAGCAAAGGGGATTCATATAGGATTACGCTATTCAAAAAAAGACCTTGGCTTGATCATCAGTGAAGTACCAGCAGCGAGTGCAGCGGTATACACTCAAAGTCACTTTCAAGCTGCGCCTCTTCAAGTCACACAAAAAAGCTTGAAAAAGACGGGCAAACTAAAAGGTGTCATTGTCAATAGTGCGATCGCCAACGCATGTACAGGTGAGCAGGGATTAAAAGATGCATACGACATGCAGGCAGCCTGTGCAGACATGTTAGGGACAGAGCCTGATTACATTGCTGTTTCTTCTACTGGTGTCATTGGAGAGTGTCTGGATATGGATAAAATCAAAACAGGCATCGCTCAGCTAAAAGAAGCAAAAGCAGGAAATGGCCACTTTGAAGAAGCGATTCTAACAACAGATACAGTCATTAAAAATACGACATACTCCTTGACGATAGACGGGAAAGAGATTCTCATTTCTGGTGCAGCAAAGGGCTCTGGTATGATTCATCCGAACATGGCAACAATGCTCGGGTTTGTCACAACCGATGCAAATGTCGAACAAGAAGCTTTGCAAAATGCTCTTCGTGACATTACAGATGTGACGTTTAATCAAATTACCGTCGATGGAGAAACATCAACTAACGATATGGTGCTTGTGATGGCAAATGGAATGGCAGAAAACCAGGCACTGAATGAAGAACATCCAGAATGGCCATTGTTTAAAGAAGGATTAAAACTAGCCTGCGAAGATCTAGCAAAAGAGATTGCAAGAGACGGAGAAGGCGCAACTAAATTAATCGAAGCGAAAGTTGTTGGTGCAAAAAACAACTTAGAAGCTGGTATTATTGCAAAAAAAATCGTAGGTTCAAGTCTTGTGAAAACAGCCGTATACGGTACGGACGCCAACTGGGGCCGGATTGTCGGAGCAATCGGTCATAGCGCAGCTTCTGTCACGCCAGAAGAGGTGGAAGTTTACTTAGGCGGGCAATGTCTGTTTAAACATAATGAACCCCAGTCTTTCTCAGAAGAGGAAGCAAAAGCGTATCTAGAGCAGGATGAGATTACGATTTTCATTCAAATGAATGAAGGAAATGGTGAAGCGGCCGCATGGGGCTGTGACCTTACCTATGATTATGTGAAAATTAACGCGAGCTATCGCACATAATGAAGGAGATAGACATGGATAAAACGATCGTGTTCAAGTGTGGAGGCAGTGTCATTCGAGAACTTTCCGATACCTTTTATGAAAATGTCCGCTCACTTCAAGCTGCTGGATTTAAACTGGCTATCGTACATGGCGGAGGTCCTGAAATCACGAGCATGCTGCAAAAATTAGAAGTGAAAACGGAATTTGTAGATGGACAGCGCAAAACAACAAAGCCGGTGTTAGAGGTAGCCGAAATGGTCCTTTCAGGAACGGTGAATAAATACTTTGTTTCAGAGCTGGCAAAGCATGATATATCATCTGTCGGTGTATCTGGTAAAGATGGACAGATGCTTGTCGCCGATTTTCTCGATCAAGATGTATATGGGTACGTTGGCGAAATCAAAGAAGTCAATCCAGAGATGGCAGAAGCACTAATGGAGAAACAATTCATTCCCGTCATTGCGCCGCTATCTATGACCGAAGAATGCCAAACGTTAAATGTAAATGCTGATCTTGCAGCATCAGCAGTCGCAGGAGCTATGAAAGCTGATAAGCTCATGTTTGTCACAGATGTGGAAGGAATTTTAAAAAATGGTGAGCTGTTAGACGTTGTCACCGAACAAGAAGCGCTCAAGCTCATCGATGAAGGTATTATTTCCGGGGGAATGATTCCAAAAGTGCAATCTGCGCTAAGTGCTTTATCAGGAGATGTGGATGAAGTCATGATTGTGAATGGAAAAGGCAGTATTTTTACAGGAGATACCTTTAAAGGAACTCGAATTGTAAAACAAAAGGAGGCGGTCCTGTGAGTCATCTCTTTCAAACGTACGGACGGTGGAATGTTGAAATTAAAGAGGCAGAAGGTTCTTGGGCAGTTGATACAACTGGGAAAAAATATTTAGACTTTATACAAGGCATTGCGGTCACGAATTTAGGTCACAATCATCCAAAGGTCAATCAAGCCATCAAGAAGCAGCTTGACGAGGTCTGGCACGTATCAAATCTATTTGAAAATGGACTGCAAGAAAAAGCAGCGGAAAAGCTGGCAGCAAACAGTTCAGGAGATCTCGTATTTTTCTGCAACAGCGGGGCTGAAGCGAATGAAGGGGCTATCAAATTGGCCCGAAAAGCAACAGGTAAAACAAATATTGTGACGTTTTTGCACTCTTTCCATGGGCGCACGTATGCTGGTATGGCTGCCACAGGTCAAGATAAAATCAAAACTGGTTTTGGACCGATGCTGGAAGGCTTTCATTATATACCGTTTAATGACCCTGAAGCGATCACAGCGTGTGAAATCGATGATGTCGCAGCTGTCATGCTGGAAGTGGTGCAAGGTGAAGGTGGAGTGAATCCAGCTACAGCTGAATTTCTAGAAGCCGTTCAAACGTTTTGCAAAAAACATCAAGCACTTCTGATTGTAGATGAAATCCAAACGGGTATTGGGCGAACAGGGACAGCATTTGCCTATGAGCAATCGGGACTTGATCCTGATATTATTTCAGCCGCAAAAGGTTTAGGAAATGGGTTTCCAGTCGGTGCAGTGATAGGGAAAAAAGCTTTAGGGGATGCATTTTCTCCAGGCTCTCATGGCACAACATTTGGTGGGAATATGCTCGCTATGTCAGCTGTGAACGCAACCCTTGATGTGATATTCAAAGAAGACTTTCTTTCAGAAGTGAAAGAAAAGGGTGCGTATCTCTTAAAGAGACTGCAAGAAGTCAAACAGCTGAATATCGTGAAAGAAGTACGGGGCAAAGGATTAATGGCAGGGATTGAGTGTCACCAGCCAGTAGGTGATTACATCACAGCCCTTCGAGCGCAAGGTTTGCTGGTGCTTCCAGCTGGTCCGAATGTCATTCGTTTATTACCTCCACTGAATGTCAAAAAAGTTGAATTGGATCAAGCAATAGAAGTGGTCATTCAAGTGTTAGCAAATGAAGCAGTAACGGTCTAAATTTTTTTACACTAGAACGCATAAACATGCATTTATATTATTAATTATTCAATATGGGGTGACACAAGCATGAAAGGTTATTTAAATTTAGAAGATGGAGCCTCTTTTGAAGGAGATCTGACAGGAGAAGCTGGCATGACAGGTGAAGTGGTCTTTTTTACAGGGATGACAGGTTATCAAGAGGTGCTCACAGATCCTTCTTATAAAGGACAAATCATTGTCTTCACATATCCGCTCATCGGAAATTACGGCATCAATCATGAAGACTTTGAGAGCAAAAAACCACAAGTAAAAGCGGTCGTTGTCTATGAGGCAGCTGACCATTTTTCTCATCACCTTGCAGCCGTAAGCTTAAAAGATTATTTACAGAAGTGGAACATTCCGCTTCTTACACATACAGATACTCGCGCAGTCGTGCAGAACATTCGAGCCAATGGAACGATGAATGCAGTGCTTAGTTTAGACGAAAATGAAACGCCACCTGCAATGAAGCAAGACAATGTGGTTGAGCAGGTCACAGAAGATGAAGTATACACACAAGGCAGCGGCGAGGATCATGTAGCGCTCATTGATTTTGGCTTTAAAAAATCAATTGCGGACTCACTCGAAGCGCGCGGCTGTAAAGTCACAGTGATTCCGTACAAACAAATGGAAAAGGTATTTGATATCAAGCCAGATGCGATCCTTTTGTCAAATGGACCTGGAGATCCAAAAACAATGAAGCCATATTTAAAAACCATTCATGACATCATGATGACCTTCCCGACACTAGGCATTTGCTTAGGTCATCAATTAATTGCTCTTGCGCTTGGCGGGGATACGTATAAGCTTCCTTTTGGCCACCGCGGAGCGAATCATCCGGTACAAGATACAGAATCAAAACGTGTCTTTATGACAAGCCAAAATCATAGCTATGTGGTCAATGAAAAAAGCATGAATGACAAAGAAGTGGACGTCAAATTCCTCCACGTGAATGACGGATCTGTTGAAGGATTCATTCATAAAGAGAAGCTGATAATGTCCGTTCAATTTCATCCAGAAGCACATCCAGGCCCTGCAGAAAGTGAATGGGTATTCGATGATTTTATTGAGAAAGTGAAACAAGCAAGGAGAGAAGTCGCACATGCCTAAAGATCAAAGCATACAAACCATTCTAGTCATCGGGTCCGGTCCAATCATCATTGGTCAGGCAGCAGAATTTGATTACTCAGGGACACAAGGTTGTATGGCCTTAAAAGAAGAAGGCTACAACGTCATTTTAGTGAATAACAACCCAGCAACCATTATGACAGACGAGTCATTTGCTGATGAAATTTATTTTGAACCGCTTTCAGTTGATTCAGTGACAAGAATCATTGAAAAAGAGAAACCAGATGGTCTTTTAGCCAATCTTGGCGGACAGACGGCTTTAAACCTTGCTGTCGAGCTGGAAAAAGCCGGTGTGCTGAAAAAGCATGGGGTAAAACTGCTCGGAACGTCAGTTGAAACAATTGAAAACGGTGAAGATCGTGAGAAATTCCGTGCTCTCATGAAGCATTTGAATGAACCTGTACCAGAAAGTGAAATTGTGGATAATGCGAAAGACGCCCTTCAATTTGCAAAAGAAGTGGGCTTTCCTGTCATTCTTCGACCAGCCTACACACTTGGTGGTAAAGGGGGAGGCATCGCTTTAACTGAAGAGGCTTTTAAACCGCTGATTGAAGGTGCTCTTCTAGCGAGTCCGATTCATCAGTGCTTAGTTGAAAAAAGCATTGCTGGCTTTAAAGAAGTCGAGTATGAGGTCATGAGAGATCGTCAAAATACGTGTATCACTGTATGTAACATGGAAAATATCGATCCAGTTGGTGTGCATACAGGTGACTCGATTGTCGTTGCACCGTCACAGACATTAACGGATCAGGATTATCAAATGCTCCGCTCAGCAAGCTTAAAAATTATTTCAGCGCTTGATGTCGTTGGCGGCTGTAATATCCAATTCGCTCTTGATCCACTCAGCAAAGAATATTTTGTCATTGAGGTCAACCCTCGGGTCAGCCGGTCTTCTGCTCTTGCATCGAAAGCAACAGGCTATCCGATTGCCAAAATGGCGGCAAAACTTGCGGTCGGTTATACACTAGATGAATTGAAAAATCCGCTTACAGGAACAACGTATGCTAGCTTTGAGCCGGCACTCGATTATGTCGTGGTGAAATTCCCGCGCTGGCCGTTCGATAAATTTAAACAGGCAGACCGGAATTTAGGCACAAAAATGAAGGCGACTGGTGAAGTCATGGCGATTGACCGTAATTTAGAATCTGCCATTCAAAAAGCAGTCGCATCACTTGAAATCAAAACAAAGGGCTTTCACTTGCCTGAACTGAAAGAACATTCGACTGAACAGTTATTTGAATTAATCAAAACACCGGACGATCGCCGTTTCTTCGCTGTCATGGAGCTGCTTTCCAGACAAGAAACCGTTGAAACGATTCATAAAACGACGAAGATTGATCTGTTTTTCTTACATGTCTTCAAGAATATGATCACACTCGAACAAGAATTGAAGAATCATCAGGGGACGCTATCCAAAAACACCTTAATAAAGGTGAAAGAAAAAGGTTTCCTTGATGAAACAATCGCTTCTCTGACGGATCGCAGTGAACAAGATATCAGACAGCTTCGCCAAGAGTATGGCATTGCCGCTTCATTTAAAATTGTCGATACATGTGCGGCTGAATTCGATGCAAAAACGAATTACTTCTATTCTACGTACTTTGGCAAAAGTGATGGAGAGCATCAAGAGAAAACAAAGCAGCGTGCACTCATCATTGGCTCCGGTCCGATTCGAATTGGGCAGGGAGTCGAGTTTGATTATAGTGCCGTTCACGGCGTTCTTACTCTACAAAAGCTTGGATTTGAAACCATCATGATGAACAACAATCCAGAAACGGTTAGTACCGATTATGAGATTGCAGATCGTTTATACTTTGAGCCGATCACGTTAGAACATATTTTAAACGTAGTTGAAGCGGAGCAAATTGATTTTGTCATCGTTCAATTTGGCGGGCAGACAGCAATCAATGTGGCGGAAGGTTTAGAAAAAGCCGGCGTTACCTTGTTAGGCACGTCCTTTGACACACTAGATGCATTAGAAGATCGCGATTTATTCTATCAGCTTCTTGATGAACTGAATCTTCCTCATGCAAAAGGAGATACAGCTCATTCAAAAGAAGAAGCACTGGGGCATGCTACAAGCATCGGGTACCCTGTTCTTATTCGTCCATCATATGTCATTGGTGGAATGGGCATGATCGTTGTTCATACAGAAGCTCAATTGGCAGAACTACTTGATCAGCCAGATCATTTACCTTATCCGATCTTAATTGATGAGTATGTCACTGGAAAAGAAGTGGAAGTGGATCTTATTTCAGACGGACAAACGACATTCATTCCAACAATCGTTGAGCATATTGAAAAAGCGGGCGTACACTCAGGTGACAGCTTTGCCATCTTGCCAAGTGTCTCTATTAGTGAAGACATCAAAGAGCAGGTGTATAACGCTTCTGAACAAATCGCAAAGAAATTAGCTTTTAAAGGCATTATGAATATTCAATTTGTGATAAAAGGGAACCAGGCGCTCGTATTAGAGGTGAATCCTCGGGCAAGCCGGACTGTTCCAGTTGTAAGTAAAGTCATGGGTGTTGACATGATCCCAATGGCGACTCAGCTGTTAGCTGGTGCAACGCTTGAAGAATTGAAACCGGCAACGAAGAATAAGGGGGGCACAGCTGTTAAATTCCCAGTCTTCTCCTCACATGCCATTCAAGATATCGATTTAAAGCTGACACCTGAAATGAAAGCGACGGGTGAAGGAATGTGTGTTGGAAAGAACGTCGAAAGCGCGTTGAAAAAAGTGTTTGCACCGATCTGGAAACAAAAAGGAAGCCTCTTTATACAAGGCAGTGAATTATTCGTAGATGAAGCAAAACGAGCAGGCTTTGACGTCTGGACTGGCAGCTTTGAATCGTGGCTGCAACAAGACGATAAATCGCTTCACATTCATTTAGGTAATGATGAAGAGGCAAAAGAACAGCGTGTAAAAGCACTCACACATGGTGTTCAAGTTCTAACCGAATATGAAACAGCGCAAGCGTTCCTGCAAGGAAAAGATGGAGATGTATCACCAGTATCTCTCCACGAATTATATAAAAAGGAAGTGACGGCATGAGCCAAGTCGACGTGCAACCGGCATTATACGGAAAAGACTTTTTATCGTTAAAAGACTTTTCGATCAATGACATTGCGTACTTAATTGAAAAAGCAGAAGAAATGAAACAACATCCATATCAAGATTTATTCAAAGGAAAAACATTAGCGATGATCTTTGAAAAATCTTCAACTAGAACCCGTGTCTCGTTTGAAGCGGGCATGACGCAGCTAGGCGGACATGCGCTCTTCCTCAGCTCAAATGATCTGCAAATTGGCAGAGGAGAAACGATTGGTGATACAGCGCAGGTGCTGTCTGGGTATGTAGATGGCATTATGATTCGAACCTTTGAACATGAGAAGGTAGAAGAACTTGCAAAATACGCCTCTATTCCAGTGATCAACGGACTAACGGACTACTCTCATCCATGTCAGGCACTGGCTGATTTACTGACGATTAAAGAAGCAAAAGGCACACTAAAAGGTGTGAAAGTGGCGTACATCGGTGATGGGAATAATGTGGCTCATTCCTTAATGGTTGGCTGCGCGCAGTTAGGCTGTGACATTGCCGTTGCATCACCAAAAGGCTATGAACCTCTTCAAGAAGTGACAGAGACTGCCCAGGCGTTTGCAAAACAATCAGGCGCAGAAGTCATCGTCACAACAGATCCAGTAGCTGCTGTTCAGGATGCAGATGTCATTTATTCAGACGTATTTACAAGCATGGGACAGGAAGCTGAAACAGAGAAACGTCTAGCTGAATTTAAAGAATATCAAGTCAATGAGGAACTCATGCAACATGCAGCAGCAGATTATATCTTCCTTCATTGTCTGCCGGCACACCGAGGAGAAGAAGTGACGGCTGATATCATTGATGGACCACACTCTAAAGTATTCCAGCAAGCAGAAAATCGCTTGCATGTGCAAAAAGCGTTAATCAAAGAGCTCATGTATCAACAACCTAAATAAATCACAAGTGTCCCTGTCTCGACTGAGCAGGGACTTTTTACATGTTGGATTGGAGAGACAATGGACGGGACATAATAACATCAATCGAGAAAGGAGGATGGAAATGGGTCAACAGCATCAGTTTAAATCTGGTAATAAGGCACCTAATAATGGTGTTTATATCGAAATCGGTGAGACCGGTAGTATGGTGAAAGATCCTTTAAAGATAAAGCTTAAAGCAGGAGACGTCTTTCCGGATAACTCGAACCATAACCGTGTTTGGACTTACCAAAGAAAGCCGTAAGCAATTGACTAAGAGTCCATATGAATAAGTCTTTAGAGGCATGTGTCATGCCTCTTTTTTCTTTATAATAAAAAACAATTAAGTTCCAATTTTCAAATAAATAGTATGAAAAAAAGAAAGATTAAGGTAAAATATGTAAGAATAGTATAAGGTTGAAAGGATTTGTGTGATGGAAAAGATGAATCTCAGTGAAAGTGTTTGGAATAAACGCTTCACCTCATTGTTCATATCAAGACTCATAAAAAATACAGGAGAAAGTTTTGCTTTTACATCCGTTCTTTGGTTATTGATTTTAAGAGGGGATGGAGCGCTCGGTACCGGACTTCTTCTAGCAGTGACAGTTCTTCCTTCATCATTGTTGGCCCCAATACTAGGACCTCTTATGAAAAGACATCATTTATCTAAATGGATGTTTGCTTCAGATGTCATTCGAGCAACCATTGTACTCATTATTCCACTACTGCATTTTTCGCACATATTGCCTCTATGGTTATTGATCTCATTAATGGTTATTCAATCGGCAACAGGTGCAGCCTATAACCCGGCTTCTGTGGCTATCCTTCCGCAGATTGTTCCAAAGCATCTCATTCAAAAAGCAAATGCGATCCTGCAATCATCTTTTGAAATTGTCGCACTTGCTGCGGTGATGGTCGCTGGTCTTTTGGTCAAATTAATTGGACCTGCAGATACGCTCCTGATCACCACTGCTTTATTTATCATATCGGGCTTGTTCATTATTGGCGTTAAACTCCAAAAGTCAGATGCAGAAAAAGCAGCAGACATTAAACAAGCAAAGAATACATATCTGTATAACTTAAAAAGAGGCTTTCTAGTCGTTAAAAATCATCATATTTTATTTGCACTGACCCTTTATTGTATTTTAATGAATGTCGCTGCAGCTCCGTGGCAGGCATTATCCGCTGTATATGTAGCAGAAGCGCTGCAAAGTGATTCAATGGTGTATTCCATTTTAAGAGGTGTCGCCGCAGTCGGTGCGTTTATGATGGGCTTTGCACTGGCGAAGGTGAAAATCAAAAGGTTTGGCTTGTTCTTTATTGTCGCAGGCATGATTGAAGGAGCTGCATTCTTTATCACTGGAATGAGTACATGGCTTCCAGTCGTTCTTCTAGCTTCCTTTATTTTTGGTGCAGCCGTCAGTGCGATCAATGTTCCAGAGATGGTCATTATTCAAACGTCTGTTGACCAAGAAGATCAGCCGCAAGTATATGCCGTGATCAATGCGTCATCAAATGTCTTTCTCCCGCTTGCAGCCGTCATATCGGGCGTCCTGGCAGAACGCTTTGGAGCAGGACCTGTCATTGCGGGGGGCGGTGTGCTTGAAATTTTATCGGGCATCGCGATCTTCCTGTTCACAGGGCTTGCGAAAAGCCATTTGTCAGCAGACAAACAGAAGTCCGAAACGGTTGAGGTGTAACTCAAAAACCCCCTGTAATTAACGGCAGGGGGTTTTAGCGTGCGCTCTCAACTTCTGGTCATCATTCTGAAAAAAAGAAAAAGAGCTAATCTCAAATCATTAGCTCTTTTCCAGCAATATTAAGAATGTTCTGTTGAACTTTCTGTTTCTTTCATTGGACTTACTTCAGCAAAGATGAATAAAATAACCGTAAACACTATGGCAAGAATGGAAGTTAACGTAAAATCATAAGCAGCTCCATTCATAGATGCAACGATGTAACCAGCCATATGTGTCAGCAGAAAAGTCCAAATGAGGGTGATAATGTAATGCATTATTCCACCGTCCTTTATGTAACAATCTATTGACTATCATACCATAGATACGAGTTCAGAGAAAAGACTGTTTTCCGCCTTTATGTGACCATTTTGAGACCTTCTACTATAAAAATAAAAAGAATTCTTCTGTCTTTAGGGGATTTCCTTATTCCTACAAGAGTTGTTGTTCATATCATAGAAAGCAGAATCACTGAAAGGAGGCTGGCCATATGGGTGTAAGCGAACGTTTTTTCCAGCTTGGTTCCCAGTGGAACGTCATTCACCTTCCTCAAAAACCAAATGGCTTTGGCATTCTAATCCTCGGTGACCGAAATCACTTTGTGCAGGAAAATACATCATTCTGGCTTCAGCATTACGGAAGAAACCAGCTTTTAACTGCTTTAAAGGATGAAGGATATACATTGTTTAATAGTCATCTTCATGGGAATCACTGGGGATGTGAAGATGCTGTTTTTAGTGCGAAACAGCTTGTTCATCACACATTAAAACAAGAAATATTAAACCGGGAAATTCATGTGCTGGCAGAGGGAATGGGTGCACTTGTCGCCATGAGTCTTGCCGAAGAAATGCCAGAAGTGCTAAGGTCTATAGCCATGATGAATCCATGTTTACACCTGCAAGCACAAAGAGAAAGAGAAAAGGAACACAAATTCTTCTACAAACAGTTCATGAAAGAACTCGCACAGAGCTATGGGTGCTCTGCAAAGGAAGCAGAAACGTATCCACTTCCTTCTTGCCCCGTTCATTCAGCTCATGTACCGATTCATATATGGCAGAGACTAAACGGCGCACCGTATGCCTATGAACTACATGCAAAGCCTTTTATTGATCAACATATGATGAATCCAGACCATTGTCAGATGGACCTTACCTTGCATATGTTTGATCATCCAAGAAGAATCTTTCAGTCCATTCACAAGTTTTATAAATCGCATGAAAGAGAATTGTAATGAATAGGATGATAACAGCCCTTCATGGAAAGGGCTCTTCTTTTTATTCGATATGCTAAAAAAGGGGACATGAACATGGAAACAGGACTGATCATAGGTGCAGATGAATTTTTTGGCCTGACACTTTGTGAATATATGATGAAAGAGGGCATACAAGTGGATATCACATATCCTAAGGAGAAGTCAGAGGAGCAAAAAATGTTATTAGAAGAGCGGATGATGTGGCTTGGCCGCAATGATCTTGTCCGCGTTATTGATGGTCAAGATAGGAAAGAGGCATATGACCTGATCTTTTTTCAATCAGATGATTCAATGAATAGAGAGACAGACCTCGAAGCGAAGCATGGCATATACCGCTTGTTTTACGAAGAACCCCAAAGCCATTCGCATGAACAAAGCGTTTCGGCTGTTATCCTTCCACGCATGTTTGGTCCGTGGTCACTCCATGAAGAGAGACGAACAAAGGATGATCACGCATTTTTTGTAGAAGATGTCGCAAAGGAGCTTTTAAAGTGGGCACGGACTGATCAAAGGCAGGAAATGATCCATCAATTGAAGGTAGAAAGACAAACAGGTGACAAACAAGCAGAAGAAATCATAGCAGAATGGAAAAGACAAAACTCAACATTTTTCGACAAAAAGCAAGAATGATCTTCCATCTTATCTTTTTTCAGTATAAAATAAACCTATATTTAACATACAGGTTCATGCCTGCGTGTTGCAAAGGGAGTTGAACATGGCATGAAGTACCAGCGGCTTGTCATGATCTTTTCGTTCCTTCTTCTTATGCTATCTGCCTGCTCGCAGGCGCCGTTAAAAGGACATATTGAGAAGGTGGGTTTACTCGTCCCCGATACGATTAATGATCAAGTTTGGGGAACGAAAGGTTATAAAGGCTTATTAAATATCCAATCAACATTTGGTGTAGATGTTTATTATAAGGAAGGGATGGTCGACAAGGAGAAAATCGTTGATGCCATTGAAGAATTTCATAAAAAAGGAGTCAATTTGATTATTGGCCATGGCAATGAATACAGCGAAATTTTCAACTTGATCAGTGAAGATTATCCGAAAACACAATTTATCACGGTCAATGGAGGCAAGCCTCAAGCTGATAATGTCACAAACGTCACGTTTAAAGGAGAAGCAATGGGCTTTTTCGGAGGCATGACAGCAGCACATATGTCCAAAACAAAAAAGATTGGTATTCTGGCTACATATGATTGGCAAAGTGAAGTAGACGGTTTTATCAAAGGTGCAAAATATCAGGACGAACATGTGCAAGTCCTAGCGGAATTTGTCGAAAACTGGGATGATGCTGACAAAGCGGTGAACCTCTATCAAAAATTGAAAAAACAAGGTGTAGATGTTGTGTATCCAGCAGGTGATGGTTATAATATCCCTGTCATTGAACAAATCAAAAACGACAATTTATCTGCGATCGGATATGTCACTGATCAATCCAACCTTGGAAGCCATACGGTGTTAACTAGCACAGTACAGCATGTCGATAAAGCGTACAGTATCATTGCGAAGAAGTTTAATGAAGGCAAGCTAAACGAACAAGGTGAGTACTCCTTTGACTTTAAAGAAGGAGTGATCGAAATGGGGAAATTTAGCTCAACCATAGACCGTGCTTTTGTGAAAGACATTGAGAAGGAAATTGCGAATTACAAAAAAACAGGCAAATTGCCAAATGAAAAGTGAGGACGTTAAACATGCAACACGAAAAATCGATGGAGTTTTTACAAATTGCGATGAAGTATTTTCCACAAGCAAAAGAAGAATTAGATAAAGCAGGGATTCAGCTTGATCCACAAGCACTTCAGCCGCTTCTCTCTTTGTTTACATCTGTCATGCAAGAGGCATATGAGCTTGGAAAAGCAGATGCAGCATCAGAAAAAGCCACAGAATAGTGGCTTTCAGCGTGTAGACAAACCCTCGCATTCTTTGTCAGTCCTGCGCGCTGGTGCTCACGAATGACAAATTCGCTCCGCTCCAGTGCTCGTCCATCCTAGACTGCAAAGGTTTTCTATCACGCTGAGAAGAAGACAAAGGGCTAAAATATTTTAGCCCTTTGTCAACAATCAAAAAAAGCCACAGAATAGTGGCTTTTTTTTATGATAATTTTTTCTTGAAGGCACTAATCATAGGACCAACATCTTTAAACACAGGCTTCAGCTCATCGATGGAGTTCATAATGTTTCCAATTTGATTCATGACATGCATGTAGTCAATGGAGTCATCACTTGAAGAAGTCTCTGCACGCTCCTCCTTTTTTTCTATCTTGCTTTTCTCCTTTTCTAGCGGCTGACCAAACATCATTGCTGAGAAAATATCCTTTTGCGCCATATCACATGTTCCTTTCTACTATTGGTATATCATTAATCTATGAAAAAAGTGAGAGGAAAGGTTAGACGTTTGTATTGCCAAGGAGAAAAAAATAAGGTAAAATTAGTACCAGATACTAATATAAGATCACAATATCACATGCTCGTATGAGTAAAAGGAGTCTTATTCAATGAATGCTGGAATTATTGGCCTTGGCCGCTATATACCTGAAAAAGTATTAACAAATCGTGATTTAGAAAAAATGGTTGAAACTTCTGACGAGTGGATTCGTACTAGAACAGGTATAGAAGAAAGAAGAATTGCATCTGATGATGTCAATACATCTCATATGGCGCTTGCTGCTGCAAAAAAAGCATTAGCTGACGCAGATGTGGCTGCAGAAGATATTGATATGATTCTTGTAGCGACAGTTACGCCAGATCAAGCATTTCCGACAGTCGCTTGTATGATTCAAGAGCAGCTCGGTGCACATAAAGCATGTGCAATGGATATTAGCGCTGCCTGCGCTGGCTTTATGTATGGGCTTGTTACTGGAAAACAATTTATCGAATCAGGCACTTACAAACACGTGCTTGTCGTTGGTGTAGAAAAGCTTTCTCGCATTACCGACTGGGATGACCGCAACACAGCTGTTTTGTTTGGAGATGGAGCAGGTGCTGCTGTACTAGGAACAGTCAGCGAAGGAAAGGGAATTCTATCATTTGAGCTTGGAGCCGATGGAAGCGGCGGGAAGCACTTGTACTTAGATGAAAAAGATCATACAATCATGAATGGAAGAGAAGTATTTAAATTTGCTGTGAGACAAATGGGCGAGTCAAGCGTAAACGTGATTGAAAAAGCTGGACTATCAAAAGAAGACGTAGACTTCTTGATTCCGCATCAAGCAAACATTCGCATTATGGAAGCAGCACGCGAACGCTTAGAGCTGCCAGTTGAAAAAATGTCGAAAACAGTCCATAAATATGGAAACACATCAGCAGCATCCATTCCAATTTCACTATGTGAAGAAATCGAAGCCGGAAAAATTCATGACGGCGATGTGATTGTAATGGTTGGTTTTGGTGGCGGATTAACGTGGGGCGCAATCGCTATGCGATGGGGCCGATAAAAGAGTGGGGTGCACAAATTAATGGATAAGAAACGAGTAGTTGTTACAGGATTAGGTGCTTTGACACCTCTTGGCAACGATGTAGAGACAACATGGAAAAATGCTGTAGCAGGTGTATCAGGTGTTGGCCCGATCACACGTGTTGATTCAAGTGAATATACAGCAAAAGTAGCAGCAGAACTAAAAGATTTTAACATCGAAGATTACATGGAGAAAAAAGAAGCGAGAAAGATGGCACGCTTCACACAATATGCAGTCGTTGCTGCTCAAAAGGCTTTAGATGATTCACGCCTTGAAATTACAGATGAAAACGCACCTCGTGTTGGGGTATGGGTTGGATCTGGTATTGGCGGACTTGAAACATTCGAAGAGCAATTCGAAGTGTATTCGAATAAAGGAGCAAGACGCGTAAGCCCGTTCTTCGTTCCAATGATGATTCCAGATATGGCAACAGGCCAAATTTCAATTGCTCTTGGCGCAAAAGGGGTTAACTCTTGTACAGTAACAGCATGTGCAACAGGAACAAACTCCATTGGTGATGCCTTTAAAGTCATTCAGCGTGGAGATGCAGATGCGATGATTACAGGTGGAACAGAAGCACCGTTAACGAAAATGTCGTTTGCTGGCTTCTGTGCAAACAAAGCCCTTTCGACAAATCCTGATCCAGATACAGCAAGTCGTCCATTTGATAAAAACCGTGACGGATTTGTCATGGGTGAGGGAGCGGGAATTGTTGTTCTTGAAGAATTAGAGCATGCGTTAAAACGTGGTGCGACCATTTATGCAGAAATCGTTGGCTACGGCTCAACTGGAGATGCATACCATATCACAGCACCTGCTCCAAACGGAGAAGGCGGCGTACGTGCAATGAAAGAAGCCATTCGTGATGCAGGTTTAACAGTGGAAGAAATTGATTATATCAATGCCCACGGAACAAGCACACCGTATAATGATAAGTTTGAAACAATGGCGATTAAAGAAGTGTTTGGAGAGCATGCGAATCAGCTTGCGATCAGCTCGACAAAATCAATGACAGGTCATTTACTTGGCGCAGCAGGCGGAGTAGAAGCGATTTTCTCTGTTCTCGCGATTAAAGACAGTGTCATTCCGCCAACGATTAACCTTGAAACACCAGATGAAGAATGTGATCTTGATTATGTAGCAAATGAAGCACGTTCAAAAGAAGTACAAGTTGCGTTGAGCAACTCACTTGGTTTTGGCGGGCACAATGCGACAATTATCTTCAAAAAATACGAAGCGTAATATGTCTTAAGAAGGCGGTGATCTATAAACAGATCGCCGCCTTTTTGCATATGATGAAAATGGAGGTGTTCAGCGGTATGGGTCTGATCAATACACAATATCTCATTGAGCAATCATCATCATTTCAGGAGCTGGCGGCACGTTTTGTCCCTTATTTTAAAGGAGCGGAGAAAAAAGAAGGATCATCTATTCTCGCCCATTTACAACATCACGGAATGGTGCGATCATGGAACGCCTGCCAGGAAATGATCGACAAGCTCAAAGAAAAAGGGTATTTCCAGCTTGTGATGAAAGAATACAAAGCGCTGCAAAAAAAGTGGGGAGGTCCTGATGTCCCTGTCTTTATTTTGCCTGTTAATGAGAGCAGCAAAGAGATCAGAGAACAATTTTACTTTCAATCCGGCATGGCATTTGATGACAAAATCTTTCTTTTTTTATCCCCGCATACACCGAAGGAGCGAATCGGTACGTTGCTGACGCATGAATATCACCATGTATGCAGGTTGCATTTTCTCACGAAAGAAGAAAAAGATTTTACATTCCTTGATACAATCATGATGGAGGGGCTCGCTGAATATGCTGTGTATCATAGATATGGAGAAAGCTATACAGCAAAGTGGACGACTTTATATGACGAATCGCAGCTGCAGCGCATGTACAAGAAATGGGTATCCAGTCACCTTTATCAGAAAGTGCAGGACGACGAAAGGCTGATACAGAATCTCCTTTATGGAAAAGGGAACTACCCCAAAATGCTTGGCTATGCCACTGGATTTTATATCGTGAAAAAGTATTTCGATGAGCACCGAATCAGCGAGGAGTCTATGATTGCGGAGCCAGCGGAAACGTTTTTAAAGGCGATAGAATCGTAAAGACAAACATTCACAAAAAAAGTGACATATTACAATTTTACTAAATACTTCTTGATTTCGTCATGCTGATGTAATAATATACAAATATAAATTTTGATAATTCTTTTTATTCTAAAAAGACGGAATTTTTCGATTCGGTTCATTTGATCTATGGAGAAAGGGGCGAATGCATGAGCACACTGCTTGAAGTGCAAAACTTAAAAACCTATTTTTTTCGAAAAAAGGAACCAATACCTGCTGTTGATGGCGTTGATTTTAGTATCAAAAAAGGGGAAACAGTCGCATTAGTCGGTGAGTCTGGGTCTGGTAAAAGTATTACGTCTTTATCCATCATGGGTCTGATTAATGGGACTGGTGGGAAGATTATGGATGGTTCCATTAAGCTTGATGGAAAAGACCTTGTTACATATAGTGAAAAGGAATTGTGCAATATTCGCGGTAATGATGTATCCATGATCTTTCAGGAACCCATGACCTCACTTAATCCCGTCTTAACCATCGGGGAACAAATAACAGAAATCCTCATTTACCACAAAAAACTTTCAAAAAAAGAAGCGACCAAAAAAGCGATTGATTTGCTAAAGCTTGTAGGCTTTTCAAGGCCGGAACAAATCATCAAAGATTACCCGCACCGTTTATCCGGCGGTATGCGTCAACGAGTCATGATCGCCATTGCGCTAAGCTGTGATCCGAAGCTCCTCATTGCGGATGAGCCGACTACTGCTCTCGATGTGACCATACAAGCCCAGGTGCTGACCTTAATGAAAGATTTATGTTCGACCTTTGGTACATCTATACTTCTCATTACGCATGATTTAGGTGTTGTGTCGGAAGTAGCAGACCGCGTCATTGTCATGTACTGCGGACAGGTTGTTGAAAATGGAACCGTTGAAGAGTTGTTTGATGAGCCGCTTCACCCATACACAGAAGGACTGCTTGAATCCATTCCAGTCATTGACGGAGACATTCAGCCATTAACGGCGATAAAAGGAAATGTCCCTGCGCCAGATCAGCTTCCGGCAGGATGCCGTTTTGCGCCTAGATGCCCGAAAGTAATGGAACGCTGCATAGGTGAATTGCCCAAACTGACAACCTTTGAAAATGGTAGAAGCGTCAGGTGTTTCTTATATGAGGAGGCAAGCCAAACATGACACTTGCTGAAAATCAACCATACATGACAGATCGATCTGAGAAAGAAATCATCTTGGAATTAAAAAATATACGAAAACACTTTCCGATTAAAGCTGGGGTGCTGCAAAAGAAAGTAGGAGCAGTCAAAGCGGTTGACGGCATCGACTTAAACATTTATAAAGGCGAAACGTTAGGCATCGTTGGAGAATCTGGATGCGGTAAATCCACATTAGGACGGACGATGATTCGTTTATATGAACCAACAGAAGGACAAATTCTATTTAAAGGGCAAGATATCTCTCATGTATCTGAATCAAAACTAAGACAATCAACAAGGAAAAACATCCAAATGGTTTTTCAAGATCCCTTTGCATCACTCAACCCTAGAAAAACACTTCGAAGTATCATCAAAGAACCCTACAAAACACATCACTTATATTCCTTAAAAGAAAGAAATGAAAAAGTAGAACAGCTTTTATCCAAAGTCGGCCTTCACCCAAGTTTTGCGAATCGATACCCGCACGAATTTTCCGGTGGACAAAGGCAACGGATCGGTATCGCTCGTGCACTTGCCATGAATCCTGAAATGATCATAGCAGATGAGCCTGTTTCAGCGCTTGACGTCTCCATTCAGGCGCAGGTCATCAATTTGATGGAAGAGCTTCAAGAAGAGTTTGACCTCACTTATCTCTTTATCTCTCACGATCTCAGTGTGGTCCGCCACATTAGTGATCGAGTGGGCGTCATGTATCTTGGCAAAATGATGGAACTTGCGGATAAGCATAGCCTGTACGATGATCCGCTTCATCCGTATACACAGGCGCTTTTATCTTCCGTTCCAGTCACCCGTAAAAAAGGTCAGATGAAAAGGGAACGGATTATGCTGCAAGGGGATTTACCAAGCCCTGCTAATCCGCCAAAAGGTTGTGTGTTTCATACAAGATGCCCACACGCGAAAGAAGTCTGTAAAGAAAAAGTACCAGAATTTCAAGAATTAAAAACGAACCACTTTGTGGCCTGCCACCTCTACGACGCTTGATCACGCTTGTATGATCTCATCTTTGAGAGGGGGGATGAAACGGGCTTCTGTCATCATTTTTTAAAAAAGATAGGGGGAATTGTCTATGAAAGATAGAAAGAGAAAGTCCATTTTGGTCAGTTTACTGCTGATCTTTACATTGATCCTTGCTGCTTGTTCTGGTGGAAATAAAACGTCTGGAGACAGTGAAAAGAAATCCACAGGTAAACCTGTACAAGGTGGAGATCTTGTCATTGGTTCGATTGCAGAGCCTACATTATTTAACTCACTTTACTCAACAGACGTGGCAAGTTCTGATATTGAAGAGAGAATCTATAGCTTTTTACTGCAAACAGATGGAAAGCTTAACCCACAGCTGGCGTTGGCAGAAGATATTAAAGAATCCGATGACGGCAAACAGTTTGATGTGACCATTAGAAAAGGCGTGAAGTTTCATGATGGAGAAGAACTGACTGCTGATGATGTTGTGTTTACATACAGCATTCCGATCAATAAAGATTACAATGGTGAGCGTGGATCAGGCTTTGAAGTATTAGAGTCTGTCAAAAAAACAGGGGACTATTCGGTCGAATTTAAGCTGAATAAAAAAGATCCATATTTTTATAATGTCACGCTAGGAAGCTATGGCATTTTACCAAAGCATATTTTAGGTGATGTCCCTATAAAGGATCTTGGCGAAAATGAATTTAACCGAAAAAATCCAATCGGCTCCGGTCCATTTAAATTTGCCGAGTGGAAAGAAGGAGACTATGTCAAACTCGAAGCATTTGATGACTATTGGGATGGACGGCCATACCTTGATACAGTCACCATTAAAACGATTCCTGATCAAAATGCAGCCATGGCTCAGCTATCCGCAGGTGATATTGATTTCTTTGCAGTGCCTGGAGCAGAACTGCAAACAGCTGAAAAAGTTAGTAACATCAAAATCGAATCTGATCTAGGGCTAAATTATTCATATATTGGCTGGAATCAGAAAAACGAACTGTTCAAAAGTAAAAAAGTCCGTCAAGCTCTTACCCATGCCATTGATCGTCAAACGATTGTCGATCAAGTGTTAAATGGAGACGGGAAAGTAGCCAACATCCCAGAAAGCCCGCTGTCATGGAACTACCCTAAAAATGAAAATGTCCCAGTATTTGAATTTGATCAAGAAAAAGCGAAAAAGATGCTGAAAGAAGAAGGCTGGGAGGATACAGATGGAGATGGTTATCTGGATAAGGACGGTAAGAAGTTCTCCTTCGTCTTGAAGACGAACCAAGGAAACAAAGTCCGTGAAGATATTGCTGTCGTTGTCCAGCAGCAGCTCAAAGAAATTGGCATTGAAGCAAAACCGCAAATTGTAGAATTTAGTGCATTAATCGAGCAAACAACCCCGCCAAAATGGGATTATGATGCGTTATTACTCGGCTGGAGCTTAGCGACATTCCCTGACCAATACAGCATTTTCCATTCAAGTCAGTCTGAAAAAGGTTTAAATAACATTTGGTATAAAAATGAAGAAGTCGATAAACTGCTAGTTGATGCCAAAAACTTGAGTGATCGTAAAGAGTATTCAAAGGCGTATGAAAAAATTTATGAGCTGATTGCAGAAGACCAGCCGTATACGTTCCTTTATTATGCCAACTCACATCGTGCGATGCCATCTAATCTACAAGGCTACTCTTACCACCCGAAAGATGATTATTACAAAATCGAAAAATGGTGGATTGAACAGTAGTCTGCTAGTGAAGAAGGGGAGGGGTCTCCCCTTTTTTCATCATAGTATGGCCATCCGATGAAAAAGGAGTTGTGCACATGGTTACATATATCATTAGAAGGACACTTCTTTCTATCCCGATTTTGTTTGGTATTACGATTTTGTCCTTTGCGATTATGAAAGCAGCACCAGGCGATCCGATGTCACTCATGATGGACCCGACCATTAGTGCCGCAGACCGGGAAGCCTTTATTGATAAGTACGGCTTGAACGATCCTGAATATGTGCAATATATGAAATGGCTCGGTAATATGCTTCAAGGTGACTTTGGCACATCCATTGTAAAAAAAGGAACGCCCGTGTCGGATTTGATTTTTGCCCGGCTGCCAAATACCCTCATCCTCATGATCTTTTCTACATTAGTTGCCCTGATCATTGCCATCCCATTTGGTGTTCTTTCAGCAAAACGTCCGTATACAAAACTTGACTATGGTATTACGGTTACATCATTTATCGGACTGGCTATTCCGAATTTTTGGTTTGGTTTGATCCTTATTATGGTGTTATCAGTGAATTTAGGATGGTTTCCGACCGGGGGTGTCTCTACCTTAAATGCAGATTTTAATCTATTTGACCGGCTTCATCATATTATTTTACCGGCCTTTGTTTTAGCAACGGCTGATATGGCCGGCCTTACACGTTATACAAGGTCAAGTATGCTCGATGTGATGCGGCAGGATTACATTCGCACGGCGCGAGCGAAAGGTTTTAGAGAGAACAAAGTCATCTTCAAACATGGATTGAGAAACGGTCTGATGCCTGTTATTACGATCTTTGGACTCATGATTCCATCCTTTATTGGCGGCGCAGTCGTGGTGGAACAAATCTTCACATGGCCAGGGCTTGGGAAACTGTTTATCGATTCTGCTTTTTCAAGAGATTATCCCGTCATTATGGCGATGACTGTTATCTCTGCTGTGCTCGTGGTCGTTGGAAACTTAATAGCGGATATTCTTTATGCGATCGTTGATCCGCGTATTGAATATTAGAAGGGAGCTGAAGCACAATTGGCACAACCTAATATGGGAACACCTCCAGTTGATCTCAAATTAAAAGAAGGCCTTCCGCCAAAACCAGAGACGATGCTTCGTTTATTTTGCGAGAAATTTTTCAAAAATAAATTGGCGGTTGCCGGCTCCGCTATTTTATTGGTCATTATCTTTTCCGCTATTTTCGCCCCGGTGATCGCACCTTACGCACCGGAACAGCAAGACTTATTGAAACGGCTACAGCCTCCAAGTGCAGAGCATTTTATGGGAACCGACAAGTTTGGTCGAGATATTTTTTCAAGGGTGCTATACGGAGCGAGGGTGTCTCTATTAGTTGGCTTTGTCTCAGTAGTCGGAGCCATCACCATTGGTACCGTCATTGGGGCGGTAGCGGGATACTTTAAAGGCTTTGTTGATTCTGTGCTCATGAGAATGGTGGATGTCGTATTGTCTATTCCAGATATTTTTCTCTTGATCACGCTAGTGACAATTTTTAAACCGGGTATTGATAAATTGATTTTAATCTTTGCGCTGACTGGCTGGACAACAACCGCCAGGCTGATCCGCAGTGAATTCTTGTCACTTCGCACAAGAGAATTCGTACTCGCAGCAAGAACGATCGGTACGAAAAACCATGTCATCATCTTTTCGCATATTTTACCGAACTGTATCGGCCCTATCATTGTGTCTGCTACATTGAAAGTCGGTTCTGTTATTTTAGCTGAGTCGACACTTAGCTATCTAGGGTTCGGCATCCAGCCTCCAACGGCGAGCTGGGGAAACATGCTTCAAGATGCACAAAATTTCTCCATCATGGTGCAAGCATGGTGGTATCCACTGTTCCCAGGTTTACTGATTCTACTGACCGTTTTATGCTTTAACTTCTTAGGTGATGGACTGAGAGATGCCCTTGATCCTAAAAAGCTAAAATAAGGTTCTGCTTATAGAAGATCGTGAAAGGACTCTGCGAGACGTTCTCCTTTTCCCAGGAAATAAAGCCGTCCTTCCGTCAGGGCGAAGTTTTAATAAAGTTGGAATAATTTCTCTATCCCTTGCCCATACTGTGGACAACAGTTTTTAAAAAGTGAGGGATTGGTTATGTTATTTCTTCATGACGTATGGGTGAATTGGTTTGAAGGGGAAGAGAATGGCTATAATGTGTGCCATTTTCATGAGTGGCGCAAGGAGGACAGCGTGGAGCTGTTAGATCAAGTACCTTTACTCAAGGTGCAGAGTCCTTTGTTTGATTACATAGAGAATGATCTATCAGAGCTGCCAAAGACGCTGCTAGAGACTGTATTTGAGAAATCATATATTCGAAAAAATCATGAACGCCGTAAATTAGAGTATTGCTTTGTGGTCACGGACGGAATTAGAATCATCGCTGTGGATACGATTGGTTATTCCATTCCTGTGAGAAAGAGCCGATTGATTCCAAGACAGGAGCAATTGGTGTATGAAATGGTGAAAGATGTGAAGGCAGAGGAGTATGAATTCACGCCGGACAGCCTTGAATCGACGAAAGAATATCACATCCTATCATTACCACCGCAGCATATCAGCGGATTAACGAGAAAAGAAAGACAGCTGAAGCAGCTGATGTTTATGGCGCTTGATCAACTAAAGGGGCTTCAAAACCGAGCAGAAATTGCCTATTGGTATACAGAATGGAATCCGCGTATGTACAACCAGATCAAACGAATGTCTTTCGAGGAAATTTGGAACATGCTTTATAACGAAACCATTGATGGATGGTCAGAAAACCATTTAGCCTTTTGTGAAAAAATGATTAAAGGACAGCCATTTTTTGAAAAACTTTGGGAAATGGAAAACGAATCGAAAGTCAATTAGAAAAAGCTTGCAGCTGAATATGCTGCAAGCTTGTTTTATTTGCGTTTCCGGCCAAGACCCATCGCATTCTCCATTTTTTTCAGCATTTTGTTTGCCGCACGGTTAGCCTTTTCAGCACCTTCATCTAAAATGCGGTCAAGCTCATCTGACTCAATGAGTTCATAATAGCGATCTTGAATCGGTTTTAATGCATCCACAACAACGTTCGCAAGATCTTCCTTAAATTCACCATAACCTTTGCCTTCGTATTTTTGTTCAAGCTCTGCAATCGATACGTTCCCTAATACAGAATAAATCGTCAGTAAGTTGGCAATTCCAGGTTTGTTTTCTTTGTCATATTTGACGATGCCTTCTGAATCAGTCACAGCACTTTTGATTTTCTTTTCAAGCTGTTTTGGCTCATCTAATAAGGTAATGAAAGATTTTTGGTTCGGATCAGATTTGCTCATCTTTTTCGTTGGGTCTGCTAAAGACATAATCCGAGCGCCTTCTTTTGGAATTTTGACTTCAGGTACAGTAAAGATGTCGTTATACTTTCGGTTAAAGCGTTCAGCAAGCGTTCTCGTTAATTCAAGATGCTGCTTTTGATCTTCTCCTACAGGAACTAAGTCCGTACCGTATAACAGAATATCGCCAGCCATTAATGGCGGATACGTTAATAGTCCTGAAACGACTGCTTCCTTACCAGCAGATTTGTCCTTAAATTGAGTCATTCTTTCTAATTCTCCAATATAAGCGACACATTGCAGCATCCATCCTGCCTGGGCGTGGGCAGGTACCTCTGATTGGATAAACAATGTTGCCTTCTCTGGATCAAGTCCCACTGCCAAATAAAGAGCGGCTAAGCTTCTAATATTTTGTCGAAGGGCTAAACGATCCTGACTGACCGTAATGGCATGCTGATCGACCACACAAAAGTAGCCGTTGTAATCATGCTGAAGATCGACAAATTGCTTCATCGCTCCAATGTAGTTCCCCAATGTCACAGAACCGCTAGGCTGAATGCCTGAGAAAATCGTCTTTTTTGTCATACTAAAACCTCTTTTCTTCAATATAAAAAGGCCCACCCATCACTTTTCAACAGAAAAGGGACGAATGAACCGTGGTACCACCCTTGTTATTTCAATACGAAATCACTCAAGACGTTGATATCGGAGACTGCTCCGTCTAAGCCTACTGACTCTGTCAAGTGTTCGGTTAGCTGCTCCAAAGCCCATTCCATACATGCCATTATCTGCTTGCACCGACCGCAGACTCTCTGTAAATGGTGAATATATGTACTCTTCTTTTTCATCGCAACAGTATGTCTATCTATTATAAAGGATGACCATGAAAAAGTCACGAAGCCTATTTGTGACCTTCTCATCATGTCGTTTGACACTTAAAATTTTAGATAAAATAGTAACTATCTGTCAGAATTTTTTAAAAAAGGATGATTAATTATATGTATAAAACATTATTCCTGCTGAATTTGTTAAATTATTTTAATCAATTTACGCTTTAATTTGTTGAAGTGATTGAGACTTTAGTTTATAAAAATCAATCTTTATCCCCATTTACGTTTTTTAAAAATATGTGAAATTGATATTGCAATAAATTATTCTATTCATTATAATGAATTTGTTCACACGTTTGTGCTAGGCTCTTTACATAGTGAAAATTCAGAAAAAACAAAAGAAATAGAAAGTAAGCTATTCAGGGACTTTTTTACGCTATTTCTTAAATCTGAATCTCATCTTCTATCGAGACCTTTGAACTAAAAACATATTATAAGGGGGAATACAGTTGAAAAAGCGTTGGTCTGTTGTTACTTTAATGCTTATTTTCACACTTGTATTAAGCGCTTGTGGTTTCAGCGGAAACAAATCAGGCGACAGCACGAGCAGTTCTGGAGAGGCTAAAACAACATTAAATGTGAATATCTCCACTGAGCCTTTTTCTCTACATCCGGGATTGGCAAATGATTCAACTTCAGGAAGTGTCATCCGTCAGACTTTTGAGGGATTAACAAGAATTAACGCTGAAGGTAAGCCAGAAAACGCAATGGCTTCTGATATCAAAACAAGTGATGATGGTAAAACTTATACATTCACACTTCGTGATGCAAAATGGTCTAATGGTGACCCTGTCACAGCACAAGACTTCGAATATGCTTGGAAATGGGCATTAGATCCTAAAAATGAATCTCAATATGCTTACCAGCTTTATTATATTAAAGGTGCTGAAGCTGCTAACAAAGGGGAAGCAAAAGTTTCTGATGTTGGCATTAAAGCAAAAGACGACAAAACGCTTGTAGTTGAGCTAGAGAACCCAACACCGTTCTTTACTGAACTAACTGCATTCTATACGTATATGCCAGTCAACAAAAAAGTGGCTGAAAAGAATAAAAACTGGTACACAAATGCTGGTGAAAACTACGTATCTAACGGACCATTTGTTCTTTCTAAATGGAAGCATGGCGGTTCTATCACACTTGAAAAGAACAATGAATACTGGGATAAAGACACTGTGAAATTGAAAAAGATTAACATGTCTATGATCAAAGATACAAACACTGAACTTAGCATGTTCAAAAAAGGCGAACTTGACTGGGCTGGTTCTCCAACTGGAAGCCTTCCAACTGAGTCTTTAAAAACGTTGAAAAAAGAAGGCGGTCTTGAAATTCAAACGATCGCTGGTATCTATAACTACAAATTCAATACAAAAGTAAAACCTTTAAACAATGCGAACATCCGTAAAGCCCTTGCATACTCAATCAACCGTCAAGCGATCGTTGACAAAATTACGCAAGGTGAACAAGTTCCAGCGATGGCAATCGTTCCTCCAACAATGGAAGGATTCACGGATAACAAAACTGGTTACTTCAAAGATCATGATGTAGCGACTGCTAAAGAACTTCTTGAAAAAGGTGCGAAAGAATTAGGTTATAAGTCAGTTTCTGATCTTCCAACATTGAAATTGTCTTACAACACAGATGAAGGCCACCAAAAGATTGCACAAGCAATTCAAGAAATGTGGAAAAAAGATTTAGGTGTTAACGTTGAACTTGATAACTCTGAGTGGAACGTATACATCGATAAAATCCACAGTGGAGACTACCAAATCGGACGTATGGGCTGGTTAGGTGACTTCAACGATCCAGTGAACTTCCTTGAGCTTTACAAAGATAAAGACGGTGGAAACAATGACACTGGATGGGAAAGCAAAGAGTACAAACAATTATTGAATGATTCTGCAAAAGAAACAGACAAAACAAAGCGTGAAGAAATGCTGAAAAAAGCAGAAAAAATCATCATCGACGATATGCCTGTAGCGCCTATTTACTTCTACACTCAACTTTGGGTACAAGATCCAAAACTTAAAGGTGTGGTTGTATCTGGACTTGGTGATGTTCAATACAAATGGGCACATTTCGAAAAGTAAGAGTTATAGTGTAAGAGATCTACGGCAAGGATCTTAAGGTATATGGAGGATGTCTCTCCATATACCTTTCTTGCTGATTAGAGAAATTGTTGTAAAATCATGGAGGTGCAATTCCGTTGCTTAAATATATCGGTAAGCGATTAATATATATTTTAATCACACTGTTTGTTATTGTAACTGCAACTTTCTTTCTCATGCAGGCAGCACCTGGTGGTCCATTCTCTGGAGAGAAGAAACTTCCTGCTGAAATTGAAGCAAACCTAAACGAGCACTACGGGTTGGACAAACCCTTATTTGTTCAATACGTGAGCTACCTAGGTTCAGTTGCAAAATTAGATTTTGGTCCCTCATTTAAATATAAAGGACAAACTGTTAATGATTTAATCAGTTCTGGATTCCCCGTTTCCTTTACCCTCGGAATTGAGGCAATTCTCCTCGCATTAGCATTTGGTGTATTGTTTGGGGTCCTTGCAGCGCTCTATCATAACAAGTGGCAAGACTATACGATTGCCATTTTAACGATCTTTGGAATCTCAGTTCCAAGTTTCATCTTAGCGGCGCTATTACAATATGTATTTGCATCTGAGGCAAGCTTTTTAGCGATCTTCCCAGTTGCAGGATGGGAGTCTTGGGCAAGCACCGTACTACCTTCTATTGCACTTTCCTTCATGCCAATGGCATTTATCGCTAGACTTGCACGGTCAAGTATGCTTGAAGTATTAAATAGTGACTACATTAGAACGGCTAGAGCAAAAGGATTAACAAAATCAGCTGTGACGATCAAACACGCCATTCGAAACGCATTGTTACCTGTTATCACATACATGGGACCAATGGCAGCTTCAGTGTTGACAGGTAGTTTTGTCGTGGAGAAGATTTTTGGTATTCCTGGTCTTGGCTCTCACTTTGTTACAAGCATTACAAACCGTGACTACACCGTCATCATGGGTGTCACAGTCTTCTACAGTATTATTCTATTAGTCAGTATTCTAGTTGTTGACGTCCTCTACGGTATTATTGATCCTAGAATTAAACTGACGAAGGCGAAGAAAGGGGTCTAACACATGGAAGAGATGAGAAAAGATTTATTTGTGCCTGCGACAGCTGACGCAGCAGAATCTGAAAAAATTTCTAAACCTAGTCTATCTTTATGGAAGGATGCCATGCTTCGCTTCCGTGCAAATAAACTTGCAATGGTTGGACTTGCAATCATTTTCATTATTGTGATTCTGGCCATTTTCGTTCCAGTATTTTCGAAATATGATTATTCAACGACAGATTTGCTTAATGCAGATCAGCCGCCATCAAAAGAGCATTGGTTTGGTACAGATGATTTAGGCCGAGACATGTTTGTTCGTACATGGGTAGGGGCAAGAATTTCGATCTTCATCGGTCTTGCTGCAGCGCTTCTTGACGTAATCATCGGGATCATCTGGGGAAGTATTGCTGCGTTTAAAGGCGGCCGTACAGATGAAGTGATGATGCGTATCGCAGACGTTTTATGGGCAATTCCAACACTATTAATGGTTATTTTAATGATGGTTGTTCTGCCAAAAGGATTATTAACGATTATCCTTGCTATGACAGTCGTAGGCTGGATTAACATGGCACGTATCGTTAGGGGACAAGTTTTACAATTAAAGAGCCAAGAATACGTTCTTGCAGCACAAACATTAGGTGCAAAAACATCTAGACTTTTATTTAAACACTTGATTCCAAACTCAATGGGACCCATTCTTGTCACAATGACATTAACGATTCCTTCTGCTATTTTCACAGAAGCATTCTTAAGCTATCTAGGTCTTGGTGTACCGGCTCCATTAGCTAGCTGGGGAACAATGGCTTCTGACGGAATTCCGGCCATGACGTATTATCCATGGAGATTATGGTTCCCAGCCGCATTTATCTGTATTACAATGTTTGGTTTTAACGTGGTTGGAGACGGACTAAGAGACGCTTTAGATCCGAAGTTGCGTAAATAAGGAGTGATTAGGATGGAACGTGAACGTATTCTAGAGGTGAAAGACCTTGCAATCTCATTTAAAACATATGGTGGAGAGGTTCAAGCCATTCGTGGTGTGAACTTCCACTTAAATAAAGGCGAGACACTTGCTATTGTAGGTGAATCTGGTTCTGGAAAAAGTGTAACATCACAGGCCATCATGAGATTAATCCCGATGCCGCCAGGTTATTTCAAGCGCGGAGAGATTTTATTTGATGGGCAGGATATTGTCAAGAAAACGGAAAAGCAAATGCAAACCATTCGAGGAAAAGACATTTCGATGATCTTCCAAGATCCGATGACTTCTTTGAACCCAACCATGAAGGTCGGGAAACAAATTACAGAAGTACTTTTCAAGCATGAACAAATCTCAAAAGAAGCGGCTGAAAAAAGAGCCATTGAACTTTTAGAGCTTGTTGGGATTCCAATGCCTGAAAAAAGAATCAAACAATATCCGCATGAATTTAGTGGCGGGATGAGACAAAGGGTTGTCATCGCGATGGCACTTGCAGCCGATCCAAAGCTATTGATTGCTGATGAGCCAACGACTGCACTTGATGTAACCATTCAGGCGCAAATCTTAGAATTAATGAAAGAAATTCAGCAAAAAGTCGAAACATCTATTATCTTTATTACCCATGATCTAGGTGTTGTGGCCAATGTTGCTGATCGTGTAGCCGTTATGTATGCTGGACAGATTGTGGAGACAGGGACTGTTGATGAAATTTTCTACAATCCGAAACATCCATATACATGGGGACTTTTAGCATCTATGCCAAGCCTAGACACTGATGGAGGAGCTGAAGGGAAACTAACGGCGATTCCAGGAACACCACCAGATTTAACAAACCCGCCGAAAGGAGATGCATTTGCACTCCGGAGCGATTATGCAATGAAAATTGACTTTGAACAAGAACCACCAATGTTCAAAGTATCAGATACGCATTATGTGAAATCATGGCTACTTCATCCGAATGCCCCTAAAGTTGAACCGCCTGCTTCCGTAAAGGCGAGAATGCGTGAACTAGAAGGTAGCTACGAAAAACCTGTATTAGTAAAAGAGGGTGAATAGCATGGCAGAAAAACTGTTAGAAATTAAAAATTTAAAGCAGCATTTCCATACAGCAAGAGGAACTGTAAAAGCAGTTGATGGTGTCTCATTTGATATTTATAAAGGTGAAACACTTGGACTTGTAGGTGAATCTGGATGTGGAAAGTCGACAACTGGCCGTTCGATCATAAGACTTTATGATGCGACAGATGGCGAAGTTCTCTATAAGGGAGAAAGCGTACACGGAAAGAAATCAAGACAAAAAATGCTTGAATTTAACCGCCAAATGCAGATGATTTTCCAAGACCCATATGCTTCACTTAACCCTAGAATGACAGTGCTTGATATCATTGCAGAAGGTATTGACATTCATGGCCTTGCGAAAACAAAGCAAGCACGTAAAGACCGTGTGTATCAATTGCTTGAAACGGTTGGTTTGAATAAAGAGCATGCGAATAGATACCCGCATGAATTCTCAGGCGGTCAAAGGCAGCGTATTGGGATTGCTCGTGCGTTAGCTGTTGAGCCGGATTTCATCATTGCCGATGAGCCAATCTCTGCACTAGATGTGTCGATCCAAGCGCAGGTCGTCAACTTAATGAAAGAATTGCAAGAAGAAAAGGGCTTAACGTATTTATTCATTGCCCATGACCTTTCCATGGTGAAATACATTAGCGATCGTATCGGTGTGATGTATTTTGGGAAATTGGTTGAGCTGGCACCAGCGAATGAATTATATGAAAACCCGCTTCATCCATATACAAAATCATTACTATCTGCGATTCCGCTTCCAGATCCTGATTATGAACGTAACCGCAAACGGATTAAATACGATCCATCTGTTCATAAAGGAACAAATACGGAATTTCGTGAAGTGAAGCCAGGTCACTTTGTCAGCTGTACTGAGGAAGAATTCAAAGAGATCAAAGCAAAACAATAAGAACAGATAAGAAGCACTGCGATATCAGTGCTTCTTTTTTTATTTTACAAAAAAACAAGTTGATGGTAATTTTTATGTAAAATGAGTAAACCAGGAGGAAATCAAATGTTGTTATGGAAGACGTTTCGCTATTCATGTCTTCACTTTTTTATCGTCACGATGCTTTTTTCAATATCTTTTTTAACGGAACCAAATGGAGGAAAGTGGATGATCGCATTTTTAGTGCTCATTTGCATCATTTCGTTTTCGGTTGAATTTGCTGTGTATCGGCGCACGAATAAACAGAAGGAAGAAGTCCGGCGTATGAAGTACCTTTATTTCATCATGTTTCAGATCGCCATGACACTTCTTTTGTTTGCTTGCTTTCAAATGCTCATGAATCGTTCGATATAAAACTTTTTTGTTTTCTCTTGAAAAAAAGTGAAACCACCAAAGGCATTGTTGCGTCTTACTAGTACAGGCGTTTAAATAGCAGGAAATCGGGAATAGATAAGGAAGTGGTTCTTAACTACATCATAAGGAGCGGATCCATGAATTGGTATGAAAAGCTCAGTGAATACTTCCCGATAGAAGAAATGAAGTCAAAAGAGCATATGGAAGCTTTATTAAAGGAAAGAAGTGATATTTATCATAAAGAAGAAGGGCCTCATCATGTAATGATGTACGCTGAATTTGATTCTTTCATCTTTATTGATTATTTATTTGTTTCCAAGGATGCAAGAGGTGAAGGCCTCGGCTCAAAGCTCATTCATAAGCTGAAGGAAAAAAGAAAACCGATCTTGCTTGAGGTCGAGCCTGTAGATGAAGATGATGCAGATACTGCAAAACGCCTAAAGTTTTATCAGAGAGAGCACTTCAAGCATGCTGAATCAATTGGTTATAAACGCAGGTCACTTGCAACGAATGAAGTGAACCGCATGGAAATTCTTTATTGGTCGCCTCGTACAGATAATGAGGAAGAAATGATGGAGGCCATGAGAAAGACGTACGAAAGAATCCATACGTATAAAGACGAAGAATGGTATGGACAATCGTATGAGGATGTTGATGATGTGCTGAAGCTCGTTGAAAATAGAAAACAAAAAAATATTTTCGATCATCTCGACTAAATGAGAATGTTCAGACTTCAAACATCAGCACAAAAAGAATGAAATTGTCTAGTTTTTGTCACAAAAATTGCAAGAAAATCTGTTCACACTTACTTTTTTATAGTATAATCACTATAAAGATTACTTATTTAGAACAATTTTAATTTAAGAATACAGATCAATATTCATTCTACAAATTGAGGAGTGAAGATTTATGGTAACATTATACACATCACCAAGCTGTACATCATGTAGAAAAGCAAGAGCGTGGTTAGAAGAGCACAATATTCCATACCAAGAGAGAAATATCTTTTCTGAGCCTCTTTCAATCGATGAAATCAAAGAGATTCTTCGTATGACGGAAGATGGTACAGATGAAATTATCTCAACACGTTCTAAAGTATTCCAAAAACTAAATGTAAATGTTGAGACAATGCCGCTTCAACAATTGTATAAACTAATCAATGAGCACCCTGGTCTTCTAAGACGTCCAATTATTTTGGATGAAAAAAGACTGCAAGTTGGGTACAACGAAGATGAAATTAGACGTTTCCTTCCTAGAACGGTTCGTACATTCCAACTTCGAGAAGCTCAGCGACTTGCTAACTAATAGAGAACACGAAAAGCTGCCGATCATTTGGCAGCTTTTTTTATTTATTTTCAGCCGTTTGTTCGTAAAAGAGACTAGCTAAAATAACGGTTGCGACGGTTAAAAAGGGAAGCAACAATTCAAGTGTTGTATGCTGCGCCATAAATTCATTCAGTTTTACATCACGGACAATCATTTCTCCGCCAGTAAAAGCTAAAAGTGCACTCCCTCCGTATAAAAGAATCGGAAACTTGGTTAGTGCTGCATGAATCAGTTTACTCCCCCAAATAATAATCGGGACTGAAATCATTAAGCCAAAGGCAGTGAGCACCATGTTCCCTTTAGCTGCCCCTGCAACAGCGATCACATTATCAAGTGACATAAAAAGATCTGCAATCACGATGGTCTGAACAGCACGCCAAAGGGAGCCGCTGCTTTTAATCCGAATGGATTCTTTCTTTTGTTCAATTAACAAATTGTATCCTATATAAAGGAGAAAGAGACCGCCGATAAATTGCAAATAGGGGATGGTCAATAAATAAACGGCAGCACCAGTCATGGTGATTCTCATCAGCACTGCCAAAAGTGTGCCGATCCATATGGCTTTGTTTCGTTTTTCATTTGATAAGCTTCGACTGGCCATCGCAATGATTAATGCATTATCTCCTCCTAGTATGAGGTCTATGCCAATAATCATCAGTAAGGATACGATCCACTCTGTTTCCATCCAGTTCACCTCATTTCACTAAAATAGCTCGTACAACCAATATATGAGGACAATTCAAATATATGTTTCTGCAAGTTTTCTCTGCAAAAAATGCGTTTTTATTTCTTTTATTCATGTTTTATCATAAAATAGACAGTACACAGCAATACCTCATTTCTTTAAATGGTTAACATGTAGACGGAACGGGTAAAGTGTAGTAAAGTACTATTAATTGGGAGCTTGTATGTCCCTTCAACATCTTATATAGAAGGGAAGGTTGGCAAAATGGAAATCGAAAGAATAAATGAACATACAGTCAAATTTTATATTTCCTACGGTGATATTGAAGATCGCGGTTTTGACCGTGAAGAGATTTGGTATAATCGTGAGCGCAGTGAAGAGCTGTTCTGGGAAGTGATGGACGAAGTGCACGAAGAAGAAGAATTTGCAGTAGAGGGACCACTTTGGATTCAAGTACAGGCACTTGATAAAGGTCTTGAAATTGTCGTGACAAAAGCCCAACTTTCTAAAGATGGACAAAAGCTCGAATTGCCGATTCCAGAAGATAAAAAAGATCAAACAGATGAAGAAAGTTTAGATGCTCTGCTTGATGATTTTCATAAAGAAGAGCAAGATCAAGAAGATCATAATGAGAAGGACAAAAAACTTCAACTTCAGTTCGTATTGAAAATGGATGATTTTGAAGATTTGATTGCACTTTCTCAATTAAATATGCAGGATTTTACGACAAGTTTATATTCGTTTGAAAACCGTTATTATCTATATGTTGACTTCCACGAGGATTTGTCAGATGAGCAGGTGGAGAATAAGCTTAGTATTCTGCTTGAATATGCTCATGAATCAGTGGTCAGCATCTACAGACTGCAAGAATACGGTCAGCTGATTGTCAAAGAGAATGCGCTTGAAACGATTCAACAGCACTTCTCGTAACAACCAAAAGTCGATTTCTATAGAGGAATCGACTTTTTTATCTGAATGAAAAAGTAAACAAAGTGATCGGCAAGGAGAAAATGAAATGAGAAATGTAGTCAAAGTTCTATTTTTTCTTATCATTACAATAGGTGCTTATTTGATTATCCAAATTTTTGCCGGTGATCTAGCGGTAAGTGTATTAAGTTCTGTCAGTGTTCTATTCACTTTATCGATTATCTTCATCGGGTTTGTCATTTTCTTAGAAAACAGAAACCCCTCTCAAACGATTACGTGGCTTGTGCTGCTTGGGAGCTTTCCGCTTTTCGGGTTTTTGTTTTATATTTTCTTTGGACGCAATATTAAAAAGCGCAGACTTTTTGAAAAGAAAGCGGTACTAGACGAACAGCTTGTCCAGGAAGATGAACGTATCCACAGAGAAGCGATTGAAAAAATGACTCATATGGGTGACCATCAGCAGCTCTTATTTAAACTGGCCCACAGACTTGGACATACCCCTATTACGTATCGCACATCCTCTAAAGTTCTGACCAATGGAGAAGAAACGTTCTCTCATATTTTTGAAGAAATCAAAAAAGCAACACATCACATTCACCTAGAATATTATATTCTCCGTCATGATGATCTGGGACAAGAATTAAAGGACATTTTAATCGAGAAAGCAAAAAGTGGTGTGATTGTCCGCTTTTTATATGACGATGTAGGCAGCCTAAAACTTTCCCGTCAATATATTGCTGACTTAGAAAAGGCTGGCGTGCAGATCGTTCCGTTTTTACCAGTGAGACTGCCCTTATTAAATAATAAAATCAATTTCCGAAATCACCGGAAAATCGTGGTGATTGATGGAGAAGTAGGATTTGTCGGCGGACTTAACATTGGGGACGAATATATGGGCAGAAGCAGACAATATGGATTTTGGCGTGATACGCACCTGATGATTAAAGGTGAGGCCGTTCGTGATTTGCAGCAGATTTTTATGCAGGATTGGTATTACATGACCAATGAAAGATGTTCGGGTGTGGATTATTTTAAAGATTTCAGTCATATGGAGAGTCGAGCAGAAGGCGTACAAATGATTGCTGGTGGTCCTGATAAACAGTGGGAAGTCATTAAAAATCTCTTTTTCTCCATGATTATCTCCGCCAAAAAATCAATTTGGATTGCTTCACCTTATTTTGTACCTGATGATGATATTTTGTCCGCACTGAAAATTGCAGCTTTGAGCGGAGTCGATGTGCGAATCATTGCGCCGAAAAATCCAGATAAACGCATCGTATTTCATGCGTCCCGTTCATACTTCCCCGAACTTTTAGAAGCAGGTGCGAAGGTATATGAATATGATCAAGGCTTTATGCATAGTAAGTTTATCATTGTGGATAGTGAGCTAGCATCAATTGGTACAGCAAATATGGATATGAGAAGTTTTCATCTGAACTTTGAAGTGAATGCTTTCCTCTACAAAACAAAAAGCACAGAGAAGCTGGTCAACGACTTCTTAGGTGACTTAGAGCAGTCACATGAAATTGTTCCAGAAGAATTTGCGAAGAGGCCTTTGAGGGTGAGGCTGTTTGAATCAACAGCAAGATTGTTATCACCTCTTTTATAAAAATTGTATTTTCCCCCTTTTCTAAAAGGGGGATTTTTTATTTTACTAAGGGAAAGTAGGTTAAAATCGTGTTTTGATACGATAAAAATTCATTTTCGATATTCGCTTCCTGATGAGAGAAAAAGCTATAATACGGTCATCAAAGAGCAAGGGGCGAAATATATGAATGCAGCAATCATGGAGAATGGCAAGCTGATTCGCATCACACAACATCTGACTAAAAGGCGGCTAGAGCATGTAAGAGCTACGTGCAAATTTTACTGTCCTGAATGTAGGCAGGAGGTTCTATTAAAGCTAGGTGAGCATCGTGTCCATCATTTTGCACATAAACAGCTCTCGGCATGTCCATTAGCGTCCACCGGTGAAACAGCTTATCATCAGGCAGGGAAAATGGCTCTTAAGGATTGGCTCACGCAGCTTGGATATGAGCCGTTACTAGAGAAATATGTTTCAAACATTCAGCAGCGCCCTGATGTGACCGTTGCCATAGAAAATAAAAGCTATGCCATCGAATTTCAATGTGCAAATATTTCGTGGAAAGAGCTACATAAACGAACGGAAGGTCTCCGTGCTGCGGGGCTCTATCCTATATGGATCATAGGGGCGAATCGTTTAAAACGAATGGCTGGCCAGCTCTTTTCATTCTCCTCCATTCATTGGGGAATTTTAAGGCAGTCAAAGAATAGGAGACTCATTTTTTATTGTCCGATTCAAAATAGATTCATCCACCTAGATCAACTTCTCGTGTTTCAGCCAACGAAAATATGTGCCTCAATGACCGTTAGACCGCCTTCAGCTTATCGCCAACTATCAGCACTCTTATCTGTTTCCTCGAGCAATCATCAATTGTATAAAGAGTGGCTCAAGTGTATTCGGCAATTTAGGGAGCGACCACCCCGCATTTTAGCAAATGAAAGCAAGCGTTTAAGAACCATATTTTATGAGCATCATCAAACAGCATGGCCATTTCTACCGACAGAATTATTTATCCCCCTGACAGAAGCATATATCTTTTCAAGCCCTGTTTATGTGTGGCAAGGATGTCTTTATGATTGGATGGTTAGAAAGGGAAAAGAACAAGTGACCATTCATCTTCTTTTAAAAGAAATTGAGCGATGTGTCCAGAATAAAGAAGTGAAGCTCCGATATGCCAATGTCACAATAGAAGAAATCAAAGAGGTGATTATTTCATATGTACGGGCGCTTGTGAAACTAGGGTTTTTATACATGACGAAAGAGGGTAATTATCAAGTAACGTCGAATCAAAAGCCTATACGAACAGCAGATGAAGCGATAAAACGAGATGCTTTCTTATTTCATTAGCATGTTTCATGCCCACTTTGATCATGATAAGAAAAAGGTGGTGCTGCTATTGAATAGAAAGAAACGCTTTTTTCTCATTTTTTTAGTTTGTTTGGTATTTATTTCTGCATATGATTTGACAAACATAGTTCAAAACAAAGAAGATAAATACAATACCAATTTCTTTCACTTTCCGAAAGGTTGGTTCAACACAACTCATGCAAGGGGGATTCATATGACTTCACAAAATAACAACAATCATTTACCAGACAGAAGCGAAGTAAAAGAAGAAAACAAATGGCGCCTTGAAGATATTTTTGAAAGTGTCGATTCTTGGAATAAGGAATTCGAAGCTGTAAAAAAAGAAATTCCGAAGCTCGCCCAATTTAAAGGCAAGCTGGCCCATTCTGCTGATGTCTTGTATGAAGCCCTAACATTTCAGGATCAACTTTCTGAAAAGCTTGGCAAGCTTTATACATATGCGCACATGAAATACGATGAAGATACAACAAATTCATCATTTCAGGCTTTAAATGATAAAGCATCCAATTTATTTACACAGCTGTCTAGTACATCTGCCTATATTGTTCCGGAAATTTTATCTATTCAAGAAGATAAGCTGCAGCAATTTATATTGGAAAAAGAAGAATTAAAACTTTATTCTCACGCTCTCGAAGAAATTAATAAAGAGCGTCCGCATATTTTAAGTGAAGAGCAAGAAGCTTTATTAGCTGAAGCCTCTGAGCCTTTATCAACATCATCCACTACGTTTAGTATGTTTAATAATGCAGATATTTCGTTCCCTTCTGTTAAGGATGAAAATGGAGAAGAAAAGAAAATTACTCATGGCAACTTCATTACCTTTTTAAACAGTGATGATCGTGAAGTGAGAAAGAATGCTTTTAAAGCCGTTTATAAAACGTATGATCAGTATAAGAATACTTTGGCGTCTACACTCAGCGGCTCGATTAAAAAGGATAATTTTTATGCGAAAGTACGTCATTACAAATCGGCAAGAGAAGCAGCGTTATCACGAAATAGTATTCCTGAAGAAGTGTATGACAATCTAATTGATACAGTTCATCAATATTTACCGTTATTACATCGCTACATTGAATTGCGTAAAAAGGTATTAAAGCTTGATGAAGTGCACAATTATGACTTGTATACACCATTAGTAAAAGATGCTGGCATGAAGCTGACCTATGATGAAGCAAAGGATTATATGCTGAAAGGGTTAGCGCCATTAGGAGAAGAATATGTTTCGGTATTAAAAGAGGGACTCGAAAATCGCTGGGTAGACGTTTATGAGAATAAAGGGAAACGAAGCGGCGCGTATTCTTCTGGAAGCTATGGCACGAACCCTTATATCTTAATGAACTGGCAAAATAATATTGATAATTTATTTACGCTAGCTCATGAATTTGGTCACTCTGTTCATAGCTACTATACAAGAAAGCATCAGCCATATCCGTACGGAAACTACAGCATTTTTGTAGCAGAAGTGGCTTCTACAACAAATGAAGCATTACTAGGTGAATACTTACTCAATCATTTAGAGGACAAAAAGCAGCGCTTGTATGTGCTCAATCACTTGTTAGAAGGATTTAGAGGGACGGTATTCAGACAAACGATGTTTGCAGAGTTCGAGCACCTGATTCATGTGAAAGCGCAAGAAGGGGAGGCACTAACGCCAGAGTTCATGACGAACCTGTATTACGACCTGAATAAGAAGTATTTTGGCGACGGTATGGTTGTGGATAAGGAAATCGGATTAGAATGGACGCGAATTCCGCATTTCTATTACAACTATTATGTGTATCAATATGCGACAGGCTATAGTGCGGCTCAGGCATTAAGTAAACAAATTTTAGAAGAAGGGAAACCTGCAGTGGAGCGCTATACAGACTTCCTTAAAGCAGGAAGCTCTGACTATCCAATTAACGTGCTGAAAAAAGCTGGTGTAGATATGGCATCAAAAGAACCAATTGAGGCAGCATGTCAATTGTTTGAAGAAAAATTAAAGGAAATGGAAGAGCTCATCTCAAAGACTGGTGAGTAACGAGAAGACTTCTGTCAGATGTGTGAGTGCAAACTCACCTTTTGGCAGGAGTTTTTTCTTGAAATAAAAAAGACCAGATTGTTGACAAAGGGCTAAAATGAACTTGATTTTAGCCCTTTGACTTCTTTTTAGCGCGATAGAAAACCTTTGCACGCAGGACTGACACCGAATGCGAGGGTTTGCCTACACGCTAGACCTCGTCTATATGAACGAGGTTTGTACATTCAATGATTACGATTTAAAACCTTTGAAGGTTTTTCGGTAATTCATTCGATAGAGTGTAAAGAGAATGGAAGCGAATAGGAGTGGAGATGTCAGGTAAAGAGGCAGCATCTTCATTAAGCCTAATATATTTAAACAGAAACATAAGCCAATGGCAACAAGTCCAATGGTTGTGCTGCGCATGCAGATCCCCCCATTTTTTTGTTACTTTCACTATATGAAAGTGACAGTCCTCTTATGTTTTGTGACAAAAATATGAACATATAGTATATCGGTTGTCATAAGTCGACAAAATTTGATATACTACAGATGTGAAATTAATCACATACAAACATTACCCCTTTGTTTGACCGTGAAAAATTTCTCCCATCCCCTTTGTTGTCGTTAAGACATAGTGAAACCGCGCTTATCCCGGCGCGGTTTCTTCGTACTTATAAATAGAACAAGTGTTCTTTTGGGGGTAAAGAAAAAAACATGGGTCAGCACCCATGTTCATTCTCACAGCGGTAGACATCAAGATCTGAATGATTGTCTCCTTCTGTATAACGCCAAAACATTTCTTGATGTACTTGTACACGTTCTACCTTTTTAGCGAATGCGAGCTTTTTCATCTCGCGTTCAACTTCTTCAAGGGTCAGGTCATATACAACGGCAATTTCTTTTGCTGATGCAAATTGAAAGTAAGCGATAAACCATTCAATTGGCGGTCGTTCTGAAGGTGTTGGTTTTTCGCCAATCATTTCAAAGAGAATTTCCTCGTAAATATCGTAAGAATATGCACCTGAAATCTTTAATCCTTCTTCACCATTAATCGTATTAAAAAAGGCGAAAGTGGGAAGCTCAGACACATCCATTTCAGCTGCGATTTTCATATCACATTGAAGCGCTTTGACAGCACTTTGAGAATGGATATCTCGCTGGAACTCTTCAATGTCCAGTCCAGCCGTTTTTGCATTTTCTAGCAAGACTTGTTCACTGGTGACGTCCTGCTGATGGCAAAAAAGCGATTCTTGAATGAGTCGTAAAAATTTCATTCCACATTTTCTGCCTTGAAGTTCAGCTGCTTTTAATGCAAGAGAGGCGAGATAAGGTGATGTCACAATTTGTTCAGACAGCATTTGTTCTTTTTTGGTCTGAGTTTTCGTGGCAAATTTCCCCCACGCTTCGGTTAGCAAATGTTTTTTTCTTTTGCGGTTCAAAGCATTAATACTAGAACTTGTAACCGTTCGTAAAGTGAAGAAACGGCCATATTTCATTTTCAACTTTTTAATTGATGGCTCTAATAACCAGCAGTCTGGGCTGAGAGGATCAATGAATACATAGATTTCAATCGGCTTTTGAGGATGTCCGTGACAATGTGAGAAATATTGCTCATGCGGATTGCAGCTCAAGATCGTCCGTCCTTTTCAGGTATTTGGTTGACCATGTGACGAGCCGTCAAAGACAGTCGCTCAAATAAAAAGTCACGAATATCGCCGGTTAGTCCTACTTGATCCATTGCATCCTCCATGCATTCAAGCCATGCGTCCGCCCGCTCCTCAGTAATCGGAAAAGGGAGATGTCTCGCCCGTAGCATTGGGTGACCATGCTCCTCAGTATAAAGCGGCGGTCCGCCTAAATATTGAGTTAAGAACTGTTTTTGTTTTCTTGCTGTTTCTTTTAAGTCATCCGGGAAAATAGGATGAAGCAAAGGATGACACTTTACATTTTCATAAAAAGTATCAACAAGTTGCGATAGAAGTTCCTCTCCAACCGCTTCGTAAGGTGCGTTAAACGATTGTACCATGTTGACTACTCCTTTAACTCGTAGCTAATAGGATGGCTCACCCTATTGCGAATTTCATGTATTTCAAAAGTGATATTCAGTTTGTTCTATTTTGTTGTTTCTATTCTTGTATACTTATTTTAACAACCTCTACTCAATTCCACAAACAAACCGCTTTGGTCCTTTGGGAATAGTGAGGGAGACAGGTTCCGTGTTCAATTGACCATATCATAACACATTCAGTCAAAAAAGGGTGAAAAGCGACATACAAAAAACCGAAGAGGTTATTCTCTTCGGTTTAGGCGAAATATTGAGCTGTGATTTTCTTTACATAATTTTGTGTTTCTTTAAATGGAGGAATGCCTCCGTACTTATCTACATTCCCTGAGCCTGCGTTATAAGCGGCTAAGGCAAGTGAGACATTTCCATTATATTTTTGCAGCATTTGTTTTAAATACTTCGTTCCGCCTTCAATGTTTTGGGCTGCATCAAAGGCATTGTTCACGCCAAGTGATTTAGCAGTAGACGGCATAAGCTGCATCAGTCCAAGTGCACCTGCATGGCTGACAGCATTCGTGCGATAACCGGATTCTTGCTTGATCACTGCGTGGATCAGCTTTTCTGGAACTCCGTGCTTTTGAGCCATTTGTGAGACGATCTGATTAATCCCTTTTGATGAAGAGCCTGAAACAGCTTTTTGAAGCGGCGGTGTATAGCTGTTATTTAAGACGTTTCCAATACCATTTGCGGTATTCAATTGGCTGTCATTTGCATAAAGAGACTGAGATTGAAGCTGTTCACTGCCTGCTATCGCAGATAAATATGGGTTCATGCGTGCATATTGCGTGTTCGGAGACGTTGATGGGTCCGATCCCATGAAAGCAGAAATGGAAAGCGGGAGACGAGATAATTCTGATCCGCCTAAAAAATCTTGCAACAGCGACTGGAATGAAGTCTCAGCGCTTGATTCTTGTCCAGCTGTGAGTTGTGTTTGTCCATTATCAGATTGTAACGTTTTGAGTGCTTGAAGCTGCATAAAGGATTGAAGTTGATTGACGTTCATCATGTTCCTCCTTCAAGGAATTCATCTATTCTTTTGTTTTCATTTTTTCTTCATAAAAGCGTACGACTTTGTTTTTCGTGTGTCTTGGTGGGATCTGAAATTGCTGAAGCAATGCTGTAAAAGCGGCTTGTCCAATGTCTAAATCGCTCACTTCAAATTCAAGTTCATAGTCCTCTACTGTTAAATATCGGCTGTGATCCAAAACAATTAAGCCTTCTTTGATCATTTTTTCTGCTCTTGACGTTTCCAGTGAACCAAAATACACGATTTGATCCTTTTGGATGTGAAGGTGTACTAATCTGTCTGCCACTTCACCTTCTGGCAGTTGGAAATGTTCAAGACTAGCGGGAGGATCGATCGTTTGGTGGGTTTCCAGAAGGCCGATCTCATGAGGTTCCTTTAATGTGAGGACCCACTGCCCACCTTTTTCTCTCATTCGTAATGCAGCAAATTTGGATTTTATATCAAATTGAGGTGTATCAAAATAATAGTTGGTTTGAGTGAGGAAGTCCTCGTCCTTTAATTGAAAATATTCTTTTAGCTGTTCAAATTCTTTTTTCATTAATAATTGTTTTAGTTCTATCTCAATTTCCTGTGCCATTTTGACATCAACCTTTCATTTAGAGGAAATATGATTATTGTACATGAAAAGCTTCTTTTTTTCTTATTTATTCCTTAAAAAGAAACGTATATAGATGCTAAATGAGGCAAAATGAACAACGAAATGGAGAAATCAAATTTTCTCAAAAAGTTCGGTTTATCAATATTGAACTTGATATGATAAAATAAAGCTGTACTTTGTTGTAAAGGAGATCATGATGCAAAACAGAATTGAAATCACAGAAGCAACTTTAAAAGAAGACAGGCTGATCTTGACGGTCCAGTCAGATGAGCAAATTCAAAAAGCAAAAGCATCAGGACAAATGCTTGTTGATTCTGATCACTTTGCGTTCGTTTACATACTTGAGACTGAGGAGTCTTTTACGTATCTTATTTTAGGAGAACATACATGGGCTCCATTAAAAGAAGCAATGAATCGTGAAATCCCTGTCTATTTGGCGGCGGAAGAGCAAACGCTAGAACTCATTCAACTTCATCAGGAATTAAACTATTTAATCGACAATATTAAAGACAATGCCAATTACGGAGATATGGAAGAGAAAGTGAAGAGCACATTCCTCTGAAATAATTAGGTATTTGGAATTGGGGGAAGTTTCATGGACAAAAAACAATGGGATCAATTCCTCGCACCATATAAGCAAGCAGTCGAAGAATTAAAAGTGAAACTAAAAGGCATTCGAAAACTGTATGAATTTGAGGATGACCATTCACCAGTAGAATTTGTCACTGGCCGAGTGAAACCCGTTGCCAGCATATTGGAAAAGGCAAAGCGTAAAAACATCCCGATGCATGAGATTGAAACGATGCAGGATATTGCAGGGCTTCGCATTATGTGCCAATTTGTAGAAGATATACAAGTCGTCAAGAAAATGCTTCAGTCACGAAAAGATTTCGTGGTTGTAGATAAACGCGACTACATTGCAGAACATAAAGAAAGCGGATACCGCTCGTACCACCTTGTTGTGTTATATCCGCTGCAAACGATCAATGGAGAGAAGCAGCTCCTCGTCGAAATCCAAATCCGTACATTAGCCATGAATTTTTGGGCGACCATCGAGCATTCTCTGAATTATAAATATAGCGGGAATATCCCGGAGAAGGTCAAGCAGCGCCTTCAAAGAGCTTCTGAGGCAGCATCTCTTCTTGATGATGAGATGTCTGAAATCAGAGGGGAAATTCAAGAAGCGCAAGTGGCATTTTCCCGGAAAAAGAAAAACGATAGCTGAGCCTAAGCTTGATCAAATATGATGCTGCTTTCTCGTCGCAGCAAGGTGGAAAAGGAGAAGAATTCATGAAATTTGCAGTTTCTTCGAAAGGGAATTCTGTATCTGACACACTTAAAAATAAAATACAGACCTACTTATTGGATTTTGGAATGGAATTAAATGAAGAGGAACCCGATCTCGTCATTACAGTTGGCGGAGACGGAACCCTTTTATACGCTTTTCACCGGTATAGCAACCGTCTGAACGAAACCGCTTTTGTCGGCGTACATACAGGCCATCTTGGTTTTTATGCGGACTGGGTCCCGAGTGAAATTGAAAAGCTTGTGTTAGCCATTGCCAAAACGCCTTATCATATTGTGGAATATCCGATTCTTGAAGTCATCGTCAGGTACAACGATGGGGGCAGGGAAGAAAAATATTTAGCAATGAATGAATGTACGATTAAAAGTATGGAAGGTACACTTGTGGCAGATGTTGAGATTAGGGGTCAGCTTTTTGAAACATTCAGAGGAGACGGTCTTTGTTTGTCTACACCATCTGGCAGTACAGCCTATAATAAGGCACTTGGCGGGGCTATTATTCACCCATCCATTAGGGCGATCCAGCTGGCAGAAATGGCTTCAATCAACAACAGAGTGTTTAGAACGGTCGGTTCGCCGCTCATTTTGCCGGACCACCATACGTGTGTGATCAAACCGATTAATGATGTGGATTTTCAGGTGACGATAGATCATTTGTCGCTGCTGCATAAAGATGTGAAATCCATTCAATGCCGAGTGGCAGACGAGAATGTCCGGTTTGCCCGATTTAGACCATTTCCGTTTTGGAAAAGGGTGCAAGATTCCTTTATCGGCAAAGGAGAATAAGAAAGAGGTTGTTCTCGCTGGAATACTTTAAGATAAACAAAACCATATCAGCCAAAGAAGAAGGCAGGCTGCTGAAGGACTACTTAATCGATCTTGGCATTTCAAAAAGAATGCTGACAGATATTAAATTTGATGGCGGTGACCTTCTGATTAATGGAGAGCATGTGACCGTGAGATATGAGCTGCGCGAGGGAGACAGGCTCACCATTTTATTCCCCGAGGAAAAAGTGAGTGAAGGGCTAAAACCTTCGGCCATTCCACTTGATATTTTATTTGAGGACGAGCACGTGCTTGTGCTGAATAAAAAGCCGTATATCCCATCGATTCCTTCTCGAGAGCACCCTGAGCATAGTATTGCAAATGGACTGCTTCACCATTATGCTGAGCAGTCCGTTCGGCTGACTGTCCACTTGGTGAACCGTCTTGATCGTGATACTTCTGGTGTCATGTTAGTCGCTAAACATCGCTTTGCACACAGCCTTTTATCAAAGGCGCAGAAAAAAGGGGAAGTCAAGCGAACGTATAGAGCCATGACACATGGCATGATCACGCAAAAGGAAGGAACAATTAGAGCAAAAATTGCTCGAAAAGGGGACAGCATTATTGAACGAATGGTAGATGAGTCTGGTCAGGAAGCCGTAACACATTATACAGTGCGGGCGGTACATACTCATTTAGACATGTCTGATGTGTCCCTCACCCTTGAAACGGGAAGAACTCATCAAATTCGTGTTCACATGCAATTCCTTGGTCATCCGCTTGTTGGAGATACGCTATATGGTGGAACAAGCGAGAGAATAGGCAGGCAGGCACTTCATAGTGAAACCCTTGTTTTTCCGCATCCGATGACAGGGGAGTCCATGACCTTTTCGGCTCCTTTGCCGGATGATATGACATTATTGCTTCAGTAAACAAGTAAACCCGGTCACCTGTCATGGTGGACCGGGTTTTTTATTGCGTGAAATGCTGAAACCTTGAATCATCATATGGCATAGATGAAGGAACAGATACTGTCTCAAGTTCTGGGTATCTAAGAGCAGAGAGCTGGTGGCCAAAGACGCAGCCTGTATCAATATTAACCGTTCTACCGATAAATCTTGGTTCTTTTACGGGTGTATGCCCGTACACAATCCATGGTTTTCCGTGATATTCCTTTGCCCAGTCCTTCCTGACAGGTCGACCGTCTGGCCATGTTTCTCCGGTGACTGCTCCAAATAATAGATAAGACCTCATCTGTTTGTTCGGTTTTTTGCCAATATCCTTTTCCTTCATCGCTGCGTGTGCAATGATCAGTTCATTCGGAATCAGTACATCATAAAGCGGTGCCTTTTCAAATAAATGTTTAAATTCACGTGATAAAATGGTTTGTTCATCATGCGGCAGGTTTTTGATTTCGTTTACCGTTGTTTCAATGCCATGCAGTAATTTTACGGGATTTCCTTTCAAATAGCGATACAGCTTAAAACAATGGTTGCCAGGCACATAGCGGATGGCGCCCTTAGAATAGGCGTGTATGACAAATTGCATGACGGCAACTGATCGAGGGCCGCGGTCTGTTAAATCACCAACAAGGGCTAGTGTTCTCTTATCAGGGTGGACAGGTAGTCCATGTTTGAGTTCGTATCCTAGTTTGTGTATGAGGGTAAGCAGCTCTTCGTAGCAGCCGTGGATATCGCCGATGATATCGAATTTCATAAAGGTTCCTCCTGATTTTTTCATCCATTTATCGGATATAAAGAAGTTTGAATTTTAGAAAATATAACGAATGGCTTTCATTTCATTTGGGCAATTGTTAGAATCAATGCTTTAACGTAAAACTTAAAAATTAAACATGAATGTTAGGAGGCTTTAGCTAATGGAGCATACATCTGTTTCATCACTCGTTGTCGTTATTATTGTAGCCTTTTTCACCCCCATTTTATTGCACCGATTTAAGCTGACCATCCCGGTCGTTGTCGCTGAAATCATCATGGGGCTCATCATTGGAAAAAGCGGTCTTCAACTAGTTGTTGAACATGACGCATGGCTAGATACGTTATCCATGCTAGGTTTTATTTTTCTTATGTTTTTAAGTGGACTTGAAATAGATTTTTCTTCTTTTGAATCAAAGAAGAAAGCGCGAGAACTACCAAATGGATTAAAAGAACCGAATACATTTAAAACAGCAACCATTATTTTTGTTGGCGTATTTTGTATGTCCTTTATCCTGTCTTATGCGTTTGTCCTTGCAGGATTTATTCAAAATGCCTTTTTAATGACGCTTATTATTTCCACCATCTCATTGGGTGTGGTAGTTCCTACCTTAAAAGAAGAAAAGTTGATGCAGACGAATATTGGTCAAATCATTTTGCTTGTAGCCGTCATTGCTGATTTGGTGACAATGATTTTACTTGCTGTGTTTTCCTCCATTTATGGCGATGGAACAGGGAACATGTGGTTGCTCTTATTATTATTTGCGGCAGGTATTCTTCTTTATTTATTTGGCCGGGTATTTAAGACAAAGTCCATTTTTCAGTCCATGTCAAAAGGAACGGTGCAAATTGGGACAAGAGCCATCTTTACTCTCATTATAGTCTTAGTTGCCTTATCTGAATCACTCGGTGCTGAAAATATTCTTGGGGCTTTTTTAGCAGGTGTGCTTGTGTCTCTTCTCTCGCCTAATAAAGAGCTCGTACAGCAGCTGGACTCGTTTGGCTATGGCTTTTTAATTCCGATCTTTTTTGTGATGGTCGGTGTGGACCTGAATATATGGTCACTCTTTAAAGATCCAACCATCATGATCATGATTCCGCTACTGTTTATCGCATTATTGCTTAGTAAACTCGTTCCGATTCTTTATTTAAAAAAATGGTATGACATGAAAAAAGTCATTGGTTCTGGTTTTTTATTAACCTCGACGTTATCCCTTGTCATTGCTGCTGCAACGATTGGTGAGCGGCTTGGTGTCATTGATCATAAAATGTCAGGAGCCCTTATTTTAGTCGCTGTGCTCACGAGTGTTTTAACGCCTGTTTGGTTTAAGGCGTTATTTAAACAAGAACGTGAAACCAATCATAAAAAGCGTGTGACGTTTATTGGAGCGAATCAGCTGACGTTACCTGTGACGCTTGATTTACATCAGGATGAATATGACATCCGTATTTTGCACGTCTTTCAGGAAAATAAAGAAGCCTTGCTTGCTGACTCCATCTTTGAAGTTGAAGCGATTGAACAATATGACGATGATACGCTCAGGCAGGCTGGCATCGGGCAAGAGGATGTGCTCGTTGTGGCTACAGGCAGTGAAACGAAAAATAAGGAAATTGCTTTATTTGCAAAAGAAGAAGGGTCTAAACAAGTCATTGCAAGTGTTAACAAAGCGGAAGCCGAGCTGACTTTAAAGGAAGCAGGGATCGATACCTTTTCTAATTTCTTATCATCTAAAACGGTGCTGAGGGCATTGATTGAAGCACCTGATGCGATTCGCTTGTTAACAAATGAGGATTCTTCTTTGTATCAAATTCAAATGAACAATCATCGGTATCATAATGTCATGCTGAGGGAATTTCCTTTTACCGGCGATTTGGTGTTTGTCCGTATTTTTAGAGGAATTGACAGCTTAGTACCGCATGGGGATACGACGCTTAGAAGCGGTGACCGCGTGCTTGTGTCTGGCTCCCGGGAGTATGTGGCAGGACTTAGAGCCCAATTAGAGTTGCAATGAACCCTTGACCGATGAACAAATCCTGATTAAGATAGAGGTACAACAATATATGTTTGATCCACTAGGGGAGTCCTTTAAAAGGGCTGAGATAAAAGTGTAGACTTTTAGACCCTCATTACCTGAACAGGTTCATACCTGCGTAGGGAAGTGGTGCGGTGTTTGACTATGCTTTTTACAAATTCCAAACCACTTTCCACGCGGAAAGTGGTTTTTTTATATGGAAAAACAGGAGGAGAGGAACATGACATTTTCGAACGAATGTAAAGAAGCAGCAGCTAGATGGTGGAATGGGAGCTTTACACACCCTTTTGTGAAAGGGATTGGTGATGGCACACTTTCACTCGATCGTTTCACTTATTATGTGATGCAGGATTCGTACTATTTAACTCATTTTGCAAAAGTACAGTCGTATGGAGCCGCCATTAGTGAGGACTTACATACGACAGGCAGAATGGCATATCATGCGCAGGGTACGTATGAAGCAGAGCTATCACTGCATAGAAAGTTCACAGAACTGCTCCAGATCTCTGATGAAGCGCTGGCAAACTTTAAACCTTCTCCAACTGCGTATGCATATACCTCGCATATGTACCGATCTGTGAAAAGCGGTCGTTTTGAAGAAATTTTAGCCGCATTATTGCCGTGCTACTGGCTTTATTATGAGGTAGGAGAAAAACTGAAACAAACAACACCTGACCATCCGATTTATCAAGAATGGATTTTGACATATGGCGGGGATTGGTTTAAAGAGCTTGTTTTTGAACAGGTGAACCGTTTTGATGAACTTGCAGAAAAAGCGCCAGAACATGTGCGGGCTAATATGAAAGAAAATTTCGTGATTTCAAGCTATTACGAATACCATTTCTGGGAGATGGCGTATGAAAAAGAAATGTGGCAGACAGCATGCTTAGATGGGGTTGGTGCAAATGGAGCTCCACGCAGTGACAAATGATACGCTTCCTGTCAGGGAGCTCATCAAGCAAATAAAAGACATTGCGTCTGAAGTAGACTTTATTCATATTCGTGAACGATCGAAGGCAGCAGGTGAGTTGGTTCACCTCGTGAAACAACTTCTAGCAGAAGGTGTTCCGAAAGAAAAGCTGATTATCAATGACCGAGTTGACGTTGCGCTGCTGACCAATATTCACCGGGTTCATCTTCCTGGACACAGCTTTTCGCCAAAGGAATTAAGACAAAAATTTCCTCACCTCCATGCGGGGGTATCGGTTCATTCGATAGAAGAAGCCAGAGCAGCAGAGAAGAACGGGGCAGAGTATGTCATGTTTGGACATGTGTATGATACCGCATGCAAACCCGGACTTCAGGCGAGAGGCATAAAGGTTGTGGAGGAAATGACTTCTACGCTGTCCATTCCAGTCGTTGTCATTGGTGGAATCACACCAGAACGACTGCCAGAATTGATGCATGTTGATTTAAAGGGAATAGCCGTCATGTCGGGGATTTTTGCTCATCCTCAGCCGCGCAAAATGGCGCAAACATTTTCTAAAAAGCGAAAGGAGAATCCTTATGAACAAGCATTATGATGTTGCAATCATTGGTGGTGGAATCATAGGGATGTCGATCGCTTATCACCTTGCAAAAGCAGGAAAGCAGATTGTCTTATTTGAGGCAAATGAGATCGGGAAGCAAACGACGAGTGCGGCTGCTGGCATGCTGGGTGCACATGCTGAAGGAGAAGGTGATGAAGATATTTTCTTTCAAGTAGGCAGACAAAGTCAGGCTTTATATGAAAAATTAACGGTCGACCTTCAGCATGAATCGGGCATTGATATTCGGACATCAGTGGGCGGGATTATGAAGGTGGCTTTTACAGAACAAGAAAAGCGTGCGCTTTGCCGGATGCAGCATTTGCCCACATTTGAATGGCTTGAAGCAAGCAGCGTAAAAGAACGTATGCCTCAAATAGCAGATGACATTGTAGGAGCAGGCTTGATAGTAGATGATGTACATGTTGAGCCATATGCGGTATGCAGGGCTTTTTGGCAGGCGGCTGTTCGGCATGGAGCGGATGTGAAGGAGTTTACCCCCGTTATTGATGTAAAGAGGGGAAAAGAAACATTGACAGTCAGTACAGCTAAAGGCAGCTTCACATGTGATCATCTGACTGTAGCAAGTGGTGTATGGTCAGGCCGTTTTTTAGAAGAACTGGGGTTATCACATTCTCTCTATCCAGTAAAAGGAGAATGCGTGTCTGTTTGGAATAACGGTCCAGCGCTTGCACACACCATCTATCATGATCATTGTTATATCGTTCAAAGGGATAGCGGTAAGCTAGTGATTGGTGCAACGATGAAACCGAATGACTGGCAGGCCGTTCCGACACTTGGTGGTATTGAAGAAGTTATTCACAAAGCATCTCAGCTCATGCCTTCTATTCGAGAGATGCCGATTGATCAATGCTGGGCAGGTCTTCGGCCAGCGACAAGCGACCGGCACCCCTATATCGGAAAACATCCGGAAGACGAGCGTATTCTTTTTGCAACGGGACATTATCGAAATGGCATTTTACTTGCGCCAATTACGGGGGAAATCATTCGCCGCTTGATAGTAGGCGAGTCTGTTCACAAGGAATGGCTTCATGCGTTTCGGATTGGGCGAAAGGAGGCATTGTTCGTATGAAAATTCAATTGAATGGAAGAATGGTTGATTTCGATAAGGAAAATGGCACGGTTTTTGATCTGCTATCAGCCTATCAACTTGAAAACCGAGTGGTAATCGTTGAAAAAAATCATGAAATTATAGATAAAGAAGCCTTTCAACAGGTAAAAATTCAACCAAATGACACGATTGAAATCGTTCACTTTGTAGGAGGAGGATGACACCATGCTGCGCATTGGCGGAAAAACATTTACATCAAGACTATTACTAGGGACAGGAAAGTATCCATCATTTGAAGTTCAAAAAGAGGCGGTCAACGTATCAGAAGCTGAAATTTTGACCTTTGCTGTGCGAAGAATGAACATATTTGAACCATCACAGCCCAATTTTTTAGAGCAGCTCGATTTATCAGCCTATACATTGCTGCCAAATACTGCAGGGGCAAGTACAGCGGAAGAAGCGGTGAGGATTGCTCGTTTAGCGAAAGCTTCTGGACTGTGTGACATGATCAAAGTAGAAGTCATTGGCTGTTCAAGGTCTCTTCTGCCAGATCCAGTCGAAACGTTAAAAGCATCTGAAATGCTATTAGAAGAAGGCTTTATCGTGCTGCCATATACGTCAGATGATGTGGTGCTGGCAAGGAAATTAGAAGAACTTGGTGTCCATGCCATTATGCCAGGTGCTTCTCCAATTGGATCAGGTCAAGGACTTTTAAACCCTCTGAATCTATCGTTTATTATCGAACAGGCAAAGGTGCCAGTTATTATTGATGCGGGTGTAGGTTCTCCGAAGGATGCTGCTTATGCGATGGAATTGGGCGCTGATGCTGTATTACTGAATACAGCCGTGTCTGGCGCAAAGGACCCTGTGAAAATGGCTAAAGCGATGAAGCTGGCGATTGAATCTGGAAGACTCGGTTTCGAGGCAGGCCGTATTCCACTCAAAAACTATGGAACAGCCAGCAGCCCGCAGGAAGGAATGCCAGCATTTTGAGCACACGTTATTCACGCCAAGAGCTTTTTAGGCCGATTGGAACAGAAGGACAAAAACGGCTACATGCCTCAAAGGCCGTCATTATTGGGGCTGGGGCACTTGGAACAGCGAGTGCTGAAATGCTCGTCCGTGCCGGCGTAGGATCTGTCACCATTTTGGATAGAGATTATATTGAATGGAGCAACCTGCAGCGTCAGCAGCTATACACAGAACAAGATGTTCTTGATCGGTTGCCAAAGGCTGTGGCTGCTGAGAAAAGACTCAAGCAGGTGAACAGTGACGTTCATGTGAGAGGCATCGTCATTGACGTGACCGCTCAAAATATTGATGAGTACGTCAGCGGGGCATCCATCATCGTGGATGCAGCGGATAATTTTGAGGTGAGAATGATTGCGAACGATGCGGCCGTCAAACATCAAATTCCGTTCCTTTACGGGGCCTGTGTAGCAAGCTATGGTATTCAATTCACAGTGATTCCTGGTGAAACACCTTGTTTACACTGCCTGCTTGAGCATTTACCTGCACAAGGCATGACATGTGATACAGCAGGAATTATTAGTCCAGTAGTGCAGCAGGTTGCGGCCTATCAAGTGGCGGATGCACTGAAGCTTTTAACAGGACACCACATCACACCGGTATTAAGATCGTTTGATTTATGGACAAACGAGCGATCTGATATTCGATCCGTTACGTCTTTAAAAAAGAAACAATGTCCAAGCTGCGGTCTTAAGACATATCCATTTCTCTCATATGATCAAAGAGCAAAAGCAGATGTATTGTGTGGACGAAATACCGTACAAATTCGCAGTGCACTAGGGGCACCCCCGGCGCTGCATGAAGTAGCACGTCAGCTAAAGAAAGCAGGAATGGATGTGCTGGAAAATCCTTATTTGCTTTCGTGTCAGAAGGATGAGTACAAGCTTGTTTTATTCAAAGATGGCAGAGCGCTTGTACATGGGACAAATGATATTGCGAAAGCGAGAACGATTTATCATCAATGGATTGGCTAATGAGAGGGTGAGATGACATGACGATTAAAAAAGCATTAACCATCGCAGGTTCTGATTCTGGCGGTGGAGCTGGTATTCAAGCAGACTTGAAAACTTTTCAGGAGCTTGGTGTGTACGGAATGTCCGCCATTACGGCCATTACCGCTCAAAACACACTTGGTGTTCACGGTATTTATCCACTGTCTATCGAGGCGCTCGAAAGTCAAATTGATGCAGTAGCAGAAGACTTGTTGCCAGATGCCGCTAAAACTGGGATGCTGTGGAGTGCCGACATGATCAGTGTCGTTGCTGAAAAGACGAAGCAATATGACTTGAAACTAATTGTCGATCCAGTCATGATTGCCAAAGGCGGCGCTTCTTTATTAAATGAAGATGCGGTCTCTGCTATGAAAACACAGTTACTGCCTGTCAGTTATGCAGTCACACCGAATCTCCCTGAGGCAGAAGTGCTGACAGGCATGCGCATTCAGACAAAAGACGATCGCCATAGAGCAGCAGAACGACTTTATGAGCTTGGCACGTCCTATGTTGTGATCAAAGGAGGTCATAGTCCTTCAGACGGCCTCATTACAGACCTTTTGTACGATGGAAAAAGCTTTTTTGAACTCACGAACGAACATATTGATACACCACATACACACGGAACAGGCTGTACATTTGCAGCGGCATTAACGGCAGAAATAGCAAAAGGTCGTTCCATGAAGGAAGCCTTTGAAACGGCAGAAACCTTTGTCCATGAGGCGATCAAATTTCCTCTGAATATTGGCGCTGGGCACGGACCGACTAACCACTTTGCTTATCAGCAAAACAGAGTCAAAGCATAAAAAGAAGACTGTCTTCACTTGTGAGGACGGTCTTTTTTCTGAAATAAAAACTTTCTTTCAACGGAAATTGTCAATATCTCATGATTTGTGATAAGATTATGATCAGGTACTAATACTATGTCTTGAAAAAATAGGAGGCTTTAATACATATGAACTTTTCTTTAGAAGGCCGTAATATTGTGGTGATGGGTGTTGCCAATAAACGAAGCATCGCTTGGGGAATTGCTCGTTCACTTCACGAAGCAGGAGCTCGTTTGATTTTTACTTATGTTGGAGATCGTCTGGCAGAATCAGTGAAAGAGCTAGCAAGCACGCTAGAGCGTGATGATTCCATTATTCTTCCTTGTGATGTGACAAGTGATGAAGAAATCGAAAAATGTTTTGCAACGATTAAAGAAAAAGTACAAGTCATCCATGGTGTTGCACATGCGATTGCATTTGCGAACAAAGAAGAGCTTGTCGGTGAATATTTGAACACGAACCGTGAAGGTTTCCTTTTAGCGCACAACATTAGTGCCTATTCACTAACAGCTGTAGCAAAAGCAGCACGTCCGCTCATGACAGAAGGCGGAAGCATTGTCACACTTACTTACCTAGGCGGAGAGCGCGTTGTCTCTAACTACAATGTCATGGGTGTAGCAAAAGCAGCCCTTGAAGCAAGTGTGAAATACTTAGCAGCTGATCTTGGAGCGGAAGGCATCCGTGTGAACAGCATTTCTGCTGGTCCAATTCGTACGTTATCTGCAAAAGGAATCAGCGGCTTTAATACGATCCTGAAGGATATTGAAGAGCGTGCACCGCTTCGCCGTACAACGACTCCTGAAGAAGTTGGCGATACAGCACTATTCTTATTCAGTGATTTATCGCGCGGCATGACAGGTGAGAATCTTCATGTTGATTCTGGCTTCCATATCATTGCCCGCTAAACGAATAATTGATTTGCAGCATACCAATCACTGGTATGCTGTTTTTTATTTTTCTTCTGATTTGGGGTGTCCTCTCATATATATAAGGAATGAATCATTCGGGAGGGATCAGTATGTCAAATAAAGGTGATGAGAATCAAAAGCCGCTTATGTATATTGTTCAGCCGAGCTATGATGAATCAGCGCCGGCCATGCAAAATATTGTGAGAAAGCGAAAGAAGTCAGAAAAACCTTCAGAAACCAAAAAAAGCGCCAAAGAGGATGCAATCGAAGAGAGCGTGCAAGAACCTGTATCACAGGAAGTAAAGCAGAAAAAAGAAGAGCCACCTGCGCTACAGCAAGAGCGGGAGATCAATCAAGAAAAAGAGCGTTCACAAAATCGAGAGCCAGTACAAGAACAAGAAAAACAGCCAGAAGGCGTATTTCATGAAACAAAAGAAGAACCAAGAAGAAAACGAGTGAAGAAGCCGTTAAGCCAAATGAATATCGAGGAGAAAGTCGATTTTCTTACAAGTCTGCCGCATAATATGCCGAGAGCGCTTTGCCTCATTGAAGCCGATGGAAAAACATATAGAGGGATCATCATGGAGAGAAAAGACAATATGGTGGTCATCCGCACGGCAGGCGGCGGTAATCCAGTGGAATTAGCAATTGGTGATATTTCTTCTATTCATCCACTTGGTTTTTAATGAACATAAAAAAAGTCCCATAACGGGACTTTTTTTGTTAGCAGCTACGGTTGATGAGTCTTGGATTTAAGCACTCGATTGCGCAGAAGCAGTCAAGGTCTACTTCAATGCAATATTTTGATTTTTCTAAACGGAACACATCACATACGGAATCTTTATCTGTAAAATCTAAAATATGACGATCTTTGTCAAATGCAATAAGCAAGCTGAGTGTTGCGCAGTGATCAGAGATGTGTTCGACTCTGAAAAATGCAGTGCTGAAGCAAGGGCCAGCATCTACTTCTCCGACGTTTCCGAATGCGACGAATGGTTTTGATTTTGAGGTAAATAGAACAAACGGGACAGTGTCACCTAATGAATGTGATGGAGAAAGGAGATTGCTGTAACAGCTGGTCGGGCAATCCTCTTCGACGGCATTTTGTAAGTCGTTTATGTTTTCAACAGCCTCTGCTACACAGTTCCATGAATGTTTGCGGCTCATATTCAACCCTCCTATACAAGGAAATTTGTTTGAGTGTTTGAGCACTGTCATCATCATCTATAAGCTTTATTACGTGTCTCGCCGGTTGATGCATCTAATGACAATCAATGCGGAAGCGGCCGCCTTTTGCTGACTGCTCCGCATGATTGGTTGTCATTCGTGAGGAAGGGGATGCTTTGACTTATGACAAGATAGATGAGCGGGCGATTGGTTTAGCCGTGGTGATGATGCTTTTTATCTTTTGTTGGCATGACTCTGTCGACAAGTTCTGGATTTAAACATTGGATCGCGCAGAAACAGTTCAAATCAACTTCGATACAAAAGTCCGCTTTTTCTAAACCAAAGAAGTCAGGATCGCAAGGGTGACAAACGCTTAGCGTATGTCCGTGTACATCAACAGGTCTTAATACAGATAATGTGGCACAGCAGTCATGCAATTTTTCAACCCGAAAGAAAATGGATTCGAAGCATTGGCAATCGTCAACAAATCCTCCAATGTTTCCGAAAGTAGAGAACAATCCGCCCTTTTTATCAAAAAGTAAAAACGGAATCGTATCTTTTCCAGAAACTGTCGGGCTTAATAAATTACTGTAGCAGCTCGTAGGACATTTATCTTCTACAGCTTCCTGCTCTGCTAAAATCTTATCAACCGCATCGCATACACAGTTTTCATCATGTCGGCCATGGTGTTTTCCGCAGCTCATGGATTTCAGCTCCTTTAACAAGGTATTTGACTTTAGTCCTTAACAACATATGTATGCGCCCTCTAGTTGGTGTGGGTAAATGACTATTTATCTTTGTTGTATTTTTAGAAAAAGGAAAAGCAGAGCTTTTCGCTCTGCTTTTGTACATTAGAGGATACCAATTGCAACGATCGTCGCAACAAGTGTCTGTGTAAGCGTTTGGATGGCAATAGAGATGTCCGCATCGATTGTAGAGACTGTAACGTTTCTAGAGTTTTCGATGACAAGTTTCTGGCGATTTGTTTGTTTGTGGCTAGCTGCTTGTAAGAGATCTTGCGTGACGCGGTCAGCTAGGTCACCATCAGCGATTGAGATGTTTGTAATGGTGATGATCGCTGTTTGAACAGCTGCTTGGATAGATGCTGCAACCTGTGCATCAACAGAAGAAACGTTAATGTCACAAGAGTCTCTAACGATAATGACTTCCTCAGATGTTTGCTTTGTGACACTCACTTGATCAAAGTCTTGTAAAACATCTTCATCATCATAATAGTGGCCGTCACAAACTGCTTTTCTTTCGTAGTTATGATGGTAATCGCCGTGGTGTGTACAGTTACGATCTAGAGCGACCCAAGAGTATGGTTTAGAATCCATTTCTTTTCCTCCTTCCGTTTACTTTATTAAATGCTGGAATGATTGGTTTTGTCTCGGGCATTTATCCTAGCAGGCAACCCATTTTTATTTAATCGTTATTTTGCTGCGCTTGACGGCGCTGCTGGATACGATCTCGAAGTGAATTTCGTTTAGGGCGCACTTGTGGTTCAGGCTCGACCTCTTCTGCATGTTTTGCTGCCTCTGCCTGACGCTTTTTCTCTTGCTGCTGCTGTACGAAATCATCTGCTTTCTTTTGTAAATCCTGAACCAGCTTCAAAATCATCCTTCTTTGATCTTCTGAAAGGTTTGCTTTCTGATCATCTGTGACATTATTTTTGTTTAAAATATCACTCACAAGAAGGCTTGTTAATGGATCAACATCAGTGTTGATTTGAAACTCCTTTTTTTCGTTCTCTTCAGCCACGATTATTTCACCTCTTTCATACATGATGTTAGAAAAAGAAAGGGTCAAAGAATGCCGGCTTCAACTAAAAGTACATTCAGTGTTTGAGTGAGAATTTGTACGGAGTTCATAATGGATGCATCAGATAATGTAATCGTGACGTTATAACAATTGATGATTTGAATCACTGTTTTCTTTTGAACTGTCACTTGTTGTGCAGCTAAAAGCTGTTCTGTGATGTCTGCAGCCACTTCATCATCTGGTACAAGAATTTGAATTAAAAGAGTAATGATTGTCGTTACGGTCGCTTGAAGGGAGAGTGCGGCTGTTACATCTGTTTTATGAATCGTGACATTTTCGGAATCCTTGATCTCGATGAAATCATCATAATTGCTGATTAATTCGTTTAACAGTTGTGTGTATAATAAATCAGCACTTTCTTCAATAGACAATACTTTCACTCCTTTCTTATCTATACATTATTTAATGCAGCAGAGGCTCAAGGTGGAATCGGAAAGCATGAAAAAGTACAACCCAATTTTATTTCCACTCGATTCATCATGGCGGTCTTTCTTTTTGCATATATAAAGAAAGGACGGAAAAAGAAGAATGAAGGAGGTGGAGGTTCCATGAGCGGCGCTTTGTCATTTGCTATATTTGCCCTCGCATCCTTTAGGCTGACGAGATTGATCGTGTTTGATACGATTACAGCCCCCTTTCGCCGTCTATTTCATGAAGAGCAAGAAGAGGTAAACGAACAAGGTGAAGTCGAGACCTATATCGTCATTAAGGGGAAGGGACTGCGATCTTGGATAGGAGAGCTGTTAAGCTGTTATTGGTGTACGGGTATGTGGTGCACTGCTGCTTTACTACTGATATACATATTTTTTCCTGTCATCAGCATGTGGCTTAATTTACTATTAGCGATTGCCGCCGCAGCAGGCTTGATTGAAGCAGTCGTGTCGAAGCTTGTGAAATAAACAGGCATTCTGATCAGACACGCTTAAAGAAAATGCATATACTAACATGGAATAGGAAAGGAAGGGTTGCGATGAAACCAACTGAAACACCGTCACATATGCTTCAAGGGTATCCAGCGCAGTCAAATCAACAATCTGTATATACGAAGAAAATCAAGAAGACGGGCTGCGGCTGCGGGAAGAAAAAGAAACCTCAATAGAGAAAAACAAAAGCCGGATTTATCCGGTTTTTTTGTTGCCCTTTTTTTGGGTGATGCATATGTAAGAGAGAAGGGGTGACCAGAATGGATGCATTCGAACAATTAATCGGTTCCTTGTTCACTAAACCCCATGATGGGAAAGAGCAAGCGCACGAAAAAGCTGAAATGGATCTAGCGAACAAAGCGAAGGATCTTGAAGAGCACTTAAAAGCATTTGGCGAGAAAATGGATACTTTTGCGAAAGAAACAGAAGCATTCATGATCCGCCATGGAGAGGCAGATTACGTCTTTAAACAGCAGAAATAAAAATTCCGCACTTTTTTATGTGATCGTCCAAACCATTTCATGTATTTTTCATATTTTGTAAGGGAGAAGAGGAGGTGCTTAAATATGAGTTGTTACGGTTACGGTGGCGGTTATTGCGGAGGTTATGGCGGCGGCTACGGCGGCGGTTATGGTTCAACTTTTGTTCTTGTCGTCGTGCTTTTCATTCTTCTAATCATCGTTGGTGCTTCTTTCTTTAACTAAACAGTAAGAAGGTGAGGGAAGCAATAGGGAAGCCTTTTGCTTTCCTTTCTCTTTGCTAACAAGGCAGCAGGATAGGCACATATCTCGCCTATTTTCATATAGTAAGGTGATTACTCCACAAAGAGGAGGCAAAGGAATGGATAATAAGTTCTTTAAAAGTGTGGAAAATAAAACAGGTGTAAATATGAATGATGTCTTTAAGCTTGCAGGTTCTTTGCAAAACGCGAACTTTAAAGATGAGAATACCGTTCGAGGTGTCATTAAAAAAGTGGCGCAGCTTGCAAACAAACGTGTACCTAAAGAAATGGAAGACAAAATCGTTCAATCGATTACAAGTGGAAAAGAAAAGCTTGATTTTAATACAATCGCTAAAATGATGAACAACAAAAAATAAACAACAGGCTCTCCATTTAAAGGGGGGCCTGTTGTTTTTGTGTGAATAATTCACGATTTTTCTTTAAAAGAGGGTACAAAAAGCGGGAGCGGTGAGCCGTTTTTCCTCTTCTATATGATGGAACGGATAGATAAAGGGATTGTTCTGCTCTCGTCATGGCAACGTATAATAAGCGCCGCTCCTCTTCGATGGCTTCTTCATCACCGCTTCTCAGCTCATCAAGTGCAAAGTCATGAGGGAGCGCCCCATCAACCACGCTCGTGATGTACACTGTTTGGAATTCTAGTCCCTTCGCACGGTGGATCGTCATGAGCTGAACGCCTGGTTCATCTGATTTTTCCTTTTCAGCAGATTTCATATGTTCGGCATGAGCGAGGAAGGCTTCAATCGTTTCAAAACGTTTCGCCGCTGTTTTCACATCTCGTACATCATCTGTTCCTTTTTCAAGCACATTCGTATCATTCACGCGTTTTTTTAAATAATCACCAAGTCCCATCCTTTGTTCAATAAACGCTACAGCTTCAGATGGCTTTAACGATTTTAACGTTCGAAACAGGGGAACGATCGATTGTAGTTTTTTGCGCTGAAACGGCTGAATGTCTGTTAGCTTTCCAAGTGCCTCTACCATAGAACAATCTTCCGTAATGGTCAGCGCCTTCATGGTATTCAGTGTTTGCTGCTTTAAAAAGAAAACGGGCAGCAGCAGCTTCATTGCGGCGACATCATCTGCATCCTGACTGAGCGAAAGAAAAGCGAGCAGCACCCGAACAATTCTTCTGCTATAAAAGGCTTTTACGCCAGCATCGGTTTGATACGGAATCGCCGATTGATGAAGACGTTCATAAATCGCGCGGCCTCCTGTATTCGTTCTAAACAGCACGCAAAAGTCATTCGGTTTTGCACCGTTTTTAATTTTCTCCTGAATATCTGCTACGATCATGGTCGCTTCCTCTTCCTCGTCATATGGATAAAAAAGAGTCGGCGGAATTTTCTCCACGCGAACGGCTTTTAACGTTTTCTCGTAACGATGCTGGTTCTTCTTAATAATGGCGTCAGCACTTGCGACAATCGTATGATGAGAGCGGTAATTTGCATGTAAATGGACGATCTCGGCCGAAGGATAGTCCTGTTTGAAGTCAAGAATAAAAGCAGGATTGCTTCCTCTAAATGCATAGATGGCTTGATCATCATCGCCTACACAAAATAACTGCTCGGATTCTCCAGCTAAAAGCTGGATTAATTGATATTGTACGGGATTAATATCTTGAAATTCATCTACTAAAATATACTTGAATCGTTCTTGATATTGTTTGAGCAATTCAGGCTGCTTAGTCAGCATGTGTAAACAGGCAATCGCCATGTCATCAAAGTCAAATTGTTGATTTTCACGCTTTTGCTGTTCGTATGACTGATAGATTGTCCACATTTGCTTTTCCTTTTCATCTTTCAGCTCAGGAAGTTCGTTTGGTAAAAAAGCATTTTTCCAATAGCCGATTGATTGCAGCACTTGATCGGTTGGATAGTCTTTTTCATCAAGTCCTTCATGCATGATCGCTTTGCGAATATACTGCTCTTTTTGCCAGTCGAATTTAATCAAATGCTGTCCGTTCCATTTGCCCCGATCATCGTGAAGCAACATTTTATAAAATAGACTGTGGAATGTGCCTGTCACAACTTGGCTCGCCTGTGAAGGATGAAGCTGATACTGCATACGTAGTCTTTCTTTCATTTCACTGCTTGCTTTTGTGGTGAAGGTCACGAGCAGGATATGGTGAGCAGGGATTTGATGGTGCGACATCAGATAAGCAGCTCTTGCTGTCAGTACCCTTGTTTTCCCGCTGCCGGCGCCAGCCAGCACAAGCATCGGACCGTCTTTGTGTGTGACAGCTTGGAGTTGCGGTGCGCTAAAGGTGATGTGTGGAAAGAGGTCAATGGTATGCACTTCTTCATTCTTTTCTAAATGAAAGGTTTCGCCAAATTGAATGGATCGTGGTTCCTGCCAGTCATCCGATTCTTCTGTTTGTGAGATGATCTGTTTGCCGGTTGGAAAGCGAAAGCCGCCAAGTTCTTTGTAGGATGCCTCTTCCTCTCGTTCAGCCGGTTTCTTTTCCTCTTGTTGTTCTCTTTTTTCGCAAATCTCTTGCTGAGATATTTGCTTATGGATAAAGGCAGGTTCTTCATGTATATTTAATCTGAAAAAGACGGGTTGTCCGCAATATGGGCAAGATAAATGCCCTTTTTTGCCCTCATCATGGAGGAATTGATAGTGTTCTCTCGAATATGTATGTAATGAGATCGTTCGATCATGTCGTCGTGCGCATTTCAAAGCTAGTCCTCCAATAGTCAATCAATCTTAAAAAGAAACACATCTAATCATATCAAATGAGGCGTGTTTCAAACAGTCATAATTAGGGAATAGTAGAGTAGAAGAGAAGCAAAGGAGGCGTTCTTGATGGGATATATAGCCCCGATTCAGCCGGATCTGTATTTTCAATATATCAATCGTCCTGCTCCTCAGGATAAAGAAGACTATGCGAAAGTGACGAAGGTCACCCGCACCTTTCATGACAAGGTATACAGAGAGCTGGAGAAAAAAGAGGACTTAGTGACAGAAGCGGAAACGAAAGTACAGCAAAAAAAGCGGGAACGCTTTGTACGAGATATGTTTATGGAAGAAGGTAAGGGCGTTCATATCAATACTTACGTCTAAATGACTGCGCTTTCTTCCTGAGCGAACGAGATGGAATCAATAAAAAGCCAGAGCATCCATGATGCCCTGGCTTTTTATTGTCGTTAAACGGATAGTGTTTTTGTCATTTTGACATGTGTAATTCCTGCTTCTTCAAACGGTTCTGAAACGGCTTTGTAGCCTTTCTTTTCGTAGAAAGGAAGAGCTTGTACTTGTGCATGCATGACAGCTTCTTTCGCTCCGTTTGCCATCGCTTCAGACTCAAGTGCTTCTAAAAGCTGGTGGCCAAGACCGAAAGAGCGCGCCTCTTTTAATACACAAATTCGTTCAAGCTTTGCCTTATGACCTTCAATTATGCGCAGTCTAGCAGCAGCTTGTGGTTTGTTGTCATCATTATAAATGACAAAGTGAATGGCTTCGTCCTCAAGTTCATCAATTTCGATCTCTAACGGGACTTCTTGTTCTTTTACGAAAACTTCTTTTCGAACATAATAAGCATCTTCTCGTTGTGTTTGTTCTTTTACGATGACTGTATTCAAATGTCTTTAACCCTCTTCTCCTAAGATAAATGTTTCATAAACGGTCCAAGAACCGTTCTCTAATTGATATAAAAGATGGAAGCGGTCAACCGTTTCCTCGTGGTCAATTTTTCTCAGCTTCAATGTGCCTAGAACGTCTGAATGCTCATCGTCTGATAACTTTTGAGCCACTGTCACATGCGGAACAAATGCATATTCAGGTGTACCAGCAAGCGGATCAGTGTACAACTTCTCATTGAGAGTCATTAATTCTTCGTTCGGTTCTACTTTCATATAAATCACGTTGTTTACAGGAGCGAATGAACTGAATTTTTTAATACGTAACGTAATAGGAGAAGCATTTTTTGCGTACTCTCGCAAGGTGGAGACGACCTCAGCTGCTTCTAGATCCGTTAATTCAAAAGGTGTTCTTAATGTTAAATGAGGTGGTATGAGTGCATAGTTCGGATCATAACGTTTCCGATAAGAGTTCGCAATGTCTTGCAATTTTTTTGATGGAAATAAAACAACTCCGTATTTCATCATGTTCCCTCCTGATTAAGAAAGTATTTATTATTTTTTATTATAACAAAATTCAGTTGATTAACGAATATGGGAGCATTCTTTTTAACGAAGGCGAAATGAGCGGCTGCCAAAACGTCCATTTATGATCGCCTTCGAATGTCTCAAATAAATAATCCGCACCGGACTTCTCCAAAAGGACCTTTAATTCTTCGTTCGGCTGAATAAAGTCTAGCACTTGCCCATCTGTCGTTTTCACAGCTGTTTCTTCTAACCCGATTTGATGGATAATGGCATAATGAGCAAGGGATGATGACTGTTTGACTGCTTGCAGAACCGACTCATCCACGTAAGGAGACTGCAAAATCAGTCCGCCAAATAACGAAGGATAATCAACGGCTGTCATAAGTGAGATCGTAGCACCTAATGAATCACCAATAAATGTACGACCTGATCCAACTTGATACGTTGGATAGTGTTCATCAATATAGGGAACTAGTTCATTTGCCAAAAAGCGTTTATACGCCTCGAACTTTGGTCCGTCTGGATGATACGTATTTCGCCTTTCAGTCACATTTTCATATGGGACACCAATGATAATCGAGCGTTCCATTTCTTTGTTTTGCATTAATTCTTCCGCTTGTCTGCCTATTTTACCTAAGCGGAAATAATCATGACCATCTTGTGCAATGATGACATGATATGTATAAAGGGGGGAGTAATTGACTGGTAAATAAATTAAAATGGTCATATCTGCCCCAAGTTCTTTTGACTGTAAGGTTTCTTCTTGAATGATGCCTGTTTTCTTCACCATAATCCATTCCTCCAGCTAACCAAATTCATCATAAGTGAAACGTTTCCATTCATTGTAACACGAAAAACAGCGTTGTTCCTATATGCTAACATGCAATCAAATTGGCTGACATCCAATCTGCTGCAAAATACAGAAAATTTTAATTAATCGTTACATTTCCCCTTGAAAAATGAGGTTTAATGCGTTACAGTATTAAGAATTAGAACAGACAGACAACACATTCTTATCGTGAGAGGTGGAGGGACTGGCCCTTTGAAACCTCAGCAACCGGTATGCATCACTTCATGTGATGTACCAAGGTGCTAAATCCAGCAAGCAGCTTTTTTGCTTGGAAGATAAGAGGAAGCGATTAAACCCCTTCTTCTTATGAAGAAGGGGTTTTTCTGTTTTGAAATTAGATTTTTACTTAGGATGGTGTCAAATGACAGAACATGTGGAAACGAAGTTAGCGCAAATTGGAAACCGCAGCGAAGAGGTGACTGGTACTGTCAGTCCTCCCGTTTATCTTTCAACAGCTTACAGACATAGAGGCATTGGGGAATCAACAGGATTTGATTATATTCGGACGAAAAACCCAACAAGGCAGCTTGTAGAAGATGCGATTGCTTCACTCGAAGAAGGAACGGCCGGTTTTGCCTTCAGTTCGGGAATGGCTGCTATCCAAACGATCATGGCGCTGTTTGAGAGCGGGGATGAACTCATTGTTTCATCAGATTTATATGGTGGTACATACCGTCTATTTGAAAACGAATGGAAAAAGTACGGACTGCGCTTTGTTTATGATGATTTTTCAGATGAAGACTGTTTACGCTCTAAAATGACGCCAAATACAAAAGCCGTCTTTATTGAAACGCCAACAAACCCACTCATGCAGGAAGCGGATATTCAAAAGGTTGCGAAAATCGCTAAAGAGTATGGTGCATTGGTCATTGTGGATAACACCTTTTATACGCCCGTCTTGCAAAAACCGATTACACTCGGAGCGGACATTGTCATTCATAGTGCAACCAAATATTTAGGCGGACATAACGATGTTCTTGCCGGACTTGTCGTCACAAAAGGGGAGCAGCTATCGGAAGACATGTTCCAGCATCAAAACGCCATCGGAGCGGTTTTATCTCCATTTGACTCATGGCTTTTAATGAGAGGAATGAAAACATTGGCGCTGAGAATGCGCCAGCACGAAGCTAATGCGAAGGAATTAGCTGACTTTCTAAAGCAGCAGCCGGAAATTCAAGATGTGCTTTACCCAGGAAAGGGAGGCATGCTGTCATTCCGAGTAGCCAAAGAGGACTGGGTCAATCCATTTTTGAAGCAGCTGAAAACGATTTGTTTTGCTGAAAGCCTTGGCGGAGTCGAAAGCTTCATTACGTATCCTGCAACGCAAACCCATATGGACATCCCAGAAGAGATTCGTATTGCAAACGGTGTGTGTAACAAATTGCTCCGTTTCTCAGTCGGGATTGAGCATGTGGAGGACCTAAAAGCAGACCTGAAACAGGCACTATCAAATGTGAAAGAGGAGGTACACACGAAATGACCACACACGATTGGACACTAGAAACACAACTCGTTCATAATGCGTTTAAAACAGACCGTTCAACAGGTGCAGTCAGTGTACCGATTCAACATGCATCGACGTTTCACCAAAGCAGCTTCGATGACTTTGGTCAATATGACTACTCCAGATCAGGCACCCCTACACGTCAGGCATTGGAGGATACCATTGCAGCGCTAGAAGGAGGAACGAGAGGGCTTGCCTTTGCGTCAGGTATGGCAGCCATTTCAACCGCTTTTCTTCTATTATCAAAAGGAGATCATGTCCTTGTCACAAGAGATGTGTACGGAGGGACTTTCCGAATGATCACCCAAGTTCTTTCAAGATTTGGGATTGAGCATACCTTTGTGGACATGACCAATTTGAATGAAGTGAAACAAGGCATTCAATCAAATACAAAAGTCATTTACATGGAAACACCGTCAAACCCTACACTCGGTATTACGGATATTGAAGGTGTCGTACAGATTGCGAAAGAACATGACTGTCTGACTTTCTTAGATAATACGTTTTTAACGCCTGCGCTTCAGCGTCCGCTGGACCTTGGTGTAGACGTTGTGCTGCACAGTGCAACGAAATTTTTAAGCGGCCACAGTGATGTACTGTCAGGCTTAGCCGTGGTGAAAGATGAGAAGCTAGGAGACGAACTTTATTCGCTGCAAAACTCCTTCGGGGCGGTGCTTGGCGTACAGGATTGCTGGCTTGTGCTCAGAGGATTAAAGACCCTTCAAGTCAGATTAGAAAAAGCCAGTCAAACCGCATTAGAACTGGCTACATTTCTAAAAGAACATCCTGCGGTCAAAAAAATATATTACCCAGGATTAGATGATCACCCAGGGGCAGACATTCAGCGGAAGCAGGCGAGCGGTGCAGGTGCTGTTCTTTCATTTGAACTAGAAAACCAAGCGGCTGTCAAAGAATTGGTCGATGGCGTCACATTACCTGTATTCGCCGTAAGCCTCGGAGCAGTCGAATCCATTCTTTCCTATCCGGCCAAAATGTCCCATGCCGCTATGCCAAAAGAAGAAAGAGAAAAAAGAGGCATCACGGATGGTTTACTTCGATTAAGTGTGGGCGTAGAAAACGGAGAAGACCTCAAAAGGGACTTCAAACAAGCACTAGATCAACTAAAGCCAGTTCTTGTGAACCAATCATAAAAGTCAGTAAAAAGCCGGTATGGATACCGGCTTTGTGCCTTTTTTGAACAAAACCATTGACGACTGACGATGATGGTTATATAATAGAGACTGTCAGTAACAGAAATCCCAGAACTGATACATAACCCGATTCCGTAGCTCAGCTGGGAGAGCGCTACCTTGACAGGGTAGAGGTCGCTGGTTCGAGCCCAGTCGGAATCATCAAGGGTTTCAGCGTGTTGAACACATTCTTGTGTCACGTTGGAGTCACAAAAAAGAGGAGTCACATTTTATTGTGATTCCTCTTTTTGTTTGCCTTGTAACATGTCGCTGATAAACGTGGAAGCGTCCCTTTGCATGTTTGGCATTAAATGTGAGTAGGTGTTAAGTGTAATCTGTATATCTTTATGGCCTAGTCTTTCTTGAACAACTTTATGATGAAACTTAGTTAATAACAAAGAAGCATGTGAATGTCTGAGATTGTGGAAGGGGATATCAGGTAATTCTAATTGTTTTAAGTATGCTTTGAATTGTCTCAATAAATTCCTAGGATTAATCGGGTTTCCTGTTTCTGTGCATACAACTAAGTCTCTATTTGTATAAAGTTTTCCGCTTAATTTCTGTTCTTTTCGTACTCTTTCTTTTTGTTTTGTTAAGATGTGGATATCGTGGTCTGACAAATCAATCGACCTTATACTTGATGATGATTTCCCCCCATATTTCAATTGACCGCCTGAATGTTCTAACGTCTGAACAATCCTTAATACTCCATTATTAAAATCAATATCTTTAAATCTGAGTCCCAAAATTTCGCCTTGTCTTAAGCCGAATGAAATAGCAAGCCAAAACGCAATGTAATATCGACTATTTCTAGTGTGATCAAGAAACAAAGACATTTGTTCAGGTGTCCACACCTCTACTTCTTTTCGTTTTACAGACGGCTTGCGAACCTTTTCGACAGGATTTTTATTAATTAGTTCATCTTCAACAGCCGTCCTCATTATGTTGTTAATCATATGGTATATCTTTTTAACAGTTGCAGCTGATAAGCCTGATTTAACTAATCTATTGATGAAAAGCTGAACGGTCTGAGTGGTTACATCTGCCAACTTGATACTCCCGAGTGCAGGGAGTATGTGATTTTTTAAATTATAATGGTACACTTTCAAAGTTTGATTACTCACATCAGGAGTTTTTATATTTAACCATCGATTGACGACCTCAGAAAAAACGATATTTTTTGAATTGTTTAAATCACCAGCATGAAACATTTGAATATCATTTCTAAGTGCCTCTTCTGCGTCTTTCTTTAATTTAAAGCCACCACGTTTTCTTTGTTTTCTTTTTCCATTTTCATCTTTTCCCATGTCGAAAACATAATACCAATTACCGTTGCGTTTATCTTTTTTAACGCTCGCCATTATTTTTTTCCTCCTGATACTGTTTGTACAACTTTGCCCCTCTTTCCTGTAATTTTCGCATTATTATCTGTTTGATTTCTTCCTTGTGGTCATCTATAAAATTTAAATAAGTAGATATAATGATATCACTTTCAAAGTAATGGCTTTGTTTGCGTAATTCTACAGCATCCTCATCTTCTTTATTTAATCCTGTACTGTTTAAGAAGGTTTCTGCCGTTATTTTTAAAAAAGTGTTTTTTGTAACAGGTATATGAGTGTGTCCGCCAGCTTTATACGCAGTGCTTTCTTTGAAATTATCTCCATCCGCATTAATTCCTATATATTCTGCAACATCATCTGACACAGGCATTCCAACAGCAAGAATGACTTTTCTGATAGTCTCAAGACTATTTTTTCTTTTGCCGAATTTTCCGTTCTCAATATTTGAGATTGTCCCTTGTGAAACGCCTGCCCTTTCAGCTAACTCTGCAGAGCTTATGTTCTCAAATGTTCTGTAAGATTTAAATAATGCAGCTATTTTTTCATTCATATCATAAAACCTCCAAATTTCTTCTCCTTATTATAACATAATTAAATAACAGGTAATCAAATAAAAATATTAAATAACTATTGATTTATTAATTATTTAATTATATGATTGGTTCATGCCTACAAAATAGGGTGAATCAGAAAACTGAAGGAGGTGAATGTATGACTCAAGAAGAACTAAACACGCTTTTAGAGAAAGTTGCGCTTGATGTGCAAGATATTAGACGTATCACAGGAGCTGGACGAGACACTGCATATGCACTATGCAAAAGTGGAAAGTTTCATGTGGTAAGAGTGGGTAAAAATAGAATAAAAGTACCTACAGAAAGTTTTAAAAGATGGTGGTATGGCGAAGGTAACTTTGCTTAATAAACGAATACATAAGCAACACCCTATTACATAATCGGAGTGATCCAAATGAACAGTTTCTACATATCTAATAGAAAAATAGACTGGCACTACTCCAACTCAACCTAGATCAACTCACGTTCTTTGACAACCGAATAACCCACAATTAAAAATTTACATCTAATTGGAAGAGAGGTGAATTATAATGAGAGATATGCAAAACTTCTCATCTTGGCAACTAGCACAAAACATAATGATGCATGAGTTCATAGCGCAGAATGACGATCTAATAGACCGATTTCCATTATGGCTTCAGCACAACAGGCATATCAGAGAATTTGACTTGCTACCAAAGAGTGAAATCAACAAGATGATCAAGCTATTTGATCCTGCAGCTGATGTTGAGATAGATAAAACATTGCAATTCATTATAGAGGAAACTAGGGGGATATTGGATTGAGCAAATTAAAAGCATTCTTCAAAAGCAAGTGTGAAGACGATTCTTCATTGGCTATGAAATTGGCAAAGTTAGCAGGGTATACAGATAGGAGTGGTTTTTACCGATTTCTAAACGAACCTAGTAAGGAAACATCTGATATTCAAAGCATCATAGATATTGTTAAAGAAATTGATCCAGGCAGAGAAATGGAAATGATGAGTGAATACATACCAACGCTCGATCCAGGAAAGCAATGCTCAAGACAAGCGTTAGAATACTTTTCTGTTAACGCTGAAATTGAAAAGCTTGATGCCCATATTGAGTTTATTTTAAATAACACAGCTAACGTTAAAAGTGTAGAGTGGGCAAAAACGTATAAGTTACAAAGAGATGCAGAAAAGGGTCTTTTGAATTTTGAAAATTTAATCAAATCACTAGGGAGCTTAAACTTAAAGACTGAGGAAATGAAGGTTTACAGTATGATCATTCCAATGTATCCAGCATTATGGAACAACTACTTCAATAGACTTGAATCATTATCCGAAAATGTTTTCATTGATAAACTAGATGACTCATTTGTTAAACAATCATTCCATAGTCGATTGATGTTACTTCTGGCTAACTGTGCATTAAACCAAAATCAGCTTGATAAGGTTCATTACTACACAAGCTACGGCATCCTTAATTCCAATGTAAGAAGAATCACAGCCTATTCATATTTAGCCCAAGGAAACTCTTTAATGTTTACTGACTACTCAACAAGCAAACGTTGCTTCTTGTCGGCTTTAGAACATTCAACTGAAAACAGAGAGAGAGCAATTCAAGCGTTAAGAAGCTTGTGCTTCCTTGAAAACTTATGGGGGAAAGAAAATAAGTGGTTGAATTACGATTCAGATGAAATTACTGATAGACAAGAAGTGGCTCACGCTTATATTCGCAAGGGGGAACTAGAACTTGCCAAATCGATTTTAGATAGCCTAGAAGCTGAGGAACATGATGATAATCAGTTAGGTATGCATATGTACCTCAAAGGTCTGTTACATCGCTCAAAGGACTATTTCTATAAGTCTATTAGACACTTCAAATTAAGTGGTGACAAATTCTCTGTTAGCTTGCCATTACTTGAACTTGAAAAATTAGGTGCAGATAAACTCGTTTTAGAAGTATTGGCAATTTAACATTCAAAACTTGTCACTTGAAAGGAGGTGAGTAAATGAAAAAAGTATTCGCAATTACTATTGTAGCAGCTGCAATTTTCTTCGGAGGTGTAGCTACAGGTACACAAATTGATACTGCTTCTGATTACAGCACAGCAGGATTTGGACGTGGCGCTTAATAAAATGGAGGTGGAAAAATGTCTAATCACAATAATTTTGATAATCTATTGGTTCCAAATGAAGATTCCCCAAACGGTGTTAATAATCATCTAAAAGTACGGAAATTATTTGGGAAATTTTTTGCAACAGGAGACGGAGACTTCGAAGCCTTTAAAGAATTTATTGAAAAACAAGACATAGAAGATCATGATACTAAAGAGTGGTTGAAGGCCTTTTATGAAGACGTAGAGTCTAATGTATTTTAACAAATTATAATTTTTGACTTGTTCAATTCTGGACAAGTCTGTTCCTGTATAAAGGAAGGCGGAAGCGATTGGGTAAATTCAGAAGCATGGCTATCGCAAGCATGGCAGAGGATCTTGGATTCACAACTGAATTAAAAAACAACGGTACATATTATAACCCTGAATTGAATGCGCTGCTGATCACTAATGGATTTGTAGCTGATTTAGTGAAATTAAACTATTTCGAGTCAGCGATCATCAAAATGCCTTATAGGATGAATAAAGGTGTGTGTAAAAAAATTCTCTATCGAGAGTCAACGACTAATCTAAGAAAAGACATAGGTGTAATGATCAGAAGTATGAACTCATTCACTTCTGACGGTTATCACAGAATGAACATAATTAAATGGAATGAAGAAGGTGACTCATTAATCGTTGCAAGTGAATACTGTCCTGAAGCGACCATACATATTGATTTAATTGAAAGCGGCAAGTTGAAATACATAAGGGAATTAGAAGTAGGTAAAACAACTCTTTTATGCAAATTGGATTGTGATGAAGAAAGGAGAGTTGTTGTCCTACATGCAAAATAATAACCACTATTACACTGATCAAGTATTTGAGGACGAGAAGGACGCTGAGATACAGTTTCTTCAGAATAATCAATATGCGCTGGAAATTGGTTTGGACAACACTAACAAAGCGTTAAAACACTTTGAGAATCAAATAGCAATGCTTACGGATTTTATAGCGGAGCTAGGGTTAGATGAGGAATACATAAAGTACATGTATGAGATCGCAACAGATGAACATAGCGATAGCAGCTGCAGAGAGACAGCGAGATATTACATAGATATTATTACTGAAAAACATGGGAGCGATAATTATAAAAATTGAAATTTTAAAACCAGGAAAACAATTCAAAAATTATAAAGTTATGTGCCAAGAATTAGGGATTGAAGTGAAAAAATCATCAGATACGAAGAAAGCGCAGTTTAGAGAGTTGGAAAGGTACTGTACATATAACAAAGTTGGACATCTAATTACCATTGATCAAGTTTATGAAACTCCACTTGAAAAGAGGAAGCGGAAAGGAAATAACACTGTTTATGGCGACATCATGCAAATTTTAATTCTTGATCTGTTAGCTCAGAAAAGGAATAGTGAAAACCTGATAATCAGCAAAAGTAAATTTCTAAGGGAACTCAATCTAGTGAATCTAAACTACAGCCATTGTTTTAAAAGAAAAAAAGCTTTATCTATATTTTGTAAAGTAGATAGGCAAGTGGTAAGTGACTTTTACTATACTACAAATGACTCTTTTAAAAGAGCGATTGAGTTGGCTTTAAAAACCCTTCAAAATAAAAGGCTGATTATTTGTAATACTGTAACAAAGGTAAGTAAAAATGGGATGCATAGTTTAGCTTCGCCTGACGAAAAGCGTCTAATTTTATTTTCTGAGAGAAGCACGATGCTCTCGCTCGGTTATACAAACCTCAAAAGTCTTAGAATCTCAAAAGACTGGAAGGAGTTTTGTGAAAAGTCAAAAAAACTCTTAAAAGAACTTGGAGGTATTGATTTTTATTATTCTGCATATGAAATCACACCGAACGATAAATATTTGAAAGAAGAGTCTGATAAACTATTGGATTTTCTGTTGAACAAATCAGACAGGCAACGACATCAAAATGAGCTTAATGAAAAAGCCTGTAAAAAATTAGCTATCAACGGTTCTAAAAGACACGAAACTGAAAGTGAATTGCCACAACAAAAGGAATTTAGACTTGAACAGTCATATTCTGAAGATATTAAGAAGTTAATAGATATTGTGATTAAAGATAATGCAAAGATTATCTCTCAAGAAATTTTGGAACTTGAAGAAATAGATGAGTTGGATTTTGAGATTGAATATAGCTTGCCTGACGGACTATAAAATTGACGGTTTAGACTTCCTATAGAAGTATAAGAGCAAAACGTTTCAATCCGTTATTTTTTCCACTTTACATATTAGAGAAAAACATTCTTTAAAAGAAAAAACAAAATCCCAATCACAGTCTGAAGGGGGTATGGGGGATGGTTGGCTGCATGATAGATAATTTGGAACGTAGTGGAAAATTGTCTATCTAAAGCATCCCCCCATGTATTACATAAACACTCACATACAAAAGAGCAGTTGCACAAAGCAAGCTTTGTACACCTTCTCATCATGATTAACAAGTTAATCATTCTTCGTGATAGAAATAACAATTTGGAGGAGATTCGTTGAAATCAAACTTATCAAAGCAAGTATACATTTACTCATTAGACACATCAGCATTTTTTACACCAGAGGAACAGATCATCAATAATGAAAATATTAGCTTGACTTACTTCGTTGAATTTTTGAAAGAAGTCAAAAGTAGCAATACTAGTCTAAGCGCAAGGGATACAATTGAACTAACAGAGAAGCAAGAAGGAGAAATGAAAAAACATCGGCCTGCCAAAAATATAATTACTCATTATGTTGATTCCTTGAAGATAGTTGCCAAAAAGGAGCTGGAAGGTACAGAAGAAAAGCAGCTGAAGAATATAGAAGTGTTGAAGGATGAAGGTCTTACTAGAAGAAAGATTGTTAAATTGTGTGGGATTGCTAATCTTATTAAAAACCAGAATAAGAAGAAAATGAAAGAATTGATGTCTGACTTTAAAAGGACAAGGGAACTCAATCTCGATGCAATCAGATACAAGAATACTGGAGATATCAATATTAACAAGGTTATTGGAATTTTTGAATCAACCTTAACTAGAACATTAGGGATTGAAACAGAAAACGAACAACCTTCAGATGAAATTATTATTGTTGAAAGTTTTTATGAAGAAGTTTTCGGCAGTCTGATCAAAAAAGGATTTAAGTTCAATAAAAAGCAGTACGACTATTATGCCTCATCTGCTGGTCAGATTCGTGATAAGAAAGGTGTATTCATCAAGAGGTCATCGCTAAATAAGCACAAAACAACCTTAATGTGCGGACTCGATGAAAAGTTGATCAACTCTAAAGGCGGCATGAATATCAATAAATGGAATGCTTATCTCGCCCTAAGTAATAGTGCTAGTTCTGTATGGGAAGGCTTCGATATTGATAAAGCTATAGTTGTTCCAGATTTTGAGAATGAAATTGAAGGAAGCTTTGACTATATTGATCGTAATACATATGAAATAACTCGGAAGAAGATGACTATCCCAGTCGATCAGACTGATGGCTGCGGAATGATATTGCCAACTGTTGCAGATAAACCATTTCAATTCAGAGCACCATTTATGAAGGGGATGCTAGTACCTTTCGATTTCAAACAGTTTGCAAAAGAGCATGGTAAATCAATTATAAAAGACATTGATGGTCGTGAATGGGATGTGCTGGTAGACGATATTCACATGATCCTTACAAAGTCTCAATTTAAAATGTGGAGCTATTATGGCAACGAAAGTGAAAGTAAGTGGGATCACTACAAACGCTGTTTCAAGGAATATAATTGTGAAGCATCCAAACTAAATGAGGAAGAGGAGAACTTAAAGACAAGTAAGCTTAATTATCAAATGCTTCAAACCTTAACGGACATCACAGACAGCGAAATGACAAGATTAACAAAACTTACGATTAATGAGATCAAAACACTTTATCAGAGCACTGATGCCATGTTAGGTGTTATGGGAGCCGTTGAAGAAAATGAGAAAAGAAGCAATCTCCAGGAAGCTCTATTTGTATATCCTAGTTTATTAAAAGATAATCATGTGAAAGAAACGATCAAGGAAATTAAAGCGAGGATGATCAAGGAAGCTAAAGCAGGAAAAATAAAGTTAAAAGGATCACATCATACTTTCTTAATACCCGACCTGTACGCAGCTTGTGAATTTTGGTTCAATGGCGAGAAAAATCCAAACGGATTAATTGAAGATGGAGAGGTTAGCTGTAATTTATATGAAGACAGCTTAGAAATTGATGTGCTTCGTTCTCCTCACCTTTATAGAGAGCATGGCATCAGATCCAATGTGATAAACGAAAAAACGAAGAAATGGTTCTTCACAAAAGGAATCTATACATCAAACAAAGACTCTCTATTTAGGTTACTGCAGTTTGATTTTGATGGTGATAAGGCTCTTGTTGTAAGCGATAAGGAATTTGTCAGTATTGCTAAAAGAAATATGAAGGTTGGCCAACATGATGAAATTCTTCCTCTTTATTATGAAATGGAATCTGCTCAGAAAGATATCATTGAAAACGGCAAAATATATGACAATCTGAGAAGTTCTTTCAAGGTCAACATCGGAGAGTTTTCTAATAACATATCAAAAGTTTGGAATAGCAATGATGTAAATCTTGATGTAATCAAATGGTTAACGATGGAGAATAACTTTGGAATAGACTATGCAAAAACGCTATACCAGCCAACGAGGGCTACACATGCTAGCAATGAAATTGAAAAGTTTTTGAAAATTGAAGAAGGTTATAAAACAAGAAGGCGAAAGCTGCCATATTTCTTCAAATATGCGAAAGACAAGGATGAGAAGAACGTTGAAATGCCTAATGGTGCTATGACTGTTGATAAGATAGGTATAATTATGCCGACTGCAAGAGAAACGAAAAGAAGTTTTGATAAGGCGTTGGATCCATTAGAGTTTAATTACAGACTTTTCTTGAGTCCGAAATTACATAAGAAAAAATCATTAACAAAAGAAAATATTGATAAATTAGACCAACTCCTTAAAGAGTATAAAGAATTATACAAAGCGAAATATTATGAGAGTTTAAGCGCACCTGATCGTAGCCCTAGATTGCTAGAAAGAATTAGAAGATTAAACGAATGTGTAATGCGTGAATTGAAGATAAATCTTGGGGATTCAGATTTATTAAAGATGGTTGAAGTGATCAAAGTGTACAAAATGATGGATACGAATAAATACAGATTAAGCAATCAAGAGAAAAAGGAAGAAAAGAGATCTGATAAAAAATGGTTTGTGTATAAGGTGTTCACTAACGAACTATTGAATCTAAATGTGACAAAAACTGAAGTACTTGATATCTTAGTTGAATATCTATTCTTCATTAAGAAGACAAAATTCAAGGATACATTATGGGGATGCTTTGGGAATGATCTCCTATGGAATCTGAAGACAAATTTAAATGTGATTGCTGAATGTAAAAACCATCATTGTGAAAACAAGTTGAGTGATCTGAATGCCAGACGACATTACTTATGCGAGGATTGTTATAAAGATCATCGTAAACAGTTGGATGCGGATAGAAAAGCGATTGCGAGAAAAAGTAGAAAAATGTCCGCTTGAATTTGATAACAGATTAATGGATACACGAAGAACCCTTGATACAACAAGGGTTTTTTATGTTCATATGAATTTCTATAACCGTATACTAGGGAATAAATAATTTCCCATTTAAAACATAACATAAAAATGAATGATAACGCAATGATTAAATAAATCTTGCGAAAGGAGTCGGGACTAGAATAAATGAATATCGAACGATTTGAACTAAGACAAGCTATGCAAAAAAGAAGAATAACCCAAGTGGAAGCAGCCAAGCATTGCGGTTGTACCCAGTCTCATTTAAGTAAATACTTCACTTTCGAGTGCGAAATTTCAAGAGAAAAATTAAATCGACTTGTCGAATTTGTTTATTCTCGCCCTGAGCTCGTATGGAAGAAAAAGTAGCAATTTTTTTGGTCGTCACTACAATACCGTTTGTTGCGGAAACAGCGAATAAGGGTTGTACCTAGCAATTTCAGCGACCTTACCAAAAACAAATGAATTTGCGTTCACGTTTTGTAGTTTTGTAATCATTTCATTTCGCCTCCAGAAAAACGAATGATTAGGTGAGGTTTGTAAGATACAGCCCACTGCCCCCGAAAGTTACAAACATTTTTATTTCTCCTTTTTGTATGAGTGTTGGGGCGCTATATGCGCTCCTGTATTCGTACAACTAAAAAAATTCAAACGATAATATTTCATATAAATGGATGGTGTAAGCCATGTTTAAACCAAAATGGGGAAACCCAAATCCCAATACAGATTTTCAAAAAATCTATAGCAAAATTGATCCTGTCATACTGGAACGAGTTGAACAGAATATAAAGAAAGAGATTTCTATGACAAGTTTAGTCCCTCATTGGATAAAGGAGGTGACACGTTTAAATGAGTAACATTGAGAAAAACTTTTTGGATATTTACAGGCTGATTTCATCTAATGAAAAGAATAATAGGTTCTTATTCTATAAAGAATCCCCACTATCTTCAGATCATCCAGATGTAACAAATGATGATCAAATCCCCTTGTTAATCTACAGATCCCCCAAAACAGATGATCTGGAAGATGAAAAACCAATTGCTAGAATGTGTATGTACTTAGCAAATGGTACTCCCACAAATAACCTACAAATTCAATCCCAAGATATCATGATTGACATCTATACCAGTATTGATGAAGTGGAACAAATTGAATTAAGAAACTTAAAGATTCAAGACAATCTTGCACAGCTACTTTTTGATAGCAGAGCAACTGGCTTCGGAAAAATTGTGAATTATAAGCGATTGCTAATCCCAAATTCTCCGAAAGGCTATATCGGTTATAAGCTTGTTTTTACTTTTGGTGCAAGTAAATGAAATCAAATGATTTTATGCAGCTTTTCGGCACTGGTCAGCCTGTAAAAACACCTATAGGGGATTGTCACTTCATCAAGATTAAAGAGTATGTTGATTTCTCAAGTGATCTTCAATTGATGGCAGACAACAAAGATAAAATATCTGAATCTATGCGACAGGTCTTGAAAGATAAGCTTGATGCACAGGACATTGAAGAGCTGGTTAGTGGTCGTAGTTTATTTCAACTAATTTTGATGCATCCGCTGTATTTAGAAGCTTATCAATCTATATTTATCAAGATTTTCAATGATAAAGAGATCATGTTAAAGGTATCGAATGAAAACTTCATGGAGTTGAGAAGTCTTGTTTTGAAGATGCATCTAATTAACGAGGACAAGAAATCACCAAATTCAGAGATAGAAGAGCTTAATCAGATTTCTAAGGAATTAAAATCAAGTGATAATGGTGCTGATCTATCAGACATGATTAGTGTGGTTGTAGTAATGACAGGCATAGACTATTCCGCTATTAATGAGTGGTCACTTTACCAGCTTTATCTTACATATCACCGCATACTTAAAAAAGAAAATCATGATGCGTCTGTTATTTTTGCTACTGTCAGTTCAGAAGTGAAGGTTAATGGATGGGATGATCATATTAATCTATACGCTGAGGAGAAACATCACTTGTCACAAAAAGATTCAGATTCAATACAAAAATTACTAGGCTGATAAATTCAGTCTTTTTATTATTTAAGGAGTTGTTTATTTAGAAATGGCAAAGCAGACAGTTATTCACGAAGTCGCTAAAGTGACAATGAAACAAATTAGTACAGGGAAAGTGATTGGATCGGCCGTAACACAATTAACATCCCTCGCACAGCAAGTTCAGCAGGACTTTTTAAAAGGCGGCTGGGGAAACAAAGATTTATATGTAATTAACTCAAGCAAAGAGGTTTCAGGTAACGTCAGAAACGCATTCTTTGATCTTGATTTCATGGCAATGCAGCAAGGAGTTTCCATTGAGAATGAAACTATTTCTGTTTACGAAGACGAAGTTCTAACAGTTAGTGATTCAAACGGTGTTACCTTGACAAAAACACCTTTAGAAGATTCAGAAGTTACATTCACAAATAAAGCCAATGGTGAAGTCTATCAGACTGCCGTTTCTGGAACGAGTTATACATTATCCAATACTTTTGCTAAAAAAGGTGAACAAGTTACAGTTCATTACTTAATTGAAGTTGATGCTGAAACTGTTGAAATCAATGGTAATAAATTCTCGGAGAACTATTACCTAGAACTTCATACGCTTGAGTATGATCCAATCACTAACAAAACTTATAGTGATCTTTATATCCAATTGCCTAAAGTTAACTTCTCAGGAGAGTTTGATATGTCTTTGGAAGCTGGACAACCATTTACTCCAGAATTGGGGTACAGAGCGCTTGCTGATGACGATGGGAAAATCGGACGTTTTGCAAGAGTTAAACGTAATGGAGATGGCTCAAAAGGAGCAGCACCTTCTACACCTGGCAACTCAACGCCTGACGATGGTGGAGACTTAGGAGATTAATTTACTTGGGTGTGCGATTAAAGGTTGCACACCCCTTAATAATTCACACAAAAAGGAGAATGAAAAATGACAACAAAAGCAGTGAATTTAACGACATTAGGTGAACTCACTAAGAAATATGATGAGAAGAAGAAGGTTCAACTGAATGATGAGTTCCACCTTTATATTTATCCAGAGTTTGCACCCAGTAAAATTGCGGAAGTCTTAAAAGAGTTAAATATCGATTACTTCAACGGAGATAAAAAAGGCTTGAAGATTGATGAAGTTGCTATGACTGATTGGTTGTATTTCTTGATCATCAAAAAATTTACAAACCTTAAAATCCCAAACAACCTGAAATCTAAAATGAGTACGCATATCAACTTGGTGGATAGTGGGTTGATGGGACAGATTATGATGTCGTTTCCCGAAGAAAGCATTCAGAAGGTGTTAGATCATATCAAGAGTGTCGAGGATGCTGTAGATCAGCTCGTTGACAGCGAATTGGATAATAAGACGGAGCAAGTTATTAAAGCGTTAGAAGAGCTGTAAGACACGTAAAACAGAATGGAATTAAAATTAGAGAGGGTTGATTATAGAATGGAAAAGAAATATAACTTTGCTGTTCAGCAGATTGCAGACGGTATCATTGGTAAGATTAGAAGTACAGCAGGTGATATTCGGCTTTTAGACAAAGAAAGAAAAAAATTGCTTGATGAAGTGGAAAAAGAAATGTCTACTTTAAAATCATTGGGTGAATTTCATCATATTTTAGTAGCTGCTAATACTTGGGAGAAGGGAAATGCAGATAGTATTTCAATGGATGAATTTATTGAGGGTGTAAATAAGGAACTTATTATTGGCGTACCACCGGGAAATATTATTGAAGTAAACAACACACAAATGTTTGATATTGATGGATTCAAAAGAGTTACCAAAGAAATGCTAGATCATATTGCCAAGCTAGAGTTTGAGAATGATCAATTGGCCAATCATAGATTAGACCCTTTTTACGAACCAAGTGAAGAAGTAAAGGAAACTGTTAACAATATCATTGATGAATTTAATGATGAATTGTTAACAGTTGTTTTAAAGACTAGAGTGACAGAAAATGATTAATCATAAAATTTAGACCTAAAACCCTCTATGGTAATTAAGAAATTGTCGACAAAATCCTCTTCGAGAATAAATGTATCAGGGCTGTTATTATATTCAATTTTTTCAAATCCTTTTAAGTTGACATCTTTATTTAATTCCCCGTTTTCATGGGCAATGGCATTTCTAACCTTATTATAATCTTTTATCAGTTTCCATTCATTTGTCTGGAAAGGTTTTTCAATAGAGCAAATTTTACTTAGATAGAGATGAGCTCTTGTAATACCATTACCATGCATTTCTTTATAGTTTACTTTATGATTTTGTTTTTCTTTAAATACTATGCATAGTTCATTTAGGTAGTATTCAAAAATAAAAAAAGCTTGAATAAATAGTGCTTGCCTAGTCAATTGCGGAAACCAAATGTTATATTTATTATACGAATCTACATCGAAATGATCTTCATAATATTTCAACTCTTCTTCTTCTGTTAATGATGAAGTGTCTTCTTTTAAAAGTTCATCATTCTTTAAAGACATTTTAGAAAGATTACGCTCTAACTCTTCATAAAATTTTTCAATCTTTTCTAATTCCAATGTAAATCTAATTTCTGTTGCATTTTTAAGTTGATGCATTCTATCACCTTTGAGTATTATTTAGAGTTTAAGTGTTGATAGTTAGTATTTAAACTTGATTAAAATAAACAGTTATTGCATATGGTTATTTTAATAAATCTACAAAATCTCTTACTGTTTTTAAACAGGATGGAACGAAATTTTCATCTAAAGTGAAGGAAAAATTCTCTGAATTTTTGTGTGTAACAATCAATCCAGGTAAGTTTTTTATTCCAAATTTCTTGTTTTTACCTTCCTTATTTTCACCTTCCTTATTTTCAACTGTGGAATTTGCATGAACTATGGCATTTCTTACTTTACCGTAAAGTTTAATATCCCTCCATAGATGGCTACTGAAAGGGGCTGTGATTTGACCATGCTCTGTTAAATATTCTTTCGCTCTTTTAATTCCTTTACCCGGCACATCTTTTAAACCTATATCTATATCAAGAATCTCTTGGCAAAGCTCGCATTTTTTATTCAAATAGTTTTCAAATAAAGAATATATTTCAAGAAAAGTATTCTTTCTCAATAATTTAGCGTGTGTTTTTTTGTAATACTCTCCTTTAGCATAAATTTCTGCAATGTACTCATCTAGTTCTTCATCCGCTAATCCATCTTCACTAGCTTTTAAAGCGTTTATAAGTTGTTCACTGTATTTATTTTGTGAATTTTGGCTGTGTTTTTCCATTTCATAGTAGTAATCTGATACTTCAATTAGTTGAACATCTTTAAAAATCATATTGTTAAGGATATGATGAAATGAGTGTTTAGACATAATTAGTCACCCTATTCTATTTAATAGGTAAACTATAACGAAAAAACAAAAATTTGTAAATAAAAAGGAGTGTAAAGTAAAATATGTTAGATGAAAGAAAGATAAAATCGATCTCATTACTAGCTGAAGGAAGGATGACAGTGCAAGCTATTGCTGATGAAATTGGAGTCAGTCGTAATGCATTATACTTGTGGAGAAAAGATAAGGAATATTCACTGGAGCTGGACAATGAGATACAAAACTTCAAACTTTTAGCACAGCAAGAAAGAAGCGCAAGAGCTAAAAATTGGTTTAAAAAATTGGAGAATATCGGCATGGATGATAGTCAAAAGACTAAGGATCAGCTAGACGCACTCAAAACGCTGCTGGCATATTCAGAAGGAACTCCAACATCTAAGGTTGAAATCACTGAAACAAAGTCTAATGAAGTAGATAAAGAAACAATCGAAGATGAAATTAAAAAGTGGAAGAAATCTAAGGAAGAACAATAAAAACCCTCATCTATATTATACCATAGAGAGGGTTTGCTGTTTCTTTTTAGCTCTAATTAGTGTGCTCTTGCTTATGCCTGTTATTTCTTCAACTTGCTTATACGAATGATCATTTAATAGCTCAAGAGCGTGCTGAATTTGCTTCTTTGAGAACTTATTCGGTCTCCCTTCTCTAAAGTCCTCGCTTTGCTTCGCACGTGCTTTTCCTTCTTGTGTACGTTCTACAATCATATCCCTTTCAAACTGAGCAAAAGAGCTCAAGATATTAAATATCAAGCGGCCTGTAGGCGTATCCTCAACGAGTCCCATATTCAAAACGTGAACTTTAATTCCTTTATCAAACAAATCTTCAATTACATCAATTGCATCTTTAGCTGATCTTGCAAACCGATCAAGTTTAGTTACTACTAAGGTGTCTCCTTTGTGTAATTGTGATAGTAAGGCATTAAATTGCGGGCGTTCAATTTCCTTTTGGCGTGTCCCTGTGAATTTCTCCTGATAAATCTTTTCGCAACCTTCCTCTTTCAATTGTTCGATTTGACCTGTTAAGTCTTGACCTTGTGTACTTACACGAGCATAACCATATTTCATATTGAGCACCCCTTTTTAAGTATGTATTTATGACACTAAGTTATGACACCTTTTGATGCCTTAATTATACTGGGTGTCTCAAGTGGTGTCAATACTTAAAAGTTATGACACCGATATTACTTGAATTCATTATGGAATCACATAATTGTAGGCAGATTATAAGAGTGTTTAAAGCTCGATATAGAAGCGATAAAACAGTTGATACAAATATATATCGAAGTAGATAACGTGGCTTAGGAAGGAAGCTAACAGGCTTTAACCCCCACCTTTCTGTTTTAGAAAATGCCCTTTTAAACGATAGCAGGGTACAAATTTTTTGCAGTATTTTTCAAAGTTTCGAGGTGATAAAAATAACCAAATCAATCAACATAAACACATCTGAAAATAGGATGTTTTTATATGAATATTTAGTCAAACAGGCAATCAGAGAGAATATGACTGAAACAGAAGCAGAAGACTTCGCATCTCATATGATGGTGAAACGTTCAGAAGATTTATTCACTTATCATGGATTGGCTTGGGAATTAGGTCAGAAAAATCTTGAATTCTTCTGTTTATTTTTCCTGCAAGATACATTTAGAGCACCTGATACGTCTGAAATAGCTCCTATTCATAGAGAGATATGGGAAGACATTGAAGGAATGCTTTTGCGTAATACACATGATAAGCAATCGTATATTCTTCCAAGAGGAACAGGTAAAAGTGCCTTCGCAAACTTACCAGCTGTTTCTTTTTCTGTTGCAAATAAGCTTAGAATTTTCACATTAGTATGCTCATCGACTGGTGACCTTGCTGAAAAGTTTATTAAGCAAATTAAAGAAGTTTTTGTAGGCAACGTTTATATTGAGTCGTGCTATGGCAAGCTTTTAGATCCCACAAACAAAAAATATATCTGTAATTCTTCGCAACTTGAGTTTACAAATGGAACGATGGTTGAAAGTATCAGCAGTAAAACAGATATGAGGGGTAGGAAGTATGGAAACACTCGAATTGAGTTGGCCATTTTAGATGATTACCAAAACAATGACGACTGTGCTACGGATGCAAACAGAGAGAAAAAATGGAGTCGTTTTTCTTCAGATGTTAACTTTGCGTTCCAAAAACCACAATTTGATGAAAATGGGAAAATGGTTAGACAAGGTGGCATTATGATTGGATGTGGAACAATTCAGCATCCAGAGTGTTTCTACAGTAGGCTTCAAAAGTTAGCAACTTGGAAGGTTCGCAAAGAAAAAGGGATTCTTATAGATGATATTGATGAATTGTTTAATTCTGGTCTATGGGCTGAATTTAAAGACATTCTTTCAGATTCTAAAAACGAGAACAGGCTGCAACATGCAAAAGAGTTTTATTATCAAAATGAAAAGGAAATGAGATTTCCGATTCTGTGGGAAAGTTACTGGAACCCATTAGAAATGGCTCTTGCTTATTATGAAAACCCAGTTGCATATAACCAGGAAGTCCAAGGTGTTATCACCTCTACTGGACAAAAGAAATTCAAAACTATTATTACTGAATCTGCTGAGAAAATTGAAAGTCATGACTTTGTTAAAACCATGCTTTCTATTGATCCAGCAGGAACACGAAACAAACAAAAGAAGAAAAAAGACTATTACGCTTTTGTTGTAGGTAGTATATCAGATATGAATATCAAATACGTTCGTAAAGGTACTGTCTTTAAGGGTGAATATGAGGATTATATGGCTTGCACATTAAAGCTACTCAAACAATATCCTGACATTACTTTTGTCAACATTGAGAAAAACGTATATAACGGAGCGGATGTAATTCAGCTTCAAGAATTAGTTAAAAATGATCCTGAATTATCTGGCAGAAATATCGAGTGGTTGAATAATGCTGTTACTAAAAACAAGGATGACAGAATCAACACTATTGTCGGTGATGTAAATATGGGGAGAATCATTTTTAATGAAGACGATGAAGATGCTATCCAACAACTCAAAGATTTCGCTGGAGCGGATTTCTCTGCTTATGACGACTTTCCTGATGCAGTTGCAGAATGGTCTAAAAGAATAAATGAAGTAGAAGACATAGGATATGTTCAATCAATACCCAAGAACTGGCTCTTCTTATAAAGAGGTGTATGAGTATTTTTGATAAAGAAGAAATTATAAATAAGCTGCTCGATGAATTGAAATTGACTAAACCCAATTACGATAAAAAGTGGCGTTACTATAGTGGGGATCATGACATTCTTCATAAACGTATTGCAAATGACCCGATGAAAAATGATATGAGGGTTTACTTTAACTATTGCAGGAAAATGGTTCAAAACAGTGTAGGATACTTGCTAGGTAAACCAGTAAGTTACAATTCTAAAACAGACAACAAAGAGTTTTTAAGTTTGATTGATTACAACTTTAATACATGGGAACACAACCATAATATTAAATTGAAAATTATATCTTCGATCAATGGTCATGCATATGAGGTTAGCTTCATTAATAGCGAAGGGGATTTTCAGTGTGCTGTATATCATCCGTCTGAAATGATTGTGCTTCACGATAATTCTGTTGAAAATAGGATTACTTTAGCTGTTCGTAAATATAAAGTTAAATTTGATAAAAGTGAGTATATTGATGTTTGGGATGATACCCATTTCCGAAATTATAAAATTAATGGTGGAACTTTTGAACTTTTAGATGAGAAAAAGCATAGATTTTCTCGATGTCCAGTTAGAGAACTTAGAAACAATGATTCTAAGAAATCAACCTTTGAGGACATTATGAGGATTGTAGACATTTACAATTCTATTCATTCCGCAAATGCTCAAGAGATCATGGATCACCGCAATGCTTATCTTGTACTTCAAAACTGTAAAATTGATCTGAAAGAAGCTAAAAAGATGAGAGATAACGGTATCCTCATGTTACCTAATCCTCAGGCTAAGGCATACTGGCTGACAAAGGACATTAATGCTAATTTTGTTAAAGACGAGCTTCAAATGCTTCAGGATGAAATTTATGCTCAAAGTCATCAAGTTAACTTAAACGAGAATTTCCAAAGTAATACTTCAGGAGTAACAATTCGTTTAAAGCTCCAAGAACTTGAAAACCAATCAGCTATCAGTGAATCAGATTTTGATCAGTTGTTGAAATCGAGGCTTAAGCTTTTCTGTGAATATTTAAAAGTGTCCGAAAACAAAGAGTTTGATTATAAAGATATTGCTATCTCCTTCACACGAAATGTACCAGTTGATGATGTTGCCAACGCTCAAATGGTAGCTGCATTGAATGGAATAGTTCCACATGAAGATCTCCTCGGAAAGCTATCTTTTATCTCAAATCCTTCAGCAGCGTTAGAAAAGCTCCAAAAACAATTAGAAAACAGCAAAGATACGACATCTGGTAAATCAGATGTTTTAGTAATACCAGCACATGAAGACCCTGTTGATCCGACAGGGTTTTAATTATGCTTTAAAATCGGGAATCCTGTGAGCGGTTAGGGCAGGAATGTATGAATGTGGGTTAGACATACAACAAAACGGACTTTGTGGCGAGTACATAAAGGCAAATTAGATGGAGTGATACATATGAATTTAGAAGAAGTAAAGCAGTTTCTAGAACAACAAAAAGAAACGCCAGAAGTGAAATCATATTTAAATGAGCTTTCTGCTTTATCAGAGGATAAAGTCAGACAGTTTTTAGACACTGATGGTGGAAAAAAGGTTCTTCAACCACGTTTAGATCAACATTTTACAAAAGGGTTAGAAACGTGGAAAGCTAATAATTTGGATAAGCTAGTTGATCAAAAGGTTAAAGAGCTCAATCCAACTAAAAATCCACTTGAAATCAAAGTTGAAAAATTAGAAAAAACTCTCAAGATGAAGGAGATCAAAGAAAAAGCTTTAGTGAAGGCTCACCAAGATGGTCTACCGACTCAATTAATTGACTTTTTTCTATCTGATGATTCTGAGAAAACAGAAGCTAATCTCAACACTTTCAAAGATGTTTTCGATCAACATTTGCAAAATAAGACAAAAGAAAGACTTAAAGAAGATGGCATTGATCCAAAAGGTAGTCTACAACAACCAAAAACATTTACTAGAGAACAACTTCAAGGATTGACTCAAGAACAATATAAAGCTAATGAGGAAGCTATTGATAAGCTTCTTTCATTAGATTAAAAACTATAAAAGGTTAAGGTGAATTAAATAATGGCGTATGAAAATTTTATTCCTGTTGTATGGTCAACTAAATTAAACGAAGCTTATAAAAAATCCCTGGTTTTTGGCAACCTAGTCAATACAGATTATCAAGGTGATGTTAAACATGGCAATACGGTTAAAATCAATAGTTTTGGTAGTGTAACTATTGGCGATTACGATGAAAATGGTGTAGGTGAACCAGAGCAAATTGTTGGAAGCCAAACTGAACTTAAAATAGATCAAGCTAAATACTTTAATTTTAAAGTTGATGATATCGATGCAGCTCAAGCTAATATCAATCTTCTAAGTGGGCAATTAAAAGAGGTTTCATACCAGCTTGCTGATGTGGCTGATCAATTTATCGCAAATTTATACACTGGTGTTGATCCTAAAAACACTATGGGAACAGATGAAGATCCTATGAGAATTGATTCTCAAAATCTATATAATAGACTGGTTAGTCTTAATGTGAAACTTTCTGAAGCTAACGTCCCTAAACAAGGCAGATGGGTTGTTCTTCCTGAAGCTGGTCATGGACTGTTACAAAAAGATCCCCGCTTTACTAAATTCCCTGAAGTTTTATATGACGGTTATATTGGCAATGTGGGTTCGTTAAAAGTTTTCACTTCTAATAACTGTCCTACAGTAGGGGATAATTATAAAATTATCGCTGGTCATAGTTCAGCAATCTCATTTGCTTCTCAAATTGACAAACTTGAAGCTTTTCGTCCTGAAAAGTTTTTTGCGGATGCAATTAAAGGTCTGCAAGTTTATGGAGGCAAGCTTGTTAAACCTAAGGGTATTGCTGTTTTGACAGCTTTATTTATGGATGAACTATAAGAAACTTAGGAGGGGGATTTCCCCTCCTTTTTTAATTAAAAATAAAGGAGTATGAATTATTTGTGGATTAAAAATAAAGTTACAGGTTTAGTTTGGAATGTAACTGAAGATCATTACAATTATTTGATTAAGCAGTCTGATTACGAACAATACATTGCAAAGAAGAACAAGAAAACCAAAACCAAAGTCGAAGACAATGAAACGGCAGGTGGAGACAATGAATCAACTTAAAGATTTTAAGAGTTTAATTGATGAAGAAGTTGATGATGCTGTTTTACAGCTCTATATTAATGATGCAGAAAGCTTCATCCTAAATCATTGTAATTTAGATGAGATTCCTAATCGTTTATATTCAGCCCTTCTAAATATCGCAGTTTTCAAATTTAGACTGAGAGGATACGAAGGAGTCAAAAGAGAATCAACGGGAGCTGTCAACGAAACGTTTCATGAAACGATTCCTGCCTATATTATTAAAGAGTTGGATGACTATAATAATAACAATCAAACAGTTAAGTTTCTGTAAAAGGCCAAACCATGAATCTTAAAAAAACCTTCTACAAAATAGAAATTGAGGCTGTCCCAACTGGAAAGATTAATGAGATTACTGGGAAACCAATCATGGAAAAGGTAGAGAAACTTATTCCATACAAATGTGAATTCCAGCCTTTAGATGAAAAGATGTATCAGTCTGCTTTAGGTAGATTTCCAGATGTCACAGACTTGTTGATTTGTAGACCTTTAAAGTTTTTACAAACAGGCGCAGAGATAGTGTACAAAGACATTAAATATGAAGTTCTTTACCGTCCCAGGGACTGGGGAAAGCATATTGAGGTATTTGTGAAACCGAAAAAATAATGAAAAGAAACGCTTCGACTTTATTTTCGAGGTGTTTCTTTTTTTTATTTTTGTTTTATTTCAAAAGGAGATGTAAAAGTGAGTGAGCAATTAAAAATTATTGTTACACCAATGGCTGACACCTCGAAAAAATCAGTCGATCAAATAAACAGTCAAATTAAACAGTTACAAGGCAAAGTAAATGGTCTTAAATTAGACATCAATCTTGGTAAAGATGTCTTGAAGAGTCTTGAAAATATTTCAAAGCGTTTTTCAGAGAATCAACGTAGCTTAAGAGATTTCAATTCAACAATTAAAGAGTTCGAGACTGTTTTCAAAAATGCAGATGGATCAATTAAAACAGTCAATCAGAAAATAAAGCAAAATGGAGAAATCCACGAAAAAACCCGAAAAGTCATTGATAATACAACAAAGAGTTTAAGAGAAGAAGCTAAAGAAGTAGCGAAGCTTACTCAACTTACGGAGCGGCTTGGTCAGAGACAAAAAGAAGTAAACAAAACTGACGGCTCTGGGAGAAGAACAGGAAAAGTCGAAAAGTACAAAAACGGCTTTGATGATGTTACATACGCTTCTGATAAAAATGGTTTAAAATCTGTAAAAACAGTAACTAATTACGACCAGCAACGAAAAGCTGTTGATACGTTACATGATGCATTGGAGAAATTACGCCAAAAAGGAATAGTATCAGATGTTACTTTGACATCTTTAGGTAAGAAACTAAACCTTGCTCAAAGTGCAAATGAGATTGAAGCACTTCGAGGGAAAATAAAGCTTCTAGATGATAAGTCAGCAGCAGTAGCCAAGACTCAAGAAATACAGCGTCAAATTCAGTTATATCAACGACTTGCTGCAGTTAGAGCTAGTAAATTAACATCCCAATATGGCTCATCAATAAGTGATACAAACTCACAAGCAATTCAGCAATATCTCTCATCAGTTAATGCGTTAACCAGTCGAACACCAAAGCTTCAAAGTCAGATGCAGAGCTTAAATGTTCAGTTCAGAGAGCTTTCAGCAAATGTAACTAATTCGGCTCAGAACATTAATACATTTGGCGGCAGGTTAGGCGAAGCATTTGCAAGGATGCCAGCTTATTTAATTACTGGATCGATATTCTTTGGGGCAGTTAGTGGTCTAAAAGCTATGGTCGATAATGCTATCATGCTTGACTCGAAAATGACTGAAATCCGAAGAGTAATGGATGCTCCTGATTATAAGTTTAATGAGTTGTTGCAGCGTTCAATTGATCTAAGTAATGAACTGTCTAACAAAGTCGCTGATGTCCTTACAATGACATCTGAATTCGCCAGACAAGGTTATAAAGGTGACGAACTCCTCTACCTAACTAAAACCTCTCAAGTCCTTCAAAACATTTCACAACTTCAACCCGAAGATACCGTTAAGGCTCTTACATCAGCAATGGTCAACTTCGGTATAGCTTCAAAAGATTCCCTCAAAATTTCTGATGCTCTAAACGAAGTCGATAATAACTTCCAAACATCTTCATTAGATTTAGCTCAGTCAATGCGTAAATCCGCAGCTGCAGCAAAAGTTTATGGTGTAAGTATGGAACAGTTACTTGGCTATACAGCAAGTATTCAATCAAGTACAAAAGAGTCGGGTAACGTTACAGGGAACGCACTAAAAACCATTTTTGCTAGAATTCAAACGAACAAACAAGCAGTTTCAGCTTTAGAAGGAATAGGCATAGCTGTTAAAGATGCAGGTGGAGAAGCTATACCTGTTGCGGATATCTTAGAGAAATTAGCAGGAAGATGGAAAACGCTGTCTCAAGCTCAGAAGCAACAATTGGGTATCACAATCGCTTCTCAATTCCAAAATACAAGATTCTTAGCATTAATGGAGAACTGGGAAACAGCTACTAAAGCAACTTCAATGGCCATAAACAGTCAAGGTAGCTCGATGAGGGAGCAAGAGAAATACTCTCAGTCATTAGAAGCTAGGCTAAACAATCTATCTAATAAGTTTGTAGAGCTTTCTGAAGCTGCAAGCAGGGCTTTTATTAGTGATGGATTAATTGCTGCTACTGATGTATTAGGCGACTTGTTAGCTGTAATATCAGGAGTAGTCAATTCCATTGGTTTTCTCCCTACGGCTTTCCTAACAGCTAATGCAGCGGTATTTGCGTTTAGTAAGACGGCTAGGGCAATGCAGACGGCCTTAGTGTTTGGCGTAGGTGCTTTGAGCGCAAGTCAAAAAGCTTTACTAGGCGTTGAAGCAGGGATGTCTAGAGCGGCACTAGCTACAAAGGCTATGACTGTAGCATGGAGAGGATTGATGTCTGCAACAGTAGTTGGAGCAGGTTTAATTTTGATTGGAGTAGCCCTAGAAAAGATTGTAGGAGCTTACTCAGACGCTAAAAAAGCTAGAGAAGAATTTGAACAAACTCAAAATACAAATATTGAAGCACTTACAGTCAATAAAGATCAAACAGAAGAATTAATTAAGAGATATAAGGAATTAGATAAATCTAGACGTGATGGCGGTCTCACAACAACAAATGAGCAAGAATATCTTAAGATAACCCAAGAGTTAGCTAATCTGTTTCCTGCTCTGGTGGAAGGTGTAGATTCAACAGGAAGAGCACACTTAGTTTCTGCTGAACGAATTGATAAAGAGACTGAAGCCGTTAGAAATTTAATCAAAGCAAAAAAAGAAGAAACTAAAGTTCAAGCTTCTGACACTGCTCGAGATTCGATTAACAAAATCAAAGATTTAAATAAAGAATTAGAGAAGAAACAAAAAGACTTAGACAATCCATTTGTATCTGATAATCCCTTCATTAATGCAAAAGCACCTATATCTAAGACAGATGTTGATAAAGCTAAAATCAAAACGGAAATGGAGTCCATTCGTCAGCAAGTAGTAAGCGCTTCTTATGAAATGAAAGATAAGATCATTGAAACTGCAGAAGCGTTTAGCAAATTAACAATTAGTACAAGTTTAAAAGACCAAATTAAGCAGGTTGTTGATGCGCTTAATCTTGATGAATTGACTGATCCTAAAGATGTTGAGGAATTTGAGAGGAATTTAGGTAGGATCCAAGATGCATTACAAAGAGCGTTAGATGATAGTGATTCAGGTGGGTTTGAAAAAGCTAAAGAAGAATTAGATGCATACCTGTCTAAATACCAGGTATCAGATTCAAGCATTGATATCATGAGTATCAGCATGGACAAGTTAAAGGGGATAGTTAATGACACTGCTGTTACCTATGACGAATTTGGGGATGCAGTTGACGAAACAGGCAATAAAGTAGCTGATTTAAGCAGTCGCCTTAAAGAAGTTAAAGGCGATATTGAAGCTACGGCTGATGTGCTGAATCAATTAATTAAATCTGGTCAAACAACAGCAGCAATGGAAGCTTTGCAAGGTGAAGTATATGATGACTTAGCAGACCAAATGTCTCCTCTCAATGATCTGTTAGAGAAAATGGCTGAAGGTAAAGCTATATCAGCCTCTGAAGCAATGAAGCTTATTCAGAAAGAAAAAGGTTTATCAGAAGCTATCTCCGTTGAAAATGGTGTAGTGAAAATAAATCGTGATGCAGTTGTAAAATTAAGAAACGTTAAACTTAAAGCATACAATGACATGCAACAATCAGTTAAACAAGACCTACTTAATCAAGCTAATGCAACTGCTAAAAAGATTAAAAACTATGGTTTAGAAGTAAAAACAATTCAAACTGTGGCTGATGCCCAATCTAATTTAGCTGCATTAAAGAAAAAGATTGATGATGGTGGAGCTAGAAATCCTACTGAACTGTTAGAGATGGATAAGGAATATGGTGAAATGTCAGATATCACAAGTCAGCTCGAAGACTTGGATAAGATGTCTGAGTTGGTAAACTCCTCATTAACCGAAGTTGGCACATCCTATGAAACAATGTCGGATTCAGCTGACAAAGCTTCAAAATCAACGAAAGATTCAATTTACGTTGCAGACAAATATAAAGAAGCATTAGAGCGGGTCAATAAGCAGATTGAGGAACAAAATAGAAAGACCAACGACTACCCTAAATGGAGTCAGAAATATCGTGATTCAATTAAGAAGGAAATCAAGGCGTTAGAAAGAAAAGAAAAACTTCTTAAGAGTCAGATTAAGCTACTTAAAGAACAAATTAAATCTGGATACATTGCTCAAACGGGCATAGTTGATTCTTCTTCATCCTACTCCCCTTCTAGCTCTTCGTATTCTGCTTCAGGTGGTTCTTACTCAGGGAAATACTCAAACATTATTAATCAAGCTGCATAGAAATACAATGTTCCAGCTGCGTTAATCGCTGCGGTTATTAAGCAAGAATCTAACTTTAACCCTAATGCTCGTTCATCGGTTGGAGCAACTGGTTTAATGCAACTTATGCCTGCTACAGCAAGAGGTCTAGGAGTTAAGAATTCTAGGGATCCTTATCAAAACGTAATGGGTGGTACCAAATATCTCAAGCAAATGCTTGATAAGTTTGGATCGATTGAAAAAGCGTTAGCTGCATACAATGCGGGGCCTGGTAATGTAACTAAGTATGGTGGCATTCCTCCATTTAAGGAAACGCAGAATTACGTTAAGAAAGTAAACAATTACTTTAAACAAATGGGTGGTTCACTATCCTCTAGTGGTGGATCAGCTGCTGGTTATTATGACTCCATGAGAAGAACATCTCATTTCGGTCAGCAAGAAAAAGGTTTACGCTCTGCTCCTCATAAAGGTTTAGATTTAGCTGCTAAATCTGGTACTCCTATCAAGTCTCTAAAATCAGGTAAAGTCCTTACTGCAGCATACTCTAAATCTGCTGGATATTGGGTTGTTGTTCAACAAGATGATGGCACCGTAGCGAAGTATATGCATATGCAAAAAGGTCTCAATGTTAAGACTGGCCAAAAGGTTCAAGCTGGTCAAACTCTCGGCAAGATGGGAAGCACTGGTCGTTCTACTGGCACTCATCTTCATATGCAGATTGAGAAAAACGGTAAAGCGATTGATCCAGAAGCATATATGCAACAAATCGGTTCAGACTTGTCTAGTTCTGAAGCTGAACGCCAACAAGCTATTTCACAAGCTAAATCTGACTTACTTGGACTTGAAGGTGACCTATCTTCTGTCAAAGACCAAATTCAAGATCTACAATATGAAATCGTTCAGTCAAAACTTGATGAATTTGAAAAACGTAAGTCTGATTTAGAGTTGAAAGTTGCTCAAAACCAATCTAAAGCCAGTCGCTATCTCAATGATAGTGCTCAGTTTAGAAAATATACAAATGAGCAACGTAAAGCAGTTGAAGCACAACAAAAGATTCAGAGTCAAAAAGTAAGTTGGATTAACAAAGAGTTAAAGCAAAATAAGCAATTAAACGCTGCTCAACGTGATCAATTACGTGAAGAATTAAAGCAAGCTAAACTTGACCTCATCAGCATCAAAGATCAGGTTTATGAGTTACAGGCTACTATTGTTCAATCTAAAACCGATCAAATTCTTAATAACATTGATAAGTCTGTCAAAAAGACTGAATCAAAGCTTAAGAACGTCGATATCAAGATCCAGACAACCGAAGAAGACAAAGATAAAGTTAAGTACTATAGTCAGCAAATCAAGCTGATTCAACAGCAACAAAAAGAAGCTGCTAAATACATAACACAGCTTGAAAAACAGAAAAAAGCAGCTAAGGGATTCCCTGAAATCCAGAAACAAATATCTGATGAAATTTCTTCTTGGAAAGATAAGCAAAAGGATTTCAACTTAGAGCTATATCAAACCAAGAAAAGTATTAAAGATATTTACAAATCGCTTGCTGATGAAGTCGTCTCCATTTATAAAGAAATGTACGAAAAAATGCGTGATATCGAACTTGAAGCTCATCGTAAAGCTACTCAAGACATCATTGATGGCATCGATAAGGAAGATGATGATGCTAAGTTCCAAAAGGATTTAAAAGATCGTCAGGAAAGCATTCAAAAGCTTTTAGATCAGATAAATCAATATGCGTTAGATGATTCAGAATTTGGTAAGTCAAAGGTTAAAGAGCTTACCGAACAGATGCAAAAAGAACAGCTTGATTTAGATCAATTCCTAAAAGATCGCGAAAACTCAAAACGTAAAGAAGCGCTACAAGATCAACTGGAAAAAGATGAGAAATCAATCAACACAAAATATGATGATCTTGTAAACGATGAGCGTGGGTTTAAGGATTTAGAAGGAAAATTGATGAACGGTAAGATTAGTGATATCAATAAACAACTTTCTGAGTTCACTAAATTCATCAATTCAAATATGGAGTCAATTGGTAAGTCTATCTCTAACAATTTGATTGATAAGCTTAAAGAGGCTTCAAATGCTCTCGGTGTTGTCGTTAAGGGAAATACAACTGGACAGAAGATCGCTCGTTTTAAGACTGGTGGATCGGTTGGTAAAGTACCAGCCCAAGGCGCTTTAGCTGTAGTAGATGATGGAGAAATTGTCCTCAATAAACAAGACTCAGTTAACATGCTTAAAGCTGTCGAGTTGCTTAGAGAAACAAAGATAGAAGATCGAAGTATGGGAGCAATAGCAAAGAGCTACGAGTCAATACGAAGTATGTTTAACAACGTTGCTTCTTCAGTAGCTATCCCTAAACTTTCTGTTCCAGGGTTTGAAGTGTTAGAGTCGAAGAATGTTACCAACAATTATTCAGTGAATATGCACATTGATAAAATGGTCGCTGATGAAAAAGGGGCTAATAATGCACTGCAAACAATTAGAAAAGGATTAAAGCAAATGAAAGGTAAGGTATAGGAGTCTGAAAATCAGGCTCTTTTTTTTACAATCTAAAGGAGTTGTAATAAATAAAAGATGAATCTAGGAGAATTCACTTTCAAGCCAGGTACGCTTAAATTAGAACTATGTAGAACAAATAAAAAGAAGATCGCAAATATTGTTGATTTCTCGAATGCTTCAGCCAACCTAAATCATGCTACGATCAATGATCTAACATTTAATGTCCCTCTAAAAGCTAGATATGGTGATGAAATTAAACCAAACCATGTTGCTCAACTTATCAGGGAATGGTACTTGATTAAGGCCACTTTCTTAAATCGAACTGAATATTATGTAATAGATAGTATTACTGATTCGACAACTCAAGAAAAATCTGAGATACAGGTTAATTGTCAGCTCACTCCGTATATGCTAAACAAACCAAAAATCAGGCAATATGAAGGTATATCAAAGAACCTCCAAGAAATCGGTGAAGTTTGCCTTAAAGGAACTGGTTGGACTATTGGAGAAATTGAAAGTACGCTTAATGAAAAAAGACGATCATTCTCCATCGGATCAATTACATCAAGGTTTGATTTTCTAAGGAATATCTGTGAAACATTTGACGCTGTGCCTATATATGACACTATCAATGATAGAATATCCTTCTTTGAAAAAGGCGGTATATCTAAATACAAAGGTGTTAAGATATCATCTAACAACTTCATGATTGATATGACGGACACACGAAGCATGGATGAAGTCGTGACAAGGCTTCATGTAAATGGAAAAGACGGTATTGTTATCAATTCTATAAATCCAACAGGGCAAGGGTATCTTGATGATTTCAGTTTCTTTTTATCTCCTTTTCAACGTGACGATAAAAGAAATGTATTGAAGAAAAGTGCTTATATGAGCATTGAGCTTTGTCATGCTTTGCTAGACTACAATGAACTTGTCGACAAAGAATCAAAAAAGTTTAAAACAATGTTGGATAACAAAAAGAAAATCGAAGCCAAAAAGACTGCTCAAGAGAATGAGCTATTCGTTCTTAAGAACCTTGAACTGCAGCAAATCTTAGATCGAATTGAAGTGGTTAAAGAGACTGAGGGAGACACTAAAGATCTAATAAAGCAAAGAGATGCGAAGCAAAAAGAAGTTGATACAAAAAAGAATGAAATCGATAAAACCATTTCTGAGATTTCCACGTTAAACAGTCAAATTGAGCAGCTTAGAAAACGACTGGATATGAGCAACTTTCTTGGCGAAGATATGTCCAATGAGCTGTCCAAATTTATACTTGAAGATGAGTGGACTAACGATAACATTTTTGATGAAACAGAGCTGTATGAAAAAAGCTATGAAGAGTTAGAGAAACGGAAATCACCTCCTATCGACATTAAGACAAATATAGTGAACCTATATAATGCAGTAAGTGAAAAAGATTATTGGGATAGGATTTCATTAGGTGACATAATTAGAATTCAAAACAAAGAATTCGGCACTGAGTATAGAGCTACTTTAGCTGGGATGAGCTTGAATTTTGATGATTCCACTATATCAGTTACTATTACGAACGGAAAAAAGGCTAAAGAAGAAGATGACTTCATTCAATTGTTTTATAAGGCTGATAAAGCATCTACTGAATTCAACACTCGGAAAATCGATTATGATACGCTTGCTACCAATTACAACGCACGTAATGACCGCATTTCAATTCCTCCCTCTCCTCCTACAATCGGAGTGAAATCCGTATCAAACAAAGTAAATGAAAATGGTTCCGTTGATATAACAGTGTCGTGGAATTATCCAACCTCTGATGAGGATAAATATAATATAGATGGTTTCATCGTACATTGCTATCCTGATACATCTTCAGACACTTACTTATTCGGTGCTTCACTAGCTAAAGAACAACGAATTTCTGTTAGATATGATAAACGTATAGCTACCTTTACTTCACAAGTTCCAACAAAATATTTCACCTTTGGAGTACAAGCATACAGAAATGTTGAAACTTCTATTAGTTCAAATGGTGTTTTGTTATCTGATATAGTTCAACCACAAACTCCAAGTGAGAATCCTTATAGGCCATCTACTACCGTTGAAATCAAAGGTAAAGTAAATGGAATACACCAGATTTCCACGCCTGAAAAACCTTCTAGTCCCGATGCTAATACTCTTTGGATTGATCCCAAAACTAATAGATCTGAATTATATGATGGCGAAAAGTGGATTGTTCAATCTGCAGGAAGTGCAGACTCCTTAAATGGAATTACCCCTGCCTTACATGAGGAACCTAATACTATACCTGTCAGAGATGACAACGGTGTGATTTCGGCATCTATTTCAGGTAATGCAATGAAGCTTGGTGGCTTAGAAGCAGCTGAATATGCGTTAAAAAGCGATGTTTTAAACAAAGTTAATTACATGAGTGGAGAATACATAGGAGATGGAACAATAGCGAGACAGATTAATTTAAGTTTTACTCCTAAAACGGTTAAAATCTATTCGACTTCAATAGAGGATAGTAGCTTACATATAACTTTGAATTCATTCGGGTATATAAACCAATTAACAAATGGAAAATTAATTCTGACGGGTGGGACTGATGCATATGGAAGTATTGGGATAAACCTGTTTAAAACGGGAAGTGATCAGGCTTTAAATGGGAATAAACCAAATGTGAAGTATTTATGGGAAGCAATAGGTTAATATATAATCATATTGCCCTATATGTCTATAAAAGGATATAATTGCATGAATATATCAACATACATATAGGGAAAGAGGTATTCATGTGATAGCACTCATCATACCGGTTATAATTGGATTAGTCTTTTGTATTGCCTACTTTTTTGAAACAGGATCGAAAAGCCACCTTTTTTCAGGCTGTGTCTTATTTTTAGTTGTAATCGCTGCAATTTTCGCTGCTTTAATTATGTTTATTGGCTCTTGAATTTATAAGTAAATAAATAGTCCTCTTGAATTGATCGAGAGGACTGGTTTGTTTATTAGACTAGATTATATTTAAACATAATGCTTTCGAATACTTTATAGAATTCTTCTGACTTCATTATTTCATCTACGTGTTCTTCAATTTCTTCTTCAGTTAAGTCTATAACAATCTTATAGTTTTCAATCGATTCTTTTTTCTTCTTTGGTTTGTTTTCGTGTTGTTCGTTCATGCTCATCACCCTCTTTAAACTCATATTCCATACGTGCTTCTTCAATTATTATGCCTGCAATTTCTTTATAGAATTCTTCTTTTGAAACAGCATTTCCGTATACTTGAGGAAATATTGCTATAGAATATGGTTTGTCAGGGGGCGAAATTATTCTGCTGATATTTTGTTGAGAATGTTCAAACACTTCTCTCCAATTTTCTTTGGTCAATTCAAGCATTTTGATCACTTTCATTTGCAGGACATTTCATACGTGCTTCTTTTATAATAATATTTGCTAATTCTTGATAGAATTGCTCTTCTGTCAGTGTTCCATAAACTTGAGGGAAGACTGCTATTGAGTAGGGTTTTCCAGGGAAGGTTAATATCTCTGTCGTATTCTTCTTGGTATGTTCAAAGATTTCCTGCCAATTTCCTCTATTAGTTTTGACCACAATAAAACTCCTCTAATTGAATTTCTAAAATTAATAATAAGAAGAATAGAGGAGAGGGTCTATATGTAAATGATGGTAATAAAAAGACCTTCAAACGAAGGCCATTAATTGAATTTCTTTTTTAATCCATCCATCATATCTGCGGCATAAAAAGATTGTAAAAGTTCATCTACATTTATCTTTTTGTCCTTCTTGCTTAGAAATTGATCGATGATGTTTTCATATTCTTCTCTAGTGTTTCCTTCAATTTCTGAAAGGTTTAATTCTTCACCGAAGTGTCTAAGGAAGGCAACCTTTCCGATTTCACTAGCTCTGTCATTTTCAAAATCACAAAAAGCTCCACTCAGTGTAATTAGAAATAATTCATCATCACTGTCTAAATTATTTTTCTTCTGAAATTCAACGAATTTATTTTCTGCCATAGTATACGTCCTTTCACAATTATAATAATAAAGCGTCACCAACAATAATGATGTATTCAACAACATGAGCTATACCCTGTGCTAACCCAGCATCCATATGTTTTTTCAATTCTGCATAAACAAGCTTATTAGCTCTTTTAGCTGCTCTGTAAGGTGTATCAACAATGTGTTCGATCTGTTTGATAATCTTGTTTACATTCTTTACTGTGCCTTTTACTGCTTGTTTACCAAACATACTAGATAGCATCCATTGAGCAAAATCATTGTTAGCTAATCCTTTAAGAATTTTTATAGCTGCTTTAATTCCAGTACCTTTGGGGCCGTTTGTAGAAGCTAATGGTTCGTCTGTGTGATTAATAATGTCGATTGCGTTGATTAAAATTTTTTGCTGTTCCTTTGGTACATCTCTTAGAACAAGTTGTTTCTGAAGTTCAGTAGGTTTGTAAGTTACAACCAAATCTTCTTTCTGTTCGATCTTCTCTGCTGCATATGTAGCTGTAGTTGGAATAAATACTGCTGCTGATATGAGAACTAGCAACATCTTAACAAAAAACTTTTTCATTGGAATACTTCCTTTCTAATCATTTTTCAATAGTGAGGATATCACAGAAAGGAATTAATTTTACATAAATTAGAAGAAATAGTCTTTAGATCACATACTATTTGTCATTATTCCATTCGATGTGTTACTAATTTCTTACATCTTGAAAAGGACATATTTACGCATGAAAAAACCACCTACACATTCATGTAAGTGGCTATTTGTCTATCTAATTTTTTATTTATTTGATTGAATTCATTCTTTACTTCATCACTGAATTCAACAATATTGCATTCAATTTCTTTTAGATGTATTGAAAGTTCTTGTATAGCTTTTAGAATTTGTTCGGCTTCAGCCATATAGCTTCACCTCTGAGCTTTTTCTTCCAGCTTGGTGACTGTGGTTTTAATTTCTTTCACATCTTGTTTAATGGTTGATACTTCCGCAGCCAATTGTTCAATAAATTTGAATAATTTTTCTTCCATTTTGCTTACCTCTAATTTATTTGTAACACCATTGCAATTGTTTTGTTTAACGAAATGCAAAAAATAAAAAGCAATACTTTTGCTTAAGAGTCATTAGAATCATCTTCTGTAATGTAAAGTAAATCCTCAATTTTTATATCTAAGGCTTCGCAAATCTTGCCCAATGTCTCACGTTGGTATTGTTTAGCAGTGTTATTGTAAAACCTTCTAACGGTTTCAAATCTTAGGTCGTTTCCGAAGGCGAAACCCCTAATTGATAAGCCTCGTTCATCTAATATTTCTTTCAATCTTGTTTTAACAATTTTAGTCAACAGTTTCACCTCCTTTTTGATTATAACAAAAAACAGAATCTAAAAGTGGATTTTCTTTAAAAAAGACCACAAAAAGGTGTTGACACCTTTTAGGTGTTGATTTATGATTAAGTCAACAACAAAAACGTGTCAGAGAAGGGGTGATTAAATGAACCATATCACAATCGTTCAAACGGAATTCAACACACAAGAAATAAACAATCTTTACTCAGCAATCATCGTTAAAGAAGGTTATGCGGTAGGGGAGTGTGATGGCCAGATTGTTTTAGCTGAAATCACTCAACGAACTGACGGTAACTATGATGAGGGAACGATCTGGTATATAGGAAGAAACGTTCCATATGCAGACTTAGAAACGCTTGCTGAGGTCGTTACACATCTATTGAAACAGATAACACTGTGGGAAGTCTTAACCGATTTGAGGATATTAGAACCGAAGAATCAAGAAACGGAATTTGATTGCATTATCCTTGATCCAACTAAACCAATTACAAAGGGGAAATGAACATGTTAAACAATGTGAATCCAAACTGGAAGCTATCTGTAGGACAAAGAGTACAAACGTTATATGGACTAGGAACAATTGAAGAAGTACATAGCAATGATCAATATGGAGTCGCTGATGATGAATGCAACATGCTTGATATTTATAGTCGTGATGAGTTAGCTGTAGTGGGGTTAAATTAATGGGGAAGCTATTTAGAAGGTTCATAGATGAGTTGCTATTTGTAACAATCATGAGCACATTAGGGCTATTCCTATTGCTCATGATCGTCATTTCTAGCTGATTAGAAAAGTGTTGGCGCACTATCTAATCTGATGGGTTGGTACAAATCCCATGATACCAGCCCATTCTAACTTATTTTTAATCTATATTCAATAGGTCGTACCCAAAACATATACGACCTCATTTAAACATAGGTCGTTCATTTTGTGAGGTTCATCATGAACCTTACAGCTCTAGTTCAAGGTGAACCATACTTAACTAAATAGAATCAGTCTATACTCCTGGATCAAGGTGTTGTCTTTAGTGATGCCTATTTTAAGGGTAAGACTGTCGTGGAATGCGCTAACACACGTTAAACTTGAAAGGGTAGTGACTCAGCCGATGCAAAAAATGAGGATAGGATACCACTGTGCTCCCCTATTTGCACATGTATCTGAAAGGCGAAAGCTGCCATTAAGTGCTGTACGAAGGATGGGTGTATCGTTTCTGACGATGCAGGACAAGCCACAAGTATACTAAACGTAATTTTGCGTTCAGTGGAAACTGTTAGGGACACTTGACACAGTAGGCTTGTTTGGGGAATAACCAACGGCAAATAGGGTGACACATACGGATACCATAAGCTTGATACACTATCAAGAAGATCAGTCGCCTGTCTGAGTTTGTTTATTTTTTTACAAGCAAATTCAGGCAGACAACTTGTCCAGCCGTTGTCCATTGCTTTCAACCTATCAAGCCAAAAAGCAAACGACAAGTCAAGACTAATAGTGAAAATAAATGTGCAGATGTCTGCACGTATCAAACAGGAGGAAACAAAATGGATTACTTAGGTTTACTGTTACTATTTGTGGTATTAGCATACCTCACTACATCATATACAGCATATAGAGAAATTAGAGAGAAGAATCTAAAGGTAAGATTTACTTTTAACAATGTGATCTTCTTTTTAATGATCCCGATTAAAGTTAGCAGCATCAACTTGAAAATGGCATATCGCTTTTATAGAGAAGGACGGAACAGTAAGGCAAGACTTCTTTTAGGTTTAGCTACCTACAAAATATCTTCGGGTGTAGCAATCTATTTAGAGGTATTGGTTCACTCATCTATAGTAAGAGAAAATGAAATGATTTAACGAACCCATATTTGGGGTGGTTGATTAGAGAACCCAAATATGGGTTTACCTCAAACTTAAGTTTTATGTCTGTCAATTTGACAGGTATTAAAGGGAGTAGATTTAAACGACAACCTATCTGTATGATAGGAACACTATGCCGGTCACCACTATCATTTAAAATGAGGGTATTAAGCAGATGCCTAAATTGAACTTAGGAATTAAATGAATTCATTATCAAATAAAGTCTGTAGTGGGAGTGCCCCTATGTTAAATGTTACGCTTAAACCATTTTCTCCCTTGGACGATATATTAGACGAGGTGATCTATTATGAAAAACAAAAAAAATAACGAGATGGATTTTAACAAAAGTACCCTCAAAGAAAACTTAACAAATAAGTCAACACGGAAACTAATCAAGTTCCTAAAAAAATCATTTCCTAGTCAACAAAAGTCTTCAGATGTTGAAGATAAGATTAAGACTATAAGGAGTTTAAAAAAAGATCTTATTTTATATGCAATAGCCAGATTGGAGAAGATTTGTCAAATAAGTGATCTTAGGCAATCAATAATAGTAGTGGCATTTTTCGTAACTACTATTTCAGTAATATTTAGGGAATCAGGGGTCTTTAAACGATTGTTTCAGTTAAATTTAGATTACAGGTGGATGTTTGTCATATTTGTTTTATTGCTATCGTTTTTAATATTCATGGCGTATAAAGATAGAGAAAGATACTTTGTATCACTTCATTTTAAAGAGTTACTAATTCAAATAAAAGAAGATATGAAAAAGAAATAAACTCATCTCACCAAATACCATCCACAGGTGAAACAAAAACTGTAGATGAAATGACTGTACGTGAGTTGCGTGAAGTAAAGAAAGCTTTAAAAGAAGCTGAACGAGATAAGAAGCGATTAGAACGTGAGTTAGATGAAGCTAAGAATATGGATCATGATGAATTGATTGAAGATTTGAGTCACGGCGGTGTCACAAGAAATGTTTTTACTATTAAGAATCACTCAGTATAAGTTAGTAAACTAAATCGAATGAACCTTTATGTACCAAGGGTTGGGACGATTATTTAGAATGTGTTAGAATCAGTCAGAAAACGTGTCTCGTCCTTGACAGGGTAGAGGTCGCTGGTTCGAGCCCAGTCGGAATCATCGTTTAAACCCTTGCCTAGCAAGGGTTTTTTGATTGTCGGTAACAAATATTTGTTCTGTTTCTTTTGGTTGGGGACGAACTTTATCCACCAGATTGTTTCTCAGTATTTTTAGAATCAAAAAATTCCTTTTCCATACCAATCACACATTTTTTAATAGTATCAGCATATCCAGTTTAAGAGGTTACTTACAAAATATTTAGAACTTTTTAGTAAGAATCCTCAGAAATGTAATACGGTTTTAAGTATTTTCATTTATAATTCTCTATTTGTCTATACTTTTCATATCGCTGTTGTATAAGCTCTTCCGAGGATAATCGTATCAATTTTTTAAGAGATGATTCGATTGCAGATTCAATCAATTTTGCCTGTGATTTGATATCATTTTGTGCTCCACCTTTCATTTCAGGAATGATTTCATCAATAATTCCTAAATGCTTTAAATCTTTTGCTGAAATTTTCATGTGTTTAGCAGCTTCTGGAGCATACTTAGCATCCTTCCATAGGATAGATGCTGCTCCTTCTGGTGAAATGACCGAGTACCATGAATACTCTAACATATGGATATGGTTACCGACACTAATGCCAAGAGCTCCACCACTTGATGCCTCTCCAATTACAATACAAACAATTGGCACTTTAAGTGTTGCCATTTCCAATAGATTTCGAGCTATTGCTTCAGAAATTCCACGTTCTTCAGACCCTTTCCCTGGATAGGCGCCAATTGTATCAATAAATGTAATAATAGGGCGATTAAATTTATCAGCTTGTTTCATCAGTCTTAGCGCTTTTCTATATCCTTCTGGATGTGACATTCCAAAATTTCTTTCTATATTTTCCTTTGTACTTCTCCCTCTTTGATGACCAATAACCGTAACGGGCATCCCTTTAAATTTTGCAATACCACCTATCATTGCTTGATCATCACCATATAATCGATCACCATGAAGTTCGAAAAAGTTTGTAAACAATAAAGGTATATAATCCAATGTCGTGGGCCGGTTACGTAGCCTTGCAATTTGAACTCGTTGAAAAGGTGTAAGATTAGAATAAATTTCATCTTGCATTTTATTTAAACGTTTTTCTAATTCTTGAATTTCTGTTGATAAATCTACATTATGTTCTTTCATCATTTTCTTTAATTCATCAAATTTCTCTTTTAGTTCAATAATAGGACGTTCAAAATCCAAACTCATTTTATCCTCCAAAGGGTATGATTTACCTCACTCTAATCAAAAGACTTAGAAATAGAATCAATAAATAATTCAAAACCATCCACAACTATTTTTTGTTCTGATTCTGATAAATTATTGAGGATACGTTGATAAAATGTAAGGGATTGTTCTCTTAAGCGATTAACAGTAATGTGACCTTTTTCTGTGAGGTGCAGAAAAAGTTCTCTTCTGTTTTTTTCATTTACTTCACGATAAACAAGTCCCTTTTTTACTAACTTATCTACCAATCTACTTACAGTTGAAGTCTCTAATCTAAGTTTATTGGATAGTTGCCAAACAGTTAATTTTTCCATCTCTATTTCCTCTAACGCCATCATTTGAGAAGTTGGTAGAGGTTTTTCAAATGGTCCATTGGGCAAATTTTGAGATTCAAAAACCCCAGTTATTATAATCATTTTCTTAATATCTGATCTTAGTTTTAAGGCATCTTCTCTTTTCAAAAAGGTCACCCTCCTAAAATTCATGTAGTATACATCAATTGTATTATACATGAATATGTTTTTTTCACAAGTTTAACGTCAGCCCATATGACAACATGGACAAGAGATTTCTTCTTGTTAAAATGGTTTAAGTGGATTGATCATAGTCGATCCACCTGATTGATAGATGCATCAGGATCTTACCCTAAGTAATTACTGTTTACTGTTCTTTCAACAAAATATGAAAAATGAAGAGAGGGGGAGAAAAATATGAAGTCATTTTTACTAATTGGACAATCAAATATGGCGGGGCGAGGCTTCAAGCATGAAGTGCCACCAATTTATAATGAAAGAATCATGATGTTGCGAAATGGTAGATGGCAAATGATGACTGAACCCATCCATTTTGATAGACCGGTAGCTGGCGTAGGACTAGCGGCTTCTTTTGCGGAGGCTTGGTGTAAAGAGCATGAGAGAGAGAAGATTGGTCTTATTCCATGTGCCGAAGGTGGCAGTTCCATTGATGAGTGGTCACGAGATGGGGCATTATTTCGTCATGCAATAAATGAAGCTACATTTGCAAAGGAAGATAGCGAATTGGCCGGGATATTATGGCATCAAGGAGAAAGTGACAGCCAAGATGGGAAATACAAAGAATACGATGAAAAAATACGAAGATTATTTCATGAACTGAGAACGGAATTATCTGTCCCTAACATTCCGCTTGTGATAGGTGGTTTGGGCGATTTCTTAGGAAAGACAGCATTTGGCGCAGGATGTGTGGAATATCAACTGATCAATGAGGAACTACAAAAATATGCACATGATCATGAAAATTGTTATTATGTTACTGCGAAAGGTCTTATACCTAACCCGGATGGAATTCACTTCAATGCGATGTCCCAGAGAATATTTGGTATAAGATACTATGAAGCATGTCGAAAAAAAGAACATTTACATGGACCATTACCAAATGAACATGAGTTAGTGAATGAATGTCATAATAGAATGAACACTTCAGCGGAGAAAACATATATAGCACTAGAAAAATTCACGTTGGGCAAGATGACTTATGAAGAGTTGCTGGAGGCTTTAACGTAGGCAAAGCTCATAGTAGTCTTTGAATAAACAGAAACATGATATATCTTGTGAAAGGATGATTGTGGTGGTAAAAACAGATAAAGCTTCCTCCTGAATACAAGCAATTACATTCAGGAGGAGATAAAAAATGTTTAAACAAATAGATGAAAATTATCCGAGAAAAGAGCACTTTCATCATTATATGACGGTAACCCGATGCACATATAGTCTGGTGATCGATCTAGACATCACGAAATTGTATGCAATATTAAAAGAAAAAAGGCTAGATTCAATGCAAATTACCTGAAGACAAAAGGTATTCTCATGGAAATCTAGAAGATGAAGGCAGACTGAAATGAGTTTGCCTTTTTGTTTTGTGAGGATAAACACATGTGCCAAAGGTTTATTGATGTACAATGGTTCTTTTTGCGGTTTCTTTTCGGTGCCTTGTAAATTTCTGTATGTCATAATAAATGTAATATAAGGAAATATTGTAGAAGGGGAGTAAGGGGATGGAGAAAGTTCTTTCTTCACATGTTGGTGTGAAAATAAATGAATGGTATAAAATGATTCGTCAATTTAGTGTGCCAGATGCAGAGATTTTGAAAGCTGAGGTAGAACAAGAAATTGAACGAATGGAAGAAGACCAGGATTTACTGATTTACTATCAATTGATGTGCTTTCGTCATCAGCTTATGCTTGATTATATTAAACCCTCAGAGCAGCGCTCTTTATCCATAGCAGACTTAGTAGATAAAATAGAAAACTCCAACCATAAATTGTCCGGCATGCTGCAGTATTACAACGCGTTTTTTCGTGGAATGTATGAGTTCAGTATAAAAGAATATGTACAGGCCATTCAATATTACAAGATCGCTGAGCGGCAGCTCGCACTGGTTGTCGATGATATTGAGCAAGCGGAGTTTCACTTCAAGGTGGCTGAAGCCTACTATATTATGAAACAAACTCATGTTTCTATGCATCACATCATAAAGGCGCTTGAAATATACGATCAGTATGAGTTATACAAGATTAGAAAAGTTCAATGCTTATTTGTAATAGCAGGAAATTATGATGATTTTAAGCAGTATGAAAAATCATTAATACATCTGAATAAAGCCTATTCCATCGCTGAAGAAATAGCGGATAAAAGGTTGATTGCCAAGGCACTTTTAAATATAGGAAACAATTATGAAAAAAAACAAGATTATGCAAAGGCTATCCAATATTATCAAGAGTCTCTTGAAATATCAGAAGATGGTGTGGACGATGTAAAATCGGTCATATATGTTAATCTCTGTTGGGCACTATATAAGACAGGAGAAAATGATGAAGCATCCAAATTAGTGGATAAAGCTTTGGAACTTGTCTCTCATAAAGAGAACCCGCACGAAATTTTATTAATACGTTCTATAAGAACAACATATGAAAGTAATGATGAGGAAGAGATTCAAGCTATGCTACAGGCATTTGAAGAAAAGCAGTTGTTTGTTTTCGTAGAAGAATTCACTAAAAACCTTGCAGTGATTCATGAAAAAAGAGGAAAGTTTGAGAAAGCAACAGAATATTACAGGAAGGCATTTCAAGCCCAACATAATATTCAAAAAGGAGAGTGTCTTTATGAGTGTTAAAAAAATGATTGTTATAAGCTCTATTATCCTTCTAGGTGCAGGTTTATATGAAGCATCTAGCTTGATTAAACCAGCATCAAATCGGAATACAACAATGGAGGAGTCGAATAGAAATACGACTTTCATTCCACAAAAAATCGATCGAAACACGACAATGATCAATCGAAATACAATTTCTCAAAACGTATAGGCAAAATTAAAACAGACCATGCAGGGTCTGTTTTTTTATGGGGACAGATTGGGGATGAACCTTTTCAGTTTTCTTCAGAAATGCACATTTTTTATCAGAAAGGCTCATCATAGAACCTTATTAAATCAGTCTTTTTCAGGGAAGAACAAAGTAAAACCCCTGACTTTTATGGCTAGGGGATTTTTTCTGAGAACTTTCTTCAAATGTTAATCACAAAAAAATAAAGGCACCAAAAGTGAGAAGTGTAACGCCAAGAGATACCAAACTGATAAGTGGCGCAATAGTTCGCATTAATTCCGCTTCGACATTCACTACTAAAACCAGCTTTCTCAATTTCTTTCTCTTGCAAAATGCCCACTATCTTAAAAAAACCTGCATTTTTGTTGTAATTGCAATAAAAATATTTTATTCTTACTAGTATAAGACCTTATAAATGCTTCACCTGGTTCAGACTAATATCAGAAAAGGATTGATAAACAATGCATATAAAAAAAATAACAACTGAAAATGACTTACAAGTTGCTCTTAATATTAGAAAGTCGGTCTTTATTGATGAACAGCAAGTACCTGAGTCTGAAGAATTTGATCAATTTGACACTCTTCAGGAACAATGTCAGCATGTCTTGGTATGCCATGACAATGAACCTGTCGGCACAGGTCGGGTGCGTATTGTGGATGGTACAGGTAAATTGGAACGAATTTGCATCCTAAAACCTTATCGTAAGTACGGTTTAGGCAAAGTGATTATCAGAGAACTGGAAAAAATCATGCAAGAAAAAGGAATTACAAAGATAAAGCTGCATGGACAAACACAAGCAGAAGGTTTTTATAAAAAACTTGGTTTTCAAACTGCTTCAGATGAATTTATGGAAGACGGGATTCTGCACGTTTTAATGATAAAAGAATTATCTTTAAGTAGAGATCATGTCTAATAAAAAAAAGTATGTTTCTTACGGTTTAGGTGTACTCGTATTAAGTTTAGGAATTTCATTAACAATACAATCAGGACTAGGTGCTTCCCCATTTGATGCCCTTTTAGTTGGCCTTTCCAAAGAATTTGGTCTTACCGTAGGGAGCTGGGAGGTCTTGATTTCTATCATCATCTTAATTTGCAATTCTATATTAGTGAGAAAAAAACCTGTTTTTTTAGGTTTGATTACAGCGTTCGTGACTGGAATCGGTATTGATCTGTGGTTACTCCTCATCAAATATGTCATTGATACAAGCACGTGGTTTAGCAAACTGACTTGCTTTGGAGCTGGTTTGATATTCATTGGTCTTGGAACAGCCGTATATCTTCAAACAAAATTCGCATCAACACCAATTGATCATTTAACACTCATTCTTCGAGATATTTCAAAAAGAACCATCGCATTTTCGAGAACAATATTATATGCATTTTTCTTCATATTAGCTTTTATATGCAAAGGACCTATCGGTGTTGGAACCATATTAACTATTTGTTTCGGAGGCATCATTCTTCACTTTTTCATGCCTATTGTTAACCGTCGGTTATTATCAAATTGATGATTTGGCTGGGTACGATAAAACAATGGAAAAGCTTCAGCAGCAGTAAGGGTAGAAGTGAATAGAGGATAGCACTCAAAATGACAAATTCTATATTGACAGTGGAGAAATATATATGGCACTAGAACCCTTCACGTTAGGGAAGATTACTTACGAAGAGTTGCTGGAGGCTTTATCATAAACAAAGCTCATGGTAGACTTTGAATGGACAGAAACATGACATAACTCTTGAAAGGATGATTGTGGTGGTGAAAACAGATAAAGTCTCCTCCTGAATACATGAAATAACATTCAGGAGGAGATAAAAAATGTTTAAACAAATAGATGAAAATTATCCGAGAAAAGAGCACTTTCATCATTATATGACGGTAACCCGATGCTCATATAGTCTGGTGATCGATCTAGACATCACAAAATTGTATGCAATATTAAAAGAAAAAAGGCTAAAAGTATATCCTGTGCAAATTTATTTGTTAGCAAGAGCTGTGCAAAAATTACCGGAATTTCGGATGGATCAAGTGAACGATGAACTTGGTTACTGGGAGATTCTCCATCCTAGTTATACGATTTTAAATAAAGAAACAAAGACGTTTTCAAGTATTTGGACGCCTTATGATGAAAACTTTGCTCGGTTTTATAAAAGCTGTGTAGCGGACATGGACACTTACAGCAAAAGCAGCAGCCTATTTCCGAAACCTCATATGCCAGAAAACATGTTCAATATTTCAAGCCTGCCGTGGATTGATTTTACTTCTTTTAACCTTAATGTATCTACAGATATAACTTATTTACTGCCAATATTTACGATAGGCAAGTTTAAGGTGGAAGAAGGAAAAATCATTCTGCCCGTTGCGATTCAAGTACATCATGCTGTTTGTGATGGCTATCATGTCGGTCAATATGTTGAATATTTGAGATGGCTTATAGAACATTGTGAAGAGTGGTTAGATTCATTGGATATGTCCTGAATGTCAGGAGTGATTTGCAAGAGGTGTTCCCGTGGAATTTAAAAGATAGCTTAAAGCAGACTTAAATGAGTCTGCTTTTTTGTTTTTTGATGAAAATTTAAACGTGACAAGTAGCTATTAATGGCAATAAAGATTTGTTTCTCATTTATTTTTGCGGTTTCTTTTCGGTGTTTTGTAAATTCTATCATGTGATAATAAATGGAATATAAGGGAACTTAATGAATTGTGAGTAGGGGATGTAGAAAATTTCAGCTTGAAACTGTTTTCAAGAGTAGGCCTGAAAAGTGATTTGTGATGATTCTGAGTATATTTAAGCTTCTAAGTCAATTAAAGATAGGTGATAAACTACGTAGTAATGGAATATAGAACGTTAATTCAACCATAGCAATTCATTATGCTGCTAGGGTTTACAGGAAATATGGTTTCGATTTTGATAAATATTAAACAAGTTATGGTTTATGACAACGTAAAAAAGATTAACAAATTAAATAACAGCCCAACAAAAGGTTAAATAAAATTTTGAAATTATTAAAACAAAATCAATGCGGAATACAACAATCAAAGAACAACAAAAAACATGTCGAAACACGACGATGATTGCTCGACGCACAGCATCTCAAAATGTATAAAACATATGAAAACAGACCTTAAGGAGGTCTGTTTTCATATTGGCTTCAGTCAAAATCATCATGAACATGAGGAAGATGTAAGTGTTGTATGCACTTTTGTCGTGCACAACATTTTATGTCAAGCCTCAAGGTTGTGTAAATAACCATCAAGATAAAAAGACATTGTATTCATCACATCTGTTTTAAAATCTCGTTTAAATTCATGCAAATTATGATTTTCAATAATAGTAATGACTTCATCTGGTAAAGTGGCAGTGAGTTTGCATCCAGTGATAATCGCTGCTTCAGCTTGAAAAATATCCATCACTTGCGCCTCATTGATCACATCATTTGAACAAAGTAAGTCTGTCATTTCCGTTAGCTTTTGAAATAATAACAGTTTTGATTGAAGCATGGTATCAGAGTCGATGTTTCTTTCCAAAACAGACGTGCGAATGGCTTCTAATCTAATGTACATAGGATTTTTATCAATGATTTCTTCCAATTCTTTCAGAAAAAGTTGTTTGATATCCTGAAGGTTTTTGATCTGTGTTTCAGAAATAATTTCAATGAAGCGTTCTAGTCTCTTTACATATTCCCGGCATAATAGTTGGAAGAAAAGAGCTTCTTTTGTTTTGAAATAAACAAATAGTATGCCCTTTGATAGCTTCGTTTCTTTGGCGATATCTGACATTTTGATTTGGTTATATTCATGTGTCTCAAAAAGCGCTGCTGCTTTATCTAAAATCGCTTGAGCTCTTAGAGCCTTCGCTTCATCTGTCATCGCTCGTTTCATTATTTTCAACCTCCATTTCAAAGGTAATTTTGATTTGGAGTCAGACAAAGAGATATTTAGGGGAGCAAGTGATTAGCTGAATCTTTTAATGATTTTGTCAAACGTACGATCACCCAGGAGATTTTTCATAAACACCATAGGTTTAGCACCAAACCCAACCAAATAGCGCGTTTTAGGTTTCGTTACAGTGACAGCTTTCACAATTGTATTTGCAATGACATCTGGTTTTGTTAAATTACTTCCTGAATACGTTTTTACCATATTATCTGCTGATTTGTTGGCAGCTTCTTTATAAGCTCCTTTTGCTGAAGCAGTTTTAAGTTTTTCTGCTGCAATGACGCCCCAATCGGTTGCGATCCCGCCAGGTTCCACAACAATCACATCAATACCAAATGGTTCAACTTCTAACCGTAAGCAATCAGAAAAACCTTCTACTGCAAATTTTGTAGCGTGATACCATGCGCCAAATGATGTCCACACTTTACCACCCATAGAAGAAATATTGACGATCTTTCCATAGTTGTTTTGTCTCATATTAGGCAGAACAAGCTGCGTCATTCTGGCCAGTCCAAACAGGTTGACTTCTACTTGTCTTCGAGCTTCTTCCATAGATACATCCTCCACCGCACCATATGAGCCATAGCCCGCATTATTGACAAGCACGTCGATTCTTCCTTCTTTGTCCAAAATCTCACGTACACAGTTTACCATAGACTCTTCATCAGTGACATCAAGTGAAATGGTGTGAATTCCTTGAGAGATGAGATCCTCCATCATTTCTTTTCGACGAGCAGCACCATAAACAATAAAACCTTTCTTATTTAATTCAATTGCTGTGGACTTTCCAATACCTGCTGATGCACCTGTGATAAGAGCAACTTTTTTACTCATTCGTTCTTCCTCCTTTTGATGACCTTTGGTCAATTATATTTGACTTAGGGTCAATTATAAATGACTGACGGTCAACTGTAAAGGGGAATATGAAGATGTTTTATCATTTGTTTTAATGGTCGAATTTATGACCATGAAACGCTTTAAGAGTACAAAAAAGGTGTTTAATACTTTGACCGCCAATGGCCGGAGGATCTGGTGGTCATTTTAAAAATATGAATGATATACTTATCTCAATAAATACTGGGAGGCATCCATTTTGAATTTGAAATCATTCTGGGAGAAAGATGAAGAGAGTCCTTTTACGTTAGAAAAGATAGATGAGGAACAAATTCGTGAAGCAGAGGGAACACTTGGAGTCATTTTACCCGATACATACAAAAAACTCATTTTAGAATGGAATGGTGGTTTTACAGTTCGTAATGCTTTTCCAACCGAACGGCCGAATTCATGGGCAGAGGATCATGTTCAATTCGATCATCTAAGAGGAATCGCTAAAGATGATGGAATTATGAATAGTGTTCAGTTAAGTGATGAATTGGAGCTACCAGAGGGATTTGTTTTCATCAGCGGGGAAGAAGATACATGGATTGCCATGGATTATCGAGAAACGAAGGAACATCCTCCTATTCACTATTTCGATTTAGAGCTGGAAGTAGATTTTAAGCTGGCAGATAGTTTCGATGAATTTGTTAAGCGGTTATATACAGCTGGCGACGCCATGGTTGAAGTAATAGAGATTGAGGAGGAAGCTTCGGATTTATATATCAGTAAAGAAGAGCTTGAACACATTTTTGAGAGAGGAGACCTTCGTCAGCAGAATCTCTTCAAAATGGCACATTATCCGATGGAAGACATTGAAGAGATCGCATGGTTTTTCTTGCGCATGAAACAGTGCATCAAACAGATAAAAGATCAACATGTCTTGTATGAAACAGCTACTGCTATTCACTCCAACCTTCTGTTAAACCCAGATATGCCAAGGAATGACCGTATTAATCAAGAGCTGCAAGAAATTGCTGAATTTCTAGAAAATAGTGAAGATCCGAATACCGCCTTTTTGGGAGAGGACATTCATCCAGTGAAAAAACGATAGTGAAAGATGAAAAGCCCTTTCTAGGGCTTTTCGAAAGTAGTTTATGATCTCTTTTTATTTAAAATTTTCATAATGAATAATGCTATATATGAAGCAATGAATGAGCCTAAAGTGTAAACAACAGCCCAGCCAAAGAAAGAGACATTGAAAAGTGTAAATGTCAGAATGAGCAAAATGATAAAGCTCACAATTGGCATGAAATAAACCTTTTGTACAAACAATGTGACGATAAAAGAAGCGATGATCATACTGACTGGAAGCAAGCCGAATGCGAATTCTAAATGAGTCATATCCATTCTCCTTTTAAATGACTTAGCTACATTTGATTTGTTCTCATTGTCTCTCTTACACTCAAAATTCATAGTACATCGGGTTTTTGAGTTTAATAAATTATATTAGACAGAAGAATCAATAACCATATCATAACACATAAAAATGAAATTATTTCATTTTATGTAATTTAAAGGGTTTTTGATGATTTTAAATCTTTCTTTTTGTCATCTTATTGAAAGTCATATTTAAATAAAGTATAGTAAATTTATATGATATAGAGGAGGATGGTTAAAAATGATGCATGCAGGAAGATTACGCCAGAAAACTTTGAATCAGTAATTTCATATGTTCAAAGGCTCTGTTTTCATCAAACGGAGTAAACGGGGTAGTCTGCACATTTTTAATGATCTTCAGCGGGAAAGTATGCAATTTCACTAGAAAAGAGGCAGCTAATCGGTCTGTCTTTTTTTGTATGTTTTTTATGATGCAAAGAAAGGCATATGTCTAGCTTTGTTTACTCTGACCACATAAAGTAGCCTGTTTGTGGGTTTTGTGATGATATTCTTGATGCCTATTGATCATGACTAAATGAACAATTGGAGGATTGGATATGAATAGACTGGAATTAAAGCAGTTAGTCAAACATCACGGATTAGAGATTTTAGAGAATACCATCAAAATAAATGAATCAGGTGTGGATTTCCGTGTCGCTCACGTCGAAGATTTACATGGTGATCAATGGATAATAAGAATGCCTCGCAGACCTGAATCAATGAAACATACCTTACAAGAAAAAAAGACATTAGATTACATTAGTAATCAGGTTCACTTTCAGGTTCCTAAGTGGTCTATCTTTACAGAAAGTCTGATTGCTTATAAACAATTAGAGGGGGTACCGGCGGCTAGTATTGATGTGGAACAGCAATCTTATGAGTGGAGATTTGACCAAACGAATGTACCGCAAGCTTATTATGAATCATTAGGAAGAGTTTTAGCGAATGTACATTCCTTAGATCAACAGCCTTTTAAAACGATCGGTGTGGACATGCTCAGTGCTCATGAATTAAGAGGATCAATGAAACAGCGAATGGAACGTGTCAAATCGCAATACACCATTAACAGCGGTTTATGGGAGCGCTGGCAAGAATGGCTAGCTAAAGATTCTTTATGGCCGCCTTTTGTAGGAGTGAAGCATGGAGATTTGCATCCTGGTCACATTCTGATTGATGAAAATCAATGTGTTACCGGTGTGATTGATTGGTCTGAAGTGGGGGTTGGTGATGTATCTGCAGACTTTTTGTCGCATCAACTTCTCTTTGGGAAAGAAGGATTAACGAAACTTATCCATGCGTATGAAAAAGCAGGCGGGAGAACTTGGTCAGGAATGGATGAACATATAATAGAACTTCTGACGACAAGTGCGATCACTGTGGCCGAGTACGCACAGAGATCAGGATTGAAAGATATGTATGAAACGGCAGCATACATGTTGGCAAACGAAAGCTAATCAATCAGAACAAATCCAAAAAAAGCCCCTAAAAAGGGCTTTTTTTAATCTAATTCATGAAAAAACTGTTTGAGTTGATCAATGAAAACGGATTTGGATTTTCCTTTTTTATAAATGAACTCAATATTGATGTTGAAATTGATAGATGGCTCAATTGAAATTTGTTTTAGTGTTCCTTGTTCTACTTCATTTCTAACACAATGATGAGGAAGAAACGATAGTCCCATTCCTTGTAGCACTAAATTTTTTGCAGTTTCCATATGATCAACCTCAATGGAAATGTTCGGTGTGATGTTGTTTTTTTGAAATAATCGGTGGAGCATCAACCAATCAAATGACCCATAGTCAAAGAAAATAAAAGGTTGTTCTTCTAGTTCATTCATATTGATGTTGCCTAGGCTGGCAAGCGGGTGATGAGTTGGGACGAACAGCCCGATTGGATCGCTGAAAATCGGGATTGATTCAATTTGAGGATGTGTTTCAGTCCTGACAATGCCAAAGTCTACTTGGTTGTTAATCACTTTTTGGACAACATCCTTTGAATGTCCTGTTACAATTTTCACTTTCAGATTTTCGTATTTTTCTTTTAGGGCGGGCAATATGTTAGGCAATAGATTATTGGAAATAGAGGATGCGCATCCAATCGTCAATTCATAAGGGAGCATCGTTTGTTTGAGACTATGCTTTGCTTCTTGATAAGAATGGAGAATCTTTTTGGCATGCGGGTAAAACTGTTCACCTTTTTCCGTCAGAGATAGTTTATTTCTCTGTCTATCAAATAATTTCAGGTCTAATTCTTTTTCTAACGATTGAATACGTGCCGATACAGAAGGCTGGGTTAAATACAATGCTTCTGCAGCTTTATTGATACTGCCTAGCTGGCATACATAAATAAACGCTTCTATATTCTCAATATTCATGTTATCCCCTTATATGACGTTCTTTAAATGTTTAGTTTTTCAAGCTCATACACTAATTTTACAGCTTCTTTCGCCAAAATGACAGTAGGGTCAATCACTTTCACAGCTTTGGTTGACCTTAGAACTAAAGGAATTTCTGTACAGCCGGCAATGATGGCTTCTGCTCCTTGATTGATTAAAATTTCTGCAGCTAACGCCAGTTCACTTTCGCCTTTACTCAATTTCCCTGCTTTCACGGCATAAATCCCATTCATCACACTTTTCTGAAGATTTTCACTAGGAGTCATGACATCAATCTTGTGATGGGCACAAGCTTTTTGATAGAGCTGGGTTTTTAATGTGCCATCAGTACATAGTAAGCCCACAGACGTATAGTGATGTTTGTTCAGGTGCTTTGCGGTTTCTAATGGCATATTCATGATAGGGATATGAGTGGATTGTTGTACGTTTTCTAAAAAGAAGTGAGCGGTATTGCATGCAATCAGAATAAAGTCCGCTCCTGCGCGCTCTAATCTTTTAGCTGATGCAATCATATATTCTGTAGGATCTTCGCCTTTCCCAAATATGGCATTGGTTCTATCAGGGATTTGCGGATCATTATCAGCAATCACATGGAGATGATCCTGATCTTTTATCGCTGGTGTATGAGAAATGATTTTTTTCATCAGATCAATCGTCGCTAAAGGGCCCATACCACCCATAATACCAATTGTTGTAGACATGCATATCACCACATTTCATTTTTTTCTATTATAAAAAAAGAAAGGATGGTGAGTGTTATAGAAAAGTTCTATTTGTATATAGAAGGTTGATTAAAAGCACCTTTTATTTTCTTCTTTATCTGTTTTACGGTATGAGTTGCAATCTAATCAAAAAACATTAGAATAAAGAAAAATTGATAAAGGAGCTACCATATGAATTTCAATTTGGATGAAGCTTTAGATATGTTGAGTCGAACTCCTCGTACATTAGAAAGTCTTTTGTCAGGTTTATCGAAGGATTGGCTTTACAGTCGTGAAGGGGAGGGAACGTGGAATCCCGTTGAAGTCATTGAACATTTGATTGAAGCAGAGAAATTCAACTGGATTCCCCGATTAAATGTCATTCTTGCTGATGGAGAGAATACCCCATTTCCTGCATTTGACCGCTACGCCCATTTGAATCAAACTGAAAGACAGATAGAACAGGCACTAGCGGAGTTTCATCATGTGCGGATGGAGAATGTGGCATACATTCAGCGTATGACACATTCAAATCTTGATCTAGAGAAAAAGGGCGTCCATCCAGAATTCGGCGTCGTGCAAGTGAGCGAATTACTTTCTGCGTGGGTTGTCCATGATTTCACCCATATCTCCCAAATTGTTCGAGTCATGGCGGAACGATATCGAACCGATGTGGGTCCATGGAGCGCTTATTTAGGGATTTTGAATAGGAAATAAATGATTAATGACGCTTCGCGGCCCACTCGGATTGAAGAATGGCATATTGATACTCATCGACCCAATGTCCCTTCGACATATAATTTTGCAGCAAATGTCCTTCGCGTCTCATGTCTAAACGTTCCAGCACTCGAATGGATTTTTCGTTGCGTACATCTGTAAAGGCAATGATTTTATGCTTGTTCAGTGTAGTGAAAATATATTCGATCATTGAATTCAAGGCTTCATGAATATAGCCCTTTCCTTGAAATTCAGGCGCGAGTGTAAATCCTATTTCAACGATTCTAGGCTCGCTGCCGAGTGTATGAATGGCGCAATCTCCTATCAACTGATTGGATTCAGATAAGGCAATCGCGTATTGAAACCACGTCCCTGGTTGATTAGGTTGTTGCGTCATTTGGTGTTGTACAAATGATTCAGCGTCTTCGTACGTGTAGTTTTCCCAGGATTGAAATGTGGCAATAGAGGGATTTGATCGGTATTGATAAAATGCTTCAATATCCTGCTGATCAAACTGACGAATCACGACCCGGTTTGTTCTTGTAAATATGCTGTTTGCATTCTTCATGTGTTACCCTCACTTTTTAGTTTGTTCTTGATTTGAAAAAGTCTATTAGCCATTCAGATAGCTGTTTTTGCGCTTTGGTCACAAATCGATCGGCATAATACGTTAATTCAAGATGCCGAACAGGAGCAGGGGCAGAAATAGGAATAGAGACAATATTAGGCCATGCTGAATGTTGCTTTAACAGCCCTCTTGGCTGGATGGTGGCGCCGATCCCGGCTTCAACCAGCTGCAATAATGAAGTGGCAGACCCAACATCCATGACCGTGTCCAATTCAAAACCGTGTTCTTTACATACGTCATCGACCAAATCTCTTCCTAGATAGCCTTTTGGATACATGACCAGTGCATGCTTTGTCAGCTCTTTTAGCGTCACTTCACGCCTTTTTGCCAGTTCACTGTCTGAATGAACAAACAATTCGTAGGGCTCATCGCCAAGTGGAATTTGAATCAGTCGTTTATCCGCAGGCCCGCGCAGCCCAATTCCGATATCGACTTTATGTGAGAGCACCTCGTCACGAACAAAGATGGTCGAAAAAGCCTTTAGGTTGATCTCTGGATACAGCGTTTTAAATTCTACAAAAAGCGGAACAAGCTGAAAGTCAAGATCAGAGGGAAGGACGGCAAGCCGAACGGTACCCCGCTGTTCAGATAACAGTTCTTTCATAGCATTTTTGGCATCTCGTTCAGCCTGAAGCATTTTTATGCCATATTGATAAAGAAGCGTACCAGCTTCGGTAGCAACGACTTTTTTGCCGATTCGATCAAAGAGCGGCATCCCAACTTCTGCTTCAAGCAGTCGAATCTGTTGGCTTAATGTAGGCTGTGATATACCTAGTTGCTCTGCAGCCTTTGTGAAATGTAAATGATCGAATACAGCCATAAAATAGGTAATGTGACGAGTATCCATATGCCATCCTTTCATTAATGATAGTATTTTCCTATCATCATAATACGAATTATTGTATTGATCAATGAATGAAGCGGATTTATACTCATAGTAACCTCAACAAGATGAGAGAGGAAGAAGAGTATTGATAAAAAAAATATTTTATTTAGCTGCTTTATTTTTAGCTGCCTTAAACTTGCGCCCAATCATTACATCCGTAGCTTCTATGATGAGCATGATTCAATCAGACCTTGGCGTTAGTGCACTCACGGCAAGTCTTTTAACCACTTTGCCGGTCTTGTGCATGGGAGTGTTTGCCCCTGTAGCAACGAAACTAAGCCGGCGGTTTGGATTAGAGAGAACCCTTTTTTTCTCAATTTTTCTTATCACAATTGCGACTGGACTGCGTGGTACAAGTCAAACGGTTACCATCCTTCTTACGACTGCTTTTGCAGGAGGAGTTGGAATTAGTTTTGCCGGACCATTGTTGTCTAGTTTTATTAAAAAGTATTTCCCGAAAAGTCCTGGGATTGTCAGTGTGTACTCTATATCGATGACAGTTGGAGCTGCACTTGCTTCGGGCTTGACCATTCCGATTTACCTTCGCAGTGAGCATAACCTTCCACTTGCGTTATCTTGCTGGGCGGTTTTAGGCGTTATTGCACTGATTTTATGGCTCGGTCTAGCTCGTCAAAACCAACAAGCGGATCTTGCAGACGTGCCGCTGAGATTACCGCTGCGAAACAAAAAAGCCATTCAATTCACCTTGTTCTTTGGCTTTATGTCTAGCATGTTCTATTCGTTAACAGCGTGGATTTCACCCATTGCGCTTGATTTTGGGAATAGTCCGCAGTATGCCGCCATGCTGCTTACGATATTTACGCTCATTCAGATTCCGGTGGCATTACTCGTTCCAAACATCGTCAATCGTCTAGGAAAGCCGAAATTATTTCTGATCTTATGCAGTTTGTCAGAGCTGATTGGCCTCATATTCCTTCTATTGCCAATGCCGATCCTGCCAGCTGTTATTTTTCTAGGGATTGGAGCAGGTGGATTATTTCCTTTGGCGCTTATGTTGCCTATTATTGAAACGCGTACGCCAGAAGAAGCCGGTACATGGTCAGCGATGTCACAGATGGGCGGGTACATCATGGGAGGATTTGGTCCATTTTTAATCGGTTTGATTTTCGATATCAGCGGACATTTTCAAGCTGCTATTGTCGCAATGCTCGCCATCGTGATGCTGATGATTGGCGTGCAGTTATCGATGAAGTTAGGGAAAAAACGTGATGAGGTATCCAATTAAAGATCAATATACCGCTGCTTTTATATCATGACTCAATTGAAATCGCCATAGCCTATTCCTAAGTAGGCTATGACGATTCTTTTGCTCAATCGAACCAGATGCACCTGAATGAATGAATTATCGTGCCAGATTTTTTTCAACTTTACGAGTGGCCATTTCTGCAGCCTCCATGATCATTTCACCTAATGTTGGGTGAGGATGAATCGTCATGGCTAAATCTTCTACTGTAGCACCAATTTCGATAGAGAGAGAAAGTTCTGATATAAGAGTAGATGCCTCTGCACCTACGATCTGTGCTCCTAAAATAAGGCCAGATTCAGCATGGGCCACAATCTTCACAAATCCTTCTGGTTCTTTTAATGCCAGTGCTCGACCATTAATAGAGAACATTGTTTTTCCAGTAACAGTCGGAATGGATTGCTGCTTGCAATCCGTTTCGCTCAGTCCAACACTCGTCAATTCTGGGCTGGAAAACACAACGAGAGGGATCGCTTTATAATCGATCATCGAAGGCTTCCCGGCGATTGCCTCTGCTGCCACCTTCGCTTCATAGGAAGCTTTATGAGCCAGAGCAGAACCCTCGGTGATATCACCAATTGCATAAATGTGCGGAATGGAAGTTCTGCATTGTTCATCAATTTTAACTAGTCCGTTAGGGGTAATGGACAAACCGATAGAATGGAGACCTAATGTTCCATCTGTATTCGGTTTTCTTCCGACAGTAATCAGTGCATAATCTGCTTTCAACGTGTAACTTTCTTTCTGTTTCTCATAATGAAGATCAATTCCGCTCATACGCTGCTCGGCACCTATGACGTTTGCTCCTGTAATCACGGTGATGTCATCTTCTTTCAATTGTCGAACAACAGGAGAGACAAGTTCACTTTCAAAGCCAGGCAATACTTGATTGCCGCCTTCCAGAATGGTGACTTTTGATCCAAACCTTGCAAACATCTGTCCGAGTTCAACACCAATATATCCACCCCCAACTACGACAAGGCTTTTAGGGATTTCGGGAAGGGATAGTGCTTCAGTGGAAGACAATATACGACCTCCGAAAGGGAGTGATTTAATTTCAATTGGACGAGAGCCGGTTGCTAATATAAGGTGTTTGAAGTTGATTCGTTTTTCACCTTTTTCGGCATGTTGAATCACCGCTGTATGCTGATCGAACAAGCTTGCCTCGCCTTCCAAAATGGTAACTCCCGCTGACTTCAACAAAAATTGGACGCCTCCAGCTTGTTTTTCCACAACAGCTTTTTTGAACGCTTGAGCTTCATTGAAAGAACCGCCTTCTTGAAAACCACCCCATTGTGTGCGGAGTTTGAACCGCTCTGCTTCTGCTATTAGCGCTTTAGAAGGGATACAGCCTACATGGGTGCATACGCCACCTAACTGATCACGTTCTACAATCGCTGTCTTCATGCCGAGATGAGCTGAACGTAACGCCGCCACGTAGCCTCCCGGACCTGATCCAATCACTAATGTATCTACTGTTTCTAAATGAATCATTTCTTGAACCTCCAATTTCAAAATATGATGATCATAATATATTATAGTCATCATATTTTGGCGAAGTCAATCCCATCTGAGTGAGGAAAGATAGATTTCAGTCAATTGACACATGATAATATGATGAATATAATATTTTGATAAATATACTTAGACGAGTTAAAAGGAAGGAGGGGGAAAGAGGATGCCTTATCCGAAAGGTCATAAGTCAAAAGTGAGAGAGCAGATCATCGCTAGTGCTGCACGAGCATTTCGAACAAATGGCGTCCGTAGTATCAGTTTGCCATACATTATGAAAGGGGCAGGTCTAACTCATGGAGGGTTTTACGCTCACTTTAAGAACAAGGATCAGTTGGTAATAGAGACTTTTCATTTTGCTATTACTGATACGATCAAGCTGCTGCAAAGTGTTGCAGACAAGAAGGCAGATCTGCCTCGAATTCAGACGATCATTGACTTTTATTTAAGTTCCGTTCACCGTGATCAGACGGAGATCGGCTGTATATTGCCTGCACTGGCAGGGGAGATTGCTCAATTATCACAAGAGGTACGTAAAGCCTATACAGATGAATTGAAACGGTTTATGGCGTTTATAGCTGATACGGGAAACATAGATCTCTCTACCAGTTACGCACTAGTAAGCAGCATGATTGGTACAATTGCTCTTGCACGAGCTGTCAATGATTCGCAGTTCAGTGATCAATTGTTAATGGCAGGTAGAACACAGGCAAAACACATTTTAAATTCAAATTAAAAAACATAGGGGATGTTGCGATGTTGATTAGAGAAGCAAGCATAGAAGATTATCCACAATTAAGACAAATCTATTTAGAATCCCGACGTCAGAGCTTTCACTGGCTCAATACAGAAGAAATCAAACTGCAAGATTTTGATCAAGATACGAAGGAAGAGCAAATTTTCTTAGCTGAGGAGAGCAATAAAATCCTTGGATTCATCTCATTATATGTACCAGATCGTTTTATTCATCTCTTGTTTGTACATCCAGAAGCTGCTGGTCAAGGGGTTGGCGATTTGTTGCTGAAACATGCGATCAAAGTGCTCGGAACACCAGTCACCCTCAAATGTGTATCCGAAAATCACAAAGCTTTGTCTTTTTATCAAAAAAGAGGATGGAAGGCTGTTGTAGAGGAAGGGGAACCTGGGGCGAAGTACTGGGTGCTTGCTTATGAATAAGGATAAAATTGTAAAATAATCTAATGTGACTCACACGTTAGGTATTGGTGATCCTGCTTAAAAAAAAGCCTCCATAATAGAGGCTTTTTAATTTACTTTCTAACCGTTATATAAAGAGCGCCTAATAGAGCGCCATTTGATTTATACATCCATACTTCTACTTGGTTACTACCTGAATCTTTTAACCCTTTAATATCTCTACCGGATACAGAGACATACTGTGATCCTTTCACAACAACAGCATATGAGGCAATGTCATCAATAGGATAACTAGATCCTACGTTAATTGTGATATTTCTTGCATTTGTTTTAATTGGAGCATCCGCGGATAAAGATTTTAGCGTAATAGGCATAGATGAAAGATGATTAGTTTGAACGGATTCTTGAGCAGAAGCAACCCCTCCAATAGTAAAAGTCAATGCAGAAACAGCAATAAGAGAATACATAGATTTCTTCATTTTCATTCTAAAGCACTCCTTTTAAATTAGTTTACAAGTCATTAATTCGATATTAAATCGAGATATTCCTGTTAAAAAGTGTTAATTAATTGTGAAAATTTTCCTTTCGGGATGAATTGAAATTTTCTGTGAAGAAAACGACTTAATATCTATCTATTAAAAATTTAAAACATTATTTTTTAGTAAGAATATTGCTCATTACTCGTATTGCTAAAGCTCCTTCTCGATTTGAATATCTACCTATTTTAAGAAATTTCCTCAGAGAATTGTGAAGAGGAAAAGTCTAATCTTTTCCCATGGATGATATTGAAAAAAATCTAGCCATTTCCTAATTCTATCTTCATTCATTCGCCGCTTAAAAGATCATTTACAACTAAAGAAGTGACACGGCATTGACCGTTTGCGGGACTCTATTTTGAACTAGATTGTGAAAGCCAAGCTTTATCAAGAGCATCATAATTATTTCAGTTTTGTAAGGTCCTATCATTAATGTCATTTCAGTGTGAATGTAAGTATTCAAGTCTATATAGGCTTTTTCAAGAATTAACAGGTCTTGGTTCTTATTGAATGTTTTTTGTATAAATGAATAAAGATAGACTATATGTTAAAACGAACACAAATTACAGAAGAAACTTATGTTAAAAGGAGGAACGATTATGAAAAAACTTTGCCGGGAAGTCTGGATCGAAGTTAATCTTGATGCAATTAAAAGAAATATCGAAGCCATTCAAGCGCATATTCCAAAGAAGAGTAAGATCATGGCTGTCGTGAAGGCGAATGCTTATGGACACGGTTCAGTGGAGGTAGCGCGGCAGGCACTAGAAAGCGGTGCGACGGAGCTCGCAGTTGCTAGCTTAGAAGAAGGGATTGTATTGCGAAGAGCAAAAATAGAAGCACCTATTCTTGTGCTTGGATTTACACCGCTCGATTGTGTGAAAAGGGCCGCAGCCTGGAGAATTGATCTCTCCGGCCTTCGAGAAGACTGGATTGCTCAAGCAAATGAGATCTTAGCGGAAGAAGAAAGCAAGCGACGGCTTGGGATTCATGTCAATGTTGACACGGGGATGGGGCGATTAGGTGTACGGACAAAGGAAGAGCTGTTAGCGGTGGTGAAGGCGCTTGAAAAGAGTGAAAACCTGAGGTGGGATGGAATATTTACGCATTTCTCCACTGCGGATGAGCCTGACCCTGATTTCACGTTGCTGCAGCACAGCATCTTCATTGATTTTCTTCGGTTTTTGAAAGAAGAAGGGATCAAACTGCCGACCGTACATATGAACAATACAGCTGCTTCGATTGCGTTTCCTGAATTTAGTGCCGATATGATCCGGCTTGGTATCGGACTTTATGGATTGTATCCCTCGCAATACATTGAAAGCTTAGACGCTGTTCAGCTAGAGCCCGCTCTCAGTTTAAAAGCAAGAATTGCGTTCGTGAAGAAAATGGTGACAAAGCCAAGAACCGTCAGCTATGGGGCAACCTATGTGGCAAAGCCTGACGAAGTCATTGCAACCATACCGATTGGTTATGCAGATGGGTACTCACGTGCTTTATCCAATCGAGGGTTTATGCTTTTCCGCGGAGAAAGAATGCCGATTGCTGGCCGAGTCACAATGGATATGACGATGATCAGCTTAGGAGAGATGAAAGCAAAGCAAGGCGAGGAAGTCGTCATTTATGGCCGTCAAAAGGGCGGAGAAATTTCTGTTGATGAAATTGCTGAAATGCTCAATACGATTAACTATGAAGTCATTGCAACATTAAGCCGCCGTGTTCCAAGGTTTTATCGTCGAGGCGGGAAGATTATTAAAATATCGACGCCGGTGATGTATGTGTGAAAGTAAGGACAGCATGAAATTGCAAAAATCCCCCTTTATAAAGGGGGATTCAGATTGTAGAGAAACTCATATTTTTCTACAATCTTTTTTATTTTCATCGTAATGATGATGGATTTGAGTTTCACGTCTTATTTCGGCTTAAGCTCGATACTCTTTATCTAAAATAAGAATGGGTTTAATCGTAGATCCATTTTTAGAATCTTCAAAAGCTTGTTCAATCTCTTCTAATTCGTAGAATTTTGCTAGTTTCTCAACTGGGAATTGTCCATTTTTAAAGAACTTGACTAGTTTAGGAATGAATAGTTGAGGAACGGCATCGCCTTCTATCACACCTTTTAACGTGAGCGCATTGAGCATGAGATCATTGGTCACATTAAACGTTAAATCGCGCTTTCCTACTGCTACTGTTGCACAAGTTCCTTTGACACGCAGGCAGTGAAGGGCAGCTAGCGTGACTTCTGGTACTCCAGTTGTTTCAAATGAGTAATGTGCTCCTTTTCCTTCTGTGATTTCCTTCACTTTTTCAGCTGGATTCTCATGTTTACTGTTGATGACATGTGTTGCACCTAATTCTTTTGCTAGCTCAAGGCGGCTATCATGGATATCAACGGCAATAATCGGATCACAGCCTGCAATTTTTGCTGCCATTAACCCACTTAAACCAACAGCACCTGTACCGAACACAACAAAGCTTGTACCTGGAGCTGGAGCAAGTGAATTTAAGACAGTACCGCTCCCAGTCATTAAGCCGCAACCGAATGGTCCTAAATAACGTAAATCAGTTTCTTTGTCTACTTTCACCACATTTTTCTCATCAACCGTTGCATATGTACCAAATGACGATTGACCAAAAAATTGTGATACATCTTGATGATCATGTGTATGGATAGGCGTTTCATTATGTTTATTACGACCAGAAAAATTCAGTGGAATCATGTTTTCGCATCCACCAGCGTTCCCGTCAAGACAATTATGGCAATGACCGCAATAAGCGAAACCAAGTACAACGTGGTCTCCTTCTTGAACGGTTGTGACATTAGAACCTGCTTTTACGACAATGCCAGAGCCTTCATGTCCTAATAAAGCAGGACGTGGGACAGGGAGCGTGCCATCTAATACAGTGGCATCCGTATGACAAACGCCAGATGCAACGATTTTGACAAGCACTTCATCTGCTTTTGGATCATCTAGTAATAGTGTTTGTTTCTCGAAATCTTTTTCATTTGTTGTGACCATCGCTTGAATTTCCATATCATGTGCCCTCACTTTTTGTATAGTATGATATTCTGAAGAAAGGTTAGATCAAATGTCACAAAAAATTCATTTCTTTATGACTAAGTTGATTGTAGGACGAAAGATTTTCCGTTTCAATCAGCAAAAAATCTTTTTTGTATAGGTTTTCAACACAAATGAATTTATGTATCTCTAATCAACATTTTTTAAAAAGTGTCTAAAGGAGGGGCCCCATGATCAAAAAAGAGGATCGCCGTGTTGAGCGAACAAAAGAAACACTTCGTCAAACATTCAAAATACTAGTAAAAGAAAAAGGATATTCGCACGTAAAAGTGAAGGATATTGTGGAAAAGGCAAACTATAATCGGACCACGTTTTATGTGCATTATGAAAGTAAAGATGAATTAGCAGCAGATGTTATTCACCGGGAAATGGTCAATTTCGAATATGAATTTTGTAAGCCGACTCGTGAAAATCCACTGTTGGATTTAACTCGCATGAAACCAGAGGGCACCGATGTATTTCAATATATCGTTGAAAATCGCGACTATTATGATTTATTAGTGATGGAAGACCGAATTCCCCACATACAAGAAAAATTGCTTAAAAAAATACAATATATTTTCCAAAATAGAATGTCGTTTGTGAGTGATCAGTATGCAGAAATCAACGACAGTTATTTTGTCCAGTATCGTTCATACGGCATCTTTGGTTTTATCATTGAATGGATCAGAAATGACTACAATGCATCTCCCTCAGAAATGGCACGACGTATTATCAATTTATTATATATTCAATCCTCACTCATGATTCAGTTGAAAAATGAAGAAGCGATTATGAAAAGGTAATGTCATATAAAAGTGATATATGTAGAAAGATATTAATAGAAATAAGAGCGTCCTAAATTTATGACAGGCACAACGGTAAAAATTAAATTTTATTACAAATATGTCGATAAAAGGAGGGAAATTTAAGAGATGGAGGAAAGAAACGATGAAAAAAGGATTATTTTTAGTGCTTTTGACCATTTTTATGATGGTCACAATTCATCCGTTAAAAGCTCATGCAGCTGAGACAAATGGTTGGACGAAGCGAGCGGACTTACCGGAAGAGCGTATCGGAGCAAGTGTAGGTGTAGTTGACGGAAAAATATATGTATTCGGTGGAGCTAGCCAGCAGTCTAAGTTCAATGATTCAACATATATGTATGATCCTAAAACTAATTCGTGGACAGAAAAATCAGCGATGCCTAGGTCAAGAACAGGAGCTGCTTATGCGACAGTAGATAAAAAAATCTATGTCATTGGCGGTCTCTATGAAACGACTAAAACAGTTCATAGAACTATGGATGTTTATGATACAGAACTTGACCAATGGACAGAAGAACCGATTAAGATGCCTGATAAATTTATATATACATCCTATACAACAGGTGCCTTACGAGCTGTTACAGTTGGAGAAAAGATTTATATCGTATCCTCTTTATCATCCTATAAAGAAAATTTTTATTCCTATGATACGGTAAGTGGAGAGTGGGAATCTTTAGATAGTTCCCTATTAGTGAATCACCAAGGTAGAAGTATTTCAGAAATAAATGGGAAAATATATATTGCTGGTGGTGAGGCTAATGTTAGCCGAGGGAAAGATAAAGACATTTTAGAATATGATAGGTCGCTAGGGAAGTGGCAACGCTTAAAGGATGTGCAATTAAATTCTTTTGCCTATGAAGCTGCATTTGCGACATATAATCATAAACTATTTATCATTGGTGGACAGCAAATTGGAGATAGATCTAGCAAATTATTAAAACAAGTTCAAATATTTGATCCAAAAACTAGTCAAGTTAAAGATTCTTTATATGAAATCCCTGAAGGTAGAGTTGGATCTGTGGCAGTTATTGCTGATGATCAATTATATGTTATTGGTGGAAGAGACTATGCTGAATCAATTGGTAGTCATTCTGTCAAAAACAATTTTAAATCTGTTATCTCTATTCCATTAAAAGATCTGCAAAAAGTGTCAACGGATCAGGAGGAAACAAAGCCAGGTGATGATACAACCGAAGAGCCGAAAGATCAGGACGGGACAAAGCCAGGTGATGATACAACCGAAGAACCGAAAGATCAGGACGGAACAAAGCCAGGTGATGGTACAACAGAAGAGCCAAAAGATCAGGACGGAACAAAACCTGGTGATGGATCAACCGAAGAACCGAAAGATCAGGATGGAACAAAGCCAGGGAAAGAATCAACAAAAGGTATACTTTCAATTACTATGATAAACGGACTGCAAAAGGATTATCTGCTCTCAATGAAAGAAATCAACAATTTTCTTAACTGGTACAAAGAAAGAAGCTTTGGAATTGGGATGAACTTCTATGAAATCAATGATGAGCATAATAAAGGGCCTTTTACAAGTAAGAAGGATTATGTGGTGTACCAAAATATCCTAATGTTTGATATCAAACAATACTGATATTCATATAATGGAAAAACTGCTGGTGAAAGATCAGTAGTTTTTGTTTTTGTGAAATTGTTAAAATTAGGACTAATGTCATTAAAAATGCGTTATTTTTTAAAAAATCTGTTAAACATCCTATAACCATATCCGATATTAAAATTGTCAGGGTTGATAAGCCCTAGAACGAAGGACTTTTTTCAGACAAGGACGTCTGTCAGGTCCCACATACATGGAGGTAATAGGAAATGAGAATTAACCACAATATCGCAGCACTTAACACATTAAACCGTTTATCTGCAAACAACGGTGCGAGCCAAAAGAACATGGAGAAACTTTCTTCTGGTCTTAAAATCAACCGTGCAGGAGATGACGCAGCAGGTCTAGCGATTTCTGAAAAAATGCGTGGACAAATCCGCGGATTAGAAATGGCTTCAAAAAACGCACAAGATGGTATCTCACTTATCCAAACAGCTGAAGGTGCATTGACTGAAACTCATTCAATCCTTCAACGTGTACGTGAGCTTGTTGTTCAAGCTGGAAACACGGGTACACAAGACGATACAGATCTTGGTGCAATTCAAGAAGAAATCAAGAACCTTGTCCAAGAAATTGGTAATGGTTCTGAGAAAAATGGTATCTCTGATCGTACTGAGTTCAACGGTAAAAAATTGTTGAATGGTGCTTTCGCTAATGGTACAGCTACTTTAACTTTCCAAATCGGTGCAAATAAAGCACAAAAATTAGATGTAAATATCGAAGCAATGTCTTCTGATAAAATTGGTGCTACTCAACCAGATGGAACTCTTGTAACTGGTCAAGCGGTCTCTAACATTGATGTTACACAATTCGCTGCTGCTACACCAACACTTACATTTGATCAGCAACTAGACATCGTAGATGGTGCAATCAAACAAGTTTCAAATCAACGTTCTAAACTAGGTGCGGTTCAAAACCGTCTAGAGCACACGATCAACAACCTTGGTGCTTCTGGTGAAAACTTAACAGCTGCTGAGTCTCGTATTCGCGACGTTGATATGGCGAAAGAAATGAGTGAGTTCACAAAGAACAACATTCTTTCTCAAGCTTCACAAGCAATGCTTGCACAAGCGAACCAACAGCCACAAAACGTACTTCAATTACTTCGTTAATGACAGGCCCCTTTATGGGGCTTTTTTGTTTTGTTCCTATTCAATTTAATACAGGTTATGTGCTCATCACTTGAACGAATAGCATAATAGAAATCTATTTAAAACTAAATGGTGAATAAAGATATGTAAAATTGATCAATATATATTAAAAAATGTTAAACTTCCTATGAAATAAGCCGATAAAAGAATTGTCAGGGTTGATAAGCCCTAGAATAAAGGACTTTTTTCAGACAAGGATGTCTGTCAGGTCCCACATACATGGAGGTAATAGGAAATGAGAATTAACCACAATATCGCAGCACTTAACACACTGAACCGTTTATCTGCAAACAACGGTGCGAGCCAAAAGAACATGGAGAAACTTTCTTCTGGTCTTAAAATCAACCGTGCAGGAGATGACGCAGCAGGTCTAGCAATCTCTGAGAAAATGCGTGGGCAAATCCGCGGATTAGAAATGGCTACTAAGAACGCACAAGACGGTATCTCTCTTATCCAAACGGCTGAGGGTGCATTGACTGAAACTCACTCAATCCTTCAACGTGTTCGTGAACTAGTGGTTCAAGCTGGAAACACGGGTACACAAGACGATACAGATCTTGGTGCAATTCAAGAGGAAATCAAGAACCTTGTCCAAGAAATTGGAAATGGTACTGATAAAAACGGTATCTCTGATCGTACAGAATTTAACGGAAAGAAATTACTTGACGGTACGTTCAGCGCAGCTGGTGCTACACCAAAATCATTAACTTTCCAAATTGGTGCAAATAAAGCACAAAAATTAGAAGTTAATATTGAAGCAATGTCTTCTACAGCACTTGGTGCGGTTGATCCCGGTACTGGTGCTCTTATTGCAGACCACGCAGTAGCTGACATCGATGTAACACAATTTGCTGATCCAGCTGCTGCTGGCGCACTTTCTTTTGATGATCAATTAGATATCGTTGATGGGGCGATCAAACAAGTATCTGACCAACGTTCTAAACTCGGTGCAGTTCAAAACCGTCTAGAGCACACAATCAACAACCTTGGTGCTTCTGGTGAAAACTTAACAGCTGCTGAGTCTCGTATCCGTGACGTTGACATGGCGAAAGAAATGAGTGAGTTCACAAAGAACAACATTCTTTCTCAAGCTTCACAAGCAATGCTTGCACAAGCAAACCAACAACCACAAAACGTACTTCAATTACTACGTTAATGAAGAGCCCTATATGGGGCTTTTTTTGTTTCCTAACTTCATACAGTTCATAAAACTGAATATGTTAAAATGCGATAAAAAATATTAAAGAATGTTAAACTTCCTATAAAATAAACCGATAATACACTTGTCAGGGTATATAGACCCTAGAAAAAAGGGCTTTTTTCAGACAAGGACGTCTGTCAGGTCCCGCATACATGGAGGTAATAGGAAATGAGAATTAACCACAATATCGCAGCACTTAACACATTAAACCGTTTGTCTGCAAACAACGGTGCAAGCCAAAAGAACATGGAGAAACTTTCTTCTGGTCTTAAAATTAACCGTGCAGGAGATGACGCAGCAGGTCTAGCAATCTCTGAAAAAATGCGTGGACAAATCCGCGGACTAGAAATGGCTTCTAAAAACGCACAAGACGGTATCTCTCTTATCCAAACAGCTGAAGGTGCATTGACTGAAACTCACTCAATCCTTCAACGTGTTCGTGAACTAGTGGTTCAAGCTGGAAACACGGGTACACAAGACGATACAGATCTTGGTGCAATTCAAGAGGAAATCAACAACCTTATCAAAGAAATCGGTGGCGGAACGGATGGAAATGGAATTTCTGATCGTACTGAATTCAACGGTAAAAAATTGTTGAATGGCGACTTTGAAACAGATACATTAACATTCCAAATTGGTGCAAACAAAGCTCAAAAATTAGATGTGAACATCAAAGCGATGTCTGCTGATAAAATTGGAACAGATCCAACTGACGCTACTAAAACAGTATCTGCTATTAAAGTAACTGATTTTGCAACAACTAGTTTCGATGATCAACTAGATATCGTTGACAATGCAATTAAACAAGTTTCAGATCAACGTTCTAAACTTGGTGCAGTTCAAAACCGTCTAGAGCACACAATCAACAACCTTGGTGCTTCTGGTGAAAACTTAACAGCTGCTGAGTCTCGTATCCGTGACGTTGATATGGCGAAAGAAATGAGTGAGTTCACTAAGAACAACATTCTTTCTCAAGCGTCTCAAGCTATGCTTGCACAAGCGAACCAACAGCCACAAAACGTACTTCAATTACTACGTTAATGAAAGGCCCCTTGATGGGGCTTTTTTTAATGCCGTTTTTTCTTCGTTTTTTCTCCTTAATTATGATTCTTAAATCCCTCTGATAAATCATGAAAAATGACCTTTAAATTTGGCATACTCTAGCGAAACAATCATAATGAATAAGACTTTTTCCTTATTTATTCCTTTTTTGTTAAACATATTCCATTAAAGTTCGATAAATGGATTGTAAGGCTTACAAAAAAATTCTAATTTAGAACTTTTGGACATGGATGTCTAATTGGTTCAAACACATGGAGGTCATTTAATATGAGAATTAACCACAATATCGCAGCACTTAACACACTGAACCGTTTGTCTGCAAATAATGGAGCAGGGCAAAAGAACATGGAGAAGCTTTCTTCTGGTCTTCGTATCAACCGTGCAGGAGATGACGCAGCAGGTCTTGCGATTTCTGAAAAAATGCGTGGACAAATCCGGGGGTTAGAAATGGCGTCTAAAAACGCACAAGATGGTATTTCCCTTATTCAAACAGCTGAAGGTGCATTAACTGAAACACATGCGATTCTTCAACGTATGCGTGAGTTGACAGTTCAAGCGGGTAACGTAGGTACACAGCAGACTGAGGATTTAACGGCGATTCAAGATGAGATTAAAGCACTTGTTGAAGAGATTGATGGTATCTCAAGCCGCACAGCATTTAACGGAAAGAACCTTTTAAATGGAGATGTTACAGACGGATTCCAATTCCAAATTGGTGCGAACAAGGAACAACATATTATTGTTGAAATTGGTAAAATGGATGCAGAAACATTAACAGTTAAAGATATTGATGTAAGTGTTGATGGCTTCAATTTCGATACTGAAATTGAAAAAATTGATGCGGCAATCGGCGCTGTATCTAAACAACGTTCATCACTTGGTGCGGTCCAAAACCGTCTAGAGCACACTATTAACAACCTTGGTGCTTCTGCTGAAAACTTAACAGCTGCTGAGTCTCGTATTCGTGACGTTGATATGGCGAAAGAAATGAGTGAGTTCACTAAGAACAACATTCTTTCTCAAGCGTCTCAAGCAATGCTTGCACAAGCGAACCAACAGCCACAAAACGTACTTCAATTATTACGTTAATTAAAAGCCCCCGTTGAGGGGCTTTTTTTATGTTGATTTTAGCAACAGATGTAATTGAAAGTCAGGAACAGCTTCGTAAAAGAAAGCTCGATTTAATTCATCATTCTTTTGATCCCACCTCTGCCACCAGTGGCTGACATCACCAGTGGAGTCAGCTTGAATCATGTCTTGCAGCTGCTCTAGGTTGATGATGTTTCTCGGTTCCATTAAGAATGAATGCATACGATGATATGCCTCAAGGTATTTAGTTTGTTTTGTTTGAACGGCATATTGTACATAATAATTGAAAAATTCTTGTACAAATGTCAGATGGGGAATGGGGGTTCCTTTTAACTCGACGCCTTCCCATGCCATATCCGCAATTGCACAAAGCCACCAGCCAAGTTCATTGGCGTGCTGCATTTGTTGTAAGGTATGTCGTTCGAAAGAAATAAGCTCATTTTCTTGTGCTTGTTTGAGCATACGCTCAAGTGTCTGTGCCTCAAGAGCTGCCTTTGTCATTCCCTGACCATGTATTGGATCTAATGTGCATAAGGCATCACCCATGACCAATAAGCCGCTTGGCCAATCTTCCATTTGTTCATAGTGGTTTCTGACACAAGCCGGAACTCTAAATCCTTTTGGTTTCGTATAGGGAATTAAATGAGTGATGGCTTCTGCTATCGAGGGATTGGTCAGCCTAGCGGTCTCTGCATCAAACTGATCAGCGTCTGTTGTTGGATAATGAGAACCGCCAGCTGCTGAGAGAAGAACCGCTACTAAATCATGATCTACTCGTTCAAACAGTCCTGTTGGAATTTTCTTCTTTGGCTGTCCAACGATGACCATTGGTTCCAGATTCGGTGCCTCAGGTGGTATTTGGTAGTATCTTGTGCTATAGCCAAGAGACACGATTAGCTCATCTGTCTGCGGCAAGGTTCGCCCTGCGCTTTTCAGCCATTTTGGCAATTTAGACATTCTTCCAGACGTATCAATGACTATGTCCGCACTCATTTTGTTGATGATTCCAGGCTTTATCCTCCGATCTTTGACCTGTAATCCACTCACTTTAGTCGTTTCTTCTTCAAAAAGAAGAGCGATCGCTTCATGTTTTTCTAAAAATTGAACACGTTCCTCACGTAACATTCTTTGCATCAGCACCCACTCTAGCATGGCACGTCGTGTGACAGCTGTTTCTTCAGTATCCGTGAGTACTAACTCGCCATCTTTTGTCAAAAATCGAGATGTCTGATGCCATGTGTTGTACCCGCCCATTTCGAGTAATTCTTTTGTATAACCAGGAAATAGACGTTCCACTATTTGTTTGCCTAGTGGCAGCATTCTATGTGGATGAAAAGCTTGAGGCGTGCCAAGACGATTCTCAGGAGAGTCTGGCAATTCGTCCTTTTCAATAATCAATACTTCAAGGTAAAAACTTGATAAAACCTTTGCAGCGAGCATTCCCGTTATTCCGCCTCCGATGACGATCGCCCGCTCATACTTCATGGGTTGTGTCACAACATGCGCCTCCAGTGAATATATAAAATGGTTACATGACCATTTCATCATATGTTGATTTTCTAAGTATAGCAAATTCTTGTTTTTTTGAATATAGAAAGGAATTGGCATACTTTTTACTCGTAAATATGAAAAAAACTTCAATCTTGATCATTATTTTTAAAAAATAATGATCAAATTTAAGAGGAATGACCGATAAATATATTAAGGGGGTAGAGAGAATGGATATACTACAGAGTATTGTAACCGCAGCACCTTATATGATGAAGATTTTAAAAGATGAAGTGACGATGGGTGTCATTGATCGAGAAAAATTCTTGTTGTATTTGCCATCAAAAGATGTGGATTTTCAAATACGGACAGGAGATCCCATTAAACCAGATGATCAGAATATGAAAAATGCGCTTAGAGGAGAAACATCAAGTACATTCGTACCTGAATCGGTGTATGGGACGCCTTTAAATGCAATGGGATTGCCGATTTTCGATGAAAATCATCAAGTCATTGGTGCAATCGCTTTAGGTTTTCCGCTTAAAAATCAAATAGAACTCGAGGCGTATATGGAGTCATTGAACGACATCATTCAAAGTATTCAAGAAAAAGTACATGTGGTGGCGGCTCATTCAGAAGAGCTCTCTGCGACAAGTGAGGAAATGACATTCCAAACACAGCAAACACTTGAAAGCTCGAAAAAAACTTCAGATATTACTAAAATGATCAAAGGTATCTCTAAACAAACGAGTTTGCTAGGATTGAATGCTTCAATTGAAGCAGCCAGGGCAGGGAAAGAGGGAGCGGGTTTTAGTGTGGTAGCGAGCGAGGTTCAAAAGCTCTCAAGCGAAACCTCACGTGCAACAGAAAACATAGAAAGCTCATTGCAAGGGATTTCCTCTAATATACATACATTACTTGAGAGTATGGGCCATATGAAAGGGTCATCTTCAGAACAAGCTTTATTAGTGACGGAGTTTAGTGAAATTGTAGATAGGTTGACGATGGTTAGTAAAGAAATGAAAGAATTTATGCAAAAGGCGATGTTAACGTAAAAAACGAATCCAAAAAGGGTTCGTTTTTTTGTTGGCTCGTTATTTTCTGTTTTTCTGATCAAAGCGATAATCGTATGTTTCACCTTTGACCACATTTAAAAACTCATGTCCAATTTGAACGAGCTGTGCATTTTCCCATTTAATCAGAGGATCTTTATCAGGGTACTTCCAGTAGATTGTTTTTTTGTGATGGGTGAGTTTGTTTTCAATTTCTGCTCTGACCGCATTCTCTTTTAGCTTTCCTCCGCTATGTCGATATGTGTTAATGGTATAGGCTCCATCAGGTGATGATATCGAGCGGATGAATGTGCCGTGAGACACGCCTTGAAGAGAGAAGCATTTCCAGTAAATAATTCCGGCGAAGCTAAGACATAAGATGGTAAGGGTGATGGTGGTTTTCTTTTTAAACATGAATTCCTCCAGGTGTAGATCGCAATATTCTAATATATGAGAGAGATTACAAAAAGATTCATATAGTCCAAAAGTTCTATTCATTTCAATTATCGGTCATTTTTTCTCAACATTCAACAGTTAGCCCGTAAAGATAAGGAAAATTTAAGGATGCATTCAGATCACACTGGTCATTCGAAAACACTTTACAAAAGAATTTGCGATCAGTAGACTTATGCTCATATAGAGAAATGGGGCAGATGGAATGAATCAAATCATAGATACGTATCAAAATTATGAAGAGCTTTCCGCTCATGAAAGAAAAGGGATCGACTATCAAATTCTTCATCAGCGGAAAGGGGATCAGCTTCTCGTCCTGTCACCTCATGCGGGCGGAATTGAATCTGGCGTGAGCGAGCTGGTCCATGAAGTAGCAACCGATTATTCTATGTATTTATTCGAGGGCCTTAAAGTGAAAGGCAATCATGTTCTTCATATTACGAGCACACGTTTTGATGAGCCGATTTGTCTTTCTCAAGTGCATACACATCATTATACATTTGCACTCCACGGCTATGGAGAAACAGAGGTCCTACAAACTTTAGTTGGCGGTACCGACAGGGAAAAAGCTGCTGAAACAGTGAAGTGTCTCACACAAAATGGCTTCCATGCCTTGCTTTTATCTGAATCGGATCAATTTGCTGGAACACATCCTCAAAATATTAATAATCAATGCCTCACAGGAAAAAGTGTTCAAATTGAAATTAGCCAAGCTCAGAGAAGAGCTTTCTTTCAAGACTTTAGGCGGAGCCGTAGGCGTGATACACAAACCGAACAATTTTATCAATACACAAATGCGCTGAAACAAGTGTTAAGCCTTTATGAATAAACTTCTGACGTCACGTGTGCTGACGCTTTTGTTTGATATGTAGCTTCATTTTCTGCGACCTTGCTGGCTCTCATTAAATAAGAAGTAAATTCTTTTTGAAATTGAATGCCGGCTCTTCGCTGTTCAAATAGAGCAAGCCGTTTTTCAGCAAAAGCCCGAGTGACATGAAATGTTTGAGCAATATGCAAAATGGCTTGCTGCCTAAGGTTTGGGAGCGTCATTTGCAGCAGCATAAAAGTCGGAACACAAAAGTGATACATGAATTGTTTTGCTTGAAACTCTTGCAGTTCTCGAAAGAGCTTGTGCATGTTAAAGTGGTTGCCTGTATGCTTCAGCACATGACAAAGCTCGTGGGCGAAATCCTGCCACTGTTCTTCTGACGATAAGGCTCTGTTTAAAATAATACTGTAAAGACCTTGATGTTTGATCATCATGCTGCCAGTATCCTCGTAGTGTACCCATACATGAAATTCAGCTGCGATCCTATGCATGTCTACATAGGCAGGGCCGCTTATTTGCAGTTGAGTGTATAACCGTTTAATATCTTCTTCTAAATGGGTTAAAAAATAAGTCATGTCAAAACCTCCATACAAACGTATGTTCTATTTTTGCCGTAAAAGAAAAGTCCATATAGGACTAAATGGCTAATAAAGCTATCGCTTACTTTTTATATCGGCTTGTTTTTAACAATTTTAACATAAAATCAAAGAAAATTGGAAGTTTTTCCTGTTTTTATTCTGTTTTTTTATAAAGATAAAATGGCGATTGAATTCAAATTTTACCATAGTCTTATGACGAAAACAAACAAATTTGTCTTACGTTTGCCACCGATTGATGAGCAAGATCAAACATCAATTTAGCAAAAAGGAGTGCAAAACATGGTACAAATTTATCAAGATTTTATTCCAGTTGGAAACGGAAATCGGCCAGGATATGCTATGACGCCGCTTTATGTAACTGTGCATAACACAGCCAATACATCTAAGGGAGCTGACGCAAAAAGTCATGCGGCATATGTCAAACGCTCAACAACAGAGGTAAGCTGGCACTTCACAGTGGATGACAGAGAAATTTTTCAGCATCTCCCTTTAAATGAAAATGGGTGGCATGCTGGGGATGGACATGGAGATGGCAACCGAAAATCGATTGGCATTGAAATTTGTGAAAACGAAGATGGAAACTTTCAACAAGCTGTCAAACATGCCCAGTGGCTTATTCAAAAGCTTTTAAAAGAACATGGCATTCCATTAGCAAATGTGGTGACGCATCAGCATTGGTCAGGAAAAACATGTCCACGTCTGCTGCTAGCTACATGGGATGAATTTAAAAGAGGAATTGAGACTGCAGGTGATCCGGAAACGGTGATCACATATGTGGTGAAAAGCGGGGATACGCTAACGAGTATTGCCAAAGCCCATGGTGTCACAGTGAGTGATTTACAGACATGGAATCAGATTAGTGACCCGAACATGATTCGAGTTGGACAAGTTCTCAAGATTTATCATGCAGAAGAAAAGCTCAGTTATGAACTGCCGGATGGGGTGTTAAAGGTGACATCACCTCTGACAAAAGGGGAGCATGTACGTCTCGTCCAAAAAGCGCTTGCTGCTGTGTATTTTTATCCTGACAAAACAGCTGCAGATAAGGGCATTGATGGCGTTTATGGGGAAAAAACAGCCAATGCCGTCGCGCGATTTCAACTGATGAATGGTCTAACAAGTGATGGAGTATACGGTCCTAAAACAAAAGTGAAGTTGCTTCAACTATTAAATCAGTGAGTCTTTCTTTTTGGCCGCTTGAATGACGGCTTCACTTTTTTCATGTAATCGGCAGATATAAGGGGATGGCTTAAATTCAGCAAACTGAACATACCTCAATTGTTTAAGTTTCTTTTTCATATTGGCACCTCAATCGTTGCAGCAGTTGGTTTTATTGTATGCAAGTAGATGTGAAAACGGAAGTAGGACGCGGATGATGTTCCGCGTCCTTTAGTGTAATCAAGCTTTTTTATTTTTATACTCATCTAGGAGCTGTTCATTCTTTTTGAAAATACGCTCCGTATGGGGACTTACTTTGTAATCAGCCATACTAATATGGCGCTTTTTCTTTAAAATCTTAAATGGGTTTTTCTTGCGATTGTTATTATCCCCTTGAAGTGCGTGTTCCATCTTCATCACCTTCCTCTTCGTCAGGCAAGATTAGGTCATAAATCGTTGTAAGTGAAGTCATTAATAAATAGTCGAATTCAGTGACAATATCCTCAGAGGTCAGCTTAATCACAAAGTGTGCATCCGCTACTGAAAACGGGATGAGAACCAATTTGCCGTAATCATCGTAATACACTTCCTGCCTGTCAAGCTTTGCTTGAATGAGCGCTCTCTGATCAAGTGTCCGCAGCAGGTCATCTTTTTGCTCCTGCGTATCATAAGGACAAAGAACTGCTTGAATATTCATTTTTTCTGCAAAAGAATAGATCAGTCGTTCAATTCCCTCTATATAAGCTTCTATACTTCCATAATATACATGGATCGGTTCGTTTTTCAATAGGTATTGGTACGTTTTTAGTTTATTGAGGTAAGAATGAAGCAGGTCGTTATTTTGTTCTAGGAGTTGATGGGTGTCGGTTTCAAGTTCATGATTACCGAGTTTTTTAATATAGGAGCTGAGGAAAATAAAGGCATCAGTTAATGCGAAAAAAACAGCAATAATCAGGTAGTGCATCCAATCGGTGAAGATTGAAGCAGGGTCATATGTCCAGTACACAACAGCACCCGCTACATAAATCCAATACCACGTTTTACGAATCGCAAACATCTTTTCTTTTACTTTTTGTTCAAAGCGCCATACCGCAAATACATATACAGCAAGAGCACCTAGCAATAACCAAACAGTCAATTGAAAAAATAATAGCATGTTCTTCTCTCCCATAGACAGATGGATACTTATTTATTTCTATGGATATGATTGGAAACCCTGCTTCATGAAAAAATGGCTTGCAGAAAAAGAGCATTTAAGAATGCAAACAAATAAAAAAAGACCTGTTAGACAGGTCTTTGATATTAGAGAATCGCATTTAACACAAAGTATATAAGTGCCCCTAGAGTTCCCGAAATCGGTAATGTGATCACCCAAGTGACAAGCATACGTTTTGCCGTACCCCAGTTGACTCCTTTTACTCTATGTGCAGAACCTACACCTAGAATAGAAGATGAGATCACGTGAGTGGTACTAACCGGTAAGTGAATAAATGTTGCACCGAAGATAATAGCTGCACCCGTTAAGTCTGCAGATACTCCGTTTACTGGACGAATCTTCATGATTTTACCGCCGACTGTTTTAATAATCTTCCAGCCGCCAATAGACGTACCAAGTCCCATTGCAAGCGCACAAGAGAATTGTACCCAGAAAGGAATGTCGTCTGTTGTATGCAAATTACCTGCAATTAAAGCCATCGTAATAATTCCCATCGCTTTTTGCGCATCGTTTGTTCCGTGGGTATACGATTGCAGTGCAGCCGTTAAAATTTGAACACGTCGGAATTGTTTATTTGTTTTTGCGAGATTGTTATTTCGGAATATAATTTTGATAATGGTATACACGATATATCCCAAAACAAAAGCCAGGATAGGTGAAAGCAAAAGTGCTTGAATGATTTTAATGAATCCCGAATAGTTTAAAGCGCCAAAACCAGCAGAGGCAATAACAGCTCCTGCAATTGATCCGATCAGTGCGTGTGAAGAACTACTCGGAATCCCGTAATACCAAGTAAGCAAGTTCCAAGTTATCGCTGCAATTAAAGCAGCCAAAATGACGACAGATCCGTTTTGAAGTGTAAAAGGATCTGCGATGTCTTTTGTAATGGACTTTGCCACACCTGTAAATGTCATTGCTCCTAAGAAGTTCATAAACGCTGCCATAATAATAGCATGTCTAGGCTTTAACGCCTTTGTTGAAACAGAAGTAGCAATGGCATTTGCTGTATCGTGGAATCCGTTAATGAAATCAAAAGCAAGTGCACAAATGACAATAAGTATGGTAAGGATGAGTAATGTATCCATGTTTAACTAACCCCGTTACGCATTCTTCATAATGATTGTTTCTAGATTGTTGGCAACACTTTGACAGGAATCTGCGATTTCTTCAAGTGTTTCGTAAATTTCTTTGTATTGAATGACCTTAATTGGATCTGTTTCTTTTCCAAACAAGTTCTTTAGTGATTTGCGGTGAAGATTGTCACAATTATGCTCAATCTCTTTAATTTTGATTGCGTGCGGATGAATATCTTTCAAGCGATTATCAGCCAGTAATTCAATAGTCGTTAAAATTTCTTTCGCACATTCTCTGATGTAGTGGCTGAATTTGTCGATATGTTCGTCAGAGCTTGTAATTGAATAAATTTCTAAAGTTGCTGAAAAATGCTCAATGCCGTCTAAAACATCGTCGAGGCTATTCGTCAATTGAAGAATGTCTTCACGTTCAATCGGTGTAATAAAGGCTTTGTTCAGCTCTTTAATCATGGTATGAACATGATTATCACCTTTTGTCTCATATTCCTTCAATGTGTCAGAAAATTCTTTCAGAGTGGTTTGATTTGTTACTTTATAGCTAACAAAATACTCAGCAGTTTCATCTAAATTTTTAGCAATTTCCGTTAACAAGACGGAAAACTTGTCTTTTTTCCTTTTTAACATGTAAAAACCCTCCATTGTATAAATGAGACAATGCACACATCAAATAATTATATATTCTTTTGTCGAAAAAAAACAGGTGTAGTCGAAAATTTCTTCACTTTTTCTATTTGATCTTATTCTGACCTAAAGATGTGATCTCAACTCACCTTTTTCAGAAAGGGGAAAAGAAAGCAAAAAAGCGGACCATTTTTGGCACCGCTTAAACGTTAAGAAGCTGAATAAACAAGCTTAAACCGCTCACAAACAAGAAGCATATCTTCCTTAAATGTTAATCCGTACGGCTTCAGGGCTTCTGTGAAAAATTCTTCATGTTCTTTGTACCAATAGTCATATGAAAGATCGCCTTCACCTTCTGCTTTTGCAAATGATTCAGGAACCTCATTCATTGGCATGATATCTACTTGTGTGATCTCTATGATGGCTTTTGGTTCCTCCCTGCTGTCCAAAATGACCGCATATTGACCGGGTTTTGGAAGCGGCTCTTGTTCTTTTTCGTAAAAAAGGTATCCAGAACAAGTGGCTGTTTTTTTTCCTTGTTGTACAAGGTCAAGCAAGTGATCTGGATCTGCGCCAAATGCCCAAGCAGAAACAGAGGCGTGATCAGGAGTTTTTCCTGATTTTTCTTCCCAATAAGATTCCCAAAATAAAGTGCTTTTGTGGTTCATCCTTTTTCCCCCTTTGTTATGAGTTTATTATATCGTGAAGTTTCAAACTTGGAAATCGTATGTCTTTATTACTACGAACTGTGCATGTCATATGTTTTGAAAACATGTGTTTTGTTTGGCAGATATAGGATGATAGAATGAAAAATTTTGAAATTTTAGAATAATCTATTGTATTCTGGTCAAGAAGTCGGTAAGGTCAAAGTAAGAATATGGAAGGGGTGTTGTTCATGAAACGCATTTCTCTAACTGTTTTGTCCATATGTCTGTTTGTTTTCTCGTTTTTCCTGCCGGTCAGCCAAGTCACTGCAAACGAAACTCATGGGAATAAAGTAGCTGTTGGCAAAGATGGGATGGTGGCTACTGCACATCCGCTTGCATCGGAGATTGGTGCTGATGTATTGAAAAAAGGTGGGAACGCAGTGGATGCTGCTGTTGCCATTCAATACGCACTTAACGTAACAGAGCCAATGATGTCTGGAATTGGCGGTGGCGGATTTATGATGGTTTATGATGGGAAGACAAAGGAAACATCCATCATCAATAGCAGAGAGCGAGCACCACAGGGCGCAACACCTGACATGTTTTTAACAGATGATGGAAAAGTGATTCCATTTACTGAGCGATCTACACATGGAAATGCGGTAGGTGTTCCAGGGACTGTAAAAGGTCTTGAAGCTGCATTAGATAAGTGGGGTACTCGTTCTATGAAGGAATTGATTGAGCCCTCCATTCAACTTGCAGAAGATGGTTTTGAAATTGACTCTGTCTTGGCAAAAGCGATTGATGATCATCAAGGAAAATTGAAAAAAACGGCCGCAGCGCCAATTTTTCTTCCAAATGATCAGCCGCTCGAAGAAGGAGATCTGCTTGTCCAGCCAGGTCTTGCAAAAACATTTAAACTCATTGCGAAAAAAGGAAGCAAAGCGTTTTATGAAGGAAAAGTAGCAAAGGCACTTGCAAATACAGTTCAAGATTTTGGCGGGACGATGACTTCAAAAGATATCAAACGTTATGAAGTCAAGACTGACAAGCCAATCTGGGGAGACTATAAAGGATATCAGCTTGCAAGCATGCCTCCACCAAGCTCAGGCGGGGTGTTTATGCTACAAATTCTCAAAATACTTGACCATTTTAACCTGTCTCAGTATGACCCCAAATCATTCGAAAAATATCAGCTGCTTGCTGAAACAATGCACCTCTCCTATGCTGACAGAGCCGCATATGCCGGCGACCCCGAATTCGTAGATGTTCCACTAAAAGGACTACTAGACGATGATTACATTTCAGAAAGAGCCTCTCTCATTCAACTAGATCAAATGAATCGCAGCCCGAAAGAAGGAGATCCTTGGGCATATGAGGATGAAAAAAATCCATCCCCAATTGTTCCTCAGCCAGAAGATAAAACCATTGGTGAGACGACCCATTTTACTGTTGCAGATCAGTGGGGAAATGTTGTGTCATTTACAACAACCATTGAACAATTATTTGGTACAGGGATACTTGTTCCAGAGTATGGATTTTTCTTAAATAATGAACTGACTGATTTTGATGCAAGACCTGGCGGGGCAAATGAAGTCCAGCCCAATAAACGTCCGTTATCAAGCATGACTCCGACAATCATTTTTAAAGATGGAGAGCCTGTTATGACTGTTGGGTCTCCTGGCGGAACGACGATCATTGCTTCTGTCTCACAGACGATTCTCAATTTACTTGAATATGACATGGAGCTTCAGGATGCGGTAGAAGAGCCAAGAATCTACACAAACAGCTTAACTTCGTATCGTTATGAAGTAGGTGTCCCTCTAGATGTAAGAACAAAGTTAAATGATATGGGTCACCAGTTTGGCAGTTCACCTATTGATATAGGGAATGTGCAAGCTTTACTGATTGATCGAAAAGCAGGGACATTTACTGGAGTAGCTGATTCAACGAGAAATGGAACTGCTGTTGGTGTCAATCTAAAGGTAGCTGCAGATCAATAGCATTTCCCGGGAAAAGAAGCGCCTCATCAAGAAGGCGTTTCTTTTTTCATTAAAATAAAAACACAGTTGACACCTGTGAATAGTTTGAATAATATATAGACTAACATCAATCATACATAGCTGATCGGACAACCGAAGGCTCTTGGCATTGACGTACAGGACTTTTTTGTACTTCAATCGCTGAGGGCCTTTTTTGCGTATAGAACTGAAAACGGCAAGGTTGGTGTCACTATTCAATGTGAAAGGGAGCGGATAACGTGAAAAAATGGATATGGATTTCTATTGCGATCACACTTTTCATCATCACAAGTGCTGCATGCTCAAATGCGAATGAAGCCTCAAATCAAAAGGGAAAGGTTGAGCTGTTGAATGTGTCATACGATCCTACACGTGAATTGTATCAGGAATACAATCAAGCCTTCCAGACTTATTGGAAAGACAAAACCGGTGAAGATGTGACGATACAGCAGTCTCATGGAGGGTCGGGTAAGCAGGGGAGATCGATTATTGATGGACTCGAAGCAGACGTGGCTACACTTGCTCTTGGATACGACATTGATGCCATTGCAGATCGAGGGCTACTTTCAAAGGATTGGCAAAAAGAATTTCCAAATCAGTCCACACCTTATACGTCTACTATTGTGTTTCTTGTGAAGAAAGGGAACCCCAAAAATATTAAAGACTGGGATGACTTGCTTCAGCCAGGTGTATCTATCATCACACCAAATCCAAAAACGTCAGGCGGTGCAAGATGGAATTATTTAGCCGCATGGGCATATGCCGATAAAACCTTTCATGGGGATGAAGAAAAAACGAAGGATTTTGTGAAAAAGTTATATGAACATGTCGAGGTGCTCGATTCAGGTGCTCGCGGCGCCACAACAACTTTTGTCGAGCGCGGTCTTGGTGACGTGTTAATTGCTTGGGAAAATGAAGCCTATTTGACACTGCATGAATTAGGTAAAGACAAATTTGAGATTGTCAGTCCCTCCATTAGTATTCTAGCAGAGCCGCCCGTTGCCGTTGTCGACCAAAATGTGAAACGAAAAGGAACAGAGAAAGTGGCAAAGGCTTATTTAGATTATTTGTATTCTAAAAAAGGACAGGAAATTGCGGCGAAAAACTATTATCGACCAAGAAATCAAGAAGTGCTAAACAAATATAAAGATCAATTTAAAGAGATTGATATGGTGACCATTGATCAGGCATTTGGCGGATGGCGAAAGGCGCAGAAAAGATTTTTTGATGATGGCGGATTATTTGATCAAATATATAGCGGACAAAAATAGGGGGCGACGTGATGAAGAAAGGCTATGCTGCCGCCAATAAAAGAAAACGTGTATTGCCTGGATTCGGGCTGAGCCTCGGAGTGACACTTGTTTATGTCAGTGCGATTGTCGTGATTCCTTTATCTATGGTATTTATTTGGACGGCTTCATTAGGAGCAGAAGGAATTTGGAATGTCTTTAGTGATGCGCGGGTGCTAAAGTCGCTGCAGCTTACGGTTACGACTTCTTTTGCAGCTGCACTCATCAATGCAGGTTTCGGTGTACTGATCGCATGGGTTCTCACGCGGTACTCGTTTCCAGGAAAGAACATCCTGGATGCCCTCATCGATTTGCCGTTTGCTCTTCCAACGGCAGTGGCTGGCATCGCTTTGACGACTCTTTATTCTCCGAATGGGTGGATTGGGCAATTTTTGCATGTGAAGGTGGCATACACCCCGCTCGGGATTATTTTGGCACTGATTTTTATTGGCATTCCATTTGTCATAAGAACGGTTCAACCGGTCATTGAGGGGCTTGAGCAGGAAGTGGAAGAGGCCGCAGCCATACTTGGTGCTACAAGAAAACAGACCTTTTTTCATGTACTGCTGCCTGCCTTGTTTCCAGCGGTAATGACTGGATTTTCTCTGGCATTTGCAAGAGCACTCGGTGAATATGGCTCCGTTGTGTTTATAGCGGGAAATATTCCGTTTAAAACAGAGATTACACCACTGATGATCATGTCTAAGCTTGAGCAGTATGATTATCAAGGTGCCGCAGCCATTGCCTGTTTCATGCTGCTCTTATCATTTGTCATTTTGTTATTGATTCACGGATTGCAGTGGTTTGTCGAGCGGAAAAAACAAGTGGAAGTGAGGTGAGACGATTGGAAAGGGAGCTTCTTAAAGAGCACCGCATCAAGTACAGGAGTCCTGTGACGGAATCAAAAGCGGTGAAGCGTATGTTGATTAGTGTGGTGTATGCTTTTTTGATTTTGTTTTTACTCATGCCGTTGATTGCTGTGTTTTCAAAGGCTTTTGAGAAAGGATGGAGTTCTTATCTTCTTGCCATCTCACATCCAGACACGCTTGCGGCAATTAAATTGACTGTTTTCATTGTGATGATCACATTGCCGCTTCAAATGATTTTTGGGATCAGTGCTGCTTGGCTCATCACAAAATTTCATTTCCCGGGAAAACGTTTGTTAACAACTGTCATTGATCTTCCGTTTGCGGTGTCACCTGTCATTGCAGGACTTGTATTTGTACTTTTATTTGGTTCAAATGGACTTTTAGGACCGTGGCTATTAGCAAATGGATGGAAAGTGATTTACTCTGTACCGGGGATGATTCTTGCGACCATCTTTGTGACATTTCCTTTTGTTGCGAGAGAATTAATTCCGTTTATGCAAAATGAAGGCATTCATGAGGAAGAAGCATCGCTTACGCTTGGTGCCAGTGGGTGGAAGACCTTTTTCCTTGTGACACTTCCAAATATAAAATGGGCCCTTTTTTACGGCGCCATTTTAGCAGGGGCTAGGGCAATTGGTGAATTTGGTGCAGTGTCGGTTGTATCTGGTCATATACGCGGAATGACGAATACGATGCCGCTTCATATAGAAATTCTATACAACGAGTATCAATTCCAAGCGGCTTTTGCTGTGGCCTCTCTCATGGCGTTTGTAGCGGTCATTACATTAATCATCAAGCAGATCATTCAGCAGAGAGATCACAGGCTTGGCAAGCGTTCAAAATGAATGGAGGGATCAGCCTTGGGGATTACAGCGAAACAAATATCAAAGCAATTTGGGCAGACGAAGGTTTTGCAAAACGTGGATTTGACGATCGAAAATGGGGAATTGATTTCCTTACTTGGACCGTCTGGGTCAGGTAAGACGACTTTATTAAGAATTATTGCAGGGCTTGATGATGCGAATACAGGGCAGATCTTATTTGGAGAACAGGATTATACTTATATTCCAGTGCGAAAACGGCAAATTGGTTTTGTCTTTCAGCAATATGCGCTTTTTCAAAATATGACGGTATTTGATAATGTGGCTTTTGGATTGAAGATGAAACCTAGAGGAGAAAGGCTGCCTAAAAAAGACATTAAAGAGCGGGTGCATGAGCTGCTGAAAGTCGTTCAATTAACGCAGTATGCACACCGTTATCCAGAGCAGCTGTCAGGTGGACAAAAGCAGCGTGTAGCACTTGCGCGTGCTCTAGCCGTTAAACCGAAAGCTCTTCTCTTAGATGAGCCTTTTGGTGCACTAGATTCAAAGGTGAGAAAAGAATTAAGACATTGGCTGAAAAAAGTTCATCAAGAATTTCAAATGACGACCATCTTTGTGACGCATGATCAAGAAGAAGCGTTTGATATCGCTGATCGTGTTGTGGTGATGAATGAGGGCAGAATCGAAAAAATCGGCACAAAAAAAGAAATGACAGAGCAGACAGACAACCTTTTTGTAGCTGAATTTTTAGATATAGGAAGCCATATTTAACAAGAAGTTGATGTGATGTAATGAAAGAGATGCGGCAAAAAGCTGCATCTTTTTTTATAAAAATTTTCCTAGGAACATTGACTTATAATTTTGAATATTATAATATCTTTACAAAGGTAACAGTATTGAACATTTTATAAAACATCTATTTGTAAGCGCTTTACAAAAGGTTCTATTTTAAAATGTTCATTCTTTTTGTTACATGTGTTCATATTTATACCAAATGAAAGGGGTGGTTGTTTGAACAGTTTGTTTGAGTTAGATCAACAGCTGATTGAGCTGCAATACGAAGCATCTTCAAGTGAGGAGGTGACTGCCTATTTAGCAGAAAGGTTAGAAACTGGAGGATATATTAAATCGAGCTTTTTACCAGCAGTGCTTGAAAGAGAAAAAACATATCCGACCGGTCTTCCTCTTGCGACCTTTGGGGTGGCCATTCCCCATACAGATCCTGAACATGTAAACAAACCGGCGATCAGTGTAGCGACATTAAAGGAACCTGTTATTTTTCATAAGATGGGAAGCCCTCATGAGACAGTTCAAGCCAAAATTGTGTTCGTTCTGGCAATCTCTGAACCTAGTAAGCAGCTCGTGATGTTAGAGAAACTGATGACGCTTTTCAGAAAAGAAGAAGTAATGACAAGTTTATCTCAGATGACATCGTATGAAGAAGCCGTTGATGTACTTCAAAAAGAATTAAACCAATAGTTATTCACGACATAATGTAAGCGCTTTATCTAAAATCAGGAGGTGGATGTATGATCAAGCAAGCCGTCGATTTCATCTTAGACTTAGGGCCAACAATTATGCTCCCAATTATTATGACGTTATTCGGTATGATTTTAAGGCAAGGATTTAAAAAATCCTTCCGTGCAGGTATTACGATCGGAATTGGATTTGTCGGGGTCAATCTTGTCATTAATTTACTCGTAAGCGGTCTTGGACCAGCAGCCAAAGCCATGGTCAATTCTCTTGGATTAAAGCTTGATATTTTAGATGTCGGCTGGCCGATTGGAGCCGCTATTTCATTTGGTACACCTGTTGCCCCTTTAATGATTCCTCTTGTGCTCTTGTTAAATGTTATTTTGCTGTCTGTTAACTTTACGAAAACATTGAATGTGGATATTTGGAATTTCTGGCATTTGATTTTCGCTGCTTCTGTTACTTACTACGCTTATCATAATATGTTCTTAGCCCTTGCCGTTGGTTTAATCGTTTCTGCGATTACACTAAAACTCGCCGATTGGACGGCACCGACGATTGAACACCATTTCGGATTAAAAGGCGTATCGATGGCTCATGCTGAAACGGTCAACTTCGCTCCGCTGATGTATGCGTCAAACCGCGTGATTGATAAAATCCCTGGTTTAAACAAAATTCATGCGGATCCAGAAACTTTGAAAAAACGTTTTGGCATCTTTGGTGAACCGCTTGTGATGGGTCTTATACTTGGTATCATTATTGGTCTTCTTGGCGGCTATGATGCAAAAGGTGTCATGACCCTTGGAATTCAAATGGCTGCAGTGCTTGTGTTAATGCCAAGAATGGTTGCTTTATTAATGGAAGGACTTATTCCAATCTCTGAGGGTGCTCGTTCTTATATTCAAAAGCGTTTCCCTGGAAAAAATGTCTATATTGGTTTGGATACAGCGATTGTCATTGGTCATCCAGCGAATATGGCTGTAGCCCTTTTGATGGTGCCAATCACCATTTTGCTCGCTGTCGTCCTTCCTTACAATGGCATGCTGCCGTTTGCAGACTTATCGGTTCTGCCATTTACAGTCGTATGGGCAGTAGCAGCCGCTCGTGGGAATATTATTCGCGGCCTCATTAACAGTATTTTTACCTTAATGATTGTTTTCTTCATTGCAACGAACCTTGCACCACTCGCCACAACAATGGGGAAAGCAGTTGGTTTCGACTTCCCAGAAGGGGCAAATATGATCTCTGGTATCGATCTTGGTTCACACGTCATTCCTTGGATCATGGTGAGACTTCTTGATCCGAGCAACCCTTACTTCATTGCAGCGATTGTCTGTGCACTGGCATATGCGCTTCTTTGGTACTGGGTGCGAAATGATATTAAAAAGCAGTATGCAAAAGAAATGGGCTTAGATCAGAAAGATCAATAAATGAGCTGGAGGGATTCTCATGGCAAAAAAAATATTAGTATCTTGCGGAACGGCAGTTGCTACGTCAACGGTTGTGGCAAAAAAGGTAGAAGAGACATTAAAGGAAAAAGGATACGATGTCATCGTTGAACAGTGTAAGGCATCTGAGGTTCCGCAGAAAGCGGAGGGTGCTGATTTAATTGTGACGACAACGCCTGTTAGTGATACAAAAGGAACGCCTGTGATTCAAACGTTATCTTTTTTAACGGGATTTGGCATTGAAGAAGATATTGAAAAAATTATCGATCATATTAAGTGAACGATGATTGCGTGGAGGAGCTGCGAAAGCTCCTTCCATGTCATTTGAAAGGAGGAGCTCTCATGCAGCAGCATGCTTATAGCCGAACGTCTGCCATGTTTTCTATTTTCCTTCCGGCCTTGTTAATATGTGTGTTTTTTCTCTGGTCTCTTTATACGTTGATGTCGGCAGGACCTGAGCCATTAGCTGTGTTAGGTGTCTATACGCTGCCTATCCTTATGCTTTCTAGCATCACTGGCCTGAATCAGCCAACGAATATCATGATTAGTGAAGATGAGCTGAAAATAGGTGCTTTTGGCAGGTGGCACACATATGCCGTGTCCGATATTAAAGGAAAGTTGTTTTTAAAACCATATCCTCATATCGGGAAAGTATATGTCAGAGTGGGACCTGCGCGAATATTTGGCGGACGCTACTGGATTTCAAGTGAGATGAGTGAGTACAAGCAGCTCGTTCAATCCTTGCAGAGTCTTGCGACATGTGATGAAAAGGAGGATGCGGCTAAATGAAATCAGCTGTCTTTTATTCTTCAGAGGACATTCGTTACGAGGAGCGGAAGCGGCCAGCCATTGGTGATGATGAAGTATTATTAAAAATGCGTGCCTGCGGGTTATGCGGGACGGATATTTATAAAGCGACACATGAGACGGTACCTCCTGGCACAGTGCTAGGGCATGAAATCGCTGGTGACATTATCGAAACAGGCCGTCACGTCACACATGTTCAAACGGGAGACAGGGTGTATGTAGCGCATCATGTCCCTTGTTTTACTTGTGACTTTTGTCAAAGAGGATTTTATACAATGTGCCCGCAATTTGCAGCCACAAATGTAGAGCCGGGCGGTTTTTCGGAATATATTCGTGTTCCTGCTTTACATGTGAAGCATACAATGGGCAAACTCCCACATGACGTCTCATATGAACAAGGAGCGATGGTCGAACCGGTTGCCTGCTGTCTTCACGGCTTTGAAAGGGCGCCCGTTCATCCTGGAGATTCGGTGTTGATTCTTGGAGCGGGGCAAATTGGCTGCATTCAATTACAGCTTGCCAAATATTATTTGGCTGGAAAAGTGATGATCACAGACGTAAATGAGAACAGGCTCCTTCAAGCAAGAAATCTTGGGGCGGACGTCGCTTTTCATCCAGCATCTGAGCCAGTAGAAAACCGCGTCATGAAAGAAACAGATGGAAAGGGAGCGGACCTTGTCATTATTTCTGTGGGGAGCAGTGCGCTTTTAAAAGAAGCATTTCAAGCTGTTGCAAGAGGCGGAACGATTTTGGTCTTTGCTCACTTTCCAAAAGGGGATGTCTCCATTCCAGCAGAACGTTTTTTCCATGATGAAGTGAAAGTAGTCGGAGCTTATTCCTCGCATCCATACCATTATCGTGAAGCGCTAGAGCTCTTAAAAGCAAAGGTCGTTCATACAGAAAAAATGGTGACGCATCGATATCCATTAAGTCAGCTTCGTCAGGCGATAGAATGCGCTAGGCATCCAGAAGGTGAAAGCGTCAAAATCATGATGTATCCAGATGAATGAGAATGTACGAGATGGAGAGAAAGAGAAGGTCTTTGGAAAAGGGCTTTGCCTTTCTCTTTTTTTCTGAAAAAAGATGAAAACGCTTAAAAAATAAACGGAAATACTTGACTTCAATGAGAGTTAAACGTATGATAATTACAAATGTAACATATAAGAACAAATGTAAAGGGGAGAGAAGAAATGCAAAAACAAATCACTTTGCCTGAACAGATTAGTCATGAGAAATTAGCAGATTTATATAAACAAATGTGGTTAGTAAGATATTTTGATGAAAAGGTCGATCAATTCTTTGCTAAAGGATTAATCCATGGAACGACCCATTTATGTGTTGGACAGGAAGCATCGGCTGTTGGGTCTATTGCTGTGTTAAAGGATGAAGATAAGATTGTCAGTACACACCGCGGACATGGTCACTGTATTGCAAAAGGTGCAGAGGTCAATAAAATGATGGCTGAACTATTCGGACGTGAAACAGGTTACTGCAAAGGAAAAGGCGGTTCCATGCATATTGCCGACTTAGAAAAAGGAAACCTTGGGGCAAATGGAATTGTTGGCGGCGGTATTCCGCTTGCAACTGGTGCGGCGCTCACGTCCAAGATGAAAAAGGAAGGCTTTGTGGTCCTTTGTTTCTTCGGAGACGGCGCTACAAATGAAGGCAGCTTCCATGAAGCGCTGAATCTTGCTTCCATTTGGGATTTACCTGTTGTGTTTATTTGTGAAAACAACCAATACGGCATGTCTGGTCCTGTGAAAGAAATGATCAACATTGAAGACATCTCAACAAGAGCCAAAAGCTACGGAATGCCAGGGAAAACAGTTGATGGAAATGACATGGTTGAAATCATGAATACAGTAGATGAAGCGGTAAGCCGTGCAAGAGCTGGAGAAGGGCCATCACTCATTGAAATGAAAACGTATCGCTGGAAGGGTCACTCAAAGAGTGATGCGAAAAAATACCGTACACGTGAAGAAGAGACAGAATGGAGACAAAAAGACGGAATTAAACGCTTTAAGTCACTCTTAATGGAGCTAGATGTTCTGACAGAAGAACAGGCTGCTCGTTTACAAGAAGAAGCGAAGCAAGAGATCGAGGCATCTGTTGAATTTGCGAAAAATAGTAAAGAACCATCAATTGACACACTATTAGAGGATGTATACGCCTAATTAGGAGGGGAATCACGTGACAAACACGACAGTGAGAGAGATTTCATATTTAGAAGCCGTTCGAGAAGCAATGAGTCAGGAAATGAGAAAAAATCAAGATGTCTTCATTTTAGGTGAAGATATCGGCGTATACGGTGGCGCATTTGGTGTCACGCGCGGGATGATCGAGGAATTCGGTCCAGAACGCGTCCGCAATACGCCGATTTCAGAGGCTGCCATCGCAGGAGGCGCAGTCGGAGCGGCTTTGACAGGGATGCGTCCGATTTTAGAACTACAATTCTCTGACTTTATTACAATTGCAATGGATCAGCTTGTAAACCAAGCAGCGAAAACACGTTACATGTTTGGCGGAAAAGGGAAAGTGCCGCTTGTTGTCAGAACACCAGCAGGTTCCGGGACAGGTGCCGCAGCGCAGCACTCCCAAAGCTTAGAAGCGTGGATGGCTCATATTCCTGGACTAAAGGTGGTTCAGCCTTCAACAGCTTATGATGCAAAAGGACTTTTAAAAGCAGCAATGGATGATGACAACCCTGTCATTTTCTATGAACACAAGCTTTTATATAAAACAATTGGTGAAGTACCAGAAGAGCAGTACTCGATTCCTTTAGGGAAAGCGGATGTGAAGAGAAGCGGAAAGGACGTCACAATTGTCGCAACAGCCATTATGGTGCACAAAGCGCTCGAAGCAGCGAAGGAACTAGAAGCGGAAGGAATCGATGTCGAGATCATTGATCCGAGAACGCTCGTCCCATTAGATGAAGAAACCATTATTGAATCTGTGAAAAAAACAGGCAAATGTATCGTTGTGCATGAGGCAGTGAAACGAGGCGGCTACGGCGGAGAGATTGCGAGTATGATAGCGGAAAGTGAAGCCTTCGACTATTTAGATGCACCTATTAAACGACTTGGCGGTCTTGCCGTTCCAATACCGTACAACCCAACGCTGGAAAAAGCAGTCATTCCACAAGTGCCAGATATTATTGAAGCAGCAAAAGAGCTCGTGCGCTCTTAAGTAAAGGGGGAGAAGATCATGCCAAAAGAGATATTTATGCCGAAGCTAAGCAGTACGATGGAGATCGGTACCTTGCTTCAATGGTTTAAAGAAGAAGGAGATTCGGTTGAAATCGGTGAGCCTCTATTTGAGATTATGACAGACAAAATCAATATCGAGGTTGAAGCCTATGATGATGGCGTTTTTCTAAAGAAATATTACGAAGCAGATGATCAGATTCCAGTCAATGCTGTCATTGGATATATCGGAGAGGCAAATGAGCAGGTACCGAGCGAGCCGCCAGCGCAGTCAGATGAAGCATCTTCTGAAGACAGCGGAACGTCATCACCATCTGAACCATCTGTTTCGACTGAAGTTGAACCAACGGTGGGTGAGAAAGTACGCGCAACACCTGCAGCGAGAAAAACGGCAAAAGATCACCAAGTAGCCATTCACGAAGTATCTGGTACAGGACCAAAAGGCAGAATTCAAAAACGGGATGTCGAAGCGTCCCTTCATACGAACGAGGAAGGCCAGCGCATATCACCACTTGCAGGAAAAGTGGCTGCTCGTGAAGGGATCGACTTAGCGAATGTTGCTGGTTCTGGCGTCCACGGAAAAATCATGAAGAGTGACGTAAAAGCAGCAGGCGCACAAAAGGCAGAGGCTGCTCCAGTGAGAACACAAAAACTAGCCGGGATGAGAAAAGTGATCGCAGATCGCATGTCACAAAGTGCCTTTACAGCACCGCACGTCACATTAACAAGTGAAATTGATATGACAAAAGCAAAAGAAGTGCGCAAACAGCTGCTACCAGCGATAGAAAAAGAGACAGGCTACAGATTGTCGTTTACAGAAATCATCATCCATGCTGTCAGCAGTGTCCTCACGCGCCATCCGCAAATCAATATGACGTTTGAACAAAATGAGCTCCATTTCCATGAGGATGTGCACATTGGTCTTGCGGTTGCTGTGAAAGACGGCTTAATGGTTCCGGTCATCTCTCATGCAAATCAAAAAGGGCTGAAACAGCTCACAAAAGAAGCAAAAGAAATTGGTCGAAATGCACGCGATCAAAAGCTGCTGCCAGACCAGTTGAAGGGGTCTACATTTACCATTAGTAACTTAGGGATGTATGCCATTGACACGTTTACCCCAATTATTAATCAGCCGGAAGTGGCGATTTTAGGTGTTGGACGCATTCAAGAAAAACCTGTAGTGATCGATGGAGAAATTCAGGTGCGGCCAATGATGGGTGTCAGCTTATCATTTGATCATCGAGTGGTAGATGGTGCACCAGCAGCAGCCTTTTTAACAGACCTTAAAAAAGTGCTTGAACAACCATTTGAATTGCTAATGTAGGAGATGAATCGGATGACAAAAACGTATGATCTGACAGTCATTGGCGGTGGGCCTGGCGGGTACACTGCCGCCCTTCAAGCCGCTGAACGTGGACACAAGGTTGCATTGATTGAAGACGATTTTCTAGGGGGGACTTGTTTAAATCGAGGCTGTATCCCTTCAAAGACACTGCTCAAACATGCAGAAGTCATTGAATCCATTGAGAAAGCAAAAAGCTGGGGAATCGAAACAGGTGAGATGGTTCTTTCCTTCGATAAAATGAGAAAACGTAAAGATGATGTCATCGAAAAACTCAGGGGTGGAATCGCCTTTTTATTAAAGCAAGGAAAGATTGATGTATATAACGGCAGAGGAACAGCTGTGACAAAAAATCGCATTGACATTGAAAAACAAGATGGGTCAGAAACGATTGAAACAAAAGAGCTGATCATTGCCACTGGCTCATCACCTGCTATTCCGCCTATTCCAGGGCTCAAAGAGATTCAATTTGACACAAGTGATACGATCTTTGACATCCCAGATATTCCTGCATCTGTCGTCATTATTGGCGGGGGTGTAATTGGTCTTGAGCTGGCATGCATCTTCCAGAGTCTCCAATCAAAAGTCACCATTATAGAAGCCGCTCCGTCGATTATTCCGCAGGAAGATGAAGAAGCTTCGAAATTACTAGAAAAAGAATTGAAGAAAAAAGGCATCCATATCGCAAAGAAAACGACGGTGACAGAGGTAACAGAAAGCGAAGGAGTCAAAGCGATTCATGCGACAGACGATAAAGGAGAGACGCACATCTTTACGGCTGAAAGACTGCTAGTTTGTGTCGGAAGAAGACCAAATGTCTCTGCTGTCAGTCAGCTGGAGCTTCAGCTAGATGGTCCTTTTATTAAAGTGAACGACGAGATGAAGACAAGTGCTGAAGGTGTATATGCAATTGGAGATGTAGCCGGCGGCTATCAGCTCGCTCATGCGGCGATGGCAGAGGCAGCCGTTGCGGTTAGCAATATATGCGGCGAGCCTGAAAGAATGAATCACGACATCGTTCCTAGATGTATTTATACATTGCCAGAAGTAGCGAGTGTGGGATTGACTGAGAAAGAGGCGAAAGCGAAAGGGCTGAATGTGCGGGCAGAGCGATTTGATTTAGCTGCAAGCGGAAAAGCGTTGGCAGCAGGTGTTCAAACCGGTTTTATTAAACTCGTGTACGATACCGTATATGGTGAAGTCATTGGCGCTACAATGGTTGGTCCGCACGTAACGGAGATGATATCAGAGGCTTCTTCATTTATGTATTTAGAAGGAACAGCTGAAGAGATGGCCAAAATGATTCATCCGCATCCAACCATCTCAGAAGGCTTTTATGAAGCAGCTCTTGATATTGTGAGTAAGCTGAGAAAATAAATGCCAAACAAGGGATAGGGAGGAGATCCGTGTGCACGTCCAGCTTCATCAGAAAGTGGCACTTGTGACAGATAGCACAGATGGATTTGGAGAAGCCATCTGCCTGGCTTTGGCCCAGGCAGGTGCACATGTTTTCATACACGCTTTTCGTGATGAATCAAAAGCAAAGTCGATAAGCGAAGACATTGAAAAATTAGGCGGCCAATCGACTGTTGTCATCAATCCGCTTGAGACACCGCGTGATGCTACGCTTATGCTAAGGCAAGTCATCGATACATGCGGCAAGCTTGATATTTTAGTCAATCAAGCCGAGCAAAAAGCAGATGAGGAGATTGATGACGTAAGTCCTGAGATATGGGTCGATGAAGTGGAAAGATCCGTAAATACAGTCTTTCTTTCCAGTCAAGCCGCTGTGTGGCATATGGTGGATCAGAAGCAGGGCTGCATCATTAATATTTCCTCATCAGGCAGCATAACAGGTGATGGCGGGATCTCACATGCTACATCTAATAGTATGTTGAATGCCATGACAAAAGGATTAGCGCGCGAATTTAAAGACAAAGGCATCCGGGTATTGGCACTACTTCCGCCGCCTCTCCATTTGCTTCCTGACAAAGAGCAAATCAAGGAGACGGTGGCTCATATGACGGTTTTCTTAAGTACATCGTACGGTGCATTTACAGATGGAGCAGCGATTATGCTTGATGGGGGTGAGAGCGCTGGCTAATCAACAAAAACCAGTTCTCATCGTAGGTGGCGCCCAAGGAATCGGCAAAGAAATTGCTCAGCGTTTTTTAAAAGAAGGGCATCGTGTAGCTGTGTCAGATATAGATGAACAAGGACTTTCGCTTTTAAAACAACAGCATCCTCAGCTGCTGACGTTCCAAGCTGACGTTTCATCGTGGGAAAGTGTTCAGCAAATGGCGTCAGCAGCTGAAAGGGAGTTGGGTGGCATTGGGCATCTTGTCTATTCAGCAGGAATGACGAAATCCCTTCCTTTTTTAGAGGTTGATTTTTCACTTTGGAAAAAGACACTGGCTGTGAATCTATATGGTCTTTTCTATTGCATCAAAGCATTAGCACCCTATCTATGTGAGCGGAAAGAAGGCAGCGTTGTCATTATTGGATCAGGATCTGCGATAACAGGCTCTGGCGGCGGCATCCAGTATTACGCGTCAAAAGCCGGGGCATTTGGTCTCATGCGTTCGCTTGTAAAGGAATTGGGTTCCCATCATGTCCGCATCAATGTCATTGCACCGCGCGTCATTGAATCTCAGATGCTTGATACGCTCTATCCGACTGAGCTTGAGAAAAGTCAGCTTCGATCACTTATTCCTATCGGGAGATTAGGAAAACCAGAAGATATTGCTGGAGTCACTTTATTTCTCGCAAGTGACGAGGGAAGCTATTTGCACGGACAGATACTCTTATTAGATGGCGGGAGAACGTATCAGCCTAAATATAGCGAGGGAAAAAGAGCGGAGAGTTAATCGCTCTTTTTTTATTTTCATAACAATTGTTCCAATTAGAAACGAATGTTTGGTATACTGGTAATCATAGTATATTAAAAGGATGATGTCACATGCTGAATTGGGAAGAAAGACGACAGCTCGTCAAAGTTGCTCATCTTTATTATACAGACGGGTGGACGCAGCAGGAGATTGCAAAAAAGCTCAATGTCTCAAGACCAGTCATTTCAAAGCTCTTACAAAAAGCAAAAGATGTGGGAATCGTTGAAGTGTACATTAAAGACGAAAGTATTCATACAGTGGAACTTGAAAAGCAGCTGGAAACAACTTTTCAATTAACGGATGCTGTCGTTGTCCCAAGTGTCGGGACAATGTCTGAGATGGTCAAACGGGCAGTCGGTCAAGCGGGCGCCTATTATCTTTCTAAAAACATGAAAGGCGCTGAGAAAATCGGTATTTCATGGGGAACCACACTTGCCGAGCTCGTGAAGGAATATCCATTTGAGCGAAGAAACGATGTCAAAGTCATTCCTTTAGAGGGCGGAATGGGCAGGCAGGCAGTCGACATTCACGCGAATCAGCTGGCATATGAGCTGGCAAAGAAGATGAATGGTACGTGTTCCTATTTATATGCACCTGCGATTTTAGAAACAGAAGAATTAAAAGAGCGGCTGATGGCGATGCAGGACATAGAAGCTGTGCTTGAAGAAGGCAGAAATGTTGATATTGCCCTGATCGGTATTGGAAATCCGCATAAAGGCTCTACATTGAAAACAGTCGGTTATTTAAAAGAAGAGGATTTGTCTGGGTTGAGACAATCAGGGGCTGTTGGTGATATTGGTTTTCGTTTCTTTGATGGTGAAGGGAAACCAGTCCAAGATGAGCTGAACCAAAAGGTGATTGGATTATCGTTAGAACAATTAAAGAACGTGAAAAAAGTCATCGCAGTTGTGGAAGGAACCCATAAAGCTGAAAGTATTTTAGGGGCCTTAAACGGCGGCTTTATTCAGGTGCTCGTCACCGACGAATTAACTGCGGCAGCTATTTTAAAGGAAGCATCTGTCCAATAAACAGCTGACAGCTATCGTATTGTATAAAAAGAGCTACATCAAACGAGAAAGGAGCTGTGTATCTTGAAGAAAACCGAAATGGAAGCAAACCTACACTGTACTCGGTGCCAAGAAGAGACCCTCCACAGCATCGTTTATGTGAATGATCAGATGAAAAGCGTTGAGTGTACAGAGTGTCATCAGAAGATCAGTGTGCAAGTCGACATCATGAAGGAATTTTACAAAGAAGTATATGAAAAAATTGCGACAAAGCCGAAGCGGATGACGCAGGAGTATAAGGCGAATCTGAATGGATTTATTTCAAGACTCCCCATCCGGGTTTTAAGTAAGCCATACCGGCTGATGAGATATTTAAACGAATCTTATAAGGTCATTAAGCAATATAAAAAATAAAGCAGAGGCTGTCTTAGCGCTCTGCTTTATTTTGTGTTTTTTTCATGTAGTAATAAATCGGCAGTCCGGCAATGCCGATCAGCATGGAGATCAGGCAGCTTTGCCAATCGGTGATCATGGTGCTGATTAAGACAAAGAAAGAGCCGATAATCGCAATGATCGGTGTGAGCGGGTAAAGTGGTACGCTATAAGTGCGCTTCATTCCCTTGTTTTGTTTTCTTAGCTTAAAGACAGCGAAAAAGGCCATCACATAGAAGATGTAAATCATGAAAATCGAAACCTCTGACAGCTTCTCAGGATTACTGACGATCATAAACACAATGGCAATCAAAATCTGTACAAATACAGCGATCCAAGGTGTTTGAAAAGTAGGATGAATGCGTGAAATGGCTTTGGCAAACGGAATTTGTTTTCGTTCTGCCATTGCAAAAATGACACGCGGGAACGAAAGAACCTTTCCATTCAAACAGCCAAAGATACTAATGATGATTCCGATACTAATAATTTTACCGCCAATGGGACCAAAGAGCATTGTAGCAGCTGTGCTTGTGGCATTTTCACCTAGTTGAACGATTTGATCAGCTGGTAACACATGCAAAAGGGCGATGTTAATAAAGAGATAACATGCTGTGACAATTAAAATACCTCCTGCCATCGCGCGAGGAAGCAGTTTCTCTGGATTTTTCATTTCACCACCAAGCGCTGCAAGCAAAATCCAGCCATCATAGGCGAATAATGTTGCCAAAATTGCTGCACCGAAGTTCATCTGAGCGATACTCTCATTGACGGCTGTGAAAATATGTTCATTTCCTTTCCATAAGCCAAACACAATAATTGCTGCAATTGGAACAAGCTTTCCGATCGTGGTCAGTCCTTGGACAAAACCACCGTATTTCGTTCCCATGATGTTGATCACACATAAAAAAAGAACGGTGATAATGCCAATGGTTGTAGCCCATATAGATGAAAGAGAAAATAAATTAGCTAATAATGAACCAAAATAAAGACCAAGAGCACCAATAATCGCTGGTCCGTAAATAATAATTTGCACCCAGCCACATAAGTAGCCCCAAAATTCACCGTATACTTCTTCAAGATAGGCATATAAACCGCCAGTACGCGGGATTTGTGTACCAATTTCAGCGACTGTGAGTCCGCCTGCAAGGGTTAAGATCCCGCCTAACAGCCATGCGAATAAGGCGATGCCTGAGCTTCCTGAATAAGAAAGGACGTTGCCAGGCTTCATAAAAACGCCAGATCCAATAATTGTTCCGATGACAAGAGATAGGGCAAAAAATAAGCCGATGTCTTGTTTTAACGCTGGTTGTTCTTTGTTCATTACACACGACCTCCTGCATCACTTTCGTACGTTACTGTGACATGTATTTTGTTCATTGTAATACGATTTTAGGAAAACAAGAATTAAAAAAATTTTCTGATTTTCGTATTTGTATTTAAAAGTGTTCGTTTATTGGAGATATTAGGATGAATGTTATCTTAAAAACGAACAATATAATAATATTTTCGATTTAATGTTAATTTAATAGGTGAAAGCCGAACATCCAATAAAGATGCAGCCGAATGGTTGACTTTTCTTCTAAAATGACCTATTTTATTCATAAGGATATTATCTTGAATTCGAGATATTTTATAATAGGAGTGAACACAATGAAAATAAATGGGATTCACCACGTATCAGCACTAACAGCAAATGCTCAGAAAAACGTTGATTTCTACCGCCAAATCCTTGGCTTAAAACTGGTGAAAAAAACAGTCAATCAAGATGATCCATCGATGTATCATCTATTTTATGGAGATGAGGTCGCCTCACCTGGTACAGAGCTGACGTTTTTTGAAATACCGATGCTCGCCCGCCGGCTGGACGGAACAAATGCGATCTCACGCACAGGTTTGATTGTCACTTCAGAGGAGGCACTCACCTTTTGGGAAAAGCGCTTTGAAGAAAAAGGTGTAAAGAAAGAAACAGCTTCTTTAAGAGGCGGCAGACCTGCCTTGAAATTTACAGATCCAGAAGGACAGCAGCTGTTTTTGACTGTAGAACCAAGCGTGCAAGATGGAGCGAAGCCGCCAGTGCATGATGAGATTCCTGCTGATTTTGCGATCAGAGGTTTGGGACCAGTAGAATTAACAGTCGCAGAAGCAGATAAAACGATCAGTGTGTTAACGAGCATCCTTGGTTTCACAGAAAAAGCACGTGAACAATCAAATGATGGGGAAATCGTGACGATTTTTGAATCAGGACAGGGCGGAGCTGGAACAGAGATTCATGTCATTGAAAAAGCAGAAGGACCTGCTGAGCGATCTGGCAGAGGGAGTGTTCATCACGTAGCCTTTCGTGTAGCGGACGCAGAAGAGCTTGAAAAATGGCATGATAAAATAGCCAAAGCCGGTTTCACCAACTCTGGTGTTGTAGAACGTTTTTATTTTAAAGCCCTATATTTTAGAGAGCCAAACGGCATTTTGTTTGAAATCTCAACAGACGGTCCGGGATTTACAGTGGATGAAAGCGTGGATGAGCTTGGTGATCAATTAGCACTTCCACCATTTTTAGAGCACAAACGAGCAGAAATTGAACAAAGATTAGTCCCAATCAAGTGAACATGAAAAAAGCAGCTCATAAAAATTGAGCTGCTTTTTTCGTTAAGAGCTGACTTGCTTTGATTCAGATTGTGTTAATGTCACTTGTTTTGTTTCTTCTGTTCCATTACGAACGAGTGTGATGCTGACGGTATCTCCTACTTTTGCATTCGTGTAAAGCTCGTGACGTAATTCACTGCCGGTTGTCACTTTTTTACCATTGATGGCGGTGATGACATCCTCTGTCTTTAATCCAGCTTTGGCAGCAGGTGAGCCAGCAGCGATTTCTTTTACGTACACGCCTTTATCCAGCTGACTGCTTGTCAGTCCAAGCGTTTCCTGCTGATAAGCATCTGGTACTTGTTCGAGATCCAGCATGCTGATACCGATATAAGGTCGTTCGATTTTTCCTTTTGTGAGAAGCTGCTCTGCAATTGGTTTGACATCATTGATTGGGAGCGCAAACCCGATACCTTCCACACCTGTTTCAGAAATTTTCATACTGGTGATCCCCACAACCTTTCCGTCTGTTGTTAAAAGCGGCCCGCCGCTGTTGCCGGGGTTAATGGCGGCATCTGTTTGAATGACATTAATACTGCTTTCGCCAGCTGATGTATCCATAGACACTGTTCGATCGACACCGCTGACAATTCCTTGTGTCACTGTTCTTGATAAATCTTCACCAAGCGGATTTCCGATTGCAATGACGGTTTCTCCTGCACGAAGGGATGAGGAGTCTCCAAGTTCAGCGACTTTTGTAACGCCGTTGCTGCTAATTTCGACGACAGCAAGATCAGTCAGCGGGTCAGAACCGACCACTTTTCCTTCCACCGTCTTGCCATTATGCAAGGAGACTGTTAATTTATTTGCTCCTTCAATCACATGGTTGTTTGTTAATACATAGGCTTTACTGCCCGATTTTTTGAAAATAACCCCTGATCCGGTACCGCTTTCTTGCTCTTGACTGCTGCTGTTTTGATTTTGCTGTGATCCATCAAAAGGTGAGTTCATATCACCAAAATCTGTGGTTGTTTGACTTTGTGTTTGATAGTTTGTAATGCCGACGATGGCTGGTGATACGTTTTCGACCATACTGGAAATACTGCTGGTCGAATTGGATGTTTGTGACGCTGTTGTTTTTGACGAATTTGTACTTGTATCATTTGTCGATACAGCGGCTGTTTTCGTTGACGAATCAGTTGAATGATTTTCTGAATGCTGAGCATATGGAGTTAGAACGTAAACACCTAACGCTAACGTACCGCCCACAATCCCGCTGACAAATGGCTTCAGCCAGCCACTTGGCTTCTTCTGTGTTTTTTTCGGCTGTTCAATCGTTTGTAATTCATAAGAAGTGTGTTTTTCATCTTTGTGTTGTGTCATTAAGATCACTCTCTTTCATCGATTTTTACATGTATGTGTTCAAGATGTTTGACCGTATGTGGTGGATACTGACTTTATCGTAAGAAAAAAGTGTGGGATAAAAATGAAAACATTGTGGGAAATTGTTAAAATAAGTAGTGAATCTAAGCAAAATAGAGGAGATTAAACTGTGGAGACTATTGGAATCATTGGATATGGAAGCATGGCAGATATGATGGTACAAAAATGGCTGGATAAAGGAGTACTTCATGCCAGTCAGTTTATGATCCATACACGAAGTGAAACGGAGCGTCTGCAACAGCTGAAAGAGAAGAACCAGCATGTCAACATTTGCTCTTTAGATGACATCTCTGCATCATGTGATGTCGTGTTTGTTTGTGTACCACCGCTTGCTGTACTTGATGTCTTAGATCAACTGAGCCTCGCAAAGACATCTCTTCATATCGTATCAGTGGCAGCGGCTGTCACGTTAGACAAATTAATGCAACATACGAATCAGCCGGTGTCTAGATACATTCCCACTTTGACATCAGCCGTAGGGACGGGTGTATCCCTTGTGGCGCATGGTGAAACCGCTGGGCAGGAGGCGCAAGAACGGCTCCACCGCCTGCTTTCAGCTTTTAGTATCGTCAGGGAAGTGGAAGAGGACCGCTTTGATGCGGCGAGTAATTTGACAAGCTCTTCTCCGGGCTTTATTGCAGCAATCTTTGAAGAAATGGCGAGAGCCGCTGTTCGGAATAGTGAGCTTTCTTTAGAAGAAGCCTATGAATTTTTAACATATGCGCTGCTCGGTACAGGACAAGTTCTTGTTGAACACGGACTGACATTTGCTGAAACGGTGAACAGGGTCGCAACAAAAGGCGGGATTACAGGAGAAGGCGCTGCAGTCATCCAGCAGCAGGCACCGCAAATGTTCGATGACTTGTTTACACAAACGATGAAAAAATATGCGCAACTAAAATCGCAAATCGATGAAGCAGACAAACACCACTAAAGACATAGCTAGTGGTGTTTTTTCTGTAAATTAAATCCTTTATCATCAATGCTTTTGACCTGTATTACCTGAGTCTAATTTCCTTATTTTCAGACATTGTATTGAAAAATCAATCAAGTTCTCATATAATTTTTTAGAAAATTTAGAAAAATATACACAAATTTTAAGTTTAATTAAAGGGGGATGGGGATGAAGCTCTATTTATCAGTCGATATGGAGGGAATTACTGGTCTAGCTGATCATACATTTGTTGATAGCCGCCAGCACAATTATGAGCGCGGGAGAAAAATCATGACAGGTGAAGTGAACGCCTGTGTAGAAGCTCTTCTTACACATGGGGCGACCGATATTTTAGTGAATGATAGCCATTCTAAAATGAATAATCTGTTGATTGAAGATTTGCATGAGGAAGCATCTCTCATATCAGGTGATGTAAAGCCTTATTCAATGGTCCAAGGATTAGATCAAACGTATGATGCCGCTGTTTTTTTAGGCTATCATGCAAGGGCATCAATGAAAGGTGTGATGTCTCACAGTATGATTTTTGGTGTCAGACATTTTTACATAAATGATCATCCGATTGGTGAAATGGGCTTTAATGCGTATGTCGCAGGCTATTATGGTGTTCCGGTCATTCTTGTATGCGGAGACGATCAAGCAGCACTTGAAGCTGAAAAGTTAATGCCTGGCGTGAAAACAGTGGCGGTGAAAGAAACCATTTCAAGATCTGCTGTGAAATGCTTAACACCAGCGAAAGTGAGCACCCTCATCTCGCAGCAAGTGGAATTTGCCATGAAACAAATTCATCAAATGAAGCCGCTCACGCCTCCTGAGCAGCCAGTGCTGAAAATCGAGTTTGCCAATTATGGACAAGCCGAATGGGCGAATTTAATGCCGGGTACGGCCATCATCGAAGGGACAACAACGGTGACGTACCAAGCAGAGAATATATTAGAAGCCTACCAAGCGATGCTTGTCATGACAGAGCTTGCCGCACGTACAACATTTTGTTAAGCGAGGGGGAGACAGCAGATGGCCAGCTTTTTGCTCAAGCGTTTGATTGCCATGATTGCCACGATTTTAACCATCACAACTTTAACGTTTATTTTAATGAAGGTCATCCCAGGATCGCCCTTCAATGAAGAACGAAATACAAACGAAACTGTCCAGCGAAACCTCGAAAGCTACTATCACTTAGACGAGCCACTCTATGTTCAATATATGATCTATTTAAAATCCATCGTTACTTTTGATTTTGGTCCTTCCATTAAAAAGCCTTCTGAAAGTGTCAATGATTTATTGGCGAGAGGTTTTCCAGTCTCATTAGAACTTGGTCTTATCTCTATTTTGATTGCTGTCATCTCCGGCATCTTGCTCGGAATCATGGCTGCCCTCCGGCATAATGGCTTGATTGATTATATCGCCATGACGATTGCTGTTTTCGGTATATCCATACCCAACTTTATCTTTGCTACCTTATTAATTCAGCAGCTTGCTGTGAATGTAAAACTCTTTCCTACAGCGATGTGGACAAGTCCAATGCATATGGTGCTTCCTACCATTGCACTGGCGGTAGGTCCAATGGCGATCATTGCCCGGTTAACGAGATCGAGCATGATTGAAGTGCTGTCGCAGGACTATATTCGAACTGCAAAAGCGAAAGGACTTTCCCCTTATAAAATTGTGTTTAAACATGCCCTGCGGAATGCACTTTTACCTGTTGTCACGATCCTTGGCACACTTGTCGCAAGTATTTTAACAGGCAGCTTTGTCATTGAAAAAATCTTTGCGATCCCTGGAATGGGAAAATACTTTGTCGAGAGTATTAACAACCGTGACTATCCTGTCATCATGGGAACTACTGTTTTTTACAGCATCATCTTAATTACCCTTCTTTTCATTGTAGATGTGACATATCGTCTGCTTGATCCAAGGATCCAGCTGCATCAGAAAGGAGGAAAGGCATGAGCATACACCTTCAGCATGATCAAACGAATCAAGCGCATGAAGTGCCAGATGAATGGTTTGCTCCTAAAGAACAAAAGACATCTGAAGTCCATGCCATTAAAAGACCCTCACTTTCGTATTGGGCAGATACTTGGCGACGGTTAAAACAAAATAAACTCGCTATGTTTAGTTTATCGGTGCTGATTTTTCTTTTCCTCATGGCTGTATTAGGTCCACTTCTTGCGCCGAATAGTGTGACAGAACAGCGGCTTTCTATGCAAAACTTGCCACCGTCAGCTGCTCACTGGTTTGGAACAGATGAGCTTGGACGTGATGTGTTTACACGTACTTGGTACGGCGCACGCATTTCATTATTTGTGGGCGTGATGGCCGCTCTCATTGATTTTGCAATCGGTGTCATCTATGGCGGTATTGCAGGCTATAAAGGCGGGAAGTATGACCATGTCATGATGCGGATCGTCGAGGTGCTTTACGGTCTGCCGTATTTACTCGTCGTCATTTTATTGATGGTCCTGATGGGGCCTGGGCTTGTCACTATTATTGTGGCGCTCACTGTCACAGGCTGGATCGGGATGGCAAGAATCGTGAGAGGTCAAGTCCTTCAGCTGAAAAGCCAAGAATATGTCCTTGCCTCGAAAACCTTTGGCGCAAAAAGCTTGCGCATCATCCGCAGAAATTTACTGCCGAATACGATGGGACCGATTATTGTCCAGATGACGCTAACTGTACCGACAGCGATTTTTGCTGAAGCATTCTTAAGTTTTCTCGGTTTAGGGATTCAAGCCCCGTTTGCAAGCTGGGGTGTGATGGCCAATGACGCCTTGCCGACAGTGCTGTCAGATAATGGCCACTGGTGGCGTTTATTCTTTCCGGCATTTTTTATTTCGCTGACGATGTTTTGCTTTAATAATTTAGGTGATGGCTTGCAAGATGCGCTTGATCCGAAGATGAAGAGGTGATGGCGTGATGAAAAAAATGCTTCGGATTATCGATCTGCATGTTAGCTTTCGGACATATGGCGGTTCTGTTCAAGCGGTACGCGGGGTGAATGTGGATGTGTATGAAAAAGAAACCCTCGCCATTGTAGGAGAATCAGGCTGCGGAAAAAGTGTGACGTCTCAAAGTATCATGCGGCTTCTCCCTGCATACAGCGCACAAGTCGATCAAGGGGAAATTTGGTTTCGTGATCGCAACTTGCTGTCATTATCTGAAAAAGACATGCGCAGCATCCGTGGTGTCGATATCTCCATGATTTTTCAAGATCCTATGACGGCACTCAACCCGACGCTAACAATTGGGGATCAGCTGATGGAAGCTGCAAAAGTGCATCAGAAGCTGACAAAAAAAGAAGTGAAAGAAGAGGCGCTTCGTATGCTTGACTTGGTGGGGATACCGCAGCCGAAAGAGAGACTGAAGCAATATCCGCATCAATTCAGCGGTGGCATGAGGCAGCGGCTCATGATTGCAATGGCTCTTATTTGTGAGCCGAAGGTGCTGATTGCAGATGAACCGACAACTGCACTAGATGTCACCATACAGGCGCAGATTTTAGAACTATTTAAGGAGATTCAGAAAAAAACAGGCGTGACGATTATTTTAATCACACATGACCTAGGGGTCGTAGCACAAGTCGCTGATCGAGTGGCCGTCATGTACGGGGGGAAAATCGTTGAAGTTGGGACAAGGCGAGATATCTTTTACAGTCCGCAGCATCCCTATACAAAAGGGCTACTGCAATCCGTTCCAAGGCTGGATATGAAAGATGAACTCATTCCTATTGAAGGAAGCCCGCCTGATTTATTTGCCCCGCCAAAAGGATGTCCATATACCGATCGATGCCCGTCTGCGATGAAAGTGTGTGATCATATCATGCCGCATGAAACGCAGCGTTCACCTACACATGCAGTACATTGCTGGCTTCAAGATGAACGAGCGAAGCAAACGGTTTTATCTTCAACACAAAGGGGGAGTTTTTCATGAGAAAAACAGGTTGGATTCTCAGTATGTGCTTTATCGCAGTGATGCTGCTTGCAGGATGTACAGCCAATGAGCAAGCAGGCAAAGGATCTTCAAGCAAGGGCGAAGAGAAAGTTTTAACATTAAATAATGAAAACGAACCGACATCATTTGATCCGCCCATTGGTTTTAATAATGTGTCCTGGCAAGGGCTCAATAACTTAATGGAAGGATTAACGAGACTGAATGAAAAGCACGAACCATCTGCTGCCATGGCGGAAAAATGGGACATCTCAAAGGACGGAAAAACGTACACGTTCCATTTAAGGGATGGGATTAAGTGGTCAAATGGTGATCCAGTCAAAGCAAGTGACTTTGAATATGCGTGGAAGCGGCTGCTAGATCCAAAGACGGGCTCTTCTGCGGCATTCTTAGCTTATATGATTGAAGGGGGCGAAGCGTTTAACAGCGGAAAAGGGAAGAAAGAAGATGTAAAAGTCAAGGCTGTTAATGATCAAACGCTAGAGGTCAAGCTAGCATACCCGCAGAAATCTTTCTTAAATATGACCGCAAACCCTGCCTTTTTCCCGGTGAATGAGAAGGTAGCGGAGAAGGACCCGAACTGGGCCAAGGATGCGAAAACCTTTGTCGGTAATGGACCGTTTAAGCTGACAGAGTGGAAGCATGATGAAAGCTTTACAATGGAAAAAAGTGACACGTATTGGGACAAACAAACGGTCAAGCTAGATCAAGTGAAATGGCTCATGATTAGTGACCGAAACACAGATTACCAAATGTATCAATCAGGAGATTTAGATACGGCCTTCGTTCCGGCAGAACAAAGTGAAGACCTGTTAAAAAGCAAAGATGTGCAAATTGAAGATCAAGCAGGGCTGTTTTTTTATCGCCTAAATGTCAACATGGAGCCTTTTCAAAATAAGAACATTCGCAAAGCCTTTCAAATGGCGATCAATCCTCAGGATATTGTAGAGTACGTGACGAAAAATGAAGAGAAGCCAGCACGTGCCTTCGTTTCACCAGGAATTTTAGATTCAAAGGGTGAAGATTTCAGAGAAGCTGGCGGCGATCTTGTCAAACATGATACGAGTGAAGCTGTAAAACTATTAGAAAAAGGGTTGAAAGAAGAAAACTATTCAAAGCTGCCGCCCGTCACATTAACATATAGTACAAAGCCTGAAAATAAGAAAAAAGCAGAAGCCATTCAGCAACAATTAAAAGAAGCGCTAGGGGTAGATGTGAAGCTTGCAAACATGGAAGCAAATGTGTTTGCAGAAGATCAAAAGGCACTCAAATTCCAATTCTCGCAAAGTTCATTTCTAGCTGACTATGCAGACCCAATCAATTTCTTAGAGAGCTTCCAAACAGGAAATGCGATGAACCGGACAGGTTGGTCAAATGATACGTATGACCAGCTGATCAAAAAGGCGAGTCAAGAAGCAGATGAACAAAAGAGAAATCGTATGCTGCATGATGCCGAGGCACTTCTGATGGAAGAAGCACCGATCATTCCCATTCATTTTTATAACCAAGTCTATTTACAAAAAGAAGGCGTAAAGGGCATTGTCCGTCATCCTGTTGGTTACATTGATTTGAAATGGGCACAGGTAGATGGAGAGTAAATGAAAAGAATGAGAGAACGGGACGCTTTGAAAAAAGCGTCTCAGCGTGTAGACAAACCCTCGCATTCGTTGTCAGTCCTGCCTGCTGGTACTCACGAATGTCAAATTCGCTCCGCGCCGATGCTCGTCCTTCCTAGGGCTGCAAAGGTTTTCTATCACGCTGAAAAGAAGACAAAGGGTTAAAATAAAGTTCATTTTAACCCTTTGTCAACAATCTGGGACGCTTTGAAAAAAGCGTCTGTTCCTTTATTCGTTCATGTTATGAAGAAGATGCCCATAGATTGAAAGAAACGAAGAGAAAGAGGGGATTGGCATGAACCATCTGCCAGTGGCACTTCAAACAGGAGATACAGTGGGAATCATTGCACCAGCAAGCCCGCCTGATGAGCTGAAATTAGCAAGAGGTATTTCTTTTTTAGAAAGCTTAGGGCTAAAGGTGAAAAAGGGGAAGTATATCGACTCCCGGTATGGTTATTTAGCAGGTCATGATCATGAACGAGTGGAAGATATTCATCACATGTTTCAAGATCCAGACGTGAAGGCAGTGATTTGTGCTTGCGGAGGATACGGAACAGGAAGAATTGCAGAAGCCATTGACTATGATCTCATTCGCCGGAACCCAAAAATCTTTTGGGGATACAGTGATATTACGTTTTTACATACAGCGATTCAGCAGCAGACGGGTCTTGTGACCTTTCATGGTCCAATGCTCTCCTCTGATGTGGGACTTGAAGGGGTTCACCCGTATACAAAGGATACCTTTTTACAGCTATTCACTCCGAAAGCCTTTTCGTATACGAACCACCTGTCACCTCTTCATACTTTTTATCATGGCACGGCTTCAGGCGAAATCACCGGAGGAAATCTTGCCCTTATTGTCACGACACTTGGTACACCTTTTGAAATTGATACAAAGGGGAAGCTTTTATTGATAGAAGATATTGACGAAGAACCATATAAAATCGATCGAATGATGCAGCACCTAGCCTCTGCAGGAAAATTACGTGATGCGGCTGGATTTATCATTGGTGATTTTCATCAATGTGAGCCGAAAAAGAAAGAGCAGTCGTTAACGCTCGATCAGTTATGGGAGACGTATATTGTTCCGCAACAGAAACCTGCACTTGGTGGTTTTCGGATCGGTCATTCATCTCCAAACTTCGCCATTCCAATCGGCGTGCACGCAACATTAGATGCTACAGGGAAAAAACTGCATATTTCCCCAGGTGTTGCAGCGAAAGAGGCGATCAAATGAAAATCGTAGATGTTCGCACATGCAGAACGAATGTACCGCTAAAGAAGCCTTTCAAAACAGCATTAAGAACGGTGTATGACGCCGCATCTCTTATTGTGATCATCACCTATGATCAAGGTGATGTCAGCTATGGAGAGGCAGTGCCGACATCGGTCATTACAGGTGAAACACTGGAAAGCATCGACTATGCTATTTGCGCTGTGATGAGGCCGATCTTGATTGGGGCCTCATTGTCACAATATGAACAAATCTTTTCAGCGATCTACCGTGTACTTGTAGGAAACACGAGTGCAAAGGCTGCAATAGATATGGCGATATACGATGGTTTAGCGAAGCAGGCTGGCCTGCCGCTTTATCAATATCTTGGTGGTTATCGTGATCAGCTGGAAACGGATTATACGGTCAGTGTCAACCGTCCGCTAGAAATGGCAGAGGATGCGAAGCAATATGCAGCTGAAGGCTTTCGTACCTTAAAGATCAAAGTGGGAAAAGATGATATAGAGACGGATATTCAGCGGATCAAACGGATTCGAGAAAAAGTCGGGCCGGATATTCAAATCAGGCTTGACGCCAACCAAGGCTGGACATGGAAGGAAGCGGTTGTGGCCATTCGAAAAATGGAGGCATTCGATATTGAACTAGTCGAGCAGCCAGTGCCTAAAGAAGACATCGAGGGTCTGCGCCGGGTGACGGAAGCAACAGACACATTGATTATGGCAGATGAAAGTATTTTTAGCCTCCATGATGCCATCAAGGTGTTAGAAACGAGAAGCTGTGATCTCATCAACTTAAAATTAATGAAAACAGGCGGTATCAAAAAAGCGCTGAAAATCAATAGTTTAGCAGAAGCATACGGCGTCAAGTGCATGGTTGGCAGTATGATCGAATCAAAACTAGGGATTACCGCAGCCGCTCATCTTGCTGCAAGCCAGCCGAATATTACCCGTTATGATTTTGATGCGCCGCTTATGCTCAAAGAGGACTTAATAGACGGAGGAATTGTCTATCAAGGAAAAGATATTCTCTTTCCACCGCATCATGGATTAGGCATTCAAGGAGTGAAAGGGGTCTTATGATGTTATATGAATCAAAGGTTCCAGTCGCAAATATATGGACAGCACCGCAGTCGCCGAGAGATATGGATCGACACGTTCTTCAAAGTTCCGTCCAGATCAAAGAATGGATTGATGAGCAAACATATGAACAGAAATTGGCCTTATGTGAAGAAAACCTTATTCAAACCCAAGTACTGCTTGGCGAACGAGTCATTGGGCTGGAGGAAACAGATGGCTGGATGAAAGTTGTCATCCCGCAGCAGGCAAGCCGGAAACACCCGCAAGGCTACCCAGGTTATATCCCTGTAAAGCAATTAAATGAAGTATCAGAGAGTGAACCACCTGCTAGTCCCTTGATTGTTTGTCAGAAAAAAGCGGTTTTATATCAAAACGGAACACCGGATATGGAGGTTAGTTTTTTAACAGAACTAGCACCTGTTGAAGAAATGAGCGATTCCTTTGATGTTCTAACTCCAGTAGGAAGAAGAGAAATCAAAAAAGAAGATGTGCGCCACGCTTCATCACCTTCTTCTATGAGCGGTAAGGATGCCTTAGCCATAGGAAAACAATTTATTGGACTGTCATATTTGTGGGGCGGCATGAGCAGCTATGGCTACGACTGTTCGGGTTTTGTTTACAGTATGTACAAAGCGTGTGGATGTTTATTACCGAGAGACGCAAGTGACCAAGCAGTTCAAGGAACTCCAGTCGCATCAAACCATTTGGCGCCAGGTGATCTCATGTTTTTTGCCAATGACAATGGGAAGGGAGCAGTTCGCCATGTAGGGATGTATGCTGGAGATGGCATGATGCTTCACTCGCCTAAAACGGGCAGACAGATTGAACTCCTTTCTCTTTCTGGTACTTCATATGAACAGGAATGGGCAGGAACAAGGCGGTATTTGAAAGCTGAGAGGGGGAGATGTGATGGGAAGTGAACCACTTCTGCAAGTCAACAACTTAAAAAAGCATTTTCATCTATCGAAAGGAAGAACGTTAAAAGCATTAGATGGTGTCACCTTTCAGCTGAAACAAGGCGAAACCTTTGGTCTTGTTGGTGAGTCAGGCTGCGGGAAATCTACACTTGGAAAAGTGCTCATGCGGCTTTATGACCCGACAGAAGGGGAAGCTTTGTATGAAGGGAAAAGTCTCCATCACTTATCGAACCGAGAATCATTTGATTTCAATAGGCAAATTCAAATGGTGTTTCAAGATCCGTATTCTTCTTTAAATCCTAGGCTCTCTGTAAAAGATATTATGCTAGAACCGATGGAGATCCACCAATTGTATGGCAGTCAAAAGAAAAGGCTCGAGCGCGTGAAGGAACTGCTTGAAGCGGTGGGGCTAAGTCATGATTTTGCTACACGCTATCCTCACGAATTCAGCGGAGGTCAGAGGCAAAGAATAGGGATTGCTAGAGCACTCGCCTTATCGCCAAAGTTTATCGTGGCAGATGAGCCGATTTCTGCACTAGATGTATCCGTTCAAGCTCAGGTCGTGAATTTGCTGAAAAAACTGCAAAAAGAAGAAGGATTGACGTTTTTATTTATTGCCCATGATTTATCGATGGTTAAATATATTAGCGATCGAATCGGTGTCATGTACTTAGGACATCTCGTGGAGATGACTAGCAGTGATGCTTTATATAAAACACCGCTTCATCCATATACACAAGCATTGCTGTCTGCTATCCCGATTCCAGATCCTGATGTGGAAGATAAACGCAAGCGGTTTATTTTAAAAGGAGAAATTCCAAGTCCAGTGAATCCGCCAAGCGGCTGCGTATTTCGGACAAGATGTCCTGCTGCAATGGATGTATGTGCGGACAAAAAGCCAGTATTACAAGCAGTCGAAGAAGGGCATGAAGTGGCTTGTCATTTATATGATAGGAAATAGATAGAGGGAAGAAGGTAAGCATTTAAAAAGCCAGCGAGTAGACAAGCTGGCTTTTTGGCTTTTATGAACGCCTAATAGGTAATGTACAGCATCTAAAAGAGCCGCCGGATTTAATGATTTCTGAAAAATCTACTTCAATGACGGTGTAGCCGTGGGCTGTTAATGCAGCATTTGTTTCTTGGTTGATTGGTAAGCTGATGACTTTTTTCTGTCCAATGGACAACACATTTGGTCCAAGTGTGAACTGCTCTTGCTCACTTATTTCAATGAGATCATAATGCTTTGTGAGCATATGAAGATCCTTTTCCGTAAAAGCTTCAGGGTAAATCAAGATCTCATGATGAGAAAGAATATTCATCACACAATCAAGATGCAAAATGTGAGAAGGAAGATGAATAGGAATGATGTCGTGATTCGGCAGTTCTTTTTTGAGCTGCTGGATGGCGGCTAGATTTGTTCTTTTGCTGATCCCCACAAATACCCGGGTTTGGTCTACAAGCACATCGCCGCCTTCAATCGTTCCATCATCCAGCGTGATGGTTGTCCATCCTTTTGTCTGTGCCCATTCTTTTAAGGAATGTTCTTCTCCTTGTCTGACAGGGGCTGCCATATTTGAAACAAATAAAGTCTGTCCAATTGTAAATCCAATATCCCGAGTGAAGACTTGTTCAGGGAAACGTTCATTTGCAGGAAGAAGGACAGGCCGGACATGATGGTTTTTCAGCGTTTGGATGAATTGCTTATGCTGCGTGAGGGCTTTGATTTGAGAAATATTTTCTCTTGCAAAATGCTTTTGGGTTTCATTGATGATCTGTTTAATTTCCATATAAATTGGACTGCATAAGAGGACTTCTTGTAAATCATCATATTCACTCATACATTGCGGCGTTTTATACACTTTCTCTGATTTCATAGAATCCATCAAAGGGCCTCCTTGTTTATCGATAGTTATATTATTCCTCCTTCTAGTAAATGTTGAAACATTTCCGAAAGAAAATCTCTCATGAGAGACTAAAGCAAAAAGTTTAGACAAACCTAATAGAATAGTGTTTAATAAAAGTCGTTCCGCATCAACGAAAACAGCAAGAAGGAGCTATGACGATGAGTGAAGAAAATTTCAAATACTGCAAGGAATCAAAAGTTGTGAAAACCAGCAGGGTATTCCCCCTCGATACGAATAACCACCAAACGTTATTTGGCGGAAAATTAATGAGTTATATAGATGACATTGCTTCCATCTCGGCAGCAAGACACAGCCGTAGTGAAACAGTCACCGCATCAATGGATTCAGTTGATTTTTTAGAGCCGATTGGACAGAAAGAGTCCGTCTGCTTAGAATCTTATGTGACATGGGTCGGCACATCTTCTATGGAAGTATTCGTCAAAGTCATTAAAGAAAACTTGATGTCTGGAGAACGCAGACTCGCAGCAACTTCATTTCTTACCTTTGTCTCGCTGGATGAAAACGGGAAGCCAAAACGAGTTCCACAAGTCATGCCGGAAACAGATGAAGAAATCATGCTTCATCAAACAGCGAAGCAGCGGGCAGAGGAAAGAAAAAGCCGCCGAAAGCATAGTAAAGCTTTGGCTGACGCACTTGGGACGGATAAGCCTTGGGCGTAAAAATCACCCTTTAAGCGGTGATTTTTTTCTGAGTCGGTATCTTGCATGGCAAGATAGTGTGTGGTAAGATCAAACTATCTTGTCATGCAAGGTACTGAAAGCGGAGGATCGATGATGACACAATCAACACAAATGCTAAAAGGAATTTTAGAGGGATGCCTGCTGTCGATTATTTCTGAAGGTGAAATTTATGGCTATGAAATGACAAAGAAGCTTGCGCACTATGGGTTTGATCAAATTAGTGAAGGCAGTATTTATCCGATCTTGCTGCGCATGCAAAAAGAACAACTAGTTCATACGTCTACAAAAGTATCGGCGAGTGGGCCGAAAAGGAAATACTATACGCTCACACAAAGAGGCGAAGAAGCGCTGACGGATTTTACCATGCGATGGCATGAGCTGTCAGGGAATGTAGAGCGATTATTACATAAAGGGAAGTGAGAAGATGGTAACAAAAGAAACGAGACACATCTTATTAGAGCTGCAACTCTATCTCATATCAAAAGGGAAAAATCAGGACGAGATCGACGAAGTGATGGATGAATTAACGACACACGCTGTCGAAGCTGAGAAAGATGGGAAAACAGGGGAAGATGTATTTGGCGGAGATCCACGGGGCTTTGCTGATGAGCTAGCGAAAGAGCTCTCTAGAAATCATAAAGACTGGGTTCCGTTTGTCAGTGCTTTTTTAATTGGATCTCTTTTTTACATGATGTTAGCAGATGCCATCAGTCAAAGTTTATCGTATTCTTGGTATGCACTCATTGGTTATCCGCTCATCATAGTGGCCAATGTGATCATGACCATTGTGATGTTTAGAGCTTCTGCCTTTCAAACAAGCAGGAGGGCATTCTTTTACTTTTGGATATTAGGTGTTTTTCAGATGACAGCCTTGATCACAGTGAAATTATTGGACCAAAAACTTGGTACTCCTTTACTTGTGCTGACCTCGAGCCAAAGATGGGGCGTCATTCTTCTGTTGCTGCTGTGTATTGTCTTATTAAATGCCATATTAAAGGCGAATATGATGTCGCTCATTCCGTTGATCTTCTTTGGACCGCAACTCCTATTCGAATGGCTTGGATGGACATCGCCTCTCATGCTTCTTTTCACAAGTCTGGTATCCATTGTGATTTTAGTCTTGCTCACAATCGCTTTTTACAGAAAACAAACAAGAAAAATGAACATTTAATGTAGATAGAGCACATCACTTGCGATGTGCTTCAGCGTGTAGACAAACCCTCGCATTCTTTGTCAGTCCTGCGTGCTGGTGCTCACGAATGTCAAATTCGCTCCGCGCCAGTACTCGTCCTTCCTAGACTGCAAAGGTTTTCTATCACGCTGAAAAGAAGACAAAGGGCTAAAATAAAGTTCATTTTAGCCCTTTGTCAACAATCTGGAGCACATCACTTGCGATGTGCTTTTCTTTTTCTAAAAAAATGTAGATATGGGATCACATTTTTCTTTACAATGAGAAGAGGACAAAAATGAAAAGGGGTTCTGTGATTGGATATTGTATGGGGGTATGTACTCGTTTTTATATTGGCTGCTTTACCTTTTTTTGAAGTGGTTGGTGTCGTTCCGCTGGGGATTTTAAGTGGTCTGCATCCTGTGACAACGGCAGTTATTGGATTCGTCGGCAACTTTCTTACCGTCTTGCTACTCATCGTCTTCGTGGACCGATTTAAAGCGTGGTGGCTGAAAAGGAAAGAGGAGAAACATGATGAAAAAGGAGAGAAAAAACAGCTGAAAGCCAAAAAGGTTTGGGAACGGTATGGTCTCCCTGGTTTGGCACTTATCGGTCCTTTTATCATTGGCAGTCATTTAGCGGCTTTTATGTGTATGAGCTTCGGTACGAAAAGAAAACAAGTCACTGTGTGGATGACGGTCAGTTTAATCATGTGGACCGCATTAGCTGCTAGTTTAACGGGTGCGGGGTTCCATTACTTTGCCCCAGATTCAAATGGGTTGTTCGGAGATATTTTTAGCAAGTAAGCAGGGGGGATAAAAAATGGCACATCAAACACGGATCGTGCTTGAAACAGAGCGTCTCAGACTGAGAACAATGGATGAAGACGATGCGCCTTTTTTATATGAAAAGCTATTCCAAGATGCAGAGGTCATGAAGTATTATCCTTCACTAAAGGATGAAAAGCAGACAAAAGAGTGGATTGCTTGGAATCAAAAGAATGACCGCACATTTCATACGTCCCTGTGGATCATTGAAGAAAAAGAAACGAAGGAACCTCTTGGTCAAAGCGGAATTGTTCTCCAAAACGTCGAAGGACAAACAGAGCTTGAAATTGGCTATATGCTAAAGAGATCGGCATGGGGAAAAGGATATGCTGTTGAGGCTGCAAAAGGCTGTCTTGCGTATGGTTTTGACGAAATGAAGGTGAGGCGAATGGTCAGCTTAATTCGCCCTGACAATGAAGCGTCAGTCAAGGTCGCAATGAAAATGGGGATGAAAAAAGAAAAAACCATTTCAAAATGGGATCAAATGATTGATGTTTACAGTGTTACTCGTGACGGAAAAAGCGGCTCGCTTGAATCATAAGGAGAGCCGCTTTTTCTTTTATAGACGCTGTTCTAACTGAAGTAAATATTTCTTTCGTTCGATTCCCCCGCCATATCCGCCAAGTTCACCGCTTGTTTGAATGACTCGGTGACAAGGAATGATGATGGCCAACTGATTGGCACCATTTGCATTTCCAACTGCCCGAACCAAATGGGGATCGCCAAGCATGATGGCAAGATCTCGATACGATCTCGTTTCGCCTGGCGGAATCTGTAATAGAAGATCCCATACCCTTTTCTGAAAAGGGGTGCCATGTATAGCAAGTGGCACAGTAAACTGCGTGAGTTTCTTTTCAAAATATAAGGCCAATTCCTTTGCTAATTGCTGATGGACGTTTGTTTCTCCAACTAAAATACGGGCATGATGTTTTTTTCTGATGTTCTCAATTTCTCTTTCTAATCCTCGCCTGTCCATAAATTCAAGCAAATACACATGGGTTGCATCTGAAATGCTCATCATCCGCCCAATCGGAGTGGAAATAAAATTCGCATGCAAAATATTGACTTGCGCCTTTTTGGGTGGATTTCCCATGATTTTCGTAAAGGCATCATTGAAGGCACTGGAAGACTCGTAACCGAAGGTGACTTGCTGATCAATGACTTTTTTTCCGTTTAGAATCTCTTTAAACGCTAGTCCCATTCGGCGTGATCTAGCATATTGAACAAAGGTCATTCCATAGATTTCTTTAAATTTTCTCCGAGCTGTTGCAGAGTGAATCCCTAATTGGCGAAAATCTTCTTCTTTCCATCGTTTCTCAGGACTCTCTTCAACTGCTGATACAAGTGTTTTGACTTCTTCTGGAATGCTGTTAGGATATGTTAAAGGCGTGCATCGCTTACACGGCCGATACCCTGCAAGCAGCGCCTCCTCTGCTGTAAAGAAAAACTCGCAGTTTTCATATTTTGGTTTTCTAGCAGTACATGTGGCATGACAGAAGATGCCGGTTGTTTTAATACCTGCAAAGAACGTGCCGTCATATTGCGGATTCTTATCAACAAGTGCTTGATAAAATTCGTGTTTTTGTTCGTCGGTCATCATCATTTGATCCACCTCTTGTTTTATTATATCAGTGATGTGGTCGTTCCTCTTTCTAACATTTAGTATACTTCGCTTTCATCCACTTTCTTTCGAAAAATGAACAAGTATATTTGAAGGGGAAAAGCAAAGTGGTAGACCGGCATATCAGGGTGTGATACACTTTTTTATACAGAATCGGCTTTACGCTAGATCTGCTTATCATGAATTGGTTTTCTAGGGTTCCGTGCGGGCAGCGCAGTCTGGACCGAGAGAAAACACATAGGGTCCTCTAAGAATGGGCCGTATGGACACGGAGGGATAAAAGCCCGGGAGATTTGATCAAACGATCGATTTCCGGGCTTTTTTTATTGCTTGGAATCGGTAAGAAAGGAAGAGATCGAATGAAATGGGGAAATGTTTTGATTGCAGCCGTATTTGAAGTCGGCTGGGTAATGGGGTTGAAATATGCTGGCTCTATATTGGAATGGAGTGCAACCATCGTTTGTATTGTCGTCAGCTTTTATTTACTCCTGAAAGCCACGACGGTACTTCCAGTTGGCACACTTTACGCCGTTTTCACCGGACTTGGAACAGCCGGTACGGTCATAGTAGGAATGGTCATGGGTGAGCCGGTACAGCTAGTAAAATTACTTTTGATCATGGTCCTTTTAAGCGGTGTATTAGGACTCAAATTGACCACAGGTGAAAAGAAAGGGGAGGCTGAATCGTGAGCTGGCTTTTACTCATTGGGGCAGGCATCTTAGAAATGCTTTGTGTCACCATGATGAATCAATTCCAGAAAGATCGCCATGTCAAATGGATTTTCTTCATAGCAGCTGGATTTTCGCTTTCCTTTCTGATGCTGTCTCTTGCGATGAATACAATTCCGATGGGAACGGCGTATGCGATTTGGACAGGAATCGGAGCAGCTGGAGGAGCGATTGTTGGGATGCTGTTTTATGGTGAGTCGAAAGACGCAAAACGTATTTTATTTATCGCACTGATTTTATCAGCAGCGGTCGGGTTAAAAATCATTGAATAAGAAAAGGCTGGCAATCATATGCCAGCCTTTTTGCTACATCGAATGATGATTGGAATCGTTTTCATTTTTGCGGTAAAGTTGACTCACAAGCAGAAAACACACACCAAATGTAAGTAAAGGAATGAGTCTTTCTCCGGTCATAAATAGATAAATGCCCGTGATGAGACATACGATGCCGAGCCAAAAGCTCACTTTACCAAACAAAGTCATGTTTTTCATCTCCATCACTCCTTTTGTGATAAAAGGTCTATTCATATTATATCACGCCAGGTGCAGAATTGAATGAATATTCAATAAAAAATACGACGCTTAATTGCTTTTTCTCTTTCCAGTCCAGTATAATATTTCATTAGAATGAAAAATGTAAATGAGGTCATAAGACATGAGAACATTGATTACAGAGAAACTTGAATTACACAGACAAAAGCATGAACAAAAAGGCAGGCTTTTAGTCAGTTGCCCGGATCAGCCTGGTATTGTGTCAGCTGTTTCTACTTTTTTATTTGAACATGGAGCAAACATCATTGAATCTAGTCAATACACAACAGATCATGAGAGCGGCCGGTTCTTTTTAAGAATTGAATTTGATTGGAAAGACATTTCTGCCAACTTAGATCAATTGAAAAGCAGTTTTGAGCCAATTGCGCAATCATTTCATATGACGTGGAGCATGTCGCGTGCAAGTGATCTGAAAAAGCTGGCGATCTTTGTATCCAAAGAGCTTCATTGTTTACATGAACTTTTATGGGAATGGCAAAGCGGTAATTTAATGGCTGAAATAGCGGTTGTCATCAGCAATCATGAAACGGCAAAAGATACAGTCGAAGCACTCGGCATTCCATTCCACTTCGTGAAAGCAAATAAAGACATTCGCCAAGATGCAGAAAAACAGCAACTTGCATTATTAGAAGAGTATGATATTGATGCGGTTGTGCTTGCGAGATACATGCAAATTTTGACGCCAGCCTTTATTGAACAGCACCCGAACAAAATCATTAATATTCATCATTCCTTCCTGCCGGCTTTTATAGGGGCTAACCCTTACAAGCGTGCATATGAGCGAGGGGTTAAACTGATTGGCGCGACTTCCCATTATGTCACCAATGATTTAGACGAAGGACCAATCATTGAACAGGATATTGAGCGGGTAGATCATAGAGATGATGCAGAGGCATTAAAAAATATCGGCCGCACGATTGAGCGCAGCGTGCTTGCCCGTGCTGTCAAATGGCATCTAGAAGATCGAATCATTGTCCATGAGAATAAAACGATTGTGTTTAATTGACCGCTTGACTTTTCTGAAGCAATTGGTGATAATATAAAAAAATTAACGAGCGTTGAGAAGGAATAGTAAGCAGGACCTGCTGTGTAAAGAGAGCAAATGACACGCTGAAACATTTGCCGCAGACAGCTGCTGAACCTACCCTTTGAGCCTTAGAGGAAAAATCTAAGCGCATGCCTGGCGTTACAGGAGTTGAGTGGAATAAGCAAACGTATGCTTATTCAATGAAGGTGGTACCACGGAAAATCCCTTTTTCGTCCTTTACATAAGGAGAAAAAGGGATTTTTTATGTGGTGAAAGGTATAGCGGAGGGAATCAATGATGAAAAAGCAAAGGATCGTCATAAAAATTGGTAGCAGTTCATTAACAGAGCAAAAGGGAGCCATTGATGAACAAAAAATGCAGGATCATGTCAAAGCCATCGCAAAGCTAAAAGAGGCAGGGCATGAAATCATCCTCATTTCGTCAGGTGCCGTTGCGGCGGGATTTGGCAGTTTAGGATATCCGTCAAGACCTGTGACCTTAAAAGGGAAGCAGGCTGCTGCTGCTGTTGGTCAAGGCTTGTTAATGCAGAAATATACAGAACTATTTTCACAGTTTCAGATGACGCCTGCACAAATGCTTTTAACACGTAATGACTTTTCAGATCGTACAAGATATCGAAATGCTTACGCAACGATGATGGAGCTGCTCGAAAGAAAAATTTTACCGATCATTAATGAAAATGATTCTGTGTCCATCGAGGAGCTTACCTTTGGTGATAATGACATGTTATCAGCACTGGTCAGTGGCTTAATTCATGCAGACCAATTGATCATTTTAACAGATATCAACGGAATTTATGATGCCAATCCAAGTGAGAATCCTGATGCGAAGCGGTTTGATGTGCTGACTCACATTTCAGATGAATTGTTCTCATATGCGAAGAGTACGGGTTCAAAGGTTGGAACAGGCGGGATGAAATCTAAGCTTTCAGCTGCACAAACAGCTCTCTCCCTTGGCGTTAAAGTCTTCATTGGCACAGGTGCAGGAGAAGACAAGCTTCTTCACATTCTCGCTGGTCAAGGGGACGGCACATATATTGGTGAACAAGACTTATCATCAGTCAATAACCGTCGCCAATGGATTCAATTCCACTCACCAGTCTCTGGGAAGATCATGATTGATGCGGGAGCAGAGGCGGCGATTTTGCATAATGGAAAAAGTCTTCTTCCAGCTGGTGTCATTGATGTAGCTGGTGAATTTTCTAAAGGAGAGGTCGTCGAAGTTGTTGGTCCAAACGGGTTAGTCGGTAAAGGACAAACATTGTATGATTCAGATGAGCTTCTTGGCATTAAAGGGATGCGAAGTCATGAGCTTTCTTATGAAAAACCTGAAGTCATTCACCGAGATCACTGGGTTCAGCACGTACAAAACTGAGGAGGGAAAACGATGAATGAAGTTCTAGAAAAAGCAAAAAAGGCAAGCGCGGCCAAAGATCAGCTGCTATTAAAAACAACTGAACAAAAGAATGCTGCATTAGACGCTATTGCAAAAGCATTAAAAGCATCTTCAGCGTATTTAATTGCCGAGAACCAAAAAGATGTTCAGGCGGCTATAGACAAAGAGTTCACGCCATCTGTGATCGACAGAATTACATTAACAGAAGAGAGAATTGAAGCGATTGCAGACGCTACGCATCAACTCATTCAGCTCAAAGACCCAATTGGCGAAACATTAGAGACCATTCAAAAAGAAAACGGGCTTTTCATTGAAAAAGTACGTGTGCCTCTTGGAACGGTTGGGATGATTTACGAAGCAAGACCAAACGTGACAGTCGATGCGGCCACTCTTTGCTTGAAAACTGGAAATGCTGTGATTCTTCGAGGAAGTTCATCGGCCATTCATAGTAATAAAGCGATTGTGAAAGTCATTCACGAAGCGCTGCAACCAACGGATATTCCCGTAGACAGTGTACAATTGATTGAAGATACAGGCCGTGAGACAGCTAAAACCCTGTTCACTTTAAATGACTATCTAGATGTCCTGATTCCACGTGGCGGGAAACATTTAATTGATCTTGTTGTGAGAGAGTCTACTGTTCCAGTACTTGAGACGGGTGCAGGGAATTGTCATATTTACATTGATGAAACAGCCCAAAAAGAAATGGCTGAACAAATTGTTCTGAATGCGAAAACACAAAGACCATCTGTTTGTAATGCCATTGAGAGCATTGTCATTCATGAAACATGGGCAAAAGAACATGGTGCTTCGCTCTTTGAAGCACTTCAGACACATGGTGTAGAGATACGGGGCGATGAAGCAGTATGTGCACTTGCACCGAGTGCCACATTAGCTAAGGCCACTGATTTTGAAACGGAATTTTTAGCGCCGATTGTCAGTATTAAAACCGTCAAGACCATGGAAGAGGCGATACAGCATATTCAAATGTATAGCTCTAAGCATTCTGAAGCGATCATTACGGAAAACGACCAGCATGCGGCACTTTTCTTAACAGCCGTTGATGCTGCCGCTGTGTATCATAATGCATCTACCCGGTTTACAGATGGCTTTGAATTTGGCTACGGAGCGGAAATCGGCATTAGCACACAAAAATTGCATGCTAGAGGACCAATGGGTCTGCCAGCCTTAACCTCTGAAAAATTTGTCATTCGTGGTCAAGGACAAATAAGAGAATAACCAATCCAAAAAGAGAGTCTTATCGCACAAGGCTCTCTTTTTCCTTTCATTTTTGTATTTCTCCGGTCAAGTATGATAAAATATGGTAATGTTTTATATTTTGAGAAGATTGGAGAAGGCAACGTATGGCGAAAATCATTCCCTCTTCGGATATTGGAGTGAAAATCAACAAGTGGTATGAATTAATCCGCAGATTTGATTCAGAACAAGCAGAACAGTTAAAGCAGGAAATTCGCACCTCTCTTGATTCAATGGAAGAAGATCAGAATTTGCTTCTCTATTTTTCTTTAATGGAATTCAGGCATGAGGTCATGCTCGATTATTTAAAGCCATTAAAGGAAGGAAAGCTTCGCGCCAACTTTTCCGAGCTTTCGAAAGAAATAGATGAGCATCAAACGCATGTCACAGGCATGCTTGAATATTACTATCATTTCTTCAGAGGCATGTATGAGTTCGGCCGGAGAGAGTACATTGCTGCCATATCGTCCTATCAAAAGGCAGAGCACAAGCTTTCTTTTGTATCCGACGATATTGAACGTGCAGAATTTCATTTTAAAATGTCAGAAATATATTATCACATGAAACAAACACACATTTCGATGCACCATGCCAAACTAGCGCTGGATGTCTATATTCAGCACGAACTATATGCGCTTCGTACCATTCAGTGTGAATTTATTGTAGCCGGTAATTATGATGATATGAGAAGGCATGAAAAGGCATTGCCACATCTCGAAAGAGCACTTGCAAGGTCAAGAGACTTTCAGAATGTGCGTTTTATTGCTTCTTCTTTGTTTAATATGGGCAACAGCTATTACAGAATGGGAGACTTGAACCGCGCACTCGACTTAATGAAAGAATCCATCTCATTATTTGATCAAAACCAATCTGATCATCTTCGTCGATCGATAGACCCTCTTTATACAGCCGCTCAGATCTTATACAAACAAGGTAAAAACAATGAAGCATTATATTACAGAGAAGAATGTATGAAACGAGCAGAAGCTCTGCAGGATGACATTCATATTCAGAAGACCATTTTTTTAGAAGCGTTGTACTTACGACAAGATGCAGAGCATATTAAACGAATTTTCCATTTTTTAGAATCTTCCTATGCATATCCAGATATAGAAGAGCTGGCTTTAGACACCGCAAAGTATTATAATGAAATGGAGGATTATGAAAAATCTTCCATGTTCTATGGGGAAGCGGAACATGCTCGTATCTATATTCAGAGAGGGGATTGTTTATATGAATTTTAAAAAATGGGCAGTCGTCTGTACAAGCATCACGATCTTGGCATTATGGATCACATCACCTAATGCCGACCCCGATAACAGAAACCATACGCTAGAAAAACCGAATCCGCAGCATATCACGATCTAAAAAGCCCTTTTTAAAGGGCTTTTTTTTATTGCCTTGATTGGTTCCATCATCGTGCGATGTACATTCATAAAAATAAAAAAAGGAGGAAAGATGAAAGTGAGTGTTTTTCATTGACTCTTGAATTTAGATTGTGTACAATTAAATTGTAGAAAATATTATTAGAGCGAAAGAGGGTTATATTCATGTCAGAAGTTTTATTTACTGCAACGGTATCAGCTGTAGGAGGAAGAGAAGGTAAGGTTGTTTCAACAGATGGTGTACTAGAGCATGATGTAGCAATGCCAGGAACGCCAAGAGCGAAAAAGCTTGAGAAAGCAACGAATCCAGAGCAATTATTCGCAGCGGGCTATTCTGCATGTTTTGATTCAGCCCTTCAAATGGTCGCAAGACAAGAGCGTATCCGTTTTGAAAGTGAAGTAACGGCACATGTAAGCTTAGTCAAAGACAGTTCAGACGGCGGTTTCAAACTAGGTGTCAAATTAGAAGTAAAAGGAACTGGAATTGAGCAATCTGCACTTGATGAACTTGTTCATAAAGCACACGGCGTTTGCCCATACTCAAAAGCAACGCAAGGAAACATTGAAGTAGAATTAGTAGCTGTCGCTCAATAATAGACATCAAAAAAAGGCTGAGGGAATATTCCCTCAGCCTTTTGATTGTGTTAATTTTTGCAAAAGCTCATGTAAAGAAGCGCGAAGTGTTTTCAGCTCTTCTTCTGATCTGCCTGTTCCAGACAGCATTTGAAATGGAATCGAAGTGGCCTTCTCTTGTAAAGCTTCTCCGTATTCTGTTAAACGAATTTGGACCGAACGCTCATCCTCTTTCGAACGTTCGCGGATGATGAGTCCATTTTGTTCCATTCGTTTTAGCATAGGTGTGAGTGTACCGGAGTCTAAATATAAAAGCTCTCCCATTGTTTTCACATTTAATGTCCCATGCTCCCATAACAAAAGCAGTGCCAAATATTGCGGGTATGTGATATTTAACTCTTCTAATAATGGTTTATACTGCTTCGTCATTTCTCTTGAACTTGCATATAACAAGAAACAAAGCTGATTTTCCAGCTTCATATGTTCAAATTCATTTGTCATATCTGTCACCAACTATTTTTTGTCATACTTATCATTGTATAAGATTTTCTTCCTTTTTAAAATAAATACAGACTAAAAATGAAAAATTCTTCAATGTGCCATAAATGTTTGAGCAACGAATAGAACGTGAAAGGTATAAGTAGAAGAAGGAGGAGATCAAGATGAAACCATTATTTACTGCAAAAGTAAAAGCACAGCACGGAAGAGCAGGACATGTTCGTTCTGATGATGGTGTGCTTGACCACAACATTGTGATGCCAAACGCAAAGAAAGATGGAGAAACTGGTACGAATCCTGAGCAATTATTTGCAGCGGGTTATGCGGCCTGCTTCGGAGGGGCGCTTGAACAAGTCGCCAAGAAGCAAGGTGTCGAAATTGAATCAGAAGTAGAAGGACATGTCAGTCTATTAAAAGATGAAAGTGATGGCGGTTTTAAACTTGGCGTGAAGCTGATTGTTTCCGCTAAAGGGCTTGACCATGACAAAGCGAAAGAGCTTGTTGAGGCTGCACATGAATTCTGTCCATATTCAAAAGCAACAAGAGGAAACATCGAAGTAGAGCTTGAAGTGGCGGAATCATGAAAAGAAAAAAGGGCTAAAATTTAGCCCTTTCTCAACAATCTACTGACACCTGCTGTGGAGCAGGTGTCTTTTTTTAATATTCTTTCTTTTTGTCGTATGTGTCCCATGCTTCAAATGGAGCAAGGGTTTTTTGAAGGGTCAGCTGGTAAAATGGAATGTTTCTTGATTCGTATTCTTTGTTGATTTCTTCATAAATAAAGGAGTCATCAAAACCAGAAGTCGCTGCATCCTTATGTCCAGCGGCAAAATATACGGCCTTTGGTCTAGCCCAATAGATAGCTCCAAGACACATTGGACAAGGCTCACAGCTTGTATACAAAATACAGTCTTCTAATTGGTATGTATGTAGTGTTTGGCACGCCTTTCGAATGGCTGTCACTTCTGCATGTGCGGTTGGATCATTACTCGTTGTGACATTGTTGCTTCCCTCTGCTATAATCTGACCGTCTTTGACAATGACCGCTCCAAAAGGGCCGCCTGTGCCACTATTTACTCCTTCTACTGCAAGATCAATTGCGCGTTGTAAAAAAGCTTCGTGATTCATTGTCTTCCTCCCTTTGTTCGACTGACTTCTCTAGTATAAACGAATCATGATAGAAAAGGAATCATTGTAGGAGGAGATCGAACAGGACAATTTACGGATAAAAAACCCCTGCCAAATGTTCAGCAGGGGAAGAGTGAGTTAATTATGCGTGCTGCGCTAGCTTTTTACGAGCGACTTCAGCAGCTGTCACCATGTTTTTCAAAGCAGCAATGGTTTCAGGTTCTTGTCTTGTTTTCAGTCCACAGTCAGGGTTGACCCAGAAGCGATCTGTCGGACAGACGTTCAGTGCATCATCAATGATTTTACTCATTTCTTCAACAGCTGGAACGCGCGGGCTGTGGATGTCATATACCCCAAGTCCAAGGCCTTTCAAATACGGGTGTTTTTCTAAATAATCGAGGAACCCGCCATGACTGCGTGAATGTTCAATCGTAATCACGTCTGCATCAAGGTCTTCAATCGTATCAACAATATCCTCGAAGTTGCTGTAGCACATATGTGTATGAATTTGCGTTTCATTTTGAACAGACGATGTCGATAGACGGAATGACTCTGCTGCCCAGTTTAAGTATGCTGCCCAATCACTCTCTTTTAAAGGAAGACCTTCTCTTAGCGCAGGTTCATCCACTTGAATCACTTGAATACCCGCTGCTTCTAACGCTTCTACCTCTTTGCGTAAAGCAAAAGCGATTTGGAAGGCAATGTCTTTACGAGAGATATCTGTTCTTGGGAAAGACCAGTTTAAGATCGTGACAGGCCCTGTCAGCATTCCTTTGACTTTTTTCTCCGTTAAGCTTTGAGCGTAAACCGTTTCTTTCACTGTCATTGGCTCTGTAAATTCTACATCTCCATAAATGATCGGCGGCTTCACGCAGCGTGATCCATAAGATTGAACCCAAGCGAATTTTGTAAAGGCAAATCCAGCGAGTTTTTCACCGAAGTATTCAACCATGTCTGTACGTTCAAATTCTCCATGAACGAGTACATCTAGGCCAATCTCTTCTTGAATATCAATCCATCTTTTTGTTTCTTTTTTAATAAATTCATCATACTCTGCATCTGTCCACTCATTTTTGCGCCATTTTTGACGAGCACTGCGCACCTCAGCTGACTGAGGGAAGCTTCCGATTGTTGTGGTTGGAAGAAGCGGCAGTTCAAGAGATTCATTTTGAATGCGTAGTCGTTCTTCAAAAGCAACTGGACGTTTAAAATCTTTTGATGAAAGATTATTGCGTTCTGCTGTCAGGTCCGCATTCGTTCCTTTCGCGAATTCTTTTAACGTCAGAAGTGCTTCATTTGCTGCATGGATGTCTGCATCAATGGCAGCCGCTCCTTTTGATAAGCCTTCTTTTAATAGCGTTAATTCAGCCAGTTTTTCAGTGGCATAAGAAAGTCCGTTTAATAGTTTTTCTTCAAGCTGTTCGCTTGGATGTTTTGCAACTGGGACATGTAGCAGGCTGCTTGAAGGCTGCAGCCATACTTCTTTCGGCTGCACGTCAGCAATCACTTCAGAAATAAACGATAATCTTTCTCCTAGATCTGATCTCCAAATATTTCTGCCGTCGATGATACCGGCTGCTAAAATTTTATCTTTTGGGAAGCCGTGTTTTTTCAATTGTTCAAGGTTTCGTCCTTGATCATGGACAAAATCAAGACCGATGGCTTCAACAGGATACGTCACAAGCTCTTCATAGGCATCTACTGAGTCAAAGTATGTTTGAAGGAGAACGTTTAAGGCAGGTACAGCTTCTTTAATCGTTTGATAGATGGCTTTTACTGCTTTCACGTCTTCACTTGAAGCTGTGACTAAAGCAGGCTCATCAATTTGAACCCATTTTACACCGGCTTCTTCAAGCTCTTTTAACAACTGAGTATAAAGCGGCACTAGGCGCTGCTGAATCTCTTTCACTTCATTGGCTTCATAGCCTTTAGAAAGAGAAACAAATGTATAAAGACCAAGGACGACAGGTTTTGTTTCAACACCAAACGCTTTTTTCACCTTTTCGTATGCTTCAAGCGGTTTGTTATGTGTGAGTTTGAATTCTGTGCTTTTTTCGTATTCTGGAACGATGTAGTGATAGTTTGTATTAAACCATTTTGTCATTTCACTTGAGACAGCATCTTTTGTTCCTCTTGCCATCGCAAAGTATGTATCTAGCGGGTCTTTCAAGCTGCGGAAGCGCTCTGGAATCCAATTGAACATAACGGCAGTATCCAGCACGTGATCATAGAAGGTAAAGTCTCCAGAAGGAACAACGTCAATTTGTTGATCAATTTGAGTTTTAATAGCGGCTAAAAATTGTTCATCGAGTGTGCTTAAGAGGGTTTCTCGGTCAGTTTGACCTTTCCAATAAGACTCAAGTGCTTTTTTCCATTCTCTGTTTAAACCAATTCGCGGGAAACCTAGATTACTTGTTTTAACAATTGTCAATTCCAATTCCTCCTCTAAATATAAAAAGACACTCACACTCATGGTCAAGATTGATGAGGGCAAATGTCTGGTTTAAAAAGACAAAATGTGTGTGCGAAAGAAGGCGTAAGTATCAATGACGAACGCTTTTCCGACATCTCCTATCAACCGTAGGGGGTTTGATGTGATAGAGCGGCTGGTATCCTGGCTCGCGAATTTGCAAGCTTTTCATCCTTCCCATCTTAATGACAGTGGATGATTAACGAAAAGCTCTCCTCACTTACAGTGGCGGGACCGCGCCGGATTTTCACCGGTCTTCCCAATTAAAATTCGATGTGTGATCGAATTACCGACTCTCAAACTATGAATTTATTGTGTTCGATTATATAACGTTCACTTCATTTCGTCAAAGTAAATTTTGAATAATTTTAATTAAAAAAATCCTGAGAAAATTCTATCTTTTCTCAGGACCTAACATGTACCTATAGAGACAAAAGTTCTGCTTCCAAAGTTTTCTCAAGAAGCACATCTGGTGCAGTTAAATATAAAAACCCATTTCCTACAAGGGTTTTCGATTGTTTTAGCGGAAGGGTTCTCCGTACGAGTTGAGCATATACCTCAGGTTCTGTCAGCTTACGCTGGAACGCTTCTTCTTCGGCATTTTTAATAATGGCGAGTGCACCGCTCACATGAGGGGCAGCCATGGAAGTGCCTGTTAGTCTTCCGTATTTATGGTTAGGGAGAGTGGATAAAATGTCTTCACCTGGAGCGACGAGGTCGATTTCTTTATTCGCATTGGAGAATTCAGAGGATTCTCTTGCAAGAGAGACAGAGCCGACGGCAATGACCTCATTGTATGCAGCTGGGTAGGAGAACTCTTCAGTACGCTCGTCTCCGTCACCTTCATTTCCTGCTGCGCAGACAACAAGCACACCGCTGCTTACCGCATGTTGGATGGCCTTTTGCAGTTCTGGTTCATTGCTTGGCCCACCGAGAGACATGGAAATGATATCAACCTTCTGCTCAACCGCATAGTTAATGCCATTGATAATCCATTCGTATTTCCCGCTGCCATTTTTCCCTCCAAGAACTTTTACGATCAACAGCTTGGCTTCAGGCGCAACACCTAAAATGCCGCCATTTTGATCCGTTGCTGCAATCGTTCCTGATACATGGGTACCATGCCCGTTGTAGTCTTTTACATTCTCAGCATCTCCATTGTCATCATCGGTAAAGTTTTTTCCTCCGATAATCTGATCTTTTAAATCGGGATGCTCCGTGTCGCAACCTGTATCAAGGACAGCAATGGTTATGCCTTTTCCTTTGAAGCCACTTGACCAAAGTTCGGGTGCTTTAATCTCCTGAATACTTTCCGGCGTCTCTTTCGCTTCCATCACATTGGCTTTTACTTCATACGGAATTAAGCGAATTTCACCTTTCATAAGAAAGCCCTCCTTATTTTGTTTTCAAAGTAGATTCAGGTTGCGTAATGTTATTGTATAAAACAAATGTTTGATCGGAAAGGGTCAATTGTAATAATTTTTCAAATAATCAAATAATTATTCATTGTGCAGTTCTCCTCATATCTTGCCGAAAGAAGTCACCTTTTGAGGAAAACTCTTAGTATCATATGAAAAAGAAGGAAATGCTGCATAGTGAGCTTGCACCTGTATAGATGAAAATGGGTGAAAAGAACTAAAAAAGGCAGAGCGAAAAAGCAATCATATAAAAAGATAGATGATGACAGAAAAGAAAAAGGTACATGCCATGTGCGGATGATTGTTTTTTCATTATAATGATCGAAAGAATATAGAATGTAAAAAGTATTTGACATTTTTTAAGTGGATGATATGATTGAAATGTAAAAAGTATTTGACATTTTGATTGGGAGGGGACTAACCGTTGGATGTTGTAAAAGTTGTGTATTCAGTCATCTTATTAGTGGTCGGACTGTTCATCTTTATCGCGCCTATGATTCAAAAGGGTGATGAAAGAAAGAGATTTATCTACTCAAAAGCTCAATCGTATGCATTTATGGTGGTCATCGGTATGCTTTTATTAGAAGTCGCAAAGTCTATATTTTTAACGACTCAAGGGAACAATTCTGATAAGGGGTTTGGGATTTCTCCCATCATGTTCCTAACTGTAATTTCGGTCATATATTTAGTTACATTACTCATATACAGAAAAAAATATGGTGATTAAATTGCAAAATCATATAAGAGAACTAAGGAAATCCATTAAATTATCCCAAGAAGAACTTGCTAAACGGTGTAAGGTCTCGAGACAAACCATCAATGCCATTGAAAACGATAAGTACGACCCTACTTTACAATTAGCCTTTGACATCGCCTCTGTTTTGAATACGACTGTAGATGAGCTTTTTGTCAGTCAACCTAAAAAGAAGTAAGGGACTAGCCTCAGAAAAGAGGCTTTTTTTGTTGATTTGTGTAATGTGAAAGAATCAGCTGAAAATAAAAATCAACCATATTACATAACAATTCCTCATTCATGAAAAATAAGATATGAAGATTGTGACTGTTCCAATGGAGAAAGGCAACATATAATAATGGAAAGACAAGCTTGCCTTTTAGATAGGAGAGATAGAGATGAACAAAGGGAAGATACTCGTGGTCGAAGATGAAAAGAAAATTGCAAGAGTGCTGTCATTAGAACTTGAATATGAAGGATATGAGGTCACAGTCCAAGATACAGGGATGAAAGGGCTCCAGGCGCTCGAGGAGGAGAGTTTTGATTTAGTGCTTCTAGATGTCATGCTTCCAGAATTAAGCGGACTTGAAGTGCTTAGAAGGGTTCGAAAGACAAATACGGCAACACCGATCATTTTGATTACCGCAAGAGGAAGTGTTCCCGATAAGGTCAGCGGTCTTGATCTTGGGGCAAACGATTATATTACAAAACCCTTTGACATAGAAGAATTATTAGCGCGAATTCGTGCACAGCTGAGGTTCAATCACAATGCGCAAGAGGAAAAGGAAATTGAGCTAAGTATTGCAGATTTAACGGTGAATGAGAAAACAAGAGAAATTCAAAGAGGCGGTCAGACGCTTGAGCTGACACCGAGAGAATATGACCTGCTTGTTCATTTATTGAAACATCAACAGCAAGTGCTCACAAGAGATCAGCTTTTAACAGCTGTTTGGGGTTTTGACTATTTTGGTGACACGAACGTGGTTGATGTCTATATTCGCTATTTAAGGAAAAAAATCGATTACCCGTTTGAAAAACAATTGATTCACACAGTGAGAGGTGTGGGTTATGTGATGAAAGGATAAAGCATGAGATTAAAAAATAAGATCCAGCTTTATACATCGTTGTCCTTGTTTTTAATGGTGCTGCTGTTTCATACAGCGATTTATTTTATTTTTTCGATGACCTTGACGCAAAAAGATATGTCCAGACTGTCGGAAGTAGCTGAAAATATTGCGATTGCACTAAAGAAGTCAGAAGAAGAGGGCCTTCCATCTTCAGAGCTTCTGAAAGCGTATCTGCCTCAAAATGGTATGATCCGTGTCGTCACAGAGAAAGGTGAATCAAAGCTGACCGTCACGAAGGAATCTACGTTTAGCTCACTTCCTTTTACATACGAATCTGGTCAGACAGCAGAAATTCAAGAATACAATAAGCATATGATTGCGTTCGCGGCTATCCCTGTCATTTGGACAAATGGGGACATTGTGTCGCTGCAAGTTTATGAAGAAATTGAAAATACAGAAGAGAACTTGGCGTTATTAAAAATGATTTTAATCGCTGCTGGCGTTTTGTTTATTGTGCTTTCTTATTTTGCAGGCCACATTTTAACGAAACAAATTGTCCGCCCAATTAGTAGAATGACCAATACGATGAAAGCAAGTATGAGAGAAAAGGCATTTAAACGAATTGAATTAACAGGCGATTCAAAGGATGAACTGTATCAAATGGGTCAAACCTTTAATGAAATGGCCGAAATTCTCGAGAAACATTATGAGAAAGAACAGCAATTTTTGCACGATGCTTCTCATGAATTGAAAACACCCATTACCGTCATCATGAGCTACAGCAATTTACTAAAACGCTGGGGGCAAAGCCGGCCAGAGGTCGTAGAAGAATCCTCTCAAGCCATTCATGATGAGGCAAAAAAAATGAAAAGGCTGACAGATCAACTACTCACATTGGCGAAAAATGGGCAGCCGCTTTACTTGGACATGAAGCCGGTTGATCTTGGTCATTTGTGCAGCCAAGTTGGCCATACACTTGAAGTGGCAACCAATCGAACCATCCTTACTCATGTACAAACAGATCAGCCTGTTATTGCTGAAGGGGACGAAGAGAAGATCAAACAGCTTTTGACCATCTTGATTGATAATGCGGTTAAATATAGTGCAGAGCCAGTTGATGTGAACTGCGGACGAGCAGGAGAGAAACCGTTTATTTCGGTTGTTGACAAAGGAATTGGCATAAAAGAAGAGGATCTGCCGAAAATCTTTGACCGCTTTTTCCGTGTGGATGAAGCGAGAAACAGTGAGACGGGCGGTACTGGACTTGGCCTGTCAATTGCGAAGCAAATTGCTGAAGAGCATGGGGCTGAGCTAAAGGTAGACAGCCGTATCGGTGAAGGAACCGTGATGACCATTCTTTTTCAGAAATAAGTAGGTCTTTTCTCATCAATTTCTCATTTCCTCCTTATAAAATAGGAAATAGGAAGGAGGCGCTGCATGTCTAGAAAACTGAAAATGCTGCTTACGCTCGCAGGATGTCTTTTCATTCTTGTGGCTTTTGCAATGCTCATGATTCAAACCATTGACAAAAAAATATTAAGCGAAGCAGACATTAAAAAAATCATCGCAAAAGACTACAATGGAAACATCACAAATATTAATCTGATCAACCATAAACAGGACTATACATTGACGCTTGAAAATTCAAATGGCATCTATCAAATCATTGCATCTTCCTCAAGCGGTCAAATGAAAGAGATGAAACAATTAAAGAGCTATCAAAAACCAAATGAGAAAAATGCCGAACTCCAAGCAGAAGAGGTGGCAGTGAAAAAAGTGAAGGGTACCGTGATTCAAAAGAAAGAAAAATCGGATCGCTTTATCTTTACGATTCAATCAAAAAAAGAACTGTATCAAGTGGATGTTGAGAAAGACACGTTCAAGGTGATTGAAGCAGAAAAGAAAAAGCCAACCTCTAAAGAAAAGAAGCTCACAAAAATAACGGTAGAAGAAGCCATTCAGATTGCCGTAAAAGAAGTGGGCGGCACAGTGGATGATGCAGATCTTGAAACTTTTAGCGGAATGCTCGTGTTTGAGGTAGAGCTCGATTTGCCGGATGGAAGAGAGGCAGAGGTGTTAGTGAATGCCTATACAGGAGATATTGAAGGCATTACGTACGAAAACTAATCATTTTCTCATGATTTTCTCATCTTCCTTTCCTTCCTTTATCATCTTGTTTTTTTAAGATAAAGGAGAAATAAACAGAGGAGGAATGAAATATGATAAAAAAAGTACTAGTCGCTACAGCATTCACAGGAGCACTTGTTGCAGGTGGTTTCACCCTTCAAGCGCAAAATACAAATCAAACGGCAAATGCCGAACAAGTGGTGCAAAAGAAATCTTCATTTGTCTCAAAGAAACAGGCTGAAAAAGCAGCATTAAAAGTTGTGAAAGGCTATGTAGATGATGTAGATCTTGAGCGTAAAAAAGGAAAATGGGTATATGAGGTCGAGATTAAAAAAGGCGGCTTTGAATATAAAGTATATGTCGATGCCAAAACAGGCAAAGCGCTCAATGATCCAGTCAAAGAAAAGAAACAAAATGTAAAAATCACCAAAAAACAGGCTGAACAAATTGCCCTTGCAAAAGTAAAAGGAACAGTCACAGATTCAGAATTAGATAAAGAAAATGGTGTGTACTTGTATGAAATTGAAATTACGACACCAAGCGGCGAAGAAGTTGATTTTGAGATTTCCGCTAAAACAGGCAAAATCCTCAAGCAAGAATGGGACGATTAAGGTATAAATGAACCTTACACTTTTATGTGTAAGGTTTTTTCATTGGGACAAACTACTTGAAAGGAGGCGAGAGAATATGATGAAGAAAAAAGAAGAAGAACAGACGATGGATCGTGCGGAATATGTTCCCCATCCTGATGGAGAAGGATATGCTTTGTTTTTGCATGATTCCTTTCATCTCCTCTCCCAAGAGGATATGAATCAGCCAGAAGAGGAATAAAAGACATGAAAGGGCGATGGTCAACTTGTCTATCGCTCTTTTTTTGAAAAGAAAGCGAATACATCAGGAAACTTGGCATCTTGCTTATTGACATCATTGCGCTTTTTCTGTAATCTCAGTGTGTCAACAATATGAGACTTCGTTAGGTGAGGCTCCTGTATGGAGATACGCTGCTGCCCAAAAATGTCCAAAGACGCCAATGGGTCAACAGGAATCATCGACATAAGGTGATTTTTAATGCAGCTGGATGAATCCTATGCCATACAGTGCTAAAGCTCTACGATTGAAGGAGCAAGTGTTTATTTGTCATGCTTACAAAGCGCCTTCATTCGGTTGAAGGTGCTTTTTTATGAGAAAAGGAGGTGTGGGGATGGATCATCCCGATTCGAGACACATAGAGAGTATGTCAAAAGATCAGATTGACACATCAGATAGAGGAGATCCTGACCCCCGCACAATCTAAGGGATTCGGGTATCTCCTGATTTTGGGGAGGTAACAGCGATGATACAGAACATTACGTACGATGAACTCATTTTACGCATCATTATTTTACTAAGAGATGGAAAACGTAAAGAATTTAAAAACATTATGGAAGAACTGCAGCCTTATGATATGGCCTACTTATTCAAGGAGCTTCCAGAAAAACATCGCGGCCGCTTTCTCAGCTTTTTAACAGTCGATGACGTGACGGAAATGATGGGTGAACTGGAGCGGGAATATCAAGAGATTGTTCTTGAAAAAGTAGGGAAAGACAAAGCCACCTTCGTCACAAACAAAATGGATAACGATGACCTTGCCAACTTGTTTGATGAGATGGAGGATGAGCTGAAGGATCAGCTTTTATCTAACATGGAGGCAGAGGAATCCAAAGCCGTCCAGCTTCTCATGAATTATCCTGCTGAGACAGCAGGCCGGATCATGACCAACCGGTACGTTTGGATTCCGCAGCATTATACGGTTCAAGATGCCGTGGTGAAGCTGAAAAGCTTTGCTGAAATTGCCGAATCGATCAACTACTTATATGTCATAAATGATCAAAAACAGCTTGTAGGGGTACTCTCATACAGGGATCTTATTTTAGGTGAGCCAGATGAAAAAGTGCAGGATCTTATGTTTACAAGAGTCATTGCCGTTGGTGCCTTTCAAGACCAGGAAGAAATCGCAAAGCTCATTGAGCGATATGATTTCCTTGCCATCCCTGTTGTAGAAGAGAACAATGTCTTAGTCGGAATTGTGACAGTCGATGATATCATTGATGTTGTGATTCAAGAGGCAGGAGAAGACTATGAAAAGTTTGCTGCCTCTGGTAAAGATATCACGTTCGACACACCGGCATTTGTGGCGGCATACCGACGTCTTCCGTGGCTTATTTTGCTCTTATTCATTGGGCTGATTTCAGGCAGTATCTTGAATTATTTTGAAGATACTTTGCAACAAGTCGTTGCTTTAGCGTTCTTCATGCCGATGATTGCAGGTATGACAGGGAATACAGGGACACAGTCTCTAGCGGTTGTCATTAGAGGATTGTCAAAAGAAGAATTAACGAAAAAAACCATTATGCGCTTGATTTTCAGAGAGCTGAGAACAAGTATTTATATTGGGATTGTTTGTTCAATCATTATTACGGTCGTTGCCATGGTATGGCAGGGCAATATGATTTTAGGTTTTGTTGTTGGTTCCTCGCTTCTTGCAACACTGATTATTGGGACAATGGCAGGTACGGTCGTGCCGATTATTTTACACAGATTAAACGTGGACCCAGCCATTGCATCTGGACCACTGATCACAACATTGAATGATATTTTATCCTTACTCATCTATTTTGGAATTGCAACAGCATTTCTTCATACACTGATGTAGTCAAAAGACTGTAAAATGTAACGTTTTACAGTCTTTTTTGAATAAAGATTGCATATAGCGCTTCCATCCTTTACATTTTAAGGAGAAGGTGGGAGAGAAAAATGAAGAAGTTTTTATTCATTTTCATGTGCATTGTTTTGCTAAGTGCATGTTCAAGAGAAGACGAGGGGAAAGACAGAAGACTGGTGGCATCAGAGCATATGCTTGAAGCGATAACTGAAGGAAATAAACGAAAAATGGACAATGTCTATGTCGAAGGCGCAGTCCCAAGCCCAAATGACATTCTTAAATCGAAAAAGGAATGGGGAATTGAGACGCTTTCTTATGAAGATTTTCAAATGGAAGAAGCCAGCATCCACGTCTTTCATGCAAATTATAAAGATGCAAACACTGGAGAAAAAAAGGCGCTTGCCTTTCGGGTGAAAGAAGATCCTGAAAAAGGCGGCGTACGAATTGACTTTGTAGGGGTTGTTGAAGGAACTGACGCTTCATCTAAATAAAAAGAATCGTTCATATGCTTTATGATCAGTCAGGCATAAGTTGAGATGATGTAAAAGGATAGAAGAGCTGAAAGAATGTCGCTCTATCTATCCTCTTTTTTTATCACACATGATCTTATTTATGAAACAATGATCTGTCTCAGATCACTTATTCGTGATGCCCATTAACTCCATAAATTGTGACAGGGCACTGGTCATGTACGAATCACGTCGCCTGATCAACACAGTGGGCACGATTCGATGTGGTTCTGGTAATGGATGACAGGTAAATTTGCCTTGTCCCCGAGATTCAACCATAGATTTTGGTAATACGGTCACTCCCAGCCCGCTTTCAACACATTTAAGGACGCCCTCTAACGTACCATATTCCATGACCTTCATAGGAGGATAGCCGTTGTTCTCTAGCCACTTTTGCCATCGTCCTAAATAAATACAATGGGCGAATGACGAGAGCAACGGCTCATGTAAAATAGATTCTACCTGGAATTGCTCCGTGGAGTAGCTTGTAATGAGAACGAGGGATTCTTCCAATACAGGATACTCGATGATTTCTGGATGAAGAATTGGCCCATCTACCAAGGCGCCGTCTACTTTGTAGTTGAGGATAGCGCTAACTTGATCGACTGTAGGTGCCATATACAAGCTCAATTCTACTTGTGGAAATTTTTTGTGATATTCTGTGAAAATGCTGGGCAATCTTGTAGATGCGGTGGACTCTATAGATCCAATGTGTAAAGATCCCCGCGGAGTAGAGGAAAGCTTTACTGCTTCTATCGCTTCTTCGTAATCGTATAGTAATTTATTTACATAGGGAAGCAATTCACGTCCTGCAGGCGTTAAAGATATTTTCTTATGATATCGATAGAGAAGAGGTACACCTAACTCTTGTTCAAGACGTTGGATTCTTGCGGTGACATTGGACTGCACATAATTTAATTTTTGAGCAGCTTTTGTGATGCTTTGTTCAATGGCAACGGCTTTAAATACTTCCAAAGATTTAATATCCAAACTAACTCTCCTTTTTTGCATCACAAATTGTGATGATCTATATGCTATTTTTTGATTTTACGTGATCCAATGAAGTATGTAAACTGAATGATAGAAGAGGTTGATGCTCATTGCGTCCCTTTTATTTGATCGAGAGGAGAAAATGAGAATTTTTTAGCTGTGGCAATTAAAACAGACGTTTCCATTTAATAAGGAGGGGAATCGATTGATTTCAAAGGTAAATATCGAAGAAAAATTTTCGCAAATAAATGATTATTGGAATCCTAGAATAAGTGGAGAGTTGAACGACTCATACATGAAAATGGTGAAAATTAAGGGTGAATTCATTTGGCATCACCATGATGATGAGGATGAAATGTTCTTTGTGTGGAAAGGCAATCTAGTCATCCGTTTTAGGGATAGGGAAATAACGCTTAATGAAGGAGAATTTCTTGTGATTCCAAAAGGAGTTGAACATCAGCCAATTGCTGAAGAAGAAGTTCACTTGCTCTTAATTGAACCCAAAACGACGCTAAACACGGGGAATGTGCTCAATGAACGAACTGTTTCGATTCCTGAACAAATTTGAAAAACTAAATCGTTAAAGATCAAGCATCTTAGGTGATAAATAGTTGAATGGTTGTTTTAGCTAATAACGAGGCTGCAATTGCTGCCTCGTTTTGCTGTTTCAATGATTCATTGGCTTTCGTTGTCTGAAATAGACTCTTCTGCAAGAATCGGTCTTTGGGTAAGTTCGTGCTTTCATCGTTCCATATTCAGGTGCTAAGTCAATTTTGCCGAGTAAGCGATTTTTATTTAGTTCATCGATTTTTGTACCGGAAGTGTGCGTTAATTTGACCTTCCAGCATTTTTTTCTTATATTGTCCGCTTTTTAATGCCTGTTCTTTTTTCTTCATGTCTTTTAAAATTTCCGCTGTCTGCACACCATCTTCCCGTTTATTGGCGATATCCATTAAACGTTCTACATCAGAAAAAGAATATTTTCGTGTGCCTCTTGTTGAGCGCTGGGGGTAGATGAGTTTCCGTTCCTCATAATATCGGATTTGCCTGACGGAAAGCCCTGTTAATTCACTGACAATCCCGATTGAAATGACTTTTTTATCTTTATAAGATACATCTTCCTGCGTCATATCCTCACCCCTGCAAGTCTTTTCTTCATATTATATCGAACAGTCAGTAAAAAAACCTAACGTTTGTTAGATAATATAACACAAAAATGAAAAAACAAAAAACAATGGAAGGAAAATTGACATATAAAGTGCAAATCATATCACGTGAACATATGATAAGAAAAAGAAAAAATGAGGAGGAGGCGCACTTGATGGAGAAAACACAGATCATCCGTATGGCAAAAGAAATCATCGCATTAGATGTGAAGAGGGATGAACTGCTGGAGCAGTTCATGCAGGCTGCGGGTCAGAATGCACATGCTCTTCTTAGAGCCGTACAAAATGATTTGTATAAAAAGTCCTCATAAGCACCCGATCCATATCCATTGATAGGAGGGGAGATGTCGTGCGGCGTATATTAAAAGAAGCTTTAGCGAAAGAAAGACATTATTATACGAAGCAGCTTTGCTCACTTGGGGTGTATAGCCCTGATATGACCAAGAACATGACAATTAGTGACTTAAAAAAAGAGTATCATTTCTTTTTCAACAAAACCGATCGCTATCTTTAACATCCCTTATCATGTGCGTTGTCACATGAAGGGTTCTTTTTTTGTGTGTTTAATATTATAGCAATATTGAATTTTGTAGAAATTTGACGAATCAAATGTAAGAAAATATTGAGCCTTTACAGATTATGTTAAAATTTGTCGTAACATGATGGTTTGCTGGAAAAGCTTTTTTTCGAGATGATTGTGAAAAATAAGAAGGATTTTAAAAGTTTATATCGAAATCTTATACATAACACGAATGGAGTCACTTATGTGGTTGAAAGGGTTTTCAAAAACGTACTTCTATTTTTTACGAAAGGCTCCAACTGCACCGCAAGAAAGCCTTGAAGTTAAAAAAATATTATAAGAGGTAGATATGTGATGAGACTATCGTTTAATGAAGAAGAAGTAGAACGTTCAATGACGCTTTACAAAGTTTTTGCAAGGGCATTTAAAAGCGTTTCCGAACACAGTATTAGAGACAGCAAGGAGCATGGATTCAATCCAACTGAATTTGCCGTTCTCGAATTACTGTATACGAGAGGTGCTCAAAAACTTCAGCAAATCGGCTCAAGACTCCTGCTTGTCAGCGGGAATGTGACGTACGTAATTGACAAGTTAGAACGAAATGGTTTCATTGAAAGAGAACAGGACCCAAAGGATAAGCGGTCAGTTTATGCCCATTTAACGGATAAAGGGCGCAGTTATCTGGATAAAATTTATCCAATCCATTCTCTTCGAATTGCGCGGGCGTTTTCTGGTCTTTCGCGTGAAGAACAGGAGCAATTAATTAGTCTGCTGAAAAAAGCAGGTATTCACAGTCAGCATTTGTTATTTAGATAAAACGAAAAGGTGCCATGGTTGGCACCTTTTAGATTGTTGACAAAGGGCTAAAATGAACTTGATTTTAGCCCTTTGTCTTCTTTTCAGCCCAGCGTGATAGAAAACCTTTGCAGTCTAGGAAGGACGAGTACTGGCGCGGAGCGAATTTGACATTCGTGAGCACCAGCACGCAGGACTGACAAAGAATGCGAGGGTTTGTCTACACGCTGAAAGGTGCCATGGTTGGCACCTTTTTTATGTATCCTGCTGATGAGCAGGATAGGCGATAAATTTTTCAATATCACTAGCTGGAAGTGGCTTGGCATAATAAAAGCCTTGTAGATCGTCACAGCCCTGCGCAGATAAAAGTTGCGCTTGTGCAAAAGTTTCAACACCTTCAGCAATGACTTCTAGAGATAGCTGGTGCCCCATTGCAATAATAGCCCCTGTGATTTGCTCAGACTTTGAATCGCTCAAAATATCCTCGATAAATGATTTATCAATTTTCAGGCGGTGAATCGGCAAATCCTTCAAATAGCTTAAAGAGCTGTGGCCTGTACCAAAATCATCAATACTAATACGGACGCCAAGTTGTTTTAGAGATGTCAGTACCTGTTTTGACTGCTTGATGTTGTCCATTGTCATGCTTTCTGTCACTTCAAGCTCAAGAAGTGATGGTTGAAGGTCGTATTTTTTTAGCGTTAGTTTAATCAAATCAATTAAGTCTTCAGAGTTAAACTGCTTAGCAGATAAATTGACCGCTACAGGAATTTTCAATTGCTTGTCATACCACAATTTTGCCTGCTGACATGCCGTGTCAATGACCCACCTTCCAATATCGATGATCAGGCCGGATTCTTCAGCAAGTTCAATGAAAGCCTCGGGTGATTTTAGAGAACCGTCTGGTGCTTTCATTCTTAAAAGGGCTTCAACACCTGTCATCTGTCTTGTTTTGGCGCTGATTTGCGGCTGATAATGAAGCACAAACTGCTTTCTTTGAATGGCATCTCGTAGCTCCAGCTCGCGATTGAGTCTGTCCTCACTCAATCTCTCCATAGATTCAGTAAAAAATTCATAGCGGCTTTGTTTATGTTTCTTTGATAAATACATGGCCATATCTGCTTTTCTCATCAATTCCATACCATTCTTTCCGTTTTGCGGAGAGATGGCGATTCCAATACTAATGGATGTAATGAGCTGATGGTTTTGAATGAAAAAAGGACGTTCAAATTGGCGAATGATGTTTTTCAAAAGCTGTTCAATTTTATGTGTGTTATGCTCCATGTGAGGAAAGATCATTAAAAATTCATCCCCGCCAATTCTTGCAATAAAGCCATTGTCAGGCAAACATTTGGTTAGTCTGTTTGCGGCGGCTTTCAACAGCAGATCGCCTATGTTATGACCAAGGGCATCATTAATAATTTTAAACCGATTTAAATCAAGAAAAAGAACTGCCGTTGACGTTTTTGTCTCTTCTTGAGCGGATAAAACATCATTTAAATGATTAATTCCGTGACGACGGTTCGGAAGTTCAGTTAGTGCATCATAATGTGCCATCACATGAATTTCTTTTTCAGCAATCTTCTGCTGGGTTAAATCCTTTAAAACGAGATAAATGCTGTCAAGTGTATGGTTGACGTGTACGGGTATGTATGTAACATGATAATAATAAAAACGATCTGCTGCTTTCAGTTCTGCTTCACGCGTAATTGCTTTTTTAGATTGATAAATAAAGTCTTCCCACATCTCAGTCGGCATGACGTATTGACTCACATCATCACCAATCCAGGAATTGCACATTTTCAAAATGTGTTTGCCTGGGTCATTCGCAGATATCACTTTTCGATCAACAGATAACACGATAATCCCATCTATATTATGTTTGATCAGTGATTGGAACCGCTGTTCATTTTCTTTTAGCTGATCTGATTGGGACATAATCCGGTGATCAATATAGGCGCCGAAAATCATGAGTGATTGGACGATAAGTGTCATCAGGCCGATGAAAATGGACAGGCTGAATGGTGACATTTCAAGAGAACCACCCGCAGCGACCTGACCATCTGAATGAAAAAACATCGTCGAAGACGCCATGCCAGTGTAATGCATGCCCGCAATAGCACCGCCCATCATCAGTGCACCCGCTATTTTTAACAGCTGATCCTCCCGCCTTTTCTCAGAGCGATGGAGCCGGAAAAAAAGGTGTAATGAAAAGAATGAAGCGAGCGCACCAATAAAAAACGAAAGAAAAAAGAGAACAGGGTCATAGCTGATGGTGACATTGGCCATTGATTCCAATCCGAGGTAGTGCATGCTGCAAATAGCTGAGCCCATCGTGATCGAACTAATCAAAAGTCGTCTTGTGGAAAGTTGCTGCTGAATACATATTGAAAAAGCAATGAAAGAACCGATAAAAGAGGTCAAAATCGATAAAATGAGTAAGGGTGTTTCATATGTGATACCAGAGCGTAGATGAAACGCCATCATGCCAATAAAATGCATTGACCATATTCCCATCCCCATGATCATCGCACCAATGATCAACCATACTCTTTTCTTTGCGCCGCTCGACTGGATCACCCGGCTGGCTAATTGAAGAGCTGAGTAGGAGGCGACAGCGGCGACAGCGACTGACAGAAAGACAAGCCATCCGTTGTAGCTTCCTGTTAAATGTGTCATGTAAGAAAACCTCCTGTATCTAAAAACAGACATATACTTAATATATCGGATCAAGTGGCGCCTGTGTTCACTTTTCCTTTACTTAAAAAGGGCATTCAGCATTTTTTTTGAACATTTTTTATAGTAAAATCAAATTTAATGTAAAAAAACGAAGAAAAGTGAATCATTTTTGGTTTTTTATTCGTTTAATAGGTGGCACGGTACGATTTGCAAGCATAGCCTGTCAAACTGATTATGTGTGAAAGGGATTGATAAACATCGAAGATTTTATTATTTCATTAGCTGATGCCTTTAAGAATTTGTCGTACTTCGGCATCTTTCTTGCATTATGCATTGAATTTGTTCCTGCTGAAGTGGTGTTGCCTCTTGCAGGTTACTGGGTTTCAAAAGGGGACATGGCCTTCATCGGTGTTGTGGCTGCCGGTTCTATTGGCGGTGTGGCAGGCCCCTTGACCTTGTACTGGTTAGGGCGTTACGGAGGCAGACCCTTTTTAAATAAATATGGGAAGTATTTCTTTGTGAAACCTGAGTCACTTGATAAATCGGATGCCTTTTTTGAAAAGCATGGTGGATTTGTTGCGTTTAGCGGCCGGTTTATTCCAGGGGTCAGAACCCTTATTTCCATTCCGTGCGGGATTGCGAAGATGAATGTGTGGGTTTTTTGCCTGTATACGTTTTTGGCGATTACGCCGATTACATTTGTGTACGTGTATTTAGGATTTGTCCTTGGAGAGAACTGGCAAGAAGTTGGAACCATTTTAGAACCGTATGTATTGCCGATTGGAATTGGTATGCTCTTATTGTTTGTTCTCTACGTGTGGCTGAAACGAAGAAAAAGAAAAACAGAAACACCAACGGCTTAATCAATGGGTGGAGATAAAAAGTCACCTGTTGACAATCCGGGGTCTGTTGATTATGATATAAGTAATCTAAATATTCTTAATCCCACCAAAGGGGAGTAGCGTCCGGTTTTTACCGGAAACAAAGTCGTCATTACATGGAACCTCATTCCATCGGCTTTGTTGGCATGATTTACATATCACATGTCTAGCAAGACCTTTGCCATTTCAGGCAAAGGTCTTTTTTGCATTCATAAGCCTTTGTCTGTTGTGGGACAATAGATAAAAAATAAGGAGGAATGATGATGGATGCAGCAATTATTTTAGAGTACGGGTGGGTTCTTCTCGTATTGATTGGATTAGAAGGGATTTTAGCAGCTGATAATGCGCTGGTTATGGCTGTGATGGTCAAACACCTTCCTGAAAAACAAAGAAAAAAGGCATTGTTTTACGGACTTGCGGGAGCATTTGTCATGCGATTTGGTTCTCTTTTTCTTATTTCGTTTTTAGTAGATGTGTGGCAAGTTCAAGCCATTGGCGCAATTTATCTTCTATATATTTCGATTCACCATATTTTAAAATCGCACGTATTTAAGAAAAAGGAAGCAGACACAAACATGAAACAAAGCGGCTTTTGGGCAACCGTCGTGAAAGTTGAGCTTGCTGACATTGCATTTGCAGTAGATTCTATTTTAGCAGCTGTTGCATTAGCTGTGACTCTGCCAGCAACAAACCTTCCACAAATTGGCGGGCTTGATGGCGGTCAATTTATTGTCATTCTATTGGGCGGTATCATTGGTCTAGTGATCATGAGGTTTGCGGCGACTGTATTTGTGAAACTGCTTAAAACGAGACCAAGCCTAGAAACAGCAGCATTTGTCATTGTCGGATGGGTTGGCGTGAAGCTGGCGCTCTATACACTTTCTCATCCAGCCATTGGGATCGTGTCCTCTCATTTCATTCATTCAACATTATGGAAAGTCATTTTCTGGACGGTTCTTCTCGCAATTGCAGCATTTGGTTGGTTTTTATCAAGTCCATCAAGAAAAGGCGGCCAGCAAAACGAGGAAAAACAAGAGATGCGGCTGGAAGAGTAGGTTTTTTGAAAGAAATATCATTTCATTTTCATAACACGTATATTACAAAAAAGGGGGGGATACCCCCTTATTTCTTTGCTTTTAAACGAAACGTTGTAAAGTAGACAAAGAAATACATGTCACAATTGAGTAACAGGAAATGAATTCCTCATTTCTTCCTTTGCGCTTCCCTCATAAATTAGCTATCATAAATGAGTAATATAGGGAGAACTGAGGTGAAACCATTGCTTAGCCTTTTGTTTAAAAAGGGAAAGAAAAAGCAAACATTAGAGCAGTCGGCAATCAACATCCAACAGGGTGATACCGAGCTGCAAAATGCATTAATCGAGCAATACAAACCATTTGTCGCTAAGACGGTTTCATCCGTTTGTAAACGATATATAGATGAAAAAGATGATGAATTCAGCGTAGGCTTAATTGCCTTTAATGAAGCGATAGAAAAATACTCTGCCGAAAAAGGCAACTCACTCCTTGCATTTGCGGAGTTAATTATTAAAAGAAAAGTAATCGACTATATTCGAAAAGAAGCAAGAAACGCGCCAACGGTTCAAATGGACCTTCAAGAAAGTGAGAATGGCGAGTACTCGCAAAGCATGATTGAAGCAGAGCTTTCTGCAAATGAATATAGGCGTTTAATTGAACAAGAACATAGAAGAGAAGAGATTGAACATTTTAAAGAACGATTGAAAGTATATGGTCTTACGTTTCAAGAACTGCTTGAGCATTCACCAAAGCATGCGGATGCGAGACAAAATGCCATTAAAGTGGCCCATACACTCGTTAAGCACGATGAACTGAGAACCATTTTATTTCAGAAAAAACAATTGCCAGTCAAACAGCTGGAAAAGCTAGTGGAAGTCAGCCGCAAAACGATTGAGAGAAATAGAAAATATATTATTGCGATGGCGATCATTATGACAGGTGATTATGTGTATTTGAAAGATTACCTTAAAGGGGTGCTTAATTCATGAGAAGAGGCATTATAGTAGAGAAAAACAAAAAATATGTCACACTGCTGACCCCTGATGGACAATTTCTGCGGACAAAGTATGAACAGCAAGACTATGAAATCGGTCAAGAAGTGACGTTTCCGAATGAATCACGTCTCGAAAGAAAAAGAGCCGGTTTTTTTGACCTGCTTCGTTTACGTCCGTTAAATGCAGGAATTCTATCAATTGCAGCAATTATTGTCGTGATCTTCACTATGATGCCATCTTTCTCAAGTCAAAAAGCATATGCATATATGACGATTGACATTAACCCAAGTTTTGAGCTGAAACTCGATCACAATTATCAAGTGATCGGTGTCACTCCGCTGAATAAAGATGCGAAGCAAGTACTGGCCAGTATGAAAGATTTAGAAAAAAACGACATGACCAAAGTCGTGCAGGAAATCATCGATGATTGTGATAAAAAAGGATACGTGAACCACTCTAAAAGCATTTATATTTCAACTGTTTATGAAAACAAGCAGGATCATACATACAAAACAAACGTAAAAAGTAAAATCAGCACCATCTCGGGGGAATATCAAAAGCGCAATTATAAGCTGGAAACTGTGGAAGGTGACCTGGAAACAAGAGAAAAGGCACAAAAAGCAGGCATTTCAACAGGAACTTATATTAGAAATCAAGAAATGCAAGACAACGAACAAGAGGACGTTAAAAAAGAAGATGAAGATCCAGCAGATGACGAGGCTGTCAAAGAAGAAGAGCCGAAAAATGCTGATGAAGATCAAAAAGACGAAGACAAAAAAGAAGATATAAAGACAGACGTTAGCGATGAGATGCAGCCGGATAAAGAGGCTCCAGAAGGCGAGGACAAAGAGCAGAAGGAAGTTGAGAGGGAAGAGCAAGGAGCTGTTCAAAAGCCTCACCAAACAAGCCCTAATCATGAAAATAAAGAGAAAAAGGGAAAAGAAGAAAAGGACCGCCCTTTTGAAAAAGACAAAGAGCAAAAAAAAAATCACTCGACTGATCCTGATGAAAAAAGACATCCAAATGGCACATCACGTGGTGATGCTGAAAAGCATGTAAAAAAAAACGACAGTGGTCAGAATCGTCCGTACGTCGAACGTAACAGAAATGACGTCAAACAAAAAGGGAAAAATACACCGCCTTCATACCGTGAAAACCGGGATGAGCCTACATATGAACAGTAAAAAAACGCCAGAATAGATCCGGCGTATTTCACCATGTCTTTATTTAGTTGAATGGCCCATTTGAGATTGCGCCTGCTGTACGAGTCTTTTTGTCATCTCGCCGCCAACAGAACCGTTTGAACGTGCGACTGTATCTGAACCGAGAGTCACGCCAAATTCTTGAGCGATCTCGTATTTAAATTGATCTAATGCTTGTTCTACTCCAGGAACAAGAAGTTGATTTCGATTTGCCATCACAGATTCCTCCTTTCACCTCATGTTTGTTGCGCCTTCTTATTTTGAAAAAAACAGCCTGCAATTATGCTGGCAATTGCTGCACAAAAAAGCCGAGGTGATGAAGGTCACCTCGGGCTCAGTTTTAAGCCTTTTTCAGCTGAAGCGTATTAAACATCATTTCTTGCGCTGTGCTTTGCAAGTGAGAAGTGAAAACGGAGAAAACTGTGGAACTGATAATGCCTTTAATCAATTGCCATTGCGGCTTCGTCAATTCTGTAAACTCTTCGTGGAGCTTGTCCGTCTGCTCTTCTGTCATTTCTCGTAAATTCGTTTCCTTTAATGGAAAATGTGTATGGTGATAAATAAAATCAAGGACGTGCGCATATGCTTCATAAAAACGGATGGGGCTGATAATATCATCCGTTCGATCTGTGATCGTATTAAATAAGGCAGATAAGATCATACGAATAGAATCAAAATCAAATACTGATTTTAAATCCCGGACAATTAATAAAATAACGACCTGATCAATGGAGTACTTCTTGCCAAGCTCTGGATGGCCGATCATATCTTTAATATCGCGCTTGATCCAGTTTTGAATGGCTGTCGATTTAAGAGAAGTCAGCTCACACAAGTTGCCAAGCTCAACGATTTCGTTCGTTGAAAGCCCGTGCTCTGATTTTTGCTTCCGCCGTTCGAGTTTTTCAAAAAACGAAGGGATTTTTAATTCATCATATTCATGTTCCTTATCGCTTTTTACAGATAAATTCAAAAGCTGAAGCGGAGTCAGATCTCCCTCGCCTTTTAGAGAATACAGAAGTCTCGTCATGTCAATTCTCGTTAATTTAAAAGTCACCATGTTCCACCTCATTTGTACGTCAAAAACGTGATTATTGATCTAATTCAACATCATAATCTCTTTTTAATGAAAATGCAAAATAAACTAAAATAGGACCGCTGCGTCACAATTTGTTCACTTTTTAGCGGATGCAAGTAGCGTAATCATTGAAATGACGAGGTTTGAGCCAGTATGATAAACATAGAAAACGATTCCTTTTTCCTTGCAATTTGAGACGTTTATTTTTATAATTTTATTAATAAGTTCAAATGAACTTAATATGACAGCGGAGGTTATGTATGGGTAAAAGAATATTTCTGTTTATATTAACGAACATTCTTGTTATCACTACGATTGGTATTGTCCTATCGGTTATTAGTGCAGCAACTGGTGTTGGTTCTTATATAGGAGCAGACGGAAGACTTAATATCCTTTATCTTCTTGTATTCAGTGCAGTTGTTGGTTTTGTAGGCTCGTTTATGTCACTAGCGATGTCTCGCTGGATGGCAAAAATGATGATGGGTGTGCGTGTGTTAAATCCAGAAAAGGATTCTTTAACATATGATGAGCAGCAGCTTGTTGACCGCGTTCACAGACTATCAAGAGCAGCAGGCCTTTCTAAAATGCCTGAGGTCGGTATTTACCAATCATCTGAAGTAAATGCTTTTGCGACAGGTCCTTCTAAGAGAAGATCGCTTGTTGCCGTATCAACTGGATTGCTTCATGAAATGGATGATGCAGCAGTTGAAGGGGTTATCGCTCACGAAGTCGCTCACGTAGCGAACGGTGACATGGTCACAATGACGTTACTTCAAGGAATCGTCAACACGTTTGTTGTCTTCCTTTCAAGAATTGCGGCATGGATCGCAAGCCGTTTCGTTTCACGTGAAGAGCTTGTGCCGATTGTTCACTTTATCGCTGTGATCGTCTTCCAAATTATTTTCTCTATCTTAGGAAGCCTTGTCGTATTTGCTTACTCTAGACATCGTGAATTCCATGCAGACCGCGGCGGTGCGGACCTTGCAGGAAAAGATAAAATGATTCATGCGCTTCGTTCACTAGAGGCGTATACATCAAGAATTAAAGATGATGATCAAGCAGCTGTTGCTACACTGAAAATCAGTGGTAAAAGAAAAGCTTCTCTTTTCTCAACACACCCTGATTTAAACGAAAGAATTAGAAGACTAGAAGCAAAATAAGAAAGATCAAAAGACATTCTGCGTAAGGATGTCTTTTTCTTTTTGATGAAAAAGTAAATAAAGCACAAAATACCTTTAAAATCTTCTCTCTTTTCATTAAAATGATAAAGTATTCGAAAAGAAAGATAAAAGAAGGAATAACCATGAATCCAATGAAAAAACTAATTGACCGGCTGTCGGCTTTTCAGCTGATTGCCCTTTACTATTTTCTTGCTGTGACCGTGTCGTTCATTCTACTCAGTCTGCCAGTGGCTCACCAAGAAGGAGTCAAATGGACATTTATTGATGCGCTGTTTACAGCTGTGAGTGCTGTCAGTGTCACGGGTCTGACTGTTGTCGATACGTCACAAACATTTAGTGTGACCGGGATGTGGATCCTTGCATTTGTTTTGCAAATCGGGGGTATCGGCATTATGACACTTGGTACATTCGTCTGGCTGGTTATGCGAAAAAGGATCGGCATTAAAGAAAGAAAATTAATTATGGCAGACCAAAACCAGAGCAACTTATCAGGAATTGTGAAACTCATGAAGCAGGTCTTATATTTAATCTTGCTGATTGAGTTTGTAGGCGGTCTGATTTTAAGTATGTATTTTCTAAAGTATTACGATGTGCAAGGCGCTTTTTTACACGGGTTTTTCTCTAGTATCAGTGCAACAACCAATGGAGGCTTTGATATTACAGGGAATTCGTTAATTCCTTATAAAGATGACTATTTCGTCCAATTTATCACGATGCTGCTCATCATTTTTGGCGCTATTGGCTTTCCGGTACTTGTCGAAGTAAAGGATTATTTATTCAATCAAGACCGAAAACATGCATCGTTTTCATTGTTTACGAAAATTACAACGATTACGTTTGGTCTCCTTGTTGTCGTTGGGGCAATTGGGATTTATGCACTTGAAGCCCGGTTTACTTTTCTAGGGAAGAGCTGGCATGAAATTTTGTTTTATTCTTTGTTTCAATCAACAGCCACCAGAAGTGGCGGGCTTTCGACATTAGATATTACGCAATTGACAGAGCCGACATTGTTATTTTTATGTTTGCTGATGTTTATCGGGGCATCTCCAAGCTCGGTAGGGGGCGGAATTCGGACAACCACGTTTGCCCTTAATTTACTTGCTCTGTTTCATTTTGCGAGAGGAAATAAGTCCATTAAAATCTTTAAAAGAGAGCTTCATCAAGCGGACATTAATAAATCCCTCATGGTGACGATGATGGCCTTTATTTTAGTGTTTGGTGCTACGTTTCTGTTAACTTTATCAGACCATCATACACTTCTTGAAACTTTATTTGAAGTTTGTTCTGCCTTCGGAACAACAGGACTGTCGCTCGGAATTACGTCTGACTTGTCCGTATTTGGTAAGTGTATTATTATGGTCGTCATGTTTATAGGACGGATTGGAATTCCAAGCTTCTTGTATTTAATTGGCCGCCGGGAAAGTGAAGCGAATTATCATTATCCGAAAGAGCGTGTGATCATCGGCTAACCAGCATTCCTACTGAATGCTGGTTTCAGCGTGTAGACAAACCCTCGCATTCGTTGTCAAATCTGTGCTCCGGTGCTCACGAATGTCAAATTCGCTCCGCTCCGGTGCTCGACTTTCCTAAACTGCAAAGGTTTTCTATCACGCTGAAAAGAAGAAGAGCTAAAATAAAGATCATTTTAACTCTTTATCAACAATCAGACCAGCATTCCTACTGAATGCTGGTTTTTTTATTTCCATTATATAACTGGCTAAATCACAAAGGATGTTCGCAATCTATAGGTAAGAGGTGAAAGAGACGTGCTGGATGTGTTATGGAAAGCAATTGTAATGCTGCTCGTTGGTACTTTGCTGCTGAGAATAGCAGGGCCTAAATCCATTAGTCAATTAACGGTTCAACAGACAGTCATCATGATTTCGATTGGATCGATTATTATCCAACCCTTTATTGAGCATAATTTACTTGAAACCATTTATGCGGCCGCCATTTTTATTGTGGCGCTTGTGATTATGGAAAAGCTGTCGATTCAATTTGATTTTTTTGAAAAATTGGTTTCAGGGAAGTCTGTGGTGATTTTAGAGGATGGAGAAATGCTTGATCACAAGCTGAAAAAAACGCGGCTGACAAGGGACCAATTCAAAATGCGCTTAAAGCAGCAGGGCATCACAGACATCAGCAGTCTCAAAAAAGCAACGCTAGAAGCGAATGGGCAAATTGGATATGAGTTAAAGCCTGAGGAAAAACCAGTGACAGTCAAACAAATGAAAGAGCTATTTGATCAATTGAGCGAAGAACTAAACATGTTAAAAAGGAATGATGACAAATGAAAAGAAAAACAGCAAAAAATGAAGCACTCACGAATAATATGACGCCTACAGAAAGCATGGCACACGATCAAGGACAAACACAATTTGACGAGCAATCAGAAGACCGCCAGGCGAACCGAAATTCTCATCAAGGGAAACAGGGGGGAGCATCTCGTGACTAAAAAACATGTGAAAAGTAAAGATATGAAAGACCATAAAAAACCGATGAACCCCGATATCTTGGAAGAGGAATTTGGCAGCGAGCTGGGAGATATAAACAGCAGTAAATGGATTGATACCTTAATGAAGCCTAAAAAAAACGATGAATGTCACACTGAACAGAAAAACAAAAAATAAATAGAAAAAAACGATCCAGAGAGATCGTTTTTTCTATTTAATATAACTGTTTTGTCTGCCAGTAATGGTTCGCATTAGACTGGTCATTTTGAGCTCGATGACTGGTTGTGCAACAGTTTTAACAAATGTACTAGATAGGGTAAAGGTTAAGAGGACCGTAAGTAGCAATAGAATCAATACACTTGCCGTATTTAGAGCCCAATCATCAAACCAAGTCGTTCTTAAAAGCTTAATCACAAAGCCATGAAGTAAATAGACATATAACGTTCTTGTGCCCCATTTGGTAAAGAAAAACCGGCGTGTAGGGACTAATGCAAAGAAACTAAAGGTAGCAGCAAATGCAAGTAAATACCATGCCATTCGTTTCATCGCTGCAATGAGTCCTTCATCTCCAAGAGAAGCGTACGATTGTGACCCAAATAAAAAGGAATAATCGAATTCATAAAAATAGCAAAACATGAACACGGCCATCAGTACAAGAAGTGCAGTCAGTTTCCCTTTGCTTGTTCGGATAAATTCAAAGTGCTGCTTTTTTAAATAAAAGCCAGCTAAAAACATCGGCAAAAAGACAAACGTACGAGATAGGCTGAGCGTATCGCTAATGCTGTCCACGTAACCGACAAGTAACGCCATCGATAAACTGACGATCATTGCCCAGTGGAATGGCAGTTTTGAAAAAGGAATGAGTAGTAAGTTCCAAAAGAATAAACTGATTAAAAACCATAAAGACCATTGCGGATCAATCGGATTTAAGTTAGAGATGCTTTGATCCTGTAAGAAATAATAATACACAGAATAGATGACCTGAAAAATCAAATATGGGATGATCAGCTTAACTGCGACTTTTTTCATAAAACCTGGTTTTCTAAAACCTTTGGCAAAGAAGCCAGACACCAATATAAAAGCGGGCATATGGAATGTATAAATAAATTTATATAAGTAGAGTATCCAGTCATTATCATGTATGAATGACCGTAACAAATGACCAAAAACAACTAGAAAAATCAGAAGAAATTTTGCATTATCAAAATAACTGTCTCTCGTTGACGTCATAACATCACCTTTCCTGCTTCTTTTCGAACATAAACGTTCTAAGTGCACTGTTCCCTCATTTGCCCCATTTTAAAATACAAATTGGCTCATTTCGCTATTTGATGTGAAATTGTAGAACGGTTGTAAAAGAAGCGTAAGAAAAGAGAATCGTTATACAATCGTGTCATCCAAATGAAACAAATGAAGCAAGCCTCGTGTAAAAAGTTCTCTTTTTTTATGAGTCGAATGAAGGAACAATGAAAATCTTGTAGAAATATTGTAGAGGAATGAGGCTGGAAAAGGAGTGTAAGAGAATGACTGAAACGCTCGATGGTGCGAAAAATATCAGAAAATTAGAAAAAGAGAACGAATATTTGCGAAATGAATTGATACAGCACAAAATGCTGTTAAATAAGACGTTAGATGCGATTTTTATATTTGATCAGCACCTCAACATTATCCAAGCCAATGAAGCGACATGCCGGCTTGTGCAAACACCGAAAGAAGACCTCCTCAATAAATCCGTTCTAGATTTCCTATACGGCATCCCGAAAAACAAAATTGACTGCTCGCTTGAGATTTTTTTTCGAAAAGGAACGTTAAAAAGAGAGATCTCCATTCAACTTGAAAATGGAGAGACAAAATATATTGAATTTGTGGCGGAGCACGACGTGGTGAATCAACAATATATTGTCGTCATGCGTGATATTTCTTCAAAGAAAATATTAGAGCGAGAACGTTCGATGAATGAGCAGCTGTTTAAAGATTTATTTGATCGAGCGATTGACGGTATGGTCATTTTTGATCAGGATGGTTGTATGATTGACGCCAATCACTCTTTTTGCCAGAGCTTTGAACTTCAAAAAACAGATTTAACAGACCGCTACTTAAATGAATTTGTTGAAGAAGAAAACCTTCCAGCGCTCCAGCAGCTCTTAACTTCATTGAAAGAAACAGGGAAAGCAAAGGGAGAACTTCCTGTTACCCTTCAATCTGGGCAGCACAAATTATTCGAACTGACCATCACATCCAATGTGATGAGCGGTTTTTACATGTCCATCATGCGTGATATTACAGAAAAAAGATTAATGGAAGAAAAGCTGCTAAAAAGTGAAGAACGTTTTAGAGAAATATTCGAAAATGCGATGGATGCCATCATCATTTGGGCGGATGATGGAGAAATTGTCAGGGCAAATGAATCAGCCTGCCGAATTTTTGAATTACCGATGCATCAGCTGATTGGCAAGAAACTCATGGATTTTCTAGTCAAATCTGATCGCAGATACCGGCCGACAAGAAGACGGTATATCAGGAATCTTGAAATCAGAGAAGAACTCCTCTTTAGAATGGCGAATGGCCAATTCAAAGAGCTTGAGTTCACCTCTAAGCATGCGGTATTAGAAGGACAGCACTTAACCATTTTACGGAATGTCAGTGACAGAAAGCGAATGGAAGAGGAGCTGCGAGAAAGTGAGCTCAAATTTCGTAAAGTATTTAATGGCTCTATGGATGGCATTGTTCTTTTCGATAATCAATACCGGATTATAGATGTGAATCCTTCCGCAAGTGAACTGCTTGGCCTCAAAGATGATCACTTAACGGAAATGAACCTTTTTCATATCCTTGCGCCATATCAAATTGAAAATTTGGCGCAGCCAGCTCAGGCGATGTCATTAGACGAGATGGACAATGAAGTTCCATTTGTGCTGAACCATCCAGATCAACGTATTTTGGAGTTTTCTTTTAAACGAAATATTATTCATAACATGAATTTGGCCATCTTTAGAGATGTGACTGAACGCAAGGAATTAGAGGAGCGGGTAAGAAAATCGGATACGCTTCATGTTGTCGGAGAGCTTGCCGCAGGAATTGCTCATGAAATTAGAAATCCAATGACGGCTTTAAAAGGCTTCATTCAGCTGCTCAAAGGAAACATTGAAGGGGAGTATTCGCTCTATTTTAATGTCATCACATCAGAGCTAAAAAGAATCGAATCCATCATTACAGAATTTTTGATTTTAGCGAAACCGCAGGCCATCATCTATGAAGAAAAAAATGTCGTGCAAATTGTCAAAGACACGATGGACCTTCTTCACGCACAGGCCAATCTTGGCAATGTACAAATGCATTTAGATGTGCTGGATGATATTCCGCTCATCTACTGTGAACAAAATCAATTGAAGCAAGTCTTTATTAACATTTTAAAAAATGCGATTGAAGTAATGCCTCAGAAAGGAAATGTATACGTGAGCATTCAAAGGAAGGGGGAGGAGCACATTGTGATTTCTCTTCGTGATGAAGGCTGCGGCATGACAGAGGATAAACTAAAGCGTCTCGGAGAACCATTTTATACAACAAAAGAAAGAGGCACTGGACTTGGGTTAATGGTTAGTTATAAAATTATTGAAGAGCATCAAGGAACCATTGAAGTAGAGAGTGAAGAAGGGGTCGGAACAGTGTTCCATCTCACGCTTCCACTCCGGCAGCAGAAACAAGAAGGGGAGCTTTAATGTGTATTATACAGTCTATACCGCACCAATCGGGGCATTATACATACTAGAGAAAGATGGTGCCATCATTGAAGTGAAGTTTGATGATGAATCGTTTTTGGTCAAAGAACAGAGAGACCATTTTAAACAAGAAGACACGCCTGTATTAAAAGAAGCGAAAAAACAGCTGGATGAATATTTTAAGGGCGATCGGAAAGTGTTCGATCTCCCGCTCAAGCAAGCAGGCTCTCCGTTTCAAGAGCAAGTGTGGGAGGCACTTTCTACTATTCCGTATGGTGAATCAAAAAGCTATGCTGATATTGCAGAAGCGATCGGTAATCCAAAGGCTGTCAGAGCCATTGGACAAGCTAATAGACGCAATGCATTGCCAATTTTTATCCCGTGTCACCGGGTCATTGGAAAAGACAGGACTCTGACTGGCTATGCAGGGACGAAGACAGGGATGAAAGCGATCCTGTTAGAATTAGAAGGCATCCCATTTGTTCAAAAATAAATGAATTGACCTGTTCCAAATGTTTAGTGAGCGACATATCCTTTTATTAAGCTAAAAAAGTTGGTCTAGGGAAAAAGGAGGCTGCTAACATGTTATGGGGCAAAAAAGATAAAATGTACGCCGTCACATCACTATGTGTCAAAATGAACGTGTTGACAGAAGAACAGAAAAAAGAAATATTAGCAAAAACGAACGAAACAAAAAAGCGCGGTGCTCTTAAATGATAAGAACCCCGCGCTTTTGTTTGATTAAAGTGACACGCTTTCAGTAAATAGTGCATCAATCTCTTCTGTATAGTTGGAAGTGATAATGCCTTTTTCTGTAATGATCCCGGAAATGAGATGGTGAGGAGTGACATCAAAGGCAGGGTTAAATACCTGCACGTCAGGAGGCGCTATTTGGATGCCGTTTAATTCCTTTACTTCCTGCGGGTCGCGTTCTTCAATCGGAATATCTGACCCATCCTGAGTTGACACATCAAAGGTCGAAAGAGGCGCTGCCACAAAAAATGGAATTTGAAAGTGTTTAGCCAAAATAGCCAGACTTAACGTTCCAATTTTATTTGCTGTATCACCGTTTCTAGCGATTCGATCTGCACCAACAATAACGGCAGAAATTTGTTTTTCTTTCATCGTATGGGCTGCCATATTATCCGTGATAAGCGTCACATCTACACCGCCCTGCATCAATTCCCATGTCGTCAGACGAGCGCCTTGAAGGACAGGACGTGTTTCACATGCGTAAATGTGAAGATCGAGGTTTTTCTTTTTCGCTAAATAAAAGGGTGCAAGCGCTGTTCCGTACCGGCTTGTGGCAATCGAGCCTGCGTTACAAATGGTCATAATTCGATCACCAGATTTAAAGAGCTGAAGAGCATTTTGACCGATTTGCCGACATGTTTCTTCATCTTCGATTTGAATTTGAATGGCTTCATGGACAAGATCAGTTTTGGCTGCATTCACCGAAGCAGCACGCTCAATGCGCTGATAAAGCCGGTCTAATGCCCAGGCAAGATTCACAGCGGTTGGACGAGCACTGTTTAAATATTCTTTCAGGCGAGCGACTTCTCGCTTAAAGAGATCAATGTCTTCTGTATCAATCTCTTGTGCACTGAGTGCGAGCCCAAAAGCCGCTGTAATGCCAATAGCAGGTGCTCCGCGCACTTTTAGCGTCACAATGGCATCATACACATCTTCTTTTGTATATAAATGCTCAAACACGGTTTCAGCAGGTAATTTTTGCTGATTCAAAATGTTGATACGGTTTTCTTCCCATTCGACGGAACGGGGAACTTCAAATTCTTTAGACAAAACTCGTCACTCCTTTACAGTTTGCTGGAATAATGCGACGAGGTCAGACGCTGTTTCCACTGCTTGATATTGTTTGATCAATGTTTTTCCTAGTGTAAGTGCTGCTTTTTTCTGCTGAAGCCTTCTAGAATGTGATGGAATCGCATCAAGATCAGCCGCATGCGCAAGACCGATGGTTCGGCGAACAAGCTCACAGCCAGCAAAGCCGGTGGCTTCTTTTAAAATACGGTCAAACGTTGTTTCTAAAAAGCTGTCCGATACACTAAACGCTTCAATACTGTCTTCTTTCCATGCTTTTGTGAACACTTCTTTGAATGTTGCCCACACATTGACGACATGATCAAAAAGGTGCTGCTGATCCTGCTCATTCTCATGAGATAAAGCATTGATGAACAGATTGGCAATAAAGTGACCGATATCGAATCCGAAAGGACCGTAAAAAGCGAACTCTGGATCAATGATTTTCGTTTCCGTTTCGTTTGCAAAAATACTGCCTGTATGAAGATCTCCATGTACCAGTGTTTCAGCAGAGGTTAAGAAGATCCGTTTCAATTCGGCTGCTTTTGCTTGCAGTTCAAGATCAGCCCATAGTGCTTGTGCCTCTTCTCTTAATTGCTCTTCGAAGTCATTCGTTTCGCTGTCAAAGAAAGGATCTGTGAAGACGAGTTTTTCTGTAATGTCACAAAGATCAGGATTCGTAAACTGTTTCACGAATTGTTTTTTGATTTTAGGATTTGTGGCAAAGTCAGACGTGTAAAATAGTGTTTTGCCTAAAAATTCTCCGACATGATCTGATAAATACGGGTATTGTTTTCCGGCAATTAGCCCTTTTCTGACGATTTCAAGGTGTGATAGATCCTCCATTGCCGTCACTGCAAGAGCTGTATCCGAATAATAGACGGCTGGTACGAGATGTGGTGCATACTCTGATTGCTTGATGAGTGCTGCACTTTCAATTCTTGCGCGGTCTAATGTCAGCGGCCAGCTTTCTCCAACGACTTTTGCGTAAGGAAGGGCCTGCTTGATAATCAGTCCTTTTGCTTGTTTGTGATCATAAATATGAAAGACGTAATTTAAATTTCCGTCGCCAATTTCAGTACATGTCAAATGACTGCTCTCTCGAATCAAGCCAAGTCTAATGGCAAGTGCAACTGCCGAACTTTCTGTTAATTCTTCATATGATGCCGTAAGTGTAACCAATTGCTTCCCCTCCAAATCATATAAAAAAGCCTCTTTCTCCTGAGAGAAAGAGGCTTGATGGCGTGTATGCTCGAAGCCTCTCTTATCTCTCAGCACATACGTCTGATGGAATTAGCACCGTGCCCTATAAGACAATGAATTGTCTTGGCGCTGTTCTTGCTGCGCCCCACTTCACAGTGGTATTAACGGTCGGTTGCTGTTGGGGTCAAAAGGCCAAATCCCTCGCCCAACTCTCGATAAGAGAAATCAATATGTAATTGTTTCATGTCTGCTTGCATTTCTTAATTCTAGATATTATCAGAGCTGCAGTTCACATGTCAATCTTTTTTCAAAATTGCTTTACAATTCATAAAACAATCCATTACAGTGATTGTATTGTCACGTAACTTGAATAGAAGGTGAAAAAATGGAATTCCAGCAATCAGATGTATTGAAACATTTACCGAAACAATTTTTTGCGTCGCTTGTTCAAAAAGTGCAGAAGAAAATGCAGGAAGGGGCAGATGTGATTAATTTAGGTCAAGGAAATCCTGATCAGCCCACTCCTCCACATATTGTGAAAGCGATGCAGGAAGCGGTAGCAAAACCTGAAAATCATCAATACTCCTCATTCCGCGGGACAGCGAAACTAAAGAAGGCTGCAGCTGCTTTTTATGAAAGAGAATATGGCGTCACGCTTGACCCAAAAACAGAGATTGCCATCTTATTTGGAGGGAAAGCGGGACTAGTCGAATTGCCTCAATGTTTACTGAATCCAGGTGATACGCTGCTTGTTCCAGATCCAGGATATCCAGATTACTGGTCAGGCGCTGTGCTTGCCGGAGCTCGCATGGTCACAATGCCTCTTCTTGAACAAAATGATTTTTTACCTGACTACCACCAACTGTCTAAGGAAGATAAGAATCAAGCAAAATTGATGTACTTAAATTACCCAAATAATCCGACTGGTGCGACTGCAACCCGGACATTTTTTGAAGATACTGTTGCGTTTGCGAGTGAAAATAAGATGTGTGTAGTCCATGATTTTGCATATGGTGGCATAGGATTTGACGGCGAAAAGCCCCTCAGTTTCCTGCAAATAGACGGAGCAAAAGAGACAGGTATTGAAATCTATACATTGTCCAAAACGTATAATATGGCTGGCTGGAGAGTCGGTTTTGCAGCAGGGAATGCCTCTGTTATCGAAGCCATTGAGCTTTATCAGGATCACCTGTTTGTGTCACTGTTTAAAGCAACTCAAGATGCAGCAGCAGAAGCACTTTTAAGCGATCAAACGTGCGTCCAAGTACAAAATGATCGGTACGAAAAAAGACGAAACACTTGGATTGCTGCATGCAAAGAGATTGGCTGGGACGTCAGTGCGCCAAAGGGCTCTTTTTTTGCTTGGTTAAAGGTGCCTGAAGGGTATACATCTGAAACTTTTTCTGATGTATTATTAGAAAAAGCACATGTTGTTGTTGCACCGGGGAATGGCTTTGGTGCTCACGGTGAAGGCTACGTCAGAGTCGGTCTTTTAACAAGTGAGGAGCGGCTAAAGGAAGCCGCTGATCGTATCGCTGCCTTGCAGTTATTTGAAAAAAAGCCATTGACAACGTAAAAAAATGGTGCGATAATTCAGGCAATATTTAAGAAAATTGAATATTCTTATCAAGAGTAGGCAGAGGGACTAGCCCAATGAAGCCCGGCAACCGACTTCCATGAAGCACGGTGCTAATTCTTGCAGCAAGCGCTGAGAGATAAGATTCGGATGAATGAGACGAAACCTCTTTAACGCGCTGATCAAGCACTTAAAGAGGTTTTTTTATTGACCATATACAGGACGCAATCGAAAGGGGATTCCTAGTGAGTGAACTACTGGCAACATACGTATTAACACATCGAGAGGATGAACAAATAGACCGAAAAGCAGAGCAGATCGCACTTGGGTTAACGGTCGGGTCATGGACGGACTTGCCGCAGCTCAAAAAGGAGCAGCTGAAAAAACATAAAGGCCGTGTGGTGAGCGTAAAAGAACAGTCCCCCGCAATTGGTGGTCTGTATCAATCAGAGGTGACCATTGCTTATCCTGAGGCGAACTTTTCAGCTGATATACCAGCGGTGTTGACGACGATTTTTGGAAAGCTTTCACTGGATGGGAAAGTAAAGCTCGTCGATATCGAATTTTCGGAAAGGTTTAAACGCTGTCTTCCAGGACCGGTATTTGGCATTGAGGGGATACGAAAGAAAGTAGGCGTGTTTGATCGGCCGCTATTGATGAGTATTTTTAAAGGCGTGATCGGCCGTGATATGGAGGATTTAAAAGAACAGCTCCGCTTACAGGCTTTAGGTGGAGTAGACTTCATCAAAGATGATGAGATTTTATTTGAAAGCCCATTAGCGCCTTTTGAAGATCGAATCAAGGAAGGAAAAAAGATATTAAAAGAAACATATGAAGAGACAGGACATCGCACGCTTTATGCTGTTAATTTAACTGGGAAAACTTTTGATTTGAAGGATCGAGCAAGAAAGGCAGCCGAACTCGGGGCTGATGCGCTTTTATTCAATGTTTTTGCCTATGGACTTGATGTCATGCAAAGCTTGGCTGAAGATCCAGAGATCCGATTGCCGATCATGGCACATCCGGCAGTGAGCGGTGCAATGACATCCTCTCCAGACTATGGATTCTCGCATTCTCTTCTTTTAGGCAAATTAAATCGATATGCTGGCGCTGATTTAAGTCTTTTTCCCTCTCCTTATGGATCAGTCGCCCTTCCGAAAAAAGATGCCATTGGCATTTTCGAAGCATGTGTGAAAGAGGATACAGTTCAACAAACATTTCCTGTCCCTTCAGCAGGCATTCACCCGGGAATGGTGCCGATCTTAATCAAAGATTTTGGACTTGATCATGTCATTAATGCAGGCGGGGGAATTCACGGACATCCGCGGGGAGCAATTGGAGGAGGGAAAGCCTTTCGTTCGATCATTGATGCGGTGGTCAAAAAAGAGTCTATCGAAGAAAAAGCATCAACTTGTCAAGACTTACAAGCAGCACTTGATCTTTGGGGAAGGGTAGCAGAATAAATGAAAAAACCAATTGTATGTTGTGATTTTGATGGTACGATTACGAAAAATGATAATATCATTCGCATCATGAAGCAGTTTGCTCCAAAAGAATGGACGAAATGGAAGGATGGTGTTCTAGCAAAAGAGATCACGATCCAAGAAGGCGTCGGGCAGATGTTTCAGTTACTGACGAGTGATCAGAAAGAAGCCATTCGGTCATTTATTTTAGAGGATACAGAGATTCGTGAGGGATTTGAACAGTTTGTCGATGATGTCAAAAAAGCAGACATTCCTTTCTATGTACTCAGCGGCGGTATGGACTTTTTTGTCTATCCTATCCTTGAAGGGATTGTCGAACAAGAGAATATTTATTGTAACTATGCATCATTTAAAGAAGACCATATTCAAATTGAATGGCCGCATGCCTGTGATTCAGAATGCCAAAATGGCTGTGGCTGCTGCAAGCCTTCCATTATTCGAGAACTGACGCAGGAAGATGACTTTATTATCATGATTGGTGATTCAGTGACTGATATTGAGGCAGCGAAACATGCGGATCTCACGTTTGCGCGTGATTATTTACTGAACGAATGTAAAGAGCTAGGGCTCGTACATCAAGAGTATGAAACATTTGTTGATCTAAAAGCGCAATTTGATCAAATAAAGGAAGTGAAGGAATGGCAGACGAGAAGAGTAAACGCTGGAAGGAACTAGCAGACGTCAAACGTGAATTGGCACAAAGAGACTGGTTTTACGGAACGAGCGGCAATTTATCGATAAAAGTGTCGGATGATCCCATCACGTTTTTGGTGACGGCAAGCGGCAAAGATAAACGAAAAGAAACCGATGAAGATTTTGTTCTTGTTGATGCAGCAGGTCAGCCGGTTCATCCGAATCAGCCGCTCAGGCCATCAGCTGAAACACTGCTTCACACATACGTTTATGAGCGGACGAAAGCAGGATGTTGTCTTCACGTCCACACGATCGATAACAATGTCATTTCTGAGCTGTATGGCGATAAAGGAGAAATTCGTTTTAAAGGTAATGAAATCATTAAAGCGCTTGGTTATTGGGAAGAGGATGCAGAAGTTGCTGTTCCTATTATTGAAAACCCAGCTCATATTCCGCACCTTGCAGAGCAATTTGCAGTGCACCTGACGGACGATGCTGGTGCTGTACTCATTCGTAATCATGGCATCACCGTTTGGGGGAAAACCGCATTTGAAGCCAAACGAGTCTTAGAGGCTTATGAATTTTTATTTACCTATCATTTGAAAGTAGCGCTTTATCAAAAGCAGCTTGTTAAATAAAAAGGAGGAAACACACATGGCGACCATTTACATTCATAATGAAGAGAACACGTTACTTGAGAACGAACAAGAGGTCCGGGCGTATTTAGAACAGCAAGGGGTCATTTATGAACATTGGGATATTGAAAAACTACCAAAACAGTTATCAGAAAAGTACGATTTAACAGATGATGAAAAGGAAGAAATTTTAACTGTGTTTCAAGAGGAAATAAAGAGTATTTCCGAGCGAAGAGGATACAAAGCGCAGGATGTGATTTCATTATCAGATGCGACTCCTAACCTGGATGAACTGCTTCAAAACTTTAAACGTGAGCATCATCATACGGATGATGAAGTCAGATTTATCGTGAGCGGTCATGGAATCTTTGCCATTCAAGGCAAAGACGGCGTCTTTTTTGATGTGAGACTGAATCCAGGTGATTTAATTTCTGTGCCCCCGAATATTCGTCACTACTTTACACTTCAAGAAGATCGTCAAGTCGTCGCCGTTCGCATATTTGTCACAACTGAGGGCTGGGTGCCAATTTACGAAGAAGAAACGGTTTAATAGTGGGAGCTGATCATTTCGCATGAGGCGGAAGATCAGCTTTTTTTTAGGAAAATAGACATAAAATGAGAGAGAAAATAGTTGATTTTGGTCTTCTGCATAGGATAAAATTCTGTTTAATCAATGTGTCAGTCCTGTCCAATTTTGAAGTTTACCCCCAGAATTCATTGGGTAAAAGGTCTTTAGGCTGTAAAAAATTAAATAAAATAAGCATATTTAATTTAATTTACAAATAAAGTATAATTTTGGTGTCGGATCATTTAGAGCGTAGACAGACGAATTCAGAGCGGGAGCTGAGATCATGAATATTTATGTACGGAAAGAACAGCTATTAATGTCAATTGATGAAAAGAGAAGACAAATGGTAGAAGCTGCTCAAGTAGAAGGCTATACAGGTGAGACGACAATTAAATATAGTCAAGAACTGGACAACCTGATGAATGAGTATCAGTATCTTCTTTTTCATGAACAACAATCTGTTGCTTCCTTTCATGATCTTGTATCACAAATGAGTCTCCTTTCTGTCAATCGTCCTTCTTATTGACATCAAAAAACCGGTCTTGCCATTAGCAAAACCGGCTGAATGTTTCAGCTATTAGTGTGCAGAAGGGAGCATGATGATCACGGTTGTTCCTTTATTCACTTCGCTCTCGATATCGATTGTCCCCCCATACATCGAAATGATCCGTTTACACACAACAAGCCCAAGACCTGTTCCTTTTTCCTTCGACGTAATAAAAGGCAGGAAGATATGTTTCAGCATCTCTTCTGGTATACCTTCACCTGTATCTTTCACTTTTATGATGACCTGTTCTTTTTCAGCCTCAATGACAATCTTCAAATGACCGCCATTTGGCATCGCTTCTAACGAGTTTTTCGCTACATTCAATACCACTTGTTTAATGTGATCCTTCGTGCAATACACGCCAACATCTTGAATGGTATTGATTTGCAAATCAACCTCGACATTATAAAGGTTCGCCTCAGAAAATACAATTGGCATGATCTCACTCACAATTTCTTTCACAGAATTATTTTGCCACTTTTCAGCCGTTGGTTTTCCAAGCACAAGAAACTCACTGACGATTTGGTTAATCCGTTTAATTTCTTCCTCAATGACAGAAAAATAAAGCTGATCCTCTTCTGAACGATACTTCTTTTGCAAAAGTTGAATAAACCCGCTAATGCCTGTTAATGGATTGCGAATTTCATGCGCTGTACTTGCTGCGAGTGTTCCAATGAGTTCAAGTTTTTGTGCTTCATTTTGGTGGCGTTCCTGCTGGGTTTGTCGTCTTAAAATGATATATTGGACGAGTGTGAATAAGATATTTAAGAGAATAAATGCACTGGATAAAGGAAACAGCATCACAGACAGTACTTCACTTGTTGTCGCACGCTGCGGAAAAACCTCCAGCTTCCAGCTGTTTTCATCTAAATATGTAGACACGGTGCTATCACTTTCAGATGCTGGCTGTGGCCCACTTGTAAACACAACGTCTCCATTTTGATTCAGCATCTTAAAATGAAGCTCTGGGTTTAATACATTCATAATATTTCTTAAATAATCAATTTGAATCGCAGCGACTAGCACATCCGTGACTTCGTCGTTTTCATTCAAAACAGGGACACAAATGGAGAGAATCCGCTGCTTAGTAATGCGGCTTACATAGTTATCTGTGATGACGGTCTGTTTTGTGACTTGAATACGTTTAAAGTAATCTCTAAATGACAGGTTGATTTTTTCCTTTAATGGTGTGGTGCTGGCTGTGACATTTCCTTTTTGGTCTAGGAGATACAGGCCTGAAAAACGAGGTTCTTGTTTATAGATTTTCTCTAGGATGTTTTGTACTCTTTTCGTTTCAAGCGGCTGGTCAAATCCCATGGCAAGGGAAGTTAATCTTGCTTCTGTTTCACTGATTAAATAATTCATTTGGTTTTTGTGAATATTTAACATAAGTGTAGCGGTTTGTTTGTTTTTTACATCAATTTTCTCAGTTTCTTTTTCATAGATAAAATAACTAATGATGAGGGTTGGAATCACGACCAAAATAAGGTAAAGCTTGATCTTCTTCCAAAACCCTTTCAGTATACTCATGATTCATCGCTCCAACGTATTACCTAATAGACTTATTATAGCATTGAACCTATCTTTATTACGATGACTTGTGAGATTTTTAAAAAATTAGGTGATTCGTTCTGGTCTCTTTTTCATGCTAAAAATGGTTCAACATGTTGACATTTTACTTATTGTTTATTAATGTCACATTAGTGGGTTGCATTTCATAAAGGATGATAAAAAATGGAAAATCATAATGTTGAGAAATCTTTGAAATTATTTATTGTACTATCACGTGCCTATCGCTCCATTAACCACCACATGAACAAACATATTGTGAAGCACGGTCTGAATCCGACTGAATTTGCTGTATTAGAATTGCTGTATCATAAAGGTGATCAGCCGCTTCAGCAAATAGGTGATAAGATCTTACTCGCAAGCGGAAGCATCACGTATGTGGTTGATAAATTGGAGAAAAAAGAACTCCTTAGCCGGAAAGCTTGTGCAGAAGACCGCAGGGTGACATTTGCACATATTACGGAGCAGGGAAGAGCTTTACTTGATGACATCTTCCCAGATCATGCAAAAGAGATTCACGAGATGATCAGTGTGCTTAGTGAAGAGGAAAAGGATGCCTGCATCGATATGCTCAAACATGTAGGACTGCGTGCCAAGCATTTATATGATCATAAAGAATAAACACATAAAAAAGGAAGCCGCTGGCTTCCTTTTTAGTATGTAGACTAATCCTCGCATATGGTGTCAGTCCTGCGCACCGATAAACGACAAGCGCTTTCAATCGCGCTCATAAGAAAGACAAAGGACTAAAATAAACATCATTTTAGCCCTTTGTCATGATCTGAAAGGAAGCTGCTGGCTTCCTATTTATTTTGCTTTTTTCTCAATTGGCAAAATAAGAACTTCGACGCGTCTGTTTTTACTTCTGCCTTCTGCGGTATCGTTAGAGGCAATCGGTTTAAATTCACCGTAACCTTTTGTGCTAAAGTTCTCTTGGTCTAGGTTGCTGTTTTCAAGGAGAATATTTAAAAAGTTGACCGCACGAATGGCGCTTAAATACCAGTTGGATTCAAATTCAGAATTCCGAATCGGAACGTTATCTGTATGTCCGCTAATAACGATATCACGAGCAGGGTTAATGACGAGCAGCTTTGATATTTCTTTGGCTAACGGAACATCCTGCGAGCGGATCACCGCTCGCCCAGAATCAAAGAAGATGCTGTCTTCAATTGTAATAAGCAGACCTTCATCCGTCAGCTTTGTTTCAAGCTTCGAACCAAGTTTTTTATCCGCAATGAATGAATCTACTTGCTTTTTAACCTTTGTTAATACCGCTTGATCACGAGCTTTCGCTTTTGCTTCTTCTTCTTCATCTTCTGCTGATTTTTTGGTTTGATTACTGTTTTCTGTTTCTTCGGTGCTCTGCATGCTCGATTGGTCCATTACGCCAGTGCCGCCAGTAAAGACAACATTAAACGATTTAGCCATCTGTTCATATTTTGCCGCATCAATGGAGCTAGATGCAAACAGCACAATGAAGAGGGCGAGAAGAAGCGTAAGAAGATCGGCGTAAGGGATCAGCCAAGACTCATCTACATGGTCTTCATGATCATGTTTTTTACGTTTCCTAGCCATTCTGTTTTTCTCCTTCTTCAATGACAAGATTTGCACGTTCTTTTGCTGGTAAGTACATCAGAAGTTTTTGCTCAATGACCTTTGGAGACTGGCCTTCAAGGACAGAAAGAATCCCTTCAATCATAATGAGACGAAGCTTTACTTCTTCTTTTGATTTACGCTTCAGCTTGTTGGCAAATGGATGCCACAACACATACCCTGTAAAAATCCCTAGCAGTGTGGCGACGAAGGCAGCACTAATCGCATGTCCAAGTGCTTCAATGTCTCCCATGTTTGCAAGTGCGGCAATAAGTCCGACAACGGCACCAAGTACCCCTAGAGTCGGAGCGTATGTACCAGCTTGTGTAAAGATTAATGCGCCTGACTGATGTCTCTCCGACATGGCATCGACTTCTTCTGTTAAGACGTCGCGAATAAATTCAGCACTTTGACCGTCAACCGCCATGCTTAAGCCGTTCTTTAGAAAATCGTCATCGACTTCCTCAAGATTTGCCTCTAATGCCAAAAGACCTTCACGACGAGCAATTTGTGCCCAGTTTGAAAATAGAGGAATCATTTCTTGTATCGTTGGAAGCTTGCTATCTTTGAAAATTTTGCCGAATAATTTTGGTGTTTTCTTAATTTCACTAGATGGGAAGGCAATGACAACAGCTGAAATTGTCCCAACCACAATGATCAATATAGCCGCCGGGTTGATAAGAGCGGTTAGACTCACACCTTTCAAAACCATACCGACACTCAGTGCAATAAATGCTAAAATAATACCAATTAACGATGTTTTGTCCATTATCTCACCAAATCCTTTAACTATCTTTTTCTATAGTTAATATCGGTGTCTTCTAGAAGGGTTTTAGTCAGAATATAAAATTAAGACAGTTTATGTGAAGAAATTTTGACGAAAGCGCTTTCTAGAAGCCGTAAAAAAAGAAACTCCCTCATATAAAAGGGAGTTTTCAACTTCATCTTTTTTGAGCTGTTTCATCTAAGAGCAATTCTTTTAATTTTTCTTCATGTATGATTTTGATCAAATCGTAGTTCCAATTGATCATGTGATCCATGTGCTCCACCTCTTTTTCTTTTATCGTAAAGGAAAAGAGGCGGGGGAGCGTCGGCGCTCAGATGGAATTTAGACACTGCCACATGATGGAGCTGAAGATCCTCCTTAGGATGTACTTAGCTCTTTTTCACAACAATTTCGTCATGTTCAACATCGACTGTAAATCCAGTAAGTTGTTCTTCTTCAAGCAAGATGTCCGTCATTTGATCCTCAACATGCTCTTGAATCGTTCTTCGTAACGGACGAGCCCCAAATGCTGGATGATAACCAAGTTCAGCGATTTTTTCTTTCGCTTCGTTTGTGACGTGAACAGTTAGATTTTGTTCTTTTAACTGCTCTGACAAATCTTTGAGCAGAAGATCCACAATTTTGACTAAATCGTCTTTATCTAATGAATCAAACTGAATGATGCTGTCAAAACGGTTCAAGAATTCCGGTTTGAAATAAGCGCTCAGTGAATCAATCAATGATTGTTCTTCGATGGCTTCTTCTTGTTCAGACTGGAATCCGACTTTGACTGCTTTTTTATCTGTGCTGCCAGCGTTACTTGTCATAATGATGACTGTGTCTTTAAAGCTGACGGTTCTGCCTTGGCTGTCTGTTAGACGGCCATCTTCCATGATTTGAAGGAACATATGCTGGACATCAGGGTGCGCTTTTTCGATTTCATCGAGCAAAATGATGCTGTATGGTTTTCTGCGAACCTTTTCCGTGAGCTGGCCGGCTTCATCATGTCCAACGTAACCAGGAGGAGAACCGATGATTTTGGACACGGAGTGTTTCTCCATGTACTCACTCATATCTAAACGAATGATCGCTTCTTTTGAGCCAAATAATTCTTCCGCTAATGTTTTAGACAATTCGGTTTTCCCGACGCCTGTTGGTCCAACGAAAAGGAAGGAGCCAGTTGGTCTGTGTTTTGATTTTAAGCCGGCTCTGCTTCTTTTTACGGCTTTCGCCACTTTTTCAACGGCATGTTCCTGACCAATGACGCGGGCTTTTAAGCGCACATCAATTTCTTTCATTTTTGTTTGTTCGTCTGCTTGCAGTTTGCCGACAGGGATACCTGTTTTTTGTTCTACAATCGACTGAATGTCCTCAGCTGTGACGACATGTTCTTTGTCATTTGTTTTGTTTTGCAATCTCGCTTCAATCGCTTCTTCTTCGTCTCGAAGCTTCGCTGCTTTTTCATATCGTTCTTCATTTAAAGCAGCTTGTTTTTCAGCGGCAATTTGCGCAAGACGGTTTGTTAATTCATCTTCACTTGCTGCATCAATGGAGAGATTCGCTTTTGAACCTGCTTCATCCATTAAATCAATGGCTTTATCCGGCAAGTGGCGGTCTTGAATATACCGCGAAGATAATTGAACACACGCTTTAATGGCTTCGTCAGAATAGGTGACGCCATGATAGGCTTCATACTTATCTTGAATGCCTTTTAATATCTCGAATGCTTCATCCTGTGTTGGCTCATCAACCATGACGGGCTGGAACCTGCGTTCAAGGGCAGCATCTTTTTCAATTTGACGATACTCTTTTAATGTTGTCGCACCTACTAGCTGCAGTTCCCCTCGAGCTAGAGCTGGTTTCAAAATGTTTCCGGCATCCATTGACCCTTCGGCAGAGCCTGCGCCTACAAGAAGATGAATTTCATCAACGAATAAGATGATATTTTTACGGCTTTGCAATTCTTTGATTAATTGCTTCATCCGTTCCTCAAATTGACCACGTACACCTGTGTTTGCCACAAGTGAAGAGACATCTAATAAATAAACTTGTTTGTTCTTTAATTTATTTGGTACATCTCCATTTGCAATTTTTAGTGCTAGTCCTTCGGCTATGGCCGTTTTACCAACACCAGGTTCACCAATGAGGACAGGATTGTTTTTATTTCTTCTATTTAAAATCTCAATGACTCTTGTGACTTCTTCATCACGGCCAATGACAGGATCGATTAAACCAGCATGTGCGCCATCCGTTAAGTTCCGGCCAAGCTCATCGAGTAAGCCTTTTTGTTTAGGCCGCTCTTGGCTCGTCGCATGTCCTGCTTGCTCAGAGAAGAATGAACCGCCTCCGAAAAGGTTAGGACCCATTTTCATTTTTGACTGTTCCATCAAAGAGGTATAGCAGTCTTCACATAAAACCATTTGGCTACGGGACGAATTTACTTGCATATTCAGGCGAATAGTTGCTTCATTTACTTGACAATGTTGACAACGCATAAGCCATGACCTCCTTAAAATAAAGTTTGACTTTATTTGACCAATGAATGTTAAATAAAATGGTCTGTTGTTTGACCATCTTTGACTATAGTATACTCTGACCTATTTTGACTTTCAACTGTTTTGCTCATAGCTGAATGAAAAATCCTTTTTTGCATTTAAACATGGTTTGTCCTTCTTTTCAAGGAACTTGTCTCATAGGATAAAAAAGAGACAATCGAAAGTGATGGGTGCGGAGGGGTCATATGAAACGTTCAAATGAATCCGCTTTTCAGCTTGCCTTTGTATATGTAGGAACAGTGGTTGGAGCTGGGTTTGCGACAGGGAAAGAAATCGTAGAATTTTTTGTTCGTTTTGGCTGGATTGGATTGATCGGGATTTTGATTAGCGGTGTTATTTTTACCGGCCTTGGCGCAAAAATGATGCTGATTTCCAAACGAATTGAAGCGGAATCTTATCAAGATATGAATCGGTTTTTATTTGGAGCTGCTGCGAGTCGATATATTAACATCGTCATGTTTTTTATCTTACTAGGTGTGACGTCAGTGATGATTTCTGGCGCAGGCGCTATTTTTGAAGAACAACTTGGCATCTCAAAAGAATATGGTATTTTTTTAACGATTATTTTAAGTGTCATTGTCCTTTTTAAAGGGTCAAAAGGGTTATTTGGTGTCAATGTACTTGTCGTTCCCATGCTGATTTTCTTTTCGCTGATTGTGTTTCTAGACTCATTTGTGTTTAGTAGCGGTGAAAGCCACGTTCTGGGGCTGCAAATGGGAGAGGGCGAATGGATGTTGTCTGCGATTTCATATGGTGCATTTAATTTAGCGCTGTCTCAAGCCGTATTAGTGCCGGTCGCAAACGAAATGACATCCGAAGCCGTTATCAAAAAAGGAGCGGTGCTTGGGGGACTGATGCTGACACTCATTCTGCTCGCCTGCTTTTTATCTCTTTCTTCATTAGATATGCTGGAGTCTTATGATATCCCGATGGCCCAAGTGGTGTATCAAGTCGCAAACTCCATTCATCTCATCTATTTATTCGTGATCTTTGGTGAAGTCTTTACATCCGTTATAGGGAATTTATACGGTCTCGAAAGACAGGTGAGGGCGTATATCCGATTGAACAGTATGTATACGATATCCTTTATTTTGCTTTGCTGTTATGTGATCAGTAAAATTGGATACGGCACACTCATTTCAACGGTTTACCCTGTTTTTGGCTATGTCAGTATCTTTTTTATCCTCTTTCTTTGTCTGAAAAAAGTGCCTGCATCAGGTGATTAAGTAAAGAAGGGATAGCTTGTACATCAATTATGTGGTACACTATCCTCTGTGAAAATTGAACAAAAATCCGTGAAAACGGGAGAGGTTCTAGCAAAACCCTCTATAAAAAACTAAGGACTTGCCGTATCCTTGGATGTGGCATTTTTTATTTTTTATGGCTGGGACACCTCATACACATGTAAAGGTGTCTTTTCTTTTGAGAAAAATAGGGGTTTTCATGAACCTTTCAGATGCAGCTTTGTGCGGTGGTACGGGTCTGCAAAAGGAGGAAAAGGAAAATGAAAAATGAAAAAGCGGTCGTTGTCTTTAGCGGGGGACAGGACAGTACGACATGTTTACTATGGGCACTTCAACAATTTAAAGAGGTTGAAACGGTAACCTTTCATTATAATCAGCGTCATCAAGAAGAAATTGATGTCGCCAAAAGAATTGCTGACAAGCTAGGTGTGAAAAATCATCTATTAGATATGTCTCTTTTAAATCAGCTTGCACCAAATGCCTTAACAAGAGATGACATTGATATTGAAGAAAAAGAAGGAGAACTGCCTTCCACATTTGTTCCCGGGAGAAACTTAGTTTTCTTATCCTTTGCATCCATTCTTGCGTATCAAATCGGAGCACGTCATATTATCACGGGTGTGTGCGAGACAGACTTTAGCGGCTACCCAGATTGCCGAGATGAGTTTGTGAAATCTTGTAACGTCACGGTGAATTTGGCAATGGAAAAACCATTTGTCATCCATACGCCGCTCATGTGGCTGAATAAAGCTGAAACGTGGAAGCTGGCTGATGAACTGAATGCGCTAGATTTTGTGAAAAATGAAACACTCACTTGCTATAATGGCATCATTTCTGATGGCTGCGGGGAATGTCCTGCATGTAAGCTTCGGAAAAATGGCTATGACACTTATATGGACATGAAGGAGGCGAACTAAATGCTTTCTCAAATCTATCCACAGACGGATCACCCATTTTCGTTTGAATTGAATAAAGATATGCATGTATCGGCAGCACACTTTATCCCGAGAGAAGATGCTGGCGCCTGCAGCCGTGTACATGGTCATACGTATACGATCAATATTACGATTGCAGGAGATCATTTAGATGAGTCAGGTTTCCTTGTGAATTTCAGCACGCTAAAAAAACTCATTCATGGACAGTACGACCATACACTGCTCAATGACCATGAAGAATTCTCATCGAATGATCCATATGCGATGCCAACCACTGAGGTTGTCGCAAAGACTGTGTATGATAAAGTGGCCGCATATTTAACGACTTTAGCGAACAAACCAGTATGTGTTCAAGTTTTTGTCAGAGAGACACCAACAAGCTACTGCATTTACCGTCCGAAACGAGTTGAGCTCAATGACTAAAGCGATTCCTGTGTTAGAAATCTTTGGTCCAACCATTCAAGGAGAAGGAATGGTCATTGGCCAAAAAACCATGTTTGTCAGAACGGCTGGCTGTGACTACTCTTGCAGCTGGTGTGATTCATCTTTTACATGGGATGGATCAGCTAAGCATGATATTCAGTGGCTTCAGGCAGAGGACATTGTAAAAGAGCTGAAGAGAATAGGTGGAAAGGCATTTTCTCATGTCACCATTTCAGGTGGGAATCCTGCGCTTTTGAAACAAATGGAATCACTTATTGATTTATTGCATGAAGAAGGAATTGATACGGCGCTTGAAACGCAGGGAACGATGTATCAAGATTGGTTTTTGAAGATAGATGATTTAACCATTTCTCCAAAACCACCAAGTTCAAATATGAAAACAGATTTTACGAAACTAACGCGTATCATAGATGAATTGAAAAATGGAAACAGATTGCATCATGCAAGCCTGAAGGTCGTCATCTTTGATGATCATGATCTAGCCTATGCAAAGGATGTTCATGCGAAATACCCAGAACTCCCCTTTTATTTGCAGGTGGGAAATGATGATACAACAACAGCTGATGATGCGTACTTATTAACGCACTTATTAAAGAAATACGAAATGCTTGTAGATCAAGTAGCGCAAGATCCTGATTTGAATCGTGTGAGAGTCCTACCACAATTGCACACGCTATTGTGGGGAAATAAACGAGGCGTATAGAAAGGAAGAGACAAAATGACGACAAGAAAACCAGAAGAATTAGAAGGTGTCACTTTACTAGGAAATCAGGGGACGAATTACTTGTTTGACTATGCACCACAAGTGCTTGAAACGTTCCCGAATAAACATACGAATAGAGATTATTTTGTGAAATTCAACTGCCCAGAATTCACATCACTTTGCCCGCAAACAGGGCAGCCAGATTTTGCGACCGTGTATATCAGCTACATCCCAAATGAAATCATGGTCGAAAGTAAATCATTAAAATTATATTTGTTCAGCTTCCGTAACCACGGTGACTTCCATGAGGATTGTATGAATATTATCATGAACGACCTCATTGAATTAATGGACCCAAGATATATCGAAGTATGGGGCAAATTTACACCAAGAGGCGGTATTTCAATTGATCCGTATACGAACTACGGAAAACCTGGGACGAAGTATGAAGAGATGGCATCGTATCGTATGATGAATCACGATATGTATCCAGAAACGATTGATAATCGCTAATAAATAAGAAAAGACATGTGGATGACATGTCTTTTTTTATGGAATAGATCATGATGACACATAAAAAAAGAGAAGAGTCATGTCACTCTTCTCATACCAATAGGAATAGAACTTGCTAGGACGGCTGGGGGCTACCAGCTCGTATGTATAGTATACACGACAGAACGTATGTTTGTAAAGGTGTATCATGCTTTTATTCTTGATATATTTACTTTAAGATAAAATTGAAACGAGCGAATGAAAATGGAGGCGTTTGTATTGGCAAACAAAGAAGACAAAACAGAGAAGCTGCTGATGGAATTGAGGGAAGAGCTTCAGATGCTTGAACATCAAAACAAAGAACGATATAAATGGAGTGCCTCCACATTACTTGGAGTGATCGCCCTTTTAATTGATAAAGGCGTGATAACACCTGAAGAAGTTGATATGTACAAAACAAAAGCGGAAATGCAAACCTTTCACGCGCAAAAAGACTGACGCCACTTAATATGGTTGTCAGCCTTTTTCATATGTGATTGTCAAAAGAGAACAGAGCTGTCACACGAGTCAGCTTTGCTGTGTATATCTTTATGTAACGGTAGTCTGAATTGAGGATTGCAAATTAATGTACGGAGTCTTTGATGATTTTATAGTTTTTATGATTAACGACTGTTAGTGAATCCAGTTCTAAATCTCTATAGTTGTCCATAATAGTGACATCCACAATAACAGAGTTTTCATTCACTTTTTCAACTACACCTGTTAAACCATTTCTAAATTCGATCACATTCCCAATTTTTGCAATCTTCAACCGATCCCTCTCCTTTAAAAACAGATTTCATTCCCTATTAAAAAGTATTTTGCAATATTTTCATACCAATGTAAAGGATAAAGACGTTTTTCTTTCGTTTTCGTTGTACGCTTTGAAAACGAATGGTATATTTAATATTTGATCAAGGCTGAAAAGGAGTGGTTTTTTTTGACTGAAGAACACATCAACACAATACTAGAATCATTACGGAATGGAACTGAAAAACAAGTGACCATTCAAAAGGATGATTTTTTAACATTTCGTTCTGTATTGGTCAATCAAGATGATTTTAAACATTTTCGCGGAATCGCCAAGCATGGTGGAGATGTTATTTTTGAATATCTTAAAGAAGCAAGAAGCTAAAGCTTTTTCTCATTCATGAGAAAAAGCTTTTTATTTTGGTTCTTTTGTCACACTTCAAACCAGCTTGATACATATGAAAAGAAAATGTAATAACCCATAATCAGGAGCATAAGGATGATTATAGGCTAAAAAGAGACTATATTAAACGCTTACATTACCAGTTCATGAGTATTTCAACTAGGACATGCCATTTAATGACGGAATTTGGACAGGCATGCAAATCTTTGTGCGTGAAAATAGAAGAAGCTCTTGTTAGAGTGGACAAGTATCTTACGGCCTACATTGATTAAAGGAGGAATGAGGCGAATGATCAAAATTCATACAGCTCTTTTTGCCATCCTTATGCTCATCTCAGCGATCAAGATGGACAATATACAAGAGCAAGAAGGCACATTAAGTCAGAAACTTGGACAAGCACCTGTAAAGCATCAGCTTTCATATATAGATCAAGATGAAAAGCATACCGTGATCCCAGCGTTTTCAGAGGAGAAACATCAGCCTAAAGTGAAAATGCTAAGCACGTCAACAGAGGAAAAGGCATCAAAACCGAAGCCGAAGAAAAAGGAAACGGCAAAGCCAGCAAGCTCAAGAAATCAATCACACTATTCTAATGAAGAAATGGACTTGCTTTCTCGGTTGGTACATGCCGAAGCAAAAGGTGAATCTTACGCCGGGAAAAAAGCTGTAGCAAGCGTCGTCTTAAACCGCGTGGAACACCGCTCTTTTCCTGACAGTGTCAGAGGCGTGATTTATCAGCGAAATGCCTTCCAGCCTGTATCAAATGGAAGTATCAATGATAAGGCAGACCAGGATTCCGTAAAAGCTGTGAAGCAGGTTGTCAAAGAAGATGACAGAACAACAAAGGCGATTTATTTTTATAATCCAAAAACGGCGACAGATAACTGGATTCGTTCTCGTAAAATTGTAGAACGCATTGGCCGTCATGTGTTTGCAGTGTAAAGAAAAGCAGCGATCAATCAGTCGCTGTTTTTTTGTCTTCAATTATTAAAATATTTTCAGGACTTGTCTCATAGAATGTGAAAAGAATTTGCTTTTAGACAAGGGGAGGCTACATGAATCGATTTGTAAAAGGGGTCATTCTGCTATCTGTCGCAGCTTTCATTGCTGAGTGTATCGAGTTTTTAGTCAATATGATTTTAGCGAGAGAGCTTGGAGAACATGGAATGGGTTTATATATGAGCATCCTTCCCATCATCATGCTTGTGCTTGTGATCGCCAGTTTAGAGCTGCCAGTCTCCATTTCTAAATTCATTGCAGAATCGCATGAGCGACTTCATAAAAGTATGCTTCGCCATGCATTTAAAATGACGCTTGTGGTGACATGCACCACAACGGCAATAGCAGCCATTGTACTGCCTTTCATTCCTGTATTTCAATCGTATCATCCGCTGATGAAGGGCTTGGTTCTGTCACTCATTCCAATCATCGCATTTACTTCCATTGCACGCGGCTATTTTATGGGCAAGCAGCAAATGGGCAGAATTGCTCTAGCCAATATGCTGAAAAAAACGATCCAGCTTATCTGTTTGTTTTTGTTTTTTCATTGGTATTCGTTTGATATCGAAACAGCGGTGCTTATCGCGATTGGTGTGATTGTTGCAAGTGATCTCGTCGTCTTTATCTATTTATATTCCCAATACGTCATGGCAAAAAATGCTGTGAATGTCAGATCGGTTGAGTTAAGAGGAATTGACGTCAGAAAACGTTTGTTAGCAGTCTCCATCCCGACAACAGGTATGCGTATCTTTCATGCCATTGCCAATGCGATTGAACCGTTTTTAATCAAAGGAGCCCTCGTTGCAGCGGGCATTTCTGGTACGCTTGCTGTTGATCATTACGGAATGCTTGCTGGCGTAGCGATGTCGATCGGTTTTTTTCCGGCGTTTATTGCTCATTCCATTATGATTGTGATGATTCCGAATGTATCAGAAGCCTATGCCTTGGGGCAGTATGATCTCGTGAAAAAACGTGTCAGACAAGCGATTCTCATTACGTTTGGCTATGGGGTGCCAGCTGTGATGATCATGTATTATTTCGCTTATCCGCTCACGCAGCTCTTTTTTGACTCACCTCAAGCAGCCGTTTACTTGCAGCTGCTATGGCCTTACTTCTTATGCCACTTGTTCGTGATGCCGTTTCAAGCGTGTTTAATTGGTATGGGTCTCATTAAAGATGTGTTCCTACATAATATATGGGTGCACGTGGTGTCGTTCTCTATGGTGTATTTCCTAGGATCCATCGAATCCTTAAATATGATGGGCGTTATCTTAGGAATGAACACGGGGATGCTGTTATTAACTGCTTTGCATTACGCGACGATTTGCAAGGAACTCGGCGTCTCCATGTTTCTTACATTGAAAAAAGCTTGAATGTCATGTGCAGCTAGCGGGCAAGCTATAAGAAAATCAGGAAGGAAGATGCTGATGAATCGTAAATATCTAACCGCCAGTCTTCTCATGATGACCCTTCTTTTATTTCTGATGAACATAGAGGCTGAAGCAAAAGAGCCTGTCATGGCGCCGAGGATAGAAGCTCCTACATTAACAGGTGAAACGCAGGTGATCCCGGTGAAAGGGAAGCGGACCATTCTGCATTTTTGGACAACGTGGTGTCCGTCCTGCAAAATGGAGCTACCAGCTTTTGAACAGATCGTAAAAGAAAATCAAAGTGATGTAGACATACTGACTGTGAATTTACTTGGTGCTGAGCAAAGCAAGCATGCAGTTTCCCAATTTGTGAAAGACAGAAAGTTCACATTTCCGATCGTTCTCGATGAGCACGGCGAAATGATGAAAAAATACCAAATCATGACGATCCCGACGACCTTTTTCATCAATGAAAAGGGTGAAGTGGTCAAAAACCATGTAGGTCCGCTGACGAAAAAACAAATCAAAGAGTGGACAAATTCGTAGAACACAAGCTTTCTGTAAAGAACCAATGGTCGATCCATTGGTTCTTTTTTGTGTTCAATTACCTTTCAGATGAATAAAATGTGCTCAGAAAGAGGAAGAAATGTCGGATGCTAATAATGATAATTATTATCAAGAAGAAATTATAATAATTATTAATTGAAAATTGGTCAGAACCTGTTATAATGAGTTACAGACCTATAAAAAGCTTGAAATAGCAGAAAATATAGATGATAAACGGAACGGGCAACGATTGATAATGTGAAAATCATTATCAATTAGAGAGGAGAAAGTAATCATGAATGAGAATACAGCACTTTATCAAACGACAGATCAAAAGGGATCCAACTCGCTCTTTCAAAAATGGGCACAGCACGGAGAATTAATCGCAGCAGGCATTTCGGGGATTCTCATCTTGATTGGATGGTTTCTAAAGGACGAAACGATGTGGAGTATTCCACTTTTCATTCTTGCTTTTGTTATTGGTGGTTTTGCAAAGGCAAAGGAAGGAATTGAAGAAACCATTTCATCCAAGACATTAAATGTAGAACTTTTAATGATATTTGCTGCGATAGGCTCAGCGATCATTGGCTACTGGGCAGAGGGCGCCATTTTAATTTTTATTTTTTCTTTGAGCGGTGCGCTAGAAACGTATACGTCAAATAAAAGTAAAAAAGACTTAACGGCCTTAATGAGTATCGCTCCAGATGAAGCCACTTTAATTGAAGAAGATGGCACCACCATCCAAATCGCTGCTTCTTCACTTACGCCAGGCGACCGTATTTTAATCAAAGCGGGCGAACGAATTGCAGCAGATGGTGTGATCATGAGCGGAAGAACAAGTGTAGACGAATCTGCCTTAACGGGTGAATCGGTGCCTCAGGAAAAAGGGCAAGGGGAAGATGTGTTTGCAGGAACAGTGAATTTAAATGGTTCATTAACAGTAGAAGTAACAAAACATAATGAAGAAACACTTTTTCATAAAATCATTAAGCTGGTGGAATCTGCACAAGAAAGTGTATCGCCAAGCCAAGCGTTTATTGAAAAATTTGAAGGTGCATATGTAAAAGGTGTGCTCATCACTGTAGCGATTTTAATGTTCCTACCTCATTTTGTACTTGGCTGGAGCATGAGTGAAACGTTTTACCGTGCGATGGTGTTTATGGTGGTTGCCTCGCCTTGTGCACTTGTTGCCTCAATTATGCCAGCAGCTCTTTCACTCATCTCAAACGGTGCAAGAAACGGTATGCTTGTAAAAGGAAGTGTCTTTTTAGAAAAACTGGGCACAAGTACGATGATTGCATTTGATAAAACGGGTACGATTACAAGTGGAAAACCAGCTGTTGAAAAAGTGGTCTTGGCAAAAGGGCAAGATGAATCGACCTTTTATCAAGCGCTCTATCAAATTGAAAGTCAGTCAAATCATCCATTAGCTAAAGCCATTTCTGATATGGCAAAAGAGCATCATACAGAGCGGACAGCCCACGTAACCATTGAAGAAACATCAGGTTTTGGTGTGGAAGCACAATTAAATGAGGACACATGGCGGATTGGGAAGAAAGATTTTGCCGGAAAAGCTTCAATGGATCGTGACATTGAAGAGAATGGTGATGTTCTTTCATCCAAAGGCTATACAGTTGTCTATGTTCAAAAGAATCAAGAAGTTGTCGGCTGTCTCGGTTTGAAGGATCAAATCAGACCTGAAGCTAAAAAAATGATTCAGGAGCTGAATGATTTAGGCATCCAAACCGTCATGCTCACAGGGGATCAGCAAAAAACAGCTGAAGCGATTGCAGAGGAAGCAGGCATCCAAACCGTTGTCGCTGAATGTCTTCCAGATGAAAAGGTACACGAAGTCAATCAACTGAAAAAACAAGGTGATTCGATCATTATGGTCGGAGATGGAATCAATGATGCACCTGCACTCGCCACAGCAGATGTTGGCGTCGCAATGGGCGGAGGCACAGATGTTGCTTTAGAAACAGCAGACCTCATTTTAATGAAAAATAACTTAAACAATCTGACAAAGATGATCCGTCTTTCAAGAAAGATGAACCGAATCATTAAACAAAACATCATCTTTTCATTAACTGTTATTTGTCTCTTAATCTGTGCGAATTTCTTACAAGTTCTTGATTTACCTTTTGGTGTCATTGGGCATGAAGGCAGTACGATTTTGGTTATTTTAAACGGACTTCGTTTGCTTCGTGCTTCTTAAGCAAATCACAAAAGCGCACTGGCTTTAGGTCAGTGCGCTTTTGTGCGAAATACAGTGAAAACTGATACAATAGATCAGTAGTCAAACGTGTGAGGAGGATCACGATGAATCGAATGAAAAACTTGTCTTCTTGGCTTAAGAAAAAAGACATTCAAGGTGCATTTATACATACAAAGGAGAATGTATTCTATCTATCTGGATACTTCACAGAGCCGCATGAAAGAGTGATGGGGCTGTTTGTTTTTCAGGAAGCAGATCCATTTTTCATTTTGCCTAAGATGGAAGTTGAGCAAGCAAAAAATGCGGGATGGGCTGGAGATCTCATTGGATATGAAGACCATGAAAACCCCTTTGATTTCATACAAAAGGCACTAGAAAAACGAGGAGTAAAAGCGACTCGCCTAGCGATTGAAAAAGAATCCATTCCTTTGCAAAGAGCAGAGCAGCTTCAAGCTGTCACTGGGGCAGAAACATTCGTCCGGGCAGAAGATGTGCTCAATCAGCTAAGACTAATTAAAGACGAAGCTGAAATTGAAACATTGAAAAAAGCTGCTCAATTGGCAGACGAAGGCGTTAAAATTGGGGTTCATGCCCTAAAAGAAGGGGTGACGGAAACCGAAGTTCTTGCTGTCATCGAATATGAACTGAAGAAAAAAGGCATTCAGGGCATGTCCTTTTCAACCATGGTACTATTTGGAGAAAAATCAGGAGAACCTCATGGAAATCCGGGACAGGCAGCCTTGAAAAAAGGTGATTTTGTTTTATTTGACCTTGGCGTGATTGTGGATGGCTATTGTTCAGATATTACAAGAACCTTCATCTATCAAGAAGCGTCTGAACAACAAAAGGATATTTACAACACCGTCTTGAAAGCCGAATTGGCAGCACTTGATATGAGCAAGCCGGGTGTGAGAATTGGTGACCTTGACTTAAAAGCAAGAGGGCTGATCGCAGAAGCAGGGTATGGCGAATACTTTCCGCATCGTCTAGGGCATGGACTCGGGGTTTCTGTTCATGAGTTCCCTTCTATGAGTCAAGCAAATGATGACCTTCTAAAAGAAGGGATGGTCTATACGATCGAGCCGGGTATTTATGTACCTGGAGTCGGCGGGGTTAGAATTGAAGACGATGTTCTCATTACAAAAGATGGCCCAGTCACGTTAACCAATTATCCAAAAGAGTTGACGATCATCAAGTAATGAAAAAAATCACGATGAACGTCCAAGTATTGGGAGCGTCATCGTGATTTTTTTGTCACTCTTTGCGATCCTTATCAACAAAGAAATCATCAATTGATTGAAACGGCTTGATTTTATGTTCTTTTCCTAAAGGATGTAGTGCGAATCGAGCAGAAAACAAAATAGTCAAACATAATATGATCCATATGATAATACCCATCTTGAATTCCCCTTTCCACCCAGTGATTTGTTCAGCTCACATACATCTTAAAGTATGAAACGCTTACCATATCAAGAGAAAGTAGGAGAAAAAATGCCTAACATAAGGGATATTGCGAAAAGAGCGGGTGTATCTGTTACCACTGTATCACGAGTGATGAATGATCATCCTTATGTCAAAGAAGAAAAGCGAGAGCGCGTACTTAGTGCGATGAAAGAGCTCAAATATACACGTAATATTCAGGCAGTGCATTTAGCAAAGGGCTATTCCAATATGCTTGGAATTGTGCTTCCGACAATTGATCACTCCTATTTCAGCGGAATTGTCACAGGGATTGCAGAGAAAGCACAGGAGCGTGGAATGCATTTTGCCTTGTTTCAAACAGGATATGACCCAATAAAGGAAAAAGAAGCATTAATGAGCTTAAAAGAGCAACGTGTGGATGGTTTAATCTTTTGCTCAAATGCGTTAAGTGATCGAGACATTTTAAAGTGGCAGGAATCTGGTCCTATTATCTTTTGTCATCCTACTCCGCATGATCCATGTTCATCGGTATCGATTGCGCATGATCAGGCTTTTAAGGAAGGGCTTGAACACTTAGCGGCATGCGGTCATGAGCGAATCGCAATCGTTCTTGCTAGAACAGAAGGGGAGAATAGCCAAGTTCGCATTCAGACTTATCAAGAAATGATGCGGTCGCTTGGGCAGGACATTGATGATGAATGGATCATTGAAGGAAAACTGACCATTTTTGATGGCAAGCAATTATTTAGAGAATGGAAAGAGATGAAAAATCGTCCGACAGCCTTATTGATTACGAACGATGATGTCTCAGCAGGTTTTTTACTAGAAGCACAGCGTCACCAAATAAACGTTGGAGAATCACCAGCCATACTTGGCTTTCAAAACGATCAATTGAGTGAAGCATTGGGGATTTCTAGTATAGACATTCCCCTCAAACAAATGGGGCAGGAAGCATTTGACTTGTTCAAGCAAGCATTACAAGGTGAGGCACCAGAAAAAAGAGTGCTGTCATATCGACTCGTTGAGCGCACAACGACTATTTTGAAAAACAATCGTTGACGCACGTTTCATCTGTTTTGTACGATAAGAAGGATTGAATAAGAAGGAGGTGGGGATGTTCATGGAATCCTTCACCGTTGATAAAGCGTTAAATAATAATGTCATCATCGCAAAACACCCTTCTTTAGGTGAAGTGGTCCTGATTGATAAAGGGATCGGCTTTGGGAAAAAATCGGGTGACGTTCTCGATCAAGCGGCATTTGAGAAAATGTTTGTGTTAAAGAATACAAAAGAGCAAACAGAATACAAACAATTGCTGCACCACATAAATGAGGACATGATTGAGCTTGCCAATGACGTCATTTATCATATACGAGAAAAAATGGGGCATCGTTTAAATGAGCATATTCACATTGCACTGACAGATCATATTGCCTTTAGCTTTAAGCGAGTTAAGCAAGGCTATGATATCACCAATCCTTTTATGCTTGAAACGAAATCCTTATACCCGAAAGAATACGAGGTCGCAAAGGAAGTCGTGGAACTGATAAATGCGCGGCCAGATGTTGAAACAAAGCTGCCCGAAGGAGAGATTGGCTTTATTGCGCTCCACATTCATTCTGCTTTAACGAACCGGCCTTTATCCGAGGTCAACCGTCATTCACAGCTCATGACACAAATGGTCCAAGTCATAGAAGATGCATTTCATATGAAAGTAGATAGAGAAAGTATTCATTATTTACGCTTACTGCGCCATATTACGTTTTCGATTGAGCGTATTAAACGGGAAGAATCATTAGAGGAGCCAGAAAAGTTGCTTCATCTATTGAAAAATGAATATCCTTTATGCTACAATACTGCTTGGAAAATGATCAAAATTTTGCAACATGCATTGAAAAAGCCTGTACAAGATGCCGAAGCTGTCTACTTGACACTACACCTGTACAGATTGACGAATAAAATTTCATAGTTTCCTTGAAACGTGTAACTGATTCGATCAGGCATGAGTGACTTAAGGTAAATACAGGATAAGATCCTGTTATTTGCGCAACCTTATATCACCATGCCTTTTTTGTGTTCTGAAAGTGAAATGTAAACGGTTAATTATGAAATGTATGTCAGTGTGTCATTGAAATGCATGTTGTAAGCGAAAACAAAAGGAGGTTCAACCAGTGTTTAAATCACTTTTTGGTGTGTTGCAAAAAATTGGACGAGCACTTATGCTTCCAGTTGCGATCCTTCCTGCTGCTGGTATTTTACTAGCACTCGGAAATGCGATGCAAAATCCGCAGCTGATTGATGTCGCTCAATTTTTAAGCAATGATACAATTCAGCTTGTTGCTAGTGTTATGGAGAATGCGGGGAATATTGTCTTCTCGAATCTTCCGCTCCTATTTGCTGTAGGGGTTGCCATCGGTCTTGCCAATGGAGACGGTGTGGCAGGGATTGCCGCGATCATCGGTTACCTTGTCATGAACGTAACGATGAGTGCCGTATTAATGGCCAACGGTTCCATTCCATCCGATTCAATCAAATTGGCTAAGTTCTTTAAGGAAAGTCATCCAGCATATGTGAATATGCTCGGCATACCGACCTTGTCTACCGGCGTGTTTGGCGGGATTATTGTCGGGGTATTAGCGGCTTATATGTTTAATAAATTTTACAAAATTGAGCTCCCGCAATATCTTGGCTTCTTTGCTGGTAAGCGTTTTGTTCCAATCGTTACGTCGATTTCAGCACTTATTTTAGGGCTTTTGATGCTCGTCATTTGGCCGCCAATACAAGGTGCATTGAACTCATTTTCAACAGGATTGCTTGCAGCGAATGAGCCGCTAGCTGCCTTTGTATTTGGTGTCATTGAACGCTCATTAATTCCGTTTGGTCTGCACCACATATTCTACGCACCATTCTGGTATGAATTTTTTAGCTATAAGAGCTTATCAGGAGATATTATCCGTGGTGACCAGCGTATTTTCATGGCGCAAATCAAAGATGGTGTTCAGCTGACAGCCGGTACATTCATGACAGGGAAATATCCGTTCATGATGTTTGGACTTCCAGCAGCAGCACTTGCGATTTACCATGAAGCCAAACCTAAGAATAAAAAGCTTGTAGCAGGAATTATGGGATCAGCGGCCCTTACTTCTTTCCTAACAGGGATCACTGAACCGCTTGAATTCTCATTCTTGTTTGTTGCACCGATATTATTTGCGATTCACTGTGTATTTGCTGGATTATCCTTTATGATAATGGATATTCTAAACGTGAAAATCGGGATGACCTTCTCAGGAGGGTTAATCGACTTCTTCCTTTTTGGTATCCTGCCGAATAGAACCGCTTGGTGGCTTGTCATTCCAGTCGGTCTCGTACTAGCTGTCATTTACTACTTCGGATTCAGATTTGCGATTCGCAAGTTTAATCTGAAAACGCCAGGACGCGAAGATGAAGCAGCTGACGGTGCAAGCAACGCTCAATCTGGAAAAGGCGATGACTTACCTTATGAAATTCTTGAAGCAATGGGTGACCAAGAAAACATTAAACACCTAGATGCTTGTATTACGCGTTTACGTGTCACTGTAAATGATCAGAAAAAAGTGGATAAAGACCGCTTGAAAAAGCTTGGCGCTTCAGGTGTCCTTGAAGTAGGGAATAACATCCAGGCCATCTTTGGACCACGCTCTGATAATTTAAAAACACAAATGCAGGACATTATTGCAGGGCGCACACCTCGACCAGCGAAAGACCCTTCTGCAAAAGAAGAAGTTAGCCAGCAGGTTGAAGAAGTCATTGCAAAACCGCTTCAAAACGAACAAGGGGAAGAAACGTTTGCTTCACCAATTACAGGGGAGCTGCATCCAATTACAGATGTGCCAGATCAAGTATTCTCAGGGAAAATGATGGGTGACGGTTTTGCTATCTTGCCAAAAGAGGGAACAGTGGTTTCACCAGTAAGAGGAAAAATCTTAAATGTGTTCCCAACAAAACACGCCATCGGCCTCCAGTCTGATGGTGGACTTGAAATCTTGATTCACTTCGGGATTGATACAGTCAGCCTCAAAGGAGAAGGATTTGAAGCATTTGTACAAGAGGGAGATCAAGTAGAAATCGGTCAAAAACTTTTAGAGGTTGATATTGATAAAATTAAGTCAGAAGTACCATCTTTAATGACACCAATTGTATTTACAAACTTAAGTGAAGGACAATTTATTGACCTTCAAGAATCCGGTGAAATCAAAGCTGGCCAAGAAAACATCATGAAAATTTCAAAATAATTTTCATAACTGCCGTTCTTGTTAGATGACAAGCTCGGCAGTATGATATAATATTGTGGATGTATGAAATGTATAAAAAGGAGATTGATAAAAATGGCTCAACAAACATTCAAAGTAACTGCAGATTCTGGAATTCACGCACGTCCTGCAACAGTTCTTGTACAAACTGCTAGTAAATATGATGCTGATATCAACTTAGAATATAATGGTAAAACAGTGAACCTGAAATCTATTATGGGTGTAATGTCTCTAGGAATTGCGAAAGGTGCTACAATCACAATCTCTGCTTCTGGTTCTGATGAAAATGATGCACTTGCTGCGCTAAAAGACACAATGAAAAGTGAAGGCCTAGGCGAGTAATGCAACAACTGAAAGGAATCGGTGCTTCAGCAGGCGTTGCGATTGCAAAAGCATATCGTCTAGAAGAACCAGATTTAACAGTTCACCAAAAAGACATCAATGATCCAGAGACAGAAGTGAAACGCTTTGAAGAAGCAATTCATGTTTCAAAACAAGAACTTGAAGCAATTAAAGAACATGCGCTAAAAGAACTTGGCCAAGATAAAGCGGATATTTTTTCTGCACACCTTCTTGTGTTAAGTGATCCAGAGCTGCTCAACCCAGTGAAGGATAAAATCACATCGGATAAAGTAAATGCTGAATTTGCTTTAAAAGAAACAGCAACAATGTTTGTTACAATGTTTGAAGCAATGGACAATGAATACATGAAAGAACGTGCAGCGGATATTCGCGACGTTACAAAACGTGTCACTGGTCATTTGCTAGGCGTTGACATTCCAAACCCGAGTATGATTTCTGAAGAAGTCATTATCATTGCTGAAGATTTAACACCTTCTGATACAGCTCAGCTGAACAGACAATTCGTCAAAGGTTTTGCGACAGATATCGGTGGTCGTACTTCTCACTCAGCGATTATGGCAAGATCAATGGAAATTCCAGCAGTTGTTGGAACAAAAGAAGCAACAAAAACGGTGAAAAACAATGATCTGATCATTGTTGATGGTATTAGCGGAGACGTCATCATTCAGCCTTCTGAAGATGAAGTGAAAGCGTATCAAAAAAAGCATGAAGACTACTTAGCTCAAAAAGCGGAATGGGCGAAACTTGTTGACCAGCCAACGGTTACAAAAGACGGCGTTCACGTAGAGCTAGCTGCAAATATCGGAACACCTGAAGATGTAAAAGGTGTACTTGAAAATGGCGGCGAAGCAGTTGGATTGTACCGTACTGAATTTTTATACATGGGCAGAGATCAGCTCCCAACAGAAGAAGAGCAGTTCGATGCGTATAAAACCGTTTTAGAGAAGATGGAAGGCAAGGCTGTGGTTGTCCGCACACTAGATATTGGTGGCGATAAAGAACTTCCTTACTTGCAGCTTCCAAAAGAAATGAACCCGTTCCTTGGCTATAGAGCGATCCGCCTTTGCCTTGAAGAGCAGGAGATTTTCAGAACACAGCTACGCGCGTTACTTCGTGCAAGTACATATGGAAACTTGAAAATCATGTTCCCTATGATCGCGACGTTATCAGAATTTAGAGAAGCAAAAGCTATTTTACTTGAAGAAAAAGAAGCATTGGTTGCTGCTGGTACAGAAGTATCTGATTCCATTGAAATCGGAATGATGGTAGAAATTCCATCAACAGCTGTAATCGCAGATCAATTTGCAAAAGAAGTAGATTTCTTCAGTATTGGAACAAATGATTTGATTCAATACACAATGGCTGCTGATCGAATGAACGAACGAGTGTCTTATCTTTACCAGCCATACAATCCAGCTATTTTACGCCTCATAACGCTTGTGATTGAAGCAGCGCATAAAGAAGGTAAATGGGTTGGCATGTGCGGTGAGATGGCAGGAGATGAAATTGCAATCCCGCTCCTACTTGGATTAGGATTAGATGAATTTTCAATGAGCGCAACATCGATTCTTCCAGCAAGAACGCAGTTAAGCAAGCTTTCTAAGGAAGAAGCTGCATCATTTAAAGAGCATATTTTATCACTGAGTACAACTGAAGAAGTGGTTGATTTCGTGAAAAAAACGTTTCAACATAACTAGGTGATGTAAACCAGACAGGTCAAACTGTCTGGTTTTTTTGTCGAATTTTATCATAATCAGTCATATCGCTTGCAGAGAAGGGCATCCTAACATAAAAAATGGAGGTGACCAGTTTGTCTTTCTCTGACTATAAGCCAGGTGATCAAGTATATGTCATTTATCGAAATCCACATGCAGCCAATGTTGCACAAATTAAAGAAGCGGAAATCGTTTCACACCCTTACAATGAACAAGAGCTTGCGCTATTTCTACTTGAAACATATCACCCATTAGCCCCTGATGATGCCGTATTTCCAACATACGAAGAAGCAGAAGCCCTTTATCAAGATCTATTTGAATAAGGGAGATTTTAGAAAGGATAGAAGCCACCCTGAGAGGTTAAAGTAACGGTATGAACCTATAAGGTAAGGATGTGCTAAATATGATCAAACCGTTCGTTCCCCAGCTTGTGTATATTGAACCTCGGGCGCTAGAGTACCCATTAGGACAAGAGCTGAAAGAAAAGTTTGAAGGTATGGGAATTGAAATTAGAGAAACAACCTCACACAACCAAGTGAGAAATATTCCGGGGAAAAATGATTTGCAAAAGTACCGTAATGCAAAGTCGACGCTCGTTATCGGCGTGAGAAAAACCTTAAAATTTGATACATCTAAACCATCTGCAGAGTATGCCATTCCGTTCGCGACAGGATGCATGGGGCATTGCCATTATTGCTACCTGCAAACGACGATGGGGAGTAAGCCGTACATTCGCACATATGTCAATGTAGAAGAGATCTTAGATCAGGCTGAACAGTACATGAACGAGCGTGCACCTGATATCACGCGATTTGAAGCTTCGTGTACATCTGATATCGTAGGAATTGACCATTTGACTCACACACTCAAACGAGCGATTGAATACTTTGGTCAAACCGATCTTGGCAAACTACGCTTTGTTACGAAATTTCATCATGTAGACCATTTGTTAGACGCAAAACACAATGGGCGAACAAGATTCCGCTTTAGTATCAATGCCGATTATGTCATTAAATATTTCGAACCTGGAACATCACCACTCGATCAGCGGATTGAAGCGGCTGTAAAGGTAGCAAAAGCAGGCTATCCACTGGGCTTTATTATTGCCCCTATTTACATTCATGAAGGGTGGCAAGAGGGCTATAAAGTCCTATTTGAAAAACTTGATGCAGCTCTCCCTGAAGAAGTGAGACAAGATATCACCTTTGAAATGATTCAGCACCGTTTTACAAAACCGGCGAAGCGTGTCATCCAAAAAAACTATCCAAAAACAAAACTAGAACTAGATGAAGAAAAGAGAAGATATAAGTGGGGTAGATATGGAATTGGAAAATATATCTATCAAAAAGATGAAGAACAAGAACTTAGACAGACATTAGAATCATATATCGAACAGTACTTTCCGTCTGCAAAAATTGAATATTTTACTTAAAACAAGTCATTATGGCTTGTTTTTTCTATTTAAATTTTCTTACAACTATTGAATGCGGTACCAATTTTGCCGATATACACATTAAGATGCGAAAGTAGGATGTAGGGGTGATGAGATGTTTAAGAAACTTCAAGTGAGAATAGCTGTTTTCATCTCAGTTATTTTAATTTTAACCGTTGTCGCAGTTCAAGTGGGTTCCAATTTAGTATTAAGACCACTGATTGAACGAGATGCGAAAACAACGACATCAGCAACGGCAGAAAGTATGAGAGACATCATAGCACTAAAGCTTGAGAATTACGGTGATACGATTAACCAATTGGCAACAAGTACACTTACTGAAGAATTTGCACAGAAACAAACAAAGCAGACATTGGCATTTGAAAACGATGAATTAAAAGGATTGCAGGAGCAGGATGAACTCATCTCGCTTGCCTATATAGGAACAAGTGATGGTAAAATGTTTGCTTTCCCGGAGTCCGATTTTGGTGAAGGGTATGATCCGTCTAAACGAGACTGGTATATTCAAGCGGCTGAAAAGCCTGACGAAGTCCTATGGACAGATCCGTACATTGATAAAGCAACAAGTGAAATGGTCGTTTCAGCCACGAAGGCGATCGTACGAAATGGGAAAGTAGTCGGTGTCGCTGGACTTGACTTGAAACTGGCTTCCATTCAGTCTTATATAAAAGAACAAAAGATTCCTTATATGGGAACGGCTTTCTTAGTTGACGGCACAGGGACCATTTTGGCACATCCAACAGAGCAAGGAAAAAATATCTCAAAAGTCGCTTCTGTGAAAAAAGCGATCGACAACTCGGGTATTGATGATGACAAACAACTGACCGTCATCTCAAAAATTAAAGAGGCAAACTGGACGATCGGTGTGAGCTTCGAGAAAAAGAAACTTCTTTGGATCACTGAACAAATGAATCAGACAAGTATCATTATTTCTGTCATTGCCATTATACTTGCCATGATTCTAAGCTACTTATTGGCTAGAAGCATTACAACACCAATTAAACGCCTCATCGAGCATGTTCGTAAAGTGTCTGAAGGCGATTTAACCAGCTCGCTTGAGTCGAAGTCTCAGGATGAGATAGGTTTCCTTACGAAAAGCTTTAATCAAATGACTGAAGGCATCAGGGATTTAATTGAAAAAGTGAAAGAGTCTTCAGATCAGGTTGTGAAATCAACGGATGAAGTGACACAAATTTCAAACGAGACCTTGCTATCTAGTGAACAGATTGCAACGGCTATTCAAGAGGTCGCTGTAGGAGCGACGAAACAAGCATCAGAAGCGGAAACCATTAATGAAAAATCAGAGCATTTGTATGAAAAAGTTCGTCATATGGGTGAGCTTGCCACGCAAATGCAAACCAACTCAAAATCATCGGAAGATGCAAGCTATAGAGGACTTGATGCTCTTGGTCTGCTCGTCCAAAAATCAACACAAGCGAATGAAGAATCGAAGAAGGTAGAGCAAATGCTGCTTGACCTTGAGCATAAAACGAAAAATATTGAAAACGTCGTAACAGCGATCTCTGAAATCTCAGATCAAACGAATTTACTCGCACTGAATGCAAGTATTGAAGCAGCGAGAGCAGGAGAAAGCGGAAGAGGATTTGCTGTTGTTGCAGAAGAAGTCAGAAAGCTGGCTGAGCAATCTGCGGAATCAACGAAACATATTAGTGAAACCGTAAAACTGATTCAAGATGAATCGAAAAAGGCAGCTGAAGCGATGACAGCAGCAAGCAAAATGAATGAAGAACAAGGTGATGCCATCAATTCAACAGGAGAGGCACTCAGCAGTATCACAATGGAAATGCAGGCACTTGTCGGCTCCATTGACAGCATTCATACACAAATCAATGAAATGACTGAAGAACAGCAGAAAATGAATGATTCCATTCAAAGTATTGCGGCCATTTCACAAGAATCCGCCGCTTCAGCTGAGGAAGTACATGCTTCCACAGACGAACAAGTACAAGCTTTAGAAAGAACGAAAACTTCAACAGAAATGTTGAACGAATCAAGTCAGGCACTGCGTCAGGCAGTCAATCGGTTTAAACTATAATCTTGCAGAAAAGAACCTTGCCATGTGAGCAAGGTTCTTTTTGTATGATAAAATATGAACAGAGGAGGGTGCCAACATGCATGTTAATCTATCTGGAAAAAAAGCATTGGTCGCTGCAAGCAGTCAAGGTATCGGTAAAGCCATTGCCTTTCATCTTGCAAAAGAGGGAGCAGATGTGATGCTCTCGGGAAGACATGAGCACACGCTGCAAGAAGCGGTCAAAGAATTATCCCCGCTTGTAAAAGGGAAGCTGACGTATCAAGTATGTGATGTATCTGACGCCGAGCAAATTAAAGCGCTTGTCGTCGCAGCAGCAGGTGATGAAAAACGCCTTGATATACTCGTGAACAATACAGGCGGTCCTCAAACAGGAACACTTGAAACCTTAACGGATGAAGATTGGATGGAATCATTTCAGCTTCATTTACTCAGCTATATTCGGTTATTAAAAGAAGCCTTGCCGTATTTAAAAAAACAAGGTGCACGAGTGTTAAATATTGCATCTATGTCGGTCAAAGAACCGATCCCAGGCTTGATGCTGTCGAATACATTTAGACCGGCCATTACCGGCTGGACAAAAACAGCTGCCCAGGAGCTTGCCAAAAATGGCATTTTGATCAATACCTTAGCCCCGGGGAAAATTGAAACAGAGCGTGTGAAACAGTTGGACAAACACCGTGCACAAGAGGAGCAACAATCGGTTGAAGAGATCAAAGCACAAGCTGAACGTATGATTCCGCTGGGCCGTTACGGACAGCCAGAGGAATTTGCAGCATATGCGGCTTTTCTTTTATCTGAAGCCAATACATATATGACAGGTCAAACCCTCATTATTGATGGTGGATTGACAAAGTCTCTATAAGGAGGAATTCGTGATGGCACAAATCAAAACAGTTGGTTTTATTGGAATCGGTGTAATGGGACGTAGTATGGCAGGGCATTTAATGGATGCTGGCTACGAAGTTCTCGTTTATACAAGAACAAAAGCAAAGGCAGACACATTGGTTCAAAAAGGTGCTCATTGGAAATCGACCGTAAAGGAGATCGCAAAGGAGGCAGATGCCGTCATCACAATGGTCGGGTATCCATCAGATGTAGAAGAAGTCTATTTAGGAGAAGATGGACTCGTGACACATGCTGCGCCTGGTACATACCTCATTGATATGACCACATCGAAACCTCAGCTGGCAAAAGAAATTGAAACGAAAGCGAAGGAAAAAGGACTATTTGCATTAGATGCGCCGGTCTCTGGCGGAGACGTTGGAGCCCAAAACGGCACGCTGGCCATCATGATTGGTGGAGAAAAAGCGGCCTATGAAGCGTGCCTGCCGCTATTTCAGCAAATGGGAGAAAATATTCAATATCAAGGACCTGCAGGAAGTGGTCAGCATACAAAAATGTGTAACCAAATTGCTATCGCAGCAGGGATGGTAGGTGTGGCTGAGGCAATGGCCTATGCTGAAAAATCAGGACTTGATCCAGAGCAGGTACTTAAAAGCATCACAACAGGAGCAGCCGGCAGCTGGTCTTTGTCAAACCTTGCACCAAGAATGCTGAAAGGTGATTTCGAGCCAGGATTTTATGTGAAGCATTTTATTAAGGATATGGGCATTGCACTTGAAGAAGCAGAGCTGATGGGAGAAGAGATGCCAGGCCTTTCACTAGCGAAGTCATTATATGAAAAGCTCAGCGAACAGGGCGAAGAAAACAGCGGAACACAAAGCATCTATAAATTATGGGTGAAATAAAAAAACTGCCCCGCCTAGGTGGAACAGTTTGTAGCGTGTAAACAAGCCCTCACATGGCTGAAAAAAGAAGACAAACTAAAAACCTGTCCCAAATAGAGACAGGTTTTTTTGATCTTATTTTCCGATGAATTGCTGCGTCCAGTAGTTACCAGATTTCACATAACCTACACCGATATGTGTATAGTTTTTGTTTAAAATGTTCGCTCTGTGACCTTCACTGTTCATCCAAGCTGTTACTACTTCTTGAGGTGATCTTTGACCTTGAGCAATGTTTTCACCTGCTGTTTTGTACGTGATACCAAATTGCTTCATTTGATCAAATGGAGATCCGTAAGTTGGGCTTGTATGAGAGAAATAGTTTTTATCTTTCATATCTTGTGATTTAGCGCGAGCAGATTTGCTTAATTTAGAATCAACAGAAAGAGCTTTTAAGCCTTGTTTTGCACGCTCTTTATTTGTCAGCTCAACCACTTCTTGTTCAAATGCATTTAAGCTGCTGTCTGCTTTTGTTGCAGTTGTGTCTTTTTGATCAGATTTTGAGCTGTTGTTCGTTGTGTTTTCTTTTGCTGGTGTGCTTGGTTTAGAAGTAGCTGGTTTTTTCACTGATTCTTGTTTTTGCTCATTTTTTGCTTTATTAACTTCTTTCACCACTTTTGTACCAGTAACAGGTTGACCACTTTTGATCAGCTTGTTTAATAGAGCTTCGATCTCTTTTTGATTTGAAGTGCTTAGCTTGTTTACATCTGAAGAGATATGTAATTTTGCAGCTAATGTATGAAGATCAATGGCTTGATGCTGTACGTTTATGACTTGTTTCAGGTTAAGCTCTTTCGCATCAGCTGAATGCCCTCCAGTGAACGTGATCAATGCAGCAGCTGTCAGCGCTGAAAAAATGAATGATTTCTTTTTCATTTTGTAACTCCTCCTAAAATCTTTGTTTTGTTTTCTCACAGAAAATCATAACATGGACTTTTTGTTATAAACGTACCAGCATCCTCCATTGACAACGCCCGTTTGTCATTTTTGTTAAAGTCATAGAAAGAGTCTCTTCATATCAATGAATGGAGAATCTTTCTATTTAAAGAAAACGACATAAACATACCAATATTTTAAAGTGTTAGTATATTTTTTTGCAGAATAGGGATTGACAGCTTTTTTTCACTTGTTTCGCTGTAACAACTATTACAAAAGTGTTACAATAATGAGTGGTAATTGTAAAAGATTGAAAGGATGAGAGGAGCTACATAAGTGGGAGAGAAACAGCATCAAGGTGCTGCCGAGCAGAAAAAAATGAAGCGCCGGAACGCCTGGAGAATTAATCTCTTTTTCTTCGCTGTATTTAGTTTATTTGCTGGACTTGTCATCAAGCTCGGTGTGCTGCAAATCGTCAATGGTGAGGATTATAAAAAGCAAGCCAACCGAACTGAGGTCAAAACAGCATCATACCCGTCTCCAAGAGGAAAAATGTATGACGCGAGAGGAAGAGTCGTTGTTGATAACGAAAGTGTACCTGCCATCGTTTATACATCAGAAAGCGGTGTGAAAGCGGAGGATAAGATTAAAGTAGCAAGAAAACTTGCGACTTATATAAAAATGGATACAGATTTTTTGAGAGAGCGTGACATTCGAGATTTTTGGCTGGCCAGCCATCCGAAAGAAGCGGATAAGCTCATTTCAAAAGCAGAGCAAAAGAATCTTAAAGCAAAAGATGTCTATCCTCTTCAAGTAGAGCGTGTGCCTAAGAAAGAAGTCAAGGCGATCGAAAAAGATGCAGAGGAAAAAGCAGTTGCAGCGATCTATCGCAGGTTTACAGGCGGATATGCCTTTGAACCTCAAATCGTGAAAGCGATGGACCCGAACGAAGAGAAAAAAGGGGACGAAAAAGTTGCGCTGCTTGATGAAACAAAAGAATCAAAACAGACATCATCCGTAAGTTTGACATACGAAGAGATCTCACTTGTATCAGAGCATCTTGATGAACTGCCTGGTGTAAATGTCATCAATGACTGGACAAGGAAATATCCGTATGAAAAAACCCTCTATAATGTCCTTGGCGGTGTCACCACCCCAGAGCAAGGCATTATAAAAGAGCGTGAAGATTACTATATGGCAAGAGGTTACTCGCGAAATGACCGAGTAGGAAAAAGTTATTTAGAATATCAATATGAGGATTTTCTCAATCCAGAAAAAGCAACTGTTCAATATACACAGGTCGGCGGCAAACTGCTTGATGAAATCAAGCGGACAGAAGGTCGAAGAGGACTTGACCTTGCACTCACATTTGATATGGAGCTGCAAAAGGAAGTCGACAAAATCGTTGAATCAGAGCTAAGATCCGCTAGTGCAAGAAACTATATGATGGACCGTGCCTTTGTTGTGATGATGGACCCTAACACAGGTGATGTTCTCGCGATGTCAGGGAAGAAAATGGACGGCAGGGACGTCACAGATTATGCGATCGGAACATTTACGACACAGTATGAAATGGGCTCTGTTGTCAAAGGAGCTACTGTCCTCTCTGGTTATCAAGATGGCATGTCACACAATCAATCCTATTTGGATACACCGCTGTATTTTGCGGGAAGTGGAGGAAAGCCTAAACAGTCTTACAAAGTTCTTGGATGGGTTAACGACCTTCAGGCACTCCAAAAAAGTTCCAACGTTTACATGTTCCAAGTGGCGATGAGAATGGCAGGGATCACCTATCAAAAAGATGGCCCGTTACGGGCAAGACCTGAACACTTACAAAAAATGAGAAACTACTATGCGCAATTCGGTCTTGGCGTGAAAACAGGCATCGACTTGCCGCAGGAATCAAGCGGAATGCAGACGCATCCTCAGACAGTCGGCGGACTCTTGCTTGATGAAGCGATTGGCCAGTATGACACGTATACACCACTTCAAGTCGCACAATACATGTCGACCATCGCAAATGGAGGTAACCGTATTCAGCCAAGAGTGGTGAAAAGTGTTCACTTCCCAACGAATAAGGAAGAAGTAGGTCCAGTTGTGAAGAAATATGAGCCGAAGGTGCTAAACACCATTAACAACTCGAAAGCAGATATCGACCGCGTCAAAATGGGACTAAAAATGGTCACATCAACAGGCGGGACTGCCGCTGGCCGGTTCGGTCAGCATGATGTCGCAGGGAAAACGGGTACAGCCCAAACCTTCTACTATGGTGCCAACCGGAGCTGGTGGGGGAATGCCACGTACAACTTAACCTTTGGAGGATATTATCCTTCTTCCAATCCGAAAGTGGCATTTAGTGTCGTCACACCGTATGTATCAGATAAAGATCCTGTCATTAAAACCATTCCAAGTAAAATTGTTGATAAGTACGTTGAATTACAAAAGAAATATGAAAAGCAATAAACAGCAGGGAGCACAGCAAGAGAAAGTGCTCCCTTTTTGCTGAAAATATGGACGTTTCACACGAGATTGGGAGGAAAATACGGTTTTTCTAGCGAATCCTTTTTATACATCAAACTAAGGACAGCCCTAAAAAAATTAAAGGAGGGTCGGACGACGATGGAACAAAAAATGAAAGATTCGAATCAGCTGTACTCGAATATTGATTTACATGCCGTTCTTTCTTCTAATGGCCGCTTTCTCTACATTTCTTCCAATTGTAAGCAGCTTTTGTTCTATGAACAAAAGGATTTACTAGGGTGTTTTTTGAAAGACTTTGTTCATACCGAAGATCAATTTCTCGTCGAAAGTTATTTCTATAATCAGCACATGCTAGAGATTTGCCACTTTAGACTGCTTAGAAGTGATCTTACAGCTGTATGGGTAGAAGCAAGCATTGATTTTGTTGCTTGTGATGGGTTAGACAACGATTTAAGTAGAGAAATGATCCTGAAAATGAGGGTAATGAATACAGAGCCTCAAAAAGCAGCATTTCAACCAACAGAAGTGTCAGAACAGTCGTTAGGCAGTCTACCGGCTTTCCAAGATGTCAGTGAAGCTGAAAATCTGATTGCCATGCTGCCAAATCCGTTATGTATTACGGCGCTTGGGAAAATTGTGTATGCCAACGATGCGATGCTGCAATTAATGGGTGTATGTACAAAAGATGAAATGATCGGCAAGTCTGCATTTGATTTTATTGCCGAGGAGTACCATGACATTGTGAGAAGCCGAATCAACAGACTGCAGCAAGGCCTTCCAGTCGGAATGATTGAACAAATATGGAAAAGACAAGACGGGAGCATGATTCATATTGAGGTGAAGTCATCTCCGGCAATTTATCAAAATCAACGGGCAGAACTTTTACTCTTAGTGGACATCTCTTCCCGTAAAAAATTTCAAACCGTTCTTCAAAAAAGCAGAGAGCGGTATCAACTGCTTATCCAAAATTCGATTGATACCATTGCCGTCATCCACGATCATAAATGGGTATTTATGAATGAATCAGGTATTAAATTATTTGAAGCCGAACATTACGATAAATTAATCGGAAAAGATATCTTTCATCAAATCCATTCATGTGATCAGCAAAAAGTCAAAAAGAGCTTATCACGTATTATCGAAAGAGCATCAGATTCTGAGATTGTGACGATGAGCTGCCATACGTTTAAACACCGGTTGATTTATACAGAAATGGTTTGTATCCCTACCACATTTTTTGGTGAAACAGCCGTTCAAATTATTTTAAGAGATATATCTGAACGAAAACAGACAGAAGAACTCATGCTGCGCTCTGAAAAATTATCAATCGCAGGTCAATTGGCAGCAGGCATTGCACATGAAATAAGGAATCCACTGACGGCGATTAAGGGCTTTTTACAGCTTATTAAACCAAAAACAAAAGACCGTGATCAATATTTTGAAATTGTCTTCTCTGAGCTGAGCCGGATTGAAATCATCTTAAGTGAGCTACTAATGCTTGCGAAGCCGCAGCAAACAGCATCCATGCAGACGCTTGATTTGAAAAAAATCATTAGCGAAGTCACCGCTCTGCTAGAAACACAGGCCAACTTAAATGGAATTTTGATGAACACAAGTGATATTGAGGAGGATCTCCTGATGAATGGGGATCAAAACCAGCTGAAGCAGGTGTTTATCAATTTAATCAAAAATGCCGTCGAATCCATGCCGGACGGAGGGAAGGTAGACATTACCGCCAAAGCCGAAAAAGAAGGGATACTTGTCACGATTAGAGATGAAGGAATTGGTATTCCTGAATCGGTCATGAAGCGGATCGGCGAACCTTTTTTAACGACAAAAGAAAAGGGAACAGGGCTTGGGCTCATGGTGACATTTAATATTTTAGAAAATCACAACGGAACCATCCGGGTAGATAGCCACCCAGAGAAAGGGACTGTGTTTCACATCATGTTTCCCGCAAAATAAAAACAACGGCAAGAGAGCCGTTGTTTCATCCGTCTGTTGATTGTATGGAACGCTTTTCAAGTACAAATTGTTCGAGACGGTCAAGTCCTTCTTTTAACGTTTCAAGTGAATATGCATAGGAAAGGCGCACATATCCTTCTCCAAGTGAAGAGAAAGCAGAACCAGGTACGACCGCAAGTTTTGTACTTTCTAACAACTCCATGCAAAAATCAAATGAACTCATCCCAAACGATTCAATGGAAGGGAAAATATAAAAAGCGCCGGAAGGCTTAATGACCGGAAGCCCCATAGAAATGAGTCGATCATATACATAGTCGAGTCTTTTCTTATATTGCTCTCTCATGATTAGTGCATCATCCACACCGTTTGTCACTGCTTCAAGTGCCGCCTTTTGTGAGATAGCCGAGGCACAAGACACGTTATATTGATGTACTTTTAATACATGTTTAGCAATAGGAGCGGAAGCAAATAAAAAGCCGATTCTCCATCCGGTCATGCTATGAGATTTTGACAGTCCATTGATGACAATCGTCTGTTCCTTTAAGAAAGAAGCAATGGAATGATGTGGACGATCAAATGTCAGCTCACTATAAATTTCATCAGATAGAATAAAAATATCCTTTCCTTCAAGAAGCTGTGCAATTTCTTTCAATTCTTCTTCTGATAGCGTGACCCCAGTTGGATTTGAAGGGTATGGAAGGACAACACACTTTGTCTTTTCCGTTAATGCATCTTCAATCAGCTTGGCATTTAATTTAAAACCGGCATTTGTTGTGTCAATATGCACGGGCACCGCACCGCACATCCGAATGATCGGTTCATAGCCAGGGTACACAGGGCCGGGCAGGATGACCTCATCGCCTTCAGTCAAAATGGTTCGAAACGCAGCATCAATTGCTTGACTCGCACCTGTTGTCACAATGATTTCTGTCTCTGCATCATAATCAAGATGGACTTTCTTTTTGATGTATTGCTGGATCGCTTGTCTTAGCTCTAGAAACCCAGCGTTATGAGTATACGAGGTGAAATTCTCGTCAATGGCTGTTTTGGCAGCTGTTTTGACATGATGCGGCGTATAAAAATCGGGCTGACCTATGGTCAATGAAACGACATCCTCATATGAAGATACGAGATTTGAAAATGTTCGAATGCCTGAAATTTCAATATCCTTTACTCTTGGATTCAGCAAATGCTCCATTTCTCATCACCTTAAAAATTTATGTTTTTATCCTATTTTACCATTCACTGCATAAATGTCACCTGCGGAAAGGCTTCGGATATCGTTATATGTAGTCTATTCTCCTATCCATCACAGCATGAGTGATAGATGAAGAAAGAGCAACATTTATTATAGCGTAACCTGCTCGGAAAATACAGCTCTGCTTAAGATGATTAGAATAAGGCAAAACGGTATAAACTGAAAGAACGAGAGAATCGAGTCATGGGAATTGCTTTCACAGGCATACGATCTCCTGAAGGAGGACGATAATAGATGGATCAATCAGCAAAGACATCGAAAATAGCCTTTTTATCCGTCATGAGTAATACGTTTGTTGTGGTCCTTAAAATCATTGTAGGGGTGTTAACTGGATCTGTTGCGGTTTTATCAGAAGCCATTCACTCTTTTCTCGATTTAATGGCCTCTTTTATTGCATTTATCTCTGTTCGTATTTCAAGAAAGCCGGCAGATTCAAAACATCCTTATGGACATGGGAAAGTTGAGAATATTTCTGGAACGATTGAAACTTTGTTGATTTTTGTTGCTGGGATTTGGATCATTTATGAATGTGTTCATAAATTAATGCATCCAGAGCCTGTTAAACTGCCGGTACTTGGTATTGTGGTCATGCTGATCGGGGCACTTATCAATTTTGTTGTGTCGAGAGTTGTGAACAAAGAGGCAGAGCGAGTACATTCTGTTGCCATGAAATCGAATGCGCTGCATCTTTTAACAGATGTGTTTACGTCACTAGGGGTTGCCATTAGTTTATTGCTTGTTGCATTAACGGACTGGTATTTCCTCGATCCGATTATTGGAATGGTGCTAGCGCTCTATATTATGCGTGAAGCGTTTAAACTCATGAAGGAAGCCTTCCCGCCGCTTGTCGACGCCCGGTTAACCCCGGAAGAAGAACAAGCGATAGAGGCCATCATTCAAACATTCAGCCAAGAATTCATTGAATATCATGACTTTCGAACAAGACGATCCGGTGCTGAAGAATATATTGACTTCCATTTGATTGTTCATGGAAAAACAACCATTGAAGATGTTCACCAATTATGTGATAGAATTGAAGAGAACATCCAGCAGGCGTTTCCGCATGCACAAATCTTTATTCATGTAGAACCTGAAAGTGAAAGAAGCACACAAACGTAAAAAGGCGATACCACCTCTTTGAAGGTTGTATCGCCTTTTTTTACGCTTCATCTATGAAATGAAATTAATATCCATAAGCAGTATCGTAATCTTCATACCAAGAGATATAAGCAGTATCTTCATTAGATAAACCATGTTTCATATCTAAAAAATCAGCTTCGCAAATATCTTCAATCACAGTCATTTCGTTGTTCTTTAATAGTACGACAGTTCCCATAATGAACACCTTTCTTTAAAAAATCCTTGACTATTGTACCATGTGAAACGTGATTGTCAACAGAAGAATCGAAATGAGAGGAAAATATCACAAAATGTTAAAAAATCAGGCGTTGAAAGAACTAGATGTGCCATAATTTTCGTGAATTTTCAGTATTTATTCACATAAATCATCATTGAAAAATGATCTAAAATTCATGTAAAAATGTAAAGCTCCATTGATCTTGCGATATTCATAAGATATAATAACGAATGATTATAAGAAATTTATAGAAAACATACATAATAAAGGAGAAATAGGATGGAAACAAACATGTCAGAAGCACCTATTCAAGAAGAAAAACATCCTGAACTAGCTGGAGTAGGTTATCGTTTTCTTGCTCATCTTTTAGACGGTGTCATTATTAGTGTACCATTTTCAATCATTGTATTTATTCTCGCAACACTCTTTTTTGTCTCAAGCCCTGAGGCGGCATTTTTAATGTATGATGATAGCTATTACTATTCTTCAACGGTGATCACGGATGAAGAATGGGCAGTCATTGTGGGCCTTCTCTTTTTCTATGGCGTAACGACCTTAATCGGTATCGCGGTGACTTGGCTTTATTATGCGATCATGGAATCATCAAAGTTGCAAGGAACTCTTGGCAAGATGGCTCTTGGCATCAAAGTGACAAAAGTAACGGGTGGAAAAATAACATTCGGGCGCGCGACAGGCCGCTTTTTTGCAAAAGGCTTTTTGTCTCCAATCTTATTCATTGGCTACATCATTGCGTTTTTCACAGAAAAAAAACAAGCACTTCACGACTTGATTGCAAGTACCATTGTCGTAAAGAAATAATGAAAAGAAGCACCTCTGCTAAATAGTACGGGGTGCTTTTTGTATAGATTGCTTGTATGGAAGAGGGAAACGTCACATAAAGTAGAATGATAGTGAAAATAAAGCAGAGAAGGGAGTCAATCTATTGAAAAGAGGGAAAATGACCGTTCAGAAAAAAGGGGCAAGCTTCGGGCTCTTTTTCACAGCACCTGTTTTGGCCTGGGCATTGTATGATTTTGCAAATACGATATTTTCATCGAATATGATCACCATTTTCTTCCCATTTTACTTGCAGGAGACGATAGGCGACAGTGCGAGGATGGATCAAATCGCCAGTACATTTATTTCTTATGCGAACGCACTTGCAAGCTTTTTCCTCGTCATTTTTACGCCTTTATATGGTGTGCTGATTGATCGTACAGGGAAAAAGAAGCGGTATATCACGGTGTTTACCCTGATTTGTATTGCCTGTACCTTTATGATGGGGATCTTTGCTGGGATTGATTTCTCAAGCGAATGGTTTGGTCTTCCTGTCTCCTTATTGGTGGTGGTTACCTTGTTCGTCATCGCCAAATTTTTCTATCACTCTAGTCTTGTTTTTTATGACACCATTTTGCCCGATCTTGGGACAAAGGATGAAATCCCCCTCATTTCTGGATTCGGTATTGCTGTCGGCTATTTAGGTACACTTGTCGGCCTTTCTGTTTATTTACTTGTAGGAAATGACCAGTTTCATGAAGCATTTATTCCGACAGCCCTTTTATTCTTTCTCTTTTTTCTGCCCTTTCTCTTTATTATAAAAGATCCTCAACCTCTCCCGCAGCAAGAGAAAAAGTCGTCTTTTTTCAGCGGGTATAAAGAGATTATTCGTACGTTTAAAGAGATGAAGCAGTACAAACCGGCCTTTATTTTTATGATCGCTTTCTTTTTTATGAATGATGCGTTGCAGACAGCGATTGCGATGATGGCTGTTTATGCAAAAATTATCATTGGTTTTACGGCAGGTCAATTTATTTTGCTTTATCTTGTGTCCACGATTTCAAGTATCATTGGCTCGTTTCTATTCGGATATGTCACAAAGGCCATCGGGGCAAAGCGCTCGATTACAGTCGTGTATGTCATTTTAATTGTGGCGCTCATTCTAGCTGTGACAGCGACAACTGAATGGGTCTTCTGGGTAGCAGGCAGTTTATTTGGAATTTCACTTGGCGCGAGCTGGGGATCATCACGAATCCTCATTATTGAGCTGACGCCTAAAGAAAAACGAGGACAATTTTTTGGGCTCTTTGCGTTTTCGGGAAAGGTGTCTTCAATCGTCGGTCCCATCATTTATGGCTCCGTCACACTGCTATTTGCAGCACATGGGAATCTCGCAAGCCGTCTTGCATTAGGGTCTTTGCTCATCCTTGCAGCCATAGGACTTGTGATTCATCAATTCGTGCGAGAGAAAGCGTAAAGAAACGTCAACTTTTTACCCATGCTGCCGATATAAAAAGTACAATCTTATATTGAAGAATAGAGGGATTTCCGTGGCTTTAAACAAACAAGAAATTTTACTTGACTCTGGTACTAATGAATTGGAAATTGTGAAGTTTGAAATTGGTTCAAATCAATTCGGCATTAACGTCATGAAAGTAAGAGAAATTATTCAGCCAGTTGAGGTGACAGTTGTACCGCACTCTCACCAAGATGTAGAAGGAATGATTAGTTTACGAGGCGAGATTTTACCAGTCATCAATCTATTTTCCTTTTTTAATGTCGAGTCAGATCAGTCAGAACAAGAGAAATACATTGTGACTGAATTCAACCAACGGAAATTTGTGTTCCATACAGGAACGGTATCACAAATTCACCGCGTCAGCTGGGAAGAGATTGAAAAACCAACTGCACTCAATCAAGGAATGGATCGTCATTTAACAGGGATCATCAAGCTTGACGAGAAAATGATTTTCCTTCCAGATTACGAAAAAATCATCTATGATATTGAATCCGCATCTGGTGTAGACACATATCATATGTTTGACGGTGAGAAAGACGAGAGAAGAACAGGGAAGAAGCTGTATGTTGTTGAAGATTCTCCGCTTCTTATGCGCTTATTAACAAATGAATTAACCGAGGCAGGCTATAAAAACATTGTGACCTTTGAAGATGGGAAACAAGCATATGACCATGTCATGGATCTTGTCAGTAAAGGCATTAGTGTGACAGAAGAAATTGATATGATTATTACGGATATAGAAATGCCAAAAATGGATGGACATCGATTAACAAAGCTGCTGAAGGACAATCCTTTAACACAGTCCATTCCAATTCTCATTTTCTCTTCATTAATTACGGACGATCTGCGTCATAAAGGGGAAACCATCGGTGCAGATGATCAAATTAGTAAACCAGAAATTCATCAGTTGATTGAAAAAGTAGATCATTTTATTATCTAAAGAAAAAACCACTCGCTTTGAGTGGTTTTTCAGCGTGTAGACAAACCCTCGCATTCTTTGTCAGTCCTGCGTGCTGGTGCTCACGAATGTCAAATTCGCTCCGCGCCAGTACTCGTCCTTCCTAGAGCTGCAAAGGTTTTCTATCACGCTGAAAAGAAGACAAAGAGCTAAAATAAACAACATTTTAGCCCTTTGTCCATAATCTGAAAAACCACTCGCTTTGAGTGGTTTTTCTGTTTAAAAATAACTTTCCCCGAGCCGTTTGAAGACGGGTTTTGTATAATGTGATTTTTGTTTTGTGGCGGCAGGTTTTTCTTTTAAACCGACATACGTTTGAAGTATTTGTTTCGCTCGATTTAATGACATATTCGCTTTTGGATTGCGATATGATTGATTTAAATTTCCTAAGTGTGGCAAAAATTCGAAGTCTTCTTTAGTTGGTGGCAGATGAAAATAATAATCTCCAATTTCAATCAGCACGTCGGACTGTTGTTGACTATATTTGGGATTGTTAGAGAAATGTAGGCCCACTTTTCTTCCTTTACCTTCTTGCAATAGTTTTTGCAGCGCACGTTTTTTCAAAAGATAAAGAAACTTGGGATTTGGTGCGGTTTTAGCATGGCGGTTAACAGTATAAATGGCTTTTGCGATGTTTTCTGCTGTAGGTTCTATGTCTTTAGTATGAGCATAATCGTCCATTTTTTCTCTCCTTTGTCTTTCGTCTTCCTGTGCTTAGTATAAATTATACGTTTTTATTAGTAAATTGCAAATAGACTTATTGTAAAAACCATTAGATTTTCATCACTCTTATTTACAATAGCCATTCATGATGATTCTGAAACGTGAAGAAGAACAATGAATGAATCCTTCTTAGCAAGAGCACCATCATTTATCCGGTATCCTTTCCAACTAGGCGTTTCAGTTGGATGTAAACGACGCCTTTGATTTTCTATATGATAAAGGTGTTGTATTTTTTATTCTTTTAAAAATATTAATAAAATAGCTAGTGCTGCTGAATCCAACTTGGTAGGCGATTTCTGTTATGTTTAAGTCCGTCTTTTGAAGCAAAATGAGGCTTTGTTGAATTCGATATTCATTCACATAATGTATAGGAGATTTCTTTAAAATATCATTGAAATATCTACAGCATTCAGAGCGGCTTAATTGTCCTTCACGAGCGATATCTTGAAGAAGAACCTTTTCATGATAATGTTCATGAATCCAATTCAGCATATGTTTCATACGTTCATTTCTATCGTGCTTACGAGCATCATATGTCAGTTGAAAACGATTTTGTAAAAGGCATTTCCAAATCGTGATGAGCTGTATATTAAGTTCGAGTTCATAATATGCCGGAGTTTGTTCGATTAATCGTTGAATGATTTGTATACATTGATAGATTCGGTTTGGCCATCCGTCTTTTCGGTTGAATAAAATAAAAGGTGTTTGACTCGCATGCATATATGGATGAACGAACGTGGTGAATAACTCATTGGCTGTGATGAAGTGAGGTGAAACGTTTAAACAAATATAAGTACATGTCGTCCCATTTGCATCCTTTGCCATGTGTAAGCAGCCACTGTTGATGAATACACCATCTCCTTGCTGAATGTTCAATATCTTCTCGTTAATGTGAAACTCAGCCTCTCCCTCCAAAATAAAGACGAATTGAAATTCGTCGTGCCAATGAAGAGGGATATATCCGCTCATATGATCACGAATCTTTGAATGATATAGAGCAATAGGCCATGTGGTGGTTGAATGCTCCGTTAATTCTTTCAGATTGTTGTCAATAAGAAAATGATGATTGTGCATGGTTCTCCTCAATATTCTTTTATTTTTATGTTCAATTGATATATCAATATGTAAAAAATTGAACTACTATCAACTATATTATCATGATTTTTTTAGAATTGAGGAGAATAAAAATGAAGAGGAGAAAGGGAATTTTTCTTGTACTGATAGGAGCTATCTGTTGGGGAGTAGGAGGAACCGTTTCACAAAAATTGTTTCAGCAATATGGAATTGACGTCAATTGGCTGGTCACTGTCAGGCTGCTCATTTCAGGCGGGTTGCTTTTATTTGTTCATTACATGACGAAAGAACGCACGCAATTGATTGGCGTGTTGAAAATGAAGAGTACGGCCATTCAAGTGCTGATATTTGGACTAATGGGCATGTTAGCTGTTCAATATACTTATATGGTGTCCATTCATCATGGGAATGCTGCGGTGGCTACATTGCTACAGTATACAGCACCTGTCATGATTATCGTGTATCTAGTATTTCGCCGGCAATCCACTTTTACAAAAAGAGATATGTTGACGGGCGTATTGGCTTTGGTTGGCATGTTTCTCTTATTGACGAATGGTTCCGTTTCCACATTAACTGTTCCAGCTGTCGCGGTATTTTGGGGAATACTATCAGCCGTGGCATTGTCCTTTTATACGTTATATCCAATCAAGCTGTTAAAACAATTCGATTCACTTGTTGTTGTTGGCTGGGCGATGCTTATAGGGGGAGCTGCCCTTAGCTTGGTCCATCCTCCATGGAAGGTGAATCTGTCTCAATTACCTTTTGAAGCGTATATTTATTTATTATTTGTCATTGTATTTGGAACGATGGTCGCTTTTTGGTTTTACATCGAAAGTTTGAAGTATTTATCTCCGAAAGACTCAAGCTTAATTGGAAGTGTCGAACCCCTTGCAGCAGTGATAACCACTGTTTTCTGGTTAAAAGAGCCATTTGGTCTTTTCCAGTGGATAGGGACAGCGTGTTTTGTATACATGATATTATTCATGGCATTATACCAGCCTAAAATAAGAGGGGAAAAGAAGAAATTGGGTTCATTGATAGATGATAGGTAAATTAAATATGTGAAATGTATATAAAGTGAACTATTAAACATAGATAACTACCTATTTTAAAATAAATGGGTAGTTAATGACTTATATGAGAACGGGATTGCCGGATAAAATCTACCATATGCAAGACAATCAAAGTCGAACATATGGCTTAAAAACATGGACTATTTCGTATGGCTAGAATAAGCACAGTAAAAACAGCCGTTAAAATCAGTTTCACACGTCATTTTTTTGGCTTCATCCATGGCGCTTTCACTGTTCATGTGCAGACCAATCAACGTACGACTTGCTGCATCACCTAAAAATGCGCAGTCTTCTGTATGTACAACATATTGTCCTTGATCATTTTTTGTATGAATAAAATAATAGCTTTTTAGCATACCCCTCACCTCCAACCTGACTATCCTACTATAAAACTTCCAATAATGTAAAGGTTTTTTATTAAAATTGTTGCAATTTTATGCACATTCCTTTTATTTTATAAAAAGGAAAATATATTATAAAATATGAAGATCAAAGTCAATGAGGACAGAAAGGACGGTTTAGATTGAAAGATATTTTAACTCCTTTATTGGTCGCTTTTGTCGTTGGAGGCATTGTGTACGTGATAGATGATCGGCCGATTCATCCTTTTCTTCTTTTTCTCATCTTATTTATTAGCATTTATACAGTCGATAGAATCGTTCATTTTGCTTCGAATCATTTCCATGAGCAGAAAAAATAATCGTCGTTTATGTTACACCCATGAAAAAAGGACTTTCTATAGAAGAAAGTCCTTTCAGCGTGTAGACAAACCCTCGCAATCTTTGTCAGTCCTGCGTGCTGGTGCTCACGAATGTGAAATTCGCTCCGCTCCATTACTCGCCCTTCCTAGACTGCAAAGGTTTTCTATCACGCTGAAAAGAAGAAAAAGGGCTAAAATAAACATTATTTTAGCCCTTTTTGCTTCATCTATTGTACTCCCTGTCCTTTTAATTCACGTTGCACATCTAAATCGGCAGCTTCTCTGCTGAACTTTGGCAGTGTAATGAAGTAAAAAAGGAAAACGAGTAAAATAATAATACCCATTCCGTAATAAATGTAAGAAACATTGGTGATGAGCTTTGGAAATAACACGGCAATTAAACCTAGCGTCATTGATTGTGCAAACATGGTGAGCGGATCAACCCACCCTGATACGCGTCCCATCAGACGAGGGTGAACAATTCTTGGGAGCCAGCCTCCAATGACAATGTTGACTGGACCAATACATGTACCAATGACAAATGATGTGACATAAAATAACCATAATGTATGGGTAGAACCAAGGACAAAAATTAAAATACCTGCAACTAGAATTGGAATCGACATGAGATATTGCATCTTTACCTTTTTCGCAAGAATAGAGCCAAGTAAGCTTCCAACTAGAAGTCCGGCACCGATCGCGATCGTAAAAAAGGATGTATGCAGTTCAAAATGGTCCGGTGAAAGACCGTATTTCATTGTAAACATCGGAAGAACGGCAAATGCGCCATTTACAAGACCAAAAACAAAAAAGCCGAAAATTAAAGAAGCCAATAATTTATTTTTTAAAATATAGAGAATGCCTTCTTTAAAATCTTTTAGAGACGTTTTAACGGTCATGCCTTTCCAGCCTGCTTGTCCATTTGGCTGTCGTGCTTCAATTGGAATATTGCATGATCGAATGAGAATACCGGAAATAATAAAACTGACCAAATCAATGGTAATGGCACCGTGAAGTCCAATCGTTTTATACATAATGGCACCTATTCCAACACCAAATACCATAAACAAACTAAACAGCATCTGATTTAAACCAGCAGCTTTTGCATATTGATCTTTATTTAATATGGCCTGAACGAGAGAGGCTTCAGCTGGATAGAAGAACTTCGTAATGGCACTTCGTATAAACAAGATCAAGAAAATAAGCGGCAGTGAATTAAAATAAATGACGATAAATAAAACGATCGTCAGCCCAGCTCGTATCCAATCACAATTCTCTGCGACTTTTTTACGATCAAAACGGTCTGCGACCACACCGACCATAAAAAAGACAAAGATCGTAGGCAGTGAATACATTAGCTCTGCTAAAGTGGCGTAAGCGGGCTGATGACTAAAATGATCGAGCAAATAAAAGGCAAACGCCATATTGCCTACTGTTGTCCCCATTTGCGAGGCAAGTGCTGCAAAAAAGAGACGAACAAAATTTCTGTTTTTAAAAATATCCATAAATACGCTCCTTAACCTGAAGATCCCACTTTCTATCATATAAAATTTTAACCATTCGTACAATTGATTTCTCCTACTGGCTAATGGTCACAGGTGTTCCATTTGGAACAATTGAAGCAAGTTCGATAACATTCTGATTGTACATGCGAATGCACCCTCTAGACACAGCTTTACCAATTGAAGACGGGTTATTCGTTCCATGGATGCCATAATGAACTTTTGAAAGGCTCAGCCAATAGGCGCCAAAGGGACCTCCTGGGTTTGGCTGTCTGTTGACAATATAATAAGAACCTGTCGGTGTCATGTTTAATATTCTGCCGGTTGCAATCGGGTATGAGCGCAAGAGCTGTGATCCAGAAAACAGCACGAGACGTTTCGCTGAAATTGACACAGATATGCGGTAAGGGATCGTGTTAGGATCCGGTAACCCAGGGATGATGATGACTTCATTTTGTTCTGGTTCGCGGGCTTGAAGTGACGGATTTGCAGCCTTTAAAGCATCTGTTGTTGTTCGAAAATCAAGTGCTATAGAAGCAAGTGTTTCTCCACTTTTTACCGTGTATCGCAGCACGAAAGCACACTCCTTTTACTCAAATAAAAGAAGCCATGATCCCCGCCTCACATATACTATATGGACGGGATCAGGCCCAGTAAGGTTTCTCCTAACATTTGTCATGAGAATGATCTTTGTTTATACATATGCAGGAAAAGGTGATTTGGCTTCTCTTTACACGTGAGATGTTAAGGTGAAAAAAGTGATTTCAGGTTTGGCTAAAAACCGAAGCGGCAGTCTAGTTGTCCCAAGCCCGCGGTTGACATAGATACGGTGCTGATAGCTACCGTATAAGCCTTCGACATATGTACGCCCAAAAGGTGCTGTGAGAATCGGTCCATAGAAAGGAAGCTGTATTTGACCACCATGCGTATGCCCAGAAAGCTGCAAGTTAATAGGTGTTGTTTCAAGCTCTAGTGCGGCATCAGGCTCATGCACAAGCAATAACGTAAAGAGATCAGAAGAGACTTCTCGTTTGATGAAATGGTAATCAGGCATACTCATCATGAGGTCATCCAGTGTAGCGATCTGTATGCGTCTGCCTTCTTTTTCTAAGTGAAACACTTCATTTTTACATAATGTAAAACCGCAGGCTTTCATCGTTTCCTCATATAGATCGATGCCAAATGGTCCGTAGTCATGATTTCCGCATATGGCAAACTTTCCAAACGGAGCATCAAGCTTAGACAAAGAGGCTTTGGCTTTTTCATGTTCTTCAATCGATGATTCAAAATCAACAAGATCACCTGTAAACACAATGAGATCGGGAGATGCAGCGTTGATTTTTTGGACAACAGTCTCTAAATCTTTTGCCGAAAATGTATCACTTAAATGAACGTCACTAAATTGCGCAATTTTAAATTGGTCAAAAGAAGCCGGTAGCTGAGCATCATGAATAGTGAGTGATACGGTGTCGATCATGCGCGGTTCAATGTACCGAGCATAGCTATAACCGGATGTGGTCGCCAAAAGTCCGAGAATACTCGCACCAGCTGCTCCTTTTAAAAACTGCCTACGGGAAAGTTGCTTCATATAAGACTCCTTTAAAAATAAAATTAAGTATAGCATGATTTTTGATGAATCTCCCATATGGTGTATGGAGGGGAAATCATGATATGATAGACGGATAATGAATGAATAGTCATTCAAAACCACAAAGGGGGAGAACAAATGACGAAGCAAACAGTGATTGTCACAGGGGGATCAAGCGGAATGGGGAAGGCGATGGCGACTCATTTGGCACTCGGGGGCTGGAATGTTGTGATTACTGGAAGAACAGAAGAGACCCTTGAAACAACGGCAAATGAAATCAAACAGCAAGGTGGTTCGATCGCTTATTTTCAAATGGACGTGCGAGATCCAGAAGATGCTGATCAAATGGTGAAGTTTGCAGTAGATACATTTGGTGATGTGGATGCACTTATTAATAACGCAGCAGGCAACTTTTTAGTTCCAGCAGAAAAACTTTCTCCTAACGGCTGGAAAGCGGTCATTGATATTGTGCTAAATGGCACCTTTTTTTGCAGCCATGCAGTGGGCAACTATTGGATTCGTCAAAAGAAAAGCGGAAGTATGATCAACATGGTCGCCACATATGCATGGGGGGCTGGTGTTGGTGTAGCGCATTCAGCAGCCGCAAAAGCAGGCGTACTGTCGCTTACCCGAACGCTTGCAGTCGAATGGGGAAAGCAATATCGCATTCGCGTAAATGCCATTGCGCCGGGGCCAATTGAAAGAACAGGTGGTGCAGATAAACTGTGGGAATCAGAAGAGGCTGCCCAAAGAACATTAGATAGTGTTCCGCTCGGTAGACTTGGCACACCAGAAGAAATTGCAGAACTTGCGAGTTTCTTATTATCTGAGCATGCATCTTATATGAATGGAGATTGTATCACGATGGATGGGGGGCAATGGCTCAACCAATCACCATTTTGAATGACCGTGTAAGACCTGCTTTTGATATGGTATAATCACACAAAGAGAGAAGCAGGTGATGAAAATGGTCGATCCATTGGATATTTTAACGAATATTGAAGATGTTTTCCCGCACTATCAAGCGATCTTCAGTGCGGAGGAACAAAAAGTGATAGGCTATGAGATTCTTGGAAGAATGAAGCTTGAGTCGGGAACAGTTAGTCTAGGCTCCTTCTTTACGGATTCATCTATTCCTGACGAATATAAATTGGAAGTAGATCACAAAGTATTAAGTCAAGCGCTTGATCTCTTCACAACCGCAGATGAAGATTTGCTCATCTTTATTAATCATGATGCGAACGTCCTCATGCTTGATCATGGCGAAAGTTTTTTAGAACTTTTAAAAGAATATGAAGCAAAGGGTATTCAGCTTAGCCGGTTTGTCATTGAAATTACTGAACATACGTTTAGCGGCGACATTGAACAGCTTTACCATACGTTAACGTATTATCGTACATATGGGATCAAAATCGCCGTATCTAATATAGGAAAAGAAAGCAGCAATCTTGACCGGATTGCTCTGCTTTCACCTGATCTATTAAAAATAGATCTACAGGCTTTAAGAGCTTCGTCTCCATCTCCTTCCTATGAATATGTGTTATACAGCATTTCACTTCTTGCAAGAAAAATAGGAGCGGCTTTAATCTATGAAGACATTGAAGCGAATTTTCAGCTGCAATATGCATGGAGAAATGGCGGAAGATATTTTCAAGGCTTCTATCTTCACGAGCCTGCGGCACAATTAATTGACCGGAACAAACGAAAAGAAAAGCTTAAAGAAGAATTTCAGCAATTCATTGCCCATGAGAAAAAGAAACTCCAAGCTGTCTATGAACATTCTGAAACCTTTTATAAACGAATACATCAAGCCGTCAGTACGTTAAAAAAATCATGCAGCACAAATGATGAACTTATACAAAAACTGGCACATGAACTAACCGATTGCAGCTTTCGCATTTATATGTGTAATGAAGAAGGGTTTCAAATCACTGGGAATGTGTTTAAGAAAGAGAAAGAATGGCTGTTTCAGCCAGAGTATATAGAGAAAAACTGGAGCTGGCGCCCTTATTTTCTAGCGAATATTCTTCAAATGAGAATTAGCGGAAAAGGATTCTTCAGCGATATCTACAGTGATTTAGAAACTGGAGAACGAATACGTACGTTTTCTTATCCGTTAGAGGGAGACGTGTATTTGTTTGTAGATCTTCCGTATGCTTATCTATATGAGCAGGAAGGATTAATTTAAAAACAGCCGTCATGGCTGTTTTTTTTATTAGAAAAAAGATAGAAAAAATGGTTGACAATGAAACTGATAATCATTATCATTTAGTTATAGAGAGAAGCTACTCTCTGTTCCCCAACCCCTCTATCAGATCAAGATCCAAAAAACTTGGCGCTACCCCCGCCAAGTTTTTTTTGTGCGCCAATCATTCCCTTCATGCATAGGACATCCCAATTCATCCATACACCTTAAATGATGATAGTTAGACAGTAGGAGGGAAAAGTCATGATCAAACGTGACAAGCGGCTGCTGATTGATTTACCAATGCCTGATCACCCAGATGCAAATGGTGCAGCGGCTGTGCAAGAATTACTCGGCGGAAAATTTGGTGAAATGTCCACATTAAATAACTACATGTTTCAATCGTTTAACTTTAGAGGGAAACGAAAGCTCAAACCATTTTATGATCTTGTATCAAGTATTACAGCTGAAGAATTCGGTCATGTAGAGCTTGTGACAACTGCAGTCAATCTCATGATTACGGGAACCACCCATGGGGGCGATCCAGATACGACCCCGATGAAAGCGGCTGTTGATAAACGAAATACGCAGCATTTTATCCAAACGGCACAAACAGGCTATCCGTTTGACTCCATGGCAAAGCCGTGGACAGGTGAGAATGTGTTCTCAAGTGGTAATCTGATTCTGGATCTTCTTCATAACTTCTTCCTAGAGTGCGGAGCTCGTACGCATAAAATGCGCGTATATGAAATGACGGATCACCCTACGGCAAGAGAAATGATCGGTTATTTACTTGTCAGAGGCGGCGTACATGTTGTGGCGTATGCAAAAGCCCTTGAGGTAGCGACAGGAGTAGATGTTGGGAAGATGCTGCCGATTCCAAATCTCGACAATAAATACTTTGATTCTGCAAGAAAGTTTGAAGATCAAAATGTTCATACAAAGCTGTATACATTTAGTGACACGGATTATAAGGATATCAATCAAATTTGGAAAGGAAACCATCCGATTGATGGAAAGCCGCTGACAGTTATTGAGGGCACGCCAAAAGGTGCACCCGTGCCAGATTATAGAGATTTGCCGGAAGAGTTTGCTCCAGGTATTTCAAAAGAAGATTTTGACGAAATTGCGAAACGCCTGATGAGATCGGCTGGTTTATAAAAAACAAGATGCATGAGATAAGAAAAAAGACTCAAAATAAAAAAACAGATTCTTTTTCTTTTTTTGAATTCAAGAGGAAAAATATCATCTGAGAACACTTTATGGTATGATGCTTTGTAGGACTTGTGTATAATCAATACGGGTTCATCTTGAGTTGTTTTTTTGAAAGGAGTCTTTTTTTAGAATGTCACAATTAATGGGTATCATTACAAGGCTGCAAAGTCTTCAAGAGACAGCAGAAGCTGCAAACGAGCCGGCACAGCGTTATTTCGAAGTGAACGGTGAGAAAATCTGTAGTGTTAAGTATTTCGAAAAGAATCAAACGTTTGAATTGACTGTTTTTCAACAAGGGGATAAGCCAAACACTTTCCCATTTGACAACATTGATATGATTTCGATTGAGATTTTTGAGCTTCTACAATCCTAAGCTGAATCGTATGAAATGTTTTTTCTGAGAATTCCTTCGTTGATTGCGGAAGCATACACTTCATAAGTGATGAACAAATGGAAGATGATCATTCAGTGCAATATTCGGATAAGAGACCATTAAAAAGGAGTTCCTTTCTGTGAGTGATTCTTTTTTCTTTAATCTTTCTGAAGAGCATTTAGCGTTTTCTGATGTTGTCATGAGAATGAAAGACTTTATTCAAAAAGACCCGAGATCTGTTTATGTACTATCAATTGGTACGGACTCTCAGGTCAATCAGAATGTCACAACATTTATGACTGCAATTCATCTTCACCGGATCGGCAAAGGAGCTTGGGGCTGTCTCACGCAGCAAGTGTTGAATCGGCCTGTACAAAGTCTTAGAGAAAAAATTTCATTAGAGACAGCGTTTAGCCAAAAGGTATGTGCAGACATCCTTGAGGGACCTTTAACAGAACTGATGGATTTGCTTCTTCCGTTTGCTGAGGAAGGGGCAGACCTTCGTTTTGAAGTCCATCTAGATATTGGCAAAAAAGGAAGTACAAAAGAGCTGATCCAGGAAATGACCGGAATGATCACAGCCATGGGAATTGAAGCAAAAATAAAACCCGACTCATACGCAGCATTTTGCTACGCCAATCGATACACAAAATAAATTCCGTCATTTTTCTCCAAACGTTGTCGAAACGTGCGGTTGACGATTCGATTCTAGTTCCTTATTCTAGCTGTATAGAGAGGAAGCAGACATTCAAACGCCTGCTAATCAATATAAAAGCATATATGAAACAGGGGGCCTGATGTTGAATGAGCGTCATCGAAAATCGTTTTAATGAAGAAGAGAAAAAGCTATTATTAAACGTATTACTGAATCAGGAATATGCTGTCGAATTACTAAGCAGTGAGATCAATGATATAGAATGTGGAACAAAAAATGTCGACGACAATACGTATAAGAAATTGATCACATTGTATGACAGAGTAAGGTTTGAGAATTAATATCGATTGAACATTCTATTAGATACTCTACGCTGAGTATCTTTTTTATGCAGAAAAAAATCTTTCGACAAAATTCGTTTTAGTTTATGCTTAATGTTAAAGGGGAATGTATGATTGATGATTGAGAGAAAAGGGGTCGAAGAAACATGATAGAGATAGAACCGGCTCAATTGCTTGAGTCAACAGTAGCTGAGCATATGATTGATGCAGATAAAGTGGCACACGTTCAAATTGGAAATAATCTTGAGCACGCCCTATTGGTCCTGACAAAAACAGGATATACAGCCATACCTGTTCTGGATGCTTCTTATCACCTTCATGGGTTAATTGGAACAAATATGATTATGGATAAAATCTTTGGCTTAGAACGAATTGAATTTGAAAAGCTCGACCAATTGAAGGTAGAAGAGGTCATGTTATCAGATATTCCAAGACTAAAAACGACGGATCCTGTTTTAAAAGGCGTTCACGCTGTGACGAATAATGGATTTGTTTGTGTGGAAAATGAGGAGCAAGTATTCGAAGGAATTTTCACTCGGCGTGTTGTATTAAAGCGCTTAAATGAGGTCATTCATTCCGCAAAAAAATGAGCTGCAGCCCAGCTTATTTTTTTTGCCTTCATAAGCTATTATTTATATAATGACTATATAAAATAAGAAAAACTTATCAAGAGAAGGAGGGCGTTCATGCAGCTTCAAGAGTTACATATGCTTGTTGTACTTAGTGAGGAATTGAATATGAGAAAGGCTTCAGAGCGGCTCTTTGTCTCTCAGCCTGCCTTATCTCAAAGACTGCAAACGATTGAAAAAGAGTGGGGAACCAAAATCTTTTTTCGTTCACAAAAAGGCTTGACAGTCACTTCAGCCGGCGAACAGATTATTCAATTCGCCAAAGAGGTCACGACTGAGCAGGATCGAGTGCGAGAGAGAATTGACGAGCTTGAAGGAGACATTCACGGTACACTCAAGCTTGCAGTTGCGTCCATTATTGGTCAGCACTGGCTACCAAAGGTGCTGAAGCGGTATGTCGAGAAATACCCAAATGCCAAAGTATCTCTTGTGACAGGCTGGAGCAGTGAGATGCTTAAAAGTCTGTATGAAGACCATGTCCACATTGGCATCATTCGCGGGAATCCCGATTGGAAGGGCACAAAGGAATACTTAATGACCGATCATTTATATTTAGTCGATTCTGTCATCAAGGACGTGGATGAGTTAATTGAGACAGAACGCCCGTTTATTCAATTTAAAAGTGATAGCACCTATTATCAAGAAATTCAGCACTGGTGGCATCAAAAGTTTAAAGTGTCGCCAAAACAGACGATTCTTGTGGACCAGATTGAGACATGTAAACAAATGGCTTATCATGGTATCGGCTACGCCATTTTGCCTTCGGTCACCTTATATGATCATGAGAAAAGCGTACACAAAACCCCGCTCGTAGACGCAAATGGAGAGCAAATCGGACGTGACACGTGGCTGTTAGGATATGAAGCCTCTTTTCAGTTAAAACAAGTTCAAGCATTTGTTGGTGTGGTGAAAGAAATGCTTGAAAGTGAGGCAGTGTAAGTACTTCTGGAAAAGGAGGTGCTTTTTAGGATACGTGGTTTGATTAGGTTTCTAATAGATTTACCTGTTTCATACTGAAAAAGCAGAAAGCTGGAAGAAATGATGAGAAATCAACGAAAAAAGAAGACGGATATACCGAAATGGGGAACTTATTTACGCGAGAGATGGTGTGGACGTTTTGCAAGTCATCTTTCTTTAGAAGAACAAAAAGAGATTGGGATGGATGGCTTCCTATGGCACTTATGTAGCTGGGGAAAAGTTGAATGCCTTGAAAAAGAGGCTGCGATCAACGCCTTTCATCAGCAATCAAAGCATACATGTACTCTTTTTTATCAATTTACTCAAGAAGCGTATCTGTTTGAAAACGCCGCTGACCTGTCAGTGAAGGAATTGCCGTATACAGACGGACACATGGACTATAGCGATCTGTATGTCATGGATTGGGAAGAAAATTGGACATTTGTGATGACGCACGAAACCGATTGCGGTCCATATTTTATTCAGAAATAAAAAAAGAGTAAATCACAAAGAGATAGAGTGATGATCAATTAAAGCCGCCTTCCAATTGGAATGAGCGGTTTTTTGATGTACGCCATGTTTATTTTGAACAGCACCTTTTCATAAAACATTTGACAATGAAAATCATTATCATTTAAAGTGTACATATAATAATTGAAAATGATTATCATTTAGATGAGGTGACCAATAGATGAAAGCACTAATTGCATTTGCGAGTATGTCTGGCAATACGGAAGATATGGCAGCGATCTTAAAACAAACGCTTGAAGGAAAAGGGATAGAGACAGAGATGATGGAATTTGACGACACAAGCGCAGAAGATCTTTCTTCATACGATTATGTCATGATCGGCTCTTACACATGGGGTGATGGTGATTTACCTTATGAAGCTGAAGATTTTTATGAAGAGGTCTCAGCCCTTGAACTTTCTCACATCAAAGCGGCGGTATTTGGATCAGGCGATTACAGTTATCCGAAGTTTTGCGAGGCTGTTCATACCTTTCATGACATGCTGAAATCGACAGGTGCATCGGTATTTCCTGAAACATTGAAAATGGAACTTGCGCCAGATACAGATGAAGATGTGGCGTGCTGTGAGGAGTTTGCAACGAGTTTTTTAACGTGGGCATCATTGTCTGAGAAAAGAGTTGAAAATCATGTTTCATAAAGGTGCGACAGCTGTTGCTGCGTCTAAAAGTGGCGGCTACTTTGTTGCTGTCAAACGAGAAGGTATTTTCCATTACAGTGTGGAGGGTGGATGGCAGCAGCTTTTTAAGCTCAAGCATAAAATCCACGCTATCAGTTATATTGGTCCGTATTTGTTCGGAGTTGGTGAAAATGGAACTGTCATACGATCAGGAGATGAGGGCCACACATGGGCGCTATCATCTTTTCCGACAAATGCAGTTGTTTGGTCTATTACAGGACGCAAAGATGGGTTTGTATGCGCACATGGAAAGCATAGTATTTATGTGTCAACCGATTTCGGAATTTCCTGGGAAATTATGAAGCCATTTGCTCATGTAAATCATCCCCCTGTGATTCGCTCATTATGTGTAGCCGGCGATTATCTTTATATTGGAACACAGATTCATGAGGTGCATGGAGGAATATGGGTGTATGACTTCCAAAGTGAACAGGTTTTTCTCCTAAACAGAGAAGAGCACCGAATGACTGCTTCTATGTTGCTTTGCGGAGAACACCTCCTTGTCTGCGCGTTGGGCTCTAAAAAAGGGAAAAGAGGATCTGTTCAAATTTTAGACCTACATACAAATATGCTGCATGATATTCAATCACAAGCTTTTGCGCGAGAGGAATCATTTTTGGATGTGTCAGAGGATAACGGCATTGTGTATGTGACCACCTCACAGGACGAGCATGGATTTTCTAAAGTGTATCAGCTTGATATAGAGCAAAAAGAGCTCAAATGGTTTGATACGATCAAAGGGCACGGTTTTCGTGTCGCCAATCAAAAGGAGAATTTTTTCTGTGCGGGTTTATATGAAAGTAAGTTTGTCAGGCCTTATGAGGAACCTGCACTGATTCATTAATAAGGAGGAAGAAAAAGTGACGAAAAAAGTTTTATTGGTGTATGCCACAATGTCAGGAAATACAGAAGCAATGGCTGATTTAATCGAAAAAGGATTAAAGGAAGCTGGGGCTAGCGTGGATCGGCATGAAGCGATGGATATTGATGCTGAACTCCTTCATGATTACTCGCACATTCTGTTAGGTGCATATACTTGGGGAGATGGTGATCTTCCAGATGATTTTATTGATCTATATGAGGAAATGGAAGAGCTTGATTTGACGGGTAAAGCATTTGCTGTATTCGGTTCTGGAGATACATCTTATGAACATTTTTGCGGAGCTGTGGATTTAATTGAAGAAAAAGTGAAGGAGCTGGGCGGTGATATCGTCCTGCCATCCATCAAAATTGAGCTGAATCCAGAAGGAAACGAGGAAGAGGAATTGATTTCTTTTGGTAAACAATTTGTTCATCTTCACCAGCAAGAAGCGGGATAAAGAGGCCCGCTTGTTTTATTTGCCAAGGCGCAGACGATTCTTTCACTTGTCATTAAAACTCTCCTTTGGTACAGTAATGAAGTATAAATTAAGAGGAGGACATACATACATGAAACAAATGGACGCTAATGAAATTATTTCATTTATTCAAAATAGTACAAAATCAACACCTGTGAAAGTCTATATTAAAGGGGACTTAGAAGGTATTGAATTTGGTGAACATGCAAAAACATTTATCACAGGTAACACTGGTGTTGTCTTCGGTGAGTGGAGCGAAATTCAAGAAGCTCTAGCATCAAACAAAGACAAAATTGAAGATGTTGTCGTGGAAAATGACCGTCGTAACTCTGCGATTCCTATGTTGGATTTGAAAAACATCAAAGCACGTATTGAGCCAGGTGCAATCATTCGTGATCAAGTGGAAATTGGCGATAATGCAGTCATCATGATGGGTGCATCTATTAATATCGGTTCAGTCATCGGTGAAGGTACGATGATTGATATGAACGTTGTTCTTGGCGGCCGTGCGACAGTAGGTAAGAACTGTCATATCGGTGCGGGATCTGTTCTTGCAGGTGTTATTGAGCCGCCTTCTGCTAAGCCAGTTGTAGTAGAAGATGATGTTGTCATTGGTGCAAACGCTGTTGTTTTAGAAGGTGTGACGATTGGGAAAGGTGCAGTTGTAGCAGCTGGAGCGATCGTTGTGAACGATGTCGAGCCTTACACGGTTGTAGCAGGTACACCTGCAAAGAAAATCAAAGACATTGATGAAAAAACAAAAGGTAAAACTGAAATCAAACAAGAACTGCGTCAGCTTTAATTGACACAATTCGCAGCTGAAGACGTGGATGATATATCCACGTCTTATTCGTATAGAGGAAAGGAAGCGAGTTCACTTGTTAAATCGTGAGCAATTAATATCCATTCGAAGAGATTTGCACCAAATTCCTGAGCTTGGTTTTAAGGAATTTAAAACACAAGCTTACCTCATCAAGCATCTCGAATCGTACCCAACAGATCGAATCGAGATGGAAACATGGCGGACTGGACTTTTTGTGAAAGTAAAAGGGACAAATCCTACGCGCGTCTTTGCGTATCGTGCAGATATGGACGGATTATCTATCCCTGAAGAAACGGGCTATCCATTTCAATCGGTACATGAAGGCCACATGCATGCATGTGGACATGATCTTCATATGACCATTGCGCTTGGTATCATTGATCATTTCGTGTATCAGCCAATCAAAGAAGATCTGCTATTTATTTTCCAACCGGCAGAAGAAGGGCCAGGCGGAGCTGAACCAATGCTTACAAGTGATGTTCTAAAAAAGTGGACGCCAGACTTTATTACAGCGCTGCATATTGCACCTGAATATCCAGTCGGCACGATTGCAACAAAGCCGGGCCTATTATTTGCTAATACGAGTGAGCTTGTGATCGATCTTGAAGGAAAAGGCGGGCATGCCGCATACCCTCATTTAGCAAATGATATGGTGGTGGCTGCAAGTGCACTAGTAGGGCAGCTGCAATCGGTGATTTCACGAAATGTGGACCCTCTTGATAGTGCCGTCATTACAGTTGGCACGATTACAGGTGGCACTGCTCAAAATATCATTGCGCAGCATGCAAAGCTTGATGGTACCATTCGCACGCTCTCGCCAGAGTCTATGGAAAAGGTGAGAAAACGAATTGAAGCACTTGCAAAGGGAATTGAAATTGGCTATGAATGCAAGGTGACAGTTCGATACCCTTCATCTTATTACGAAGTGGACAATTCAAAGGATTTGACAGAAGAATTTATGTCATATGTAGCCGAAGAAGGTCTTGCGAACGTCATTGAATGCAGAGAAGCGATGACAGGAGAAGATTTCGGCTACATGCTGAAAAAATACCCTGGGTTCATGTTTTGGCTAGGGGTAGATTCAGAATATGGTCTGCACCATGCAAAACTCACGCCTGACGAAAATGCGATTGAAACAGCTGTGAACGTCATGACAGCTTATTTTAAAAAGCAAGCAGGTGAATGAATAATCAAATGGTCTCCTGTACACCTTATGAACAGGAGGTGTTCTTGATTATGACAAGAATTGGTGTAGAACCATCTTTATCCGATGTAGAAGAACTTTTGAAGCAAAAAGGGTATGATGTCGTACGTATTCAAAATGAACAGCAAATGGATCAGTGTGACTGTTATGTGGTCACAGGGTTAGATTCAAATGTTCTTGGCATTTCAGACACAACGACAAAGGCATCTGTTATTACAGCGTCAGGTATGACGGCTGATGAAATTTGTCAAGAAGTAGAACAGCGTGTTCAATAAAACTAACAAAAAAGAACCAGGATATTATGATCCGGGTTCTTTTTGCTCTTTGGCTAGATCGAGTGCTTCTTTCATTTTTTTGCGCAGAATTCGTTCGACACGCCACTGCTCCATCGTTTCAGTTTTTGCAATGATACGAAGGACGAGGGATGAAGAGCCAAATGATTCCACTCCAACGACTTGAGGACCTTCGATGATTTGCGGCAGGCTCTCACGAACTTCATCACAGGCTGCTTGCAAAGTGGTGATCATCTGATCCACATTTTCATCTGGGGATAATTCGATATCAACGAGTGCCTGCATCGTCCCTCGTGAATGATTGCTTACATTCAGTATACTTCGGTTCGGAATGAAATGAAGAGTGCCATCAAAGCTTCTAAGCTGTGTTGTTCTCAGTCCAATTTGTTCAACGATCCCATCGAAACCAGCAACCGTTATATACTCGCCGACATCAAATTGTTTTTCCAGCAGTATGAAGAAGCCTGTCACAATATCACTCACCAATCCCTGAGCGCCAAATCCAATGGCAAGTCCTACAACACCTGCGCCAGCCAGCAAGGCGGTTGGGTTATAATGAAATAAGTCGAGGATCATCACAACTAGAATAAAAATCAGCAAGTAGGCGAAAATATTTAAGGTAAGACTTTGCAGCGTTTGAGCTCGTGATAAAGAGACATCGTGCTTCTCAGAGAATGCTGAATAGGCACGCTTAATCATCTTGTTTCCAATCGCTCTGATGATAAAATAAATCACAAAAATAGCAATGAGTTTTAGAAAAATCATACTGATATTCATGATGATGGAAACCCAATCTACTTGTTCAAGTGCTTTCATGATCTTCAAAACCTTTCTATGTATGTGCGAAATGAGAAGCTAATCATTTGTTCCCTTATGCAAGTCATGTTAAACTTTTAATAGTTGGAGCGAGAGATTGTGACAAATCGTTAATTAAATTTATTATTAATTAATATTGACTAAAAATCGCTTAAGTATTATAATTATATTTGTGAAGTTATTAACTAAATGAGAATTCAACCTATTGATTCTCATTTTATATACAGCTAAGAAGTCTGTATAAAGATATTAATTTTGGAGGGATTTACATATGGCAGAGCGTTTTGTAGGAAAACAAGCTCCACGTTTTGAAATGGAAGCAGTACTTGCTAATAAGGAATTTGGTAAAGTGAGTTTAGAGGAAAACATCAAGAATGACAAATGGACAGTTCTTTTCTTCTATCCAATGGATTTCACTTTTGTTTGTCCAACTGAAATTACAGCAATGAGCGATCGTTATGATGAGTTTGAAGATTTAGATGCAGAAATCATTGGTGTATCTACTGATACAATCCATACGCATCTTGCTTGGATCAACACAGATCGTAAAGACAATGGTCTTGGTGAATTAAAATATCCACTAGCTGCTGACACAAACCACACAGTATCTAGAGAATACGGTGTTTTAATTGAAGAAGAAGGAATTGCACTTCGTGGTCTATTCATCATTAACCCAGAAGGCGAACTTCAATATCAAACAGTATTCCACAACAATATCGGTCGTGATGTAGATGAGACACTACGTGTTCTTCAAGCATTACAAACTGGTGGACTTTGCCCAGCGAACTGGAAACCTGGTCAAAAAACACTTTAATTGATAGTTGAAGAAACAGTCTAACGGGTGTTAGACCTTCAGATTGTTGACAAAGGGCTAAAATGAACTTGATTTTAGCCCTTTGTCTTCTTTTCAGCGTGATAGAAAACCTTTGAAGTCTAGGAAGAACGAGTACTGGCGCGAAGCGAATGTGACATTCGTGAGTACCAGCACGCAGGACCGAAAAAGAATGCGAGGGTTTGTCTACATGCTGGGGTCTAACTGATGTTAGACTTTTTTGTTTCGAGACATACAATGGATGGAGGCGCTTCAAAATGAAATTACGTCAACCAATGCCGGAACTAACTGGTGCAAAAGAATGGTTAAATGGAGAAGTAACAAGAGAAGAATTAATTGGTGATAAACCAACATTGATCCACTTCTGGTCAGTTAGCTGTCACCTTTGTAAAGAGGCGATGCCGCAAGTGAACCAATTCCGTGATGAATACAAAGATCAACTAAACGTGATCGCAGTTCACATGCCACGTTCAGAGGATGACCTTGATCTAGAAAAAATCAAAGAGGTTGCAAATGAGCATGAAATCACACAGCCAATCTTTGTAGACAGCGACCATAAATTAACAGAAGCATTTGAGAACGAATATGTACCAGCTTACTATGTATTCGATAAAACAGGTGCTTTACGCCACTTCCAAGCTGGCGGAAGCGGTATGAAAATGCTTGAAAAACGTGTCAATCGAGTTCTTTCTGAGTCTGAAAAGGCTGCAGAATAGGCTTTCCCCCCATGAATGGGGGTTTTTTCATGGGGAAAAATAGGAGACATATTGCACTGGATGAATATGATTGTAGGTGGAATGCCTAAGAAAAGAGAAAATGAGGGATTTCATTAAAAAAATTTCCTAAAATAAAAAGGTATTATGACCTATTTACATTTTTATTTTGAAATGAAAATGTAAAGATTTTAACTTTTTACTATTCAGAACGTTTTTGCACAAAAGAAATTTCAGTTTGGTAAATAACTATATAAATCAAGTAGTATAAGCGTTTATTCAAAATTTTTACAATATTTTAAAGGTGGTCAAAAGCCTATAGTGGCAATGAAATGGGTGCCGATTTTTCTTCTTTGGCAAAATTTTAGTTGGAAATACCTATCTGATAGCAAACTGTAAAATGATAAAAAAATAGTTGATAAAATTAGTTTTCTAATCTAATATTTACTATAGAATATTTTTTATATGATGAGGGGGAAATCCATTGTTTAATGAGAGGGAAGCGTTACGTTTACGATTGGAACAATTAAATGAAGCAGAAGTAAAGGTCATCCGTGAATATCAAATTGAACGAGATGCGATTTACGCAAAACTAAGAGAATTAGACCGTCAAGGTACAGGTCTCGTCACAGATACAAAAAAAGAAGTACGTACAGAGAGAAAAACAGATTCACTGCCTGTATTAGCTGAGCTGGCTGCACAAGAAATGAGAAGCTACAATCAGCCTGCGCAAACGCAGTCAAACGTTACATCATCTTTAGGAACAGGTCAGCTAAATGGTGCACCTGTAGGTATTCCTGAAGGATCTACAAGACGCAGAAGAGGCACAGCTAGACCTGGATCAAAGGCAGCTAAGCTTCGTGAAGCTGCAATCAAAACATTAAAGCGTCATAATGCGGCGATTAAAAGCTCTGAACTTCAAAAAGAGATTGAAAAAGAGAGTGGTCTTGAAATTCCAAATATGACAACGTTTATGCAAAGCTTAATTAAAATGTACCCAGAAGTGAAGAAACCTTATCGCGGACAGTATATTTTAGAAGGCGACATTCAAACAGAAGACGAATAAATAAAAAAGAAACTGCTGGGCGTAAATGCCAGCAGTTTTTTCTTGCGTACGTGATGAATGAATCACTTTTTTTGATCAACTGTATAGACAATCTTTCGTTCTTTGGGCATGTTGTCGCGCTGTTTTTTAAATCCATCGATCTTCACTGTCATGACCTCTCCACTCCGCTGCACCGCATCAACTTTTGCCTGGAGCGTTTCTACTTGTTCGTTTAGTTTCTTCAAAATCGGTCCTATTTCTTCGGTTGTTTGTAAAATAGGGTCTTGTGAGAACGGCTCGGCATTTGTTTGGGCTGACTGGTCGATATCAGCAAAATGAGAAGCGATCCATTCCTCGCTTTCGGCCAACTGTTTTTGGTAGCTCGTGAGCGTTTCATAAAAAATGGCTTCTTTTGCTTTTTCGATTTGCAGTAATTTTTCTTGTGTTTCATAAAAACGCTCCTGTAGATGCCGGACGCCTTCTTGTAATAAATGAAGCTCTGCGTTTTTATCGCCTAGAGTTTGCTGCAGTTTTTCAATCACAGCGGATAAAGTATTTCCTTTTTTCTCCTCTTTTGCAAGCTGTTTATCTTGGTCTAGTAATCGCTCCTGTAGTTGCTGAGACATTTCCTTATATTTTACAACCTTCAAATGCAATCGGTGCTTTTCCTCTGTTTCTTTTCGTCTATGATAGGTTTCCTTTTGCAGCATTTCATGAAGAAGGACGATTTTATGTAATAATTCCGATTTGCTATAAGAGAGATCTTGTATTTTAGATGATGCTTCGTCTTGGTCAATGGTCATTTCATCCAATTGTTGTTTTAATTGAGTGAAATCCTTTTTCATCTCATGATATTCTTGAGATAGCTTCTTGTTTTTAGCATAGGTATACGTGGACTGTAAATCTGAAATTATCTGTTGATATTTGGCCGTTTCAGCTTTTAAAAATAGATTTTCTTGAGACAGATCATGGAATAGGGGAGAAGCATGGCGCCGGTTCATAGGTAGACCCTCCTTATTCATGTTATCAATAAAGTATGCGAAATGAGTGCGATTAGAACAACCATATCAAAGGGGATGAGATGATGAGAATAGTGAATGTGATACTAGCCGGAGGTGCTTCTAGGCGTTTTGGAGAGCCAAAGGCAAGTCATGTCTATCAGGGGAAACCACTATATGAACATGTGAAAGAGCAACTTTTGAAAGGGGAAACCGTCATCATCAGTCACCCGAAGCTTCTGCCTTTTTTCAAAGCAAGAGGGGAACAAGCTGTTTGGTTAGATGATGAACAGGTGCGTGGGTATGGCCCGCTTGCAGGTATATATACCGCTATGCAAAAGCAAGAAGCAGAGTGGTATTTAGTGACGGCATGTGATATGCCATTCATACGAAAAGAGACAGCCGTCGCTTTATCTTCTTATTGCCATAAGCATGTAGATGCTGTGGTTCCGATGGTGCAGGGAAGATTACAGCCGTTATTTGCGCTTTATCACCGCCGCAGTCTTCCGTTTATTTCTGCGTGTTTAAAAGAGAATCAATTAGCTATCAAAGACTTATTACAAAAACTTCACGTCCAGGTTGTTCCAGCCGACGAACTGAACGTGGCACCAAATGAATTTCATAATATCAATAAAAGAAGCGATTTACCTGAAAACGGTATGATATGATACATAAAAACGAGAAGGAGAGAACAATATTGAACGAGCGATATTCAAGGCAAATCTTGTTCCCTCCGGTAGGCGAAAAAGGGCAGTCTGCGCTTGCCGAAAGTCATGTCCTTATTGTTGGAGCTGGTGCACTTGGAACAGCATCTGCTGAAGGGCTTGTCCGATCTGGAATTGGTACTTTGACGATTGTAGATCGTGATTATGTCGAATTCTCAAATTTACAACGGCAGCAGCTGTACACTGAACACGATGCAAAGATGCATGTGCCAAAAGCGGCAGCGGCGAAAAAACGTCTCCAAGAGATCAACCATGAAGTGACCATACACGCTCTTATTGAAGATGCAGGAGTAGAGCTGTTAAGACCTTTATTCCGAAAAGCAAATATCGTCATTGATGCGACTGATAATTTTGAGACAAGAATGGTGATGAATGACTTATCTTTAGAAACAAATACGCCTTGGATTTACGGTGCCTGTGTGAGCAGTCAGGGAATGTATATGACCATTTTGCCGGGCAAAACACCTTGCTTATCATGTGTATTTACCTCAGTGCCTATTGGGGGTTTGACATGTGATACAGCTGGTATTATTTCTCCTGCTGTCCAAATGGTGTCGGCTTATCAGCAAACAGAGGCATTAAAATATTTAACAGGGCATGAAGAGCAAATGGAGCGAAAGTTTGTCACGTTTGATTTGTGGCAGTCGTCTTCGTTTAAAATGGATGTATCTCGTACGAAGCAGGAGAGCTGTCCATCTTGCGGCATAAATAGAACGTATCCATATTTACAGGAACAGCGAAAAAAAACAGCGATTCTTTGCGGGCGTGACACCATTCAGATCATATCGAAGGATTTAGAAAACCTTTCATTTCAGCATGTAAAAGAGCGTCTGTCCTCTATTTGTGAGGTGGAAGTGAACGATTTTTTAATTCATATACGCTATGAAAGACACCGTATCGTTTGTTTTAAAGGAGGACGTGTATTAATCCATGGGACAAATGATGAAAGAGTAGCCAATTCATTACTAGCAAGACTGCTAGGCATATAGGAGTGAGAAGTGATGGAAAGACGACAGCCAATTCCAGTAGAAGAGGCAGTAAAGAAAGTCCACCAATTTCAAAAACATGGACAAGTCGAATGGGTTCCTTTAAAGAACAGCCTTGGAAGATGGATTGCAGAGGATATTTTAGCAGATCACGATGTTCCTGCCTTTGATCGTTCTCCGTATGATGGTTTTGCACTTCGAGCAGAAGATACAAAGGAAGCATCGAGCGAGCATCCGATTGAATTTGAGGTCATTGATCATATAGGGGCAGGTATTGTTTCTGCAAAAACGATCGGTCCTTTTCAAGCGATTCGCATCATGACAGGAGCGAAGATTCCAAAAGGAGCAAATGTTGTGATCATGCTCGAATTGACGAAAACGTTTGAAAAAGACGGTAAATCAATGATGTCACTTAAAAGACGGCTGAAAAAGGGGGACAATATTTCTCGGCAAGGAGAAGAGACCCTCAAAGGGAACGTCATGATCAAAAAAGGCTCAAAAGTTACCCCAGGCGTGACGGCGATATTGGCAACGTTCGGGTATGCGGTTGTGCCAGTCGTCAAAAAACCGGTGATCGGTATCATCTCAACAGGTACCGAGCTCCTACAAGTAAGTGATGCCATGGTGGACGGTAAAATTAGAAATAGTAACCTAAGCATGGTATACGCTCAGGTTCTTGAAGCTGGAGGAGAACCGCTTGATTTAGGCGGTGTATCCGATGATTTTGATCAAAGCTATGAAGCCGTAAAAGCAGCCTTAAGCAAAGTTGATATGCTCATCACAACAGGTGGTGTATCGGTAGGTGATTTTGACTTTTTACCTGCTATTTATGAAAAACTAGGTGCAGAGGTGTTGTTTAATAAAGTCGCCATGAGACCTGGAAGTGTGACGACCGTTGCTGCGTTGTCAAATGGTCAATTGCTTTATGGGCTGTCAGGAAATCCGGCTGCCTGTTTTGTTGGCTTTGAACTATTTGTCAAACCGATCATTTATAAATGGTGTTTGAAAGAAAATCCATTTCCCGTTTTTGCTGAGGCGAAGCTGACACATGATTTTCCAAAAGCCAATCCATTCACACGATTTGTTAGAGCATCACTTGATTTCGCTGGCAGCCAGCTGAGTGTGACGCCAACCGGTCTTGATAAATCTAGTGCGGTGACATCTATTGCTCATGCTGATTGTTTCATTGTTTTGCCTGGAGGAACAAGAGGGTTTAGTGCAGGTGACCAGGTCAGCGTTCTGCTATTTCACCACGAAGGCGGTGCTCCATGTTGGATGACAAATTAAACATTCTACAAGTCGTGGGCTATCAAAATAGTGGTAAAACGACGCTGATCGAAAAATTATGTCAGCTGGCGGATGAAGAAGAAATGCAGCTAGGCTGCTTCAAACATCACGGACATGGCGGAAAGCCAGACCGTCTGTTCAAACAAAAAGATACGGATCGATATGTTCAAGCGGGTGCATTTGCCGCAGGTGTGGAGGGAGAAGGTGAATGTCACTTTTTCATACGGCACATGACATTCACACAACTAATCAACATGTGTCAGCATCTTCCTTTAGATGCCGTCTTGATCGAAGGATACAAACAGGCGCCTTATCGCAAAATCCTGTGTGTCAAAGACGAACAGGAACTCATTGATCTTTCAACACTTTCTCATATACAAGCAGCCATTTATTTCAATAAAGAAATACAATTCACTGAGAAATACCCGTTTCCTGTGTTTTCAGCATTTGACAAGCGCGGGATCACATTTGCTTTTAATTTATTGAAGGGGGAAGCCTCGTATGAATGAACTTTTTAAGATCACAAAAGAGCCGATTGATGTGAATGAATTGATTCAGCATGTCACAAGACGCAAAGCGGGAGCCATTACGACATTCATAGGCACGGTAAGAGAATGGACAAATGGCAAAAAAACGCTGCGTTTAACATATGAAGCATACATACCAATGGCGGAAAATATGTTGAGTCAAATTGGACAAGAAATTAAAAAACGCTGGCCCGATACAGAAGCTGCTATTGTGCATCGTATTGGCACTCTTGAGATATGTGACATTGCAGTGGCAATAGCTGTTTCATCACCTCATCGGAAAGCTGCATACGAAGCCAATGAATATGCGATTGAACGAATAAAGGAAATAGTTCCTATATGGAAAAAGGAATACTGGGAAGATGGAGAGGCTTGGATAGGTGATCAGCTTGAAACCGTTTCATACCCGGAAGGAAAACCTAGTACTCTCCAACTTAACGAGAAAGAAGGGAAGCGGCATGATTAGCGTATTATTGTTCGCCGGCCTTGCTGAGAAGGCCGGTAAACAACAAATCATCATTCAAAAAGATCAAACAACGGTTGATGAGATTAAAATAGAATTACAGGAGGTATATGGTGTTGATACTGCACAAAACGTGATGGTTGCAGTCAACGAAATATATACGAGGGGAAATGCTGAAGTGCGTAGCGGGGACACTGTTGCACTCATTCCTCCTGTAAGTGGTGGATAATAGATATTAGAGGATTTGGTTATGGCCAGCGGCTGTAACCAATTTTTTTATGTGTGAAAAGTTTGGAGAGGTACTTGGGTATGATCTTCGTAAATAAAACATCCCCGGCGTGCTTTAGAAATGTGAGGATCGAGCTGTTGAATGAGATCATACAATTCGCTGATTCGTCTCACATTGAAATCTGTTTGAGCTTGAAGCTGTTCTTTTAGTTCTTTTGTGCTCACGATGCTTCCCTTTTTTTCTTTAATAATATCTACACACCTTGCTGCGTAGTATATTTTGTCATTAGAAGGTCTGCTCTCTTTCATATCAAGTAATTTGAGCTCATGATAAATCAGTTCTCTTTCCTTTCTAAAGTATTGCCATGCTTCTTGTTCCTTTTCATAAAGTAAAATCAATTGCATTTTCAATTTTTCTCTTAACATTCACTTGACTCCATTTCCACTATCATTTAACCTACCTCTATTTTACATTATATGAAAAAATAACATTTGATCAAGTAAAATCCTTTTATTTTTATTTTTTTAATATGAAAGTATTGATACTAAAGGCTCATCTGTTCTATAAAAGGCGCTAAACATAGTCCTATAAAGCCGGGATTCATTGAAATTACTAGGAATATTTTAACAAAAAATTGTTGTGTCTAACTGAGACCATCTGAATCCAAAGGAAAAGGATATTTATTCCGAAAGACATGTTGTTTACTTCATAAACTGTTTTTCAGTCAGTAAAATCATGATTTTTTCATATGAATATGGTCGGATCAAGGTATCATTTGAAGGATGTCGTTCATGAAAATAGAATAATAGATTCAATCCTATCACTATGAAAATAAGAAAATCAAATGATCTATCACTTATTGGCAATCTTTTGATAAAATAGAAACAACAAGAGTATGAAAAAACGTTTCGATACTTACAGCACATGGAGAGGATGACATTTGATGAAAGAAACAACGCCAAAACCCACAATGATTGGAGTAAGCACAAGACCATCAGAGCATTTAAAAAGAGTGTGGGAGCAGCCATTCGTTTGGTGGCCTTTATCATGTGTGCTTGTATTAACAGTTGTTGTCACTTATTTGTCTCAGCTAGTGAATGAAGGATTGTGGGCAGATTTAATTTTACCAATCCCTTTCGTTTATGTGATCACGCTTATTGGTCTGGTCATTGGGATTGTCATTAATACTGCCGTATACAAGTTCATCGTCTTTTTAGCAAAAGGTGATGCAACATTTCATCAGCTGTTTTCAGGTGTACTGTATATCACACCTATTACGATCATTGGTACGATTATTTCTCATTTGGCGATCATTTTTTTTCATGTGCCAAAAGATATCACGGTTACCTCATTAAACGCATTCATTCGAATGTCTGGTCCATGGCATGCCGTGTTAGCCAATATCGATCTTTTTGTGATCTGGAATCTTGTTTTAACAGGCTTTTTATTGATCAAAGTCGGCCGCATTTCGCCAAGAATATCTTGGATTATTGTGAGTGTCTTTTATGTATTATCTTTAATTTTTCAATATGTAGGAACCACAATCACCATCAACATGCAGTAAGCTGGGGGTAGAATGTTTTTATGAGAAAGAAAATCATTATCGGATCCATTATCATTATTGTGATTGGTCTATTCATTGGATTTAATATTGCAAAAAACCAATCAAAGCCTGCCTCTACGGCATCATTTAAAACAGTCCAACTTGCATCAAAAGAAATAACTTCTACGGTGATGACGCCTGGAACACTTTCATTCTCGGAGGAGCAATTCATTTATACAGAAGAAGAGAAGGGAAGCCTGAATCATATCGCTGTGAAAGAAGGAGAAAAGGTGAAAGTTGGAACACCGCTCCTTACATATGAAAATAAGGAACTGGAGCTTGAAGAACAGCAGCAAGCACTTGCGGCTGAATCAAGTACACTAAAGCTTGAACAATTACAAAATAGACTCAATACATTAGATGAAAATCAGGGGAAAAAGGCGGGCTCTGATTCGAAAAACGAGCGAGATCAGCTTGAACTCGAACTCAAAGCCGCTGAATTAGAGCAAAAACAAGCGGAGCTTAACCAAGAAAAAGTAAAGGCACAAATAGAAGATTTAACGATACATAGCAAAATTGAAGGAACAGTCATCTCCATCGAGCAAGATGCTGGCGCAGGGAAGCTAGAAGAGAGGCAGCCGGTGATCCATATTGGCAATGAGAAAAAAATGATCGTACGAGGCTTAATCACTGAGTATGATGCTATGAAAGTCAAAAAGAAACAAAAAGTAAAGGTAACGTCTGATGTCATTCGCGGAAAGAGCTGGCAAGGAGTGGTGAAAAAAGTGGGCGCTGTGCCTGCCCAGTCAACAGCAGAAACAGCTGCTAGTGATCAAACCGTACAATATCCAGTCGAAATTGAAATGAAAGGGAAAAAGCCGGATGCAAAACCAGGCTTTAAAATGATCATGGAAATTGAAACGGACAAGCGTCAAGTGCTCACAATTCCTGAAACAGCCGTGAAAAAAGAGAAAGATGGTTCATACGTTTATGTTGTTGAAAAGAATGCACTGAAGAAAGTAAAAGTGACATTAGGTGAAACGTCAGGTCAAGATCTTGAAGTGACGAAAGGTTTAACAAAAGAAGATCAAATCATTGCAGAGCCATCAGATGATATGTATGACGGAATGGAAGTGAATGCTGAATGATTCAGCTTTCAAACGTGACAAAAAGCTACGAAGTCGCTGAGGAGACATTTGATGTATTAAGTGATGTGAACCTCGTCATTGGTAAAGGCGAGTATATGTCCATTATGGGCCCGTCCGGTTCTGGAAAATCAACGTTAATGAATATCATTGGCTGTTTGGACCACCCGACCTCCGGACAGTACCATTTTCAAGGTATGGAGCTGTCGGCAGCAAAGGATCAAGAACTGGCAGTAATTCGAAATCGCTCCATTGGTTTTGTTTTTCAACAATTTTATTTACTACCTAGATTAAATGCGAGGCGAAATGTTGAACTTCCGATGATTTACGCTGGTATCAGTCAAAAAGAAAGAAAAGAACGTGCGGAAATGGCACTTGAAAAGGTTGGTTTGGCAGATCGAATGAAGCATATGCCAAACGAGTTGTCAGGGGGGCAAAAGCAAAGAGTAGCCATCGCACGTGCGATTGTCAATGAGCCGAAGCTCATCTTGGCAGATGAGCCAACAGGCGCTCTTGATTCAAAAACGAGTGGCTCGATTATGGAACAGTTTACAAAGCTCAATGAGGAAGGAACAACGGTTGTGCTCGTTACTCATGAAGAAGAAATAGCTGCGTATACAAACCGGATAGTCGTTGTAAGAGATGGACGCCTCGTTCAAGATAGATTGATACAAGGAGACGCAATGAATGAAACTCTTTGAAAATATCAAAATAGCGCTGAATTCTGTCCTAGCTCATAAATTGCGGTCTATTTTAACAATGCTTGGCATTATTATTGGGGTTGGATCAGTGATTGCAGTCGTTGCCATCGGTCAAGGCGGAGAGCAAATGCTGAAAGAATCAATTTCAGGGCCAAACAATACCATTGATATGACCTATACACCCTCTGATGAGGAGTTAAATGCGAATCCGAATGCGTTATTTGAAGCCACATTTACTGAAGAAGACATTCAAAGTGTTCAAGCATTGAATGGGGTTAAACAGGTTGCCTCCTCCACGGCACAAGGCATGCAATTAAGATTCCAAGATACAACAATAGATGCAACGGTCAATGGGATTAATGAAGGCTACACGAATGTACATTCATTACATATATCAGAAGGACAGGACTTACGTGAAATCGATTTTAGGAGCGGAAGAAGGGCAGCTGTTATTTCAGAAGGGATACAAAAAGAATTATTTAATGGAGAGAAGGCAGTAGGCGAGTTGATTTGGATGAATGGACAGCCGGTTGAGGTGATCGGAGTTTTAGCAAAACAGGAAGGTCTGTTCTCATTTGATATGAATGAAATATATGTCCCTTTTGCAATGCTGACAACTGCATTTGGTGTGAAAGAATATGATAAGTTGTCTATTCAAGTTGCACATGCTGATCAAATGAAAGAAGTGGGAAAGAGTGCGGCTGCACGCTTAAATGAAAATCACCATACAGAAGATGCTTACGAAATGATCAATCTGGAAGAGATTGCAGCAGGCATTGGTCAGATTACGTCTGTCATGACAACAATCATTGGCTCAATTGCTGGTATCTCATTACTTGTCGGCGGCATTGGTGTCATGAATATTATGCTCGTATCTGTCACAGAAAGAACAAGAGAAATCGGAATTCGAAAGGCACTTGGGGCAACTAGGGCTCAAATACTCGTTCAGTTTTTAATTGAGTCTGTCGTCCTTACACTGATCGGTGGGTTACTTGGAATTGCGCTTGGCTTCGGAGGTGCTTCACTTGTGTCACTGTTTGCAGGGTGGCCTTCTCTTGTATCGTGGCAAATCGTATGTGGAGGCGTCCTATTTAGTATGCTCATTGGTATTATTTTTGGACTGATTCCTGCCAATAAAGCAGCGAGGCTCGATCCGATTGAATCACTTAGATATGAATAATCCTAAAGTTAACGTACGAGGTGCTGACAAGAAGGTAGAACGAGATATATTGCCTGCTGCTCCCCACCTGAAGCTTTTATGCAAAACGCATAAAGGCTTTTTTTCGTTCAATTGAATGAAATGAAAAATGATAGAAATGCTAATATCATGACTTTCTTCTCAATGTCACATATTTTTCAGTTTACAAATGGTACATATAAAGGTAAGATGACCATTGTGAAAGATTTTGATAGTTATTGAATGTATTTGGTTGTTTTGTATTGATAATGTTGAAAAAAGCGATTACAATAAAGGTGCGCGCAAAATGAATACGTTTTCAAAAGGGGGTGTTTTCAATGCTAACACCAGAAAGACATCAACTCATTATCGACTATTTAGAAGAAAACGATGTCATCAAAATACAGGACTTAACGATTATGACGGATGCGTCTGAATCTACAATTAGAAGAGATTTGTCAGCCCTCGAAGAAAAAGGCTTTCTTAAAAGAGTTCACGGAGGAGCAGCTAAAATATCTAGTATTCGTCTTGAACCGGATGTGTTTGAGAAATCTGCCAAAAACCTTCATGAAAAGTCATTGATTGCAGAGGCAGCTGCATCACTTTTAAAACAAGGCGATTGTATTTACTTAGATGCTGGTACGACAACACAGCAAATGATTGACTTTATCGATCCAGATCAAGATATCGTGGTGGTGACAAATGGTGTCATGCACATTGAAGCACTCATGAGAAAAGGCATTTCTTTTTACCTGATAGGCGGATCAGTGAAACATCGAACAGGAGCCATGGTGGGAGCCGCAGCTTTGACAGCTATGGAAAATTACCGTTTTGACAAGAGCTTTGTTGGGACGAACGGCATTCATCCCGAGGCAGGGTTTACAACACCTGATCCAGAAGAAGCGCTCATTAAAAAAAGAGCCATGAAGCAGGCGAAAAAAACCTACATCTTAACAGATGCCTCAAAGTTTGGCGAAATATCGTTTTCAACCTTTGCTAGTTTACAGGAAGCCACCATTATCACAAACGACGCAAAAGAGGATTCATTCGATAATTACCATGAAAAAACGGTTATAAAGGTAGTGAAAACATGATTTATACAGTTACTTTAAACCCATCAGTTGATTACATCGTACACGTGGAGGATTTTGCGGTCGGCGGTTTAAATCGTTCAACCTATGACAAAAAATATCCAGGTGGTAAAGGAATCAATGTCTCAAGGCTTTTAAAACGGCACGGTGTTGAATCAAAAGCACTTGGATTCATTGGCGGTTTTACAGGCAAATATATTCAAGACTTTTTACAAAACGAACAATTACAAACAGCCTTTCATGAGGTGTCAGAAGATACACGTATCAATGTGAAACTAAAAACAGGCGAAGAAACAGAAATCAACGGGCTCGGTCCAAGTATTACTGAAGCACAGTTCGATTCGTTTTTATCCCAATTCACTTCATTAACAGAAGGCGATGTCGTTGTATTAGCAGGTAGCATTCCTTCTTCACTGCCTCATAACACATATGAGCGCATTGCTGAAGTATGTGCGAAGCAAGGGGTAAGAGTAGTACTTGATATTTCTGGAGAAGCCTTAAAAAAAGCAGCAGATCTGAAACCATTCTTAATGAAACCAAACCATCATGAGTTAGGTGAAATGTTTGAAACCAGTATTTCATCTGCAGAAGAAGCCATTCCTTATGGGAAAAAGCTGTTGGAACAAGGTGCTGAACATGTCATTGTATCTATGGCTGGAGACGGCGCTCTCTTATTCAGTAAGGAAGGGATCTTTCAATCTAATGTTCCAATAGGCAAGCTGATCAACTCAGTTGGTGCAGGGGATTCAGTTGTTGCAGGATTCTTAGCTGGCGTTTCTAAAGGCCTTTCCATAGAAGAATCATTTAAGCTTGGCGTCACATCAGGAAGTGCTACAGCATTTTCTGAGGAACTTGGAACAAAAGAGCTTGTCGATACATTATTGCCACAAGTAAAAGTCACACGCATTTAAAGGAGGAGTCATCATGAAAATTACAGAACTACTCACGAAGCATACGATTAAGCTTCAATTAGACAGCCAGCAAAAAGAAGCCGTTATTGAAGAACTGGTCACTGTATTAGATACAGCTGGTAAATTAAATGATAAAGAAGGCTACAAAGCAGCTGTTGTTAATCGTGAAAAACAAAGCTCTACGGGAATCGGAGAAGGAATTGCGATTCCTCATGCGAAAACAGCAAGTGTGAAAGAACCTGCCATTGCATTTGGTCGTTCAACAGCTGGTGTAGATTATGAATCATTAGACGGACAGCCAAGTCATCTTGTCTTTATGATTGCAGCAACTGAAGGCGCAAACAACACGCATTTAGAAGCACTTTCTCGTTTATCCACACTTCTCATGCGTGAAGAGATCCGAAAGCAGCTTCTTGAAGCGGCTACTGAAGATGAAATCATTGAAATTATCAATACACATGATAAAGACGATGAAGAAGAAGAGGAAGTCAAAGAGGAACCGGCTGCACCGGGAAAACCTGCTAAAATTTTAGCGGTGACAGCTTGTCCAACAGGCATCGCGCATACATTTATGGCCGCAGATGCTTTGAAAGAAAAAGCAAAAGAAATGGGCGTTGACATTAAAGTTGAGACAAACGGCTCTAGTGGAATTAAACATGCCCTGACAGCAAAAGAAATTGAAGAAGCGCCAGCTATTATTGTGGCAGCTGATAAACAAGTTGAAATGGAACGCTTTAAAGGCAAACATGTCATTGAAGTACCTGTGACAGCTGGAATTCGCCGTCCGCAAGAATTGATCGAAAAAGCCATCAATCAAGATGCGCCGATTTATAAAGGTTCAGGCGGCAGTTCTTCAAAAGATGAAAATGAATCGTCAGGTAAGGGAAGAAGTGGATTCTATAAGCACTTAATGAGCGGTGTAAGCAACATGCTTCCGTTTGTTGTTGGGGGCGGTATCCTTGTTGCGATTTCATTCTTCTGGGGAATTAACTCAGCTGACCCTAAAGATCCTTCTTTCAATTCATTTGCAGCTGTATTAAAAGGGATTGGCGGAGATAATGCACTTGCCTTAATCGTTGCTGTATTAGCTGGATTTATCGCAATGAGTATTGCAGACCGTCCAGGTTTCGCACCAGGTATGGTTGGCGGATTCATGGCCTCTGCAGCAGGTGCTGGATTCTTAGGTGGATTGATTGCTGGTTTCCTTGCTGGTTACATTGTGGTGCTGCTCAAAAAAGTATTCACTTTTGTACCACAGTCGCTCGATGGTATTAAACCAGTTCTGCTCTATCCATTGTTCGGTATTTTCTTTACAGGGATTATCATGCATTACATCGTCAACACGCCTGTTAAAATGGTCATGGACGGATTAACACACTGGCTTGAATCACTTGGTACTGGAAACCTTGTATTAATGGGGATTATTTTAGCTGGTATGATGGCCATTGATATGGGTGGTCCGATTAACAAAGCGGCCTACACATTTGGTCTTGCGATGATTGCTGCTGGCAACTATGCACCGCATGCTGCAATTATGGCAGGCGGAATGGTGCCGCCGCTAGGAATTGCCCTAGCGACAACGATCTTTAGAAACAAATTCTCTAAACGTGACCGCGAAGCAGGTATTACATGTTACTTCATGGGAGCTGCGTTCATTACTGAAGGGGCGATCCCGTTTGCAGCGGCAGATCCTCTGCGCGTCATTCCTTCAGCTGTGATTGGTGCAGCAGTTGCAGGTGGATTAACAGAATTCTTTAGAGTGACGCTTCCTGCACCGCACGGCGGACTATTCGTTTTCTGGGTAACAAACCATCCAGTTCTTTACATCATCAGCATCTTAATCGGTGCCTTTGTTACAGCGCTACTTCTCGGAATTCTAAAAAAACCAGTCCGACAAGAAGCTTAATTTGAAAAGAAGCATCGTGAAGAGCGGTGCTTCTTTTTGTTTAATTATCAATAAATTAGGAAAAAATATCTAATTGAATGGTTGTCTTGTGAATTTTTAAATGACATGTGATAAAGTAAAGTTATTCAATTCACGTTTCAAGTCTTTTAGCAGAAAGTCTTAGGAGGAAGCAGTATTTTGAACGAAGAAAACAAACAAAACGAAAATGACATTCAATCTGATGCGAAACAAGCCAAAAAAGAGAAGAAAAGTTCTCTGTTTGAATGGATCAAAGCCATTTTAATTGCACTTGCTCTCGTCCTCATCATCCGTACGTTTATTTTTGAGCCGTATGTGGTGGAAGGAGAGTCAATGGAACCAACCCTTCATGATGGAGAAAAGCTGTTTGTTAACAAAACCATCAACTATCTCGGTGGAGTCAAACGTGGTGACATCGTGATTATTAATGGAAAAGACGGTCAGAAAATTCATTATGTCAAACGATTGATCGGTCTTCCAGGCGACACGATTGAAATGAAGGATGATACGCTTTACATTAATGGTAAAAAAGTAGATGAGCCTTATTTAAAAGAGAACAAGGCACATGCTAAAGAGTATGAGGTGCATTTAACAGGAGATTTTGGTCCAGTGAAAGTACCGAAAAACGATTATTTTGTTATGGGTGACAACAGACTGAATTCCATGGACAGTCGAAATGGACTCGGACTCATTGAAAAGGATCGTATTGTCGGCACATCAGAATTTGTTTTCTTCCCATTTGGCGATATTCGACAAACACAATAAATACACCTTTCTCAATGCGTAAGAAAGGTGCTTGAATGGACGACCCTTCATGTAGGGTCGTTTTTAATTTGGTGTGAGCATCGTGACAATGATGACAATGGCCAAAACAGAAGCGAAAACGGACCCGGTAATCGCCAAAACAGAACGGAATAATCCAATTTTCACATTGTCTTTTCCGCGCTTTTGTAAAAAGCGTTTTGAAAAGATATGGACCAGTGTGTAAATGAGGACAAGCCCAATATAAAGGCCAAAGTCTCTTGCATTAAAGCCAGTCGCCGATAAATAAATGCCCATAAAGAAAATCAACAAACAGTATTCCATGAGTGTGAGTAATCTCAAATCGCCCGAACTCCTTCAATAAAAACATTCCCACTTATTATACCATATTGGACAAAAAGCCTTTGTTCTTAGCGAGAGACGTTTCTATCAATCGTTATTCATGTTATACTTCATATTGATGAATGAGTGATGGAGGATTAATAAATGATTGCAGTGAATAATGTTAGTTTGCGATTTGCTGATCGTAAATTATTTGAAGAAGTAAATATTAAGTTCACTCCTGGCAACTGCTACGGACTAATTGGTGCCAATGGAGCTGGTAAATCAACGTTCTTAAAGATTCTTTCTGGAGAAATTGAGGCTCAAACGGGCGATGTTCATATGAGTCCAGGTGAACGTTTAGCGATTTTAAAACAGAACCACTTTGAATACGAAGAGTTTGAAGTGTTAAAAGTCGTCATCATGGGTCACAAACGTCTATATGATGTGATGCAGGAAAAAGATGCGATTTATATGAAACCTGATTTCTCAGATGAAGACGGGATTCGTGCAGCAGAGCTTGAAGGTGAGTTTGCTGAGTTAAACGGATGGGAAGCGGAAAGTGAAGCTGCGATCCTATTAAAAGGTCTTGGCATTCCAGAGAGCCTGCAATCGAAGAAAATGTCTGAGCTTGGCGGATCTGAAAAGGTAAAAGTGCTTTTAGCACAAGCTTTATTCGGTAAACCTGACGTTCTACTTCTCGATGAGCCAACGAACCACTTGGACTTACAAGCCATTCAGTGGTTAGAAGAGTTCCTCATTAACTTTGAAAATACCGTCATCGTCGTATCGCATGATCGTCATTTCTTAAACAAAGTATGTACGCATATTGCAGACCTTGACTTTGGAAAAATTCAAGTGTATGTCGGAAACTATGATTTCTGGTATGAATCAAGCCAGCTGGCATTAAAACTCAGCCAGGATGCCAACAAGAAAAAAGAAGAACAAATTAAGCAGCTTCAAGAATTCGTTGCTCGGTTCAGTGCGAACGCATCTAAATCGAAGCAAGCGACATCAAGAAAGAAATTGCTTGATAAGATTTCGCTAGATGACATTAAACCATCTTCTCGTAAATATCCTTATGTTCATTTTGCGCCAGAGCGTGAAATCGGAAATGATGTCCTTCAAGTAGAAGGTCTATCAAAAACGATTGACGGTGTAAAAGTACTGGATAACGTCAGCTTTATTATGAATCGTGAGGATAAAATTGCGTTCTTAAGCCGTAATGAACTTGCTGTCTCTACTTTATTTAAAATCCTTGTTGGTGAAATGGAGCCAGACAGCGGGACATTTAAATGGGGCGTGACAACATCTCAAGCATTCTTCCCTAAAGACAACAGTGAATATTTTGAAGGAAGCGATTTAGATCTTGTTGATTGGCTTCGTCAATATTCTCCTAATGATCAAAGTGAAAGCTTCCTGCGTGGTTTCTTAGGCCGTATGCTTTTCTCTGGGGAAGAAGTGAAGAAAAAAGCAAGCGTCTTATCAGGTGGAGAAAAGGTTCGTTGTATGTTATCAAAAATGATGCTGTCTGGAGCGAATATTTTGCTGTTAGACGAGCCGACGAACCATTTAGACCTAGAGTCCATCACAGCGCTGAATAACGGTCTAATGAGCTTTAAAGGGGCTATGCTCTTCTCATCTCATGACCATCAGTTTGTTGAAACAGTTGCAAACCGGATTATCGAAGTGACGCCAAACGGCATCGTTGATAAACAAACAACTTATGATGAGTTCTTATCAGATCAAGAGATTCAAAAAAGACTACAAGAGCTGTATGCATAAACATAAAGAAAAGCCACCGATAAGGGTGGCTTTTTTCATTCTTCAAATAAATTTTCATAAACATCATTAAATAAATGAACTTGAGCTGTCCGATTAATCCAAATCGTAATATTATGAAATTTTGCAGTGTTATCTGATGAAGGATTCACCTTTACATAAGGATTATGACCATAAGCAACTATTTGTTTATTATGTTTTTTATAATTATCTTTCATGTATTCTATTAACTTTCCATATCCTTCATAGACATTGACACTGACACATGGAATATGCCGAAATCCTCCTGCATCAATATCCTTAACAGTAGTTTTTTCTAAAATAAAAGAATAATAAGTTTTGCCGTTTTTATCTTTCTTTTCTATATATTTCTTTATTATTCCTTCTATACAAATAGGATGCTCCGGCTCTGTGTTATTTCTAAAATACTTAGATAAATCTAGAAGGCTCATATTATCAGGACCAAAATAAAATTTATCCCAATTAACCGTCCTGCCCTTATATTCTAGCCTTAAGTATTTCCTAATATCATCATTTTTTTCCATTTTAGAACGCAAGATCATGATATCTTTCATCCTGCTAAGATAAGGTGCCATTGTTCCACTATTTTTATAATTCTTACTCGCAGTAACACCTTTTCCTTTTGAATCAGCTGTTCTCACATCTTCCTCTTCTTCGGGAGGCTCTTCCATTGCTTGCTTAACAACTTGCATCCTTATAGCATATTGATCAGGTTTCTTTTTTTTCATAAAATCTTTCAAATTCATTGCTTTGCGTGCTAGAATTTCAATCTTTCCAAATGTATTGTATTCGCAATTCCTACCATGTTCGTTTCCTTGTTTCAAATAAAAATAAGGCAATATTGGAATTACCCGATTTTCTAACTGTCTCTTTCCTGATCTTCTGAATGTTAGTTCTGTATTACAATAAGGACAGATGAACTTTTCCCCATTCAATTCATGTTTATCAGCTTCGATATTCGTCATCATTTTTTTTGTTTTAATGTAAAGAGCTTTTTCTATTTTTACCCCCATATACTACTCCTTTTCTTTTTAAGTCTTATTATAACTTAAAAATCGTCAATATACATAAAAATTACCAGTAGACATGCTGATAGCTTCCATTGATTGAATTAGTGGTAGTAGTGAAAAACTTAAGGGATGTAGGAATATTGAAAGGCGGTTATCAAGTAGATTTCCTATAAGTTTTAATTGTGGTGCTTTAAAATTTGTTTAGGTTTAGGTGAAGTAGACCTAGGGGGAATAATAATGACTATTAGGTAATTTAAGAGGGCTGTACAGTGTAAAATCTAGTATCAAGAAATACAAGAAACAGGAAGGGATTTTTTATATACTCGAAATGGGTGTAGACCTATTAACAGAGAAGAACGTAAAAAAGAAAAAGAGAATTTTAATCCTAAGAAGGAAGCTGATCCCGGAGTGGATTGGACACTCCCTTAATCCAAATTACATTAGATAAATATAGCCACGTGCTTCCAAGTATGCAGAAACACGTGGCTGATGAACTTGATAATTTGTTCAAAGCTAAAGAAATGTGACAACTCAGGGTTTAAAGGCTTCAAAACGTCTCTATATCAAGTTACTGCTTAAAAAGCCCAATTTCCATTACGGAAAATCGGTTCGCGTTTACCATCTTTTGTGATTCCATCAATATTCATTTCCTTTGAACCAATCATGAAATCGACGTGTGTAATACTGCTGTTCACACCAGCTGCGTTTAGTTCCTCACGTTTCATCTCTTTACCGCCTTCGATATTAAATGCATAACCGCTGCCGATGGCAAGGTGATTGGATGCATTTTCATCGTAAAGTGTATTGTAATAGAGGATATTTGAGTTAGAAATTGGTGAATCATCTGGTACAAGGGCAACCTCACCTAGATAATGTGAGCCTTCATCTGTTTCAACGAGAGAGGTTAAAATGTCTTCGCCCTCTTTTGCTTTCACATCTACAATACGCCCATTTTCAAAGGTTAACGTAAATTCATCGATAATGTTTCCTGCATAACTAAGTGGCTTAGTGCTAGAGACAGTCCCGTTTACACCATCTTTTTTAGGTACGGTAAAGACCTCTTCTGTTGGCATATTGGCCATGAATGATACGCCGCGTTCACTTACGCTGCCAGCACCTACCCAAATATGCTGCTCTGGAAGTTCAATCGTTAAATCTGTACCTGGTGCTTCATAGTGCAGCTTGTGGTAGTGACGTTCATTTAATACTTTTACTTTTTCATTTAGTGATTCATCATGCTTTTTCCACGCTTCAACAGGATCTGGCTGGTCAGCACGGGCGACTTTAAAGATTTGGTCCCATAATAATGCAACAGCTTCTTCATCTGCATGCTCAGGGAAAATCTTTTTCGCCCAATCTTTTGATGCAGCACCGACGACTGTCCATGCAACTTTGTCAGATTGAACGTATTGACGATATGTATGAAGTGCTGAACCTGCAGCTTTTTGCTGTGAAGCAATTTTTTTCGAGTCAATGCCACTTAGAAGATCAGGGCTTTCTGACAAGATCGTAATAAAAGCACCGCCACGTTTTGCGATGGTTTCCATCATCTGTGCTTCCCATTCTGGAAATTGCTCAAACACATCTTGTGGGGCATGTTCATATTTTAAACGGGTCAGAACACCATCACTCCAGCGGATATGTACGTTTTTCGCTCCGCGCTCATATGCGTGTTTTGCCACAAGGCGGACAAGGTCTACAGATTCAGTGAACGCAGATACGACCACTTCTTGACCACTTTGAACATTTACACCTACTTCAACGATGGTTTTTGCATATTGATCTAGTTGTTTTTCGAATGAACTCATAAAAAAAACCTCCTTTAGTCATGTTCATCATATCAGATTTAAGACCGAAAAGGAAAATAGGGAGCCGTCCCGAAGCAAAATAAAAAAGCCGCTTTCGTGCGGCTTTTTTAGCGGTTCAGTTGTTTCACAGGCTGTGCATTAGAAGGGGGCATATGTGAAAACGACAGGCTCATTCCTCCTAAAATAATACCGGTTAAAATGACTGTGACAACGACCCGTTTACCTAAATCAAGCAACATGTTCTTCCTCCTTCACGTTTATCCATTCATCACGATATGATCGAAATGATGAAAAAAGAAGTAGAACATGAAGATTATTTTAATGTTTTTTGCAATTTGTCGATGACTTCTAATGAACGACCCGTTCCAATTGCGACAGATTCAAGAGGATTTGCTGCGATATGAACTGGGACGACAATTTCTTGAGAGAGCCATTCTTGAATGCCGTTTAATAGTGCACCACCGCCAGTTAGAATAACGCCGCGATCTACGATATCACCACTCAGTTCTGGAGGGCTGTCTTCTAATGTAGCCCGAATCGCCTCTAAAATATGAAGAAGTGATTCACGCATAGCACCTTGAATTTCTGTTGATTCAAGTGTAATTGTTTTTGGAAGACCTGTGACAAGGTCGCGTCCACGTACTTCTAATGACTCAGGTTCGTGTTCAATGAGACCATAACCAATTTCCATTTTTACCTGTTCAGCTGTCCGTTCACCGATCAGTAAATTGTATTTCTTTCTCACAAAAGTAATGATATCTTCATCCAGTTGATCTCCGCCAATTCGGATCGAGTGGCAAGAGACAACCCCGCCAAATGAAATGATCGCTACCTCTGTCGTTCCTCCGCCAATATCTACAACGACGTTGGCAACAGGCTCGTCCACCGGGAGATCAGCACCGATTGCAGCTGCGACGGGTTCTTCAATTAAATGCACATGCTTTGCCCCGCAATTTTTCACAGCATCGCTGATCGCGCGGCGTTCGACAGCTGTTGAACCTGAAGGTGTACAAACAACCACAGTCGGCTTTCTAAAGGTAAACCCAATATTTTTTCCTGCTTTTTTCATAATTTGTTTGAGTAAATCGGTTGTCATATCGTAATCAGCGATGACACCATCTTTCATCGGACGGATCGCTACAATTTTTCCAGGTGTTTTCCCAATCATCTCTTTTGCTTCTGACCCCACTGCAAGGACAGTTTTTGTTTCCGTATCTACTGCCACAACGGATGGTTCATTGAGAATAATTCCTTTATTTTTACTGTAAACCAATATGTTAGCTGTTCCTAAATCAATTCCAATTTCGGCATTTTGAAACATGTTTTCACCCAATCTCTATTTTTGCTGTTTTAAACAATTTTACATTTAAAAGTTCAGAGGGTTGAGGTCATTTGTGGGGGTGTGTGATCACCTTGAAATGAATCTGTAAAATTCAAGTCTCATTTTGACATTCACAATAAATTTTCCCTTTGGTTTTTCGATTTTGAAAAAAATTTTTATGCAGGAGAAACCTTTTAAGAATCTCTTACGTCTACGATATATCAATTGGTGAAAAACAGATTGATCTTGAGCTAATGAAAGAAAGAGGGAACGAAATTGAAATCTATCGGAGTTGTAAGAAAAGTAGATGAACTAGGGCGTATTGTGATGCCAATCGAATTGAGAAGAGCACTTGATATCGCTATTAAAGACAGTATGGAATTTTTTATAGATGGAGATAAAATCGTCTTGAAAAAATATCAGCCAGAGGGAGTCTGCCTGATGACTGGTGAGATTACTTCTGAGAACCACGAGTATGGAAATGGTCAAATTACATTAAGCGCTGAAGGCGCAGAACTACTGCTAAAAGAGCTTCAAGAAGCCCTTCAGCAGTAAATAAAAATAGCCTGTTCTCTCCCATTGTGCTGAGAGCAGGCTTTTTTTTCTAAAAAAGTTCCTTAAAAATGCCACATCTTCCTCAAAAAATAAGTGGAAAATGATACAATTGACAAAGAATCTCAGGGCGGCAGGTGGAATTATTTGAACAAAACATATCAAGTACGGATCCTGTTATCCGTTCTTGCATTTATATTAATTTTGAGCTGGGATTTCTTTTATTATCTTAGCGGCTATCACATTAATTGGCCGCTCGATCTAGCCTTTACAGTCGTTGTTTTGGCCGGTATTTGGACCATCTCAGGCTACGTGGACCGGTTGAATTTGCTTGTATCAGATTTAAATAAACGAGAAAAAGAAGCACACGAACTGACAGAGCGGCTGAATCGAATCACAGATAACTTGCAAGAAATCGTTTTTGAAACCAATGAAAAAGGTGAAATCATTTTTTTAAATCAAGCATGGAAACAAATGACGGGTTACGACATAGAGGAGTGTCTAGGTACGATGTACAATCAGTACTTTGATCAAGAAGAGCATGTCGTTCAGCATTTGTTGTCTGTGATCAAAGAGCATAAGGATGAGGGGCGGGTGGAGCTGCAGCTTCTCCATAAAGAAGGAAAAAAGGTATGGGGAGATGTGCATTATAAGCTTTATTTCGATGAACAGCACCAGTTTACTGGAGGTATTGGAACGGTTGCAGATATCACGAAACAAAAGCAGGCAAAGCTTGAACTTGAAAGATCAAATCAGCAACTGCAAATGCAGGCACAAAAGCTGGCTGTTGCAGGACAAATAGCCGCTGGCATTGCCCATGAAGTCAGAAATCCGCTCACCTCAGTCAATGGATTTTTGCAGCTGATGAAAACGCAATATCCTGAAAGAACCGATTATTTTGATATCATCTTTTCTGAAATTAAACGCATTGATTTTGTTTTAAGTGAACTGCTTGTCTTAGCAAAACCTCAATCGGTTCAATTTCAAGAAGTACAGCTCCATGATTTGCTAGAGCAGGTGATTACCTTATTAAAGACAAATGCCGTTCTTTCAAATATTGATCTCAAACAGCCATTTAAAAAGCAGGATGCTGGCACGATATTAGCAGACGCCAATCAAATGAAGCAGCTGTTCATTAACTTAATCAAAAATGCGATCGAGGCGATGCCTGAAGGCGGCAATATATACATATCAACAGAAAAAGTGATGAATGAATGGAAAATCACGATTCAAGATGAAGGAAAAGGAATGTCCGAAGAGGATATTCTGAAAATATATGATCCTTTCTTTTCGACTAAAAAAGAAGGTACAGGACTTGGTTTAACGATCTGTGCGACGATCTTAAAAGATCACCATGGAAGAATGGATGTAAAGAGCGAGCTCAGCAAAGGGACGGCTTTTGATATTTACTTACCTGTGTATCAAAAAAGCAGATAGTAGCAAGGTGAGAGGATGTGATGTGTGATGACGAAGGAGACAAAAACTTTATTTGTGTATGGGACACTTTTAAAGCACGAAAAGTATCACGAGACATTGATGAAAGAAAGCAGTCCATTAGCAGCATCTGCTTGGATAAAAGGGAGACTGTACGATACAGGTGAGGGTTACCCTGTGTGTGTTGTCTTGGAACAAAACACAGTATATGGAGAATTGTATGAGGTCAGTGATGAAACGCTGCATAAGATAGATGAGCTAGAGGAAGGGTATGACCAGCAGGAAATAGAGGTTATGACAGACCAGGGGCCAAGGTCAGCCGTTGCTTATACAATAGGTAAGCAGAAGGCATCGAGCCTGAAGGAGATTGAAAGCGGCTGCTGGAAGTCATATCAACTATGGGAGCGCAAACCGTCTTCCTTCTATTATTTTGCCTATGGGTCCTGTATGGATGATGCAAGGTTTAAGCTTGCGAAAGTGGAACATTATTTCAAACAAATCATCGGCGGCGGCACACTTGATCGTTTTACCACAAGGTTTACATTGGTGCGCCCTGATGGATCAAGAGCAGATATGGTAGAAGACGGCGGAGAAACAGAGGGTGTTCTATATGAAGTGCCTTTTGATGCCATTCGTTATTTGTACAAACGAGAAGGTGTAAATGAAGGGACTTATCGCCCAGCATTTGTCGATGTCACAGTAGGTGATCAAGTGTATGAGGACTGCTTAACGTTTCTCGTTTTAAAAAAGAGCGAAGAAATTGCGCCTCCTGGTCATTATCGCAGTGAAATCGAAAAAGGAGCAGACCTTTACTTAAGTGAAGCATTCCGTAAAAAAATACGGTCACATATGGATTCATTAATCAAACCGTAGTAAAATGCATGGTAAGTGATATAAAAGGAGTCTGAACATGAAAAAGGAATATGCAGTCATTGGTCTTGGACGCTTCGGCGGAAGTATCTGCAAGGCGCTAAGCGAAGAAGGACTTGAAGTCATGGCCATGGATATGAATGAAGATCGTGTGAACGAATATGCTAAAATTGCATCACATGCCGTGATTGGTGATTCGACGGACGAATCTGTCCTAAAAAACCTAGGCATCCGCAATTTTGATCATGTGATCGTGGCGATAGGTGAAAACATTCAGGCGAGTATTTTAACAACGATTATGCTGAAAGAGCTGGGTGTCAAAATGGTCACAGTGAAAGCTCAAAATGACTACCATGAAAAGGTTTTGAATAAAATTGGTGCGGACCGTATTGTCCATCCTGAACGAGACATGGGCAGACGGATTGCACATAAAATTATTTCTAACAACGTGCTTGATTATTTAGAGCTGTCAGATGAGTACAGCCTTATTGAAATCGTCGCCAACAGCAGACTCGCTGGGCACTCTTTGTTAGATCTCGACATCCGTGCAAGGTACGGGATCAATATCGTGGCAATTAAGCGCGGGAAAGAAGTGATCGTTTCACCGCTCGCAGATGAAATGATTCAAAAAGAAGATATCCTCATTGTCATTGGGGCAGTGGCAGATATCGGGCGCTTTGAAAAACGGGAAATGCAGAACGACTATTAAACACTCCGAGAAGGGGTGTTTTTTGCTTTAGAAGTGTACATATGCGGCGGACATTGTGGGAGAGAACAAAGTGGAAATGAGCCGTTTACTTTCCAAAAGAACAGCAAAATAGACCATGGTTATTTTTCAGCAAATTATCACTATTCAGAAATAAAAATCAATCTTTTGATATGGTTGATTTTCTCTAAATGTCATTGACTGGACAAACAGATTCGTTTACGATAAGAAACATTATATTGTTTACTCGGAGGAGGCAGTGTCGTTGGATAAGGAGCTTTTCAGACATCAAATTGAGGTAGCTGCAAAGAGAAAAAAAGCAGCCCTAGTGATTAAACATGCGAAGGTTATGGACGTGTTTAACCAGGAATGGATAGACGCTGATGTCGCTGTTGAAAATGGAAAAATAGTAGGAATTGGGGAGTATGAGGGAGAACAGGAGCTGGATGCAACAGGTCAAATGCTTGTTCCTGGTTTCGTTGACGGCCACGTTCATATCGAATCCTCGATGGTGACTCCTGCTGAATTTTCCAAAGCTGTCGTTCCTCACGGCGTGACAACTGTTGTAACAGACCCGCATGAAATTGCCAATGTATCCGGTGTTGCAGGTATCCGTTTTATGCTCGAAGAAGCGAGAAAAGCTGCTTTAAATATATATTTCATGCTGCCATCCTGTGTACCGGCAGTCAGCTTTGAACGATCAGGTGCTACACTAAAAGCAAAAGATTTAAAGCCTCTTTATCAGGAGAAAGAAGTGCTTGGTCTTGCCGAAGTGATGGATTATGTTGCGGTGGAGCAAGCGGAAGAAGATATGCTTCAAAAACTGCTTGATGCTCACCATGAACATAAACTCATTGATGGCCATCTAGCAGGATTAACGGACCGATTAATTAATGTGTACCGAACAGCTAATGTCCAAACGGATCATGAGGTGACAACAGCTCAAGAGGCCCTTGAACGTGTCAAAAGAGGCATGTATGTCATGCTCAGAGAAGGCTCTGTTGCTAAAAACGTGAAAAACGTATTACCTGCTGTCAATGAGAAGAATGCGAGACGCTTTTTCTTTTGTACGGATGATAAGCATTTAGATGATTTAATGGCTCAAGGAAGTATTGATGAACAAGTACGGATGTCGATACAAGAAGGATTGGACCCCTTTTTAGCATATCAAATGGGAAGTTTAAATGCAGCGGAGTGTTTCGGTCTCAAAACAAAGGGAGCGATTGCGCCAGGCTTTGACGCAGACTTTATGCTCATTTCTGACTTACATGAGGTAGGAATTACAAGCGTCTTTATCGCAGGAGAATTGGTCTCTGAACATGGAGAATATTTGCCAAGTGTCGACAAGATCACGCCAAATTCTTCGCTCATGCAATCGGTACATGCAGTGGACGTTCAAGAGAAAGATCTAACGCTGCCTATAACAGATCACCAAAAGATGAATGTCATTCGCATTATACCGAATCAACTTGAAACGAAATTAGAACAAATATCTCCATCTGGAAGCGATGGACAATTTACGAGTGATATTGATCGAGATGTATTAAAAATAGTGCTTGTCGAACGCCACAAAGGTCTATCTGAAATTGGGATAGGGGTTGTCAGCGGATTCGGCCTAAAAGAGGGGGCAATTGCAACAACAGTTGCCCATGACTCGCATAACTTAATTGCCGTTGGAACAAATGATGCTGATATGATCAAAGCCATTGAGACGTTAAAAGAAGCAGGGGGCGGTTTGACCGTTGTAAAAGATGGAGAAGTTCTTCATACGCTTCCATTACCGATTTCCGGTTTATTATCAGATCAACCTGCACATACGGTCAATGAAAGCCTTCATGCACTTCATGATGCTTTAAAGGAAACAGGCTTTGTCTTAGACTTTAATCCGTTTTTGACATTATCCTTCTTGGCACTGCCAGTCATTCCTGATGTGAAAATGACAACACAAGGATTGTTTGATGTGAGAAGTTTTCAGCATCTCCCGATTCAATCGTAAAACAATGACTGAACCCGCACGTATCGTACAGATATGCGGGTTTTTTTATTGCCCATAAAAAAGAGACACAGCCAATTGGCTGTGTCTCCTTGTACGTCATTACACTTCCATAATAATCGGCAAGATCATTGGGCGGCGTCTTGTTTTTTCATAAAGGAAAGGAGCAAGAGTGTCAGTAATCTCGTTCTTAATTTCTGACCATTGAGTCGTCTTACGTTCCATTACTTTTTCAAGATGCTTTGAAATGAGATCTTGCGCGTCATTAATGAGGTCTCCAGATTCTCTCATGTAGACAAAACCTCTTGAGATTAAATCAGGACCTGCAGAAATTTTGAATTCTTTCATATCCATGCTGACAACAACAATGACAAGACCTTCTTCTGAAAGAATGCGGCGGTCTCTTAACACGATGTTGCCGATATCACCAATACCGCTACCGTCGATATACACGTTGCCTGATGGAATTTTGCCAGCGACACTTGCTTCGTCACCTTTCAGTGCAAGAACTTCACCGTTATCCATGATAAAGCAGTTTTCCTCAGGGATTCCGCAATCATTCGCAAGTTTAATATGCGTTTTTTGCATGCGGTACTCACCGTGAATCGGCATGAAGAATTTTGGTTTAATTAAACGGAGCATCAGCTTTTGTTCTTCCTGCCCGCCGTGTCCAGAGGTATGAATATTATTGAGTGAGCCATGAATGACTTCAGCACCAGCACGATAAAGCTGGTTAATGGTACGGCTTACGCTAATATTGTTACCTGGGATCGGTGAAGACGAGAAGACAACAGTGTCTCCAGGGTTAATTGAAATCTGGCGGTGTGTACCGTTGGCAATACGAGAAAGAGCGGCCATCGGTTCGCCCTGACTACCAGTACAAAGAATGGTTACTTTGTTTGCTGGAAGGCGGTTGATTTCATTGTGCTCAATGAATGTGTTTTTTGGACATTTGATATATCCGAGCTCTTGTCCAATATCAATGGCAGACTCCATGCTACGCCCAAACACAGCGACTTTTCGGCCATTGGCAACAGCTGACTCGATGACTTGCTGAAGTCTGTGAATGTTAGATGCAAATGTAGCAAAGATAATACGTCCATCTACTTTTCTGAAGATGTCATCAATGCTTTCACCTACACGTCTTTCGGACATCGTAAATTCTGGAATTTCACTATTTGTACTGTCAGATAGAAGACAAAGAACGCCTTCTTTCCCGATCTCAGCCATTTTCGTTAAATTGGCAGGCTCGCCAACAGGAGTAAAGTCAAACTTGAAATCGCCTGTATGTACGATGTTACCAGGAGGTGTCTTCACGACAATTCCATAAGAATCTGGGATGCTGTGCGTCGTTCTAAAGAAAGACACAGCTGTTTTTCTAAATTTGATCGTATCTTCTTCTTCAAAGATGTGAAGTTTGGTCTGTCTTAATAGACCATGCTCTTCCAATTTGTTACGAAGTAGGCCGATTGCGAGTTTGCCTCCGTAAACTGGAATATTCACTTGCTTGAGAAGGTAAGGGATACCGCCGATGTGGTCTTCATGTCCGTGAGTAATAAAAAGACCTTTGATTTTATCTTCGTTTTTAACTAAATACGTATAGTCAGGGATGACGTAATCAATTCCAAGAAGTTCATCTTCAGGGAACTTAATACCAGCATCAATCAAAATGATTTCATCTTGAAATTGAACGCCATACGTGTTTTTACCGATCTCGCCTAATCCGCCGAGCGCAAAAACTGCCGCCTGATCGTTTTTTACAAATTTCATTCCTCTCATAGCTCCAATACTTTAAAATTTTCACTTTCTCGTTCATAGTCTAAAAAAGCACCGTCTACAGGCTGAATGAATTCAATATTGTAGTTATGTTTTTTCAACTTATCGCGTACGTCTCTTTCAGAAACCGCTTCAACGTATAGTGAATCTGTGTGTTCTCTCACAGGTACCTCAGTCGTACTTGCCTGAAAAAATACCTTATATATCATCCAAATCTCTCCTTAAATACCGTATGTTACACTCGCTTATTCTATTATATTAAAAAAACGCGCATAAGAAAAGTCTCAGAGAAAAAAGGACCTTCAGCAAATGTGCGGAAGATCCTTTTAAGCAATCGATTTTTTACGAAGCATGTCCTTCCATTGTCTTCGAATTTTCTTGCGCAGACGACGAAGCATCGCGGATCGCCTCCTTTCGGTATGAGTCTCATTCAGCCATTTGTTCCGTTCTCTCTATATACTTGTATTATATGATGTTTCCACTTAATGTTACATGGTTATATGTGGGAAATGGGCGTTTTAAGAGGAAGTGGTTTCGTCAGTGAAGATCTTTCTGTATGATGAAGGGGAGAGGGTATACATAACAAGAGACAGGAGACGAGATATGAATAAAAAAGTCATCTTCTTTGATATCGACGGTACTTTATATGACCATGATAAAAAAATACCTGAATCAACGAAGCGAGCTGTTCGTTTATTAAAAGAAAAAGAGCATCATCTCTTCATTGCATCTGGCCGTTCGCCTTTTCTCATCCAGCCTATTTTAGAAGAAATAGGGCTTGACTCATTTATTGCTTATAACGGTCAGTATGTCATGTACGAAGGAGAAGTCATTTATGGCAATCCGCTTAAGCAAGAGCTGATGGATAAAATTTATGAAACAGCGGATCAACATGATCATCCGCTTGTTTTCATGGGAGAGAAGACGATGAAGGCGTCTGTGCCGAACCATCCATTTATCCATGAAGGGATTGGCACTTTAAAAACAGAGCACCCCGAGCACGATTTGTCATTCTTTAAAGAAAACGTCATTTATCAAATGCTGCTATTTTGTAAAGCAGAAGAGGAACATCTATATGAAGCGTTCCGTGAAGAAATTGATCTCGTCAGGTGGCATGAGCTGTCTACGGATGTCCTGCCAAAAGGTGGATCAAAGGCTGAAGGAATTAAACGAGTCATTGAAAGACTTCCGTACGATCAAAAGGACACAATTGCCTTCGGTGACGGGCTGAACGATCGAGAAATGATTTCGTTTGTTGGAACAGGCGTTGCGATGGGGAATGCAGTCAATGAATTAAAAACATTAGCTGACTTTGTCACCAAACCTGTAGATGAGGATGGCATATTCCACGCTGTGACTGAATTAGGCCTTATTGATGAATAAAAAACAAGACCCGCTGATGGACGGGTCTTGTTTTTATGTTATGATCTGCCGATCGCAACCGCGTTGTCTGGCTCGGCGAATGGATGATCTTTTTGAATATGATCATAAAACATAATGCCATTTAAGTGGTCAATTTCATGCTGAAAAACGATGGCCGGAAACCCTTTTAGGCGAATATCAATGTCTTCACCTTCAAGCGTTGTACCTTTCACCCTGATTTTTTCATAGCGCGGGACGAATCCAGGGATGGCTTCATCAACAGATAAACAGCCTTCTCCAGTAGCTAAATAAGCTCTTTTGACTGAGTGGCTAACAATGCGAGGATTGAATAATGCATAGCTGTAAAGTTCTCCGCCCTCGTCTTCACAGTGAACAGCGATCATTCGTTTACTGATATTGATTTGCGGAGCTGCTAGGCCAACACCGGGTCTAAGTTCATATTTTTCAGCAATGTCTGCATCCTGACTGTTTTTGACAAATTCAATCATGTCAGCTAATTGCTGTTTTTCTTCTTCTGTTGGCGGGAGTTCGACCGCTTCAGCTGTTTGTCTTAAGACGGGATGCCCGTCTCGTACGATATCATCCATGGTAATCACAAAACTTCACTCCTATTTCCTTTGTATGTAAAGTATATAAAATGATACACAACATATGCAATGAAATAAAGAAGACCGGTCGTATGAGACCGGTCAGAGGCTTATTCAGCCATTAGCAGCAGCCACCGCCGCCTAAGAATGCTGCGCCAACAATGATCAATAGAATGAATAGGACGACGATTAAAGCGAATGTACGTCCACCACCGTAACCGCAACCGTATCCACCACCATAACTTGGATAGCAACAACCGCCGCCGTATCCATAACCGTAACCGCCGTATCCACCATACATACTTCCATGACTATAATTAGACATACTTTTGACCTCCTTTGGAAATACACTCGGCCTCTCATAAGTGAAGGCGAAGCGTGTAATATAAACTATGTATGAATGCACTATTTGTATAGTCATGAGCCTAGAGCATGAAAAAAATCTTCTTTCCCCTCAAAAAACCATCCTCTTTCCTTGTCACAACCGCCCTGAAAAATTATAGTGGTATGTGGAGATGTAAAGGGGGACCTTGTAATTGAAACAGATGAAAAGAAGAATAAAAGCAGGTGCAGCTTTAGCGGGGATATGTACCCTCTTGCTTGCGGGCTGCGGAGGTCAAAATCCGCTTTATGAGATGCAAGATGCCATGACGAAAATGAGCGAAAAAGAAGCATCCTTTGAAAAAGAACAAGGCGCACTGCAAAGCTATGAGAAAAAAGAGCAGCAGTTGTATAAAAAAATGATTCAAACAACAAAAGACCACACAAAAACAGTCTCAAGCTTGTCTGATCAAGCATTAGCATCGGCAGAAAAGCGTGAAGAACATTTAAAAACAGAAAAAGACAGCATGGATCAATCGAAAAAAGAATTTCAATCTGTAAAAGAATTCGCTGGACAGATAAAAGATGCGGAAGTAAAAGACAAAGCAGAACAAACAGTCAAATCAATTGAAAAAAGATATGCATCGTATGATCAGCTTTACCGTGAGTATCAAAAGGCGCTGAAACAAGACAAGCACTTGTATGAATCTTTAAAAAGAAAAGACTTAGGATACGCTGAACTGAAATCCAAACTGAAAACAGTCAATCGTTCCTATAGTAAAGTGAGAAAAGAAAGCAAGAAGTTCAATCAATATACAGATCAATTGAACGAATATAAACAAGCTTTATACAAAACAGCTCAGAAAGAATCACAAAATAGCTAAAAACAGTACTTGCATATTTGCTAGCTCTGTTTATCGCTGCTACTCACAAAGTGCCTGAGTGCCGTTACTCGTTTTTCCAAGATATCAAACTGAAAAGAAGAGAAAGGGTTAAAATGAAGTTCATTTTAGCCCTTTGTCCATCACGATCAAAAGAGCTAAAAATAGCTCTTTTTTTATTTTTCGACAAAAACAAACATGTGCTATTGTAGTACAGTGATCCACTCTATACTAGTACAGTTTGTGCTGTTGATTAAACAGATTGATACAGGTCACCATAAAAAGTAAAGCGAATACATTTATTTAAATAAAGCCGTTAAATCAATTGACGGACTATTTTTCTTGTTGTAAACTATTCCTTGTTAACAGAAGTTGTATTAGTTTTTTGTGAACTATCGTTAATACAGTTAGAAAAACTCAAAAGCAAGCGATCATCCAATGTTTCGACAATGATCTTTGTGGCTATTATATACAGGAGTCATATGAGCATTTTGGGTTATCCTATATCTGTATGTATAAATGGATTCACGACAAATTGACTGTTAAAAGAAAGGAAGAGGTGACTTTAGAATGGCTGCAAAAACAAAAAAAGCAATTGTTGATAGCAAAAAGCAATTCGATGCCATCAAAAAGCAGTTTGAAACGTTCCAAATTTTAAACGAAAAAGGCGAAGTCGTAAACGAAGCGGCAATGCCAGATCTTTCAGATGACCAATTAAAAGAATTAATGCGCCGTATGGTGTTTACACGTGTATTAGATCAACGTTCAATTTCATTGAACCGTCAAGGACGTCTTGGCTTCTATGCGCCAACAGCTGGACAAGAAGCTTCTCAGCTTGCAACTCACTTTGCACTTGAGAAAGAAGATTTCATTCTTCCAGGATATCGTGATGTACCACAATTAATCTGGCATGGTCTTCCACTAACAAAAGCATTCTTGTTCTCTCGTGGACACTTTGTTGGGAACCAAATGCCTGAAGATGTGAATGCACTTTCTCCGCAAATCATTATCGGTGCACAAATCATTCAAGCTGCTGGTGTAGCTCTTGGTTTGAAAAAGCGCGGTAAAAATGCTGTTGCAATCACTTACACTGGTGATGGTGGAGCTTCACAAGGTGATTTCTACGAAGGTATTAACTTTGCAGGGGCTTACAAAGCGCCAGCGATTTTTGTTGTCCAAAACAACAGATATGCGATCTCTACACCTGTTGAAAAGCAATCTGCTGCACAAACGATTGCACAAAAAGCAGCTGCAGCTGGTATCGTAGGCGTACAAGTTGACGGTATGGATGCATTAGCTGTATACGCAGCGACTGCTGAAGCTCGTGAGCGTGCTGTAAATGGTGAAGGTCCAACATTAATTGAAACTCTTACATTCCGTTACGGCCCACATACAATGGCTGGTGACGATCCAACAAGATATCGTACAAAAGAAGATGAAAATGAGTGGGAGCAAAAAGATCCATTGGTACGCTACCGCAAATTCTTGGAAAACAAAGGCCTTTGGTCTGAAGAAGAAGAGAATAAAGTCATCGAAGATGCAAAAGAACAAATCAAACAAGCAATCAAAGAAGCTGACGAACAGCCTAAGCAGAAAGTCACTGATTTGATTGAAAACATGTACGATGTGAAACCATTTAACTTGGTTGAACAGCTTGAAATCTACAAACAGAAGGAGTCGAAGTAAGCCATGGCGCAAATGACATTGATTCAAGCGATCACTGATGCGTTACGCACAGAACTGAAAAATGACGAAAACGTTCTTGTTTTCGGAGAAGACGTTGGTAAAAACGGCGGCGTATTCCGTGCGACTGAAGGATTGCAAAAAGAGTTTGGTGAGGATCGTGTATTCGATACTCCACTTGCTGAATCTGGTATTGGCGGTCTTGCAATTGGCCTTGGACTACAAGAATTCCGCCCAGTAATGGAAATTCAATTCTTCGGATTCGTTTACGAAGTATTAGATTCTGTTTCTGGACAAATGGCTCGTATGCGTTACCGTTCTGGTGGACGCTGGCATTCTCCAGTGACAATCCGTTCTCCATTTGGCGGAGGAGTTCACACACCTGAGCTTCACGCTGATAGCTTAGAAGGTCTTATTGCACAACAGCCTGGTATCAAGGTTGTTATTCCTTCAACACCTTACGATGCAAAAGGACTATTAATTTCTGCAATCCGTGACAACGATCCGGTTGTATTCCTTGAGCATATGAAACTTTATCGTTCTTTCCGTCAGGAAGTTCCTGAAGAAGAGTACACAATTGAAATCGGTAAAGCTGACGTGAAACGTGAAGGTTCTGACCTTTCAATCATCACTTACGGTGCAATGGTTCACGAATCACTTAAAGCTGCTGAAGAACTTGAAAAAGAAGGCGTTTCTGCTGAGGTCGTTGACCTTCGTACAGTGAGCCCGCTTGATATTGAAACAATCATCGCTTCTGTTGAAAAAACAGGTCGTGCGATCGTTGTTCAAGAAGCACAAAAACAAGCTGGTATTGCAGCAAACGTAGTAGCTGAAATCAATGATAGAGCAATTCTTAGCCTTGAAGCACCAGTACTTCGTGTAGCTGCACCTGATACTGTATTTGCTTTCTCTCAAGCTGAGAGCGTATGGCTTCCAAACCATAAAGACGTGCTTGAAACAGCTAAGAAAGTTCTTGAATTTTAATTAAATGACAGAGGGGAAAAGAATTTATTTCTCTTCCCCTTTATCAATTACATGACCGTGTAATGTTGACAGAACAAGGGTTTAACATAATCTAGGAGGCGAAAAACAGTGGCATTTGAATTTAAACTTCCGGACATCGGAGAAGGTATCCACGAAGGTGAGATCGTTAAGTGGTTTGTAAAACCAAACGACGAAATCAATGAAGATGACGTTTTAGCAGAGGTACAAAATGATAAAGCAGTTGTAGAAATTCCTTCACCTGTTAAAGGAAAAGTATTAGAATTAAAAGTTGAAGAGGGAACAGTTGCAACTGTAGGACAAACAATCATTACGTTTGATGCACCTGGTTACGAAAATCTTCAATTTAAAGGCAGCGAAGAAGAAGGCGAAGCGAAAACTGAAGCTCAAGTACAAGGTACTGCTGAAGCTGGTAACGAGCCTGAAAAGAAAGAAGTTGCTCAAGAAGAAGCGGCAGCAGCAACTGGTGCTGGCGCACAAGAGCAAGTAGATGCTGATCCTAACAAACGCGTTATTGCTATGCCATCTGTACGTAAATATGCGCGTGAAAAAGGCGTTGAAATTTACAAAGTTGCAGGTACTGGTAAAAATGGCCGCGTGCTAAAAGAAGATATCGACAGCTTCCTTAATGGCGGTTCTGCAGCAACTCAAGAAGCAGCACCTCAAGCAGCTGAAAGTGCGAAAGAAGAAGCAGCTCCAAAAGCGGCAGCAGCTCCAGTTCTAGAAGGAGAATTCCCAGAAACTCGCGAGAAAATGAGCGGAATCCGCAAAGCGATCGCGAAAGCAATGGTGAACTCTAAGCACACAGCTCCTCACGTAACATTAATGGATGAAGTTGATGTAACAAACCTTGTTGCACATCGTAAACAATTCAAACAAGTTGCAGCTGATCAAGGAATCAAGTTAACTTACTTGCCTTACGTTGTAAAAGCTCTAACTTCTGCTTTGAAAAAGTACCCAGTACTTAACACTTCTATCGATGATAAAACAGATGAAGTTGTTCAAAAGCATTACTACAACATCGGAATTGCAGCTGATACTGAAAAAGGCTTGCTTGTTCCAGTTGTGAAAAATGCAGATCGCAAAGCGATTTTCGAAGTATCTAACGAAATCAACGAGCTTGCAACAAAAGCACGTGATGGTAAATTGGCTCCAGCTGAAATGAAGGGTGCATCTTGCACAATCACAAACATCGGTTCTGCTGGTGGACAATGGTTTACTCCAGTCATCAACCACCCAGAAGTAGCGATCCTTGGTATTGGCCGTATCGCTGAAAAAGCGGTTGTTCGTGATGGCGAAATCGTTGCAGCTCCAGTCTTAGCTCTTTCCCTAAGCTTTGACCACCGTATGATTGATGGAGCTACTGCGCAAAATGCCCTTAACCACATCAAGCGTTTATTGAATGATCCACAATTAATTTTAATGGAGGCGTAAATTCATGGTAGTAGGAGATTTCCCAATCGAAACAGATACTCTTGTCATCGGTGCAGGTCCTGGTGGATATGTAGCTGCTATTCGTGCTGCACAGCTAGGACAAAAAGTAACAATCGTTGAAAAAGGAACACTTGGCGGCGTATGTCTAAACGTCGGCTGTATCCCTTCAAAAGCATTGATCAATGCTGGACATCGTTTCGAGAATGCAAAGCATTCTGAAGACATGGGTATCAAAGCTGAAAACGTAACAGTTGATTTCACAAAAGTTCAAGAGTGGAAAGCTTCTGTTGTCAACAAATTAACAGGTGGAGTTCAAGGTCTTCTAAAAGGAAATAAAGTAGACATCGTCAAAGGTGAAGCTTATTTCGTAGACAGCAACTCTGTACGTGTCATGGATGAAAATTCAGCGCAGACTTATACATTTAAAAATGCAATTCTTGCAACTGGATCTCGTCCAATCGAATTGCCTACATTTAAATACACAGACCGCGTGATTAACTCAACTGGTGCTTTAGCGCTTAAAGAAGTACCTAAAAAGTTAGTTGTCATCGGTGGTGGATACATCGGTACTGAGCTTGGTACTGCTTATGCGAACTTTGGAACAGAAGTTGTCATCCTTGAAGGTGGAGACGAAATCCTTCCAGGTTTTGAAAAGCAAATGAGCTCTTTAGTGAAACGTAACCTGAAGAAAAAAGGAAACGTTGAAATTCATACAAACGCTCTTGCAAAAGGCGTTGAAGAAAAATCTGACGGTGTCACTGTTACTTTCGAAGTAAAAGGTGAAGAAAAAACTGTCGATGCTGACTACGTACTTGTGACTGTTGGTCGTCGTCCAAACACAGATGAGCTTGGTCTTGAGCAAGTTGGTGTTGAATTGACAGACCGCGGAGTTGTCAAAACTGACAAACAATGCCGTACAAGCGTTTCAAACATCTATGCAATTGGTGACATCGTTGATGGACCACCACTTGCACACAAAGCTTCTTACGAAGGTAAAATTGCTGCTGAAGCAATCGCTGGAGAGCCAGCTGAAATTGATTACCTTGGTATTCCTGCTGTTGTATTCTCTGAGCCAGAACTTGCAACTGTTGGATACACTGAAGCAGAAGCAAAAGAAGAAGGAATCGATATCGTTGCAGCGAAATTCCCATTCGCAGCAAACGGACGTGCACTTTCTCTTGATGCAACTGATGGCTTCATGAAAATGATCACTCGTAAAGAGGATGGTCTAGTGATCGGTGCACAAATCGCAGGTGTTGGTGCTTCTGATATGATTTCAGAGCTTAGCCTTGCAATTGAAGCTGGTGTGACAGCTGAAGATATCGCAATGACAATTCACGCTCACCCAACTTTAGGTGAAATCACAATGGAAACGGCTGAAGTAGCAATCGGAAGCCCAATCCATATTGTAAAATAATGAACGTTTAACCCCTCTCCGTATGGAGAGGGTTTTTTTATGTATGTGAAACCTCGCTGAAAACGAAAAGCCCTCATGAGCTGAGGGCTTTTTTCATATGGATATATAAGTGCAAAGTCGAACCGTTAATTTGTATTCACTCGATCTAATGCTTGGCATATGGGTGATAAGATATCCTCTTTACTTCGGACATTACCTTCCACCTTCACAATGACTTTTTCATTATTGACAAGTAAAATAGCCGGCAGTTCGTCTACTTCATTTTTCCAGCCTTTACGATCTTCTTTGACAATCATCTTGGACATTTCCTTCGGATATTCATTTTTTAAATCGAGCACTGCGTCATAATAAGGACTTTCTTTATCAAGATTTTCTGCATCAGTAAAAAAGAGAATTCTTGGCTTTTGAATATGACTGACCTGGTCTGTCTGATTCGGTATGATATACGCAAATGAGCATGAACTAAGTACAAAGAGCATAGGGAATATAATGAGAAGGGTCCTCATAAAATTCAATCTATTCACCTCAAAATCCTTTGGGGTTGTACCAACATTTTTAGGAGCCAGTTCCCTGTTAGTCACTCTAGTGTATCACGTCCTTTTTGACAATTTTCGATTGTTACTCAATTGTTACAGAATTGATATGAAGCAAAATACATTTGAAACGTTTCCTCAATATGAAGAGAAAAAAGCATATATTTATAAAAAATGATTAAATGTGTCATACAATTAATCGTTGACAACTTAAATGTGACATCATATTATAGAAATATGAAATAGATTAAACGCTTTCAAACTTTGAGTAAAGAAAAGGGGAATGTACTGTGGGTACAATTATTTGTCAAGATTGCAATGAAACCATTGATCAATTTGAAAATGAAAAAGTGACAACACTTTATGGAACATGTGGTCACTGTCATTGCTGTGATGAAGCCTCTGAATAAATAAAAAAGCATGCAGCTCCAATGGGGCTGCATGTTTCTTTTTTATAAAATGGCTTTTTGTTCTTTAATGACACGAATCATATCTAGTGTGGAATCTTCTGGTCCTTGAACAGGAAGACCAATTTCGATATTTTTAAAGATATAGGAGATATTTTCTTCTGTGATGATTTCTCCTGGTATAAAAATAGGAATACCAGGCGGATAAACCATGACAAATTCTGCAATGATCCGGCCAGCCGCTTCTTTAAATGGAATGACTTCCGTTGTTGCGTAAAAAGCGTCACGCGGCGTCATCGCAAGCGAAGGGATTTCAGGCAGTAACACTTCTGTCACGGCTTGTTTGCCGCCTTGACGTGCAGAGGTGGCCGCAATTTCCTTCATAGCCGTTACAAGCGTATCAATCGTCTCATCACAATCGCCAGGCGTCACGATACATAAAATATTGTATAGGTCAGAGAGCTCTACTTCAATTCGGTAGCTTTCTCTTAGCCATTTCTCCACATCATGGCCATTGAGACCAAGGTCTTTAATGGAGATGATTAATTTTGTTGGGTCATAATCGTAAGTAGAAGGTGAACCGAGAATTTCTTGACCAATACAAGTAATACCTTCAATTTCGTTTAAACGAGTTCTTGCTGATTCAGCTAATCGAATGGCTTCATCTGCAAGTGCCTTTCCTTCAGTCGCTAATCGCTTTCTAGCGACATCCAGGGAGGCTAAAAGCAAATAAGAAGTAGACGTAGTTGTCAGCATGCTTAAAATAGATTGTACTCGATCCTTTGAAACAAGCCCTTCTTTTATATTTAAAATCGAGCTTTGGGTGAGAGAGCCACCAAGTTTATGCACACTTGTTGCTGCCATATCAGCTCCCGCCTGCATCGCAGACAATGGAAGCTCATCGTGAAAATGAATATGCACACCATGTGCCTCATCTACAAGAACAGGTACGTCATATGAATGAGCAATGTCTACAATGGTTTTTAAATCAGCTGAAATGCCAAAATACGTTGGGTTAATCACAAGCAGCCCTTTCGCATCTGGGTGTTTAGTCAGCGCTTTTTTAGCTGACTCTGGCGTGATGCCATGAGAGATGCCAAGCTCTTTGTCAATTTCCGGGTGAATAAAAACAGGTACTGCACCAGAAAATACAATAGCAGACATAATCGACTTATGGACATTACGTGGAACAATAATTTTGTCTCCAGGACCACAGACGGTCATCACCATTGTCATGATCGCGCCGCTTGTTCCTTGTATAGAGAAAAACGTATGGTCGGCACCAAATGCTTCTGCTGCAAGCTCCTGTGCTTCTTTGATCATTCCTCGAGGCGAATGTAAATCATCAAGAGGTTCTATATTAATAAGGTCAATGCTTAATGCATTGTCTCCAATGAATGCTCTAAATTCAGGGTCCATTCCGGCTCCTTTTTTATGGCCTGGAATGTGAAATTGGACTGGATTGGTTGAAGCGTGTTTTTTTAGTCCAGTGTATAAGGGTGTATCATGTTGTGACAATTGCTTTCCCACCTTCATCGAAATACCTGCTATTATTATCCCAATAACAGCAGATTTCATTGCATAAAACAAAAGAATTATATTATGAACTGATCGGAATGTAAAGCATAAAATCAATCGGATTCTGATCAAACAGATGCTATAATAAAAGTTCAAATAAGAAATGTGGATTAAAGTGAGGGACAAGTAAATGGAATATCAATATCCAATGGACGTCGACTGGACAACTGAAGAAAAGATGGCGGTCATTTCATTTTTTCAAGCCGTTGAAAAAGCCTATGAAACAGGAATTGCGAAACAAGCATTACTAGAGGCTTATAAACGATTTAAAGAAGTTGTACCATCAAAAGCAGAAGAAAAGACGCATTGTGCGGCGTTTGAAAAGGGAAGTGGGTATTCCCCTTATCGCACAGTAAAAAGCGCAAGAGAGGCTGAAGAAACAGCTATGATACGGATGTAAAAAACGAGCCAACATAGGCTCGTTTTTTTATACAGATTCTTTTTGTGTAAAGCGGTATAGATAAGTTACTGTGCGGAAGGCATCTTCAATTTTTGATAAGAATTCTTCATTATTCATTTGAACAACTTCTTCTCTAGGAAGCTGGATGCCACAAAGGAGTTCAGCCTTTTTGACTGTTTGAACACGTTCAAATAGTGTTCTCAGCTGTTCAGCATCAAGTTCGCTGTGGCGGAGAACGTCCGGTTTCATATGATCCTTAGACCAAACAAAGTCTTGCGGTATTTTCTTTTGGATCGTGTCCAGCTCTTTTTCGAATAGTTGCCCATACTCACCTTTCACTGGAGATTCATAAATGAGCGCAAACCATACAAATACATGAGTTTTCCAAAGCCCAATTTGGAAATGAGGGAGCTTTTTATACCCACGCTTACTGTTAGCGAAAGCCACCCAAGTGTCATTTGGCGGGTTGACTGATCTTCTTGCATGTTTTGCCACGTGGACAAACATTTCGTCTCCTGTAATAGAAGAAAGAAGCGGTGCAAAATGTTCACCAAGTGCTTCAAGCTTTGGACGGACTCTCTCTTTTAATACGGCCATCCGTTCATCTAAACCGTCTACTGTGAATGTTTCAAAATCTTCATCTCTAAAACGCATTTCACTCATGTTATGCCTCCTGTATCTTTTCGCTGATCATATTTTATCATAGCTTGGGTCAAGCTCAAAAAAAGATGCACTTTAAAGAGAAAGATAGCAGGGATCTTGGTTCGGCGTTTAAAAACATCGATTTTGTGGTACATAACAAATAGGTAAAAACACAATTTTCAGAATGTCGTTGCGGTTATGCGATCGCTTCATACGATATAAGCAAGAACCATTTCTCTTATCGATTGTATTTTTTATCAATGAAAACTGACAACGAATGAATCATTCTCTGGAAGGGGCGTTGACCAATGAAGCAAATCGTGAAGCATGGGTATAGACAAGAGAAGAAGAATCGCATCGCTGTGTGGAGATTAGAGGTTGATTATGAGCTTTCTACGCTTCATGAAGCCATCGAGCAAAAAGATGATATCCAAGTAGAACGCAGCAAACGAAAGCTTGAGCGCCTAAGAAAAGAATGGGAGCAGCTTCAAGGGTAAAACAAGGTGAGGTAAAAACGAACCAATTCATCGGTTCGTTTTTGTATGAAGCTGCTTTTTTCTTGCTTTTACGTACATAATATCAGTATGCTAATACAAATAGGTACTACATAGAAAAGAGGTTTACAGTCCGATGACAAACTGGGTGGAAATTGACCGACTTGCAAAGCTTTGGGTAAAAGAAGCGGGTAGCCGCATTAAAGAATCCATGCAGGAAGGTCTATCAATTGAAACAAAATCAAATCCAAATGATCTTGTCACAAACATCGATAAAGAAACAGAACGTTTCTTCATTGAAAAGATACAGTCGACATTTTCAGATCATCATATTTTAGGAGAAGAGGGCCAAGGGGAAGAAGTGACCTCTCTTGACGGGATAGTATGGATCATTGATCCAATTGATGGCACCATGAACTTTGTCCATCAAAAACGAAATTTTGCCATTTCAATTGGGATATTTGAACATGGTGTGGGGAAAATCGGTCTTATTTATGACGTCATCCATGACGAGCTCTATCATGCAGTCAAAGGAGAAGGGGCGTATATGAACGATACCTTACTCCCGCCTTTAAAAGATGTCGCCATTGAAAAAGCCATTGTCGGCATTAACCCAACATGGGCGATTGAAAGCCCCCATTTTGACGCTAAGCCGTTTGCCCGTCTCGTACGCGATGTGAGAGGAACAAGAACGATTGGATCAGCTGCACTTGAACTGGCTTATATTGCAAGTGGAAGAAGCGACGCATATGTCACGTTAAGGCTAGCGCCATGGGATTATGCGGCTGGATGTGTGTTGCTTGATGAGGTAGGCGCTGTTTACTCGAATATTCACGGAGAACGCTTAACGTTTCTAGAGAAAAATAGCATTGTTGCTGGAAATCGATCCGTCTGTGAAAAAATCTTGCATGATTACATAAAGGGAAGCGGAAATAAAAAATAAACAAAATCACTTCATGAGAATGAAGTGATTTTTTGTATTTGATGAAACTTTTTGACAAGTCAAATGTCTATACGAACGAGGCCTTAATTTGAAGTAAAGGATTGTGTAGCGATGATTGATTTGTTTAGTGATTTATCCCTCCATTTTGAAAGGTTTTTTATTTTAAATGAGTACAGTATCCACATGATTCAATGGTGTGTGCTTGGACTATTTGTCCTTTTCATTACACTTCCCATATGGAAAGAAAAGAAGAGTCGTTATGTATTTTATGCTGGAATCGTATTAAGAGTAGTTCTGCTAGGGAGTATGACACTTGAGATGATTCACCAAGTTCTAGCTAGACAGTATACGATCGAAACATTTGAAGTGCTGACAGATTTCATGCAATTTCTCATCTATGGATATGTCTTGCTTGCATCACTTTTCTATGTGATTTCTCTTCCTTATTTAAAAAATAAAGGCATGTTTTTTGCATTTGATTTATCTGTGTTACTTCTGCCTTTATGTCAAACGATATTTATTGTGTTAGTTGAAAGCAAAAAGTTCTTTCTTAGCGGTGATACGGAGCTGATATGGAGAGATTTGATCATCATTTTGCTTATGATTGGCTTTGCCGCTTTGGTACTTCACCTATTCTTTCGTTTGTTTTGGCATCAGAAGTGGAAAGAATTGCTGTTTTTCTATGGCCTGATTTTCGCTGCGCTGCTGTATATTTTTTATCCTTCTATCTCGAAGTATGAGCTACAATCTTCGTTTAAATCCATTGTGATTTTAGTAGCGGCCGCAGGAAGCTTTATGACATTACATTTGTTATGTGTGTTACTACAAAACAAGGTGAAGTTGAGACAGTGGGGTACTTGGGGAATTGTCGTCTTTTTTATGCTGATGCTGAACCCGATCTTAAATCTTCCACATATCATGTTTCAATTTACTAAAACGGAACTGACAGATACTTTCTCAGAAGAATATCGCCCTTTATCTGAAGCAAGTGCAAAAGCATTCGCTTCAAAGTTTGTACCATCGGACACTACATTATATTCAACGACTAGTAAACAGCCGATCTCTGATAACTACGTGTTTGCAGCCGATCAATATGAAGTGAATGTTTCTGCGTTTACAGGTGAATTAAACAGCTATTTTTATCATGGCCGCTCAAAGGGTCAGCATTTGACCGATAAAGAATATAGGGAAAAAACCATTGAATTTTTTGAAAGAAGCGGCCGATCCGTTGATCTAGACCGCATTCATATCGTCGTCGAAAAAGAAGACGGGGAGACAAGCGTTCTTCTTTTGCCAAAAATGTCTCAGAATAAAGATGAGAGCTTAGCGTTTGCCACCTGGAAAAAAGAGACGCTTCGACAAGCGCAATATGGGAACGCCATCTTTCAATTAAAGGATATAGACGGGATCAATTTAACAAACAAAGAAATGAAAACGAAAATTAATCGTATTTATAAAAAGTTAAGTTTACAGCCACCAGCTTACCAGATCACAGACGTTGATGCTTTTTATTTTGAATGGCAGCATGAAGTGACGGTAAAGACAGCCGATCAATCTGAATTTCTGTTTAATGGTTCAACGAAAGAATTGCTGAAAATACAGCTATCAAAAGCGATTCTTCAACAGAAAAAAGGAAATATCAGTGACGAAGATTTGTTTGAAATGATAGGGGAACAGTCAAAAGACGTGAAGACAGAAACAGGAACTCGTGAACACAAACAATATACTTTTCACGGGTCATCAAATTTACTTCATGTGACGAGAGATGCCGATGGAATTGAGTTGAATTGGCAATCAGACTCTTCTTTACCGCATACGGTATCGAATCAAGAACGTGATGAAGTCTATCAGCAAGTTCTCAAAAAGTATGAACCTTATACCATCTATAAAAAACAAATCAAGCCGGTGAGAATGATCGACAAAGAGGGAAAAATAGGCATTTCGTGGTTTGTGATCATTCAAACCTTCGGATCGAATGAGCGGAAAATATATGAAGTAAATGAACGAACAAAAGAGGTGCAACGTTTTGACAGATAAAGAAAAAAAAGCCATCTTTCAAGACTTATATGAATTGTATCAGGAAGGGGAGCTTGGAGAAGAGGCTTCTAACTGGATGAAGACGCATGAAAAGCAGTTTCAGCATTCTGTTAAGGGAAATGAGTTTGCTCCTGCCCACACTGAGGATCAGAACGATTATCTCGAATTAAAACGCATGAAGTGGTTTATTTCTTCGTTATACTTCTTTTTTATCGTTTTATCAATTTGGATGACTGTGTGGTTTTATTTTTGATGTCTAGACCGACCAATCAAATTGAAAAAATATATGAAGAATATTTTCAGGAAATCACCAAATATTTATATCGCAGAACGGGAAATGTCGAAACAGCCAAGGACCTTGCGCAGGATGTATTTATCAAGGCACTGCATGGATTATCCTCTTTTAAAGGACATTCAAGCATTAAAACATGGCTTTACACCATTGCTTATCATACATTTGTCAACGACTATCGCCGAAAAATAAAACGAACTTTTACGGATGTAGAAAATGCTGATTTTTTAGAGCAACAGATATTCATGACACCTGAAGACCATTTAGAAACTCAAGCTGATATTCAAAGGCTGTGGAGCCAGATCAATCAATTGAAGGATTCTTACCGAGAAGTCCTCATTTTAAGAGATATTCAGGAATTATCGTATGAAGAAGTAGCGGAAATTTTGAATTGGACCTTATCTAAAGTAAAGACAACCCTTCATCGAGCTAGATTAGAGCTGAAACGAAAGCTACATTGTGAGGAGTTCAACAAATGAGCTGTTATTTGATTGAAGAACTATTACCACTTTATATAGAAGGGGACACGAGAGAAGAAACAAATCAATTAGTGGATGAGCATTTACGTTCATGCAAAAAATGCCGTTATCTATATGAAGAAATGAAAGAACCAGTCTCTATTGCAAAGTCAACAGATTTCATACCGTTTATAGATGAAAAAGAAGAAAAAAGAAAGTTTGAAAAGCGCTACTATGGAAAACTGTTATTACGGGCAAGTATCGTTTTTAGTATCGTCTATCTCATCATGCTCTTGATCTATTGGATATAAGAAAGAACCCCCATTTGGATGAACCGGATGGGGGTTTTTGAGCTTAGTTCAATTTTTCTTTAGCAATTTGAACTGCATCATAGAACGTTTTTAATTGCTCTTGAGGAATTTTCTTAAGCAATTGGTTGAAAACAAGTAATTCAGTAGAGCTGAATCCAAGACCTTTAGCGATTTTAGAATCAATTACAACGTTTCCTTTTTTGTCTAGAACAAGTGCATCACCAGCAAGATCAGCAATTCTGATCACTGATTTGAAAAGCTTTTCGAATTTAGTTGCTTCTTCTTTAGTAAGACCAAGTTCAACAGCTTTTTCTGCATCAAAAACTAATTTTCCTTTTTCGTTTTTAGTGATGCTTTCACTGAAAACGATTGTAAGAACAGCTGCGCGATCTAAGAATTTCTCAGCAGTCGCCGCTTCTTCTTCAGTAAGACCGAGCTCAACAGCTTTTTTCACATCAAATGTGTAGTTGTTGTCTTCCTCAACAAATGAATTGATGAGAATGTTGATGACACGCTCGTTTTTCTCCAATAATTCTTTAATAATTTGTTGCTGCTCAAAAGGAATCCCTTTGAAAGTTGCAGCACTTGCTTGCCCAGGAGCTACTGTTGTGAAAGTAAAAATGATAGCTAAAGCGAAAAATACAACAGAGCTGAGCGATTTGCTCAAAAACTTCTTCATGCTTCTTTTCTCTCCCTTTTCTGTTAAATTTTGTTGCAAGAACAGCATACCATGAGAAACTTTGTGGAAGAATAGGAAAAATGTAACTTTGTGTTTGTTTTTGGAGAACTATAAAAGTTCTTGTCGAAAAATGGAAGAGTTCAGATTGCTTATATTTGCCAACTCTATATGAAGTTTTTAGTTGAATCACTAGGGTTACATAGGTGGTTAGTCTTGTTTTTACCCAAAATAAAAGCCTTCTACATGTAAAATGTAAAAGGCTTTTCATAAATTTTATGATTGTACGTTTAATTTTCGTTTTAATGTAAATCCTGTACCCATGAAAATCATGGCGAACACAATACTTAAGCATGTTCCCAGTATGCTTTTTTCTGCAACAGACACTCCAATAAACGCCATACTGACGACGGCAAGTAATGCACATAATAATAGAAGCCATTTGATTTGTTTCATTTGTCTCCATCCCTTTTTTTTAGAGTTAATATAAGTTTACAGAAAAACGATCGGCATTTAAAGGGGATTGTGATATAATATGAAAGTTATCTAATTATTTTAGGAGATGAAAATGTGAAACTTCGAAAAGACCTTCGCAACATCGCAATTATTGCCCACGTTGACCATGGTAAAACGACGCTTGTTGACCAATTGCTCCATCAAGCTGGTACTTTCCGTGCGAATGAAAATATCGCTGAGAGAGCCATGGATTCCAATGATTTAGAGCGAGAGCGCGGTATTACGATCTTAGCTAAAAATACTGCGATCCATTATAAAGATACACGCATTAATATTTTAGATACACCAGGACACGCCGATTTCGGTGGTGAAGTTGAGCGTATCATGAAAATGGTAGATGGTGTACTTCTCGTTGTGGATGCATATGAAGGTTGTATGCCTCAAACACGATTCGTGCTAAAAAAAGCACTTGAGCAAAACTTAACACCAATTGTTGTTGTCAATAAAATTGACCGTGACTTTGCTCGTCCAGCTGAAGTAGTCGATGAAGTCATTGACTTGTTCATTGAATTGGATGCAACAGAAGAACAGCTTGAATTCCCAGTTGTATATGCATCAGCAATCAATGGTACAGCAAGTAACGATGCTAGTAAGCAAGATGAAAATATGGAATCGTTGTTTGAAGCGATTGTCAACCATATCCCATGCCCAGTCGACAACCATGAAGAGCCGCTTCAATTCCAAGTGGCGCTACTTGATTACAATGATTATGTTGGAAGAATTGGAATTGGCCGTGTATTTAGAGGAACGATGCAAGTAGGACAGCAAGTTGCTCTAATGAAAGTGGATGGCAGTGTAAAACAATTCCGCGTGACAAAGATTTTTGGTTTCCAAGGGTTAAAACGAGTGGAAATCAATGAAGCGAAAGCTGGAGATCTTGTCGCAGTATCTGGTATGGAAGACATCAACGTAGGAGAAACAGTCTGCCCGGTAGAACACCAAGAGGCTTTGCCGATCCTTCGTATTGATGAGCCGACACTTCAAATGACATTTGTTGTGAATAATAGCCCATTTGCAGGCCGTGAAGGAAAGTACGTGACATCACGTAAAATTGAAGAGCGTTTAGAACAGCAGCTTCAAACAGACGTAAGTCTTCGTGTAGATCCAACGGATTCACCGGATGCTTGGGTCGTATCAGGACGCGGTGAGCTTCACTTATCAATTCTGATTGAGAATATGAGACGTGAAGGATTTGAACTGCAAGTATCGAAGCCAGAAGTTATTGTAAAAGAAGTAGATGGTGTTCGATGTGAGCCTGTAGAGCGTGTTCAAATTGATGTACCTGAAGAGCATACTGGCTCTGTTATGGAATCAATGGGTGCAAGAAAAGGTGAAATGATTGACATGATCAATAATGGTAACGGTCAAGTTCGCCTGATCTTTACAGTTCCATCACGTGGTTTAATCGGATATACAACTGAATTTCTTTCATTAACTCGTGGTTTTGGTATTTTGAACCATACGTTTGACAGCTACCAGCCGATGCAGTCTGGTCAAGTTGGCGGACGCCGTCAAGGTGTACTTGTTTCAATGGAAACAGGTAAAGCAACTGCTTACGGAATCCAAGGCGTTGAAGAGCGCGGTGTGATTTTCGTTGAGCCGGGTGTTGAAGTATACCAAGGAATGATTGTTGGTGAGCATAACCGTGAAAACGATCTTGTTGTCAACGTGAGCCGTATGAAACAACAAACAAACGTACGTTCAGCGACAAAAGATCAAACGGTTAGTATGAAAAAACCACGTATTATGTCACTTGAGGAATCTCTTGAGTACTTAAATGAAGACGAATACTGTGAGGTTACACCGGAATCGATCCGTTTAAGAAAGAAAATTTTAGATAAAAATGAACGTGAGAAAGCAGCGAAGAAGAAAAAGCTAGCAGGATTATCTTAATTCCATGAAGAATTAAAAAGATAGAACCCTGAAAGATAAGGGGAGGGAATCTTTTTGAATGATCAGGAAGTAAGTGAGAATCTATCCTTTTTCGCGATGCTGTTTCGTGTCGATGAAAATCCGCAAACAGGGATGTGGCTCCTATATGGCACCATCCTTGTTTTAGCGATTATTGTTTTTAAACTCGGATTTGCTAGACGTTTACCGATTTTAAAAGCACTTGTCATTTATTTGTTTTTGATTTTTGGTTGCACGTTTCTCACATTTCTAGGTATCTTCTTGCCAGTCGCAGAAGGCCTGGTTGTGGCAGCTGTCATTTTGATTATTTATAAAATACGACTGCATCGTGCGAAAAAAGAAGGAACAGTGAGTACGTAAAAAAGACCTGAACTTGTGTCAGGTCTTTTTTATGTCTTCTGTTCTTTTTTTCCTTTTTTCTTCTTTTTCTCTTTCGTCGCAGGATCTTGATAAAGAGAGAATCTGCCTGTTTTGATGCGTGCCTCTGTCTTTACTTTAATTCTTTCTTGGCAGTCATCGCACATATATGTATGAATCGGTCGATTTCTTAACCGTTTAGCAACAAGTGTATCATCATTAATGGTTTCAAGCTTTTCACATAATGAGCACTTCACTCTCATCATTTTCACCTCACTTTGGTCATGCCTTCATTATAGCATGTTTTTTGAGCCACTTAAAATCAGTATAAAAAAGGCTTATATCACAAGAGATATAAGCCGCAGCGTGTAGGCAAACCCTCGCATTCGGTGTCAGTCCTGCGCTTCGGTGCTCACGAATGTCAAATTCGCTCCGCGCCGATGCTCGTCCTTCCTGGACTGCAAAGGTTTTCTATCACGCTGAAAAGAAGACAAAGAGCCAAAATAAAGTTCATTTTAGCCCTTTGTCAACAATCTAAAGCTTATATCACAAGAGATATAAGCCGTTCTCATTATTTCTTCTGATTCATATGATGGTTTGATTGATCGTTTTGGTTTTTTTCTAATTGCTTTTGATCTTGTTGTTTGAGCTGATGATTCGGATCATTCGTTGGATCTGTTTCGTTACGGTCGATTTCATTTCGAGGCATTTCTGGCATAACACGTCCCACAATGGCTGCTAGTTCATCCATAATTCCGCTTACTGGCCTGCCTGCTTGTATTTCTTTACCCATTTCCTTTAAACGGCTCACTGTATCTGGATCAGCGACGACAACAGCATTCGCACCTTCTGGGTCATTTTTCAGAGCTTTGGCGACTGAATATTTAATGGTTTCAACTTTGCTTCTATCTAAATCATCTTTTACATCAATGCCAACGACAGCGTACTTGCCGATGACGATCGCTGTTGCGTCATTTACATCTGCTACATGCTCAGTCACATTCACTAGGTGTTTTGCCACATCTGTTGATGGGCGGGCTTTGTCAGTGTTTTTCTTGGATGAGTCTGATACTCTTACTAAATGCTTGTTTCCGTCTTGATGTTCTTGTGCCAAAGGCTTCTCTTGATGTTGGCAAGCGCCTAATAAAAGAATGGTTTGAACCATGAATAACGTCAAAAATAGTCGCATGTGTATTCCCTCCTTCACAAACTGCATGATTTATTTTATTGTTGAATTAACCTTCTAACTTTATTCATGAAAACATATATTTTAACAATCGTTTTTGGAAAGACAAGGATGAATGAAACCCCGATCAGGAGGCGAAGGACCTGAGTAAAATTTATGTATTAGACACAAATGTGTTATTACAGGATCCGAATTCAATCTTTTCATTTGAAGACAACGAGGTTGTGATTCCGGCCGTAGTGTTAGAAGAAGTAGACTCGAAAAAAAGATATATGGACGAGGTTGGGCAAAACGCACGACGTGTCTCACGTTTAATCGACGGGTTGAGATCGAAAGGGAAACTGCATGAAAAAATTACGCTGGAGTCAAAAGGAACGCTGCGTATTGAGCTGAATCATCGCTCTTTCCATGAACTTCAAGAAATTTTCATCGAAAAAACAAACGATAACCGGATTTTGGCTGTTGCGAAGAATTTGAGCTTAGAGGAAGAAACAAAACCGGATGGCCGGCCTGTCATTTTGGTCAGCAAAGATGTCCTAGTGCGAGTAAAGGCGGATGCCATTGGTCTGCAAGCAGAGGATTTCTTAAGCGATCGTGTGCTGCAAAATGAAGACATTGATAACGGCTATCACGAGCTCTATATTCCGACTGAGCAGCTGAATACATTTTATAAGCAAAATCAGTTACCAATAAAAGACGTCACCCAAACGTCATTAAACCCTCATCAATTTGTTATTATGAAGGGAAATGAGGGTGGTTCTGCTTTGGGGATGCTTGATCAAAAAGCAGAGCATGTAAAACGGCTTATTTATGACCAAGAACATATTTGGGGAATTCGCCCAAAAAATGTCCAGCAAACGATGGCGCTTGAGTTACTTTTACGCCGCGATATTCCGCTTGTGACACTTATCGGAAAAGCGGGAACAGGAAAGACACTGCTTGCACTTGCTGCTGGATTAATGCAGACAGAGGACCTCGGCATGTTTAAAAAGCTCATCGTGGCCCGCTCCATTGTTCCTGTCGGTAAGGACTTAGGGTATTTGCCAGGCGAAAAAGAAGAGAAGCTCAGACCGTGGATGCAGCCGATCTATGACAACCTAGAATTTTTATTTAACACAAAAAAACCTGGTGAACTCGATGCGATACTAGCGGGCATCGGTTCAATTCAAGTGGAAGCTTTAACGTATATTCGCGGGAGAAGTATCCCTGATCAATTTATCATTATCGATGAGGCGCAAAACTTAACAAAACACGAAGTAAAAACATTATTAACGCGGGTTGGTGAGGGAAGTAAAATTGTGCTGATGGGAGACCCAGAGCAGATTGATCACCCTTATTTAGACAGCTTAAATAATGGGCTCACATATGTCATTGAGCGTTTCAAAGGGCAGCAAATATCTGGACATGTCAAGCTTGTCAAAGGAGAAAGGTCTGGACTTGCACAGCTTGCAGCTGATTTATTATAGTCCAGACCCGCTATCTTATGTAATGATTAACTCTTTGACGCCTTTAATCGGCTGAGTGATGTTGGACTGATCCTCGAAATAAACGTGGATTGGTCCTTCTTCTGTTATAGGTTTTCCATTTTGGCTGAAATGGGCAATGCTATCCATCGCCTTAGAGAGCGGAACAGCAATTGTTTCTGTTTCTGTGACAAATTCACACGTCTCCGCTTGTTCGAGCGGTTCTGCATTTTTTATCATGTCGCCAAGTTTCATCCCGAAGCTGCCTGTGACAAGTCTTTCTTTTTCGTATTTTTTCTCTGTTTTTAATGTGGGTGGAAGTGTTTGACCTTCTCTTATGACCCGCTCTTGATCAAGCTCCTGATCTAGCTGCTGCTCTTCGTTTGCTGCACTTTTCTCAAAAAATGAATCCATTAAAAATTTACGGTCATCAAAAATCCATACACTCGGATCAATGGTGATCTTGTATTGTACGTTCCCCTTAATTTGAATAATGCTCATGTTCAAGACAACCCCTTTCCAACATAAATTATAGAAGTTTTCGCCCGCTTTGTCACTTTCATAAACATGCACCTCCTTGTACAAACTACGATTAGACGAAAAATAGGGAGGATTTTGGGCATGGCATGTCGTGACAATGAAGAGCTTCAGCGATTTGTAGAAGAGGCAAAAAAGGTGGCCAAAAATGGAAAGGTAGCATCCTATATTCCGGCACTCGGTAAAGCGGATCAATCGGATTTATCTGTCGCTGTTTATCATGTGAGTAATACGTGCCACTCAGCAGGAAATGTTGATAAACGATTCACCCTTCAAAGTATTTCAAAAGTATTAGCACTGGCGCTCGTGCTCTCAGAAGAAGGACCGAAAAAAGTGTTTCAATATGTTGGACAAGAACCGACTGGCGACCCGTTTAATTCGATGATTAAACTAGAGACAGCAAGCCCAAATAAGCCGCTTAACCCAATGATTAATGCAGGAGCGCTTGCCGTTACAAGTTTAATAAGAGGGGCAACGCCGCAAGATCAGCTGAACCGGCTGCTTGGTTTTATTAGAGAGCTTGCCAATGACACAACCATTACATATTGCAAAGAAACCGCTGCATCCGAATTTGAAACATCAATGATTAACCGCGCAATGTGCTATTATATGAAGCAATATCATATCATTAAAGGGAATGTAGAAGAGGTGATGGACGTCTATACGAAGCAATGCGCCGTCATGATGAACAGCCTGGATTTGGCGAAGATCGCATGTGTTTTTTCATTAGATGGCAGGCATCCAGAGACAGGAAAGCAAATCCTTTCGAAAGATGTCGCTAGAATTTGTAAAACGTTTATGGTTACATGCGGTATGTACAATGCGAGCGGGGAATTTGCGATCAATATCGGAATCCCTGCTAAAAGTGGTGTTTCAGGCGGAATTATGGGGGCGGCGCCATACGACTTTGGGATAGGTATATTCGGACCTGCTTTGGATGAAAAAGGGAATAGTATTGCGGGTATTAAGCTGCTTGAGCTCATGAGTGAAAAATATGAGATGAGTATCTTTTAATAACGAATGGCTTCTTTTTATTTTTACAGAGCGAACTGTACAAATCTGCTTGCAATTTTGGGCGTTTCGCTTTATGATAAATAGAAGAATTAGGTACTCGCCTGGGGAACGGAGGGATACTTTTGGCGTCAGAAATTTTAGTCGATCATCGGCAAAAAGCACTGGCTTTATTAAAATTGGATGCAGATAAAATTTTAAAATTGATCCAAGTGCAAATGGACAACTTAACGATGCCGCAATGTCCTCTTTATGAAGAGGTTTTAGATACTCAAATGTTCGGATTATCGAGAGAAATTGATTTCGCTGTCCGGCTTGGATTAGTTGATCAACATGAAGGCAAAAAACTACTCGATAAACTTGAGAGAGAACTATCCGCACTTCATGATGCGTTCACAAAAAAATAATGATTGAAAACTCAAACTTCCACAACATAAGTTTGAGTTTTTTTGTCCGCCTTTTTATTTTGATTGATGCCAAACGGACTTGATTGTCTCATGAAAGACGAACAATATAAAGAGGTAAAACGGGATCAAACGGAGAAAATGTAGTAGAATAAGAACAGCTAAGAGAAGAGAATATCAAGCAGTAGAAATAGACGTTAGGAAGAGGATTATATGTTAAAGAGAATGCTAAAATCGTATGACTACTCATTATTGTTCGCCATTATATTAATTAGCGCATTCGGCTTGGTGATGGTGTATAGCTCAAGTATGATTACATCTGTGATCAGATATGATGCTGCGCCAGATAATTTTTTCAAGAAACAGCTTTTATTTATGATTGTCGGGGCGGTCATCTTGATTTTTACAGCCCTCATTCCGTATCAGCTGCTCTTAAATAAAAGATTCCAAATTGTGATGCTTTTGCTATCTGTGTTTTCTCTCATTTATGTGTACTTTGGCGGTCACATTGCAGGGAATGCTAGAAGTTGGATCAAATTTGGGCCTTTTAGTCTTCAGCCAGCGGAATTCGTGAAGATCGTTGTCATCATTTATCTTGCTGCTGTCTATGCAAAGAAGCAGCATTATATTGACCATATTTTAAGAGGGGTTACACCTCCAATTGTGGTTGTCTCCATCCTATGCGGATTTATTATTTTGCAGCCAGACTATGGGACAGCTTTTATCATTGGTATGATTGCCCTTGCGATGATTTTATGCTCAGGGTTTAGCGGTAAAACGCTGGCCAAGCTGCTCGCTTTATTTAGTGCGGTGATGGTTGTTGTGACACCGTTTATTATTCTTTTTTGGGATAAAATTTTCACGCAGAATCGTCTTGGACGTTTTGAGAGTTTCCAAGATCCATTTAAAGACGCAGGCGCTTCTGGGCATCAATTGATTAATTCATATTATGCGATTGGATCAGGCGGCTTTTTTGGTCTTGGTCTTGGAGAGAGTGTACAAAAGTATGGATACCTTCCAGAACCGCATACAGATTTTATCATGGCAATTATCTCGGAAGAGCTTGGTTTTTTCGGTGTATTTTTTGTCCTTGCTCTCCTTGGCTTTATTGTCGTGAAAGGTTTTTACATTGCGAGAAAGTGTGAAGATCCGTTTGGAAGTTTGCTTGCAATAGGAATTTCTTCAATGATTGCCATCCAAACGTGTATTAATTTGGGCGGTGTTTCAGGGCTCATTCCGATCACTGGGGTTACACTTCCGTTTATCAGCTACGGGGGATCCTCTATCATTTTACTGAGTGGATGTATGGGAATATTGCTGAATATCAGCATGTTCACTGAATATAAAGAGCGTTATAAAAAGAAAAAATCAATCAGCAAACCATCGATTCAAAAAAATGGATTGCAGAAAACTTTGAATCTTTAGAAAACAAAAGTGTACAGTTTTCATTTCTTCCTTTATTATAGAGTACATATAAAATTTTAAGGGATATGGAGGAGTGAGAATGTCACAGAGAACAATTCAAAAGGTTCTAGTTGCAAACAGAGGGGAAATCGCTATCAGAGTCTTTAGGGCCTGTACGGAGCTCAACTTACGTACAGTGGCCATTTACTCCAAAGAAGACTCGGGCTCTTATCATCGCTATAAAGCCGATGAAGCATATCTAGTTGGAGAAGGTAAAAAGCCGATTGATGCCTACCTTGATATCGAGGGGATCATCGAAATTGCAAAACGAAATGACGTGGATGCGATTCATCCAGGATACGGATTTTTATCTGAAAACATTCATTTTGCAAGACGATGCGAAGAGGAAGGCATCCAATTCATCGGCCCAACTTCTCAACATTTAGATATGTTTGGAGATAAAGTAAAAGCGAGAGATGAAGCGAAAAAAGCTGGAATTCCAGTCATTCCAGGAAGTGACGGGCCAGTTGATTCGGTCAAAGAAGTCGAAAAATTCGGTGAAGAATATGGTTACCCGTTTATTATTAAAGCTTCACTTGGAGGCGGCGGCCGAGGTATGCGGATTGTCAGATCAAAAGAGGAGCTGAACGAAGCCTATGACCGTGCAAAGTCAGAGGCGAAAGCGGCTTTTGGAAATGACGAAGTATACGTTGAAAAGCTGATTGAAAATCCGAAACATATTGAAGTGCAGGTGATTGGAGACAATCACGGCAATATCATTCATTTATATGAGCGTGACTGCTCTGTTCAAAGGCGTCATCAAAAAGTCATTGAGGTTGCACCAAGTGTGTCTCTTTCTAATCAATTGCGTGAAGACATCTGTGAAGCGGCTGTTCAGCTGGCGCAGAATGTATCGTATATCAATGCAGGGACTGTAGAATTCCTAGTGGCAAATGGGGAGTTTTATTTTATTGAAGTCAATCCTAGGGTCCAAGTGGAACACACGATCACAGAAATGATCACAGGTGTCGATATCGTCCAAACCCAAATTCTTGTCGCAAAAGGACATGACCTTCACAGCAAAGAAGTCGGGATACCAAAACAAGAAGATATCTTTACACATGGATTTGCCATTCAATCAAGGGTCACAACAGAAGATCCTTTGAATGACTTCATGCCAGATACAGGAAAAATCATGGCTTACCGTTCAGGCGGTGGTTTTGGTGTACGTCTTGATACAGGGAACAGCTTCCAAGGTGCGGTGATTACACCTTATTACGATTCACTGTTGGTCAAGCTGTCTACTTGGGCACTTACATTTGATCAAGCTGCGGCTAAAATGGTCCGAAATTTACAAGAATTCAGGATTCGCGGCATTAAAACAAATATCCCGTTTCTTGAAAACGTCGCAAAGCACGAGAAGTTTCTAAGAGGGGAATATGATACATCGTTTATTGATTCAACACCTGAGCTATTTAACTTCCCTAAGCAAAAAGACCGTGGAACGAAAATGCTTACTTATATTGGTAACGTTACCATTAATGGGTTCCCTGGTATTTCGGAAAATAAGAAGCCTCATTTTGATAAACCAAATGTGCCGAAACTTGCTGTCCATGAAACGATTCCTTCTGGAACAAAACAATTGTTAGACAAGCATGGACCTGAGGGGCTCGCCAATTGGGTGAAAGAGCAAAGCGGTGTACTTTTAACGGATACAACCTTTAGAGACGCACATCAATCCCTGCTTGCAACACGCTTTAGAACACACGACTTAAAGAAAGTTGCGCAGCCAACAGCAGGTTTATGGCCAGAGTTATTCAGTATGGAAATGTGGGGCGGCGCTACATTTGATGTGGCATATCGTTTCTTGAAAGAAGATCCTTGGGAAAGATTGAAAGAGCTTCGTCAAGAAGTGCCAAACACTTTGTTCCAAATGCTATTAAGATCATCAAACGCTGTCGGATATACAAACTATGCGGATAATGTGATTAAAGCATTTGTAAAGGAATCGGCAGAGGCAGGCATTGACGTCTTCCGTATTTTTGACAGCCTAAACTGGGTCAAAGGCATGACGCTTGCCATTGATTCTGTTCGTGAATCAGGCAAAGTGGCAGAGGCAGCGATTTGTTATACAGGTGATATTCTTGATCCATCACGTCCGAAATATGATTTGAAATATTATGTCTCTCTTGCGAAGGAGCTTGAATCCGCAGGCGCTCATATTTTAGGCATTAAAGATATGGCGGGATTATTAAAACCGCAGGCGGCTTATGAACTTGTATCTGCTCTAAAAGACGAGCTCACGATTCCAATCCATCTTCATACACACGATACGAGTGGAAATGGACTCTTCACCTATGCAAGAGCGATTGATGCAGGTGTTGATATTGTTGATGTTGCAGTCAGCTCTATGGCGGGGCTCACATCACAACCAAGTGCGAGCTCATTATATTATGCTTTAGACGGACATGAAAGAAAGCCCGAAATGAATGTTCAAGCGGTTGAACGTCTTTCTCAATATTGGGATTCCGTCAGAAAATATTACCATGAGTTTGAAAGCGGAATGAATTCACCGCATACAGAAATTTATGAGCATGAAATGCCTGGTGGCCAGTATAGTAACCTGCAACAGCAGGCGAAAGGGGTCGGCCTTGGCGACCGCTGGAATGAAGTAAAAGAAATGTACAGACGTGTAAATGACATGTTTGGTGACATTGTGAAAGTGACACCGTCTTCTAAAGTGGTCGGAGATATGGCACTTTATATGGTGCAAAACGATCTGACAGAAGAGGATGTTTATGAAAAAGGAGCAACACTGGATTTCCCAGATTCGGTTGTTGAATTGTTTAAAGGCTATTTAGGACAGCCTCATGGCGGATTCCCAGAAAAATTGCAAAAGCTGATTTTAAAAGGGGAGGAGCCGCTTACTGTCAGACCAGGTGAGAAACTGAAACCAGTGGACTTTGAAGAAATCAAAAAGCAGTTCAAAGAATCGCATGACTTGACGTTAACAGAACAAGATGCCATTGCATATGCTTTATACCCGAAAGTCTTTTCTGAATTTGTTCAAACAGCAGAAAGCTATGGAGACATCTCTGTTCTTGACACACCAACCTTCTTCTACGGCATGAGACTTGGTGAAGAAATTGAGGTAGAAATTGAAAAAGGGAAAACCCTCATTGTCAAACTCGTGTCAATTGGAGAACCGAATCCGGACGCTACAAGAGTGCTTTACTTTGAGCTGAATGGACAACCGCGTGAAGTGGTCATTAAGGATGAAAGCATCAAATCCTCCGTTCAAGAAAAAATGAAGGCAGATCGCTCAAATCCAAATCACATTGCGGCATCGATGCCAGGCACTGTGATCAAAGTGCTTGTTGAAAAAGGACAGAAAATTTCTCAAGGTGAGCATTTGATGATCAATGAAGCGATGAAAATGGAAACGACGGTACAAGCACCGTTCTCAGCAGTCGTGGATGAAATTCATGTCACGAATGGAGAAGGGATTCAAACTGGAGATCTGTTGATTGTCTTAAAGCCTGAATAATGAGTGAGACACATCCACTGCGATGTGTCTCAGCGTGTAGACAAACCCTTGCATTCTTTGTCAGTCCTGCGTGCTGGTGCTCACGAATGTCAAATTCGCTCCGCTCCAGTACTCGTTCTTTTCCTAGACTTCAAGGGCTTTCTATCACGCTGAAAAGAAAACAAAGGGCTAAAATAAAGAGCATTTTAGCCCTTTGTCAACAATCCAAGACACATCCACTGTGATGTGTCTTTTTTTTGAGCGCATTAAAATGTGCAGCCGCCCGCTAGAGTGATTACACTATAGAATGAGGTGAAGAAAGAGTGGAAATTGTCGTGATTTGGTTTCGCCGAGATATGCGATTGGATGATCATATCGCCTTATCAAAAGCGATCACATATGCAAAAAAACATCAGTACCGATTATTTGCTTTTTATCATCTAGATCCGTTTTTTACAGAAATGGAACTGGATTTGAACAACGAACATTTCTTTCAAAACTTGGCCAATTTCGTCAAGGAAGCGAGAGAATCTCACATGTATGTTCATCTCATTCATGATGATATTTTGTCCGCTTTTCAAAAGCTCATGAATGCTTATGACATCAATGCGGTCTTTTTTAATGAGGACGAAGTAGGAAATGGTCGAACACGTGATGAGCAAGTGACCCGTTTCTTAGAAGAAAAGGGCATTCATGTGTCAAAGTGGCAAGATACGCATCTGCATGGGGCGAGAGATATTTTAAAAGCGGATGGGTCTCATTATCAAGTGTTTACTCCATACTATCAAGCGTGGCGGAAGCAGGAGAAGCAGTCTGTGATAAAAGTTGACAAATCATTTCTGAGCAGTGAGCACACGATTTGTGATGAGTCACTTTCTGAAAAGGGAGATGAGAAACTAAGGGACATCATCAAGAAATGTACAAGGAAATTCGATCAGATTGGGTCAGACAAAGCGAGAAGCACGCTAGGCGGCTTTATTCAAGAAAGATTGACGCGTTATCACGAGAAACGAGATATTCCGTCTGTTTTTGGGACGAGCAAGCTGTCTCGGTTCTTAAAAACCGGGACCATTTCTATTCGCACAATCTTTCATGCGGTCAATGAGGAAGAACTTTTTGAAGATGAGGGCAAGGAAACATTTATCAAAGAGCTGGCATGGCGTGATTTTTATCATATGATCTTTGCGCATTATCCAGAGATGAAAGAAAAAGAAATCAATGCCTCCTTTCAACATATAAAATGGAATGATGATGAGACACTTTTTGAAGCTTGGTGTAAAGGACAAACAGGCTTCCCGCTCGTTGACGCTGGGATGAGACAGTTAAATGAAGAAGGCTGGATGCATAACCGTTTGAGAATGGTGACGGCTTCATTCCTGACAAAAGATTATCTCATCGATTGGAGAATGGGCGAAGCGTATTTTGCGAGAAAACTTGTCGACTATGATGAGGCTTCGAATATTGGAGGATTTCAGTGGGCAGCCTCTGTCGGAACGGATGCTGTTCCTTACTTCCGTATTTTTAACCCAACGACCCAGTCGAAACGATTTGACCCAAGCGGAGAATATATTAGAAGGTATGTACCAGAACTAAAGCATGTGAATGAAAAATGGATTCATGAACCGAGTAAAATGCCGATAGATGAGCAAATGAAATCGGGATGCATGCTGGGGGATACATATCCTCTGCCTACAGTCGATCATCAAGAAAGACGAAAAAAGGCCATTTCGCTATTCGAAGAAGCGAAACAAACATAAAAGAAATCCCCCTTTTCGGATGAAAGGGGGATTGTATGTTTATCTGAAAGGCTCTCTATTTTCATATTTAAACCGGGCAATGAGTAAGCAGAAGTAGCATAGTACCCCAAACAAACAAGAAATAAAGAATGAATGAGCAAGCGCATAACCGAGTGCGAGATGAGAATAAACAGACATGACACCAGAGATCGCTTGAAGTGTAATCAGAATGGCTGAAATGATCCATCCATAATACAGCTGCTTTTGTTCTTTATAATGTTTAAGGGCATGGAACATCGCAACAAATATCCAAACGAATAAAAGAAGGGCTGCTGCTCGGTGAGACATTTGAACCCATTGATTAAAATACGCTGGAAGTGCGCCGTCTTTTGAACAAAATGGGAAGACAGAGCATGCAAGACTTGATTTTGTATGTCTCACATAGGCGCCCGTATACACCACAATATACGTATATGTGATCAACCCATAAATATGGAACTGCATTCTTTTGCCGATATGAAGCGGCTTCACAAGCTTTGTTTCAGATCTGGTGGCTTCAAACACAAGCAGTGCCAGCAGTAAAACGGAAGCAAAAGAAATCAGTGAAATACCGAAGTGCAGTGCCATGACAAGTGCGTTAGAACCAAACACAACGGCGAGTGCCCCTAACAGCGCTTGAAGCAGTAAGAATATAATGGACATGATGACCAAAAATTTGGTTTCACGGAATACTGGACTGATTTTTTTCCAGCATAAGACCGCCAGTGCCAGTACAAGAATGGTGGAAACTCCTGTTGACATGCGGTGGCTCCATTCGATAATGGAAGCAGGGTTCATTTCTGGAAAGAAACGACCGTGGCAAAGGGGCCACTGTCTGCCGCAGCCAAGACCGGAGCCAGTTTTCGTCACAAGCGCACCGCCAATCAGAACGATCAGCATCACAAATGTTGTGACAACGCTCAATAACCTTAAAGCAAATTTCATCAAATGATTTCACCTTCTCTAAATAACTTCTGATCTAAATGAAAACCTCACATGCTCTCAAGTTTAAGCCAAATGCGTGTTCTGTTGCAATTCATAATGACCAAAGTTCACAAAAAAATGATATGTTAGTTCACAAAGTTTACAGATTTAGAGTGCTTGATCTTTCTTTGACAGTCTGATAGAAATAGAGGAGAGAATATTTCATTTTGCACCGCCTTCTGAAACGCACATCCTAATAAATTCACGAAAAGTTCACAAATAACTTCAAGTTTGTCGTTTATTATTTAATAGGATGTTTTTTTACAGCTCTTTATCTTGTATGATAGAGTTGTAACGATTTTACGTTTTATTCGTTCGTTTGAAGGTTTGGGCAAGGGAGGTTATACACATTGGCAAATTCCAAAACAGCCGCGGAAGCAGCTATTCATGGACAAATAGAAGAAACAACCGCTTTAAAAGATTTTCTTGCTCTTATTAAAATGGGCATCGTCAATTCCAATTTCATTACAACTTTTACTGGAATGTGGCTTGCTTTTTATTTTACAGATATGAGTTTTCTTGGGAATCTTGATATTGTGCTGTTAACAATGATTGGTTCTTCTCTTATTATTGCCGGTTCATGCGCCATTAATAATGCGTTTGACCGTGATATTGATATACTAATGGAAAGAACAAAAACAAGACCGACGGTGACAGGTAAAGTTCAGCCGGGTCAAGCGTATGCATTTGGTATTCTGCTTGTTGTACTTGGACTGATTATGCTTCTGATGACAACTGTTACATCAGCAGTGATTGGATTTATCGGTGTCTTTACTTATGCAGTTCTATACACGATGTGGTCTAAACGTCATTACACCATTAATACAGTCATTGGGAGTGTATCTGGTGCGGTTCCGCCATTAATTGGCTGGACAGCTGTTACAGGCACCATCGACACAACGGCTTGGGTCCTGTTTATGATTATGTTCATCTGGCAAATTCCGCATTTCTTATCACTTGCGATTAAGAAAACGGAAGATTACCGCAAAGCAGGTATTCCAATGCTGCCAGTTGTTTACGGCTTTGAAGTCACAAAACGCCAAATCATCATTTGGACAGCATGTCTTCTCCCGCTTCCATTTTTCTTAGGTGGATTAGGATGGCCGATTGTCGCACTTGGCACATTGCTGAACATTGGATGGCTCGTCATTGGTCTTATGGGCTTTAAAATGAAAGATATCATGAAGTGGTCAACACTCATGTTCGTTTATTCATTAAACTACTTAACGATCTTTTTCGTTGCGATGATTATTATTACACTATTCTAGAGTGAAATACACTTTGATCACATCAAAACAATGGCTATATCTTATAACACAACATTTTCTTACAACTATGAAAGCCGCCTGATATTCAGTTCTATTTAGGCGGCTTTCTGTTTATACATAAATGGTATTTTGAGTAAAAACATCATTTTTTTATGAAAAGAGGAAATGTAAGTGCTTTTATAAGAGGCGGGGGTTATGGATGGGTGAAAGGTGATTTTATAAATAAGAGGTAAAAGCGAAAGGCAAAGGAGATCAAGCAAAAGGGGTTGGGACAAATTATGATAAGAAAATGGCGTGTTTATTCACTGTTTCTCTTACTGACGCTCGTTTTGGCGGGCTGCGGTGAACCATACTTATCAACACTCAAGCCAGTTGGGGAAGTAGCAGATAAACAGTTTTTCCTAACGGTACTGAGTACACTTATTATGGTTCTTGTCGTTATTGTTGTATCGATCATTTTCTTTTACGTCATCATTAAATTCAAACGTTCTAAAGTGGGAGAAGATACGATTCCTAAACAGGTAGAAGGGAACCGTAACCTCGAAATTACGTGGACAGCGATTCCGATACTTCTACTCATTATTCTCGTTGTACCTGTTGTGGCATACACGCTTGAGCTAGGGGATACAAGCGCTATGGATAAGAAAAAACGAGATCCTGAAAAAACACTTGTTGTGAATGTAAGAGCCAGCTTATATTGGTGGGAATTTGAATACCCTGATTATGGGATTGTGACAAGTCAGGAATTGATTGTTCCAACTGATCAAAAGGTTTATTTTAAGCTGAAAGCATCTGATGTGAAACACTCATTCTGGATTCCATCAGCTGGGGGTAAAATTGATACAAATACAGACAACGAGAACAAGTTTTATTTAACATTTGACTCAAAACGAACGAAAGATGCTGGAGAATATTTCTATGGGAAATGTGCAGAGCTTTGTGGTCCATCACATGCTTTAATGGACTTTAAAGTTAAAACGCTTTCTCAAGATGAGTTTTTAGGCTGGACGAAAAAGATGACAGATTATAAAAAGCCTGCATCTACGTCAGATCTAGCCCTTGAGGGTGAAAAACTCTTTAAAGAGAAAAACTGTTTAAGTTGTCACGCGGTAGAGCCTGGAGATGAACGACCAGAGGCGGCAAGGACTGCACCAAACCTTGCAACCTTCGGAGAGCGGACAAAAGTAGCTGGAATTAAAGACATGAACAAAGAAAATGTCAAAGCATGGCTGAAAGATCCAGAGAGCTTTAAACCAGGTAATAAGATGACAGGGACGTACCCTAAACTAAATGATTCAGAAGCAGATGCACTCTACGAGTATTTAAAAGGTCTTAAAATACAGTAAATGCCTTGAGCAGCTTGAAGTTGCGCACATTCAAAAGGGTATACGATCTATGTGAAGTTTTTGTTAAGAGCTCCCGAATAAGTCTCTACATCCAAGAATAAGTCATCTGTCAGATATAGTCTGTTTTTAGAACGTGAAGATAGACATTGATATGAAAAGGGGCAAATGGGAGATAAGAGGGGGATTTCATGGTGAGTACAATAGCTAAAAAGCGGGGGTTTGGCGCTGTCTTATGGGATTACTTAACGACGGTTGACCACAAAAAAATTGCCATACTATATTTAGTGGCAGGGGGATTTTTCTTTTTAATTGGTGGCCTGGAAGCGATGATTATCCGTATTCAGCTAGCCATCCCTGAAAATGATTTTGTGAGTGCAGGGTTTTACAATGAAGTCATGACGATGCATGGAACAACGATGATTTTCCTTGCAGCAATGCCGCTTTTATTTGCATTAATGAACGCGGTTGTACCCATTCAAATTGGTGCACGTGACGTAGCGTTTCCATTTGTGAATTCACTTGGTTTTTGGTTGTTCTTTTTCGGAGGAATTTTCTTAAACCTTGGATGGTTTATGGGCGGAGCACCTGATGCAGGCTGGACTGCCTATGCGTCGCTCACGCTGAATTCAGAAGGGCACGGCATGGATTTCTATATTTTAGGGTTGCAGATAGCGGGTATTGGTACGCTAATTGCCGGAATCAACTTTCTTGCAACGATTATTAATATGAGAGCGCCAGGTATGACGTATATGAGAATGCCGCTCTTTACCTGGACGACGTTTGTGGCATCTGCACTAATTTTATTCGCATTCCCGCCGCTGACAGCAGGACTTGCGATGCTGATGCTTGATCGAATGTTTGATACGAGCTTTTTTAATCCAGAGCTCGGCGGAAATACAATCATCTGGGAGCATTTGTTCTGGATTTTTGGACACCCAGAAGTGTATATCTTGATTTTGCCGGCATTTGGGATTTTCTCTGAGATCATTCCGGTGTTTGCAAGAAAAAGATTGTTTGGTTATTCGTCCATGGTGTTTGCGACTGTATTAATTGGTTTCCTTGGATTCATGGTGTGGGCGCATCACATGTTCACAACAGGACTTGGTCCAATTGCCAATGCGATCTTTGCCGTAGCCACAATGGCGATTGCGGTGCCAACTGGAATTAAAGTGTTTAACTGGTTGCTCACCATATGGGGCGGTAATGTGAAGTTTACAACGCCGATGCTATATTCAGTTGCGTTCATTCCGTCATTCTTACTTGGCGGTGTAACCGGCGTCATGCTTGCAGCAGCAGCAGCGGATTATCAGTTCCATGACACGTACTTTGTTGTGGCGCATTTCCACTATGTCATTATCGGTGGTGTGGTCTTCGGTATTTTAGCTGGTGTGCATTATTGGTGGCCGAAGATGTTTGGGAAAATACTGAATGAGAAGCTTGGGAAAATTGGCTTTGTGCTGTTTTTCGTCGGTTTCCATTTAACGTTCTTTATCCAGCATTTTCTCGGTCTTTGGGGCATGCCGCGCCGAGTCTTTACATTCTTGCCAGGTCAGGGTCTAGACCTTGGGAACTTGGTCAGTACGATTGGGGCACTGTTCATGTTTGTAGCAGTTGTGATCATGCTGATTAATATCATCTGGACGACAGCAAAAGGAGAGCGTGTATCGGGCGATCCTTGGGGAGATGGAAGAACGCTTGAATGGGCAGTATCTTCACCTCCGCCAGAATATAACTTTAAGCAGCTGCCTCTTGTACGGGGACTTGATCCATTATGGATTGAGAAAATGGATGGTAAAAAAGGAATGACAGCATCTGAACCGCTCGATGATATTCACATGCCGAATAATTCCATCTTGCCTATCATTATCTCATTCGGTCTATTTGTGTCAGCGTTTGGTTTTATGTATCGTCAAGAACACAGCTGGGGTCTACCGGTGATCTTCATTGGTCTTGGGATCACGTTTGCGACCATGCTCGTTCGCTCTCTTAAAGATGATCATGGATACCATATTCACAAAGAAGATTTGACGGATGACGATGACAAAGGGGTGAAAGCATAATGGAACCACAAAAAATGACAGCGGAAACCTTTCCGGCTTCTCCTGAGAAAGCCACGTTAGAAGGAAAGAATAAGTTCGTCGGGTTCTGGTTGTTTCTTGGGGGAGAAACGGTCCTGTTTGCATCTTTGTTTGCCACTTATTTGGCGCTGAAAAATTCAAATGCAGGCGGCGCAACAACAACTGAAATGTTTGACCTCACACTTGTCTTTATTGCCACAATGCTTCTGTTAACGAGCAGTTTAACGAGTGTGTATGCTATGTATCATATGAAAAACTTTGCCTTTAAAAAAATGCAGCTTTGGCTAGGTGTAACCGTTCTTTTAGGTGCTGGATTTTTAGGGGTAGAAATTTATGAGTTTTATCATTATGTGCATGCGTATGAATTTACCATTACGAGCTCTGCACTTGGCTCTTCCTTCTATACGCTTGTTGGAACACACGGGGCTCACGTCGCATTTGGACTTTGCTGGATCACCGCTCTGATGATTCGGAATATGAGACGCGGACTCGATTTATACAATGCACCAAAATATTATGTGGCGAGCCTTTATTGGCACTTCATTGATGTTGTGTGGGTCTTCATCTTTACCGTTGTATATTTAATGGGAATGGTGGGATAAGAATGGGAAATAAAAACACAAATCAGTCCAAAGTCGATCTTGTCTATCGGAAAAAGAAAAATGCCGAAGAAATGAAGCATCAGCTCATTTCTTTCGGCTTGATGATTGGTTTAACGTTTGTTGCCTTTTTAACAATCGCCTCTGAAGATGTCGGAAATTGGTTCGCTGTCCCTTTTATTTTACTGCTTGCAGTGATTCAGGTAGCTTTTCAGCTTTATTATTTTATGCACATGAACCAAAAAGGGCATGAAACACCCGCGTTGTTTCTTTACTCAGGTGTGTTTGTCGCGTTTATTACCGTTTTAGCCTTTTTGACCATTATTTGGTGGTAAGCTCGCTTTGCCCTTGAAGGAGGCGCAGCAATGGAAAACTTAGAGATATTTGGATTTCGTGCATTATGGAGTCCTTACTATTTGACATGTATTGTAGTAGCAGCCGCTTTTTATCTGCTTCTCGTGACGAAGGGCAAGCACCGTGCGACGGTGAAAGAGAAAACGCTATTTCTCACGGGGCTTGTGTTGCTTTATGCAGTGAAGGGGAGCCCGATTGATTTAATGGGGCATATTATGTTCAGTGCGCATATGGCGCAAATGGCAGTGCTCTATTTGGTCATCCCGCCGCTTCTTATTACAGGTTTACCTGCGGCGATTTGGGAGCGGATCATTCAAACACGGGGCATTCAGCCGATTTTCCGCTTGTTTTCTAAGCCGTTGATTGCCTTGCTCGGATTTAACGGGTTGTTTTCGCTGTATCATATTCCGCTTGTGTTCGATTTTGTCAAAACAGATCCGTTTTATCACGCATTGATGACGGTTGTCATTTTTATCGCTGCCTTTTTCATGTGGTGGCCGCTTGTCCATAAAGTGCAAAGTCAGCCGCAGATTACGGGCATTTTAAAGCTTGGATATATTATGGCAGATGGGATTTTAATGACACCTGCCTGCGCACTCATTATGTTTAGTGAAGCGCCTATCTATGCCACTTATTCAGATGCCGGCGCATGGATACAAGCACTGCACCTATGCGTACCGAGTGATATGCTTGCTGGTCTTGCGCTTACGGGACCTGACATGTTTCATACATTGCCGCTGCTAGAAGATCAGCAGCTAGGTGCTATTTTGATGAAAATCATTCAAGAGATTGTATACGGATCGATTCTTGCTGTTGTCTTCTTTGACTGGGCGAGAAAAGAAAGAGCGAAAGATGCTGTACCAGATGCGCTCATTCCGAAATATGAATAAATGAAAAGCACAGCCGCAGGGGCTGTGCTTTTTATGCTTCAGCAGTTATCGCTTCTAGTTTTTCTTTTAATTGGTTCAGCGTTTTTTTGCTTGATTGAATAAGAGATTTAGGGAAATCTTCGCCTTCTCCATATTCAACACCATGTGGATAATAGTGTTTTCCAAGTAAAGGTGTCAGCAGCTGGATGTGGGCTTTTTTGGAGCCAACATCTCCCTCAGTGGCGTAGCCAGAGATCCGTAAGTAAAACGTCCCCTCTACCATGTTATACTTCCTGTCGTACGTCACACGCTCATAATCCCATTGATCGGCTCGTACAAATCCTTCACTTTCCATAATGAAATCCAATTTATTTAAGTCAGCTGATACCTTCTCAATCCCCGTACCTTCAAACTTCACCCAAAACCCCTCCTTATAAAAATTCCCTTTACTGACAATCATAGTATGAAAGCGTTAAACTTTCAACTGTGAAAGGTATGTTCTTTTATAAGCTGGTTACAGTAATAAAGAAAATAACGGATGGAGGAATCAACGTGAAAACGAAAAAAATCAAAGATATCATGACGAAAAAAGTAGTGACGTTGCAAAAGGACGACAATGCGTATGAAGCGGCAGTCAAAATGAAAGATGCTGACATTGGTGCCATTCCAGTAGTCGACGGAGATCAGCTTGTTGGTATTGTCACAGACCGCGACCTTGTACTTAGAGGTATTGCTGAGAAAAAGCCGAACTCACAAGAGGTTGGTGCCATCATGACGAAGGAAGTTTTGACAGCTGAAGAAGATGCAACCCTAGAAGAAATTGTCCGGTTGATGTCAGAACATCAGCTCCGCCGTATCCCGGTTGTCAAAAATGGGGCACTCACAGGAATCGTAGCCCTTGGGGATTTATCAGTTGAAGATTTATCAAACGATCGTGCAGGTGATGCTCTAACGGAGATCTCTCAACAAGACCAGGATCATGGCCAAGGATTTCTTCATTAGGAGGGGCATATTTTAAATTCGTGTTAAATAGGCTGTATTGTCGTTGATAAATGGAGCAAGTTTTGTTTAAATGACAATAGAAGGTACTTTTTGTACCTTGCCAATTTAACGGAGGTGTTTATTTGAAAACTGTGCTGAAAACACTCTTCATCCTCCTGATTATATCTGGAACGTACATTCTGTTTATTCAATATGGATCTTCACCAGAAAAAGAAAACAGCAATGAGCCGAAGGTGTCTAATGAAGAAACATCTAGCGATAAGCCGATCAACATTCCGAAAAAAGGTCTCATGTCCTTTATGGGGAAGTCTTCAAACGAAGTGCTTAAACAGCTAGGGGAACCAGATCGCATTGATCCTTCCGCATATGATTATGACTGGTGGATATACAATCAATCGAAGAAACACTATATTCAAGTAGGGGTAAAGGACAGTAAAGTGGTGACCTTGTTTGCGACAGGGGATGGGCTGAATGTTGAGCCGTTTAAAATCGGTCAAGCCACAAGTGAAGTATTTAAAAAAACACAAATCGCTCCTTACATTCATGTAGAGGACGAGGGAAATTCATATCGCTTTGAATTCTCAGAAGATGATATGAATACCAGGCCGACGGTGAAAGTGGGAGATGATGTGTATGTCCAGCTCTACATGGATAAGTTTGAAAGCACTCTTTCGAGCATTAGAGCCTTTAACGCAGATACATTTGTCAAACAAAAGCCGTATGAAGTCGTTTATCGAGGTCAATTAATTGAACCTGAGGCGATATCAGGTGAAAAATGGAAGGATATTGAAGCGTCGAGTCAAAAACAAATTTTTGATATGACCAATATTATCCGCCATAAGTACAAACTGCCGACCTTAAAGTGGGACGATGAAACCTCTGAAGTGGCATTCATGCATAGTGAGGACATGAAAGATCATCATTATTTCTCCCATGAATCTAAAAAATACGGCACGCTGAAAGACCGGTTAGAAAGAGGTGAGGTCGCATTTCAGCTTGCGGGGGAAAACATTGCATATAATTATGTTGATGGCCCTGCAGCTGTAGAAGGCTGGCTGAATAGCGAAGGTCACCGGAAGGCATTGTTAAATCAAGATTACACGCACCTTGGCGTTGGTGTGAAAGAAAAGTACTATACACAAAACTTCATTAAGAAAACGTCTTAATCCTCTAAACAGCTGCGCACAGATGGCGGCTGTTTTTTTATGAAAAGGGCTCACCAAAATAGACCCAGATGTATATAGTATAGTAGGCATTTGTATGGGGGGTGAGGATATGACAAATAAGCAAAAGCAAACATCCATTGATGAATTTAAACAGTTCGTCAGACGCCATCCGAAATTAATTCAAGAAGTGCAGACGCAAGAAAAAAGCTGGCAAAGTTTATACGAGAATTGGGTCATGTTTGGTGAGGAAGATGATATGTGGTCTCCTTACCGGCAAACACAAAAGGAAGAAGCAAAAGAAGAAAAAGCCGCTAAGCAAAGTGAACCGGGAAAAGCAGATTTTATGTCTAAAATGGTTTCTGCAGTGAAAAAAATGGACGCTGATCAAATGAATGAACAAATTAATAAAATGAGCCAGTCTATTTCCTCTTTACAAAGCTTACTCGGTCAATTTTCATCCAATGGCTCAAAGAAGGGTTCATCTGGAGGCAGCCAGCACCCATTCTCCTTCAGGAAAGATTAATTGAAAGGGGATGCTTTTGGTGCGGAGAGAAGTACAAGAGTTTGTCATGGCCGAAGAGGATCGAATCAAATTCATCAGGCAGCGCCCACTCTGGTATAGACAGTTAACGCGGCATCCTGAAAATGTCACTTCGTTTGAATTAGATAAAATGAACTTTTACGAAAAAACCATTCCTCATCGTGTAAGCCAGTTGAGCAATAGTGTCCAAATGGCTGAAATGATGATCCAGATGTTCCAAGCAATGCGCAATCAAAATGGAGCCGGGTAAGGCTTTTTTTGAGTTGATTAAGATGTCTATTTCATGAGCATCCTATGAAAGTAGACGAAAGGAGAATCAGAACATGAAATGGATGCTGTCAATATGCGCATTGCTTTTTCTTCTCACCGGATGTCAAAGTCAACATGATCAAGAGCAAGTAACTAGGCAAGAACCAGCAATACCAGTCATGCAGCAAACGCAAAGTGAAATGAAGCAGCAAGGCTTTTTAAAATACAAAGTGCAGGGATCTGTTGTGTATATAGAAAGTACACTTCAAGATTTTCACCTTGAACCTTCACCCTTGAAAAAGGATAAGAAGGCGGGGTATTTTACTGTGTATGTAGACGGGAAACGGGCAGGCAATGAGTATACTGCGGCGTTTGTGGTCAAGCACCTTTCAAAAGGAAAGCATAAAATGACCGTTGTGCTAAATTCTCGTCACCCTGAATATAAGCAGAAAAGAGAGACATGGGATGTATTTGTCACGTAAAAGCATTTTCTGATCCATAGGTTTCGTGGTAAACTATGAATTGGAGGTGCAACATTTATGTATGCGACAATCGAATCTGTGGAGCTCCAAGAGGAAGCAAATCAATTGGCTGCCATGATTCTTCAGTCGGAGGAGGCTGAACATTACCGCAACTGCTTTAAGCGTCTCCAGCAAGACGAAGAAGCCCAACAAATTATTGCCCATTTTACAAAAGTAAAAGAGCAATATGAAGATGTGCAGCGGTTCGGCAAATACCATCCGGACTATAGAACGATCTCAAAAGAAATGCGTGAGGTCAAAAGAAAGCTAGATCTTCACGATACAGTGGTTGATTTCAAAAAAGCAGAAACAGCGATTCAATCCATCTTAGATGAGATTAGTATTGAAATCGGTCAAGCTGTATCAGCATATATTAAAGTTCCAACAGGGAACCCATATTTTGATGGTCTATCATCATGCGGCGGTGGCTGTGGATCAGGAGGCAGCTGTGGCTGTAAAGTATCTTGACGAGACTTGAACGTCTCGTCTTTTACATAATGAACGGAAAGAATTGAAAAGCGGCAGGTGAAAAGATGGATACCAAACGTCAAGGGATGGTCGTTTGGCTGCATTCGTTAAAGCAGTCAAAAGCGCTAAGGAAATTTGGGAATGTTCACTATATTTCAAGGAAAATGAAATATGCAGTGATTTATTGTGATATGAATGATCTTGAGCGCCACATGGCAAAGCTCAGTTCATTGCCATTTGTAAAACGTGTTGAGCCTTCCTATAAACCTTTTATTAAATTAGAGTACGAATCGAAATTGGACAAAGCAAAAGAGTATGATTATAAGGTGGGCTTTTAAAGACACAAAAAAACCCCCGCGGCATCACCCGCGGGGTCCTTCTATTCTTAATGATTCATTAAGGAGAAGGCAAAGGGAGAGGAGAAACCGGAGGAAGAACTTATGGGGAAACGTAAGTCTTCTCCGCGGTTGGCAACAGCACCACATCAGATGCTGTTAACAGTAGTATGACCCTCTCTTTTGTGATCTATACATAGAAAATGAATGGAATTCAGTGCATTGTCCCATGTGGAGTGGATATGGTAAGATAATGTTGAATTTTTTGTCATCAAACAATATTCAATAGATGCAAGCAGAAAAAGTGGTGGAAAAAATGAGAGTGATTTCTGGAACAAAAAAAGGCCGCACGCTGAAAGCCGTACCCGGCCAATCAACAAGACCAACAACAGATAAAGTAAAAGAATCCATTTTTAATATGATTGGACCGTATTTTGATGGGGGATGGGCCCTTGATTTATTTGCTGGAAGTGGTGGTTTAGGTATTGAAGCGCTTTCTAGAGGGTTCGATCATTGTATATTTGTGGATCGAGATATGAAGGCGATTCAGACGATTAAAGGCAACTTGAATCAATTGTCGCTGATGGATCAAAGTGAAGTGTTTCGAAATGATGCAAACCGTGCACTCGCCGCTGTAGTGAAGCGAGAAGAATCTTTTCAAGCCATCTTCCTTGATCCGCCGTATAAAGATCAAAAGTTGAAAGCACTTCTTGATACGATTGATGAGCATTCCTTATTAGCAGATGATGGCGTCATTGTGTGTGAGCATGATAAAGATGTGACACTGCCAGAGGAAGCAGGACAGCTGCATATCTCAAGGCAGGAAATGTACGGAATGACTGGCATTACGATCTATAGAAAGCGGGGAAATTAAAGCATGGGGAATATAGCCGTTTGTCCGGGTAGCTTCGATCCAGTCACATTGGGCCATTTGGATATTATCAAAAGAGGGGCGAAGATTTTTGATGAAGTATATGTGTGCGTCCTCAATAATTCGTCAAAAAAGCCGTTGTTTACTGTTGAAGAGCGATGTGAACTCATTCGTCAAGCAACAAAGGAGCTACCAAATATCAAAGTGGAATCCTTTCATGGACTGCTCGTTGATTATGCGAAACAAAAAGAGGCGAAAGTCATTTTACGCGGACTTAGAGCGGTGACGGACTTTGAATACGAGATGCAAGGGACATCAATGAACAAAGTGTTGAATGATGACATTGAAACGTTCTTTATGATGACGAATAATCAATACTCCTTCTTAAGTTCAAGCATTGTTAAAGAAGTAGCGAAATATCATGGATCAGTCAAAGAGCTTGTACCGCAAGAGGTCGAAGCTGCGCTGAAAGAGAAATTTAATGGATGAGTGCATTGTGCACTCATCCATTTTTTAATTTCTGATAATAGAGTGCAATATACACGATCAGACTGAACAAGGTGATGAGAGGACCAGCAGATACAAGCTGATTCCATAACACGCTGCTAAACATCACGACTTGCTCGCTTGTTTCAAATGCCCCTGCTGGAAGCGCCATGTCTGCTTTAGAGACATAAAGGGGTTTGAATAACAAAAAGGCAAAGACGGCTGCGTAAATACCGTGAAGCAAACGGGCGAAGAAAAACGGTTTAAAGCGTATATCGGTGGCTGCCAAAATCCCAGCTACCTGAGCTTGAACGGAGAATCCGCTAAATCCTAAAATAAAGCTGACCACAATTGTTTTAGCGAGCAGGGAAACCTCTTGTGACCCTGTGAGCTGACTTCCTAATGTGATTTCAAATAGACCCGCAATCATGGCTAGATCTAATTCCGGCGGAAGGTGCAGCGTTTTCAGTATAGAGCCGATCCCGATAGAGAGAAGATCTGTTACATGAACGACAGCGAGCATTTTACTAAAGACAGAAAATAAAATGATAAAGCCGCCAATCATAAAGAGCGTTTGAACAGATGACATGACAGCGTCACTTAATATTTGGCCAAGTGGTCTTTTTTCTGCGAGTCTTGCCGTATGAAGAGCGCTGAATGCTTCTCGAATTGGAGGCAATAAAAATCCTTTTCGGCTTCTGAGGTGCGCATCATGACGTGCTTTATATCCGCGCATCGTCACCCCAACCGCGAGATTTCCTAAATAATGTGCACAGGCTAACACAATGCCTAAAGCTGGGTGATGAAAAAATCCTACAGCCACTGCTCCAAAAATGAACAAAGGGTTTGAAGAATTGGTAAATGACACAAGGCGTTCTGCTTCAATTCTTGTCAGCTGTCCTTCCTGCCGAAGTCTTGTCGTCAATTTAGCGCCAGAAGGAAAACCAGAGGCCATTCCCATCGCTAATACAAAACCGCCGACACCAGGCACCCGAAAGATAGGCCGCATAAATGGCTCTAATAATACGCCGACAAATCTGACAATCCCGAAACTGATTAATAGCTCGGACAAAATAAAAAAAGGTAGCAGCGATGGAAAAACCACTTCCCACCACATTGCAAGTCCATTTTTCGATGCTTGCAAAGAGGCTTGTGGATGTGTTATCACAGTGGCTGTTAAAAAGATAAAAAAAGCAGCGATGAACAGAGTGTTCCATTTTTTCATGGAGATGTCGCCCCTTGCCGTTATAATCTATTGGCGAGCTCGTGATTAAAGAAAAAGAGATGCTAGCCGAGCCTGTCTTCTATTACTATACGATGAGAAGGGGCATGTTTAGACCTATAGATTCGTATATATGCATAGAAAGAGGAGGGTGGATTCATGAAACGACCGATTATCGGGCTTGCGCTGGGCTCCGGGGGTGCCAGAGGGATGGCGCATATCGGGGTTTTATCTAGTCTTGAGAAACAAGGAATTCAGGTGGATATGATCGCAGGAAGCAGTATTGGTGCTCTTGTGGGGAGCTTTTATGCGGCAGGACAAGACGTAGAAAAAATGAAAAAACTTGCACTTGTCTTCAGAAGAAAGTATTATGCTGACTATACACTGCCAAAAATCGGTCTGTTAAAAGGAAATCGAATTTTGCAGCTGATTCACACGTTTACATATGGGAAGAATATTGAAGAAATGCGCGTGCCTCTTGCGATTGTCGCCTGTGACCTTCAGACAGGGGAGAAGGTTGTGTTCAAAGAAGGGTCTGTCTCACAAGCAGTCAGGGCAAGCATTAGCATTCCGGGTGTGTTTGTTCCGCATGAAATAGGCGGCAGGCAATTGGTGGATGGAGCGGTAGTGGACCGCATTCCTGTCTCTGTTCTCAAAGAAATGGGGGCAGATCTCATTATCGCCTCTGATGTATCAAGGGTGAAAAAAACAGAAAAGGCAACGAGATTATCGGATGTCATTATGCAAAGTTTGGACATCCTTCAAAATGAATTGGTTCGTCACCAAACCATTCATGCAGATCTCATGATTCGGCCGAAGCTCGAGACCTTTAGCTCTAGTGCGTTTACACAGGTTCAAGAAATGATTGAAGCAGGTGAACTCGCCGCCGACCAACTAAAAGGAAAACTGAAAGATGTCATTGATAAATGGGAGTGTTAATCGAATGAAAAAATTAAATATTCGCTGGCTCAGCTTTTTTGCTGTTGTTCTAGTCTTATTTGGCTTAACTTTTGTGAAACTGCCCTATTACGTCACAAAGCCAGGTGATGCCACAGAAATTGCGCCACACATTCAAGTAGACGGAGGATATGGCGAGAAGGGCAGCTTTTCTCTTATGACCATTAAAGTAGGTCCAGCCAATCCATATACGTATTTGCTTGCAAAAATGAACAAGTATGACGAAATCGTTCCAGAAGAAAATATTAAAGCGGACGGAGAGTCTGATGAGGATTATATGAAACGGCAGCTGCAGCTCATGAAAAGTTCTCAAGAAAATGCGATGATTGCCGCTTATACAAAAGCGGGAAAAAAAGTAGATTATACGTTTAATGGGGTATATGCGAGCTATGTGATGAAAGGAATGCCTGCATATGGGAAGATTGAAGTTGGTGATAAGATCAAAAGTGTCGACGGCCATACATACGAGTCAGCAGATAAAATGGTTTCGTATATCAGCAGTAAAAAAGCAGGCACGACTGTCCGTTTTGTACTTGAACGTAATGGCAAAGAAATCACGCAGAACGTGACGTTAAAACCATTTAAAGAAGAGCCAAAACGAGTGGGAATTGGCGTATCACTATTTACAGACCGTCATGTGAAAGTGTCTCCTTCTGTGAAAGTGGATATTGAAAACATCGGCGGTCCATCGGCTGGTTTAATGATGTCACTTGAAATTTACAATCAGCTGACAAAAGAAGATGAAACACATGGCTATGCGATCGCAGGAACTGGAACGATTGATGCAGATGGTACAGTCGGACCGATTGGCGGAATTGATCAAAAGGTTGTTGCAGCAGACAAAGCAGGGAAAGACATCTTCTTTGCACCGAATGATAAAGGTGACCCAAACTCTGACTACAAAAATGCAGTCAAAACAGCAAAAGATATTAAAAGTGATATGAAAATCGTTCCTGTGGATACCATGCAGGACGCACTAAACTATTTAAACAAATTAAAAGAGAAAGCATCATAAAAAAGAGCAGCCTGCAAATCAGGCTGCTTTTTTCTATCAAGATGAAAAGAGTCCGCTCTCTTCATCATATCGAATCGGTGATGTTTTAAACTCTGCTTTCGTTAATTCTGTTTGCATGGGTTCACAGATGGGAAGGCTGAACACCCTTGAAGCGCGAATATCAAGATCAAGGGCGGGATGTGAAAAGGAAGACAGTTTACTCACAAGTGGTACATCCAACTCTTTTTTTACAAGAGACAGGTACTGTTGTCCTTTCCTTGTCATTCCAAGTAAACGAATATAGGGCGCTTTTTTCTCTTCAAGCAGCTCGTGCATCGTCTTTTTCTTCACGTTCATTAATAGATGCGTATTCATCCGCTGTAACCTTGTCCACGTATATCGTTTTGTTTTGACAAGTGATAGATACTCCTCGTAGGAAGACGCATGTGTCATGGCTTTTTGCATGCGGTGTTCAATGCCTTCTTCAATTTCATAGATGCCCTCTAGTTCACTCGTATCCATTGTATGAAAGACATGTTTCAGAAAGCGAAAATAGGCTTCTTGCGTATGTAAAAGACCATATGAAGAATGATAGTCGTGTAATTGCTTTAAAGTAGCGTCCGGGAGGTAGGGCGTGACTGCTTGAAATGAGCTCTGTTCTTTTAAAGCTTTTCGGATACTTGTTGCGCTTGCGATTTTTTGGTTGTCAGGTAGTTCTTCATCATGATAATCAGATGCAATTCTTTGAGACGTAAAAGGCTGCATGTGAGGAGCTCTCTCTAAGATGGCTTTAACATAATGAAAGCCTAAAATGTTATTTGGTTTGGACAAATCCAGTAAGTGTTCAGAATGAATGACTTCTTGAAACGCACCTGCTGCTGCTGCGGGATAACTAAGACCTTCTTTCACCTTTTCTTTTGTGAAAAGGTCAATCTCTGCCTTTTTTTCATACCAAGCGTGTGCTGTGCGCTCAAATGCGTTGATCTCTCCATCCTCACTGCCGAAAAAAAGAGAATGGCATTTTAATGCATCAAGGATGGACACAGCGCCATTGGCGAAGGTTTCTGCCTTTTGTACGGCATATATGTATGGAAGCTCACACACAATGTCTACGCCGTTTTGCAGTGCCATTTTTGTGCGTGCCCATTTTGAGACGATGGCAGGCTCCCCGCGCTGGAGGAAAGAACCGCTCATGACGGCAATGGCAACATCTGAGGAGGTTTGTTTTTTCGCCTGATTCACATGATAGGCATGCCCATAATGAAATGGATTGTACTCGACAACGACTCCCACTGCTTTCAATAGATGTTCCGCCTTTCTTGCTATGGTTAAATGGTCTGTGCTACAGTAGCATAAGGGAAAAATGAAGACCATTTTTTTCAGTTTAGGCATTCCGAGAACTGATGTCAAACAGCCCTTTGACGTCATGAAGGACTGTAAAGAAAAAATATTGACAAATAGCATGATGAAAGCTATAATCATGTTTGTTGCTCTTAGAGGTGATACAATTGAAATGGACAGTTTATCAGTTACATCAAAAAGCTAAAAACAGCTTCGATTTTCATGAGACGGTTGACTTAAATGAACTTACTAGCCTTCATTCAGATATACGTCGTATTTCACCAGTAGAGGTGAAAGGGACTGGAGTGATCGAATCAAAGCAAGTCGCATTTGATTTAACCATCACAGGTGAAATGACATTGCCTTGTTCAAGAACGCTTGTTGATGTAAATTATCCATTTGCGATTTCAACAAAAGAACTATTTGTACTTCATAAGACAGACGATATAGAAGATGAAGACGTATCTGTTGTAGAAGACGATATCATCGACTTAACGCCTATAGTCAAGGAAGAAATTCTTCTTGAAGTGCCCATGCAAATCTTTTGCGACCAAGCTGACGTAAAAGGTGCTGCACCACAGGAAGGGAATGACTGGGCGGTCATTTCGGAAGATGCACATCAAAACCGAATTGATCCTCGTCTGGAAGGCTTGAAGAAGCTCTTAGAAGAAAATAATGAATCTTAACTCTTTAAGGAGGTGGGAATAATGGCTGTACCTTTTAGAAGAACTTCTAAAATGAAAAAAAGATTGCGTCGTACGCATTTCAAACTACAAGTACCTGGTATGGTAGCTTGCCCAGAATGCGGTGAAATGAAAATTTCTCATCGTGTCTGCAAATCTTGCGGAACATACAAAGGCAAAGACGTAAAAAGCAACTAATGCTTGATAAAAAAACGTGAGGGAATCTTCCCTTGCGTTTTTTTATTGATCTATTTTTTAGGTTTCTCTCCTGCAAATAGTCTATCTACTCTAGTAAGCGCATATGATGTGGTATTCAGATTCAGGGGGGATGATGAGTTGACGATTACACGGCAGGACGCATGGACACAAGATGAAGATTTACTTTTAGCAGAAGTTGTCTTAAGGCATATCCGAGATGGCGGTACCCAGCTTTCAGCATTTGAAGAGGTTGGAAAAGCATTGTCAAGAACAGCAGCAGCATGTGGATTCAGGTGGAATTCTTACGTCAGAAAGCAGTACCAGGCGGGCATTGAGCTTGCCAAAAAACAGCGAAAAGAACTGCGTAAAAAAATTGGTATCCATTCTTCGGGTTTACCGCAGCATGCGTTCACCATAGAGGAGAAGGCATCTTCTGATCAGACTGAACTGACGCTTCGAGAAGTAATTCGGTTTCTAGAGCAGCTTGAGAAAGAACCATCTGGTCCAGCTTATTTACGGGAGGAGCTTAAAGATGCACAGCATCAATTAAAATCACTCACCGAAGAAAATGAACAGCTGAAACGTCAATTAAAAATGACAGAAGAAGATTACCGGGCACTTATTGGTATTGTTGAAAGAGTCAAACAGAATATCAGCTTAAAAGATTACGCAAAATAAGAAAACGCCCCTCACAGATGGAAAGAGGGGCGTTTTCTTATTGATTAAAATGATTAAGCGGACTCACCTGTGTTCTTTTGAATATGTGCAGGCTCCCAAATGAGTGGGTTTTCTCCTTTATCGCGTTCCATATCATATTTCACCGCTTCAAAGCCCATTTTATCCCAAAAACCGGCAGATTTGACGCGTGGATTCGTTCGAATTGGAAGGCCGAAAGATTTTGCGAAATCAACAAGTGCTTCGCCGTATCCTTTACGCTGATATCCTGGCAGCACTTCTAGCTTCCACAGCTCTAGATAATCATGATTATGGTCAAAATACGTCGTCGTCGAGCCATCTACTTGATAGAGGCTCATACGTGCCACAAGCTTATCTCCAAAGTAAATCCCATAAAATGGAGAGTTGCTGTCATTTTCAATCATATTACTTTCTAGGTCTTCAAGCATGGAAAGTTCTTGTATGCCATATTCCTTAAATTGTTTAAATTCCTCTAATGTTTTGTAGTTAATCAGAAGACGTTTTACTTGTGTCATGTGATCTTCCCCCTTACACACATAATGTCGACAGTGATGTCATTGAAGGCGTTTTCATCCCATCCGCCTAAAAAAGTTTTTACACTTATTATTATAGTTTTTTAATTAAAAAAATTCAATCATAGCGCGTTATCTGCTTTTTGCATCGTAGCACGAAACTGGTAAAATAGTTGATAACATGAAGTAAACAGAAAAAGGGAAGTGCGGCAATTGAAAATTGGAATCATTGGCGGTGGTGCGATTGGTCTGCTTTGTGCTAGTTATTTATCAGAGCATCATGACATTACCGTCTTTACAAGAAGAAAACAGCAGGCAGAAGAAATTCGAGCATTAGGAATCGAACGAATGGTAAGAGGGGAAACCATTCAATCAGCTGTTGGGGCCGATACGGGAGTCAAAGGAATATTTGATTTGCTGATTGTGACAGTGAAGTATCATCACCTGCAAGATGTTCTAAGTGAATTATCAGGACTGCCTCGTCAGCGGATCTTATTTTTGCAGAACGGAATGGCCCACTTATTCGATTTAAAGAACTGGAAAACGGCACATCAGTTATATATTGGTGTAGTAGAGCATGGCGCAATGAAGGTGTCTGATCGCGCAGTAAACCATACAGGAATGGGTGTCATCAAGTGGGGAGCATTTCTGCATGAGGAAAAAGGACCTATGAGTAGTGAACTGTCAACGGGCGATTTTCAAATGGTTTATACAGATGAATGGAAGAAAGTACTGGAGGAAAAACTGCTCGTCAATGTGTGTATTAATCCGTTGACGGCTTTATTACATGTGAATAATGGGGAATTGGTATCGAACCCGTCATATGAACATATGATGACATGTGCATTTGAAGAAGCGGTTTCCATTCTAGGGTTGCCTGAGAAAGATCGTCTATGGGCTCATGTGGAATCAATTTGCCATCAAACGGCTGCCAATCAATCGTCGATGCTGCAAGATATCGTCAAAGGCCGCCAAACTGAAAGAAAAGCAATCATTGGCTACCTTTTAAAAAAAGCTCAAGGTCAAGGGATGACGCCGCCATTCCTCACTTTCTTGAATAGAAGCTTGGAAGTATTGGAAAAAAAGCAAACAAAATCTTTTGAGTGAGCTCATTTACATGCTATACTTTTTTCGGGAAACTAACTATTTATTGAAGAAAGGAAGTTCTAAACATGCAATTGACTGAACTTTCCATCCGAAGTCAGAATTTATTCATACGTGATTATATAGAAGAAAAAAAAGAGATGACTGCTTTTTTTGATTATGATATACATTCTGAGCACACATGGAAAAAGAGATACGACGATCTCATGGAAAGGAGCTTCCCGCGCGAGGCTTTAGCGGATTATATGAGCGCATATCATGCAAAATTTGATTCGGCTGCGATGCGTGAGAATATTGAGAAGATCCGTGATGAACGGAGCGTCATGGTGGTTGGAGGACAGCAGGCAGGCTTACTGGCAGGTCCGCTTTATACCATACATAAAATCATTTCCATTATTCAGTTTGCCAAAGAAAAAGAATCAGAGCTTGGCGTTCCTGTTATTCCGGTCTTTTGGGTAGCGGGTGAAGATCACGACGTAGACGAAATTAACTTTGTGTACACGTCTGGCGAAAAAGGCCCAGTCAAACAAAAGCTTCCATTACATCATGTGAAAAAAACAGCTGCGAAAAGAACACCCCTCCACCAAGAGAAAACAGAGAGATGGCTTCGTGATGTATTTTCAACCTATGAGGAATCTGCTTACACAAATGACTTGTTTGATCAGCTTCTTCGATGTTTACGCAAATCAGAAACGTTTACTGATTTCTTTGAGTGGATTGTTTGCGATCTATTTGAAGAAGATGGACTGCTGTTATTGAATTCAGGAGACTTCGGCGTGAAGCCACTTGAACGTACGTTATTCAAGCAAATTGTGGAGTCAAGTGATGCGATCGTAGCTCGCTTAAATAACACGCAGGCTGCCATGGAACAAGCAGGGTATCAGCCGATTATTGAAGCTGGTGACCAACAAGCCAACTTGTTTTACGAATATGATGATGAGCGTTTCCTCATTGAAAAAGAGAATGGCCAATTTTCTATATCAGAAGTGGGGCTTACTTGGACAAAAGATGAGCTATTACAGGAAGTCGAGGAGCACCCAGAGCGGTTTAGCAATAATGTGGTGACACGTCCATTGATGCAGGAAACCCTTCTTCCAACGCTTGCTTTTATGGCTGGACACGGTGAAGTGAACTATTGGGGTGAGCTGAAAGGCATCTTCGAGTACTTCGATGTCAAAATGGCACCCGTTCTTCCGAGACTGCACGTCACCATTCTTGAACGTCACATTGATAAGAAGCTGCCGATAAGAGAATTGTCGGTTGAAGAAGTGCTGACAAAAGGCGTGAAAGAAAAGAAGGATGCGCACTTTCAGCAAAGTCTTCCAGACAGCTTCGTTCAATCAGTTCAACATGCCAAACGTGAATTAGCGAATGTTCACGAGGCCATGAGACAAGAAGCGCTAGAGATCGAACCAAGCTTTGAACAGCTATTAGATAAAAATGCCAAATTTATAGAAGACCAGCTTCAATTTGTTTATCAAAAGGTTGCAAAGCGTGTGGAAGAGAAGGAAGGATACATCCTTCGAGATTTTGAACGAATTGAAAATAGTTTAAAACCACTCGAAGCACCACAAGAAAGAATTTGGAATATCATGTACTTTTTAAACAAATATGGTCCAGAATTCTTCAAAACGTTCAAAAATCTGCCATTTTCATTTCAAAACAAGCAACAAATTGTCAAACTTTGAAATAAAGTTTTAATGAACCCTGACTAGTTCAGGGTTTTTTTTTATGTAGAAACAGTGTAAAATAAGTTTTGTGGAGAGAAGTGGTGGATAGTGGAGAGTATGGGTGAGAAAGTGGGGCTCTGATATCATGTTCATGGGTGAATACCAACATACGATTGATACAAAAGGGCGCATGATCATCCCTGCTAAATTTAGAGACGGTCTCGGAGAACAGTTTGTGCTGACGAGAGGGCTTGATCAATGTTTATTTGGCTACCCTATGAGTGAGTGGAAACTAATTGAAGAGAAACTCAAAGCACTGCCGCTAACGAAAAAAGATGCACGTGCGTTTACCCGGTTCTTCTTCTCCGGCGCAGTTGAATGTGATCTGGACAAGCAGGGGCGCATTAACATCGCATCCAACCTACTCCAATATGCAAAACTCGAAAAAGAATGTGTGGTCATCGGCGTTTCAAATCGAATTGAGTTGTGGAGTAAGTCGATCTGGGAACAATATACAGAAGAGCAAGAAGATTCTTTTGCTGAAATTGCTGAAAACATGATTGGATTTGATATATAATAATCCCTTGTGCAGCAAGCTTTCTACACATTCATTTCTATTTGAAAAAGGTGGGACCATATCATCATGTTTCAACATGAGACAGTATTATTAAAAGAAACAGTTGACGGTTTAAACGTCAAAGAAGACGGTACATATGTGGACTGCACGCTAGGCGGCGCAGGTCATAGCTCATATTTACTATCTCAATTATCAGAAAAAGGTACATTGATTGGGTTTGACCAAGACGATGCTGCACTGGATCATGCACGAGAGAAGCTCGCACATGTTAAAGCGAACATTCTTTTCATAAAAAGCAACTTCCGATATTTAAAAGAACGTCTGAATGAACAAGGAATTACAAGCGTAGACGGTGTGATTTTTGATCTTGGGGTTTCATCACCTCAGCTTGACACGCCAGAGAGAGGCTTTAGTTATCACCATGATGCACCTCTTGACATGCGAATGGATCAAACCGCTGCTTTGTCAGCAAAACAAGTGGTGAATGAATGGCCATTTGAAGATCTAGTTCGGATTTTCTACAAATATGGGGAAGAAAAATTCAGCAAGCAAATCGCACGCAAAATTGAAGAAGCCAGAAAAAAAGCGCCAATTGAAACAACAGGTGAGCTTGTCGACATTATTAAAGAAGGAATTCCCGCACCTGCAAGACGAAAAGGCGGACATCCAGCGAAAAGAGTATTTCAAGCGATCCGAATTGCCGTAAATGACGAATTGAAAGTATTTGAAGAAGCACTAGAACAAGCAATAGAGTTACTCAATCCGAAGGGGAGAATTTCTGTCATTACATTCCATTCACTTGAAGATCGGATTTGTAAAAGTACATTTAAAGAAATGTCTTCTCTTCCAGAACTTCCGCACGGACTACCAGTGATTCCAGAAGGACTTGAACCAAAACTGAAGCTGATCACGAGAAAACCAATCGTTGCATCAGAACAAGAGCTGGAATATAACAACCGTGCCCGTTCAGCGAAGCTCCGAATTGCAGAAAAAAAGTAAACGACACCATAGATGATGATAAAAAGGAGGTTTCTTATGAGTAATTTGGCTTACCAAAGAGAAGTAAAGCAACATCAAACCGAGCAGCAAGGTCAATCGGTTGTGATTAGAAGAAGAGGTTCTATTACACTTGGTGAAAAAATCTTACTTGTCATGTTTGTCATGGCTCTCATGTGCAGCTCGATCCTCATCATTTCGAAAGCCTTTGCTGTTTATCACGCAAATATCGAAGTGCAGAAGCTAGAACAGCAAGTGTCTTTAGAATCGAAAAAGATCACTGAACTGCAAAAGGAAAAAGACTTACTAAGTGAACCAGAGAGAATCATTGAAGCCGCTAAAAAAGCGGGCTTAAGCATATCGAAAGATGTTAAGAAGGTCGATTAACATGGCGATGCCTAAAAAGAATAAAATGATGAACAGAGGCGCGGCAATTGCGAGTATTTGCTTCGCCCTGTTTTTCTTTATCATCCTTGCACGTTTTATTTACATTCAGATTACGGGAACCGTCGATGGACAAGTGTTAGCTGCAAAAGCCAATGAACAATATCAATCGAAAAAAACACTTGAAGCCAAAAGAGGGTCCATTTTAGACAGAAATGGCAATGTGATTGCGGAAGATACATCTGTGTATAAGCTGATTGCGATCATGAGCAAGAAAATGACGGTCGATCCAAAGCATCCGATGCATGTCGTTGACAAAGAAAAGACAGCAAAAGAGCTGTCAAAAGTCATTGATATGAGTGAGAGTGAAATTTTAAAGCGTCTGAATACAAAGGATGCGTTCCAAGTTGAGTTTGGTAAAGCCGGAAAGGATATTAGTTTTTCAACAAAGGAAAAAATTGAAAAGCTAAAACTTCCTGGAATCGCCTTTGAAAAAGACACAAAGAGGTATTATCCAAACGGCATGTTTGCTTCGAACTTAATCGGTTACGCTAGATTAGATGAAGCAACGAAGGACATGTCAGGCGCAATGGGTCTAGAAAAGGCTCTGAATAAATATTTAAAAGAAAAAGATGGCTATGTAACATATAACAGCGACAGAAGCGGATGGGCACTTCCGAATAGTAAAGAAGACATCGTTGCCCCGAAAGACGGGAAAAACGTCACACTGACCATCGACCAAAAAATTCAAGCATTTCTTGAAGAAAGTATGACGCAGGTCGCTAAAAAATATAAGCCGAAGAAAATCATTGCGACAGTCGTTGATCCGAAAACTGGAAGAGTTCTTGCAATGGGACAGCGGCCAAGCTTTAATTTAAATGAACTCGACATTACGAATTATAACAACGATGTCATTTCTTACGCATTTGAACCAGGTTCAACGATGAAAATTTTCACACTCGCTGCTGCTATCCAAGAAGGAGTGTACCAAGGCAGTGACAAGTATCAGTCTGGTACTTATAAAGTAGGCGGCGGTCTTGTAAGAGACCATAACAACGGAAATGGTTGGGGGAAAATTGATTTTCATGAAGGTGTTCTACGTTCTTCAAACGTAGCTTTTGCGAAACTGGCAAAAGAAAAGCTAGGTTTCACACGCTACGAACAATACTTGCAAAAATTCCATTTCTATGACAAAACAGGCATAGACTTGCCGAACGAAGCGTCTAGTAAAATCAATTTCAGATACGAATATGACAAAGCATCGACTGCTTATGGTCAGGCGTCCGCGATTACCCCAATTCAGCAAATTGAAGCGGCGACAGCCATTGCAAACGGTGGAACGATGATGAAACCATATGTAATCGATCATATTACAGACCCGAACACAAACAAAACAATTTTACAGCACGAACCAACAGTAGCAGGAAAACCAATTTCTTCTGATACAGCGAAGCAAGTCCGTGACATTTTAGGTGAGGTCGTTTCCTCAAAAATTGGCACAGGACAGCCATATCAAATCAAAGGTTTTGATGTCGCTGGGAAAACAGGTACAGGACAAATTGGTGGTGCTGGCGGCTACCTTCAAGGGAGAAACGATTACGTCTTTTCATTTATGGGAATGGCACCAAAAGATGATCCGAAGCTGCTCGTTTATGTGGCTGTCCAACAGCCTCAGCTATCTGAAACACAAACAGGCTCTGCCCCTGTTTCAGAAATCTTTAACCCTGTGATGAAAAATAGTTTGCTCTATTTAAATATCGCACCAACAAAAACAGACGATAAAAAATCTGGCAAACAGAAAATAAAACAAGAAACAATGCCGTCATTCCTAGATTTAGAAGTGAAACAGGCAGAAACAGAAGCAAAAAACAAAAAGTTATCACCTGTTGTCATTGGTGACGGTCTATCCATTAAACGCCAATGGCCAAATGCGGGCTCTGAATTCTCTGAAAGCCAGAAAGTCTTTTTGAAAACAGCAGGGAAAACCATTAAAATGCCTGATATGACAGGCTGGTCCAGAAGGGAAGTTCTTCAATATGCGTCTATTTCAGGTGTGCATATTGAAACAAATGGACAAGGATATGCTGTCAAACAAAGCGTGAAAAGTGGAGCGGAGATTTCAGATAAAGTCGTCACAGTGACCTTCAAAAGTCCAAATTAACTTGAAAACCTAGCAAATCATTTGCTAGGTTTTTTTCTTTTGCTTGAGCGATGGACGAGATCGTTCTATAAAAAGACGAGCCTGCATATGATGAAAACAAGCCATATGTAAGGAGTGAACCGGGCGTGCGAGTGTCAAGTGTAACAGTGAGAAAACGATTGCTTTTCGTGCTGCTGTTTGGGGTGATCATTTTTTTCATCATAGATACTAGATTAGGATATGTGCAGTTTATTATGGGCGAGAAGCTGACAAGTTTAGCGAAAGATTCATGGAGCCGTAACCTTCCATTTGAACCAGAACGAGGAGATATTTTGGATCGAAATGGGGTGGAGCTGGCGACGAACAAAAGTGCTCCCTCTATTTTAGTCGTGCCACGGCAGGTGAAAGACCCAGCAGAAACAAGCAAAAAATTAGCAGCAGTGCTGAATATGTCTGAGGAGAAAGCGTACAAGCATGTCACCAAGAAAACGTCTATAGAACGAATTTCCCCAGAGGGGAGAAAAGTATCTCATGAAAAAGCAAAAGAAGTCAGAGAGCTTGATTTAGATGGAGTCTATGTAGCAGAGGACAGCATCAGACATTACCCGTTTGGAAGTTTCTTATCTCATGTATTAGGTTTTGCTGGAATTGATAATCAAGGCTTACTTGGGCTAGAAGCGTACTATGATGATGACCTAAAAGGTGAAAAAGGCTCTGTGAAATTTTATTCTGATGCAAAAGGGCAGAAAATGCCAGATGAAGCAGATGATTATACACCGCCTAAAGATGGGCTTGATATGAAATTAACCGTTGATTCAAAAGTACAAACCATCATCGAACGAGAACTAGACAATGCTCAGGCAAAATATAACCCAGATGGCATGATTGCCATTGCCATGAATCCGAAAAATGGTGAGGTTCTGGGAATGTCGAGCAGACCTGACTTTGATCCGGCTGACTATCAATCAGTTGATTCAAAAGTATTTAACCGAAACTTACCGGTGTGGAGCACATATGAGCCAGGATCGACGTTTAAAATCATTACACTGGCAGCTGCCCTGGAAGAAAATAAAGTAAATTTAAAACGTGATCATTTTTTTGACAGCGGATCTGTGACAGTGGATGGCGCAAGGCTCAGATGCTGGAAAAAGGGAGGACATGGATCACAGTCGTTTCTAGAAGTGGTACAAAACTCTTGTAACCCAGGATTTGTCGAGCTAGGCGACCGTCTTGGAAAAGATAAACTATTTTCTTATATTAAAAATTTCGGCTTTGGTCAAAAGACAGGAATCGACCTTCAAGGAGAAGGTAGAGGAATTTTGTTCCCGCTTGATCGTGTTGGTCCTGTAGAACAGGCAACAACAGCCTTTGGTCAAGGTGTATCTGTTACGCCGATTCAACAAGTAGCTGCAGTGGCAGCCGCAGTAAATGGAGGAACGCTTTACACGCCGTATATTGCAAAAGAATGGATCGATCCAATTACAAAAGAGGTAGTGAAAAAGCAATCACCAATTGCCAAGAAGAAAGTCATTTCAGCGGAGACGTCTAAAGAAATCAGGTATGCCCTTGAAAGTGTAGTCGCTCAAGGAACTGGCCGGAATGCATTCGTTGAAGGATATCGGGTGGGCGGAAAAACAGGAACAGCACAGAAAGTAAAAGACGGAAAGTACATGGAAAATAACCACATTGTGTCATTTATCGGGTTTGCACCTGCGGATGATCCAAGCATTGTTGTATATGTAGCAGTAGATAACCCAAAAGGCACGATTCAATTTGGTGGGACAGTAGCAGCACCTATTGTGGGCCATATTATGCGAGACAGTCTGCCTGAAATGGGCGTGAAAAAAAGAAAAGGACAAATTGAAAAGAAGTATCAATGGCTGGACACAAAAACCATTGAGGTACCGAATCTTGTAGGAGGATCTGTTTCTGACCTTGAATCACTCCTGATTAATCTAAAGATTGATGCTTCAGGAACTGGCAGTAAAGTGGTGAAGCAATCGCCTGCTGCCGGCACAAAGGTCAAAGAAGGTTCCACGATCCGATTATACTTAAATGATGAATAATAAAGAATGAACAGAGGGTAGCCGCACTCATTCGGCTGCCTCTTTTTGTTGAAACAGAAGGGTCGCTTTAAAAAAAGAGCATAAAGTGTGCTTTTTCCAAGAGAAACTTAAGGAATACGCTGGATGTATCCTTTTTTTTACGATAAAATATAGACTGTGTGTTTTTTTCACAAGACATGCACGTGAACGAATTTGAGAGGTTTGATATGAAATGAAATTACAAGAACTCCTTACATACTTTAAAAGTGAAAACAATGAACTGATAAACGAAAATCCGGAGATTACTTCCATTGAAATGGATTCAAGAGAAGTGAAAAAAGGGAGTCTTTTTGTCTGTATAAAAGGCTATACAGTAGATGGACATGATTACGCTGAAAAAGCAGTGAAAAGCGGGGCTGCAGCGATTGTAGCAGAACACCCACTTCACATAACAGATGTACCAGTCATTATTGTAAAACACTCTCAAAGAGCACTTGCAAGAATAGCAGATGCTTTTTACGAACAGCCAACTCATCAACTCAATCTAATTGGTATTACAGGAACGAACGGGAAAACGTCCACAACACACATGATTGAGCAAATCATGAGAAAAGCCGATAAAAAAACAGGTTTAATCGGTACGATGTATATGAAGGTAAACGATGAAATTCTCGAAGTGAAAAACACAACACCTGAGAGTGTCACCCTTCAGAAGACCTTTAAGCAGATGCTTGATCAAGACGTAGATACGGCCATTATGGAAGTATCATCACATGCTTTGCATCTTGGGCGTGTTCATGGATGTGATTATGATATTGCCGTCTTTACAAATCTTACCCAAGATCATTTGGACTACCACAACACAATGGAAGAATATAAACATGCAAAAAGCTTGCTCTTTTCCCAGCTCGGAAGTGCCTTTCAGCACGATAAGCCGAAGCATGCCATTTTAAATGCAGATGATGAAGCGTCTAGTTATTTTGAAAAAGTCACAGCTGCTGAAATTATGACGTATGGCTTAGAGCAAGAAGCAGATGTAATGGCAAAGAACATTCAAATCAAACCAAAGGGAACACAATTTGATTTGATCACCCCAATCGGCACAAAAAATGTGACGGTTGCCCTTATTGGGAAATTCAATGTGTATAACATTCTAGCAGCTGTATCAGTAGGAATTGTATCAGGCTTAACGTTTGAAACGATCGTTAGTGCCATTGAAGAACTTGAGGGAGTCAAAGGAAGATTCGAACTTGTGAATTGTGATCAAGACTTCCCAGTCATCGTTGATTATGCGCACACACCTGACAGTTTAGAAAATGTACTGACTACGTGTAGAGAATTAACAGAAGGTAGAATTTTCTGTGTAGTTGGCTGCGGGGGCGACCGTGATAAAACCAAGCGCCCTCAAATGGCCCAAATCGCTGTGAAATATGCAGATGAGCCTGTTTTTACATCAGATAATCCAAGAAGTGAAGATCCATCAGCCATTTTGAAAGACATGGAAAATGGCGTGCCAAATGCCTATTATCACAGCTTTGTGAACCGGAAACAGGCCATCTTTTTTGCCATTGCCAATGCAAAAAAGGGCGATACAGTCTTAATAGCTGGAAAAGGGCATGAGACGTACCAAATCATTGGTGATCAAGTCTATGACTTTGATGATGCCAAGGTGGCAGCGGACGCTATTTTAGATCTAAACAAATCTTAAAAATGATGAAAAGAGTGTAATGAAATGAAGCATTTTGTACAAAAACAACATACGAAAGACACGAATGAATATCATAATAATGAATGCTATTTTCTAATGGAAAACGGCTTTGGAAATTCGGAAGGAGTAAAGAACAATGCTTGAACAGGTGATATTGTTTACAATCATAATGGGATTTTTAATCAGTGTTCTTTTATCCCCGATTTTTATTCCGTTTTTAAGAAGACTTAAATTTGGTCAAAGTATTAGAGAAGAAGGACCTCAGTCTCACCAAAAGAAATCTGGTACCCCAACAATGGGTGGAATTATGATTATCTTTTCTATTACAATTACAACGATCGTGATGATTAACAAATTCTCTGAGATTAGTCCAGAAATGTTTTTATTGTTATTTGTCACCCTTGGCTACGGATTATTAGGATTTTTAGATGATTATATTAAAGTAGCGATGAAGCGAAATCTTGGCTTAACATCGAAACAAAAACTGATCGGGCAAATTGTGATTGCTGTGATTTTCTATGCAGTCTTCCATTATTATGAGTTTGCAACGACTATTCGCATTCCAGGAACAGATGTCAGCTTTGACTTAGGATGGGCATACTTTATCCTCGTCGTTTTCATGCTTGTCGGTGGTTCTAATGCGGTAAACCTTACGGATGGACTTGATGGTTTATTATCTGGAACAGCTGCTATTGCATTCGGAGCTTTTGCTATATTGGCTTGGAATCAATCTCAGTATGATGTTGCGATCTTTTCGGTAGCAGTAGCAGGCGCTGTCCTTGGGTTCCTTGTCTTTAATGCGCATCCTGCAAAAGTATTTATGGGTGATACGGGATCGCTTGCTTTAGGCGGTGCCATAGTGGCCATTGCCATTTTAACGAAACTTGAGATTTTACTCGTCATTATTGGAGGAGTATTTGTTGTTGAAACGTTATCCGTTATCCTTCAAGTCATCTCCTTCAAAACAACTGGAAAAAGAATCTTTAAGATGAGCCCGCTTCACCACCACTATGAGTTAGTTGGCTGGTCTGAGTGGAGAGTAGTTGTCACCTTCTGGACAGCTGGTTTATTGCTTGCTGTTTTAGGAATTTACATCGAGGTGTGGTTATAATTGAATAGGATGCAAATGTTAAAAGACGAACATGTACTAGTACTAGGCCTTGCAAAAAGCGGATATGCGGCAGCCTCAATTCTTCACGAGCACGGAATAAACGTGACGGTCAATGACCAAAAAGCTTTTGAAGAAAACGAGCCTGCTCAGTTACTTTCTGAAAAGGGGATTGATGTCATTTGTGGCAGTCATCCTCTTCGTGTGTTCGACGATAAAGAAATTACGATTTTAATTAAGAACCCTGGAATTCCTTATGAGAATGTGATGGTCCAAGAGGCGCTTCGCCGAAAAATTCCAGTTTGGACTGAAATAGAATTGGCGTATCATTTGACCTCATCTCCTTTTATTGGGATTACCGGATCAAATGGAAAAACGACCACGACTACTTTGATTTATGAAATGTTGAAAAAAGACAGCCAAAAAACATTGGTAGCAGGTAATATCGGAACGGTCGCAAGTGAAGTTGCCGCGCGTGCAGCGGGCGATGAATGGATCGTAACTGAGCTCTCTTCATTTCAGTTAATGGGAACCGTTGAATTCAGACCTAAAATCAGCTTAATATTAAATATTTTTGACGCACATTTAGACTATCATCACACGCGTGAAGAATACGAAAAAGCAAAACAGAAAGTGTATGCACATCAACTGGAAGATGACATAGCTGTGGTTAACCTAGATGATCCATCTGTTGTCAAACTAGCAGAAGATTCGAAAGCGCAAAAAGTGTTTTTCTCAGTTAAAGAGCCGGTAGCACATGGAGCGTTTATTAAAGATGATGCCATCTACTATATGAATGAACATGTCATTGACCTCAAGGATGTTGTTCTTCCTGGTGAGCATAACCAAGAAAATATTCTAGCAGCTATTTGTGTTGTAAAAAATTCAGGCTGCTCAAACGAAGCGATTGCGCAAGTTCTTACTACATTTAGTGGAGTGAAGCATCGTTTGCAATTTGTGGAGACGATTCAAAATAGAAAATTTTATAATGACAGTAAAGCGACCAATATACTGGCAACAAGTAAAGCTTTGTCTGCCTTCAAGCAGCCGACCATTTTACTAGCAGGTGGACTGGATCGTGGCAATGAATTTGATGAATTAAAACCTTTTATGAAGAATGTAAAAGGAATAATTACATTTGGTGAGACTGCGCCTAAGTTTGTGAAGCTTGGTGAAGAGCTGGGAATACATCACGTAAAACATGTCGATAATGTTGAACAAGCAGTACCTGCGGCGTTTAGCATATCTGAAGAAGAAGACGTGATTTTATTGTCTCCAGCTTGTGCAAGCTGGGATCAGCATAAAACATTTGAAGAACGTGGAGACATGTTTGTAAACGCCGTGCATATGCTTAAATAAGGGCTTGTCTCTCATAAGACTGACAGCCCAAATGAAATTATGCTTGGGGTGTCGGTCTCTTGACGAATAAGAAAACTTCTCCGGATTTTTTGCTTGTTGTCATTACGTTACTTTTATTGACGATTGGTTTAATTATGGTGTACAGCGCAAGTGCTGTGTGGGCATCGTATAAATTTGATGATTCGTTTTATTTTGCAAAAAGACAGCTTTTGTTTGCCGGAATCGGAGTTATCGCAATGTTTTTCATTATGCGGGTCGATTATTGGACGTGGCGGACTTGGTCAAAGATACTGATTGCAGTGTGTTTTCTCCTCCTCGTGCTTGTCTTGATTCCTGGTATCGGTATGGAGAGAAATGGTTCAAGAAGCTGGATTGGTGTCGGTGCGTTTAGTATTCAGCCCTCTGAATTTATGAAGCTTGCGATGATTGCGTTTCTTGCAAAATTCTTATCTGAAAAGCAAAAGAATATCACATCCTTTCGTAAAGGTTTCGCCCCAGCACTAGGTATTGTGTTTTCTGCATTTGCCATCATTATGCTGCAGCCGGACCTAGGTACAGGAACGGTTATGGTTGGAACCTGTATTATTATGATATTTGTTTCAGGTGCGAGAATCGCTCACTTTATCTTTCTCGGTCTTTTAGGGCTTAGCGGATTTGCCGCACTTGTCTTATCAGCACCCTATCGAATAAAACGAATTACATCTTATTTAAATCCTTGGGAGGATCCACTTGGCAGCGGGTTTCAAATTATTCAATCCTTATACGCTGTCGGTCCAGGCGGTCTGTTTGGAATGGGGCTAGGTCAGAGTAGACAAAAATTCTTCTATTTGCCTGAGCCTCAAACAGACTTTATCTTTGCTATATTGTCTGAAGAACTTGGATTTATAGGTGGATCACTCATTTTGCTGCTCTTTAGTGTTCTATTGTGGAGAGGCATTAGAATAGCCCTCGGGGCACCAGATTTATATGGAAGTTTCTTGGCAGTGGGTATCATCTCAATGGTTGCCATTCAAGTAATGATTAATATCGCAGTTGTCACTGGTCTCATCCCTGTGACGGGCATCACACTCCCATTCTTAAGTTATGGCGGTTCATCACTGACATTAATGCTGATGGCAATAGGCGTACTTTTGAATGTAAGCAGATATGCTAGATATTAATGTGCTGATAGTTCATGAAACCATATAGACTTTTATTTTGCAAAAGTATGAAAAAATGATTTGAAGAGTGAAAATGGCAGTTTCTGTTTCGAAAACATGATGATTGACTCTTCTTTACAGGTTTTGACGGAGCCCTGTTGTTTAAAACAGGGTTTATACTTTGTTCAGAGCAGAAAAAAATTGAGGGGAAATGGTATAATGCGTATAGTTATTAGTGGAGGCGGAACAGGCGGGCATATTTATCCTGCTCTAGCTTTTATTAAAGAAGTGAAAAGACTGCATCCTGATGTGGAATTTTTATATATTGGCACTGAGAATGGGCTTGAAAAGAAAATTGTAGAAAGAGAAAATATCCCTTTTAAATCAATTGAAATTTCAGGTTTTAAAAGAAAGCTTTCGTTTGATAATGTAAAAACAGTGATGAGGTTTCTAAAGGGCGTCCAAAAAAGTAAATCTTATTTAAAAGAATTTAAGCCGGATGCTGTTATTGGAACAGGTGGTTATGTGTGTGGTCCAGTTGTTTATGCTGCGTCTAAGCTAAAAATCCCAACGATCATTCACGAACAAAATAGCCTGCCAGGCATCACAAATAAGTTTCTGGCACGGTATGTGAATAAAGTAGCCATCTGTTTTGAAGAAGCAAAGGAACACTTTCCTTCAGAAAAGGTTGTTTTTACGGGAAACCCAAGAGCCTCTGAAGTCGTCTCTATTAAAGAGGGAAAATCTCTTAAAGAGTTTGGGCTGGATGAGAAGAAAAAAACGGTTCTCATTTTTGGCGGGAGCAGAGGTGCAGCTCCAATCAATCGAGCAGTGATTGACATGCAAGATGAATTAAAGGCAAAGAACTATCAGCTTTTATATATTACAGGTGAGGTTCATTATGAAAAAGTGCTGAACGAATTAAAAGAAAAAGGTGAAGCACCGAATATGATCACAAAGCCTTTCTTGCATCAAATGCCGGAGTATTTAAAATCAATTGATGTCATTGTTGCAAGAGCGGGAGCCACAACGATTGCTGAAGTGACGGCACTTGGAATTCCGACCATCTTCATTCCAAGTCCATACGTCACCGCAAATCATCAAGAAATTAACGCGAGATCACTTGAAAAACATGATGCTGCGATCGTTTTAAGAGAATCAGAGCTTTCTGGAGATCGCTTGCTTCATGCAATTGATGAAATTGCTGGTAATGACGAGAAACTACATCAAATGAGCCGTTTAACAAAAGAACTCGGAGTACCAGATGCGGCCACACGTTTATATAATGTGTTAAAAGAAATTACGACTTCATGATGAATGATATGAGGTAAGGCGGAGGGTAATATGGAGAACTTGAAGAATGAATTATTAGAAGCGCAAGTTGGTAAAGTACTTGAAAATGAACCGCTTGCAAATCATACGACAATGAAAATAGGTGGACCAGCCGATCTATTAGTCATCCCTAAAGATGTCGATGCTGTCAAAACAATTATGGATCAGGTGAAAAAACATGATACTCAATGGACGGTCATTGGGAGAGGGTCCAATTTACTTGTTCTTGATAAAGGAATTCGTGGGGTCGTTTTAAAGCTGGGCGCTGGGCTTGATCACTTAACTGTCAATGATGAAGAAATTACAGTTGGCGGAGGCTATTCAGTTGTAAGACTTGCTACGTCTCTTAGTAAGCAGGGGCTGTCAGGATTGGAATTCGCAGCTGGTATTCCAGGTTCTATTGGTGGCGCTGTTTATATGAACGCAGGGGCACATGGATCTGACATTAGCAAGATTCTTGTGAAAGCGAGAGTCTTATTTGAAGATGGAACGATCGAGTGGTTAACTAATGAGCAAATGAACTTCAGCTATCGAACTTCTGTGCTTCAAAAGGAACGCCCTGGAATTGTTCTAGAAGCAGTTTTCAAGCTTAAACAGGACGAACGTGAGAAAATCACAAAGAAAATGCAGCAAAATAAAGATTATCGCAAGGAAACACAACCGTATAATAAACCATGCGCCGGCAGTATTTTCCGAAATCCATTACCTGAATATGCAGGACAGCTTGTAGAAAAGGCGAATTTAAAAGGATATCAGATTGGCGGCGCTAGAATTTCTGATATGCACGGAAACTTTATTGTCAACGCTGGTGGGGCGAAGGCTCAAGATGTGCTCGACTTAATTCAGTACATTCAAAAGAAAATCAAAGATGACTACAATGTAGAAATGCATACAGAAGTAGAAATTATTGGTGAAGCAAATTAAAGGCTACTACTTATGAATGATGGTATCACAGGAAAACAAACGGCATTTTTTCATGCCGTTTGTTTTCTAATCAATATGAGATAAAGAATGATCCAAAGGTGCGGACAAGCAGCTTTGAATGAGGTGAAGAGTATATATGCGGCCTGATCATGAAAATGAAAAGATCGTCAATATAGAAGAGCGAATCCCTAAAATTAAAGAACAAAGGAAGCAGAAAGCGAATCGGAGATTAATCTCTTTTATTTTGCTGTTTTTTATCATGGTTTTAATTATTGTCTATTTGCAAACACCAATCAGTAAAATTTCTTCTTTAACCATTACCGGTAATGAACATGTACCAACAAAACAGCTCGTTAAACTTTCGCAAATTAAAGAAGGCGAGACAGAGTTTTGGAATTTAAATAAAGATATGACAGCAGACCATATAAAGCAAAATAAATTGATTAAAAGTGTCAATATCAAAAAACATTTCCCTAATAAGGTCAGTATTGCTGTCAAAGAGTATGCAAATATTGCGTATCTACAAAAGGGACATTTTTATTATGAGCTTCTTGAAAACGGGACGGCTTTGCCAGATGAAGTAACACCAAGTCACGCAGGACCTATTTTTGTCGATTGGGACAATAAAGAGAAATTGAAGCAAACAGTGAAAGCTCTAAATCAACTGCCGGCTTCTATTCAGGAACTAATCTCAGAAGTATATTACGTACCGACTAGCTCCAATCAGTGGCTCGTTAAATTTTATATGAATGATGGAAACACCGTTATTGCATCAATTAAAACATTCGCAGATAAAATGACGACGTACCCTGCCATTGTCAAAGAGCTTTCGTCCTCTGAGAAAGGTACGATTCATATGGAAGTAGCTACGTATTTTGAAGCTTTTAAATCTAAGAAAAAGGAAGATGAACGTTGAGAGGCAAAACCGTCATATTCTCAATTGTAATGCTTGTTCTTGGATTTCTGATTTCTTTTTCATACCAATATACGAAGCAGCATCGAGCAGATGTCAATCGAACAGAACAATGGAAAAAAGAATATTCTTTGAAAAGTCAGCTAACAAAGCAAGAAAAGGCGAATCAAAAACTTGAAAAAGAACTTTATCGTCTTCAATCAAAGGTTCAAGCAACAGAGTTTGGTTTGAAAAATGAAAAAGAGCAGTATTTTAATGTTTTGGAAGATGTTGAGAAATACAGAATGTTTACAGGAGAAATAGGTGTAAAAGGGAAAGGGGTAAAAGTATCTCTTGAAGATGCATCTTATATCCCGAGTGGACAAAATGTCAATAATTACATTGTGCATGAGAGCCACATTTTCCATGTGATAAACGAACTATTTATATCAGGGGCATCTGCTGTAGCTATAAACGGACAAAGAATCACACACCAATCATACATACATTGTAACGGTCCAGTCGTCACGGTTGATGGTGTTCAACATCCAGCACCATTTGTCATTTCTGCTATTGGAGATCCAGCTGTTTTAATTCCTGCATTAAACATTGCAGGCGGGGTGGTTGATCAGCTGACAAGTGATCATATTTCCATGACGATTGAAAAGAAGGATATTCGTATGAATCCTCTTCTAAGAAACAAAGATTAATTGTGAAAAGGTGAGTGGTGTTGAGGAAAAAGAAGCCATTACTTAGTTTGACAGTCCTGATGGTCATATTTGGCATCATGGTCTCGATCCAGTTTAACTCTCTACAAAAGCCTAAAGTTCGCGATACTCGAGACGTTTGGGAATTAAGAGAGGATTTATCTGCATCTAAAAGTAAGGAACTGGATTTATTGAAAGAAATTGATAAATATGATGAAATGCTAAAAAAGTATGGCAACCAAGAAGATCAATCCAAAGAAGCACAATTAACAAAAACGTTGAAGGATTTGAAAGAAAAGGCTGGTTTTACAGAGGTAACGGGTGAAGGAGTTGAAATAGAAATTACTCAGCTTTTTTCTAAGGAACTTACTGGAGAAGAAGTCAAAAATATACCACCTGATCTTCTGAAAAAATTAATCAACGAAGCCAATATGTTTGGGGCAAAACATATTTCCATTAATGAACACCGGGTGATTAACACCAGTGTTATTCGAGATATTAATGGTACGACGAAAATGGATGGTTACAGCATAGATGGTGATACAGTCACGATTAAGATGGTCAGCGAGCAGGCCGATAAATTATACAGCCGTTTAAATGTATCAGATATTGGTGATTTGTTTGCTCAGGAAAATTTCAGTTTGAGTATTAGACGGCCGAAGAAAAAAATTCATTTAAAAGCATTTGACGGTACAATTCAATTAAATGAATTGAAGCCTCTTGACGATGTAAAGGAGGGAAAATCTTAATGTGGCTTCCTGTACTTGGTTTAATCATAGGAGTTGCGATCGGTTTCTTAACGAATTTTACGATACCGAATGAGTATTCTAACTATCTTTCCCTCGCTGTACTTGCTGCGCTTGATACATTGATTGGTGGAATCAGAGCACATCTGCAAGGGGCATACGATGAACTAGTGTTTGTATCAGGTTTCTTCTTTAATATTATACTCGCAATAAGTTTAGCTTTTCTGGGCGTCCATCTTGGTGTAGACTTGTATTTAGTCGGAATGTTTGCATTCGGTGTTAGATTGTTTCAAAATATCGCCGTTATTCGAAGAATTCTACTAACAAAATGGACAATTTCTAGAGAAAAAAAGAAAAAAAGTGAGTCATAAAAAAGGATATACATATGATGTAACGAATATTTTCAGTAATCCTAATAAAAAATGTTGATTTTTTAAGTTTTGTTACACACTTGTAAAAACACATTCATTGTATTGTTGTTCAGCAAATAATAGAATAGAAAGTATTGATATGTGAGGAGGTGCCATAGAATGAACAACAATGAAATTTACGTCAGCCTTGACATCGGTACATCCAATATAAAAGTCATCGTCGGAGAAATGGCGGATGATTCGCTTAACATTATAGGTGTTGGAAATGTCCCTTCAGAGGGGTTAAAAAAAGGATCGATTGTTGATATAGATGAAACAGTTCATTCTATTAGACAAGCATTTGAACAGGCTGAGAGAATGGTAGGTTTTCCTTTACAAAAGGCGATAGTCGGAATTAACGGAAACCACATTCATATTCAAAATACGAGCGGCGTGGTCGCAGTGTCTAGTGAAAATAAAGAAATACATGCTGAAGATGTGAGACGTGTCTTGGATGCTGCACAGGTAGTATCTATTCCGCAAGAACATCTCGTAGTAGACGTCATTCCGAGACAATTTATCGTCGACGGAAGAGATGAGATCACAGATCCGAAAAAAATGCTAGGTGTACGGCTAGAAGTGGATGGATCGTTAATCACAGGTTCTAAAACGATTCTACATAACTGGCTCCGATGTGTAGAGCGGGCTGGTATTGAAATTATGGATATTTGCTTGCAGCCACTCGCATCGGGTTCAGCAGCGTTATCGAAAGATGAAAAAAATCTAGGGGTAGCTCTTGTCGATATTGGCGGCGGCTCTACTACGATATCCGTATTTGAAAACGGGCATCTCTATTCTACTCACAGTATCCCATTGGGCGGAGAGAACATTACAAAAGATTTGTCTATAGGACTTAGAACTTCCACTGAAGAAGCTGAACGAATCAAAAAGCAATTTGGGCATGCATTCTATGATGAGGCATCGTCTGAGGAGACATTTGAAGTTTCCGTCATCGGTACGGACCAAAAACAGACGTATACACAACTTGAAGCAGCCAATATCATCGAAGCACGATTGGAAGAGATTCTGCTTTTTGTGGCAGAGGAATTACGCAATATGGGTGTCCATGATTTGCCTGGCGGATTCGTTCTAACAGGTGGACAGGCAGCTATACCAGGTATTCTTTCTCTGGCACAAACGGTCTTACAAAACAATGTAAGAATCGCAAGTCCTAATTATATTGGGGTCAGGGAACCTCAATATATGACAGGAGTGGGCCTGATCCATTTTGCTTATCGCAATGCAAAGATTCAGGGCAGACAGGTTGGATTCCAAATGCCGGATGAAGCATTTCATGAAGTAGGCGCGTCCATGGAGCCGGTTTCTTCTACACCACAAGTAAAAGAAGCTCAGCCAAGACCGAAAGTGAAACAAAAAGCGCAACAAGAGACAAATAAAAAACCGGGCAAAATGAAAAAACTATTTAATATGTTCTGGGAATAGAACTAGATTTTCGACGGATTAGGAGGATTCAGCATGTTGGAGTTTGAAACAAATATAGACGGCCTAGCATCAATTAAAGTAATCGGTGTAGGTGGCGGCGGAAATAACGCTGTCAACCGAATGATTGAAAATGACGTACAGGGTGTCGATTTTATTGCAGTGAATACAGATGCACAGGCGTTAAACTTATCAAAAGCAGAAACAAAAATGCAAATCGGTGCTAAGCTGACAAGAGGGCTTGGAGCAGGTGCGAATCCTGAAGTCGGTAAAAAAGCTGCTGAAGAAAGCAAAGAACAAATTGAAGAAGTCCTAAAAGGCGCTGACATGGTCTTTGTGACAGCCGGTATGGGCGGTGGAACTGGTACGGGTGCTGCACCTGTCATTGCGAAAATCGCAAAAGATTCTGGAGCCTTGACAGTTGGAGTTGTGACTCGTCCTTTCACATTTGAAGGAAGAAAGCGTCAGCTTCAAGCAGTTGAAGGGATTGCTTCTATGAAAGAAGCAGTTGATACGTTAATCGTGATTCCAAACGATCGCCTGCTTGAAATTGTCGATAAAAACACGCCAATGCTTGAAGCATTCCGTGCAGCAGATAACGTGTTAAGACAAGGTGTTCAAGGGATCTCAGATCTTATTGCCACACCAGGTTTAATTAACCTCGACTTTGCTGACGTGAAAACGATCATGTCTAACAAAGGTTCAGCTCTTATGGGAATTGGTGTCGCAACAGGCGAAAACCGTGCTGCTGAAGCAGCGAAAAAAGCCATTTCTTCACCACTTCTTGAAACAGCGATTGATGGAGCACAAGGTGTTATCATGAATATTACTGGTGGTACGAACCTTAGTCTTTATGAGGTACAAGAAGCAGCGGATATTGTTGCATCAGCCTCTGATGAAGATGTCAACATGATCTTTGGATCTGTCATTAATGATAACTTGAAGGATGAAATTGTGGTCACAGTCATCGCAACCGGTTTTATTGAGCAAGAGCCGGAAGTGACAAAACCTCAAAGAAATCCATTAGGACAAGGATTAAAGCAGAATCAATCTATTCCACAAAAGCGTGAAGTAAAACGTGAGGAACATCAGCAAACATCATCACAACCAAGACAAAATACACAGTCAAGTGATGATACATTGGATATCCCAACGTTCTTACGTAACCGCAACAAACGATAAGCAAACACGATTCAACCCCTTCCTTTGGAAGGGGTTTTTTTATGTCTGCATGGTGAAAAGATCCTGAGTCTGATTGATATAAAAGTCTTGTTTCTGCATGTTATTTGGATCTATCGTATGTGTTTTGGTATGAGTTTTTTAAGTCAAAAGAATCATTTTTAATTCCCTTTACAAAAAACGACAAAATGTTGAACTTTATTTGACTACATTAATGAGAACACCATGAATCTTGTCATGATCAAAAAGAAGGGGGAGGGGCAGGATACACACTGTTTGACCATTTGAGGAGGAGGGATTTTATTGAAAGTGAAGTTTCGTAAAACCGCCGTCTATCGTTTCATGAGTCTTTTGGTGATTGGTATTTTAACGATGACAAGCTTTGGGATGGTTCAAGCAAAATCGACTTCTACCTCATATCAGGAGGAAGCTGTTTCCTCTAAGACAACAAAAGCCAAGATTTCTTCGAGATTAAAGAAGCAGTTTCAAAAGGAAGATAAGGTGACCTTCTTAGTCAAAATGAAGGAACAAACGAATGTACAAAAAGTAGCAAAAGAAGCTGTATCAAAAGCAAAAAAACAAAAATTAACCGCGGCTAAAACGCAGTACACAAAAAGATCAGCCGTTGTATCTGAGCTGAGAGCAACATCTGATGAAACGCAGCAAGCGCTCCTAGCGTATTTACAAAAGGAAAAAAAGAATAAGCAAGTGAAAGATATTCATTCCTACTATATTGTGAATGGTCTAGCTGTGACGGCAACAAAAGAAGTGATGGAAAAGGTTGCTTCTTTTCCAGAAGTAGCTCAAGTGCTGCCGAATGAAACACGTCAACTTCATCGTCCTGTTGATTTGAAGCATGCTAAGCCAAACAAACAAATCAAAGCAGTAGATGGAGTCGAATGGAATATTGCTCAGGTGCATGCACCAGAAGCGTGGGATTTAGGCTATGACGGGACTGGAACCGTTGTGGCAAGTATTGATACTGGTGTCGAATGGGATCATCCTGCGCTAAAAGAAAAATACCGCGGGTTTGATCCTGCTCGTCCGAACGAACCATCTCATGAACTGAATTGGTATGATGCCACGACAGGCTCTGAAGTCCCTTATGATGACTTGGAGCACGGGACCCATGTGACAGGCACAATGGTTGGTTCTGAGCCAGATGGAAAGAATCAAATTGGGGTCGCACCGGGAGCAGAATGGATTGCAGTGAAAGCTTTTTCAGAAGATGGCGGTACAGATGCTGATCTGTTAGATGCCGGTGAGTGGATTTTAGCACCGAAAGATCGTAACGGAAATCCTCACCCAGAAAAGGCACCTGATGTTGTGAATAATTCGTGGGGCGGTGGGCCAGGTCTTGATGATTGGTATAAAGATGTAGTGAATGCTTGGAGAGCAGCAGACATCTTTCCAGAATTTTCAGCCGGTAATACCGATTTATTCAATCCAGGCGGCGCGGGTTCGATTGCAAATCCTGCTAACTATCAAGAAGCCTTTGCTACGGGCGCAACAGATCATGACAACAAGTTAGGGTCTTTCTCCCTTCAGGGTCCTTCTCCATATGGCGTAATGAAACCAGATATTGCTGCTCCGGGAGTAAACATTCGTTCTTCGATCCCGGGAAAAGGATATGAGGATGGGTGGAATGGTACATCGATGGCAGGTCCGCATGTCTCAGCTGTTGTTCTTCTTCTTCGCCAAGTGCAATCAGACCTTTCTGTGGATGAAATTCAGCAAATTCTCATTGAGACAGCGAAACCACTGACAGATCAGCAATTTCCTGAATCCCCTAACAACGGTTATGGGGCAGGGTTAGTTGATGCAAGAGAGGCGATTACGGCTTTAACCAATGGCATCGGTACGATTGAAGGTCAGGTGACAAAAGAGGGAGAAGATACAGAACCACCTGTTTTTTCACATAAAGGTCCGAATGAAATTTTTGCTGCAACGCCAACCCCATTAACCATCACTGCAGAAGATGGGATAGCAGTGACAAATGTTTCTTTGACTTACCGAGTAGATCAAGGTGAATGGGAGACGCTGAAAGCCAACCGCACGGATGGGAATCATTTAAAAGGAACCTATACGGTACAGCTCCCTGAACTTGAGGGGGAAAACGTGACGTACCGATGGATTGTGAAAGATTTTGGAGAAAATGAAGCGGCATCAGATTCTTACACACTTCCAATTAAAACATCCATCACCACTGGCTACTCACAAGATTTTGAAGCATGGCCAAGTGGATGGTTCAGTGGTGGAACAAAAGATCCGTGGCAGTGGGGAAGACCGTCCACAGGTCCAAAACAAGCATTTAGCGGGGAACATGTCTACGCCACCAATTTAGATAGTCCTTATGAAAATAAAACGGACGCCAATTTGTCTATGCCGCTCATTGCTGTACCAGATTCAGGTTCTTCCTACCTGCAATATCAATACTGGCATGATCTCGAAGCCAATTATGATTATGTGCATGTCTATGTACAGCCAGAGGGTGAAGACGCCGTTCAAGCGTCCGCTTATACGGGGAAAACAAATGCGTGGACAGCAGGCGAAGTTGATTTATCTGCTTATAAAGGTCAAAAAGTGAGAGTCCTGTTTCAGATAAGAACAGATGGCAGTGTCACAAAAGATGGCTTTTATTTAGATGATGTGAAAATCACAGATGAGGCTTTGTCTCAACAAGCCAAGAACCAGCTAGGTGTGATCAAAAAAGAAAAATCCACAAGCCAGAATAAGAAATCAGTTGATCCAAAAAAGGCAAAGCCTGCTAAAGTAAAAAATAAACATGTACACATTCAAAAGCAAAACAGTCATGATGCTCCGTCTATTCAAGCTCTTCCAATGAGAGCGCAAATCAGTGTTCTAGAAAGCGGAAAATCAACTTCCACCGATGAAGCGACAGGGAAATATCAGCTGTCTCAAGGAGCAGGAGAATGGACAGTGAAAGCGGAAGCTTACGGCTTTGAATCATGGTCCCAAAAAGTCAAAGTGGCATCAAAAGAAACAGCAGAAGCGAATTTCTCCTTACAGCCGCTAGAGAAACGAACGATCTCCGGCACGGTCGTCAATGAAACAACTGGTGAAAAGGTGAAGAATGCAACTGTTTATCTTGTGGAGGACGCAAAAATTGAGCCGGTGAAAACAGATGAATCCGGTGAATTTTCTCTAGAGGCATTAAGCGGTGTCTATACAGTCAAAATTTTTGCAAAGGGGTTTAAAGGCTATACGTTTTCAGCGGATGTGACGGAAAAGCCGCTTGAAAAGTCAGTGAAACTTGAGCCTTTTATCGGTTTTCCGGGAGAGATTGGCTACGATGATGGAACGGCTGAAAATGCACGGGCTTTCTACGATCCTAGCAATGGCTGGGCTGTGAAGTTTTCATTAGAAAAAGGAAAGAAACAAGCACAAGTCACAGGTGGTCTTTTCCGGTTTTGGACATCAGAATGGCCAGCTCCTGGAGGCGATGAATTTGCTGTTGAAGTATATGATGCTTCTGGGAAGGGTGGCGCACCAGGTGAGAAAATCGCAGGACCTTTAAAAGCAAATGCGCTGCGTAATGGTGAATGGACAAAAGTAGATTTAGAAGATCAAGCCATTACAGTGGATGGAGATTTCTATCTTGTTTATATTCAAACGAAAAAGAATACCGAATCTCCGGGACTTGCCACAGATGAAGATGGCCCTAATGCTGAAAGAAGCTGGCAGCTGACGAGCGGTGCTTTTTCTCCTTCTCCGAAAGAAGAGGGGAATTATATGATACGTGCGCTCGTAAACTATGAAGCAGATGTACCAGAAATCACTTCTCCAAAGGCAGGAACCATTACAAATCAAGGTGAATTGACGATTGAAGGCACGGCCTCTCCGGGTCTCGATGTGGCCATTTATCAGAATGATGAAGAGGTGGCCAACGTCAAATCAGATGAGTCGGGTACTTTCAAAGAAAATGTATCTGTTCCAAGTGGAGAGCATGTCTTCACGGCGGTGACTGTAACGGATAAAGGCTCAACAAAACATTCCAATCCAGTCAAGGTGATCATCGATCAAACAGCACCGACATTGACCATTGATACACCGAAAAAAGGCGACAAGTCTAATAGAGAATCACTCACGGTGGAAGGGAAAGTAGCGGATGATTATCTAGATCAAGTCACAGTCAATGGAAAAAAAGCGACCGTAAAGGATGGGGCATATTCTGCAAGGGTGCTGCTTGAGAACGGGAAAAATACAATCAAAGTGACAGCAAAAGATGCGGCTGGAAACAAAACGACTAAAAAGGTCGACATCGATGTACAATATGATGCACCTGTCATTTCTGAATTAACGCCAAAAGACAATATGAATCTATCATCAGGTGAATCGGTTAAGATTTCATTTAAAAGCAGGGAAAAGCTAGATGCCACCTTTGTTCTTCATATGCCGCTGACAAATGCTAGATCAAAACTTCAAAACACAACCGAACTGCCGATTCGTGAAGTAGCACCGGGAACGTATGAAGGCTACTGGACGGCGACATCTATTGCAAAAGCAAAAGGTGCAGTGATTGAAGTCATTGTCAAAGATGATTATGGAAATGTCACAAGACAGAAGGCAGAAGGAACACTCACCATCAATGAGAAAGAATGACAGCGAAAAAGACACGACTCTTCGGAGCGTGTCTTTTTTTGTGCAATTGATAGAGGAGACACTTGTCCAACAAATCATTCCGATGTTCTTTCTATTTCATACCTCGACAAAAACGATAACAATCCACCAAAAGTTCTCTATCATCCCCTACAAGAATTGACAGACTTCCATCCGATGACTGTTTTATACTGGTACAAACAAGTGCAAGTACTGCTTTTGATTCTTTGTTTCAGATGAAAGGAGCAGAAGGTGGTCATTTATTTAGATGTCATTTGGCTGTTAAACTTTTGTTTTGATCTATTGCTGCTCTTACTCACGGCATTTATTCTCAAACGACAAGTGAAAAAAAGGCGATATATGTTAGGAGCTCTCATTGGATCGAGCATTGTTCTCTTGCTCTTTACGCCATTTGCAATGATTGTGTCGCACCCTTTAGGCAAACTGCTTTTTTCTGTCTTGATCGTGCTTGGAACCTTTGGCTTTCAAAGATTTCGTTCCTTTTTTCAAAACCTGTTTGCTTTTTACTTTGTCACATTTTTGATGGGAGGGGGCATGATCGGGGTTCATTCGTTTTTGCAGACAAATACAGTCATTCAAGATGGACTGCTTATTTCACAAAATGATGGATTTGGTGATCCCATTAGCTGGCTTTTTGTTCTCACTGGCTTTCCGGCCATTTGGCTGTTTTCAAAGAAACGATTAGGAGAGGTTGGTGCGAAAAAAAGACAATATGACGAACAAGTACTTGTGGAGATCCACATTCAAGGAGAAACGATCCGCTTAAATGGTCTGGTCGATTCTGGAAATCAGCTGTATGATCCATTGACGAAAACACCTGTCATGATCGTCCAGCTCGATCAGCTCACATCTATTTTCGGAGAGCCATTTATAGAAAAAATGAAACAGTTTCATCCTGTTGAATTGATGCAAAAGCTCGATGACCATTTTCCGCTGCTTGATCGTTTAAGACTTGTTCCGTATCGCGCAGTCGGTCATGATCACGGGTTTCTACTATGCTTTAAACCAGATACGGTCGTCCTTTATACAAAAACACATATGATCCAGCCAGCAAAGTGTTTTGTTGGGATGAGTCTAAGTGGATTATCAGCAGATCAGGAATTTCAATCCATCATTCATCCAGAGATGTTAGACGGAAAAATGATACAAGGGGTGTCGTAGTTTTTTGTGATGTCTTTTATCTTACGAAGTCAACTGGACATTTAGAAGGGAGAAGAAGATGAAAAAATTAAAATTTAAACTCACTTACTACTGGTATAAACTCCTCATGAAGCTAGGGCTAAAGAGTGATGAGATTTATTATATTGGTGGAAGTGAGGCACTGCCTCCGCCGTTATCAAAGGATGAAGAACAAGAATTGCTCGTTAAATTACCAAAAGGGGATCAAACAGCAAGAGCCATTTTGATTGAACGAAACTTGCGATTGGTCGTTTATATCGCAAGAAAATTTGAAAACACAGGCATTAACATTGAGGATTTGATTAGTATCGGAACGATAGGCCTCATAAAAGCAGTAAATACGTTTAATCCAGAAAAAAAGATCAAACTGGCCACATATGCGTCTAGATGTATTGAAAATGAGATTTTGATGTATTTGCGTCGAAATAATAAAATCCGTTCAGAAGTATCGTTTGATGAGCCGCTTAACATTGACTGGGACGGCAATGAATTGCTTTTATCAGATGTACTTGGGACAGATGATGATATTATCACCCGGGATATTGAAGCAAATGTCGATAAAAAATTACTGAAAAAAGCGTTAGAACAATTAAACGATCGTGAAAAACAGATCATGGAACTGAGGTTCGGTTTAGTTGGCGGTGAAGAAAAAACCCAAAAAGATGTTGCCGACATGCTTGGTATTTCTCAGTCCTATATTTCAAGGCTCGAAAAAAGAATTATTAAACGATTGCAAAAAGAATTTAATAAGATGGTCTAAAAAAAAATTTTTGAAAGCTTTATCCCTGTACTGTCAAAGGGATCACCATTTTTTCACATCTTTCTCGTCGTAGACCGTGCATATTTTTCCATCCCACGGAGATACTGAACTTTGTACAACAGCTCCTGTAGGGAGGGAAAAAAGTGTCCAGAAATAAAGTGGAAATCTGCGGAGTCGACACCTCCAAACTGCCTGTTCTGAAAAACGACGAGATGAGAAAATTATTCAGACAGCTGCAAGATGAAGGTGATGATACAGCAAGAGAAAAGCTAGTCAATGGCAATTTGCGGTTGGTTTTAAGTGTGATTCAGCGTTTTAACAACAGAGGCGAGTATGTTGATGATCTCTTCCAAGTAGGCTGTATCGGATTAATGAAATCAATTGATAATTTTGATTTAAGCCACAATGTCAGATTTTCAACTTATGCGGTCCCTATGATCATAGGAGAAATCCGTCGATACTTGCGCGATAACAACCCTATCCGGGTATCTCGTTCACTAAGAGATATTGCCTATAAGGCGCTTCAAGTCCGTGAGAGACTGATTAGTGAGACAAGCAAGGAACCAACGGCAGAAGACATTGCCAAAGTATTAGAAGTCCCTCATGAGGAAATTGTTTTTGCCCTAGATGCCATTCAAGATCCTGTTTCTTTGTTTGAACCGATTTATAATGACGGAGGAGATCCGATTTATGTGATGGATCAAATTAGTGATGAACGGAACAAAGATACACAATGGGTAGAAGAATTGGCCTTAAAAGAGGGAATGCGCAGATTGAATGATCGAGAAAAAATGATTCTTCGTAAACGCTTTTTCCAAGGCAAAACACAAATGGAAGTGGCAGAAGAAATCGGCATTTCTCAAGCACAAGTATCAAGGCTTGAAAAAGCAGCAATCAAACAAATGAATAAAAATATTTTTTAAAGCCGCCGCTAATGTGCGGCTTTTTTCATTCTTTTTAGAGAACCCATCTCTAGTATTGACTCTGTTATTTTTTTCATTTAATCTGTTTTTAACAAATGTTATTTGAAATATCATTTGTGAGGGAATAGAGAAGCGGAAAGAAGGGTTATTATGACATTCCATGATGAAAGAAGGCTGCTCATTAAGGTTGCGCATATGTACTATGAAGAAGGCGCCACTCAATCTAAAATTGCAGAAGCTGTTGGGGTTAGCCGTTCGCTCATATCGAAATATTTGGCAAAAGCACGTGAAGCAGGAATCGTGGAAATCATTATTCATGATGAAGTAAATCAACAATATGGTTCGTTAGAAAGAAAAATAGAGCGAAAATATGGGCTGCGAGAAGTCGTGTGTGTGGAATCTCTCAGTCAAGAAACAACAAAAAGTCGGATAGGAGCTGCGGCTGCGGGCTTTTTATTAAAAGTCATGAAGGATGGACAAGTCATCGGTTTTTCATCAGGGACAACCTTGCATGAAATGGCGAAAGCGCTTACGTCTGTTCAGCATTTTCCGTCTGTGACATTTGTTCCGCTTGTCGGAGGCGTCGGAAATGAAGATGTTGATATTCATGCCAACTATATTATTGGAAGATGCTCAGAAGCACTCAAATCCAAATGTGAGTTTTTACATGTGCCTGTCATGCTTGATACGAAAGAAGCGAAAGATGTACTCATTAGACAGCCGTCGATCAAAAAAGTCATTGAATTAGGAGAATCATCAAATATCGCGGTCGTAGGAATAGGCGGGGTTCCGCAACATTCAACGATGGTGAAATCCTATATGACAAGTGGTGAGGAAGATATCCTGCAAGCGAAAGATGTCGCGGGTGACATTTGTTATAACTTTATTGATCATAAAGGTGAAGTGTATCCGCATCCGTGGAACGACCGGGTGATGGGGATCAGTCCTCAAAAACTGAAAGAGATCCCGCTTGTGATAGGTGTCGCTGGAGGAGAAGAAAAAATTGAAGCGATCAGGGCAGCGTTAGAAGGTGGATTAATTCATGTGTTAATTACAGATGAACAAACCGGAGATGCCCTATTAAAGTAACTACCTAAGCCGATTAGGTAGTTTTTTTGAGTCTTTAGACTCAAAAAGATTGAAAATTTTATCGATTTTATCTTGACACAAAGTTGACACATCATATAAACTAAGTTCATAACAAATGATAAATAAAATAACAAATGTTACAAGAAACAGATTTTTGTTAATTTTTATAACATTTGTTAAAAGTTTCAGATTATTTTTCTAGCAATCTATTGTGAAGCAAGAAAACCTGAAAGGATGATTTAGATGTCAATTTATCAACAATTGTTAGCACGAGAACGCAGCGGAGATCCAATCAAAGTTGGGATAATCGGGGCAGGCCAAATGGGGTTTGGACTCATTTCACAAATTTCTAAAATTCCAGGCATGATTGTCGCAGGTGTTTGTGATATTCATCTTAGTGCAGCTGAGAAAGCAGCGAATTTTTACAAGCAACATGCGAAACCACATCAAATGGTCGTCACAAATGATTACAGAGAAGTGATTCAATCAGATTCCGTGGAAGTCGTTGTGGATGCAACAGGTGTTCCAGAGGTCGGAGCAAACATTTCTTTGGAAGCGCTTAATTCAAAAAAACATCTCGTTCTTTTAAATGTAGAAGTCGATATTACGATCGGTTTGGTCATGCATAAATTATTCACGAATGCAGGACTTGTTTACTCTGGATCAGCTGGAGATGAACCAGCAGCAACGCTAGAACTATATGAATTTGCAAAAACAATGGGGCTTGAAGTATTGGTTGCTGGGAAAGGTAAGAACAACCCATTCTTCCCAGAAGCAAACCCAGATACGTGTAAAGCTGAAGCAGATAGTAAACATATGAGTGCCCACATGCTGGCAGCATTCCAAGACGGAACAAAAACGATGGCAGAAATGAACCTATTAAGTAATGCAACAGGACTTTTGCCTGATAAAGTCGGCATGCACGGAGTAGAAGCGAATTTAGAAAATGTAGCAGATAAATTAAATCAAAAACAGCAAGGCGGCGTACTGGATAACTTCGGAGTCGTTGAATATGTAAACGGACTGGCACCAGGTGTCTTTGTCATCGTCAAGAGTGATCTTGAGCCAGTAGATGAAGAGCTTCGTTACTTAAAAGTTGGAAAAGGTCCTCACTACACACTGTATCGTCCTTTCCACTTAGCAAGCCTTGAAACACCAGTGACGATCGCAAAAGCAGTCTTACAACACGATTCTTCAATCCATCCAATTGGTGTACCAGTATCAGAAACTGTCGCTGTGGCGAAAAGAGATATTAAAGCAGGAGAAACACTTGATGGTATTGGCGGATACTCCGTAAGAGGTGTACTTGAAACACATCAAGACATGAAAGCGAACGGCCACATCCCAATTGGCTTAATCAGCGGAAAAGTGGTAGCGAAAAAAGATATCAAATTGGGGCAATTCTTATCTCATGATGATGTAGAACTTGATGCAAACACAACGGTCTGGAAGCTGCGTTCATTACAAGATCACTTATTTCAATCATAAGGACGTGAGGCTATGGAAAAATTAGCAATCGTACTTTGTATCATTCTAATTGTGCAGTATGGTTTATCGTTTATTCAAATCAAGTACTACCGCAAAAGCATGGATTCACTGATTGACGACTATAAAGGGAAACAAGGCTATCACTTGTTTTCAGGAATGGAGCGGCGCAAATTTGGTCCTGGAGCCATTGCGCTCATCATTGTCGATGAATCATACATCATTCAAAAGTGTCATGTGCTGGGTGGCGTCTCGATTTTGTCTAAATTTAAGGAACTGCCTTCCTATGAAGGAAAACATGTGGGGGCTGTGCTTGATGAGCATCACATGATGAAACAAACATTGAAAAAGCGCAAAAGGGGACCAGCTGTCATGCAAGCACTCTCCATGGCAGCGGAGCAGGCGCTTGTCTCGATTTCTAAAAAAAATATAACAAATGTGAACTAAGAAAGGGGAGATGAAACATGGAATGGATTCAATGGTTTGGAGAGCACTTTATCGGGATGTTTGAAGCCGGCGGAAAGCAATTCATGGGTCTTGTTACAGGTATCGTTCCAACGCTTGTTGTGTTACTTACTTTCACTTATGCTGTCATGAAGTTTATTGGAGAAGAGCGAGTGAATAGAGCGATTCAGTTTGCAGCGAAATATACCATTTTGCGCTATACGTTAATGCCGATCTTATCCGTTCTTATTTTGACAAACCCAATGGCTTATACGTTTGGCCGCTTCTTACCTGAAAAACAAAAACCAGCATTCTATGATTCAGCTGTTTCATTTGTTCATCCGGTGACATCGCTGTTCCCGTATGCCAACGCAGGAGAACTGTTTGTCTACTTAGGAATTGCGAACGGGATTAAAGAAGCTGGATACTCTATGTCAGAGCTGGCTGTTCGTTACTTCTTAGTCGGGATCGTTGTCATTTTACTTCGCGGAATCATTACGGAATGGATCACAAAGTACTTAGCAGGAAAAATGAAAGCGAATTCACAATAGGGGAGGGTTAGACATGACAAACCACAAAGTATTTGTTGCAAAAGGTGCTGGCGGATGGGGAAAAGGATTAGAGCTTGAACCAACCGGTAAAAGAAGAAAGGTCGTTTCCATTACAGGAGGAGGCATTCACCCAGTTGCACGTAAAATTGCAGAAATGACAGGGACAGAAGCATGTGATGGTTTTAAAAATTCTATACCAGAAGATGAAATGATGTGTGTTGTCATTGACTGCGGAGGAACAGCGCGAATCGGACTTTATCCAATGAAACGCATTCCAACTGTCGATGTGCTGGCATCCTCTCCTTCTGGACCGCTTGCAAAACACATTACAGAGGATATCTTCGTATCAGGTGTCACAGAAAAAGATATTTCCTTTGCGGAAGCATCTGATAGTGAAGGGACTGTAGAAGGTCAAGAAAGCAGCGGCCCAATTGACAAAGAGAATTTCAAAGAAACCTATTCAAAACTGAAAGAGGAAAATATCGAACGTCAAGAAAAAGGGAATTTCCTCATGAGATTCTCAAGAGGAATCGGGAAAGTAACCGGCACATTCTATCAAGCTGGTCGTGATTCAGTTGATATGCTCCTTAAAAACATTATTCCATTCATGGCCTTTGTCAGTATGTTAATTGGAATTATCAATTATACAAAAATCGGTGATCTGATTGCCCATTTCCTTTCACCTTTGGCAGGATCTTTATGGGGGCTCTTACTGCTCGTTGTTGTCTGTACCTTACCGTTCCTATCGCCTGTCTTAGGACCTGGGGCAGTCATTGCACAAGTCATCGGTGTTCTCATTGGTAGTCAAATTGCACTAGGGAATATTCCGCCTCAATTTGCTCTTCCAGCACTGTTTGCGATCAACGGTCAAGTAGGGTGTGACTTTATCCCGGTGGGGCTATCACTTGGTGAAGCGAAGCCGGAAACGGTACAATATGGGGTACCAGCAGTTTTGTATAGCCGTCTCATTACAGGCGTTCTATCTGTTGTGATCGCATACGTTGCCAGCTTCGGTATGTATTAAACGTATTAAAGGAGGAATCGAGATACATGGTAACACAATCTGTCGTAAAAGAAATTGGGATCTTAGTCCCGCAGTTTAAAGAAGATAAGCTGATTGTTTTATTTGGACCAGCAGCGCCGCAGGAATTAAGAGATATGTCTGTCATTCATGAGTTTGAACACTTAGAAGAAGAGCCGCTGAAATTAGGCGGAACGATTCAAGTGGGCGACCAAACTTATACCATTACTGCTTTAGGCAATAAAGCAAATGACAACTTTAAGGAACTCGGCCATATTTCGATCTACTTCCAAGAGCCGTTTGATGATGTATTACCGGGAGCTGTCTTTGCATCCCCGCATACGTTTCCTGACATTAAAGAGGGCGTACGAATTGAAATTTCGTAACCATGCAAAAAAGCTGTTCCTTAATAGGGAGCAGCTTTTTTGCGTTAGGTTTACTGATTGAAACATTTGCGATATGCTGTAGACGTTATTATTTGTTTATTCAGAATTTTTATTCAGGGGGAAAAGATCGTGTCGCTTGACTTGAAGGATGTTTCTTTAAAACGAAATGGAAAATGGCTGCTTCGTTCTATTGACTGGCAGGTGAAAAACCAGGAACACTGGGTGCTTTATGGATTGAATGGTGCGGGAAAAACCGCTTTATTAAATATGCTTTGCTCATATTATTTTCCAACGTCAGGTGAGATGACGGTGTTAGGTCATGTGTTTGGCAAGGAAGCGCTTGGTGAAAAACTAAGGAAGAAAATTGGTCTCATCTCTGCTGGTCTTGAAAAGAAGCTGCACAGAGATGACAATGCATTTGAAATTGTTTTGAGCGGGGCATTTGCTTCCATCGGACTTTATGAAACACCGACAGATGAGATAAGAGAGAAGGCAATTGATTTATTAAAAACATTTGGCTCATTTCAATATGCCAATCGCACGTATGAAACCCTGTCGCAAGGGGAGAAACAAAAAGTGCTGATCGCAAGAGCTTTAATGAATGATCCGAAGCTTCTGATCTTAGATGAACCTGTGACAGGTCTTGATTTTTTAGCAAGAGAACAAGTTCTGGAGACGATCTCATTGATTGCATCAAAACCAGATGCGCCCACATTGCTCTATACAACCCACCACGCAGAAGAGATTCTCCCGATTTTTCAGCACACCTTATTATTAAAAGAAGGTACTGTTTTTCATAAAGGGGAGACAAAGCAGATGATGACAAGTGACTTGCTTTCTTCCTTTTTTGAATGTCCAGTCGAAGTCATGTGGCAAAACGGCCGTCCTCACTTAAGTAAATTGTAGATAAGAGAAACTATTGGTCTGCTTCCCTGCTTTTCCATCATACATATTATAGTAGAAAACGAAAGGCGGGGAAGGACAGATGATCAGTATTTCTGAATTCCAAATCAAAGATGTCGTCGATGTGTCCAGCGGAAAAAAATTAGGTACCATTGGAGACATCGATATTAATGTCACGAGCGGTAAAATACAAGCGATTATCATAGGCGGTACAGGTAAAATGATGGGATTTTTCGGAAAAGAAGAGGAAATGATTGTCCCGTGGCGAAATATAGTAAAAATTGGCGAAGATGTGATACTTGTCCGATTGTCTTCTTAATTCGTGTAAACTCCTCAATCAATAGATCAAATTTTCCTTGAAACAAGCTCTCCATTCTCAGCAATCAATGTCTTTTTCGGGTAAAAAGATTACGTTTTCATATCAATTTGAAAAAAAACCTGTAGAAAGGGCACATTTGAGTGTAATATTTAATGAATCCCACTAACTGTCTTTGCACGTCTTGTGGTAAAATAGGAGCGATATTAGGAGCGATATAAAGAGAGATGAATGAAAGGTGGGAGGCAGCTTTGATAGACAAATATGACCCCTTTCAGCAGAAATCACCTTATGCAATGCTGATTCATGATTGGACGAACATGACATGTTCTGGAAAAGAGATATTGGCCGGTTTTACGACAAAAAATGGCGGCTTTAGCCTTTCTCCATATCAATCAATGAACACTGGACTCCATGTAGGAGATGATGCTTCTAGTGTCCAAATGAATCGTCAAGTCATTGCAGATGCTACTGCTGTGCCGCTCTCTAATTGGGTGTTTGCTGACCAAACACACGAGGATCGCATCATGAAAGTCACAAAGGAACAAAAGGGAAGAGGAAGTCTTCAGTATGATGAAGCACTCTCTAGAACAGATGGTTTATACACCTCTGAACCAAACATCATGCTCGCTCTTTGTTTCGCTGACTGTGTTCCGCTTTATTTTCTAGCGCCGCAATCTGGGCTGATTGGAACGGCTCATGCCGGCTGGAAAGGAACCGTCAAACAAATTGGCGCCAACATGGTTGATGCATGGGTTCGCCAAGAAGGCGCTGATGCCGATCATATACAAGTCGTCATTGGACCATCCATTGGCAGCTGCTGCTACATAGTAGATGATGTTGTCATAGATCAAGTGAAACAGCTTCCTTTTTCAACAGAGGATGTGTATTCCGAGATGTCACAAGGACAATACAAAATTGACTTAAAAACACTAAACAAAAACGTATTACTTCATGCAGGATTAAAAGAAGAAAACATACATGTCAGTTCGATGTGCACAAGTTGCAATGAGCAGCATTTCTTCTCACACCGGCGTGATCAAGGGAAAACAGGACGTATGATGTCTTTTGTCGGGTTTAAGGAGGCATAAGTGCAATTGAATGTACGAGAGAATCTCAGACAAATAAATGAACAAATCAACGAAGCATGTAAAAGAGCAGGTAGACATCCAGACGATGTATCGGTTGTCGCTGTCACAAAATATGTCTCGATTGAACGAGCATTAGAAGCAAAGGATGCCGGCATTTTGCACTTTGGTGAAAATCGTGACCAAGGGTTACTTGAAAAACAGGCAGCCATAACCGATGAAAATATTAGCTGGCACTTCATCGGCAGTTTACAGACGCGAAAAGTGAAATCTGTCATTCAGACCATTGACTACTTACATTCGCTAGACAGAATGTCCCTTGCGAATGAAATTGAAAAAAGAGCGGATCACACGGTTCGCTGTTTTGTACAGGTGAACACATCACTTGAGGAGTCAAAACACGGCTTACAAAGCGAAAACGTGATTCCATTTGTCAAACAGCTGGCTGATTTCAAACATATTGAAATTGCTGGACTCATGACGATGGCTCCATTTACAGATGATCATACTGTGATACGAAACTGTTTTAAAACATTAAAAAGCCTTCAACAAGAGGTAAAACAACTGAACCAAGTAAATGCACCTTGTCAGCATTTATCGATGGGTATGTCAAACGATTTTGAAATCGCAATTGAAGAAGGTGCGACATTTGTTCGGATTGGCTCTTCACTTGTTGGAAATGAAACAGGAGGTGCGTGACATGAGCATAAAAAATAAGTTTAAAAGCTTCTTCACACTCGATGATGAAGAGTATGAGTACGAATATATTGATGAAGAAAGAGAACCAGCACAAGAAGAAAAAAACACAAAAGATAAAGCGGCATTTCAAGAGCGTCCTCAGGCAGGAAAACAAAATGTCGTCAGCTTGCAAAGCGTGCAAAAATCCTCTAAAGTGGTGTTAAGTGAGCCACGTGTTTATGCAGAGGCTCAAGAGATTGCAGATCATATTAAAAATCGGCGTGCAGTCGTCGTCAATTTGCAGCGCATTCAGCACGATCAAGCAAAGCGAATCATCGACTTCTTAAGCGGAACGGTTTATGCAATCGGTGGAGACATTCAGCGTATTGGCTCGAATATTTTCCTCTGCACTCCTGATAATGTGGATGTATCTGGCACAATATCAGAGCTATTGACAGAGGAAGAACCTCAGAGGTGGTAAATCATAGTTATTCTAAATTTCATTTTTAATATTTTGGGTACGGTATTAACGATTTACTCATTCGCGATCATTATTTACATCTTTATGTCATGGGTGCCATCTGCAAGAGAAACATCGATTGGCCGCTTCTTGACAAACATTTGCGAACCGTATTTAGAACCATTCCGTAAAATTATTCCGCCAATTGGCATGATTGACATCTCGCCGATTGTGGCATTGCTTGTGATTCGTTTCGCATCATCGTATGGACTAACTGGTCTTTATAATATGATTGTACGATTCATGTAAACAGGCTGCCGGGCTTGGCATCTGCCAGGCTCTTTTACATAAAAGGGGAACAAAATGAGCGATATTTATCAACATTTTAGAAAAGACGAACAGCCATTTGTCGACCAAGTATTAGGCTGGAAAAACATCGCACTCGATCAATATCGAATGAAATTAACAGACTTTCTTGATCCGCGTGAGCAGTTCATTACCCAGTCCGTGATTCAGCATTCTGATGAACTGGGTCTCATGTTTTTTGGCGGGTATGAGGAAGCAGAGCGAAAAAGGGCTTTGATCTATCCTGATTATTTAGCACCGTCTATACAGGATTTCGAGCTGACTTATTTTCAGGTGAACTATGCGAAAAAGTTTATTTCGATAGAACACCCCAACCTTCTCGGTTCGCTCATTGGGACAGGCCTGAAGCGTCAAAAATTCGGTGATTTGTTGTTTTCAGAGGACAACGTGCAATTTATTTGTACAAGCGATGTTGCCGATTTTGTTCGGGCTCAGCTGACGCATGTCGGCAGAGCATCTGTTTCATTAGAGGAAATTAGCAAGGCAGATCTTCAGCCAGTCATCAGCAAAACCGATATCAAAGAAGATACGATTTCTTCACTGCGGCTTGACGCTGTATGTGCTGCTGTCAGCCGTCAGTCTCGGCAAAAAGCACAACTTTTGGTCAAAAATGGTCTTATCAAAGTCAACTGGAAAGTCACTGAAGACCCTTCCTTTACAATTGGTGAAGGTGATCAGCTCTCTGTCAGGGGATTTGGCCGCTTTAGCTTAAAAACAATTGATGGGAAGACGAAAAAAGGTAAATTTAAAGTAACATTTGAGCTTCTGACATAACGAATTTGAATCTGGAGGTGGCAAGTTTGCCATTAACACCTAATGATATTCATAATAAAACGTTCACAAAAAGTTTTCGCGGCTATGACGAAGATGAAGTAAATGAGTTTTTAAGCCAAGTACGTAAAGATTACGAGATCGTACTTCGCAAAAAGAATGAGCTTGAAGACAAAGTCAACGAGCTTGATGAAAGACTAGGCCATTTTGCAACAATTGAAGAAACATTAAACAAATCCATTCTTGTGGCGCAAGAAGCAGCAGAAGACGTGAAGCGTCATTCTGATAAAGAAGCGAAATTGATCATTCGTGAAGCTGAGAAAAATGCAGACCGTATTATCAACGAAGCGTTATCAAAATCAAGAAAGATTGCAATGGAAATCGAAGAGCTCAAGAAACAGTCGAAAGTCTTTAGAACTCGTTTCCAAATGCTCATCGAAGCTCAGCTTGATCTTCTGAAAAATGATGATTGGGATCATTTGCTGGAATATGAAGTTGACGCTGTCTTTGACGAAAAAGAATAAGCGGATCATCTTGACATGACGTGCTCATGTTGCATATAATACCATCATAAATTAACAAGAGATAAACGTTTGAAAGGGACACTCGCAGCGGTTACATGCGTAATAAAGCGAATCAGGGACGGTGGAAGCCTGACATTACGAAACGCTGCAATGAGATCACCCCTTTAGTTCCTTTTCTGAAATGAATGAGTAAGAAAAGGCGTCTGATCACGTTACGATTTTAGAGTGGATAAGCGGCAATTTCAAAGCGCTTGTCTAAAAGGGTGGTACCGCGAGACAAGCCTTCTCGTCCCTTATGGGATGAGAGGGCTTTTTTTATTGTTTTTTAATACGAATTTGCATGTGGAGGAATAGGTATGAACTACAAAGACACCTTATTAATGCCAAAAACAGAATTCCCGATGAGAGGAAACTTGCCGAACAAAGAGCCTGAAATCCAAGAGGAGTGGGCAGAAAAAGACATCTATCAAATGGTTTTAGAGCGGACAAAAGGACGCCCGACCTTTATTTTGCATGATGGACCTCCATATGCGAATGGTGACATTCATATGGGGCACGCACTCAATAAAATCCTCAAAGATTTTATTGTCCGTTTTAAATCAATGAATGGATTCCATGCACCGTACGTACCGGGCTGGGATACACATGGCTTACCGATTGAAACAGCCCTTACGAAAAATAAAAAAGTCAAACGCAAAGAAATGTCGACAGCAGAATTCCGTAAACTATGTGAGGAGTATGCTTGGAAACAAATCGAAGGTCAGCGCAATCAGTTTAAACGTTTAGGCGTAAGAGCAGACTGGGACAATCCATATGTGACATTAAAGCCTGAATACGAAGCGCAGCAAATTCTTGTCTTTGGTGAAATGGCGAAAAGAGGCTATATTTACAAAGGCCTTAAGCCTGTTAACTGGTCTCCATCAAGTGAATCAGCACTTGCTGAAGCAGAAATTGAATACAAGGACAAACGTTCACCATCGATTTACGTATCATTTAAAGTGAAAGATGGCAAAGGCGTACTTGAAAACGGCGAGCAGTTCATCATCTGGACAACAACACCTTGGACACTTCCTGCAAACCTTGGCATTTGTGTTCATCCAAACCTAGAGTACAGTGTGCTTCAAGTGGGTGCTGAGCGATATGTCATCGCATCTGAGCTAGTTGAACAAGTGGCAAAAACACTTGGCTTTGAAGAGTACGAAGTTGTGAAAACCTTAAAAGGTAAAGAATTAGATAAGGTCGTTGCAGTACATCCAATTTACGATAGAGATTCTCTTGTGATGCTTGGCGATCACGTCACAACAGATGCAGGAACAGGCTGTGTTCACACAGCGCCAGGTCACGGGGAAGATGACTTTATCGTAAGTATGAAGTACGGTCTTGATGTGCTATGTCCAGTAGATGAAAAAGGTGTGATGACAGAAGAAGCACCTGGTTTTGAAGGACTATTCTACGAGGATGCCAATAAAGCCATCACAGAACAGCTTGAAGCAAAAGGCGCATTGAAAAAACTCGACTTTATCACGCACTCCTATCCGCATGACTGGAGAACGAAAAAACCAACAATTTATCGTGCAACTGCTCAGTGGTTTGCTTCCATTAAAGATTTCAGAGAAGCGCTATTAGATAATATTAAAGAAACGAAATGGGTTCCAGCTTGGGGCGAAACGCGCCTGTTCAATATGGTGCGTGACAGAGGTGACTGGTGCATTTCAAGACAGCGTGTATGGGGCGTTCCAATCCCAGTCTTCTATGCTGAAAATGGTGAGCCAATCATCACAGATGAAACGATTCAGCACGTCTCTCAATTATTTAGAGAACATGGCTCGAATATTTGGTTTGAAAAAGAAGCAAAAGAATTATTGCCTGAAGGCTTTACACATCCAGGCAGCCCGAATGGTGAATTTACAAAAGAGCAAGATATCATGGATGTATGGTTTGATTCTGGTTCTTCTCACCAAGCGGTATTAGAAGAACGAGATGACCTGGTTCGTCCAGCAGACCTTTACCTTGAAGGTTCTGATCAATATCGCGGCTGGTTTAACTCATCTTTATCTACAGCAGTTGCTGTCACAGGAAAAGCGCCATATAAAGGTGTTCTCAGCCATGGCTTTACGCTTGATAAAGAAGGACGCAAGATGAGTAAATCATTAGGCAATACGATCGATCCGACGAAAGTGGCGAAGCAGCTTGGTGCGGAGATTCTTAGACTTTGGGTATCTTCTGTCAACTATCAAGCCGATCATCCAGTGTCTGATGACATTTTAAAACAAGTCGCAGAAGTTTATCGTAAAATCCGTAACACGTTCCGCTTCTTGCATGGTAACCTGTTTGACTTTGATCCAGCAGTCAATGCAGTACCGGTCGAAGAGCTTCGCGAAGTGGATCAATATATCTTAATCAAATTAAACAAATTGATTGATAAAGTGAAAAAAGCTTATGATGATTACGAATTTGCGGTTGTCTATCATGCCATCCACAACTTCTGTACGATTGAGCTTAGCTCTTTCTATCTCGATTTTGCAAAAGATGTGGTATACATTGAGCATGCGGATCATCCAGACCGCCGCAGCATGCAAACGGTCTTCTATGAAACATTAATGGCGTTAGTGAAGCTGACAGCACCAATTCTTCCGCATACAGCAGATGAACTATGGAGCCACTTAAGCTTTGTTGAAGAGCCAAGTGTTCAGTTAACAGATATGCCAGAAGGTGTAGCTGTTCCTCAAGCAGAAGCGACAGAAGTGAAGTTTGACCGCTTTATGGAAGTACGTGACGATGTGCTAAAAGCGCTGGAAATTGCGCGTAATGAGAAAGTCATCGGACGTTCACTTGAAGCGAGTGTGACCCTTTATGCAACAGAGGAAGTGAAAAATCTTCTTGCATCCATTAAAGAAGATGTGAAGCAGCTCTTTATCATTTCTGAGTTAACAGTAGAAGATGAGAAGCATGCAGACGCATCAGCGCCTGAATACACATCAGGACGTATTGTTGTTCAAAAAGCAGAAGGCGAACTGTGCGAACGTTCCCGCATTATTTCAAAAGATGTTGGCGCAAATCCAAAATACCCAACATTGTCGCTCAAAAATGCTGAAATCGTGGAGAAATATTACCAGAATTAACAGCGTGATATCACCAACTAGCGCCCCGCATATAGCGGGGCGTTTTTGATATAGAGAAAATGACAGCGTTTAGAACGAAAGGAAAAATCTTATGGCTTTAAAGTGAACAGGCGGGGCAACAATATGATTATCACGACAGGGCAGGAGTTGAAACAGCGACATGAATGGCGATCTAGAGACGATTTACATGGAACTCCTTCAAATGAGAGAAGAACTGCAATCGAAACTGTTTGAATATGCATCATTGCGTTCACCCGCTGAACATGTCACTTTCGATCAAGCAAAAACGACCACGCTTCTTTATCACATCAAAGAAGAACTGCAAGATGTTTCGCTCGCGATTGCAAAAATTGAACAAGGAACTTATGGCATATGTGAGGCGACAGGGCTTACAATGCCCATTGAACAAATGAGTATTCTTCCGACAGCTCGTACGACTGACGACTTTTTATATCATAAGCAATACGAGAAAAAAGCATTCACCCCTTATCCTCACGAATCAAACGATTCTCATTTTGAAGCCTTCCACATGTAGGGAGGTTTTTGTCTGTCAACTAAAGTTTCTTTACTCCTTCCTGTTTTCTTGATAAAATGCTTAAAGACCAAAGTATGAAGATGGAGGAACGTGTGTGTTCTATTACATAATCGCATTCGTGATAATTTGTTTAGATCAATTAACAAAATGGCTCATTGTCAAACATATGATGCTCGGTGATTCTATTCCTGTGATTGATGGCTTCTTTTACATCACATCCCACCGAAATTCAGGAGCCGCATGGGGGATTCTCCAAGGACAAATGTGGTTTTTCTATGTGATCACACTCGTTGTTATTGCAGGAATTGTTTATTATTTGCAAAAACATGGACAAAAGGACAAGCTACTTGGCGTAGCACTTGCCTTAATGCTTGGCGGAGCGATTGGGAACTTTATTGACCGTATTTTCCGTCAAGAAGTGGTTGATTTTGCTCATTTCGTATTTGGGGATTATCATTATCCGATCTTTAATATCGCAGATTCCTCTCTATGTGTGGGGGTTATTCTGCTCTTTATTCAAATGCTGTTAGATGGAAAGAAAAATAAGGAGTCAACTACATGAATCAAGTAAACATTGCCGTTTCAGAAGAACAAACGAGTGAACGGCTTGATAAATTTTTAAGCACAACTGAACCAGAATGGTCAAGAACCCAAGTCCAGCAGTGGGTGAAAGATGGGCTCATCGAAGTAAATGGAAAACAAGTGAAGGCCAATTATAAAGTACAAGCTGGAGATCAAATCAAAGTAGAGATTCCAGATCCAGAAGCACTAGATGTAGAAGCGGAATCAATGGATCTTGATATTTATTATGAGGATGAAGATGTACTAGTGGTCAATAAACCAAGAGGAATGGTCGTTCATCCAGCACCAGGACATGTGACAGGTACTCTTGTCAATGGCCTCATGGCTCATTGCAATGATTTGTCAGGCATTAATGGTGTGATGAGACCAGGAATTGTCCACCGGATTGATAAAGATACGTCAGGGCTTTTAATGGTCGCAAAAAATGATATGGCGCATGAATCACTCGTCAATCAGTTAGTGGCGAAAACGGTCACTAGAAAATATACAGCCGTTGTTCATGGCATCATTCAGCATGATACTGGAACGATTGATGCACCAATTGGTCGAGACAAAAAAGATCGCCAAAGCATGACGGTCACAAAAGAAAATGCAAAGCAGGCAGTCACACATTTTGATGTGATGGAGCGCTTTAAAGACTTTACCGTTGTAGAATGCCGCCTTGAAACAGGAAGAACCCACCAAATTCGTGTTCATATGAAATACATTGGTTATCCTCTTGCCGGAGATCCAAAATATGGCCCGAGAAAAACGGTTGATTTCAATGGACAACTGCTGCATGCAGGCGTGTTAGGATTTGATCACCCTAGAACAGGAGAATATATGGAGTTTACAGCTCCAATTCCAGCTGATATGCAGGGCTTTATCGATTCATTAAGAAATAACGATTGACAGGCCGTTCTTTTTTTGAAATAATAAACGAAGAAATTGAGATTCTTTAAAACAGTCCAGAGAGGCTGAGAAGGATAACGGATCAATTTGTGCATGTGTATGCACAAATGAGCGCCCCTCTCTGCCCTTTGCAGAAGGGGCTTTTTATTTGTCAAAAAGAGGTGTAAAAGATGGAACAAAAAGCAGTCATTCTTGATGAACAAGCGATAAGACGAGCGCTTACCCGTATTGCACATGAAATGATTGAGCGCAACAAAGGGATGAAGGATGTCATCCTAGCCGGGATCAAGACAAGAGGCATTCATCTTGCAAAGCGCCTTGCAGAGCGCATCGAGCAAATTGAGGGAAACCCAGTGACTGTGGGTGAACTTGATATTACGCTATACCGTGATGACCTGACAAAAAAGACAGAGAACCAAGACCCGCTTGTCAAGGGTGCAGACATCCCAGCTGACATTAATGACAAAACACTGATTGTCGTAGATGATGTTTTGTTCACAGGTAGAACCGTCAGAGCGGCTATGGATGCGCTTGTGGATGTAGGAAGACCATCTTCCATTCAGCTAGCTGTTTTAGTCGACCGGGGACACCGGGAGCTGCCGATTCGAGCGGATTATATCGGGAAAAACATCCCGACATCAAAAGCAGAGACAGTCATGGTTCAGCTCAATGAAGTAGATCAAAACGACCTTGTCGCTATATATGAAAAATAACCTTTTTAAATGCATTCCAGAGAGTTTGCAAAGAGGGCAATAACAGAGACACCGAGCACACGGCTAAAGTGACGTGTACGGTTTTTCTAGGCCTCTTTGCGCTTACTCGCAAAGAGGCTTTTTTAATGAAAAAGGACACATCTAGGAGGAAAATCATGAGTCAGCAAAAAGCCAATTTAGGCATTCGAGATATCCCAAAACCGTTCACATGGCTGTCACTCAGCCTGCAGCACTTGTTTGCCATGTTTGGTGCAACCATTCTTGTACCAAAGATCATTGATATGAGCCCAGCCGTCGCGCTCATCTCAAGCGGGGTTGGAACCATTGTGTACTTAATCATCACAAGAGGGCAGATTCCGGCGTATCTTGGATCGTCCTTTGCCTTTATCGCCCCTATCTTGAATGTAAAAGCCACCGGCGGCCCTGGAGCCGCAATGGTAGGTGCCTTTATGGCTGGTGTGGCATATGCACTCATCGCATTATTTATCAAATGGCTCGGCACAGGCTGGCTAATGAAGCTTCTGCCGCCTGTCGTTGTAGGACCCGTCATTATGGTCATCGGACTCGGACTCGCTGGAACAGCTGTTAACATGGCGATGTACGTGGATCCGAATGCAAAGGAGCTTGTTTACAGCCTGAAGCACTTAATGGTTGCAGGCTTCACACTCGCTGTCACCATTATTAGTATGATCTTCCTAAGAGGATTCCTTAGCTTGATTCCAGTCTTAATCGGCATTATCAGCGGCTACCTCTTTGCCTTAACACAAGGCATTGTGAACTTCCAGCCGGTCATTGCTGCAAAATGGTTTGCTGTACCAGACTTTGTTGTACCATTTGTCGACTATACACCTGCTGTGACTTTAAGCATTCTCACAGTGATGGTGCCGGTTGCCTTTGTGACCATGTCTGAGCACATCGGCCATCAAGTCGTGTTAAGCAAAGTTGTTGGACAAGATTTTATTAAAAAGCCAGGTCTTCATCGCTCCATTTTAGGAGACAGTGCGGCGACAATCTTCGCTTCACTCATCGGCGGACCTCCAACAACGACTTATGGAGAGAACATTGGCGTCCTTGCCATCACAAGAGTGTTCAGTATCTTCGTCATCGGCGGAGCAGCGGTGTTTGCGATCTGCTTCGGCTTTGTTGGGAAAATTTCAGCATTAATCAGTACAGTACCATCCGCGGTTATGGGGGGCGTTTCGTTCCTGCTCTTTGGAATCATAGCCTCAAGCGGACTGCGAATCCTGATTGATCATAAAGTGAACTTTGAAGAAAAGCGCAATCTCATTATCGCATCAGTCATCTTAGTCATTGGAATTGGCGGAGCATTCATTGAGGTGAAACAAATCAATCTGACGCTGTCAGGAATGGCACTCGCTGCCATTACTGGCGTCCTTTTAAATATGATTCTGCCGCATCAGAAGGCAGAAGATGATGAGTCAAATGAATCGAATACCGAAAACCTTTTAAAAGAAGTCCAGTGAGGCTGACAAGGGTTCTAAACGGAGCAGAACGTGCGAAAGCACCCCTGCTTCTTTTGGAGAACCCTAAGCTGCCGAGGCTTAGGGTTTTTTTGAACCTGAAAGTGATGAAAAACTAGAGGGGGCAGAAAAAATGAATGATTTATCGACAATGAGCAGCTTGTCAAAGGAAGAAATTTTACAGCTGATTGAAGAAGCATGTGCATTGAAAAAAGGGAAACAGGAACATGGTTTAGCAGGTGAATTTGTGGCGAACCTCTTCTTTGAACCAAGTACAAGAACGCGTTTTAGCTTTGAGGTGGCAGAGAAGAAACTTGGAATGAATGTGCTGAACCTAGACGCAGCAAGTACCTCTGTTCAAAAGGGAGAGACCCTTTACGATACAGTGAAAACACTTGAATCCATCGGAGTCAAGGCATGTGTCATCAGAGACAGTACCGACGAATATTACAAAGAGCTGATTGGGAAGGTCGGGATTCCAATCATTAATGCGGGAGATGGCTGCGGACAGCACCCTACACAATCATTGCTGGATTTGATGACGATCTTCGAAGAGTTTGGCGGCTTTGAAGGATTAACGATCTCGATTCATGGTGATATCAAACATAGCAGGGTGGCAAGGTCCAATGCTGAAGTCCTCGCAAGACTAGGAGCGACAGTGCTCTTTTCAGGACCAGCTTCCTTCCAAGATGAACAAAATCCTCATGGAACGTATGTCGAAGTGGACGAAGCCATGAAGCGGTCTGACGTGGTGATGCTGCTGAGAATTCAGCATGAAAGGCACTCAGAAAAGATGGGCAATGAGGGTTACTTATCGACTTATGGATTAACAGTAGACAGGGCAAGCAAAATGAAAGAAAGAGCGATTATTATGCATCCAGCACCAGTAAATAGAGGTGTTGAAATAGATGATTCATTAGTAGAGTCAAAACAGTCAAGGATTTTTAAACAAATGGAAAATGGTGTGTATATCCGAATGGCTGTGTTAAAAAGGGCTTTTCAAAATAGCAGACTACATCAAAAAGGGAGAGATTCTGTCTATGTCATATCTCATTAAAAACGGTTTTATCTTATCAAGCACAGGGGAAAGAGTGCAGCAGGATATTAGGGTAGAAGGAAAAGTGATTCAAGCAATGGGTCACTTAGAAAGAGAAGACGGAGAAGAAGTCATTGATGCAGCAGGGCTATTTGTATCACCAGGTTTGATTGATCTGCATGTGCATTTAAGAGAGCCAGGCGGCGAGAAAAAAGAAACCATTGAAACAGGATCTAAGGCAGCAGCAAGAGGCGGGTATACGACCATTGCAGCGATGCCGAATACACGGCCAGTTCCAGATACAAAAGAACAAATGGAATGGCTGATGAATCGAATCAAAGAGACCTCATCTGTAAGAGTACTGCCATACGCTTCCATCACGACGAGACAAATTGGTGAAGAGATGACAGACTTTGCAGCGTTAAAAGAAGCGGGCGCTTTTGCCTTTACGGATGACGGTGTTGGTATTCAAACAGCAGGCATGATGTACGAAGCAATGAAAAAGGCAGCAAGCCTTGATCAAGCCATAGTGGCGCACTGTGAAGATAACTCACTCATTTATGGAGGATGCGTTCATGAAGGAGACTTTTCAAAAGCAAATGGGTTAAACGGGATACCGTCAATTTGTGAATCGGTGCATATTGCAAGAGATGTCCTCTTAGCAGAAGCAGCGAATTGTCATTATCATGTATGCCATATCAGCACAAAGGAATCAGTCCGAGTGGTACGCGATGCAAAAAAAGCAGGCATTCGTGTGACGGCTGAGGTCTCGCCACATCACCTTCTCTTATGTGATGCAGACATCCCAGGTCTTGACACAAACTATAAAATGAATCCGCCACTCAGAGGAGCAGAAGATCGCGAGGCACTGATCGAGGGGCTTTTAGATGGCACGATTGATTTTATCGCCACAGACCATGCACCGCATACAGAAGAAGAAAAGAACGAAACGATGCAGAGGGCACCTTTTGGGATTGTTGGACTTGAAACAGCGTTCCCGCTTCTTTACACACGTTTTGTGAAAACAGGGGAATGGACATTAAAAGAACTTGTTGATTATATGACCATCAAACCAGCAGAAGCCTTTGCTCTTCCATACGGAAAGCTGGAAGAAGGTCAAATCGCTGATATCACACTGATTGATTTAAACAAAGAAATGGCAATTGACAAAAAAAGCTTCTTATCTAAAGGACAAAATACACCGTTTGACAAATTGACTGTATCAGGATGGCCGGTCATGACACTTGCATCTGGGAAAGTCGTTTATGAAGAGGGGAGACTAGTAAAATGAAGAGACGCTTAGTGCTAGAAAACGGAACAGTATTCGAAGGAACAGGCTTTGGCAGCTTAGAACCGTCAGTCGGAGAAGTCGTCTTTAACACAGGGATGACAGGCTATCAAGAGATTTTGTCTGACCCGTCGTACTGCGGACAAATTGTCACACTCACTTACCCGCTGATCGGCAACTATGGCATTAACCGTGATGATTTTGAATCGATCACACCGTTTGTGAAAGGGCTGATCGTGAAAGAGCTTTGTGAAAAGCCTTCAAACTGGCGCTCTTCATACTCACTTGATGAGTATTTAAAAATGAAAAATATCCCAGGTCTTAGCGGCATTGATACACGCAAGCTCACGCGCATGATTCGAAGTGCAGGTACATTAAGAGGGGCTTTTGCAGGACCGGATGAACAAGTAGAAGACGTTGTAAGCCGCCTTCAAACGATGCAGCTACCAACAGATCAAGTAAGCCAAGTATCTGTGAAAAATGCGTATCCAAGCCCAGGAAGAGGAAAAAGAATTGTGCTTGTCGATTTCGGCATGAAGCACGGCATTTTGCGCGAGCTCAATAAGCGAGACTGTGATGTCATTGTGGTGCCATACAATATCACGGCAGATGAAGTATTACAGTTAAAACCAGACGGCATCATGCTTTCAAACGGACCTGGTGATCCAGTCGATGTGCCAGAAGCGGTTGAAATGATTCAGCAGCTGATTGGAAAGGTACCACTCTTTGGTATCTGCCTAGGACACCAATTATTCGCGCTTGCGTGCGGCGCAAGTACAGAAAAAATGAAATTTGGGCATAGAGGGTCCAATCATCCAGTCAAAGAACTAGCAACTGGCAAGGTAACTCTGACGTCTCAAAACCACGGTTACACGGTTAGCGCCATTAATGAAGACGTGCTTGAAGTCACACATATTGCGCTAAATGACAACACCATTGAAGGATTAAAACATAAAGAAGCACCAGCATTCACTGTCCAGTATCACCCAGAAGCATCACCGGGTCCAGAAGATGCGAACTACTTATTTGACGAGTTCATGGACATGATTCATACAACTGAGAAAGAAGGGGAAGAAGTATGCCAAAACGCGTAGATATCAAAAAGATTTTAGTGATCGGTTCAGGTCCAATCATCATCGGTCAGGCAGCGGAGTTTGACTATGCAGGCACACAGGCTTGCTTAGCGCTAAAAGAAGAGGGCTATGAAGTCGTTCTTGTGAACTCTAACCCTGCGACGATCATGACGGATACAGAAATGGCCGATAAGGTATACATCGAACCACTGACACCAGAATTTTTAACACGAATCATTCGAAAAGAACGTCCTGATGCGATTCTGCCGACACTTGGCGGACAAACTGGATTGAACCTTGCTGTTGAGTTATCAGATCTTGGTGTACTCGCTGAATGCGGTGTTGAAGTACTAGGCACCAAGCTGTCAGCTATTCAAAAAGCAGAGGACAGAGATTTATTCCGTAATCTAATGAATGAATTAAATGAACCTGTACCAGAAAGTGAAATCATCCATAACCTTGAAGAAGCGATGGCATTCACAGATCAAATCGGTTTCCCGGTCATTGTTAGACCAGCCTATACACTAGGCGGAACAGGCGGCGGAATTTGTACAAATGAGCAAGAATTAAAAGAAATCGTCGAGAATGGACTGAAGTTAAGTCCGGTGACACAATGCTTGCTTGAAAAAAGTATCGCAGGCTTTAAAGAAATTGAATATGAGGTCATGCGTGACAGCGGAGATCATGCCATTGTTGTTTGTAACATGGAAAATTTTGATCCTGTCGGCATCCACACAGGAGACAGTATCGTTGTGGCACCAAGTCAAACGCTAAGTGATCGTGAATATCAGCTGCTTCGTAATGTGTCACTCAAGTTGATTCGTGCACTTGGCATTGAAGGCGGATGTAACGTACAGCTGGCGATTGATCCAGACAGCTTCCAATACTATATTATCGAAGTAAACCCGCGCGTGAGCCGTTCTTCTGCTCTTGCGTCTAAAGCAACTGGATATCCAATTGCAAAACTTGCAGCGAAGATCGCAGTTGGCCTAACACTTGATGAAATGATGAACCCAGTCACAGGTAAAACATATGCAGCGTTCGAGCCAGCACTCGACTATATCGTTTCAAAAATCCCGCGCTGGCCGTTCGATAAATTTGAATCTGCCAACAGACGACTTGGAACACAAATGAAAGCAACGGGTGAGGTCATGGCGATCGGCCGTACATTAGAAGAGTCTCTTTTAAAGGCTGTTCGTTCACTTGAAGCGGATGTGCATCACATTGAATTAAAAGACGAAGCGGACATTACGAACGAAGTGCTCGAAAAGCGGATTATCAAAGCAGGAGATGAACGTCTGTTTTATATCGCTGAGGCACTAAGAAGAGGCTATACCGTCGAACAGATTCATGAATTCTCGAAAATTGATTATTTCTTCCTTCATAAACTGGAAGGCATCATCACATTTGAAAAGACACTAAAAGAAAATAAAGGCAATGTAGACGTTTTAAAAGAAGCGAAAGAAAAAGGTTTCTCAGATATTTATATTAGCCGCGAATGGAATATGAACGAGGCAGATGTCTATAACCTAAGAACAGAAGCAGGCATCGTTCCTGTGTATAAGATGGTGGACACATGTGCGGCAGAATTTGAATCAGAAACACCGTACTTCTACAGCACATATGAAGATGAAAATGAATCCGAACGAACAGAGAAGAAAAGTGTCATCGTGCTAGGCTCAGGTCCAATCAGAATCGGACAAGGGGTTGAATTCGATTATGCGACCGTTCATTCAGTGTGGGCAATCAAACAAGCAGGCTATGAAGCCATTATTATTAACAACAACCCTGAAACCGTCTCAACAGACTTTAGTATTTCAGATAAGCTCTACTTTGAACCACTCACTGTAGAAGATGTGATGCACATCATCGACCTTGAACAACCAGAAGGTGTCGTCGTTCAGTTTGGCGGACAAACAGCGATTAACTTAGCAGATGAATTATCAAATAGAGGGGTTAAGATACTTGGAACATCGCTTGAAGACCTTGACCGTGCGGAAAACCGTGACAAGTTTGAACAAACATTAGAAACTCTCGGCGTGCCGCAGCCAAAAGGTAAGACAGCAACGTCTGTGCCAGAGGCAGTAGCGATTGCGAATCAAATCGGTTACCCCGTGCTTGTCCGTCCTTCCTATGTATTAGGCGGCCGTGCAATGGAAATTGTGTATCAAGAAGCTGAGCTCCTTCACTACATGGAGAATGCGGTCAAAGTCAATCCGCAGCATCCAGTGCTCATTGACAAGTATTTGACAGGAAAAGAAATTGAAGTAGATGCTGTGTCTGACGGAGAAACGGTTGTCATACCAGGCATTATGGAACACATTGAAAGAGCCGGCGTTCACTCTGGAGACTCGATTGCGGTCTACCCGCCGCAAACTTTGTCTGAGGACATCAAAGCGAAAATCGCAGAATACACGATTAAACTCGCAAAAGGCCTTAACATCATTGGGCTTTTGAACATTCAATTTGTGCTATCAAAAGGTGAAGTGTATGTACTTGAAGTGAATCCGCGTTCAAGCCGGACTGTCCCATTCTTAAGTAAAATTACAGGCATTCCAATGGCGAACTTAGCTACAAAGGTTATTTTAGGAGAAAAACTGAAAAACTATGGCTACCAAGAAGGGCTTCATGTTGAGCAAGAAGGCGTATATGTTAAAGTTCCAGTCTTCTCTTTTGCAAAACTAAGAAGAGTAGATATTACACTAGGGCCTGAAATGAAATCAACAGGTGAAGTCATGGGGAAAGATGTCACAATCGAAAAAGCCCTCTACAAAGGGTTGATTGCATCAGGCATTCAAATTCCAAAAGACGGAACGGTTCTCCTGACAGTGGCTGATAAAGATAAAGAAGAAGGACTTGAGATTGCAAGAAGATTCCATTCCATCGGCTATCATATTTTAGCAACAGAAGGAACAGCGAATTACTTAAAACAAGCCTCCATTCCATCAAGTGTTGTCGGCAAAATAGGAGAAGAAGGAAAGAATCTGCTGGATGTCATTCGAAATGGTGAAGCCCAATTTGTCATCAACACCTTAACAAAAGGAAAACAGCCGGCAAGAGACGGCTTTAGAATTAGACGTGAATCTGTTGAAAATGGTGTCGCTTGCTTAACGTCACTAGATACAGCGGAAGCGATTTTAAGAGTGCTAGAGAGCATGACATTTAGAGCAGATGAAATGCCAGAAGTGAAAACGAATGCTGAGGTGACAGTAACGATATGAAAAAAGCATACTTGACGGTCGTCTCAAACCGAGAGATCGCTGATCATATTTACGAAATGACATTAAAAGGTGATCTTGTTGAATCCTTTCAAACAGCTGGACAGTTTCTTCATATAAAGGTCAGTGAATCCATGACACCGCTGCTGAGAAGACCGATCAGTATTGCCAACATTCATGCCGAAACGCAAGAAGCAACCATCATTTACCGCGCAGAGGGAGAGGGCACAAAGCTCCTTTCCCAAAAGCGGGCGGGAGAGTCAGTCGATGTGTTAGGACCGCTTGGAAACGGCTATGACCCTACAGTCGTTCAGGCCGGACAGACCGCATTATTAGTCGGTGGAGGAATCGGTGTGCCTCCGTTATATGAACTGTCTAAGCGGTTAACGAAAAAAGGCGTCATCGTAAAACATGTTCTCGGTTTTCAATCGAAAAAGGATGTATTTTATGAGGAGATGTTTCAAGCGCTCGGAGATACATTTATCGCAACCGTTGATGGAACATATGGCTCGAAAGGTTTCGTGACAAATGTCATTGAAGAGAATGAGCTGGACTTTGATGTCTTGCTTTCCTGTGGACCGACACCTATGTTAAAAGCACTAAAAGACTCTTATCCCGATAAGCCTGTCTATATTTCAATGGAAGAACGAATGGGCTGCGGAATCGGTGCATGCTTTGCTTGTGTCTGTCATACCGATCAGCACGAGAAACCGTACGTTAAAGTTTGTCTGGATGGACCTGTTTTTAAAGCGGAGGAGGTGGCGCTATCATGCTAAACATCGAATTACCCGGCTTATCTTTAAAAAATCCAATCATTCCTGCATCAGGCTGCTTTGGATTTGGAAAAGAATTCGCATCATTATATGACCTTTCCTTGCTGGGCGGCATCATGATTAAAGCCACGACCCTTGAACCGAGATTTGGCAACCCGACACCGAGGGTAGCTGAGACAGGAGCCGGTATGCTGAATGCGATTGGTCTCCAAAATCCAGGTCTAAAAGGCGTGCTTGAACATGAATTACCTTGGCTTGAGCAGTTCGATACCCCTATTATTGCCAATGTTGCTGGATCACAAGTTGATGATTATGTTGAAGTAGCAAAGCAAATTAGTCAAGCAAGCAATGTTCACGCCCTTGAACTGAATATCTCGTGTCCGAATGTGAAAACAGGCGGAATTGCCTTTGGGACCGATCCAGAAATGGCGGCCACATTGACAAAAGCTGTCAAGGAAGTTTCCTCCGTTCCTGTTTATGTGAAGCTGTCACCTAATGTAGCCAATATCGTTGAGATTGCTAAAGCGATTGAATCGGCTGGAGCGGATGGACTCACCATGATCAATACCTTGATTGGGATGCGTTTAGATTTAAAAACAGGCAAACCCATTCTTGCCAATAAAACAGGCGGATTATCAGGTCCTGCCGTAAAACCTGTTGCCATCCGAATGGTGCATGAGGTCAGTCAGGCCGTTTCTATTCCGATTATTGGGATGGGCGGGGTGCAAAGCGCTGAAGATGTACTTGAATTTTTACTAGCTGGCGCAAGTGCGGTAGCTGTTGGGACAGCCAATTTTGTGAACCCATTTATTTGCCCGGAAATCATTGATGAACTGCCGAATGTGTTAGCGGCTTATGGGTATTCATCTGTAGAGGAATGCATCGGAAGGAGCTGGAAACATGAAGCACTTGCCCATCATCGCGCTTGATTTTCCATCAGGACAGGAGGCGCACGCCTTTTTAGATCGTTTTGAAGGTACTCCATTATTCGTAAAGGTTGGCATGGAGCTGTTTTACCAAGAAGGTCCTGCCATTATTGACGCACTGAAAGAAAAAAATTGCCGTATTTTCCTTGATCTGAAGCTTCATGACATTCCAACAACCGTGCAAAAAGCGATGAACAGGCTTGCTGCACTTGGGGTTGATTTGGTGAATGTGCATGCAGCCGGCGGGAAGAGAATGATGCAGGCGGCCGTAGAGGGGCTTGAAAGCGGAACCCCTGCCGGGCAAAATCGCCCGGCTATTATTGCAGTGACCCAGCTGACAAGCACGTCAGAAGATATGATGAAAAAAGAATTACTAATTGACCGCCCATTGCAAGAGGCGGTGCTTCATTATGGACAATTGGCATATGAAAGTGGACTTGATGGTGTGGTGTGCTCTGTTCATGAATCAAAACAGCTTCATGAACAAATCTCTCCTTCCTTTCTCACTGTGACGCCAGGAATTCGCTTACCAAATGATCAAACGGATGACCAAAAGCGTGTGGCGACACCTGCCTTTGCCAAAGAACAGGGTGTTTCACAGATTGTTGTGGGAAGATCGATCACAAAAGCCACAAACCCAGTGGAAGCTTATCAACAAATTTTGAAAGAGTGGGAGTGACTGCCGGATGAAAACGAAAATCGCGAAGCATTTATTACAAATCAAAGCTGTCTCTTTAAAACCAGACGAACCATTTACATGGGCGAGCGGTATCAAATCACCGATTTACTGTGACAATCGCCTCACCTTGTCTTATCCTGAGGTCAGAGGAGACATTGCGGAAGGTTTAAAAGACTTGATTCTCACTCATTTTGAAGGAGCGGAAGTTGTCGCAGGTACAGCTACAGCTGGCATTCCTCATGCGGCATTAGCAGCTGATCGTCTGAACGTACCGATGTGTTATGTAAGAAGTAAACCAAAAGCACACGGAAAAGGAAATCAAATTGAAGGAGCCGTATCACCTGGCCAAAAAGTGGTTGTCGTAGAAGACCTCATCTCAACTGGAGGCAGCGTTCTTGAAGTTGTGGCTGCTTTAGAAGAAGAAGGCTGTGACGTACTCGGAGTTGTTGCGATCTTCACTTATGGACTGCCAAAAGCAGCTGCGGCTTTTCAAGAGAAAAACATTCCCTATGTCACGCTGACAGACTATGACACACTGACAGAAGTGGCACTTGAGCTAAAAGCAATTGAGCCTTCTGCTATGAATAAACTAAAACGCTGGAGACAGGATCCTTCGTCTGAATCTTGGATGGAAGAAACGGTCTAAAAAGCTTGTCTTGTTTTAAAAAAGCTGTGCTGCACTGCACAGTTTTTTATTTGGTTAAAAATAGTAAAATAGACTCAAATTTAAATAAAAACTAATCCTATCAATAAAGTCGGGTTGACTTTTGTTTGAATTGTGTTAATATTTAATACAAATTAAAACTCTTATCCAGAGAGGTGGAGGGACTGGCCCGATGAAGCCCGGCAACCTGCGATTTGCAAGGTGCTACTTCCTGCAAAATGATTCTATTTTGAAAGATAAGGAAATCGTGAGCTTCCTCATCTTTCTTTCGGACTGAAAGAAAGTTTTTTTATTTTAACGGTGAGGAGGAAGAGGAGATGGAACTGAAACAAAACCAGGATGAGGACTTAGTGAAGCATATGCAAGAGCTGATTGGGGATATGAAATTCGGTTCAATTACGTTGATCGTTCAGGACGGTCAAGTGATTCAAGTGGAAAAAAATGAAAAAATCAGATTAAAGTAGTGCGGAGAATAGCAATAGAAGCAGTACTCCGGAAGGGGAGAAACAATGTTAACTTATGAAAATTGGCAAGAGCCGTCCATTACATTTCAAGAGGACGATTTGTATAAAGGGGCCCTATCTGTGCTGAAATGGGCGTACGGCCACTATGGTGATCAGCTCGTTTATGCATGCAGTTTTGGCATTGAGGGCATTGTCCTGATCGATCTTATTGCGAAAGTAAAAAAAGATGCAAGAATTGTCTTTTTAGATACAGGTCTGCATTTCAAGGAAACATACGACACCATTGATGCAGTTAGGGAAAGATATCCCGGGTTAGACATCGTGCTGAAAACACCTGAGCTGACGGTGGAAGAGCAGAATGAGCAGCATGGTGATAAATTATGGGAAACGAATCCTCAAAGCTGCTGCCATATGAGAAAGGTCATTCCGTTGCAAGAGGCACTATCTGGCTATCCGGCATGGCTGTCTGGTTTAAGGAGAGAGCAGTCGCCTAAACGAGCAGGTACGAACTTCTTAAATAAGGATGAAAAATTCCAATCAGTCAAAGTATGTCCGCTCATCCACTGGACGTGGAAGGACATATGGAGATATGCGTCTAGAGAGGATCTTACTTATAATCCGCTGCATGACCAAGGATATCCAAGCATCGGGTGTGCACCTTGTACACAGCCGGCATTTACTGCTGATGATTTGCGTTCTGGAAGATGGTCAGGGACAGCAAAGACTGAGTGCGGATTACATGAGTAAGGGAGCATAATGTATGGAAATCGCCGCAATTTTATTTAGCTTATTCTTTGCTTTAAATATTGGCGCAAGCGGAGCAGCTGCTTCGATGGGCATCGCATATGGTTCAGGTGCGATCAAAAAGCCAATATACGCGCTCAGCGTTTGTGCGGTTGGAATATTAGCAGGTTCAGTGATTGGCGGCGGTGAGGTCGTCAAAACGATCAGCTCCGGGATTATGCCGGAATCTGTCATCACACTTGAAATTGTGTGTATCATCATTGGCTCGGCCGCATTATCACTTTTCATAGCGAATCTCTTGGCCATTCCTTTATCCACAAGTGAGGTCACAGTAGGAGCTGTGGTCGGTGTGGCAGCCGCATATAAAGTGCTGTATGTGAAATCGATCTTAGTCATTGTCTCTTTTTGGGTGATTATTCCGATTGTTGCCTTTGTTTTTACCTTTGCTGTTGTCAAAATCATCAGATTGTTCCCTAAACGGACGTTATCCAAAAAAGGTACATTGATCTTATCTGTTGTTTTGATTATCAGTGGGTTTTTAGAAGCATTTTCAGCCGGCATGAACAATGTCGCCAATGCGGTCGGCCCGCTTGTCGCGTCAGGTGTTTTATCAGTCGGGCAAGGGACCCTTTACGGCGGAATCTTTGTGGCCATTGGGGCGCTGCTTCTAGGAAGAAGGGTACTAGAAACAAACGGAAAGAAAATTACACGCTATCAAACGGGTGAAGGCATTCTATTATCGAGCACCGGTGCAGGACTTGTCATCGTCAGCTCTATATTCGGACTCCCTGTTCCCCTTACTCAAATTACCTCATCGTCCATTATTGGGCTAGGTATGGCAAAGGGTGGACCGAACATTTTTCATAAACATGTTGTGAAAAAAATGCTGAAGGTATGGGTTGTGTCACCTTTCTTATCACTTAGTCTATCTTATTTGCTGGTAAGCCTTTTCTTAAAAGGAGACTATTACTCTATCTTTATCATGATGAGTGTACTGCTAGCTTCATTAGGTGCACTGAGTCTTATGAAGGCAGTTAAAAATGAGAGCAGCTCGATTCATGAACAGGGCGGCGGGATTTAAATATAAATCCGACTATTAACATCTAATAAATATGAACATTGAGAGGAAGATGAACAAATGAGTTTAACACCACATGGTGGCGTATTAATTAATCGAGTAAATGAAGAATTTGATCTAAGCACAGCTGCGAAAGAAATTGAGCTGGATGCCATCTCTTTTGCAGACCTTGAACTCATCGCAATTGGCGGGTATAGTCCAATTGAAGGGTTTTTAACGAAAGCTGATTATGAAGCAGTTGTCAGCAGTATGCGACTAGCAAGTGGTGTCGTTTGGTCTCTTCCGATTACTTTGCCTGTCACAAAGGAACAAGCAGCGGAGATCAATCAAGGTGACATTGTTCGTCTATCGTATAATGGAACAGTATACGGGGTCATTGAGGTGGAAGATCAATACACACCTGATAAGGAAAAAGAAGCAGTGAATGTGTATAAAACAGATGACCGCAATCACCCAGGCGTGAAAAAATTATTTGAACGCGGTGATACGTATATTGGTGGTAAAATTACACTGACGAAACGCAGTGAAAAACCTTTCCCGCAATTTACGTATGAGCCAGAAGAAACAAGAAAACAGTTTAAAGAAAACGGCTGGAAAACCATTGTCGGTTTCCAAACGAGAAACCCAGTCCATCGTGCGCATGAATACATTCAAAAGACAGCACTGGAAACAGTGGATGGTCTATTTCTAAATCCACTTGTTGGTGAAACAAAATCTGATGATATTCCAGCAGATGTAAGAATGAAAAGTTATCAAGTGTTACTGAACGGTTATTACCCGAAAGACCGCGTCTTTTTAGGTGTTTTTCCTGCTGCCATGCGTTATGCTGGACCAAAGGAAGCGATTTTTCATGCGCTTGTGCGTAAAAATTATGGCTGCACACATTTTATTGTCGGCAGAGATCATGCAGGTGTTGGTGATTATTACGGGACATACGAAGCGCAGGAGCTATTTGAACAATTTACAAGCGAAGAAATTGGGATCACACCATTAAAATTTGAGCACAGCTTTTACTGCAATACATGTGAAGCCATGGCAACACCAAAAACATGCCCACATGATAAAAGCGAACATGTCATTCTCTCAGGTACAAAGGTCAGAACGATGCTGAGAAATGGTGAATTACCACCGAGCACGTTCAGCCGAAAAGAAGTCATTGAAACATTAATCGAAGGATTAAAAACGACGGTATCTTAAAGGAGGATATGACATGAGCAACGAACATATCGTGTGGCATGATTCATCTATTACTAAAAAAGAATATCAACAGAAAAACAACCATACAAGCGGAATCATTTGGCTGACAGGTCTAAGCGGTTCAGGTAAATCGACGATCGCCAACGCAGCGGCTCGAGAGCTGTTTGAACAGGGGTATCAAGTGACAGTTCTTGATGGCGATAACGTACGCCATGGACTCAATAAAGACTTAGGCTTTTCAGATGACGACAGAAAAGAGAACATTCGGCGCATCGGTGAAGTGGCGAAATTATTTGTTGAGCAAGGAACGATTGTCATTACTGCTTTTATTTCACCATTTCAAGAAGACCGCCAAATCGTAAGACAGTTAGTCGAAGACGGAGAATTTCACGAAGTGTTTGTGAAATGTGATCTGAACGTGTGTGAAGAGCGTGATCCAAAGGGATTATATAAAAAAGCAAGAAACGGCGAAATTCCATTTTTCACGGGAATCGATTCACCATACGAAGAGCCAGCTGCGCCTGAGCTCGTCCTAGATACAGGTGAATTATCACGCGAGGAGTCAAAACAGCGCCTTGTTGATTATGTAAAGGATAAAACGAAATAATCGCCTGATGGCAGGGGGAGAAAGCAAGATGGGGAAAGTATACATTGTTGGTGCCGGACCGGGTGACCCAGACTTAATTACGCTAAAGGCCCATAAGGCAATACAGCAGGCAGATGTCATTTTATATGATCGTCTTGTCAATCAAGAGATTCTTGCCCATGCCAAACCGGAGGCGGAGTTGATCTATTGCGGCAAACTGCCGAATCATCATACGATGAGACAGGAAGCGATTAATGAAGCACTTGTTGCTCATGCGAAGGAAGGGAACATAGTCGTTCGTCTAAAAGGCGGTGATCCCTTTGTATTTGGCCGTGGCGGTGAAGAAATCGAATGCTTAGCTGAGCATGGTATTCCGTATGAAGTTGTCCCGGGGATTACTTCTGGCATTGCAGCCGCTGCTTATGCAGGCATTCCAGTCACGCACCGAGAATTCAGCTCGAATGTTGCGTTTGTAACAGGGCATTATCAAAAGGATGAACATTTTGAAGAAAAGTGGGAAGCGCTGGCGACGGGGATTGATACCCTTGTCATTTACATGGGCGTCAAAAACGTGGAAAGAGTCCAGCGGCTGCTTTTGAAGAATGGGCGGAATCCTGAAACCCCAGCTGCGTTTATTCACTGGGGAACGACCACAAGGCAAAAGACGACTTGCTGCACGGTGGCGACACTATCTAAAACGGTTGAAAAAGAAGGGATCGAGCACCCAAGTTTAATCGTGGTAGGAGATGTCGTTCACTTTCATCAAAAGTTGAACTGGTTTGAACCAGCACTGATTGAGAAATGAGAACAAAGGTGAAAAGACACGTGTGGACATCGTGTCTTTTCGTCTGAATAAAACTAAGGTCGCAAGGAGGAGTCAAATGAAACAAGCTGTCCTTTATGTTGGGCATGGAAGCAGGGTAAAAGAAGCACAGGATAAAGCCATTTCTTTTATGAAAAGCTGTATTCCGTTAGTGGAAGCAGATATCCAAGAAATTTGTTTTTTAGAGTTGACGGACCCTTCAATCGAAGAAGGGTTTGAGACTTGCGTACAAAAAGGAGCAACCCACATTGCGATCGTCCCGCTCCTCCTTTTAACTGCCATGCATGCCAAATCAGATATTCCAGATGAGATTGTGAAAGTACAAAAACGTTTCCCAAAAGTGAAGGTTACATATGGAAGACCTATAGGCGTGAACCAAGAAGTCACGAAAGCGGTTATTGCAAGGATTGAAGAAGCAGGATACAAGGGAGAGCGCGCAAAAATTCTCTTAATTGGCCGCGGAAGCTCTGATCCAGATGTAAAGCGGGATGTGTTTGGCATTGCAGATGATGTCCGAAGCATGTTGCCTTGTGCAGAGGTTTTTCCGTGTTTTATTACAGCGTGTGAACCGAATTATCGTGACGTCTTAGCACAGTTAACAGTAGATGACGATACGCCTGTCTATCTCGTGCCTTATCTTTTATTTACCGGCATTTTAATGAAAGAGATTGAGAATGAAGCGAATCAGGCGAGAGAGCGGCTGCGAGATGTCCGTGTCTGCCGGTATATTGGGTTTCATCCCCATGTAAAAGCAGCTTATATTGAACGTGTGCAGGAAACGATCTTAAACAAAGAGGATGCGTTTCGTTTTCAAGGAGAAAGCCATGCTTCCAGTTCATCTTGATCTAACCAATAAACACGTGCTAATTGCCGGCGGTGGAAGGATTGCGGCTAGAAGGACGAGTGCGCTATGCATGGAGCCATGCAGCATAACCATTGTGAGCCCTGACATTTGTGATGAAATGGCGAATCTTATTGAGACATATCAGCTGACTTGGAAGAAAAAGAAAGTTGATGCGGAAGATGTAAAGGATGCATTTTTGATTGTCGCTGCTACAGACGATCCTTCAGTAAACGAGTGGATGACGCAATCAGCGCTTCCTCATCAGCTCGTCAACTGTGTGAGCCAGTCAGAGCTTGGCAATGTGATTGTGCCAAAGGTTGTGAGGGCAGGAAAAGTGACAATCTCTGTATCTACGAGTGGTGCAAGCCCAGCCCGCACTAAACAGCTGGCTGCGGCCATTGAGACCTTGCTTGAACAAGAGGACGTAGATGCACTGGATGAGCTCTATATAGAAAGGAAAAAACGACAAAGAAAGAGCCGATAAAATCTCATCTAAAGATTTAATCGGCTCTTTTTTATTTTCTCAGCTTTAGGACAACATCCTCATCAGGCGTCACAAATAATGTTTGCTGCTGATCATACGTGACAAAACCCGGTTTTGCTCCGTTTGGTTTTTTCACATGCCGGATTTTCGTATAATCGACAGGGACGGAGCTTGATTCTTTTGCCTTCGAGAAGTAGGCAGCAATTTGTGCCGCTTCAAGCAAGGTTTGTTCATCAGGCGCTTGGTGACGAATGACGACATGTGATCCAGGAATATCCTTTGTGTGCAGCCAAATGTCATCACGAGCTGCCGCCTTTGTGGTCAAATATTCGTTTTGCTTGTTGTTTTTTCCAACGAGAATCGGAACACCTTGAGAAGATTCATATGCTTCAAGCTGAATGGCCGATGGCTTTTTCTTTTTGGCGTTGCGTTTTTGTTTGGGACGCAAATATTTTCCTTCCACCAGTTCTTCTCTTATTTCCTCTAAATCTTTTGGTGAGGCAGAGGACAGCTGCTGGATCAGCTCGTCAAAATAAACAATTTCTTCATGCGTTCGCTTGATTTGTTCATTTACGGCCTCTACTGCATTTTTTGCCTTTTGGTATTTTGTAAAATACGCTTGCGCATTTTCAGAAGGGGTTTTGTTTGTTTTGAGCGGGATCGTGATCTCTCCGCCATCTTCATCATAATAATTGATAACTGTCGCTTCTTTATCCCCTTTTTTAATCGCATATATATTGGCAGTAAGCAATTCACCATAAAGCTGGTACTTGTGCGCATTTTGAGATTCTTCAAGTGTTCTTGTTAGTTTTTTCAGCTTGTTTTCATTTTTCTTTTTTTCATTCGCAACAAAACGTTCAAGATCAGCCGCCTGCTGTTTGACTCTGTCTCTTTCAGCTTTTCCGAAATAAAAGCGGTCAAGTAGCTCACTAAGAGAATCAAACGTCTTCATGTCACCATCGACGTGCTGAAGTTCTAATAAATAAAAATACTCTTTCCCATCTTTTCTCGTGAGCTGAGGGGTAAAAGAATGCGCCTGAATGAGCTGAAACATCTCGAGCAAAGTACTTGGAATCGTTTCCTGATTGGCAAGACCGGCCCGGTGGACAGCTTCTTTAGCAAACAGCGGAGAAACCCCAGAGAATGTATCGACAATTTGATTGGCGATTTTCCCTTCTTGAAAACGTAAATGCTTTAAAATATCTTCCTTTGTCACGTCAAAAGGATTCAGCTTTTGCTGTGCCGGCGGCAGAAGATATTGATGTCCTGGTAGCACCGTTCGATAGCTGTTCACAGATGGAGAAAGATGTTTCAGTCCGTCAATGATCTGCTCCGTTTCGTCCTCCACGAGGATCAAGTTGCTGTGCCGGCCCATAATTTCAATATACAGCTTACGGGTTTGTTCATCTCCAATTTCATTTCGGCTTCGCACGTGCAGCACGATCACCCGATCTAACCCAATTTGTTCAAAACGTTCAATGAACCCACCCTCAAGATGTTTTCTGAGGAGCATACAAAACATTGGCGGTTCGCTCGGATTATCATCATGGTGCTCAGTGAGCTGTACCCTTGCATAGCTCGGGTGAGCGGATAAAAGCAGCTTATGATTCTTCCCCTTTGACCGGATATGAAAAATCAACTCATGCTTGTATGGCTGATGTATTTTCGAAATTCTTCCGCCAGTTAATGTTTCTTGCAATTCATTTGTCATACCGTATGTAAAAATGCCGTCAAATGACATGTTGGATACACCCTCTTCTTTCACACAAATCTACTGAAAGAACCTTACGTTTTCTCGTTCTTTAGGCAGTCTTATTATTATAGCATGATTTAGGACGAGTCTGAATAAACTGGCTTATAGAACACTGCATAAGAGAGAGAACAAAAGAGGAGTGGACGAGGTCAAATGAATTGGCATGAACTGAACCAAACCGATTTATTAAAAACAATGAATACATCGATAGGTGACGGACTGTCAGAAAAAGATGTGCAAAAGCGGCTTGAAAAGCATGGGCCAAATGAATTGCAGGAAGGGAAAAAGGCGTCGGCGTTCGTTATTTTTTTAGCGCAATTTAAAGACTTTATGGTGTTAATCCTGCTTGCGGCAACGATTATTTCTGCCTTTTTAGGTGAATACATTGATGCTGTGGCGATTGTGGCGATTGTGCTGATAAATGGTGTGCTTGGCTTTTATCAGGAACGCCGTGCGGAAAAGTCCCTCCAAGCACTAAAGGAATTATCAACGCCTCATGTCTATGCAAGGAGAAACAATGAATGGGTCAAGATCCCGTCGAAGCACCTCGTGCCGGGAGATATTGTGAAGTTTTCAAGTGGGGATCGAATTGGGGCAGATATCAGATTACTAGAAACAAAGAGTTTGGAAATCGAAGAATCTGCCCTCACTGGAGAGTCCATCCCAGCGGTCAAACATGCGAGTCCGCTCTCGCGAGATCATGTCTCACTTGGAGATTTGACGAACATGGCCTTTATGGGGACGCTTGTCACGAGGGGAAGCGGTGTAGGGGTTGTCATTGGTACAGGGATGAATACGGCGATGGGACAAATTGCCGGTATGCTGGATTCAGCAGGTAATATGGAAACACCGCTGCAAAGACGCCTTGAGCAGCTGGGGAAAATTTTAATTGTTGCTGCATTATTTTTAACTGTGCTTGTGGTTGTTCTTGGTGTGGTGCAAGGTCATGATTTGTATCATATGTTCTTAGCGGGTGTATCTCTCGCTGTTGCTGCGATTCCAGAAGGACTGCCGGCGATCGTCACTGTCGCACTTTCCCTAGGTGTGCAGCGGATGATTAAACAAAAATCCATTGTCAGAAAGCTGCCGGCTGTGGAAACACTCGGCTGCGCCTCAATTATTTGCTCAGATAAAACAGGCACAATGACACAAAATAAAATGACAGTGACACATGTATGGGCAGAGGGGAAAACGTGGAATATTTCTGGCACTGGGTACGAGCCGTCAGGTGATTTTACCTTAAACGGAGAACTTGTCCATGTAGACAAACATCCAAGCCTGCAAAAGGTGCTATTATACGGAGCACTTTGTAATACATCGACCATCGTTGAAAAAGACGGTGAGATGAGACTTGATGGCGATCCGACAGAAGGAGCACTTCTAACCGCTGCGCGTAAAGCGGGTTTTACAGAGCAATTCATCGAAGCGGGATTTCGAGTGGTGGAGGAATTCCCTTTTGACTCTGAAAGAAAAATGATGTCAGTCGTCGTGGAAACGAATCAGAAGGAGCGATATGTCATTGCCAAAGGGGCGCCAGATGTGCTGATGAACCGTTCAAGTCATATGATGCACGGCGGACGCACCGCATCATTTTCAAAGGCCCACCGGCAAGAAACAGAAGCTGCCATTCAAGGTTTAGCAAGACAAGCGCTTAGAACCATTGCGATTGCATATAAAAAAGTAAGCCTGACAGAAAAAATCACATCTGTTCAGCAGGCAGAAACTGGCCTCACATTTATCGGTCTAGAGGGCATGATTGATCCACCTCGTCCTGAAGTGAGACGAGCGATTAAAGAATGCCGGGATGCTGGCATTAAAACAGTGATGATTACAGGCGATCACGTAGAAACGGCTAAAGCGATCGCTAAAGATTTAAGTCTCTTACCGAAGCAAGGAAAGGTGCTTGATGGAAAAGCTCTGGATCAGCTAAGCGACAAAGAGCTGGAGCAAACAGCAGAAGATGTGTACGTCTTTGCCCGTGTATCACCTGAGCATAAACTGAGAATTGTGAAGGCCTATCAAAAAAATGGCCATATTGTCGCGATGACAGGTGATGGGGTGAATGATGCGCCAGCGATTAAACAGGCGGATATCGGCATATCCATGGGGATTACCGGAACAGACGTTGCCAAAGAAGCTTCTTCTCTTATTTTGCTTGATGACAACTTTGCGACCATTAAATCCGCTATTAAAGAGGGCCGGAATATTTATGAAAACATTCGCAAATTTGTCCGCTATTTGCTGGCATCGAATGTGGGAGAGATTTTGGTCATGCTGTTTGCGATGCTTCTTGCGCTTCCATTGCCTCTCGTCCCAATTCAAATTTTGTGGGTAAACCTTGTCACAGACGGCTTGCCGGCTATGGCACTTGGAATGGATAAACCAGAAGGCGATGTCATGAAGAGAAAGCCGCGCAACATGAAAGAGGGGATTTTTGCAAGAGGGCTTGGTTGGAAGGTCATATCAAGAGGGTTTCTGATCGGGATTGCCACTTTGTTAGCCTTTATGTTTGTGTATCACCGTGATCCGAACAATCTTCAATATGCGCAGACGGTTGCATTCAGCACACTCGTTTTGGCGCAGCTCATTCATGTGTTTGACTGCCGCAGTGAACGGTCTATTTTTGAACGCAATCCATTCGGGAATATGTACTTGATCGGCGCTGTTGTGTCTTCTCTGCTGCTGATGCTTGTGGTCATTTATTATCCGCCGCTTCAGCCAATTTTCAAAACGGTGGCGGTCGCACCAGTCGATTGGCTTCTGATCATCGGTATGTCTGCATTGCCAACTTTTTTACTGGCAGGATCACTTTTGACAAGAAAAAAATAATTGGTTATGGTATAATTTTGAGGTAATAGTGTCTGCTATTACCTTTTTCATTTTATTAATATGAAAGAATTGGGTGTTTTCACATGATACGCAGTATGACGGGATTCGGCCAAGCGAGTAAAACGGATGGTGAACTGACAGTGTCAGTTGAGCTAAAATCGGTCAATCACCGTTTTAAAGAGGTTCATGCCCGTTTGCCGAGGCCGCTTTTATATTTCGAAGATACATTAAAAAAAATTATCCTTCGTCACGTGCAGCGCGGTCGAATTGAGCTGTTTGTTACGATTGAAGGCGGTAAACTTGCAAGCCGGTCTTTACAGATTGACTGGCCGCTGCTTGATGAATATATGAAAGCCGCAAAAGACCTTGAGGACCGCTATCATATTTCAGGTATTCAGCATGCACATGACTTACTGAAGCTGGAACAGGCTGTTCAGGTGGAAGAGTCAGTTAGCCGAAATGAGCAGCTGGAGCATTTGTTGATAGACACTTGTGAAGAAGCTGTCAAGGAGCTTTGCTTTATGAGAGAGCAGGAGGGAACATCACTTCAAAAAGACTGTGAACTCAGGCTGTCTGAACTCGAGGCGTTTACAGAAGAAATCAAAGTGTTTGCACCAGAGGTTGTGAGTCAGTACAAAGAACGATTGAATCAAAGATTGCAAGAATGGATCGGAGAGGCGCTTGAAGAGAGCAGACTGACCACAGAGGCGGCCATCTTTGCTGATCGCTGTGACATTACAGAAGAGATTACCAGGCTGAAAAGTCATTTTCAGCAGTTCCAGCAAATTTTGACGCAAGGCGGCGCTGCCGGACGAAAGCTTGACTTTCTTGTACAGGAGCTCAACCGTGAAGTGAACACGATTGGATCAAAAGCAAACCATCACCATTTAACAAAGCTGGTGGTTGAAATGAAAAGCGCTATTGAAAAAATAAAAGAACAAGTGCAAAATATAGAATAGTCATTGTGTATGCTGTTTACAGTGCGTCTCTTTCGGCGAGACTAGAGACGTTTATATTACAGGGGGACGTTAGAAGATGACCATAAAGTTGATCAATATCGGATTTGGAAACATCATTTCAGCGAATCGGATGATTTCGATCGTCAGTCCGGAATCAGCACCGATTAAACGAATGATACAAGACGCAAGAGATCGAGGCATGCTCATTGATGCGACATACGGAAGAAGAACCCGTGCTGTTGTCATTATGGACAGTGACCATGTCATCTTATCTGCCGTTCAGCCTGAGACTGTCGCGCAAAGACTTTCTGTAAAAGAAGAAATCATAGATGAAGGGCAGGGGTAATACGCCATTATGAAAGAAAGAGGACTTTTAATCGTTCTCTCTGGACCTTCGGGAGTTGGAAAAGGAACGGTCAGACAAGCCATTTTCTCCCAGGAAGATACGAAATTTGAATACTCTATTTCTGTGACAACCCGCAAACCGCGTGAAGGTGAAAGAAATGGTGTTGATTATTTCTTTAAAACCAGGGAAGAATTTGAACATATGATTGAAAACAAAAAGCTGTTAGAATGGGCAGAATATGTCGGGAATTACTACGGCACGCCTGTTGACTATGTAGAACAAACATTGAGCGAAGGAAAAGATGTTTTCCTTGAAATCGAAGTGCAAGGTGCACTTCAAGTAAGAGAAGCATTCCCAGAAGGTCTCTTTATTTTCCTTGCACCGCCAAGTCTTTCAGAACTTCAAAACCGCATTATTACACGCGGGACAGAATCTGAGGATCTCATCCGTAACCGAATGGCTGCTGCAAAAGAAGAAATTGAAATGATGGATGCTTATGACTATGTCGTTGAAAACGACGATGTCGAGCTTGCGTGTGAAAGAATTAAAGCGATCGTCCTTGCAGAGCACCTGCGAAGAGACAGAGTCGCACCAAGATATAAAAAAATGCTGGGGGTAGAATAAACCATGTTAGATCCTTCAATTGACTCATTGATGAACAAACTTGACTCAAAATATACACTTGTCACAGTGTCTGCACGCCGTGCACGTGAAATGCAAATCCATCAAGATCAACAAATCGAAAACACAAAATCCTACAAATTTGTAGGGAAAGCTCTTGAAGAAATCGATGCTGGTCTTTTGACATTTGAAAAAGAAGAGCAAGAATAACATCGCTTCTGCCATGCAGATACGATACGTTCAAAAAAGTCAAAACTATGATTGGTTTTGACTTTTTTGAATTGTAGACGAATTTGTGAAAAAGGCCGTTAAGGGGGACAAACAAATGTTACAGTCAAAAAATATTTTGCTCGGCGTCAGCGGAGGAATCGCCGTATATAAAGCAGCTGCACTCACTAGTAAACTCGTACAGGCAGGCGCAAACGTAAGAGTGATTATGACAGAATCTGCCCGTGAGTTTGTGTCTCCGCTCACCTTTCAAGCCCTATCTCGGCATGAGGTGTATGTGGATACATTTAAAGAAAACAATCCAAAAGTCATTGCGCATATTGATGTAGCTGACTGGGCCGATCTCATTCTTGTTGCCCCTGCAACAGCACATACCATTGGTAAAATGGCCGCAGGACTTGCTGATGATATGCTCACAACGACCTTGCTTGCTTCAACAGCTCCTGTATGGGTTGCACCGGCTATGAATGTGCACATGTATGACCATCCAGCTGTCAAGCGGAACATCCGCACTTTATATGAAGACGGCTACCGGTTTATAGAGCCAAGTGAAGGCTATTTAGCATGCGGCTACATTGGAAAAGGACGCTTAGAGGAGCCTGAAAAAATTGTTGAACACATTCGTGCGTTTTTTGATGAGCCAACTAGCTTGCCGCTTTCAGGTAAAAAAGTCGTGGTCACAGCTGGCCCTACACGAGAAGTGATCGACCCTGTTCGTTTTCTTTCAAATCGATCTTCTGGGAAAATGGGCTATGCCATTGCAGAAGCTGCCGAGCAAATGGGGGCTGATGTCACGCTCATTTCAGGACCTGTTTCGTTAACTGCGCCTGAGCATGTGGATGTGGTGCAAGTGGAATCGGCTGAGGAGATGTATCAAGCAGCGTTAGATGTATACGAGACAGCAGATATAGTGATTAAATCAGCAGCCGTTGCTGATTATACGCCTGTCACGACGTATTCTCATAAAATGAAAAAACAAGACGGTGAACTAGCGGTTGAATTTAAGCGGACGAAAGATATTTTAAAAGAGCTTGGGAAAAGAAAAGAACATCAGGTGCTAGTCGGCTTTGCAGCTGAGACGCAGGATGTAGAATACTATGCGAAAAAGAAAATCGAATCCAAGCACTTAGATATGATTGTCGCGAACAATGTTGCAGCAGAGGGCGCAGGCTTTGGCACAGATACGAATGTCGCAGCATTGATCAAAGCAGACGGAACAAAAAAAGAGCTGCCAATGATGAGTAAAAAAGACCTTGCCTTTGAAATCTTACAGGAGGCAAAACAGCTGCTGCCAAAAGAGCGTGATCGAGCATGATTGCTGAAGTGATCGTCGATGTCACAACGAAAGCCATTGACAGGCCATTTGACTATCGTGTGCCAGACCGCTTTAAAGGCCTTGTCAAGGCTGGTATGAGGGTAGTGGTTCCTTTTGGCCCAAGGAAGATTCAAGGGTTTGTGACAAAAATCAAAGAAGAAACAGACGTACAGTCAGGAAACATCAAGGACATTGTCGATTTATTTGATTTATCTCCTGTTCTGACAGATGAGCTATTGGAGCTTTCCCACTGGCTGACGGAAAAAACATTGTCCTATCATATTACGGCGCTTCAATCGATGCTTCCAGCAGCGATGAAAGCCAAATATGAAAAAGAAATTCAGGTGTTATCAGCTGAGGAACTTCCGCAGTCATTGAAAGAGCTTTTCGGTCAGCAAGAGAGCATCCTTTACGCTGACATTCCGCCTGAACAGCTGAAGCCTATTCAAAAGCATGTCCAAAAAGGCCATCTAGAAGTCAGATATCACGTCTCACAAAAATCCGGAAAGAAAAAGGTGCGGACACTTCAGATAGCAGTTACGAAAGAAAAACTTGAAGAAAAGCAGGAACAGTTAAAGAAAAATGCGGTGAAACAGAAGGCGCTGCTTGCCTTTTTACTTCAAACGAATGAAACGACGTTTTTAGCAAAAGATTTGCAGCAGCAAACAGGTGCTAGTTCTCAAACGATAAAAGCCTTGATTCAAGAAGGTCTGTTAACAGAAAGCTATGAAGAGATTTATCGAGATCCTTATCGGGATAGGGAGTTTACACCGTCTACTCCTCTTGATCTCACAGCAGAGCAAGCAGAAGCGGCAAAACCCATTCATCAAGCAGTGAGCGATGACAAACATGAAACGTTTTTACTGCACGGAGTCACAGGAAGCGGTAAAACCGAAATTTATTTACAGACGATTGATCATGTCCTCCAAAAGGGAAAAGAAGCGATCGTCCTAGTTCCTGAAATTTCATTAACGCCTCAAATGGTCCAGCGTTTTAAAGAGCGCTTCGGGTCCAATGTGGCTGTTCTTCATAGCGGCTTATCGACTGGGGAAAAATACGATGAATGGCGGAAAATCCACCGCAAGGAAGTCAAGCTTGTCGTTGGCGCAAGATCGGCTGTTTTCGCCCCGTTTGAAAATCTAGGAATGATCATTATAGATGAAGAACACGAATCGTCATATAAACAAGAAGAAATGCCTCGGTATCATGCGAAAGATGTGGCCATTGAACGAGCAGGGCGGCACCAATGTCCGGTTGTATTGGGCAGTGCAACGCCTTCACTTGAGTCATATGCGCGTGCGAAAAAGGGTGTGTATACACTGCTGACGCTCAAACGGCGCGTCAATCAGCAGCAGCTGCCGCACGTTTCGTTAATTGATATGAGAGAAGAATTAAGAAACGGCAACCGCTCCATGTTCTCAGAAGAATTAATGCTCAGGTTAAAAGAAGTACTTGAAAGGAAAGAGCAGGCGGTTTTATTTCTCAATAAAAGAGGCTATTCATCCTTTGTGATGTGCCGTGATTGCGGATATGTGGAACAATGTCCACATTGTGAGATTTCTCTCACTTATCACCGCTTTCAAAAACGGCTGAAGTGCCATTACTGCGGTCACGAAGCTCCTGTACCTGCAGAATGCCCAGAATGCCATAGTGAGCATATTCGCTATTTTGGTACAGGCACGCAGCGTGTGGAAGAAGAGCTGACGAAGGTATTGCCAGAAGCAAGGGTCATCCGAATGGATGTAGATACAACCTCTCGGAAAGGCGCGCACGAAAAGCTTCTCACGTCCTTTGGCAACAAAGAAGCGGATATACTGCTTGGGACGCAAATGATTGCAAAAGGCTTAGACTTCCCAGATGTTACACTTGTCGGTGTCCTTAGTGCGGATACGTCTCTTCACATCCCTGATTTTCGTTCAAGTGAAAAAACGTTTCAGCTTCTCACGCAAGTAAGCGGACGTGCGGGACGTCATGAAAAAGCGGGGTCAGTCATTATTCAATCATATACACCTTCGCATTATAGTATTGAATTAACCAAACAGCATGATTATGAAGCCTTTTATGAGCAAGAGATGTTGCACCGTCGTCATCAGTCCTATCCGCCATTTTATTTTTTGGCGATGGTGACTGTATCACATGAAGAAGTGACGAAGGCAGCGCATGTCACAGACAAAATTGTTCAGTTCTTGAAAATGAATTGTGCACCGAATACAAGGATTCTCGGTCCTGCTGCTTCTCCGATCGCTAAGATCAAAGATAGATATCGATATCAATGCGTGATAAAATACAAAAGGGAAAATGAACTGGCAAGTTTATTACGAAAAATACAAGATCATTATCAAAAAGAAATGGAACAAAAACAGTTGATGATATCAATCGATATGAATCCATATATGATGATGTAAAACGGAGGTCTTTTCGTGGCAATCAAACCGATAGTCTTACATCCTGCAGACGTGCTTGAACAACAAACAGAGCTTGTTGATACATTCGATAAAAAACTGAAAAAACTGCTGGATGATATGTATGATACAATGCTTGAACTAGATGGAGTCGGCCTAGCCGCACCACAAATCGGCATCTCAAAAAGAATCGCCGTGGTCGATATCGGCGAAGATTCTGGGAGGATTGACTTGGTAAATCCTGAGATTCTTGAAGTGGAAGGGAGCCAGACAGACATTGAAGGCTGCCTGAGCTTTCCATCTTTGTACGGAACGGTTGAAAGACCAAATTATGTGAAGGTGAAAGCCTTTGATAAGAAAGGCAAACCATTTACAATAGAAGCAGAAGGATTTTTAGCAAGAGCTTTATTGCATGAAATTGATCACTTAGACGGTGTATTATTCACGTCGAAAATCATTCAAACCTATACAGAAAAAGAACTTGCGGAAATGGAAGGGTGAAGAAAATGGCACGTATCGTATTTATGGGAACCCCTGATTTCTCAGTACCTGTGCTGCAAACACTTATAACAGAAGGATATGAAGTTGTCGGGGTCGTCACACAGCCAGATCGCCCGAAAGGCAGAAAACGAGTACTGACGCCGCCTCCTGTAAAAGTAGAAGCCTTAAAACACGGCATTCCAGTTTTACAGCCTGAAAAGGTACGTCTTGATGAAGAAATTGATAAAGTGCTTGCGTTAAAGCCAGATTTGATCGTAACAGCAGCGTTCGGACAAATTTTGCCAAAAAGATTACTTGATGAACCTGAATTTGGCTGTATCAACGTTCATGCCTCACTGCTGCCAGAACTAAGAGGCGGTGCACCGATCCATTATGCGATCCTGCAAGGCAAAAAGAAAACAGGCGTGACGATCATGTATATGGTAGAAAAGCTTGATGCAGGTGACATGATTAGCAAAGTAGAAGTAGAAATTGATGAATTAGACAACGTCGGAACACTGCACGATAAATTAAGTGTGGCTGGTGCGGCCTTATTAAAAGACACAGTTCCAAATGTGTTAAGCAGGTCTATCTCGCCAATTCCGCAAAATGAAGAGGCAGCAACGTATGCACCAAATATTAAGCGGGAGCAGGAAAGGTTAGACTGGACCAAGCCAGGAGAAGAGCTTTACAACCAAGTTCGCGGCTTAAATCCATGGCCAGTTGCCTATACTGAATGGAACGGTGCTAACTTAAAAGTATGGGAAGCGAAAAAAGTTCCGCTTCAAGCACCAGAAGAACCTGGGAAAGTGATTGAGCTTCAAAAAGAAGGACCAGTCGTTGGAACAGGAAATCAGCAAGGCCTTTTATTAACGAGTGTACAGCCCGCTGGAAAGAAAAAAATGAGCGGTGAAGACTTCTTAAGAGGCGCAAATATCGAAATTGGACAGAAATTAGGGCTAATCAATGAAGAAAAGTAATGTGAGAGAAGTAGCGCTAGACGCTTTAATCAAACTCGAACAAAATCAAGCCTACAGTAACTTGCTTTTGCAGTCAGTGATGAAAGAGAAAGAACTCTCCGATCAAGACAAACCGCTATTAACAGAACTTGTATACGGTACACTGCAAAACAAGCTGGCACTTGATTATATGCTCACACCCTTTGTGAAAAAACCGCAAAAAGTGGCTCCATGGGTGATGCAGCTTTTGCGGATGTCTCTTTATCAGATGGTTTATCTTGAAAAAATTCCAGATCGTGCAGCCATCCACGAAGCAGTGGAACTAACGAAAAAGCGCGGACATAAAGGTATTTCTTCACTAGTCAACGGCGTTCTTCGTTCTGTGCAAAGAGAAGGCGTGCCATCATTTGATGCGATCAAAGATCCGGTAAAAAGGCTCTCAATAGAGACAAGCCATCCATTGTGGCTCGTACAAGAATGGGTGGAGGCGTACGGTTTTGAAGCAGCAGAAAGCATGTGCCGTATTCATTTAGTCCCGCCAAAGCAGACATTGCGTGTCAATCAAATGAAAAAAAACCGCACTGCACTGCAGCAAGAACTCATGGATGCAGGAATTGAGACAGAGCTCGGCGATCTCTCTGAGGATGCACTCAAACTCATGAAAGGATCTATCGTATCCACTCCTTTCTTTCAAGAGGGCTTTGTCACGATCCAAGATGAAAGCTCCATGCTTGTCGCAAGAGCGCTGGATCCTCAGCCGGGAGAAATGGTGCTTGATGCCTGTGCCGCTCCTGGTGGTAAATCAACACATATCGCAGAGCGAATGAACGATGAGGGGAAGATTGTGTCTCTTGATTTACATGAGCACAAAGTAAAACTGATCAAACAGGCAGCAAAACGTCTGAACTTAACGCATATTGAGGCAAAAGCGCTTGATGCAAGGAAAGTATCCGACCATTATGATGATGCTTCGTTTGACCGTATTCTCATTGATGCACCATGTTCAGGTTTTGGCGTCATCAGACGAAAACCAGATATGAAATATACAAAGTCCTCGGAAGACTCAGCAAGACTTGCGACAATTCAGCAATCGATCTTGCATGAAACAGCCCAGCTGCTAAAGCCAGGCGGAACCCTTGTATACAGTACATGTACAATGGATCCAACAGAAAATCAACAAGTGATTCATGCGTTTTTACAAGAACACCAAGACTTCGACCCCGATCTATCTCTTAATGAACGGCTGCCTGAGCAGGTTGCTCCGTTTGTTCAAAACGGAAGTGTACAAATTCTTCCTCATTATTTCGGAACAGATGGTTTCTTTATTTGCAGCATGAGAAAGAAGGGATAAAAAATGACAGAACAAAAACAAAAAGTAAGAAAAGAACTGAAAACAGACATGCCGTCGATCTACTCGTTCGAGCTAAATGAAATCAAAGACTGGTTAAAGGAACAAGGCGAGAAGCCTTTCCGTGCAACACAAATTTTTGAGTGGCTTTATGAAAAACGCGTCACGTCCTTTGATGAAATGTCTAACCTTTCAAAGGAATTAAGAGAAAAATTAAAAGATCAATTCGCCATCACGACTTTAAAAACAGTGATAAAACAAACATCTCAAGATGGAACGATCAAGTTCTTATTTGAATTACACGATGGCTATACCATTGAAACCGTGCTGATGCGCCACGAATATGGCAACTCTGTCTGCGTCACAACACAGGTTGGCTGTCGAATTGGTTGTACATTCTGTGCATCTACACTTGGCGGTTTGAAACGTAACCTTGAGGCGGGAGAAATTGTGGCCCAAGTATTGAAAGTACAACAGGCGCTTGATGAAACAGATGAACGCGTCAGCTCAGTTGTCATCATGGGAATTGGCGAACCGTTTGATAACTTTGATGAAATGCTTGCATTCCTTAAAATCATTAACCATGATAACGGCTTAAATATTGGTGCACGTCATATTACCGTTTCGACGAGCGGGATCATTCCAAAGATTTATCAATTTGCGGATGAGCAAATGCAAATCAACTTTGCTGTCTCCCTGCACGCACCAAATACTGACATTCGAAGCCGCCTCATGCCAATCAATAAGGCATACAAGCTGCCAAAATTAATGGAAGCTATTGAATACTATATTCAAAAAACAGGCAGACGCGTGAGCTTTGAATACGGTCTGTTTGGCGGAGTCAATGATCAAGTCCATCACGCAGAAGAACTTGCTGATTTATTAAAAGGAATCAAATGCCATGTAAACCTCATCCCGGTGAACTATGTACCAGAAAGAGATTACGTGAGAACACCAAGAGAACAAATCTTCCTATTTGAAAAAACGCTGAAAGAACGAGGCGTAAACGTAACGATTAGACGAGAGCAAGGCCATGATATTGATGCTGCTTGCGGTCAGCTAAGAGCGAAGGAGCGTCAGGAAGAGACGAGGTGACGAATGTTGATAAGGGCAGCCTTTCAAACCGATACAGGAAAAGTCCGTCAGCATAATGAAGATGATGCAGGTATTTTTGAAGCAAAAGAAGACACACTTCTAGCTGTTGTAGCAGATGGAATGGGAGGTCATCTTGCTGGTGATGTAGCCAGCAAGATGGCAGTTTCTTCTTTAAAAGAATACTGGCAGGAAACATCTTCAATTCCAAATAAACCAGCCGATCAAGAAAATTGGTTAATCTCAAAAATTAGCGACATTAATGACCAGGTATACGAACATGCGAAAAACAATGAGGAATGCCAAGGAATGGGGACGACCATCGTTTGTGCGCTCGTTCATTTGCAAACGGTCACAATTGCCCATATTGGTGACAGCCGCTGCTATTTGCTAAGAGAAGGTGCGCTGACCCAATTAACAGATGATCACTCACTAGTGAATGAGTTAGTGAAAACAGGAGAGATTTCAAAAGCGGATGCAGAATATCATCCAAGAAAAAATGTGCTGACCAAAGCGTTAGGAACGGATAAACACGTTCAAATTGATGCACGAACTTTTGAAGTGGATCCAGGAGATCAAATTTTGCTTTGCTCAGACGGATTATCGAATAAAGTAGAAGAAGAACATTTGATTCAGATTTTATCGCAAACAACCGCACCAGATGAAAAAGTAACAGAGTTAGTTCAAACAGCGAATGACAACGGCGGTGAAGATAACATTACAGCAGTACTGTTAGAAATCTCCTCCCAAACAGAGGAGGGTGACAGCAAGTGTTGATCGGAAAAAGGATCAGCGGCCGTTATCAAATTCTTCGCGCCATAGGCGGAGGCGGAATGGCCAACGTTTATTTGGCGGAGGATATGATTTTAGATCGCGAAGTGGCGATTAAAATTTTACGGTTTGACTTTGCAAGCGATGATGATTTTATTAGACGGTTCCGGAGAGAAGCGCAATCAGCAGCCAGCTTAGATCATCCGAATATTGTCAGTATCTACGATGTAGGAGAAGAAGATGACATTTATTATATTGTCATGGAATATGTCGAAGGGATGACGCTGAAAGAATACATACACGCCAATGGACCGCTTCATCCAAAAGAAGCCGTTCGCATTATGGAGCAAGTCGTTGCGGCGATGGAAGAAGCCCATGCGAAACAGCTCGTCCATCGAGACATTAAGCCTCACAATATATTAATAGACAACTTGGGGAATATCAAAGTCACTGATTTTGGCATCGCCATGGCGCTTAGCTCAGCGACCATTACCCATACGAATTCTGTTCTTGGCTCCGTGCATTATTTGTCCCCAGAGCAAGCGCGCGGTGGTCTTGCAACGAAAAAGTCAGACATTTATTCACTTGGTATTGTTCTTTATGAGCTGATTTCAGGACGCATGCCATTTGAAGGAGAATCCGCTGTCAGTGTCGCACTGAAGCATTTGCAATCAGAGCCGCCATCTGTGAGAAGGTGGAATCCTTCTGTACCACAAAGCGTGGAGAACATCATTTTAAAAGCGATGGCCAAAGATCCATTCTATCGATACGAAGATGCATCTGAAATGCAAAAAGACTTAAAAACGGTTTTTGACCCTGCAAGACTAAAAGAAAAGCGCTTTGTCATTGAAGAAGATCATGAAGCAACAAAAGCCATTCCTATTATAAAAGATCATCAAGTCGATCAAGACAATGAAAAAACAGCCGTCCACCCGGTTCAAAAACCAAAGAAAAAAGAGAAACAAAAGCCGAAGAAAAAACGGAAAAAATGGCCGTGGATTGTAGCGTCGATCTTATTTGTTTTGACGGCTGCGACCATTTTAGCGATCACGGTCTTCCCAGGATTACTCTTTCCAAAAGACGTAGAGGTAACCGATGTTTCTGGCATGACGGTTGAAAAAGCGGAAGACACCTTGCAGAAAGCCGGATTTACCGTCGCTTCTGAACCCATTGATATTGCCGACGAGAAGATTGAAAAAGGGCTGGTTGTCAAAACAGACCCGAAAATTGGAACAAAGGTAAAAGAAGGGACAGAAATTCAGCTTTATCAAAGTACAGGTAAAGAAAAAACCGAATTACCTGATGTAACAGGTGAAAAGGTCGAGAAAGCAAAAGAACTATTAGAGAAAAAAGGGTTTAAACAGGTTGTTGTAGAGGAAGTGAATGATAATGACACAGAATCAGGCATTGTCATGGAACAGAAACCTTCCGCGAATACAGAACTTGTCGCAGCAGATGAAGAAGTCACATTGACCGTCAGTATAGGCCCTGCCGATATTACCTTACGGGATTTAACGACGTATAGTAAACAGGCCGCATCAAATTATTTAGAGGATAATGGACTAAAGCTAGATGAAAAAGAAGCATATTCTGACGATGTGCCAAAAGGTGAGGTCATGAAGCAGGAACCGGGAGCGGGGACAGCTGTTAAACCTGGTGATACGGTTAAAATTACGTTCTCCCTTGGACCAAAAGAGAAACCAGCCAAAACAGTGACTGAAAAGATTGCGATCCCATATGAACCAGAAACAGAAGGACAAGAAATGAATGTTCAAATATCCATTGACGATGCAGAACATAGCATTTCTGATTTATATGAAACCTTTAAAATCACTGCGCCCACTGAGCGAACGATTAAATTTAAGATAGAACCTGGTCAAAAAGGATACTATCAGGTGACTGTGGATGATAAAGTAGTAAGCTCCAAAACGATTGAATACCCTGATGATGAATAAAGGAGGGACTTTATGCCTGAGGGCAAAATTATTAAAGCATTAAGCGGATTTTATTATGTGCTGGATGAGTCTTTAGAAAGTGGCAAAGTAATTCAGTGTAGAGCAAGAGGGATTTTTCGTAAAAACAAAATAACCCCTCTTGTTGGAGATTATGTCGTCTATCAAGCAGATAACGATAAGGAAGGCTATTTGCTGGAAGTAAAAGAGCGGACCAATGAGCTGATTCGGCCGCCTATTAGCAACGTTGATCAAGCGGTGCTCGTTTTCTCAGCAGCAGAGCCGACCTTTAGTACATCGCTGTTAGACAGATTCCTAGTGCTTGTTGAAGAGAGCCAGATTGAACCGATTATCTGCATCACAAAAATGGACTTGCTGAAAACAGAGCAAGAGCGAGAAACGATTCAAGCCTATGCAGAAGACTATCGCCAAATTGGATACGACGTTCATTTAACATCGACAATCGAAGGGGATGGAATTGAAAAGCTGACCCCGTATTTCCATCACAAGATTACTGTTTTTGCAGGTCAATCGGGTGTAGGGAAGTCTTCCCTCTTAAATGCGATGAGTCCTGATTTAGCACTGAAAACAAATGATATTTCCTCCCATCTTGGCAGGGGGAAACATACAACAAGACATGTGGAACTCATTCGAACGGCTGAAGGGCTCATTGCCGATACACCAGGATTTAGCTCGCTTGAATTTACAGGTATCGAAGCGGAAGATTTAGGGCTCTATTTCTTAGAAATCAGAGAGAAGAGTGCAGAATGTAAATTTAGAGGCTGTTTGCACGTAAAAGAGCCTGGATGTGCAGTAAAAGAGGCAGTAGAACACGATCGCATCAGAGAGTATCGCTATCAGCATTATTTAGAGTTTTTAACTGAAATTAAAGACAGAAAGCCGAGGTACTAAATCATGGTTTATATTGCCCCATCCATTTTATCAGCCGATTTTGCCAATCTTGCGAAAGATATCCGTGATGTGGAACAAGGTGGAGCGGATTATATTCATATTGATGTGATGGACGGTCATTTTGTACCGAATATGACATTTGGACCAAATGTAGTGGAGGCGATCAGGCCGCATACAAAGCTGCCGCTCGATGTTCACTTAATGATTGAGCAGCCAGACCAGTATATCCCTGCATTTGCAAAAGCGGGCGCTGATATTATTTCTGTTCATGTCGAGGCGTGTCCACACTTACATCGCACGATTCAGCATATAAAAGAACAAGGTGTCAAAGCAGGGGTTGTTTTAAACCCGCACACACCCGTTTCTCAAATCGCGCATGTATTAGAGGATGTTGACCTCGTCTTATTCATGACGGTGAACCCTGGTTTTGGCGGACAGGCGTTTATTCCTGCTGTTCTCTCAAAGGTAAAAGAAGTAAAGACACTTAGTGAACAAAAAGGCTTAACTGATTTACTCATTGAAATAGATGGCGGTGTCAATGTAGAGACAGCAAAGAGCTGCAAAGAAGCAGGCGCTAATCTACTTGTTGCCGGCTCAGCGGTATATGGGAAAGAAGACCGCACGGCGGCCATTCAGGCCATTCGAGAAGCATAACAAAAAGAACCAAAGTCATTGTGATCTTTGGTTCTTTTTCAATGGAGAGGAGCGTAATCATGCACATACATATCGTGGCCGGCGGTCCTTTTGTGTACATCCCGCCGCTTGATCATGAAGCATCTGAGGAGGACATTCTCTGGATCGGCGTAGACCGGGGAACCCTTTTCTTACTAGAGCATGGCATTGTACCTGACAGAGCATTTGGTGATTTTGATAGTGTGACAGAAGAGGAGCTTCATGAACTGAAAAAGAAATTGCCTGCACTCAATCTATTTCAGGCAGAGAAAGATGAAACGGATTTAGAACTTGCGCTGAACTGGTCTTTGCGTCAGAATCCAGCCCATATTCAAATTTACGGCATCACAGGCGGAAGAGCAGATCATTTTCTTGGGAATATCCATCTCCTTTATAAAGGCATTCAGCACAAACAGAGCATGAACCTTGTAGATAAACAAAATATTATTCAAATGTTTGGACCTGGTACATACGAAATCAAACAAGACCCGGATAAAAAATATGTGTCGTTTTTGCCCTTCGGTACATCGGTTGAAAAGCTGACATTAAAAGGTTTCAAATATCCTCTGAAAAATTGTCATATTGAGCCTGGTTCCACACTATGTATTAGTAACGAACTCATCCACTCAAATGGTACTTTTTCTTTTCATGAAGGCATATTAATAATGGTAAGAAGCAAAGATTGACCAACCTATCAATGTGGATGGCTGATTAAGCTCAATTGTGCTGCAAGCGGTACTTTTAGGAGGGGGACAAAATGAAATTTTATACAATCAAACTGCCTAGATTTCTTGGCGGCATTGTCCGTGCGATGCTTGGTTCATTTAAGAAAGATTAATGAGTAATCTCCTTTATTTCCACATAAAAACGCCTGCTACAGTTAAATGTAGCAGGCGTTTACTCTTGCTTATACACGCTCAACTTTACCAGATTTCAAAGCTCGAGCTGATACATATACTCTTTTAGGCTTACCGTCCACTAGAATACGAACTTTTTGAAGGTTCGCGCCCCATGTACGTTTTGTAGAGTTCATTGCGTGAGAACGGTTGTTCCCAGCTTTTGTTTTTCTGCCTGTAATAACGCATTTACGTGCCATTTGTTTCCCTCCTAACTGCGAAAACATCATCATATTCTTCATATACGTACTTAGAGATGCCTCAAGATACTTTAATAATTTACCACAGCTTCAAGGGGTTTGCAAGGATTGTTTGCTCCTCTTTCAAGAAAAATACCTTGACATCTTGATAAAAAATCAAGGCTATAGTATAAGTAGGATTGGGTCGGATTGAATGATTTCTTTTAAAAAGAAGGGTCTTATAGTAAAATAGTGATAACTCAGGGCAATTTCTCAAAAAGGGGGAACCAATGTGTCCATTGAACTTAGAACGAAATACGGACAAATTGATATATCAAATGAAGTCATTGCAATGGTGGCAGGAGGCGCTGCGATCGATTGCTATGGTATTGTTGGCATGGCGTCCAAAAATCAAATAAAGGACGGCTTGACGGATATTCTCCGCAAAGAGAACTTCAGCCGGGGTGTTCTTGTGCGTCAAAAAGAAGATCGCATTCATATTGATATGTACATCATCGTCAGCTACGGTACAAAAATATCAGAAGTCGCACATAATGTTCAAACGAAAGTCAAATATACGATTCATCACACGATTGGACTTTCAGTTGACTCAGTCAACATTTATGTACAAGGAGTAAAAGTTACGAACCCGTAGTAAGGAGGAAATATATTGTCTATTAGAAATCTGGGTGGCCGCTCATTTGCAAAAATGATTCTTGCAGGTGCTCACCATCTTTCTCAAAACGCACAAATTGTTGATGCGTTAAATGTTTTTCCAGTGCCAGACGGAGACACGGGGACAAATATGAATTTGTCAATGACTTCAGGGGCAAAAGCAGTTGAAGAAACAAATACCGATCACATTGGTAAGGTCGGGGTGGCTCTGTCGAAAGGGCTGTTAATGGGGGCAAGAGGAAACTCAGGTGTGATCCTGTCTCAGCTCTTCAGAGGTTTCAGCAAAAATATAGAACAAAAAGAAACAATTGACGCAAAAGAATTTGCGCTTGCCTTGCAGGCCGGTGTTGATACAGCATATAAAGCCGTCATGAAACCGATTGAAGGAACCATCTTAACGGTTGCAAAAGACGCAGCAAAGAAAGCGGTTGCTGTTTCAGCAACAGAAGACCAAATCGATCGTGTACTAGAATTAACGATTGAGGAAGCAAGAGCATCACTTGACCGCACGCCAGATCTCCTTCCTGTTTTAAAAGAAGTCGGCGTTGTAGATAGCGGCGGTAAAGGACTTCTTTGTGTATATGAAGGTTTTCTTGCTTCATTAAGAGGAGAAGAGCTTCCCCCTAAAACGGCCTCTTTGCCAACATTAAAAGAATTAGTGAGTGCAGAGCATCATAAAAGTGCACAAAGTCATATGAACACAGAAGATATTGAATTTGGCTATTGTACAGAATTTATGGTGAAATTCGAAGAAGACAAACAGTCCTTTGACGAAAATGCCTTTAGAGAAGAATTAAGCGAATTCGGAGATTCACTTCTTGTGGTATCTGATGATACGCTTGCAAAAGTTCATATTCATGCAGAGCAGCCGGGAGATGTCTTATCATATGCACAGCGCTACGGCAGCTTGATCAATATGAAAATTGAAAACATGAGAGAGCAGCATAGCTCGATCGTCAATGAAGAAAAAGATCACTCGCCTGCTGCACCAAAAGCAACAGCTGCTGAAAAACAGCGCTTTGGAGTAGTGAGTGTCGCAATGGGAGAAGGGATTGCTGACTTGTTTAAAAGTATCGGAGCATCCGTCGTCATTGAAGGCGGGCAGACGATGAATCCGAGCACAGAAGACATTGTCAAAGCAATTGATAGCATTCATGCCGAAACCGTCTTTATCTTACCTAATAATTCTAATATTGTCATGGCAGCTAAACAGGCGGCAACTGTCTCAAGTCGTGAGGTCGTTGTTATTCCGACAAAGACCGTTCCTCAAGGAATGTCGGCACTTCTTTCTCTAAATGAAGCAGCTTCAAATGAAGACAATGAAGCAGCGATGTTAGAAGCGATTGATCATGTGAAAAGCGGCCAAATTACCTTTGCAGTGAGAGATACCCAAATTGATGGGGTCGACATTGCCAAAGGCGACTATATGGGCCTATACAATGGAAAAATCACCTTAACAGCTAAAAATCAATTAGATGCAGCAAAAGAGCTTTTGACCCAAATGGTGACAGAAGATGATGAGATTGTCACAATCATCAAAGGGGAAGATGCATCATCTGATGAGATGGAAGCTTTAGAAGCATATATTGAAGACACATTTGAAGATGTAGAAGTTGAAGTCCACGATGGAAAACAGCCGCTTTATTCATATATTTTGGCTGTTGAATAAAGAAAGAAGGGCATATGAAGCCCTTCTTCTTCTTTTGCATTTTTTTACTATGTGTTCATCGGTGAAATGAGTTGCGGGAATCGAATGAATCCATTAGTCTAAAGGGAGTAACAAACCAATCTGTGATTGGTGATGAGAGGGGAAGACCTATGAAATTTAGAAGTGTGTTTGATATTATTGGACCCGTCATGATTGGTCCATCAAGTTCGCACACGGCGGGTGCGGCTCGTATTGGAAGAGTGGCTCGCAGCTTGTTCGGAAGGGAACCGAAACGAATTGTTGTGTCGTTTTATGGCTCTTTTAAAGATACGTATAAAGGACACGGGACAGATGTAGCCATTATCGGCGGTGTTCTTGACTTTGATACATTTGATGAACGAATCAAAACAGCGATCGATATTGCAAAAAGCAAAGAGATCGACATTGAGTTTAAAGAAGAAGATGCGGTACCAGCGCATCCGAATACAGCAAAAGTAGAAATTTCAGATGCCAATGGAAGCCTTGAATTAATCGGCATTTCCATTGGCGGAGGTAAAATTGAAATCACAGAATTAAATGGCTTTGAACTGAGACTCTCAGGGAATCACCCGGCCATTCTTGTGGTTCATAACGACCGCTACGGGACGATTGCGGCAGTTGCCAATGTGTTAGCGAAATTTGCCATCAATATTGGTCATATGGAAGTGGCACGTAAAGAGGTCGGGCAAGAAGCACTCATGACGATTGAAGTGGATCAGAATATTGACCCAGCGGTTTTAACAGAGCTTGAGACGCTGCCAAACATTATTCAAGTCACACAAATTGCAGAGTAACAACAAGGAGGTTATGTATGATGTTTAAAAACGTCAAAGAACTCGTGCAGCTAACAGAAGAACGGAATACCTCCATTTCAGACATTATGATTACTCAAGAAATGGAAGTGACAGGGAAATCACGTGAAGACATTTTCTCGCAGATGTACCGCAACCTAGAAGTGATGGAACAGGCCGTTGAAAACGGACTGAAAGGTGTGAAATCATTATCTGGTTTAACAGGCGGAGATGCGGTGAAACTTCAAGCATATATCGCATCAGGCAAGACATTGTCTGGTCATACCATTTTAGATGCTGTCAGTAAGGCAGTGGCAACAAATGAAGTGAACGCAGCAATGGGAACGATCTGTGCAACGCCTACTGCTGGCTCAGCAGGTGTTGTGCCAGGAACGCTCTTTGCGGTGAAAGAAACATTAAAGCCAACAAAGGAACAAATGGTCAGATTCCTATTTACATCTGGTGCATTTGGTTTTGTTGTCGCCAATAACGCAAGTATCTCTGGTGCAGCAGGCGGATGTCAGGCAGAAGTAGGATCTGCATCAGGTATGGCAGCAGCAGCTATTGTAGAAATGGCAGGCGGTACGCCGCAGCAATCCGCTGAAGCCATGGCCATCACCCTAAAAAATATGCTGGGTCTTGTTTGCGATCCAGTCGCAGGACTTGTAGAAGTGCCATGTGTGAAACGAAACGCAATGGGCGCTTCTAATGCGATGATTGCAGCAGATATGGCACTTGCCGGCATTACAAGTCGCATCCCTTGTGATGAAGTCATTGATGCGATGTACAAAATTGGTCAAACGATGCCAACAGCTCTTCGTGAGACCGCACAAGGCGGACTTGCTGCAACACCGACAGCAAGGGAGCTTGAAAAGAAGATTTTCGGAGGTGTGACCTCATCTCGTGATACAGAAACTGCAAGATAATATCTCTGCCCTCAAAGGGATTGGAGAAGAAACAGAAAAAACACTAAATGAACTTGGAATCTACACAGTAGCCGACTTACTCGGCTACTTTCCTTATCGATATGACGACTATGAGCTTCGCAACTTAGAAGAAGTCAGACATGACGAACGTGTCACAGTTGAAGGAAAAGTGCACAGTGAGCCCGTTCTCACCTATTATGGAAAAAAACGAAGCAGGCTGACATTCAGGCTGCTTGTCGGTCGTTTTTTGATTACAGCCATATGCTTCAATCGCCCCTATTTAAAACGAAGTCTTGCTTTAGGCGATACGGTATCCGTCACAGGCAAGTGGGATAAAAACCGGCAATCCATTATGGTGCAGGAATTTAAAAAAGGAACACACGAACAAGATGGCAGCATAGAACCCGTTTATTCGGTCAAAGAAAATGTAACCGTGAAAATGATGAGGCGATTTGTGAAACAAGCGTTGTCCCTCTATGTAGACCATGCAGAAGATCCACTGCCAAAGCAGCTTGTGGCTGCTTATAAACTCATGTCTTATCAAGAAGCACTAAAAACCATTCATCTCCCTGAAACGAGAGACTCACTCAAGCAAGCAAGACGACGATTCGTGTACGAGGAATTTCTCATCTTTCAGCTGAAGATGCAGGCGATCAGAAAAAAAGAACGAGAAAAAACATCAGGCATCCAGCATCCATTCTCAAAAGAGGGGGTCTTTGAGTTTGTACATAGCCTGCCGTTCCCGCTGACAAAAGCACAATCAAGAGTGCTTGATGAAATTATGGCAGATATGGCGTCCCCGTACCGCATGAACCGGCTTCTTCAAGGGGATGTTGGATCGGGGAAAACAGCTGTTGCGGCAATTGCTCTTTATGCCGCTCATTTATCCGGCTTTCAAGGTGCGCTGATGGTGCCAACTGAAATTTTGGCAGAACAGCATGCCGATTCACTGTATCAGCTATTTGAAAAATGGGGGCTAAATATTGCTCTTTTGACGAGTTCAGTGAAAGGAAAGCGCCGCAGAGAACTGCTTGAACGTCTGAAAGAGGGAGATATTGATATTTTAGTCGGCACGCATGCCCTTATCCAGGACGAAGTGGAATTTCAGCAGCTTGGTCTTGTTATTACAGATGAACAGCACAGGTTCGGCGTGGAACAACGGAAAAAGCTGCGAAGCAAAGGGCAGGACCCAGATGTTTTGTTTATGACCGCAACGCCGATTCCAAGAACGCTTGCCATCACAGTATTTGGAGAAATGGACGTCTCAGTCATTGATGAGCTGCCAGCCGGCCGAAAGCAGATTGAAACGTATTGGGTGAAGCATGACATGCTTGAGCGGATTCTTGCTTTTGTTGATAAAGAGCTGAGAAAAGGCAGACAAGCGTATATTATTTGTCCACTTATAGAAGAATCAGACAAACTGGATGTCCAAAATGCGATTGATGTTCACAGCATGCTGACAGAGGCGTATCGGGGAAAATGGTCGATCGGCTTAATGCATGGGAAACTTGCCAGTGATGAAAAAGATCAAGTGATGAGAGATTTCACTTCCAATGAAGTGCAAATCCTTGTGTCAACGACAGTTGTTGAAGTTGGTGTCAACGTGCCGAATGCGACCATCATGGTCATTTATGATGCGGACCGCTTTGGACTGTCACAGCTTCATCAGTTAAGAGGCCGGGTCGGACGCGGAGAGCATCAATCTTTTTGTATTTTAATGGCGGACCCTAAATCAGAGACCGGTAAAGAGCGCATGCGGATCATGTCTGAAACAACGGATGGCTTTGAACTGTCTGAAAAGGACTTAGAACTAAGAGGCCCTGGCGACTTCTTTGGCAAGAAACAAAGCGGAATGCCTGAATTTAAAGTGGCAGATATGGTTCATGACTATAGAGCGCTTGAAACCGCTAGAAAAGATGCGGCAGAGCTCGTGCAGTCTGAAGCCTTTTGGACAGAACCTGAATACAAAGAACTTAGGCAAACACTCGTAGACAGCGGTGTGCTAGGCGGAGATAAATTGAGCTGATCAAGTGCTGGAGGAATTTTCTTGTCTTTTTGAAACAAGGATTGATTTATCATCTATGAGATTATATACTACTATTAGTACCTAGTCATAAATGTACGGATGGTGTCTGCATATGAAACTAAATAAAAAAGAACGACAAAAGCTTCTCCAGCAAACGATCAGCTCGACTCCGTTCATTACTGATGAAGAATTGGCAAGTAAGTTCGGTGTAAGCATTCAAACAGTTCGTCTTGACCGTTTGGAGCTGTCAATCCCTGAATTACGCGAACGAATTAAGCACGTGGCCGAAAAGACATTAGAGGATGAAGTGAAGTCTCTTCCGCTGGATGAAGTCATTGGAGAAATGATTGATGTAGAGCTTGATGATCAAGCGATTTCCATTTTTGAAGTGAGAAAAGAGCATGTATTCAGCCGTAACCAAATTGCCAGGGGACATCATCTTTTTGCCCAGGCAAATTCGCTGGCAGTAGCCGTCATCGACGATGAACTGGCTTTGACAGCAAAAGCAAATATTAAGTTTACAAGGCAGGTCAAACAAGGCGAAAGAGTCGTCTCAAAAGCCAAAGTTGCCTCACATGATAAAGAAAAAGGCAGAACCGTAGTTGAAGTAAACAGCTATGTAGGTGAGGAAGTTGTCTTCTCAGGCGATTTCGTCATGTATCGCTCAAAACAAAAGTAAAAGGTGGCACATAACATGAGAATTGCAGTCGATGCAATGGGGGGAGATCATGCCCCTAAAGCCATTATTGACGGTGTGCAAAAAAGCTTAGAAGCATTTTCAGATATCGAGATTACACTAGTCGGCGATGAAAGCAAGATCAAATCATACATAACAAATCATGAACGCATCACGATCTTAGATGCAAAAGAAGTCATTGAACCGACGGATGAACCAGTGCGTGCAGTGAGACGTAAAAAGGATTCTTCTATGGTGAAAATGGCGCAGGAAGTTTCAGAAGGAAGAGCAGATGCCTGTATTTCAGCTGGAAATACTGGGGCACTCATGACAGCAGGCCTGTTTATCGTAGGCAGAATTGATGGTATTGACAGACCAGCACTTGCTCCGACGTTGCCAACACTTGATGGCAGCGGGTTCTTATTATTGGATGTCGGCGCAAACGTTGATGCAAAGCCAGAGCATCTTGTGCAATATGCCATGATGGGATCTATTTACGCAGAGCATGTCTTCCCGAAGAGCAATCCACGCGTTGGACTTTTAAATGTCGGGACAGAAGATAAAAAAGGCAACGATTTAACGAAAAAAACCTTTGAATTATTAAAAGCATCAGATTTGAATTTCATAGGAAATGTAGAATCGCGTGATTTATTAGAGGGTGTAGCTGATGTCGTTGTCACAGATGGTTTCACGGGGAATATCGCCCTTAAAACGATCGAAGGCACAGCCCTTTCTGTTTTTAAAATGCTGAAAGAAACCTTAACATCCAGTTTCACAGCTAAAATAGCAGCAGGTATGATGAAGCCAAAATTAATGCAGATGAAATCTAAAATGGATTACTCCGAATATGGTGGTGCCGCATTATTTGGTTTAAAAGCACCGGTTATTAAAGCGCATGGTTCCTCTGATGAAAATGCGATTTTTCATGCCATTCGTCAGGCGCGCGACATCGTTAAAAAAGACGTTTCAGCTATCATTCATCAAGAAGTTCAAAAAGAAGACACGAATGAGTCGTAATGGAGGTAGAGCAGCATGAGTAAAATTGCTTTTTTATTCCCAGGCCAAGGCTCTCAAAAAATTGGCATGGGAAAAGATTTATTTGACCAAGAAGCAGCATCCAAAGCTGTGTTTGAAGAAGCAGATCAGACCCTTGGTTTTGATTTATCTTCAATGATTTTTGAAGGAGATGCAGAAGAACTGACGCTGACATATAATGCACAGCCAGCTCTTTTAACGACAAGCATCGCGATCTTAAAGAAGTTTGAAGAGAGCGGAGTCAAAGCAGATTATGCAGCAGGGCACAGCCTGGGTGAATATACAGCCCTTGTTGCAGCGGGAGCTCTTTCGTTTAAAGATGCCGTTTTCGCAGTGAGAAAGCGCGGCGAATTAATGAATGAAGCCGTTCCAGCAGGAGAAGGCGCAATGGCGGCGATTCTTGGCTTAGACCAAGCGGCGCTTGTAGAAGTGACAAAAGAAGTGACAGAAAGCGGTCATCTTGTAGAACTAGCGAACTTAAACTGTCCGGGGCAAATCGTCATCTCTGGTACAGCAAAAGGTGTGGAACTTGCATCAGAGAAAGCGAAAGAAAAGGGCGCAAAACGTGCAATTCCACTTGAAGTGAGTGGACCTTTCCATTCTGCATTAATGAAACCAGCAGCTGAAAAATTCACAGATGTATTATCTAAATTAGACATTTCTGATGCCGCGACGCCAGTGATTTCAAACGTAACAGCAGACATCGTGACATCACGTAATGAAATTGAAACGAAGCTGATTGAACAATTGTATTCTCCTGTTCGATTTGAAGAAAGTGTAGAACGCTTGATTGACTTAGGCGTGACAACATTTATTGAAATTGGTCCTGGTAAAGTGCTCTCAGGTCTTGTGAAAAAAGTCAATCGCCGCCTGACGACCATTTCCGTATCAGATCAAGCAACAATTGAAGCAGCTATTCAAACACTCAAGGGGGATTCTTGATGCTTACAAATAAAACAGCCGTTGTCACAGGTGCATCTCGCGGTATTGGCCGTTCGATTGCGATCGATTTGGCGAAAAAAGGTGCCAATGTTGTGGTGAACTATTCAGGCAACGAAGCAAAAGCAAATGAAGTCGTCGATGAGATCAAAGCACTTGGCCAGCAGGCTTTTGCTGTCAAAGCGGATGTGTCAAATGCAGAAGAAGTACAGGCATTAATGAAACAAGCCGTTGATACATTTGGTTCAATCGACATTCTTGTGAATAATGCTGGAATTACAAAGGACAACCTGCTCATGAGAATGAAAGAAAATGAATGGGATGATGTCATTAACATAAACTTAAAAGGTGTCTTCAACTGTACAAAAGCTGTGACACGTCAAATGATGAAACAGCGCAGTGGAAGAATCATCAATGTAGCATCTGTTGTCGGCGTTTGCGGAAACCCTGGACAAGCAAACTATGTTGCAGCAAAAGCTGGTGTGATCGGATTAACGAAAACAACAGCGAAAGAGCTGGCAAGCCGTCATATTACAGTCAATGCCGTAGCACCAGGCTTTATTTCTACTGATATGACTGACAAGCTTGATGAGAATGTTCAAACAGAAATGCTTAAGCAAATCCCGCTCGCACGCTTTGGTGCGCCTGAAGATATAAGCAACGTTGTTGTCTTTTTAGCTTCAGAAGGAGCAGGTTATATTACAGGCCAAACCATCCAAGTGGATGGCGGAATGGTTATGTCCTAAGAAATATCAAAATTTCGTTACGTTTTCTCTAGTTTTTTAAAAACGAATCAACTATAATACTTTGAGGGGAGGTGAAAGGCAATGGCAGACGTATTAGAGCGTGTATCAAAAATTATTGTAGACCGCCTTGGCGTTGATGAGGCTGACGTGAAAATGGAAGCTTCATTTAAAGAAGATTTAGGCGCTGATTCCCTTGATGTAGTTGAGCTAGTTATGGAACTTGAAGATGAGTTCGATATGGAAATTTCTGACGAAGATGCTGAAAAAATTGCAACAGTCGGTGACGCTGTGAACTACATAAATAACCAGCAATAAGCGTAACAAAGTCCCGTCTATTTTCATGGCGGGACTTTGAAAATTTATGTTAGTTTCAACATATTCAGCTGATCAATTGTCAGCCTTTTTCAGATGCTAAGGAGCACGGTTTCCTTGCATGTAGAAAGAGAGACTCCATATAATCAGTATCCTTAAAGGCGATGACGCCTACCTGGAGGTTGCTATGCCAAAACAATATAAAGACAAACAGAAACAGAGCAAAAAACTAGAGCAATTCAGAGAATTTCAGCAGCGCATTTCTGTACACTTTAAAAATGAGAAACTACTCTATCAAGCCTTTACACATTCCTCTTATGTGAATGAGCATAGGAAAAAACCTTATGAGGATAATGAAAGACTTGAATTTTTAGGGGACGCTGTTTTAGAATTGACGATCTCACAGTTCTTATTTGCAAAGTACCCAGCCATGAGCGAGGGAGATTTAACAAAACTGAGAGCGGCGATCGTATGTGAGCCATCACTTGTGTCATTAGCGCATGAGCTGTCCTTCGGAGACCTTGTTCTTTTAGGAAAAGGGGAAGAAATGACAGGCGGCAGAAAGCGTCCGGCACTCTTAGCAGACGTATTTGAGGCGTTTATCGGAGCGCTTTATTTAGATCAAGGACTTGAGCCTGTTGAACGATTCCTAGAAGCCTATGTATACCCGAAAATTAATGACGGGGCATTCTCACATGTCATGGACTTTAAAAGCCAGCTTCAAGAATTTGTTCAGCGAGATGGAAAAGGTGTACTTGAATACCGAATCCTGCATGAAAAAGGTCCGGCACATAACCGGGAATTTGAAGCCAATGTATCCCTTAGAGGAGAAGTGCTCGGGATTGGAAATGGCCGTTCAAAAAAAGAAGCCGAACAGCATGCTGCACAGGAAGCACTTGCTAAATTACAGAAACATCATATGAACCAATAAAATCCCCCTCGTGATTCAGGGGGATTTCACTCTGTTTTCCATCATCTTTTTTCAGTTCATATGGTAAGATAATAGTACTTTAAATACATAAGGAGGATCACTCTCATGTTCCTCAAACGTTTAGACGTGATAGGATTCAAATCTTTCGCACAGCGAGTGACTGTAGACTTTGTCAAAGGGGTTACAGCTGTTGTTGGACCAAACGGAAGCGGCAAAAGTAATATTACTGATGCGATCCGCTGGGTACTTGGAGAGCAATCAGCAAAAAGCCTCCGCGGAGGAAAAATGGAAGACATCATTTTTGCAGGAAGTGACTCAAGAAAACGAGTCAACTTAGCAGAAGTGACATTAACGCTCGATAACGAAGATCACTTTTTGCCGATCGATTTTCACGAAGTCAGTGTGACAAGAAGAGTCTATCGTTCTGGAGAAAGTGAATTTCTCATTAACAATCAATCTGTCCGCTTAAAGGATATTATTGATCTTTTCATGGATTCAGGTCTTGGAAAAGAAGCTTTTTCGATTATCAGCCAAGGTAAGGTAGAAGAGATTCTATCGAGTAAAGCTGAAGAAAGACGTAGCATCTTTGAAGAAGCAGCTGGTGTCCTGAAATATAAAACAAGAAAGAAAAAAGCCGAGAATAAACTGTTTGAAACGCAGGACAACTTAAACCGGGTAGAAGATATTCTGCATGAACTAGAAGATCAAGTAGAACCACTAAGAATGCAGGCATCTATTGCAAAAGACTATCTGCAAAAGAAAGAAGAACTTGAAAATGTAGAAATTGCTCTCACCGTCCATGATATTGAAGCACTGCACAAAAAATGGACAACACTTGGTGAAGCTGTCGAGCGGTTCAAACAAGATGAAATGAAGCAGTCAACAGACATTCAAGCGAAGGAAGCCAAAATCGAAGAATCGAGAGACCGTATTCAGGCACTTGACGATTCGATTCATGACCTCCAAGAAGTCCTCCTTTTCACAAGTGAAGAACTAGAAAAGCTTGAAGGGAAAAAAGAAGTTCTAAAAGAACGGAAAAAAAATGCGGCTGCTAACCAAGGGCAGCTAGAAGACACGCTCGTGCGTTTAACCAAAAAACAGGCGTTGTTAACGGAAAAGATTGAACAGCAGAAAGTCACACGTGACAGCCTGCAAACAGAAGTGCAGCAGCTAAAAGATGAAGTGAAAACAAAACAACATCAGCTGTCTCTTCATAGTGAAGATGTGGAAGGGCAAATTGAACAGCTAAAAAGCGATTATTTTGACCTGTTAAACGAGCAAGCTTCTATCCGAAACGAACGCACATTACTAGAAGAACAGCAGCGCCAAGCAGCCTTGCAGCTAGAGCGGTTAACGCAAAATAATCAGAAACATATCGAAGAACGGGTGTCTGTGAAGGAAAAGAAAACAGAAGCCGAGAAGCAACTTTCAGAACGAGAAGAAGACATTTTGGCTCAGGTGAAACGCTTTAGAGAAGCGGAACAAAAGCTAGAGCAGATGAAACGTCAATACGAGAAAAAAGAAACGGCTCTTTACCAAGCCTATCAATATGTACAGCAGGCAAAATCTAAAAAAGAAATGCTTGAATCCATGCAGGAAGACTTCTCAGGATTTTTCCAAGGAGTGAAAGAGGTTTTAAAGGCAAAGGACCGGTTAGGTGGTATTCACGGGGCGATTGCAGAGCTGATTCAAACAGAGCAGCAACATGAAACAGCGATTGAAATCGCACTTGGCGCAGCCACGCAGCATGTCGTTACTGAAAATGAAGCGGCTGCCAGACAGGCCATTGGATACTTAAAGCAGCATTCCTTTGGTCGTGCGACCTTCCTGCCGATGAACGTCATCAAAGAACGAACCATTCAGTTCAGAGATATTCAAACAGCTGAGCAGCATGACGCATTTATCGGCGTAGCGAGTCAGCTCGTTTCCTTTGATGAAAAGTATGAAAAAGTCATTCGGAATTTGCTTGGAACAGTCCTAATCGTGAAAGACTTAAAAGGTGCCAATGAGCTAGCGAAAATGCTTGGACATCGTTATCGTATCGTGACCCTTGATGGGGACGTGGTGAACCCAGGCGGTTCAATGACTGGGGGCGGCGTAAAGAAAAAGAACAATTCCCTCCTCTCCAGAAACCGAGAGATTGAAACATTAACAAAGCAACTCGTTGAAATGGAAGAAAAAACAACGATTCTTGAAAAAGAAACAAAAGAAACGAAGCAATCGATTGCCGAAAGCGAAGTCCAATTAAATGAATTGCGTCAGCGCGGCGAAATGCTTCGAGAAAAGCAGCAAGAGTTAAAAGGGACCTTATATGAACTGCAAGTAGCAGAAAAAAATATTAACGCTCATCTAGAGCTCTATGATCAAGAAAAAGAAGAGTTGCAGCAGCGCTCTAGCGAACTTGCGAGCAAGGACAAAGAGCAGGCAGCCCTTGAAACATCTATAGGTGAGAAACTGACCTCTCTTGACGAAGAGATCAACACGTTAACAAAACGGAAGCAGACCCAAAGCTCAACGAAAGAAACCATTTCTTCCGAATTAACAGAGCTGAAAATCTCGCTTGCCAAAAAAGAGCAGTCTTTAGCAAATGAACAAGAAAAACTGTCGAGCTTAACGGCTGAATTAGAAGAGGCTGAAAAGACGCTGACGGAAACAAAAGAAGATTTGTCCCTCTTAACAAGTGAAATGTCATCTAGCTCAAGCGGCGCCGAACAACTGGAAGAAGCGGCAAAAGAGAAACTGGAACATAAAAACAAAACGACAGCGCTTATCTCAGAGCGACGCAAACAGCGCCTGGCTCTTTCTGAAACATTAGAATTCGCAGAACGTGAACTGAAAGAGCAAAAACGCCTGTATAAACAGCTCACGACAAGCTTAAAAGATGAAGAAATCAAGCTTGGCCGCATGGAAGTTGAACTTGATAACCTCATCGCTTATTTAAACGAAGAGTATGCCCTTTCGTTTGAAGGAGCAAAAGAAATGTATCATCTGACGCTATCGCCGGATGAAGCAAGAAAACGCGTGAAATTGATCAAACTAGCCATTGAAGAGCTTGGAACAGTGAACTTAGGCAGCATTGACGAGTATGAACGTGTGAATGAACGTTTTCTCTTCTTAACTGAACAGCGCAATGATCTGACAGAAGCGAAAAATACGTTATTCCAAGTCATTGAAGAAATGGATCAGGAGATGACGAAACGTTTCTCTGAGACATTCTCTCAAATCCGCGGGCATTTTGAATCTGTTTTCCAAGCATTATTTGGCGGAGGAAGAGCAGACCTTAAGCTCACAGATCCAAACGATTTACTAAACTCAGGCGTCGATATTGTGGCGCAGCCGCCGGGGAAAAAGCTGCAAAATCTAAGCCTACTTTCAGGCGGAGAAAGAGCATTAACAGCCATCGCTTTATTATTCTCGATCTTAAAAGTGAGACCAGTACCATTCTGTGTGCTAGATGAGGTAGAAGCGGCACTTGATGAAGCGAATGTGTTCCGCTTTGCTCAGTATTTAAAGAAATACAGCCAAGAAACACAGTTCATTGTGATTACACACCGAAAAGGAACCATGGAAGAAGCAGATGTTCTGTACGGTGTCACGATGCAGGAGTCAGGTGTCTCAAAACTGGTATCTGTCAAACTAGAGGAAACGAAAGAGCTTGTCCAGTAATTAAAGGAGGTTTTTGAACCCATGAGCTTTTTTAAGAAATTAAAAGAAAAATTTACGCAGCAAACCGATTCAGTATCAGAAAAGTTTAAAGATGGACTTGAAAAAACGAGAAATTCGTTTCAGGGAAAAGTAAATGAACTCATTTCTCGCTATCGTAAAGTGGATGAAGACTTTTTTGAAGAACTAGAAGAAGTGTTAATCGGTGCTGATGTTGGTTTCACGACTGTGATGGAACTGATTGATGAGCTGAAAAAAGAAGTGAAATTAAGAAACATTCAAGACCCAAGTGAAGTACAAGCAGTCATCTCTGAAAAACTCGTGGAGATTTACAATAGCGGTGAGGAACAAATCTCTGAACTGAACATTGAAGACGGCCGTTTAAATATTATTTTATTTGTAGGCGTGAACGGTGTCGGTAAAACCACAACCATTGGTAAGCTGGCAAACAAGCTGAAAAGTGAAGGGAAATCCGTCATTTTAGCAGCAGGTGATACGTTCCGTGCGGGGGCGATTGAGCAGCTTGAAGTATGGGGCGAGCGCTCTGGTGTTCCTGTCGTTAAACAAACAGCAGGCTCTGACCCGGCAGCGGTCATCTATGATGCCGTTCAATCAGCTAAAGCCAAAAAAGCAGATGTCCTGATCTGTGATACAGCAGGCAGACTGCAAAATAAAGTCAACTTGATGAAAGAGCTGGAGAAGGTCAAGAGAGTCATTGAACGCGAAGTGCCCGATGCACCGCATGAAGTACTGCTTGCCCTTGATGCGACAACGGGTCAAAATGCGATGGCGCAAGCGAAGGAATTTTCTAAAGCAACAAACGTGACAGGTATCGCTTTAACAAAGCTTGACGGTACTGCAAAAGGCGGGATTGTTCTTGCCATTCGCAATGAGCTCAACATCCCTGTAAAACTTGTCGGATTAGGTGAAAAAGTAGACGATCTGCAAGAGTTCGATGCTGAATCGTATGTGTACGGATTATTCTCAGACATGATTGATCAAGAAGACTAATCAAAAAGCCGGCAAAACTGCCGGCATTTTTATTTATATATCGCCGCAGGAAGTGACAAGATAAAAACTTGACACATAGATTAGAACCGTGTAAACTTAGTTGTTGTAAAGGGAATGAACTTAACAAAGGGGAGAGAGCCCATGACGCTTGAAAAAACAACGAGAATGAACTACTTGTTTGATTTCTATCAATCGTTGTTGACCGCAAAACAAAAGAGCTACATGTCGCTTTACTACCTAGACGATTTTTCCCTCGGTGAAATTGCGGATGAATATGAAGTATCAAGACAGGCTGTTTATGATAATATTAAACGGACTGAAGCGATGCTTGAACAATATGAAGAAAAGCTGCTCTTGTTTAAGAAATTTAAAGAGCGTAAAGAACTTCTCACAAAAATGAGAGAGCTTGTAGCAGATTCCGCGCAAAAGGAAGAAGCAGAAGCTTTAATTGAATCGCTTGAGAAATTAGATTAGGAGGCGGCACAGTATGGCATTTGAAGGATTAGCCGACCGACTGCAGCAGACGATTTCAAAAATCCGCGGCAAAGGAAAAGTGTCAGAGCAAGATGTAAAAGAAATGATGCGCGAGGTACGCCTTGCCCTTCTTGAAGCTGACGTCAATTTTAAAGTAGTCAAAGACTTTGTGAAAAAAGTAAGCGAGCGGGCAGTTGGACAAGAGGTCATGCAAAGTCTTACCCCAGGACAACAGGTCATTAAAGTTGTGAAAGAAGAACTCACTGAATTAATGGGCGGGGAAGAGAGTAAAATCGCTGTAGCGAAAAAATCTCCAACTGTCATTATGATGGTTGGTCTTCAAGGGGCAGGTAAAACGACCACAACTGGAAAGCTTGCCAACTTACTTCGCAAAAAACATAATCGCAAGCCGATGATGGTGGCGGCTGATATTTACAGACCAGCAGCGATCCAGCAGCTTCAAACGCTTGGGAAACAGCTTGATATGCCCGTATTCTCATTAGGTGATCAAGTTAGTCCTGTCGAAATTGCCAAACAGGCAATTGAAAAAGCGAAAGAAGAACATCATGATTATGTCATTTTAGATACAGCAGGACGTCTTCATATTGATGAAGACTTAATGGATGAACTTCAGAAAGTAAAAGAAGTCGCAAATCCAGAAGAGATTTTCCTCGTTGTTGACTCGATGACTGGTCAAGATGCTGTCAATGTCGCAAAAAGCTTTAATGAACAGCTTGGTTTAACAGGTGTCGTTCTGACAAAACTAGACGGTGATACGCGAGGCGGGGCAGCACTTTCAATTCGTGCAGTCACAAATACGCCGATTAAATTCGCCGCACTAGGTGAAAAGCTTGATGCAATTGAACCATTCCATCCAGAGCGTATGGCATCGAGAATTCTTGGCATGGGAGATGTGCTCACGCTTATTGAAAAAGCACAAGCAAACGTTGACCAAGATAAAGCGAAAGAGCTTGAACAAAAAATGCGGACAATGAGCTTCACGCTCGATGATTTCCTCGAGCAGCTTGGGCAGGTTCGCAACATGGGTCCACTTGATGAACTGATCCAAATGATGCCGGGAGCCGGTAAAATGAAAGGGCTCAAAAACGTCCAAGTAGACGAAAAGCAGCTCAATCACATCGAAGCGATCATTAAATCAATGACGACCGAAGAAAAAGAACAGCCAGAGGTCATCAATGCAAGCCGCAGAAAACGGATTGCAAAAGGAAGCGGAACATCTGTACAGGAAGTCAATCGCCTTTTAAAACAATTTGACGAAATGAAAAAGATGATGAAGCAAATGACCAATATGTCCAAAGGAAAGAAAAAAGGCGGCTTTAAATTACCATTTATGTAATTGGTTATACATGATAAAACCGTTGTTAAGAAAAAACACTTTACAAACCCTTTTATCATTGTTAATATACTATCTTGTTGAAATATTTTCGGAGGTGCTAGTAAAATGGCAGTAAAAATTCGTTTAAAACGTATGGGAGCAAAAAAATCTCCTTTCTATCGTATTGTTGTAGCAGATTCTCGTTCACCACGTGACGGTCGTTTCATCGAAACAGTTGGAACTTACAACCCAGTGGTATCACCAGCTGAGGTGAAAATCAACGAAGAATTAGCGCTTAAATGGCTTCAAAATGGTGCGAAACCATCTGATACAGTTCGTAACCTTTTCTCAAGCCAAGGAATTCTTGAAAAATTTCATAATGCGAAAAACAGCAAATAATGAATGAGCTGTCCTTGGAAGAATTGATTGTGTCCATCGTCGAGCCACTTGTTGATTTCCCTGAAGATATTCACGTATCTTCATTAGAAAAAGATGAGCAGGTCATTTACACACTGTCTGTCAATGCTGAAGATACCGGAAAAGTGATCGGTAAGCAGGGACGTACAGCTAAAGCGATACGAACAGTCATGTTTGCAGCAAGTGCAGAGTCTTCTAAGAAAGTTCAACTTGAGATTGCTGACTAAAAAGGGAGAGGGCTTAGGACCTCCCCTTTTTTTACACGTTTAAATCTATTTTTCGTTATACTGTAGAGGACAAATGCCTTCGGATAGGGGGACAAAAAGGAAGATGCAGATCATTCAACATGTCACCGTCATGCAAGTATTAACTGAAAGCAGTAAGGACAAACTGTTAACGACTTTTTTGGAGAAAAAAGAAAGACTAGAACGTGAGTGCAATCAACTATATTTTCAACTAAAAAAGCATGAAAAAGAACCACATCAGCAAGAAGCCATCCCTCAATTTCAAAAAGCCATTGAAAAAAGACAAGAGAAAATGAGGCAAATTGATTTTCAAGTCGAGCAGCTTCATATCTTGCCTCTTGGCAGTGAAATGAAAGAAACAGAAGTGGATGCGCTGATTGAAGTAAAAATAGGTGATAAATGGGATGACAAAATGCAAGACAATGTCATCGTCGTGAAAGACGGCACCATTGTGGAAATACGTCAGGGGTGATTGAGAACATGGAGCTAGAATGGTTGAATGTCGGAAAGATCGTCAATACACATGGAGTGCGCGGAGAAGTACGTGTTGTGTCAAAGACTGATTTCCCAGAAGAACGCTACAAAAAAGGCAGCGTCCTTTATATTTTCAAACAAAATCAAAAAGAACCGCTAAAAGTGACTGTCGCATCACATAGACAGCACAAACAATTTGATTTACTGACATTTGAAGAAGTCGGCTCGTTAAATGAAGCTGAGCAATTAAAAGAGTCGATTTTAAAAGTAGAAAAAGAACATCTTGGTTCATTAGATGAAGGGGAATTCTATTTCCACGAAATCATCGGCTGTGAAGTATATGATGAAGAGGACAAACTGATTGGTCAAATCAAAGAAGTTTTAACGCCAGGGGCAAATGATGTATGGGTGGTTGGAAGAAAAGGCAAAAAAGATGCCCTCATCCCTTATATTCCATCTGTCGTCAAAACAGTTGATATTTCATCCAAGAAAGTACACATTGAAGTGATGGAAGGACTCATTGACGAATGAAAATTGACTTCTTAACACTGTTTCCTGAAATGTTTGAAGGGGTGCTTCACTCATCGATCTTAAAAAAAGCTCAGGAAAAAGATGCGGTCTCATTTGATGTCGTGAATTTTAGGGAGTATTCCGATCATAAACATAAAACAGTGGATGACTATCCGTATGGCGGCGGTGCTGGCATGGTTCTGAAAGCACAGCCTGTATTTGATGCGGTAGAAGATTTAACGAAAAAAGCAAACAAGAAGCCCCGCATTATTCTTGTCTGTCCTCAAGGAGAAAGATATACACAAAAGAAAGCAGAAGAGCTTGCAAAAGAAGAGCATCTTATGTTCATTTGCGGCCACTATGAAGGCTACGATGAGCGCATCAGGGAGCATCTTGTCACAGATGAAATCTCAATCGGAGATTTCGTTCTCACAGGCGGAGAGCTGCCGGCGATGATGATTGCAGACAGTGTGGTCAGGCTTTTGCCTCATGTGCTTGGAAAAGAAGCGTCTCATATCGAAGATTCATTTAGTACAGGTCTGCTTGAGCATCCGCACTATACAAGACCAGCTGATTATAAAGGATTGAAAGTACCAGATGTGCTTCTCTCTGGAAATCATGCCAAAATTGAAGAGTGGCGGCGTAAAGAATCGTTGAAGCGAACCTATACAAGACGGCCAGATTTGATCGATTCTTGCAAAACATTAACGGATGAAGAAAAAAGATGGCTTTGGCAGCTTCATAATGACTAGATTGTATTGCACAAGGTATACAGGTGTGGTATGATACTACTTGTGACTTGGACGGCTTGCCGATTCAAGTTTGAAAACGATGTTCCGCTGCAATGAAGAAAGAGGACATGAGCATCTGTTGGAAGGAGTTGAAAACGATGCAACAATTGATTGAAGAAATCACAAAAGAACAATTACGCACTGATCTTCCTGCGTTCCGTCCTGGTGACACTTTACGTGTACACGTGAAAGTTGTCGAGGGTACTCGTGAGCGTATCCAGATCTTTGAAGGTGTTGTAATTAAGCGTCGTGGTGGTGGAATCAGCGAAACTTTCACAGTTCGTAAGATCTCTTACGGTGTAGGCGTTGAGCGTACATTCCCTGTACACACACCAAAAATCGCTAAGATCGAAGTTGTACGTCACGGTAAGGTACGTCGTGCGAAACTTTACTACCTACGTGAACTTCGCGGTAAAGCGGCTCGTATCAAAGAAATCAGACGATAATGATATCAAAGGAAAGAGCTTGTTACCTGTAACAGGCTCTTTTTTTGTACAATGTATAGAGACAACCGTTAGAAGAGAGAAGGTGCACATATGACAATTCAATGGTTTCCAGGCCATATGGCAAAAGCAAGACGGGAAGTCACAGAAAAATTAAAGCTCATCGACATCGTATTTGAATTAACCGATGCAAGGATTCCGATGTCCTCTAGAAACCCAATGATTGAAGAAATCCTCCAAAACAAACCGAAAATTATGCTTTTGAACAAAGCAGATAAAGCAGATCCTCGTATGACAAAAGAGTGGCAGGCACACTTTGAAGCGCAAGGTGTACGGTCGCTTGCCATTAATTCTGTCGATGGACAAGGGTTAAATCAAATCATTACGACATCAAAAGAAATATTAAAAGAAAAGTTCGATCGAATGAAAGCAAAAGGTGTTAAGCCGCGTGCCATTCGAGCTTTGATTATCGGAATTCCCAATGTCGGCAAATCAACGCTGATCAATCGGTTGGCAAAGAAAAATATTGCGAAAACAGGAGATCGACCTGGTATTACGACGTCACAGCAATGGGTGAAGGTAGGAAAAGAACTTGAACTGCTCGATACCCCCGGAATTCTCTGGCCGAAATTTGAAGATGAACAAGTAGGTCTTAGGCTGGCCGTCACCGGAGCGATTAAAGACTCAATCATCAACTTGCAGGATGTCGCCGTTTATGCGCTACGCTTTTTAGAAGAGCACTATCCAGAGCGATTAAAAAAACGCTATGATCTAGCAGAAATACCTGAAGATACAGTTGAGCTGTTTGATGCCATTGGCACAAAACGCGGCTGTCTGATGAGTGGAGGATTCATTAATTACGACAAAACGACCGAAATCATCATTCGGGATATTCGAACGGAAAAATTTGGTCCCCTCACTTTTGAGAAGCCTGAAAGCTAAAAGACACGCAGCTCATGCGGGTCTTTATTTTTTGCGAAAAACTGCCGATATAAAGAAGGAGGCTGCGGAAAAGCCAATGTACACGGTCAAACAAATAAAAGCATTAATAGAACAACATGCTGACGACGAGTCATACATTCGTGAACTATTGAAAGACGATACAAGAAAAAGTGTCCAGAAGCTGATGGACAAATGGAACAAAGAGAGAGAAAAGCATCAAGAACTACATGCAGCATGGAAGCAAATGCTGCAATTTGAAACCAAAGCAAAAGCGCAAGGATACACTTATATTGCAGGCATAGATGAAGCAGGAAGAGGACCACTCGCTGGCCCAGTGGTTGCGGCAGCTGTGATATTAAAAGAAGATACCGTCCTACTCGGTTTAAATGATTCAAAACAGCTATCTGAGAAAAAAAGAATGACCTATTATGAGCTCATTCAAAAGGAAGCGCTCGACATCGGCATCGGCATTGTTGATGCGGCAACGATTGACGAAATCAATATATACGAAGCATCAAGACTGGCGATGGTGAGGGCTGTAAAGCAGCTCACTCACACACCTGATTATCTACTCATAGATGCGATGACGCTCCCGCTTCCTACTCAACAGGAGAATATCATCAAAGGAGATGCTAAAAGCGCATCCATCGCAGCTGGTGCATGTATTGCCAAAGTGACAAGGGACCAAATGATGGAAGAGTATGGACGCCAGTACCCTGAGTATCAATTTGAAAAACATAAAGGGTATGGAACGAAAGAGCACCTTGCTGCCATTCAAACACATGGCGCCACACCTATCCACCGGTTATCATTTGCACCAGTGAAATCTGTTATTTCATAAATATTTTGACACAAGGAGGCTGCCTGTGATGACAAGAGTTGAAGATATACATACTGCACTGAATAGTCGGCTGAATACGGCAGAATCTGTTCCGCTTAACACGGAAGGAAAGGAAAATATTCACCGGCTCATTCTCGGCAAAGTACTGAAAATGCTCGGGGATGATACAGCACTTGTTCAAATAGGTTCGACCAAAATCAAAGCGCAGCTAGCGGCTCAGCTCAAAGCCGATTCTTTCTACTGGTTCCAATTAGAACAAGAAGGTGGAGGCAGTCTGAGTAAATTAAGACCTGTTCAGCAATTTGACCAAGATCCTAAAACATTAAAGGATGCCGCAGCTAAACTACTAGAAGGTCTGTCGCTTAAAAATGGACTTGAACAAATGTTAACAGCTACAGCTTTTTTAAAAGAAAAACCGGTCATCAACGAAGCAGAGTTAAAAACGGCAGTAAAATGGATTGAACAACTTCAAGGTGCGGATATCAAAAAAGGTCTGCAAGCACTTCTTTTTGCTTTAAAGAAAGATTTGCCGATTCAACAAGGAGTGCTCCAATCAATATTAGCGATGAAATCCCCCTCTGCACTTCATCAGGATGTGACAGCACTGCTAGATCGATTAACACAGCTTCCGAAGCAATCAGAAGCCACACAGGCTCTTACACAGGCCGTTCGTACGGTTGTAAATGCTGAGACAACTGTTCATGCAGAAAAGCTCTTATCGGTGCTTCTAGGAGCAAAAGAAGGTCAAACGAAGCAAGGAGAAAGCTTGCAGCTGGTGCAGCCTCATGTCAATCCGGCTCAGCAAACAAAGCAGAGCCAGCCCGCCGCTATACAAGGGCGACAGGCGGATACAGTGAATCAGAACAGCGTGCAGCAATTATTAAGTCCAAAACAGCTCCCGCTTCAGCAAATAGAACGCATTCTGACGAGCATCACAAAGCAAGGTACAGACGGACAGCAGCAGCTTGATGTAAAACAACTCACATCACTGGTTCAAGCAGTCCAGCAGGCAGGGCCACAGGCTGACGCAAAGGCAGCCGTGCTTCAAAGGGAATTTCCGTTTCTTTCAAAAACAGAGGCGAACGCATTGGCAAAGGTCATTCAGCAGACTGAACCAGCATTAAGCAATAAAACCGATGTACTCGATTTACTGATGACGATGAAAAAAGCGATAGGTGTACGAGATGAAATTGGGGTGCTAAAATTACTGGAAAAGGGCAGCCAAGATGTCAAAAGCCAAGAGCTTCACCAATTAAAGATGGTTTTAAATGATGCAAGGCAAGCTGATGTTCCCGAGCCCGTAAAAAAAGAAGTGGATCAATTATTCCATAGATTAAATGGGCAGTTACTAGTGCATCAGGAAAACCAAACAGTTAGTCAAATGATGGTTTCTTACCCGCTTTTCTCAAAACATAGTGTTCAAGATTTAACCTTTATTCTAAAAGGGCATAAGAAAAAAGATGGCTCTATCGATATTTCTCAGTGCCGTTTAATGTTTTATTTAAACATGGAAAACTTAGAAGAAACGTTAATAGACTGTACGATTCAGCAAAAAGTGATGTCAATTACAGTCGAGACGGCTCACGAACTGCAAGGGACCATTAATCCAATGATTCCAGCTGTTCGAGAGAATTTAAATGCCCTAGGGTATAGTTTGACGGGGATTACAGCGAAAAAGAGAGAAGAGCCAATTGATCCGTCTGACTTTCTAGATGAACACTTTCATAAAATCAGCGAGAAAGGGCTGGACTTACGAGTATGAAAGATTCAAAACCGCTTAGAAGAGCGGTCGCTCTACACTATGATGAAGAAAAACAAAAAGCGCCAAAAGTCGTTGCAACAGGCAGTGGCTATGTGGCTGATCATATTATTGAAGAAGCTCAAAAAGCTGGAGTCCCTATTCAAGAAGACCGTAATTTAGTAGAACTGATGCGCCACTTAACGCTCGATGAGGAAATCCCAGAAGCGTTATACGATACTGTAGCAGAAATATTTTCATTTATCTATCGATTGGATCAAAAAATGAAAAAATAAGGTAAAATAAGTGTTTTGACTGAAAAATTTATATTTTTAATAAAATAAAAGTTTGAATGTTTAGAAGGATTTTACGATTTTACATAGAACCCTAGACATTCTCTTTTTTATTCTTTAAAATGAAAGCGCAGTCTATTTTATAATTTTTGTTTCTACATATGTTGGGAGGATGGGAAATGAATATCCATGAGTACCAAGGAAAAGAAATCCTAAGAAAATATGGGGTTTCAGTTCCAAATGGTAAAGTAGCATTTACACCTGATGAAGCAGTGAAAGCATCAGAAGAGCTTGGAAGCTCTGTATATGTCGTAAAAGCACAGATTCATGCAGGCGGCCGTGGTAAAGCAGGTGGGGTAAAAATTGCAAAAACAAAAGATGAAGTGAAAGGGTTTGCAGAGGAATTGCTCGGCAAGACACTTGTCACACATCAAACAGGGCCTGAAGGGCGCGAAATAAAACGCTTACTTATTGAAGAAGGCTGCGATATTCAAAAAGAGTACTATGTAGGACTCGTTTTGGATAGAGCGACATCAAGAATTGTTTTGATGGCTTCTGAAGAAGGCGGTACTGAAATTGAAGAAGTAGCAGAAAAAACGCCAGAAAAAATCGTGAAAGTGGTCATCGACCCAGCGATTGGTCTCCAAGCCTATCAGGCGAGAGAAGTTGCGTTTAAAATTAATATTCCAACAAAATTAGTTGGTCAAGCTGTTAAGTTTATGACAAGCCTTTACAATGCGTTTATTGAAAAGGATTGTTCAATTGCCGAGATAAATCCTCTTGTTGTAACAGGTGATGGAAAAGTCATGGCACTTGATGCAAAATTAAACTTTGATAGCAATGCCTTATATAGACAAAAAGATATATTAGAATACCGTGACCTTGATGAAGAAGATCCAAAGGAGATTGAAGCATCTAAATATGACCTAAGCTACATTTCACTAGATGGGAATATTGGCTGTATGGTGAATGGAGCAGGCCTTGCGATGTCTACAATGGATATCATCAAGCATTACGGCGGGGACCCTGCAAACTTCCTTGATGTTGGCGGCGGTGCAACTGCTGAAAAAGTAACGGAAGCATTTAAAATCATCTTATCTGATCAAAATGTCAAAGGGATTTTCGTGAACATTTTTGGCGGCATCATGAAATGTGATGTCATTGCAGAAGGTGTTGTTGAAGCGACGAAACAAGTCGGCTTAACATTACCACTCGTTGTACGTCTTGAAGGAACAAACGTTGAATTAGGGAAGAAAATCCTGAGTGATTCAGGCTTAAATATCACTTCTGCTGAGTCTATGGCTGACGGGGCAGAAAAGATTGTATCTTTAGTCAAGTAGAGCAGAAAGGCAGGGAACCTAAATGAGTGTATTTATTAATAAAAATACGAGAGTAATTGTTCAGGGGATTACCGGTTCAACCGCATTATTCCATACAAAACAAATGATTGAGTATGGAACAAATATCGTTGGCGGTGTCACACCTGGAAAAGGTGGAACTGAAGTAGAGGGAGTTCCTGTATTTAATACTGTATCTGAAGCAGTACAGACAACTGGAGCAAATGCTTCTGTTATCTATGTACCAGCACCATTTGCAGCAGACGCCATTTTAGAGGCTGTTGATGCAGAAGTGGATCTAGTGATTTGTATCACAGAACACATTCCAGTTCTGGATATGGTTAAAGTGAAACGCTATATGGAAGGTAAGAAGACAAGACTTGTTGGACCGAACTGTCCTGGTGTGATTACACCTGAAGAATGTAAAATTGGCATCATGCCTGGCTACATTCATAAAAAAGGTCATGTTGGTGTTGTGTCTCGTTCTGGAACGCTTACATATGAAGCGGTACATCAGCTTTCAGAGGCTGGTGTTGGTCAATCAACAGCTGTAGGAATTGGCGGCGACCCTGTCAATGGTACGAACTTTATTGATGTATTAAAAGCCTTCAATGAAGATCCTGAAACGCATGCTGTGATCATGATTGGTGAAATCGGTGGTACTGCTGAAGAAGAAGCAGCTGAATGGGTAAAAGCAAATATGACCAAGCCGGTTGTTGGCTTTATTGGCGGTAAAACAGCGCCTCCAGGAAAACGTATGGGACATGCTGGTGCCATTATTTCTGGTGGTAAAGGAACTGCTGATGAAAAAGTAAAAACAATGCGTGAATGTGGAATTGAAGTGGCAGAGACACCATCAGTCATGGGAGAAACCTTAATTAAAGTGTTAAAAGAGAAGAATCTCTTCGAAGCTTGTAAAACGCATTAATGACACAAGAAGACTTGTTCTTTGACAAGTCTTCTTCTTTCTATCTTAAACTGGAGGAATGGTATGTACAACGTGTCCGAAAGAATGATTTTTCACCGCTTAAAAGGCCTCATCTCACCCTCTTTGTTAACAAAATGGTGGAAAGTCGATCCTGAGCTATATATAAATGAAGAAACACATCATTTCAAACAGGATCGATCATTACAAAAGATCGACTTTACCCGCTTACAACAAGCTGAAGAAAATGAATTCCCCATTTTTCAACACATCGTTCAAGCCTATTTAAAGCAAAATATTCACATGATTCCCATCACATCACCTTTATATCCCAGCTCACTAAAACACATTTATGATCCTCCCCCAGTATTATTCCTAAAAGGAAACGTTACCTATTTAAATGAAGAAAAAAGTTTAGGTGTAGTAGGTACACGAGTGCCATCCTCTTATGGAGAAGCGTGCGTGAAGAAAATTGTTGGAGAACTTGTAGAGGAAGATTGGATGATTGTGAGCGGTTTAGCAAAAGGAATTGATGGACTTGCACACAAAGAGTGCATAAGAAAAAAAGGAAAAACGATTGGTGTTGTAGCTGGCGGCTTTCAACATGTATATCCAAAAGAACATGTGCAAATGGCTCAATATATGGGAGAACATCATTTACTGTTGTCAGAGCACCCGCCTTATATCAAACCAGAAAAATGGCATTTTCCAATGAGAAACCGATTAATTAGTGCCCTGACAAGAGGAACCATCGTGGTCCAGTGCAAAGAAAAGAGCGGTTCGCTTATTACAGCCTACCAGGCATTAGAGCAAGGAAAAGAAGTGTTTGCTGTTGCAGGATCGATCTTTGATTCTAATTCTATAGGTCCAGCTAGATTGATTCAGCAAGGTGCCAAGCTTGTTCATTCAACGAAGGATATTTTAGAGGAATTCTCCTTGAGCGGTGTTCAATATACTGAACTCACATAAAAATATCGTTTGACAAAAGACATCGGAATATTTAATAATAGTGAGGATTTAAGTTTACACTTTGTTTTTCGTGTTTATAATGATGTTCATCATAAAGAATTTTTAACGATTGCCTGTTAAATAGGTGCAATTAACATAAATATAAATTTGTGAAATGGATAAAGAGAGAACACCTCTTAAGGGGGATTTTGAGTATGGCTGATTATTTAGTCATCGTTGAGTCGCCAGCAAAGGCGAAAACGATTGAGCGTTATTTAGGAAAAAAGTATAAAGTAAAGGCTTCAATGGGGCATGTAAGGGATTTACCGAAAAGTCAGCTTGGTGTTGACACTGAGCATGACTTCGAACCGAGATATATTACGATTCGAGGAAAAGGTCCAGTCTTAAAAGAATTAAAAACAGCAGCGAAAAAAGCAAAAAAAGTATATCTCGCAGCTGACCCCGACAGAGAGGGAGAAGCGATTGCTTGGCATTTAGCCCACAGCCTTGACCTTGACCTCTCTTCAGATTGCCGGGTTGTCTTTAACGAGATTACAAAAGATGCAATTAAAGATTCCTTTAAACATCCACGTATGATCGATATGGACTTGGTTGATGCGCAGCAGGCAAGACGAATCTTAGATCGTCTCGTTGGATATAAAATCAGCCCAATTTTATGGAAGAAAGTCAAAAAGGGCTTAAGCGCCGGTCGTGTTCAATCAGTTGCACTCCGCCTGATTATTGACCGCGAGAATGAAATTAATGAATTCAAACCAGAAGAATACTGGACAATTGATGGTACCTTCCTAAAAGGGAAAGAAAGCTTTGAAGCGAGTTTCTTTGGCGTAAATGGCAAAAAACATCCGCTAAAAACAAAAGAAGATGTAAAAGAAATCCTTTCGAAATTAAAAGGAAGCAAATTTTCTGTTGAAAAAGTGACGAAAAAAGAACGTAAACGCAACCCAGCTGTTCCGTTTACAACATCTACCTTACAACAAGAGGCAGCGAGAAAACTAAACTTCCGTGCGAAGAAAACGATGATGATTGCACAGCAATTATATGAAGGGATTGATCTTGGTAAAGAAGGTACAGTAGGTCTCATTACATATATGAGAACGGACTCAACACGTATTTCCAATACGGCAATTGAAGAAGTATCTGCTTTCATTGATCAAACGTATGGCAAGAATTTCTTGAATACAACAAAACGAACTGCCAAAAAGAACGAAAATGCACAGGATGCTCACGAAGCCATCCGTCCGACTTCTACGCTAAGAAAACCAGCAGATGTCAAACATGTGCTAAGTAGAGATCAGCTTCGTCTTTATAAATTGATTTGGGAACGTTTTGTGGCAAGCCAAATGGCACCAGCTGTTCTTGATACAATGAGTGTGGATCTTGAAAATAACGGGCTTACTTTCCGTGCAAATGGAAGTAAGGTGAAATTCCCTGGATTTATGAAAGTATATGTTGAAGGGAAGGACGACCAGTTAGAAGAAAAGGACAAAATGCTTCCTGATCTGAAAGAGGGAGACACCGTTCTTTCAAAAGATATTGAACCAGAGCAGCACTTCACGCAGCCGCCTCCACGTTACACTGAGGCAAGACTTGTCAAAACCCTTGAAGAGCTAGGTATTGGCCGCCCATCTACGTATGCACCAACATTAGATACCATTCAAAAGCGTGGCTACGTGGCACTTGATAACAAACGGTTTATTCCAACAGAGCTTGGAGAGATTGTGCTCAACTTAATTATTGAATTCTTCCCTGAAATCATTAACGTAGAATTTACTGCGAAAATGGAAAAAGAACTTGATAGCGTTGAAGAAGGTACGATTGAATGGGTACGCATTATCGACAGTTTCTATCAAGATTTTGCAAAACGGGTAGAAAAAGCAGAAGCAGAGATGCAGGAAGTTGAGATCGAGCCTGAATACGCCGGAGTTGATTGCGAAGAGTGTGGTCATCCAATGGTGTACAAAATGGGGAGATACGGTAAGTTCATGGCATGCTCTAATTTCCCTGACTGCCGTAACACAAAACCAATTGTCAAAGATATTGGTGTCAAATGCCCGACTTGTCACGAAGGAAATATCGTTGAACGGAAATCTAAGAAGCGCCGCATTTTTTACGGTTGCGATCGTTTTCCAGAGTGTGAATTCGTTTCTTGGGACAAACCAATTGAAAGAAAGTGTCCAAAATGCGAAAATATGCTTGTAGAGAAAAAGCTGAAAAAAGGCATTCAAGTTCAATGTGTGAACTGTGATTATAAAGAGGAACAACAAAAATAGCGGTGAGCAGCCTTGTTCACCTGCTTTTTTATGTCATCAAATAGAACTTACGAAATAGGAGAGTTGTACAATGAGTCAATTTGTAAATGTGATCGGAGCAGGTTTAGCAGGAAGTGAAGCGGCATGGCAAATTGCCAAGCGCGGAATTAAAGTCCATCTGTATGAAATGAGACCTGTCAAACAAACACCAGCTCACCACACAGATAAATTTGCGGAGCTCGTATGCAGTAACTCATTGCGTGCGAATGCTTTAACGAACGCAGTCGGTGTTTTAAAGGAAGAAATGCGTCATTTAGATTCAGCAATCATCGCAGCAGCAGATGAAAGCTCGGTTCCTGCTGGTGGAGCGCTTGCAGTAGATCGTCATGAATTTGCAGCTAACGTCACAGACCGCGTGAAAAATCACCCGAATGTGACGGTCTTTCAAGAAGAAGTGCAAAGCATTCCAGAAGGTCCGACGATTATCGCAACGGGTCCTCTTACATCAGAAGCACTTTCAAAAGAATTAAAATCTTTAACAGGTGAAGAGTATTTATATTTCTACGATGCAGCAGCGCCTATCCTCGAGAAAGACAGCATCGATATGGATAAAGTGTACTTGAAATCACGTTATGATAAAGGGGAAGCGGCTTATTTAAACTGTCCGATGACAGAAGAAGAATTCGATCGTTTTTATGAGGCGCTTATTTCTGCTGAAACTGTGCCGTTAAAAGAGTTCGAAAAAGAAATCTTCTTCGAAGGCTGTATGCCCATTGAAGTCATGGCCAAAAGAGGGAAAAAAACCATGCTCTTTGGCCCGATGAAACCAGTTGGACTTGAAGATCCAAAAACAGGAAAAAGACCTTACGCTGTTGTTCAATTAAGACAGGATGATGCAGCAGGTACTTTATATAATATTGTTGGTTTCCAAACACATCTAAAATGGGGCGATCAAAAGGAAGTATTCCGTTTGATCCCAGGTCTTGAAGAGGCTGAGATTGTTCGCTATGGTGTGATGCATCGTAATACATTTATTAACTCGCCAAGCCTTCTAAAACCGACGTATCAATTTAAAAATAGAGACGACTTATTCTTTGCCGGACAAATGACTGGTGTTGAAGGATATGTTGAGTCCGCGGCTTCAGGATTAGTGGCTGGAATCAATGCAGCTCGTTTTGTTAAAGGAGAAGAGCTTGTGACACTTCCAGAAGAAACAGCGATTGGTAGTATGGCTTACTACATCACATCAACAAACAAGAAAAGCTTCCAGCCGATGAATGCAAACTTTGGCTTGCTGAAAGATCTTGGCGTTCGAATTAAAAACAAACAAGAGCGCTATGCAGAGTACGCTAAACGCGCAATCGAAACTATTCAAACTATTTCGAAATCTCTGTAGTAAAACATTGCACGGAAAGCAAGATATGTGATACCATTTAAAAGCCTTAAAGAGGTGTAAAAATGACAGATAAACAGCGTCTTGTCCACTTATTCATTGAATATTTGCAGATTGAAAAGAACTATTCGGCTTTAACGATCTCAGGATATACTGAGGCGATTGAAGAGTTTGTCAGATTTATGAACATTCAAGGAATAGACGGTTTTGAAGAGGTATCCTATCAAGATACGAGAATTTATTTAACAGAAGCTTATGAAAAAGGCCTTACAAGAAGAACGATTAGTAAGAAAGTCTCTGCACTTCGCAGCTTTTATAAATTTTTATTAAGAGAACAGCTTGTGAAAGAAAATCCTTTTTTACTCGTTAGCTTACCAAAGCAGGATAAGCGAATTCCTTCATTTTTGTATGAAGAGGAACTAAAAGAGCTATTTACAGTTTCTGATGTAAATACACCGCTTGGTCAAAGAAATCAAGCCATTTTAGAACTACTTTATGCAACAGGTATGAGGGTCAGTGAGTTATGTTCATTAAAAGAATCTGATCTTGATTTATCGATGGATACAGTGCTTGTACATGGGAAAGGCAGCAAACAGCGGTATGTACCTTTCGGATCTTATGCACATGAAGCGCTCTCCACATATTTAGAGGATGGAAGGCAGAAGCTGAAAGTGAAGGGAAAGGATCGTGCTGATTCACATGTGTTTTTGAATCAGCGCGGAGCTCCTCTTACAGATAGAGGCGTTCGATTCATTCTAACTGAATTAATGAAAAAGGCGTCTGGCACATTACATATCCATCCACACATGTTAAGGCACACCTTTGCTACGCATCTTTTAAACGAGGGAGCGGATTTAAGAAGTGTTCAAGAACTTCTCGGTCACTCAAATTTATCATCAACACAGGTGTACACGCATGTATCAAAAGATTCTTTAAGAAAAACGTACATGTCTCATCACCCAAGGGCTTTTAAACGATCCTAAAAGGAGGTTTTTTCATGTCATCATTTCATGCAACCACAATCTTTGCCGTTCAACATAAAGGAAAAAGTGCGATGGCTGGAGACGGTCAAGTCACTTTTGGGCAGGCTGTCGTCATGAAACACACAGCAAAAAAAGTGCGCCGTCTTTTCGGAGGCAAAGTACTCGCAGGTTTTGCTGGTTCAGTTGCAGATGCATTTACACTCTTTGAGAAGTTTGAAACGAAGCTTGAAGAATACGGTGGTAACCTAAAACGAGCAGCTGTAGAACTGGCGAAAGAATGGCGGAGTGACAAGATGCTCAGACAGCTTGAGGCCATGCTGATCGTCATGAATAAAGAAAGCATCCTGCTCGTATCTGGAACAGGAGAGGTCATCGAGCCAGACGATGGCATTTTGGCTATCGGGTCAGGCGGCAACTACGCGCTTAGCGCCGGGAGAGCACTCAAAAAACATGCAGGTGACCATCTCTCAGCTCGAGAGATTGCAAAGGCGGCTCTTGAAACGGCCGGAGAAATCTGTGTCTACACGAACGATCAAATCACTTTAGAAGAGCTTGAATAGAAAGGACATGAGACGTATGGAGAAAAAGCCGTTCACCCCAAGAGAGATAGTTGAAAAGCTCGATCAGTACATTATTGGTCAGCTTGATGCGAAAAAAGCAGTGGCGGTGGCTTTAAGAAACCGTTACAGAAGAAGTCTTTTACATGATAAGCTAAAGGATGAAGTCGTTCCTAAAAACATCTTAATGATTGGTCCGACAGGTGTGGGGAAAACAGAAATTGCCCGCAGAATTGCAAGGATTTCTGGTGCACCTTTCATTAAAGTGGAAGCGACGAAGTTTACTGAAGTTGGATATGTCGGACGTGACGTAGAATCAATGGTCAGAGATTTAGTGGAAACAGCAATCAGACTAGTCAAAGAAGAAAAAATGAAGGATGTTCAAGAAGAAGCGGAAAAACAAGCAAACAAACGGCTTGTTCATCTACTTGTTCCTGGAAAGAAAAAAAGTCAGTCTGTGAAAAATCCTTTTGAGATGCTGTTTGGTGGTTCTGATGCTGATGAAAGTGATCGAGATCACTCAAGTGAAGAAGTAGAGCTTGAGTCGACGAGAAAACGCATTGCGCACCAGCTGGCGATGGGTGAACTTGAAGACCATTACGTCACGATTGAAGTTGAAGAGCAGCAGCCTTCCATGTTTGATATGCTTCAAGGCTCGGGTATGGAGCAAATGGGTATGAACATGCAGGATGCGCTTAGCAATCTCATGCCTAAAAAGAAAAAACGCAGAAAGCTGACCGTCAGAGAAGCGAGAAAAGCGTTAACTGCTGAGGAAGCTTCAAAACTGATTGATATGGATGAAGTCGGTCAGGAAGCCGTGCAAAAAGCAGAGCAGCAAGGAATCATCTTTATCGATGAAATCGATAAAATTGCCAAAAGCGGTGGTGCATCGTCTGCAGATGTTTCTCGTGAAGGGGTTCAACGTGATATTTTACCGATTGTAGAAGGTTCCACTGTGATGACGAAGTATGGGGCTGTGAAAACAGATCATGTTCTATTTGTAGCAGCAGGCGCTTTTCATATGGCGAAACCATCGGATTTGATTCCAGAGCTTCAAGGGCGCTTCCCAATCCGTGTAGAATTAGATAAATTAAGTATAGAAGACTTTGTGAAAATCTTAACGGAACCAGATAACGCGTTATTAAAGCAATATAAGGCTTTACTTGAAACAGAAGGTATATCTCTTGAATTTTCTGACGATGCTATTCATAAGATTGCCGAAGTGGCTTATCACGTCAATCAGGAGACGGATAACATCGGTGCAAGAAGGCTTCACACCATACTTGAGAAGCTGCTAGAAGAGCTCTCATTTGAGGCGCCTGATATTACAATGGAAACAGTGACTATTACCCCTCAGTATGTAGAAGAGAAGCTAGGAAAGATTGCAAATAACAAAGACTTAAGTCAATTTATACTTTAACAAATGAATAAAGTAATCTAGGAGGATCATTATTATGGCGTTACTACAAAAAACAAGGATTATTAACTCGATGCTGCAAGATGCAGCGGGGAAACCGGTTAATTTTAAAGAAATGGCAGAAACACTGAGAGATGTCATTGATTCAAACATTTTCGTATTAAGCAGAAGAGGGAAGCTTCTTGGCTACTCCATTAACCAGCAGATTGAAAATGCACGTATGAAAAAAATGCTGGAAGATCGTCAGTTCCCTGAAGAATATACAAAAAGCTTATTCAATGTCCCTGAAACATCTTCAAACCTTGACATCAATAGTGAGTACACAGCTTTCCCGATTGAGAACCGTGATTTATTCCAATCAGGTTTGACAACGATTGTGCCAATCATCGGAGGCGGAGACCGCTTAGGGACGTTAATCCTTTCTCGTTTGCAAGATACATTCACAGATGATGATTTAATTCTTGCTGAATACGGCGCAACAGTTGTTGGAATGGAGATTCTTCGCGAGAAAGCGGAAGAAATTGAAGAAGAAGCAAGAAGTAAAGCGGTTGTTCAAATGGCAATCAGCTCTCTTTCATACAGTGAACTTGAAGCGATTGAACATATCTTTGAAGAACTTGATGGAAACGAAGGGCTGCTTGTGGCAAGTAAGATTGCTGACCGTGTAGGAATCACTCGTTCAGTGATCGTAAACGCACTTCGTAAATTAGAGAGTGCAGGCGTTATTGAATCTCGTTCTCTTGGAATGAAGGGAACATACATTAAAGTATTAAACAACAAATTTTTAATTGAACTTGAAAATTTAAAATCTCACTAATCAAAAAACCCTTTTCGGCCGAAATAAACGCTGAAAAGGGTTTTTTTGTATAAAAAAAGAGGATTTGTCCGAAAAATGACACTCTTTTTTCCAAGAAACCCCTTACAATTCTGTAGTGCTTTGAATCTAGGTCTTTATACCTATTCGTAAAATAGATATATATTACGAGTTTTTTTTACAATTACATCATAGACTTTAATCCTATTATTTCTTACAATGAACATATGGTTTTACAAATCTCGACATGATTAAATGGAATGAAATACATATGATTGGAGGTATATGGTTTTGGATATATTTTCTGGAACGATAAGCAACCTTGAGAATGCCTTGGGCAGAGCGAATGTTAAGCAAAAAGTCATAAGCAATAATATCGCGAATATAGACACACCGAACTACAAGTCTAAAAATGTTGCATTCCACGACATGCTAAATGATGCGTCAATCAAATTAGATGCTAAAAAAACATACCAAGGTCACATTGATTTTTCTAAAACAGGGTCTAATTATTCAGTTGTTTCGAGTAACCGTACTTCTTATCAAGAAAACGGAAATAATGTCGATATTGATCAAGAGATGAGTGAACTCGCTAAAAACCAAATTCAGTATAATGCGTTGGTTGAAAGAATGAGCGGAAAGTTCAATTCTCTTAAAACAGTTTTGACAGGAGGTAAGTGATGTCAATTTTTTCAGGCGTTAACGCTTCGGCCTCAGCATTAACAGCACAGAGGCTCAGAATGGACGTTGTATCCTCAAACCTTGCGAATATGGATACAACAAGAGCTAAACAGGTTGATGGCGAGTGGGAGCCTTATAGACGCAAGCTCGTCACATTACAGCCGTCAGGTGAATCATTTTCATCTATATTGAACTCAAGCATGAATTCGAGCGGCAAATTAGGAAACGGCGTCAAAGTAACGAAAATTACTGAAGACGAAACTCCATTCAACCTTCAATATGATCCTACAAATCCCGATGCCAATGAAAATGGATATGTTCAAACACCAAACGTTGATCCATTAAAGGAAATGGTTGATCTCATCAGCAGCTCAAGGTCATATGAAGCAAACGTGACTGCGCTGAATGCAAATAAAAGCATGCTGATGAAAGCTTTAGAAATAGGAAAGTAAGGTGAAAAGAATTGGTTAACGCAATATCTCCTTTCCAGCTTCAAACCGCTCAGCAAGCAAGTGAATTGACGAATGCATCGTCTGTGCAGGCGGCTGCACCTAAAAGTCAAACGAATTTCTCTGATGTGCTGAAGAATTCCATTGAGGCATTAAATCAATCACAGCTGAAATCAGACCAGTATACGAATGCTCTCGCACAAGGGAAAGATGTCAATCTCGATGAAGTCATGATTGCTTCACAAAAAGCGAGTGTGACACTCACAGCTGCAACCGAGTTTCGGAATAAAGCAGTCGAAGCGTACCAAGAGATTATGAGAATGCAGATGTAGGAGGTGCTGGTGGACAAAAAATAGACTGAATGGAATGACCGGGGGTTAAGATGAATCGTACTTTAATGCAATTAAGAACAAAAACAGTTGAGTTTTGGCGAAATCGATCAAAATTACAAAAAATACTCATGATTGGCGGCGTAGCTGCCCTAGCAATCATTATTACGGTTGTTAGCATCTTTGCTTCTTCTGAAAAAATGGTTCCGTTGTTTAGAGATTTGTCTGAGGCAGAAGCAGGACAAATCAAACAGGAACTGGATGGCAAAAACGTTAAATCGGAACTTGCAAATAACGGAACGACGATTTTAGTTCCAGAAAAGCAAGCAGACACTTTAAAAGTAACACTTGCATCAGAAGGACTTCCTAAAACGGGGAATATTGATTACTCCTTCTTTGCGAACAATTCCGGCTTCGGTTTAACAGATAATGAATTTGATGTTCTGAAAGTAGACGCAACTCAGACAGAACTATCCAATCTGATCAACACGATTGATGGGATTAAAGATTCAAAGGTTATGATTAACCTGCCAAAAGATTCCGTTTTTGTTGGAGAAGAGCAAAGTAATGCATCAGCATCAATTGTGCTGCAAGTTCAACCAGGCTACACGCTTACTCAGCAACAAGTAAAAGGCCTTTATCATCTTATTTCAAAAAGTGTGCCGAATTTAAAAACAGAAAACATTGTCATTATGGACCAAGATTCCAACTACTATGACTTAAACAGCAGCTCAGATTCCTATGCAAGTGGAATGGATGCACAGCAGCAGAAAAAAGAGGAGATTGAAAAGAATCTTCAACGAAAAATTCAACAGCTGCTTGGAACGATGATGGGTCAAGAGAAAGTTGCCGTATCGGTCACTACAGACATTGATTTTACCGAAGAAAAAAGAAAAGAAGATCTTGTCGAACCAGTTGATCAAGAAAACATGCAAGGAATTGCTGTCAGCGCTGAAAAGATTGCTGAAACTTATTCAGGTAATGGCGCAGCAGCTGGAGGCACCGCTGGAACAGGTGACGATGATGTCACAAATTATCAAGGTGCCGATGGAACGAATGGAAGCGGAGATTACGAAAAGAGCGAAGATCGTATCAATTATGAAGTCAACCGCATTCATAAAGATATCAAAGAAAGTCCTTATAAAATCAGAGACGTTGGCATTCAGGCACTGGTTGAACCACCTACTGCAAACGATCCGACCTCATTAACTGCTGAAAGGCAGGATGATATCAAAAAAATTCTTTCAACCATCATCAGTACATCGATTGATAAAGAATACACAAACGGTCAAGCGCTCACTCAAGCAGACTTAGATAACAAAATCGTTTTATCTGTATCAAAATTAGACGGTAAACAGCAAACGGCAGCAGAAAACCCTTCAAACAATATTCCGATTTGGGTTTATATTGTTGGCGGTGTGCTACTACTTGCCATTATCGCTCTCATTATCCTTCTCGTACGTAAGCGAAGAAAAGATGAGGAAGAAGAGTTTGAGTTTGATGAACGTACACCAATTCATGTTCCTGATATCGATACTGAGCCAGAAACAGAAGAAATGGTGAGAAAAAATCAGCTTGAAAAAATGGCAAAAGATAAACCAGAAGACTTTGCTAAATTGCTACGCAGCTGGCTGTCCGAGGATTAGGAGGAATACACATGTCGAGAAAAGATCCAAATCGACTAACAGGCAGACAAAAAGCAGCAATCCTAATGATTTCCTTAGGGCTAGACGTGTCAGCATCTGTATACAAACATCTGTCTGAAGACGAAATAGAAAAATTAACATTAGAAATTTCAAATGTAAGAAGTGTAGATACTGCTAAAAAAGATGAGATCATCGAAGAATTTCACAGCATTGCCATCGCGCAGGACTACATATCACAAGGTGGCCTTATGTACGCAAGACAAGTGCTTGAAAAAGCGCTTGGTGAGGACAAAGCGGACAGCATCTTAAATCGCTTAACATCCTCACTTCAAGTGAAACCATTTGATTTTGCTAGAAAGGCTGACCCAGAGCAAATTTTAAACTTTATCCAGCATGAGCATCCACAAACCATTGCGCTCATTCTTTCCTACCTAGATCCAGTACAGGCTGGACAGATTTTATCTGAGTTAGGCGAGGAAGTACAAACCGAGGTTGCAAGAAGAATTGCTTTAATGGACCGCACATCTCCAGAGATCATCAATGAGGTGGAACGTATTCTTGAACAAAAGCTGTCTTCAACCTTTACGCAAGATTATACCCAAACGGGCGGAGTCGAAGCGGTAGTCGAAGTCCTGAATGGTGTAGACCGTGCAACGGAGAAAACCATTTTAGATACACTGGAAATTCAAGATCCTGAGCTTGCTGATGAAATTAAGAAACGTATGTTTGTCTTTGAAGACATTGTCACTCTTGATAGCAGAGCCATTCAGCGCGTGATTCGAGATGTTGAAAATGACGATTTACTGCTTTCACTCAAAGTGGCAAGCGAAGAAGTCAAAGAAATTGTCTTCCGCAACATGTCGCAACGTATGGTCGAAACGTTCAAAGAAGAAATGGAGTTTATGGGACCTGTCCGGCTTAGAGATGTCGAGGAAGCACAGACTCGTATTGTCAGTATCGTAAGACGACTTGAAGAGGCTGGAGAAATCGTCATAGCTCGAGGTGGAGGAGACGATATCATTGTCTAGGATTATCAAACATGAAACATCTGTTATTCCTGAACAAGGCCGTCAAACCATTCCCTTACAGCAAGTGGAATTCAAAAGAGAACATCACGAAGAAGAGCTTGTCAACGAGACAGAAGCATCTCAGCTTGTATTAAGTGATGCACAAGATGAAGCAAGCCGTATTTTAGAAAAAGCAAATCGTGAGCTGGAACAAACAATGGCTGAAATCAATCAGCGGCGAGCTGATTTTGAAGCAGAAAGAGTACAGCTCATTGAAGAAGCAAAACAAACAGGATATCAAGATGGTTTTCAAAAGGGCGAAGCAGATGCGAATTTACAGTATCAATCGATTCTTGATCAAGCGAATGACATTGTCAGCCTTGCAAAGCAGGACTATGAAGCAAAAATCGAAAGCTCTGCTGAAGAAATTGTCGAACTTGCGTTTGAGCTCGCTAAACGAGTATGGAATGCAGTTGAGGACACAAAAGAACAATTTTTAACGCTAGTGAAGCAGGTCATTTCAGAAGTGAAAGAATATGACGATATTTCCATCTATGTCGACCCTGCACATTACGAGCATGTGATGGAATATAAAGATGAATTAAATAGAATCCTTCAAAAGAATACACATCTTGCCATTTACTCGGATGAAAAAGCACCAAAAGGTACTTGTTACGTCGAAACAAGCTTTGGAAAAGTGGAAGCGAGTGTTGATACCCAAATGAATCAGTTAAAAGAAAAGTTATTAGAAGTCATTGATTCAGGTGATCACAAATGAACATAGATGTGCTAAAAGAAACGATTGAAACTGCCGATCCTTATAAACGTTTTGGTAAAGTCAATCGAGTTGTTGGACTGATGATCGAGTCCAAGGGGCCAGAAAGCTCAATCGGTGATGTATGTCTGATTCACAAAAAAGGGAGCAAGAATCATCCGATCAAAGCAGAAGTCGTTGGCTTTAAAGATGAAAACATTTTGCTCATGCCCTACGTAGAAGCCTCTAACATCTCACCAGGCAGTCTTGTTGAAGCAACAGGTGAGTCGTTAAAGGTCAAAGTAGGAACTGGTTTAATCGGGCAGGTTGTTGATGCCTTCGGTGATCCACTGGACGGCAGCATGCTTCCTAAAGGACTTGCACCTGTCTCAACAGAACAATCTCCTCCAAACCCGATGGACAGACCGCCTATTCGTGAAAAAATGGGCGTTGGTGTCAGAGTGATTGACAGCTTGCTCACAGTCGGCACTGGTCAAAGAATTGGCATATTCGCGGGAAGCGGTGTTGGTAAAAGTACATTGATGGGGATGATTGCCAAGCAGACAGAAGCGGATCTCAATGTCATTGCACTTGTTGGAGAGCGTGGACGTGAAGTTCGCGAGTTTATCGAAAAAGATTTAGGAGCTGAAGGACTGAAGCGTTCGATTGTTGTTGTCGCAACTTCAGATCAGCCCGCACTGACAAGATTAAAAGCAGCCTATACTGCAACGGCTATTGCCGAATATTTCAGAGACAGAGGCAAAAATGTCATGTTCATGATGGATTCTGTCACAAGGGTCGCCATGGCACAGCGGGAAATAGGACTTGCAACTGGTGAACCGCCAACAACAAAAGGATATACGCCTTCAGTGTTCGCTATACTGCCAAAATTGCTAGAACGAACTGGTACAAATCAACTTGGTTCCATCACAGCGTTTTACACAGTGCTTGTTGATGGTGACGATATGAATGAGCCGATCGCTGATACAGTGCGGGGGATTTTAGATGGCCACATAGTACTTGATCGTGCACTGGCCAACAAAGGACAGTTTCCAGCTGTCAATATTCTGAAAAGTATCAGTCGTGTCATGAGTAATATCGCAAGTCATGATCACAAGGAAGCGGCTAACCGGTTCCGCCAGCTTTTATCCACATATCAAAACGCTGAAGACCTCATTAACATTGGAGCATATAAAAAAGGCTCCTCTAAAGATATTGATGAGGCCATGCAAGCTTACCCACAACTGATTTCATTTTTGAAGCAGGACGTTGAAGAGGCTGTATCAATTGAAGACAGCGTGAGGATATTGCTCAGTTTGATGAATAGAGAGGATTGACAAAAACAGTGAGATATCAATACAAATTTCAAAAGCTCTTAGAATTGAAAGAAAGTGAAAAAGACAAATCACTTGCAGCGTATCAACAATCCGTTTCGGCATTTGAGCAAGCCGCTGAAAAACTCTATGAAAATATGAGTAAAAAAGAGCTAATGGAAAAGAGCAAAGAAGAAAAGCTGAGAAGTGGGATGAGTGTTCAAGAAATGCGTCATTACCAACAATTTGTGACGAACTTAGATAACACCATTCATCATTATCAGCAGCTTGTGATCATGAAACGCCATCAAATGAATGAAAAACAATCTGATTTAACTGAAAAAAATATTGAGTTTAAAAAGTTTGAAAAAATGAAAGAAAAGCAATTTGAAAAGTTCTCCCTTGAACATAAGGCAATTGAAATGAAAGAAATGGATGATATCTCTATCAGCCAATTCATGTTTCAAGGACATTAGGAGTCGAGATGAATGCCTAAGAAGGAAAAAACAAAGGAATCAAGCGGCGGCGGTAAATTTCAATGGATCTTGTTTATTGTCATTATCCCATTGGTTGTGCTTGTGATTGTAACGGGCACAATCCTTTATATGGCAGGTTATGATCTAAAGAAACCGCTCCAAAACATTCCGGGGATTAGCAGCTTGGTTGGATCAGATGACACATCAAAAACGTCATCTTCAAATAACGATCAACGTGATACAGAGTTGAAAGCGTTGAAAAAGACGATTAAAGAACAAGAGAATGAACTTGAAATTGCTCAAAAAGACTTGAAGACAAGTGATGAAGAGATTAAACGATTGAATCAAAAAATCAATTCACTTGAAAAAACATCTGATAAAGAGAACACGTCAGCAAGTGACAGTTCATCAAACAGTACATCATCAAGTAATAACGCATCAGGATCTTCAACTGATTCGTCAGCATCTTCTAATCAGCAATCAAAAGGAAAGGTCACCAGCATTTATGAAAGCATGGATGCAGGGAAATCTGCCAAAATTCTATCAGAGCTAAGTGATAAAGAAGCTTTGAAGATCCTTGAAGAGCTGAGTAAAAATAAGCTGACGGACATATTAGCAAAACTGACACCTCAGAAGGCAGCAACGTTCACGAAGGAGCTTGCCAAAAAAGAAGAAAGTGAAAATGGAGGTGGACAATAAGTGAAGCTATTGGACATTGGAGCCTTACAGCAATCTTCCCAAGGTCTCTCGGGACTAAAGGGAGAGGGGGCAGTATCTGCTCGCGGCCTGTTTAAACAATTGTTAAATGGCGCAGGTATTCAAAGTGGTCCAGTTATTTCTCAGCCGGCGGAAACCAATCTATCCATGAATGATGCGATGCAAATTATTGAAAAATGGATGCAATCACCTGAAGAAGGAATAGATGGAGATCTTCTTGCGGCACTTCAGGCGCTGCAAGGTCAAAAGCTTGAAGGGGCTGACTTAAAGTCACTTGAAGAGCTATTTCAAAAGATGGAATCGGTAATCTATGACGATCAAGATGAGAAGCCAGTTGCTGAACATAGTGAACAGCTCATACAAGTCCACTTTTTCTTATATCAAATACTGAATCAGCAGACAGTGAGCTTTGATGCAAAACTTGTACAGGATATTCAAGCAAAAGGTGAAGATTTCATCAAGTTTCTAACGAAAAACGGAGCAGATGAAAAGCTCATTCAACAAGTAAAAGAGCAGTTCTTCTCGCAAGGATCGGCACCTAAGCTGAATAATATGTCGCAAAGCGAGCTGAAACACTTTAATCAGTTAATCGATCATATGATGGCGAATGCGAAAGGGTCAGATAAAGAGTGGAAAATTTCCTTAGGAGAGTTAAAAGAAATGGTTGCTCCAAGGCAAGAATCTTCCTTCTCATCTCCAGCAAAAGGTGCTGCCTCACTTGAATGGCTTATGAAAAAAGAAGTCACCAAAGGTCAAGGCACTACGGCACCTGCTTCTGAAAAAACAATCACCCATACGCTGCTTCCAGGGCATAAACAGTTCTTCCAACTGCAATCAGCTGCTCCTGTGCAGCAGACGCAAACAACTGACGAAAAGCCAGGTACGGTTGATCAGCAGATTTTAAATACGTGGAAACAAATGAAGTTCACACCATTTGGCAATTCAAGCGGACGGTTTACCGTACGATTAAATCCAGAAAATCTAGGGTTTATTACCATCCAGCTAACGAAACAAAACGGAATGTATGCGAGTAAAATTACAGCTTCAACGCAAGCAGCAAAAGAGCTGCTCGAGCATCATCTGCCGCAGCTCAAGCAGGCGCTACCGAATATGTCGGTTCAAGTTGACCGTTTCCATATACCGCTTCAGTCAAATGAGCAGCCGTCTTTTGGACAATTTAATGAGGAAGGCAAGCAGCAGCCATCAAAAGGACAAAGTTTCCAGCAGCCTGATGAACAGGAAGCTGAATTCCAAGATGTACTGGATGCGCTTGTTGGATCAGAAGAAGAAGAGGAGGAGATCTAATGGCAACTGTTGATGCGACGAATAGAACAGCCGCACAAGCGGACACTTCTTCAACCGCAGCAAAGAAAACAGATACACTTGGCCGAGATCAGTTCTTAAAAATCTTGCTTACGCAGCTTCAAAACCAAGATCCGACAAACCCGATTGATGACCGTGAGTTTGTCACACAGCTTGCAACATTTTCTTCTTTAGAACAGCAAATGAATATGAACGAATCTATCACTCAAATGAATCAGATCATGTCTACATTCGTTGCACACCAAGATCCATTTACGACATATGTAGGCTGGATTGGTAAAGAAGTAGAGGGTAAACAAGATGATAAAGACATATCTGGCATTGTGAAGTCTGTAAAAAACATAAACAATGAATACTTCCTATATTTAGAAGATGGAACGAAAATCAGCCCTTGGGACGTTACAACTGTTGGAGAAAAATCGTAAGCAAATCGAGGAGGAAAATAAATGTTACGCTCACTTTACTCAGGAATTAGCGGAATGAAAAACTTCCAAACAAAATTAGATGTTGTAGCCAATAACGTAGCCAACGTCAATACACACGGATACAAAAAAAGCCGTATCACGTTTAAAGATATGGTCAGTCAAACCATTGCAAGTTCTGGTGGACCGACGAATAACTCTGGTTCAATCAACTCAAAACAAGTTGGATTAGGATCAGCTTTATCTTCTATTGATAAAATCATGACATCAGGTTCTTCTCAAAATACAGACGAACCATATGATTTCTATATTAATGGAGATGGATTTTTCCGTATTGAAAAGCAAGGTGAAATCCTATTTACAAGAACAGGGAACTTCAAACCTGATTCAAATGGGGATTTGGTAACATCTGATGGAAACTATCTTCTTGGCATGGATGGGCAAAGAATCAACATTCCACGAGACAATGTGTCAAGTGTTAGTGTTGGGCCAGATGGGACCGTTTCTGTTGTTGAGAACAACGTTTCTCGTACTGTTGGACAAGTATCACTTGTGTCTTTCAGTAATGCAGGAGGATTAGATAAAGTTGGGGATAACTTATATCGCCAAACACTCAGTTCCGGTGCACCAAGTAATGCCATGGCTCCTGGAACTCAAGGAACAGGTGAACTTCAAACAGGTAAACTTGAAATGTCAAACGTTGATTTAACAGACGAATTTACAGAAATGATTATCGCACAGCGTGGATTCCAATCGAATGCAAAGACGATCACAACATCTGATGAAATTCTGCAAGAACTTGTGAATCTGAAACGATAGGAGGTAGGGGGAGCGGTTTATCGCTTCTCTGCTTAATATGATTGAAGTGACAAGATTAAATGGCAAAGGATTTATGCTCAACGCTCTCCATATCGAGCAAATCGAAAGCTTTCCAGACACGACCATTACACTCGCCAATGGAAAGAAATTCGTTGTGAAAGAAGATGAAGAGCAGCTTCAGGAGAAAATCATTTCTTTCTATAGAAAAATCCAAGTCATTTCATTGAATCAAGGAATAGAGGAGTTTGAATGAAGAAGAAATTAGTCGTAGTAATGCTAATCATGATTATTGCTATCGTCGGAATTGGAGCAGGTATTGTCTTTCTGGTGAATGGGTCAGACGAAGCAAAAGCAGAAAAAGAGCCAACAGCAGATGAAGTCGTAAAAGCTTCTGTTGAAATTCCTGAGATTGTGACCAATTTAAAATCTGAAGGAAATGCGGTTAAACTTGTACTAAATATTGAAACAGATTCAGAAAAAGCCAAAGAAGAGCTTGAAAAAAGAAGCTTCCAAGTGAAAGATGCTGTGATCGATATTTTATCAGACACGAATGCAGATGAACTTGATGGCAAAAAAGGCAGAGAACATTTTAAAACACAGGTCAAAAACAAAGTGAATAACTATTTGCAAGATGGCAAGGTGAAAGAAGTTTATATAACCTCCTTTAATCTGCAATAGAGGCGATTAATTGACACGATGGAGGTGAAGAAATGTCAGGAGAAGTGCTTTCCCAGAATGAGATCGACGCATTATTATCCGCCATATCAACAGGCGAAATGGATGCAGAAGAGCTGAAAAAAGAAGAAACGACGAAAAAAGTGAAAGTGTATGACTTTAAACGTGCACTGCGCTTTTCAAAAGACCAGATTCGAAGTTTAACAAGAATTCATGATAACTTCGCTAGACTGCTTACCACACACTTTTCAGCGCAGCTAAGATCATATATTCAAATTTCTGTCAGCTCGGTTGACCAAGTGCCATATGAAGAATTTATTCGTTCGATTCCTAATATGACATTATTAAACTTATTTTACGTCAGCCCGCTTGAAGGAAGAATCATGCTTGAAGTGAACCCAACGATTGGCTATGCCATGATGGATAGGCTGATGGGTGGGATTGGCATTAGTCATAATAAGACAGAATCACTGACAGAAATCGAAACAAAGATTATCTCAAACATGTTTGAGGGAGCTTTGGAAAACTACAGAGAAGCGTGGCAGTCCATAACCGACATCGAGCCAGAAATGGCAGATTTCGAGGTAAATCCCCAGTTTGTTCAAATGGTGTCACCAAACGAAACAGTTGTCGTCATTTCTCTTAATACACAAATTGGTGAGGTAAGCGGGGTTATTAATCTCTGTATTCCTCACGTAGTATTAGAGCCTATTATTCCGAAGCTGTCTGTACACTACTGGATGCAATCGGAACGAAATGAACCGAAACAAGAAGAAACAAAGGCCATTGAAAAACGGATTATGACGGCGAAAATACCGGTAGTCGCAGAGCTTGGACAATCGGAAATGACGGTGGAAGAGTTTTTGAATTTGGAAATTGGTGATTGTATTGCCTTGGACAAACCAGTAAATGCGCCTCTTACTGTTATGGTCGGAAATAAACCGAAATTCTTGGGACAGGCCGGCCGCGTGAATCGGAAACAGGCGATTCAAATTCTAGATCACGACATAAGAGGTGAAGAAGATGGAGAATAACGGAAGTAAATTATCACAAGATGAAATCGATGCGCTCCTTAAAGGAGGCAGCAATGACGATATAGAGCCTGATACACTCCTTTCTGCAATGGAACAAGATGCCATTGGGGAAATCGGAAATATATCATTTGGAAGCTCTGCAACAGCACTTTCAACCCTATTAAGTCAAAAAGTGGAGATTACAACTCCAACTGTCACAGTGATTCAAAAAAGCAAGCTGAATGAGGAATTTCCTCATCCATATGTCGCAATTGAAGTGAATTATACGGAAGGCTTCAGCGCTAGTAACCTGCTTGTCATCCAGCAAACCGATGCGGCAGTCATTGCGGATTTAATGATGGGCGGAGATGGAACAAATGCTGACCCGTCGTTAAGTGAAATTCACTTAAGTGCAGTACAAGAAGCGATGAACCAAATGATGGGTTCAGCAGCGACGTCCATGTCAACAGTCTTTAATAAAAAGATTGATATTTCTCCGCCTCGCGTTGAGTTGCTTGATGTGAAAGAAGGAGAAGGCACAGACCGCATTCCAGCTGAAGAGATGCTTGTCAAAGTGTCCTTTAGATTAACAATAGGTGAACTCATAGATTCAAATATTATGCAGCTTTACCCTATTACGTTTGCGAAAGATTTGATTGCAGAATTAACAGACCCAGCGGAAGAAGAGCCGGTTCAAGAAGCACCTCAGAGTGCACCTGAACCACAGCAGGCTGCTCCGCAAGCACAATCTGCTCCTATGCAGCAATCGGCACCGCCGAAAAGACAGGCGAAGCCAAAGCCGGCAGAACCTGTCAATGTGGCGCCAGTTGAATTTGAGGCATTTAGTGAGCCTCAGCATACAACAAGTCAGCTCGGTAATCTTGATATGCTGATGGATATTCCACTTTCCATTACAGTGGAGCTTGGAAGAACGCAGCGCAGTGTGAAAGAAGTACTTGAACTTTCCGCTGGAAGTATCATTGAACTGGACAAACTTGCAGGTGAGCCAGTCGACATTCTGGTCAACAAACGAATCGTCGCCAAAGGAGAAGTTGTTGTCATTGATGAGAACTTTGGCGTACGTGTGACTGACATTTTAAGTCAGTCTGAAAGACTTTCTAATTTAAAATAAACAAACATATAGGGAGAGAATAAGTAAATGGCTACTAAGGTATTAATCGTAGATGATGCAGCATTCATGAGAATGATGATTAAGGATATTCTTGTAAAAAACGGATTTGATGTAGTAGGAGAAGCAGAAAACGGCGCACAAGCTGTTGAAAAATATAAAGAAACATCTCCTGATCTAGTCACAATGGATATCACAATGCCAGAAATGGACGGGATCACAGCATTAAAAGAAATTAAACAAATCGATGCTTCTGCAAAAATCATTATGTGCTCAGCGATGGGACAACAATCAATGGTTATTGATGCCATCCAAGCAGGTGCAAAAGACTTTATCGTGAAGCCATTCCAGGCAGACCGTGTACTTGAAGCAATTAATAAAACGTTAGGCTAAAAAAGGGTGTAAGACTTGTTGAAAAAACGTTTGATATGTATAGCAATGATCAGTTTTATGCTTTTCTTGACAGCGCAGCCAGCCTCACTGTTTGCTGAAACAAAAGATCCTGAAAATGGCATGGTGAATGACTGGATCAAAGATGAGAAAGAAAGCAAAAAGGATACAGAAAAGAAAACCACTGACAATCAAACGAATCCGACAGAAGAAGCTCCCTCTTCTTCTGTCTCCATTATGGATTTTGTCAAAATGATTGGTGCCTTACTTTTTGTCATCCTGCTCATTTACGGATTGGTGAGATTTGTTGGAAAGCAAAACCGCTTACTCAAGCCATTTCGCTATGTTGAAAATATTGGCGGAACGACGGTTGGTCAAAATCGTTCAGTTCAGCTGATCAAAGTGGGCAAACGAGTATTAGTTGTCGGCGTAGCAGACTCAATCCAGCTGCTAAAAGAAATCGATGATGAACAAGAATGCGAAGCGATTGTGAAACAATACGAAGAAGCGATGGAAAGTAAGACTGACTTACCGAAAATGATGCAAAAATTAACATCGCAAGTGAAGAAACACGATCAGCCGACCACTTCTTCTTTTTCAGCCAATTTAAAGGCGCAGCTAGCCGAATTGAAAAAGACCCAATCAGAAGTCAGAAAGAAAGGCCCGAAACAAAATGAATGAGTTTATCGATTTATTTAATTCCAGTGGCGCAGGGAATATTAGCACATCTGTCCGTCTTCTTTTATTGTTAACTGTATTTTCAGTTGCACCAGGCATTCTGATTTTAATGACCTGTTTTACACGGATTGTGATTGTTCTTTCGTTTGTTAGAACATCACTTGCAACCAACTCAATGCCGCCAAACCAAGTGCTTGTAGGACTTGCTTTGTTTCTCACATTTTTTATTATGGCACCCACGTTCTCAGAGATTAATAAAGAGGCACTCACGCCGCTGTTAAATGATGATATTACGTTAAATCAGGCCTATGAAAAAGCCGAAGTGCCAATTAAAGAGTTTATGAGTAAACATACGAGACAGAAAGATTTGGCTTTATTTCTTAGTTACGCAAAAATGGATACCCCTGAATCAATTAAAGATATTCCCTTAACGGCGATGGTACCAGCTTTTGCAATTTCAGAATTAAAGACGGCATTTCAAATTGGTTTCATGATCTTTATTCCATTTTTAATTATTGACATGGTGGTCGCAAGTGTCCTGATGTCGATGGGGATGATGATGCTTCCGCCGGTTATGATATCGCTCCCTTTCAAAATATTGTTATTTGTATTAGTTGATGGATGGTATTTGATTGTTAAATCTTTGCTGCAAAGCTTTTAGAGTAGGTGCTTAAAACATGAGTTCAGAATTTGTCATTACGATGGCTGAAAGATCAGTGTATGTTGTTTTACTTGTCAGCGGGCCGCTTCTTGCGCTCGCACTAATCGTGGGACTAATTGTCAGTGTGTTTCAGGCGACAACCCAAATCCAAGAACAGACGCTTGCGTTCATTCCAAAAATTGTTGCAGTGCTCATTGGACTTGTTGTGTTTGGTCCGTGGATGCTTTCAACAATTGTGTCATTTACAACAGAGCTGTTCTCGAATTTAGATCGATTTGCAGGTTAATCAGAGATGTCAATCATAGAATTATTTCCTGCCTTTCTTCTCGTTTTCATTCGGATCACCGCTTTTTTTGTGACAGTGCCGCTATTAGCGCATCGAACGATACCAGCAGTTCACAGAGTTGGTTTTTCACTGTTTTTGGCTGTCATTAGTTTTAGCACCATTAAAGAACCGCCAGCACTCGATATCGACGGTCTTTACATGATGCTTGCCGTGAAAGAAGCAATGGTCGGACTTCTTCTTGGACTGATTGCATATATCATGGTGTCCGCAGTTCAAATTGCCGGCTCATTCATCGATTTTCAAATGGGCTTTGCGATCGCCAATATTATTGATCCACAAACAGGGGCGCAAACGCCGCTGATGGGGCAGTTTTTTTATACGGTGACCTTGCTGCTGATGCTGGCAACAAATGCACATCATTTGCTGCTTGATGGAATCTATTACAGTTTTCAATATATTCAAGTTGATCAGTATGCACTGAACTTCGGTAGTGAATCCTTTGCTTACTTTATTGCAAAGAGCTTCAACCAAATGTTCATCATAGCCTTTCAAATCTCAGCACCTGTTGTGGCTAGTTTGTTTTTAGTCGATTTGGCATTAGGAATTGTGGCACGTACAGTTCCACAAATGAACGTATTTGTCGTTGGACTTCCCATTAAAATGGGCGTGAGTTTTATTATGATCATCATTTGTATGGGTGTCATCTTCGGGGTCGTCCAAAATACATTTGAAACGATTGTGCTCACCATGAGGAACTTCTTAGCATTGGTCGGTGGTTCGTCATGACGACAAGACTTAGACTCGACTTGCAATTTTTCGCAGGTGAAAAAACAGAAAAAGCAACACCGAAAAAGAGACGGGATTCACGTAAAAAAGGGCAGGTTGCCAAAAGTACCGACGTCAATACAGCCATCTCATTTCTACTAATCTTTTTATCATTCTTTTTTATTGGGCCTTTTATGAAAGAGCGTATTATTGCGCTCATTGAACGTTTTTATTCAACAACGATGCTAATGAAGGTTAGCACATCTAATATTCACCAGTTATTCTTGGAATTGCTTCAAGAGACAGGTCTCCTCCTCATGCCAATTCTTGGTGTTGGGATGCTTGCAGGGATCATCAGTAACTATTTACAAGTTGGATTTCTCTTTTCAACTGAAGTGATCAAGCCCAAATTAGAAAAGCTTGATCCAATCAAAGGGTTTAAACGAATATACAGTATTCGAGCACTCGTTGAGCTATTAAAATCCATTTTGAAAATTGGTTTTGTTGGTTTTGCGACATTTATCGCTCTATGGATGCACTTTGACGAAATCTTGCGGCTCCCTCTACTCACTGCAGAGGAAACCCTTCATTTCGTGGCTAATATGACCTTGATTATGGGGCTATATGCAGCAGGTGCTCTTCTGATCTTAGCCGGGCTTGACTACATGTATCAGAAATTTGATTATGAAAAAAACTTACGGATGTCTAAACAAGACATCAAAGATGAGTATAAAAAATCAGAGGGTGACCCGCTCATAAAATCAAAAATTAAACAGCGGCAAAGGGAAATGGCCATGAGACGGATGATGCAGGAAGTCCCAAAAGCGGACGTCATCATTACAAACCCGACCCACTACGCAATTGCCCTGAAATATGACGAAGAAAAGATGGACGCGCCGTTTGTTGTGGCAAAGGGAACGGATATTTTGGCTTTGAAAATTAGAACAATTGCGAAAGAACATGATGTCATGACTGTAGAGAACCGGCCACTCGCCCGCGCCCTCTATGATCAAGTGGATATCAACCAAGCGGTGCCGGAAGAGTATTTTAAGGCGATCGCAGAAATTTTGGCTTACGTATATAAAACGAAACAAAAGATTTTATGAATTTTTGGTTTTAAAAGGAGAGAACAGGCATGTCAGCAAGAGATTTATCTGTTTTATTCAGTGTTATTTTAATCGTGGCGATGCTGGTCATACCGTTTCCGCCCATCCTATTAAGTATTTTAATCATTATTAATATTTCTCTTGCGCTTATCGTGCTTCTCACCACAATGAACATGCAAGAACCACTGCAATTTTCCATTTTTCCGTCTTTGCTTTTGCTCTTAACACTGTTTCGTTTAGGGCTTAACATCTCTACAACCCGTTCTATTTTATCAACTGGAGATGCTGGTAAGGTTGTAGAAACGTTTGGATCATTTGTTGTTGGGGGCAATATACTCGTTGGTCTGGTTGTCTTCCTTATTCTGATCATCATTCAGTTTATTGTCATCACCAAAGGGGCGGAGCGTGTATCAGAGGTTGCGGCCAGATTTACACTCGACGCGATGCCAGGTAAACAAATGAGTATTGACGCAGATTTGAATGCAGGAATGCTGACAGAAAGTGAAGCTAGAAACCGCCGTGAAAAAGTAGCAAGAGAAGCAGACTTTTATGGTGCGATGGATGGTGCAAGTAAGTTCGTTAAAGGGGATGCCATCGCAGGTATTATCATCGTTATTATCAATATTATTTTTGGCATCATTATTGGGATGATTCAGCAAGGAATGTCGATTCAAGAATCAGCTTCCCACTTTACTCTTTTAACAGTAGGGGACGGAATTGTGTCGCAAATCCCTGCACTTCTCATCTCAACAGCGACAGGGATTGTTGTCACGAGAGCGGCTTCTAACGGAAACCTTGGTTCAGACATTACGGGTCAGCTCTTTGCCTTCCCTGCCATGCTTTACGTCACAGCAGGTACGATCTTCCTGCTTGGATTGTTTACGCCAATTGGCGTACTTTTGACAGGGCCGATCGCAGGTTTACTTGCACTCGGTGCGTACATGATGTCGAAAAACAAACAGGATCAAGAAGAGATTGAAGAAGTACTGGAAGAACAGGCAGAGGTAGAAGAGATGAAAAGTCCAGAAAGCGTCATTCATCTCCTGCAAATGGATGCCATTGAATTTGAATTTGGCTACGGGTTGATCCCGCTTGCAGATGCCAATCAAGGCGGAGACCTGCTAGACCGAATTGTCATGATCAGAAGGCAGCTTGCTCTTGAACTAGGTCTTGTTATTCCAGTTGTCCGTATTCGAGACAACATTGCGCTGAACCCGAACGAATACAGGCTCAAAATAAAAGGGAACGAAGTGGCAAAAGGAGAGCTGCTGCTCGATCATTACTTAGCGATGTCTCCAACGCCTGATGATGATCCGATTGAAGGAATTGAAACAATCGAACCATCCTTTGGCCTGCCGGCAAAATGGATATCAGAAGCAGAAAAAGATCAGGCTGAAATGCTTGGGTATACAGTGGTCGATCCAGCATCTGTTGTGTCTACCCACATCACAGAGAAGATTAGACAAAACACCCATGAACTGCTTGGACGCCAAGAAACGAAGCAATTAATCGATCATCTGAAAGAAAGTTATCCAGTTCTAGTAGATGAGGTAACACCGAATCCACTAGCGGTCGGGGATATCCAAAAAGTACTTGCAAAGCTTCTGAAAGAAAAGGTCTCCATTCGAAACCTTGTGACCATTTTTGAGACCCTTGCAGACTACGGAAAATTAACGACTGATACAGACTTGCTAACAGAGTATGTTAGACAGGCACTTGCAAGACAGATTACTGCACAGTATGCAAGAGAAAATGAATCACTGAAAGTCGTGACATGCTCAGGCCGAGTCGAAAAGGTGATTGCAGACAGCGTGCAGCAAACAGAGCATGGGAACTACTTATCGTTAGATCCAGAATCCTCTGAAAGTGTGATTCAATCAGTGGCGAGAGAAATTGAACAGCTTTCGCTTCGTCAGGAAACGCCGGTTCTATTATGCTCACCTCCTATAAGAATGTACGTCAAACAGTTGTTAGAAAGATATTTCCCAGATTTACCGGTACTATCTTATAACGAACTAGAAGCAAATGTGGAAGTACAGAGCATCGGAGTGGTGGATATCTAATGAAAATGAAAAAAATCACAGCGAATTCTATGCAGGAGGCAACGATCCAAATCAGGCAGCAGCTTGGGAAGGATGCCGTCATATTAAATTCGAAAACCGTTGTCAAACGAAAGCTGTTCGGTTTAAAGAAACAGCAAATGGTCGAAGTGATTGCAGTGCTGGATCAAGATTTTGAAGAAAGAGCCGGCAAAGGATTACAACCAGCAGCTGCGCCTATCCCGGTGTTACCGAAAAAGGAGCAGACTCAACACCTTACACAAGAGCTGCCGGCTGCTGCTCAAGCAGTCAAAGCAGCGCCTTCTCATTCTCAGCCTATAGAATATGCAAGAAACGAACGCCATGCCGGGATCTTGCCGGATTCTCTCATGAAAATGGATCAAAAGCTAAAGGATCAAGGTCTTGATGATGAGATTCGAGATGAGTGCTTAAAGGGTCTTTTAACAAAAGGTGCTGTGAAAGAAGAGCAGATTGAAAAAGAGCTTGAAAAACTACTCACAGGGATGCTGCCGGCTCACACTTCTGATGAGCCGATGATTCGTTCGAAATACATTGTGCTGTTTGGTTCAACTGGTGCTGGTAAAACGACAACGATTGCAAAGCTTGCTGCGAAAACGGCTATTCAGCAGCAAAAGAAAATTGCTTTTATCACAACAGATACGTACCGGATTGCCGCGATTGAACAACTAAAAACATATGCTGAACTGCTGAATGCACCTCTTGAAGTTTGTTATTCAAGAGAGGACTTTGTGAAAGCACAGCAGACCTTTAAAGACTATGATCATATTTTCATCGATACAGCAGGCCGTAACTTTAAAGAAGAGGCGTACATCAAAGAGCTGACAGATATCATTCCATTTGATGAAAGCATTCAAAGTTTTCTCGTCATGAGTGCGACATCGAAATATCAAGATATGAAAGCCATGGTCAAACGTTTTGAACACGTTCCAATCGATCAATTTATTTTTACAAAAGTTGATGAAACAGACACGATGGGAACGATCTTTCAAATCATTGCAGAATCTCAAATCGGGCTCGGGTTTTTAACAAATGGCCAAAATGTGCCTGAGGATATTCTTGAGAGTTCCCCCCTTGATTTGACAAGGATGGTCTTACAATGATGAAGCCTGACCAAGCCGAAGGTTTAAGAAAGCTTGTTCAGCAGAACCAACTGATTGTACCGAACTCTCTTCGTGCGAATGGACAAGCGAAAACCATTGCTGTCATGAGCGGTAAAGGCGGAGTAGGTAAATCGAATTTGACGCTGAATATGGCACTGTCTATCGCAAGTACGGGCAAGCAAGTGCTCATCATCGACCTCGACTTTGGCATGGGGAATATTGATATTTTACTAGGGAAAACATCGACCAGCTCTATATTAGACGTGCTTGTTAGAAAAAAATCCTTCCAAGCGGCTATGACAAAAGGAACGGACAATCTGTATTACATTTCTGGCGGAAGCGGGCTTGAACAGCTGTTTTCTTTAGACAAAGATCAATGGTCGTTCTTTTTAGAAGAGATGGAGAAAATATTGAATGACTTTGATTGTATATTCTTTGATATGGGTGCAGGCTTGTCAAAAGATCAACTCCCATTTGTTTTATCGGCAGGAGAAGTGGTCGTTGTGACAACGCCAGAACCAACATCCATCATGGATGCCTACAGCGCAATTAAGCACTTAGCCATTCATCAGTTTGAACAGTCTGTTCAAATCATTGTCAACCGGTGTAAAACCCCTTCGGAAGGATCTGAAACGTACCGGAAATTAGCAGGAGTGGTGACGTCATTTCTACACCGAAAGCTTGTATTTGCTGGTGCGGTACCTGATGATCCTGCTGTTCCTAAAGCGGTCACTGAACAAATGCCATTTTATATGAAGCAGCCTCATTCAAGGCTAAGTAAAACCATTAAAATGCTGGCTGAAACACTTTATCATCAGCAGATAAGAGAGGCACAGAGAGAGCAGCATACGTTTATAGATAAGTTGTCCTCTTTTTTTAAAAGGAGGAAGGTGGACTCATGATTAGAGTGCTTGTAGTAGATGACTCGGCTTTTATGAGAAAACTCATCAGTGATTTCCTAAGTGCCGAGCAAGAAATTGAAGTCGTCGGAACGGCGCGAAATGGAGAAGATGCCTTAAAGCGGATTAAGGAATTGAATCCGGATGTTGTCACACTTGATGTGGAAATGCCTGTTCTAAATGGAACAGAAGCATTAAAACAAATTCTGGCTGAACACGACCTTGCTGTGATTATGGTGTCAAGCCAGACGAAGCAAGGGAAGGAATTAACCATCCATTGCTTAGAACTCGGTGCTTTTGACTTTGTGACAAAGCCTTCAGGAAGTATTTCGCTCGATTTACACAAAGTAAGAGGTCAAATTGTAGAGCGGGTACTTGCGGCAGGCCTGTCCAGAAAACGTACTGAGAAACAAGTTTCTCCTAAGCCGTTCATGAAGCCGCCAAGTCCAATTCCAGCGGCCGCTCCCCGCCTGCAAGAAGTAAGAAGCGGCTCATCACTCCGAAAGATTATTTCAATCGGAACTTCTACGGGAGGGCCTAGGGCGCTTCAACGAGTCGTCACGAAGCTGCCAAAAGACATAGAGGCGCCGATTTTGATTGTGCAGCATATGCCGGCAGGATTTACGGCATCGCTGGCTACTAGATTAGATCATTTATCACAAATTACGATCAAAGAAGCTCAAGATGGAGACATCGCTAAAAATGGAGTGGCTTACATAGCTCCTGGTGGATTGAATATGTCACTTCATGAACAAGGGGCAGCTTTAGTGATCAGGCTGTCCCCAGAAGACACTGACAGCCGTCACAAACCTTCTGTTAACTATTTATTTGAATCCATCAGCAACATAAAAGGTTACGAGAAAATCGCTGTCATTATGACAGGAATGGGTAGTGACGGCACAGAAGGTGTCAAAAAAATGGTCGCAAGCGGTCATACAAAAGTCATTGCAGAAAAAGAAGAATCATGTGTTGTTTTCGGAATGCCTAAATCAGTCATTAAAGCAGGCCTTGCACATGAAACAAGGCATGTGGATGACATCGCACATGCAATTATAAGCTCCATGAAAAAAGAGAGGGCGTGAACACGTTGGATGTAAACCAATACTTAGATATCTTTTTAGATGAAAGCAGAGAACACTTACAAACTTGTAATGAAAAACTTCTTGAATTAGAAAAGAACCCAACAGACTTGCAGCTAGTGAATGATATATTCAGAGCCGCTCATACACTGAAAGGCATGAGTGCAACGATGGGCTATGATGATATGGCTCAATTAACACATCATTTAGAAAACATGTTTGATGCCATCAGAAACGAACAAATGATTGTCACTCCTGAATCAATGGATACGATGTTTGAAGCACTCGATCACCTTGAAGCAATGGTTCAATCGATTGCAGAGGGCGGGGATGGAAAACGTGATGTCACGGAGATTAGTAAAAAACTAGATGTGACAGGAAGCCATGCAGAAACAGCATCTGCCGTTGAGACAGCTGAAGCATCATCAGCTGCAAGCGACCTAGATTATAACGAATTTGAACGAACAGTTCTTGATGAAGCAAGAGAACAAGGCTTTAAATGTTATGAGCTGACCGTGACATTAAGTGACGCATGCTTATTAAAAGCCGTTCGTGTCTATATGATTTTTGAAAGACTGAACGAAGCAGGAGAAGTTGTCAAAACGGTTCCGAATGCAGAACTTTTAGAATCAGAAGATTTTGAATCTGAATTCAGCATTTCTTACTTATCGAAACAGCCGATGGAAGAAGTGAAAAAAATCGTGACAGCGATCTCAGAGGTTGAACAAGTGGAGATTTCTGAAGTCTCTGCCTTTGAAGAAGCGGCTCCGGCTGAAACAAAAGCAGCGAAACCTGAGCAGAAAAATGAAGAAGCCACAGTTCCTGCCACTAAAGCGCCAGCAAACGATGCGCCAAAAGCAAATGGCAATAACGGTGCAGCTGCCGGCGGAACGAAAACGATCCGTGTCAACATCGATCGTCTAGATTCACTTATGAACCTGTTTGAAGAGCTTGTCATAGATAGAGGACGTTTAGAACAGATTGCCAAAGAACTTGAAAACAACGAACTCACGGATACAGTGGAAAGAATGTCCCGTATTTCTGGCGACCTGCAATCGATCATCTTGAACATGAGAATGGTGCCTGTAGAAACGGTGTTTAACAGATTCCCTCGTATGATTCGTCAATTGACGAAAGAGCTCAATAAGAAAATTGAACTGATCATTGAAGGTGCTGAGACAGAGCTTGATCGAACAGTGATCGATGAAATTGGCGATCCGCTCTTACACTTACTTAGAAACAGTCTCGATCACGGGATTGAATCACCAGAAGAACGTGTGAAAAAAGGCAAACCAGAAAAAGGAACTGTTCTTTTAAAAGCATATCATAGCGGAAACCATGTCTTCATTGAAGTAGAAGATGATGGCGGCGGGATTAACCGTAAAAAGGTCCTTGAAAAAGCATTAGAGCGCGGAGTTATTACGGAAAGAGAAGCGGAAACACTTGAAGATCACCAAATTGATTCATTGATCTTTGCAGCAGGGTTCTCTACAGCTGATACGATTTCTGATATCTCGGGCCGAGGTGTAGGTCTTGACGTTGTGAAAAACAAGCTGGAATCATTAGGTGGTTCTGTGAGTATTAACTCAACAGAAGGTCAAGGCTCACTTTTCTCAATTCAGCTTCCACTCACATTATCGATCATTTCCGTACTTCTTGTGAAACTAGAGGAAGAAACATTTGCTATTCCGATTTCTTCTATTATAGAAACGGCTGTCATTAAGAAGAGTGACATCCTTCAAACGCATGATCGTGAAGTCATTGATTTCCGCGGATTTATCGTACCGGTTGTGTACTTGAAGAAACAGTTCAACGTACCAAATGCGAATGATTTAGAAGAAGAACTGCACATTATTGTTGTCCGTAAAGGAGACAAGCTAACAGCATTTGTGGTCGATTCGTTTATCGGTCAGCAAGAGGTCGTATTAAAATCACTTGGAGATTACCTACCAAACGTATTTGCGATATCAGGCGCAACAATCTTAGGTGACGGTCAGGTTGCACTCATCGTTGACTGTAATGCACTGATCAAGTAAAAAACAATAGAGGAGCGGTCTGAAATGAGTACAGATATCAAAACTGGCGAAAAGATGATTGTGTTTATCGTAAACAAAAAAGAATACGCCATTTCAGTATCAGAAGTAAAGTCCATTGAAAAATGGCAGCAGCCGACAAGAGTTCCTGGCGTTGCCCCTTATATATGCGGTGTCATTAATCTACGCGGTGTCGTGACACCTGTCATTGACCTTAGAGTGAGACTTGGATCAACTGACAACGAGATTACAGACGAAACAAGAATGATTATTGTACAAGTTGGTGACATTGAAGTCGGCTGGATTGTTGATGAAGCAAATGATGTCATTACTGTCCATCAGGAAGAGGTAGAATCTTCTACTGATTCAGCTGAAAAAGAAGGACTGTCATGGGTGACAGGAATTATTAAGCATGATCAGCGTCTATTCAATATCATTCATGCTGGTGCGGTCCTCGACAAGAGCGTGCAAGATGCACCTGTTCATTAAGGGGGATGTGAAATGAGCATTTTCAATGAAATTAAAGATGAACAGCTAGATATATTAAGTGAGGTTGGGAATATCGGAGCAGGCCATGCAGCGTCTGCTCTTGCCAGCCTATTGAATCGCAAAATTGATATGGCTGTTCCTTTTGTCAAAGTTCTCTCGTTTGAAGATTTAATGGATTTCTTTGGTGGAGCAGACCTTCCAGTTGCCAGTATCTTTTTGCGAATGGAGGGTGATCTTACCGGTTCAATCTTTTTCATTATGCCGTTTGAACAAGCTGAACAATTTGTAAGGGAGCTTGTTCAGGACCCAGCATTTGATATTGATACGATTCATGAACACATGCTAGGAACATCAGCGCTTCATGAGCTAGGAAATATTTTAGCAGGTTCTTATTTATCAGCACTTGCCGATTTAACAAAACTGCAGCTTCACCCAAGTGTTCCAGATGTCACGCTCGATATGTTCGGGGCTGTCATTAGTGAAGGGTTAATGCAGTTTAGTCCTCTCGGCGATCAGGCAATTGTGATTGATACATCGATTTTTGATGATCAAAATAAGCAAGAGCTGAAAGGAAATATGTTTCTATTACCAGACTTTGAATCGTTTGAAAAACTGTTCAAAGCATTAGGTAACCTATAATGAACGTGCAGATTCCGGCAGTTGTAAAGGTTGGTATAGCGGATGTTCAGCTTGTGAAAACACCGGACCGTATTCGGACATCCGGTCTTGGTTCTTGCGTAGGACTTGTCCTTTTTGACCAAGAAAAAAAACTGGCAGGACTTGTCCATGTCATGCTTCCAGACTCCTCTCTTTCAAAAGGAGCGGTAGAGAACTTGGCTAAGTATGCAGATACAGGTGTCAAGCATACAATTGATCTGCTCTTAAAAGAAGGAGCACGCAAACATGCGCTAAAAGCGAAGCTTGCTGGCGGCGCAGAAATGTTTAAATTTAAGTCAACCAATGATCTGATGAGAATTGGACCTAGAAATGTATCAGCTGTGAAAGAACATCTGTCTCTTCATCATATCCCGATCATTAGTGAGGACACGGGCGGGAACAATGGACGCACGATTGAATTCGATCCGCTTACAACAGAACTTGAGATCCGCACTGTGAAACAAGGCATTATGAAGATATAACTAAGGAAGTATAGGGGGAGAAAGATGCAATCCTTAAATTACGAAGATCAGGCGCTATGGGCTAGATGGAAAGAGTGGAAGGACCCAGCTGCTGGAGATGATCTTATGCGCCGCTATATGCCGCTCGTCACATATCATGTTGGAAGAATTTCCATCGGTCTCCCGAAGTCAGTGCACAAAGAAGACTTGATCAGTCTAGGGATGCTCGGTTTATATGATGCCCTTGAAAAATTTGACCCCGGAAGAGATCTGAAGTTTGATACATATGCATCCTTCAGAATTCGTGGGGCCATCATCGACGGTCTTCGTAAAGAGGACTGGCTGCCTCGTACATCAAGAGAAAAAACAAAAAAAGTAGAAGCGGCAATTGAAAAGCTTGAACAGCGATATTTGCGAAATGTGACACCAACAGAGGTTGCTGAAGAACTCGGCATGAGTGAACAAGATGTGGTCACAACGATGAATGAAGGGTTCTTTGCGAATTTGCTCTCGATTGATGAGAAGCTGCATGATCAAGAAGACGGAGAAAACGTTCAAGTCATGATTCGTGACGAAAAGACTGTGACACCTGAAGAAAAAATGCTGAAAGATGAATTAATTGAACAGCTTGCCGAAAAAATGACAGAGCTTTCGGAAAAAGAAAAGCTTGTGATTAGTCTTTTCTATAAAGAGGAATTGACGTTAACGGAAATCGGTCAAGTGCTTAATTTATCGACCTCTCGCATTTCGCAAATTCATTCAAAGGCATTGTTCAAGCTTAAGCATCTGCTTGATAAAGCCATTCAATCTTAAAGAGTTAGTGAGTGAAAAAATATGCTATGGCTGATTAGCTTTATGCTTCATGCTGCACTTATTTATTTTGTGATCATTTTATACACGAGAATGAATTCGCTGAAGGCAACAGAACAAAAGCAGCGAGAGCTTTTAGAAGAAACGGAAAATACCCTGGCTGCATTTTTGATGGAAGTCAAAGAAGAGAATGAAAAACTATCAAAAGCTGCAGCCACTTCCCCTGATTTTTCTGCTGAAGAGCTGAAATCGGATCTTCAGACACCAAAGCAACCACAACCACCAATTGAATCCCAGCAATCGGTAGAAAGTGAAGATCCAGTTCCAGAGCACCTGTCGGCTCTCCTTAGCGAAGTTGAGGTGCAGGAAGAGAAGGTAAACGAACCCGTTTCAAGTCTTGAAACAGAAGCTTCTGTGCCTTCTGAAAGTGAAATAGAAGAAACATTTGAGGATCAAGTAAAGGCCTTATATGATCAAGGGCTATCATTAGAAGAAATAGCGAAAGAATTAAAAACGGGCAAGACAGAAATCGAGCTTTTATTAAAATTTAGCGGAAAGCTGTAAAGGATTCTTGATTGTCAGTCCATCATGTGTTATATTATTTCTTGGTGTTAAATACACACGCTTAATGATTCGTATGAAGGTGCTGCCGTGGCGCAGTTTTATGTGAACATGACTTAAGCGGAGGAAAAAAAACCATTATATTAGGAGGCAACAACATGTCAGTTATTTCTATGAAACAATTGCTAGAAGCTGGTGTTCACTTCGGTCACCAAACACGCCGTTGGAACCCAAAAATGAAGCGTTACATCTTTACAGAGCGTAACGGTATCTACATCATCGATCTTCAAAAAACGGTGAAAAAAGTAGAGGAAGCTTACAACTTCACGAAAAACCTTGCTGCTGACGGAGGAAAAATTCTTTTCGTTGGTACGAAAAAGCAAGCACAAGATTCAGTGAAAGAAGAAGCAATCCGTTCTGGTATGTTCTATGTAAACCAACGCTGGCTTGGTGGAACGTTAACAAACTTTGAAACAATCCAAAAACGTATCAAACGTTTAAAAGATATTGAAAAAATGCAAGAAAACGGTACGTTCGAAGTTCTTCCTAAGAAAGAAGTCGTTCAACTGAAAAAAGAATTAGAACGTCTTGAAAAATTCCTAGGCGGAATCAAAGACATGAAGGGTCTTCCAGATGCACTTTTCATTATCGACCCTCGTAAAGAGCGTATTGCAGTTGCAGAAGCTCGTAAATTGAATATCCCAATTATCGGTATCGTTGACACAAACTGTGATCCAGACGAAATTGATGTTGTGATCCCTGCAAACGATGATGCAATCCGTGCTGTAAAACTTCTAACTGCTAAAATGGCAGATGCGATTCTTGAGTCTAAACAAGGCGAAGAAGAAGCTGTTGTAGAAGAAACGACAGAAACTGAAACAACAACTGCGTAACCTATTCAAAAGGTGATAAGAGGGAACTGCCTTTTATCACCTTTTTTTCACCTAGTAATCCGTGTTTTAACATAGAAGGAGGAAATGTAAAATGGCAATTACTGCTCAATTAGTAAAAGAACTGCGTCAAAAAACTGGTGCAGGTATGATGGACTGTAAAAAAGCGTTAACAGAAACTGATGGTGACATCGATAAAGCAATCGATCTTCTAAGAGAAAAAGGGATCGCAAAAGCTGCGAAAAAAGCAGACCGTATTGCGGCAGAAGGATTAACTCTTATTAAAACTGACGGCAACACTGGCGTTATCCTAGAAGTGAACTCTGAGACTGATTTCGTTGCGAAAAACGAAGGATTCCAAAATCTTCTTAACGAACTTGCTGATCATTTACTTGCTGCGAAACCTGCAACAATTGAAGAAGCACATGCTTCTAAAATGGAAAATGGTTCAACAGTTGAAGAACATATTACTTCTGCAATTGCGAAAATCGGAGAAAAAATTACGCTGCGCCGTTTCTCAGTCATCACAAAAGAAGATAACGCTGCATTCGGTTCTTACTTACACATGGGCGGACGCATCGGTGTATTAGCGGTTCTTAACGGAACAACTGATGAAGAGCTTGCGAGAGACATCGCAATGCACGTTGCTGCTGTAAACCCTAAATACATTTCTCGTGACCAAGTGTCTGAAGAAGAAGCAAACCGTGAGCGTGAAGTATTAACACAACAAGCGCTTCAAGAAGGAAAGCCTGAAAATATCGTTGCTAAAATGGTAGAAGGCCGTCTAAACAAATTCTTCGAAGAAATTTGCTTACTTGACCAAGCATTCGTTAAAAACCCAGATGAAAAAGTGAAACAAGTTGTAGGTGCGAAAAACGCAACTGTTCAAACTTATGTTCGCTATGAAGTGGGCGAAGGTATCGAAAAGCGTCAAGACAACTTTGCTGAAGAAGTTATGAGCCAAGTGAAAAAATAATGTTTGAAAAGCTCTCTGGGGCTTTTTTAGGGAGCACAAGCACTGTGTTCCCTATTTTTTAGAGGATATTGATTTACAAAAGACGGTTTCTTACGCATAATAAGAGACGGTATAGTTTACACTTGGAGGTTATCATGAGCAAACCGAAATATAATCGCATTGTACTGAAGCTAAGTGGAGAAGCACTAGCTGGTGATGCTGGAAATGGAATTAACCCAACTGTCATTCAATCAATTGCAAAGCAAGTAAAAGAAATTGCAGAGCTTGATGTTGAAGTTGCAGTCGTTGTAGGCGGAGGAAACCTTTGGCGTGGTAAGACAGGCAGTGACTTAGGAATGGACCGGGCAACAGCAGACTATATGGGGATGCTTGCAACAGTGATGAATTCATTGGCATTACAAGACAGCCTAGAAACGCTTGGCATTCAGTCTAGAGTACAAACCTCTATTGAAATGAGACAGGTTGCAGAGCCATACATAAGAAGAAAAGCGATCCGTCACCTTGAGAAGAAACGTGTCGTGATTTTTGCTGCAGGTACTGGTAACCCTTATTTCTCTACTGATACAACAGCAGCACTTCGTGCAGCTGAAATTGAAGCAGATGTCATTTTAATGGCGAAAAACAATGTAGACGGTGTCTACAGTGCTGATCCTCGTACAGATGCGGATGCAGTAAAATATGATAAGCTTTCATATCTTGATGTACTAAAAGAAGGGCTTGCTGTAATGGATTCTACTGCGTCCTCATTATGTATGGACAATGACATTCCATTAATTGTCTTCTCTATTATGGAAGAAGGTAATATTAAACGTGCCGTCAATGGCGAATCAATCGGAACGATCGTGAGGGGGAAATAACGTGTCAAAAGAAGTGTTGAACCAAACAAAAGAAAAAATGGAAAAAGCCGTTCAAGCATACGGACGTGAACTAGCAACTGTCCGTGCGGGCAGAGCTAATGCTTCCCTTTTAGACAAAGTAACAGTGGATTACTATGGTGCGCAAACACCACTAAACCAAATTGCGTCAATTACAGTGCCAGAAGCACGTATGCTGATTATCACACCTTACGATAAAACAGCGATTGGTGATATCGAAAAGGCGATCCAAAAGTCTGATCTTGGTATCACACCAACTAGTGACGGAAACGTGATCCGTATTGCGATCCCAGCACTAACAGAAGAAAGACGTAAAGAACTTGTAAAAGTTGTGAGAAAATACTCAGAAGAAGCAAAAGTAGCTGTTCGTAACGTTCGTCGTGATGCAAACGATGAATTGAAAAAGCTAGAGAAAAATGGGGAGATCACTGAAGATGAATTAAGATCATCTACAGAGGATGTTCAAAAATTGACAGATGAATATGTCGCTAAAATTGATGAAGTGACAAAAGATAAAGAAAAAGAAATCATGGAAGTTTAAGAAAAAACTATGTACAATAGATAATAGTGAAAAGACCCTCTTCATGTTTACAGGGGGTTTTTTTGTTAATACTGTTGAGGACTATATTATTAGCGGGAACGCAACCTTTTTGGGTGATGGAGGAATCTCATGCTCAATATACTCAAAAATTGGAAGAATCAGCAAACAGCAGCTTCCAACTTAGAAAGCCTGACAAAAGAAGACATATTAAATGGAGAAATTCCTGAACATATCGCCATTATCATGGATGGGAATGGAAGATGGGCGAAGAAACGTGCGCTTCCACGGGTAGCAGGACATCATGAAGGAATGAAAGTTGTCAAGCGCATGACCAAGCTTGCAAATGAGCTGAATGTCAAAGTGCTGACTTTGTATGCTTTCTCTACAGAAAATTGGAAACGTCCAAAATTAGAAGTAGACTTTTTAATGAAGCTTCCTGAAGAGTTTCTAAACATCTATCTGCCTGAACTCATCGAGGAAAATGTCCGTGTACGTTTAACAGGTGATCCAGACGGCCTCCCGCAGCATACGAAAAAAGCGGTAGAGAACGCAGTGAAGAGTACGGCGAATAATGACGGACTCATTTTAAATTTTGCGCTCAATTATGGAGGACGGACAGAAATTATTTCTGCATGCAGACAAATTTCTGAAAAAGTCAAAGAAGGCAAGCTTCGAGCAGAAGACATAACAGAAGAGATGTTTTCAGCTTATTTAATGACAGAATCTCTTCAAGATCCGGATTTGCTTATTCGTACGAGTGGAGAAATTAGATTAAGCAACTTTATGCTTTGGCAAATTGCATACAGCGAGTTTGTCTTTACGGATGTGCTTTGGCCTGACTTTTCTGATGAGCATCTCATAGGCGCTATCGGAGAGTACCAGCGCCGCGGCCGGAGGTTCGGTGGAATTTAGAGGGTGGTGCAGATGAAACAAAGAATTTTGACGGGTGTTCTGGCAGCTGCAGTGTTTTTACTTGCAGTGATTTATGGACAAATGCCATTTACCCTGCTGATTTATTTAATGGGAAGTGTCGCTCTCTTTGAGCTTCTTAGAATGAAAAAGATTTCGATTTTCAGCTTTCCTGGCATTGTCAGCTTAATATTGCTTTGGCTTTTAATGGGCGGAGAAAATAGCTTCTTCCCGAACGTAGACGCATCAAAAATGCAGATTGCTTTATTTGCAGTCTTAATCCTTTTAACTTATACAGTTCTGAGTAAAAACTCTTTCACATTCGATGAGGTTGCTTTTGTTATATTAGCCACATTATATATTGGCGTTAGTTTCTATTATTTTATTCAAATTAGAGGCTTGTATGGCATGAGTGCGATCTTCTTCGCAGCGGTGATTATTTGGTCCACTGACTCAGGTGCCTATTTTATTGGGAAATCTATGGGGAAACGAAAGCTTTGGCCAGAGATCAGCCCAAACAAAACAGTAGAAGGATTTATCGGCGGAATCGTCACAGCGGTCGTGCTGTCACTTGTGTTCCAGGCGGTTACAGGATTTTTGCCATCATATCTGCTTGTTATGTTTATTACTCTTTTGCTCAGTATTTTTGGACAGCTTGGCGACCTTGTGGAATCTGCTTTAAAGCGTCATTACCATGTGAAGGATTCAGGGACAATACTCCCAGGTCATGGCGGAATTTTGGACAGGTTTGACAGCTTTTTATTCGTTCTGCCGTTTTTATATTTATTGCTGGCCACGTTTGCTAGCTAACCTCATAGAAACTAATTGAACGAGAGAAGGAGTGGCAATTTGAAATATATTTCGCTATTAGGCGCAACAGGATCAATCGGAGAACAAACATTAGATGTGATCAGGCAGCATCCAGACAAATTCAAGTTGAAAGCGATGACGTTTGGCAGAAATATAGACAAGGCCATCCCTATCATTGAACAATTTCAGCCTGAATTTGTTGGATGTGTAGACGAAGCGACCTATCGCACGTTAAAAGGTCATTCATTTCAATACGATGTTAAAATGGCTGCGGGTGATGAAGCGAACATCGAAGCAGCGACCTATGATGCAGTGGATGTTGTGGTCAATGCACTGGTAGGAAGTGTCGGACTTGTGCCGACATTAAAAGCCATTGAACAAAAAAAGACGATCGCACTTGCAAATAAGGAAACACTTGTGACAGCTGGTCATATAGTAAAAGAGTACGCCAAAAAGTATGACGTTCCTTTACTTCCTGTCGATAGTGAACACTCCGCTATTTTTCAATCCCTGCAAGGTGAACAAGCTAAAAACATTGAACGCTTAATCGTCACAGCTTCAGGCGGCAGTTTCCGAGATAAAAAACGCACGGAGCTTGAAGGTGTAACGGTTGAAGAAGCGCTGAATCATCCGAACTGGTCCATGGGCGCAAAAATTACGATCGATTCAGCGACCATGATGAATAAGGGGCTTGAGGTGATTGAGGCGCATTGGCTGTTTGATATCCCATACAATCAAATTGATGTGCTGTTACATAAAGAGAGCATCATCCATTCCATGGTGGAATTCCATGACAAAAGTGTCATGGCTCAGTTAGGTACACCTGACATGAGGGTTCCGATTCAATACGCGCTCACTTACCCTGATAGAGCGCCATTAAAAGAAGCGAAATCATTAAACCTTTGGGAGATTGGACAATTAAATTTCCAAAAAGCGGATTTTGACAGGTATCGCTGCTTACATTTTGCTTATGAATCAGGTAAAATAGGAGGGACAATGCCTACTGTGCTTAATGCAGCCAATGAAATAGCTGTTGATGCATTTTTAAAAGGCAAAGTAACGTTCCTGCAAATTGAAGAATTGATTGAAAAGGCACTGAACAGACATCATGTGATTTCAACGCCTAGTTTGCAAGATATCCATGAAGTGGACAAAGATACACGAGACTTTGTTCAATCAATCCTCGCATAAGGTGGTATGTTCGTGAATACAGTGATTGCGTTTATTATTATTTTTGGAACGCTCGTTTTTTTCCACGAGCTTGGCCATTTAATTATGGCGCAGCGCGCAGGCATTTTATGCCGCGAGTTCGCAATTGGTTTTGGACCGAAGATTTTCTCCTTTAAACGAAAAGAAACCGTCTATACCATCAGACTTCTGCCAATCGGCGGATTTGTTAAAATGGCTGGAGAAGACCCTGAAGTCATTGAAATTAAACCGGGTCATACAGTGGGGCTCTTATTCAATGAGCAAAATGAAGTAGAAAAAATCATTTTAAATGATAAAGAGAAATATCCTGATGCACTTGTCATTGAAGTTGAACAAATTGATTTAGATCATGCGATGAGAATTTCAGGATATGAGGCTGGAAATGAAGACATCCTGACTGGTTACAATGTAAGCCAAACAAGCTTCTATATTGCAGATGGTGAAGAAATTCAAATTGCGCCATACAACCGTCAGTTTGGTTCAAAAACAGTATGGCAGCGTATTAAAGCCATTGCAGCTGGACCGATTATGAACTTTATCCTGGCATATGTGATTCTAGTGGCTTTAGGATTTATTCAAGGTGTAACCGTGGATGATCCTGTACTTGGTAAGCTGACAAAAGACGGCCGGGCAGCGCAAGCTGGGCTTATGCAGGGAGATCATATCGTTTCAATTAACGGGGATAAAATGAATTCTTGGACAGATGTTGTTCAAACGGTTCAAAAGAACCCAGATAAAAAAATGAATGTCGTCATTGACCGAGATGGCAAAGAAAGCACCATTCAAGTTGTACCGGAAGCTGTGAAGGCCGAAGGAAAAACCATTGGCCGTTTTGGCTCTTATCCGCCAACGGAAAATGGATTTCTCAAAGTCATTTCATCCTCAGGCACTACAGTGATATCTACAGCAGGTCTCATCTTAACGAACTTGCAAAAGATTGTCACAGGACAATTTTCATTAGATATGCTTGCAGGTCCTGTTGGAATATATGACATGACAGGAGAAGTAGCGAAACAAGGTGTGTTAACATTAATGCAGTTTGCTGCGTTTCTTAGTATCAACTTAGGGATCGTGAATTTATTACCGATTCCTGCATTAGACGGAGGAAGATTACTTTTCTTATTCGTTGAAGCCATTCGCGGCAAACCAATTAATCGTGAGAAAGAGGCACTTGTTGTCTTCATTGGTGTTGCGTTCCTCATGCTATTAATGCTAGTAGTGACATGGAATGACATCCAGCGATTATTTTTATAAAAACCATTGTCTCTTGTTTCTCATTATGGGAAACAAGAGTTTTTGTGAGAAGTCCTATTTCTTAAATGAGGTGTAACGACATGAGACAATCCCTGACTTTCATTCCAACTCTTCGAGAGGTGCCGGCAGATGCTGAGGCAAAAAGTCATCAGCTATTAGTAAGAGCTGGATTTATTAGACAAAACACGAGCGGTATCTATCATTATTTGCCGCTAGCACATAAAGTGATTCAGCACATTCAATCCATTGTTCGCAAGGAAATGGAAAAGGCGGGAGCAGCTGAGCTGTTAATGCCAGTGCTGCAGCAAGCAGAAATGTGGCAAGAGTCAGGAAGATGGTATACATACGGTCCAGAACTCATGCGTATGAAAGATCGTCACGGCCGCGAGTTTGCACTTGGCCCAACACACGAAGAAGTGATCACATCACTCGTACGCAGTGAAGTCAAATCGTATAAAAAGCTTCCTTTGACACTGTATCAAATCCAATCTAAATTCCGTGATGAACAAAGGCCTCGCTTTGGGTTATTGCGCGGACGTGAATTTATTATGAAGGACGCCTATTCATTCCACTCTTCACCAGAGAGCCTTGATGACACATACAACAAAATGTTTACAGCTTACTCGAATGTCTTTTCAAAAGTAGGTCTTAACTTTAGACCCGTCATTGCCGATTCTGGGGCAATGGGAGGAAAAGATACACATGAGTTTATGGCACTTTCAGAAGTAGGAGAAGATACAATCGCATACTCTGACACATCTTCCTACGCTGCGAACATTGAAATGGCTGAGGCTGTGTATCACGGAGAAGAAGCAAACCCTGCGGACTTCAAAGAACTCGAGAAAGTAAACACGCCGCAGGTGAAGACGATACAAGATGTTGCGTCATTCTTTGAAGTGGCTCCTTCTACATGTATCAAATCTGTCTTGTTTAAAGCGGATGATGCGTATGTACTTGTCCTGACAAGAGGCGATCATGAAGTAAATGATGTGAAAGTGAAAAACTTAGTTGGAGCACAGCTTGTAGAGCTTGCTTCACGTGAGGAAGTACTAGACGTGATCGGAACAGAACCAGGATTTGTTGGACCAGTGAAGCTTGAAGCGGAAGTAACGATTTATGCAGACCACGCTGTCAAAGGAATGACAAATGCAGTTGCAGGTGCAAATGAATCGGATTATCACTATGTCAATGTCAATCCTGCTCGTGATCTATCAGTGAAGGAATATACAGATCTTCGCTTGATTCAAGAAGGAGACGTTTCTCCAGATGGTGAAGGCACAATCCAGTTCGCAAAAGGAATTGAAGTAGGACAAGTCTTTAAGCTAGGCACACGTTATTCAGAGGCAATGGATGCAACATACCTTGATGAAAATGGACGTGCGCAGCCAATGATCATGGGCTGCTATGGTATTGGAATTTCTAGAACCCTTTCTGCGATTGTTGAACAGCATCATGATGATAAGGGGATTATTTGGCCAGAAACAGTTGCGCCATATGATCTTCATCTACTTGCCTTAAATATGAAAAACGATGCACAAAAGGAACTGGCTGAAACGTTGTATGAGCGTTTACAGGAAGAGGGCTATGATGTCCTTTTCGATGACCGCCAAGAGCGAGCAGGCGTCAAATTTGCCGACAGTGACTTAATTGGACTGCCAATTCGCATTAGCTGCGGGAAACGTTCAGAAGAAGGTATTGTCGAAGTGAAATTCAGAAAATCAGGTGAATCACACGAAGTATCTGTTGATGAACTGATTTCATTTATACGCCAAGCATAAAAAACGAACAAAAAAATGAAGGTACCTCCTGCAAAAAAGAGGTACCTTTCTGATTTACAAAAGGAGGGTCCTGTCTTGGATGAACAATTACCGATTACCCGGCGGCAATTTCATATATTACTCAATCAGATTCAAATGACAGATGATGACCTCAGTCGTTACTTTGAAGAAGGCGAGATCGTCAAATTGACGGTGCATAAGGCGGCAAAAACATGGCATTTCCATTTTAAATTTAAGGCGCTTTTGCCTTACCAAGTATATGCAATGTTTTTAAGCAGGCTGACAAATGCATTTTCTCATATCGCACAAGTCACTTGTACGATTGAAGTCAATGATCCGCACATATCTGAAGAGCTCGTTCAATCGTATTGGTCCCATTGTGTGGAAGAGCTTCAAGGAATTTCTCCCCCAATCATCAGCTTGCTTCAACAGCAAAAACCAGCGCTGTCTGGACATAAGATCATCATCAAAACAAAAAGCGAAACTGAGGCTCTGGCCATCAAGAAGAAATATAGCCCAATGCTTCAGGCTGCATTTAAACAAGTTGGTTTTCCAGAACTTCAATTTGATACAGAAATTTTTGTATCAGATCAAGAGATTCAGAAGTTCAGAGAACAAAAACTTGCTGAAGATCAAGAAAGAGCCATGCAAGCCCTTGTTGAGATGGAGAAGAAGGAAAGTGAGGATCAAGAGGAAGCTCCTTCTGGCCCTCTGATGATTGGCTATCAAATCAAAGACAATGAAGAAATACGTACGCTTGATAGTATTATGGACGAAGAAAGACGAATCACCGTCCAAGGGTACGTGTTCGATGCAGAAACGCGCGAACTAAAAAGCGGCAGAACCCTTTGTATCTTTAAAATTACCGATTATACAAATAGTATTTTGATCAAAATGTTTGCGAGAGAAAAAGAAGATGCTCAGCTCATGAAATCCTTGAAAAAAGGGATGTGGGTTAAAGCAAGAGGAAGCATTCAAAACGATACGTTTGTGAGAGATCTTGTCATGATCGCAAATGACGTCAATGAAATGAAACCTCAGCTGAAAGAAGATACTGCACCTGAGGGAGAAAAGCGTGTTGAGCTTCATTTGCATTCGCCAATGAGCCAGATGGATGCTGTCACTGGCATCGGTAAACTTGTTGAACAAGCAAAAAAATGGGGGCATGAGGCCATTGCTCTGACAGATCACGCCGTTGTACAATCCTTTCCAGATGCGTATGCAGCAAGTAAAAAGCATGGCATCAAAATGATGTACGGGGTGGAAATCAATTTAGTCGATGACGGGGTACCGATTGCGTATAATCCAGAGCACCGCTTGTTAGAAGATGCGACGTTTGTCGTATTTGATGTTGAGACAACAGGACTCTCTGCTGTGTATGATACGATCATTGAGCTTGCAGCCGTGAAAATCAAAGGCGGGGAAATCATTGACCGCTTTGAGGCATTTGCAAACCCTCATCATCCGTTATCAGCAACAACCATTGAACTAACCGGTATCACGGACGACATGGTGAGAGATGCACCAGATGTGGTCGATGTTGTTCGGGATTTCAAAGAGTGGATTGGACAAGATATCCTTGTTGCTCACAATGCGAGCTTTGATATGGGCTTTTTAAATGCAGCATATAAGCGACTATTAAAAACAGATAAAGCGTCAAACCCTGTCATTGATACACTAGAACTCGGCCGATTCCTTTATCCTGAATTTAAAAATCACCGGCTGAACACCCTGTGTAAAAAGTTCGATATTGAACTCACGCAGCATCACCGGGCGATTTATGATGCAGAAGCAACTGGTTACCTCATGCTGAAGATGCTAAAAGATGCGGCTGAAAAAGAGATTGCCTACCACGATCAATTGAATGAAAACATGGGGCAGTCCAATGCGTATCAGCGCTCACGTCCTTACCATGCAACAGTGATTGCACAAAATGAGACGGGTCTAAAGAATTTATTTAAGCTTGTTTCACTTTCTCATATTCATTATTTCTACCGCGTGCCGCGTATCCCTCGCTCACAGCTTGAGAAATATCGAGAAGGTTTAATTGTTGGGTCTGCTTGTGATAAGGGTGAAGTGTTTGAAGGGATGATGCAGAAGTCACCTGATGAGGTAGAAGACATTGCCGCATTTTACGACTATTTAGAAGTTCATCCGCCAGAAGTGTATCAGCATTTACTCCAGCTGGAGCTTGTTCGGGATGAACGTGCATTAAAAGAGATCATCACAAACATTGTGAAACTTGGTGAAAAACTGAATAAACCAGTCGTGGCGACTGGAAATGTGCACTACCTGCATCCAGAAGACAAAATTTATCGCAAAATCTTAATTTCATCACAAGGCGGGGCGAATCCGCTTAATCGTCATGAACTGCCAAAAGTTCATTTTAGAACAACTGATGAAATGCTAGAAGCATTCTCTTTCCTTGGAGACGAGAAGGCGAAAGAGATTGTAGTGACGAATACGCAAAAAGTATCTGAGATGGTCGAAAGTATTAAACCAATCAAAGACGATCTTTATACACCAAAAATCGAAGGTGCAGATGAAGAAATTCGGGAAATGAGCTATAACATGGCTCGCAGCATCTACGGTGACGATTTACCGAAAATTGTAGAAGACCGGATTGAGAAAGAATTAAAGAGTATTATTGGTCACGGTTTCGCTGTTATTTATTTAATTTCTCATAAGCTTGTTAAGAAATCACTTGATGATGGATATCTAGTTGGTTCAAGGGGATCAGTTGGTTCATCTCTCGTTGCGACATTAACAGAGATTACAGAAGTAAACCCGCTTGCGCCGCACTATGTATGTCCAAGTTGCAAGCACTCTGAGTTCTTTAATGACGGATCGGTTGGCTCAGGATTTGACCTTCCTGATAAAGACTGTCCTGAATGCGGGACGCCGTATAAAAAAGATGGACACGATATTCCGTTTGAAACGTTCTTAGGTTTTAAAGGAGATAAAGTGCCTGATATCGACTTGAACTTCTCAGGAGAATATCAGCCGATTGCCCATAACTATACGAAAGAGCTGTTTGGTGAAGAGTATGTATACCGGGCAGGTACAATCGGTACCGTTGCAGAAAAAACGGCATATGGTTATGTGAAAGGCTACGCAGGAGATCATAACCTTCATATGAGAGGTGCTGAAATTGACCGGCTCGTACAGGGCTGTACGGGCGTCAAACGGACAACGGGCCAACATCCAGGCGGTATTATCGTAGTGCCGGATTATATGGACATTTACGATTTCTCACCAATTCAATATCCAGCAGATGCGACAGGTTCTGATTGGAAAACGACGCATTTTGATTTCCATTCAATCCATGATAACTTGCTGAAACTAGATATTCTTGGACACGATGATCCAACGGTCATTCGGATGCTTCAGGACTTGAGTGGAATTGATCCAAAAACGATTCCGACAGATGATCCTGAGGTCATGAAAATCTTCCAAGGAACGGAACCTCTCGGTGTCACAGAAGAACAAATTGGATGTAAAACGGGAACACTTGGGATTCCAGAGTTTGGCACAAGGTTTGTTCGTCAGATGCTTGAAGATACAAAACCGACAACCTTCTCGGAGCTTGTTCAGATCTCTGGTCTATCTCACGGTACAGATGTATGGCTCGGCAACGCCCAAGAGCTGATTCATAATAAAACATGTGAACTAAGCGAAGTGATTGGCTGTCGTGATGATATTATGGTCTATCTGATTTATCAAGGTTTAGAGCCGTCACTTGCCTTTAAAATCATGGAATCTGTTCGTAAAGGGAAGGGACTTCCTCCTGAATGGGAAGAAGAAATGAAGAATAATAACGTACCGAACTGGTACATTGATTCTTGTAAAAAGATTAAATACATGTTCCCTAAAGCCCACGCGGCTGCTTATGTATTAATGGCCGTTCGAATTGCTTATTTCAAGGTGCACCATGCACTTCTGTACTATGCGGCTTATTTTACCGTTCGTGCTGATGATTTTGATATCGAAACGATGACAAAAGGATCGAATGCGATTCGAGCGGTCATGGACGATATTAACTCAAAAGGTCTTGATGCATCACCGAAAGAGAAGAACCTATTAACTGTACTAGAGCTTGCACTTGAAATGTGTGAAAGAGGCTATCACTTTAAAAAAGTAGACCTATACCGATCAAGTGCCACTGAGTTTATCATTGATGGAGACGGGCTAATCCCGCCATTCAACTCCATCCCTGGACTCGGAACAAACGTTGCGTTAAATATTGTACGCGCACGCCAAGATGGTGAATTCCTTTCAAAAGAAGATTTACAAAAACGAGGAAAAGTGTCTAAGACCATCCTTGAGTATTTGGATCGTCAAGGCTGCTTAGAAGCACTTCCTGATCAAAACCAGCTTTCTTTGTTCTAATGTGAAAAATGAAGAGCGCCCTTAAAGGGCGTTCTTTTTTTGTATATACAATAATATTATTATGTTAACTAAATGTTTTAACTGGAATTATTTTCTTGTTGATTCATATATCTTGATTTAACGTCGTGTTTTGAGAGAAGAGATTGTATGTCATTCTTTCTACCCAAATAGAGCAAAAAAGAGAATTTAGCCGTCTGAAATGTTCTCATACGACATATGATCATTTTGGGTACAGTCACATGAAGAATCAAGGAGAAAACCCTCGGTGAGCGTCAAGCTGATGGCTGTTTACTATGCACATTTTTGAAACATGCTTGATTCTTTTCAACACTGTACAAAACACGAACGGAATAACAAGGAGGTGGTCATTTCTTGTTCAATGTTTCACGTTTAAGAAAAAAGAAGGGGTGAGAAGTAGGTACATGTCAGATTACAACTATGTAGAGGTGCTTCAAAAATCCATTTTGTTTTACGAAGCCCAGCGTTCCGGAAAGCTTCCTGAAAGCAATCGTCTTAACTGGCGAGGGGATTCTGGACTAGAGGATGGGAAAGATGTTGGTCATGATTTAACAGGAGGCTGGTACGATGCTGGTGATCATGTGAAGTTCGGACTTCCGATGGCTTACTCGGCAGCCGTGCTTGCATGGACAGTCTATGAGTACCGAGAAGCTTACGAAGAGGCAGAGCTGCTTGATGATATGTTAGATCAAATCAAGTGGGCAACCGATTATTTTTTGAAAGCCCATACAGGTCCAAATGAATTTTGGGCACAAGTAGGCGATGGGAACGCGGATCATGGCTGGTGGGGTCCAGCAGAAGTGATGCCGATGAACCGGCCGGCATTTAAAATTGATGAACATTGTCCAGGAACAGAAGTAGCCGCCCAAACCGCAGCCGCTTTAGCAGCAGGTTCAATTATTTTTAAAGAAACTGATGCGCCTTATGCAGCAAAGCTTCTCACCCATGCAAAACAGCTTTATGCATTTGCTGACCAATATCGCGGTGAGTATACAGATTGTGTCACCAATGCGCAGCCATTTTATAACTCTTGGAGTGGCTATATTGATGAGCTCATTTGGGGTGGAATATGGCTCTACTTGGCGACAAATGACCAGACCTATTTAAACAAAGCACTAAAAGCAGTAGAAGAATGGCCGAAGGATTGGGACTATACGTTTACGATGTCGTGGGACAATACCTTTTTTGCTTCGCAAATTTTACTTGCGAGAATCACAAAGGAGAAAAGGTTTATCGAATCGACGGAGCGTAATCTCGATTACTGGTCGACGGGTTTTGTTCAAAATGGAAAAGTAGAAAGAATCACTTATACGCCTGGCGGACTAGCGTGGTTAGATCAATGGGGTTCTCTTCGTTATACAGCAAATGCTGCATTTTTAGCGTTTGTGTACGCAGATTGGGTCTCTGATCAAGAAAAAAAGAATCGATACCAAACGTTTGCGATCAGGCAAACACACTATATGTTAGGGGATAATCCGCAAAATAGAAGCTATGTCGTTGGGTTTGGCAAAAATCCGCCGATGCATCCACACCATCGAACTGCACATGGCTCATGGTCTAATCAGCTGACAACTCCTTCTTCTCATCGGCACACGCTTTATGGAGCGCTTGTTGGGGGGCCTAATGCACAGGATCAGTATACCGATGACATCTCTGACTATGTATCAAACGAGGTAGCAACAGACTATAATGCCGCCTTTACTGGAAATGTAGCCAAAATGGTACAGCTGTTTGGTCAGGGGCAGTCAAAACTGCCGAATTTTCCGCCTAAAGAAAAAGTGGAAGATGAGTTTTTTGTAGAGGCAGCTGTCATGAGTAACGATACAACATCTACTCAGATCAAAGCCATTCTATACAATCGATCAGGCTGGCCGGCCAGAAGTAGTCAATCACTTTCTTTTAGATATTATGTCAATCTGAGCGAGATATTTGCGAAGGGATTCACTGATAAAGATATTCAAGTGACAGCTGTCTACAATGAAGGCGCTTCCTTATCTCCGTTAACGGTGTATGACGCATCATCCCATATCTATTTTACAGAAATCGATTTTACTGGCGTAGCTATTTTTCCAGGAGGCGAATCGCTTCATAAGAAGGAAATACAGTTCCGGTTATCTGCGCCAAATGGTGCGAATATATGGGATGCCTCAAATGATTATTCCTTTCAAGGATTAACATCCAATATGCAAAAAACAGCGAGAATTCCTGTTTTTGATCAAGGTGATTTAGTATTTGGTACGCTTCCGAATAAATAAATATAAAGGGTGAGGACATGACAAATAAAGAACGGTTTTTAACACTTTATCATCAAATGAAAAACGATGCGAATGGATATTTTTCAAAAGAAGGCATTCCGTATCATTCCGTTGAAACACTCATTTGTGAGGCACCTGATTACGGGCATATGACAACTTCAGAAGCTTACAGCTATTGGTTATGGCTTGAAGCATTGTATGGTCACTACACAGGCGATTGGAGCAAACTAGAAGCGGCTTGGGATAATATGGAGAAGTTTATCATTCCAGTAAACGAAGATGGACATGACGAACAGCCGCATATGAGCTCTTACAATCCATCCAGCCCAGCCACATACGCTTCAGAAAAACCATATCCAGATCAATATCCGAGCCAGTTGACGGGTGCTCGCCCTGCTGGTCAAGATCCAATTGATCAAGAACTGAGGTCAACTTACGGAACGAATGAAACGTATTTAATGCACTGGCTTCTTGATGTAGACAACTGGTATGAATATGGGAATTTGCTCAACCCATCACATATAGCCGCATATGTAAACACATTCCAGCGGGGTCCGCAAGAATCCGTATGGGAGGCCATCCCTCATCCATCACAAGATGATAAAACAGCCGGAAAGCCCAATGAAGGTTTCATGAGCTTGTTCACAAAAGAAAATCAAGCGCCAGCCGCCCAGTGGCGCTACACAAATGCGACGGACGCTGATGCACGTGCGATACAGGCAATGTATTGGGCAAAGGAACTTGGCTATAATGGGTCAGCCTATCTTAATAAAGCGAAAAAGATGGGTGATTTCCTTCGCTACGGAATGTATGATAAATATTTTCAAACAATTGGAAGCGGCAAGCAAGGTAATCCGTATCCTGGAAATGGAAAAAGTGCATGTCATCACTTAATGGCGTGGTACACCTCTTGGGGCGGGGGACTTGGAGAATATGCGAATTGGTCATGGCGTATCGGAGCGAGCCATTGTCATCAAGGGTATCAAAACCCAGTCGCTGCCTACGCTTTATCCTCAGATAAGGGAGGCTTAAAGCCATCGTCACCAACTGCTGCAAGTGATTGGGAAAAGACGTTAAAGAGACAGCTTGAATTTTACGTCTGGCTTCAATCAAAAGAGGGAGCGATTGCAGGAGGTGCTACCAACAGCTGGAATGGAGACTATAGCGCTTATCCTGCAGGAAGAAGCACATTTTATGATATGGCTTATGAAGATGCGCCTGTTTACCATGATCCTCCGTCCAATAACTGGTTTGGAATGCAAGCATGGCCGATTGAGCGTGTAGCAGAGCTTTATTATATCTTTGCAAAAGATGGCGACAAAACATCTGAAAATTTCCAAATGGCCAAATCTGTCATCACAAAATGGGTCAACTATTCACTAGATTATATTTTTATTGGCACGCGTCCTGTGTCGGATCAAGATGGGTATTTTTTAGATGGTCAGGGTCAAAGGATTCTAGGGGGGGCAAATGTGGCTGTTGCTACGACGAGTGCACCCGGAGAGTTTTGGATTCCTGGGAATATAGAATGGAGCGGTCAGCCTGACACTTGGAGCGGATTCCAATCTGCAACAGGTAATCCAAATTTAACGGCAGTTACAAAAGATCCTACTCAAGATACTGGTGTACTGGGCAGTCTCATCAAAGCGCTCACATTCTTTGCTGCTGCAACACAGAAAGAGACAGGGAACTACACAGCACTTGGCATAAGAGCAAAAGAGACAGCGGCACAGCTCCTTGAGGTTGCTTGGAATTACAATGATGGTGTAGGGATTGTGACAGAGGAAGACAGAGAAGACTACCACCGTTTCTTTAAAAAAGAAGTGTACTTCCCAAATGGCTGGAACGGAACATTTGGTCAAGGAAATCAGATCCCTGGTTCCAGCACCATTCCTTCTGACCCGCAGCGAGGAGGTAACGGAGTGTATACGAGCTTTGCAGATCTTCGTCCGAAAATCAAGCAAGACCCAGCTTGGTCAGCCCTGGAGAGTAAATATCAATCATCTTTTAATGAAGCAACAGGCAAATGGGAAAACGGAGCGCCAAGTTTCACCTATCACCGTTTCTGGTCGCAAGTTGATATGGCTACAGCTTATGCAGAATACCATCGTCTCATAAACGAATAGAACGTAGTACAGCTGCCGGCTTTTTTAGTCGGCGGTCTTCTCATAAGATAAATGAAGTGAAAGCAAAGGTGATGTCATTATGGTTAAAAAGAAAGAATTTATGAATCATTCATCGAATGGCGGATCACAGGAACAAGAAAATCAAAGCTGGAGAAAAGAAGCAAATGATCGAATCTTACAACATAGACAAAGAGAGCTTGTCATAAACGTCATCAATAAGGAAAAAAAGCCAGTTGCCGGAGTAGAGGTGGAAATAAAACAAATCAGACATGAATTTGCATTTGGTTCAGCAATGAATGACCAAGTACTATTCAATCAAAGGTATGCTGATTTTTTTGTTCAACATTTTAATTGGGCTGTGTTTGAAAATGAGGCAAAATGGTATGCAAATGAGCCTGAACGAGGGAAAATAACCTACGAAAAAGCAGATGCCATGCTGAATTTTGCCAATAGACACCAAATTCCAGTGAGGGGGCACGCCTTATTTTGGGAGGTAGAGGATGCCAATCCAAACTGGCTGAAATCATTACCGAATCATGAAGTATATGAAGCTATGAAAAGGCGGCTTGAACATGCAGGGAATCATTTTAAAGGAAAATTCCGTCATTGGGATGTAAACAACGAAATGATGCATGGTTCATTTTTTAAAGACCGGTTTGGGAAACAGATTTGGAAATGGATGTATGAAGAAACGAAGAAAATTGACCCTCAAGCCTTGTTGTTTGTCAATGATTATAATGTAATCTCATACGGCGAACATCATGCATATAAAGCACATATCAATGAACTTCGTCAGTTGGGGGCACCAGTTGAGGCTATTGGAGTTCAAGGTCACTTTGAAGATCGAGTGGATCCAGTCGTTGTAAAACAAAGACTAGATGTGCTTGCTGAGCTTGGTCTACCGATATGGGTGACAGAGTATGACTCTGTTCATCCGGATGCCAATAGACGAGCGGATAACTTAGAAGCTTTATATCGGGTAGCCTTTAGTCATCCAGCTGTAAAAGGTGTGCTGATGTGGGGATTTTGGGCGGGTGCTCATTGGAGAGGTGAGCACGCAGCCATCGTGAATCATGATTGGTCGTTAAATGAAGCAGGCAGGCGTTATGAAAAGCTACTACAGGAATGGACGACACAAAGAGTGGAAAAAACAGATGCGAATGGCCAAGTGACATGTCCAGCGTTTCACGGGACGTATGAGGTTCGAATTGGTGAAGTAAGTAAAATGTTGCAGCAGCAGACGATTGAACTTGATTCAACTAAACAAACACCGCTGCAACTAGATATCATCGTACCAGTAGAATAAGGGATTGTGAGGAGAATGGAATGAAAAAATGGGTTCAACGGGTGGCTTGTTTTATGCTGCTGATCACTTTATGGGCGGGTTGGTTCACTCTGACCGTAAAGGCCTCCTCCTATGTGCAAACATCTGGTACACATTTTGTATTGAACAACCACCCATTTTACTTTGCTGGCACAAATAATTATTATTTTCATTACAAATCAAAAAAGATGGTAGATGCTGTTTTTGACGATATGAAGGCAATGGATTTAAAGGTTATTCGTATTTGGGGATTTCACGATGGTACCCCTCAAGAAAACTCAGTCTTACAATCTCGTCCAGGTGTTTATGAAGAATCCGGTTTTCAAAAACTAGACTATGCGATTTATAAAGCAGGGCAGGAAGGAATCAAGCTGGTCATCCCATTCGTGAACAATTGGGATGACTTTGGCGGGATGAATCAATATGTGAAGTGGTTTCAGGCAGGATCACATGATCACTTTTATACAGATCCTCGGATTAAAACAGCTTACAAAAACTATGTGCGCTATGTATTAGAGAGAACCAATACGTACTCAGGTGTTCAATATAAAGATGATCCTGCTATTATGACATGGGAGCTCGCCAATGAGCCGCGCGCTCAGTCAGACCCTTCGGGAGATATACTAGTAAACTGGGCAGATGAAATGAGTGCATGGATCAAATCAATTGACTCGAATCATCTTGTTGCTGTAGGAGACGAAGGGTTCTTTCGCATGACAGGTCATGATGATTGGTTTTACAGTGGAGGAGAAGGTGTTGATTGGGATCGTTTGACTGCTCTCCCTCATATTGATTATGGAACCTATCATTTATACCCGGATCACTGGAATCAGTCTGCTGCATGGGGAGTGAAATGGATCAAAGATCATATCACCCGAGGAAACGCAATCGGAAAACCTGTTGTATTAGAAGAGTTTGGCTATCAAAATCAAGCAGCCCGTCCTGATGTATATGATAGCTGGCTGAAGACAATTGAACAGCTCGGAGGCGCAGGTAGCCAATTTTGGATTTTAACAAGCATTCAAGACGATGATTCCCTCTACCCGGATTATGATGGTTTTCGAGTTTTAAAGGAGAGCCGGGAGGCAGGAATTATTCGTGAACACGCCAAAAGAATGAATGAAAAGAACTGATGAAGAATGCCTGTTTATAAGGAACTTCATTTGCATAAAAAAATTGGATATGGTATAGTTTTTATGGAAATGCTAACGATTACCGAGACAAGAGTGGGGAAACCCGCTCTTTTGTATTGAACAGGCAATTTTTGTCTCGACATTATTCATCCGTTTTCTGCTCCCCCTGCTCACAATAAAGCAGGGTTTTTATGCAGAATGATTGATAAGAGCGTTTATCGAAAGCACAAGGAGGAAGAGAATGAGCAAAAAAGTAGTGGATATCGTAAGCGACATGGTGCAGCCAATTTTAGATGGCTTACAGCTTGAACTCGTTGATGTTGAATTTGTCAAAGAGGGTCAAAACTGGTTCCTTCGCGTATTTATTGACTCTGATAAAGGCGTCGATATCGAGGAGTGTGCCAAAGTGAGCGAAGCCTTGAGCGAAAAGCTTGATGAGGCAGATCCAATTAGCCAAAACTACTTTCTTGAAGTGTCCTCTCCTGGAGCGGAGCGCCCATTAAAGAAAAAAGCTGATTTTGAAAAAGCACTTGGAAAAAATGTTTTCATGAAAACATACGAACCAATTGATGGTGAAAAGGCATTTGAAGGTGAGCTTACAAGCTTTGATGGTGAGATTGCAACAGTGACAGTGAAGATCAAGACAAGAAAGAAAGAGATCAATATTCCATACGAAAAAATCGCTAACGCAAGATTAGCAGTTTCGTTCAATTAACCTTTTCATTGATATAAGGGGGAACCATAAAAATGAGTAGTGAGTTGTTAGATGCCCTGACTGTTCTTGAGAAAGAGAAGGGCATTAGTAAAGAAATTATTATTGAAGCGATAGAAGCTGCACTCATTTCTGCATACAAGCGTAATTTTAATCAAGCACAAAATGTGCGTGTTGATTTGAACCGTGAAACGGGAACGATTCGCGTATTCGCAAGAAAAGATGTTGTAGATGAAGTGTATGATTCTCGCCTTGAAATCTCTGTAGATGATGCAGCAAATATGAACCCGAATTACATGGTTGGTGACGTGGTTGAAATTGAAGTCACACCAAAAGATTTCGGACGCATTGCAGCTCAGACAGCGAAACAAGTCGTGACGCAGCGAGTGAGAGAAGCAGAGCGAGGTGTGATTTACACTGAGTTTATCGATCGTGAGGAAGACATCATGACGGGAATCGTTCAGCGAATTGACAGTAAATTCATTTACGTGTCACTTGGCAAAATCGAAGCCCTTCTTCCGGTAAACGAACAAATGCCAAATGAGGACTACAAACCACATGACCGCATTAAAGTGTTCATTACGAAAGTAGAAAAAACAACAAAAGGACCACAAATTTATGTATCAAGAACACACCCAGGTCTTTTAAAGCGTTTATTTGAAATCGAAGTGCCAGAAATTTATGATGGTACTGTAGAGCTTAAATCTGTCGCTAGAGAAGCAGGGGACCGTTCTAAAATATCTGTTCGTACAGATGATCCTGATGTTGATCCAGTTGGTTCTTGTGTAGGACCTAAAGGTCAGCGTGTACAAGCAATTGTCAATGAGCTGAAAGGCGAAAAAATTGACATTGTTCATTGGTCTAATGACCCTGTTGAATTTGTTGCCAATGCGTTAAGTCCATCAAAAGTTCTTGATGTCATTGTAAATGAAGAAGATAAGGCGACAACTGTCATTGTCCCTGATTATCAGCTGTCATTAGCCATTGGTAAAAGAGGTCAAAATGCGCGTCTTGCAGCGAAATTAACGAGCTGGAAGATTGACATTAAAAGCGAAACAGATGCAAGAGAACTCGGTATTTTCCCAAGAACTGAAGACTCTGAATCTCTTTTCTTAGAGGCTGAACCAGTAGCTGAGGAATCTGACGAATAAGAGGTGATATAAAAGGTGAAAAGCCGAAAAAAAATCCCGCTTAGAAAATGCGTCGTGACGGGAGAAATGAAACCAAAGAAAGAACTGATTCGCGTTGTTCGTTCAAAAGAAGGTGAAGTGTCTGTTGACGCAACCGGAAAAATGAACGGGCGCGGCGCTTACCTTTCTCTCGATAAAGAAACCATTCTTGCGGCGAAGAACAAACGTAGTTTACAGCAGCAATTTCAGACACAGATTGACGAACACATTTTTGAAGAATTACTAGAACTAGCTGAAAAGGTGAAAAAACCGAATGACTGAATCTGAATGGTATCCTTTGCTTGGTCTAGCAAATCGAGCTCGTAAAGTCGTGTCAGGAGAAGATCTGGTGATCAAAGAAATTAGACATGCGCGTGCTAAGCTGGTTCTTCTTGCAGCAGATGCCTCATCCAACACAGAGAAAAAGGTATCTGACAAATGCAAATTTTACAATGTTCCGGTTAGAAAAGTTGAAGACCGTTCCGTTCTCGGACGTTCTATAGGGAAGGAAGCTCGCGTAGTTGTCGCTGTCACTGACCAAGGCTTCGCTAAGAAGCTCATAAGCTTGCTCGATTAATTTATTTGGGGGTGAACGAATGGCTAAAGTGAGAGTATATGAATACGCAAAAGCCATAGATGTTTCAAGTAAAGATATTATAGCAGCGCTTAAGGATATGAACGTGGAAGTGAACAACCACATGGCGACGCTTGAAGACGACACTGTGAAAAAGCTAGACGCTATCTATAAAAAAGCCAAAGCAAAAGAGACAGCTAACGAGAAACCCGCAGAACAAAAAAAACAATCATCTAACAAAAACAATGATAGAAAGAAGAATGACGTGCAGAATAATCAATTTAATAAAAACAAAAAAAACAACAACCAAAACAAAAACAAAAATAAACGCGGCGGCAACAACAAGGCGCAGCATCAGCAAGCAAGACCTGTGAAGCCGAAAAAAGAGCTTCCTGAAAAAATTGAATTTACAAATTCAATGACAGTCGGCCAGCTTGCTGACGAGCTTGGCAAAGAAACTGCTGAAATCATCAAAAAACTGATGATGCTTGGTGTCATGGCTACGATCAACCAAGAGCTCGACAAAGATACAGTCGAATTAATTGCTTCTGAATATGGTGTTCCAGTAGAAGAAGTGATCATTTTAGAAGAAACTGAACTTGAAAAGTATGAAGTTGAAGATAAAGAAGAAGATATGCAAGTACGCCCTCCAGTAGTAACGATCATGGGACACGTTGACCACGGGAAAACAACGCTTCTTGACAGCATTCGTAAAACGAAAGTTGTTGAAGGCGAAGCGGGTGGAATTACGCAGCATATTGGTGCATACCAAATTGAAGAAAATGGTAAGAAAATCACGTTCCTTGATACACCAGGACACGCAGCTTTCACTACGATGCGAGCACGCGGTGCTGAAGTAACAGATACGACGATCTTGGTCGTTGCAGCAGATGACGGTGTCATGCCGCAAACGATTGAAGCGATCAACCACGCAAAAGCGGCAGAGGTGCCAATCATTGTGGCTGTCAATAAAATTGACAAACCAACAGCGAACCCTGACCGCGTGATGCAGGAATTAACTGAGCATGGTCTTGTACCTGAGGCTTGGGGCGGCGAAACCATTTTCGTTCCTTTATCTGCAAAAACAGGTGAAGGCATTGACGAATTGATCGAAATGATCCTTCTTGTCAGCGAAGTAGCAGAACTAAAAGCCAACCCAAATCGTGCGGCAAAAGGAACTGTGATCGAGGCTGAGCTTGATAAAGGAAGAGGTTCTGTTGCAACCCTTCTCGTTCAAACTGGTACACTTCAAGTAGGTGACCCAATCGTTGTCGGAAATACATTTGGCCGTGTACGTGCAATGGTCAATGACATCGGACGCCGCGTGAAAACAGCAGGACCATCTACACCTGTGGAAATCACTGGTTTAAATGATGTACCGCATGCAGGGGATCAGTTCCTCGTATTCAAAGATGAAAAAACAGCTCGTCAAGTCGGTGAGGCGCGTGCGTCTAAACAACTTGATGAACAGCGTTCAGACAAAGCGAAATTATCTCTCGATGACCTATTTGAGCAAATCAAACAAGGTGATGTGAAAGATATCAACTTAATCGTAAAAGCAGACGTACAAGGTTCTGCTGAAGCACTGACGGCAGCTCTTCAAAAAATTGAAGTAGAAGGCGTAAAAGTGAAAATCATCCATACGGGTGTTGGAGCGATTACAGAATCTGATATCATTTTAGCAAGTGCTTCTAATGCGATCGTGATTGGATTTAACGTACGTCCTGATGGCAATGCGAAGAGCACAGCTGAAACAGAAAACGTAGATATCCGCTTACACCGCATCATCTACAAAGTCATCGATGAAATTGAAGCTGCGATGAAAGGGATGCTTGACCCTGAATATGAAGAAAAAGTCATCGGTCAAGTTGAAGTTCGTCAAACGTTTAAAGTATCAAAAATCGGTACAATTGCTGGTGGCTATGTCACTGAAGGTACCATTACTAGAGACAGTGGTATCCGCTTAATTCGTGATGGCGTCGTCATCTTTGAAGGTGAAGTCGACGTATTAAAACGATTCAAAGACGATGTGAAAGAAGTTTCACAAGGCTATGAATGTGGTATTACCATTAAGAAATACAATGATATCCGTGAAGGTGATGTCATGGAATCATTCGTTATGCAAGAAATCGAAAGAAAATGATCGGTTATACCGAGTGTGAGTGTATGATCTATGATGCATCCTCACTGAAGGAAAAACGTGCGGTTCTGCAGCGTATCATGACAAGAACGCGCCATAAATTCAATGTGACCATTGCTGAAATGGACTATCAGGATACATGGCAGCGTACTTCGATCGGAATCGCCGTCATTTCCTCCTCCCGGGTTCAAGTGGAAAAGGAACTTCAGCGTGTGTTAAGCTTTATTGATTCTTTTCCTGAAATTGAACGAACGATCACGAAAACTGAGTGGTTTTAACTAGAGGTGATAAGATCATGAGTATGAGAGCAACCCGTGTGGGTGAGCAAATGAAAAAAGAATTAGGCGACATCCTTGGCAGAAAGCTAAAAGATCCAAGAATCGGCTTTTTGACTGTAACGGATGTTGAAGTATCCGGTGATTTGCAAATTGCTAAAGTCTACATTTCTGTTCTTGGCGACGAGAAGAAAAGAGAGGAAACCCTAAAAGGCCTTGCAAAGGCGAAAGGGTATATCCGCTCTGAAATTGGCAATCGAATTAGACTTCGCAAAACACCAGAGCTTCACTTTGAATTCGATGAGTCTGTAGATTACGGTAACCGAATTGAAAGCCTGATTGCTGAACTAAACACAAAAGATCACGAATAAGACGTTGGAATAAGGATAGGCGATGATCGTCTGTCCTTTTTCATCGTTTATGAAAGGAGAGAACGCAGGTGCAAAACGGTGTTCTTTTATTACATAAAGAAAGAGGCATGACCTCTCACGACTGTGTGTTTAAAGTGAGAAAGATTTTACACACAAAAAAAGTGGGACATACAGGGACACTCGATCCAGAGGTTTCAGGTGTTCTGCCTATTTGTATTGGACGAGCTACAAAAATTGTGGAGTACTTAACAGATAAATCGAAAACGTATGATGCGGAAATCACCATTGGATTTTCTACAACGACAGAAGACCAAACAGGTGAAGTAGTAGAAGAAAAAAAGGTGCCGGTACCGATGTCAGAAGATGACATTGATGCTGCGTTGAAACAATTTGAAGGAACCATTGAACAGATCCCTCCGATGTTTTCTGCTGTCAAAATTGGCGGAAAAAAGCTCTATGAATATGCAAGGCAAGGCATTGAAATTGAACGTCCAAGCCGTGAAATTACCATTCATCGCATCGAGCGGACAACACCTGTCACATTTGAAAATGGAAAGGTATCCTTTAGATTCACCGTACTGTGTTCAAAAGGCACATATGTGAGAACGTTAGCCGTCGATATCGGAAAAAAACTTGGGTTTCCAGCCCACATGTCTCACCTCATTCGCATAGGATCTGGTGACTTTACGTTAGATGAATGTATCACTCTTGATGAGCTGCAGGAGATCAGCGAGAAAGGAACGGTTGAGGAACATCTTGTGCCGATCGAGCGTGCGCTCAATCATTTGCCGAAATGGGAGATAAATGATACATTAGCAAGTAAAGTGGAAAACGGTGCAGTCCTACCTATGCCTGATGAATTTGCTCATTTTGCAGAGGAAGATCGTGTCGCTGTCTTTGCTCCTTCAGGCCGTTGTATGGCGATTTATATGAAGCACCCGACCAAACAGAACCTGATGAAGCCGGCGAAGATTTTATCACAGGACAAGCAATCTTAAAGAAAAGGTGACCATCTCGTGAAGACTATACATATTTCACACCCACATACATTGAATCAAAAGGATCAAGTCCCGTCTGTGATGGCTTTAGGGTATTTTGACGGTGTTCACCTCGGACACCAAAAAGTGATTGATGCAGCGAAAAACATTGCGGAAAAAGAGGGTTTAGCTCTAGCAGTCATGACTTTTCATCCGCACCCATCACATGTTCTGCAAAAAGCACGTGAACCAAAAGACTTAATCACACCGCTTGAGGATAAGATTGATTTTATCGAACAATTAGGTGCTGACTACTTATACATTGTGCAATTCAGCGAAAGCTTTGCAGCACTGTCTCCTCAAGAGTTTGTCGATCAATATTTGGACGAACTGAATGTGAAGCATGCAGTCGCTGGTTTCGATTTTACATTCGGCCGGTTTGGCGCAGGCACAATGGAAACGTTTGACGAATACGGGAAAGGGCGGATTTCTGCGACCATTGTACCTAAGCTTTCCAACCAAGACCGGAAAGTCAGCTCGACCCTTATACGTTCCGCATTGAAAAATGGAGACGTTGAATATGTGAGTGAGCTTTTAGGGAAACCGTATCAGCTGCGCGGCATTGTGATTCATGGAGATAAACGAGGACGCACGATTGGCTTTCCAACCGCCAATGTTGGTTTGTCTGCTGAATACATCATCCCGCCAACAGGCGTATATGCAGTGAGAGCGGAAGTGAAAGGCAAGGTGTATGACGGTGTTTGTAACGTTGGCTACAAACCAACATTTTACGAAAAACGTCCTGACCAGCCTGCGATTGAAGTGAACCTTTTTGATTTTAACGAAGAAATTTATGGTGAACCGATTAAATTACAGTGGTACAAACGGATTCGCAGTGAACAAAAATTTAACGGTATCCAAGAATTAACGGCTCAAATTAGTCAAGATAAAGAAGAAGCGATTCAGTTTTTTCAAGATCATCTTCATTAAACAAAAAAATCGCAGAAAAACCGCTCTATCATTTGCAAAATCGGCATATTTTTAGTATGATAATTCCTGTAGCTTTAAAACCACTTACTTGGCAGGCCGACTTCACCGACGGTTGCGAGGTAGATGGGGCTAACATGATTTGGAGGTGAAACAGGATGGCTATTACTCAAGAGCGTAAAACTCAATTAATTAATGAGTTCAAAACACACGAATCTGATACTGGATCTCCAGAAGTTCAGATCGCTGTCCTAACAGAATCAATTAACAACTTGAACGAGCATTTACGTACTCATAAGAAAGATCACCACTCACGTCGCGGTCTTTTGAAAATGGTAGGTAGACGTCGTAATCTTCTTACGTATCTACGTAATAAAGACGTAACTCGTTACCGTGAGTTAATTAACAAACTAGGCTTACGTCGATAATCGTAAAAAGCGGGAGGATTCCCGCTTTTTTATCGTATAATCACTAATATTTTATGGTTAAAATGTTGAAAGAATGGCAAAAACCCTTCTACATACAGCTTTCACATTGATATGTGAAAATCATTTTGTTCATAATAAGAAATAACCTAAAAACTTTACGACAAGAGAGGAGTTTATCTCAGAATGGGACAAGAGAAACAAGTCTTCACCATAGACTGGGCTGGACGTCAACTGACAGTTGAAACTGGCCAGCTTGCAAAGCAAGCAAACGGAGCGGTTCTCGTACGCTACGGAGATACGGCTGTGCTTAGCTCAGCAACAGCTTCTAAAGAACCAAAACCACTTGATTTTTTCCCGCTCACTGTAAACTACGAAGAAAGATTATATGCAGTTGGTAAAATTCCTGGTGGTTTCATTAAAAGAGAAGGCCGCCCAAGTGAAAAAGCAATCCTTGCGAGTCGCTTAATTGACAGACCGATCCGTCCACTATTTGCAGACGGATTTAGAAATGAAGTACAAGTCATTAGTATTGTCATGAGTGTGGATCAAGATTGTTCATCTGAAATGGCTGCAATGTTTGGCTCATCTTTAGCTTTATGTGTGTCTGACATTCCATTTGAGGGACCAATCGCTGGCGTGACAGTAGGACGAGTAGATGGAAAACTCATCATCAACCCAAATGTTGAGCAGCTTGAACAAAGCGATATCAACCTTGTTGTAGCTGGAACAAAAGATGCAATCAACATGGTAGAGGCTGGTGCTGATGAAGTACCAGAAGAAACAATGCTTGAAGCCATCATGTACGGCCATCAAGAGATCAAACGCTTAATCGAATTCCAAGAAGAAATTGTGAAAGCTGTCGGTAAAGAAAAAATCGATATTCCTTTATATGAAGTCGATCAAGCATTAGCAGAGGAAGTAAAACAACTTGCTGAAGCGGATCTACTGAAAGCGATTCAAGTACATGAGAAGCATGCTCGTGAAGATGCCATCAGTGCTGTGAAAAAAGCTGTCGTTCAAAAATTTGAAGAAGAAGAGCGTGACGAAGCAACGATTAAACAAGCGAAGGATGTCTTAAATAAGCTTGTGAAAAACGAAGTTCGCCGCCTTATTACTGAAGAGAAGGTACGTCCAGATGGACGCGGCGTCGATCAAATCCGTCCACTTTCTTCAGAAGTAGGACTTCTTCCAAGAACGCACGGTTCAGGATTGTTTACAAGAGGCCAAACACAGGCACTCAGTATTTGTACATTAGGTGCACTTGGTGATGTACAGATTCTTGATGGTCTTGGTGTTGAAGAGTCTAAGCGATTCATGCACCATTATAACTTCCCGCAATTCAGTGTTGGTGAGACCGGTCCAATGCGTGGTCCAGGCCGTCGTGAGATTGGACATGGTGCGCTAGGCGAACGTGCATTAGAGCCAGTCATTCCATCTGAAAAAGATTTCCCTTATACGGTTCGTCTTGTGTCTGAGGTGTTAGAATCAAACGGTTCTACTTCACAAGCAAGTATTTGTGCGAGCACACTTGCGATGATGGATGCAGGTGTTCCAATTAAAGCACCAGTTGCAGGGATTGCAATGGGACTTGTTAAATCTGGTGAATACTACACAGTGCTGACAGACATTCAAGGAATGGAAGATGCACTTGGAGATATGGACTTTAAAGTAGCAGGTACATCTAAAGGTGTAACAGCGCTTCAAATGGACATCAAAATCGATGGTCTATCAAAAGACATTTTAGAAGAAGCACTTCAACAAGCGAAAAAAGGAAGAATGGAAATTTTAGATAGCATGCTGTCAACGATTCCAGCTTCTAGAGGAGAATTGTCACGTTATGCACCAAAAATCTTAACGATGACAATCAATCCAGATAAAATTCGCGATGTCATTGGACCAAGCGGTAAACAAATCAATAAAATCATTGAAGATACCGGTGTGAAAATTGATATTGAACAAGACGGTACAATCTTTATCTCTTCTACTGAAGAAGACATGAACCAAAAAGCGAAGAAAATCATTGAAGATCTTGTCAGAGAAGTTGAAGTTGGCCAACTTTACCTAGGTAAAGTAAAACGAATTGAAAAATTCGGTGCCTTCCTTGAAATCTTCAGCGGCAAAGATGGACTTGTTCATATTTCTGAGCTTGCACTTGAACGTGTTGGCAAAGTAGAAGATGTCGTGAAGATTGGTGACGAGCTACTCGTCAAAGTCACTGAAATCGATAAACAAGGCCGTGTAAACCTTTCTCGTAAAGCTGTTTTACGTGAAGAAAAGGAAAAAGAAGAAAAGCAGTCTTAATGAGAACAAATAAAATGTGTTAGAAGCCAGGTATCCGTGCCAGGCTTCTTTCTTTTCTTGCGCGTAACAATAGTTCTAGCTTGTTTCTCCCCATCATAATTTGTGGTAAAGGGGAGGGACAACCATTGAAAAAAACGATACCATTCTTTGTGTTTGTATTTTTACTGCTCGTGTCATATCAAACGATGAAGCAGCCGGCTGCTGTTACATATATGAATTCAATGAAAGAGCACGCCGAGGTAGCATCTGTTTCAAAAGATATTCTGTATCAAGAGATCGAATCGAAGTCTTCTGACTATGAAGAGAAGCCGCAAAATGCTAAGATTGATAAAGTGTGGAAAAAGATGCCTGGTTTAAATGGACAGACAGTCGATATCGATGCTTCTTACGAAAAAATGAAAAAACAGGGCTCTTTCGATGAAAAGCTGCTTGTTTTTAAAGAAACAAAACCATCTGTCCATTTACATGAACTTGGTGCTGAACCTATCTATAAGGGACATCCAGACAAAAAGATGAATGCATTCCTGATCAATGTAGCTTGGGGCGACGAGCATTTAACAAAGATGTTGAATACACTAGAAAAGCATCAAGTGAAGGCAACCTTTTTCTTAGAAGGCAAATGGGTGAAAAACAGTCCAGACCTTGCTAAAAAAATCGTGGCAGATGGTCATGAAATTGGAAATCATTCATACAATCACCCGGATATGCGCACACTGACAAGAGCACGAGCATTAGAGCAGATGATTAAAACAAATCGCCAAATTGAAGAATCCCTTGGGAAAAAACCGATATGGTTTGCGCCTCCAAGTGGCAGCTTTAAAGAAGAAACAGTAAAGCTTGCGAAACAAGAAGGAATGGAAACCATTATGTGGACAGTAGACACGATCGACTGGCAAAAACCATCACCAGCTGTATTACAAAAACGAGTGCTTGGGAAAATTCACAATGGGGCGATGATATTAATGCATCCAACAGACGCAACAGCGAGAAGTCTTGACGCACTTATCACTCAAATCAAAGAAAGAGGATATGAATTAGGAACGGTTTCTGACCTCCTAAGTGAAAAAAGACACCCGTGATGCGATCTGTTTGTTGAATAGGAGGAGCAAAACTTGGTCAAAACGTATACATGCCAAAACGGAGTAAGAATTGTACTTGAAAACAATCCCACTGTAAGGTCTGTCGCAATTGGCGTCTGGATTGGAACAGGTTCTAGACATGAGACACCAGAAGTAAATGGGATCTCACACTTTTTAGAGCATATGTTCTTTAAAGGAACAAAGACGAGATCTGCACGTGATATCGCAGAATCCTTTGACCGCATTGGTGGTCAAGTGAATGCCTTTACGTCAAAAGAATATACTTGCTATTATGCAAAGGTACTTGATTCACATGCTGGGTATGCCCTCGATGTGTTGAGTGACATGTTTTTCAACTCTGCTTTTGACGAAGAAGAGCTGAAGAAAGAAAAAAATGTGGTCTATGAAGAAATTAAAATGTATGAAGATACTCCTGATGACATCGTACATGATTTGTTAAGTAAAGCCATTTACGGTGATCATTCATTAGGTTATCCGATTTTAGGGACAGAGGAAACACTCTCTACTTTTAACGGTGATTCCCTTCGAAAATATATGGACGAATTCTATACGCCAGATCGCGTCGTCATCTCTGTTGCAGGGAACGTCGATGACACCTTCATTCGTGAGGTCGAAACATTATTTGGCTCGTATGAAGGAAAGGGGAAAAAGCAGCCTGTCGAAGCCCCGCAATTCCACTATGACAAACTGACACGCAAAAAGGAAACAGAACAGGCGCATCTTTGCATGGGCTTTAACGGACTTCCTGCTGGAGATCAGGGCATCTATGACTTAATCGTCTTAAATAATGTTCTAGGCGGTAGCATGAGCAGCCGGTTGTTCCAAGACGTAAGAGAAGATAAAGGACTTGCGTATTCTGTATTCAGCTATCATAGTTCATTTGCAGATAACGGAATGCTGACGATCTATGGTGGAACTGGAGCGAAGCAGCTGAACCTGCTATCTGAAACCATCTTACAAACATTAGACGTCTTAAAACGTGAGGGAATTACGCAGAAAGAACTTGAAAACTCTAAGGAGCAAATGAAAGGCAACCTCATGCTCAGTCTTGAAAGCACAAACAGCAAGATGAGCCGAAATGGTAAAAATGAATTACTCCTTGGCAAACATCGTACGCTTGATGAAATTATTGATGAAATCAATCGCGTCTCATTAGACGGCGTGAACAATTTATCGAAAAGAATCTTTACAGAAGATTATGCGCTCTCGCTTATTAGTCCGACGGGTGATCAGCCATCATAATGTAAACAACACGGCAGACTTCTCAAGAGGTCTGCCGTTTATTGTATACCAAGAAGAAAGGGGCCCTGCGTTCATGAAACACGAAAAACTGAAACAGCTATCTCCGCTTCTTAAACAAGCCATCTCTTTCCAGCCGATGACATCTGGATTTTCGGGAGACCGCACCTTTTTGGTCATAACGCCTAGTGAAAAGCTAGTACTCAAGCTATCAGACATTCAGAAATATTCCAGTTTGAAAAAGAAAGCGTCCATTCAGCAGAAGTTAAAAAATCGAGGCGTTATTTGTTCTGAAGTGATGGAGGTCGGAGTGAGTGCTGAACAAAACTGTACCTTTCGTATTTTTCCATTTATCGAAGGAGAGATTGCTAGAGCATCCATTCATCTGCTCACAGAAGAAGAGCAGTATGAAATCGGAAGGCGGGCAGGCAGAGACTTGAGTATCATGCATACATGCGATGCCCCTTTTTATGCAGCCCCCTGGGATAAGAAGGTATTAGCGAAACATGAACGGTATGTACATGCCTATCAATCAAGCGGAGTGACCTTTTCCCATGATCAGTTCGTATTAGATTTTATTCAGTCACATGCTGATGCGGTAAAAGGGAGGCCAAACCAGTTCCAGCATGATGATTTTCATTTAGGGAATATCATTATACAGCGTCATCAATATGCTGGGGCGATCGACTTTGATCAATCCGACTGGGGCGATCCGATTCATGACTTTTATAAACTGTCTTTATTTAGTCGAGAAAGAAGCATTCCATTTTCAGCCGGGCAATTGGATGCCTATATAAGTACGCAGACAACACATGATTTTTGGCTTCTTTTTTCCATCTATACAGCCATGAGCTGTTTTTCTTCTATTGTTTGGACGTTATCCTATGACCCGGGGCATGTAAAAGACATGGTGAATCGAGTGGAGAGAATGCTGACAGACCATAAGCGTTTTACTCAACTGACGCCAGTTTGGTATACAGATTGGCTTCATTCGTGACGTGTAGAACGGGACGGTCTATTCCCCCTCCCTGCTGCATATATGATATGGAAGGGGAGTGATGCGATTTTGAGGCTGAGTGAGCTGTCAGGAAAAGAGATCGTCGATATTAAAAGAGCGGAGCGGCTTGGCGTGCTTGGACAAACCGACCTTGAAATAAATGAACAGGACGGTCAAATTACAGCACTCATCATACCTTCCGTCAAATGGTTTGGCTTTCGAAAACAAGGAAATGACATCCGCGTTCCGTGGAATCACATTCAAAAAATAGGATCAGATATGATCATTCTCGATGTGCCTGAAGAACTTCAGCCGCACGGAGAAAAAGAGCACCCATCATAAAAGGGTGCTCTTTTTCTTTTCTCTTCCCGATTTGTTCACAGGCTGAATCCTCTCCTCATATGCTGAAAGGGAGATTCGGAAAATATTACAGACTTTTTTAAATAAAGAAGGTGAACGGTCAGTATGTTGAGCGGTTTAACGGTTGCGGTGATCGGGGGAGATGCTAGGCAGCTTGAAATCATTCGCAAGCTGTCACAGCAGCATGCCAAAGTGTTTTTGGTCGGTTTTGATCAGCTGGATCATGGATTTATTGGTGCTGAAAAGCTGAAAATGTCAGAGCTTCCATTTGAGCAGGTAGACAGTATGATCCTTCCGGTATCAGGTGCTACAGACGAAGGGGTCGTTGCCACCGTTTTTTCAAATGAGAAGGTCGTGCTAGAAGCTAAATATTTAGAAAGAACCCCTGCACATTGTACCTTGTACTCAGGTATTTCTAATATGTACTTAGACAATATGGCAAAGCAGGTGAACCGGAAGCTTGTGAAGCTGTTTGAGCGAGATGATATTGCCATATATAACTCTATTCCAACAGTTGAAGGGATTATCATGATGGCTATTCAGCAAACGGACTATACGATTCATGGGTCACATGTCGCTGTTCTCGGACTTGGTCGAACAGGGCTCACCATTGCCCGCACATTTCGGGCGCTAGGTGCGGAAGTGAAAGTTGGTGCTGCGGATACAGCCCATTTAGCGCGAGCCTTTGAGATGGGACTTGATCCATTTTCAATGGACCGTTTAAAAGATGAAGTAACGGATGTCGACATCATCATCAATACGATTCCAAGCTTAGTATTAGATTCATCTGTCATCGTCAGCATGACACCAAAGACACTCATTTTGGATATCGCCTCCCGCCCAGGTGGAACAGACTTTGACTTTGCACAAAAGCATGGAGTGAAGGCACTTCTTGCACCAGGACTTCCAGGGATTGTGGCACCAAAGACAGCCGGGCAGATCATTGCAAAAGTGCTTTCTGGGCTCTTATGTGAACTTGCGGAGGAAAAAAGGGGGATGAAATCATGACTACACTAAAAGGGAAAAGAATCGGCTTTGGTTTAACAGGTTCTCACTGCACGTACGAAGCCGTTTTTCCGCAAATCGAATCACTCGTGAAAGAAGGGGCAGAAGTGCGTCCTGTCGTGTCATATACGGTGCAAAATACGAATACGAGATTCGGAGAAGGAGCGGACTGGATTGAGCGGATTGAGAAGCTGACAGGATTTCAAGCGATTGACTCAATCGTCAAAGCAGAGCCACTCGGACCAAAACTTCCACTTGATTGTATGGTCATTGCACCTTTAACAGGCAATTCAATGGCGAAATTTGCAAATGCACTGACAGACAGTCCAGTCTTAATGGCTGCTAAGGCGACCATTCGTAATCACCGCCCTGTCGTTTTAGGCATTTCCACCAATGATGCATTAGGTTTAAATGGTACAAATCTCATGAGACTCATGTCGACAAAGAACATTTTCTTTATTCCATTCGGCCAGGATGATCCATTCAAAAAACCGACTTCCATGGTAGCGCATATGGATCTACTGACGAAAACGGTAGAAGAGGCGCTCGAGCATAGACAAATTCAGCCCATTTTAATTGGATCAAACGAATAATAGATTCACTAGAAAATCATGAAAGATTCAAAAAAGGTACTTCAAGCCTTGCTTTTCTATGGTAAAATAAAATGTAAAAAGTCATAGGATGGCCATCCGAAAGAAAAGAATCATGGATGGGTCGGAAGGAGTTTTACTGATGGGAAGAGGATTGCATGTAGCTGTAGTTGGAGCGACTGGAGCTGTCGGTCAACAAATGTTAAAAACACTAGCTGACAGAGATTTTGAAATGGATACACTTACCCTACTATCCTCAAAACGTTCTGCTGGAACAAAAGTGACATTCAGAGGTCAAGAGTATACCGTTCAAGAAGCAACACCTGAAAGCTTTGAAGGGGTCAATATTGCACTATTCAGTGCGGGAGGAAATGTTTCCAAAGCGCTAGCTCCTGAAGCAGTCAAACGAGGTGCAATTGTTGTCGATAATACAAGTGCTTTTCGTATGGACGAAAATACCCCTCTTGTCGTACCAGAGGTAAACGAAAAAGATTTGCATGACCATCAAGGGATCATTGCAAACCCTAACTGTTCAACGATTCAAATGGTGGCGGCGCTAGAACCGCTTCGTCAAGCGTATGGCATGAAAAAAGTCATTGTGTCTACTTACCAAGCAGTATCAGGTGCAGGACATGAAGCCATTGACGAACTGTACAGCCAGTCGCAAGCCATTTTAAATAAAGAAGATGTGAAACCAGAAGTCATGCCTTATCAAATTGCCTTTAATGCAATTCCGCAAATTGATAAATTCCAAGATAATGGCTATACATTTGAAGAAATGAAAATGATCAATGAAACGAAAAAAATCATGCATTTGCCAGAGCTGGAAGTAGCGGCAACATGTGTGAGACTACCAATTGAAACGGGTCATTCAGAATCGGTTTACGTTGAACTTGAATCAAATGACGCAACGGTTGATGACGTCAAGTCCATCCTAAAAGATGCACCAGGCATCACATTACAAGATGATCCGTCTCAGCAAATTTATCCAATGCCTGCAGATGCTGTTGGTAAAAACGACGTATTTGTCGGCCGCATTCGGAAGGATTTGGATCGTCCAAATGGCTTCCATATGTGGATTGTATCTGATAACCTGCTAAAAGGCGCTGCATGGAACTCCGTTCAAATTGCAGAAAGCTTACGAGCATTAAAATTAGTTTAACATTCAATGGATGATGAGGACGAATAGAAGAGAGTTAGGCATCTTTCGCCTGCTCTCTTCTGTTACGTCAGAATGAACTTGGAGTGAAAACAGTGAAAATAATTGTCCAAAAATTTGGCGGTACATCTGTCAAAGATGATCAAGGAAGAAAAAGGGCACTTGCACATATCTTATCTGCAAAAGAGAAAGGCTATAAATCGGTCGTTGTCGTGTCTGCGATGGGACGAAAAGGCGATCCTTATGCGACAGATACACTGCTAGGTCTGCTTTACGGCAGTGCGCAGCATATGACAAACCGAGAAAAAGATTTACTCGTGTCTTGCGGAGAAAATATTTCAGCTGTTGTTTTTTCAAGTATGCTGAATGAAAACGGGCTAAAGGCTGTTGCGATGACTGGATCACAGGCAGGCTTTGTGACGGATAAAGAACATACAAATGCGAAAATTATTGACATGAAGTGTGAACGTCTTGAGGCGGCACTTTCAGAGCATGATGTGGTTGTCGTAGCTGGATTCCAAGGCGCTGCAAAAAATGGAGACGTGACAACAATCGGACGAGGCGGCAGTGATACGTCAGCTGCTGCGTTAGGCGCTGCATTGCAGGCAGATTTCATCGATATTTTTACAGATGTAGAAGGGGTCATGACAGCAGATCCCCGTATCGTAGAAAATGCAAAACCACTGAGAGTCGTGACATACACAGAAATTTGTAACCTCGCATACCAAGGGGCAAAAGTCATTCACCCGAGAGCTGTTGAAATTGCCATGCAAGCAAAAGTACCAATGAGGGTCCGTTCAACATACTCTGATGATGAGGGCACACTCGTGACATCACACTACTCAGATAAAATGAGTCATGATGTGTACGACCGCCTGATTACGGGTATTGCACATGTCAATGATGTCACACAAATCAAAGTCCCAGCTAAAGAGGGACAGTACAGCGTACAAACAGAAGTCTTTAAAGCAATGGCAAATGCCCAAATCAGTGTCGATTTCTTCAACATTACACCGAGCGAAATCGTCTATACGGTGACAGGTGCAATGACTGAAAAAGCAACGGCGATCCTAAAAGATCTGGGCTATACGCCGATTGTCACGACAAACTGTGCAAAGGTATCAGCTGTTGGAGCAGGCATTATGGGTGTACCAGGTGTCACATCTAAAATTGTATCTGCACTATCTGAGCAAAATATTCCGATCTTACAGTCCGCTGACAGTCATACGACGATTTGGGTGTTAGTGAACGAAGAAAACATGAGAGCGGCTGTCAATGCCCTTCATGAAGTGTTTGAACTTTCAAGATAAATGTGATTGAATCATGATGAGGTGAAAAAAATGAATTTCGGAAATATCGCAACAGCTATGATTACACCTTTTGATAAAAAGGGCAACATTGATTTCCAAAAGCTATCAATTCTCATTGATTACTTGTTAAAAAACGGCAGTGACTCTTTAGTCGTTGCAGGGACAACAGGCGAATCGCCAACTTTATCGACTGAAGAAAAAGTCGCTCTTTTTCAGCAATCGGTGAAATTAGCAAATGGTCGTTGTAAAATCATTGCAGGAACAGGCAGTAATAACACAAATGCGTCTATTAAACTAACGAAAAAAGCAGAAGAAGCGGGCGTTGATGCAGTGATGCTTGTCGTACCTTACTACAACAAGCCATCACAGGAAGGCATGTATGCACACTTTAAAGCAATTGCCGAGTCTACATCTCTTCCTGTCATGCTTTACAATGTACCAGGAAGAACGGTTGCTTCATTAGCACCAGAAACAACGATTAAGCTTGCGCAAATACCGAACATTGTCGCAATCAAAGAAGCAAGCGGTGATCTAGATGCCATGACAAAAATCATTGCAGAGACACCAGAAGATTTTGACGTTTACTCTGGTGACGACAGCCTAACGCTTCCTGCGGTTGCGATTGGTGCAAGAGGAGTCGTCTCTGTCGCTTCTCATATCGTAGGCCTTGATATGCAGCAAATGCTAAAAAGCTACGCTTCAGGACAAACAGCGAATGCGGCATTGATTCATCAAAAACTGGTGCCGATTATGAACCAGCTGTTCTCAGCGCCAAATCCAACGCCTGTCAAAACAGCTCTTCAGCTGAAAGGATTAGATGTCGGATCCGTTCGACTCCCGCTTTTACCTTTATCAGAAGAAGAAAGACTGAATTTAAGCAGCGTATTAAACAGCTGATCAAAACAAAAAAATTCGTAAGCGGTCATTCTCAGATGTCCCTGAGTATGACCGTTTTTTATACATAAACACTTTCTTAAAATGTGACTTCATCTTGTTTTCTAAAATTAGATTCAGTTATAATAGCATTAAGCGATGATGGACGGGCTTGAGACTAGGAGGATAAGAATTTTGAAAAAGAAAAATACAGAGAACGTAAGAATTATTGCACTGGGAGGCGTTGGAGAAATCGGGAAAAACTTATATGTCATTGAGATTGATTCCGACATATATGTTGTAGATGCAGGACTCATGCATCCAGAAAACGAAATGCTAGGCATTGACGTGGTCATTCCTGATATCTCTTATTTAACAGAACGAGCTGATCGGGTGAAAGCAATTTTTCTTACCCACGGACATGATGAAGCAATCGGAGGCGTATTCCATTGCTTAAGCAAATTGTCTGTACCAGTTTACGGCACGAAGCTGACCCTTGCGTTACTTCGAGAAAAGTTAAAGCAATACGGCTTCAATCAAAAAGCTGATTTGCGAGAGGTTCATGCAAAGTCAGTCATTACATTTGAAACAACAAAGGTGTCATTCTTTAGAACGAATCACAGTATTCCTGATTCAGTCGGAATCAGCTTCAAAACATCTCTTGGTTCAATCGTATGCACAGGTGATTTTAAATTTGATCAAACCCCAGCGCTTAACCAAGCCTGTGACATCGGAGAGATTGCGAAAATTGGAAACAATGGCGTTTTAGCACTTCTTTCAGACAGTGCAAATGCTGAAAAACCAGGCTATACACCTTCTGAGGCGCTCGTCCAAGACGAAATCTCAAATGCGATGTACAATGCTGAAAACCGTGTGATTGTGGCTGTATCTTCATCAAATATTAATCGTGTACAGCAAATCATTAATGCCACAAACCAAAATGGCCGTAAGCTTGCAGTAGCAGGGAAAAATATGATGACAACTCTTCAGCTTGCGATCAAACTTGGTTATGTGACAGCGGACGAAGAATTATTTGTTCCAGTCCAAGAAGTGAAAAAAATGGCGAAAAACAGTGTGGTCATTCTCACAGCAGGAAGCCACGGCGAGCCTCTCGCTGCTTTAACAAAAATGGCGAAACAAAATCACAAACAGCTTCATATTGAAAAAGATGACACGGTTGTGATTGCGTCTACACCTCTTCCAGGACAAGAACTTACCTATTCAAAAACGGTGGATTTCCTTACAAGAAGCGGAGCACAAGTGATTTTTGCTCAAAAACGTGTGCATGTATCTGGACATGGCTGTCAAGAAGAGTTAAAGCTTATGCTGAACTTACTGAAGCCAAAGTATTTAATTCCAGTAAACGGCGAATATCGCATGCAAAAAGCACATTCTCGTATTGCTGAAGAAGTGGGCATGAAACGAAGCGACATTTTCTTAATTGATAAAGGGGATGTTGTGGAATTTAGAGGTCAAAACGTCAAAATCGGTGAAAAAGTACATCAAGGGAACATTTTGATCGACGGTCTTGGTGTTGGTGATATTGGGAATATTGTCTTACGTGATAGACGCCTATTGTCTCAAGATGGCATCTTGATTGTAGTCATTACGCTCGATAAACAAAAGAAACAATTAATTTCTGGACCTGAGATCATCACAAGAGGATTTGTTTATGTAAGAGAATCCGAAGAGCTGATTGTGAAAGCAACAGAAATGGTCAAAGGGATTGTGAAAGAGCAAACGGAAAACTCAATTGTTGAATGGTCAACACTGAAACAATCCATGCGCGATGTACTAAATCAATTCCTATATGAAAAAACAAAACGTAAGCCAATGATCATTCCAATTATTATGGAAGTGTGATGAGAAAAGCCCAAAGAGCACAAGCTCTTTGGGCTTTAGATTGTTGACAAAGTGCTAAAATGAACTTTATTTTAGCACTTTGTCTTCTTTTTAGCGTGATAGAAAACCTTTGCAGTCTAGGAAGGACGAGCACCGGAGCGGAGCGAATTTGACATTCGTGAGTACCGAAGCGCAGGACTGACAACGAATGCGAGGGTTTGTCTACACGCTAAGCCCAAGGAGCACAAGCTCTTTGGGCTTTTTTGATGTGACATGATGAATGCGGATGGAATGTGACGATCTTGTTCATAATAGGAGGAGAGTTTTTAGGAAAGGATGGAGACAAATGGACGAACAGAATGAACAGCAGCCTGAGCGAAAACCAGAAGAAAAAGATAGCATTATGAGCAAAATACAACAGCTTGGTGAAACAGCCGTCCCGCAGTTGTCACAAGATACAAACATACATTGCCTGACTATTATTGGACAAATTGAAGGGCACATGCAGCTGCCGCCACAAAATAAAACAACCAAATACGAACATGTCATTCCACAAATCGTAGCAGTTGAACAAAACCCAAAAATTGAAGGACTTCTAATCATTTTAAATACAGTCGGCGGCGATGTAGAAGCAGGACTAGCCATTGCGGAAATGCTCGCTTCTTTATCCAAACCGACTGTATCCATTGTGCTTGGCGGCGGCCACTCTATTGGGGTCCCAATCGCCGTATCGTGTGATTATTCATACATTGCCGAAACAGCAACGATGACCATTCACCCTGTACGCTTAACCGGTCTAGTCATTGGTGTTCCGCAAACCTTTGAATACTTAGATAAAATGCAGGAAAGAGTCATTAATTTTGTCACGAGTCACTCAAACATTACAGAAGAGAAATTTAAAGAGCTTATGTTCTCTAAAGGCAATTTAACAAGAGACATCGGGACAAATGTCGTTGGTCATGAGGCGGCTGAATACGGACTGATGCATGAAGTCGGCGGCGTTGGACAAGCGATTAAAAAGCTGAACGAGCTTATTGGCGAACGGGCTGCACAAAACGAGGGGCTGATCCAATGATTTTATATACAACTATGCCTTATGAAGCCATTTACGCTGAGGAACAAGGAGAACGCAAACTCCAGCAGGTAAACATTCAGGGCGTGCCAGTGATGGTTGAAATGAAAGAAGATGAAGCGGAAATCGTTCAAGTAATGAGTACAAATCCAATGGACTTTTTGAATCAGGAGCTTGCACCAGGTAAGCGATTGAAGTTACATTTAGGCACCAATCAAACCGACTCATATGAATGATTCTATGCTATAATAAAGGGAAAACTTACAACAAGATGCAGCCAAAACCAGGCTGCTTTCTTTCTGATCTTTTCGTAGGTTATATTTTCTTTTGTAGTAAGGTGATGAGTATGGCGAAAAAGAGAAAACGTAAAACAAGAAAAAAACAAAATAAACAGCTAAAACTGAAATATGAACTAAATGGGTTAGTCTGTATTGCCATAGCGATCATTGCCATTTTACAGCTAGGTGTAGTTGGACAAACCTTTGTACATCTATTCCGATTCTTTGCAGGTGAATGGTTTATTCTCTGCCTTATCGGATTATTTCTTTTTGGTGTGACGATCTTTTGGAAAAAACAAATTCCTGATTTACTGACCAGAAGAAAAGCAGGTTTATACTGCATCATTGCGAGTATCTTGCTTTTGTCCCATGTGAAGCTTTTTCAGCATCTTTCAGCTGCAGGCGTGATAGGTTCTCAAAGTGTAATCAGAAATACGTTTGAGTTATTCTTAATGGATATGAAAGGTGAGACAGGCTCGCCCGATTTAGGAGGCGGTATGATCGGTGCTGTATTATTTGCGGCCTCCTATTTCTTGTTTGCACAAGCAGGGTCGCAAATCATGGCTATTGTGCTAATGCTGATCGGCATTGTGCTGATCACAAACCGGTCACTGCAAGAAATGGTCAAAAAAGTGACGCTGCCTGTATCACAATTTTTGGTGAAGCAGTGGAAAGCATTTATTGAAGATATGAAAGGCATAAGGCAGGCGAAAAAGAATGCACCTGCGCAAAAAACAAGTGAAAAGAAAAAACGTTCACGCTTGCAAGAAGAGGCCGAAGAAGATCATGATCATATCTTGATCGAGGAAGAAGAGCAAGCTTCTGACAATCGTCAGCCGATTATCTCAAGTTTTGCTGATCGAGATGACATGCTCACACCGCAAGTTCAAAAAGATCAGCCGGTCAATGAGCCAGATCCTCTTCAAGAAACTGTACAAGGCACTCCGTCTCATGATACAGGGGATGAACCGAAAGAAGCTCCGCCTATGACGTTTACGGAGCTTGAAAACAAGGATTATGAGCTGCCATCGCTTGATATTTTAGCTGAGCCGCAGCATTCAGGTCAGCAAACAGATAAGAAGAATATTTATGAAAATGCAAGAAAGCTTGAAAAGACCTTCCAAAGCTTTGGTGTAAAAGCAAAAGTGACACAAGTTCATTTAGGGCCGGCCGTCACAAAATATGAAGTATACCCTGATGTCGGCGTGAAGGTAAGTAAGATCGTCAACTTGAGTGATGATCTAGCCCTTGCATTAGCAGCAAAAGACATTCGAATTGAAGCGCCGATTCCTGGCAAATCCGCCATCGGAATTGAAGTTCCCAACGCAGAAATTGCGATGGTTTCTTTAAAAGAGGTTTTAGAATCGAAACAAAATGACCGCCCAAATGCCAAGCTACTCATCGGACTCGGCCGAAATATTTCTGGTGAAGCTGTGCTGGCTGAAATGAACAAAATGCCGCATTTACTTGTGGCTGGTTCGACAGGAAGCGGAAAGAGTGTATGTATCAATGGTATTATCACAAGCATTCTCATGAGAGCAAAACCTCATGAAGTAAAAATGATGATGATTGACCCGAAAATGGTTGAATTAAATGTTTATAACGGCATCCCGCATCTGTTGGCTCCAGTTGTGACAGATCCTAAGAAAGCCTCACAGGCACTTAAAAAAGTGGTTAGTGAAATGGAGCGCCGTTATGAATTGTTTTCTCATACGGGTACAAGAAATATTGAAGGGTACAATGATTACATTAAACGAATGAATCAATCAGCAGAAGCGAAGCAGCCAGAACTCCCTTATATTGTCGTCATTGTAGACGAGCTTGCTGATTTAATGATGGTTGCTTCCTCTGATGTAGAAGATTCCATTACAAGGCTTTCTCAAATGGCACGTGCTGCGGGGATTCATTTAATTATTGCTACACAAAGGCCTTCTGTTGATGTCATTACAGGTGTCATTAAAGCAAATATCCCTTCCCGCATTGCATTTAGCGTATCGTCACAAACCGATTCAAGGACCATTCTTGATATGGGAGGCGCAGAAAAATTGCTGGGCAGAGGGGATATGTTGTTCTTACCTGTCGGTGCGAACAAACCAGTTCGTGTACAAGGCGCCTTTTTATCAGATGAAGAAGTGGAACATGTGGTTGATCATGTCATCACGCAGCAAAAAGCACAATATCAAGAAGAAATGATCCCAAGTGAAGAAACGCAAGATCAGCTTGGGGCTGTGGACGACGACTTATATGATGAAGCAGTTGAACTGATCATTGGCATGCAGACGGCCTCTGTTTCTATGCTGCAAAGGAGGTTCCGCATCGGTTATACCCGTGCTGCGCGTCTTATTGACGCAATGGAAGAGCGCGGGGTTGTCGGACCATATGAAGGCAGTAAACCGAGAGAAGTCCTCCTCTCAAAAGAACAACATGACGAGCTCTCTTCATAATTCGAAGAGAGCTTTCCTAACATGAAGTTAACGATATATTGATTATGTTAACTGGAAGTCAGACTATTTATTTATTTGCAAAAACATGATATAGTTATGTTCATCTTATCTCGGAATAGAGATTTCTCATCTTATCATTTGCATTGATTAGACGGAGGGAAAACATGTCGACCAAAACAGACAATCGCCATTTATATTTGAAAGTGATTGACCGTATTAAAGAAGATATTCAAACAGGTGTATATGCCGAAAAGGAAAAGCTTCCTTCTGAGTTTGAGCTCTCAAAGATTTTAGGCGTGAGCAGAGCGACCCTTCGTGAAGCCCTTCGTATATTAGAAGAAGAGAAGTATTTAATTAGAAGGCATGGTGTGGGAACTTTCGTCAACTCAAGACCGCTTTTTTCTACTGGCATTGAACAGCTGACAAGTGTCACAAAAATGATTGAACAGGTCAATATGACGCCAGGTACCATCTTTTTGTCCTCACAAGAAGGGGAGCCGACAGAGAATGATGTCATTCGTTTTCAGTGTGATGAATCCGAGAAGGTTTTTTCAATGGAACGCGTTCGAACAGCAGATGGACAGCCAGTCGTCTATTGTTTAGATAAAATTCCGGTCAAACATCTTCCCGCTTCTTTTACTCATGAGGAAGAATCGCTTTTTGAGCTGTTTGGCAGAGAACCGCACAGCGGAATTAAATATGCAGTGGCAGACATCGAACCGATTGGTTATCACGATCAGGTTTCACCGATACTAGAATGTGACCCAGAAACAGCGTTACTCTTACTGAAACAAATGCACTATGATCAGGATGATCAGCCGGTCTTATACTCGCTCAATTATTTTCGAGCGGATAAATTCAGCTTCCATGTCATACGTAAACGATTTTAACAAAGCAGTCGCTTCCATAGGCGGTTGCTTTTTGTTTGCCCATACATAAAACCCGTGAAACATGCCACACTAATACGTAACAGTATATAGAATTGGGTGAATGATGTTGGGCGAGAAAACTGTCAGTAAAAAGAATATTATTGCATTATCATCAGTGCCTCTAATCATGACACTTGGGAACTCGATGCTAATCCCCGTATTACCAGAGATCGAAAAGAAACTCTCAATCACTTCCTTTCAAGTGTCACTCATTATTACGGTATACTCCGTTGTGGCGATTTTGTGTATTCCGATTGCCGGTTATTTATCTGACCGAATTGGGCGAAAAAAGGTGCTTTTGCCGTGTCTTTTAATCGCAGGACTTGGAGGAGCTGTGGCAGCTGTTGCCTCAACCATCATGAAAGAACCCTACATGTGGATTCTATTTGGCAGGGTCCTTCAAGGAGTTGGCTCAGCTGGGGCAGCACCTGTCGTTATGCCGTTTATTGGCGATTTGTTTCACGATGATGAAGAGGTAAGTGCGGGACTTGGAGCCATTGAAACTTCTAATACAGCTGGAAAGGTACTAAGTCCTATTATTGGGGCACTTCTCGCTTCTTGGTTTTGGTTTGTACCGTTTTGGTTCATTCCATTCTTTTCAATCATTAGCTTTGTGATGGTACTGTTTATGGTTGAATCCGCAAAGAAAGAGGAAGATCCGCCTACATTTAAAGAGTTTTTAAAATCAACAAAGACGATTTTTAAGCATGAAGGACGCTGGCTTTATGCCATTTTTGCTATTGGTGGTTTTATTATGTTTCTTCTTTTTGGCGTGCTCTTTTATTTGTCAGATAATCTAGAGGCGGCGTATCAAATAACGGGTGTCAAAAAAGGCTTGCTGCTAAGTATCCCGCTCCTTTTCTTATCAATCAGCTCGTATATTGCGGGGAAAACAATCGGGAAAGAAAAGGGGAAAATGAGGATATTTCTCATCGTTGGTATGGCTCTTTTATCACTTTCGTATATATTTTTATGGTGGAATCACAGTTTTTACGTGTTGTTTGTCTGCTTAAGTATTGGTGGCGTAGGGATTGGCATTGTGCTTCCAGCACTTGATGCGTTGATAACAGAAGGTATTGAAAAAGAGCAGTGCGGAACCATTACGTCATTTTATAGCAGCATGCGGTTTATCGGTGTTGCTTTAGGACCTCCAATTTACGCATTTCTTATGGATAAAGGAGACTCCATCGTTTTTATTCTATCGACCATATGTAGTCTCATTTCATTATTTTTGGTCCTCTTTTTTATCCAGCCAGATGAAAAGGATGAAAGTGAACAATTGAAAACGGTTTAAACATAGAAAAAAGACGGTATTTTGCCATCTTTTTTCTTTTTTATAAATTGACATGTAAAATTTTGATAGTTAAACTAATGTATAGTAATATCTTTTAAATTATCCCAAATAGGAGGTGTTCAAAAACATTCATTTTCTGTCTTTATTTTAAGGCAGAAATTGAGCTCGTGGCTGATGATGGATATGCGTTTCTTCAACACGAAAGGACAATTGAATAGGTCATCCTGCCATTAGCACGTTGAAGGAGACGAAGTCAGCACTTCAGACACGCTCAAAAACAGCAAATTGATTGATGAACTAGAAGGAGCTTGAAGCAGCTATGTTGCAAATAATTAAAGCAAGATGGATTGTATTACTGGTGTGGATGATAACAGCTGTGATTCTGTTTATTACTGCGCCCAATTTAGAGGAATTAACAAGAGAAAAAGGGCAGTTAAAGGTTCCAGAGGGGACACCAACAGCTGAGGCACTTCACTTATTGGATAAGCTTTCAGATCATAATGGGAAAAAAGATACTGGTGTGATTGTATTCTCCGAACAACATTTGTTCCCTGCCAAAGAGCAGGAATTAAAAAAGGCTTTAGCTGCACTCATGACACATGCCCCAGAACTCCACATTGACGGAATTACTTCGTATTTTCATGTAGAACGTGACATTCAAAAACAACTTTTATCAAAGGATAAAAGTACACTTCTTGTTCCATTCAAATTCGACCACTACGAAACAAAAGCTGTGAAGGTTAAAGAACGAATTGAGGAAGTTTTAAAGCCCTACAACGTCTCATATGAAATGACAGGTCAAAAATTTGTGGACTCAGATGTCATTAAAAGCTCTCAACAAGGTCTGAAGAAAACTGAACTTATTACGATGATTTTTATTTTCTTTATTTTAATAATTGTATTCAGATCGATACTGGCACCTGTTGTTCCGCTTATTACGATTGGCATTTCTTATGCTGTCAGCCGGTGTATTGTGGCTTTTCTCGTAGAATATACACCATTTCCTCTGTCTAATTTCACTCAGATTTTTATGGTAGCTATTATGTTCGGTATAGGAACGGATTATTGTATATTACTTTTAAGCCGTTTTAAAGAGGAGATTGGTCAGGGGCGTGATGTCAAAGAATCGATTATCATCACGTATCAATGTGCAGGGAAAACAGTCTTTTTCAGCGGCTTAGCTGTGTTAGTCGGCTTCTCAAGTATTGGTTTCGCAAAATTCCAATTGTACCAATCAGCCGTCAGCGTTGCCGTAGGCGTTGGCATTCTGCTCATTGCACTTGTCACAATCGTTCCCTTTTTTATGTCGGTTTTCGGAAAATCCCTTTTTTGGCCGTCTAAAAGAGAAAACATTCGTCATCCACAAAGTAAGATTTGGGAATGGGCTGGGCGCTTTTCATTTAAAAGACCGCTCATCAGCTTAGGGGTAGTTGCACTCATCACTGTTCCTCCAATTCTGATGTATGACGGCACTCTTTCTTATAATAGTTTAAATGAGATTGGGACAAAGTATGAGTCAGTGTCTGCATTTAATACGATATCTGAGCAATTTGGCTTTGGTGAAGCGCTGCCGCTGAATGTGCTTGTCGAAAGTGACAATGAGCTCGATAATCAAGAAAAGATCGTCATGATTGAAAAACTGACCCGTAAGTTAAGTGACATTGAGGAAGTAAAAGCGGTTCGCAGTGTCACTCGCCCAGTTGGAGATGGGTTAAGTCAGCTCTATGTTACCTCTCAAGCGAAAGAGCTAGGAGGAGAGCTTGGGAAAGGTCATGAGGGCATCGGGAAAATTACAGATGGCTTGACCGAAACAAACTTAGCACTTCTCAAACAAAAACCAAAAATTGAAGAATCCGCTAAAGGGATTGATCAATTGATTGATGGGACAAAAGCCATCAAAGGCGGGATCGGAGAAGTGAGGAAATCACTCATTTCTTTAGAGGATGGTGTGAGGCGCAGTAAAGAGGGCGTAGGAACCATTCGCACTGAAATCAAACAAGCGAAAAAAGAATTAGAGCAAGAATACCGCAGAAGTGAAACCATGATTCAAGACCTTGAACGAGTCGTAAGCACACTGGAAGGTCACGCAACATCAAATGAGCAACTGATGACAACGATTAAGAAAGTGAAACAATCCTATGAAAACGTATCATTTGAAGGACTTGAAAACCGGCTTCCAGAAATCAAAGATATGAATGAATATAAAGAAATCAAAAAAGTATTCGAAGACACAAAAGGAATGCTCGATCAAGCTGGAGAGCAAATGAGCGTCTATGAAGAGGAAGCATCTGCCTTTAAACAAAAGATCAAGAAAGCAGATCAAGTCATTCAAACGTTCTCAAGCAAGCAAAAAGAAATCAAACAACAAGTAAAGGCGCTGATGACAGGTCTAGATCAAATTTATGATGGTCTTGATGAAACGAATAAAGGACAAAAACAGCTCATCAAAGAAATGCCTAAAATTGAAGATGGCGCAGATCAGCTGACAGATGGCCAAAAAGCCGTGAAAAAAGGGTTTAACCAGCTATCATCTAAACTCTCACTATTAACAGATGGATTAGATGAAAGTATTTCCGGACTTGAGCAAGTAAAAAGCGGCTTTACCGAGGCGGACAGCTATTTAAAACAGCTTCAGGAAGCACCAGATGAAGAAGTAACGGGCTGGTTTATACCAGAAGAAATACTGAAACGCCATGAATTTAAGAAAATATTTAATACGTATATGTCCCCAGATCGTAAATTAACAACCTTTGAAGTGATTTTAAATGTAAATCCATACAGCAATGAAGCAATGAAAGGTGTAGCAAAAATTGAAGAAACCCTTGATCAATATTTACCTGTAAGTGGTTTGAAAAACGCCAACTACGGTGTATCTGGTATCTCCAGTTTAAATGTTGACTTAAAAGAAACGTCAGACGGTGACTTTATCAGAACGGTTATTTTCATGTTAATTGGTATCTTTATTATTTTAGTTATATTATTAAGGTCAATCGTCATGCCGATATACTTAACACTGTCACTCATATTAACGTATTTTACATCCATTGGCTTAACAGAATGGATTTTCAAAATATTCTTTGGCTACGATGGTGTCAGCTGGGCTGTTCCATTTTTCAGCTTTGTGATCCTTGTGACCCTCGGCATTGATTATTCGATCTTCCTCATGGATCGTTTTAATGAATGGAAGGGAGAGCATGTTCAAGCATCCATGATATCAGCGATGAGAAATATGGGGTCGGTCATTATTTCAGCAGTTGCTATTTTAGCGGGTACTTTTGCTGCGATGCTGCCCTCGGGTGTATTATCATTAGTTGAAATTGCAACGGTCGTACTCATTGGACTTTTATTATATGCTTTTGTTGTACTACCACTCTTTATCCCGGTCATGGTTCGCATCTTTGGAAAATGGAATTGGTGGCCGTTTAGAATGAAATAACAACCTGCGTCTCTGCTTTTAGCAGAGGCGTTTTTATTTCCTATCCTTTCCTCTGATTGATATAATGACTATTAAATGGCTGTTTCACGTATATATCAGCTATGTTCTAATACATAATAAATAGGATGAACAAAGGAGGTTTCTCATGACGTACTTACAAGAGAAGACATTTGATACACCTGGTCTTCATACTCATATTGTCAAAACAGAAAAATTTAAAACCGTGACGATCCTTTTTAAAATGCTTGCGCCTTTATCCAAAGATGACGTCACCATGCGTTCTCTTTTCCCGCATGTGCTTTTAAGAGGAACAGAAAAAATGCCGAAAACGGGAGAGCTTCGTGCTTATTTCGACGAGCTCTATGGGGCGACCGTTTCCGCAGACATGGCGAAAAAAGGTGAAAATCACATCATTACCTTTCGTCTAGAAATGGCGAATGAAAAATATTTAAAGGATCAAACCCCTTTACTAGAAAAAGGGATTGCCTTACTTTCTGAACTATTATTCCACCCGTACGTGGAAAACGGGGTATTTCATGAATTGTACGTTGAGCAAGAAAAACGAACATTGAAACAGCGCATTCAAGCCGTTTATGATGACAAAATGCGCTATTCAAACTTAAGACTTGTGCAGGAAATGTGTAAAGGTGAGCCATATGCACTGCACGTCAATGGTGAAATGGAAGACGTCGAAGCGATTACGTCAGAAGCGCTCTTTAAAGCATACGAGCATGCACTTCAGTCAAACCAGCTGGATCTCTATGTTGTGGGAGACGTTGATGAACAAGACATCAATCGAATGGTCTCGCAATACTTTAAAACAAGTGAAAGAGAGCCGGTCAAACAAAATACCGAATCATCAAGATTACAAATAGAGCCAAAAGAAGTCATTGATGAAGAGGACGTAAAACAAGGAAAGCTAAACATTGGTTTTCGCACACATACAACGATAGCGGATAAAGATTATCCGGCGCTGCATTTGTTTAATGGCATATTCGGCGGCTTCTCGCATTCAAAGCTATTTATCAATGTGCGCGAAAAAGCAAGTCTTGCGTACTATGCTGTTTCTAGACTTGAGAGCTTTAAAGGTTTGATGATGGTCATGTCAGGAATTGAAGTCGGCAACTATCAGCAGGCAGTAGACATCATCAAAGAACAATTTGATGCCATGCAAAAAGGCGATTTTTCTGATGAAGCAATTGAACAGACAAAGGCTGTCGTCAAAAACCAGTTGCTCGAAACAATTGATACGTCTTATGGAACAGCGGAATACTTATATCAGCATGCCGTCGTGCCAACAGAGGAGAGCCTCGATTCCTTTTTAGATGCGTTAGACAGAGTGACAAAAGAGGACATCATCAAAGTGGGTCAAAAAATCGAATGGGATACGACCTATTTTCTTAAAGGAACGGAGGGTGCTTCATGACAGTGAAAACAATTCAATTCGATCAGCTGCAAGAGACGGTGTATCATGAAAAAATGGATAGCGGACTTGACGTCTATGTGCTGCCAAAGCAAGGGTTTAACAAAACCTATGCAACCTTTACAACAAAATATGGCTCTGTCGACAATGAATTTGTGCCGCTTGGCAAAGAAGACATGATCCGAGTGCCTGATGGAATTGCCCATTTCTTAGAACATAAACTGTTTGAAAAAGAAGATGGAGATGTGTTTCATACATTTAGTAAACAAGGAGCATCCGCAAATGCTTTTACGACATTTACGAGAACAGCTTACTTATTCTCAAGCACCTCAAATGTCGAACAAAACCTTGAGACACTCATTGATTTTGTGCAAGAACCTTATTTTACTGAAAAAACAGTCGAAAAAGAAAAGGGCATCATTGGTCAAGAGATTAACATGTATGATGACAATCCCGACTGGCGTTTATTCTTCGGTTTGATTGAAAATCTATATCAAGAGCATCCTGTGAGAATTGATATAGCTGGAACAGTAGAAAGCATCGCTCCGATTACAAAAGATCATTTGTATGAATGCTATGAAACGTTCTATCACCCAAGCAATATGCTTCTATTTGTTGTCGGTCCCGTTGATCCGAAGCAAATATTAGATCAAGTTCGAGCGAATCAGGCGAAAAAGCCATTTACAGACCAGCCAGAGATCAAACGAAAAGACATCAATGAGCCTGAAGGTGTGTACCGAAAAGAATACGAACTTCCAATGAACGTACAAGGCTCAAAATGTATGTTTGGATTAAAAACAAAGAATCCTCATAAAAAAGGCAATGAACTGTTAAAACATGAGCTCGGAATGAATCTCATTTTAGAGACGCTGTTTGGTAAAAGCTCCTTACAATATGAACAGATGTATGAAAAAGGCTTAATTGATGAGACCTTCAGCTACGATTATACGGAAGAAGGCGGTTTTGGCTTCACTTCAGTTGGCGGAGACACAAATGACCCTGATCAACTCGCAGATGAATTAAAAGAAACGCTTCTTCAAGCAAAAAGCCTGATCACAGAAGAAAAGATTGAACTTGCTCGCAAGAAAAAAATTGGCAGCTTTTTAAAAGCGATGAACTCCCCGGAGTACATCGCCAATCAATTCACTCGATACGCATTCTTAGAAATGAGCTTATTTGATGTCGTGCCAGTACTGGAGCAAATCCAATTAACAGATATTCAGGAAATCTTAGACGAAGAAATTGATGAAGAAAGAATGTCAGTTTTTAAAGTCGTACCGAAAGCAAAATAAATGAAAAAAAGACAAACTCAACGTATAAGAGTTTGTCTTTTTTGTGTCCAGCTAAAGAAAGTGCTTTATATGCGAAGATATTGATTGACAATTGTTTTGGGTATTAGTTAAACTCTTTAATAGTTAAACAATCAAACTAAAGGAGCAGCATATGGTACAAAATAAAATTGCCCAGCTCATCCAGAGATATGCGGACGTCTATCTCATGATGGAGAAAAAAGTATCGAGTATGATCACGGAAAAGCTCGATAAAGAACTGACACTTGATCAATATTACTCGCTTCGATACATCAATTTACACCCAGGATGTACATCAACAGACCTTGCCATCGAATGTAATGTCAACAAAAGTGCTGTGACATCCATGACCAATCGTCTTTTTAATAAAGATTATATTTATCGTGAGCATGATCAAGCTGACCGAAGAAACGTTCATCTCTATGTAACGCCCGAAGGAAAAGATGTAGTCAGCCGAATGGAAAAGCAGCTTCAGGATCTTGTTCGGTCATATTTAGAAAAATTTGATGAAAAAGAAATCGAATCATTTATTCAAACATATGAAAAGATTTATCAAATTATCATCGAAGAGGAGGCACAACATAGTAATGAGAGCAATCATAAAGGGTAGATGGCTGATCACGATCCTTTGGGTCGTACTAGCGGCTGTATTATTAATCACCGCTCCTAATATGGCGCAATTAACAAAAGAAAAAGGGCAGATTTCTGTTCCAGATGGTTATCCTTCTTCCTACGCCGATCAATTATTAAAGAACATGTCTGAAAATGGGGATACGGAAAAATCGATCGTCATTGTCTTTCAAGGAAAGGATATCGTTAAAGAAAGAGAAGCCTCTTTAAAGAAAGCGATGGAGATTTTAGAAAAGGATCAAGATCTCCATGTTGAAGACATCACTTCTTATTTTGATGCAAACAAAGATATTAAAAAACAGATGCTCTCTAAAGATCAAACAACACTTCTTGTTCCAGTTACATACGACTCGAACAAAATCAAAGCATCCGATTTTAAAGAAAGAGTCAATGAAAAGCTTAAGAGCCTGAACCTGAAATTTGAAATGACAGGGCAGCCGCTAATCGACGATGATGTCATCACAAGCTCACAAGAAGGTCTGAAAAAAACAGAATTCATTACAATTGGGTTTATTTTAATTGTTCTTGTGCTTGTTTTTAGATCCGCAGTGGCACCGTTCGTTCCTTTAGTGGCCGTAGCGCTTTCCTATTTGGTCAGCCAATCCATTGTGGCTTACCTAGTAAAGTATGTTGATTTTCCGCTCTCTACCTTTACCCAAATTTTTATGGTCGCCATCATGTTTGGGATTGGAACCGACTACTGCATCCTGTTGCTAAGCCGGTTTAAAGAAGAACTATCTCACGGAAAAGATAAGATTGAGGCGATTATTACAACATATAAGACGGCAGGTAAAACCGTTTTATTCAGCGGAATTGCTGTCCTCATTGGTTTTACGTGTATCGGATTAGCCGAATTCCAACTGTATAAATCAGCTGTCGCCGTGGCGGTTGGTGTTGCCGTGTTAATTGTGGCATTGCTCACTGTCGTTCCATTCTTTATGGCGGTTTTAGGAAAAGTGTTATTTTGGCCGATCAAAGGCGATATTGCTCACCCGCAATCGAAAATGTGGGAAACAGCCGGTCGTTTTTCATTTATGAAACCACTTCTCAGCTTGCTAATCGTTGCAATTATTACCCTTCCAGCGATTCTTATGTATAAAGGAACACTTTCATATAACAACCTAGACGAAATCGGCAATAAATACGAATCCGTCAATGCATTTAATACGATCTCTGACAAATTTGGACCAGGTGAAGCCCTTCCAGCAACCGTTGTCGTGAAATCATCCGATCTTTTAGACAATAACGAAGGTCTGATTGCTGTTGAAAAACTCAGTCGTGCGATTGAACAAACAGATGGCGTGAGTAAAGTGAGAAGTGCCACTCGTCCTGTTGGAAAAGGACTGAATGATCTGTACGTGAAATCTCAAGCCAAAGAGCTAAATAGCGGGCTTGATAAAAGTAACGAAGGGTTGAAAAAGATCCAAGATGCTCTTACAACCATGAGTAAATCCATCGAGGATCAAACACCACAAATTAAAGCATCAGGAAAAGGCATTAACAAATTGATTTCTGGAACCGAATCCGTAAAATCAGGTATTCAAAACGTCGAAAAAACGATGAGAGAACTGCAAACCTATATCGATCAAAACAAAAAAGGCGTTTCTGAAATTAAAGAAAGAATAAAGGGTGCGAAAAAGGAATTAACAGATCAAGTCGCACAAGTGAATCAACAAGTGGCACTGTATAAAAGCATTTCCAAAGAATTAAAAGCAGCATTGGCACAAGTCGATACGTCATCCTCTGCCGCAGCGGATGTGAAAGCTTTGATCAGTCAAGCGAATAAACAGTTCAGTACACTTGAGCAGCAAATTCCGCAAGTGAAAGAAAATCAATCATATCAAGCCATCAAAGCTTCATATAAGGAACTTTCTACTACCTTGCAAGAAGGAGCCAAACAGGCTGACAGCTATGCAAAACAAGCAAAAGAAGCAAAAAAACAGCTTGAAGCAGCAGATGCTTTTATCGCAAAAGCTTCAGAGCAGCAAAAAGTGTTTACAAATCAAATTGATGAGCTGATTGCTGGCTTAGAAGCCATTGAAAACGGGCTAGATCAAACGTCTAAAGGCCAAGGGCAGTTAGCTGATGGTATGCCTAAACTTGCAAATGCAGCCGGCGACATCATTAATGGTCAAAAACAAATGAAAGAAAAAATTGGCGGCTTTGGTGACAATCTGACCAAGCTGACAGATGGTCTAAACAAAAGTGTCGACGGCCTTGAGAAAATTTCAAACGGCTTAATGGGTGCAGGAGACTACTTAGATGAACTGAAAAACGCGCCAGATCAAGACATGGCCGGTTGGTTTATTCCAAAAGATGTCCTGAAAAACAAAGCTTTCAAGCAAGTGTTCGATTCCTATATGTCTGATGACCGCAAGATGACAAAGATTGACGTCATTTTAGAAGACAATCCATATGGAAACGACGCCATGAAAACAATTAAACAAGTAGAAGCTTCGGTCAAACGTGCACTTCCTGAAACAAACCTAAAAGATGTTTCATTTGGCGTATCTGGTGTTTCAAGTATGAACGCTGATTTAAAACAGCTGTCAGACCAAGACTTCAATAAGACGGTTCTTTACATGATGATCGGTATTTTCCTGATACTAGTGATTCTGTTCCGTTCTCTCGTGATGCCGCTTTACTTAGTAGGCTCGCTGATTTTAACGTACTTTACCGCCATTGGTGTAACAGAATTTATTTTTACCCATTTCTTTGGATATCCAGGCATCAACTGGGCTGTTCCATTCTTTGGCTTTGTCATCTTAATGGCGCTTGGAGTCGATTATTCGATTTTCTTAATGGAACGGTTCAATGAATACAAAACAAAAGACATCCAGTTTGCCATGACTGAATCAATGAAAAATATGGGATCTGTTATTATGTCTGCTGCCGTCATTTTGGCAGGAACATTTGCAGCGATGCTGCCATCAGGTGTATTGTCACTCTTACAAATTGCAACACTTGTTCTAACTGGACTTTTATTGTATGCACTCGTTGTGCTACCATTGTTCGTACCTGTGATGGTCAAATTGTTCGGATCAGCGAATTGGTTCCCATTTAAACGAAAAGAATAAGGATTCCATAAAGAAAGTAGGAACAAAGTATGAGTCGTTGGGCACTGATTACTGGTGCCAGTGGCGGAATTGGGCAGGCGACAGCCAAAAAGCTTGCCCAAGAAGGCTGCCATCTGATGCTCCATTATCATCAAAATGAAGAAGCGGCTAGTCGTCTTTCCGCCGATCTCAAAGAAACATATCAAGTAGAAACGTACGTCGTTCAAGCTGATTTAGCGAAAACAGGCGGAGCAGCAGAGCTTGTCAGCCGCCTGCCGCTTGATCCAGATATTCTTGTTTTAAATAGCGGAAAGAGTCATGTTGGTTTAGTGACAGATACTGAAAAAGAAGTTCTAGCCAGCATGGTGCAGCTTCATGTGACAAGTCCATATGAGCTTACCCAATCCATTTTGCCTGCCATGATCCAAAAAAAGTCAGGTCATATTATTGCAGTTAGCTCAATATGGGGGGAAACCGGTGCCTCGTGTGAAGTACTGTACAGTATGGTCAAGGGTGCTCAAAATGCCTTCATTAAGGGGCTTGCCAAAGAGCTTGCCCCAAGTGGAATTAGAGCAAATGCAGTCTCACCAGGTGCGGTTCAGACTGATATGATGAAAAGCTTCACACAAGAAGACCTTGCGATGATGGAAGAGGAGATTCCACTCGGCCGTCTTGCCGCACCTGAAGAGATAGCCGATGCCATTTGGTTTCTTGCCTCCAAGCAGTCAAGTTATATCACAGGTCAAATTTTATCTGTGAATGGCGGCTGGTACTGTTAAAAAACGTGTATAATTCGTCTCTCCATGACAAAAGCTATGGCTGTAATTCATCTTTTCGAATGGAGGAATCGACATGTCTGTACTTGAGAGCTGGGACCATTGGAAAAACTTTTTAGGTGACCGTTTAAATCATGCACAGGATAAAGGTTTATCAGATGATACCATCAATAACCTTGCGTATGAAATTGGCGGATACCTGGCTAATGAAGTTGAAGCAAAGAATGAGCAAGAAAGAGTACTTTCTGACCTTTGGAGCGTTGCATCAGAAGATGAACAGCGTGCCATTGCAAACATGATGGTCAAGCTAGTTGAAAATAATAGCTCGCACTAAACAAAAAGAGAGGTCGTTTGTGCCTCTCTTTTTATTTTAACCGTTTAGCAACATTGTGCTTTCTAAAAATGTGAAAATGCTTTATGATAAAGGAAGGTAAAAATTTGCCACAATGAAGGGGGTAATATCATTTGGCAAAGCTCGAATGGTATTTTGAATATGAGATACAGGTGAACCGTCCCGGACTTTTAGGAGACATTTCTTCTTTAATGGGGATGCTTTCAATTAATATTGTGACAATTAATGGTGTTGATGTATCAAGACGCGGCATGCTTCTTCGATGTGACCACACAGATCAAATTAAGCGGCTTGAATCAATTTTAAATACAATGGAAACGATAAAAGTAACGAAACTAAGACAGCCAAAACTTCGTGACCGTTTAGCTGTTCGTCATGGAAGATACATTCAGCGTGATGCGGATGACAAAAAGACGTTCCGTTTTGAAAGGGACGAGCTTGGTCTACTTGTCGATTTTATGGCTGAATTATTTAAAAAAGAAGGACATAAATTGATTGGAATTCGCGGAATGCCGCGGGTTGGAAAAACAGAATCAATTGTTGCTTCAAGTGTATGTGCCAGTAAGAGATGGCTGTTTGTATCGTCGACTCTTTTGAAACAGACCATTCGCAGTCAGCTGATTGCAGATGAATACAGCCCAGATAACGTCTTTATTATTGATGGGATTGTGTCGACAAGAAGAGGTTCTGAAAAGCACTTGCAGCTTTTAAGAGAAATTATGAGACTGCCTGCTACAAAGGTGGTAGAGCATCCAGATATCTTTATTCAAAATTCAGAATATACAATGGATGATTTCGACTACATCATTGAATTGCGTAATAGTGCAGACGAAGAAATTACATACGAGCACGCAGAAGAACCACAAGTATTTGATCATTCTGGTTTTTCTGGCTTCGATTTTTAATATGGTAATGGTAGGTGTTTGTTTTGACTGAATTGGGAAAACGGCTCGTTGAGGCCAGAGAGGAAAAAGGGATGTCGCTGGAGGATTTGATGGCGGCTACCAAAATCCAAAAGCGCTATTTGCTAGCAATAGAACAAGGAAACTATGATATCATTCCAGGTAAATTTTACGTCAGAGCGTTTATTAAACAATATGCCGAAGCCGTTGGACTGAATCCTGAACAATTGTTCGAAGAGTTTCGTAAAGATGTACCAAGCACGTATAACGATGAAGTGTCTGATAAATTATCAAATATTAAACCGCAACGAGAGCTGCCAAAGCCTGCCTCAAAGGTACTGGAGCTGCTTCCGACGATTTTAATCATTGGAGGGATCCTTGTGGTGATCGCTATCATTTATGTGATCGTTCAAGCGGTTAATCATGATAGCGGACAAAAAAATAATCAGGCGGCTCCTCAGCAATCAGAATCAAAATACGAAGTGTCTAAGGATTCATCGCTTGCAAAGGATCAAAAGAAAAAGGAAAAAGCTTCGTCAGATGATCAAGAAAAATCATCTGAAAAAGACGATTCCTCAAAGGATTCATCTAAAGACGATGAAGATGTTTCTTTGAAGGCGACGAATACAGAGGGTTCTACGACAACGTATGAAGTATCAGGTGCAGAAGAGATGGAGCTAACCATTTCTGCCTCACAAGCTTCATGGCTTCGTGTGAGAGACGAATCTGGAAAAGTGCTGAAGATGGGTGAATTGAAAGATGGCGAATCGTTTAAAACAGACTTGACTGATCTTTCCCAAGTCGATATTCGCTTAGGAAATGCATCGGGAATCGATATTAAAGTCAATGACGAAACGCTGAAGTACGAATTAGACCCTAAAAACACCATGACACAAAACATTGTGATTGTGAATAAAGGAAAGGAAAAGTCATCTTAAGCAAGTAGATGACTTTTCTTTTGTTCCTACTATTATATACATAAAAAAATGCCTTATTGGAGGATTGGAATTCATGTTTAACTTACCGAATAAAATTACTCTTTCTAGGATCGCCTTGATTCCTGTGTTTATGTTGATTATGCTTGCTCCATTAGATTGGGGTGTTGCGCGCTTTGGTGACGTCAGCATCGAAGTCACTCACCTTGTTGGAGCGATCTTGTTTATTGTCGCTTCGACAACCGATTGGATTGATGGTTACTATGCACGTAAGCTCAATTTAGTCACAAACTTTGGTAAGTTTTTAGATCCGCTTGCAGATAAATTGCTTGTTTCAGCGGCTTTAATTATACTTGTTCAATACAATCTCACACCGGCATGGATGGCAATTGTAATCATTAGCCGTGAATTTGCTGTAACAGGTCTAAGGCTTGTCTTAGCTGGAGGCGGTGAAGTGGTCGCAGCCAATATGCTTGGAAAAGTGAAGACGTGGGCGCAAATCATTGCGATTTCGGCACTTCTTTTGCATAACCTGCCGTTTGAACTTGTATCATTCCCATTTGGTGATCTTGCTATGTGGGTAGCGGTGTTCTTCACTGTTGTCTCAGGCTGGGATTACTTTGCGAAAAACTGGGAAGCCTTAAAGAATTCTAACTAAAAAGGACGTGTACGCTTTGAAGTCAGAGAGAAAAGCAGAAATTATTGCAGTCGGTTCCGAACTTTTGCTAGGGCAAATTACGAATACGAATGCACAATTCATCAGCAAACAACTAGCTGAAATTGGTGTGAATGTTTATTACCACACAGCTGTTGGTGACAATCCAGAGCGTTTAAAAAGGGCCATTCAAGTGGCACAGGAAAGATCAAATTTTATTATCTTCTCAGGGGGTCTTGGACCAACGAAAGACGATTTAACAAAAGAAACCATTGCGAGTACGCTCGGTAAAGAGCTTGTGCTAAATGAAGAAGCATTTGAGTCTATTCAAGAATACTTCCGTAAAACCGGACGTGATATGTCGCCGAACAACCGTAAACAGGCGCTCGTTCTAGAGGGATCTGATGTGCTCGTAAACCGTTTCGGAATGGCACCTGGCATGTTTATACAAGAGGGAGATACGTTTTACATTCTGCTCCCTGGACCGCCAAGTGAATTGCACCCGATGTTTGAAAACGAAGCGAAGCCGCTTATTTCTGAAAAACTTGGCCTAAAGGAAAAAATCGTGTCTGTAGTCTTGCGTTTCTTTGGCATCGGTGAATCTCAACTGGAAACAGATCTTGAAGATTTAATTGATGCACAGACCAATCCAACGATTGCACCGCTTGCAGCTGACGGGGAAGTGACGCTAAGGCTGACAGCCAAGCATGAGGATGAAAAAGAAACAGAGCGTCTGTTAAAAGAAACAGAAGCACAAATTTTAGAACGGGTCGGCGAGTACTTCTACGGATATGGTGATACATCTCTGGCCTTTGAAGCTTCAAAGGCCTTGCATGAACACGGGAAAACAGTAGCAGCGGCTGAAAGCCTGACTGGTGGTATGTTTTCAGAGTGGCTGACAGATCTCGAAGGGGCATCATCCATTTTAAACGGCAGTGTGGTTTGTTACACAAATCAAGTCAAGCAGCAAGTGCTGGGCTGCCGTGAAGAAACATTGTCTTCTCATGGTGCTGTTAGCAAAGAGTGTGCGTTAGAGCTCGCAGAAGGCGTTAGAAAACTGACGGGAAGCGATATCGGTATTAGCTTTACAGGTGTGGCAGGTCCTGAACCACACGAAGGACAGCCGGTTGGAAAAGTATTTATCGGGCTATCGACAAAAGATCAGACAGACGTGTTTGAATGGATGTTTACTGGCAGTCGATCAGGCATTCGCAAGCGTGCTGTGAAATATGGTTTGCACCACCTTCTCAAATTATTAAAAGAAAGTTAATTTTGTTTTTTATGAGGTTTACTCCTTTATAAAAGAGCGTTTTTTCTAATAGAAACAGCTCTTTTCTTAAATAATCTGCCAAGAAAAAATCGAATATGTGTTCGTTTTTTTCTTGGCAAATGACGTAAAACAAGGTATAGTATAGATAGTGGAATTGATAAAGGAGGAAACAATAGAATGAGTGATCGTCAAGCAGCCTTAGATATGGCTCTTAAACAAATAGAAAAACAGTTTGGTAAAGGCTCTATTATGAAACTAGGAGAGCAAACAGATACACGTATTTCAACAGTACCTAGTGGTTCGTTAGCACTTGATACTGCGCTTGGAATAGGTGGATACCCTCGCGGCCGTATTATTGAAGTATATGGTCCAGAGAGTTCTGGTAAAACGACAGTAGCACTTCATGCGATTGCTGAGGTTCAGCAGCAGGGAGGACAAGCTGCATTTATCGATGCGGAGCATGCGCTAGATCCAGTTTACGCTCAAAAATTAGGTGTCAACATTGATGAGTTATTGCTTTCTCAGCCGGATACAGGAGAACAAGCACTTGAAATTGCAGAAGCACTTGTTCGTAGTGGTGCAGTTGATATTGTTGTCATTGACTCAGTAGCTGCTCTTGTACCAAAAGCAGAGATCGAAGGAGACATGGGAGATTCACACGTTGGTCTTCAAGCACGTTTGATGTCTCAAGCACTTCGTAAACTATCTGGTGCTATCAACAAATCAAAAACAATTGCGATCTTTATTAACCAAATTCGTGAAAAAGTAGGGGTTATGTTTGGTAATCCTGAAACAACGCCTGGTGGACGTGCACTTAAGTTCTATTCATCTGTTCGTTTAGAAGTACGCCGTGCTGAACAGTTGAAACAAGGGAACGACATTATGGGGAACAAAACGAGAATTAAAGTTGTGAAAAACAAAGTGGCACCGCCATTCCGTATTGCCGAAGTAGACATTATGTACGGTGAAGGTATCTCGAAAGAGGGAGAAATCATCGACCTTGGAAGCGAACTAGATATCGTACAAAAGAGCGGGGCTTGGTATTCTTATCAAGAGGAACGTCTTGGACAAGGACGTGAAAATGCGAAGCAATTCCTAAAAGAGAATAAAGACATTCTTCTTATGATTCAGGAGCAGATTAGGGAGCACTACGGTTTGGATACAAACGGAGTGAAATCAACTGACGAAGAAGGACAAGAAGAATTGGAATTGAATGACTAAAAAGACGCTGAAAAGCGTCTTTTTTTTACAATTACATAACAGCTAGCGGGTCAAAAGTTCTGTCTTTGCTTGAAATAACGACTTACGCCTTAGTCTGACTAGCTTGACAAGTATTTCCGACACAATTACAATGGGAATGTATCACTTGTTTTTCTTAACATGATTGATAACTAATTTAAACTTGACAAGGGCAGTGAGGATCTCATTCCCTGTGAAGGCCCTGTATGTTGAGACACAAAACAATGTACATGCCGACACTTTATTTGTAAAACCAAGTTCATAGCAAGAGGAGGTGAAAATATGTCGCCTACGATGTTTACGATCATCTCCATTTTGCTGAGCCTAATCTGTTTAGTTGTTGGCTACTTTGTTCGTAAAACCATTGCAGAAGCAAAAATATCCGGCGCAAGAAACATGGCCGAACAAATTGTTGAGGATGCAAAGCGTGATGCGGAAGCATTGAAGAAAGAAGCGCTCTTAGAAGCGAAAGATGAAATTCATTCGTTTCGTGTAGAGGCGGAGCAAGAAGTTCGTGAAAGACGTAATGAGCTTCAAAGACAAGAAAACCGTTTACTTCAAAAAGAGGAAAACCTTGATCGCAAGGACGAATCTTTAGATAAACGGGAGTCCCTGTTGGAGAAGAGAGATCATTCTCTGAATGAACGACAACAACATATTGAAGAGATGGAAAGCAAAGTGGATGATATGATTCGTTTGCAGAAAGCTGAGTTGGAGCGTATTTCTAGTCTAACTCGAGATGAAGCGAAACAAATCATTCTGGATCAAGTTGAAAATGAGCTTTCCCACGACATTGCAGTCATGACGAAAGAATCTGAAAACCGGGCGAAAGAAGAGGCTGATAAAAAAGCGAAAAACATTCTTTCACTTGCGTTACAGCGTTGTGCAGCTGATCATGTAGCTGAAACAACGGTATCTGTAGTCAATCTTCCAAATGATGAGATGAAAGGTCGTATTATCGGACGTGAAGGACGAAATATCCGTACGTTAGAAACGTTAACAGGTATTGACCTGATCATTGATGATACACCTGAAGCTGTCATCTTATCGGGCTTTGATCCGATAAGACGTGAAACAGCGAGGATAGCTCTGGACAAGCTAGTCCAGGATGGACGTATTCATCCTGCACGAATTGAAGAAATGGTGGAAAAATCACGCCGTGAAGTCGATGATTATATCCGCGAGATGGGTGAGCAAACGACATTTGAAGTCGGAGTTCACGGTTTACATCCGGATCTCATCAAAATTCTCGGTCGCTTAAAATTCCGTACTAGTTATGGACAAAATGTCCTGAAGCATTCAATTGAGGTTGCACATCTTGCAGGTCTCATGGCTTCAGAGCTTGGAGAAGATGCAAAGCTTGCAAAACGAGCAGGTCTTCTGCATGACATTGGAAAAGCCATTGATCATGAAGTAGAAGGAAGCCACGTGGAAATTGGCGTTGAGCTTGCGACGAAATATAAAGAGCATCCTGTTGTCATCAACAGTATTGCATCTCACCATGGTGACCAAGAACCGACATCTATTATCGCTGTTCTTGTTGCGGCAGCCGATGCATTATCTGCAGCACGCCCTGGTGCAAGAAGTGAGACGCTTGAAAATTACATTCGGAGACTTGAGAAATTAGAAGACATCTCTGAATCTTATGAAGGTGTTGAAAAATCGTTTGCGATACAAGCTGGACGTGAAGTGCGTATTATGGTGAAGCCAGATTCAATTAATGATCTTGAAGCTCACCGTCTAGCAAGGGATATTCGTAAGCGGATTGAGGACGAGCTCGATTACCCTGGTCACATTAAAGTGACAGTTATTCGAGAAACTCGCGCAGTAGAGTATGCAAAATAGAGCGGTGCGCTTAGCGCCGCTTTATTTTTTTGTGTAAATATGCAACACTGATAAGAAGATCATTTTATAAGAGAAAGGGTTCAAAACGTATGAAAATATTATTTGTTGGAGATATCGTTGGTTCACCTGGCAGAGATACACTGAAAGAATACTTGCCAAAGCTAAAGAAAAAATATCAGCCACACTTTACGATTGTCAATGGAGAAAATGCGGCTCATGGGAAAGGTCTTACTGAAAAAATCTATCATGAGCTGCTTCAAGCTGGGGCTGATGTGCTCACGATGGGGAACCATACATGGGATAAAAGAGACATCTTCGATTTCATCGATGATGCACCCCATATTGTTCGTCCGGCAAACTTCCCGCAAGGTACACCAGGGAAAGGGCTCACTTTTATTAAAAAACAAGGTAAAGAACTAGCTGTCATCAACTTGCAAGGCCGCACATTTTTACCTCCGATTGACTGCCCATTTCAAAAAGTAGATGAGCTAATAGCAGAAGCTTCAAAACGTACACCGTTTATTTTTATTGATTTTCATGGCGAAGCCACAAGTGAAAAGCAAGCAATGGGTTGGTATACAGATGGCCGTGCATCATGTGTCGTTGGAACACATACACATGTTCAAACAGCAGATAACCGCGTCTTGCCAAAAGGAACTGCTTATATTTCGGATGTTGGCATGACTGGTCCTTATGACGGCATTTTAGGTGTTGATCGGGAAACGATTATTAAACGATTTAAAACGAGCCTTCCTGTCCGTTTTGAAATTGCAGAAGGCCGCACGACATTAAGTGCAGTGATCGTAGAAATTGACGAACCGTCGAAAAAAGCTGTCAAAATTGATCGAATTTTGATAAATGATGACCATATTTTCTTTGAATAAATATTCACATATTTATTTCAGAAAAATATTAATCAGAAAGAAGGAATATGCGCCCTCTATCGTGAATATAGTAAAAATGGTAGGTAGCCTGCTATTTTTGAAAAACATTTTGGGGATGGATTTTCAAAAAAATAGCAACATCTAACAAAGATTGTTCTAATGAACACTCACTTATCCATTGTAAATTTAAGGGGGAGCAAAAATGGAAATTTTAAAAGTTTCAGCAAAGTCAAATCCAAATTCAGTAGCAGGAGCATTAGCCGGCGTTTTACGTGAACGCGGTGCAGCGGAAATACAGGCTATCGGCGCTGGAGCACTGAATCAGGCGGTCAAGGCTGTCGCCATTGCAAGGGGATTTGTTGCGCCTAGCGGAGTGGATTTGATATGCATTCCAGCCTTTACTGACATTCTTATCGATGGAGAAGAAAGAACAGCAATCAAACTGATTGTTGAACCACGATAATTCTAATTTTATTATTTTCAACCTGCTTACATCATGTAAGCAGGTTGTTTTTGTTTACCGCTATACATTTCTCATATAACATATTTCTTTCACAAAATAGATAGAAAATGACATATTAGAGCTTGCATTTTTTCACCATGATGATAAATTAAGATTAAGTTGAAAATACTTCATCAAAAATAAATATTTAAGTAGGTGAAATAATGGTTGAAGCTTTTTTAAAAAGAGGAAAGCTTGTTTTTATTTTATTTTTTATCGTTCTCATTGCTGGAGGTTATTTGTTTACACAGCTTCCTAAACGAGAACTGCCAGAGTTTCAAGCGAATATTGTAACCATTTCGACTGTTTTCCCTGGTGCAGATGCAAAACAGGTAGAAAGTGATGTCACCAATAAGCTTGAGTCGGCCATTTCTGATATCAATGGTGTAGAGAAGACAAGCTCTGTTTCTGCTATTGGTTTCTCAAATATTGTGCTTGAAATTGATGATCAAGCCGATTTTCAAAAGGTGGCAAGTCAAATCAAGAGTGAAACCACAAATGCCGCCTCTTCTTTTCCAGATGGTGTGATGGAGCCAGATGTAAAGGATGAGTTTGGCAACGTGCCAGTTGGTTCTTATATGATTGTAGCAAGTAACTCATCTGATTTAGCAAAAAGTCAGGAATCGCTGCGTGCGTTAAAAGAAAAAGTGGAGGACATCAAAGGTGTTGATGGAGTCGTCATCAAAGGGTTCAATGACAAACAAGCAATATTGAACTTGGATTCAAGTAAACTGGAGGATAACGGGTTAAACGTGACTGATGTCACAAATGCCATCAATCAAGAATTTGACACATCCCCTCTAGGTGACGTCCAGGCAGCTGGAGAAAAGGTCAAGCTGTCCATTGATGCCTATGATCGTTTAGATCAAATCAAAAAGATTGAGATCTTCTCAAAAATGAGCCGAGAGCCTGTTACAATCGGTCAGCTTGGTCGTTTAAAAGAAGTAGAAAAAGAGAAAAGTGATATCGTTTCATATAACGGAAAGCCAGCCTATTCATTTACAGTCAATATCAAGCCAGGACTGGATATTCCTAAAATGTATGACAAAGTCAGTGCGGTCATTGAAAAAGAGAAAGAGCTGCCAAATGGTGTGGATTGGATAGACTACTATTCACAAAAAAGTGAAGTAGATGCCATTTTTAACGATTTAATCAAAGAAGCGATCGTGGCCGTCATCGCCGTCATTGTCGTCACCACACTTGGTCTAACCATTGGTGGTGCGTTTATCGTTTCACTTGCGATTCCGCTATCCATAACGATCGGAACCATCCCGCTGCCGTTTTTACAAGTGGACCTTAATCAAATTTCAATTATTGGCTTTATCATTGCGCTAGGGATACTTGTAGATGACGCCATTGTCGTCAACGATAATATTTTAAGGCAGATGAAAAAATACGAAAGTCCGCTTAAAGGAACAATTGCAGGTGTAAAAGAAGTGGCTGGATCCATTTTAACGTCAACACTGGCAGTTGTCTTTGCCTTCTTGCCGCTTGTTTTCCTTTCTGGTGCGAACGGTTCATTTATTCGAGCGTTACCGTCTGTTCTAGTCACAACTGTACTTGCGTCAATGGTTATTTCATTGACACTTGTGCCAGTGTATCAATATACAGCAAACCGAAAAAGAAAGAACAAGAAGATTCAAAAGGAACCGGGCTTTTTAGGCAAACCATTAAAAAGATTAGCTGATTTTTATGCAGATCGAGTACTGACAAACATCGTGAAGCGGCCACTTCTCATTGGATTAAGTGGTTTGCTCGTTGCCACACTTGCCTTTTTGCTTATTTTCGCCACACCATTTGAGTTTTTCCCTGCGGCGAATAAGAAAGAAGTTGTTGTCACTGTGACACTTCCAAGTGAAACAACCTTAGATAAAACAAATGACACATTAGAGAAAATAGAACAAGAGATCAAACAGCAAAAAGGCATTGAAGAGACGGCCATTTTTGCAGGCGGCGGTGTGCCGAACTTGTTTAATGAAAGCATTTCAAACGCAAGTGATCATACTGGTCAGATTGTTGTCAGAGTAGACAATAATCAGATGACAAGCAAAGCATTGATCGATCGTATGACAGAGCCATTGCGAAAGAAATATAAAGATGCTGATATCTTTATGAAAACCATTGTTCAAGGTCCGCCAACTGGAGCGCCTGTGACCGTAACCATTGCAGGAGAACAATTTTCAAAGCTCGTAGATGTGAAAGAGAAGCTCACAAAAGAAATGAAAGAAAGCGGAGCAAGTCTGATCACAGACGATGTCAATCAACCGGTGAAAACCATCTCATTTGAATTAAATCGTGACCGAATGGCAGAGGATGGGCTCACTGCTCAGTTTGTCAGCAGACAGCTTGGCCTTGTCACAGAAGGAATTCCATTAGGCACTTTTAAACAAGGAACAGATGACATCGACCTCGTAGTGAAACAGGACATGGGGACACATCAAAACGGACTGAAGCTAAAAGACATCAAGGTGCCTGTGAGTGCAAATGAGGGTGGCATGCCTCAACTTGAGCCGCTTAGCCGATACGTAAAAGAAAAAGAAACAGAGCAATTTGAAAGCATTCCGCATGAAAACGGGATGCCGACGATCACGTTAAAGGCATATCCTGGTACATCAGATACGTTTAAAGAGGATATGACAGAAGTCGTAAATGAAGTTGGGAAAAGCGATGCAGCGAAGAATTTGACCATTTCTCAGGGCGGAGAAAATGAAGATCAAACCCAATTCTTTATTGAAATTAGTCTCTTATTTGGGGTAGTTTTGCTGCTCATTTATGTGACCATCGCTTTCCAGTTCAATTCACTCATGCTTCCGCTTTTAGTTCTTGGAACGGTTTACTTAGCGATATCCGGCGCCATTATTGGACTATTTGTCACTCAAACGCCGTTTAGCTTTATGGCCACAATGGGGATTGTATCATTGGCAGGTATTGTTGTCCGAAATGCGGTCGTTTTGTTTGAATTTATTGAACAGCGGCGCAAGCAAGGTCTCGATCAACAGGCAGCTGTGATTGAAGCGGGGAGAGCAAGGATTAGACCTATTTTGCTGACAGCATTTACAGCACTTGTCGCTCTTATGCCCGTTGCTTTAAGTAATGACCCACTCTTTAAGCCGCTAGCGATCTGCATCGTATCAGGTGTCTTTTTCTCAACGATTCTGACACTACTGATTGTGCCGGCTTTATATGTGGCCGTTTCAAAAAAACGCTGACAACTTAAAAGCAAATCTCCGAATAAAAGGAGATTTGCTTTTTTTTTTAGAAAAATATCTAAAAAAATATGTGGAGTGTTCATTTGTCTTCTCCTGAAAGACATCGGTATTTACGTCTAAAATAAGACATGATAAGATCGGATTGGGAGAAGTTTTTTAACAAAGGGGTTGTACGTCATGTGTGGAACGATGAAAGCGATTGTTAAAAAAGAAAGCGCTTACGGAGCGACGATGATGGAAATGCCAATTCCAGAAATAAGGGATCATGAAGTGCTTATCCAAGTAAAGGCTACATCGATATGCGGAACGGATGTGCATATTTATAATTGGGATGATTGGGCGAAGGGGAGAGTCAAAGCACCGTACATTTTTGGTCATGAATTCACAGGGGAAGTTGTCAAAACGGGGAACCAAGTCTCACGAGCAAAAGTAGGGGATTTTGTATCGGCTGAGACGCATATTGTCTGTAATCAGTGTTATATGTGTTTAACGGGTCAGCAGCATTTGTGCAGCGAAACGAAAATTTTAGGGGTCGACATTGATGGCTGTTTTGCTGAATATGTCAAAGTACCAGAACAAAATGTGTGGCATAATCCAGCTCAAATGCCAGTGGAACTTGCATCTATTCAAGAACCGCTTGGAAATGCTGTTCATACAGTTCTGCATACACCTGTTTCAGGAAAGTCAGTGGCGGTTTTTGGCTGTGGGCCCATTGGTTTAATGGCGATTGCGGTTGCAAAAGCCTCCGGGGCTGTCCAAGTGTTCGCTGTTGATAAAAATGAATACAGACTGGATCTTGCCCGTAAAATGGGTGCAGATCATATCGTGGATATCGGAAAAGATGATCCTGTTGCCATGATCAAGCAGCTCACGCGGATGGAAGGGGCAGACGTGATGTGTGAGATGTCAGGACATCCCGTTGCGATTAATCAAGCACTCGAAGCTTGTGCAAATGGAGGGAAAGTGAATATACTAAGTTTGCCAGAGCGGCCGGTAACCATTGACATTACGAATCAAATTGTTTTTAGGGGATTAACCGTGCAAGGGATCACGGGGAGAAAAATGTTTGAGACGTGGCGTCAAGTATCTGAACTTTTAAGAACGAATACCATTGATGTACAGCCGGTTGTCACCCATACGCTGCCATTTGAAGATTTTGAAAAGGGATTTGAACTCATGAGAAATGGTACGTGCGGGAAGGTCGTACTGATCATGCCATCATATCAAAGGGGGACGAAATGATGAAAGAATTTACGTATTTACAAGATGAATTGGGCACAATGAAGCAGCAAGGCACCCATCAAACACTGAAAGAAATCGATTCCAAACAATCATCCACGGTGACATTAAATGAACAATCCGTCATACAACTCTCTTCAAATAACTACTTAGGTCTCACCTCACATCCAAGGCTGATGAAAGCGGCAAAAGAGGCGATTGATGAATTCGGTGCTGGAACAGGATCTGTACGAACCATTGCTGGAACGATGACAATGCATGAACGGCTTGAAAAAAAGCTCGCAGCTTTTAAAAAGACAGAGGCAGCCCTCGTATTCCAATCAGGCTTTACGACCAACCAAGGGGTCTTATCCAGTATTCTCACAAAAGATGATATTGTCATTTCAGATGAGCTGAACCATGCCTCAATCATCGATGGGATTCGCTTAACAAAGGCAGATAAAAAAGTATATGCTCATTCTAATATGGAAGAGCTTGAGAAAATATTAAAGAAATCGATGAATTACCGCGTCCGTCTTATCGTGACAGATGGTGTGTTCTCAATGGATGGAGATATTGCACCGCTTCCTGAGATTGTAAGACTTGCAGAAGCATATGATGCCTTTGTGATGGTAGACGATGCCCATGCGTCTGGAGTACTTGGTGAAAATGGCCGCGGAACAGTGAATCATTTTCAACTTGACGGCAGAGTGCATATTCAGGTTGGCACACTTAGTAAGGCAGTTGGTGTGCTAGGCGGTTACGTCGCTGGTTCTGCCGTTTTAATCGACTATTTAAAGCATAAAGCAAGACCGTTTTTATTCAGCACCTCACATCCGCCGGCTGTCACAAGAGCCTGTGAAGAAGCCATTGAAGTGTTGTTAGACGAACCGGAGCGCATTGAAACACTTTGGGAGAACGCGGCCTATTTTAAAGAAAAAGTCATCGGTCTTGGATTTGAGGTGGCACCAACAGAAACGCCTATTATTCCGATGATGATTGGAGACGAGGCACTCACTTTCCGTTTTTCAAAAGCATTAATCGAGCGCGGCGTTTTCGCTCAAGGCATTGCTTTTCCAACTGTAGCGAAAGGAAAAGCGAGAATTAGAGCCATCATCACAGCAGAGCACACAAAAGAAGAGCTTGACCGTGCACTGACAATCATCGAAGAAGAAGCAAAAAAACTGAATATACTTGATTGAGAGAGCTGAGGCTCTCTTTTCTTTTGATCAAGAGTATTGATGACTGTCCAGATGATAGACATTTTTCATAGAAAAAACACATATGAATTTATTTTCATTTCACGACAAAATAGTCTATACTGTAGGGTGGAGCTTGGTTTGAAAGGAGTACAAATTCATGAATGAAGAGCAGAGAAAAGCGAGCGGACAAGTAAGTTCATCGGACAAAAAATCCGAGAAGGACTACAGCCAGTATTTTGAAGCTGTGTACATTCCGCCTTCCTTAAAAGATGCAAAAAAACGGGGTAAAGAAGAAGTCGAATACAATCAATTTCAAATTGACGAGCGTTTTCAAGGGTTAGGAAACGGCCGCAAGTTTTATATTCGCACATATGGCTGTCAAATGAATGAGCATGACACAGAAGTGATGGCTGGTATTTTTATGGCGCTTGGTTATGAACCAACAAATTCGACTGAAGATGCGAATGTCATCTTATTAAACACTTGTGCCATTCGTGAGAATGCAGAAAACAAAGTGTTTGGAGAGCTTGGTCATTTAAAAGCATTAAAGCGTGAAAAGCCAGATTTAATCTTAGGCGTCTGCGGATGCATGTCGCAAGAAGAATCGGTCGTTAACCGTATTTTAAAGAAACACCCATTTGTTGACTTGATTTTCGGTACCCACAACATTCACCGCCTGCCAGAGCTATTATCTGAATGCTACCTTTCAAAAGAAATGGTCATTGAGGTTTGGTCTAAAGAAGGCGATGTGATTGAAAATCTTCCGAGAGCCCGCCAAGGAAAAATTAAGGGCTGGGTGAATATTATGTACGGCTGTGATAAATTCTGTACATACTGTATCGTCCCTTACACGCGCGGTAAGGAAAGAAGCCGCCGTCCGGATGAAATTATTCAAGAGGTCAGACGCTTAGCAGCAGAAGGATATAAAGAAATTACCCTTCTTGGTCAAAACGTGAATGCGTATGGAAAAGATTTTGAAGACATGGAATATGGTCTTGGTCACCTAATGGATGAGCTGCGTAAAATCGATATTCCACGTATCCGTTTTACAACAAGCCACCCGCGTGACTTTGATGATCACTTAATTGAAGTGCTTGCCAAAGGCGGAAACCTTCTCGATCATATTCATTTGCCGGTTCAATCAGGAAGTTCTTCTGTGCTGAAACTCATGGCAAGAAAATACGACCGTGAACGTTACCTTGACCTAGTGCGCAAAATCAAAGAGGCAATGCCAAATGCTTCATTAACAACGGACATTATCGTTGGGTTCCCAAATGAAACAGATGAGCAGTTTGAAGAGACGCTTTCCCTCTATCGTGAGGTTGAGTTTGATGCGGCTTATACGTTCATTTACTCTCCAAGAGAAGGAACACCAGCAGCCAATATGAAAGACAACGTGCCAATGCGTGTAAAAAAAGAACGTCTGCAGCGCCTGAATGCACTCGTAAATGAAATTTCTGCGAAAAAAATGAAGGAATATGAAGGGCAGACTGTCGAAGTATTAGTAGAGGGTGAAAGTAAAAACAACCCTGAGATCCTAGCCGGATATACAAGTAAAAGCAAGCTTGTGAATTTTAAAGCACCAAAAGAAGCGATTGGCAACATCGTCAAAGTGAAAATCACACAAGCCAAAACTTGGTCTCTTGACGGAGAAATGGTTGGAGAAGCTATCGAGGTGAATTAAAATGACGCTTTATTCAAAGAAAGAGATTGTCGAGCGCGCAAGAGAGCTCGCGAAAATGATTTCTGAAACAGAAGAAGTTGATTTCTTCAAAAAAGCAGAAGCGCAAATCAATGAAAATACAAAAATTGCAGCGATCATTAATCAAATTAAGGCGCTTCAAAAGCAAGCTGTGAATTTAAAGCATTATGGCAAACATGAAGCCTTAAAACAAGTGGAAGAAAAAATTGATGCCCTGCAAGAAGAACTGGATGAGATCCCAGTGATTCAAGAATTCAAAGAATCACAAACAGAGGTTAATTCCCTGCTTCAGCTTGTAGCGCACACGATTTCTAATCAAGTAACGGATGAAATCATTCTTTCAACCGGCGGTGACCTCTTATTAGGAGAAACCGGTTCAAAAGTGAAAAACTCATCCCCAAGTTGCTCCATTAAATGAGAAAACCCCGCAGATGCGGGTTTTTTTGTTTTCTGATGTAAGAATTGCATACCTTCTTTCTCCTTCAGCTTCCATCAACCCCAATCTCTCATTCTCCAACTTTTCCAATTTTCAAGGCAAGTTTATGGGCGACCATGCATACACTGAAACAGAAATGAATTTAATTGAACATGAGACTCAAAATCGTGACACACTAGACGAATGCCCAGCATAAGATAAAACGATCAAGAACAAGGAGGCATGCCGGAATGTCTGAATACAGAGAAATTATTACAAAAGCGGTGGTCGCAAAAGGGAGGAAATTTACCCAAAGCACACACACCATTTCTCCATCGCAAAAACCAACCAGCATCCTAGGCGGTTGGATCATTAATCATAAGTACGATGCTGAAAAAGTCGGTAAAACAGTTGAGATTGAAGGTACATTTGATATTAACGTGTGGTATTCTTACGCAGACAACACGAAAACCGAAGTGGTCACAGAACGTGTAAAATATGTAGATATCATCAAACTGAGATATAAAGATAAAAACTTCCTTGATGATGAGCACGAAGTGATTGCGAAAGTCTTACAGCAGCCCAATTGCTTAGAAGTCACCATTTCTCCAAATGGCAATAAAATTGTCGTTCAAGCAGAGCGTGAATTCATTGCTGAAGTAGTAGGGGAAACCAAAATTGTTGTAGAAGTCAATTCAAGCTGGAAAGAAAAAGATGATCACGAATGGGAAGAAGAAGTGGATGAGGAATTAGAAGATATTCATCCAGAATTCCTCGCGGGTGATCCAGAAGAGTAATTGATGACTAGGGCGCATATCCCCCTAGTTTTTTTGTGCCTTGATCTAAGGAAAAAAGGTGAATTTTTATGCTATAATGAAAGATGGTATGAATTCGAAAGTAATATAGTGAGGGATTAGAAATATGGCAAGTTATACGCCCATGATACAGCAATATTTAAAGATCAAGGCAGATTACCAAGATGCCTTTTTATTTTTTCGCTTAGGCGATTTTTATGAAATGTTTTTTGATGATGCAAAAGAAGCAGCACAAGAATTAGAAATTACGTTAACGAGCAGGGATGGCGGCACGATTCCAATGTGTGGTGTTCCATATCATTCTGCGTCTGCATACATAGAACAACTGATTGAAAAAGGCTATAAAGTCGCCATTTGTGAGCAGGTGGAAGACCCTAAAACGGCAAAAGGTGTGGTCAAAAGAGAGGTCGTTCAACTGATTACACCAGGTACGGTCATGGATGGCAAAGGACTGAATGAAAACGAAAATAACTTTATCGCGTCTGTTTCCAGCTTTCAAAATGGCTACGGTCTTGCGCTTTCCGATTTATCAACAGGTGAAAACATGGCGGCTTTCATTGAACGGTTAGATGAAGTTGTGTCTGAAATTTATTCTGTCGGTGCAAAAGAGATTGTGGTATCAAAGCAGCTCGATGAAGAAACGGTGAAAACCCTGAAGGAACGCTGCCAAGCGACCATCTCATACGAAGATCGCGCTGAATTAATAGATGAAGCTGAACGACTCGTTGCTCATCTTGACGAACATCTGAAAAGAGCATTTTTAACACTCTATGCATACTTAAGAAGAACGCAAAAAAGGAGTCTTGATCATCTTCAGCAAGTTCAAGTGTTTCAGCTTGAACAAACGATGAAAATTGATCTTTACTCAAAGCGAAACCTTGAATTAACAGAAACCATCCGTTCAAAAAGCAAGAAGGGTTCTTTATTATGGCTATTAGATGAAACAAAAACGGCAATGGGCGGAAGACTGCTCAAGCAATGGATCGATCGTCCGCTCATCCGCCTTTCACAAATCAAAGAACGCCAGGAAATGGTGCAAATTCTGATGGAACATTTCTTTGAGCGAGAGGATCTGCGAGAACGTTTAAAGCAAGTGTATGATCTTGAACGTCTAGCAGGCCGTGTGGCATTTGGAAATGTGAATGCTCGTGATCTTATTCAATTGAAAGAATCTCTCAAGCAAGTGCCGGCTATTAAAGAGCTTGTCCATTCTCTCCCGGAGGAAATGGCGAAATCTAGAGCAAATGACATTGACCCATGCGGTGATTTACTTAATTTATTAGAAGATGCTCTTTATGAGAATCCGCCGATGACGTTAAAAGAAGGCAATTTGATTAAAGACGGCTACAATGCAAAATTAGATGAATATCGTGATGCGAGCCGAAACGGGAAAGACTGGATCGCTCGTCTTGAACAGCAAGAAAGAGAATATACAGGCATTCGATCGTTGAAAGTCGGCTTTAATAAAGTGTTTGGCTACTATATCGAAGTGACCCGTGCAAATACGCATTTATTAGAAGAAGGCCGTTATGAAAGAAAACAAACCCTTGCCAATGCAGAGCGGTATATTACACCTGAATTGAAAGAAAAAGAAGCCCTTATTCTTGAGGCGGAATCAAATATTAGTGAATTGGAATATGAACTATTTTCTGCGCTTCGGGAACAAGTAAAAGCCTATATTCCTAGATTACAGTTGCTCGCAAAACAAATGAGTGAGCTTGATGCGCTGCAATGCTTTGCCACTGTGAGTGAAAAACGGCGTTATGTTCGCCCTGAATTTTCATCAGATGAAGTGGAAGTCATTGATGGTCGTCATCCTGTTGTTGAAAAAGTGATGGATCATCAAGAGTATGTGCCGAATGACTGCCAAATGGGCAAAGGGAGACAAACCTTGCTCATTACTGGTCCGAATATGTCAGGGAAAAGCACATATATGAGACAAATGGCATTGATATCGATTCTTGCGCAAATTGGCTGTTTTGTGCCAGCATCAAAGGCAACCCTTCCGATTTTTGATCAAATCTTTACACGTATTGGGGCGGCAGATGATTTGATTTCTGGTCAAAGTACTTTTATGGTAGAGATGCTCGAAGCAAAAAATGCGATGGTACATGCGACAAAGAACAGCTTGATTTTATTTGATGAAATTGGACGCGGGACAAGCACTTATGATGGAATGGCTCTTGCACAGGCAATCATTGAATTTGTGCATGATCATATTGGTGCCAAAACCCTTTTCTCCACTCATTATCATGAACTGACGGTACTGGAATCCCAATTAAGCGAACTGAAAAATGTCCACGTGCGAGCTGAAGAGCATGAAGGAACAGTTGTTTTCTTACATCAAATCAAAGAAGGTGCAGCGGATAAAAGCTACGGCATCCATGTAGCGCAGCTTGCTGAACTGCCTGATGCGATCATTGATCGAGCCCAGACCATCTTAACGGAGCTTGAGAGCGGATCACATGAAGTGATTCCGCGCGTCTCTAAAGCCCCGAAAAAAGAAATGGCTGAGGAAAAACAGCAGCTTTCTTTCTTTGAAGTGGAAGAAAAACCGCAAACAAAACCTGTGCTGAAAAACAAAGATCAAGCAGTGATCGAAGAATTGAAGTCATTTAATTTAATGGATATGACACCGCTTGAAGCGATGACAAAGCTATATGAATTGCAAAAGAAATTATAATGTAAGGTGAGGTGAGCAAGAAATGGCAAAGATTATTCAGTTATCCGATGACCTATCAAATAAAATTGCAGCTGGTGAAGTGGTCGAACGCCCGGCTTCTGTTGTGAAGGAGCTCGTGGAAAATGCGATCGATGCTAGTAGTACTGTCATTGAAATCGATGTAGAAGAAGCAGGACTTTCTTCTATTAGAATTATTGATAATGGGGTGGGAATCGATGCTGAAGATTGTAAGCTCGCCTTTCAGCGTCATGCGACGAGTAAAATCAAAGATGAAAATGATCTGTTTCGTGTCAGGACGCTCGGTTTCAGGGGGGAGGCGCTGCCAAGTATTGCCTCTGTCTCTCACTTAGAAATGAAGACAAGTACCGGTGAAGGTGCTGGAACACACTTAGCTCTCCAAGGCGGGAAAATCATTTCGGAGAAAAAAACCTCTGGCCGTCGCGGCACCGAAATTGTGGTCACCAATTTATTTTATAATACGCCAGCCCGTCTAAAATACATGAAAACTGTTCATACGGAGCTTGGCAACATTTCTGATGTTGTGAACCGAATTGCACTTGCTCATCCAGAAGTGTCGATTCGTTTGCGACATCAAGGAAAAGTGCTGCTTCAAACAAATGGAAACGGAGATGTGCGGCATGTGCTTGCGGCCATTTATGGAACGGCAGTGGCCAAAAAAATGCTGCCACTACATGTACAATCACTTGATTTTGAAGTAAAAGGCTATATTTCCTTACCAGAAGTGACAAGGGCATCACGTAATTATATGTCTTCTGTTGTCAATGGCAGATACGTCAAGCATTTCCCGCTGGTAAAAGCCATTCATGAAGGATACCATACACTGCTTCCGATCGGACGCCATCCGATTACATTTATTGAGATGAAGATGGACCCCATTTTAGTCGATGTGAACGTACATCCTTCTAAACTTGAAGTCAGACTAAGTAAAGAGCAGGAACTTCATGAATTGATCAAACAAGGGATTAAGGACGTCTTTCAAAAGCAGCAGCTTATTCCAAGTGCTTCAGTGCCAAAAAAAGCACCAATGCCAGCAGTGAAAAATGAGCAGCAATCTTTATCTTTTGATTCTAAACAAACAATGAAAAGCCGAATGGAAACACCTGTTTCCTATGAGCTGGACTCGCTTGAATCGGCTGTATACGAGACCAGTCAGAACGACACATACGGGATGCGTGAACCGGAAAGTACGGAAGCGACTTTACCAGCATCGTCTGAAGAAAAGTTTGACCATGTATATGTAGAGGAATCTGCAGCTTCGCATGAACAACATGATGAAGTGATACTGGAAGACAGTGCAGCCCAGCATCAGGCTGAAAGTGAACGTGTCCCTGTGATGTATCCGATTGGACAAATGCACGGAACGTATATTTTGGCTCAAAATGAACGCGGTCTTTACATCATCGATCAGCACGCTGCCCAAGAGCGAATCAAGTATGAGTACTTTCGTGAAAAGGTAGGAGACATTGAACAGGAAGTGCAAGAAATGCTTGTTCCATTAACCTTTCACTACTCAAAAAACGATATGTTGATTATTGAAGAGCATATCGATATTTTAGCAAAAGTAGGGGTCTTCTTAGAGCCATTCGGATCAGGCAGCTATATCGTTCGATCGCATCCGCAGTGGTTTCCTAAAGGAGAAGAGGCTGAACTCATCGAAGAAATCATTCAGCAAGTACTTGATGAAAAGCGTGTGGATATCAAGAAACTGAGAGAAGAAGCGGCGATCATGATGAGCTGTAAAGGCTCGATTAAAGCAAATCGTCATTTGCGTCACGATGAAATCAAAGCCTTATTAGATGAACTCCGCCAAACACAAGACCCATTTACATGTCCGCATGGCCGGCCGATTATGATTCATCATTCCACTTATGAAATGGAAAAGATGTTTAAACGGGTGATGTAGCAGGATTTTAGCTGGTGGGTGAATCGGTTTGCCCACCAATTAATTTTTCAATCCGATAGTTTGGTTCGTGTTTTTGTGATGTGAAGATAAACACCCGCTGTCATGTTGTAAGGATAACCCCTTTCCTCAAATGGATAGGGGTTTTTGTTATTTGGTTATACGATTAGGTGAAGCGTGATATGATTTTAAAAAGGAGGGAATATGATGACATTCAAAAAAGCGTTCAATATAGGTTACTTTGTTTTGCTTTTATCTTTTTTTGTCGTATATTTTTTGCTTCCAGTCGATCAACTATTTACCGCAATGATGATTCTAACCTTACTATTTGGAGTATATCAATTTGTGATTTTTAAAAAACTAAAAGAGCAAAAATAACAATAAAAAACGCCATATTTGGGTTTGCCAACTAAATGATGACAGTCCATAATGAGATATGGTGTAACAATTATATAAAATGCAGTAAGCACAGTGGCAAGAGATGTAATAAATGAGAAAAAGCGCTCTAAGAGCGCTTTTTGTTTAGCATCCGCAAGGATTTGGCGGTGTGACGACAACTGGCCGTTTATTAATATCAATCGTATCCTCTGCATAAAATGTGGAACCAATGCTGATCGCACGATTTTCTGCGCGGAACGTATATGTACCTGCAGCAGGAAGTACTTTATGAGAAAGTTGTAATGTATATTGGGAACTTCCGAATAAATCGAAACGAGCTGGAATGCGAACAGTTTTTCCATTGTTCAAAATGTAACTGTCTTTTAAAGCTTTTCCGTTGATAATATCCTTTGTTGTGGCTTGAAAACCTGCTGGTAAAGTAAATTCAACTGCACCAATACTAAGAACAGAATTTGGACGGTAAGTCAGGTCAATGTCAGAAAAAGACCATTCTTGTTTACTTGCTCCTGTGATTTTTGCATAAAGGGCAGCTGGCCTTGCATTCGTTGAAGCTTTGCCTTCCTCTGTTTTAGCCCCTTCAGCTGATGCGGCTAGCGGTACTGAGAGTGCCATGACCAATGTCAGCATCCCCATCATAATGATTGTCCATGTTTTCTTCATTTCTTCCTTCCCCCTTGGTTGATTATAGGTAAATAATAGATGATTACATCCATTATTTACCTATAAGGTTACCATATTCCTATATGTCATTAAATGGTATTTTATACCCTTATTTTGCTTGTTTTTTAGTAATAACCGGGTAGGAATGCATTTGGTTGGTTCATTCCGTAAGCATTTCCTGTCATATGATGATTTGCCGGCATCATCATTTGCATATCATGATAGCCGTATGGCTGGTGGGGAGCCATACCATAACCGCCGTAGTGACCGAAGTGATGGTGATCGTTCATCTGTACATTTGAATAGGGATCATACTGCTTCGTAAAAGGAGAATAGGCTGAATGATGATGCGGGTGGTGTCCGCTATAAGCATCTTTTTTACCGGTATGATAATGATTTGGCATATTCATAGGGTCATGCATGTTTGGTGCGATCATATGCTCATGATTGGCTGTATACACATTTTCAAACGTGTGATAGGGATTTCCTTGATGGTAATGGTTGGTTTGGTTATTCATATTGTTCATTTTGTATCTCATCCTTTTTTTCAGGTTGCCATATCTTATGAACTGCACCTGTTTCATGAGCCTATCCATATGAAAGAAAAGAACGACATGTAACAAAAAAACCGGCTTTTCAGCCGGGAAAACAAAAAGCAGGTGTAGCGTCAAACACTAAAATGAGAAGCTATGTCTTTTTCTGCGACGCTTCTTACATCTGCTGCAGACACTTTTAGGAAAATAATGGGGATCGTAGCTTCTTGAAGTATCCCAAAAATCGCTCTCAAACCAATCATCTTTTTTATGATAAAACTTCTTTTTTTCACACGGATCCATATGGTGATGATCGTCATGCTTTTTATAGCATTTTGAGTGGGAATGTTTGCTCTTGCATTTGCACATTGTCATCCCTCCTAAATGTGACTCAATGCTAGTATATGCAAGAAAGGTGTACGAGGACTGGATGGTGGCGCTCCTTTTGTAAAAAAAGGCTAATTCTTTAAAAACTCAAATAAAAAGAATTGACTAGTGCTAAATTAACATGATAAAATATAAATTTTTATCCTCTGCTTAAATGTGTTATAATGATATTGTGAATACTTTCGGAGGTGGCGGATTTGTTTCAAATAGGTGATAAAATTGTTTATCCAATGCATGGAGCCGGTGTGATTGAAGGAATGGAAGAAAAAGAGATTTTAGGTAAGACGCAGGAATATTTTCTGATTCAAATGCCGAATATGCAGATGATGGTCCCAAAAGGCAGAATCAATCAACTAGGTATACGTCCGGTAGCTGATCAAGCTACGCTGAAAGTTGTGATGAACAATTTTGCAGAAGAAACAAACGACGACACGCTTACTTGGAAGCAAAGATATGATGAAAATCTGAAAAAGCTAAAAACAGGTTCGATTGAAGATGGCGCAGACGTTGTCAAAGATCTGATGAGACGTAATCAGAAAAAAGCCTTAAATTCTAGTGAAAAGAAGATGCTTGAAGATGCACGGGGCATGTTAGTGAGCGAAATTTCACTTGCACAAGGCATGTCGCAAGATGAAGTGCTGACAGCATTAGAGAATGAATTAAGAGTTTAATGCTGGATATACAGAGACTGGCTGTAAACAGAAGGAGATATTCCTTTTGTTTACAGCTTTTTTATTTGAAAAAAGATGAAAATTCCCAATTTTGTAGGTGTTTTTGACTAAAACTAAAATGAGGTCATAGGATTTAGTTTTTACTTGCACATGAACCGTTTGAAAGAAGCCGAAAATACCTAGGGCAACATAAAAAAACAGGTAAGTTCTCCTGATTCATGAAAAGGAGCCGGACATTCTTTGAATTCTTTTAGCGATTGATAGTAAAATAATGCGATAAGATGACATCGAAGAGAATGAAAAGGAGCGGTGAAATGAAAAGACTACTCATAAGTGGATTCATCTTTCTCATCCTGTGTGCTCTTTTACTGGTGAAATGCAGCCATTCTATCCAAGAAAATAAAGAGCAAAAACAACATCATGAAGAAGTAGAAAAGTATAAGAAAGAGCGAAAAAAAGGGGATCAATATGAAAGTTTTAAGCAGCTTATACGGCATGAAAGAGACGGCTATGAGATAGAGTTTCATGAAAAAGGGGGAAGTGACTTACTTGTCTTTTCTCCTCACGGCGGCGAAATTGAACCAGGAACAAGTGAAATTGTAGAAGCATTTGAAAAGAAGTACTCTACGTATTTATTTGAAGGGACAAAACAAGACAACAATCGTGACTTGCATATCACTAGTACAAAATTCGATGAACCGATTTTGGTTCAAATGATTAAAACATATCCCTTTTCTATATCTATCCACGGCTATAAAAGTGATAGAAGACATACACTTGTGGGCGGGACAAACGAAAAAATGCAAGAAGCGGTTGTGCGAGAACTAAAAGACCGGGGCTTCTCTGCAGAGCTCGTGCAAAAAGGTGAGCGCCTCTCTGGTACGGATCCAAACAACATTAATAATCAAAATGCAAGTGGCGAAAGTGTCCAATTAGAAATTAGTACGGCGCAGAGAAAAGCCTTTTTTGACAACTTTGATACAAGAAAAGGAAAGAAAAAAGCATTTAGTCGCTATGTCAGTGGTTTAAAAGAAGTGCTTAGAGAATTCGACCCTTCTTCGTAGAAAAAAGGTTTTGATGGGCAAAAGTACTCTCTTTAAACTTGGTAAAAAAGATAGAAATGTGCAAAATCAACATAAAATATGAAATAAATGACAATTTGCCTTAAAATCATAAATTATGTAAAATAATAGTTATCAGTTTGATATGATAGAATGGGGCTGAAGTGGATGGCACACAAAATACCATCTTCCGAAGTAGGTGTAAAAATCAATCAATGGTACACACATATTTGCAAATTTGAAGTTGATCAGGCAAACGATATGAAGCGCCTTGTTGAAGAAGACATTCATGAGATGGAAGAAGATCAAGATTTATTACTCTATTATTCTCTCATGGATTTTCGCCATCAAATGATGCTTCAGCACTTAACGCCAGTCCATGCAGGGAATGAATCGCTTCAAGCGGTTTCTTTTCCAAAAGATATTGAAGAGGCAGAAGATGAGATGACGGGTTTATTGGGCTATTACTTTCATTTTTTCCATGGAATGTATGCATTTACCCAGCACCGGTATATCGAAGCCATTTCCTATTATAAGCATGCGGAACATCAGCTGATCTTAGTGACCGATGAGATCGAAAAAGCGGAATTTTATTATAAAATTGCTGAAGTATACTATCATATGAAACAAACCTATTTTTCTATGCATTATGCGAAAAAAGCGAGAGACATCTATAAGAAACATCAGCTTTATGGAAAAAGAAGCATTCAATGCGATTTTGTGATGGCAGGTAATTGGATTGATGTAAGTCAGCATCAAAAAGCGCTCCCGTATTTAGAAAAAGCTTTAAAAGTGTGTGAAGCAATGGAAAGAAAAGAATGCACATCTTATTTTAAGGCGATGGCCCTCAATAACTTAGGAACTTGTCATTATAGTATGGGAACCTATCATACAGCGACTGTCTTCTTTGAACAAGCCATTTCACTTTATCAAAAAGATCAAGCTGCAACGATGATCAAATCATTGTTTTCACTGGCTCTTACTTGTTTTAAACTCGAAGATATGGAGCGAGCGAGTGAGGCTATAAAGGAAGGCATGAATCAGGCATCTATATTGGGAGATGAAATTTATCAATTGAAATTCCAATTTTTACAGGCACTCTATATAGAAACAGACAGCTCTGAACAATTGAGATCAGCCCTTTTGGGACTACGAAACAAAAAAATGTTTGCTGATTTAGAGGAATTGGCACTTGATGCGGCTAATTATTATAAGGAACGCGACATGTACAAGGAATCTTCCACTTTTTTTGAAATTGTGATCGAAGCGCGTACGCACATTCAAAAAGGAGATGAGATGTATGAGAACGAAGCATAACATGTCAGCTGCTCAAGTAGAAGAAAGACTTCACACATAAAACAGACAAAACAACACCCTTTACGAAAAACGTAAAGGGCTTTTTTATTTATTCTTGGATTGCTTTTTCTGCGTCGATGGCACCTGCTCCGTAAATCATTGGGTCCTCTCCAGACCACTTGCTTGTATTTTCTTTTAATAAGGCTTTGACTTCATCAGGTGTTAAATCTGGTGAATGCTCTAATAATAGTGCGCAGATACCGGCACAAATGGGTGTCGCCATCGAAGTGCCAGATAACGTCGTATAATCATCATCGACTCTACTTGATTTATCTAGTTTATCTAGGAATGATCTTGGTGATCTAAGAGAGACGATATTGACTCCTGGTGCGAGGAGGTCGGGCTTTGTTTCACCGTAGACCGTTGGACCTCTGCTCGAAAATGGTGCCACGACATCGTCACTTGATTCTGGCGTATTTCGATCATCATAGGCTCCGACCGTAATGACTTTTTGACTCACGGCAGGGCTTGCGATTGTTTGACTGTTAGGACCGGAGTTCCCAGCAGCAACGCATACAACAATCCCTTGATCCCAAGCCGCATTGACAGCGCGCACCATCGGATCGTCTTGTTCGTCATCATAACGCTGCGCATCGCCGCCAAGTGACATACTGATAATGTGAATTGGGTCATTAGGATGGTCTTCGTTGAACTGTATGCACCACTCAACACCTTCTATAATAGTAGAAAGTGATCCAGCGCCTTGTTTATTTAACACTTTTACCCCAATGATATTGGCTTTTGGAGCGGGTCCTTTGTATAAGCCGTCTGAGGCAGCTCCGTCTCCAGCCACATCCCCAGCGCAATGCGTTCCATGACCGTTATCATCATAAGGTTTCGTTTTTTGTTTGACTAAATCTACAAAGTCGCGAATTCTTCCATCTAAGTCCTCATGTGGGTATACGCCTGTGTCAACGACCGCAACCGTAATGCCTTCACCGGTTAAGGTCGTGCCATTTCGGACGACTTCATCCGCATGACTTGATTGTGTCGCCACATCCAGCAGTGCATGTACCTGTCTGTCTAAATATATTTTGCGAATATGCTCCCCATTTGCTAAGAGTTCCTCTAAAGCAGCAGGGGTAAGATCAGCTGCGCAGCAGTTAATATGTGAAAAATGTTTTTTGATGTTTGTTTTTCTGCTTTTTTTCATTAGCTGCTTTGTGCTTTGAATACCTGCTTCGACTGCATCTTCTTTAAATTCAATGATGACCCGAAGCTTCTTGCTCTTCTTTAACCTTCCTTCAAAAAAACGATGAAGAAAACAAGGCGTCCACTTAAAAGGCTTATAGAGGTGAAGGACGGTCTCTCTTAAAGGTTGATCCAATTTACTAGCATGTGTTCTGACCATTTGTACCATGGAAAATCCAAACATGTGATGCCCTCCATTCTAGCTATCCATTCTCGTACACTCTTACGTTATGAACATGACAGCATCTTCGTTCGGATTCTTGTCCCTTCTTTTGTTCATATTGGCGTCTGACTCATTTCCTCCAAAAAGAAAAAGCGTTTACATTTTGTAAAATAATAGAAAAAGGTGGAAATCATATCAAAACTGCCGATGATAGGTGGGAGAGTTCTTCTTAGAGAACCAGTAAAACAGAGGATTCTGCAGAAAAAAGGGGGTTCTAGACAGGGTCAATGCTCATACAAATGTGATTCATTCCAGATGAAAAAAACCAAATCAGCATAAAAAAAAGACGAATTAAAGAAAACAGACTGGGTAGGACTAGGTCATTTTAAACATAACTTCATTTGTTTGTCATACTATTCTAACTCTGTTTTCAATCAGGAGAGGCGTTTCTGTGTATATAAATGCAATTATCTTATTTTTGAGGAATCTCATGATCTAGAGTGTTATGATCAAATTTGAAGAGAAAATGTGGAAAAAATGAAAAGAAATGATGATTCAATATTAATCATAGAAACGGCTTAGAAATCTGTTAAAGGAGAACGGGAATGAAGAAGTTTTTTGCTTTGCTTCTCCTGCTTGTCATCGGATGGGGCGTCTATTATACCATGCAAGCACAGGAACATGATGAGCCAGTGTCATCAGGTGGAGAAGACGAAAGCGGTTCAAATGATATGTATCGCAATTTTAAAGAACTGGAAGAGAATGAATCAACAGATCATTATCAAATCACATCCAATCCAGTGCCCGGCAGCCGTCTTCTAGTGATGTCGCCTCATGGCGGGAGAATCGAAGGCGGCGTTAGTGAGATTGTCCATTTTTTTGATAACGATTTTTCTACGTACTTATTTGAAGGTTTTAGAGAAAATGCATCAGAACTTCATATTACAAGTACAAACTTCGATGAACCAATCGGAGTCGCACAGGCAAAAGCACATGATTATGTATTAGCTGTTCATGGATATAAAGGGGAGCCGGGAATTGACCACACCCTTGTTGGCGGAACAGACTATGACCGTGCTGAAAAAATTGTGAACTCATTAGAGCGCAACGGTTTTTCTGCTGAACTTGCAGTTGCACACGCAACCCTAAGCGGAACGAGCAATCATAATATTAATAATCTTACAAAAACAGGGCAAAGTGTACAGCTTGAGATTAGTAGAAGTCAACGGGAAGCGTTATTTGACAGTTTCGATTTTCGGTATCGATCGAGTACAAAAAACGAGACGTTCTACCGGTATGTCAGGGCGATTCGCACGGTGCTGGATGAAGAATATACGTAAGGATGGTGCACATCTTAAGACAGCAAGGTGAATTCTTGTTACACTATAAAAAGTGATAACAAAAGGAGAGACAGATATGGCGCGTCATCATTTTCATCTTCAGGCAAGCTGGCCTGGTCTGCGTAACGATGTGGGGACAATCGAATGTGCACAGTTAAAGACGGAGATTTCCATTCCAAAAGAAATGGATGGACCGGGTATTGGAACAAATCCAGATGAGATGCTCCTAGGTGCAGCGGCCACATGTTATATCATTACACTTGCAGCCATGATGGAGCGGAGTCAATTAGAGAAAGAGGATCTATCGATGAGCTCTGAGGCAGTTGTCGATGTGACAAACGGTGTTTTTACATATGAGAAAATCATTCACCGTCCTGTCATCATTCTCAAAGAGTCTGCTACTGCACAGGACATAGAACGAGCTCGTAAGCTTGCACATAAAGCTGAAAGCTCATGTATGATCTCTAGAGCTGTGCAAGGGAATGTCCATATTTCTTTAGAAGAAACCATCAAAGCGGGTCATTAAGACAAAAAAGTCATTTTCTCTTGATTAATGGAGAAAATGACTTTTTTTATGACGTCCATTCGGTTTGATCGAATGGTTCTTTCTTTTCTTCCTTTTGTTTTTTGGATTGATTTAAGACAATGACGCCGCATATGACAAGTGCAAGACCAATGAATCCTTTCATATGAATGGTTTCGTTAAATAGTACGAGGCCCACAAGAGCAGTAAGTGCTGTACCGACCCCAGACCAAGTGGCATATGCAGATGACAGCTCAATTGTTTTGAGTGCCAAACTGAGAAAGGTAAAGGCGCACCCAAATCCGATCAGGACCCCCATACTCGGCAGCACCTGTGTAAAACCTTGCGAAAGCTTCAGCATCGTACTGCCAAAAACCTCTGTCAAAATGGCTCCTGTTAAATAAAGCATTCCTTTCATATCACTTCACATCCTTTAAGACATATTTAATAGTACGACCCCTGAAACAAGCATTGCCATTCCAATAAGTGCTTGACGGTTCAAGGTTTCTTTGAAAAAGAGCACGCCAAAAAAAGCCGTGAGGACGGTACCTACCCCAGACCATGTGGCGTAAGACATGCTAAGTGGAATGATATTAAGGGTCAATGACAGCATGTAAAAAGCAAGTGTATAGCCAGCGACAACGACAGCGCTAGGTTTAAAGCGTGTGAAACCATTTGATAGTTTCAGCATCGCTGCCCCAATCGCTTCTGAAAAAATGGCGATAGCCAAAAAAAGATATCCGAGGATCATCATTATCCCTCCTCTAAAATGTGTAAAATCCGATGAAGTAAAAGGGTTTTTTCCTCTCGATTCAATGGTTCAAGCTGAAACATTTCTGAAAACCATATGCCATCACAGGCAAGACGGATCAATTGGCTAAGTGCAGGGTCATTGATTTCCTCGGCTGCTTTTTCTTTAAATTCCGCATAAAAATGACGCCAAGGATTTAATAACGCTTCATCAAATGACATGGTTGCCAGCATACTTGTACATAGCTGTGTGGTGTTTTGCCTATCAAGATCATTTAATGTGGCCAATATATAGGCACGTACATAAGGCGCCTTTTCGTTTTTGTATGTTTCCTGATACGTGTCAAGCTGCTGACGAAAAGAGGCAACCGCATGCTCATTCATTTGCTGGATCAGGTCTTCCTTGCTCGAAAAATGATACAGTAGCCCGGCTTTGGTCATATTTGCATGTTCTGCCACCTGCTGAAGGGTGAGCTGACTCAATCCTTCTTTTAGAATGGTGTGAGCTGCTGCCTCAAAAATTTGTTCTTTTTTCGTTTTAGACATAAAAAAAACACCTACTTTACTGAACGGTCGGTAAAGTAAATGTTAACCTATGAAAAACAAATGTGTCAATCGATTCATTTTATAAGAGGATGTTTTCACTGAATCGTCATATTTAATAATAAGGGTATGGTCCATATGGCGGGTATGGCGGTGGATAAGGATAACCATAGCCATATCCTGGAGCAAGAAGCGACCCAGCTAAAAGCCCTCCAGCAAAACCACCTAAAAATGGCGGTCCAAAAAATCCAGGTCTTCCATAGCCAAAACCAGGGCGCCCAAAACCAAACCCAGGTCTTCCAAAACCAAATCCAGGGCGTCCAAATCCAAAAGGTCTTCTCATCTCATCTTGAACAAACGGTGCGTCAAAATAATTCATAAAAAAAGACTCCTTTCACATAAAATCACTGTAACTGACATCAGTGTATTCGAGTGGCCCACTTGTGTTTGGGTGAATGCCTAAAATAAGGAGGAATGTAAAAAATGGGCCTGTATCCGTCTGATTGGGCTAAATGTCCACCTCATGCACATGCTTATAAAGCGCGAACGGATGTAACCGAAGAACATTATCATTTAATAGAAGGTATTTCTCAGCCTGTGAATGGAAGCAGTACCGATAGACATACTCATTATTATCGGGGGATCACGTCATTTGAAAGAGGGCATTTTCATAGATATTATGGCGTCACTGGACCTGCTATCCCAAGAGTGGACGGGACGCACTACCATGAAATTGAGGAAGTCACGTTTTCTGCCTATACCGATTCTGTCCCGATTCCATACGGGGGAGTCGTTTACAGTCCAGATGAAGAAAGGCCAACGCATAAGCACCGTTTAAAAGGAAAGACATATGAAGTGGTCGGGAATGAACCACTTGGCTGGTGACGAGGAGTATATAGGAGAGAAAGAGAAGTTATGCTATACTGTAGGCAGTTTGTAAAAGAGAGTGATGTTATGAAAAAACAACCAGTGATTGTATTAGTAGGTCCGACGGCTGTCGGAAAAACAAAGCTGAGCATTGATATAGCGAAAGCATTTAATGGAGAAATTATCAGCGGGGATTCCATGCAGATCTATAAAGGGATGGATATTGGCACAGCGAAAATCACCCCTGAAGAAATGAATGGCGTTCCGCACCATTTAATCGATATTAAACAACCGGATGAATCGTTTTCTACAGCTGAATTTCAGCAGCTTGTCCGCTTAAAAATCAAAGAGATTGCTGCGAGAGGAAAAACGCCCATGATTGTTGGTGGAACTGGGCTATATATTCAGTCTGTTTTATATGATTACACGTTTACTGATGAGAAAAGTGATCCTGCTTTTAGAGAAGAGATGACGCTGTTTAAGCAGCAGCATGGACCGATCAAGCTGTATGAAAAGCTAAAAGAAGCCGATCCTGACGCTGCAAAAGCGATTCATCCGAATAACGTCCGCCGCGTGATCAGGGCGCTTGAAATCATCCATACAACAGGTCAGAAAATGTCTGATATGCAAAACGGGCATCAAGAAGTTCCTCTGTATGACACTGCCTTCATTGGGCTGAAAATGGACCGAGAGCTTTTGTACGAGCGCATTCATCAAAGAATTGATATGATGTTAGATGAAGGCTTAATTGAAGAAGTGAGCGCACTTTATCAATCTGGTTTGAAAGATTGTCAGTCTGTTCAAGCGATTGGTTATAAAGAGTTGTATGCCTATTTTCAAGGCAACTGCTCACTTGATGAAGCCATCCAGCAATTAAAACAAAATTCCCGCAGATATGCGAAGCGTCAGTTTACGTGGTTCCGTAATAAAATGGATGTCACCTGGTTTGATATGACACCACCTTGCCACTTTTCGGACAAAAAAGAGGAAATTTTCGCATATATAGCAGGAAAGCTTGGACTTAAAGCGAAACTGTAGTTATCAGAATCAAGGAGGACGAAACATGAAACCGATTAATATTCAGGACCAATTTTTGAATCAGATCCGCAAAGACAATACATTTGTCACAGTATTTTTACTGAATGGCTTTCAGCTTCGCGGTCAAGTAAAGGGATTTGACAATTTCACGGTGCTGCTTGAGACAGAAGGGAAGCAGCAGCTTATTTATAAACATGCGATTTCAACATTTGCACCTCAAAAAAATGTAAATCTTGAATTAGAATAAACACCCGTTTTCACCAATAGCCCCATGCAGCTGCGAATAAACCGGCCGAAACCCGCTACGTTTTTTGTCAGTGCAGAGGGGCTATTTTGCATGCCATGAAACTTTTCTGTCCAAGTTGCGTATAAATCCTTATTGGACATTTAAAAGGTGAGGGGATTTATATGGAAAATGCAGAGCTTGAATTGAGAAGGATTCGAGTGATCCTTCTTTTGATTGGAATCGTTGTCTTATTTGGATCATGCGCCATCTCGAACATCGAAACGAGACAAGAAAGTTGGCATAACCATTCTGGTGAGCATGATGGGAGCCATGTTGATGGTCTTTTACCATCATCTGTTGCACTAAAAAATAATCACATTGCTGTTGTAAAAGATGATGAAGTACATGTATACCGGTTTGATGAAAAAGAAGGAGAGCTGACGCTCATTACGACAAAGTACATAGATGAATGGGATGGAGATGATGGTGATAGTGAAGACTTTGATGAAGAGTAAGCACGTAAATTTACAAATGAATGTGAAGTCGCTACACTATAAACATGCATCAGACATCTAGACAGAAAAGGATGAGTTCATGACACACAAAATTAAAATTAATCATTGGGAACAAACTTGTGAAGATGACTCCTGTTTCGAATATGGAACAAGCGTTTCTGTAAACGGGAAAGAGTTAGTAAGAGAAGCCTCGATCGTCTCTGCGCTTGAAGCGGTGCTGAAAGAATTAGGTGTTGAAGTGGAAATAACAGAAGTGTCAGAAGATTTACAGTGCGATGCCTACAAAAAATAAAACAAAAAGTCTAGTCTACTAAGCGATTTTTTTTCGTGTTATGATAGATTTCGGTTTCAGTTGAATAGGGAGTAGGGCAGTCTATTTTTAGAACCTGCTCTGCTCTATTTATTTGAACGTACGAGTTCGGCTATGAATGTTCGGCCGGGTTGGTTGATTTTTTTCGTTTCGAGCATCTATATGTTGTGTTTTGAAAAAACATAGTATACTATATATAGTGAATAGCGGAATGATCAACAATACTAAAAACTAGGTCGTGATGGAATTGATTCAAATCGTATTTGATTCAAAAACAGGAAATGTTCAACGCTTTTTGGACAAGACCCCTTTTACAGACAAACGAAAATTGACTGGAGAAGAGTTTTTGGATACGCCGTTTATTCTCGTCACCTTTACGACAGGATTTGGACAAGTCCCTGGTACCACTCAGTCATTTTTAGAGAAAAATGCGCACCTTTTACTAGGTGTAGCGGTGAGTGGGAACAAAGTGTGGGGAGATAACTTTGCCAAAAGCGCCGATACGATTTCTAAACAATATCAAGTTCCTATTTTGCACACCTTTGAACTAAGCGGAACAAAAAGGGATGTTGAATTGTTTACACAGGAGGTAGAAAGAATTGTCACAAAATCAGGTTCCAAAGTGGATACAATTAAATAACGAGATTATGATTCAAAAAGAAGGAAAGTTTCAGTTCGACAAGGACAAAGAAGCTGTACATAGTTATTTCGTAGATTATATTAATCAAAACACGGTCTTCTTTCATAATCTAGAAGAGAAGATTGATTACTTAATAGAAAACGACTACTATGAGGAAGAATTTTTAAGACAATATAGCATGTCAGATATTAAAGAAGTATTTGAAGCTGCATATGCCAAGAAATTTAGATTCCCATCATTTATGAGTGCGTTTAAGTTTTACAATGACTATGCACTGAAAACAAATGACAAAAAGAAAATCCTTGAACGCTATGAAGACCGCATTTCAGTTGTGGCTCTTTTCTTTGCGGGCGGAGACAAAAAGAAAGCACTTGAGTTTGTGGAACTGATGATCAACCAAGAGTATCAGCCAAGTACACCAACATTCTTAAACGCAGGCCGTAAAAGACGTGGTGAGCTGGTGAGCTGCTTCTTGCTTGAAGTGAATGACTCATTAAACGATATCTCAAGAGCCATTGATATTTCCATGCAGCTGTCTAAATTAGGCGGCGGCGTTAGCTTGAACCTTTCAAAGCTTCGTGCGAAAGGTGAAGCGATCAAAGATGTTGAAAATGCGACCAAAGGTGTCGTAGGCGTCATGAAACTTCTTGATAATGCATTCCGATATGCAGATCAAATGGGACAAAGACAAGGTTCAGGCAGTGCCTACCTGAATATTTTCCACAGAGATATTAATGATTTCTTAGATACGAAAAAAATCTCTGCGGATGAAGATGTTCGTGTGAAAACACTTTCGATCGGTGTCGTCATCCCAGATAAATTTATCGAGCTTGCTAGAGAAGATAAAACAGCTTATACATTCTATCCTCATACAGTTTATAAAACTTATGGACAGCATCTTGATGAGATGGATATGGAAGAAATGTATGACGAGCTTGTAGAAAACCCGAAAGTCAAAAAAGAAAAAGTCAATCCAAGAAAACTTCTTGAAAAATTAGCTGTTCTGCGCTCAGAATCAGGCTATCCATATATCATGTTCCAAGATAATGTGAATAGAGAGCACGCTCTGAACCATATTTCACGTGTGAAATTCTCAAACCTTTGCTCAGAAGTACTTCAAGCTTCAGAAGTCTCTTCTTACACGGACTATGATCAAGATGATGAGATCGGACTTGATATTTCTTGTAACCTTGGTTCTTTAAATATCATGAACGTGATGAAAAACAAATCCATTGAAAAAACAGTCAAGCTTGCAACGGACTCACTTACACTTGTGTCTGAAACAACAGATATCCGCAATGCACCAGCTGTTAGAAAAGCGAACAAAGCGATGAAGTCAATTGGACTTGGTGCGATGAACCTTCATGGGTATTTAGCTCAAAACCAAATCGCTTATGAAAGTGAAGAAGCAAGAGATTTCGCTAATACGTTCTTTATGATGGTGAACTATTACTCCATTAAGCGTTCAAGTGAGCTTGCAAAAGAAAAAGGGGAAACATTCCACCGTTATGAGGGCTCTGGTTATGCAACAGGTGAGTACTTCAATAAATACGTAGAAAATGATTTCACTCCAAAAACAGAAAAAGCAGCTGCGCTATTTGAAGGCATGCACATTCCAACAAAAGAAGATTGGGCAGCACTCAAAGATTTTGTAGCGGAAAATGGCATGTACCATAGCTATCGATTATGTATTGCGCCAACAGGTTCTATTTCGTATGTTCAATCGGCAACAGCTTCTGTAATGCCAATTATGGAACGTATCGAAGAAAGAACATACGGAAACAGCAAAACGTATTATCCAATGCCTGGACTTTCAGCACAAAATTGGTTCTTCTATAAAGAAGCATACGATATGGACATGTTTAAAGTAGTCGATATGATCGCAACCATTCAGCAGCACGTCGATCAAGGAATCAGCTTTACATTATTCCTAAAAGATACGATGACAACGCGTGACTTAAACCGCATCGATCTTTATGCACACCATAAAGGCATTAAGACACTTTATTATGCAAGAACGAAGGATACAGGGCAGGAAGGCTGTCTTTCTTGTGTTGTTTGATTAAAGGAGAGTTTAACGTGACAAAAATTTATGATGCAGCCAACTGGTCAAAACACGAAGATGATTTTACACAAATGTTTTACAACCAAAACGTCAAGCAATTCTGGCTTCCAGAAGAGATTTCCTTAAACGGGGATCTCTTAACATGGAAATATTTAGGCGAAGAAGAGCGAGATACGTACATGAAGGTACTGGCTGGACTGACGTTACTTGATACAGAACAAGGAAATACAGGAATGCCGATAGTGGCTGAACATGTGGACGGTCATCAGCGTAAAGCCGTGTTAAACTTTATGGCCATGATGGAAAATGCCGTGCATGCAAAATCATACTCAAATATCTTTATGACACTTGCACCGACTGAAACGATTAGTGAAGTATTTGAATGGGTCAAGAAAAATAAATTCTTGCAAAAGAAAGCAGATATGATTGTAGGTCTGTACCGTTCCATTCAAAAGGATGACCCGATTTCCTTATTTAAAGCAATGGTTGCTTCAGTGTATTTAGAAAGCTTCCTATTCTATAGCGGCTTTTACTACCCGCTATATTTCTACGGTCAAGGAAAGCTCATGCAAAGTGGTGAAATCATTAACTTGATTTTGCGCGATGAAGCGATTCACGGTGTGTATGTTGGATTGTTAGCACAAGAAATTTACAACAAACAAACACCTGACGTGCAAAAAGAGCTTTATGATTTCTCTATCGATCTGCTTAATGAGCTTTATGAAAATGAACTTCATTACACTGAGGATATTTATGACCAAGTCAATTTATCGCATGATGTGAAAAAGTTCATTCGTTACAATGCCAATAAAGCGTTAATGAACCTTGGATTTGCCCCTTACTTTGAAGAAGAAGAGATCAACCCAATTGTATTGAACGGACTCAATACAAAAACAAAGTCACATGACTTCTTCTCAATGAAAGGGAACGGCTACAAAAAGGCAACAGTTGAGCCGTTAAAAGATGACGATTTCTTCTTTGGAGATGAATCATAAGGAAAGCGTAAAAGTCAAAACGCATCACTCGTTTTGGCTTTTTGCCATTTCTAACAATGTGTTACATACTGGAGGTTACCGAACATGGGAAAAATGGACGAAATGATTTTAGTTGCACCGCGCGCACGCGTGTTCCAAAACGAAACACTTGCGTTTAATGGTGTGAATAGTGAAGAGAAAACAATCAGCACCATTATGAAAGAAATCGAAGAGCACTTCGAGCAAATGCGAAGAGGCGATGCAGAAGAAAATCCTGACTTTAAGCAGCCAATTCCATATGTTGTCATTAAGCGTGAGGACGAAGTATATGTATATGAAAGACTTCAAGGCGGGGGAGAGACTCGCTTACATCATAAGTTATCTCTTGGCTTTGGCGGTCATATGAATTTCATTGAAGGGAAAAAATTTGCTGAGATTCTAAAAGAAAATACCGATCGTGAACTGGACGAGGAACTTTCGATTCAAGAAGAAGACAAACTTGAGATGAAAACCCTTGGACTTATTAATGATGATGACAACAGTGTCGGCCGTGTGCACATCGGACTGTTATCAGCCCTTGAATTATCACCGGGTGCTCATGTAGAAGTAAAAGAAACAGATCAAATCTCAGGCGAATGGATGAAAGTAACAGATTTGAAAAAGCCTGAGTACTTCGATCGTCTTGAAACATGGTCTCAATTTGTCGTGAACATTTTAGCATAATTGGATAGACAACAAACCGGCTCTAAAGATGACTTGAGCCGGTTTGTTTTTTAGATTATTGAAAAACGAATGCGTCGTGACCGGCCTGCTTTAATCGAGCGACGAGGTCATCTGCATTTTGCTTTGAACGGAAAGCGCCAGCTTGGACTCGGTACATGCCGCTATCCAGTACGACCAGCGCTTCAAATCCTTTGGATCTGAGTGTAGCTGCTAGTTCATCCGCATTGGCTTTGACCTTGAAAGCCCCTGCTTGCACTTTATATAGGTTACTTGCTTTTTTTTTCAATTGAAGGGCTTTTTCTAATCCAGTGGCATGAGCACGAGCGATCCCTTGAAGGAAAGTAGCGTTACGGAGCTTATTTGCATCAGCTACCGTATCGATGAAACCGTTTTCAGTTAAAATGGCAGACATAGAAGTTTCCCGCAGAACGTGGAAGTTCGCCGTTTTCTTGCCGCGGTCGGCAAAATCAACGGAGCGGACAATCTCATCATGAAGGGCATTGCGATACGTGGTGGTTGGTGCTGAAACGCCAGGGTACACATAACTTTCAAAACCTGTGCCTCCGCCAGCATTAATATGAATAGACACGAAATAGTCAGCTCCCCAGCTGTTTGCCGCATTCGTACGCTGGGATAACGTGACGGATTGGTCAATTGAACGACTTAAGCGGACGGAAACCCCATCATATTCACTAATCAACATATCCCTCAGAAAAAGCGCAATTTGCAGTGTGATATTTTTCTCCAAAAGTCCATTAGCAGCAGCTCCAGAATCTGTTCCTCCGTGGCCAGGATCAATAAAAATTTTCACCATCTATTCATCACCTCGTCTTTATTTTATGAGGAAATAGAAAAATTGCCTGTACAAAATGCGGAAATCATCGAGACTCTTTTTTGCACAATTTGTGATGAAAAAGCGCCATTTTTCTAAGAAAAAACAAATTGTTGGTTTGTCCGCCCGAAATGGATGAATACAATGGAAATAGCACATCATTTCCTGGGAAACCGCACAATCCCCTACAATAACCGGTATCTCGGGTCATTTTGACAGTAAACCGATGCTAGTGCGGGCGATTGTCACGATTACAGCTCCACCCGAATAGATTAAAGAGAGAAGAGCGAGAGGTGAATACGTTGGAGCGAGCTGTCACATATAAAAATAACGGCCAAATCAACATTATACTTAATGGACAGAAGCAAGTATTGGTTGATGCAGATTCAGAGGCAGAATACTTAGAGGCCTTGCAAAAAAATGAGGCCAAACACAGCATCTTACGAGAAATAGAACGAGAAATGAACAGCCTTGTCGGGATGGATGAAATGAAACGAAACATAAAAGAAATTTATGCTTGGATTTTTGTCAATCAAAAAAGACAAGAACAAGGATTAAAGGTAGGAAAACAAGCGCTTCATATGATGTTTAAAGGAAATCCTGGCACAGGGAAAACAACGGTTGCACGGCTTGTCGGGAAGCTTTTCTTTGAAATGAATGTTCTTTCAAAGGGGCACTTAATTGAAGCGGAACGAGGAGATCTGGTTGGAGAGTACATTGGACATACAGCTCAAAAAACAAGAGATTTGATTAAAAAATCACTAGGCGGCATTTTGTTCATCGATGAAGCCTATTCTCTTGCCCGCGGAGGAGAGAAAGATTTTGGGAAAGAAGCCATTGATACCCTTGTAAAACATATGGAGGATAAGCAGCATGAATTCATCCTCATCTTAGCTGGATACTCCAAGGAAATGGATCATTTTCTTTCTCTAAATCCTGGTCTACAATCGAGATTTCCGATCAATATCAACTTCCCTGATTATACGGTCGATCAGCTGATGGATATTGCAAAACGAATGATGGCCGATCGGGAATATGTCTTTACCCAAGAGGCAGAATGGAAACTGCGAGACTATTTAATGCACATCAAGAGCACCACGAGTCCTGCCAAATTCAGCAACGGCCGTTTTGTGCGAAACACCATTGAAAAAGCGATTCGAACTCAGGCTATGAGGCTGCTTCTTGTGGATCATTATGATAAAAAAGACTTACTTACGATTAAAAGCCATGATCTGCAAATGAAAGAGGATACGCCTTCTTGAAATGGCGTATCCTTTTTGTAAAGAGACAAGAAATTAAACCTTCCGAATGGTGGTATACGTGTGGTGTGTTTGGTATGATGGTACTACTGAAACTTAAGTACAGAAAGGAAACAACTGACGTTGAATGAACATGAAATGATCGAAAAAGCGATCCTTGTCGGCTGTCAACTGCCGCATATAACGGATGAACGCTTTCAATATTCTATGGAAGAATTAGCTTCCTTAACCAAAACAGCTGGCGGTGAAGCTGTCAGCATCATGACGCAAAAAAGAAATAGACAAGACAGCGCGACTTACATCGGGAAAGGGAAAGTGGAAGAGCTTGAAGTGCTTTGCGAAGAGTTAGACTGTGACGTTATTATTTTTAACGACGAGCTTTCGCCTAGCCAGTTAAAAGCTTTGGCGACTGCCTTAGATGTGAAAATCATTGACCGTACGCAATTGATTCTAGACATCTTTGCCAAAAGAGCCCGTACAAGAGAGGGGAAGCTGCAAATAGAGCTTGCCCAGCTTCAGTATGCCTTGCCGAGGCTAAGTGGACAAGGGATCAGCCTTTCAAGACAAGGCGGCGGAATTGGCGCAAGAGGTCCAGGTGAAACAAAACTTGAAACAGACAGACGTCATATTCGAAACCGCATACACGAAATTCACGGACAACTGTCTGCAGTCAAAGAACACCGCACGAGATACCGGGAACGACGGAAAAAAAATGGCGTATTCCAAATCGCTATTGTCGGGTACACAAATGCCGGGAAATCAACATTGTTTAACCAGTTAACAGAAGCGGATAGCCATGAAGAAGATTTGCTGTTTGCTACACTTGACCCAATGACGCGTAAAATGACACTTGAATCTGGCTACAGTGTACTGATTTCCGATACAGTTGGTTTTATTCAAGACCTTCCAACCACACTGATTGCAGCATTTCGTTCCACTCTTGAAGAAGTAAAAGAAGCAGACTATTTGCTTCATGTGATCGATTCTTCGAATGAGGATTATGAAGGGCATGAACGAACGGTTCATAAGCTTTTAGAAGAATTAGAAGCTGATCGTATTCCGATGCTGACAGTCTATAACAAAAAAGACCAAATCAGGCCGGATTTTATCCCTTCCTCAAAGCAGCGCCACATTTTAATCAGTGCTAGGCGCGAGGAAGATGTGAAGCGGTTAAAAGCGGATATCATGGCTGAACTGAAAAAAGATTTTTTAAAGCCATATCATGTAAGAATTCCGGCATATGAAGGAAAACTCATATCTGCCTTAAAGTCAGAAACCTTGGTGGAATCACTGGAATTCCAAAAGGAAGCAGAGCTTTATGACATCACTGGATTTAGTGGTGAGGAGCAAACCATATTAGGACAAATCAAGAAGTATATGTTGTAGGAAAGGAATTAAATCACGATGTTTCACACTTTAAAACATGGCACCATTTTAGAAAAAATAGCAGCAGAAGCAGAACAAGACATTTCACAAATACATCAGCAAATTGATCGAAAGAGTGAACAAAATGAGTGGCGGGTTCTTGAAAGCTACCGGAAACATAAAGTCAGTGACTCTCATTTTAACCCGACAACTGGTTATGGCTACGATGATATGGGAAGAGACACGTTAGAAAAGATCTATGCGGATGTATTTGGAGGGGAAAGCGGTCTTGTACGCCCGCAGATCATTTCTGGAACACATGCCATTTCCATCGCCTTATTCGGTGTGCTAAGACCTGGTGATGAATTGATCTACATGACGGGGAAACCTTACGATACCCTAGAAGAGATTGTCGGGATTCGCGGCAAAGAAGGGACAGGCTCATTAAAAGATTTTCAGATCGATTACAAAGCCATTGATTTGCGTCAAGATGGATCTGTCGATTTCGACAAAGTCAAAGAATCTATTTCCCCAAAAACAAAAGTCATCGGGATTCAGCGTTCTAAAGGCTATGCGTCAAGACCATCCTTTACAATAGAAGAAATTGAACAAATGATTTCATTTGTGAAAGACATCAATGAGGACATCATTGTGTTTGTTGACAACTGTTATGGTGAATTTACTGAATTACAAGAGCCGTGTCATGTGGGTGCAGACCTTATGGCAGGTTCTCTCATTAAAAACCCAGGCGGCGGCCTTGCCAAAACTGGCGGCTACATCGTCGGAAAAGAAAAATGGGTAGAAGCTTGCTCTTATCGAATGACATCTCCAGGCATCGGCAGTGAAGCGGGTGCATCGCTGTATGCGCTTCAGGAAATGTATCAAGGATTTTTCTTAGCACCGCATGTTGTTGCACAAAGTTTAAAAGGCGCCGTGTTTACAGCGCGTTTTCTTGAAAAACTCGGGTTCCAAACAAACCCGGCGTGGAATGCGAAAAGAACCGACTTGATTCAATCTGTAGAATTTGGAGACCCTAAAAAAATGATTGCATTTTGTCAGGCGATTCAATATGCATCACCGATTAACAGTCATGTCACACCGCATGCAAGCTATATGCCGGGATACGAGGACGATGTGATTATGGCAGCGGGCACATTTGTCCAAGGAGCCAGCATTGAATTATCAGCTGATGGTCCGATTAGACCGCCTTACACAGCCTATGTTCAGGGCGGTCTCACGTATGCCCATGTGAAAAATGCCATTTGCAGTGCTGTAGATGCCTTACTAGAGCAAGGTTTTATTGAAGTGCCTGCTCGATAAAAAAATCCATGTTAATATTCCTAACATTTCGTTGACACATAATATAACATGACATATAATAAATTTAAGCAAAGAGGAGGAGACAGTTGAGATGAGTGATAACATTCGCCGCTCAATGCCTTTATTCCCAATTGGGATTGTCATGCAGCTAACAGAATTATCTGCAAGACAAATTCGCTATTATGAGGAAAATGGTTTAGTATTTCCAGCTAGAAGTGATGGGAATCGCCGATTGTTTTCTTTCCATGATGTTGATAAATTACTAGAAATCAAAAACCTCATCGAACAAGGTGTAAACATGGCAGGCATCAAAAAACTTTTTGCCAAAGCTGAGGCAGAAAATCCATCGTCTGAAACAAAGACAGAGGAGAAAACCACAGCGAAGCACAACTTGACAGATGATGAACTCAGGAAGCTACTGAAGAAGGAACTCATTCAGGCTGGACGTTTCCAACAAGGAACGACCTTTAGGCAGGGGGATATGTCAAGGTTCTTCCGTTAACCAATTAGCAAAAGCATTGCTATACACATTTTACCTTTTGTAGGGGAGGAGTTTTACGAAATGGCAAAGTACACAAGAGAAGATATCGTAAAATTAGTAAATGAGGAAAACGTAAAGTACATCCGTCTGCAATTTACAGACATTCTCGGAACAATTAAAAATGTTGAGATTCCTGTGAGCCAGTTAGAAAAAGCTCTCGATAACAAATGTATGTTTGATGGTTCATCTATTGAAGGGTTTGTACGTATCGAAGAATCAGATATGTACCTATATCCAGATCTAAACACGTTTGTTATTTTCCCTTGGACAGCAGAAAAAGGTAAAGTTGCACGCTTTATTTGTGACATTTATAAGCCAGACGGAACACCATTTGATGGAGACCCTCGTAACAACTTAAAGCGTATCTTGAAGGAAATGGAAGAACTAGGATTTAGTGATTTCAACCTTGGACCTGAGCCAGAATTCTTCTTATTTAAATTAGACGAAAAAGGCGAGCCAACGCTCGAACTAAACGATAAAGGTGGATACTTTGACCTTGCACCAACAGATCTAGGCGAAAACTGCCGCCGTGACATCGTGCTTGAGCTTGAAGAAATGGGCTTTGAAATTGAAGCGTCTCACCACGAAGTAGCACCTGGACAGCATGAAATTGACTTCAAATATGCAGGCGCTATCCGCTCTTGTGATGACATTCAAACGTTCAAACTCGTTGTTAAAACAATTGCGAGAAAGCACGGACTTCATGCGACATTCATGCCAAAACCATTGTTCGGTGTAAACGGATCTGGTATGCACTGTAACCTATCATTATTCAAAAATGGCAAAAACGCATTCTTTGATGAAAAAGCAGATTTACAATTAAGCGAGACAGCTAGACACTTTATCGCAGGTATCGTGAAGCACGCAACAAGCTTCACAGCGGTCACAAACCCGACGGTGAACTCTTACAAACGTCTTGTTCCTGGCTATGAAGCACCTTGCTACGTAGCATGGAGTGCACAAAACCGCAGCCCATTGATTCGTATTCCAGCATCACGCGGCATTAGCACACGTGTAGAAGTACGCAGTGTAGACCCATCTGCAAACCCATACCTTGCACTAAGTGTATTACTTGCAGCAGGTCTAGACGGAATCAAAAACAAACTAGACGCACCAGCGCCAATCGACAGAAACATCTATGTCATGGACAAAGAAGAGCGCCTTGAAAACGGCATCGCTGACTTACCTGCAACACTTGCAGAAGCACTTGAGCTGCTCAAGTCAAACGAAGTCATGATCAACGCACTAGGCGATCACTTATTCGAGCACTTCATCGAATCAAAAGAAATCGAATGGGATATGTTCCGCACCCAAGTACACCCATGGGAACGCGATCAGTATATGTCTCAGTATTAATAAAGAAATCCTCTTGGAGCCATTGGCTTCAGGGGGATTTTTGTTTTTATGAGTGTTTCTTATATTTTAAAATGAAGCAGGCACCACCCACCATTCACCCACAAAAAAGTGATAAAAAACCACTCCATTATCTTGGAGATATACTCTTCATAATTATTCATTGAATCTGTGTCTATTTTTTCTAGTATGAGGTCCAAGCCAACGAAGCTGTACCTATGCAGAAAGATGAGAAGCAGCTACTAATGATTAGATTGCCCTCAAAGTGTGCAAGACGATTCTGACGAGAATGATTAAAAAGAAGAGGAAGACGGGGCTGCCTAAGATGGCACGCAAACGATCAAAACGGTGGTTCCTACTTTATCGCTTAGAGGATGGACATCGTGTTCATCTATATGAACTGCTTAGTCGGATCAGGAAAAGGTGGAGGATTATCAGATGAAAAACAAATTCTTAGAAGGAGACTGGATTAAAGCATCTAAGAAAGGAAAAAGAGAACAACTTAATAAAGCAGGTTATGTACTTAAAGTAGCCGAGGATGATATTTTAGTAAGGTTCCTTAGTGGTAATACTTTGGTTGTTCCAAAGTCTTGGGCTGAAAATTTGGATGAGGCACTTATTGTTGTAATATCATCGGTTGGGAATTATGGGTTACAAGAAAAGAGTGATATACTCTACCCTGCTAAATTTGAAGGTGTTATCGCTGTAGGAGCATTAAATATGAACGGTGATATATGGAAAGGGACAACTGTAGGTAATGGCCTTAAATGTGTTACTTCCGGGGCATTATATAAAAAGTTATTCAAAAGATGGTTCTTTTTTATATAGTAGTGGTACTTCAATGGCGGCTGCCTACATGGCAGGTCTTGCTGCTCTCTTTTTTGAAGAATATTCTTCTTATAATAAATCCACAATCTCTAAAAAATCATGGGAAAAAATCAAAAATTCAGATAAAATAAATGGGTATTCAGTTATGGATACAGTTAAATTTTTTTGAGAAACTAGGGTTTATATGAAGAATAAGCTTATTTTAGTAGTACTGTCTTTTATTCTATGTTTTTCGCGGTGACTCCAGCATATTCTTAGAGCGTAACTTCACTGAATAGTGAACTTGTGGTTAGTGATCAATTGATTGAACAAGATACGAGGATACCAGTATAGATGTTTCAAACTTTAATAAAGAATTTGACTTTCTTTTGAATGATCCAGTATTTATTGAAATAGAAGAAACTTTAGCGTTACAGAGTCAGAATGCTGAATTGAAAGAAGACAGTGTAACTGGTCAGTGGATACCGGTGGTGGCTGCTGCTTTAAGATTATTAATTTCTCAAGTTGGAAAAAAGGGAATGCAAAAAGGATGGAAAGTAGCTAGACCATATGTGCAGAAAGCATTAAAGGCGCCTCAAAATCGTATTATTGATGGCCCTGGATCAGGAGGGTGCATTATACAGGTACGTAGCAAAAAAACCACTATTCAGACTAGATTATGCACCTATAAAACATGGAAGACCTGCTGTTCTGCATTATCATGTTCCACCAAATCTAGAAGATCATCATGTTATTTTCTAAAGGGGAGATCAACGTTGCTTAACTTAGACGATACAATGCATTTGCATGTAGGCTATTATGAAAATGATTTAGATTATGAAGGAGTGTTTTTAAAAAGTTTAGATTCAGGGAAATGGTTATTGTTTTTTTATCAAGAAAGCTATGGTATAAAACTTGAACAAAAATATGAAAAATATGATGATTTTGTTTTGTTGGTTGGAGAGTATAATATTGATGATGAAGATATTGAGGATAAAGGTGATGCATTGTTCGAACAATTTCTAAAAGAAAATGGTTTAATAAAAGCATAGCGTTTTTGTGTGATACGTTACAATAAATAAAATGATATAGAAGAAGATATCTTTATCTGTTTAAAGACTGTTATGTAGACTTTAAAACTTTTCTAGAAGTATATTGATTCTGAAGGCGATGCGTTTTGGGAATAATAGAACCAAAGTGTCCATGTTTATGGGCACTTTTTTTATTTTCATTGCCGAGAAAAAGCGAACATGAATATTTTGTCCAGAAAGAAGAACCTGCGGACGCTGATCATTGGGCGCTTTAAGTGCCACACAATGGGTGTCCACTTTTATGTTGTGTTTTTTGTATCTTTACTCCTATTTAATGACAGCCATCACGTTGGTAAAATTGACCTTGTTAATGGATAGAAGGGAGTGACTTCTTCTGGGGAAGATACTTGATGCTAAAGCACTAATCAGTGCCATGGACGCAAGGGCGAAACATTATCAGGAACTCCGCGAACAAATGATTGATTTAAAAAAGGCACTACAAGGCGTGGCAAACCTCGGTGATGATTTCACTGGAAAAGGTGCGGTTAACATTAAAAGCTTTTATAAAGAACTAGCGGGTAATGTAGACATGTTTATCAGCTTTATTGATAAGCAAAAAGCGTTCCATGAAGGTGTTTCTGGTACGCTTGATGATACGAGCTATGGCGGGGACACCTTCGTAGAAGAACACTTTTTAGACAACGCTGTACATATGGGCATCAAAAACGCCAAAAGCATTGTGAAGGATCAAAAAAATGCTCTTAAAACGATTTTTGAAGATATCGATGACCTCATTTCACTGGAGGTATTCGATAGCAAAACCAAGCCTTATTCCGCAGCGTAAGGAAGGTGGGAAGAGGGTAACACTTAAGCATTTCCTCCAATTATTGAAAGGGTCGAAGCACTTTTAAAAGCATGTCCGTTATCTTTGAGTACCCTGAAGATTAAAAAGTACGCAACTTCTGAATTGGAAGTTGCTCTATGTTATTTACTCCTAAAATAACTCAAGATGGCATTTATAATTAAGGTGATCACAGATGCAATCAGTAAAGATATACTGATTGCACCCAGTCCTAAACCTTCCCACTTTCCTACGAAAAAACTGATTAATAATAAGATCATACTGATGAAGATGAGAATTGATGGTATTCCATACTGTAAAGGTGCATTCTTTCTTTTAAAGATAACAGAAACAACAAGTATAACGATCGTAAGGATAACTGTTAGCAGCCAAAATGATGACATTTATTGACCTTCCTTCTTCTAAAAATATATGAAATTATTTTATTTCCTCATCCATTACTTTCTTATACTTTTCAAATTCAGCATCTTTCATTTCACCGTTCATTTGTAATAAAAAGTTTCCTTTTGAATAGGTGTGAGAGAAGAACATAGATCCAGCATTGCCTAACTCATCATAATAGGATTTCGCCTGCTGTAAATCAGTTTCATTTCCAAATTTAAAAATCCTTCCGCCAGCATTTTCACCTAAGGAAGGAACGAGAATTCTTTTTCCTTCTTCTCTTATATTTCCAAACTCTTTTTGTTTAAGATCAGATGGTTTTTCTGCTTCAAGGCCAGCACTTTTAAAAGCTTCAATAATATTGGCTGTCGTGAGCTGTTTTTCATTTGATGCTGCGCTACTGCAAGCTGTTAGCATCATTAAACAAATAAAAATGAATATAGATAATTTCTTCATATTGGATCCTCCTGATTTTTAGGTGCAAAGGAAATTTTACATGAAGTACCTTCTTTTTACTATCGTTTCGACAAAAATAGACAACGTGAATGACTAAGTAACTAAGGTTCTTCTTTTATTTTGCCTAAATTGTTAAATATACTCAGCAAGATGGTATACTTATGTGCATATTTTACTAGGAGGCATTCATCTTGAAATCATTTTGGGAAATAGACGAGGAAGGTTACTATACGTTAAAAAAGATCAACGAAGCAGAAATAGCTAAAGCTGAAAAGAAACTTGGTGTCACTTTGCCAGATACATATAAAAAGCTCATATTAGAGCAGAATGGTGGTAATACCATTCATAATGCTTTTCCAACCACTCACTCTAATTCATGGGCTGAGGATCATATTCAATTTAATCACCTGCTGGGAATTGCTGAAGATGAAGGAATTATGGATAGTGCCTATTTAATAAAAGAGTGGGAGCTGCCAGAAGGGCTTGTTTTGATTTTTGGGGATGGTCACACTTGGGTAACGATGGATTATCGAAAAACGAAAGAGAATCCTGCAATTCATTATTATGATGTTGAGATGGAAGAAGACTTTAAGTTAGCAGATTCCTTTGATGAATTCATTGAGGGGCTTTATACAGTTGAGTACAGTGTTGATGAGGAAGCAGCAGAGGGTGAATATGAACTTTCTGAAGTTCATTTAAGTAAAGAAGAACTTGAAGCCATATTTGAATTGGACGTCCTTGATGAAGAGAATCTTTATAAAATTCAATATTACCCGATGGTTGATTTGAACGAAATTGAATGGTTTTTTAAAAAGATGCAATATCACATTGAAAAAACAAAAGATGAAGATGATCTTTATGAAGTAGCTTCTACGGTTAACAACGCTCTCTTATTGAATCCAAATATGCCAATCAACGATAAAATTAATGAGATTTTACAGCAAATAGCTAAATTTCTAGAAAAAAATGATGAACCACTATTAGTGAATCTCGGAGAACATATTGCTATGAAAACAAGTTTCCTTTATTAAGCTTTGATCTGGCATAGGCTGTCCATACTGATGGAAGATCATTTTAGGAAAAAATGCAAAAGAGAGCATTCTGTCTAGAGTTGCTCTCTATATTACATCTGTTTTTATTAATCAGTAATTCAGTGCTTAAAAATCCAATAAATCAAGGTTGATGATCCACGAAGACATATAAAGACAATATAGTACACTTGTGGGAACGCGATCAGTATATGCCTCAATATCACTTCTAAGCAATTCTTCATGTTTTGAAGAGGAAACGCTTCTTCTATGTAATAAACTTACGCTAGAAAACATTTGTTACTTCTTGTGTTACAGTATACCTATGTTTAACTATTCACTGCCATGTCATTCCTATTTTAATGCGTTCTACACAAAACATACCTTTTATAAATAAACATTATTGTATTTTGCGGGATACCGAAAACTTTTAAAATAAGCACCTTGTCTTTACATATGTTGTAAATGTCATGTTAAAATTATACAAAGGAAATGATAGCAAGGGGGTAATGGAATGTCGAATTTGATTGCTTCTGTAGATGTAGCAAACACTCTCAACAAATGGTATTTACATATTAAAAAGAGAGAAGTTTCACAAGCAGTAGAGTTGAGGGATGAGATTCAAGATATGTTAGGCGAAATGGAAGAAAATCAAGATGTTTTACTCTATTTCAATATTCTTGATTACAGGTTTAAGGTGCTTATGGAAGATTTAGTTGGGCAACCAACCATAACAGAAAGTGAAAGAGTCAAAACAGATGACATGCTAAGGTTTTACTTTTATCTTTTTAAAGGTATGTATGAGAGTGCAAAGAATAACTATTCAGAAGCTCTAGTCCTATTCAGAGTAGCTGAGAGACAACTGGACAAGGTACATGATGAAATTGAAAAGGCCGAATTCCATTATAAAATTGGTACACTCTACTATTTCAATAAGGTCACGCTCCTTTCTCACCATCATCTACAAACAGCAAAGGACATCTACAAGGGTCATGAAGGCTACAGCATACAGACCATAAACTGTAATATGTTGTTGGCACTGAATTTGATTGATGATGGTAGACTAGACAAAGCTGAAAAAATGCTTTTGGATTGTGTTGAGAGACTAATTGAAAAGAATGATAAGAGATTGTTAGCGTTAGCTTATTATGATCTAGGATTTCTAAAAATTCAGGATGACCACCATATAGAAGCAATTGAATATTTCAACAAAGCAATTTCCGCAGATGATCTAAAACAGTCAGCTCCCGTTTCATACTTACAATGTGCGTATGAATTTGCAAGATCAAGCTATAAATCAAATCAGTTGGATCAGGCAATAAGTTGGGTTGCTGAGGGGAAAGCCTTTTCTAAAGAACAGCAGAACACAAACTTTATTTTGAAATTCAATATCCTTGAGAAATGTTATACAACACCACAGGAAAGCTCTGAGGATATTAAGAAAGAACTAGGACTTTTGGAAGAAAGAAAAGCATATGTTGATATAGAGGCTTTAGCTCCTGATGTTGCCTCCATTTATAAGAAGTTAAATCTTTATGAAGAAAGTAACTATTTCTTGGAATTGGCTTTAAAATCTTGTACGCTTATAGGAAAGGAGGTCATATGATCATGAAAAAAGTAATGATGATGATTACTACTGCTTTGCTATTAGGTACAATTCTTGGAATGCCTGTTGTACAACAAACTCAGTCAGATGTTAAAGATGAGATAGTGTTACTTTCCTCAAGAGGTGCAGGATCATAAAAGGGATAGGGTTTTAATTCATCACTGCGAAGTATAATTGTTTAAAAAATGATAAAGTGGATTAAAGTGTCAGGCTCCTTATGGTATAAAAGAATATGCCATAATGGAGTCTTTTTTATATTAGATGCTCCATTTACTTTGATGGCAGCGTATAGAGATACTAAAAAACAAATGAATTTATTAAGCTTTTTGAAGAGGAAACTTTTAATGTCAGTTAGAGAAAATATGGGTATTACCCAATTTCACTGTATATATTTATGTGAGAGCTGTATAAAGTATGGGATTCTGAAAAGCTGAAAAAATGTATGAAGAATTTCAAGATGTTTTTATGAAGAAAGAGAAGAAAACAATTTGAGGTAAAAACAAATATAGTACATACTTTCAATTTTGTTACTTAAATCCTAAATATGGAACTGACTGTAGAATGTTGAAACTGATTGTTTTATAATTTCACGGTAACATAACTTTCTCTGGATTGTAATTAAAAGTATAAAACGTAAGTGAAAGTATATCGGAGGATTTGGATGATAAAAAAAGAAGTTTTTCAAATAATTTTGTTTACAGTCCTTTTAGCAATTTTTCTTTATCAAGGTGTACAAAGAGATTTTCCTTTTGAATATCTGATTACCTTAGTTGTGTGCTATGTTGCTGTAATAGTTTATAGAATTATAAAAGTAATGAAATATAAAAAGGAGCAAAGTACAGTTAAGTAGTTTGAGCTATTTTTGTTTGCGGTGTCCGCAATCACTATTGGGATCAGACGTTTGAGGTCATGGCTCTTTGGCATGTTGACATTTAACTTCGGAGGTGCTTTTATATGTCTATTCAAGTGAACGATGATGATGTTTTAGAGATGTGTAATATATATGCTCAAGAAACTCATCACAGAGAAGCATTGATTTTAGGAAACAGGAAGGGTCTATTGGAATTAAAAAATGCGATAGATCAGGCTTTAAAAACTGGTAGTGCTGTTGCAAATTTATACCCATCTGATTTTGAAGGGTATGAAACTTGTATTGCTCTAGTGGATGATGAAAAGCAGTTTGAGAAATTAATTACTCCTTATGTAGAGGAATATACACAAGATGATGATGCGATTGATCCAATTGATATTATTAAAGACTACGATTCCAAAAAAGAAAAACTCTTATAATAGGGTTTTTCTTTTTTTAGTGGAGTATAGTTTCACCTTTTTTAGCTTTGTGTTTACTTGGAGTAAGGGATGGAGAAAGTTATGTAGGTGTGAAAATAAATAAATGGTAAACAGAATATTACAGGGTGGCATTACAACCCCAAGTGATTTGAGATGCAAAAAATTAATAAGTGTCTTAATGATTGCTATCATAATTTGATGAAGTTGTGATGGAGTTTGAACGTGAAAGTAATCTATGTGAGTACTGCCTACCGAAGTGTAGACTATAAGAGCAACTTTGCTAAATCATTTTTGAAAGGTCTTAAAAAATATGATATCGTTGAGAAAAAATTGTTGGGGGGATGTAAATGAAACGCACATTATATATGTTGTTAGGAGCCATCATTTTAACTTATTTTACTTTGATTTTACCTTTTTCAAAAATATACAACAGTGGACTGTTTGAAGTATTGTCTTTTTGGTTAATTCTAATCTTTGTATTTTCTTATAATAATAAAAACCATACTTGAGATATTTACGATTTTTTCTTTATATGGTAGTGTGTGGGCGGAGGTGTTTGGGATGAAAATCAGGTTCATACTCATTTTACTAGCTTTCGTATTCTCATTGACAATGTTTGGGGGTATTTCAAGTGCAAAAAGTAAGGAAACTAAAGATAATACAAGCCAAGAACATTCAGTCAAACTTGAAGTTGTCAAGTCTACTACATATTATAATTCACTAGATGGAGAACGAATTGAATATAATTCTGAGAATGAAAAGCGGATTGCAAAAACAAAATTAGAGGACATAAAGAAGTATAAAAAGCTCACAGGAAAAAGTATTTCATACGAAGATGTAGGGTTGAAAGATAATGGTGATTTAGGAGAATCTGATAAAATACATACCTTATCATCTTTACCGCCAACCGATCCGGCAACAAATAGCAAACTGCTTATTTCTCAACAAGTTTTTTATAAAGGTACATCTGGAACTAATTATAAATATCAATATCATTCTTATGCCGAATGGTTTAAAAAGCCTGTTAACCATAAAAAAGATGCGTTTGCAGTAGCTTGGGATACATCTGCAGTCCCTTTATCAGGTACTTTTGAGGGGTATTGGCAGCAACAAAAGGCCGTTGCTGATGGTAAAGGTGGCCTCACACATGTAACAGAAGATAAACAACTATCAGCTGATACAGACTCATACAAAAATTATGGTCATGGAGTTATTCTTTCACCTGGCTATGGAGATACTCAATTTATAACAATGGATAGAGATGTACTTGTTCCAAAGTCTAAAAAAGGAGATCCTGCAAATATTATCACAAAATATCATCACACTTATGCAACAATAAATGGTATTTCCATTAGTGTTGGCCCAGCTTCAATAAGTTTTAGTGATAGTTGGGGAGATGATTTAGTTACAGAATATAGCTTTGTATATGGAGATAGATAAGAGAAGAGGGAAGCCCTTCTCTTTATTAGGATTCCTTATTAATTCCTATTGATAACAGCATCTCATTCAATGAGTATGTTCAAATTCTTCAAAATTGGTTAAAAAACGATAAAGTGGATTAAAGTGTCAGGCTCCTTATGGTATTCTAGTAAAAGAATATGCCATAAAAGGAGTCTTTTTTATATGAAAATATTAGATGCTCCATCTTTACTATCAGCTGTAGAACAGAGATCAAAGGCCTATCATGAGCTTCAAGAAGAAATGAAACTTGTGAAAAAAGCATTAAAAAGTGTGTCGGGCTTAGGTGATGAATTTACTGGAAAAGGTGCAGACAATATCAAATCTTTTTATGAGGATCTTGCGCTGTACACAGACACATATCTTGATTTTATCGATATGCAGAAAGCTTTTTTAGATGGGGTGAAAGGAAAGCTTGATGATGAATCATTAGGCGGGAGTACTTTTATTGATGAGCACTTTTTAGACACTCAATTGAAACAAGGGATTCAGAACAATAAAGATATGGTCAAAGAACAAAAAGAGGCACTTTCCACTATTTTTGATGATATTAGTGATTTAATTGAATTACATACTTTTTCAAGTAAAGAGGTCAATGAACATTTAGACGATGCGAACAAAAAAAGAAAAGAGACCATTGAAGTTTTACATCAAATAGACAATGATTTAAAAACGGAATACGCAAAGTCAGAAGCGGTTGAGAACCACCTCAACACTTTTTATGCAAAGATGATGGCTGCTACTGGAAAAGGAAAGAATGCGCAGCCAATGTATTATGATGCAAAAGCATTTCATGAGACAGACGTGTACAAGAACCATGATCAAATTGATGCTCAAGTAAAAGCCTATTTAAAGGTGAAAAACGAAGAAAAAGAAAAACGAAGAATCAAAGAATTGAAAGAAAAGCTCAATGATCCTTCGTGTCTATCAGAAGCGAAATACTTTGAGATTGTAGACGAGATCGGATATGAGAATCTCACATATGATCAAAAAATGTATTACAGCCAGCTTCTCCAAATCAAAGCTCAGGAAGAGGCCTCGGAGGTATTTATTGATAGTGTCAAAGGTGCTGCAGTTGGTCTATATGATGTGGCAAAAGATACAGTAGTTGGCATCTACGATCTTGTGACAGATCCTGGAGGTGCCGTTGAATCTGTCGTAACGGCTGTTTCTCATCCAATTGAAACGTCGAAAGCGATTGGAAAATCTATTTCTGATTCATTCCAAAAAGAGGTCATTGAAGGTGATGCCTACTCGAGATCACACTGGTTCGCCTATGCGACTGGTTCTCTAGCAGAAATTGTCTTTGGGTCTAAAGGGGCAGGAGCCATCACAAAAACAGGGACAACAGCGGCCAAAACAACAGTGAAGAAAGGCCTTGAACAAGGAGCAAAATCATTAGATAGAGTCTCTATTCCTGGTCTATTGCCATATTCACCAAAGTTTCAAATGGCTGGTGGACCGAAGCTCCCGTACAATGTATTTGATGGAGAAAATCTCAAAAATAAACTCCTCTCCATGGCAAAGCGTCTAGACAACAACTCAGGATACGGTACCTCTCAGACAGGCAGAAGATTACCAGCACCTAAATCACCACCGACCGTTGTCAGTTACGGAGAGCACTATGTGCGATGGAAACGCAAAAAGGTATTAAAACCGAATGTCGTTTATTCAACAAAGCAAGGTTACACCTACACAACAGATCACTATGGCCGCATTGTCAAAGTCGAAGCAAGTGATTTAAAATATGGAGAGATGAAAAGAAACCAATATGCTCAATCCAATTCAGGAAAGCCGGATCGATTACTGGATGATGATGGAGGGCATTTAATTGCATCTATTTTTAAAGGGTCTGGGGATATTGATAACCTACTTCCGATGAATTCCCAGATTAATCGTAGTGGCGGGAAATGGTATAACATGGAGCAGGAATGGTTGGCTGCACTCAAAGAGATTCCACCTAAACATGTAGAGGTAAGTATTGAGCCTATTTATCAAGGTGATTTGCTAAGACCTGATAGTTTTTTTGTGGAATATAAAGTAGGAAAAAGTTATGTTCAAGAATTTATCAAGAATCAACCTGGAGGTTAAAGATAATGGAATCAATAGAACACTATTATAAAAAGATAGCAGAATCAATTAATGAATTAATACCATATGATTGGGATAAAGTTTGGATGTATGCAGAAATCCTTGATGATTCGGCTGGAATTACATTTTGTTTCAACGAGACTAATAGTGAAGAGTATGTTTATGGACATGAAATTCCACTTAAATATAATGTAAGTAAGTCAACATACATTCATTTATTATACGAACTAAGTAAAACTTTTGAAGAATTGAAAAAAGCATATATACAAAATGATTTAGGTGCTTGGACAACAGCTACCCTACAATTAGATAAAACAGGGAAATTCTCGATTGATTATGGCTATGAAGATATTTTATCTATAGGGCTTTATGGTATCCAGAGAAGAGCCGTATGGGAGTATAAAACGTTCGGGTTTTTACCAGAAGACGAGAAAGATAAAGAAGCTGTGCTAAATTATTTGAAAAATAAAGAAGAAAATAGCAAATAGCAAATGACCCTCCAAATGAATGAAGGAGGGTTTTTGTAATATTTGTTTCATAAGAATTTCCCATTTTACCTATTTAAACCGATAAACCGTCACTTCACACTCACCAAGGACCTCTTCTATCATCTCTCGAACAACCGTCCAATCGCCACCTGCCAAGCCGCAGCCGATCCCATAAGGAATGGCGATAGAATGAAGGAGGTTCTCTTCATTTGGATTTGTCACTGTCTGTTTTAGATGTTCAAAGCAGCTGCGTAATGCGTCGTCATCTGTTTGTTTTGTTTTTCTTCCGTATCCAACTTGAGCGAATAAGTTGGCAATGGTTTTTCCGTCGTTTGTTGTGATGAGCTGGACGGAGCTTAATAAGTCATCTCCTTGTTCTGCACATAAACGTTTATAGTCTTTATACACATTTGGGTATTTGCTTTTGATTTGCTTTGCTAACCCTGCTCCCATGACACCCTTACAATTCACTTGGTGACAGATGATGTCTTCTTCTGCGTCTAAGATATTGCCTTCTACCGTTTTGATCATTTCAAGTCATCCCTTTTCAATAAAATGCAAACTTATGTTCTATTATACCAGTTTTGATGACATTATGTTTAAAAAAATGGATACGTTCATACGATCAAATTGGCAAAAACAGTCCATGACATCTAAAATAGTGAAAGATAAAGAAAAAGTAGTAAGGAGAGTCTTATGGATAAAATAGAAACAAATCGGTTAATTCTTAGACCATTTCGTGATGAAGATGCACCCGGAATGCTTGCATACTTGTCTCAACCAAGAGTGAATTGTTTTCTGGATGATCAAATCTCTACATTAGAAGAAGCGGTAGCTAAGGTGCAAAAAAGAAAAGCAGATCACTCTTATATGGCGGTTTGTTTAAAAGAAAGTCAGTTGATTATCGGTGAACTGTTTTATCTAAAAGATGAGCCGGATACGTATTCGATTGGCTGGAATTTTCATGCGTCATATGAAGGGAATGGATATGCCCGTGAAAGTGCAGAAGCTCTCTTGTCGTATCTATTTGTCAATCAAGGAGCAAGGCGCTTATATGCATATGTAGAGGATGACAATGATCGATCTCAAACATTATGCGAACGTTTAGGTATGAGGAAAGAAGGCTTCTTTCTTGAGTTTGTTTCATTTACTACAAATGAGGATGGCACACCTAAATATGAAAATACCTATCAATATGCTTTGCTGAAAAAAGAATGGGAGCAGTTTCATTCTAAATAGTGCTTTGTTTCTTGGTATCCGGATGACAATGAAGTGACAAAAATGTGAGATGATCCCTTTATTTTGTTCGCTCGATCGATGTCACGGTCTTCTTTTTTCATTTATCCTTTTCCTAAACGAAGCAAAAGGAATGAAATGAGATGCAGGAGTTTAATGAACGGGTATTTCGGTCGATTAATCAACTTAGTATGAATCACGATGTCTTAAATCCAGTTCTTATTGGATTGGCTGAATATTCAGTGATGTTCATTGCGATCATATTTTTGATCATGTGGTTTCAAAATCGGAGCAGAAGAAACAGATGGATGATGATATCTGCTGGGTTGACCTTTATCTTGGCAGAGATGTTAGGGAAAGTCGCTGGGCTCTTTTATTCCAATCAGCAGCCCTTTGCAGAATTGAATCATGTTAATCTTTTAATCGAAAAGGAAGTGAACAACTCTTTTCCGAGTGATCACACCATTTTTATTTTTTCCATTTGTATAGTCTTATGGCTTTTTCACAAGCGTCGTATTTATTGGCTTTTCATTGCCTGCGCTGTAGGATTTTCAAGGATTTGGGTAGGTGTTCATTATCCATTTGATGTGCTGGCAGGTGCTGTGATCGCTTGTTTAACGGCGGTAACGGTTGTTTATTTGCCGCTATTCCAAAAGGGCGTTAGCCTGCTTCTGTCGTGCTTTGAATGGGTGGAGCAGAAATGGGCAGGAGAGAGAACCAAATAAAATGTAAGTCCACGAAAAAACACCCCAATCTGTTATGAAATCAGATCGGGGTGTTTATTATTTTCGCCAAAATGTGGAACAATCTGCTTTGTCTTCAATGTTAAATTCAATGATTTTTTTAAGTAGAGGATAGTCAATCGGTAAGCTTTCCTTCATCCGAAACATCTTTTTTCCATGGTCATAACCAGCTTGTACAATATCTGCTGAAAAGTGATCAATCCCTTTTCCTTCTGGTGCGACAGAAATGTGGTGTTTTGCGACGCTAAATCCGATAATAAATGTGCCATGATCTGTGAACATGGGCTGATTCCAAGCAATTCTGGGCTCTAATTGAGGGAATGTGTCTGAAATCCATTGTAAGATGTCTTGCATGCGCTGTTTCAGCTCTGGATGACCGATATTGCTTACATATTCTTCAAAAACCTGCATTGTTTTCATCCTCCATATTCATCAAGCCTCAGACGGGATTCGAACCCGCACTCCTTTCGTAAGCATAGGCTAGGGGGCAACACGCTTCCCTACGGAATTTCACCGACAGGAGTTTCACCTGTCTCAGCTCATTTGCTTTTCGGTGCTTCTGAAACCCTTGCCTTGCGACCCGCTAGCTACAATTGTTTTACGGCGCTCTTCCCTTCTAGAGCTACTGAGGCACGGAAGTTCTTGTTCATATTATATAGAGAAACTTGAAAAATGAAAAGCTATGCTCATCATCTAATCCAATCGCACAAAATAGTCAAAGGCACATATGATAAAAGACCATATAGTTATGTATACAGCATGGAATTGGGCTGATTGAAAGTGACAAACCTGTTGATGAGTAAACTAAAAGAGATAAACAATCAAACAAAATTAGAAGGCTTTACTCACAAACGTTCGATGAGTTCTCCCTTTTTGCTCACCATGGAAGATGGGGAACCTTTTTACTCATGGGTGTTTTTTGAAAGAAGTGTGTTTAAGACTTGCTATTTTTCTTTGAGCTCTATCAATGAAAAGCAGAATTGTGTGCTGTTGGAACTTCTTGTACCGTGCTGCAATAGATCAACATGCTGTCAAAAAGTTTTGTATCGATCCAGTTCGAAAATTCTTGTAGATCTTTCTTTTTTATGTGGAATGATTGAAGTAGAGCTTCCTGTATATGATGCGCTTATTTTAAAGAATATAGAATCTCACCACATCTTTCTTTGTTTTTCCACAACGCCCAGTTCGGTGGAAGTATGGCGGAATGGAACAAAATTTCTCAATACGGCAACTGTTGTGTTGCATCATCAAGATCATCAGGATGTACCAGTCGCAATTAGGATTCAAACTGGTACATTTTGTTATGATCTTCTTGTCCAAAAAGGAGAAAGTCGTGCGATTACTGTGAAAGATGTGAAATTTATCTTGAAATCTCCATCAACTGAAAGTGTGCAAGCACGATTAGACATGCAAATCAACATGGTGCAAAGAAGAAAAATAAAGCTTTGAAGCTGTGATAATCGCACAATCTTCAAAGGTCAATGGATCATAGTCTATCAAGACTAGGTTGAAGGAGGGTTAAAATGGCTATTTTAGGCGGATGTAGTAATGAACAAGCGGGCTTTGTAAATGATGCAGTATGCTTCACACTTGATTTAGCAGCAGCAGCTGATGCAGTTGTCGTCTGGACAGATGGAACACCTTATGTCATAAACGGAACCATCATGGTGGAAAACAATGGGATTGTGGCTGTAGCACCTACCGTGGCTTTAGAGGTAAACGGTACAGCTGTTCCTGATTTCACGGTACCGCCAGGAGAGAGTCGATCCATTACGCTCAGTGATCTGAACTCGATTGGGATTTTAGCTACTGGTGGAACCTCGACTGGAAGTATTGTCGTTTCGTTTTCTCTCAATTATCAGTATTAGTGTGTGTGTCTTGAAGATTCCACAGTTTGAAAGTAGTGTGAGACATGTGCGCCCAACTTAATATGTGTGGAGGAATAACCGGTCCAACGGGAGCCACGGGTTCAACGGGAGTAACTGGCCCGACTGGAGCCACGGGTTCAACGGGAGTAACTGGCCCGACTGGAGCCACGGGTTCAACGGGAGTAACTGGCCCAACGGGAGCCACGGGTTCAACGGGAGTAACTGGCCCAACGGGAGCCACGGGTTCAACGGGAATAACTGGTCCAACAGGAATAACCGGCTCAACGGGAGTAACCGGTCCAACCGGCCCGACTGGAGCCACGGGTTCAACGGGAATAACTGGTCCAACAGGAATAACCGGCTCAACGGGAGTAACTGGCCCAACCGGAGCCACGGGTTCAACGGGAGTAACTGGCCCAACGGGAGTCACGGGTTCAACAGGAGTAACTGGCCCAACTGGTGCAACGGGCTCAACAGGAGTAACTGGTCCAACGGGAGCCACGGGTCCAACAGGAATAACCGGCTCAACGGGAGCCACGGGTCCAACAGGAATAACCGGCTCAACGGGAGCCACGGGTTCAACAGGAGTAACCGGCCCAACCGGAGCCACGGGTTCAACAGGAATAACCGGCCCGACTGGAGCCACGGGTTCAACCGGTGCAACGGGCACAACTGGTGCCACAGGTCCAACAGGAGTAACTGGTCCAACCGGAGCCACAGGTGACACAGGTCCAACCGGTACTAGTTTAACAACTAACTCGATGTACGCATCCAATACGTCGGGAAGTACGGTGCTGGTTGTTTTGGGCGGAACGGCAGTGACGCTGCCTAATAACCAAAGTTTAGATGGATTTACCGTAAGTGGTGGTAATACGGTGTTTACTGTACCTGTTTCAGGACGATATTTCATCACGTATCAAGTAAATACAAACGCTGCACTTCTGGCAGGAACAAGAGTAATTAACAACGGAACCCCCATAGCAGGGTCTATTTTAACACCTGCTTTATCTACATCTACCTACAATGTATCTCTCATTACAACACTTGCAGCAGGGAATCAAATTTCTCTTCAAATATTCGGTTTAGTCGCAACCGTAGTATTACTTGGCGGGGGATCTGTTGGAGCGGCATTAACCATTATCAGATTGGAATAAATCCAAAAAGCCCAATAAGGGCTTTTTTTCAATTCAACCGTGTCCTTTAATAGAAAAAAGACGGATTTTTTAGTGTATGCATCATTGACTAGGAGAAAGAAACGCAATAACAAAGGAATCGGTTATTGAAGATTCAAGTGATTCATATTAAAATGATGTCAAATGGACGAATTAGCAATTGCTAATAGAAGTTCCATATTTAGTGAAATCATGTGGTGTAGCTGAAGGTGATTGGGGGTGTAGAATGAGCAAAGTTCCTGTGGCGGAATTGGCATCACTATTAAATGACTGGAACATGGAAATCAAAAAAGATCATGCAGATGAGGCAGAACGGCTATTTGCTAAAGCGAAACAAGCAGTAGAGGAAATTGATGATGCTGACATCCTCATGTATTATTCTCTTCTTGAGAAAAGGCATCATATTCTGATGTACAATTTAAGAGGGCAAAAAGGCAATGTTTCAACGAAAAGTAAAGAAGGCCATTATGGGAAAAAAGATGATGATTTGTCTAATCGCCTTGCTTACTATTTTGATTTTTATGAGGGTGTGTATGAACAGCATCAGGGGAATTATGAGGTTGCATTACAGATGTATCAAAGTGCGGAAAAGCTCTTAGATAAAATTCCAAGTGAAATCGAACGCGCTGATTTCGATTTTAAGGTCGCGTGGCTTTACTATCGCCTGAGTCATATCATGCTTTCATTAAGTTATATTCGCAGGGCTCTACACGTCTATAAACGTCACAAGCACTATGAAAGAAGAACTGCACTTTCATATTCTCTTATTGCAGCCAACCTTACAGAGATTGGCAGGTACGAAGAAGCGCTTGAGAATTATCGTTTGGCGGAAGAGGTGTTGACGAGCGAACAGGATGATTTTATGCTGGCTCAGCACCATCATAATGTCGCCATTTTATATTCATTTTGGAATAAACCGAAAGAATCTATACGACATCTTGAAAAAGCATTGTCTCATCAAGAGTATTATGATTCAGATTTCTTTTTCCATTCTACGTATCTGATCAGCCGGGAACTCTGTGTGATTGGTGAAAAGCAGCGTGCAAGTCAGTATATAGATGCTGCATATGCCCGAATGAAAGAAGCTTCTCATGAAGTGTTTCAGCTCAAAATAGGCATCGTACATGATCTTTACTTAACGAATGTGCCACAAAGATTTCAGCAAATTAATGAGAAATTAAGAAAGTTAGAAGAAAAGAATGAATATCATGAAGTGAAAGAGCTTTCTCACTTTGCTGCAAAGTATTGTGAAAAGCAAGCACTTTATGAGCAGTCTGTTTTTTACTTGAATAAAAGTTTAGAAGCGGATTTACATATGAAAAGAATGGGGTTGATATAAGATGAAAACAGGATTAAAAGTATTATTCGTTGTGGGTTTAGCGGTCGCTGCGGCTGTTTTAACTGAAAATGTAGCGGGTTCTTTCGAAGTAGCAGAAAAAATCATTGGTGGTTAATCACCCAATCATTTCTCGCCCTTGTTGATGATGATCAGCAAGGGTTTTTTATATGTGTGAAAATAGGCTCTTCTTATTAAACGCTGCAAGAACGTTTAATAAGAAGAATTCGCAACAAAGGGGGTGTGCAAATTTGTTACCTGCTCCATTATTCTAAATAAATATAGGGCAGAGCAACAAGTTAAAAAGGTCACCTTTCTTTGCTTAATTTAATTTTTTGCAGGACTTTTCATTCAAATTTCATCAAATTGGTCTATAGTACATAGAAATTGTTACAAAAGTGGGAACACCGCTCCATTTGTCACGCATATGATGAGATGAAGTGTAAGTTGAAGGCAGGTGATTGTATGGATCCTCGGGTATATGGAGGCTTTCATGGCGGCGGTTTTAGCGGAGGTGCAGTGGGCCCTCATATTGGCTTTGGCGGGTATTATGTGAGCCCTGGCGTATTCTCGGGCTTAGGAGGTTACCCTGGATATGGAGGGTTCGGGACGTTTTCTGGATATTCTCCATATGGCTCCACATTCATTATGGGGCGTCCTCCTGGTTTTTATGTAAGAAGTTATTAATGTTTTATCACAGTGGTTGAAATAGCCATCTAAGATTGGCTATTTCAATTGGTGAAAGTGCTTAAATGTAGCTGTGATCACGATAACCCCTAGGATGCAAATAGGCAGCCAAATGATGATAAACGGATCGTACGCATCTGTGTATGCTGCTAAAGCAGCTCCTAGGCAGTAAAAGACAATAGAACCGATTCGCAGCAAGCTCACATGTTGAATAGGGGCTTTTCTTTTTTCCCGATTTGATAAGCGCTGCGCCAAATCTTCAAATAAGTTAGCAAGTGTACTCGTTAAAACTGTTGTAGAAATGCCAGCGACATTTAATTTGCGTGCGGCCGCCGTTTGCATGCCCATCGCCATACTTAAAAGGATAATCAGCATAAAATAAGCACCTTGCGTATAAGGAAAAATGGTCATAAGAGCAAATAGAAGCAAGATGATGACTTCTATGATAAAGATGCGTGTAACGGCTTTTGGCCAAAATGTTTTTTCTTGTTTTCCACCTATGACAACAGCTAGTAAAACACCTAGAACAAATCCGCTAAGTGCCGTGATGGAATGAAGAGCGGTTAACTGCAATGAACTGCCTGCTGCAATGCCAAGCAGTACAATATTTCCCGTCATATTTGCTGTAAACACATGCCCCAGGCTTAAATAGCCAATAACATCCACTATTCCTGCGGTAAGACATAAGAACATCAGGGCAATGTTTCGTATTGAGTGTGCGGTCAAAATAGTCATCCCTTTCTTCCTATCTAATGAATAAGTGTAACGCTTAATGACCGCGTATGTCCATTTTATGAGCTGGTAACATGTCCTGCAGCTGATATAAAACTTGTCGAAAAGAATCATCATTCACATGGTGCCTCATTTTCCGGAATGGATCGCCTTTTTCCTTTAGACGTTTCATAACAGCCGGCATCGTAAATAAAGAAGGGTGACAGTCTTCGCTATTTAATTCTTCCCATTCAATCGGTGTTGCAACAAGTCCGAGCTCGTTTCCTCTCGGGGAATACGGGGCGATGATTGTTTTTCCAGCATCATGTTGAAGGTAGTCTAAATATAAACGGTTGCCGCGGTTTTTCTTTAGACGCTCTAGCGTAAACAGCTCGGGTGCTTGTTCGCATAAAAATTGGCAGATGAACGCAGTGAATTGTCTAGTTTGTTCATATGTGAAGGCATTTTTCTTCAATGGGATATAAACTTGTAGCCCTTTCCCACCACTTGTTTTAATAAATGCGGTGAGAAAGAGTCCATCTAAAATGGCCTTGATTCGTTTGGCTGCTTCTATTGCTAGGTGAAACTCTTTAACAGAAGGCGGATCTAAATCAAATACAATTTCTACAGGCCGATCTGTATCTCTCGTTTCAAAAGGAATATGAAATTCCATCGCCAGCTGGTTACCAAGCCAAAGCAACGTATTAGGATCATTACAGATTGTGTAAGACATATCGTGCGCTTGATCTGTCTCAACAAAATCAGGCGCATAATCGGGCGTTGCCTTTTGATAAAAAGATTCTCCACCAGTGCCATGAGGAAAGCGTATTAACGTAAGACGTCTTTCACGTAAAAAGGGCAATAAATAGGGAGCGGCTTGCCTCAAATAAAGTAAGTAATCTGCCTTTGTGATATGAAGGGCAGGTACAACCGGTTTCTCTGGGTGGGTGACGTCAATCAAAGCTGGGAGCGGATAAAGCTGTTTGAGCATGTGTTGAAAGGTACACGTTGCTGGATCTGCAGCGAATAAAAACGAAGAAAACCGGGGCTCTCGTAAGGCTGATCCATCAAAAGAGATACAGGCAATCTTTGCGACAATGGATGGTGGGATTTCATAATGTGATGCTCCAGTCATTTGACCTTTGGTTAGAAATAAGGTGCGCAGGGTTTGTTCTTCTTCTTTAGAAAAACCATGCTTAAATTGGACAACCTCTAAGAGATTCGTTTCTTGATAAAGACATCCTTGAAAATAGCCATTGTCTTTATCAAAACGAGTCACGATGACAGATACATACCGCCAATTTTTGATTTTGAGCCATTCTTTCGAGCGGGTATGCTCCTGCCATTTACTCATTTTCTTTTTAGCAACTAATCCTTCCGCTAAATAGGTCAGCATGATTTTTTTCATGTCATCAGGGCTGCTATCGGTTTGGATGATTTGAAGAAGAGAGGGGTGATTCAGCTGAACGGAGGGAGGAAGATTTGCAGCTTGGAACACCTCATGCAGCTCAGCTTTTCTTTCAATCAGCGGTAAATCAACGAGGGATTTCCCTTTGCATCTCAATAGATCAAATGCAATCAAATGACATGGAAACCGCTTAGCCTGGCGTTGAATGGTTTCTGTGTTTTTCAGGCGGCCTCTTTGCTGAACTTTAGTAAAGTCGCTTTCTTGTTCACTCAGTAAAAAGACCAATTCTCCATCTAGGGTCAGCGGTAAAATAGGTGCAAGCTGCTTTGTTAGTTGCTGGCACTGCTCAATGACTTCAGGAAATTGTTTGTTTAATCGTTTTCCCGCTCTGCTCTCTAAATGGATGGCGTCTTTTTCCCAAATAAGAATGGCCCTGAAGCCGTCATATTTTAATTCATACAGCCAGTCTGCTCCAACAGGAATACCATGTGCAGACGTTAAACGCATCGGTTTCATTGTGTTTTTCACTTCCTTACATCATGTGTTCTTATGGTGGGATGAAATTTTCATAAACATACATAACTCTGATGAAAACATTACATAGTAAGGAGAAAAGAACGGAGGCGTTACGATGCATACAGTATGGAAGGGCGGCATTAGCTTTGGACTGGTGAATATTCCAGTCAAGCTGTTTACCGCTACAGAAAACAAAGATATTAAATTAAGACAGCTTCATAAAGAATGCCATACGCCGATTAACTACAAAAAGGTTTGTGCTAACTGCGGCGAGGAGGTAGCGCCAGAGCAAATTGTAAAAGCGTACGAGTATGCCAAAAATAAATTCATTGAATTGGATGAGGAAGAACTCGAAAGGCTGAGAAAAGAAAATGAAGAAAAAGCCGTCGAAATTATTGATTTTGTGAAGATAGAAGAAATCGACCCCATCTATTATGAAAGAAGTTATTTTCTATCTCCAGATACCGGCGGAGCAAAGGCTTATTCATTATTAAGAAAAGCGTTGCAAGAATCAGGGAAAATCGGTGTAGCCAAGATCATGATTCGCTCAAAGGAGCAATTAGCGATTGTTAGGTGCTACGAACATATTTTACTAATGGAAACCATTCATTTCCCTGACGAAATTAGGCAAGTATCAGACGTCCCCAATATCCCGCAAGAGGAAAACATCGTGAAGAAAGAGTTAGATACAGCACTCCTTTTAATTGAGCAGCTGACCACCACATTCGATCCAGCCGCTTATCGGGATGAATACAGAGAGCAGCTGATGAATGTCATTGGAGACAAAATTTCTGGAGAACATACCGTTCAACCAGCAACGACAGGTAAAAAAGAGGCTTCATCCAATGTCACTGATTTGATGGCCGCTTTGCAGGCTTCTATCGATCGATCAAAACCAGAAAAAACGAAAAAAGCAGCACCTAAGAAAAGAAAAGCACCCGCTAAAAAAGAAAAGAATGCATAAAGAAAAGACCGCTCGCCAAAGGGCGGTCTTATTTGGGCTTCACCACATCCTGAATCGTCCCGTCTGTTCTGTGGATGACAACTGCTGTTCCTTTTTTAGATGAAATCTCTTTCGCGCGGTCGATGGCTTCCTGTTTCGTTTCTTTTACCTCACTTGCACGCTTCGCTTTTTCAGTTTGAACCGCCCAGCCTTCATCATGTTTCACGACATGCTGCGCATGATCCATGAGCTCAGGTCGTGCAGAGCTGCTTTTCTTAGAAGGAGTCACAGAACCATGAGAGTGAAAGTCCTCCATTTCTTTTTCCGTCGCATTCTTTTTCCACTCTTTCGCTTGATTGATCGCAATTGGAATCGCTCTACCTTCTTCATAGCCTTCCTGCACCATTTTGTTGGCAATCTCAAGTGCTTTTTTTCGAATGACTTTGTCTAGTGATTGGAATGAAGCTGGATAATCTTCCATTGTCCAAGGCATATTGAACGCTCCTTTCTTTTATTTGAACACCTTCCCCCATATGCAATGGATCAAACATTTAACCATCTCAATCCAATGGCTTGGTTGAAATACATCGTTTTGCTGAGGAAGAATGTTTTCAATTCCTGCACAATAGAAGATAGTAAAGGAGTGATTGAAATGATGATGAAAGGCTTGTATGAAGCACATTTACCTGTGAGTGATTTGAAGGCATCCATTTCTTTTTATGAAAAATTGGAATTAACACTTGCTCATGAAAATGAACGAGTGGCCTTTTTGTGGATTGAGAAAGGAAAGAGCTGGCTCGGCCTTTGGAAGGTTGATATGTCCACTGTTCCATATCATCCAGCGACGCGACATGTCGCCTTCCAAATAGAAACATCCAGCATTGACCAGATCAAAGAATGGCTGATAGAAAAAGGGATCAGCATTCATCCGATGTTTGGTTTTTCGGAAGAGCAGCAGCCTTTAGTTCTTGATAATCCGCCACAATTTCATGCCGCCATTTACTTTCTTGACCCAGATGGCAATTTGCTTGAATGCATTGCACCGCTTGAAATTGATGCAGGAGAACATCATGAGATGATGACATTTGAAGATTGGGAAAGAAAGAAACATCCGTTTATTGATTGACAAAACCGCTTATTGTAACTATATTGATTACAACGGTGGTGAAGGAATGTGAAACAAATTAGCAGCAGGTATACCATTGCTGTTCATATCTTGTCTTTTATTGCGGGTGTTTCAAAAGAGTGCACAGGGGATTTTATTGCAGAAAGTGTCAATTCAAATCCAGTCATTATCAGAAAAATGATGGCTATGCTCAAAAAGGCGGATCTCATTGAGATTCGCCGAGGAGTTGGCGGTGCTTCCTTAAAAAGGCCGGCAGAGGACATCACTCTACTAGATGTGTACCGGGCTGTGGATGTAAGCGCAGATGAAGAGTTATTTAGCTTTCATCAACCAGTCATTGCATGTCCAATTGGTCAAGCCATGGATACGAGACTGCGGCAAGAACTTAAAGAAGCACAGTCCGCACTTGAGCATCACCTTAAACAAGTGACAATTAAGCAATTATTAATCGAGGCAGAGTAGAAAAAGCTCATACATAGAGCTTTTTTTACCCCTTCGTTGTAACCATTTTGATTATAACGAATGATCTGATGCAAGAAACCAGCTGCTTCATACATGAAACATCACCGTTGAACGAAAAATGAGGAGGTCAAATCAATGACATTATTAGTGACAGGTGCAACAGGACAACTTGGATCGCTCGTCGTCAAACATTTGCTCGCAAAAGTACCAGCTGAACAATTGGCGGTCAGTGTTCGAGATCCGCAAAAAGCAGTCCATCTAAAGGAAGCTGGGGTGGATGTGCGCAAGGGAGACTTCACACAGCCGGATACACTTCAATCAGCGTTTCAAGGGATTGATCGCCTTTTGATCATTTCGTCTGGGGATGGAGACCGCGTGAAGCAGCATATCAATGCCATCCAAGCAGCGAAAGCAGCGAATGTGTCATTTATTGCTTATACAAGTGTTGTCAATGCAAGAGAAAGTCAGCTTAACCTAGCACATGACCATGCAAAAACAGAAGAAGCAATTTTGGCCTCTGGCATACCTCATGTTTTTCTAAGAAACAATTGGTATGTGGAAAATGAAAAAGATACGATTCTGGCATCAGTCAACGGAGCGCCGTTTATCAGCCCAATTGGTGAAGGTAAAGTCGGCTGGGCAACAAGAAATGACTATGCAGAAGCAGCAGCAAATGCGTTAACACTGCCGGCACATGATCAGAAAATCTATGAATTGTCAGGACCGCTTCGCACACACACTGAACTTGCACAAATGGTCAGCAAAGTGAGCGGGAAAGAAATCAAAGTAGAGCACATGGATGTAGATACATTTGGAGAATTTTTAGCGTCAAATGGTGTACCGAAAGAAGCTGTTCCATTTGTCAAAGCGATGCAAAGCGGAATCCGCGATGGGGCATTAGCAGTCGAAAGCCATGATTTCGAAAAACTATTAGGCCGCTCTTTAACACCTATTGAAGATAGAATACGAGAAATGATGTCAAACTAAACATGTAAAAACGCCCTATAAAAAGGGCGTTTTTTTCATGTACCTTCACAAGCATGATGTCCAAATTTTAGACAAATCCGTTCGTTGAAATTTCAGAAATTTGGGATTAAAATGAAATGAAAGTCCATTATTTAGTCATCAGATGACCAGACATAAATCAAGGTGCAGTAAAAGAAAGGAAGTTCGCCGATGAGAGTCAGTTTATTTGTCACCTGTATCATTGACACGATGCAGCCACATGTAGGAAAGGCGACTGTTGAGGTATTAGAGCGGCTTGGTGTTGAAGTGGAATTCCCTGAAGCACAAGTGTGCTGCGGGCAGCCCGCCTTTAACAGCGGTTATACAAAAGAAACAATCAAAGCGGCCAAAAATATGATGAAAGCCTTTGAATCAGCTGAATATGTCGTCACACCATCAGGTTCTTGTAAGGCCATGTTTTTAGAATATCCGCACCTTTTTAAAGAAGACCGAGCGTGGTTCGCCCGTGCTCAGGCACTTGCTGCGAAAACATATGAATTAACGGAATTTATTGTTGATATATTACATGTAACAGATGTAGGTGCGAGATTGAAAGGAAAAGCCACCTATCATACCTCCTGCCATATGACGAGACTGCTTAGAATTAAGGAAGCACCTTTCACACTGTTGTCAAATGTCAAAGATTTGGTGATGGAACCATTGCCTCGCGCTGAAAATTGCTGCGGATTTGGAGGAACTTTTTCAATCAAAATGACACCCATTTCTGAGCAGATGGTCGATGAAAAAGTACAAAGCATAGAGGGGACAGGCGCTGAATATATCATTGGTGCTGACTGTGGATGTCTGCTGAATATCGGGGGAAGGCTGAATCGTCTTCATAAGCCAGTCAAAGTGATGCATATCGCAGAAGTGTTGAATAGCCGCTGAAGCTAAGAGGGGGAACGGCACATGAGTATGAAAATTGGAGAGAAGGCTTTTAAAGAGCGGATCGGCGAAGGATTAGAAGACGCTGTGATGAGAGTAGCTGTTTCCTCTGCACAAGAGCGTCTGTATAAAAGACGGATGACTGCAAGTGAAGAGCTTGGAAACTGGGAAAAGTGGCGTGAACTTGGAGAGGACATTAGGCAGCATACACTTGCCCACCTTGATGACTACTTATATCAATTAAGTGAGAGCGTGAGCAGACGTGGAGGTCATGTGTTTTTTGCAAAAACAAAGGAAGAGGCATCGGCGTACATTCAAGATGTCGCACAAAAAAAAACAGCAAAAAAGATCGTGAAATCAAAATCAATGGTCACAGAAGAAATTGAAATGAATCAAGCGCTAGAAGAGATTGGCTGCGAGGTAGTTGAAAGCGATCTTGGAGAATATATTCTTCAAGTTGATGACCATGAACCACCTTCACATATCGTGGCACCAGCCCTTCATATGACGAAAGAACAAATACGGGAAGTTTTTCACGAAAAGCTTGGATATGATATGTCAGAGACTCCTGAAGAAATGACCAAATTTGTAAGAGCTTTGTTACGAGAAAAATTTCTTGAAGCAGATATTGGTGTGACGGGCTGTAACTTTGCTGTGGCTGACACAGGATCGATTTGTCTTGTGACGAATGAAGGGAATGCGGATCTTGTCACGTGTATTCCAAAGACACATATCGCAGTCATGGGGATGGAGCGGCTTGTACCAACGATGGAGGAGCTCGATGTCCTTGTCGGTCTATTGTGCAGAAGCGCAGTAGGTCAAAAGTTAACAAGCTATATCTCTGTCGTGGGGCCAAAAGGAGAAGAAGAAGTTGATGGGCCAGAAGAGTTCCATTTGGTCATTGTGGATAACGGACGGTCAAACATATTAGGGACAGAATTTCAGCCAGTTTTGCAATGTATTCGGTGTGCAGCCTGTATCAATGTGTGCCCCGTTTATCGGCATGTTGGCGGTCATTCGTACGGATCAATTTACCCGGGTCCGATTGGTGCTGTTCTTTCGCCGCTACTTGGAGGATATGACGACTACCAAGAGCTTCCTTTCGCCTCAAGTTTGTGCGCAGCCTGTACAGATGCTTGTCCAGTGAAAATTCCACTTCACGAATTATTAATCAAACATCGACAAGTCATCGTTGAAAAAGAGGGGAGAGCGCCTAAAGCGGAAATGATGGCAATGAAAATGTTCGGAATGGGCGCATCCACTCCTAGAATGTATCGATTTGGAACAAAAGCAGCCCCTGTGCTCTTGAAACGTATGGCTTCAAACGGACAGATTTCAAAAGGTGCGGGTCCTTTAAAGAATTGGACAGAAATTCGTGACCTCCCAGCGCCAAGCAAAGAAAGGTTTCGGGATTGGTTTAAAAAGAAACAAAAGGAGGAGCGACAATGAAAGGAACCATTTCTCATCGGGATCCATTTTTAGCACATATCCAGCAACAATTAGGCAAAAGCTCCTCCAAGCCTGCATCTATTCGGCGTCCGGTTTGGAAGCATCGAGTCAATTGGGAAACAAATGAAGGTCTGTCGAAAGAAGAATTGGTAGAGCAATTGAAGGTGCAATGTCAGCAAATTCATACGAAAGTGGTAGAAACAACGCCAAAAGAAGCACCCTCAACGTTACGATTATTGATGAAAGAGTATGGAGAAGGTCCTGTGATGACTTCGAGCGATAGACGTTTTGCACAATATGAATGTCATCCTATGTTTCAAGCCTTGCGGAAAGAAGGAATCTCAGTCACTAGCTGGAATGCAGATACATCAAGAGAAGAAAATATAAGGCGGGCAGAACAAGCGAAATATGCAGTGGTATTCAGCGATTACACACTTGCAGAATCCGGAACCGTTGTTCTTTCCTCCCATCAAGGTCAAGGGAGAGCACTTCATTTTTTACCGATGATGTATATCGTATGTATTGAAAAAAGCACAATTGTCCCGCGGATGATTCATGCTGTTTCAGCTCTTCATCGCCTAGTAGAAGAAGGAGAGCAGACGAAAGGCGCCATTCATTTTATATCAGGTCCAAGTAATTCTGCCGATATTGAAATGAATTTAGTCGTTGGTGTTCATGGGCCGGTGCGGGCTGTGTATGTATTAATAGATGATGAATGAGGGCTTTCGTGAAGAAAGCTTCAGCGTGTAGGCAAACCCTCGCATTCGGTGTCAGTCCTGCGCTTCGGTGCTCACGAATGTTAAATTCGCTCCGCGCCGATGCTCATCCTTCCTAGGACTGCAAAGGTTTTCTATCACGCTGAAAAGAAGACAAAGGGCTAAAATCAAGTTCATTTTAGCCCTTTGTCAACAATCTGGGGCTTTCGTGAAGAAAGCTTTTTTTATGTAAACATTCTTAAAATTCATCTTGCCTCTAGGCGAATGGTCATAGTAAGATGACGTCATACAAGATGAGAAGCTCATCTACTGCTGATGTAAAGGAAGCTGCTAATGGAAATGAAGACAAATGCTCCAAAGAAGTCGATTGCGGTGCCGCTTGTGATCTCCATCATTGCGATTTCGTTTTCGGCCATTATTGTGAAGTGGTCAAGTGCGCCTGCTGCTATTTTAAGTATGTATCGAATGATATTTGCGGCGGTTTTGATGCTTCCGTTTATTCTGCCGCGTCAAAAAGAGTTTGTCTCGTTAAAGCGGAGAGACTGGTTTTTCTTATGTATGTCAGGTTTCTTTTTAGGGCTCCATTTTGTTTTGTGGTTCGGCTCATTGAAGCTCACCACAGTGGCGAGCTCTACAATCATCATTGCACTTCAGCCGATGGTGTCATTATTAGGCGGATTTCTCATTTTTCGTGAACGAACAACGAAGTCAGCCATTTTCACAATGTGTGCGGCGATTGTTGGTGCGCTCATGATCGGATGGGGGGATATCGGACATAGCCAAGACGCCATTATAGGAGACATTTTATCCTTTTTCAGTGTAATCGCTGTTGTTTGTTATTTATTAATCGGTCAACAAGCTGTGAGAAAGATATCTCATTGGATTTATAGTTTTTGTGTATTTGGTTTTGCCGGCCTTTTTTTAATTTTATTTAACCTTATACAGCAAACGCCTTTTGTAGGCTATTCGGGTAAAGAATGGGGGATTTTCTTACTGCTCGCCATTATCCCTACCATGTCCCATGTCATTAACAACTGGCTGTTAACCTATGTGAATGCGACAACTATTTCAATGAGTATTCTAGGAGAACCTGTTGGGGCAACGATACTCGCTGTTTTACTGCTTGGAGAGAAAGTCACGCTGCTACAAATGTTCGGTGGTCTTCTTGTTCTTTTAGGTGTCTTTTTCTTTTTGATGCAGCAGCGACAAGGGATCGTGATGAAAACAAAAGAATCCGGTTAACTCCCGGATTTTTTTACTCTTTTAAATGATTTTTTTCAATTACTTTGTTTCATCTAGCCTCGACTTTCTTCAATTCCACTTGTTTTCTTCTTATCATTCGAATCGCGATGACAACGATGGTCACGATCAATGCAATGAATAGAAGAGAAAATACTTGAAATACGATATCCCCAATGTTGAATGCAGTATTCGCTTCATTAGGCATGTGTAACCCTCCTTATATCTATATATTACCATCATCAATAAAAGATTGAGATTTATCCATAATTTATCTATAATAGGTAAAATATCACTCATTAAAGGAGAACCATTATGAGAACTTTAGTCCTTTTACGAGGTCTCCCAGGTGCAGGTAAATCAACTTGGATCAAAGAACAAGGCTTAGAACCATATACATTATCAGCGGATCAGATCCGTCTGTTAACCCAGCCTCCGCAGTTATCAGTCAATGGGAAACCGGAAATTTCAAGCAAACATGATCATAAAGTCTGGTCTTTATTATTTGAACTCCTCACAGCCCGAATGGAACGAGGAGACTTTACTGTCATTGATGCAACACATGTCACAAGTAAGTCCATTTCGCAGTATAAATCATTAGCTACTTCATACCGCTATAGAGTGTATGTCGTCGATTTTACGCAAGTGCCTCTTGAAACAGCCCTGCTGCAAAATCGCGGTCGAGAGCCGCACAAAGTAGTGAAGGAATCTGTGTTATATCAAATGAATGAACGGTTAAAGACAGAGAAGGTGCCTTCATGGGTAACCGTTTTGACGCCTGAGGAATATCCAGTCATTATGACGTATCAGCCCAGGTCTTTTGATCAGTATGAAGCCATTCACGTCTTCGGTGATATTCACGGCTGTTACACAGCTCTAAATACTTATTTGCAAGGAGACTTGAAAGAAAACGAGCTTTATATCTTTGCAGGTGATTTGCTTGATAGAGGAATAGAAAACAAGGAAGTTTTAGAATGGATGCTGGCACATAGAGAATGCCGCAATGTGATCGTCATTGAAGGAAATCATGATCAGCATCTTTACAAATATGCACATGAAGAAAAAGTGAGAAGTAATATGTTTAACCGTCATACTGCGCCTGAAATTGCGGAAGCAGGTTTTGACCTAAAAGAATTAAGGAAGTTTGTCAGAACATTTCATCAGCTCACCTATTTTACGTATCATGGTCAGACATTTCTTGTCACCCATGGTGGGCTTGCCCATTTGCCAGAAGAGCTTCTGCATGTCTCAACGCAGCAGCTTATTCACGGAGTAGGTGAATATTCAGATGACATTGACCACTTATTTGTGCAAAATACTTCTGGATTAGATATCATTCAAATTCACGGTCATCGCAATTTATATAGACTGCCTATCCAAGCGGCGGAAAGATCTTATAACCTCGAAGGTCAGGTTGAATTTGGTGGACAGTTGCGTGTGTTAAAAATTACAGCAGGCGGGATTGAGACACATGAAATTGACAATCCTGTCTACAGAGCTTCTGAAAACAAGCAACCGGTCTTTGTTCAGCCCAATGTGACGCTGGGTGATTTTTTAGCCCATTTAGATCAGCATGAATATGTACAAGAATTAAAGCTGCCACACGATATTTCATCTTTTAATTTCACCAAAAAAGCATTTAGTGAAAGACAATGGGATGAAATAAATGTCAAAGCAAGAGGGTTGTTTATCAATATGACTTCAAAGCAGATTGTGTCTAGAAGTTATAATAAGTTCTTTAATATTGATGAACGTCCTGAAACAAGAATGCAGCATTTAGTGAATCATCTTCAATTTCCTGTGACGGTCTATGATAAAGCAAATGGATACTTAGGCACGGTTGGGTTTAACGACATAAAAGATGAGCTGGTGTTTACGTCCAAATCGTATACGTCACATGTGAAGCAAAATCAGCATGCTGCTTGGGTCGAAGAGCTATTTTATGCGACCTTTGACGATGTGCAGGTCGACTACATCAAATCATACGTACGCGACAACCATGTATCCCTTGTATTTGAAGTCATTTTGCCAGAGAAAGACCCGCATATTATCACATATGATCATGATCAACTCATTTTACTTGATATCGTGAAGCGTCAGCTGAGCTATCAAAAAGAACCATTTGCTGAAGTGAAAAGGCTCAGTGAACAGCTTGGCATGCGGTGCAAACAGCAAGTGGCAGTGTTTCATGATTGGACCTCTTTCTATAAATGGTATCAATCTGTATTACATGATGACACAATCAAAGAAGAAGGCTATGTCATTGAGGATAATAGCGGCTTTATGACCAAGTTAAAGCTTCCTTATTATCAATTTTGGAAGCAAATGCGATCCATTAAACAGCGTGTTGCAGATAAGCGCTCCACCCAAAAATATATGCAGGCTTTGCAAACAGCAGAGCAAGCAAGATTTTATACATGGCTACTCGAGCAAGATCCAGTAAACGTGAGAAACAGCTCAATCATTGAGCTGCGTTCACAATTTGAGCAAACGGAAGCGGGCCATTTGAATAATGACGGAATAAATGCATAGTCTAACAAAGAGTCTTTTCTAGAGAAAAGGCTTTTTTTCATGAAATCGAAAGGTGGAAGCTGAAATGCCAGATCATATTGAAGTCATACTTCGAACCATATTTGCTTTTGCTATTTTATTCGGCGGTGCCCGTCTTCTTGGAAAGCAAACCATTGCACAAATGAATATTTTTGATTTCATTGCGGCGATCAGTCTAGGTTCAATTGCGGCGAACTTGGCGTTTAATACTACGCTTCCGCTTCATCACACAACCATTTCTTTTGTGACACTTGTGATCATTATTTATGTGATTTCTTTACTTGCTTTAAGAAGCCGGAAGGTGAGAGGTTTTATGGCCGGTAAACCAACGCTTGTGATTCAAAATGGCAAAATCCTTGAAGAGAATATGAAAGGAATGAGGTATACACTTGATTATTTAAATCAACAGCTCAGAGAAAAGAATGTGTTTGACATTAGTGAAGTTGAATTTGCAATGATTGAAACAGATGGGCATATGTCAGTGAAAAAATACCCTTCATTTGATTATGTCACGCGAAAAGATCTTAACCTGTGGATGCAGGCAGAGCGTTACATGCCCATTGAAGTCATTATGGACGGAAAGCTCATTTTGAAAAACCTTCATGAAAACCAATTAACGGAGCAGTGGATCTATGAAGAAATTCAAAAAAGGCAGCTGTCTTTAAAAGACATTGTTTATGCGGTTCGTTCAAGTAATGGCAGTTTATATATTGATACATATGACGATCACATCCATTCTCCAATTGACCAAGAATGAACATATAGTTCAGACGACACCCGCGCGTCACAGAACTGCCAATATTTATAAGTCGTTTGGATGTCATCTATCTAGGTATCATTTCTCAATTATTATTATTTTCAGAAAATGTAGTGACGGAGAAAAATAAGTATGTTTAAGTATAAATAGAAGAATTTAAAATATTAATATAATATACATCAAGCGGAATGAACATTCATTCCTGATAAAACGAAAGGAGAGGATGAAATGCCCGCAGCAACTACTGATAAACAGGAGCAGATTATGAAGGCTTCTCTGGACTTATTTATTGAACGGGGTTTTGACGGTACAACGATGCCGATGATTTCGAAAAGAGCCAATGTTGGAGCAGGAACCATTTATCGTTATTTTGATAGTAAAGAAGCTCTTGTGAACATTTTATACCAGCGAAGTCTGACTGCATTTATCGACAAGGTGAATACAAACAGTCCAGACCCTAAAGCAAGCATTAGGGCTTATTTCAAACATGTCTTTTATTGCTTAGTGCTCTTTACAAAAGAGAATCCAAGTGGTCTGTACTTCTTAGAAATTGACAAACGCTCACACTATTTAGATGAGAAAAGTAAAGAGAAGATGCAGCAGCTATTAAATGAGCTATTTCATATTTTTGAAGAAGGCAAAAAGGATGGAATTCATCCAAATCTTTCAGGGAGAACAATTTTATCCATTGTATTTGGAGCGTTCGTTCAGCTTCATAAACAGATTCTAGCAGAGGAAATTGAACCAACGATTGAATTTTTAGAAGATATTGAGCAATGCTTATGGCGTGCCATTAGCGTTGCATCATAAAGAAATAAAGGGAGTGGGCACATGCAACAAATATCAATCATTCCAAAACCAAAAACATACGGACCTTTAAAAAATATTCCTCATATCAAAAAAGGAGAGCTTTCTCAAACCTTTTGGCGGCTGGCAGATGAATTAGGGCCGATCTTTCAGTTTGAATTTTCAAAAGCAACAAGTATTTTTGTTTCCAGCCATGAACTTGCCAAAGAAGTATTTGATGAGAGGCGTTTTGATAAATTCATTGGAAGCAGTCTCAATAAAGTGAGAACATTTTCAGGGGATGGGTTATTTACAAGTTGGACAGAAGAGCCGAATTGGAGAAAGGCTCATCACATCTTGATGCCGGCGTTTAGCCAGCAGGCCATGAAAGGCTATCATGAGATGATGCTCGATATTGCCACACAGCTTGTACAAAAATGGCAAAGAACGGGCCGTGATGAAGAAATTGAAGTAGCAGAGGATATGACAAAGCTCACTTTAGATACGATCGGGCTATGCGGTTTTGATTTTCGATTTAACAGCTTTTACAAAGAAAATCAGCATCCATTTATTGAAAGCATGCTGAATGGCTTAAATGAAGCGATGGATCAAGCAAGTAGATTGCCGGTCGCAGATAAATTAATGATCAAAAGAAGAAAAGAATTTGAACAAGATGTTGAATTTATGAAGCAATTAGTAGATGACATTATTCAAGAACGGAAAAAACAAGATAAAACGGGCAATGATTTACTTTCTCTCATGCTACATGCAAAGGATCCTGAAACAGGTGAACGCCTGTCAGATGAAAATATCCGTTATCAAATCATTACCTTCTTAATAGCAGGTCATGAAACAACAAGTGGATTGTTGTCATTTGCGATTTATTTTTTACTAAAGAATCCAGACAAATTAAAAAAAGCCGTACAAGAAGCAGACGACGTGCTACAAGGCGGACTGCCGACATTTAAGCAGGTTCAAAAACTAAGTTATACGCGTATGGTCTTAAATGAAGCACTTCGCCTCTGGCCGACGGCGCCTACGTTCTCTCTTTATGCGAAAGAGGATACAGTCATTGGAGGGAAATATCCGATCAAAAAAAACCAAAGTGTCAGTGTGCTACTTCCTAAAATACATCGGGATCAAGCGGTTTGGGGGGAGGATGCAGAAGAATTCAAGCCTGAACGTTTTATGCATCCTGAAAAGATTCCACAGCATGCCTATAAACCATTCGGAAATGGCCAGCGTGCATGTATTGGGATGCAATTTGCCCTTCATGAAGCCACGATGGTTCTGGCGATGGTTCTGCACAACCTTGAACTGATTGACCATACGTCGTATGAACTGGATTTAAAAGAATCCCTGACGATTAAGCCGAATGATTTTAAAATCAAAGTACGGCCAAGAAAGCAGCAATTCTTTATGGCGCCTCCGAAAGAAGAACCAACAAAAAGCACGGCATCTGCTGAAGCAAAAATAGCGAGTCATGGAACACCGCTATTGGTCTTGTACGGATCAAATCTGGGCACAGCAAAGCAGATGGCAAACGAATTTGCTGAAGACGGAAAAGCAAAAGGGTTTGACGTGACAACGGCACCGCTTGATGATTATACTCGAAAGTTACCAGAGTCAGGCGCAGTTTTAATTGTAACGGCTTCATACAATGGTCATCCGCCTGACCATGCGAAACAGTTTGTGGATTGGGTGACGCAGGATGAGGAGCAGGATCTATCAAACGTGACATTTGCAGTCTTTGGGTGCGGGGATCGAAATTGGGCGAGCACGTATCAGCGTATTCCTCGTCTGATTGATGAAGCACTTGAAAGAAAAGGGGCGAAGCGTGTAACGGATATTGGTGAAGGCGATGCGGGCGGTGATATGGATGAAGATAAAGAAACATTCCAGAAGACAGTCTTCGATGAGCTTGCAAAAGAATTCAATTTAACCTTGCAGGAGAAACGCCAAGAAAAGCCAAACCTATCCATTGTATATACGAATGAGCTAGTGGAACGTCCTGTAGCTAAAACATACGGTGCCTTTTCAGCTGTTGTATTGAAAAATCAAGAATTACAATCTGAAAAAAGTACCCGCCAAACAAGGCATATCGAACTTCAATTACCTGAAGGCAAGCATTATAAAGAAGGAGATCATATCGGAATCGTGCCAAAAAATAGTGCAACACTCGTTCAGCGAGTGACCGATCGTTTTAAGCTGGATCCCAAGCAGCACATGATACTCTCTTCGGAAAAAGAAGCAAGTCATTTACCATTAAATCAGCCAATTCAAGTCGAAGAATTGTTGGGGTCACATGTAGAGTTGCAAGAGCCTGTGACACGTACTCAGCTAAGAGATCTTGCAAAATATACGGTATGCCCACCTCATCGTATTGAACTTGAACAAATGGCGGGAGACATTTATCAAGAAGCTGTATTAAAGAAGCGTGTGACCATGCTTGATTTACTAGAACAGTACGAAGCATGTGAACTGCCATTTGATCATTTCTTAGCCCTTTTACCAGGATTGAAGCCTCGTTATTACTCGATCTCCAGTTCGCCAAAGGTAGATGAAAAGAGGCTTAGTATCACAGTAGCTGTTGTGAAAGGAAAATCATGGAGCGGACGCGGTGAATATGCAGGCGTCGCATCAAACTATTTATGCGGACTGCAAGAAGGAGATGAAGTGGCCTGCTTCCTTCATGAAGCTCAAGCAGGATTCGAAATGCCGCCTTCTCCTGAAATACCAATGATCATGATTGGACCAGGAACAGGTATCGCCCCGTTTAGAGGGTTCATTCAGGCAAGGGAAGCTTGGCAAAATGAAGGGAAGTCGTTAGGTGAAGCCCATCTTTATTTTGGCTGCCGCCACCCGCATGAAGATGATCTGTATTATGACGAAATGCAGCTTGCACAAGAAAAAGGAGCCGTCACCATCCACCGTGCTTACTCTCGCTACGAGGAGCAAAAAGTGTATGTCCAGCACTTCATTAAAAATGATGGAGCCAAGCTCATTGAATTGCTCGACAAAGGCGCCTACCTGTATATTTGCGGGGATGGAAAGGTCATGGCACCAGATGTCGAGGCAACACTTATTGAACTGTATCAGACTGAGAAACAGTGTGCGAAAGAAACAGCTGAACAATGGCTGACATCTTTAGCCAATGACAACAGATATGTAAAAGATGTATGGAGCTGATCATGTTGAAAAGAAGACAAAGGGCTAAAATAAATCACTTTTTAGCCCTTCGTCAACAATCTTGAAACCGCCAAAATGGCGGTTTTTCTTTTTTCATAGAGAGATCGCTAGAATAAATATTTGGAAGATACGAAACACCTAATTTACAAATGAAATATTTTGTAAAAAATAAGAATATTCTCTCATTTACTCCAATATGAAACAATCGTATCATTTTTGATATAGGACATAAAGGAGGAATATGATGAAAAAGGTGAAAAAATTAATCCCTTCTCTACTCGTTTTTGGTGCTTTAAGTGTGCCTAGTTTTGCCCATGCAGCATCTGATTCAGTACTTACGTCTGATTATGACATGGTGACTTCTGACGGAAAGGTGATTTCTTCAGCTGACTTCCACAACGATATGAAAACCCCCTCATCCTTTGACAAAGTGGATGATCTCTCTTCTACTATTGGCGAAAAAGTAAAACCACTCACAAAATATTTAAAAGACTTTCAAACAAAAGTAGTCATTGGAGACGATGGTAGAACAAAAGTGACGAATACAAGAGTAGCACCCTATAATTCTATTGCCTATATTACATTTGGTGGATCTAGCTGCACAGGAACACTCATTGCTCCAAACAAAATATTGACAAACGGACACTGCGTCTACAATACAGCCACAAGAAGCTATAGTGCAAAAGGGTCTGTCTACCCAGGCATGAATGACAGCACGGCTGTGAACGGCTCAGCAAACATGACCGAATTCTATGTACCAAGCGGATATATCAACACGGGGGCGAGTCAATATGATTTTGCCGTCATTAAAACAGATACGAACATTGGAAATACGGTCGGCTACCGCTCTATTCGTCAAGTGACAAGTCTAACAGGTACAACGATTAAAATTTCTGGATATCCAGGTGATAAAATGAGATCGACTGGCAAAGTGTCACAATGGGAAATGTCAGGTCCAGTCACGAGAGAAGATACGAATCTCGCATACTATACGATCGATACATTTAGCGGAAACTCTGGCTCTGCGATGCTAGATCAGAACCAACAAATCGTCGGGGTCCATAATGCGGGTTATTCAAACGGAACGATCAACGGCGGACCAAAAGCGACTGCTGCTTTTGTTGAATTTATCAACTATGCGAAGGCGCAATAAAAAATAGGGCATTCAGCTTGTTTCCTTTACAGGGCACAGGCTTTTTTTATCGTCAATTGCAGAAAAGTTTCTTTTTTTGTTCATCACTATTTCATATTTAAAAGCTATGCTGAATGAAATAAATGAAAAAGAAAGAAGAGATATGAGTGAAAAATAAAAAAATAGATATGATATTGTTGTTGATTTTATTGATTGCAGCTTTTCTCTACACTTATCAAATTTGGCAGAATGACAGTGCCAATCAATATTATTTAGCTGCAGTCAAAAGTATGTCCAAAAGCTTCCATCACTTTTTTTATGCCTCATTTGATGCAGCTGGATTCGTATCAATTGATAAACCACCCGTCGTTTTTTGGATTCAAACCATCAGTGCACTTATTTTTGGCTTTCATACATGGAGTGTGATATTGCCGCAGGCACTTGCTGGAGTGGGATCTGTTCTTCTTCTTTATCTCATGATAAAACCGGCTTTCGGTCAAGGTGCTGCAAGGGTGTCAGCGGCCGTTATGGCTCTCACACCAATTGCCGCAGCTGTGAGCAGAACAAACAATATAGACAGTATGCTCGTCTTCACATTACTTGCGGGTACGTATTTCTTGATGCGTGCTGTAAAAAGCGGGAAGATGCGCTGGCTTCTTATGGCCTTCGCTTTGGTAGCGGTAGGATTTAATATGAAGATGCTGCAAGCGTTTATGGTCGTTCCAGCATTTATTTTCTACTATTTTATTGCTGCTCGCGTACCGTTAAAAAAGAAAATTTTCTCTCTCTTATGCTCGATCGTTGTATTAGCCTGCTTATCTCTATCATGGGCAGTTGCTGTAGATATGACAGCTGAAAGTGAGCGCCCTTATGTGGGAAGCAGTCAAACAAATTCAGTGTTAGAACTTGCCTTTGGGTATAACGGCACGGAACGGCTGCTTGGTCAGACGACAGGGAAATCCTTTGGTGACATGAACCAGCAAGCAGGTATGGTGATGCCAGACAATTCTGGATTAGGCGATTCGTCAGAGGATCAGTCAAACAGAAATCAGCCGCCGCCATCCCAAAATCAAATGATGCCACCTCAACATGGTCCAGGTGGTGGTTCTCCGCCTGGAAGTGCTGTAGGTCAACAAAGCATGAATATGTATGGCACTGGGAATCCCGGTATATTTCGTTTATTTCAATCTGCATTGTCAGGTCAAATCAGCTGGATGCTGCCGTTTGCTTTGTTTGGACTTTTAGGGATGATCATCAGCTGGTGGAAGGAGAGAAAAGCTCAATTAAATGAATGGAAACAAACGATGTTTTGGACAGCATGGCTGATTCCTGCTGCCGGATTCTTTAGTATTGCGGGTTTCTTTCACCATTACTATCTCATTATGCTTGCCCCGCCTATTGCAGCACTATGCGGCATAGGAGCTAAGAAGATGGGAGATTTATTTAAGGCCAACAAAGGAGTATCTGCGTATTTGCTTCCAGCAGCAATCGCTGTTACAGCCATCTTCCAAGGGTATATTTTGAGTAACTATACGACTCAAATCAGTAGTATTTGGATGTATGCCATTGCGATTGCAGGGATGATTATCGCTATCCTATTGCTGATGTACAGAGAAAAACAATTGATCATGAAACGACTGCTCATCACCGCTTTGACAACGCTGTTACTGATTCCAGGTTTTTGGTCCGCCACCCCAATCATCTATGGTGGAAATGCTGTTCTTCCAGAGGCAGGTGTACAGCTGGCTAGTTCACGAGGAGGGAACATGTTTACATCTAGTGTCGATCAAGGCTTACTCACTTATTTAAAGGCGCATCAAACAGGAGAAACGTATTTATTTGCAACGCTTACGACTGTTACCGCAGCGCCATATATTATTGATGAAGATGAGAATGTCATGGCCTTAGGCGGTTTTAATGGGACAGATCCTATTTTGACTGTCAATAAATTAAAAGCACTTATTCAACAAGGAAAGGTGAAATACTTTTTATTACCAGACAATCAGTCATCAGCTAACAGCAAATTGGTGAGCTGGATTAAATCACATGGTACAGTCATCTCATCAGAAGAATATAAACAATCCTCATCAGCTGAAGAAGGGATGCCGTCCGAGATGTCTTCGCAAAATGAAATATTATATAGAGTAGATGAAATATCTTAAGTAGAACAAGGCGAATGATGAAGAAATCATTCGCTTTTTCTTATGAATCTTTTGCTAGGCAGATTCAGCTCATGTTTTTCACATGTCATCACGCAGCCACTCATACATTAAAAATGACTCATTTCCTTCAAGTCAACATCATTTCATCAAAAGTATGAGGAGGTCACGAGCTTTTGAAGATGAGAAAAGGCTGGATCGCTGCTGTCGTTCTTTGTTTTGTCATTTGGATGGGTGCGTTATTAGGTGGTTTTGGAGAGGATCGTTCCGCAAAAGGGGCAGATCGTTATGATCATGTGATTCAATTTCCTAAGGAACGGTATCCTGAAACAGGCAGTCATATTCAAGAAGCTATTCGAAAAGGGCACTCAGATGTGTGTACCATTGACCGAAATGGGGCAGATGCCCGCAGGCAAGAATCATTAAAAGGAATTCCCACAAAACCTGGTTTTGACCGGGATGAATGGCCGATGGCAGTGTGTCTTGAAGGAGGAAAGGGGGCGAGCGTTCAATATGTCAGTCCATCAGATAATAGAGGCGCTGGTTCATGGGTCGGGCATCAAATCAGCGGGTATCCTGACGGGAAACGAATTTTATTTATTGTCAAATAAACATAGACAAGAGGCTCCTTGAGGGGGGCTTTTTTTGTTCAACAGGAGCGTATTCGAGCTAGCAGGTACAAAAGATTCAGTGGTACAATCAATCCATCAGGTACAAAGACTGACAAGTAGAAAATGTGAAGGGACATATGCTTATGGAAAAGAACCGTGCATTATACGATTTTTTCATGCAACATGCAGAGAAACTGACTGAAACATGGTATGAATCAATTGAGGATGATGATCCAGAATCCATTTATCGTTCAACAGATTCCAGCATCATAGCAGAGCTAAAACGGCAAAATCAAGATTATTATCAGCATTTTATCCGCGCACTTATTGAAGACAAGACGTATTTACATACGAAATTTAAAAAATGGTCTGAAGACTTAGCAAGTGATCCGAAGCACTTGAACACACCATTAGATTACGTCGTGAGAGAATATATGTCCAATCAAAGAGTGGTTCTTCATTACTTAAAAGAGTTTATAAAACAGCATCAAGGTGATATTGACATTGACCGAATATTTTATTGGTATGATTTGATATCTGAGGCATTTAACATTTCAATTCATGTCTTTATTCAGCAATATGTGAAAAATACCACCAAAAAACTCGTTGCACAAAGAGACATGATTTATGAGCTGAGTTCCCCAGTCATTGTGTTAAAAAGTCATGTTGCCTTATTGCCTTTAGTTGGAGATATTGACACTGCGCGAGCAAAGATTATCTTAGAAAATACATTAAAACAGTGTTCGCAAAAAGGTGTTCAACATTTATGTATTGATTTATCAGGTGTCGTCATCATTGATACGATGGTAGCACATCAAATCTTTGATCTTGTCACGTCACTTCGATTAATTGGGGTTGATACGACCATTTCAGGCATTAGACCAGAAATTGCTCAAACGGCTGTACAGCTTGGACTTCCTTTTAATGAATTTCAAACGGCTTCATCACTTGCTCACGCTTTAGATCGTATGACTGAATTTTCATCCATATAAAAACCAGGCCTAGTGAACGGCCTGGTTTTTATTTAGATCACAGCGTCAATTTTTGTTACTTTCCACTCGTTTTGTACTTTCTCGAAAGTGACAGTACGTTTTACTTTGCGTCCATCAAGTGTTGGAACTGTGAATTCGTATGTGCGGATTGTACTTTTCTTAGAGACGAGTTTAGGTGTTGCCTTATCCCAATTAAGCATATTGTCTCCGTCACCAACTGGCACAGCCATTTTTCCTTTATGAACGATGAACTGATAGTCTTTTAAACCGTGAGTAATGGCATCTTTTGTGAAAACTTGAGATAGATAGCTGTTTAGTTTTTTCTTTGTGTCAAATGTTTTAGACAGGTAGTTGTAAGTCATATCTTTATAAGTAAATGATTTTAATTTGTAATCTGAATGCTCTTTAATGTTGTAGCCTGACATCGCACTCCAAAAGTGTTCTCTTGCATCAAGGGCAATATGTAACGCTTCTTTATTTGTCAAAGCGGCTGATTTTTTGGAAGCGGCCAGTGTTGTTGTTTGTAATGAGATCATAAGCATAATAGCGGTTAATAAAACAAATAATTTTTTCAAGGCGATTGCCTCCTTTTCTCAATGAAAACTTCTTATGTTACAAATGTTACAATAGTTACAGAGATATTACAAGTATTAAATCTAAATGTTTTTTATTTCTTTTCTTTCTATCTATATAACGTTTGAGGGAGACAAAAAGTTTTCATTTTTTTATTTTTTTCTTCCTCATTAGTATTTAACCGTTCTAAAGGAGAATAAAACGTCTTTTGGAAAGATTTCTATTTGTCTCCTCAACACTCTTTTTTTATGTATGACATATACTGTCGTGATGAATGTCTAAGAAAGTGGTGTTTAGTATGTATAATCCATATGAAGGTACGTGGAATGGATACTTGTACGATCGGCAGGTACAAAGCATGCCAGCGTTTCCTATTTCTCAAGTTGGAGGATTTCCCGGCTTGCCATTCGGAGGGACTGGGCAAGGGCAAGGTGCAGGAGGACAGTCGGTCCCGCCAGCCCCGCCGCAGCATATCATCTCGCAATATCAACAAGCAGTTTCTCAGCCTCAAAGTATGCAGCCGCTCATTGCAGGGCAGAGTGTAGGCGGAAGCCAGCAAACGGTTCAATTTGCAGCTGGATGTAATAGAAGGTGGACCATTGTGTTCCTTAGAAACGGTCAAGTATTTCTCATGTATGTTCTTTCCTCGCAGCCTTTTGGCCGTACAACGGGTTTTATATGGCCGAACTTTACATTTGGCTCGTTCCCAAGCTCCAGTATTCTTGCATATTCTTGTTCATAAAAGAAAAAGCCGGCTCTCATCAGCAATTGATGAAATACCGGCTTTTTTTAATGAATATTTCTAAATACGCCAATCACTTTACCTAGTATACTCACATTCTGTAAAATAATCGGTTCCATTGATGGATTATCGGGCTGTAATCTAAAGTGTGTATCTTCCTTATAAAAACGTTTCACTGTTGCTTCATCTTCTTCTGTCATAGCCACCACAATATCTCCATTGTTGGCAGTGCTTTGCTGACGCACAATGACGTAGTCTTTGTCCAAAATACCTGCATCAATCATACTTTCTCCCATAATTTCAAGCATAAATACTTGTTCATCTGGCGCTGCAAAAGTTTCTGGAAGTGGGAAATATTCTTCTACATTCTCAACAGCCGTGATAGGCAAGCCTGCTGTGACTTTTCCGATGACTGGAACATTCATTACAGCGCTCTTTGGAATATTCATTTCCTCTTCATCTAGTACTTCGATCGCTCTAGGTTTCGTCGGGTCTCTTCTAATTAAACCTTTCGTTTCTAGTCTAGCTAAATGTCCATGGACAGTTGAACTTGATGCTAGACCGACAGCTTCGCCAATTTCACGAACGGATGGGGGGTAACCCTTGCTTTTTACTTCTTCTTTTATGAATTTCAGGATATCGAGTTGTCTTTTTGATAGCTTCGTCATCTTTTGCACCTCAAAACGTCAATTTTAAAGAAATTATAGCATGTTTTTCCTAACAGTACAAACATAGGTTCGAAAAAAACGTTTGACAGAAACGTTTGTTCGTATTTATAATGAGTGTCAGAAAGAACGAACACACATTCTATTAGGAGAGATGACATTATGAGGTTAAAGGAATCTATTATTTTTATTGGGCTATTCTCATTCATCGTTGGCATATTTCTCTCACTTATTGCAGTCACTAGCCATAATGATCCAAATCAATATGTTAAAATAGAGGTTCAATCAGGTGATACTCTTTGGGGATTAGCTGATCAAGTAAACGACAGTAAATCAATCGATAAAAATGCTTTTATTGACTGGGTAACTGAACACAATGATCTCGCTTCAACTGACATCCAGCCGGGAGATATCCTTGTGATTCCAGTTAAAAAAGAGCATCCAGTCGTATATCAACTTGCAACAGTACAGTAGAAAGGTCGATTGAAGACATGAATGCAATCATTTATGCGAGAGTAAGTACTGCCAAAGAAGAGCAAGAAACCTCGCTTAAAAGACAAGAAGAAGAACTGCTTGCTTTAGCTGCAGCGCACAAGATGAATGTAGTCAAAGTGATTAAAGAAAAAGCGAGTGGTTACGATCTTGATCGTGACGGTGTTTTTGACATGCTGGCTGCGCTGAAAGAGGAAGAAATCGATGCTGTTCTCATTCAAGATGAGACACGCCTTGGAAGAGGGCAGGCGAAAATCGCTCTTCTTCATTGTCTGTTTAAAGAAAAAGTCAAGGTGTACAGCGTATTTCATAGAGGAGAGCTTGAGCTTTCAGAAGCAGATGAAATGGTCATTGAAATTGTAGGCGTTGTAGAAGAGTATCAGCGGAAAATTCATAATTTAAAAATTAAGCGTGGGATGAAAAAAGCTGTTGAGCGAGGGTATCAACCCGAACTAAATTTAAAACACCAAGAACAGGCGCCCGGCCGCGAACGTATTGAAGTACCGATTTCTGAAATTGTTCGATTAAGAAAAAACAACATGACATTCGCTGAAATTGCAGTGACATTGCAGGCACTTGGTTTTGACATTTCAAAAGCAACCGTCCATAGAAGGTACCAAGAATATGAAAAAGGGCTTGCGACTTAAAGCGTGATTTGTTGTAAAAATGACTGATATTTAGTAGTATGTAGAGAAAATGTTTTAAAGGAGTTTGTCATGATTTCTAAAGAACAGCTTGCAAGAATCAATGAGCTTTCAAAAAAGTCGAAAGAGGCCGGTTTGTCGGACGCTGAGAAAACAGAACAGAAGCAATTAAGAGAGGAATATTTAAAGGCTTTTCGTTCTTCTATGAAAAATACACTCAAAACCGTGAAAATCGTCGATCCAGAAGGAAACGATGTCACACCAGAAAAATTAAAAAGAGAAAGAGACCAGAATCTTCATTAAAGGTCATCATTTCTTGATTTTTGAAAAGATGGGAGGAATATTCTCATCTTTTTTCATATTTGCATAAGTTTTTAGGTGATCGATAAACTAAATGTGACAAAATCCTTCTTTTTCGGCGTGAAATAGTTGTGAAAAAAGGACAGTAGATTTATGATAATGGTGTACACAAGATACGGAAGGGGATTTATATGGAAACGATTGAATTGAAATCTATTGCAACAATACGTACTCTCTCCATAGACGCAATTGAAAAAGCGAATTCCGGTCACCCTGGAATGCCGATGGGCGCTGCACCAATGGCATACGCTTTATGGACGAATCACTTAAACGTAAGTCCGCAAAATCCAAATTGGTTTAACAGAGACCGTTTTGTGTTATCTGCGGGACATGGCTCTATGCTTTTATATAGCATGCTTCATTTAAGCGGATACAATCTGAGCATCGAAGATTTAAAACAATTCCGCCAATGGGGAAGCAAAACACCTGGACATCCTGAGTTTGGACATACAGAGGGTGTAGATGCGACAACAGGTCCTTTAGGACAAGGGATTGCGATGGCTGTTGGAATGGCACTTGCAGAAAGACATCTTGCAGAAACGTATAACAAAGATCACTTTAATGTTGTGGATCACTATACATACAGCATTTGCGGAGATGGAGACTTAATGGAGGGCATTTCCTCTGAAGCTGCTTCACTTGCTGGTCATTTAGGCTTAGGCCGTTTAATTGTTCTTTATGATTCAAACGACATTTCTTTAGATGGCGACCTCGATCGTTCTTTCTCTGAAAATGTGAAGAATCGTTTTGAAGCGATGAATTGGGAAGTTCTTTATGTAAAAGACGGCAATAACATTGATGAAGTGACGGCTGCTATTGAAAAAGCCAAACAAAGTACAGACAAACCTACACTTATTGAAGTGAAGACGACAATCGGTTTCGGATCTCCAAACCGCGCGGGAACGTCTGGGGTGCACGGTGCACCGCTTGGCAGTGAGGAAGCGAAGCTAACGAAGGAAGCTTATTCTTGGACGTTTGAAGAAGATTTCCATGTACCTTCTGAAGTGTACGATCATTTCAAAACAGCTGTTAAAGACGCTGGACAGAAAAAAGAAGCAGCGTGGAATGAACTGTTTGAGCAATATGAAAAAGAATATCCAGAACTAGCAGCTCAGCTGAAGCTTGCGATTGAAGGAAAACTTCCTGAGAATTGGGATCAAGAGGTTCCTGTTTATGAAGCAGGTTCAAGCCTTGCCTCTCGTGCTTCTTCTGGAGAAGTATTAAATGGCATTGCAAAACAAGTACCATTCTTTATTGGCGGGTCTGCTGACCTTGCTGGATCAAATAAAACAACAATCAAAGATACAACTGACTTTGGCAGAGAGAATTACGCTGGCAGAAACATTTGGTTTGGTGTGAGAGAATTCGCAATGGGTGCAGCATTAAACGGTATGGCACTTCACGGCGGACTTCGTGTATTCGGCGGAACATTCTTTGTTTTCTCTGACTACTTAAGACCTGCCATTCGTCTTGCTGCATTAATGGGACTTCCTGTCACTTATGTATTTACGCATGACAGCATTGCGGTTGGGGAAGATGGACCAACGCATGAGCCAGTTGAACAGCTCGCTTCATTACGTGCGATGCCTAACCTTTCTGTGATTCGTCCAGCTGATGGAAACGAAACAGCTGCAGCATGGAAAATTGCTGTATCTTCAACGAATAAACCGACAGCGCTTGTTCTTACTCGTCAAAACCTTCCAACGATTGATCAAGCACCAGAGAAGGCGTATGAAGGCGTAGAAAAAGGTGGATATGTCGTCGTTGAAGCAGCTGATGCACAGCCAGAAGCTCTTCTACTTGCTTCAGGATCTGAAGTAGGTTTAGCCATTGAAGCGCAAAAAGCACTTGAAAAAGAAGGCATTCGCGTTTCTGTCGTGAGCTTACCTGCATGGGATCGCTTTGATGAGCAGTCAGACGAATACAAAGAGTCCGTTCTTCCTAAAGCAGTGAGAGCACGTGTTGCAATCGAAATGGGTGCTTCACTTGGCTGGGAACGTTACACTGGCCTTGATGGCGATGTGATTGCGATTGATAAATTTGGCGCTTCTGCACCAGGCGAAACCATTATTGAAAAATACGGTTTCACTGTCAGCAACGTGGTGAGCCGCGTAAAGGCAAAGCTAAATAAATAATCAGTCTCCAAGCATCATGCTTTTTTGCAGTCGGTTTGCAGAGCTTTTCACTATGCTCTGCAAACTTTTTTCTTTTTTCTTGTTTTTTTGACAAAACTAGTTTCTTCTTGCTTCATATATAGACAATTCTTTCTTTCACATTTTTGTATAATACAAGCAATAAGCGAGATTGACGAAATGTGAAAGGAAGGGATAGACATGGAACGCCATTATTATATTTATTGGATTGAGGATGAGTTTGCTCATCATTATTTTGGTAGAGAATCTATTTTGTTTCATTTGTTTGAATCGTTACACTGGACGAACCGCAGTGATGACGAATTAGTCATGCTTGTTAAGCAAGTGGATTATGTAACGAAACGTATCCCTGCTTTTCATATGCACCAGCGTTTAATGAACAATTTAACCAACATTCACTATACACAAATAGGCTCAATATACAGTGCATCGCTGCCAGATGGAAAAGGCACAGCCGCATTCATTATAAAAGACCGTTACATTCAAATGTCTGCCACAGGCAGTTATGAGGCAGAAGCGGTGTTTTTTGAAGTACTCAGAAAAATTAGTCCTTGTTTCCTAGCTATGGACTTTGGATCAAAGAAGCATGGTTGGCTCAATCCGGTAAAAGTGAGGAATTTTGTTTAAAAAAATAAAATTGAACGTGAAATGTTGTATAATAGCCTTTTGTTTAGTACACTTTATACGAGACAACATGAAGGAGGAAGAATTATGGATTTATGGGTTGTCATCCTTGTAGGCGTTGTTGCACTGCTTGCAGGAGTTGCACTCGGATTCTTTATTGCTCGTAAGTATATGATGAGCTACTTGAAAAAGAATCCACCAATTAATGAACAAATGCTTCGAATGATGATGATGCAAATGGGCATGAAACCGTCCCAAAAGAAAATCAATCAAATGATGAAAGCCATGAACAACCAAGCGAAATAATACGTACGTTATTATGATCATAGATGGAACATGGTCCCTAAAGATTGGACAAGCGATGTCCTTTCTTTATTGAAGTCACCTTCATCAGACGCATAAAACCACTGTACTTGCATGAATAAAGCAGGGAAAGTGGTTTTTATTTTGCCGTGAACCGTCCGTTAAAGACAAAACAAAAAACCCCTGTGAGCAGAGGTTTTCGTTTCTTTTATTGTCACACATATCAACTTTTCTAAAATCGTGCGGCATTTGTTTCTATCTTGAGATATCATTAGTTGGCTGAGTTTGAGTGTAAGTGTCGTTGATATTGTAAGAGGAGATGATCTAGCTGCTGGCTATGTTCGATGGTCACTGTTGATGTCATCCCATTATGCAAGACAACTTTCATCAACTCTTCTCTTTTTTCTTCAATTTGAGTTAATAATGATGTTTTTACCAAAGTCATGTTCCTTTCATGCAAATCTTGATAAAAAGAATCGGTTCTATTATATCCATTTTAAGGTTTATTTTCAAATTTAAAGGGTTTGGTATCTTGATGTCAAATTAAATTATATAAGGTTTTAAGAGATTAGACCATCTTTATTGAGATGATGTAAAAAAAATGAAATGAATTTGTCATCTCTTATTGTATATTGTAAGAAGGGGGTGTTCTTTTGTCAGATTTGAATTACTTTTTAGCGTTTGGAGCAGGGTTTCTTTCTTTTATCTCACCGTGCTGTCTGCCACTTTATCCAGCCTTTTTATCCTATATTACGGGCGTTAGTATAGATGAAGTGAAATCTGAGAAGGTGATGCTGAGAAGGAGAAGTCTTCTTCATACATTATTCTTTTTAATTGGATTCTCTCTCATTTTTATTGCCATTGGATTTGGGACATCGTTTGTTGGGAAGTTTTTCATTGAATATCAAGATGCGATTCGTCAAATTGGTGCCATTCTCATTATTTTCTTTGGCTTTATGATTCTTGGTGTATTTCAGCCTTCTTTTTTAATGGGAGAAAAGAGGTTGCAGTTTAAGAATCGTCCAGCCGGTTTTTTTGGATCGATTCTCATCGGAATGGGTTTTGCTGCTGGTTGGACACCATGTACCGGCCCGATTTTATCAGCCGTCATCACACTTGCCAGCAACAAGCCAGAGTCCGCTGTGACCTACATGATTGCGTATGTATTAGGTTTTGCTATCCCATTTTTTGTTCTTTCCTTTTTCATCACAAAAATGGCTTGGATCAGAAAGCGCCAGCAGCTCATTATGAAAACTGGCGGGATTATTATGATCGTGGTAGGAATCTTGCTGTTCTTTGATCTTCTGACGTGGATCATTATTATGTTCTCATCATTATTTGGAGGATTTACTGGTTTTTGAAATCGTTTTCTACAGTCGCGGCGAATGGTTTTTTTTCGTCAATTGGAGTATATTATACATAGGCTGACCTTAAAGAATAAAGGAATGATTTGATATGATGATCATAATTTCTTCTATAGTGGCGGTATGTATGGCGGTAGCCGTCATGTTTATTCGCATTAAATCATCTGCAAAACCTGCAACCGCGAAAAAAATTATTTTACCTCCTATCTTTATGAGCACTGGTGCACTGATGTTTTTTGTGCCAATGTTTCAAGTAACTGGAGCTGAATTTTTAGAGGCGATTACTGTAGGGATGTTTTTCTCTATCTTTTTAATTAAAACATCGAAATTTGAAATTAGAGGCAATGAAATCTATTTGAAGCGTTCAAAAGCATTTGTGTTTATTCTCATTGGGCTTCTTGTTCTTCGTATCGGAATGAAGACGATTTTAAGTTCTTCCATTGATTATGGTGCGCTTAGCGGGATGTTTTGGATTCTAGCCTTTGGCATGATTGTCCCTTGGCGGGTTGCGATGTATTTGTCGTTTAGAAAGATGTCTAAACAATTAGATCTGCAGCAGGCCCAAATAAATTAAACCTCCTTTTTAAAAGGAGGTTATTTTAATAAAGATTCATATGGTGAATGGTCGATCTTTTTTTCTTGAAGGCGCTTTAGTAGAAATTTATGATCCCGCTTCGGTGTAGCGATAATATAGCCACGAATGATTAAGTCTAAATTAATGCTGGCCGCTTGTTCTTTAAGTGCCAGCTCGCCAATTTTACCGGCGATTTTTTCTTTGGCGACATCTCTAAACAGTTCTGGAACCGGTAAAACTAGCTCATTTAATAGCTGTTTGTCTTCATCACGCCATAGGTGCAGGCTCTTTTGAATATATTCATCCTGCCAATCAAGCTCTGATTTCCCGTCTTCTTTCGGCAATCGTTTTAAAAACTTGCGAAACATAAAAAAGCCACCGATCGCTAGTAATCCAATCATCACTGTACCCCAAAATAAAATGAACCACAAAAACCAGCCGCTTAACATGTTCTCACTCCCTATATCCCTTCTCTCTATTCTATTTTACATGAAGAGAAGGTAGAAGAAAATAACAAAAATGTATGTGTTTTTTCTCTATAAATGCCTTTTTTGATCAAGAGGCGCCCATTTACTAGAATGACCCAAACCATTTAGTAGAAATGGAATACATTATTGTATAGCGACTCTACTATTTGGCCATGGTGGTTCGCACAAGGTATTGACTTGAAACGAACGGAAGAGAGCCCGCCTGTATACAGGCGGGCTCTTAATGTTTGAAGTGTGGCATTTGAAAGGAAAATGCTCCGTCTTGACGATGGGCATCCTTTTTGATTTTTATTGATATGATTCTGTTTTCGTAATCTGTATCAATGTCTTTGTCATTCAAATAAAAAGGGAGCATGACACTTTTTTCAATCGGCTGTTCTCTTTCATCAATCAAATAAGCGAGGATGAGCTCACATCCGGAAAAGGTCAGTTTTAAATCAGTGATCAATAGGGTGGAGAGGTCGATCTCAATAATATAATCACGGCTCGTTTCGTAAAGATCGATTGGGAGCTGTTCGTCATACCATGCAAAAGGATCATCGATTAATACACTCAGCCAATCATCTATTTCAAGAAAATCAGAGGAATTCACTTGCTTTTCATTCTCCATAAACACTCCTCCATCACATCTCATAATAAATCATATGATGAAAGCTGAAATGTGTGAAAGACCTAAAACATCCCGTTTGGTCACGGGCTTAAGAGAAAATGTTTACATATCATGATGTGAATTGTGCTTTTGTCTTGTATGGTTGCGGTTTTTCACTTTTTTACTGCCTGATAGTGGCTCAGGCTGCCCGCCTTGATGCTCTTTAGGAGAGTTTTGACGTATGTCTTTCCCGGTGTTTTTGTTCGTCATCATTACTCACTCCTTTCTTATTGGTTTTTTTTACGCTTTTTATTATTTTGCTTTTGTTCTTCTGTTAAAACGAGCTGATCATTTTCTATATAGCCTGCACCATTTCCTTGGCTTTTGGCTGCGTTCATGCCGTCAATGACATGATTTGCTTTTCTTTTTGTCATGTTCTATCACCTCAGCATTAGTATGAACCCGTGCTGCTCAGTTTATGAAGAGTAATCATTTCCTCATGATAAGCTAAACTTATTGAATTTAATAAAAGCATTGTTATTTACTTATGTATGAATTTGTTTTAAGATGAAATTGTGAGAAAATTGTGGTGAAATACGACGATTTTTCTGAGAATTGAAATTGATCTTGATCATCAAAAGGGGGATTTTGGACATGTCGAAACAGCAGCAAGTCGCTAAACAAGACGCTTTTCAATCTAGAAAAACGTTTTCGACAAATGGGAAAACGTATCACTATTATTCGTTAGAAGCACTCGAGAAACAAGGAATCGGAAATGTTTCTAAATTGCCTTATTCCATTAAGGTACTGTTAGAATCAGTGCTTCGCCAAGTAGACGGTAGAGTGATCAAGAAGGAACACGTTGAGAACTTGGCAAAATGGGGAACTGCCGAGGTAAAAGAAATTGATGTTCCATTTAAACCTTCTCGTGTTATTTTACAAGACTTCACGGGTGTGCCAGCTGTCGTTGACCTTGCTTCTTTAAGAAAAGCAATGGCAGATGTGGGCGGAGACCCAGATAAAATCAACCCTGAAATTCCAGTTGACTTGGTCATTGACCACTCTGTACAAGTCGATAAAGCTGGAACTGAAGATGCATTAAACATTAACATGGATTTAGAATTCGAACGTAACGCAGAGCGTTATAATTTCCTTAGCTGGGCAAAGAAAGCGTTTAACAATTATCAAGCTGTTCCGCCTGCAACAGGGATCGTTCACCAAGTGAACTTAGAGTATCTTGCAAGTGTTGTTCATGCAATCGAAGAAGATGGCGAGATCATCACTTACCCAGATACATTAGTTGGTACTGACTCACATACAACAATGATTAACGGTATCGGTGTACTCGGATGGGGCGTTGGCGGTATCGAAGCAGAAGCTGGTATGCTCGGTCAGCCTTCATACTTCCCAGTACCAGAAGTTATTGGTGCTAAATTAGTTGGAGAGCTTCCAAACGGAACAACTGCAACTGACCTTGCATTAAAAGTGACACAAGTTCTTCGTGAAAAAGGCGTAGTTAACAAGTTCGTCGAGTTCTTCGGACCTGGTGTTGCACAATTGCCGTTAGCAGATCGTGCAACAATTGCGAACATGGCGCCAGAATACGGTGCAACTTGCGGATTCTTCCCAGTAGATGAAGAAGCGCTAGCTTACCTTCGCCTTACTGGACGTGATGAAGAGCAAATTAATATCGTTGAAGAATATTCTCGCGCAAATGGCTTATTCTATACGCCGGATGCAGAAGAGCCAATCTTTACTGATGTTGTGGAAATTGATCTTTCTCAAATTGAATCAAACTTATCTGGTCCTAAACGTCCACAAGATTTGATTCCACTTTCTCAAATGAAAGAGACGTTCCATAAACACATCGAAAGCCCAGCTGGTAACCAAGGTTTTGGCTTAGAAAAATCAGAGCTAGACAAACAAATCGAATTTGATCTAGCAAATGGTGAAAAAGCTGTGATGAAGACAGGTGCGATTGCGATTGCAGCGATTACGAGCTGTACGAATACATCGAACCCATACGTCTTAATCGGAGCAGGTCTTGTTGCGAAAAAAGCAAGTGAGCTCGGTATGAAGGTGCCAAACTACGTGAAAACGTCACTAGCACCGGGTTCTAAAGTTGTAACAGGGTACCTTGTGAATTCGGGACTTCTTCCATATTTAAGAGACCTCGGATTTAACATTGTTGGGTATGGCTGTACAACATGTATCGGAAACTCAGGACCGCTTGAAAAAGAAATTGAAGATGCTGTCTCTGAAAATGATCTGCTGATCACTTCTGTTTTATCAGGTAACCGTAACTTCGAAGGTCGTATCCATCCGCTTGTAAAAGGAAACTACCTTGCATCTCCACCATTAGTTGTGGCTTATGCACTTGCTGGTACGGTGAATATTGATTTAACAAAAGATCCGATCGGTGTCGATAAAAATGGCGAGAACGTTTATTTCAATGACATTTGGCCATCAATGGATGAAATCAACAGCGTCGTGAAAAGCACTGTCACACCTGAGCTATTCCGTTCAGAGTATGAAACTGTTTTTGACAACAATGACCGCTGGAATGAAATTAAAACGACGGACGATGCATTGTATAAATGGGATGAAAATTCCACATACATTGATAACCCGCCATTTTTTGAAAACTTATCAGTTGAACCTGGTAAAGTTGAACCACTTAAAGGATTGCGCGTAGTGGCGAAGTTCGGTGATTCTGTCACAACAGACCATATTTCTCCTGCTGGAGCGATTGGTAAAGACACACCTGCGGGTAAATACTTGCAAGAAAGAGGCGTATCGCCTAGAGACTTTAACTCATACGGATCTCGCCGTGGTAACCACCATGTTATGATGAGAGGTACTTTTGCAAACATCCGTATTAAGAACCAAATCGCACCAGGAACAGAAGGCGGGTATACAACGTACTGGCCAACTGGTGAAGTGACATCGATTTATGATGCATGCATGCGTTATAAAGAAGATGGAACTGGTCTTGCGATCTTAGCAGGTAAAGATTACGGAATGGGTTCTTCTCGTGACTGGGCTGCAAAAGGAACAAATCTTCTTGGAATTAAATTCGTTCTAGCGGAAAGCTTTGAGCGTATCCACAGAAGTAACCTTGTCTTCATGGGTGTACTTCCTTTACAGTTTAAAGATGGAGAAAGTGCAGAAACTTATGGACTAACAGGAACAGAAACATTCGAAGTAGATGTTGATGAAACAGTTCGTCCGCGTGATCTTATCACTGTAAAAGCAATTGATACAGATGGCAACGAGAAAACATTTGAAGTAATTGTTCGCTTTGACAGTGAAGTCGAAATTGACTACTACCGTCATGGTGGTATCCTTCAAATGGTATTGCGTGAAAAATTGGCAAGCAACTAATAAAGCAAAGAAGAGAAGGCGCTTAGACAGCTTTCTCTTCTTTTTTAACATAGTGGAGGATCAATCATGTGGAAAAAAGGAATGGCAAGCGCTGTTTTACTTGTGTTGATTGGTTTACTTGCATGGAATGTATTCGGACCAAAAGAGCCATCCATCGGTCTTGAAACAGGGGACAAAGCCCCTGATTTTGAGCTCAAAACACTTGATGGCAAAACGGCATCGTTATCTGATTATCGAGGGAAAAAAGTACTCCTCAATTTTTGGGCGACATGGTGTAAGCCTTGCCGAACAGAAATGCCAGATCTAGACGCAATTAGAAGTGAAAATGAGCAAGTTGAGGTACTAGCGGTGAATTTGACGAACACTGAAAAGAGTGTGGATCACGTCGCCTCATTTATTGATGAACTTAAGGTCAGTTTTCCTGTTTTATTAGATCAAAAAGGTATTCAAGCGAGATATCAGGTACTTTCCTATCCGACGACATACATACTAGATGAAAAAGGGCGTATCCTGACTGTAAAGCATCAAATGCTCACAAAAAAAGAAATTGAAAAAGAGCTGGATCTATAATGATTCAGCTCTTTTTTGCTTATTTTCTAAATGTTTTGGCGAAAATGGTATGAACAGAGTGGAGGTGGTGATAGAAATGAGACGAAGAAAGCGCCGTACTTTTGAAGAACTTGTGCTTGAAAATAAAAAAGAATTATTAAGCAATGAGGAATTTTTAAACCAGCTTGAAGAAAAGTTGGAAGAGCGATTTAGACAGAAATAAGTTATGATTTGACCTTTTTCGTTCATCCTAAAGAAGAGGGAGGGATGAATGATGGGTAGAGAGCATGATAAACAAGCGCAGTTTACACCAGACCATTTAGGGACAAAACCTGTAGCATACAAACGAAATAAAGGCAAAAAGATGCATAATAAATCGAATGAACAGCCTGATGTGATACAGACGAAGGGCGAATAATAGGAGGGAAGCATGATGAATGACAAGTCATATCAATCCAATCCAGATGATCGTTCTGATAATGTTGAGAAGCTGCAGGATATGATCGAAAACACACTTGAAAATATTGATGAATCTGAAGCAGCAATGGGTCTTTCAACAGAGGAAGAAAAGCAGATGATCAAGCAAAAAAATGAAAACCGTAGAACAAGTATTGACGCAATGCGTTCTGAAATAAAGGACGAGGAAGCAGCAAGAAAGAGCGGTTACACTGAATAAACCAGGGATTCCTGGTTTATTTTATTGCCTCTTTTTAGAAGAACCATTTGGAATGTGGTAAAATGTCAGAGACGTTAGGTTTTGATAGGAGAGCGATGAAAACGTGTATGTATCTAAAAAAGAAATAGAAGTCCGTTATGCAGAAACAGATCAAATGGGTATTGTGTATCATGCCAACTATTTAATCTGGATGGAAGTCGGCAGAACAGCATTAATTAAAGAATTAGGCTTTTCCTATGCCCAGTTAGAGGCAGACGGTGTCCTTGCACCTGTTGTCGATCTTCAGGTTCAATATAAGAAACCACTACTGTACGGTGAAACGGCTACAGTTCACACATGGATAGAAGAATATAACGGCGTGAAAACAGTGTATGGCTATGAAATACAAAAACCTGATGGACAAACGGCTATTACAGGGACCACCTCACATATTTGTGTGGACAAAGAAACCTTTAGACCGATTCAATTTAGAAAAGCTTTCCCTGCATGGCACAGCGTATACGAACAGTCCAAGAAGCAGGTTTGATTCATGGCCTTTGGAATTAAAAGAAGAGATTTGAATGCTTGGAAATCAGCTGTTCGGCAAGGGAATGTGGCCTTTTTGACACACTATTGGCTTGATGACCGTTTTCCGCATGCGAATACTGTCACAAAGGCAGCCTGTCAGGATATGGAGCAATTAATCGCTTGGGGACAAAAGCATGGATTAAAGAAAGAATGGATCCATGTTCGCGAAGGTTTTCCTCATTTTGATCTCATCGGTGATTCGCAAAAACGGATTTTGCAAAAAGAGCGGTCGTTAGGAAACATTCAGGAGTATGGACTTTATATTGAGTGATAAACAAAAAAGATACCCGAGGGATGAGGTATCTTTTTTGTTTATTCATAATGAAATTCTGGTTCTTTCACGGACTCGTTATAATCAATATGCAGATCATGGTTGTCAAAATACCAAATATCACTTTCTTCCACAAAGAAAGTAATGCCTTCTACTTCAGCGGTTGCGCCGGCATTTTGAGGTTCATCTTTTGCGACGCCGAGAGAAAAGCCTTTTTGTACATTACTGCACCCGCCATATCTGACAAAAAAGCGAACATGATCACCTTTTTCTAAATCCAGTTCATTCTTGTACCAATTGAGTGCATCATCTTTTATCGTTAATTTCAATGTGATCGCCCCTTTTTGAAGTCATGCTGTTTTTAAATGCAGGATGCAAAAACAGCTTTTCTTTACTTTTACCACATATTTAAATTGATGAAACGGCTAAAGCCATTTGATTTTCGGTTCAGTTTTGTTGAGAATTCGTTTGAGGTTGGCGATGTGTCTGAAGATCACAAAACCAGCAAGAACAGCAACAACAATAATTAAAAATACGTCTTGGGTGAATATGCTGTAAATGAATGTGTAGATCCCAGTCAGCATAGATGATAATGAAACATATTTACTAATGTATAAAAATAAGAAAAAAGCAGCGATCATCGTGATAAATAAGAACGGGGCATAAAATAACAGCACGCCGCCTGATGTAGCGACCGCTTTTCCCCCTTTAAATTTTGCAAAGACAGGAAAGCTGTGACCGATAACAGCAGCAACTCCTGCTAATAAGGGATGAATGTCCAGTTGCATGAAAAACGGTAAAGCCGAAGCAAGAGTCCCTTTTAAAATATCAGCAGTGATAACGATGGACCCTGCTTTCACACCTAGCGTACGGAATGCATTCGTCGCACCTAGGTTCCCGCTGCCATGTTCACGGATATCGATTCCCTTTGCAGCTTTCCCGACAATGAGACCTGATGGAATACTGCCGAGAAGATAAGCCAAAATAAACATCAAAGCAATTAACATCTGCATAACTCCTTTATATTCTCCCTCTTGTCTTACATTTTAACATGATCTTATGAAAAACATGGCGATCTTTTTTTGAAAAAAACGATGGCCGATGAATTCAGCTTTGTTTTTAACAAGAAATTCGCTAAAATAGAAGAAAAGGAGTGTCTGGATGAATCATCCTTCAAAACAAGAAATTGGGCGTATATTAAAAAGCAGTAAGCGAATTGCGGTTGTTGGTTTGTCAGATCAGCCGCACCGAACGTCCTATATGGTTTCAAAAGCCATGCAAGATGCCGGTTATGACATCATTCCTGTCAATCCAACGATTGATGAAGCACTTGGGGTAAAAGCGGTCGACTCTTTAAAAGACATAGAAGGGCCTGTTGATATCGTCAATGTCTTTAGACGTTCTGAGTTTTTGCCTGAGGTGGCGAAAGAATTTCTTGAAATAGACGCACCTGTTTTTTGGGCGCAGCAAGGCGTATATCATGAAGAGGCAAAAAGGCTGATTGAGGAAAATGGCAAGGTCGCCATCATGGATTTATGTATCAAAGTGGCTCATGCGATGACAAAAACTCATTAAATCGTCAAAAATCCTTGGTTTTTCAAGGATTTTTGCTTTTTTGTTGCAGAAATATATTTGCGATTCTAGAAGAAAGCGATAAAATAAGGCGACAGGGACCTATCGGTGACCTTGCATATCGAGAAAAAGAGCGATAAGATAAATATAGAACATTTGTTCTGTTTTGCTAAAACCATCATATGATTGCATTTGGCTTATGAAACAGTCTTGTTTATAATGGACTTCTAGTTCTGATTGCAGAATGTAGAACATTCTCATAACCGTGCAAAAGAGCATGTATCGCTGAATCACACATGCATGGTGATGATGCAGCTTATTAAAGTGGACAGTAATGAGCAGCATGATCATCATTAAAATCTAGAGAGATCATTGATGATTAGCCGGTTATGTTTGTTAGTGAAAGGGGATTAAGCATTTGGTTAAAAAGCAGCAAGTAGATTATAACGATGATTCTATTCAGGTGCTAGAGGGGCTTGAAGCGGTCCGTAAACGCCCAGGGATGTATATTGGATCGACGGATTCACGCGGTCTTCATCACCTTGTCTATGAGATTGTAGACAACTCTGTCGATGAAGTGCTCGCTGGCCATGGAGATCATATCATTGTCAAAATACATAAAGATAACAGCATTTCCGTCCAAGATAAAGGGCGCGGAATGCCTACTGGTATGCATAAGCTTGGAAAACCGACACCAGAGATCATTTTAACGGTCCTGCACGCAGGCGGAAAATTTGGTCAAGGCGGTTATAAAACAAGTGGTGGACTTCACGGGGTTGGGGCGTCCGTTGTGAACGCACTTTCAGAGTGGCTCACCGTGACGATAGAACGCGATGGATTTATTTATCACCAGCGCTTTGAACATGGCGGAAAGCCAGTCACATCACTTGAAAAAATCGGGAAAACGAAAAAGACCGGTACACTGATTCATTTTAAGCCAGATCCAACGATGTTCAGTGTCACCACCTATAATTTTGATACATTATCAGAGCGTTTAAGAGAATCAGCCTTTTTATTAAAAGGGCTAAAAATAGAGCTGATTGATGAGCGCCATGATGTGCAGGAGACCTTTTATTATGAGACAGGTATTGAAGCGTTCGTTGCTTATTTAAACGAGGAAAAGGATGTACTTAGTGAAGTCGTTTCGTTTGAAGGCGAACATCAGTCCATTGAAGTCGATTTTGCCTTTCAATTTAACGACGGATATTCAGAAAATATTTTGTCGTTCGTCAATAACGTAAGAACCAAAGATGGCGGTACGCATGAGTCTGGTGCAAAAACAGCCATGACGAGAGCCTTTAATGAATATGCACGCAAAGTGACCCTTTTAAAAGAAAAAGACAAAAATTTAGAAGGTACGGATATTCGTGAAGGTCTGTCAGCTGTTATTTCTGTCAGAATTCCTGAAGAGCTTCTTCAATTTGAAGGACAAACAAAAGGAAAGCTTGGAACGAGTGAGGCAAGGTCAGCTGTTGATGCCGTAATTTCTGAAAAATTGGCTTATTTCCTTGAAGAAAACCGCGAAACGGCAACACTGCTTGTGAAAAAAGCGATTAAAGCGCAGCAGGCAAGAGAAGCGGCTAGAAAAGCAAGAGAAGAAGCGAGGAGCGGCAAGAAACGGAAAAAATCTGAAGCAACACTCAGCGGAAAATTAACACCTGCTCAATCTAGAAACCCGGCAAGAAATGAACTGTATCTAGTAGAGGGTGACTCAGCGGGTGGATCAGCCAAGCAAGGGCGTGATCGGAAATTCCAAGCGGTGCTGCCGCTTCGAGGGAAGGTCATTAATACAGAGAAAGCAAAGCTTGCAGATATTTTCAAAAACGAAGAAATCAATACCATTATCCATGCCATTGGCGGTGGGGTTGGTGTCGATTTTAATGTAGAAGACATCAATTATGACAAAATTGTCATCATGACAGATGCTGATACAGATGGCGCGCATATTCAGGTTCTATTGCTTACGTTCTTCTATCGCTATATGAAGCCGCTGATTGAGCATGGCAAAGTATTCATTGCCCTTCCGCCTTTATATAAAGTTAGCAAAGGCTCAGGAAAGAAAGAAGTCATTGAATATGCTTGGTCTGATGAAGAAATGGATGATGTACTAAAGAAAGTTGGAAAAGGATATACGATTCAGCGCTATAAAGGTTTAGGTGAAATGAATGCCGACCAGCTATGGGAAACGACAATGAATCCAGAGTCGAGAACGCTTGTCAGGGTGAAGATCGATGATGCTGCACGGGTGGAGCGCCGCGTCACGACACTGATGGGTGACAAAGTAGAACCACGCCGTAAATGGATTGAAAAGAATGTCGCCTTTGGACTTGATGAGGAAAGCAACATTCTTGAAAATGAAAACTTGTCGCTAGCTGAGGAGGTTTAAACATGGCACAACAAGAACGCTTTCATGATTTACCGTTAGAAGAAGTGATTGGGGACCGTTTTGGTCGCTATAGTAAATATATTATCCAAGATCGTGCACTTCCAGATGCACGTGATGGATTAAAGCCTGTACAACGAAGAATTTTATATGCGATGTATGCAGAAGGAAATACACAAGATAAAAACTTCCGTAAAGCTGCCAAAACAGTCGGTAACGTCATTGGTAACTATCATCCGCATGGTGATTCATCTGTTTATGAAGCAATGGTGAGAATGAGCCAGGATTGGAAAGTGCGAAACGTGCTGATTGAGATGCATGGAAATAACGGGAGTATCGACGGAGATCCTCCTGCTGCCATGCGTTATACGGAAGCAAGGCTTTCTGCCATTGCATCAGAGCTTTTAAAGGACCTCGACAAGGAGACAGTCGAATTTGTCGCGAACTTTGATGATACAAGCAAAGAACCTGTTGTCTTACCAGCGATGTTTCCCAACCTTCTTGTGAACGGGTCAACAGGGATTTCAGCCGGTTATGCGACTGATATTCCGCCGCACCACCTAGGAGAAGTGATTGATGGCGTGATTAAGCGAATTGAACAGCCGCATTGTACGGTTGAAGATTTAATGACAGTCATCAAAGGGCCAGATTTCCCAACAGGCGGGATCATTCAAGGTGTAGATGGTATTAAGAAGGCATATGAAACAGGAAAAGGAAAGATTATGATTCGCGGAAAAGCGGAGATTGAAACCATCCGCGGTGGACGCCAGCAAATCGTGATCACAGAAATTCCTTATGAAGTGAATAAGGCTAATCTTGTCAAAAAGATGGACGAGTTCCGTATTGAAAGAAAAGTAGAAGGAATCTCTGAAGTTCGGGATGAGACGGATCGTACCGGCCTTCGGATTGTTGTAGAGTTGAAAAAAGAAGCGGATGCGAATGGTGTCTTGAATTTCTTATATAAAAATTCTGATCTGCAAATCCCATATAACTTTAATATGGTCGCGATACATAACAGAAGACCGACTTTAATGACGCTTACAACTGTACTAGACGCTTACATTGCTCATCAAAAAGAAGTGGTGACGAACCGCTCAGCATACGAGCTTCGAAAAGCAAAAGAACGTCATCATATTGTAGATGGATTAATTAAAGCTCTTTCCATTTTAGATGAAGTCATTGCGACGATTCGTTCGTCTAATGATAAGCGTGATGCGAAAAACAATTTGATGGAGAAATATGATTTTACAGAAGCTCAATCAGAAGCGATTGTTTCTCTCCAGTTATATCGTTTAACAAATACAGATATCACTCAACTAAGAGACGAAGCAAGAGAGCTTGACGTGCGAATTGCAGAGCTTGAAGACATTTTAGCGAATGAGAAGAAGCTGTTTAAAGTCATTACGAACAACTTGAAGAAGTTGAAAAAGACGTATGCTGATGAAAGACGATCCGTCATTGAGGAAAAAATTGAAGAAATTAAGATTAACCTTGAAGTGATGATCGCATCAGAGGACGTGTACGTCACAGTCACAAAAGATGGATACATCAAACGGACAAGTCAGCGTTCCTATGCTGCATCAAACGGTAAGGACTTCGGTATGAAGGATACAGACCGACTGATTCACCAGTTTGAAATGAATACAACAGATGTTCTTCTGCTATTTACGAATAAAGGGAGCTACATTTACTGTCCAGTTCATCAGTTGCCAGATATACGCTGGAAAGACATGGGGCAGCACATAACGAATATTATTTCGATTGATCGCGATGAAACCATTCAAAAAGCGATCCCAATTAAAGAATTCGATGAATCATCGTATCTCTTGTTCTTCACAAAAGGCGGTATGGTGAAGAAAACAGAGCTTCTCCAATATAAAGCGCAGCGCTATTCAAAACCGCTTGTCGCCTTGAATTTAAAAGGTGATGATGAACTTGTAGATGTTCATGTTACAACAGGTCAGCAAGAATTGTTTATTGCGACGAAAAATGGCTATGGATTATGGTTTGATGAAGAAGAAGTGAGTGTGGTCGGTCCGAGAGCGGCTGGTGTGAAAGGCATCAATTTGAAGGACGGAGACGAGGTGGTCTCTGGACAAACCATTGATCCGAAGAACAATGTGCTTGTTCTCACGACACAAAGAGGTGCTGTGAAGCGGATGAACCTCTCTGAATTTGATAAGACATCAAGAGCAAAACGTGGAGTGATCATGCTAAGAGAATTAAAGAAAAATCCTCACAGAATTGTTGCTGTGATTGCTGCTTCACTGCACGATACACTTGAGATTGATACGGAAAAGGGTGCCACGATCCCGCTCGATATTTCCACACTAAGGGCAAATGATCGTTATAGCAATGGATCGTTTATTTTAGATGAGGAAGAGCAGGGAGAAGTAACTCAAGTTCTTTTATCACCTGCTGCATCTGACCAAGATGACAATAAATAAGCAAAACGAAAACCCCCTGCGTAAGGCAGGGGGTTTTTTATGATGAGGTCAATTTAACTCTCGTGATTGCCAAACATGCTTGTGATGGCATGCACTACTTCAATTCCTTGGTAAACGAAAAGAGAAAGTGAAGTGACAGAGAATAGACCTAGAATGAATACTCTTAAGAAAAATAACATCGTGTAAAACCTCCCAATTTTTGTTTGATTTAAATGGTTGGGTTAACACGAGCTACTCGGAAATTCGAAGACTGGTAGAACACTGCAAGTAAATGCTTCTTTTTCCGGTCAAATCGATCAGTATAAGTGATGCGTGCAAATCCAGCTGCCATACTGCCAATGACTAGCAGTGCTGTAAATGCCGCAAATACTGCGTTCACATGTTTTTGTTTTTTATCATCGCCTGCTGTCTGAACGATTTTCATTTCATGTGATTCTTGATCAGCAACCACCTTTGCATGATGGTATACCTGAACGGAATGAGGCATTGAGAACAAATGAAAACTTGCAAGTGCTATGAATAAGACTGCTAATTTTAACAGCATATTTTTTTTCATTTTTCTCACCCCTTCCTGTTTATTTTCATGATCTTACCACGTTTTCAGTTATTTGAAAAGTCTTATTTTTTTACTTTCCCTCTTTAAAAAAGCGCTAAACATCAAGACATCTATAGGACTGTTTCACTTCATGAAAGGTTTCAATTTTATTTATTAAATTTAAAAAAAGTACCGAGATCAAAGATCTGGCACTTTTCAAAAAGAATGTATTGATGTCGGTTTTGCAACAGCTTTTGTAAAGATTCCTGCAATACAAATGGCAAACAGAACAAAAATAAACGCATGAAGCAGACCGACTTGATTGGCGAGCAGTCCTAAAACAGGGGGCCCTGATAGAGAGGCTGTATACCCAGATAAAGTGACGATACTGACACGTTTGACAGCATAGCGGCTATCATCACCAGCTGCTGAAATGGTCAGCGGGAAGCCTAATGACGCGCCAAGTCCCCATAAAAAGATAGATATCATACACACGACGAGTGAAATCTTTAAAATCACCAAGAATAGTCCGGCGGCAGCAGATAAGATCGCGACTCTTAGCAATAACACCCTACCAAAGCGATCAATGAAACGTCCACTCAGTAATCTGCCACTAATCATTCCACACAAAAATAATGCATAGATGACCGTACTCATTGAATGAGAAACCTGATAGCCATCAACCATTGCTAGTGGAATCCAATCATTTGCAGAACCTTCTACAAATGCGAGACATAAGGCAATCATCGCTAATGAGATCGTCCGTTTGTTCAGCCATGATGTTTGAGAAGCCTCAACTGATTCTGTCTGCGTCTCATCCTGGTCTTTTCCTGTCCCGTGCGGAATAAACCGTGTACAAATCAGGATGCTGAGAAAGAAAAGGAGTGCAATGGTGAGAAGGTGAATGAAGACAGACACACCTAAATAAATAAAGAGAATTCCGGCACCTGCACCAATTAACGTTCCAATACTGAAAGAAGCATGCAAAATCGGCAGGATTGTTCTCTTGATCTGATACTCAATCTCCGTTCCTTCTAAGTTCATGGCTACATTGCACATGCCTGAGCCTGAACCAAAAAGAAAAAGACCAGCAGTGACAACCAGCGTAGAAGAGAGGGCGGCGCCGATTGCAAGGGTTGAGAATCCAATAAACATCAAAAAAGCGCTGACCACAATCGCCACTCGGCCGCCTTTTTTGCGAACGAATACATTGGAAAGAATCAGCCCGACAATGGAACCTACAGATAAGCCGAGTAAAATGAGTCCCATTGTGCCTGTATCTGCTTGCAATAAATCTCTCACTTCTGGTGTTCTTGAAAACCAAGTGGAGATGGAGATCCCAGACATCGTAAAAATAACAATAATCGCTTTATACCACTTTAATTTCATCTAATCCCTCATATCTATGTAGTCATACAGAACAAATCTACTCGATTATAAAGGAGACTTCTTGATTCGTAAATAACATGAGGGAGGATCATCATGAAGAAAATATTCCAACTTCATCATTCTTTGATAGAATGAAGACAAAAGGGGCGATACATATGTCATATCGAATAGGTGTTTTAAAGGGAGACGGGATTGGACCGGAAATTGTTAATTCTAGTATCCGTATTTTAAAGACAGCGTTGTCACAGTTCAATGAACCATTTGTGGAATTTGTAGAGTGTCCTATCGGTGCTGAAGCCATTCATTCTCATCAAGATCCAGTGCCAGCTTCTACGATAGCCGCCTTGAAAAAATGCCATGGCTGGATATTAGGACCTCATGATTCAGCTTCATATCCTGATCAATTGAAAGAAAGAAGAAATCCAAGTGGAGAACTGCGTCATACATTTGATTTATTTGCAAATATTCGTCCATCGCAATCGCTGCCAGGTGTGAAAAGCGTTGCCAGTGGCGTCGACCTTGTCATTTTTCGAGAAAATACAGAAGGCTTTTATCCAGACCGGAATATGTATCAGGGGACAGGAGAGTGGATGATTACACCAGATGTCGCCATATCTACAGGTGTGTTTACAAAAAAAGCAATTACCCGTATTGCCTACGCAGCCTTTCAACGTGCAGTGGAGAGGAGGGGGAAAGTCACCATTGTTCATAAAGCGAACGTGATCAAATTAGGATCTGGCTTGTTTTTACGAACATGTCAAGAGGTAGCGAAAGCATATCCACAAGTGGAGGTTGAGGATATTCATATTGATGCGATGGCTGCTCATTTAGTGAGACGTGCAGGTGATTTTGATGTGATTGTGACAGAAAATATGTTTGGCGACATATTATCTGATCTTGCAGGGGAACTAGTCGGCAGTTTAGGAATGGCACCCTCATTAAATTGTAACGAAAATCAAGCGATGGCACAGGCGGCACATGGTTCAGCACCGGATATTGCTGGTCAAAATATCGCCAATCCAATGGGCATGATTCTTTCTACAGTGATGCTTTGTAACTGGCTACATGTGAAATATCAAGATGAAAGATTAAAACAGACAGCGAGTCTGATCGAACATACTCTTGGTGAGGCCTTAAAAAAGAACTTGAAAACGAAGGATTTAGGAGGAAATGAGACGACAACACAATTCACCGAGGCATTCATTCAAACGATGAATGAAGTTTCAATAAAAGGGAGATGAACATGAAAACCGAAAAAGAAAAGATGATCAAAGGAGAATACTATCACCCAAATGACCACACATTGATGAAAGATCGAGCAAAAGCGCGACAATTGACATTTGCCTATCAGCAAACAAATGAGCCATCACAGAGAAAGGCCATTTTAAAGGAGCTTTTAGGCGCTTGCGGAGAAGATGTGGTGTTTGAAGGCAGAATACAATGTGATTATGGATACAATATCGAGGTTGGTGAGCATTTTTTTGCAAATTTTGATGCTGTGTTATTAGATGTTTGCAAGATTACAATTGGAGATCATTGTTTGTTAGGTCCGAATGTACATATATACACAGCTGGACATCCGTTAAATCCAGAAGAACGTCAAACAGGTATTGAATTCGGCAAATCAGTCACAATTGGACATCATGTATGGATTGGCGGCGGTGCCATTATCAATCCAGGTGTGACAATCGGAGATCATGCTGTCATTGCATCAGGAGCCGTTGTGACAAAAGATGTTCCGGCAAATGTGATTGTTGGCGGGAATCCTGCAAAAATCTTAAAACATTTAGAGGAATGAAAATCTGACGAATCAACCGTTGGATTTTCATTTTTTATTTTATCTCAATAAGATAAGTATACTTAATAATGAGACAAAGAAAATTCAATTGTTTCTTAACTTCCTAGAATATATATTATGTAAACTAGATATTAATTAATGCAAAAAGAGAATCTTTGACTTGATCCTCTTTATTATTAGATTTTATATTCAATCGACTCAAACGCAGCACTACTTTCCAGTCTCAGCAAACTGTTTCAATCGATCTCCAATTTCATCTCTTACCCTTTGGAAAAATGACCACTTCTCTTCTTCTGTTCCTTCTGCCTTTGCTGGATCATCAAAGCCCCAATGGACACGCTCGACATGAGGAGGAGTCATCGGGCATTTATCAGCTGCGTCCCCGCATAGTGTTACGACTAAGTCAGCGTGATGCAATATTTTCTGATCAATCAGGTCAGACGTTTGATGAGAAATATCAATCCCTATTTCTTTCATTGCTTTTACAGCATTCGGATTTAATCCATGAGCTTCGATACCAGCACTATAGACCTTCCACTCATCTCCAAGATGTTTTTTAGCCCAACCTTCAGCCATTTGACTGCGGCAAGAATTACCGGTACATAAAAAGTATATTGTTTTCTTTGACATGTTGATCGTCTCCTTTAATGTATAATCATTAGCCAGAAATACAATGCTAAAAGTGTGATGAATAGCGTTGGTACAGTTAAAATGACCCCTATTTTGAAATATGTCCCCCAGGAAATCTTCACACCTTTTTGAGAAAGGACGTGGAGCCATAGTAGTGTTGCTAAGGAGCCAATGGGCGTAATTTTTGGTCCTAAATCAGAACCAATGACATTTGCGTATATTAACGCTTCTCTCATCATTCCTTGTGTATCGGTGCCGGAAATGGCTAATGCATCGATCATGACCGTCGGCATATTATTCATGACAGATGAAAGAATCGCTGCGATAAATCCCATACCAAGAGTACCTGCCAATAAACCTTGATTTGCTACAGCTTGAATCACGCTAGAAAGAGCATCAGTAAGCCCTGCATTTCGCATGCCATAGACAACAACGTACATACCTATGGAAAAGAAAACGATCGCCCAGGGAGCTTCTTTTAGAACGCTTTTTGTTTGAACAGAAGGGCTTTTTTGTGCAATGACCAAGAATAAAATAGCAATCACTCCAGCTATGACCGATACAGGTATAGATAAAAATTCGCTTGCAAAATAACCAATCAACAAAAAAGCTAATATATACCAAGATAATCTAAACATCTTTGGATCTTTTATTGCTTCACTAGGTTGTTTTAACTCATTCATATCATAGTGTTTAGGTATACTCTTTCTAAAGAAAAGGTACAGTACAGTGATACTCGCAAGCAACGAAAAAAGGTTTGGAACAACCATTCTGGATGCATATTCAATAAATGTAATGTTGAAATAGTCGGCTGTTACAATGTTCACCAAATTACTTACGACAAGTGGAAGCGATGTTGTATCTGCAATAAACCCACTCGCGATAATAAAAGGGAATACTATTTTTTCATTGAAGTGTAATGCTCTGACCATGGCTAAAACAATGGGTGTCAAAATAAGTGCTGCACCATCGTTTGCAAATAGAGCAGCGACGATTGCACCAAGGATGGTCACATACACAAACATACGTAGCCCACTGCCTTTTGCAGCCTTTGCCATATGCAATGCTGCCCATTCAAAAAAGCCGATTCGATCAAGGATGAGTGAAATGACGATAATGGCGACAAAAGCTAAAGTCGCATTCCAAACAATGCCTGTCACGGTGATCACATCGTCTACATTCACAACACCTACGATTAATGCTAAAATAGCTCCTCCACAAGCGGACCACCCTATGGATAAATTTTTTGGCTGCCAAATAACCAGTACCAAAGTGAACAAAAATATGATTAATGATAAAACGGCAAAACTCAAACCCATCCCTCCTTACGAACAAGAAATGTTTGTTGCTTTATGTTGTATACTTTTTAAAAGGTCATCTTCTTTATCAATTTGATTTAAGATGATCCGAATCGTCTCAAATTCTGGAGACAGTGTATTGATTGAATAATAACGCCACTGCCCTTTTCTGTTCTCATGAACAAATCCAGCTTTTTTTAATTTTCGTAGATGCTGACTAATCGCTGGTTGACTCATTTCGAACATATCTACCAGTTCACAAACACAATATTCTTTCTCCAAAAACAATTTCATCATGATCAGTCTTGTTTGATCACTGAGTGTTTTTAAACAATTCGACATATGTGTCACACCAATTGAAACATCTGTAGTCACAATGATTCCCCCTCTTTTCAACTCCTTCAATAGTATATAACTGAAAACTTATATAATCAATTGATTATATGAATTCAAACAAAAATTGATTCGTGTGAAAATGATTGATTTAAATACCGACTTCTCTTCTTCAAATGAAACCACATAGTTATTTAAATAGCCCAGTTCTCTATATTGGCAAAAAAGGTGTTGATAAAAACAAAAGACAGAGGTCTTGTGCCTTTTATCATTCGAGTGAAATTAAATAATCAAGAAGAAAAAACTTACGAGGCAAAGACGGTTATACATGCCACTGGTACGTGGAAAAACCCTAACCCAATAAATGCTGAAGGGATTATGACAGAAAATGAAAAAAGAGTTGCTAATCGAATGGCATTCCTGATATTTTAAATCGCGATCTGATTCGGTATCAGAATTGCATTGGGCATTCTGCTGTTAACACTTTGCTAGAGCTGCCAAAGCTAAAAGAGACATCAAAAAGCACAGAAATGATATGGATTTTAAGAAAGCAGGATATTAGTGAGGTATTAAGAGGAGAAAACAATGATCAATTGCCTGCAAGAGGTCAATTAGATGGAAAGGACCCTTCTTGGTGTCCTATGATCAGAAGGTGAAAGAGGGTCCACAAATTAAGATACAGTTATTGTTTCAACTAATTAAAGGACCCTTGTTCTTGTCTTGGTACAAATTAGATAGGTCATAAAGGTTTTTGGGGTAATTCCATTATTTGAATCTCCATCCCCCATGAAGTTGTGATATAGAAAAATCCAAGAGAGCTCAGCTCTCTGACTTTAACATCAGACTGTTCTGCAAAATATTTTAAAGCCTCTTCTATATCGGTAACTGTAATAGCTAGATGGGCTACACCGATATCACTGGGTTTTAGGTGAACATTCTGTTGATCTGGCGTCGACCATTGAACCAGTTCGATCTTTCTACCGCCATATTGCAAAAATGCCGCCCCTTCTACAACTGAATGTTCGTGAACCCCAAAGTACCTTTTTAAACTATCGTCCTCAAACTGCATCCGTTTTGGCCGGAACAAGACTTCAAAACCCAAAATATGAGTGAAGAATTCAACTGCTACTTCGATATCGGGTACTACAAATCCTGAATGCTCGATTGTACCTTGAAAAATTGTATTTTTCATATCGCTAAACCCCTTTGATTTTTGGAAGTAAATGTTTCATTATAAAGTGGTATTTAAAGTAGCTATATCAATCTTTTGTGATTTCTATATCTTTTTTGAATATCCATTAAAATTTACATGTTCCATCTGAACAATATTCATCGAGCGACGACTCTAATTTATGCTCTTCAACCTTACGATTCCCGTACTCTTCTTTCCATACCTGTTGTAATGTTTCTAAAAACACTTCGCTAGGTTGTGCTCCTGAGATGACATATTTATCATTCACAACGTAAAAGGGCACGCCCTGAATCCCAATTTTAGATCCCTCGGCTCTATCAGCTGCGATATTCTCGCTATATTGATCATTTGATAAAACATCCAAAGCTTCGTTGCCATCAAGACCTATTTCACTTGAAAGTTGAGCAAGTGTTGCGTGATCACCGATATCTAGTGAATCTGTGAAATGAGCTTTCAAAATACGTTCCATAAACTCCCGAATCTTCCCTTTCTCTTTTGCATAATAAGAAAGACGAAGTGCATCATATGAATTCGTAGGAATCATTGTATCAAATTGATAATCTAACCCAACCTCTTTTGCTTTCTGTTTCAATTGATTGTTCAGTACTTTTGCTTTTTCATATGGGACACCATGCTTAGAGGATAATAATTGATGGATATCCATTCCTGTATTTTTTTTCGCATATGGATCTAATTGAAAATGTCGAAATAAGACTTCGACCTCTTCTTTATGTTCAAACTGTTCTAACCCTATTTCAAATTGACGTTTGCCAATATAACAAAACGGGCAAACAAAATCAGACCAAATTTCTACTTTCATCCTATGTTCCCCCTTTATGATTTTAATGAATGTATTTTGTCTATTCTTCTTTATTACGCTTTTGAACGTGCGAGGTGGGATGATGTTAATTAAAATCTTTTTAACTAATCCCACCAATGCTCTTTTTTAAAACGTTCGTGCTACCGTTTTTGCTTTTTCAATTGTTGAAGTAACAATTTCTTCTTCTTTAGTTGGATCATAGTCAATACCTTCAACAAAAATCGTTGGTTCCACTTCAATTCCAACAAACTTCAGCGCACCTCTTACGTAAGAATCGGAATGTTCCATTCCAATTGCCTGCGAATAAAATCCTCCCATACCATGAATATGGATTGCTTTTTTCCCTTTCATCAATCCTTCTGGACCTTCTGATGTATATTTAAACGTTTTTCCAGCACTCATGATTGTATCAAAATAGGCTTTTAATAAAGGTTGGATTCCTAAATTCCACATTGAAGACTGAATGATATATTTATCTGCTTCCATAAATTGCTTTGTGAATGCATTCACTGCTTCTATTTTTTGTGATTCAACATCTGTTAGCACTTCCCCACTTCTTAACTTCTTTTGTCCAGTTAAAAAATCAGCATCGATTAATGGCACATTTGCATAATAGACATCTACTTCTATTATTTCATCCGTTGGATTTACTTTCTTATATTCAGTGATAAATGCTCTAGCAACTTGCGTACTTCTTGATTGTTCCTCACTTTGAGGTGTTCCTTTAACAAATAATACTTTTGACATGATCATGTCCCCTTTATGATTTTGATTTTGAATACTTATAAAAAGAATGCACACGCAATATTTTGGTATGACCCTAAATGATTCCTATAATTTCTGCTGAATCAACAACCTCATACAAAAAGCTGATTTAATGATTATAGACAATGGGCATTTTTCCGATTAATTGGTGTTGCCTAGCAGCGTCATACATGAGTTTAGCGACATTTTCCCTAGATACGGACATTTTAGCTGGCTGATCGCCGAATGAATAACCGTAAGATTGCCCGTTGTATTTGATATTAGGATTAATGATTCGAACGACTGTCCAATCCAGGTTCGATTCTTTAATCAGTTCTCCTATCTTCTTCATTTCGGCATAACCATTTGGCATGAGAAGTTTAGGCAATATTCTTGGCAATATCGTCGATAAGCTTTTCTTATCGTCTTCAGATTGCAAGGCTGGCGTCGCGAGTGTAATCAACCTTTTTTTGGTGAACTTCTTCATCGCTTTGACAATTCGGTTATGTCCATCGGCGATCGGTGTACCTTTTTGTTTTCGAGACAAATCAATGCCGGGACCTAAGGTGCTTATCACGACATCAGCTTCTGAAACTGCCGTTTCAATAGCTGAAGTGTTCGTTAGTTCACCCGTTACAATGCGTAAATTCGAATGCTTTTGCTTGATTTTCTCAGGGTTTCTAACATATACCGTAACGATATCTCCGTTTTCTAATGCAAACTGTGTTAAAAGTTGACCGATTGCACCAGTTGCACCAAAAATAGTGATGTTCATGGTCGTCTATCTCCTTTTGTTATTCAGAATGATCACAATGATTTCCTTGATCAAAAATCTTTCGTAATAACATGTGTTATTTAAGCAACGCGCGTTGTATAATTGATGATAAGATGAAAAAGAATAATAAACAATAACCAAAATAGCCAATATGTAGTTTACGCAACACTTCTAATGTATTGTCGTTTTTAGACAAGATGATGAACCCTAAAAGGAGAAGAAAAAATAATTATGCCAAAAAAAGATCCGAGAATACTTCGTACAAGACAATTGATTGTAGACTCTTTTCTTTCGTTAGCTAGTGAAAAAGATTTCAACCATATAACGGTACGTGATATCACAGAAAAGGCTACTATTAACCGGGCTACATTTTATGCGCACTTTGACGATAAATTTGATTTATTACATTCTACAATCACCAATACATTTACAGACAAATTGAAAAAAAGACTCAATGATCACGATGGATTCAATGAAAAAGTCATTGCAAATATTTTTCTAGCCATGTGTGATCACCATAAAGAGATAAGCGACCTATGTCCCAAAGGTTATCATTCTTTAGGAACTATTATCGAAAGTAAAATTAAAGAGGAGTTACAGAAGCTAATAGCTGATCTTATGCTAAAAGGAACTAACAACATCATCGAATTAGAGGATAAACAAATGGTAACAACCCTATCTACTATGCTAAGTTGGGGGATATACGGAGCTGCATACACATGGAATAAGGATGGAAGACTTATTTCATCAGAAGAGCTAGTGACTAAGACCCTGCCTATCTTTAAAAATGGCATGAGTCAGTATTATCTTTAATGAAAATGATGTTAACAATCTGCTTGAGCCGGCAGTGCTATAAAAAATATTAAAAAAACACAGAAATGGTATGGGTTTAAATAATGGGGTATTTGGAGGAGATCAAGAGGTCAATTAGGCAGGCTCGATTTGTTGTTGCTTAAATGACAAAACTTCTACGACCTTCTCAAGAAATTAAATCGGTCGTAGAAGATGGGCCTTATTTGTTGTACTGTAAATCAAATATTCTGGGATATTTCTTTTAAAAATTGCTTTCTCTTTTCATCTGTTGTTAAATTCACTCTAGAAAAATGAATCCATTTCGTGGAGTCGTTTTTTATCCCCAAATCAGCTAGCGTTCTGTCAATGAAAACGCTTTGAATAGCATTTCCAGCTTCAGATTCTATATACTCTTTATCTGTAGTTGATGTTGAGATCACGGTTGTTTTTTTAATATTTGTCAATAAACCTTGTAAAGTACCAGTGTTTTGATCTTCAATGAATGCGAAACCGCTTAACATCACTTTATCAATAAATCCTTTTAAAATAGCAGGTAGATCCCACCACCAGACTGGGAATATAAATATCAATTCTGTTGACTGTTTTAATTTTTCTTGATAATCCTTCACTAATGAATAAGGCGTTTCTCCTTTATGAAAATGCTTTAATTCTTCAGCTGTAAAAACAGGATTAAATCCATCTTTATATAAATCGATTACTTGAAACGGTTCTCTCTTTGTTTCTAATTTTTCTGTTATGGAAGTCAAAATGGCATGATTATAGCTTCCATCCCAAGGATGTGCATAGACAATCGTTTTCATTATTCATTCACCCTTTTTCTGAGTTTTGTATCATTTTTTGATGTACATTGATTTTATTGTATGCTATAACATACTACAAGTACGGTAATCAAAGTGCGATACTAACCCAAAGGAGAGTATAAAATGAATGAGGAGTCCTTCCAGACGAAAGCTGAGCTAAAAGATACTGGTTTTGGGTATACTTTGTCATTAATTGGTGGGAAATATAAAATGCCAGTTCTGTATGCTTTATATTCAAACGATGGTCCTGTTCGCTATAATCAGCTGAAACGTAAGCTCGGAACGATTTCTTTTAAAACATTAACCAATACACTAAAAGAGCTTGAGGCGGATCACTTAATTCATCGTAAAGAATATCCCCAAGTGCCTCCAAAAGTAGAATATAGTTTATCTGAAAAGGGCTTATCACTGATGCCTGTATTAGATGAGATATGTTATTGGGGAGAGAAACAAATGAAAAATAATTAGGTAGAGTGGAAAGAAAGCTACTACGGTTTAAACATACTTTTTAAAGTAGCTTTCTTCTCATCTTATATCAATCCGATTGGCTCATTTTGTTGATGCGCTAACTCCATTTCTTCTGCCAGATAGAGAGCGTTCTTCCCGATACATGCTGCTAACTTGCATCTAAAATCATGGAAGTCGGTGTAAGACCAATGTGCTTCGAAATGAGTAAAATCCATTCCCACGAATCATTCCTCCGTTTTCAAATTGTGATGGTCAATGTATTCAACATTCGCAAATATTACTCCTGATTGATCCTATAATAGGACAACGAGGCACGCAACGGAGTCCTAAGGTTATTTTGATTTAATCCCTGCCCCACAAAGAGGGATGATAATGGTTTCTTCTGATTCCTTTTGATATTTCATGTAGCCAACAAAATTGATGGCAGATGTCACTTCGACATAAAATCCTTTCTGACTCAGTTTAGAGCGTGCATGTATAATTTCTTCTTCTTCAATATCAATAAACGTACCATTCGTCTTGTATACAGCTTCTAAAATTTGTTTAGAACGCGCTGGGGCAGCAATAGCGATCCCTTCTGCTACAGTCCCTTTATTTGTGACAGGTGATGCTGATTCCTCCGCATGTTGAAAAGCTTTCACAAGTGGTGCGCAGTTCTTTGCTTGTATGGCAATAATTTTCGGTATTTTATGAATGAGACCATTTTCGAATAACTCTCTAAAGCCATAATACGCACCGAGCAGCAGAGTGCCGTTTCCAACCGGAATGATTAAAGCATCCGGTGCTCCTTTTAGTTGCTCATAGATTTCATAGGCGTATGTTTTTGTACCTTCGAAAAAATAAGGGTTATAGACATGGCTTGCATAAAAAACGTTTTCTTCGTCTACTGCCTTTTGGGCCGCAGCTGCAATGTCCTCTCGTGTACCATGAATTTCTTTAATCGTTGCCCCGTGGGCTTTTATTTGAGCGACTTTTTTAGGTGATGTTTGATCACTTAGATAGATGTCACAGGCAATACCACAACGCGCCGCATACGCAGCAATTGCCGTTCCTGCATTCCCGCTGCTATCAGCAATGACTTTTGTTACCCCTAATTCCTTAGCTTTTGTCATTAACACAGCTGCTCCACGGTCTTTAAATGATAGTGTAGGCATCATATAATCAACTTTTACATATGTGTTTGGCTCATTAGGATCTAGAACGATTAAAGGAGATTGGCCCTCGCCCATTGTCACAGTTTCCCACGTCTTAGAACCTTTTGGAAATGGCATGGTTTCAACATAACGCCATAATGAATTTGGATAGTGCTCCCAAGCTGTGACGTCTATTTTCGGGGTATCTTTCACTAGATTGAATACTCCACCACAATCACATTTCCATAGAGTTGGTGTCATCTCATATTTTTCTCCGCAATGGTTACAAATTAATTGATTCATTCTTCATCTGCCCCTTTGAATATTTTTTTATACAAAATATAATTTTTTATATAGGGTGGTCAAAAAAATATTCTAAATATATGCAATGGCATCCATTTCAATTTTGAAACCAAAATGTAATTCATTCGTTGGTACAATCGTACGAGCTGGTTTATGTTCACCGAAAAATTCGGTATAAACCGCATCTACTTTGTCCCATAATTCAATATCTGAAATGTATAATGTCATGCGCAAAATCTTTTCTTTTTGACTTCCAGCAGCCTCTACAATCATCTCTACATTCTTAAGCGCTTGTAATGTCTCTTTTTCAATGGGGCCGAACTCTTTTTCTGTCGTTTCAGGATTGATGGCAAATTGTCCCGACACATAGACCGTGTTTTGATGAATGGTTGCGAAGGCATAGTGTCCGTTTGATTTTAGATTTCCTACCTCGAGTATGCTTTCCATTTTGACACTCCTTACCTCGATTTATTTTTGATTTCATCCAAATAGCTATAGACGGTTACTTTGGAAATGCCTAACATAGATGCGACCTTCTCAACAGATCCTTTCATTAAAAAAATGCCCTTTTCATCCATAAATTTGATTAGTTCAATTTTTTCATGGCGTTTCATGACTGGATGAACACTGTTTTGAATGATTTGTTGAATCAATTGATCGACGATTTCTTCCACATTTTCAAGATCATCATTTGATGTTGTTTCTTTCTCTTGAGCTTCCACTTGTGTAGAAAGAAATGTGTCCATAAATTGCTGCATTTGATTCAGTGCTTCAACATCAAAATTGATACAGAAAGCTCCGATCACTTTTTGCTTTGAATCACGTATTAATGAAGTCGAAGAACGAATCGTACGCTTATCTTCTGTTACAAATGTATAACCAGCCAGATAATCTTCTTTAAAATCTTCTGATTGTAATACAGTCTTGACTAGATGATCAAATGATTGGCCGATTTCTCTTCCTGTCACATGGTTATTTACTGTAAACATGACAGATGCTTGAGGATTCGTTAAATCATGAATCACCACTTCACAATTTGGTCCAAACATTTTTGCAGTAGATTTTGCTAAAGGAATATAACTCTCTAATAACTTTTTAATATGTTCCATGCCTAAGCACCTCATTTTTTTATTCCACTAGATTATATAATTTTTTATATATAAAAACAATATATAGATTTATTTATATATTGTAATGCTCACAAGATCACAAATATGAAAATCACCATATAAAAAAAGCAGCCATTGACTGCTTTTTGCTTGTGCTCCTTTCTAATTGTCTTCCTGCTGGATGCCATACAAAATGACGTCAATTCCCCATCGGAACCGTTCCATTGATACGGTATCACCTGCAAACATTTCTTCTTTTACATGATGAATGAAAGGAAACTGCGTTTTGTCTGCTTGAAGAAATGCTTTTTTTGTGTCTGAAATCTGTGAAGAGCCTTGTTTCTTCCAAGAGACCTTTTCGTATGCTACAGAAGATACGTATAACAGCAATAGGTCTACTCCCCATGCTGCGGATGTAGATTTGATCCCGCCTTCATGCAATGCAGCGAGAAGATGTTCGGTCAACTGAATAAAGTTCGTTCCTTGTGGAATGGTGGAAAGAGAAATTTCAGCGAGACCAGGTTTTTCGAATAGCAGGAGGAAATAAGTATGCAATAGGTCGAATAACTGTTCTTTCCATGTGCTATCCTTTGAATCTGGATAGACCATTTGTCCGAGACCATAATCCAATACGTAAGCACTGAGTTCTTGAACATTGTTCACGTAGACATACAAGGATGCAGGTCCCGTATCGAGTGCTTTAGCCACCTTACGCATACTCATGCCCTCTATCCCATGCTCCTTAAGAAGCTCATAGGCCGTTTTCACAATAAGCTCACGGCTTAAGGGTTCTTTAGCCGGCCGAGACCGGCGACTGATCATACGACGATTTGAATTGTTCATACTCTCTTTATAACATGTCAAAGTAAAATAGTAAATTGAGCATCAATCATCATCCTTTTGAAAAGAATTCATCATATCTGCAAGCTTGACCGCAGCGTCTTTTGAAAAACACAGTTTTAAACTATTCTCCGATTCATTAGCTTTTTTCGATGAATATTCGTACATCATGTCTTCGTATTCTTCAATCGCCTTTTCAAAATGATGAGGATGCCGGACAATAGCAAGTGCTAGCTCCCTTGCATCAAACATCGCCATGTTCACACCCTCGCCTGCGAATGGCGACATGACGTGAGCTGCATCACCGATAAGCGTTACTCCTTTATGACGATTCCATTTGAAACCGACAGGAAGCGTATAAATCCGTCTTGGAATGATGGTATCTTCTGCATAACGAATATAGTTTTTCAGCTGATCATCCCAATCACTAAATAACGCTAATAATTGTTCTTTTGCTTCTTTCGCTTGATGAAACGGTATGCCACAAGTCTCGATCCAATTGCGTTCTACCATGAAGCTTGCGTACACTTTGATTCGGCCATCTCCGTTTAACTGCCCAATCAGTCCTTTGTGGTCTGCCAAAGCAAACATCTTACCTCGTTTATTAAATTCAGCTAAATCAGGGTGGTTCTCCTCTACGCTTATGACATTCAGTTCTAGCATCGTGAGCCCAGAGTATTCAATCTCAATATCTGTTAACAGAGGACGCACACGAGAAAAAGCACCATCAGCCCCAATCAAAAGGTCAACTGTTTCGACAACTCCGTTTTCAAAATGAAGCTCGGTCATACCACTTTCTAATGAAACGCATCTTTCTAGTTTATATCCATATTTGATGGTTTCAGCATCAATTTGTTCTAATAGTAGTTCACATAACACACCACGATCAATTTCCGGGCGAGTACCTTTTTGATCTGATTCCGTTTCTTCATCTAAATAAATTCTTCCTGATTTATCAAGTAATCGGAAATCTTCCCCTTCATAGCGGGCATTCCTTTGAAATTTCTCATAAACTCCTGCTTCTTTTAAGGCTTTTTGACCTGTTTCTTCGTGAATATCCAGTGAGCCCCCTCGTTCAAGGCTCTTGTCATGCATCTCCCGTTCATAGATGGTTGTTTGTATACCGTAATTTTGCAAAATTAAGGCAAGTGTTAGTCCCCCAGGTCCTCCTCCAATGATAGCGATTTGCTTTTGATTCTTAGATAATGACGTCATCTTTTGCATCTCCTCATCCCTTTGTGGAAATCGTTTTAAATTTCATTTCATTTATATTATAACGAACACCGTTCGTAAAGAACAGCGTTCGTTTAAAATTGTTTGTTGTACGATTGTGTTTTCATGAAAAAGAAACCCATCGCCCACCATCATATGATACACTCCATCTAGGAAGGTTAAAGGTTGTCGAATCATAACAATGATACTTAGATCAGTAGGTCTCCATTGTTCTCACTCTAAGTGTAAGAGGTGTTTCTATGAATAAATTATTGGCCATGTTGATATTAGGATTAAGCTTTAGTGGTGCTGCGCTCATTCTTTCAGTCCCTTTGTTATTCAAACAGAAACCAGAACAATTTGAGCTGGTGTTTGCTGCTGGATCAGCGGGCGCTTTCGTAGTATTCGCTGTCTCATGCCTAGTTCTTCGAAAACGATTCAATTGCTAAAAAACCTAAACAAATACCCATTGTTTATGACGGTGGATTTTGTTTAGGTTTTTGTGATTTACCTTAGTGTTCAGTCAAAGAATGTATACAAGCTGACCCCGATAGGGAATCTACTTATTCAAAACAAAAGAAACCGCTGAAACATATCACGATATGCACTCTAAACGAATCACTAGCTTTGGCATAATAGACATCAATGCGAAAATCTTTAATATTAATTCTGACATTCCTCATATCACAAAAGGTCCATTAAACGCATATCGTTTTGTGATATAATCTTGAGTCAAAGACAAGCGCTAAGAGAAAATGAACTTGCTGAATGGACATCATGACTGTGAAAAATTCTGAAGAAATGATAGGGTGATAGCGATGAGAAGACTTGAGTCTGGTATATCAGTAGACAACGAAACATTTTCTGATGTTGCCAGGTATGAAAACGAAACAATTAGCAGAACGACAATCATCAACTCAAATATTCGTTCTCCTATTTTTTGGAGCTGTCACTTGGATCATCTTGTATTTGATACGTGTGATCTGACGAATGCGAGATTTTTTGCCGGTAGTACGATTGATCATTGTACTTTTAGTCATTCAGACTTGCGCTCTGTGGGCATTGGCAAAAACGAAGCTGTCTTCACCAATTGCGAATTTTCTTCCTGCGATATGAGGGGAATGACATTGGAGAATGCTACGTTTATCGATTGTACTTTCTCTAATTGTAGATTCAATGACCGTGTTTTACAGGCAGCGAACATCGTCAATTGTACCTTTGCTGGTAAGCTAATAGATATAACGTTTGAGGGAAATGGCAAACAAAAGCTGATCGCCAATTTTGAAAACTGCACCCTTGATGGTGTTCGTTTTATAGGCTGTGACCTAGCGGCATGTATTCCGCCAGCATCCAAAAACCATTTATATGTTGAACATGTATCTGCACGTGTGAAAAAGGCCTTAGAGAAGATAGATGATGATCCTACTCTGTCTGACCATGATCGGAAAATACTAGTGCGGAGTCTGCGGAAGCTTGAACAAATGGAACAGTATATTTTTAACACGAAATATATGGAGAACATACATGGGGCCGCTTTTGTTGAACGCTTTTTCAGTCATCTTGGATGTAGCAAGGATCACATGTAACGTTTGCTACATCCCTTTTCCTATTTTATCTTTATGTGGTACATCAGCTTCGAGTATATTTGAGCGGAATGAGTTCTTCGATTTTCATCTTGACCAGCTGCCCATCCATATCAAGGATGACAAAACATGTTGGTCCAAAGTCTGAAATGAGCTCTCGGCAGATGCCGCAAGGGCTGACCACCCTAATTCTTCTATCTTTTTCATCTGAATAAGGGTGTCTCACTGCAACAATTGTATCAAAATCTTTGTATCCATTCGATAAAGCGCTACCAATCGCAATGGTTTCTGCACAAACAGTTACCCGTCCGATATAGGCTTCTATATGGACAGCTGATATGATTTCTCCTGTTTTCATGCGGATCGCTGCCCCTACATGATGCTTGTCATCTTCATAAAGACTGATAATCTTCTTTTTTGCTTCGCCTATTAATTCGATATCTTCTTGTGATAGATCAAACGTTTTCATTTCGTTCCCCTTTCACCTTACTGCTCGTATGTATTATACCAAACATGAGGTGATGGACTGAACTTCACTCTCCTTTACTAACCAGCCAAAAGACCGTTTAATCTGTAGTGAATTGCCATTTTGAATGTATTTCATATTCAATTGAAAAAGGCTGCTTTCACGTAAGCAACCTTTTCCCTTATTTACATCAGAACATGTACCCTTTCTAGGTGTGAACTGAATCCCTAACGATTGATCACTTGAATGATTTTCTTCAGAGCATCTGCCGCTTCTGGAATTGGCATGACAACAAACACATGCAGCATTTCAGGATAAACAAAGGTTTTGATGTCTATTCCTTGTGCTGTTAATTTTTCATCAAGCTTGATGGCATCTGGATATAACATATCATGTGTTCCAATGAAATGAGTGATCTTCGCTAGTCCTTTGAAGTCGCCGTATATGGGACTGATCAATGGATCTGTGAGACTTTGATCAGCTGCCCACAATTTTGTGATGACTTCCATTCCTTCATGACCTAGAATCGGGTCCTTTTTTGCATATTCAAAAATGAGAGGGTTGCTCATACTCATATCAACACACGCAGATAGTAACACGATATCCTTTGGCTGCGGCAGATCTTCCTTCTTTAAAAGATGCGCAAGACCAAGTGAGATGTTTCCGCCAGCTGAATCTCCCATGATCGTCAATTGATTGGCACTTCCGGCAGTTTTCAGAAGGTCTTTATATAGGTTAAGCATTTTCGGATATGTATCCTGGTTGCTATAATGAGGTACTTTTGGGTAAATAGGAGCGACTACTTTCGCACCTAGTGATTGCGCCATTTTATCCATGAACCACCAATGGACATTCAAAGGCTGATTTGTCCACGCGCCACCATGTAGATAGAGAATGACTTTTTGATTTTGTGATGATTGTTCATTCAATGTGAAAACTTGCATGCCTTCGAAAGTCTGCTCTTGTACCTCACTGATTAACTTCACATCATCCCCAATGGCATAAGGCTGCGTATTTTCAATTCCTTTTTGCTCGAGGAATTTTTTTGTCTGTTCGATACTGGAAAAACTCTCTTTATTACTTTGCGAAGCGAATAATGTTTCAAATTGAATACTTTCTTTAGAACGTTCACCATGATACATTTCTACACTCATTTTTTTCTCTCCTTCACCCAATAGGTTTATTGATCATCCTGCTTTGGAACACGAAATGATTCCAGGTAGAGTTGTACTTTTTTTTCAGGGGTTTTTAATAAGTTAGATAAAAGGTCTTGAATGAGACGAAGGCTTTTAATTTTCTTTTCAATTTCTTCATGTTTAAGATGGACAATTTGTCTTAGGGTATCAAGGTCTATGTCTTGACTTAGCATGTCCATAATTTCTGCTATTTCCTTTAATGAATAACCGAGCGTTTTCGCATCTTTGATCAATTGAATTTTCACAACATAGTCGTCTGTATAGAGTCTGTAACCGTTTGAACGTCGTCTTGGAGCAGGTAATATGTTGTGTTCTTCATAGTAACGAATTGCGGCAGGACTTACTCCTGTTTTTTTGGCAAGTTCTCCTCTAGTCATCAACTCCATCGTTACTCCTTTTTTATTATTTTGTTTTACTATATGTACATTATAAAGGTTGAACTATACTTCAAGGTCAAGGTGAAACATTTTTCGGCCAACTTTTGTTATCAAATGATTGTAGCAAAGAGATCTCTAGTGCTTGCTATGACATAATTGAGGTTACTTTTCGGTAAACAAAAAAACACCATCGTACCCGGCCAATTAAGGCGGATGCAATGGTGTCATCATCATTCCATCTGGATTATGATAAATCTTCCCCATTTGTTGCAATCACTTTTTTGTACCAGTAGAAGGAATCTTTTTTGTAACGATTTAATGAACCATTCCCTCTGTCGTCTTGATCTACATAGATCAAACCATAGCGCTTACTCATTTGAGATGTTCCGCAGCTAATTAAGTCAATACAACCCCATGGTGTATACCCCATTAAGTCGACACCTTCTTTGACTGCTTCTTTCATCTGTTCAATATGTTGTTTTAAATAATCAATTCGATAATCGTCGTGAATTTCTTTGTCTGGTGTCAATGTATCTCTTGCGCCAAGTCCGTTTTCACAAACAAATAAAGGTTTTTGGTATCTGTCATACAGTTTAATTAATGAAATGCGCAGACCCATTGGATCAATTGGCCAATCCCATTGTGATAACTCCAAATGCTCATTTTTAATTGGACTATCAAATGTACCCGCTAGCTCGGCTGCATCTTCTCGGGCTTCTGCTACGTGGGACATATAGTAGCTGATCGCCACAAAATCAACGATGCCCTCTTTCAAAATTTGCTCATCCTGCTCTTCGATATCAAGTTTGATGTCGTTGTCAGCAAAATATTTCACCATGTATGTTGGATATTCACCTCTAGCTTGAACATCCGGATAGAACATATTCAATTGGTTCGATTTTACCGCTTGCAGCTGGTCCTCTGGTTTCGTTGTTTTTGCATAGGCTTCAATTTGGTTTATCATACAGCCAATTTGGACATTTGGAATGATTTCTTTTGCAGCCTTCACTGTGAGAGCGCTGGCGATAAATTGGTGATGTGATGCTTGATACGCAGCCTGTAATTTATGGTCTACTAGGTCCTCTAAAATTCCAGCACCGGTGTAAAGGCTGTTGAGGTTCATATTCATTTCATTGAATGTAATCCAATACTTCACTTTATTTTTATATCTTTCTAAAATGGCACGGGCATATTTTTCAAACAACGGGACAAGCTCTCTACTCATCCAGCCATTATATTTCTCTGTTAAAGTAATCGGCATTTCGTAATGAGACATCGTGACTAGCGGTTCAATTCCATATTTCGCACACTCATCAAATACGTTATCGTAAAAAGCCAATCCTTCTTCGTTCGGCTTGTCTTCTAAACCAGTTGGAAAGATTCTTGCCCATGAAATAGACAAGCGAAACACTTTAAAGCCCATCTCTGCAAATAGTGCAATATCCTCTTCATATCGATGGTAAAAATCGATTCCGCGTCTTTTCGGAAAATCAAATTCATCGGGTTGTTCCTTGTATCTTGTTAATTCAGCTGAACTCACATCGAAAGTAAAGTTGTTCACTTTTCCTTTTTCATAAGGATCTTTATATGCAGCAAAGTCTGACGTCGACAGGCCCTTGCCACCTTCTAAGTATGCGCCCTCTATTTGATTGGCAGCAGTTGCGCCACCCCATAAAAAATCATCTGAAAATCCTTTTTTTAATTCTTTCATTTCAATCATCCCTTCTCTTTATATTAGTGAATAAGCATTAAGAGCTTATTTTGACCTGCGGTGACATGAGCGTCACCTGTATGAATCACATCAAGATATTGCGTTGAATTTGTGACGATAATAGGTGTCACTACATCTAAATGGTTTGATTGAATTCCTTCTATATCAAACGATAATAAATGATCCCCCGTCTTTATCTTATCGCCCTCTTTTACCAGTACATCAAGGAATTGGCCGTTTAGGCTGACCGTATCAATCCCCACGTGGATCAATAATTCAATCCCATCATCTGAAACGAGTCCGATGGCATGTTTAGTAGGTGTAACAGTCACTACTTTTCCTGAGAACGGTGCTTGTACCACCCCCTTATCAGGCAAAATTGCGACTCCCTTCCCCATCATTTCACTTGAGAACACGGAATCATTCACTTCAGATAAAGGAATGACCTTTCCACTCATAGGTGCTTGAACTTCATAAGGGTTTGTTTGCTTAGACATTTGTTGATTCTCTGTACTCTCAGTGTGATTTGGCTTTTCTGCAGCTTGCTCGTTAAAAGCCGTTACAGACTCCTGAAATCCAAGGAGAATGGTGATGAGAAGTGACACGATGAAGCTAAGGGCGATTCCAATCAGAGCCAGCTGAAAATTATTTGTCCCTTTCATAATGTAAGTTGGCAGTGAAGTAATGCCTGGGATCGAAAAGGCTGTCGTTTTAACTGAAAATAAACCGTAAAAACATCCACCGACTGCGCCGCCAATTAATGAAGCATAAAAAGGTTTTTTTAGTCTAAGTGTGACTCCATAAATGGCTGGTTCTGTGATCCCGAAGAAACTAGGAAGCAATGTTGAAAGCGCTAAAGACCTTGTTTCTACCCGCTTGGTGCGGATGATGACACCTAACACAGCGCCTGCTTGTGCCATATTCGCAATGAAATTCATTGGAAGCAGCATGATATCGTAACCCACTTTTTCAAAGCTGGCTAACGTGCTTGGGAAGAATGCGTAATGCATTCCAGTTAACACAATGAGTGGCATAAGGCCCCCCATTAATAAACCGGCAATCGGACCAGCGAAATTGAACAATGAAGTGAAAAAGATTTCTAAATATTGCCCAGAAACGTTCCCAATAGGAGCGATAAAAGCCAGTGTAAGAGGAGCCGTGATCATCAGGCTCAGTACCGGTGTAAATACGATACTTAAGGATTTTGGGATCGCTTTTGTTATCCACTTATCGACAAAACTTAGTAATAGCACACCTAATATAATTGGTAATACAGAAGATGTGTAATTATTTAGTGGAATACTTAACCCTAAAAAACTTAACGGGTCTGCTCCTTTTGCTGCACCTTCGATCATCGTTGGATATAGTAAAATCCCTGCTAATGCGAGCGCAAGAGATTCTCGCGTTTTAAATTTCTTCGCTGCCGAATAAGCAATGAGGAAAGGTAAAAAGTAAAAGACAGCATTTGAAAAAATTTGAAGTACTTGATAGGTAGAACTTGTCTCCGTCAGCCACCCTAAGCTAACGAACAGTGCCATGATTCCTTTGATCAATCCACTACCAACAATCGCTGGCAAAATAGGTGTGAAAATCCCGCTGATCACATCGAATACGACTTCAATTGGGTTCATCTTTGACGTGTTTTTAACAGGAGCAGAATCATTGCTACTATGACCGGCCAGATGATCGATTTCCTCATAAACCTCTGCTACCTTTGCTCCAATAATGACTTGGAACTGTCCACTTTGGAATTGAGCACCTAAAACACCATCTAATGTTTTCAGCTCATCTACTTTTACCTGACTTTCATCGTTGAGATTAAATCTTAGCCGTGTGATACAATGCCAACTTTGAGATATATTTTCGGTTCCACCAATTAATTTCACAATTTTTCCAGCCAATTCTTTGTTTTCCATGCTTTCACCCCTTCATTTTCACAAAAAAAACCTAAACAAAATCCACCATAGAAAAGATCATTCTTTCTCATGGAGATTTGTTTAGGTTAATGCTTTTTCATAACACGCCTAAAAGAAATCATTTATTTTTTTGGTGTTCCTTTGTGATTCTCTCAATATGGATGACTAAAAAAACAAGTTCGTCTTCTGTCACATTCCAATTGAATTCTCGTTTTAACATTTCTTTGATGATCAATCCGCAGGCATAACTCTTCATATAACGATCCTGTATTAATTCTTTTAACGAGTCATCCATCTGCTGCGGTGGTTGGTTGGTTTCCTGCCTGACAATAAAATATCTCAAGTGGGTAATAAACCTCGAATAATTAATGGATGATTTATCCAATATCATCTCGAAAATATTTTGAATGATTTTGACGATTTCTTTCGTCAGGTGAGTCATCTTAATGGTGTCTCCCATAGACTGACCATCTATTTGAGCGTTTACAAAATGCAGGGCAATGAGTGAAGCTTCAGTATCTTCAAAAGAAATGCCCATCATCTTTTGAATAATTGTCAGTGCTTTTTTCCCGACTTGATATTCTTGAAAATAGAGATGTGGAATTTCCCACACAATGGGGTTTTCATACGCCATTTTTTCTTCGTGCCTTTGAATAGCGAAGGTGAGATGATCGGATAGCGAAAAGAGCGCGCTGGAACCTAACTTCTTATTCAACATCTCTTCGCCTACGCGAATGATTTTTTCAGTTAATAAAAGGATATCAGTTGGGATAGCGGCAAGTTGAGATTCTAATGGAGACGTCTGATCAGAATAAAATGTCTTACTGACAGCGCTCTCATCAAGTGTATCACCTTTCTTCTTTTTAAAACCTATTCCTGTTCCAAACACAACGACTTCATTTTGAGCCTCTGTTAGAGCTAATACGATATTATTATTTAAAACTTTAACGACGGTGAACATCCTCATCCCACCTTACCTAAAATGCTAAAAAAGCATAAAAAAACACCAAAATCTCAGCAAACAACGTACAAATGTACAATCTGTTTACCTGACTTGGTGGTGCCTGATCATATCAGTAACACTCCTGCATCGGTTACGACTTTATTTTAAATAGATGGATGACCAAAGTCAACTATTTTTTTCTGAAAAAATAGATTAAAATACCCAGAATCATTTTATCTTTCCTTGTCTTTTTACAGTTTAACATATTTAAGGTTGCTGTAAGGTTCGGATTAATACGAGTTAAGGTTGAGGTTGTACAATGGGTTTGTAAGGAATTGAGGGATGAGTCAAATGGTCCCCTCTTCTAAATCAATCATAGAGGTGAAAAGCTTTGAGAGAAAATAAAATTTTGTCTTCATTATGTTACTTCAGTATCTTTTTTGCACCGTTTCTATTTCCGATTATCGTTTATTTCTTAGGAAAAGACGAAGTGAAATACCATGCGAAAAAATCACTATGGACACATATTATTCCTTATTTGATTTTCGGTCTTGGTATTGCCGGTTCAGGTTTACTTGGCATGAACGATATCAGTCATGCTGGTCCGTTCTTAATTGCAACGTATGCTGTGACATTCCTTGTGGCGATCTACTTCTTCATTTGGAACATTGTGAAAGGCATTAAAGTGTTTTCAGAATAAGAGTTAGAAAAAACGGTTCTGTGATTGATCAGAACCGTTTTTTGTATGTCCGTTTAAGCGGGTAATTGGATATCAATCGTTGTTCCTTCTCCTATTATACTTTGTATTGTCATATCTCCCCCGTGTTTTTGGATGATATCTTTTGCAATCGCCATTCCAAGACCTGAGCCTGCATGTGTCCCTCCTGTATTCGTCCCTCTATAGTAGCGGTCAAACACTTTTTCTAGCTCTGCCTCTTCAATTCCTTTGCCGTTGTCTTGAATGGTGATGTGGGTATGTTCTTTTTGTTCAAGCTGTACAATGATTTTCACATCAGCATCATTGTGAACAAGGGCATTTAAAATGAGATTGGTGACCGCTCTTCTTATGAGGATCGTATCAATATTCAGCATAAGCTTGTCTACATGCGTTTGCAGCTCAATGGTCTGATCTGCATATCTCGAATCGTTGAGGATATCAATTAACGTTTCACGCAGCAATGGCACAATGTTCACCAGTTCTTTATGCAGCATCACGTCGTTATTTTTCAGCCTTGTTGTTAAATTGAGATCCTCCATCACATCTTTGATGTACAGTGATTTATTCTCTATGATGCTGGCATAATGTCTAATGTCTTGATTTGAAAGAGGATAATTTGGATCTTTCATGATTTCTGCATAGCCTTGAATAGAGGATAATGGTGTTTTAATATCATGAGAAATATGACTGATCCACTCTTCCCGCATTTGCTCTAATTTGTCTTTTTCTTTTTGGCTTGAAGCGAGCTGCTCGGATAAGTGATTGACATTATAGAACACATCTTTATATATCCCCTTCGTTGGCAGCTTTGTCGTATAATCTCCGTTTGCGAGCCGCTGGATGCCATAAATGGCACGGCCGAGCGGTTTGATGAGTTGCCGGCTGAATAAGTATCCAATGAATAAGGCAATGATGGCATCAATCGATAATAAAATCATCGTCCCGATATTGAATTGCGATATTAATTCTTTCGTATCAAAAGAAAATAAATATTTTCCGATGGAAGGGTCCTTAAATCCGATGAAGTAGCTGTATTCCTTACCCTTTCCATTTTTCCCGCCAGCATAGATCGTCGACATCAATTGCTTATCTTTATATTTATGTAAGTTTACAATTTCTATAGGTGTGTATTTGCTTTTTAAGCCTTTAGGTGCTAGTGCATGATAGACGTCTTGTCCATTTTCGTCTAATATTTGAATCCACGCATTTTGTTGTTTTAAAGCTTGCTGTCCTTCTTTACTCACAGTGATATTTTGATTAGACAAGGTGATGTATTGTTCAAATGTTCTTGTGAAGGTTTCCGGCGTATTTTCTTCGTTTTGCTGACTGCTTGCTTGTAGTACAAGCCCTATCATGAATCCAAATAAGTTAATAAAGACCGTGATAATGGTCACGATAATGACAGAGACCATGTATCTGCCTGTTAATCGCCATTTCATCTTTACGCATCCTTTACAACAAATTTATAGCCAAGTCCTTTGACCGTCACGAGAAATTCTGGTGTAGATGGGGAATGTTCTATTTTTTCCCGCAGTCTTCGTATATGAACCATTACCGTATTATCAGAACCGAAGAAATCCTCTCCCCAAACCGTTTGATAAAGCGTTTCTTTACTGATGACGCGATTCGGATGCTGCAAGAAATAAGTCATCAACATAAGTTCTTTCGGTGTGAGTTCAATTGCCGCACCGTTTTTCGTCAGTTCGGCTTGCTGCTCGTTTAACTCAAATGGTCCTTTTTTGATCACGGGCTCCGCTTGAGAAGGCTGTACGTATGATGACCGTCTTAGCTGGGCTTTTACCCGGTAGGCGACTTCTTTTGGACTAAACGGTTTTGTAATGTAATCATCGCCGCCAATGGCAAGTCCTACAATTTTGTCTGATTCCTCTCCCTTTGCTGATAAAAAAATAATCGGAACATGCGAAACATCTCTGATTTGTTTGCAAATATCGTAGCCTTCACCGTCTGGCAGCATAATATCCAATATGACGAGATCTGGTTGTTCTTGATGAAATTGCGTGAGCCCATCACGGGCAGTTGAAGCTGTTAACACTTGGTCAATGCCTTCTCTTGTTAATACGGTATGGATTAATTCTAAAATTTCTTTTTCGTCATCTATAATCAATACTTTGCTTTGAACCTTTGGCATGATGATCACTCTCCTGAAGTCATTGTTATTATTATACCCAAAGTGTTGACGTCGTGAAAAATCAACTTTCTATTTACACAGAAAAAAGCCAATTTTCTTTTTTAATGAGAAAATTGGCTTTTCGTGTTTCTTTAGCGTTTGACCACAAATGTTGTCACACTTTGAGCCGGGAGATGAGCCCAAAATTGATTTCCTGATATGTTTAAGTCAGTTCCAGGTTGAAGGTTGCTGCTGCCGCTCGTCACCCATCTAGACGCCTGAGAAACGGAGCCATTTTGCACGACGAAGTGTTGATTGACCCCTGCATTGCTTTTATTAATCGCCACAATGACGACCTGATTGTTTCCTTTGTAGGCTGAGACGAAAACATTTGGTTCAGGGCTTTTCGTTGCATCAATTCTGACGAAACCTGGTCGCACAAACTTGGAGAAATGCGCCATGTTGTATCCGCGCTTGCTAATCATTCCATCTTCTTTCATAGGACCGTATGATCTCCGGATGTACCACCACACATACGCCTGAAAGTCCCCTTCCACCATTGAATGGTGAATATGCTCTGATACCCCTAATGCTTCAGGCCAGCGGTCCGCTGAATTGTTATCACTATTCGGGTAGTAGACCTCTGTCATCCATAGCTCTTTCCCTGCCCCTTTTTGTTTGAAAAGAGGGTACGGAAGCTGGCTAATTTGGGTTCCGTATAGATGAGCGCCGAGAATGTCCATATTCCTTAGCGCCTGCGGATCGTTTAAGATAGGATCTGAGATATTCTTAAGGTATTGAAACGATTCTGGTGCAATCACACGTGCATTAATGGAGCCGGCATTTTCTCTCATGAATCGCAGGATTTCCTGAGGTGTCCACCATGTCCATTCATGCGCATAATCAGGCTCGTTTTGTACAGAAATGGCATAAAGATTGACTCCGTTGTTTTTCATGTAAGTGACAAAATCATTCAGATGCTGAGCATATGCTGCGTATTGATTGTATTTAAGCCGCTTGGCAGGTGATCCATTCCGGTTAAATGTTTCAACCATACTGCTTGGAGGATTCCAAGGGGAAGCAATGACTAGAGCACCATGCTCGATCGCTCGTTTGGCCGTCGCGACTTCTCTGCTCCAATTGTTTCTGTTTTCGTCTACATAAATTCTAAGAATGGAAAACCCTAACTGATTTTGTCCATTGCCAAAGGCGGTTTCCCTTTGTGGTGCTGTCAAATCACCAATCCAAGCTGGATGGTTCATTCCGCCAAAACCACGAATCACTTGTCTTTCTGCATTAAGGTTAATGTTTGCGTCAGCTGCTGATACTTCAGCTACTCCGGGGCCTATGAACATGACAGACAGCATGGTGAAACACACCAATAAAGCAAGCATTGGTTTTTTTATACATGACATCAAATTTCCCACTCCTCTATCAAACATTTAAGCACCTTTATTCGCTACCTTTGAGTAAACTGCCAAGAATCAAATTGGAATAGATTTCCCCCGCCAGTTCCGGTAAAGACAAAAAATACGTTGTGCACTCCGGATGCGCCGTTAATCGATGTTTCTATTTCCCGCCAGTTTTGTGTTCCACCGGTGGAAGGAACATCAAGTGTACCGACCAGTCTGCCGTTTGCGCTGCCAAGGCGTACTTCTATTTTCCCGCCTACTGTCGATGCGACATTGGCTTTAAATGTTCTAGCGCCATTTGAACCAAAGTCTACATTCCCTAAAGCCACCCAATCGCCATTTTGAATATTGGTGACATGCTGGTTATTCACTGGTCCTCCTGGTGCTGACGAGGCTTCTGTCAAAATGCGTCCATTCCAAGCGAATGTTTCAGCTTCAACACGTTGATATGGATTCAGATTAGATAGCTGTTTCACCCCTTCATAATTGGCTGCTACTTCTCGAAGGGAGCCATCTGCATTATGCACAAGCTTGTTAATATGTGGAGAGCGATAGCCTTTGCCGCTTCCGTATAATGCAGAGCTAACGGTTTGCGTATGATACACCACATACCACTCATTTTTAAAATTGAACACCGCATGATGGTTGTTACCGCCGCCACCAAAAAAAGCACCCGGATTTTTCAGAAAGTGTCCTTTATACGTGAAGGGTCCCATCGGACTTGAGCTCGTCATATAGCCGATTTCACCAGGTGGTTTATCAGCAGGATGTGAGCCGCCAAAATTGATGCAATAGGAATAGTAATAGGTACCGTTATACTTATGCATCCCTGAATCTTCAAACATAAAAGGAGCATCAATGGTGGATGCGATACTGGCCACACTTGTCATATCAGCACCTAGCTTCAGGACTCTTGCTGTTTTAGGATTTGCCCATTGTCCCTGCGTTGGATTGGAACCGCCTGGAACGCCACCGCCGGCATATAGATAACCAGTACCGTCATCATCTACAAATACGGCCGGATCAAAAAGCCATACAACTCCAGACATGCCAGGTGTACTTGGCGTAACGAGTGGTTTTCCAATCGGATCAGTCCATGGGCCGATCGGGCTGTCTGCTGTAAGGACTCCAATCCCTCCGCCGCTGTTAGCGAAATAAAGGAAAAATTTATCCTTTCCATTGATCTTCTTTACCGCTGCTGATGGGGCCCATGATGCGCCTGCCCATTTGGCAATGCCTCTGCCGCCATTTGCCCCATTTGCTCCCGCTACTGGAATCGCTCCGTGATCGGTCCAGTTGACCATATCCGCCGAAGAGATGACGAATACTCTATTCAGATTTGCAAATGAATTGTCCTTAATTGTTCCGTTGCTTTGATATTCATAGTCATCACTCGACATATAAAGGTACACTCTTCCGTTATAGGTAAGCGCAAACGGGTCTGCTCCTAAGTGATGATCAATGAGCGGGTTTGCATTTCCTACTTGCTTGGCAATTGGTGTGCTTGCCGCATGAGCTTCATATACTGGCAAACAACTCAGTACCAAAGTGAAGATCAATAAACAAACGCTACACTTCATCCTCGTCCTCATCCTCATCGTGTCATTTCCTCCTGTTTTCATCTTCCTGATATTGGGGTTTAGGCCCAATTTCAAATTATGTTGATGTTTCGTGATGAAGAATGAATACAAAGAATGATTTCTCCCTGTGAATCCTTGTAAAGAGTGCGATGAAAACCCTTACTTTTTAACTAGAAGACAACAAAAAAATGCAGTCTCCATGATGGAGCTGCATTCTTCCTCAATGTTCAATAAATGTAGACTACATATAACGAGCGGTCACCATTTTCTTTCTCGTGTAAAACTCTACTCCATCTGTCCCATTGGCGTGCAAGTCTCCGTAGAAGGAATCTTTCCAGCCGGAAAATGGGAAGAAAGCCATTGGAGCAGGGACACCAATGTTAATGCCTAACATGCCGGCTTCGATGTTTTCACGAAATTCTCTTATGCTTGAAGCGCTGTCTGTGTATAGGCAGGCACCGTTTGCGAATTTTGATTGATTGGACAGGTCGATTGCTTCTGCGAGTGATGAGACACGGACAATGGATAAGACTGGGGCAAAAATCTCGTCCTGCCAGATTTTCATTTGATTTGTGACATGATCAAAGATCGTTGGTCCGACAAAATACCCTTCTCCATTTGTTTCGTTATCTTGTCTGCCATCACGAATCAGGCTTGCGCCTCCTTCAATTCCTGATTGGATATATTGAAGAGTTCGTTCTTTATGCTCTTTCCGAATGACTGGTCCGAGAAAGACATCTTCATTTATTCCGTTTCCGATGACAAGCTGGTTGGATTCATCGACCAATTGTTGAATCAAGTCGTCCGCCACGTCTTCTTCCACTGCGACAACGGCTGCTGCCATGCAGCGTTCACCTGCTGATCCAAAAGCAGCGCCAATGATTTGTTTTGTGGCTGATTCTAAATCAGCATCTTTCAAGACGATAGAGTGATTTTTTGCACCGGCAAGTGCTTGTACACGTTTACCATGTGATGTCCCTTTTTTATAGACGTATTCTGCGACTGGCTGAGAGCCGACAAACGAAATGGCTTTTACCTTTTCATGTTCAAGCAGACCGTTTACTACATCGTGAGCGCCATTGACAATGTTGAGCACACCTTTTGGAAGTCCCGCTTCTTCAAATAGTTCTGCTAACCGTGCAGCAAGGATTGGCGTCCGTTCTGAAGGTTTTAAAACAAATGTATTTCCGCAAGCGATGGCAAGCGGGAACATCCAGCATGGGACCATCATCGGAAAGTTAAACGGGGTAATGCCGCCGATGACGCCAATTGGGTAGCGGTACATGCCAGACTCTAGACCAGTCGCAATATCAGGCAGTTGTTTCCCCATCATTAAGGTTGGTGCACCAGCGGCAAATTCCACACATTCAATTCCTCGCTGCACCTCTCCTTTTGCTTCTGTTACACTTTTTCCGTTTTCCAGCGTGACAAGTTCAGCTAACTCATCCCATTTCTCTACGAGTAACTGTTGGTATTTAAATAAGATACGTGCGCGCCGGGGAACAGCTGTTTTAGACCAAGTGGTGAACGCTTCTTGTGCTGCCTGGACTGCATGTTCTACATCCGTTTTTGTTGAAAGTGGTACTTCTGCGATGACTTCGCCAGTAGCTGGATTATAAACAGCTTCCGTTTGGTTCGTTTCGGCGTCCACCCATTGTCCGCCAATATAATTTTTCAACGTTTGTACATCTGTTTTGGTCATGTTCCCTCTCTCCTCTTTGTTTGGATTGTGATGCAATCGTGTGTTGATTTATCGTCATTGTCTCATCTAAGGGGCCTTCATCTGTATACACTCTTTGTCAAATGAAACCACAATTTTGCTTTACGTTCTGATAAAACATGTGAAGTCTATACCTTCTAGCTCTTTTGGTTCCGCAGATCTGTCCCCCTTTTAGGTCGTTTTGTCTGTGTGTCATGATCATGTTAATCAATTGATGATATATTTTTGGTTAACTGTTGGTTAACTTTAAAAAATCATAATATTAAAAACGCTTCCAGTCAATGATCAGTTTGTTGATCTAAAAAAACCTGATGCCAGGTGCATCAGGTTAAGACTGTTTATGTTAGTTATTTAGAAGAAATTGCGTATTGACTTGGCTCTGTATAAGCCGGGAGCATCTCCCCGTGTGCTTCAATTAATTCATTACATAGTTTGATGGTGTCATCAATTGATAATTCAGCACTTGTATGCGGGTCTAATAATGCCGCTTGGTAAATGTGTTCTTTTTTGCCGCTGATTGCAGCTTCAATCGTCATGAGCTGTGAGCTGATATTGGTCCGGTTGAGTCCAGCCAATTGTTCAGGTATCTCTCCGATATAACATGGCATGATACCGCTCCGGTCTGCAACACATGGCACTTCCACACAGGCTTTTTCAGGAAGGTTGTGAATGAGTCCTCCTGTGTTCAGTACATTTCCACCAAATTTAAAGGGAACGTTCGTTTCAATCGCTTCAATGATACGTGAACCATATTCTTTAGAGCGCGTATGCGTGATTTGTGTGTTTCCCACAAGGTCATGTTTCATCGTATTCCAATTGTTGATTTGTTCCTCGCAGCGTCTTGGGTATTCATCGAGCGGAATGTTAAACTGTCCAATCAGTTCTGGATAACGAGATTTGATAAAATACGGATGATATTCTGCATTGTGCTCTGAGGATTCGGTGACATAGTAGCCGAATTTATCCATTAGTTCAAAACGAACCATATCAGGATGCCGCATTTTTTGTTTTTCTTTTGCTCTTGCTTTGATTTCTGGATACAAGTCTTGACCGTCCCGTTTCACTTCTAATAACCATGCCATGTGATTAATGCCGGCAATTTTTTCTTCAATGCCTTCATGATCCATTTCAAGTGATTGAAATAAATCTTTCGTACACACCTGTACGCTATGGCAAAGACCAACCGTTTGAACCCGAGTATAACGCAGCATAGCGCCAGTCAGTGTGGCCATTGGATTCGTGTAATTTAATAATAAGGCGTGTGGACATACCTCTTCCATATCCTTTGCGAAGTCCAGCATCACGGGAATGGTTCGAAGTGAACGGAAAATACCGCCGATGCCAACCGTATCCGCAATCGTTTGTCTTAATCCATATTTTTTTGGAATCTCAAAATCAATAACAGTGCTTGGCTGATAGCCTCCTACCTGGATGGCATTGATGACATATTTCGCATTCTTTAAGGCTTCTTTCCGGTTGTGATACGACTGAATGGTCACATGTGCACCGTAGTTCTCTTTTAAGTGACGTAGCATCGTTTCTGATTCTTTCAGCCGGTTATGGTCGATATCATATAACGCAAATTCAAAGCCAGCAAGTGCGGGAACGAACAAACAATCTCCTAATATATTTTTAGCAAACACGGTACTTCCTGCACCGATAAATGTAATTTTAGACATAGACGACACTCCTTTTTACATCAAGGTTGGATTACCCTTTAACAGAGCCTTGAGACAGCCCTGCGATAAAGTATTTTTGCAAAAGTAAAAACATCGTGACCATTGGCAGCATCGCAATAAGAGCAGCGGCGCCAACGAGCTGGAGCTGGTGTTGATTTTGACCAAAGAAATTGGATAAGGCGACTGTAAGTGTATGCATCTCTTTATCTTGCAAGAAGAAGATGGCAAATTGATAGTCGTTCCAAATATACACACAGGCAATGATTAAAACAGAAGCGGTAATCGGCTTCAGCAGCGGAAAAACGACGGTGAAAAAGACTCTGAGTGTTCCCGCACCATCAATACGAGCGGCTTCTTCAAGCTCCTTTGGAATCGTCGACCGGATAAAACCGGCATATAGAAAAATCGTCAGTGGCAAAAAAGCAGCAACATTGTTTAAAATAGCGATTTGATAAGTATTCATCATGCCAATTTGTACAACCATTTTGTATAAAGGGACAAGGGCTGTGAGCGGCGGTATGACCATAATGGCAATGAATAAGAGATACACCGCTTGATTCAGCTTTGTTCCTCTTCTTGCAAGCGGATAGGCGGCAAGTGATCCAAAGATGATGAGTAGGGCAGCCGAGCTGAACGTAATGATCACTGTATTCAAAAAGGACTGGCCAAGCTGAGCATCTGTCCATGCCATCAGAAAGTTTTCAAAATGAAGCGTTGATGGGAACAACCATTTTGAGCTAAAATCTCCTATCCCCTTTAGAGAGGTCGTGACTAAAATATAAAATGGAATCAGGTGCAGCAATGTGATCAAAAGGGCGAGTAAGGAGTACCATCTTTTCTTTCGTTTATAGGCGTTATCCATCACACCTCGGTCTCCTTTCGTTTGAAATAAATGAGCGCTGCGACACTAACGACAAGGATGATGACAGCCATGAAGACACCTTGCGTCGCTGCATAGCCTGCATCCTGCCGTTTGAAATACAGATCGTACATAAAAGTCGACATCGATTGCGAGGAATCTCCGGGTCCTCCGCCAGTGAGGGCGACAATGACATCAAATAATTTAAGTCCACCGATCACATTGAGCACAACATTGATGGTGATAGATGGCATTAAAAGCGGTAATGTGATTCGCCAAAATTGCTGAAGACCTGAAGCGCCATCGAGTTGTGCTGCTTCATAATAATCTTTAGGAATGCTTTGGAGTCCTGCTAAATAAATGATCATGGCAATCCCGACGAATTGATACGTATTCACAAACACGATGATCCAAGTGTTTAGCTGCGGATTACCAAGTGCGTTCATTGGATCAAATCCAAAAAGGGTGACAACGTCGTTTAATGCGCCGCCTTGGTACGCAAAGACAAAATACCAGATATAGCCCATAGCAATCGGGCTGATCATGACGGGTAAATAGATCACCGTTCTTGTGATGGCTCTCATCTTTAAACTTTGATTTAATAAGAGTGCATATCCAAGTCCAATCATATTTTGTAAGATGGTGCTCCCGATGCCGTAAAGAAGGGTATTTCTCACAACAAGCCATGTGGTTGGATCTTGCAGCAATCGTTTGTATTGATCCAGTCCAATCCACTCATACTGTTGTGAGAAACCGTTCCAATTTGTAAAAGAAAGCTGAATCCCGTTAAAAAAGGGATAAATGATAAAGGCACTGACAACGAGAACAGCAGGCAGATACATCCACCAAAGTGAAGAATTTTGGCTATTTTTCATCTTCTGTTTTGGAAAAGAGGTAAATGTCGCCGCCTGTTTTTCTTTTGTGATGTCACTCATTGGCTTCACTCCTGTTTCAGCATGAGCCTGCTATTGTTTTTTCAGACGCTTATATTCCTCTTCCATTTTCTTCGATAGTTGTTCCGGTGTGATGGAGCCTGCTAATAATTCTTGACCGGTCGTTGCCATGACAGCCCACATGCCGCTCGGTAGGTATTTCCGATCAAAATAGGGTTCAATCTTAATATCTTCATATTGCTCGTAAAATGTAGAGTAATAGTTTTTGGCTTTGACTTCTTTTAAAGCCGTTTCAGAGGAAGTGCCCTCTGCGATTTTCTTTGCGTTTTCAGGCTTTGCTAAAAAGTCAATGAATTGTTTTGCTTCTTTTAGATGCTTTGAGTCTTTCCATGCCGCAACAGTAAAGCGTTCCCCGCCAATCCAGCTTTGCTCATCACCTTCATGAATAGCTGGTACGGGCATGGTGCCTACTTTGATCGATTGATTGAGTTCAGTCGCCTCAGGTCCTAAAGATCCTCCCACAAAGGTGAAAGCGATTTTGTTTTGTGCCATCAGCTCAGGTGCTTGGGATAGTTTCGCCGTGAGTACGTCTTTGTTTAAAAGGTCTTGATCTTTCAGCTCCTTCATAAACTGTGCAAGCGGTGTATAGTGAGACCAATCAAATGATCCATTTTCAAGGTCTTTTCCGTATTGATGTTTTTGATCGGTAATGAGTAAAGGCGTTGCCAGCTCATCAAAGACTTGGGCAATATTAGAATTGTCGCCTCCTGGGATCCAGAGCGGCACAACGTCTCCTTTACTTTTTTCTTTGACAGTTTGTAAAGCACTTTTCAGTTCATTCAGTGTTTTAGGAACTTTTATGCCATATTCTTTTAATAGATTGGCATTAAAACTAAGTCCGTCTTTTGCTTGATTCAGCGGATAGGCATAGACTTTGCCGTCTTTGTCTTTTAAAATTTGATCGAGTGAAGGATCGAGTTGTTTTACCCAGTCCATCTCCTTTAGATCAGCCACGTATTCGCTATATCGCAGCTTGGCCCAGCCGTGTGTATCAAATAGGTCTGGCATATCGTTTGCCCCCATTTTGACGCGTATCATATCTTCATAGCTGTTGCCAGGGAAGTTGGCATCAATTCGGATGTTTTGATGTTCTTTTTCAAAATCACGGATCACTTCTTCAAATGCCTTTCTCTCCCCGCTGTTACTCATTGTGGAGAATAGAGTCAAGGTCACTTTCCCGTTTGCTTCAGACGCACCGTTATTGCCGCAAGCAGACAAGATCATCGACAAAACTAGAGCTACACACAGCATCAGAATTTTTTTACTCATCGTTTCCTCCTTTTGATTACTGAAAATTCAGACGATTATCGGTAGAATTCATGCAGTTGCGGAAACAAAAGAAGTCCATTATACTGGAATTCTATTCTTTTCAAAGAGATAAGAGAGCAATTGGGTGAACTGCGTTGTTTTCAGCATGATCTGGCCATCATGCTCAGCAGCTCCCTTCCTGCTTTTTTGTCTCTTTTTTGTTTGCTGAAATGCTCGTTCACCCCCTTTCATGGATTGGGCATGTGCTGCCTCTTTGCATGAGCTTTGTTGGCACGACGACTTTTAGGGGAAGCTTTCTTCCTTCTATCCGCTCAAGCAAAAGCTTTAGACCTACTTCCCCCATTTGTTCTGTATATACTTTAACCGTTGTGAGCGGCGGGCTTGAAAAGGAAGCGGCTTCGATATCATTAAACCCCACGATTGAGACATCTTGAGGTACACGAAGACCGGCTTCATGTAGCGCACGCATAGCGCCTATTGCCATAGAATCACTTCCGATAAAAAAGGCTTCTGGAAGCTTTCCTTTCTGAATGGCTTTTTGCATAAGTGAGTAGCCTTCTTGCATCGAATATTCGCCTATGTGGATGTCATTCATATGAAGAGTTCCCGCTTCTTGCATTCTTTTGATAAAAGTTGTTTGTCTTTCATCCTCAATCACAGCATTTCCTTCGAAATAATGCTCCCTCTCTTTCCCGCCAATATAGCCTAGATGTGTATAGCCGAGAGATTGCAGATGACAAATGGCACGATCTGCCGCTCTGACAAAATCCACATGTACACAATCATACAAATCTTCATCCGCATAATGATTGATAAAAACGATATGTTCCATTCGGTTTGTCATCTTTTCAACCGTATCAGGGCTGATTCGTCCAATGACAATCAAACCGTCAATATCCTTTAGTATCGCCCCTTTGTCCATGTTTCTTAGGCGAAAGGTATGGAGAGTAGACAGACCTTGTTTGGCATATTCTTTTTCAATTCCTTTTCGAATCGATGAAAAAAAAGGATCATTTAATTCTTCGTCAATGGATTGGGCGACAACGACACCGATGACTGGGGATGCGGGTGGGCTTTTAACTTCTGCTTGATCGGCTTTTCTTGCTCTGACTGGGGTATAGTTTAATTTCTTGGCTATGTCGAGGATGTTTTGTCTTGTTGCGTGTGAAACGGCAAGCGTTTGGTCGCCATTTAACACACGGGATACAGTAGAGACGGATACTTTTGCATCATGAGCAATATCTTTGAGTGTAGTCATAGGTAAACTCCTCATCATTTTTGACTAAATGTTTACTAAAGATATTTGAAGAATAACACATAAATAAAGCGCTTTCAATTATAAATTTGTGCTTTTATGAAGTTTTTGAGTATGTTTTGATAAGGAGATAGTTTTTTTAGTAAAATTGCGTAAAAAAGAGGATGGGCTTCATCCTCCTTTTTACTAAGGTGATTTCATTGTGGCTGTTTCTTTTGCGAACAATTGCTTCATTATTTCCCATGCTTTATCTAATTCTTCGTGAAGGCCAAATAAACCTGAAGTGCCAATGATGTAAATTTCATTTCCTGCCTCAGCAAGCAACCGGAACGTGCTTTCATTACAAGAGCCGTCTACCTCAATTGAAAATGAGTATCCCCCCTTCTCTTTGATTTCTTTCACCTCTTTTATTTTCGGAAGCATTTCTTTGATAAAAGGCTGACCCGCAAACCCTGGATCAATTGTCATGATCGTCACCCGGTCTATTAAATGAATAAAAGCATCTAATGCTGCAACTGGTGTGGCGGGATTGAGAACAAAGCCGACCTCACACTTTCTTTCGTGGATATGCCGAATGATTCGAAAAACGTCTTTTTGCACCACTTCTGGATGTAAACAAATCATCGTTGCGCCTGCATCAATACATGCATCAATTAAAAATTCCTGAGGCTGTTCGGCCATTAGATGAACATCAATCGGAACATCTGTCAGTTTCCGAAGTTGTTCAATGAAAAAGGGTGATAAGGTCATATTCTTTACGTAATGACCATCCATGACGTCGACATGATAACGGTCTGCCCTTGTGTTCAGAAGCTGAATTTGTTCACGGAAGTGTGTTAAATCCATGCACATCAATGAAGGTGAGAAAAAAGCTGTCATCCTGAAATGCCTCCTTTTTAAAGATGAAATAAAAATTTGATCAATCCAATCAATATTCCGATGATACCGAAGTCTGTATCTCCAAATGTTGTCCCTTCAAAGCCAAGAGTGCCTAACACAGGAAGTAAACAAGCTGGTAAAAATGAAAGGAGTATTCCATTTACAAAGGAACCGGCGACTGCACCTCTCACTCCCCCCGTTGCATTGCCATATACGCCCGCTGTCGCACCGCAGAAAAAGTGTGGCACAAGTCCAGGAACAATGACAGTTAAACCAAACAAAGGAAGAAGGAAAATAGACACGATGCCTCCTGCAAAACTGCATAAAAAACCGATGATCACCGCATTTGGAGCAAATGGGAAAACAGTTGGCGCATCAAGTGCCGGCTTTGCCCCTTTGACGAAACGATCGGCAATCCCTTTGAAAGCAGGCACAATTTCCCCGATTGCCATCCGTACACCTGCTAAAATAATGTACACCCCAGCAGCAAAGGTAATGGCCTGAATGAGAATGAAGACAGCAAAGTTCGTACCACCACTAATGTTTTCTATATATGAAATTCCCGCAAACGGTGCAATCGCAAAGAAAAGCAAAGCCATCGTAATGGAGATGGCCACCGATGTATCTCTTAGAAAACCGAGTGATTTAGGCACTTGAATGGTTTCCGTTGATTTCTCTGGGCGCCCGACCCATTTGCCGATCATTCCCGCTGTAAAATAGCCGAACGTACTGAAATGACCGAGCGCCAGATCATCACTTCCAGTGACTTTCCTTGTAAACGGCTGAAGGATTGCGGGAGCAATGACCATCGCTGCACCTAATACGATTGAACCAGTGATGATCAGCAGCGTTCCTTGCATGCCGGCTGTTGACAGAACGACTGCAAGCATAGCCGCCATATATAGCGTATGATGACCAGTTAAAAAGACGTATTTAAAGGGTGTGAATTTTGCCAAAAGCAAATTGACCACCATACCAAAAATCATAATGAGCGCTGTCTGTGTACCGAATTCCTTTTGGGCAATGGCTGCCATGGCATCTGTATTTGGGACAACCCCTTGAATGTGAAAGGCTGCTTCAAACATCTTCCTGAAAACCCCAAGTGAATCAGATACGACTGTGGCGCCCGCTCCTAATATTAAAAAACCCATTGTTGTTTTTAAGGTGCCTGATACAGTATCGGCAGCTGACTTTTTCTGCAAAAGTAAACCAGCCAGTGCAAACAAACCGATGAGAATTGCGGGTGTGCCCAATATATCGTTCATGATCAGTTCTATCATGATGTGAATCCCCCTTTTTCCGTCGATTATATGTGTTTACGAAGGACGTCTTTAATGGCTTCCTGGTCTAACAAGTTATTTAATCCAGCGACCTTTCTTGTGCCGTCATCCAGCTGATCGATAATGTCTGTTGCGCCGATATAGAGGTCTGCTTGTTCATTTTTGCTTGTACTGAGATCGGTGTGATCCACTTCCGCTAAAAGTCCTAATTCTTCTAATGCTTTTTTGACATTCATTTCAACAATAAAGCTGCTTCCTAAACCGTTTCCGCATACAACTAGAATTTTTTTCATTCTCTTTTTCCTCCTTTATACTTGTGAAAATCGATTGATTAATTGTTGAATGGCTGCTAATTCCTCTGCTTCAATCAATTGTCTCACCCGTTTTTCTTCACTTAACAGCATCGTCAGCTGTTTGAGTGCTTTCAGGTGGGTCATACTGTCAATGGCAGCTAATACAATGATGAGCCGAACTTGCTTTTTTCCATCCTTTGAAAAGGAAACGGGCTGATGACATGACATAAGTGACATGCTTAATTTGTTCACGCCATCTTCTGGTCTGGCATGCGGAATCGCCACTTGTGGCGCAATCACAATATAAGGGCCATTTTGATGAACAGACTGGATCATCGCTTTCACATAACTTTCCTGAATCGCTTGTTGATCAAGCAAAGGCTGCGCTGCTTTTGTAATGGCCTCCTGCCATGTGTCTGCTGTTTGCTGGAGCTGAATGGTTTCTTCTGTTAATAAATCGTTTAACACTGGTTTCCACCCTTTCTGGTGTGATACATATGTCGGATGAAGCAGCTCCTTCAGGTCATGAAGCAATGCTTTTTCATTTTGAACGATGGTATGCTGCTGAATGATATTGAATAAAGCATTCACATGGTGCTCATCAAGCTTAGGTTCTGAGCCTTCTCCATATTGAAGCAATGTTTTTTTCTCATAAGCAGTGAGAATCGGGTGCACGAGATGAACAGGTTTTCCTTTAAACGATATAGGTGTCGTTGACACAACAAAGTCGGCATCAATGGATGTTAATTCTTCATATGAACGTTTTGATAACAGTCCGCGTATGTCGATGTAGCCGATTAATTCAAGAAGCTGCGTTTTCAGCATGTGACTGGTGCCAATTCCTTCTCCGCAGACAATGTAAACAGAACGTTTCGCAATCGATGAAATCCCTTCTCTTCTCATCCAGCCGCCAAAATGCATCGCCACATAGGCAATTTCATGATCGCTCATCTTTGAACAGGCTGCCTTCTCTAAATGGCAAGCAACCTTTTGCGTGATGTCAAACACCTCTGGCTGTGCATGTTTCATGGAATCTGTTAATTCATTGATGATCTCAATGTGATAGATGAGCCTATAATAGGCCGGAATTAAATGCATGGTTAAGTTTTGTTCCAAGACTTCTACTTCCTGGAAGGAAATACACGCATAACGCTGAAAGTCCATGATCATTTGTCTCGCAATGGTTCGAATGAGATGTTCTTCTGGTTTTTGACTTGTTGGAAGTTTTTGTTTTTTGGCACTGAGCCATAAGGTGCTAAGAAAATAGATTTCATCATCATGAACCAAAAGACTGGTTTCTTTTTGAATTTGCGCCATGAAACGAATAGCAGCCAAGCATTCATCTGTTTCCTGCAGTGTCCGTTTTTCTTCTGTTGAAATGTGTACAGCACGTCCTAGCTTCATCCGTTTAAAGTAGAAAAAGAGATCCATAGACAGCTGATCCAGCATGTCATCTGCAAATTCAAGCTTCAGATCTTGTTCGGATTGTTGAAGGAGATCATGTATTCTCTTATATGAGATAGGATCCTTTAACCAAACCGATGGAAACGTTTTTTCATTTTTTATCATGGTGCGAATGAAATGAATATAAGGTTTCAGCGCCAACCGAATTGTTCTTTCTTCTCCTGAAATTAAATAGCCACTGGCCGCCAGATAATGAAGTGTAAGCTGCTGTTTTGAAAGTGCTTCTTTTAGTTGTTTCATATCTTCAAGCAGTGTATTGCGGCTTACCTTCGTCATCTCCATAAAATCATCAATTTTTAGATGCTTTTCACTGCATGCAATGGATAGGAGCAAGATGGCACGTCTTTCTTTTACACATGGTTCATAGTCATGACCGACAAGAACAGTGTCAGCTTTTTCGATAATGACTTCTTTCTCGTGTGGATGTAAATAGTAGCCTCGTTGATCTTTTCGCTGGACGCCACTAAGCTGATGGGTTTCCAGCCAACTATTCATTCGTTTGATTTCAGCGTAGACCGTTCGAGTAGAGACATTCAGTCGATTCTGTAAATCTTCAATTGATAGATAAGTGGTCGTGTGAAGCAGCATCGATAATAAAGTCGTGCCCCTTTTGGTTAAGTGCAGTTGGAATCCCTCCCCTCTTCCCTTTGGTTATAAGTCTAATCAACTCGCATGAGTCAAAGAAGTCCAAATGTTTTCAGTAAATGTTGTGCAGGTTTTTGGGTGTTCTTTTGTTATAAGAAAAAGCACACTCGTTTGAGTGTGCTTTGAGACTTGTATACAAAGAGCTCTTTGTCTTCTTTTACGTGTTTGAGGACGAATAAACGCAAAAAACCTAGAATGGTATAAAGCCAGTCAAGGTTTTTTCACTTCTTATTCATCTTTTATTTTTCCTATATGTGACGCTTAAAATTATTTTTTGTTTAAACTAAATCCGAAATCCAAATCGTTTTCAAATGAAATACAAATACTCCAATCACCTTCTAATGATATAAAGTAGTGGTGCTGTGGGATATCTAAAAAATAGACTAGTAACTCTTCTAGATGTTTTAATTCAAACTGGTACCCAAACTCTGTAAGGTTATCCCCTATGTAAATTACTTGTAAGTTATTATCTAAATATTTTTCTTTTAATTCAGTTATAAAGAGAAGAGCATCAGAAAGTAACGATTCATGATTTGAGCTCTTACTATAATGTTTATTGGTTTGTAACCAATCTATTTTTGAACCAGCAAAATCAAATTTTTGTTCTATTAAGTCTAAATAAATTTTTGGATTTTTATGTACTTTGACATATTTAAGAAGGTCTTTTAATTCCAAATCCTTTATTAGATCTTCATCATAAGAATTCAATAAAATTACCCCCCTTTGTGTTTTTTAAAGTCTTTCTTGACAAAATCCATAGGAATCGCTGTTTCGTCATTTTGTTGCAAACAATTCAGTGTACAATGCCATTGTAGCTTGCTGATCCGTCTCTGACAAAGCATATTCATCTTTTTTTGACCGAATTATATTGAATTTTCTGCCATGCCAAAACTTCATTCTTCTGTGTTCAATCCCAATAATAAATATAGTGCTGAGTTGAAGAATCGCTTGTCATCCCCATTTTTTCATACAATTGTTGTGCTTTTATATTAGAAGTCGCTGTTTCTAAACAGATAAATCGGGTTCCTTTATCGTTTGCAAATGAAAATGCTTTTTTCATCAATTCCTTACCTACTCCCTTTTGACGAAAATCGTTTATAACAAACAAATCATTTAAAATGAACGCATCTTTCATCGCAACAGATGAAAATGTGGGATACAGTTGTACAAATCCTACATATTGTTCACCTTGCTTTGCAACAAACAAAATAGACTCTTGTTTACGGTATCGTTCCACTAGAAAATGATAAGCACCTTCTATATTAGAAGTCTGTTTATAAAATTGGCGATATTGATCAAATAGAACCGAAACTTGTTTTAAATCATTTTCATTAGCTCTTACTATATCCACTCTTCTATCCCCTTTTCATATCAATTAGTAGTATAATAATCGATATTCTGACATGTAAAAATGTACAGATTTATACTTTATTAAATGTCAGAAGGGAGGAATGAAGAAATGAAACATTATATTTTCCCTTTCAGTGCCAATCAACCAAAATATAAACAAATTTATGAGCAATTTAAAAAATTAATCGAGGAGGGAAAGTTAAAAACAGGAGAAAATCTTCCTTCCATTCGTTCACTAGCCAATGACCTAGGTGTTAGTCGCCACACTACACTACAAGCATATGATCAATTATTAGCTGAAGGATATATTCAAGCCAATGAGCGTAAAAGCTATAGTGTCAATGAATTTGAACCGATATTTCTTCAAACCTCTATTTCAGAAGTACCTAGAAATGAACCAATACAATTGATCGATTTCATTGATTTCAAAGCAAGTACTGTTGATGAGGAACAATTCCCTTTAAAAGTTTGGCGGCAAATTTCCAACAAAGTGCTGCAGCAATCCATTAGCTTTCAATATGGAGAACCTTTTGGAGAACCGGGGTTTAAACAAGAACTGGCTGATTATTTATTTCAAGCGAGAGGTATGATCATTAACCCCAAAAATATTATCGTTGGAAGTAATACACAGCAACTACTGTTGTATTTGGGATTTCTATTAAAAGAACGTTTTTCTAGTATGATTGTTGAAAACCCTGGTTATAGCGGTGTACGGGAGGTCTTTCATTTACATGGATTTGAAATGGAGAGTATTCCTGCATTAAAACAGGGTGTATTATTGGACCCACTTGTACATAAAAAGGGGAAATTATTGTATATCACACCTTCACATCAATATCCTACTGGTACTGCACTATCGATTCAACAAAGAATTGAATTGATTCAATGGGTACGATCAAAAAACGGTTTCTTATTAGAGGACGATTACGATGGAGAATTTCGATATGGACAAAAACCATTTCCTGCTTTAGCCTCTTTAGATGCTGCACATGTCATTTATTTTGGTACGTTTTCGAAAGCATTTCTACCAGCTATACGATTAGCATATATGGTGTTACCTGATTCATTAATCAATATCTATATGAGTAAATTTGAACATTTCGAACATAATGCTTCTTTATTGCACCAACTGACCATGACTGAATTTATGAAAAGTGGGGAATGGACAAAGCATATTAAGCGTATGCGCAATACTTATAAAAGGAAAATGAATTTATTGGTTCAACAAGTTCACCATCTATTTGGAGAGCAGATTGAGATCATTGGTGACAATGCAGGGTTATATATCATGTTACGTATATACACTCCCTATTCCGAAAAAGAATTAATTGAAAAAGCTCTTCAACAGCATGTTAAAGTGTATCCTACAAGTCATTTATTTATCGGAAATCCACCTGTACAACCGCACATACTGCTCGGTTTCGCAAACCTTTCTCTTGAACAAATCGAAAGAGGTATTTGTTTATTAAAAGAAGCATGGGAATAAGATTGGTGGTTCATTGGAGGTTTTTTGTAACTTAGATGGATATACTCATCTAACACTTCCTCTGGTGAATCAATATCCTGATGAAATGTCCCACCTAAAAAATCTTCTAACTTCTTTAAATAACTAGAGCTCTCATTCATTGAATCACCTCTGCAATGTATTATATCTTTTCTACTATTGAAAAAAGTTAAATAAATAAAAGGGTATAACATATTTTATATAACGAATATGTTATACCCTTTCTTCTTAAACTAACGCACCTGTTAGCATAACAAAAAAATGATTATTTTATTTTTTTTAGCATTTTAAAATTAGCCAACTTAACCCCCTTTTTTTCCACAGTTTGTGAACAAACAATTTTGTAACCTAGATGTTCAAAAAATGGCTTAGCTGTAATACTTGCTTCGGTATCAATTTCTAAAAGCTTTAGTTTCTTTGCCTCAGATTCGAGCATATCAACTAAAGCTGTGGCTATACCTTGTCCTTGATAATCTTTATGAACGAATAGTCTATCTAAGTACCCGTTATGCGTTAAATCGCTAAAACCAACAACTTTATCATTCACTTTAGCAACAAATGTTATATTTTGTTCCAATGATTCCTTCCAAGAATTCATTTTAGATTCTTTTTCATCTCTTGGTGCCCAAGCATCCAATTGTACTTGGGAATAATCTTTTGAATTTACGGAATGAACTGTTTCATAAAACAATGAAATAATCTCTTTTGTATCAGTTTCCTTAAACTTTATAATCTCCACTTTCTGTTATACCTCCCCTTTTTAGGATAAGCATCCTAATATACTTATCATTATTTCATCAACTTCTTCTTGCGCTATACTGCTCCGTTAGTTGAAGGAGGGTGAACGTTATTCTCTCTTATAAATTTTTATAGACATCTGCATATGCTACTTTCAGTTGCTCTCTTAATTGCCTATTTTCCTCTTCCAACTTTTTGTTTTTTCTTTTTAGAGATGCAATGAGAGCATCTTTGTTGTTTTCGTTCATTTCTCGCTTTACTTATTTCGGTGTAGTTAACGCATCAGTGTGCTTTCTTACGATTTAGACTTAAGCAATTGCAGCTCTTGATCCATGATTTCAGCTGCTTCTGAAATAAATTGAATGATTAAATCCAATTCTTCTGGCTTGTATTCATTTGTGAGTTTTTTGGTGGATGCCGATAAAGATAGAAAGAGTTGTTTCACCTGTGATTTCCCAGCCGTTAATGGAACAATGATGACTCTTCGCTTGTCTTTTGGGTCCTTCTCCCTTTTGACGTAGCCTGCTTTTTCTAACCGGTCAATGAGAGCGGTGACCGCACCTGAGCTAAGACCGGTTTTTTCACTTAATTCACCTGCTGTGAGTGGTCCAAGTTCGTTTAACAAATCTGCTGATTTGAGATCTGTTGGGAAAAGGCCGAGCGATTGAGCGGCTGCTTGGTGAAATAGGACTGTTCGTGTAGCAAGGCGTCTCATCGTATGAATGATCTGGTCCGCTCGATCTTCTGCCTCGTTCTTTGTTGACAACTTGTTCTCCTCCCTTTAAAATCAATTTATCTTGATCATCAAGATAAATGTTCTCTTACTTTATAATTAACTTGATCATAGCAAAAATAATGAGAGAACGTAAGCAGGAGGTAAATGAAATGAATCACGTGGATAAAGGCAAGGCATCCACTCGCTTTGTTGTCGTCGGGTTGCTGTTAGGGATTTTTATGGCAGCGATGGACAACACCATTGTCGCAACAGCAATGGGAAGCATCGTCGCCGATTTGGGCAGTTTTGATAAATTTGCTTGGGTGACTGCTTCTTATATGGTGGCAGTGATGGCCGGTATGCCGATTTATGGAAAGCTTTCAGATATGTATGGTCGAAAGCGTTTTTTTCTGTTTGGACTTATTTTCTTTTTAATTGGATCTGCGCTGTGCGGCATCGCACAAACGATGGATCAGCTCATTATTTACCGTGCGATTCAAGGACTTGGAGGCGGTGCTCTTCTTCCGATCGCTTTCACGATTATCTTTGATATCTTCCCGCCAGAAAAGCGCGGGAAAATGTCCGGTATGTTTGGTGCAGTTTTTGGTCTATCCAGTGTATTAGGACCGCTGTTAGGAGCAATTATTACGGATTCGATCGGCTGGCATTGGGTGTTTTATATTAACGTACCAATTGGTATCGTCAGTGTGTTCTTGATCGCCAAATTTTATCAAGAATCGGTCGAGCATCGTAAGCAGAAAATTGACTGGTCAGGTGCCATTACACTTGTCGTTGCGGTTGTCAGTTTAATGTTCGCCCTTGAGCTTGGCGGCAAATCGTATGCATGGGATTCTGTTCAAATCTTGACACTATTTGCTGTGTTTGTAGTCTTCGGCACCATCTTCTTCATTGTTGAACGAAAGGCCGAAGAACCGATTATTTCATTTTGGATGTTTAAAAATCGTTTGTTTGCGACATCTCAAATTTTGGCGTTTTTATATGGCGGGACGTTTATTATTCTAGCTGTCTTTATTCCTATTTTCGTCCAGGCGGTGTACGGTGAATCTGCAACAAGTGCCGGGTTCATTTTAACACCGATGATGATTGGGTCTGTGATTGGCAGTATGATTGGTGGAACGATGCAGACGAAAGTACCTTTTAGACGATTAATGACTATCTCTGTGATTTCATTTTTTGCTGGGATGCTACTGCTTGCCAATATGTCGCCAGATACAGCAAGATTGTGGCTTACGCTCTTTATGATGATTTCAGGTTTTGGTGTTGGATTTAGCTTCTCCCTTCTGCCATCTGCTTCAATGAATGATCTCTCTCCGCGCTACCGCGGCAGTGCTAATTCTACCAATTCGTTCATGAGATCACTTGGGATGACTTTAGGCGTGACGATTTTTGGAACGATACAAACCAATGTCCTGACAAATCGTTTAGCAGATGCTTTTAGCGGAATGAAAGGAGCTTCTTCTCAAGTTGGTGATCCACAAGCCATTTTCCAAGAGGGGGCACGCTCACAAATTCCGCCTGATATTTTAAATAAAGTGATTGATGCGATGTCACAAAGTATTACGTATGTATTTATGATTGCTTTATTCCCGATTGCACTTGCGGCGATTACGGTCATATTTATGGGAAATGCACGAGTACGTACATCAAATGAAATGAAAGAAAGCGAATAATGTGAAAAAAGCAGAGCGATGCGGCTCTGCTTTTTTTCATCTTATTGATATAAAAATTGGGCTTTTCCTTCACTGCCAACGATCTTTATTTTAGATGTGACCATGTCTTTGGCTGCTTGTTTTGCTTTTTGTAAATACATACGCGGATCTAAGCTTTCAGGTTCGTTTGAGAAATGATCACGAATCGCTTCAGAGTATGCATTTTTTAGTTCAGTGGACACATTGACCTTTGCCATACCGAGTGCGACACATCTTTTGACATCCTCATCTGGTACAGCTGAACCACCATGAAGGACAAGTGGCACATCGACAAGCGCTGCAATTTGTTCAATGCGGTCAAAGTCGATATCCGGCACCCCTATATAGATGCCGTGGGCCGTGCCGATCGCAGGTGCTAAAGTAGGTACACTAGTTTCTTCTACAAATTGACGGCATTCAGATGGAATGGCTTTTTGGGCATCCTTTTCATCCACGACAATATCATCTTCTACCCCGCCTACCTTGCCTAACTCGGCTTCCACATTCACCCCTACTTTTAAGGCAAGGTCAACCACTTCTTTTGTGCGGCGTACATTTTCTTCATATGAATGCATGGAAGCATCGATCATAACGGATGTATATCCCGCTCGTATACAAGTAAGAATCACATCAAAATCAGTGCAATGATCGAGATGAAGGCCGATTGGTATTTGGTATTGATCAGCTGCCGCCTTTACTGTATCTGCAATGGCTTTTGCGCCAAGCGATTGGACCGTGCCAACCGTTGTTTGCAAAATGACAGGTGATTTTAATTCAGCTGCCGTTTCGAGTACCCAGTAAATACTATCAAAGGAATGTACATTGAATGCGACAATTCCGTATTTTTCTTTTTTTGCTGCTTCAAGCATAGGTGTTGTGGAAAGTAAAGGCATGGTCAAACATCCTCTCTCGTCAAAATAACTGTTTTTAATACAGCGAGCATTTCTTCATTTGTTCTTGTTTCGAGCAGTTTTTGCCGTTTCGTTTCATCCATTAATCCGCGTGAAAGAGCAGAAAGTGCTTGTAAGTGAGTAGTTCCTGCTTCACTTTTTGGAATGAGTAAGGATAAGAAGAAAAAGCAAGGCTTTCCATCAAAAGCGTCCCATTCGATTCCGGTTTCTGTACGGACGATGACGAGTGCCGGTTTTGTGATGGCGTCTGACTGTGTATGCGGAATGGCAAATCCATCTTGAAAGCCGGTTGTACTCAGAGCTTCTCTTTCAGCTAGTCCTTTTTTGACTGCCTCAGGAGATGTAGAAATCCCTGCTTCAGAGGCAATGTCAGCTATGGCTGCGAAAACGCCAGCCTGTGAAGAAGCTGTTTCATGTAGATTCATATAAATATGTTCCATCATTTCTCTTCCTCCCTATTAAACTGCGGGTTTGTCTATTTTCTTGCGGTAAAGTCCGTATAGAATCGCACCTACAAGTGAGCCGATGAGTATGGAAAGCACCCACTGAAATGCGCCTGTGACGACTGGAAGGACAAGGAATCCACCATGCGGAGCAGGAACCTGTACGCCAAAGAGATACGTCAATATAGCAGAGATGGCGGAACCAAACATGATAATTGGCAGGACAACGACTGGGTTTTTGGCCGCAAATGGAATGGCTCCTTCGGTAATATGAGTCGCTCCGAGAATATAGTTGATCATCCCAGCATTTCGTTCTTGTGGTGTAAAATGTTTTCGGAAAATCGTTGTGGCAATCGCAATGATAAGCGGTGGTGTGATACATGCTGCTGACACCCCTGCCATGAAGTAAAGGTTACCTTCTGCGAGTAAAGCCGTTCCTGTGACATAGGCTGCTTTGTTAAAAGGTCCTCCCATATCAAATCCACACATGGCTCCAACAATTAAACCTAAAAGCAATGGATTTGTGGATTGAACTGATGAGAGAAAATCCATTAATGAATGATTTAGCCCTGTGATTGGAACTAATAGCGGGGTCATGACAGCCCCAATTAAGAAAATACCGATAACAGGATAGAGGAAAATTGATTTTAATCCGTCAAGTGATGCTGGTAATTTTTGAAGCAGGAATTGAAGAAGTACGATGATATACCCTGCTGCAAAACCTGCGATAATACCACCTAAGAATCCAGCGCCTCCATCGTTTGCAAGCAGGCCGCCGATAAATCCGACAACCATCCCTGGGCGTTTGGCGATTGAATCAGCGATAAATGCTGCTAAAATAGGCACCATTAAGCTAAAGCCGAGCCCGCCAATGTTTTTCAAGTAGGCAGCGAACGGATGATACGTTTCATGCTGAGGATCAGCTGAGTAAATACCGAATAGAAAAGATAAAGCGATTAAGACACCGCCCCCAACAACAAATGGAAGCATGTGTGATACACCGTTCATTAAATGCTTATAGATGGTGTGTATCCACTTATTCGCTGACTTTTGTTGAGCTGATGAAGGCGCAGATGGTTTTTCTGTTCCAGAAGCTCTTCCTTTCACTTGATGAACGGGGGCTTCTCCATTGATAATGCCTTGAATCAGTTCGTTTGGTGTGCGAATACCCTTTGCTACAGGCACTTCAATGAGTGGTTTGCCGTGAAAACGATCTGTATTCACATCTTTGTCAGCAGCGACAATGACCCCATCGGCCTCCAAAATGTCTTGATCCGTTAAAGCGTTTTCAATTCCTACTTGACCATGCGTTTCAACTTTGATGTCGACCCCTAATTGCTCAGCTGCGATTTTTAATGCCTCAGCTGCCATAAATGTGTGCGCAATGCCTGTTGGACAGCCAGTGGCAGCGACAATTTTCTTGCGGCTCATGTGAACTCCCCCTTATATGTTCTGAATGTGTATTTGCTCAATTAATGAATCAATGTCATGTAAATCACTTAACCCTTTTGAAAAGGCGGTAGATGCCCCTGTTGCAATGCCGTAGCGTAAGCATTCTTCATGAGGTTGTCCTTCCAGCTGTTTACTTAGGAATGCAGCGAGCATGGCATCACCAGAACAAGCCGTATTTACGACCGTTCCTATTGGTGCATTTCCTTTTAATACGGCTTCATTTGTAAGGAATAGTGCTCCTTCCCCTCCTCGGGAAATGAGTACTTGCTCTGCACCCATCTCGATCAGCTTTCGCCCTGATTCAACGAGTTCTGTTTCTGATAAACGGTGGGTTTTTCCAAAAAATGCGGCCATCTCTTCTTCATTTGGTTTTAGTAAATATGGTTTGTATTGAAGTGTTTCTAAAACCGCTTTAGAGCTTGTGTCTAAAATAAATTTCACGTTGTTTTGATGACAAATAGCGGCTATCTCTGAGAAAATGCTAGCAGGGACGCCTTTAGGCAGACTGCCTGACATAATGAAGATGCTGCCTTTTGGAATGGTCGAGATTTTTTCGCGAAAGGCATCAAGCGCTTTTGCCTCAATAGCAGGTCCTTGATTCACAAGCTTGTATTCTTCCGTTGTGTTAATAAATACATTAATGCGTGTAATCCCATCCACTGGGATAAAATCGGTTTGAATGGAAAGATCTTTTAACGATTGTTCAATATATGAACCTGAAAACCCAGCAATAAATCCTAATGCAGTGCTGGTGAAGCCATATTTCTTTAGCATAATGGAGACATTAACACCTTTTCCATTCGGCTGATAATCTTCATCTTCCGTACGGTTGACTGTATCTGCCCGCATTTCTTTTAATGCAATATATAGGTCAATAGCAGGATTTAAGGTGCAGGTATAAATCAATTGGTTTCACCTTCTTTCTTTTCTCTAAAGAAAGTATCTCATACGATTCAGTGAAAATGTTTTCAGATTGTGTAAAGGTTTTCACGGTAAAAAGCCTCCCATCATAAAGTGTGGAAGGCTTTTTGAGTGTTTATTTCATCCGAATCACATAGGCGTCTAGTAAAATGCGGGCAATGACATGAAGCGACAGGCGGGACCTGACTTCATAATCTGGGAAGAATGATTGTTCCCCTTTATATCCGACGAGTGTCATATCTGATATTTTACTTAATGTAGAATCAATTCTCGTTGTGACCGTAATGGTCGTGACCTGCTTCATACTGAGGTTTTGGCAGGCTTCTACTAGTTCAGACGTTTCTCCATTTAATGAAACAAAGATGGCAAGTTCGTTTTTATCAATGTCACGCGATTTGAGCCGAATGATATTCGGGTCGTCATGAACTTCACATGTTTTCCCGATGAGCTGCAATTTGATGGTCATCTCTTTGGCGATCATCTCTGAAAAGCCTCTGCCAAAAATATAAATTTTGTCCGCATCGTGGATTTTTTGAACTGCATCCTCAATTTGCCCAATACTTTGCAGTTGAATCGTCTTTAAGACCTCTTCTTCATTTTTTCGAATGGCTAGTTTGATGTCTTCGTCAATATTTTTTAGTTGATCACTATCATCTGTCATTTTCTTTTCTTGTTTCAATCGATATTTAAAGGATGTATAGCCGTTGTATCCGATTTTCTTCATCAGTCTGACAATGGTCGCCGTCGACACGTTGGCTCTTTCACTTAATGTGACGATGGATAAGGTGGAGATATCCTCTAAATGCTGGTGAATATAATGCAGTAAATAACGTTCTGTTTCACTTAACGTTTGATACACATCACTTGGTATATTAAATAATGGTTCATTCAATGCGATTCCCCCTTACTCATTTCATACTATAATTAAATGCCCTATGAAAACAAGATGATTCTTTTATCCTGTATTTTTTATTAGAAAGCTGGATGAGTGAAATTTTGTTTTTAACATAAGCTAAGAAAAAGAACGGTTTGTGTGAAAGGAGTTGATCACTGTGCTTCAATTCTTGTTTTTTCTGATCTTTTTATATGTGGTGTATGTATTTTTGACCGCATTTGTCTTGTTTTATTTACCGTTTCAAAAAACTTGTAAAGAACATTGCATCTATAAAGCTTCTTCCATCTCAGGAGACGACCAAGGCATAAATCAAGTCATGCTGCTTGATGACGGATTTGAATCAGGTCAAGTGAGAGTTCAAATGATTCGAGAGGCTGAAAAGAACATTCGTTTGAGTTATTATTCCATTCAAAAAGGAAAAACCGCCGAATGGGTGCTTGGTGCTTTAATTGAAGCGGCTGATCGAGGAGTAAAAGTTCAGCTGTTGTTAGATGGCATTTGCCATAGCCTGCGTGGACCGCTGAAGCATTTGCGTTATGCTGTGGCGAATCACCCGAATATGGCCATTCGTTTTTATGAGCCTTTTCGTTTGTTCAAGCCATGGACGTGGCATAACCGCCTTCACGATAAGCTTCTTTTGGCAGATGGCAGGGTCGCTGTCATGGGCGGCAGAAATATTGGTGATAAATACTTTGCAGATCAGCCGCCGAAAGACTTTGCGTATGACCGAGATGTGCTGCTGTACAACGCCAAAAAAGGAAAAGTATTAGATGAAATGGAGCAGTATTTCGTTTATTTGTGGAATCATGATTTTACGAAAAGAACAAAAGATGTATTTTCCAAGGCAAAAGCGAAAAAAGGAAAAAAGCTAAGAAAACAGCTGCTTCGATCTTATCAGGAAGCCATTCGTACAAAAGAACCCTTTGTCACGTCCACATATGATTGGGCAAAAGACGCCATTCGTGCAAAGCAGATTGCATTTTTCACAAATCCAGTGGAACGCTTAAATAAACGTCCGCTCGTCTTGAAAAAGTTAAACGATCTCGCACAGCGGTCAAAGCGTTCTGTTCTTATCCAGACGCCTTATGTCATACCGACACGGCCAATGAAAGACGGGCTCACGCCATTACCAAGTGATATTCAAACGACGATCGTGACGAATTCTCTTACAGCGACACCAAACCCTTTAGCATTTGCAGGATATTTAAGCACGAAAAAGGAATTGATGAAAACAGGTGTTCATTTGTATGAATATCAAGGTCCGTATTCAATTCACGCCAAATCAATGGTCATTGATGATAACTTAAGTATTATTGGAACATATAATCTAGATGCAAGATCCAGCTTTTTAAATACTGAATCGATTTTGGTGATTGATAGTGCACCATTTGCGTTATCTCTGACGGAAGCAATCGAACGAAAAATCGCTTATAGTATTCTCGTAGCGAAAGATCGGACAGAATATAAAGCAAGCGACTATGGACAGAAAAAAAAGCCTTTCATGAAAAGGCTCCTTTTAACTGGTTTATCTACCATAACGGTTTTATGGCGGCGGTTGATTTAAATAAAAGGGCAGCTACTTTTGTGGCAGCCCTTTTTCTCTTGACTGCTCCTCTTCTACTGGTTCCAGCTTGGTTAACTTAAATACGAGGATTCCTGCCACAATGACAAGTACACCTAATAATTTTGTAAAAGAAAATGTTACTTTTTCTAACCCAAGCCAGCCAAGCGAATCAAATAGAAGCGCACAACCTAGCTGGGAGGTGAGAACAATCGAGATTCCATAAGTGGGACCGAGACGTTTGATGCTCTGAACAAGACAGATGACAACGCCTACCCCGATGGCTCCGCTTATCCAGTACCAGGCTTCCATATGCCTTAATTGAAACATGCCGGTTCCTTCTAACAAAAGACCCATCAAAAGTGAAGCAATAAAGCCCATTCCTAGAACTAGCGTCGTTGTTGACCAAGAGCCTGTATGCTCATTAACTTTACTATTAAAAATGGTTTGTAAGCTGACAAGTGCCCCAGCAGTGACAGCTAATATTATTCCTATGATCATATATAAGTCCCTTCGTTTCTTCTATTCATAAATGTTGTGTTCTGCTATTTCTAAAAGCCCTTTTTGATCACAAATCGTAATCTTTCCTCTTCGCCTTTCAATCAGCCCTTTTTCTTGGAACTGCTGAATGACCCGATTAATATGGCGGTAGCTTGTTCCAATTAAGCTCGCTGCATCCGTGAGGCGAAGCGGCCGTGCGTGCGCGTCATCATCACCTGTTAAAACAGACAATAAATAGCTTGCAAGCCTGACCTCTACAGGGTATAAAAGGTGGAAGCTTAAATCATTTGATTTTGTATAAAATTTGTTTGTGATGCCCTTGAGCAAAAAGGTTAAAACTCGTGGATCGTCCTTTGCATGCCGCATGAGGGCTTGATGAGAAATCCTGAGCATATGTACTTCTGTAACGGCTTCAACTGTATTGACCATATCTGTCTGCTGAACGTATTCAATATCTCCAATCGCTTCAAGTGGGTTTTTAAAGCAAAGAATAAATGTTTTTCCTTCCTTTGTGGTGGTGAAAATCTTTAATTTTCCTTTCACCAGCAAGTACATATACTCCCTTTTATCCCCTTTTGAACAAATCAGCTCACCTTGCTGATAGCGCCACAAGCTCACATGTGAGATGAGTTTTTGATGAAAGACATTCTGTAACTGATGCGTCTTCATATAAGAGGAAAAAAGAGATTCATCATGCAGCTCCTCCATCTGATGCCCTCCTTTATAGTTTTAAGATGATGACGCCTGCAATCATTAAAAAGATGCCTGCATAATGGGGCCATTTCATTTTTTTCTTCTGAACACCAAACCATCCTTTTGCATCGATGGCAAAGGTAAACGCAAGCTGTGCGATAAGTAAAGCAGCGATGGTGAGTGTCACACCAATGATTTGAATGGCAGTGACCTCATTAAAGATAATAATGGCTGCAAATGCACCTCCAATTAAATAAAGAGGCTGCACTTTTTTGTATTCCTTAAAGTGGCCATCCCGTACGATGAGTAAAATGACGAGAGAGATGATAAACCCTGTCAGCTGCGTGATCGTTGCCGCCTGCCACGTCCCGATATCTTGACTAATTCTGGCGTTGGCTACGCCTTGCAGTGTAATACAAGCGCCTCCTAATAATGCGAAAATAACACCTTTCATTCGTTCAAAAGCTCCTTCTTTTTTCAGTCTAGTTCCATTAAATGATAGATGCCCTCATGTTGAAAAGGACATATGTCCCACTTTGCGTATTATATCAGAAACTTTTTCTTATGCAGTTTCTCTGTTTTAGATTTTTCACAGTGGGTACAGTTTTATATCAGCTGAAAACAAAATAATGGATTGAATCACACATAAAAAGGAGACATGTCAGAATGAGAAATCAAGAGAAACACTTTATTAATGGAGAATGGGTCGCATCAACAGGAAACGAAACGACGGAGGTCATTAACCCTGCGACAGAGGAAGTCATTGGCACCATTAGTTTAGGAACGAAAGAAGATTTAAATCAAGCTGTCAAAGCAGCTCGAGCTGCCTTCCCTTCTTTCTCAAAAACATCTCGAAATGAACGAGTAGAAATGCTGGAAAACATTGTGCGCGGGTACGAAAAACGCAAGGATGAACTTGTAGAAGTGATGACAAAAGAGCTTGGTGCACCGCTGAAAGTGTCCGAAGAAGTTCATTACAAAATGGGTTATGAACATTTTTCTAAAGCTGCGGAAGCACTGAAATCTTATACATTTACCGAAGACCGCGGTGGACATACGATTATAAAAGAGGCGATTGGTGTCAGTGGATTGATTACACCGTGGAACTTCCCGACGAATCAGACATCTCTTAAAATTGCGGGTGCCATTGCGGCAGGCTCAACAGTTGTCTTAAAACCAGCGGAAATTACCCCTTTTGCTGCGATGATTCTTGCAGACATTATTGATGAAGCAGGTGTACCGAAAGGAGTCTTCAACTTAGTAAACGGAACGGGTGACGTGATTGGTGACGGCATTAGCTCACATCCTGATATTGACTTCGTTTCATTTACAGGATCAGGTGCCGTCGGCTCTAAAATTATGGAAAACGCAGCGGACAATGTGAAGAAAGTAGCACTTGAGCTTGGCGGAAAATCCCCTCTTATCGTCTTAGACGATGCAGATGTGGACGAAGCAGCAGAAACAGCTATTCATCATATTGCAATGAACACAGGTCAAGTATGCTCTGCAGCTACACGTGTGCTGATTCCAGAATCAATGAAAGACAAGTTTGAAAAAGCGCTGCTGAACGCTCTGCCGAAGTTTACAGTTGGTGATCCGAGAGAAGATCACGCTACTGGCCCGCTTGTTTCTAAAAAGCAGTGGGATACGGTGCAATCTTATATTGAAAAAGGAATCGAAGAAGGTGCTACCCTTCTTGCTGGGGGAACTGGAAAGCCGGACGGAATCGATAAAGGATATTTCGCCAAGCATACCATTTTCACCAATGTGAAAAATGATATGACCATTGCGCAAGAAGAAATCTTTGGGCCAGTCATGAGTGTGATCACGTATCAAGACCTCGATCATGCCCTTGAGATCGCCAACGATACAGTGTATGGTCTTGCCGGCTATGTTGTTGGTCAAGATGAAAAAACATTAAAATATGTCGCTGAACATATTCGTGCCGGTCAAATCACCATTAACAATGCAGAAACAGATTACTTTGCCCCATTTGGAGGCTTTAAGCAATCAGGTATCGGAAGAGAATGGGGAGACTTCGGTATCGAGGAATATTTAGAAGTGAAAGCTGTGATGGGACTTCCAACGGCGTAAGTCAGGCGAAAAAGAGGAAAACGGTGATCCGTTTTCCTTTTTTTGTGCCCTCTCCCCTATTCATCCGTGTTTTGTCATTAGAAATCTTAATCATGACAATCAATATTATATATTTTACTTAATGGCAAACTTTCGGTAAAGTTCAAATTAAACCTATATATATAATTCCTATCGAATTAATCTATGTTTATATTCCTTGTGAGGTGGATATTGTTGCAACTTCATGTATTGAACAGTCCGTTTAGCCAGGAGCAGGCAGAGTTACTCAATCAGCTGCTTCCGACTTTAACAGAACAGCAAAAAATTTGGCTTACTGGTTATTTATCAGCACAGGCAACCCTTGCCGGCTCAGAAGTTGTCGCTCCGGCGCCTTCTGCCGCAGCACCTGTCCAGCCTGTGAGCAAAGATGTGACCGTGCTTTATGGGTCGCAAACAGGCAATTCCGAAGGGTTAGCAAAAAAGACAGCCCAGCATCTTGAAGAGAAAGGCTTTCAAGTGACGCTCTCTTCTATGTCCGATTTTAAACCGAATAATCTGAAAAAAATAAACAATTTACTGGTCATTGTCAGCACACATGGCGAAGGAGATCCGCCGGATAATGCCCTTTCGTTCCATGAATATGTTCACGGCAGACGTGCGCCAAAGCTCGATCATTTAAGCTTTTCTGTCCTTTCATTAGGTGACAGCTCATACGAATTCTTCTGTCAGACAGGAAAAGAATTTGATGAACGCTTCGAAGAACTTGGCGGTACTCGCCTGTTTGACCGAGTGGATTGTGACCTTGATTATGATGAGCCGTTTTCAGAATGGCTTCAAGGTGTTGCCTCTTCTTTGAGTGAAGGTGAAGCTGTCTCACTGCCGCAAGAATCAGCGGGAGCCAACAATCAAGCCGTTTCTGAATATTCAAGAACGAATCCTTTTTATGCTGAAGTTCTTGAAAATATCAACTTAAATGGGCGTGGATCTAATAAAGAAACACGTCACTTAGAGCTTTCTCTTGAAGGATCGGGCCTCGTGTATGAGCCAGGTGACAGCCTTGGCATTTACCCGACAAATGATCCTGCACTTGTCGATGAACTGATTCAAACATGCGGATGGAATGCAGAAGAAGCCGTCACCGTTCATAAAAACGGAGACACTCTTCCTTTAAAAGAAGCACTCACCTCGCATTTTGAGATCACGGTTTTAACAAAACCACTTCTTCAAAAGATCGCTGAACTGACAAAAAGCGAATCCTTGCATACCCTTTTAGAAGAAGGAAACGAAGAAAAACTGAAAGAATATATCGCAGGCCGGGACTTAGTAGATGCGGCTCGTGATTTCGGTCCTTTTGAAGGAACCGCCGCAGATTTCACGTCCATTTTAAGAAAAATCCCTGCACGCCTTTATTCCATTGCAAGCAGTCTCAAAGCAAATGATGAAGAGGTTCATTTGACGATAGGGGCTGTCAGATATGATGCGCACGGCAGAGAACGCCAAGGTGTCTGTTCGATTTTATGTGCAGAGCGCCTGCAGCCAGGTGATACGTTACCTGTTTATATTCAGCACAACCAAAACTTTAAGCTTCCTCAAGATCCAGATGCACCGATCATTATGGTAGGACCAGGCACAGGCATCGCCCCTTTCCGTTCATTTATGCAGGAGCGTGAGGAAATGGGTGCAAACGGAAAGTCATGGTTATTCTTCGGTGATCAGCATTTTGTGACGGATTTCTTATACCAAACGGAATGGCAAAAGTGGTTAAAGGATGGCGTCTTAACGAAAATGGACGTGGCTTTTTCAAGAGATACTGAGGAAAAAGTATATGTCCAGCACCAAATGAAGAAACAAAGCACAGAATTATTTGAATGGCTTGAGCAAGGTGCTTACGTGTATATTTGCGGAGATGAAAAGCATATGGCGCATGATGTTCACAATACCCTTCTATCCATCATTCAAGAAGAAGGTGCGATGAGCAAAGAAAAAGCAGAAAGCTATCTTGCCAACTTACAGCAGCAAAAACGCTATCAGCGTGACGTTTATTGATTTGATGCTTGAAAGAAAGGAGCTTTTACTTACATGGTGAAGACAGCATTAACAGCGCCGGATGGACCTCCGAGCGACGTAGAGGAAATCAAAGAAAAAAGTGATTATTTACGGGGTACGTTAAAAGAAGTGATGCTTGATCCGATCTCAGCGGGAATTCCGGATGATGACAACCGACTGATGAAGCATCACGGCAGCTACTTACAAGATGATCGTGATCTGAGAAATGAACGACAAAAACAAAAGCTTGAGCCTGCCTATCAATTTATGTTGCGTGTCCGTCTGCCTGGCGGAATCGCCACATCTAAGCAGTGGCTTGTGATGGATGAGCTTGCTCACAAATACGGAAACGGTACGTTAAAGCTGACTACTCGTGAAACCTTTCAGCTTCACGGTATTTTAAAATGGAATATGAAAAAGACCATTCAAGACATTCATTCTACTATGCTTGATACGATCGCAGCTTGCGGCGATGTGAACCGGAATGTCATGTGTACATCGAATCCTTATCAATCTGAAGTGCATCATGACGTGTACGAGCTGGCAAAAAAATTAAGTGATGACTTACTTCCACAAACAAGAGCCTATCATGAGATTTGGCTTGATGAGGAAAAGGTAGCAGCAACACCTGACACTGAGGTTGAACCGATGTATGGTCCGCTTTATTTGCCAAGGAAATTCAAAATTGGCGTGGCCGTCCCTCCTGCTAATGACATTGATGTTTTTTCGCAGGATCTAGGCTTCATTGCCATTATAGAAAACGATCAACTGGTCGGTTTTAATGTCGCAATTGGCGGCGGAATGGGTATGACGCATGGTGATACAGCGACTTATCCGCAGCTTGCAAAGGTCATCGGCTTTTGTACACCTGAACAAGTCGTAGAAATTGCCAAACAAGTCATCACCATTCAACGTGACTACGGAAACCGTTCCGTCCGAAAAAATGCCCGCTTTAAATATACGGTGGACCGCCTTGGTCTTGAGAATGTAAAAGAAGAACTTGAGCGCCGTCTTGGGTTTACTCTTTTAGAGGCAAAGGACTATCACTTTGATCATAACGGTGACCGTTATGGCTGGGTAAAAGGCATTAATGGCAGATGGCATTATACGATGTTTGTAGAAGGCGGACGCATCACAGATTATAATGATTATCCGCTGATGACAGGCATCCGTGAAATTGCCAAGGTGCATACGGGTGACTTCCGTCTAACCGCCAATCAGAATTTAATCATTGGGAATGTGACAACTCATAAAAAGAAACAAATCGAACAGCTCATTCAGAAGTTTGGTTTATCAGACGGCCAGCAGCATTCTGCCCTGCGCCGCAGCTCAATGGCTTGTGTCTCTTTGCCAACTTGCGGTTTAGCGATGGCTGAAGCAGAGCGCTACCTTCCACGATTGATTGATAAAATCGAAGACATCGTGGAAGAAAACGGATTAAGTGATAAAGAAATCACCATTCGAATGACTGGTTGTCCAAATGGTTGTGCTCGTCATGCGCTTGGAGAGATTGGATTTATCGGAAAATCACCTGGTAAGTATAATATGTATCTTGGTGCCGCATTTGATGGCAGCAGATTAAGTAAATTATACCGTGAAAATGTGGGTGAGGAAGACATTCTAAAAGAACTTGGCTCTATTCTCCCCCGCTACGCAAAAGAACGAGAAGAACATGAACATTTCGGCGATTTTGTCATTCGTGCAGGGATTGTGAAAGAGACAACAGATGGAACGAATTTTCATGTGCAATAAAAAGAGACAGGAATTATCCTGTCTTTTTTATTTTTTCTGTCTCTTATTCAAGTATTCGGTCAGACTCTTATATACATCTGGATTGTCTAATGAAGATAGATCGGGTGAAGGCTTCTCTTCATACGCCCCTTTAAGTAAACGTCGTACAATTTTTCCATTCCTTGTTTTCGGTAAAGCTGAAATGAGATGAACTTCTTTTGGTGTGAGCGCTTTTCCAGCATGTGAACCAACATGGGCTGAAAGCTCTTGGATAAGGGTTGCTTCTTCAAAAGCATGAGGACTGGTCACGATGAAACAGACGAGCGCCTCCCCTTTCACCTCATCCTTTACCCCAATCACAGCGGCTTCATGCACGGCAGGATGCCATGTAAGGATGGATTCAATTTCAGCTGGCCCGATACGTTTCCCTGCTGTATTAATGACATCATCCGATCTGCCGGTGATGTGGAATTCTCCGTCCTCTGTTTGCATGACCCAATCTCCGTGTGTCCATACACCATCAAATCGTTTGAAATACGTATCTTCATAACGCTCCGGTTCGTTCCAAAAACCACATGTCATGCCGACCCATGGCTTTTTCACCACAAGCTCCCCTACTTCATTCATCACGCTTTGCCCAGCTTCATTGTATACATCTGCCGCCATTCCTAAGATCGCCGCATTAAAGAGAATCGGTTTGATGGGACGAAGCAGCGTACTGCCTACAATGCCACCAGAAACCTCGGTTCCTCCTGAATAATTTAAGATGGGGATGTTCTTTTGACCAATGGTGTGAAATAACCATTGCCACGGAGCTTCATTCCATGGTTCCCCTGTAGAAATAATGGCTTTGACATGCGATAGCTCGACCCCATCAATCGTTTGCTGCATCGCAGAACGAACAAATGTAGGGGAAAGCCCAAAATGAGTGACTTTCTTCTGATGGATGAATGACCAGAGCTGCTGCTCATCTGGATAATCGGGAGCGCCGTCATATAAAACGATGGCAGCTCCATTGATCAAGCCGCCAAAGACGAGGAATGGCCCCATCATCCAGCCCATATCAGTCAGCCAAAACAACCGGTCTCCTTTTGCCACATCCATACATAGCCCGGCATCAAAAGCTGCCTTTATCGGAAAGCCTGCGTGTGTATGAACGGCTCCCTTTGGTGTGCCGGTTGTGCCTGACGTATACAAGATCATCAGCGGATCTTCATTTGTGACATAGGTCACGCCGGTGATCGGCTGTTCTTGTAACAAATCATTTAGCAGGACATCGCCCTGATATCCGGTATGAGAGGAAGTGTGCACAATCACTTTTTGCACAGTTGTGGTTTTGTTGATGGCATTAGCCACACATTCCCGCATGTTGATCGTTTTCCCTCGCCGCATCATTTCATTCGCTGTGACGACAATGGATGCGCCTGACGCACGAATGCGTACAGCGAGTGGCTCGCTTCCATAGCCTGAGAAGACTGGGCTGAAAATAACACCAATCTTTGTAAAGGCAAGCATGACGGCGACCGTTTCTGGAAGCATTGGCATATAGATGATGGCTACATCCCCTTTTTGAAGTCCTTCTTTCAAAAAGCCAGCTGCAAGACGGCTCACTTTCTCTTGAAGTTCGAGAAATGACCATTTCTTTTCTTCACCGGCTTCATTGCTCCAAATGATGGCGGGCTGATGCTTCGTCTCTTCTTTTTCTGCCCATTTGTCCACAGCCGTTTCGGTGATGTTAAGTGTGCCGCCCTGATACCATTTCGGCCACATCAATGAGTGGTGACCTAATGCCGCTTCATATGGTTTTTTCCACTGAATTCCAACCGCCTTTTCCGCTTCTCTCCAAAACCAGTCTGTGCGTGCAATACTGGCTTGATAGAATGAGTCATACGTAGAAAAACCAAGAGATTTCATCCACTGATGCAAACGTGTTTTTTGGCTCTGCTTTTCTTCCGGTATCCATTCTGGTTTCAGGTTGATCATGAGGACTGCCCCCTTTAGACCGGATAGACCGGATGTTTTCGTTTCGTAAATGTCATGTCTTTCGATGAATAGGCTAGTAATCTATGACAAAGTTCCGTTCTTAGACGGTCAAATGGGATGACGCCATCGACAATCATTTCAGAGGCAAGCTCATAGATATTCATATCTTCCTGGTATTCCTTCCGTTTCTCTTGTATAAATGAAGCCCTCTCTTCGGGCGGGAGTTCTGCAATTTTATTTGCATAGACGGCATTTACAGCGGCTTCTGGACCCATCACAGCGATTTGCGCCGATGGAAGAGCGAGACAGCAGTCTGGCTCAAAAGCAGGGCCTGCCATTGCATATAGTCCTGCTCCGTATGCTTTACGGACGATGACGGATATTTTCGGAACGGTCGCCTCTGACATAGCGGAGATCATTTTTGCCCCATGACGAATAATGCCGGCTTGTTCCACTTTTGTTCCAATCATAAATCCTGGTATGTCCGCAAGAAAGAGCAGCGGGATATGAAAGGCATCACAGAGCTGAATAAACTTGGCGGCTTTATCAGCTGAGTCGTGGAATAATACGCCGCCTTTGACCCTTGGCTGATTGGCAATGAGACCGATAGGCTGACCGTTCATTCTGCCAAAGCCGGTGATTAACTCTGCGGCAAACAGCTTTTTGATTTCAAAAAATGACCCTTCATCAATCAGTAAATCGATGAGTTGATACATATCAAATGGGGTATTCTGGCCTTTAGGGATTAAGTCTTGGATGGTAATTTCAGATGGTTTAGGTGCTTTTGCTGCTGTCATTTTTGGTTTTTCTGTATAGTTGGCAGGCATATAGGTTAAATAATCACGTGCAATTTGAATGGCCTCTTCCTCTGTTTTGGCTAATATATCTCCGCATCCAGAAATGCTGCAATGCATTTTCGCACCGCCCATTTCCTCAAGTGATACTTTTTCACCGATCACCATTTCAGCCATTCGCGGCGAGCCTAAATACATAGAGGCATTTCCTTCGACCATGACGACAATGTCACAAAAAGCAGGGATATACGCACCACCGGCTGCAGATGGACCGAAGAGTAAACAAATTTGTGGGATACGCCCAGACAGCTTGACTTGGTTATAAAAAATGCGCCCTGCTCCTCTTCTGCCTGGAAACATGGCGATTTGATCAGTGATTCTTGCACCCGCAGAATCGACTAGATACAGCATAGGACAATTGAGTTTCTTGGCCGTTTCTTGAATTCGAATGATTTTTTCTACTGTTTTGACGCCCCACGATCCTGCTTTAACCGTAGAGTCGTTTGCCATGACGCAAACAGTCTGCCCATTCATACGCCCGGTTCCTGTGACGACACCATCTGCTGGTAAATGTTCATCTTTGCACTCTGCAAACATGGCATCTTCAATGAAAGAATCCTCATCTAATAACAAATGAAGCCGATCACGGACAAATAATTTTCCTTTTTCTTTGTTTTTTTGATGGTAGCGTTCTGCCCCGCCCTTTTCAATTCGTTGTTTTTTTAATTCATATTCTTCGATCATAAACATTCCCCTTTCTTGCTATTTCCCTCTGTAATAAGGCGTTCGTTTTTCTTGAAAAGCCTTGAGACCTTCTAGTCGATCTGCTGTATGAATAAGCCGCAGATAAGCTTCGTATTCTTTCGTCAGCCCTGTTTGTAAATCGTGATCAAGGCTGGATTGAATGGCTTGTTTTGCTTCTTTTAAAGCAATCGGTCCATTCTTGGTGATTTGTTTTGCGAGTGTGATGGCATCATTCATCAGTGAATCGGCTGTAGAGATACGTTCAATCAGTCCGATTTTAACGGCTTCTTCTGCTCGTAAAGAAGTGCCTGTGAAGATCATTTCTTTCGCTTTCCCGGGTCCGATCAGGCGCGGAAGTCTTTGTGTGCCCCCTGCTCCCGGCAGGATAGCTAGTCCTGTTTCCGGCAGGCCGAGCGCTGCACCCGCTCTTGCGATGCGGAGATCACAGGCGAGCGCGAGCTCAAGACCTCCGCCAAGTGCGTGTCCGTTTATCACGGCAATGACAGGAACGGGCAAAGATTCAATGTCTGTAAAGGTTTGCTGAATGGTCAGAACAGCTTCTTTGGCTTCTTGTTCTGTCATCAATCGCCGTTCTTTTAAGTCTGCTCCTGCGCAAAAAACTTTAGCGCCAGTTCCTGTCATGAGCAAACAGCGGATGTTTTCATCATGTTTGATTTCTTGAATCGTTTGATTGATTTCCTCTAGCATAGCAGCTGATAGAGCATTGGCTTGTGCTGGTCTATTTAATGTCATGATGCCAATATGATCATCTTGTATTGAAAAATTGACCAATGATGTCATGTGATTCACCCTTTATCAAGTAGTGTGAGACTGAAAAGCGCGTAAACAGTGACTTGGCAGGGTTCGATCCACTTTTGCTTCAATCCATTCAGCCGCTTTGATCAAACGAGGGAGGTCGACATTTGTTTCGATCCCGAGTTTGTGAAGCATGTGCACCACGTCTTCTGTCGCCACGTTTCCGCTGGAGCCAGGTGCATAAGGACAACCGCCAAGCCCCCCGCTAGAGGCATCAAATATGGTGATGCCGGCTTTTAATGCTGTATAAATATTGGCAAGCCCCATTCCTTTCGTATCATGAAAATGAAGCGCGATTTTATCAGCAGGAAAGCGTTCAAGTAAAAGGTCTAACCGTCTTTCTACTTGTAGGGGATGGGCTTCCCCAATGGTATCCCCGAGTGATATTTCATCAATGCCGAAGGAGAGCAGTTGTTCCGTTAATCGCAGCACTTGGTCCATCGGCACTTGTTTTTCATAAGGACATCCAAACACGGTTGAAATATAGGCCCGCGTTTGCCGTCCTTCTGCTTTTAAATCGGCTGTCATTTGTTTGATCACAGGCAGTGTTTCCTGTATAGATCGATTCATATTCTTTTTATTATGTGTCTCACTCGCTGAGATAAACATAGCCCCTACCTCAAGGTTTGCTTCAAAAAAATGAGCTAACCCCTTTTCATTTGGGATGAGTGCGGCATAGGTAATATCCTCTTTTTTGTTTAATGATTGGGCTAATTCTTTGGCGTCTTTTAAGGCTGGAACCCATTTCGGATGAACAAATGAGGTGACTTCAATATAAGGAAGATGGGCTTCTTCGAGTAAATGGATCCATGTTCGCTTCTCCATTGTGTCCAGCCAAACGGATTCATTTTGCAGGCCATCGCGCGGGCCGACCTCTCTAATGAGCACGTTTTTTGGTAATGCCATGCGGCTTTCCCCCTATTCTGTCAGCTCCAAAAGTACCTCTCCCTCGTCAACAAAGTCCCCCTCCGCCTTATACACTTTACTGATCACACCTGCTTCTTCTGCAACAATGGGAATCTCCATTTTCATCGATTCTAAGATGGCGACTTCCTGTCCTTTTTGCACATCATCACCCTGTTTCACAAGAAGCTTCCATAAGTTTCCGGCCATTTGTATCGTGACAGTTTTCATGAACGGTTTTCCTCCCTTTTTTTCATCAGATAATCGGTTGTGATGCTGCCATGTAAAAAGGCAGTTGATTCGGCTATTTCCTTTAAAAGCGGTACATTGGTTTTGATCCCTTCTATTTCATATGCTTGTAATGCTGCTTTTAATCGTTCTATGGCGAGTTTTCGAGTATCACCGTACACAATCATTTTCGCAATCATTGGATCGTAAAATGGGGTAATGACACTTCCACTCGTGACGCTTGACTCATGACGGATGTATGGGGCATCAGGTGTAGAAAGCCGAGTGATCGTGCCTGGCGAAGGGTAAAATGTCACAGGGTCTTCAGCGTATATTCTAACTTCAATCGCGTGCCCAATTTGATGGATATCCTCTTGGCTGAAGGACAGGGGCTCTAATGCTGCAATTTTTAGCTGCTCCTCGACAAGGTCAATCCCAGTAATTTCTTCAGTGACAGGGTGTTCTACTTGCAATCTCGTATTCATTTCTAAGAAATAAAATTGCTGGTTTTGATCGACTAAACATTCAATCGTGCCCGCATTTTCATACCCAATCGCTTTGGCAGCTTTGACGGCCATCTGTCCCATTTGCTGTCTCACAGTTTCTTCAAGACAGACGGCTGGTGCCTCTTCAACAATTTTCTGATGTCTTCTTTGGAGTGAACAATCTCTTTCAAATAAGTGAACGCCGTGACCGAACGAATCAAAAAGAACTTGAATTTCGATGTGCCGTGCGTGTTCAATCACCTTTTCCATGTACAACGTACCGTCTTGAAAGAAACTTTGTGCTCTTTTTTGATTTCCTTCAAACGCTCGATGCAGCTCTTCGTCGTTGCGGACGAGCTGCATACCAATCCCACCGCCGCCGCTTGATGCTTTTAGCATAATGGGATAGCCGAGTGTCTGTGCTTTATGAACCCCTTCGTCTGCATCATGAAGCGGGGCTGAAACACCAGGAACGATTGGGATGCCCGCTTGTTCCATCGTTTTTCTCGCTTCAATTTTATTTCCCATCTGCTGAATGACTTGTGCAGATGGTCCAATAAAGGCAATGCCCTCGCTCCGGCAGCGCTCAGCAAATGCCGCATTTTCTGATAAAAGACCATACCCTGGGTGGATAGCATCAGCATTTGTTTGTTTGGCAACCTTAATGATCGCTTCCATGTTTAAATAGCTTTCAGAAACTTTAGCGCCGCCGATATAATAGGCGCTGTCTGCTTCTTGCACATGAAGTGCATGCTGATCAGCCTCTGAATAAACGGCAACGGTTTTGATTCCGAGCCGTTTACATGTCCGAATCACTCTACGGGCAATTTCGCCTCGATTGGCGATCAATACTTGTTCAAACATCGCTGCCTTCACTCCTTTATTAGATCAAGCGCCTGCTTTTTCAAGCGAAATTTCTGAATTTTGCCTGAGGCGGTCATTGGGTACTCATCTGTAATGAAAAAGTATTTCGGGATTTTGTAGCGTGCCATTTGCGACTGACAATAGCTCGTTAATGTCTCAATTGAGACCGACTTCCCTTGTTTCAGCCGAATGAATGCGGCTGCTTCCTCGCCGTATGTCTCATCAGGAATACCAACAACCTGTGCGTCAAGAATGGCAGGGTGAGTGTATAGGACATCCTCAATCTCTTTTGGGTACACATTCTCTCCGCCTCTGATGATCATATCTTTGAGCCGGCCTGTGATCTTCACATAACCGTCATGATCCATCTCAGCTAAATCCCCTGTATGAAGCCATCCGTCCTCATCAATGACTTCATTTGTTGCTTCTTCGTTTTTATAATAGCCCTTCATGACATGATAGCCTCTTGTACAAAGCTCCCCTTGCTGTCCTCTTGGCACTTCTTCTGATGTTCCTGGTAAAGCAATTTTGACTTCAATTTGAGGAAGCGCACGTCCGACCGTTTGAACTCGTCTTTCAAACGAATCATCGGTTCTTGTTTGGGTAATGACCGGTGAACTTTCGGTCTGACCATAGGCAATCGTGAGCTCTCTAAGTCCCATTTTTTCAATGACTGCTTTCATGACATGGGATGGGCAGAGTGAACCGGCCATAATGCCCGTTCGTAATGTGGACAGGTCATAAGAGTGGAAATTTGGATGATCGAGCTCCGCGATGAACATGGTTGGTACACCGTGAAGAACCGTGCATTTTTCTTTTTCTACTGTTTGGAGGACTCGTTCTGGATGGAATGATTCAAGTGGAATGATCGTTCCCCCTTTTGTGAGACAAGCAAGTACACCAAGAACAGAGCCGAAGCAATGAAAGAACGGCACTGGGATACACATACGGTCCTGCTCTGTTAATTTCATACAATCTGCGATTTGACTCGCATTACAGACGATGTTTGTGTGGCTGAGCATAACGCCTTTTGGATAGCCGGTTGTGCCTGAAGTGTACTGCATATTAATAACGTCATCAGGCGTGAGCTCATTCATTCGCTTCTCCCATTGATAATCTTCGCTTCTTTTGGCAGCCACTTGAAGACGATCCCAGCCGAGCATGCCGTTTGGTAGATGCTGACCGATATAGATACATCTTTTTAAATAAGGAAATTGTGTGGAAGTGATTTCCTCTTGATGAGCGGTTTGAAGTTCTGGAATCAGCTCTTCAAGCATGTTGACATAGGACGTTTCTTTAAAGCCGTCTACAATAAACAACATTTTGCTGTCAGAATGCTTGAGTAAATAGGCGAGTTCCTGTGATTGAAAATTGGTATTCACAGTGACAAGAACAGCACCAATGGAGGCGCAGGCAAATTGAAGAATGAGCCATTCAGGTATATTTGGTGCCATAATGGCGATGTGATCTCCCTTTTGAACGCCTAATGCCATGAGACCTTTACCTGTTGCCTTGACCTCTTGATAAAACGCTTCGTACGAATAACGTAAAGAACGTTCTGGGTAAACAATGGCTTCATGTGCTGGATGCTGTTCTTTTTTTTCTCTTAATAGGGAGCCAATCGTTTGCGGGTGAATCGACATCATTGCTTTCCTCCCTCATGTTTAGTAAGCGTTTTCATTAAGGTATTACGCTAACAGCTGTCTTGCGATCACGAGCCGCTGAATTTCAGAGGTTCCTTCTCCAATTTCCATCAGCTTGGCATCTCTCACAAGCCGTTCAACACCGCATTCTTTCATATAGCCTGTTCCGCCATGAATTTGGACCGCATCAAGACTTGCTTTTGTGGCCATTTCTGAAGCAAACAGTTTGGCATAGGCCGCTTCTTTTGTAAATGGTTTGCCTTGATCTTTCAGCCAAGCGGCTTTCCAGACCATTTGTCTTGCAAGCTCTATTTGCATCGCCATATCCGCCAGCTTAAACTGAATGGCCTGGAAGGATGAGAGCGTCTTTCCAAATTGCTTTCTTTCTTTTGCATAGGAAAGTGAAGCATCAAGTGCCGCTTGCGCAATTCCGACAGATAAGGCTGCAATGGAAATTCGTCCGCCGTCTAATGTATATAAAAATTGCTTGAATCCTTTCGATTTGTCTCCTAATATATGATGCGCTGGTACACGCACTTCGTCTAAAATGATTTCAGCCGTATCTGAACCACGAACCCCCATTTTGTCATATGGGTTTGTAATCGACAGTCCCTTTTGTCCTTTCTCCACAATAAAGGCGGAGATGATTGGACGTCCGTTTTCATCATGATCTGTTACAGCGGTGACAATAATCGTTCTGGCATAATTGGCATTTGTGATCCAGCACTTTTCCCCACTGATGACATATTCTTGTCCGTCTTGAATGGCTTTTGTTTTTGTTCCTTTTGCATCTGATCCAGCGTTTGGTTCTGTTAATCCGAAGGAGCCAAGCGCTGTTCCAGAGGCTAATGGAACAAGATGGTCCATCTTTTGCTCCTCCGTCCCGAAGTAATAAAGTGGACTTGCGCCTAAGGAAACCGCTGCGGCATAACTTAAACCTGTACTCGCACACTGTTTTCCAATTTCCTCGACTGCCAGTGCATACGAGATCGTATCTCCTCCAGATCCTCCATATTTCTCTGGAAAGGGTATACCCATAAAACCGAGCTCCCCCATTTTTTGAAATGTTTTTACGGGAAATGCTGCCTGTTCATCAACAGTTTGAGCGTGCGGTGCAATTTCTGTTTTTGCAAATTCTTTGACCATCTGACGGATCATTTGCTGCTCTTTCGTTAATTCAAAATCCATTGTGCTTCCCCCTTTGGCGCTTTTCTATCATATTTATTATTGAAATAGCTGCTTCATGCCAAGCTTGATTGAATTCAGAAAATTAAAATAAAAATAGTAGAAAAATAGAGAAAGCAAAAAAGCATAAATGGAGGAAAACCCTCATTTATGCTGTCTTTGTTATTTTACTGTTTTTGTAGAAGGTTTGCTTTCATGATGAAGGCGATTGAGTGCCGTCACTTTATAGGTATAGCTCTTCTTTTGATTGGCTAAAATGTCTTTCGTTTGTGTGAAGGAACCTGTTTCTTTTCTGACCGTTTGCACAAATTCGTATGTCCCTTTATTCGACAATCGATAGACTGCATAATAGGATGCACTAGAGCGCGGATCATTTTGTATCTGTAAAACTGCGCCATCCTCTGTCTTTTTCACAGATTGGATGATTGGTTTTTTTGGCGCTTTTTGATGAAGCCATGGCATCTCTGGTATGAGAGCTGGTTTGCTATAGGTTTCTTCTATTAATCGTTTCTTTACATTCAAGGGATTCCGATTGATATCTTTCAGACTAAAATGCATGCTTCCTTGTACGAGCTGTGACTGCCTGTTCAGCTCGATCTGGCGAAAATACTCCTCTGGATCAGACCAAGCAGGATCACTGTTTTGATTGATTTTATACGTCGCTTGACCAATGTACAAATGAACAGGCTGCCCCTTCACTTCATTTGACCACCATTTCGTCAGCACATCATAGGCAGCGGGCTGAAAGCCGATACTCCAATAAATTTGCGGGGTGATATAATCAATATGGTGCTGCTGTATCCATTCTCTTGTATCAGCATACAAATCATCATAATTGGTCATCCCTGCTGTTGTGTTTGAACCGGTTGGGTCATCTTTTATGTTGCGCCATACACCAAATGGGCTAATGCCGAATTTCACATACGGCTTTTCTTTCTTAATGGTGTCATTGATCTGCTTCACTAGCTCGTTCACATTATCTCTTCGCCAATCTTCTATATGTGTGAATTTCTGCCCGTAAGTTTCATACGTTTCTTGATCTGGAAATGGCACACCAGCGATTTTATTCGGGTAAAAATAATCATCCATATGCACCGCATCAATATCGTAGTTTTTCACTACTTCCTCTATCCCGTCAACAATGAAGTCCTGAGCATCAGGAATGCCTGGATTAAAGTACAGCTGATTTCCGTAGGCAATGGTCCACTCAGGGTGTGCTCTTGCAGGATGATCGGCTGATAACCGGTTGAGATCGGTATGATTCATGGTGATTCGATAAGGGTTAAACCAAGCATGAAATTCAAGGCCGCGTTTATGTGCTTCTTCTATCATAAATTCAAGCGGGTCATATCCAGGGTCTTTCCCTTGTGTACCAGTCAAATATTCAGACCATGGACCGAATTTCGATGGATAAAAGGCATCTGCTGTTGGTTTAATTTGCATGATGACGGCGTTCATATTCATCGCTTTGATGTCGTCTAACAGTTGAATGAACTCTTGTTTCTGCTCATCTGCGGGCAGTCCTTTCTTTGAAGGCCAATCTAAGTTATAAACCGATGCGACCCACACTGCACGCATCTCTCTTGTGCTCTCAAGCTTCCCTTTTGGCATCGAACGAGCTAGACTGCTAGACGGAATCAATAAGAAGACACCCATGAAAACTAGTGTCAGAACCGTCATACTGATCTTTTTCAGCATGTTTTGCATCACCTCATATTAAGTTTATTCTGCGTTTTGTGATGGAATGCTAGCAGATGGTGTAAGCAAGATGTTTTTCATTTTAAGCAGCTGAGCTTTCGGGACGTCGCAGGCTTCTAGTAAATACCGCTCTGCACTTCCGTATGTATCCATCATCTCATTCAGTACATCTTCAAGATAATCTTGCTGCACACCGAGCAGGGGCTGAATTTGTTCTTTTGACACCCGATATAAACTCATCATGCGAACAAATCGTTCTTGTCTTTTCACTAGCATTTTCACGCCTTCATTGGAACGCATGTATTCACTTAAAACGGTATGCACCGGTACACCCGCTGCTAATTGAATAAGAGCAGATAAAAAGCCTGTACGGTCCTTTCCACTTGTACAATGAAGCATAAGCGGATAATTTTTTTCATCTGACAGTAATGTAAACAATTGCTGAATCTCTTTTTTTCGCTCATAGAGCATGCTTTGATATACATCTTTCATGATCGGTGTAAAGGATAGAGATTTTCCTTCTGCTATCAGCATACGAAACATGGTCCATTTGCTAGGCATCATGCTGTCAGGCTGCATAGGGATATGAACAATTTTGTCATGTTCCATGATCTTTGGTGGGTGTGATTTTCGTTCTGAGCTTGTACGCAGGTCACAAATCGTTTGAATTCCAAGTGTTGAGAACGTCAATATGTCTTGCTTCGTGAGACGTGATAAATCAGCAGATCGATAAATCATTCCTTGTTTGATGACCATCTGATCCGTTGTTTGAAGTCCCCCTACCTCTCTAAAATTTGCAAGCTTTGAAAATTGTATGTTGTGTTCATTCATAGAAGTGAATATCCTTTCTATCCTCTTTTCTCTATCATACGCTTTTATGAAAAATGAGAAAAGATAAGAGAAAAAGATCATTAGATTCTCCCATGTTGATCAGTGACATCTTTTACGTGGAATTATTGTTATAATAGAATCAGCATATTCGTATTGATTGGAGATTGTAGCATGATAAAAACAAAACGTATTCAGCAAATAAAAGAGTATGTATTTGACCGGGAATCTGCCTCTCTTGATGAGCTTGTGACGCATTTTGGCGTCTCAAAAAACACCATACGCCGAGATGTACAAGCATTGGTAGAATCCGGCGTGCTAAAGAAAGTGTACGGCGGCGTCGCTGTGAATCACACAACATTGGTGGTGTATCAGGAGCGAAAGACTCGTCAGCTGAGTAAAAAACAATTGATCGGACAGGCTGCCGCCGCTTTTGTTGAACATGGTGATATGATTTTTGTTGATTCTGGTACAACGACACTGGAGATGCTTCCCTATTTGAAGGAGAAACAGATTACCGTTGTGACAAATAACGTGGATTTCATTACACAGGCTATGCCTTATGAACACCTCACCATCTTTTCAACCGGCGGTATGCTAGAGCGAAAAACAAATTCTTTCGTTGGTTATCAAAGTGTTGAGCGTCTCAAAGCATACAATGTCAATAAAGCATTTATTGCATCAACTGGTTTATCCATTGATCATGGCGTCACGAATTCCTCCCCGCTTGAGACAGATATTAAAAAAACGCTCGTTGAAAAAAACGCCAAAACCTTTTTATTAGTCGATGATAGTAAGTTTGACCATTATGCCTTGACCACGTTTTGTGACTTAAAAGACATAGACATCGTCGTGACGAATGAACAACCAAATGAAGATTACCTTCAATATGGAAAAGAGCATGATGTGAAATTTGTCACGCCTTAGTCCAGAGCGAAAAAGCCAAGCGCCAATGTTTTGGCTTTTTTCTTATGCGCAAAAGAGTGAAACGGCGAAGTGTTGGTTACATTATGATTGTATATTAAACACATATTTGGAGGTTGACCTGATGCCGTTGTTACGATTTGACGTGATAGAAGGCCGTTCAAAAGAGGAATTAAAAAAACTGCTGGACACTTGCCATGAAGCAATGGTTGATGCCTTTGGGGTACCTGAACGAGATCGCTATCAAATTGTTCATCAGCACCGCCCTGAAGAGATGATGATTGAAGACACTGGGCTTGGTTATCCGAGAACAAAAGATCTTGTTGTCATTAGTGTTGTCAGTAAACAGCGGACGAAAGAGCAAAAGGAACAGCTTTATGCACAAATCGCAGAACGTGTAGAAAAAGAATGCGGGGTTGCCAAGACGGATGTGATGATCTCCATCGTGGAAAATGGAGACGCCGATTGGAGCTTCGGGATGGGTGAGGCTCAATTCATAAGAGGATTGCTCTAAAAAACGGCTCAGGAATTTGAGCCGTTTTTTGATTCATTCATTTTCAAGCTGCATGAGCAAGTTGAATAAATAGCGGTACACTGCTGAGATCACACCAATCAAAGGTGTATCTTCTTTGATGTCCTCTAGTTCAAGAAGCGGAATGTTGACATCAAATAACCCGTCTTGTCCATTAAATTGAAGCTGAGCACCATTTAATGTTGAGAGCATCTCTTTTAGTAATCCAGTATCTTTTTTAGGACGCTTCAATCCGAATAACACGGTATACGTCTGAAATACTTCATCCCATTCTATGGCAAGTCCGTCGGCTCTCACCACATCAAACCACTTCGACTCGATATAAATGAATTCTTTTTGTTGTTTTTTTACGTATGTAAGAGGTGTATTTAAAAAGGCAGCATTTTCTGCTTGAATCATTTCCTCCGATTCTTTGTCTACACGTTCTATATAAACATCAGCAAAGCGTGCTTCTTCTGTCATTTTTGCCCCTTCTAACGGCCAATTTTGACTTGCGGCTTTGTTATATTCAAAGTCGGTGAGCGCCTGCCCTTCTTTCAATAAATCTTGTAAGCGATTTTGCAGTGACATGACTGTATCTCCTTTCATCTACTTCATATGCGTTTTTTATTTTAGCATAACACATGAAAAGAAAGATATGCCTGAGCATATGATGGTATGATAGTGGAAAAAGAAACATCTCGGAGGGGACCGTTTTGCTCACAATGACACTGGCAGAAAAAATCGTAGATGAGGTCAAAAAGGTACTGACGGAAGAAATCATCATCACACAAACAAACGGTACCATTATTGCTGCAACAGATCCAGCACGCATTGGTCAATTTCATGAAGGAGCATATGTCACATCCTTAGAAGGGCAGAAACGAATTCTCACAAAGGATGATGTGCTGCAGATGAAAGGCGTCAAAGCCGGTATCAATCTGCCTATTTATTTTAAACAAGAAGTCATTGGGGTCATTGGAATGACAGGTGATCCTAGGCATGTCTCCCCTTTTGGCGACATTTTACGTAAAATGACGGAGCTGCTCATTCAAGAACATGAATTTTTTCAAGAAACGGAAACAGATGAACGGCAGCTTGAAGCATTTGTGTTCGACTGGCTTCATCTGCCAGAGACAGCGGCAGGTATGACCGAGAAGGCGCAGCGGCTTGGCCTTGATGTCAACAAGCAGCGTGTCGCTATTCTCATTGATTGTCAAGACGAATCGTTTATGAAGCAGGATCAATACAAACTGATGAAGGACAAACTGCAACTCACCAATCAGGAGATCATTGTGCGCTGGGGGCATGCACGTTTTTTGCTCATGCTACAAGCCACACCAGATGGTCGTGATACATGGCACAAGCGCTTGTTCCATATTCATGCTGCGCTCACAGCGCTGTCACCATCGAGGATTTTAATGGGGGCAGGAAAACCAGCAGCTTCTCATGTCATGAAGCAGTCCTTTCATCAAGCGTTTCGCGCTTTAAAATTGGCGCATGCTGAAACACCCATTGTGTTTGATGAAGATTTGACACTTGAACTTTTTATGGAGGAAATCAGTCAGGAAACAAAAGATGCGTTTCTTGATCGAACGATTGCGTCCCTTTTCCCCTATCCTGAACTAGTGAAAACTTTGCGGGTACTCATAGCTTCGGATTACTCATTGAAACATACAGCAGAAGCTATGCATGTCCATATTAATACACTTCATTACAGATTAAAACGGATCCAGGATTTAACGACACTTGATCCAAAGCGTATGCAAGATGCGATGCTTTTTTATTTGGCCTTGCTGCTTTTAGATCATGATACAAAAAATACGATAAAACAGCCTGATATTTTGTAGAATCGTCTATAGTCATGTGACGGTTCTTTTTTTATACTGGTAGAAACGAGACGTTAAATGAGCGGGAGTGATTGTATATGCTAGATTCAGAATTTTCAAATCAATTAAAAGAGATTGTCGGTGCGCCCTATGTCCAAGACAGCAAGGCGGATCGTCTTGCCTACTCTTATGATGCGACACCAAATTTTCAACAGATGCCAGATGCGATCGTGCGGCCTCACACGGCTGAAGAAGTGCAGCAAATTGTGAAACTGTGCGCCTCTTACAAGGTGCCGATCGTCCCAAGAGGCTCAGGGACGAATCTGTGCGCAGGAACATGCCCTACTCAGGGCGGATTGGTAATTCTCTTTACTAGAATGAATCAATTATTAGAAATAGACGAAGAAAATTTAACCGCAACGGTGCAGCCTGGTTTAATTACGCAGGAATTGATTCATCAAGTAGAGGAAAAAGGTCTCTTCTACCCGCCAGACCCAAGCTCTATGAAAATTTCCACATTAGGCGGCAATATTAACGAAAATTCAGGGGGACTGCGGGGATTAAAGTATGGAGTGACAAGGGATTATGTCCTTGGGCTTGAAGTGGTTTTGCCAAATGGTGACATCATCAAAACAGGCGGAAAGCTTGCAAAAGATGTTGCTGGATATGATATGACTCGATTGTTCGTTGGTTCAGAAGGAACACTCGGGATTGTCACAGAAGCGGTGCTAAAGCTCCTGCCGCTTCCAGAAACGAAACAAACAATGCTTTGTTTATACGAAAGCCTTGAAGAAGCTGCGACTTCTGTATCGGCCATCATTGCCGAGCGTATCATCCCTGCTACATTAGAATTTATGGATCAGCCGACCCTTGAAGTCGTTGAAGATTTTGCAAACATCGGCCTGCCCACCGACGTTCAAGCTGTGTTATTAATTGAACAGGACGGCAACCCTGAAGCTGTTGCTCGTGATATCCAAAAAATCGCAGAAGTCTGTGAGCAGCACGGAGCTACAAGCGTCAAGATTGCACATTCAGAAGAAGAGGCAAGTGCACTCTTAACAGCGAGACGCTCTGCTTTATCTGCCCTCGCTCGATTAAGTCCTACAACGATTTTAGAAGATGCTACCGTTCCCCGGTCTGAAATTGCCAATATGGTTCGTGCAATCGAAGACATTGCACGAAAGTACGAGGTGAACATTTGTACGTTTGGTCATGCCGGTGATGGCAACTTACACCCCACTTGTGCGACAGATGCAAGAAATGAAGAAGAAATGAAACGGGTAGAAGCTGCTTTTCAGGCCATTTTTGAAAAAGCCGTTGCCCTTGGCGGCACGATTACAGGCGAACATGGCGTGGGCCTCATGAAAGCGCCCTATTTGGAGCTGAAGGTCAAAAAAGAAGGAATCGCTGCAATGAAGGCGATTAAACAGGCACTTGACCCTGCACATATCATGAACCCAGATAAAGTGTTTGGAAAAGCCTCAAGAAAGCGAGTGGTGGTCTCATGAGTTCTTCTTCTAAGCAAAAAGAGATCCAGCAGCAGTTTCAGGAGCAAATGGATGAAAAGGAGCTGCTTAATTGCATGCGCTGCGGATTCTGCCTCCCTTCCTGCCCTACTTATATTGAATCTGGACAACAAGAAACGCACTCCCCTCGGGGCCGAATTGCGTTAATGAAAGCTGTAAGAGATGGCGTCATTGAGCCAGATGAAGATGTTGAACATTCCCTTAATCTTTGTCTTGGCTGCCGTGCATGTGAACCAGTCTGCCCTTCTGGCGTCAAGTATGGACAGCTGCTAGAAGATGCAAGAGACATTATTCAACAACATAAAAAACAATCGTTTCCCGTCAAATTGATGAGACGTGTTGTGTTTAAAGGTCTCTTTCCGTCACAAAGTCGTATGCGACAAGCTGCTAGTTTTCTTCGATTTTATCAAACATCTGGTCTGCAAACAGCCGCCAGGAAGACTCGCATACTGAAGGTGCTTCCCTCCCATTTACAGTTGATGGAACAGGCACTTCCAAAGGTGCCGCCTCAAAAGAAAAAGAAAAAACGTTTGAATGAATATAAAGCCATTGGTCAGGCAAAAAAACGGGTGGCGTTTTTTACTGGCTGTTTAATGGATACAGTTTTCTCAAACACAAACAAAGCGACCATTCATCTCTTACAGCTGGCAGGCTGCGATGTGATCGTTCCTCCTATACAAACGTGCTGCGGCGCGTTACATGGTCATAGCGGAGAAAAAGACCAAGCAAAACAGTTAGCCAAGCGGAATATTGAAGCATTCGAGGAAACAGATGCCGATGCGATTGTCATGAACGCGGGCGGCTGCGGCGCCTTTTTAAGTGATTACGGTCATTTGCTTCAGGATGACCCAGATTTTCAAAAACGAAGTAAAGCCTTCTCACAGAAAATAACCGATATTTCAAGCATCCTTGTAGAGCTGGAATTTCACCGCCACGTGCCACTGGCTCTGCCAGCGCAAGTGATCACCTATCAAGACTCCTGTCATTTACGAAATGGAATGAATGTACTACAGGCGCCGAGGGTGCTCATGAAAGCCATTCAAGGGGTAACGTTTAAAGAAATGAAAGATGCCGGCCGCTGCTGCGGTTCTGCAGGAATCTACAATATCTTGCAGCCAGACATGTCGATGCAAATTTTAGATCATAAAATGACTGAAGCGAGCAACACAGCTGCAGCTGCCATTGTGACGTCGAATCCAGGTTGTCAATTACAAATGGCAGCTGGCGTCAAAAAGGCAGGACATATGCCTAGCATGAGAGCGATTCATCTGGCAGACTTTTTACTAGAAGCCGTTCAATATGGAAAAAAAGCGTCCAGTTCATGAAGCTGAACGCTTTTTTTATGCATATCTTCAGAAGATCGGTTGGATAATAGAGGCAAATCGCGGAAGGAGATGGTTCAAGTGCTGAAGAAAAACAAATCAAAACAGAAAGACCCGAATTCAGTATTTGAAGCATTATCGCGCTCTTCTGATTTTATCAATGAATTATCAAGTTCCGGAGGTTTTCTTTACAGAATTTCTTTTTTTCGATCTTTAATTAATGGCAATCTCCTTCATGAACAAATCTTGCCTTTTATTCAACAATTGCATCTAACACCCACCCTTGAAGAGTTGAAAGAACACATCCCAATTGAACAAGCTGTGATTACGAAGGACCTTCAAAAAGTGGAAGAAGCTCTTCATCGAGGCAGTATTGCTTTTCGGATTGAGACAGATTGGGGCAATACGCTTCTCTTGCCGATTGAAGAAAAGAAAGGCAGACAAGTGGGCCCGCCTGAGATTGAATTCGGAATCATTAGTGCGCAGGAAGCATTTGTGGAAGGGCTGGACACAAACTTAAACTTGATTAGGCGCAGGCTGCCCACTCCTGACCTTAAAGTAGTTGAACACACAGTCGGTACCCTTTCTCTAACGAAAGTAGCCGTTGTATACATAGAGGATATCGCCAACCCGCAAAACATTGAAACCGTTCTTCAGCGGATTCAAGATGTTGACTATGACCAAATTCTAGATTCTAATTATCTTGCGCAAATGCTTTATGATGTGTCCAATACAATCTTTCCATTGTTTTTAAATACAGAACGACCAGACAGGGTTTCCTCAGGTTTAACGGAAGGAAAAATAGCCATTATGGTTGACGGTTCGCCTCATACCCTGCTTGCACCTACAATTTTACTCGAGTATTTTTCTACAATGGAAGACTATAACATGTCTTGGATCGCAGCATCCTCCTTTCGGCTGTTACGCATTTTTGCAGTGATATTTTCTATTTTTGCAACCCCTTTGTATGTAGCTGTTTTAACGTTTCACTATGAACTGATTCCCAAGGATTTATTAGAAACGATCGTAGCATCACGTTATCTCGTGCCCTTTCCGCCTATTATTGAAGCATTATTTTTAGAGATATCGATTGAGCTACTTAGGGAAGCCGGGTCTCGCCTTCCTGCAAAAGTCGGACAGACGCTCGGGATAGTTGGAGGTATTGTGATCGGACAGGCTGCGGTTGCAGCGGGATTAACAAGTAATATCCTGCTCATTATTGTCGCATTATCAGCTCTTGCCTCTTTTGTCACCCCTATATATAAAATGGGGACAACCATTCGTCTCTTACGTTTCCCATTCCTTTTTGCTGCACAAGTGTGGGGAGCGCTAGGGATTTCGCTAATGGGGGCTTTTCTTCTTACACATTTAATGAAATTAACGTCTATAGGCCAGCCTTACTTAGAGCCAATCTTTCCACTTCGATTGGCCGATTTAAAAGGTAGTTTGATTCGGCCCCAACTCCGCTTTTTGAAAAAACGTCCAGAAAATTTACGCCCGCAAAATGAAACGATACACCGCCAAAAGCCAAAGCAAGGCCGTAAGGGGAAAAATGATTTTTATGAATAAGGAAGTGAAGGCATGAGCTCTTCTTCTGTGAAAGAAAAATTTCAAGTGTCCCCTTTTTTTGTGTTTTTTCTGATCAATGCCAATCAAGTAGGTGTTGGTATTTTAAATTTCCAGACGAATCTTGTCCGGACGATTAATAATGATGGGTGGATCGCCATTTTAATTGCTGGTGCAAGCGTCAATTTGATGATCTTCCTCATTTACTTTTTGTTTAAAAAAGCACCTACTGACGAATTTAGTGACATTACGCAATCTGTGTTTGGTAAATGGCTTGGACAATTCATCAACATTCTCTACATTTTGTATTTTTCTTCATTGTCTTTGATTGTGCTTGTTCATTATATGGATGTGATCCATGTTTGGCTGTTTAAAGAAATTCCTGGTCTTTTATTTGCATCAGTGCTGCTCATCCTCGTCTATTACATTCACACAGGCGGATTTAGAACAATCGCTGGCTGGGCATTCTTTAGCATTGTTCTAACGTACTGGATGACCTTTATCTGCTTTTATGTCATGAAATATAGTCACATCCGGTTTATGTTCCCAATGTTTGATCATTCATTTTCACAACTCATGATGGGGGTCAAAGATGCCTCTTTATCCATGTTTGGTTTTGGAACATTGCTTGTCTATTATCCCTTTATTAAAAAAGCACAAACGTCGCAAAAATTTGCACATATGGGAGTGTTGCTAACGACATGCCTGAATTTGCTTGTATTTCTCGTCTCTATAGCGTACTACTCAAGTGCTCAGCTCGAACTAACGAAATGGCCGACATTGACATTAACCAGCATTGTCAAACTTCCGTTTATCCAGCGCTTTGAATTTATTGAAGTGTCGCTATGGCTTTTGCTTATCGTTCCGAATATCGCTATTCCATTATGGGCAGCCAGCAGAATGGCAAAACAAGTGTTTCACACGAGCCAGCGCACCACGTTAATAGTTCTCAGCCTTCTCATTCTCGTCATGTTTTCATTTTTTATCAGAGCTACCTCATTTGAGACATTTAATAAATGGGTGGAATATAGCGGATACATCCTCATCTATGGATTGATTGGATGTATGATCATTGGGCTGCTGCTGAAAAAAAGGTGGGTGAAAAAACGAACATGAAACATTCTATTCTGATATGTCTCATGTTATTGAGTCTTTTCTTAACGAGCTGTGCACAGCCTCGTCTCTTAGATGAATTAAGTATCTCGCAGGCGGCGGGATTTGACTTATTGGAAGATGGAGAAATGAAGGGCTTCTTTGTTTTCCCTGTTTTTAAAAGCGAAGAACAAGGAAGCTATCAAATTGTAAGTGCTAAGTCAAATACCATTAGTAATATTCAGTTTCTTGTGTCGGAAAAATCGCCTTTCCCCGTTGTCATGGGACAAGTACTCGTGATTTTAATAAGTGAAAAGCTGGCGAAAGAAGTGGGTATGATTGATTTGATGAATTACATTTATCGTGATCCGATCATTGGGTCCCGTCAAGTATTTGCCATAGTAGGCGGAGAAGTTGAAGATTTGTTGTATACAAAGATGAATCAAACCAACTTAAATATCGGTGTATATCTTTCAGATTTGCTGGCCCAAAACATGCGAAATGGCAATCAACCTGTGACCAATCAGCATATTTTTATGAATCAGATGATGGCAAAAGGCGTGGATGCCTACCTCCCTTACATTAAAAATACAAGCAACTCTATTAAAGTGTCAGGTGTCGCTCTTTTTGATCAAGAAAAAATGGTTGGGCATATTCCAGGGGAAGATACGTTTACGTTTAAAGCGATGATTGAAAATCATAAAAATGGGATTTATGAGTTTCGATTTAATGACAAAAAGAAAACCCATGTCGTCATTGAAAATATCAAATCACATGTGTCTTATCACATTAAACCAACTGAAAACCTTTCAAAAAAGCCTCATATCACCATTGATATCAAGCTGAAAGGTGAGTTAAAAGAATTCATGAAATCAAAAAAAATCGATACGCCTTCTATCTTGCAGCATGTTGAAAAAGAAGTGGAGAAGCGTGTGGCCCAGCAAGGAAGAGACCTTGTTCAATCCTTTAAAAAGCAAAAAATTGATCCACTTGGACTTGGTTTGAGATATCGCTCTAAAGATAAAGCCATGACACCGGAGAAATGGCAAAAAATCTACCCTGATACAGATGTCCAAGTGAATTGTCATATGAACATTGTCCAAACGGGTGTCAGCCAATAAAAAAGACTGTATGAAAAGGTTCTCCCTTCTCGTACAGTCTTTTTTAATCTTCATCTTTTACGTCCGGGTCCTCAGGGATTGGTTCATTTAAGATGTCTTGAATGAGCTCTTTATATTGTTCTAGCTGTTTCATATGGGTTTGAAACTGCCCTTGATAAATGAGATACGATTCCCCGTCAAATACGTAACGAATCTTTTTTTGCTGAATTAATTTTTCAACATATGCTTCAGATACTTCTAAGTATTCAGCTGTTTCTCCAATTGTTAAATACATGCATGTGCACCACCGTTCGTTTCATCTTACAAATTATATCACGAGCTGGTGAAAAAACAGATATCGCTTGTTCATGTTTTTTTCATCTTTTCTTCACTGATTCGTCAACTCGCTTTTGTACAGTATTCATACACCCACTCAAACACTAGGAGGTGATGATCCTTCGCATGACAAAGAAAAATATTCGGACCTATGTCACATTTTTAACTATAGGCGCAAGCAATACGATGATTGACTTTCTGTTCTTCTTTTTTTTCACTGCTTGCTTTGTTCCCTCTTTTCTTGCACAGTGCCTGTCCTATACAGCAGGAATGCTGAACAGTTATGTTTGGAATCGAAAATGGACGTTCCAAGTAAAAAAGAAAGCGGATAGGTGGGAATGGATCAAGTGGGCCACAGTCAACGGCGTCGCGTGTCTCCTCACCTATGTTGTCTTATATGTCATGCAGCAAGCAGGCTTCTCATTATTCATTAGTAAAGCGATTGGTACCCTTCTTGGCATGATGATCACTTTTATTGGAAGCCGCCTATGGGTGTTTCCATCAGAAAATAAACCATCAGAAATGGAGCGATGATTCAATGAATATCAAAAAAGCCGTTATACCAGCAGCCGGATTAGGCACACGTTTTTTACCCGCAACGAAAGCACAGCCAAAGGAAATGCTGCCGATTATCGACAAACCCGCCATTCAATACATAGTTGAGGAGGCTGTTCAATCAGGCATTGAAGATATACTAATTATCACAGGAAGAAATAAAAAATCGATCGAAGATCACTTTGACCGTTCGATTGAGCTAGAACACACGTTGCTTGAAAAAGGGAAAAATGAACAGTTAGCTGAAATCAAACATATTGCGGATATGGCCAATATTCATTATATTCGTCAAAAGGAGCCGTTAGGTCTTGGACATGCGGTATTATGTGCACGTCATTTTACTGGCAATGATCCTTTTGCGGTCCTTTTAGGTGATGATGTCATGGTGTCAGAAAGACCTGCACTCTCTCAGCTCATGGAAGTCTTTGAAGACAAACAAAGAGAGGTCATTGGCGTCCAGCAAGTGGATCGTCTAGATGTCAGTAAGTATGGTATGATAAGACCAGCTAGAGTAGACGGTCAAGTGTTTGAAGTCACAGACTTAGTGGAAAAGCCAGCTATTCATGAAGCTCCTTCCGATTTAGCCGTGATGGGCAGGTATCTGTTAACACCATCGATTTTTCCTATTCTACAAGGAATTGAGAGAGGTGCCGGGAACGAAATCCAACTGACAGATGCGCTGAAAATCATTGCACATGAATCACCCATTTATGCAAAACAATTAGATGGGATGAGATTTGACGTTGGTGATAAGCTGGGCTCATTTAAGGCAGCGGCTGAAATTGGATTGATGCGTCATGATATGCGGACAGCCATGCTAGCATATATGCAAAGCATACTCATGAGAGAAGCAAAACAAGCATAGGCTCTTATAAGGATGCTTGAAGAAAATTCGTATTTAAAGGCAGAGTGAAATGAATGGGAACCTTGTTTAATGAAATTTTAACCTGGCTGACAAGCCTTGGTTACGCAGGTGTTGCACTTGGACTGATGATTGAAATTATCCCGAGTGAAATTGTACTTGCCTACGGCGGATATATGGTGTCAACAGGAAGCATTGGATTTGTTGGAGCCGTCATCGCTGGGGTGATTGGAGGAACACTTGCCCAGTGCTTTATTTACTGGATCGGCCTTTACGGCGGAAGACCTTTTTTAACAAAGTATGGGAAGTATTTATTCATCCATGAGCATCATATTGCCACGGCAGAACGCTGGTTTGACCGATATGGAACGGGTGTCGTATTTACAGCTCGTTTTATCCCAGTCGTGCGCCACGCGATCTCAATTCCAGCTGGTATTGCAAAGATGCCATTTCTGAAATTTGTTCTTTTGACCGGATTAGCCGCCATCCCTTGGTCCATCCTATTTATTTATCTTGGAATGCAGCTTGGGACAAAATGGGACCACATTCAAAGTGTCGCTCACACGTATACAACACCAATTATGGTCATTGCCATCGTTCTCATCGTACTGTATTTCGTTTTGAAAAAAATTCGCACAAATCGAAAACGGACAATCTAACAAAAACGCCTTTCACTCGTCATGTGAAAGGCGTTTTTTCTATGCGTGCGTCGATTGTTTTTTCATATATTGAGATAATTCCATAATCATTGCACCCATTCTTTCAAGTGAAGGGGCTAGAATTCGGCTTATCCCCTCTTCTTTTAATGCTTCAGCTGTGACTTTTCCAACAGCTACAGCTAATACATGCTGCTCGAATAGATGTTGCAGTTCTTCTTTTTTGCCCCATTCTTCTGCTAGTTTGAAAAAGGCATGAACCTGAACAGCGGTTGTAAAACAAACGGCATGGACCTTCCCTTCTTTCATTTCTTGAAGCAAAGTGTCCGCCGCCTCTGGTTCAGGGGGCGTGTGCTGATATGGCATGAGCTGCAAAACGTCTGCTCCCTTGTGATGTAAAAAATCAATGAGAGCTGGTGCATTTTCGCCGTGAAGCTGTACCATGACCCGTTTACCTTGAAGTTCTTTGTCTTCTAACTTTGAAATGAGGTCACGAACGGTTCCATCTTCATCAGAAACATCTGGCTGAATGCCGTGTTTTTTTAGAGCCGCAAACGTTTTGTATCCTCTTGAAGCGATATGGGCACTTGATAAAATGTTCATAAATGCTTCTCCAAGCTGGAGCTCTTCTGCACTTTCAATTAATGTGTCTGTGCCGATACCCGTTGTTAAAATGACCCAGTCAGCTCCCTTCTTTACAAAGGTTTCTATGCCTGGCTTCAATTCCTCTTTGGCTAAAAATACAGTGCCCTGAAGAGAACGAATAACAGCTTGTCCTCCTTGCTTTCCAACAAGTGTACGCATTTCTTCTGTTTTTCTTGTTCCGCATATGGCAATGGTCTTTCCAGCTAAGCCTTTACTCATTCTCATCCCTCTTTTTCTATCACATGTATGATGTATTGTATTAAATATAGATTTATTTGGAAGACGTTGCAAGTGTCTACTAAAAAAGAGCTTGACGTTTCTATCGAATTCGAGTATCTTTTGTAAGTGCAAATTGTAGGAGGTCATTATGGAAAAACAGAATGTTCAAGCAATTCGATTATCAATCGCTGACCCAACACCACTTGGTTTGTTTGGTTTAGCAATGGTGACGCTTGTTGCGTCTTCACAAAAACTAGGAATCACAGATGGCACATCTCTTATTTTACCTTGGGCTATCTTCCTTGGAGGAATCGCGCAGCTGATCGCGTCCATACAAGATTCAAAGCATCATAATATTTTTGGAGCCACTGCCTTCGGCGCATTCGGTCTTTTTTGGATGGGTGTTGGAACCACTTGGCTCATTCAAGCTGGCGTTTTTGGGAAAACGCTTGCGGGAGCTGCGGACCCAAAACAACTAGGTTTTGCTTTTATTGGTTATTTGATTTTCAGCTTATTTATGACGATCGGTGCAATGGAAACACATAAAGTATTGTTTTTGATTTTCGTCTTTATTGATTTCTTATTCATTGGCCTGTCCCTAAGCTCGTTTGGTGTGATGTACGATGTGACTCATACGATGGCTGGTATTGCAGAATTGATTATTTCTCTTCTTTCATTTTATGGTTCTGCAGCTGTTGTGCTGAATACACATTTTGGTCGTACAGTACTGCCAGTTGGACAACCATTTCGCGTGTTTACTAAAGCATAAATAAAAAAGAACTGCTCTTGGCAGTTCTTTTTTTATTCTTATTTTTCTTGTTCCTCTTGAAATATCTCTGCAATGATTTCATAAGAACGCATTCTTTCTTGATGGTCAAACATATCAGAATTAATCATGACTTCATCTGCTTGAGTCGCCTCAATAAAGGCTTCTAACTCTTTTTTCACCTTTTGTTTATCCCCGATCATCGTCGAACTTAATTGTTCGTCCACCATCGCCTTCTCATATGGACTCCATAGCCCATCCATACTTTCAACAGGGGCTTTGAGTTTTCCTGGTGTATTGCGAATGAGGCTCAAGAAGCGCTGATAATGAGACGTCGCCAAATATTCAGCCCGCTCTGTTTGATCAGCAGCAAAAACCGTCACACCAACCATCGCATAAGGTTCTTTTAACACATCTGAAGGTTGAAATGACTGTCTGTATAATTCTAAAGCAGGAATGGTATTTTTAGGGGAGAAATGTGCCGCAAAGGCAAATGGCAGTCCCAGTTCTCCTGCAAGCCTTGCACTAAAACCACTTGAACCAAGAAGCCAAATTGGTATATCCAATCCTTCTCCCGGAACGGCTCTTACATGTTTTTTGACCTGACCAGTCGGTTTGAAATATTGCCGAAGTTCTTCAAGCTGCTCAGGGAAATCCTCACCATTATGAAGATTACGTCTAAGTGCCCTTGCCGTTAACTGATCTGTTCCTGGTGCCCTGCCAAGACCTAAATCAATTCTCCCTGGATACAGAGTCTCCAGTGTTCCAAATTGTTCTGCAATGACGAGTGAAGAATGGTTTGGAAGCATAATCCCCCCAGAACCAACCCGGATCTTTTCAGTCCCTCCAGCAATATGTCCAATCAAGACGGATGTTGCTGAACTCGCAACCCCTTCCATATTATGATGCTCCGCAAGCCAATATCTATGGTAGCCCCACTTCTCAGCTTTTTTTGCTAAATCCATACTATGCTCAAATGATTCTTTAATTGTGCCCCCCTCTGTTACAGAGGATAAATTTAACACGGAATATGCTGTGTGTTGTAAAACTGATTGACTCATACATGCTGCCCCATTTCTTTCAAAAATCATACTAGTTTCATTCTTTCAACACCATAACATAAAACGATTTAACTTTTAAATGATTTGATTCGATGAACTTCGAACTAAAAAATATCATTAAGCTCAATTCCGCTTTTTAAATTTCCACATAGAATAAAATATTAACTTTTAGGAGATGGGGAATTTGTATAACCAGTACGATAACAAATGTCCCTTTTGCGGAAAAAATCATGATTGGCAACCTCATTACAGAAAATCTCGTCACGATAGACTTACATTTGATGATTGCCCTCTTCTTAAACGAGAATGTAAAAAGAAAAAAGTTGTTAAACATCACAGCACTTGTGCTAAAGCAAAAGGACGAAAAAAAGCAAATAATAAGATTGTAAAAAGAGGTTCTACTGGTGTTACTGGTCCAACCGGAGTTACTGGAGCTACTGGTCCAATCGGTGATACTGGAGCCACTGGAGATACTGGTCCAACCGGTGCGACTGGTGATACCGGACCTACCGGTGCTACTGGTGTAACTGGTGATACCGGGCCTACTGGTGTGACTGGAGTTACTGGTGATACTGGTCCAACAGGTGATACTGGTGTAACTGGAGATACCGGGCCTACTGGTGCCACTGGTGTAACTGGTGATACTGGGCCTACTGGTGCCACTGGTGTAACTGGTGATACTGGGCCTACCGGAGCCACTGGTGTAACTGGAGATACTGGGCCTACGGGTGCCACTGGAGTAACTGGAGATACTGGGCCTACTGGTGCCACTGGAGTAACTGGAGATACTGGCCCTACCGGTGTAGGATTAACAGGAATTGAAGCGTTTGATCCGGTAGTAAGTCCTACTTACCCGGTAGGGCAAGTAGTGACCTTTAATGGCAGTACGTATGTAGTAAATACTGCACCACCGACAGGTACACCAGATACTTCCCCAGACTACACATTACTGGCTGCAGCAGGATCAACTGGAGATACTGGAGTAACTGGAGATACCGGACCTACCGGTGCTACTGGTGTAACTGGTGATACCGGGCCTACTGGTGCGACTGGAGTTACTGGTGATACTGGGCCAACCGGTGCCACCGGAGTTACTGGATCCACTGGAGATACTGGCCCTACCGGAGCCACTGGTGTAACTGGAGATACCGGACCTACCGGTGCGACTGGAGTTACTGGTGATACTGGCCCTACGGGAGCCACTGGAGTAACTGGTGATACCGGACCTACTGGTGCCACTGGTGTAACTGGTGATACCGGACCTACTGGTCCAACCGGTGCTACTGGTGCAACTGGTAATACCGGACCTACCGGTGCTACTGGTGTAACTGGTGATACCGGGCCTACTGGTGCGACTGGAGTTACTGGTGATACTGGGCCTACCGGAGCCACCGGAGTTACTGGATCCACTGGAAATACCGGACCTACTGGGCCTACCGGTGCTACTGGAGATACTGGGCCTACCGGAGCCACTGGTGTAACTGGATCCACTGGAAATACCGGACCTACTGGGCCTACCGGTGCTACTGGAGTTACTGGGCCTACCGGAGCCACTGGTGTAACTGGAGATACCGGACCTACTGGTGCCACTGGTGTAACTGGAGATACTGGGCCTACCAGTGATACCGGACCTACTGGTCCAACCGGTGATACTGGAGATACTGGACCTACCGGTGCCACTGGTGTAACTGGTGATACCGGCCCTACTGGTGTGACTGGAGTTACTGGTGATACTGGTCCAACAGGTGCTACTGGTGTAACTGGTGATACCGGGCCTACCGGTGCGACTGGTGTAACTGGAGATACTGGACCTACTGGTGCCACTGGTGCCACCGGAGTTACTGGAGTTACTGGAGATACCGGGCCTACTGGTGCCACTGGTGTAACTGGTGATACCGGACCTACTGGTGTGACTGGAGTTACTGGTGATACTGGTCCAACAGGTGCTACTGGTGTAACTGGAGATACCGGGCCTACTGGTGCCACCGGAGTTACTGGTGCGACTGGTGTAACTGGAGATACCGGGCCTACTGGTGCCACCGGAGTTACTGGAGTTACTGGAGCTACTGGAGATACCGGGCCTACTGGTGCCACTGGTGTAACTGGTGATACCGGACCTACTGGTCCAACAGGTGCTACTGGAGTTACTGGAGATACTGGCCCTACGGGAGCCACTGGTGTAACTGGTGATACTGGGCCTACTGGTGCCACTGGTGTAACTGGTGATACCGGACCTACTGGTCCAACAGGTGCGACTGGAGTTACTGGAGATACTGGCCCTACCGGAGCCACTGGTGTAACTGGTGATACTGGGCCTACTGGTGCCACTGGTGTAACTGGAGATACTGGGCCTACCGGTGTAGGATTAACAGGAATTGAAGCGTTTGATCCGGTAGTAAGTCCTACTTACCCGGTAGGGCAAGTAGTGACCTTTAATGGCAGTACGTATGTAGTAAATACTGCACCACCGACAGGTACACCAGATACTTCCCCAGACTACACATTACTGGCTGCAGCAGGATCAACTGGAGATACTGGAGTAACTGGAGATACCGGACCTACCGGTGCTACTGGTGTAACTGGTGATACCGGGCCTACTGGTGCGACTGGAGTTACTGGTGATACTGGGCCAACCGGTGCCACCGGAGTTACTGGATCCACTGGAGATACTGGCCCTACCGGAGCCACTGGTGTAACTGGAGATACCGGACCTACCGGTGCGACTGGAGTTACTGGTGATACTGGCCCTACGGGAGCCACTGGAGTAACTGGTGATACCGGACCTACTGGTGCCACTGGTGTAACTGGTGATACCGGACCTACTGGTCCAACCGGTGCTACTGGTGCAACTGGTAATACCGGACCTACCGGTGCTACTGGTGTAACTGGTGATACCGGGCCTACTGGTGCGACTGGAGTTACTGGTGATACTGGGCCTACCGGAGCCACCGGAGTTACTGGATCCACTGGAAATACCGGACCTACTGGGCCTACCGGTGCTACTGGAGATACTGGGCCTACCGGAGCCACTGGTGTAACTGGATCCACTGGAAATACCGGACCTACTGGGCCTACCGGTGCTACTGGAGTTACTGGGCCTACCGGAGCCACTGGTGTAACTGGAGATACCGGACCTACTGGTGCCACTGGTGTAACTGGAGATACTGGGCCTACCAGTGATACCGGACCTACTGGTCCAACCGGTGATACTGGAGATACTGGACCTACCGGTGCCACTGGTGTAACTGGTGATACCGGCCCTACTGGTGTGACTGGAGTTACTGGTGATACTGGTCCAACAGGTGCTACTGGTGTAACTGGTGATACCGGGCCTACCGGTGCGACTGGTGTAACTGGAGATACTGGACCTACTGGTGCCACTGGTGCCACCGGAGTTACTGGAGTTACTGGAGATACCGGGCCTACTGGTGCCACTGGTGTAACTGGTGATACCGGACCTACTGGTGTGACTGGAGTTACTGGTGATACTGGTCCAACAGGTGCTACTGGTGTAACTGGTGATACCGGGCCTACCGGAGCCACTGGTGTAACTGGTGATACTGGGCCTACTGGTGCGACTGGTGTAACTGGTGATACCGGACCTACTGGTCCAACCGGTGCGACTGGTGCAACTGGTAATACCGGACCTACCGGTGCGACTGGTGTAACTGGTGATACCGGGCCTACTGGTGCGACTGGAGTTACTGGTGATACCGGAATCACTGGTGCCACTGGAGGCACCGGTCCAACTGGAGCTACCGGAATCACTGGTGCCACTGGAGGCACCGGTCCAACTGGAGCTACCGGAATCACTGGTGCCACTGGAGGCACCGGTCCAACTGGAGCTACTGGAGCTACCGGAATCACTGGTGCCACTGGAGACACCGGCCCAACTGGAGCTACTGGAATCACTGGTGCCACTGGAGGCACCGGTCCAACTGGAGCTACTGGAATCACTGGTGCCACTGGAGGCACCGGTCCAACTGGAGCTACCGGAATCACTGGTGCCACTGGAGGCACCGGTCCAACTGGAGCTACCGGAATCACTGGTGCCACTGGAGGCACCGGTCCAACTGGAGCTACTGGAGCTACCGGAATCACTGGTGCCACTGGAGACACCGGCCCAACTGGAGCTACTGGAATCACTGGTGCCACTGGAGGCACCGGTCCAACTGGAGCTACTGGAATCACTGGTGCCACTGGAGGCACCGGTCCAACTGGAGCTACCGGAATCACTGGTGCCACTGGAGGCACCGGTCCAACTGGAGCTACCGGAATCACTGGTGCCACTGGAGGCACCGGTCCAACTGGAGCTACCGGAATCACTGGTGCCACTGGAGGCACCGGTCCAACTGGAGCTACCGGAATCACTGGTGCCACTGGAGGCACCGGTCCAACTGGAGCTACTGGAATCACTGGTGCCACTGGAGGCACCGGTCCAACTGGAGCTACTGGAATCACTGGTGCCACTGGAGCTAGCGGTCCAACTGATACGGCACTTTATGCTGGAAATACAACAGGTCCTACAATCATTACTATTGCTGGTGGTACGAACATTGCTTTACCAAGTAATCAAAATATTAATGGATTTACGCCGAATGGTTCAAATGATACATTCACAGTCCAGCAAACAGGTAAATACTATATCACATATCAAGTAAATACCACTACTGCACTTTTAGTGAGCACAAGGCTATGGTTGAATGGATCAACTGCTATTCCAGGTTCAATTCAGTCCTCTGCCGTATCCACAACTTTTATGAGCAATACAGTTATTGTCAATTTAACAGCAGGAAATACAATTTCATTACAATTTTTCGGAGCGGTTGTAACAGCCATTCTAATAGGTGGTGGTGCAACCGGTGCATCACTTACCATCATCAGACTCAGCTAAGTGAAACGAAGATAGAAAAAAAGAAAGGCTCTGTCAGCCTTTCTTTTTTCTATCTTCAATTACGCTTATACAACGGTCAATATCAGGAGATTGCAAGAGGTGAAAAATAGACTGTATGAACGAAAACTCTAAATTCCACCATTCTAATAACTGAAGTTTTTCAATGATATCCGAAGAAAACCGATATTTCATGAGCCGCTGCGGGTTCCCTGCGACAATCGCATATGGAGGCACATCTTTTGTAATCAGACTATTTGCTCCAATGACTGCCCCGTTTCCTATCTGTACTCCTGACATGATTGTTGCTCCATATCCAATCCAAACATCGTGCCCTATACACACATCCCCTTTTGATCGTGGATGTCCTTCAATATGGGCAGCATCTGTGAAAATTTGATTGAAGGGATATGTGGTGACCCAATCTGTTCGGTGTTCACCACCAAGAAAAACTTTTACTTCGTTTGCGATGGAACAAAACTTCCCTACATTCAGCGTTGTTCCTTCTCCCCACGTCAAGACTTGAAAATCTGGTCCGGCATAAGTGAAGTCACCGATATCATACGAACTGAGCTCACTTCTTTGATTTAAAAACATAGAAGATCAGACCCCCTACAAAGTAATCGATCTTCGTATGTATATGCCAGATGATAGGCTCACATTATGATTGGACAAGTGCAACGATCTGCTTTTTCTTCCATACCAGTCGATAATAGCCGTATTGGAGCAATAAGTTTACAAAAAAGGCAGCAGGATATCCTATCCAGATTCCTTTGATCCCAAGCGATGTATGGTGTGATAGCACATAAGCCACTGGTACTTCAACAAGCCAAATGGAACAAATACTAAAGATGGTCGGCCATAGAACTGTGCCACTTGCTCTCATTGTGGCTGCAACGATTTGCGCCGTTCCAAAAATGAGATAGCTCCATAGGGTAATCACGACCAAACTATATGCAATGTCAATCGTTGCAGGATCTGTTAAAAAGATAGATAAAATTTGTGGTGCGAAAATATAGACGAAAATAATAATCAATCCGCCTATCGCAAAGTTTAGCCCCAGCCCAATTTTAATGACATCTTTCAAACGATTCATGTTTCCTGCGCCAATGAATTGTGCGGCGAAGATAGAAACAGCAATACCAAGGCTCACTGCGGGCATCTGTACATAACTTACGACTTGGTTAACAACGCCATAAGCTGCGGTCGCCTGTGATCCATAATCGTTGACAAAAGAAATGACAGCAATTTCTGATAAAGAAATGAGAATCATATTAATACTAGAAGGGATACTTAACTTTAATAGCGTTTTTAATAAATCCCCTTTCATCAATAGATGCTTTCTAACCGACGCATCAATGCGCAGCGGGTGCTTTGTTTTATAAAGGTAGATATGAAGAATGATAAACGTAACGATTGTAGAAATCACAGAAGAATACGCAGCACCATATAAACCAAATGCCGGTAAACCAAGCCAGCCGAATAATAAGATCGGTAGCAGTAAAATATTTGTTCCTGTACTAATCATTAAGAAATAAAATGGAGTTTTCGAATCTCCTGTTCCTCGTAAAAAAGTTGTATAGACAAAATAAAGAAATAAGATGGGCATGGAGATGAATAGGATTCTGGCATATGCCGCACTTTCCTCCACAATATTTGCAGGTGTCCCCATCAAATGTAAAATATCTGTGGCAAAAAAACCTCCAATGACAGCTAAAGAAAGTCCGATTAAAAAGGTGAACGAAAGCGTTGTACCGATAATTTCCTTTAACCTCTGCTCATTTTTTGCTCCGTATGCTTGTCCAATCAGGATCGAGCTCCCTGATCCAATCCCAATGGAAAAAGAAACAAGTAAAAAGAAAAGTGGAAAGAATGCCGAAATCGCAGCTACTGCATCCTCTCCAATCCATCTACCGACAAGCACAATGGAAACAAGCTGTCCAATTGATTGCAAAATATTGCTTAATAAAAGTGGAATTAGAAAGATCGACATGGTTTTTACTAAAGATTGATTATTATCTAACGTCATGATGGTTCTCCTTCTCTGTCTAAAGATCCTCAGCTAACATGCTGACAATTCGGTCTTCTATCTCTTTTCCTTTTTCGTCATCAACGAGATGATTCAATAAGATGGAAAAAGCAAGCGTTTTTCCACTCTGCGTTTCAATATATCCAGATAGTGTGCTGACCGTTGATAGTGTACCTGTTTTTGCACGCACTTTTTCTAGTGTAGCTGGTTCTTTCAATCTATTTCTTAATGTACCTCCCACCATACGCTCACTTGCCCCAGCTAACGGAAGTGCATGGACATAGGTGTTAAACCATTTTTCCTTTTGAATGTTTGTCAAAAATAACGTGAATTGATTTGCAGAAACAAGGTTAATCGGTGATATGCCTGATCCGTCTCTCAACACAGTCATAGATGCATCTATGCCATAGGCAGGAAGACGTTCATTCAGCACGTCAAGCCCTTTGTCAAAACTCCCTTTGTTCTTTACCCGCTTCCCAAGTTCTTTTAACAGAATTTCTGCATGTGTATTGTTGCTTAATTTCATCATCGGAACAAGAAGATCGGATAAAGGCATTGATGTATGGGAAGCGATTTTTTTCGCTTTTTTAGGAACTTGTTTTGTTTTGAGTGGTCCTTTCAGCTGAATCCCCTCAGCCTTTAATGCTCGTTTCATTAAGTCTAAAGCATACGTTGTCGGTTCCCATAATGCGACCCATTGTTTAGACGAGGATGCTTTTAGCGGAATCGTTCCAGTCAGTGTAATTTTGTTTGTACCGTGAGAGCGTTTAAAAGATATTTTCTTCTTTCCGCCTTCTGGCACAGTTTTCACTTGATTGACAACTTGAGCGACGTCAGTCTTCGGGATCATCTCATAGCTGGCCTTCTGCCCTGCTTTCTTTCCCGGCTTAACTTCGAGAATGATCGTCCCTGCATCATAATCCTCATTCGGTGAAGCAGTAAGAGCAGATATTTGAGCGCCGTAATATTGATCTTCATCACTCCACGGCAGATCGATGGAATACCTTGTGTCATCAAACCAAGTATCATCAGCTGCAAGCTGTCCACGAATCGTATGTATTCCGGCCTTTTTGACTTGTTTGGCTAATGCGGCAAAATCGCTTTCTAACAATGTCGGGTCTCCAGAGCCTCGGAGATAAAGATTGCCGTGCAATGTTTTTTTGTGAATTGAACCATCTATCCAAACGTCTGTTGGAAAAGTGTGTGTTTCACCCAGTAGATCGAGTGCGATAGCAGATGTGAGTAATTTCATATTAGAAGCAGGAGTCAGACGGATGTCCGCTTGATGTTCATAAAGAAGAGAAGTGTCAGAAGTATCGCGTACGCTGATGCCAGCAATTGCGCCCTCTAAATCAGGTGCTGTTCGAATGAATTCGTCTAAAGAAGTGATCCATTTTGATTGATCATCATGAGCTGTTAGTTGTTCATCTTTCACTGAAAAAGGGAGAAATAACATCGACAAAATACATAGTTGTAAAAACATGACCTGTGAGAAACGTTTCACGCAATCCCTCCTTTTTAGAAAAGCAGCCAAATTTAGCAGATTATGTTCATTATACACAAAAGAACGTTTGTTCTCAAAGGTTTTTTAAACAGAAAAGTCAGCTTTCTTTGACGAAAACTGACAAGCCTCTTTTACCTTTTTTCAGGATTCCAGCCATCGCTTCCGCTAAGCACGGCTTGAACGGTGATTTGACTTGCTTCGTTTTTTGTTAATATCGTTGACCACTTCACCCGGTTTGCCACATGACTCCCTGCGCCCGTTGATCCATATTCTTGATATCTAGCCGTTCTTTCGTTGTCTTTGTTCTCCCAGTTATGCCATCCCTCAGCTTTAATATGTTCATCCATTTTTGTTTGGAGGAACGTGACAGCCGAATGAGGTCTCCACGGACGGCCTAAGTACACAGATTGAGACGCAGACGTTCCTTTATTTAACGTGGAATCAATAAAAACGTAGCCATACTTTTGCGCTTCTGTTGTGGATGCCGCTGTAATATATCCATTTCCAAGACTTTTTATTTCAGCTCTTTTAAATACAGCCGTTGCTGAACCAAAGATGAAGTCAACCGTGCCCTCGATATAGCAATCTTCATAATATTGTCTCCCTGTGCCTGTGGCATAAAGTGTATCTTGATAACCGAGAACACGTACGTGTTTAAACACAGCCCGGTCCCCGGATACATAAAGGGCAACCGCCTGCCCTGCGTTTCGACCAGCTGTATTTTGAAACGTGATATTTTCTGCGTAAAAATGATTTGCCCGAATCATTGTACTAGAGCTATTGGTTGTGCTCCCGCTGCTTGCATTTGTATCATCATACGTCAGAATCGTCTGATACTGATTTTCTCCAATAAAGGACACATACGGCTTATTTTGCGGAAGGAGAATCTTTTCTTTATACACACCATTTTTAATATATATCGTCGTTTGCTGTTGATTGTTCACTGGTATCGCATCAATGGCAGATTGAACCGTTCGAAATGTCCCATTTCCTTTTTGGTCGACAATAAGCACGCGGTTTGTTTGATGGTTGTGTCCAGCTGCTTGCGCATAAGCTGAGTCAAAAAGCAGTAAGGCCAATACCATCATCAGCAGTCGTTTTCCATACTTCATCACACATCTCCCCCTTATATTGTGAACGTTTTCATTGACGTATTCTTTTTGATCCTATTCAGTTATAAAACAAAAAAACACAAAAAAACATCCACTGTGTTAGGTTGTGGATGTTTTTTCATATTTCATCGCATAAATTCCTTCATTTTCAATCCATTCACAAAATAGGACGTCTTTATAGGAGGATATGTGCTGTTTTTTCAATTGCTCTCTCAGCCACGCTTCATCAAATCCAGCTTCCTTTAAATCTTTTTTTAAAATCTCTCCGTCGATAATAAACGTTCTAGGCAATGTGACTTCTTTTCCTTTCACGTTCACATCTTCGGCTGTAGCTGGTGCATATTTCATTTTCGGAAGCACACTCACAGACCCATCCGTTTCCAAAATGGCAAATTCAATTTCATTAAGAGCAAAATGCCCTTTCGCTCGAATCAGCGTCTGCAGCTGATTTAAATCAAGCATATTTTTCTTTAATCGATTGTAGTGAATCTTTCCTTTATCAATCACAAGAGTCGGTCTTCCCTCTAAAAAAGCGCGAATGGATTTGAATTTTTGTGAAAGCCATTCAACTGTGTAGATTAAAACGCCCCAGACTGCAACTGCAAAAAGGATATGTAGCACGCTGACTTCTGGATCAAAAATGGCGTTACCAACCATCTCCCCTAAAATCAGTGCAGAAATAAAATCAAACGGCGTGATTTGTGCAAATTGTGTTTTCCCTAATAGCTTTGTAATGGAAAATAAAGCGAAAAATCCGATAAAGAGTTCAATCAAAATATTAAAAAATGGCACACATATACCTTCCTTTCTCACTGCATGTACTTACAGCATGTACAGGAAAGGAAGGTTCTAAACCATTTATGAAGGCAGTAAAATAAAGACGTCGTCTCCCTCAACCAATGCTTCATATGTTTTCACGCATCCATGATCTGGTTCTTGAACATTTCCTGATGAAAGGTTGATTTTCCAATCATGCATTGGACAGAAGACATGATCTCCGCTCACCATTCCTTCAGCTAGTACACCGCCTTTATGAGGACAGCGATTTTCAATGGCTTTGAACTGCTTGTTAGAGGTTTGAAAAACAGCTAATTCAAGTGGACCGGCTGCGACTGTTTTCCCTAGCTGCAACGGGAAATCTGATATTGTACCAATATGAACTTTTACAATTGAAACTGTCATCTGATCTCATCCCTTCAATTGATTTAGACGGAAGCAGTTGCCTTTTGAAATAATTGTCTTGTTTCTGTTTCGTTCTCTCGAATCTCTTGCCACGGTTCTTCATAAGTTGAAAGTGCGATGTCCATTCTTTCGATGAGTGCTGCACGTTTCTTGTCATCTAGCAGGACCGTTTGGATATGATTCAATCCAAGCCGTTCAACCCAAGCGGATGTTCTCTCTAAATAATTTGCGGTTTCTCTGTAATATTGAAGGTAGGCTGCGGCCATTTGTTCTACTTCTTCTGCTGTACTTACTTTCATTAATAAGTCTCCAGCTCGTAAATGTGTCCCTCCATTCCCGCCAGCATACAATTCAAATCCCCCATCGATACCTACGATGCCAAGATCTTTAATCCCAGATTCAGCACAGTTTCTTGGACAGGCTGATACGGCCATTTTGACTTTGTGCGGTGTGGCAAGTCCTTCAAATTTCTTTTCAAGTGCGATCCCAAGAGAAATGGAATCCTGCGTTCCGAATCTGCAAAATTGTTCTCCAACACAAGTTTTGACGGTTCTTAATGATTTTCCGTAAGCATAACCAGACGGCATATCTAAATCAGCCCATACTTTTGGTAAATCTTCTTTTTTGACACCTAAAAGGTCGATTCGCTGCCCTCCAGTCATTTTCACAAGCGGTATCTCATATTTGTCAACGACATCCGCTATTTTTCTCAGGTCATTAGCATTTGTCACGCCTCCGTACATACGTGGAACGACCGAATAGGTACCATCGTTTTGGATGTTGGCATGCATTCGTTCATTCACAAATCGCGAGCTTTTTTCATCTTTGTAGTCAAGCGGATACATCATCCCTAAATAGTAATTCAGTGCAGGCCGGCACTTTGAACAGCCTTCTTCTGTTTCCCAGTCAAGTACATTCATCACTTCTTTGACATGCTGCAAACCTTTCTCTTTTATTTCATGAATCACTTCATCTCTTGATAAGGTGGTGCAGGCGCAGATGGTTTCTTTTTGCGCAGTGCGGTTTGCATCATCGCCTAAAGTGTGCCATAAAATCTCTTCCACAACAGGTTGGCAGCCTCCGCATGACCGAGAAGCACTTGTACATTGCTTGACCTCTTGTATAGTCGTTAGGCCTTCTTTTTGAATAGCTGCCACTATTTGACCTTTTGAGACACCATTACAGCCACAAACGATATGGTCGTTTGCCATTTGTTCAATCGTGTTTTCTTGCGCCAGCTCATTTGATGTTAAGACAGATACTTTTTCCATATCTGACATATCAACACCTTCTCTAATGTACGAGAATAAACGTGGTCCATCGCTTGTTTCTCCAAACATGACGGCGCCGACTAATCGGTTTTGCTGGAAGACTAGTTTTTGATAAATACCTTGCTGTTCATCAAAAATTTTAATCGCTTTTTTCTCATCGTTTTCGATAAAATCTCCAGCTGAAAATACATCAACCCCTGATACTTTTAGCTGTGTCGATAGTACAGATCCTTCATAAGGCGTCGGGGCCATATCACAAACATGCTTCGCAAGCACGTTTGCTTGATCGTATAATGGCGCAACAAGACCGTACGTTTGTCCTCTATGTTCAACACATTCTCCGACTGCGTAAATCCGCGGGACACTTGTTTCCATGAAATCATTGACGATAATCCCCCGGTTCACTTCAATGCCGCTCGTTTCGGCAAGCTTGTGATTCGGTTTAATTCCTGCTGCCATGACCACCATATCTGTCTCTAATGTAGAACCATCTGAAAATGTTAGCCCTTCTACCCTTGTATCTCCTAAAATCTCATTTGTCTGTTTTCCTAATAGAAAGCTCATGCCTTGTTTTTCTAAAGCTGCTTGCAGAAGCTGACCTGCCACCGGATCGAGCTGCCGGTCCATTAGATGAGAGCCAAGATGAATGACGGTCACTTCCATTCCTAAGTTTAGTAGACCACGCGCGGCTTCAAGTCCAAGGAGCCCGCCTCCAATGACGGCTGCTTTTTTGTACATCATAGATGCTTTGACCATTTCCTCTGTGTCTTGTAATGTACGAAAAGCTGTTACCCCTTTTTTATCGCTCCCTGGAATGGGCGGGATGAACGGGAGGGACCCTGTCGCTAAAATTAAACGGTCATAATGCACGGTCCGTCCTTGATCACTCATAACGGTTTGATTGTCTGGATCGATCTTCACAATGGTCTCATTTGTAAACAGCTGAATATGATGTTCTTTGTACCAATTCCAATCGTTTAACGTAATATCCTCTGTCTTTGTATCCCCTTGGAGAACTTTCGATAAAAGAATCCGATTATAGTTAGGATACGGCTCAGTTCCAAATACAGTCATGTCGAATCGTTCATTGTCTGTTTTTAAAATGTTTTCGAGCGTTCGGATACCAGCCATACCATTCCCTACTAATACGAGTTTTTCTTTCATGAAAAACACCCCTCATGTGATCGTTTTTTAGAAAGTACCATAATCTAAACAAAGATGGAAAATACATGTTAAAATTTCTCACATAGTTTTCAATTCTTGTAGGCTGACAGCTGTACAGGACAATATTTAAAACCTGGCATTTTACTGTGTGGATCTAACTGTTTACCAATTAATAGGTTAATTGATTGATGTTTATTCCAGTGAAACGGAACAAACACAGTATCTTTTCGGATGCTATCTGTTATGTGGCACCTCATGATGACACTACCTCGTTTTGACTGGATGGTGACGAGCTCCCCGTGCTGAAGTCCATAAGCTTCGGCTGTGTCAGGATGAAGCCCTACATAAGCTTCAAACTGCCGGGCAACAAGAGAGGTGCTTTTTCTTGTTTGAACGCCCGTTTGGTAATGAGCCATCACCCTGCCGGTCGTTAAATAGAGTGGATATTCTGGACTGACTGGTTCTTTTGCACCCTGTTGTCCATGTGCAACGACTGCAAATTTTGCTAATTTATCAGGATGTGAGAATTGATGCTCAAATAGTCTTTCTGTTCCTCGGTCTTCCAAATGAGAGCAGGGCCATAATATGCCTTGCGTCTTCCTTAACCTGTCATAGGTCATACCGGAATAATCGGCTTTGGCTCCTTTCGTTGCTGTTCTCAATTCCTCAAAGATGTCTTCTGCAGATGAAAAAGAAAAAGAGCCGCCTTTGCCTAATACTGCTGCTATATCACAAATGATTTGCCAATCGTGCTTTCTTTGGTGTTTGAGTGGATAGGTTGCTTCTCTCAGCGTAACGCGTCCTTCTATGTTCGTCATGGTCCCTTCGTCCTCTAAATATGACGAAGCTGGTAAAATAACATCTGCAAGTGCAGCCGTCTCAGAGATAAATAAATCAATTGCGACAAAAAAGGACAGCTGCTCGATGGCTTTTTTGATAAAGCTTGCATGCGGACCTGATTGAACGGGATTAGAACACATTAAAAAGAGCGCTTTTATCTCTCCTTTCTGCATTTTTTCAAACATTTCAAAAGCAGATACACCTTTTCCAGGCAGTTCTTTTTCATCGATATTCCATATTTCGGCCATTTCTTTTCTATGTACTGGGTTTGTGATATCACGGTAACCAGGAAGCTGATCTGCTTTTTGTCCATGTTCTCTTGCACCCTGTCCATTTCCTTGCCCAGTAATGGCACCATATCCACACCCAATCCGGCCAATTTTCCCAGTAACAAGCAGAATATTCAGGAAATTACGAACGGATGCTGTCCCGTCTATTTGCTGCTCAATGCCTCTTGCAGTCAGAATCATTCCTGTTTTTTCGCGTGCGAATTTTCTCGCTATTTTTTGAATGACTTTCATCGATACACCGGTTTGCTGCGTAATGTCAGGCAGGGACATGTGTGAAATATGCTGTTTCATTTCTTGAAAACCTGATGTTCGTTTTTTAATAAATTCTTCGTCTAGTAACTGTTCATGAAGCATGACGTGTAAGATTCCATTTGCGAGTGCAGCATCTGACCCAGGCCTTAAGCTGACATGTAAGTCAGCTAGTTTGGCTGTTGCTGTTTTTCGCGGATCGATCACGATGAGAAATGCCCCGTTCTTTTTAGCTTCTTCCAAGTACGGCATGAGGGTCGGCTGACATTCCGCTATATTGGTTCCAACCAATAGTAAAACCCGGGCATGCTTGATGTCACGAAGCGGAAATGTTAGACCCCGATCAAGTCCAAATGTTTGGTTAGCTGCTGTTGCTGCTGAAGACATACACAGTCTTCCATTGTAATCAATGTATTTCGTTTTAAGGGCGACCCTTGCAAATTTTCCGAGTAAATAAGCTTCTTCATTTGTAATCGATGCACTACCATACACACTGATAGCATCGTTCCCATGTTCCGTCTGAAGGGTTTGAGTGCGTGCTTTGATTTCGTCAAGTGCCTCCTGCCAAGTCACTTTGACAAATTGACCGTTTCTTTTGATGAGGGGGTGATTCAATCGTTCCTTGTGCAGTGCGTGCTGGTGGGCATGCTGCCCTTTCATACAGATCCTGCCGAACGTGGTTGGATTATGAATACCTATCGTCTGGTAGCGTGTTCGCCCTTCTGCGTGCTGCTCGACTAATTGCATTTTGCACTGCATACTGCAAAACGGACATTGAGATGGGAACACCCTTTTTCGCTCTTGCTGCTCTGATGTTTGCTGCACATATTGTAAAAAAGATTGATTCATACATTCACACCCTTTTGTCTACTTTGCTCAAATTGCTCGCAGAGCTCTTCTCTCATTTCCTCATCGAGCAATTTTTCTCGGATGGAAATGATGCCGTTTTTTTGGATCCAGTCTCCAATAGATTCTTGAAAATATGCACGTTTTCTATAGTCTTCAAGCAGTGCTTTTAAAAAAGGAATCAGCTCATCCGTTCGGCTCACAGAATAAAAAAGCTGACCTGCCTTAGGTTGACGTATGCTGCCTCCTATATAAATGTCCCATTCATCCAGCTGCTTCTTGATGCAGATGTCATAGATGGGGCTGAAATGACATACGCAGGAAGGACCAGCGATATGAATCGATGTGACTGCAGGTAAAAGCGTGTTTTCTAGTTGTCTTTCGATCTCCATGACAAGTGTTGTGACAGATGGATCGTGACGACAATCACATGATAGAACATGAGAAAGTCTCTTGCTTTCTTGTGGCATGATGTGTCCATGTTCTTTTATAATATGGTCGGCCTCTTGTGAAATACCGATCAGCCGAATTCGTTTATTCTCCGTTAGTTCTACGTGCTGAATTTGCTTTTGCTCTAATAATCCGGTTATCATCTGTAAAAATGTCAGATCAAGACGGCCACCATATAACTGAGGCATTAGTATGGGCTCATGATCTGATGGGCTGTCTTTTACGAAAAGATCTTGAAACTGCTCAAGATAGTATGGAATGGCTGCTCGGCACTTGTCACAGCCGTTATCTGTCATCCAATCAAATTGTCTTCTTACTTGCTCTTCATTCAGCGGCTGCTGCTTTTTTACATACGAAAAAATGGTCTCTTCCTCTACATTTGTGCACGAGCAAAACGTGTCCAGTGCTTCCGTTAGCTGATTTGATGAGACATGGCAGCAGGCACGAACAAGCTCTTGACAGCCTCCGCAGCCCGTTGCGGCCCCTGTCTGTTTTTTTATCTCTTCTAAATTTGTCAGCTGATGGACCGATATGCTTTTGAATATCGCTCCCTTCGTCACCGTGTGGCATTGGCAGATGAGATCCTCTGTTTTTAATGAATCTAAAGGGGATATCTGCTCTTCATTCAGTGATTTCATGACTACGCTTTTATCACGCCCCACTTTTACATCCTGCAAAAGCTGCTCAGCTCTCTCAAGTTGACCAACTAATACAACGCCTGTGAGCACATCATGTTCAAACACTAGTTTTTTATATACTTCTTGTTCTTCATCTAAGTAAGTCACCACTGAAGCGGAGGGGGATCGGTTTACAATACTGCCAGCAGAATAAATAGATATGTCATTTGCTTTCAATTTTGTTGAATAAATGGCAGGAGGTAAATTCGTGACCAGTTCATCTAATAAATGATTCGCAAGCACGTTTGCTTGTTCATAAATAGGCTGCACAAGACCGTGCACCATTCCCTTATGCTCTGCACATTCTCCAATAGCATAAATATTCTCAACGTTTGTCTGCATGACATCATTTACAACAATGGCTTTTCTTGTATGAATGCCGTGCTGTTTTGCAAGCTCTATATTCGGACGGACCCCTGTTGTGAAAACCACGAGATCAGCATCCACGATGTCTCCACTTTTTAACAGAACGCCTTCTACTCTCTCGTTTCCTAAACATGCAATCGTATGAGCATTTGTTTTTACCTGAATCCCCTTGCGACTTAATTGTTGAGACAAAAGCCCTGCAGCGGTTTCATCTAATTGGCGTTGCATAAGCCAATCCGTGTGATGAATCAAGGTTGTCTTCAGTCCAGCGATCTGTAAACCAGCGGCCACTTCCACACCAAGTACACCACCTCCAATGACTGCTGCACGCTCATAGCGTAAAGAATCAGCGTAAATGGCCTCATAATCGTCAATCGTACGAAAAGCATAGACCCCTTTTTTGGATACGCCTTGTATAGGTAGAAAATGAGGCGATGAGCCTGTGGCGATAACCAGTTTGTCATACGGGATATTCCGGCGTGCTTCTGTCATGAGCAATTGACGCTTTGTATCGATGTGGACAACTGCTTCGCCTGTTTGGATGGTGATGTCATGTTTGGTGTACCATTCTTTTGGCTTTAGTTCAATTTGAGACAATGATTCACTTTTTTGTAAAACCGATGAAAGTTTTATTCGGTTGTAGGCCGGGTGCTTCTCTTTTCCAATGATCGTGATGGAATAGCGTTCTGGCTGATTCTTTACGATATGCTCGATACATTTCATACTCGCCATGCCGTTTCCGATAAACACGAGTTTACGTTTTGCCATGTGAGATCAACCTTTCTAGCTTTTTGCGCCAAAGCAATGTTTGCCTAGATTATGGCACACATTTGTAAAAAAGTGTTTATCCATGTCATTTTTTCTAACACAATACTTCCATTCCTTCTATCAACTCGCTATCTTTAAGTCAGAAAATTCAAAATAAAGGAGTGGTTTTGTGAAACTCTCAGAATTGACTTCTAGTGGTCATCCTAAGACATTGTTTGGTTCATTTTTATATTTTGACGTGAGTTTCATGATTTGGGTTTTGCTGGGGGCACTCGGTGCTTTTATTGCACAAGATTTTGCCTTATCGACAATAGAAAAAGGCATGATTGTAGCCATTCCGATTTTATCCGGATCTTTTTTTCGAATTGTGCTAGGCCTATTAACAGACCGAATGGGACCTAAAAAAACAGCGATGATGGGCATGATTTTGACCACCATTCCGCTTATATGGGGGTTTTTCGGTGGTACAACCCTTTCAGAGCTAGTACTGATCGGGATTTTATTAGGGGTTGCAGGTGCGAGTTTTGCGGTCGCTTTACCGATGGCAAGCCGCTGGTACCCTCCTCATTTACAAGGGGTAGCGATGGGAATTGCCGGCGCCGGAAACAGCGGAACACTGATCTCGACACTCTTTGGACCAAGGCTTGCGGAGATGTATGGCTGGCATACAGTGATGGGGCTCGCTCTTATTCCTTTAAGTTTCGTCTTTTTGTTTTTTATTTTCACAGCAAAAGATGCACCAAACCAGCCCGCCCCTCAGCCGCTTCGGTCCTATTTTTCAGTCTTTCAAGTGAAAACAACGTGGTTTTTCTGCCTGCTTTATGCGATTACATTCGGTGGTTTTGTCGGCCTTTCAAGTTTCTTGAGTATTTTCTTTGTGGACCAATATGCGATTTCAAAAATTCATGCCGGTGATTTTGTGACGCTTTGCGTGGCGGCAGGCAGCTTCTTTCGGCCAGTTGGCGGTTTGATTGCCGATAAAATTGGCGGGATGAAAGTACTGCTCGGTTTATTTGCTTTGATTGGTATCTGTTTAGGGGCAGTGAGTAGTCTACCTGCTTTACCAGTGGTCATTGCGCTTTTATTTGTCGGAATGATGTGTCTTGGTATGGGGAATGGGGCGGTGTTCCAGCTTGTGCCGCAAGTGTTTCATAAGGAAATTGGGATTGTGACTGGAATTGTAGGGGCTGCAGGAGGCATTGGGGGATTCTTTTTACCAAACGTTCTTGGCAGTTTAAAAGAAATGACGGGCTCCTATACATTTGGCTTTTTGACCATTTCTCTTTTTGTTCTTGCTGTCTTCCTCTGTTTGGTTGTCTCCCAGTTCAAACGTAAAAAAGTCATTATCCAGCCAACCATGTCTGAATCATAAAAAGCCATGACCACTCTTTGGTCATGGCTTTTCTCTATATATGGTAAACACCCTTTGTTTGACCTATTTTGGCAGAACCGAACTCCCCATTAAATAACGGTCTACCTCATGCGCCACTTGTCTGCCTTCGTTAATTGCCCAGACAATCAAGCTTTGACCGCGTCTTGCATCTCCCGCTGCAAATACGCCTTCTACATTCGTCGTATATTCCCCATATTTTGCGTCAATCCGATTGTTTTTGCTGTCCACGCCAAAGTGTTTCACTAGCGGCTGTTCAGTTCCCTCAAAACCAATCGCAATAAAGACTAGCTGAGCTGGCCATACCTTCTCTGTTCCTGGAATCTCATGAAATTCAAACTTCCCTTGCTCGTTTTTCACCTTTTCCATTTGAATGGTATGAAGCTCTTTTAACTTCCCATTTTTATCAGCCACAATCTTTGTGGTTTGAATCGAATATTGCCGCGGATCTTCTCCAAATTTTGCTTGTGCTTCTTCGTAAGCATAATCTAGAGAGAAGACATAAGGCTGTTCTGGCCACATGTTATCCCCTACACGTGTATCTGGAAGCTTTGGATGCTTTCCGAATTGAACAACACTTTTTGCTTTTTGGCGAAGTGCAGTTGCGACGCAGTCAGCGCCTGTATCTCCTCCGCCAATCACAATGACGTCTTTCCCTTTTGCGTCAATAAAGTTTTTATCTTTGAATCCTGAATCAAGCATGCTTTTTGTTGCGAGTGTTAAATAATCCATTGCCAGGTGAATCCCTTTTGCTTCCCTGCCTTCAATTAACAGGTCACGCTGCTTTTGTGCACCTGTACAAAGGATGACCGCATCAAATTGCTCTTTCAGTTCATCAGCCGTGATATCCACACCAATTTCTGTATTGGTCACAAAGTCAATGCCTTCTTGTCTTAGCAGTTTAACTCTGCGCTCAACGACTTCTTTGTCGAGCTTCATATTCGGAATACCATAAGTGAGCAGTCCACCAAGACGATCAGATCGTTCAAACACGGTTACAGCGTGCCCTGCTTGGTTTAGTTGGTCTGCACTTGCCAGTCCTGCTGGTCCTGATCCGACAATGGCAACCTTTTTCCCTGTACGGCTTGAAGGAATTCTTGGTGTAATCCAGCCATTTTCAAAACCTTTATCAATGATCGTCCGTTCGATATTTTTAATCGATACTGCTGGATCATTGATCGCGACGGTACATGAGCCTTCACAAGGTGCTGGACATACTCTTCCAGTAAATTCAGGGAAATTGTTCGTTTTTTGTAGTCTTTCAAGCGCTTCTTTCCATCTGCCCCGGTAGACAAGGTCATTCCATTCTGGAATTAAATTGTAGATCGGGCAGCCAGAAACGCCGCCCCTGATCTCCATCCCAATTTGACAAAACGGTGTTCCGCAATCCATACATCTAGCACCCTGCTGTTTCAATACCTCATCTGTATAAGGAGCTGAATATTCTTTCCAGTCATTTTGACGAGTGAGAGGGTCACGTTCATTTGGCTTTTCTCTTTTATAATCCATAAAACCTGTTGCTTTGCCCATTGTCCTCTCCCCTTTCTTAATGAGCGAGGGCTGCTTTTTGCCCGTTTGCCGTTTCTTTATTTTTCGGTTTTGTGTTTGCTTCAAATGCGAACATAACAGCTTCCTCGTGGCTGAGGCCTGCTTGTTTTTGTTCCTCAATGCTTTGAAGCATCATTTTGTAATTTCTTGGAATGATCTTAATGAAGTGATTCTTTTCTTGTGCCCAATTCTCTAGAAGCGCTGCTGCTTTTGAGCTGTTTGTATAATCAAGGTGTTCCTGAATCATTTGCTTCACTTCTTGTTCTTCTTCGTGATCTGTGAGTTTTTCAAACATGATCATTTCCATGTTACACATTCTTTTGAACTGTTTTGCATCGGATGTATGCACGTAAGCGATACCGCCAGACATCCCTGCGCCAAAGTTCTTCCCAACGTCACCTAAAATGACAACACGTCCGCCAGTCATGTATTCACAGCCGTGATCACCGATTCCTTCAACGACCACATTGACACCTGAATTACGCACGGCAAAACGTTCACCTGCACGACCGTTAATAAACGCTTTTCCGCTTGTCGCGCCGTAAAATGCAACGTTACCGACAATCACGTTCTCATGTCCATTTTGTACAAAGTGATCAGATGTTTTGACAGCAATTTTGCCTCCAGAGAGTCCTTTGCCGATATAGTCATTTGAGTCACCTGTTAAATATAAAGACATCCCCTTTGGAACAAATGCGCCGAAGCTTTGTCCAGCTGAACCAGTGAACCGAAGTGTGATCGTATCCTCTGGCAGGCCTTCTTCTCCGTAGCGCTTAGACACTTCGCTGCCCGTAATCGTTCCAGCTACACGGTGAATGTTGCGAATGTTTAGTGACAGATCAACCGGTGTTTGATGATCGAGCGCTTCCTGTACATAAGGGAGAATCTCATTCATATCCAGTGATTCATCAATTTTATGATTTTGCGGCGTTCTGAATGTGCGTGGTCCCTCTGGCTGATAAAGCAGGGTTTCAAGGTTCAGCTGTCCTGCTTTCCAGTGTGATTTTGCTCTTTCACTTACTGATAAGACATCCGTACGCCCAATCAATTCATCCATTGATGTAAAGCCAAGTTCAGCTAAAATTTCTCTTACTTCCTCTGCAATAAACATCATGAAGTTGACAATGTGATCAGGGTCACCCATGAATTTTTTGCGAAGTTCTGGGTTTTGAGTAGCGACTCCGACTGGGCAAGTATCTAAATGACATGCTCTCATCATGACGCATCCTAATACGACAAGTGGAGCTGTCGCAAAGCCGTATTCTTCTGCTCCTAAAATCGCAGCCATGACAACGTCGCGTCCTGTCATTAATTTGCCATCCGTTTCAAGAACGACTCGCTCTCGAAGGCCGTTTAAGACAAGGGTTTGATGCGCTTCTGCCAATCCAAGCTCCCAAGGAAGTCCTGTATGTTTAATACTTGTTTTCGGAGAAGCTCCAGTACCGCCATCATATCCACTAATTACGATGACATCAGCTGTCCCTTTTGCAACACCTGCTGCAATCGTTCCAACGCCAGCTTTAGAAACTAGCTTGACACTGATGCGTGCGTCACGGTTTGCGTTTTTCAAATCATGGATCAATTGAGCCAAATCCTCGATTGAATAAATATCATGGTGAGGCGGTGGTGAGATTAGGCCAACACCTGGCGTAGAACCACGTACGTCTGCGACCCAAGGATATACTTTATTCCCTGGCAGTTGTCCGCCTTCTCCAGGCTTTGCACCTTGCGCCATTTTAATTTGCAGTTCATCTGCATTGACTAAATAATGACTTTTCACACCAAAGCGGCCAGAAGCAATCTGTTTAATTGCACTTCTGCGATCATCCCCGTGCTCATCTACTGTGAAGCGTGCAGGGTCTTCCCCGCCTTCTCCGCTGTTGCTTTTGCCTCCAATTCGGTTCATCGCAATCGCTAGTGCTTCATGCGCTTCTTTACTTAATGAACCAAATGACATCGCACCTGTCTTAAAGCGGCGTACAATGGATTCAGCAGATTCAACTTCTTCCAGACGAACTGGCTTTTGTTTTGAACGAAAAGCAAATAGATTTCTAAGGAAACCAATTCGTTCTTCATCCGCTGCCTTCGTATATTGCTTAAATAAATCATAATCTTCGTTGCGGCATGCCCACTGAAGGGTATGAATGGTTTTTGGGTTAAAGGCATGATGCTCTCCATTTTTTCTCCACTGGAATTCACTGCCTGATTCTAGCGTTTGATCAGTTGATGCCTGATACCCAGCCTCATGACGAAGCTTTGCTTCACTTGCAATGGTGTCAAGATCAATACCGCCTAACTGCGAAGCTGTTCCTGTGAAATACGCCTGGATGACATCTTCACTAATACCGACTGCTTCAAAAATTTGTGCGCCTCGATAGCTTTGGACAGTGGAAATTCCCACTTTAGACATTACTTTAACGACGCCCTCAGTCACACTTTTCCCAAACTTTGTGACAGCTTCATCAAAGCTAATCGCAATCGCTTCTTCAGCAATAAGCTGTTTGTATGTTTCGTAAACGAGGTACGGATGGATCGCATCTGCGCCGTAGCCAATCAGTGCGGCAAAATGATGAACCTCTCTTACTTCTCCAGATTCGACGATTAAGCTCACCTTTGTTCGTAAGCCTTGACGCACAAGATGCTGATGAAGTGCACTCAATGCAAGAAGTGGTGGAATCGGCACTTTTTCTTCTGTCATGTCACGATCAGAAAGAATTAGTAAAGATACCCCTTCACGAATGGCTTTTTCTGCCTCTTCAAACATCGCATCAAGACCGCGTTTTAGGTCATCAGTGAAAAGTGTATGAATCGTTTTGCTTTTAAAGGCGTTATGAACAATCGTTTTCAAGCCGTTGAACTGCCCGCTTGTTAAAACGGGTGTATAAAGTTTAATTCTTCGGCATGAATATTCATTTGGATGTAAAATATCTCCCTCAGCACCTAACCAAGTCATGGTCGATGTGACAAGCTGCTCACGAATGGCATCAATTGGCGGGTTCGTCACTTGAGCAAACAGCTGTTTGAAATAAGAAAACAGCGACTGCGCACGATCTGATAACACAGCAAGCGGTGTATCACTTCCCATCGAGCCTATTGGGTCCTTGCCTTCTTCTAGTAAAGGAATTAAATACTTTTGAATGTCTTCGTACGTATAATGGAAAGCACGCTGACGCGTTAACAAATCACTCATTATACTAGAATTTTCTGAATTTTCTTCCGAGCGATTGACGTGAACCATTTCTTCATCGAGCCATTTTTGATAAGGAAGTTCATTCGCAATCGAAGATTTCACTTCTTCATCAGAAATAATGCGTCCTTCTTCTAAATCGATTAACAGCATTTTACCTGGTTCAAGACGGTCTTTATACTTCACATCTTCTTCATTCGTGTCGATGACGCCAACTTCAGATGAGAAAATGATATGATCGTCATTTGTCACGTAGTATCTCGCGGGTCTTAATCCGTTACGATCTAAGATGGCGCCGATTTGTTTACCATCCGTAAACGAAATCGCTGTTGGGCCATCCCATGGCTCCATTAACGAACTATGGTATTCATAAAATGCCCGTTTCTCTTTTGACATGTGCGTATTCTCCGTCCACGGCTCAGGAATCAGCATCATCGCTGTATGAGCAGGAGTACGCCCTGCAAGCACGAAAAATTCAAAGGCATTGTCTAAAATGGATGAATCACTTCCGTCTGCATTCAGCACTGGCAAAATCTTGTCTAGATCTTCTCCGAAGGCTTCAGACACGAATTGTTGTTCTCTTGCTCTCATCCAATTGATGTTTCCTCTTAATGTGTTAATTTCTCCGTTATGAATTAAGTAACGGTTTGGATGCGCTCGTTCCCATGTCGGGAATGTATTTGTACTAAATCTTGAATGAACGAGTGAAAATGCAGAAACAAATGTTTCATCCTGTAGATCAAGATAAAAAGCATCAACTTGATCTGATGTTAAAAGCCCCTTATATACGATGGTTTGACTCGACAGGCTGACAAAGTAAAATTGTTTTTCCTCTGCTGTTCCCCAGTTTTCAGCCTGCTTGCGGATGACGTATAATTTTCGTTCAAATGACAAACGGTCTGTTATGTTGTCGTTTGCTCCGATGAACACTTGCCGGACAACCGGACAGCTCTTCGCTGCAACCGTTCCAATTTTCCCAGCATCAACAGGAACCGTTCTCCAGCCAATTAATGTTTGCCCTTCTTGTTTAATGAAGCCGTTGATCTTTTGTTCGATCGCTTGACGCGTTTTGGCATCATCATCTTTTGAAAAGAACACCATTCCTACCCCGTAACGGCCCTTTTCAGGAAGTGCAAGGTCTTGACAGTTCTTTCTAAAAAAAGCGTCTGGCAGTTGTACCATTAAACCGGCACCATCACCTGTATACGGATCACTGCCTTGCCCGCCGCGGTGATCAAGCTGGCACAGCATTTGCAATCCCTTTTTGACGATGCTATGTGTCGCCTCCCCTTTTAAATGGGCGTACAGTCCGATTCCACATGCATCATGTTCAAATTCAGGACGGTAGAGACCTTGTGGTTGTGGTAGTTGATTATAAGTCATCGTTTCTCTCCCCCGTTTAAAAGATCCGTTTTTTCACAGTAATAAAATCTCACAAACTCTGTAACTTATTTTAAGTTTTCAAATTAATATAAACAATATATAATTTAGATCAAAACAATCTCTTTTTGAGATAGATGGGTGTGAAGTGCAAAAATGGAGCTTCGTCAATTACGTTATTTTGTAGAAGTTGCTGACCGTGAACACGTGTCAGAAGCGGCTGAAAACTTACACGTTGCCCAATCTGCCATCAGCCGGCAGATTGCCAATTTAGAAGAAGAACTTGGAGTGGCTTTATTCGAACGAGAAGGACGAAATATCAAATTAACGAAAATCGGCAGACAATTTTTGGACCATGTCAGAACCGCCCTAAAAGCGATCGATTACGCCAAAGAACAAATTGATGAATACTTAGACCCTCACAAAGGGACAGTGAACATTGGATTTCCTACAAGTCTAGCAAGCCAAGTGCTCCCTTCTGTCATTTCCGCATTTAAGCTGGAATATCCAGAGGTCGATTTTTTACTTCGGCAAGGTTCCTATAAGTTTCTGATTGAAGCTGTTAAAAATCGAGACATTGATCTTGCCTTTTTAGGACCTGTCCCGACAAACGATCCTCAAATAGAAGGAAATATCTTGTTTTCCGAAAGCATTTATGCCCTTTTGCCTATTAGTCACCCCTTTAGCGGGCAAAGAAGTATTCATTTAAGTGATTTGAGAAAAGACCATTTCGTTTTGTTTCCTGAAGGATATGTGCTGAGACAAATTGCGGTTGATGCCTGTAAGCAGGCTGGCTATGAGCCTACTATCTCATCTGAAGGAGAAGATTTGGATGCCATTAAAGGTCTTGTGTCAGCGGGTATGGGCGTTACCTTATTACCCGAAAGTGCTTTTTATGAAACAACACCGCGATTTACAGTGAAAATTCCCATTGATTTCCCTCAAGTGAGAAGAACGGTCGGAATTATTGCGTCTAAATCAAGAGAGATGTCTCCTTCTGCCCATGATTTTTATATGTTTGTAAAGGACTTCTTTTCAAAAATTGAACAATATAAATAATTCATTAAAACAAGACATTTCATTTGTAGAAATAATCCCTCTTTGTATATGATGAGTTACAGAACAACAGACTATATGGAAGAAAGGTAATCGTATGAAATCAATTTTATCGTTTTTAAAGCCCTATCGGCTATCCGTTGTGTCCATTGTGATTCTCACCTTTTTAAGCAGTATGCTCCAGCTGTATTTACCGACGCTTACGGCAGATATCGTTGATGTCGGGATCGTCCAAGGTGATGTCGCTTATATATGGAAAGTTGGGGGCTGGATGGTGGGTTGTTCTTTACTTGCCATCTTGCTCACGATTTGGAAGTCCTACTTGTCATCTAAGACAGCTCTAGGCTTCGGGCGTGATATGAGAAGACAGCTGTTTGTGCATGTCGAACAATTCTCATTAGAAGAATTTCAAAAAATCGGGACATCTTCCTTTATTACAAGATCAACAAATGATGTGAAACAAGTTCAAGATGTCACAATCATGATCTTACAAATGATGACACGGGCGCCTCTTATGCTCGTTGGTGGAATTATTTTGGCTGTATCTAGAGATGCTGTGTTATCTCTCATCTTTTTAGCAGCTCTTCCCCTTCTTGGCGGGTTCATTTATTTGGTGTCAAGAAAAGCAATCCCCCTCTTTGGCCAGCTTCAGAAAAAAACGGACCGGCTGAACTTGATTATGAGAGAGTCGCTTTCAGGCATTCGGGTCATACGTGCGTTTAACCGAGTAGATGACGAAAAGGAACGTTTTCAAGAAGCCAATACATCGTATAAGGATACTGGTCTTAAGGTCAATCGATTAATGGCGTACTTGTTCCCTTTTATGCTCATTATCATGAACTTCACGAATATCGGCATTGTCTGGATTGGCGCTAATCGGATTGATGCCGGACAGATGGAAGTCGGGAATCTAATCGCCTTCATTCAATATGCGATGATGATTTTAATGGCACTCATTATGCTGTCTATGAGTTTTATTATGGTGCCTAGAGCTCAGGCATCCGCTAAACGGATGAATGAAGTGTTAAATCTAGAACCAAAAATTAAAGACAAAAAAGAGACTGTCACTAAACTTGATCAGCCAGCCCAGTCCATTCGCTTTGAGAATGTGTCATTTTATTATTCAAATGCTGAAAAACCAGCCGTTCAAGACATGACGTTTGAAGCCAAAAAGGGTGAAACGACGGCGATCATTGGCAGTACAGGTTCCGGGAAAACGACCCTTCTTCAGCTGATGACACGTTTTTATGAAGCAACAGAAGGAAAAATTACATTAGATGGTGTCGATATTAGAGAATTGCCTCAAGAGAAACTGAGAAGTCAGATGGGTTATGTTTCTCAAAAAGCCATTTTATTTAGCGGAACCATTGCTGATAATGTGCGCTTTGGCAAACGAGATGCTACAGATGACGAGATTTGGCAGGCACTGCGGACAGCACAGGCCGAAGAATTTGTTTTGCAAAAAGATGGCGGAATTCACGCAGAGATAGACCAAGGGGGTTCGAATCTCTCTGGCGGTCAAAAACAACGTCTTTCGATCGCAAGAGCACTCGTAAGAAAACCTTCATTCTACCTGTTTGACGATAGCTTCTCTGCCCTTGATTACAAAACGGATGCAAAACTTCGGTCAGCGCTAGAAGCTGAAAAAGAGCATGCTGCTTTGATTATTGTGGCCCAAAGAATCAGCACAGTGAAGCATAGCGATAAAATCATTGTGTTAGATGATGGAAAAATAGCAGGTATCGGTACACATGAACAGTTACTGAAAGATAACCTTGTCTATCAAGAAATAGTCGCATCACAGGAAGGTCAGGAGGTGGAGCAAGGATGAGTAAAAAAATGTCTTCTGGAATGGGACATAAAGGCGGTCACCCAAGGGGTCCAGTACAAAAACCGAAGGAATTTAAAAAAACACTTCTTCGTTTAACGGGCTATTTAAAACCGAGAAAATTTCAGCTGATCATTGTCCTGATTGCAGCGATCGGTTCAACCGTTTTTAATGTTGTCAGTCCAAAATTACTTGGGGATGCCACCTCTTCCCTATTTGAAAGTTTTACACAAGGAACTGGCGTTCAATTCGATGTCATTTCACGCATTTTATTGTTGCTTGTTCTATTATATGTCGTGGCATCTCTCTTCTCATTCGTTCAGCAATATGTAATGGCGGGTGTCTCGCAGCAGACCATTGCTGAACTAAGACAAGAAGCGAGTGACAAACTCACACGTCTCCCTCTTCGTTATTTTGATAAAACAACACACGGAGACACGCTGAGCCGGGTGATGAACGACATTGATAATATTAATACTTCTTTACAGCAGGCACTCACACAAGTGATCACATCTGTTATTACAGTCATTGGTATTGTCGTCATGATGCTTTTCATCAGTCCGCTGCTGACAATGCTTGTTTGTTTGACGCTGCCCCTTAGTTTGTTTGCGATTCGAGGCATTACATCATTTTCGCAAAAGCATTTTAAAGCACAGCAAAAAGAACTAGGGATGATCAATGGACATATTAATGAAATGTTCACAGGACATCAGACGGTTCGTGCGTATGGCTATGAAAAGAAAGCCATTGATACATTTGATCAATTAAACGAACAACTATATGAATCTTCAAGAAAAGCACAATTTATCTCCGGCTTAATGATGCCGATGATGACCTTTATTGGGAATCTTGGCTATGTGGCGGTAAGTGTTGCTGGCGGAATTCTTGTCATTAACGGGAATATTCGTGTTGGGGATGTGCAAGCATTTATCCAATACACACAGCAAATGTCGCAGCCGCTTGTGCAAGCATCCAGTGTTGCAAACTTAGTTCAATCTGCTATCGCATCTGCTGAACGGGTGTTTGAAATTTTAGATGAGGAAGAAGAACATGCGGAAGAAGATGCAGCGATTGATCTTAAATCCCTTTCCGGAGATGTGGCCTTTGAGCACGTTCACTTCGGTTATGAGAAAGATCAACCCATTATTAAAGATTTGAATTTACATGTCCGAGAAGGACAAACGGTTGCCATTGTTGGGCCAACAGGCGCTGGAAAAACAACGATTATTAATCTGTTAATGCGCTTTTACGAGCTAGATCAAGGCTCCATTCGCATTGGCGGCGTAAAAACAACCGACCTCAGCCGAGAGCAAGTACGTGACTTATTTGCGATGGTTCTTCAGGATACATGGCTCTTTGAAGGCACAATTTATGACAACATCGCATATGGCAGACCAAATGTTTCAAAAGAGGATGTGTTGAAGGCCGCTAAACATGCCTATGCAGACGATTTCATCCGCACCCTTCCAGATGGATATGACACACTCTTAACAGAAGATGCAGGCAACCTCTCACAAGGTCAGCGTCAACTGTTAACCATCGCCCGTGCCATCTTATCTGATCCGAAGATATTAATCTTAGATGAAGCAACAAGCAGTGTCGATACACGGACAGAGATGCATATTCAAAAAGCGATGAATGAATTAATGAACGGCAGAACAAGCTTCGTTATTGCACATCGACTTTCAACGATTAAAGATGCCGATCTCATTTTAGTTATGAAAGATGGCACGATCATTGAAAAAGGAACTCATCGTGAGCTTTTGAAAGAAAAAGGCTTTTATGCAGACCTCTATATGAGTCAATTTGCCGAAAACCAAGTCGGTTAAACAGCACCAAAAAGGATAGACAGCATGTAAAAATGCCTGTCTATCCTTTTTGTGATGCCTTAAGCTTCCCGTTTTCTGACTTTCACACTAAGTTTCGTCATGTAATCCGCTTCATTTTTAGACATCAGAGAATGAAGTAAATACTCCTCAAAGACATCCCCATCCAGTATCATATCCTCTGCTTCGATGTGATCTAATAAACGTGAATAGGCAGTCTCCATTTCTCCATATGTTCCTTGTTGATACATGACTGCATATAGACCCGCTGGCTTTTTGACTGCATCCGGTCCTTCCATTCGGCAAAATAGCCGATCAGACTGATGATAATGACGCTGCAAAAACTGCTCCTTGTTTAAAATAGAACCATTTGCTGCGGCACCTTTAATACCAATTCCTTTCAGAAATTCTCCTACAATTCGAGAAATTTCTTCTACAGGTGTGTTTGAATCAATTGGGTTTGATGTACTGAGGACGATCGGTTCCTCTGGCAGTTCTTGAAACAAGACTTCCCCTGTTTTCACTGATGATAATTCATTCGTTGTCTCGATCACACGAAAAAGAAAAGATTGAATATCCTGTAGTTTTTGGATCTCCTCCCCGACCTTTTCTGCTTGCTCAACCGCAAGGCTTTGCAATTTATCCTGAGAAGGCTCAGTAAAGTATTGTTTTAATTGTTTGATCGGAAATTGAACAGCACGAAGGGATTGAATGGCCATGAAATGATCAAACTGTTCAAATGTATAATAACGGTACCCATTTTCCTGAACACCTGCCGGCTTAAACAAATCGATTTTATCATAATAGAGCAGTGTATCTTTTTTCACTTCAAATAATGACGCAAATTCTCCAGTTAAAAATGTTTTTTGACCATCGCTCATCATTTTTAGGGCCCCTTTCTTGACTATGGAGTTACTCCATCCTTTATGATAACATGCATAAACACCACGTATGTGGAGAAAGGATTTACACATGAACAAAATCGCACAAGATCAAGTCACATTATCACTTGCAAATCAAGAAGACTTCCCTTTGATGAAAAAGGAACTGCAAGATGCTTTCACAGCTGGCATCATTGATGCATTTGGCGATGCAGAAGGTGGACCAATTCCTCCTGATGAGTCGATTGATGAATCTTTTTATTCGACAGAGAACCTTGTCTATCATATTTTACTAAATGGTCAAAAGGCAGGAGGGGTTGTCTTAAAAATCAACCCGCATACACACCGCAATTCGGTGGACCTATTATACATTTCTTCATCATCTCACAGCCGCGGCATTGGTCAGGCAGCATGGAAAGCCATTGAGGCGCAATATCCAGAAACGAAGGTGTGGGAAGTTGTCACTCCTTATTTTGAAAAGCGCAACATTCATTTTTATGTGAACAAATGCGGGTTTCAGATTGTTGAGTTTTATCACTTACACCATCCAGATCCGAGCTTCCCTCATGAGAAGAATCAAGAAAATGACCCTTTAGCACCTGAGACATTTGAATTTTTCAAATTTGAGAAAGTCATGAAAAAAGACCGTTCAAGTTCATAAAAAAACTAGATTGTTGACAAAGGGCTAAAATGGACTTCATTTTAGCCCTTTGTCTTCTTTTTCAAGAGTTGTCAGTGCTTCAGCATCGTTTCCATGTCGTTCCCCTTTTTTCTCTCTTCTTTTCTCATACACTAAAAAACACTACCCCAAGAAGAAAGGTAGTGTTCGTTACATTCATTCTAGCTTCTAATCTGACCATCACCAGATAGAAGCAGCTTTGTTGTTGTCAGTGCAGGAAGTCCCATTGGCCCTCTTGCGTGCAGTTTTTGAGTAGAAATGCCAATTTCAGCGCCATATCCTAGTGCACCGCCATCTGTAAAACGTGTAGATGCGTTATGATAAACAGCGGCCGCATCGACTTCGTTTAGAAAGATTTGTGCGTTTTTTTCATCCTCTGTTACGATGGCTTCTGAATGTTTCGTTCCGTACTGATCAATGTGGTGAATGGCGCCCTCAATTGAGTCAACGACTTTCACCGCAAGATCAAGACTTAAATACTCATCTGTCCAATCCACTTCCTCCGCAGGAACCGCTTCGGAAAAGAAGGATTGAGCGTCTTGATCCCCGTGCACAGTGACTTGGTGCTGAAGCAGTGCTTCATTCAATGCTGCACTATTTTCTTTCAGCCAATCGCGATGAACGATCAGAGTCTCAAGCGCATTACAAACGGCCGGACGATTTGTTTTCGCATTGATGACAATCTGAATGGCTTTTTCTACATTCGCTGTTTGATCAATAAAGATATGGCAGTTCCCTGTCCCTGTTTCAAGAACTGGAATGGTCGATTCTTCTACAACGGTTTTGATTAAAGAAGCCCCGCCTCTCGGGATTAAAACATCAATCCACTCTTTTAGATGAAACATCGCTTGAACCGATGAACGGTCTGTTTGTTCAATAAACTGTACCGCATCACGAGGGATCTTTGTTTGATCCAATGCCTCATGAATGACGCGGACGATGGCTTTGTTGGAAGAAATAGCGGAGGAACCGCCTTTTAAAATCACTGAGTTGCCTGCCTTGAGGGCAAGCCCTGCTGCATCGACAGTGACATTCGGTCTCGCTTCATAGATCATCCCGATCACGCCGAGCGGTACTCTTCGGCTTTTCACATGTAAGCCGTTTTCAAGAGTCCATTCATCCAATATTTCTCCAACAGGATCTGTTAATCTCGTCACAAGCCGCAAACTTTCTGCAAACTCATGAATTCTCTCTTCATTTAACATTAATCGATCCATTAATGCTTCAGAGAAGCCCTTTTCTTTTCCTGCCTCTAAATCCTTTTGATTTTCCTGTAAAATAAAATCACTTTGCTGTTCGAGCGTTTCTGCTATTTTCAGCAGCGCCTCATTTTTTTCCTCTGTTTGAAGTAAGCCTAGTTTTTTTGATACGTGCTTTGCTTTTTTCGCTTTTTCTTTGACCGATGTGACAACTTCAGCTGTCAGTGTCATGAAATTCCTCCCTTATGATTAGCAAACTGGTATTGATAAATCTAAATGACAAACAAACGCTTCAAGATCTACGACATGCACCACTTCATCCTGTAGCAAGTCACCGTTGAGTGCGAGTTCGTCGGACGCATAATTGACAATGCCAAGCCCTATTTCTCTTTCATCTTGATCTAAAATACGGACTACATCGCCTTTTTTAAACGAACCCTTTACATCGACTATGCCGTCAGAATCCAGACTTTTCTCACGATGCATGAGAAGCTCCTGTGTTTTCTCTTGAACAACGATTTCGCCTTTTGGGCCAGAATGAAAAGCAATCCACTGTTTTTTATAATTCAGCGGCGCTAAATTTTCGTCAGCTGTAAAATAAGTGCCGTCCTCTGTCCCGTTGATGGCTTTGTCTAAAATGTGAGGCGTATCGGCTTTTCCCAAAAAGCCATTGATGCCTGCGGCCATTGAAATTTTAAAGGCATCGAGTTTTGATTTCATTCCGCCTGTGCCAACGCTGCTTCCCGCATCTCCAGCGGCTGCTTCGATGTCTTCTGTGATTTCTGTGACTTCTAGAATTCTCTTCGCATTCGGGTTTGTATGAGGGTTATCTTCATACAAGCCATCAATATCAGATAAAATAGCAAGGAAATCCGCATCAATCAGTCCAGCTACTTTTGCAGACAATGTATCATTATCTCCAAACTTCAACCGATTGATCGTCACTGTATCATTTTCATTAATAATCGGGATGATCCCTCGATCTAATAACACATTCATTGTATTTCGCACATTTTGATAGCGCGTTTCATCTGAAAAATCACTTCTTGTAATTAATAGCTGTGAAGCAATATAGCCGTGCGATAAAAATAAAGTAGAATATGACTCCATTAAAAGCCCTTGCCCTATTGAGGCAGACGCCTGTTTTTCTGGCAGTGTTTTCGGTCTATCAATAAATCCTAATTTTCGGTAACCAGCTGCAACCGCACCAGATGAAACCAAAATGACTTCGTGTCCTTCATCTTTGAGTTTTACAATTTGATTGACGAGGTTTTCTAGTTTTTTTAAACTAATCTCACCTTGAAAGCTAGTAAGAGAGCTGCTTCCGATTTTCACAACAATTCGTTTTCTCTCTTTATCTGCGTACACCTTATCACTCCTGTATTGAGGCTCTATTTATATCGTTACTTTTTGTTTTTGCTGTTCACTTATTTCTTTTGATCGATTGGCGGCATGTTTGACGGCCTGCTTGATGGCTTCTCCTCCGCCAAAATCATCTAATGCATCTAGTCCTGCAGCCGTTGTTCCATTAGGTGACGTAATTTTTTCTCTGAGGACAGAAGGGTTTTCAGCTGTTTCTTGCAGCATCTTCGCTGCACCGAGAAGTGTCTGTGTACCGATTTGACGGGACATTTCTTTTGATAAGCCAGCTTCTTCTCCAGCTTCTTCGATTCTTTCCATTAAGAAATAAAAATAAGCTGGACCGCTTCCGGCAATTCCTGTGAAAATATCCATTTGTTCTTCCTGAATGGTATACACTTCTCCCATTTCAGATAAAAGAGCCCGACTCATGCTTACATGTTCATTTTTCACATCACGTCCAGCAGATAAAGCGGTCGCCGACGCCCCAATCGTACTTGACGTATTTGGCATTACTCGCATAACAGGCTGCCCTTCATGCAGCATGTCTTCAATATACGATGATTTCACACCTGCAAGCACAGACAGGATGAGCTGATCTTTCTGAATATGAGGTTTTAATGATTCAAGTGCTGTTTCAGCATCCTTTGGCTTCATTGCCAGGATCAACATATCCATCTCTTCAAAAGGAAATGAATCCATTGTGGCTGTTTGGATTCCGTAGCGTTTCGTTAGTTCGTTTAATCGCTGCTTATTTTGCTTGTTTGTTGCGTAAATTTGGCTGAGCGGCATCTGACCTGATCGCACAATACCTGCAATCATTCCTTCCGCCATAGAACCTGCTCCAATGAAAGCAACTTTCTTTTGATCAATGATATTGATCCTCTCCCTTGTTCGCTTTTTGTTCGTGTTTTTCGCACGTTAGTTATCGTAACATGATGAGAAATCGTGTCAAGAAAGAGCCAGCACTTTTCAAAAGTCCCGAATGCACGCTGAACAGCTTGCGGTATGTATGTTAGCCGTGTTTTTTTAAATCATCAATTTAGATCAAAAGAACTATACAGATTTGAATCATAGTACCCTTTCGTTCGACTGAATTCACCATTTTATTTTTGGTTTCGGTGACTTCAATTCTAGTTTTTAGAAAGCGTTATCATTTTTGATGACTTTCTATTTTCCTATAGGATGAATGTGTTTGAATCTTTCGATTAGACTATTGACATATTTTAGAAAACATGTCCGTTGAAATGCGTTTTTCGTGGTGATACCGTGAAAGGGAAATCAAGTGAAAAAGGAGCGTTCATAATGAAAGTAAAAGAAAATTACGTCAATGTCATCCCAATGAAAGAAATCCGATCTACTGATGACCTTCTTTTCCCATTCCCTATCTACAATGAATTACGATCGCAGGGTGATATTCGATACGATGAAACGAGAAAGTGCTGGGATCTCTTTCGATATGCTGATATTCAGTCCGTTCTGAAGCAGCCAAAAGTGTTTTCATCACAGCGAGGAAGAAGTACATCTAAAACGAGTATTTTAACAATGGACCCACCAAAACATACCAAAATGAGAGCACTCGTCAATAAAGCCTTCACGCCAAAAGCGATCAAACAAATAGAAGAAAAGATCAAAGACTTGACCCATGATCTATTACATCAAGTAAAGGATCAACGGACCTTCGATATTGTCCAAGATCTTGCCGCTCCCCTACCTGTCATGATCATCGCCGAGCTTCTCGGGGCAGAAGTGAAAGACAGAGAGCTGATCAAAAAACATTCAGATGCTCTAGTTGCAGGAGCCAAAGATGATTCAAAAGAAGCTGTTCAAGCCGTTGTCGACATGCAAAAACAAGCAGAAAAAGAGCTGTCAGCGTACTTTGCTCATTTGATCCAAAAACGAAAAGAAACGCCAGCCGATGATTTAATCTCCCTTCTCATCCAAGCGGAAATTGACGGTGAGCGTTTATCAGAAAATGAACTACTTGGCTTTTGTATACTCTTACTCGTTGCTGGTAATGAAACAACGACGAATTTAATTACAAATGCCGTACGACTTTTAACAGAGCAGCCGCATATCGCCGAATCAGTGCGGCAAGACCTGTCTCTCATTCCTCAATTGACGGAGGAAACGCTACGCTATTATCCGCCTGTTCAAGCGATTGGGCGAGTTGCAGCAGAGGATGTTCAGATTGCCGGTTCTCACATTGAAAAAGGAGACTATCTCATCAGCTGGGTGGCATCTGCGAATCGTGATGAACGGAAGTTTGACGATCCAGATACGTTTCGTCTTGACAGAAAATCAAATCCGCATTTGAGCTTTGGCTTCGGCATCCATTTTTGTCTTGGTGCCCCTCTCGCCCGGCTTGAGGCTCATCTAGCACTTGAGATTTTACTCCGTACGTTTCGAGAAATCACCTGTGCGGCAGATCAGCTGAAACCAATTCAAAGCACGTTTGTGTTTGGGGTCAAAGAATTCCCTGTGCAGGTCACCCGTTTTTAAAAGTCCCTTTCATTAGGGGCTTTTTTTCATATGCTTCTCCTTACCTTCCTCGTCTGAACATGCTAAAATAAAGTCCATATGTACAGTGATCACGGAATTCGGAAAGGAAGCTAAACGTATGACCGATTACACAGCAATGAAAGACGGAATATTCAAATCAGTTTGTTCGTTAGATTGCCCTGACCAGTGCGGTCTTTTAATCCATAAAGAGAACGGAAAGATCGTTAAAGTTCAAGGAGACCCAGATCATCCAGTCACTCAAGGAAACATTTGCAATAAAGTGCGGAATGTCACAGCTCGTTTATATGATGAAAAACGTCTGACAACGCCATTAAAACGTGTAGGTCAAAAAGGTGACCGGCAGTTTGCACCAATTACGTGGGAAGAAGCGATTGAAACCATTCGTCAAAAATGGACAAAGCTGATCGAAGAAAAAGGACCAGAAAGCATTTTGCCTTACAGCTTCTATGGGAATATGGGGAATCTTAATGCAGAAGGAATGGACCGCCGCTTTTTCTATCGACTTGGCTCAAGTCAGCTAGACCGAACCATTTGTCAGTCAGCCGGAACAACAGGCTATAAATATACAATGGGCGCAAGCATCGGGACAGACCCAGAAGAGACCATTCACACGAAACTATTTATCTTTTGGGGCATCAATGCGGTTTCAACCAATATGCATCAAATCACGTTGGCACAAAAAGCTCGAAAGCAAGGGGCTAAAATTGTCGTCATTGATGTGCACAAAAACCAAACGGGCCGGATGGCAGATTGGTTCATTCCGCTTCGCCCTGGCACTGACAGTGCGCTAGCTCTTGGGATCATGCATGTCCTTTTTAAAGAAGACCGCACAGATGCGTCATTTTTAGAGACTTACACGGTCGGTCACAATGAACTTCGCGAGCATGTGAAGCAGTATGATCCAGAAACGGTTGAACAAATCACGGGTGTCCCGAAAGAAGACATCATCACACTTGCGAGAATGTACGCAGAGACAACGCCGTCTCTCATTCGTATTGGCAATGGGCTACAGCATCACGATAATGGCGGCATGAGTATTCGAACCATCTCCTGTCTCCCTGCCCTCACCGGTCAATGGCTGCACAAAGGCGGCGGTGCGATGAAATCGAACTCTTCTTTTCTTAGTTATAATGAAACCGCTCTTCAGCGACCGGAATTATTAAAGGAACGCGAACCTAGAACATTTAATATGAATCAGCTGGGCAGCGTGCTAACGAACGCAGAACCTTCTATTGATTCTCTTTTTCTCTACTCTTGCAACCCGGCTGTTGTGACACCTGAAGCAAATAAAGTAAGAGACGGTTTAATGCGGCAAGACTTATTTACGGTTGTCCATGACTTGTTCATGACAGAGACAGCCACTTATGCGGATATTGTTCTGCCAGCGACATCTGCCTTTGAAAACGAGGATTTTTATACTTCTTACTGGCATCATTACATTCAAATTCAAGAACCTGTTATTGAACGTTATGGAGAAAGCAAATCAAACACAGAAGTGTTTCGTCTTTTGGCTCATGCGATGGGCTTTGAAGATGAAGCCTTTAAAGACACAGATGCGGAACTAATGGAACAAGCTCTTCATCATCCTGAAAATCCGCACTATGAAAACATCTCATATCAAGCGTTAAAAGAGAAAAAGTGGATCAAAGCAAAACGAGGGCCTTTCAAAGATTTAAAGCTCCCTACCCCAAGCGGGAAAATTGAGCTTTACTCTGAACAAATGAAAAAAGATGGATATCCAGCCCTTCCAACCTATGTACCTTTATTCAAGGAAAGTGATTATCCACTAACGTTTATACCGGGACCAAACCATAATTTTCTTAATTCCACCTTCTCTCTTCATGAGAAGCATCAAAAGCTAGAGAAATTTCCGAAGCTTCATATGAATGAACAAGATGCAAAAGAAAGACAGATTGAAGATGGGGACATGGTTCGTGTGCTGAATGATCGAGGAGAATGCGAGCTGATCGTGTCAGTCGGACAAAATGTGTTATCTGGCGTTGTTGTCAGCCAGGGATTATGGGCAGACCAAAAAGGCAAAAAACATTTGGTGAATGGCCTCACACCTGATCGCTTGGCAGATATGGGCGGCGGTGCGACGTTCTTTTCCGGCAGAGTCGAAGTTGAAAAATTATGATAGAAAAAGCCAGGAGTTTTGCTCCCGGCTCTTTTCTTTGACTTTTTTAGTTGCCAATAAACAGCTGATTGGTCATCACATTTGCACTTCCGCTGCTTTGGTAGCCTTCTACAGTAAATGCCGTTTCATACATTTTCCCCATTGGCATCCCTAAGCTTTCCCATTTTCTAAAATGCGCACTGACGGAGACCGTTCCGCTTGTACGTTTCGTTTGACGTACACTCCAATATTGCTTGAAGGTTGCGATCCCGATAATGGAAGGCTGATTGACACGGGTTGTTTCATAAATGTCATATGTGCCTCCATCAGCATAAAATGATCCTTTATACGCTCCTGTTGGACGATATGTGCCCCATGAATCAACAATGTAGTATTCTGCTAATGGAGATTGTGTCCAGCCATAGACACATAGATAGGAATTCCCGCCTGGGTTAAAACTTGCGTTGTAATTGATGGAGATGTTGCCAAGCTGATGGTGAGTTCTAGTGGAATCAAACTTTTTCCCTTTTCTAAATAAAGCATTTCCGATATTGTTCCAGCCTGCACTAAATGCCCCGCCGTTATTGAGTGTCATCGAGGTGTTTCCATAATCCTTCCATAATTCATAATCGTACCCGCTATGGTTACCCATTTCATTATTCGTAATGGTTCTCGCATGGGCTGGTACAGCCGTCAGTATAAGCGTCAGTCCAATACACATCACAAACAACAGTCTTAATTTTCTCAAATTCATCGTCCATTCCTCTCCTTTTTCATCCTTTTAATTCTGTCATCTCTATGATGAAATGAATTCATCACCTCCTTTCATGCCCCTACTCACTACTAGATTATCGATACTGTGCTAGACCCGCATGAATGTCTCTTGTGTTTGTATAAATGCTTTGATACAAACGAAAGAGATGATCATATACATCGACATGCTGTTGATTTGGTGTAAATACGACCGCTTGATGGATAAACTGATCCGCGCACGCCTCAAGTGACTCGTACCAGCCGCATCCAACTGCTGCAAGCATCGCTGCACCTAATGCGGGCCCTTGCTCATTTTCAAGCTGCATCACCTCAGCTTGAAAAATGTCTGCCTGCATTTGAAGCCATGTATGACTTCTCGCACCTCCACCAATAGACACGATGGAATCAATGCTTTTTCCCGCCTGCTTGAATAAAGCGATCGATTCATTTAATGAAAAAGTGATTCCTTCAAGCACAGCTCTAACCATATGCGCTTTTTTATGCCGGCTGTCTAATCCAATGAAGCTTCCACGAATGACTGAATCTGCATGAGGCGTTCTTTCCCCAACTAAATATGGCGTAAATAGCAATCCATTTGCGCCAGGCGCTATATCTTTTGCTCCGGCTAAAAGGTCTTTAAACGAATCATTTGGAGCAAGTAAAGATTTAATCCAATCGAGGCTATAACCTGCTGACAAAGTGACCCCCATTGTATAAAAAGCGTCTTTTTTTGCATGATGGAACAAATGCAAGTTTCCATTCAGCTCTCTGTTATGATTTTCTTCATAGGAAAGAATGACACCTGATGTGCCAATGCTGCATAGTGTGTGACCTGATGATAAAATGCCGGCACCAATGGCACCGCAAGCATTATCCGCTCCACCCGCAAAAACCTTCACCTCTTCTGCCATCCCGGTTTCCTTTGCGATCTGCGGCAAGAGTGTTCCAACCTCCGCCTCCGATGAAACGAGCGGCGGGCAAATACGAATCGGAATATCAAAGGTTTGACAAATCTCCTCACTCCATGCTTGTTCTCCCATATCCAACAGTAACGTACCAGCCGCATCAGAATAGTCCATATGAATAGCACCGGTTAATCGATATCTGACATAATCTTTTGGAAGTAAAAACAAATGGATTCGTTGATCAATTTCTGGTTCATGTTCCTTTACCCATAACAACTTTGGCAGTGTAAATCCTTCTAATGCCTGATTTTTTGTGATCGCTTGCAGCCTGCCTCCTAGCTTTTCTGTCATGCGCACGCATTGCGGTGTTGTTCTTGTGTCATTCCACAAGATGGCAGGCCTGAGCACTTGAAGGAATTCATCTAATAAAACAAGTCCGTGCATTTGTCCAGAAAAACTGATGCCTTCTACTTGCCTTGACTGAACAGGCTTTCTCTCCATAAGTTCTGTCATCGCGGCAATCGTCTGCTCTACCCAGTCTTCAGGATTTTGCTCACAATAACCTGGTTTGCTTTGAATGAGGCGGTAAGATTTAGTCGTCTCGCAGCATACCTTCCCGCTCTCATCTACTAATATCGCTTTAACTCCGCTCGTTCCAAGATCAATTCCCATCACATACTTCATGTGTTCACTCCTTCAAAACATCCGCCCGCTCCATTAATCTTCTAACAAATATTGATTTAATCTGGCTTTCAGCTGTTCCTCTCTGCCAGATTCGTTTCTGATGAGCGGATGTTTCAGTGCATATTCTTCTAATGTATGAAAGTTTGCCTTTCCTTCTGAAATCTCCAGTCCAATTCCTTCAGAAAAACTGCGGTACCTGTGCTTGATCACATCTTCAAACACACGGTCTTCTATGAGTCTATGAGCCACCCGCAGCCCTTTTGCGAATGCATCCATCCCCGCAATATGGGCATACAGAAGATCTTCCAGTTCAAAGGAGGCTCTTCTGACTTTTGCATCAAAATTGAGACCGCCTGTTCCAAGTCCGCCATTTTGCAAAATTTCATACATGGCGAGTGTTGTGGCATATAAATCCGTTGGGAATTCATCTGTGTCCCATCCTAGAAGGGAGTTTCCTTGGTTGGCATCAACGGAACCGAGCAGTCCATGAATTCTTGCTACACGCAGCTCATGCTCAAACGTATGACCCGCTAATGTCGCATGATTGGCCTCGATATTTAATTTAAAGTGTGTATCCAATCCATATTGTTTTAAAAAGGCGATCGATGTCGCTGCATCCGTATCATATTGATGAGTTGTCGGTTCCTTCGGCTTTGGCTCAATTAAAAATTGACCTGTAAATCCAATTTCTTTTGCATAATCGACCGCCATATGCAAAAAGGTCGCCAAATGATCAAGCTCTCTTTTCATATCTGTATTCAGCAGTGTGTCGTAACCTTCTCGTCCTCCCCAGAAAACATAATTTTCTGCGCCGAGTTCCTTTGCTGTTTCGATGCCCTTTTTCACTTGTGCAGCTGCATAGGCAAATACATCTGCATGACAGGATGTCGCTGCACCGTGAACAAATCTTGGATGCTTAAACATATTAGCCGTGTTCCATAGAAGCCGAACCCCGCTTTGCTGCATGTAATCTTTCATTCTTTCTATGATGATGTCTAACTGCTGATTGGTCTCTTGAAGCGTGTCGCCCTCTGGTGCAATATCACGGTCATGGAATGAAAAATACGGAACATCCAATAGATCAAAGAGCTGAAAAGCCACTTCCAATCTAGCTTTCGCCAAATCCATTCCACTATAAGAATCCCAGGCCCTTTTCATCGTGCCAGTTCCAAACATGTCTGTTCCATCAGCAGTCAGTGTATGCCAATAAGCGACGGAGAATCGCAGGTGATCTTTCATTGTCTTTCCGCCAATCTTTTCGCTCGGATTATAATATTTAAATGCGAATGGGTTCTTTGAATGTTTTCCTTCATATTGAATGTTGCCAATCCCTTGTAAACTACTTAACGAAGTCATATTTGATTTGACCATAAGTGATTCCCCCTATATATTCACTTAGTAAGTTGATTCAACAAACAAACGAACGAGTTGACCAACTAATCTCTTTGAATTTTCCATATTTTTTAGTTTTTTAGAAATATTTTCGTTATAATAAAGTGAAAAGCATGTTTTATAGAGAATGAACTCGACAAAAAACGGCTTTTCTTCACTTAATCTAAAGACGAAACAAATGGAGTGGATACAATGGATATTGCGGATCAGAACTTTGTGAAAAAAATAAATCAAAAGCTATTGCTAAACGAAATTCTGCACCATGCACCAATTTCCAGAGCAAAATTATCTGAACGCACTGGGTTAAATAAATCGACTGTTTCTTCTCAGGTGAGTACATTAATGAAAGAACATCTTGTTTATGAAATCGGTCAAGGCGAATCTAGCGGCGGAAGAAGACCCGTGCTTCTCATGTTTAATAAACGTGCAGGTTACTCTATCGGCATTGATGTCGGTGTTGATTATGTCAACGGCATTTTAACAGACCTTGAAGGGTCGATGATTCATGATGAGCAGCTCAAGCTCCCATCCAGCACACCTGATGTGACCGTCCGTATTTTAATTGAATTGATTCAGCAGTTACGTTCACATATCCCTTCTTCCCCATACGGGCTAATTGGTATTGGGATTTGTATACCAGGTCTGGTCGATGCAGATGAACAAATTGTGTTTACGCCTCATTCAAAATGGAAAAATGTCGATCTGAAAACAAGTCTCCAAGACACATTCCAAGTACCGGTTTTTATCGAGAATGAAGCAAATGCCGGTGCGTACGGTGAAAAAATCTTTGGTGCTGCTAAACATTATGACCATCTGATCTATGCAAGTATCGGCACTGGTATTGGAATAGGCATCATTATCAATCATCATTTATATAGAGGCACAAACGGTTTTTCTGGTGAAATGGGACATATGACGATCGACTTTAATGGACCGACATGTAGCTGCGGAAATCGTGGTTGCTGGGAACTGTATGCATCTGAGAAGGCACTGTTCCAATCGCTCCAAACAGATGGTCAGCCATTCACCTATCAAGATATTGAGCGGCTGGCGAAGTTAAATGATATGAAAACACTCAATGCCTTGCGTAACTTTGGCTTTTACATTGGGGTAGGTCTCACAAACGTTCTGCATACCTTCAACCCACAAGCCGTTATTTTACGAAACAAGGTCATTGAATCTGAGCAGACCGTTCTAAGTGTCATTCAAGATGAAGTATCCTCTAGAATGGATGCACAATTCAGCTCACGGGTGGAGCTGCTCCCTTCGTCATTAGGACAAAACGCACCAGCCTTAGGGATGACATCTCTTGTCACTGAAGCTTTTTTGCGTGATGTCACGCCTTCACCATAATGGAATACATGTTAAAGAGAGACAGCCTTTAGAGTGTTGTCTTTTTTTTATTCAGTTGTTTCTTCGTATCGAAAATACTTAAAATCGGCAGGCAGACGCTCGCCGCTTGTGTCTTGGCACTGCATTCCGACAAAAGCACCTGTAAAGAACCCCCCTCCTCGAATAAAATCATCTGATAAATGGGTCGATTCAAGCGGTATATCTATTTTTTCCCACTCTTGTTGATCAAAAGAATAAGAATACGTGTACGTCTCTCTCTGAACGGTTACTCTTAAATACACATACGTGACCTCGTCTGGAATGATGATTTTTTTAATTAGCGGCTGAGAAAAGGCCAGATTTTCACACACAGATAATTCAAGGATACGGTCAAGCGCCTCGTCATAAGTCACCTGAAGTGCAGTCCAATTTTCCGTATTATAATAATTCACAAGACCTGCCGCTTGCTGAAAGTTTTTCGGAAAGAAGGAAACCGCTGTCTCTGCTTCAAAATAAAAGCTTTGCCAGCGCCTCGCAACAAACGCTTGGGTAAATTTAGACGTTAAAGATTCCTGCCCATACAGCCTTAAATGATGAGGATTTTCCGTCACTGAACCAATCTGATCCGTAAATGGGATTCTTAATGTTTGGAAATGTCTATTTAACGATGAATCTTTAAATTCATCGACTATGTGATAGGTTGGAGAGAACTCTTTTACGCTCATCGCAGGCGCTTCAACCTCTAGGAGCCCCTCTTTTCCGCCTACCACATACGGCCAGCCATCTTTCCATTCAAGCTTTTGTATGGCTGTCTCTCTTCCTAAAGGGCACCAGCCTCTTTGCTGAAAAATGGATTCCTTACTTGAATGAATTGGGCGGCCAGTCAGATGAGCCAAATACCATTCATTTGTATGCGTTTGTACAATGGAAGCATGCCCGCATTTTTGTAGTGGATGGCTAGGCGCATGAAAAGCCGTTAAAATTGGGTTGTCAGGATGAACCTCGTACGGCCCATCAATACGCGAGGAACGGGCGATTGTGGCTGCATGTTCGTAACGTGTTCCCCCTTCAGCTGTTAATAAATAATAGACATCATTGATGTAATAAAGATGCGGGGCTTCTGTCAGTTTGATTGGCGTGCCTTTAAAAATGACCTTCCGCTCACCGACCAGTTTTTTTTCAGATACACTATATTCCTGTAAGGCTATACCTGCAAAGGAGTGATGTTTTTCTCGATGGTCCCACAGCATATTCAACACGTATTTCTTTCCGCTTGGATCATGGAACAAGGAAGGATCAAACCCAGAACTATTGAGTCGAACCGGATCGCTCCACTCGCCATCTACTGCGTCAGCTGTGACCAAATAATTATGACCATCCTTAAACGGACCATCTACTACTTTAATATCAGAATAGATGAGCCAAAACTGACCATCCGCATAACTTAAACACGGCGCCCATACCCCGCCGGAATCAGGATTTCCTTTCATATCGAGTTGAGAAGTTTTTTGCAAGGGACGCGCGGCGAGCCGCCAGTGGACGAGATCCTTCGAGTGATAAATTTGCACCCCCGGGAACCATTCAAATGTAGAAACCGCCATGTAATAGTCCTCTCCCGCACGGCAAATACTTGGGTCAGGGTTAAACCCTTTGAGCACTGGATTGGTAATGTTCATTGAATTTCCTCCTCTTTCAGAGAGCTACATTTTAAAGTCGTCCATATGATCGATATACACCTTATCTCTATTCTCAAGCTCTCGTATGACTTTTTTATGTTTTTCTTCATCTAGGTTATAAAAATTAATATCAACCATCGCTAAAATGAGTAAACATACAGGAATCACCGTTGTCGTGATTAAAATGCCCAGTAAAGCTTCTGGTGTTTGCACTTGATTTGCAATATAACCAAATCGGTCAAGGACAAGCCCTGGAACGATGCCGCCTAAGGCCATCCCAAATTTAAAGAAGAAGCCAATCACTGCGTAGATCAGTCCACCCATTCTTTTCCCTGTTTTATATTCGCCATATTCAACGGTTTCAGGAATGAGTGCCCACATGTAAGCACCTGCTGTAATACTCCCTGCAGCCGCAACGAGCCTGAAAATAAGTATTAAAGTGATTTGACTCGGCGGGATCACAAGTAAGGCAAGAAGGCCTACAATATTCAGCAATAATGAATAATTCAGCAGCTTTTTCTTTCCTAACAACTTGTGTAGCTTAGGGATAAACGGCAACACCATTAAAGCTGGCAGACTGCCAATCAGGCCGTACCACTTCACTAAATCCTCTCTGCCGAGGTTATACGTCACATAATAGATCCCGACTGAGTTGCTGATCGAGTTCACACCAAAGATAATGATAAAGAAAATGCTTAACACAACAAGCGGACGATTCACTCGTAACTGGACAAAGAGATCACTGAACTTGATCTTTTCCTCTGGCTTTTGAAGCGTGACGCGCTCATTCGTACTTTTAAAACAGAAAATCAGTAATCCGCCCCCAAGTACGCCGAGAAATGCCATCGTGATCTGCCAGCCAAGTGCTGTATTTCCTGTTGTATCACTCAAAAACGTCGCAAGAAACGGAACAAAAAAAGCAACAACTAAACCACCGAGATTTGCAAAAAGCATACGAACAGACGTAATACTGACGACCTCTTGGTTATTTCTTGTCATTGCGGAAGTTAAAGCACCATAAGGAACATTGATGAACGTGTATGTAAGCGATAAACCAACATACGTGATGTACGCATAAATGAGTTTTCCCATTTCGGAAAAATCCGGTGTCGTAAAACAAAGAATGGCAAGAACGGCAAAAGGTAACGCACCAAATAACAAATAAGGTCTAAACCGGCCAAAACGGCTGTTCGTTCGGTCAACCATCGCCCCAATAAACGGATCTGCAAGCGCATCGATGGCCCGAACCACCAAAAACATCGTCCCTGCTGCTGCTGCTGATAATCCATACACATCCGTATAAAAAAATAATAGATACGTAGAGACAGTTGCATAAATTAAATTACATGCGAAATCTCCTGAAGCATACCCCACTTTTTCAGACATACGAATCTTCTTTAAATTCTCACTCACCATGAGTTTTCTCCCTTCTTCACTTAGCCTCTTCTAACGGACAGATGGTGCAGGGCAGCAGCAATCAATAGGTCGAAAATAAAGCGCTTTCAATTTGTTGTAAAAATGAAGCTGAACAGCTCTTTCTTTCAGCTTAGCCCACATAGCAGCAAATCATGTGCTTTAAACAATAGATGATCGCCATCTTAGTTTATCGATTAAACAAACTAAGATGAATTCATTTTATAAAATATGATCTGACTTTTCAATATTTTTCGAAAAAATAATCCAAATAATTGATTTCTTGTCATTTTTTCTATGATATGAGGAGATGAACCTTCTTTTTATCTTCCAAAAACAAAGAGAACTCAAATAATGGTTGCATTCATATCAATCCCATGCTATATTAATCAAGCGATGAGCTGAATTGTGTAAGTCGGGTAACATGTCTCTTTGAGACACACACGAATGTGGCGTGTGGTTATTCCGCCTCAATACGCAAAAGACATCTTCTGATGAAGATGTCTTTTTTCTTACCCTATTTTAGTGCCATTTTCAACCGGCTCATCGGTGGCAAGCAGGACAACGTCTTCTTTTGACGGCATGCCTCCTAAGACAAGCACCTCTGATTTAAACCCGGCAATTCTTCTTGGCGGGAAATTGACCACTGCAATAATTTGTTTCCCAGTGAGATTCTCAGCCTGATAACGTTTTGTCAGCTGTGCACTAGATTGTTTTATGCCAATCTCATCCCCAAAGTCAATCTTCAGCTTAAAAGCAGGTACTCTTGCTTCTGCAAAAAATGCTGCTTCTACTATCGTCCCAACACGAATGTCTAACGCTAAAAACTGTTCAATATCTGCCATTAGAATCTCTCTCCCTTTCAATCTTTCATAAAAAAGGTCACATTTTTCTTCTGCTAGATGACCACTTGTCTTCCACTAATTTCTTAATTGTAGCACACCCTACTCTTCTAAAAGAAAGGGTTAAAAAGACTATTGATTGAAAATCCTTTTTAGTTTACATAATCATTTTATAGTAGTCTATTAAATGTTTGCATCATGAAAATGAATTCGGTAAAATGGCAAATAATCCTACTGCTTCCTCTCGAATATTTCAGGGAGGGTTAACACTTGTTTACATTATCAGATATGTGGACGTTTTGCTGGTCGTTTTTCGTCATTCTTCCTATCGTTGCCATCTTGCATCAGCTGGGCCATATTGTAGTCGCCTGGCTGTTTGGAGCAAAGGTTTCGTTTGCGCTTGGCCGAGGCAAAAAAGTATTGAAAATAGGCGTCGTTGAAATTAGAAGAATCTATTTTCTTGATGCATTTTGCCACTATGAAGAAATGAGGAGAAATAACCGTTTCTCACACATTCTTGTCTACTTAGGCGGATCATTATGCAACCTGCTCAGTGTTCTTATATTGAACACAATGATCGCCAACGATTTCCTGCCAGAACATCAATTTTTCTATCAATTTGCTTACTTCTCAGTCTACTATGTATTTTTTGCTTTACTGCCAGTACAGTATGCAGATCATCATCCGAGTGATGGGCAAGCGATTGTGAACATCATTCGTCACGGTGAACCATGCGACATCATTGATTAAGATGAGTGGCTTTCACTGTCGATTTGATACTGAATCGTTAAAAAAGGAATACCGAATAGCTTCATTTGATGAATTGCTGTGAGACTTTTTTCCGTCTCCGGTTTCATATGAAAGCTTTCTTCCATTGGCAGTTTCATGGTGATGAAAGACGTATGCAAATACAATCCTTCATCACCCGTACTGCCTTTTGGACTTTTACTTTTTAATAGAAAATCTTCCTTTTCATTCAAAGGTTTTAAAATTGCCGTAAGCTGTGAAAAAGGAAGCGGCAAAGCAATATTCATATAGACTGTCTCTTCATCATGGTGCTGGGCATAGAGTGCATAAAAGACTTGCTCGCCTTTCTCATTGCGCCTGACCCACACACGTACATTCTCCCTATCTTCAAGAGGATGTTGAAATCTTGAAAGACTCCCCGGCATTTCATATGGCAATCGTGATGACCCTAAATAGAGCTGTCCTATTTGTCTAAAAACAGGTTGAAGCAAAAAGACAAACGGCCTTACCCACCAATGAAAACAGACGGCTGCTTTTAACGTAAATGACATCGGGTCCTCATAAAATCTGCGAATAACAGGTGACACACTCTCTGCTGAAAATGCCTTTCCATTTAATTGGTCAAGAGAATCGACTAAACCAATCTTCTCATCATGCTGCATGTCGTCTTGTTGAAAAGACATGACCTGAAAACGACCGTGAACTCTCGATACCGGAAAATCCTTCTGTTTCAATCGATCAGCTGGTCTTTCAATCAACCATCCAATGAGGCCTGGTAAAATAACCAAACTTGCATTGATACTGCCATGAAACCAAATCATTTGATCCATGCTGATGTAGGTAACATGTAAAAGCATTCCGGCAGAATAAAGGAATGATAGGACAATGGTTCCCATTAACATGATGCTAGAAAACACAACGAACCCTTTTGCGACAGTTGAACGAAAAGAAGTTGTCATACATAAAATTCCATACAAATAAAGTGCGATCACATAAAGAACGACGCTGAACGTATCAAACAGGCGAGAATAGCTGATTCCCACAGCAATCATCACTGGCGACAGTAAAATAACCCAGCCACCCACTTTGTATAGCGTCGTCTCTTTTTTGCGCTGCCTCCCCAATAATCCATAAAAGATTGGGATAAAAAAAGCCGAATAATGAAAATGAATAGCGGTCAAAAGAACAATCATCGGTGAAAATGTCATCACTTGTATATCTGCTATGTACAGCCAGAACCAAAGCCCACCTAGAGCGATATACATACATGCGCCATCGATCATCAGCTCATGAAGCGGATGGGCTCCTCTTTTCAGCAAACGGGTGAAACCAAATAAAGCCAGAATCATTGTAAAGAAAAGCCATCCCAATGCAAGCCAGAGAGAATGATAGATGAATGCGCCTGTTGCACATAGAGCTGCTACTGGAAAGGCTTTCATTATGAAGCCGATCAGCCCCTTCTGCTGCCGTTTCTTCTCTTCCTGATAAAAAAAGTGTAAGAAAGCGGGAAGAAAAAATAAAATCGCAATCAAAACAAAAAATTCTGGTATGGGAGCTGTCGTCAAACGTGTAACGAGAAAGCAAGCCATCAACATGATGCTACACATCAAATGCCATTTATTCATGAGATGACACCCTTTCCGTAAACCGGCCCTTATACGTAAAAAGAGTGCCAAAAAGGCGATTTTTCACTTGAACATCAATCGTATACTCACCTGCATGCTCATCGTACCCTTCTGTTACATCAGATTCACCATAAAGCCAAGAAGGCAGTGGCCACTCCCGCCCAAACAGCAAAAACTTTTGCTTACCTGATTGAATGTGCAAGAATCCTTTTTCCGTGGCTGTAAAATGAAGCTCTGACACAAGAAGCCTAGGTTTTCCAAAGTAGTCTAGTACTTGATGGCTCTTCTGATCAATGATCATATCTGCATCAAAATGTCTTTCCTTGTCAGGAAAATAGAACGTTCGAAACCAGTGCATCCCTTCTTCTCCCTTACTTGTCGTAAAAGGCTTGTTCACAATTTGGAAGGGAATATTTCGCCCTCTTTCAGGAAAAAAACAGCGAAACAATGGACCGATTTTGAATAACAATCGGATGAGCTTTGTCCCGCCTCCTATTTCCTCCATGATGCCTTCGGCCGTAAACGCGCGGTTATAACGTTCTTTTAATGCTGGATGCAGCTTATCGTAGTCTTTTACTTGATGATGATGAACGACCATGTCTACCTCCCCTTTTTCGTTTGATCGAAAACACATCTACACAATCTTTTAAATTGATCATTCCTGCAACGGATAAAATGAAAAATGCACTCAGCACCAGCGGCTCGTGCAGAGTCGTTTCTGGCGATAAAATCCCTATACCAAGCATCAGCAGCAGAAAGATGCTTTGAAGGATGAATATATATTTTTTTGGCAGTTTAGGCATGAGCCATGATACACCTAATAGCGCATAAAACAATCGAAATCCGGTGCTATGATCAAAAGCAGAAGGTGAAAAAGGAATGATCGCTTGACATAACCAGACGATGGCAAACAACAAACAAATGCCATAATGGGCAAGTGTTCTCTCAAGCAGCAAACGGGGATGCGTGCCCTTTTCAAGCCACGTCTTTAATGCGCCAAAGCTAAAGGCAGTCATAACCCCCATCATTGGCCGAAAAAAGAACCGGTCTGCCCATTTCCACCCTTTTCCTTCCTTTGTTTCATAATCAAATTGCGTTTGAAACACAATGTGATCATTCGTTTTCATGTATTTCCAATACCCTCCGCCTTCTTTGATGAAAGACAAAGGGTGTGATGATTTAAATTGAAGTGAGGATGCTCTTTCATGACGCTCATCCTTCACGCTCGTTCGATACGCTCCTGTCCCAGTTACACTAATGCCGAATCCAAGGTGTTTCTCATACAAAAAGGATTGGGGCTGTTCATCACTAGGTCCATTTAATGAAATGGTCGAAAATCGCAAATCCCATTGTTCATGAAGCTTTGGATTTTGCGTATACTCCCATACTTTTTCAATAGGTGCTTGAATGGTTGTTTCCACATAAACAGGCTTTCTTTTCATCTGCCTCTACTCCTCTATGTGAATTATTTCACATAATAAGCATACCATGTTTCACAAAACTGTCAAATCTTTATTGGTTTTTTGCCCAAAAAATGTTTTGATTCGTTTACATCTCCTTCATCATATCAGTTCGATACATAAAAAAGACCTGTCAATGAGACAGATCTTCTTGCTCTTTGATGCCTGCAATATAAAGACGGACCGCATAGCTCACACTATCTTCAAGCTGTTCTTTCCGTTGAAATCCTTTTTTGTTTGAAATATCTCCAAAGCCGTGCAGTAAGCTTCTAAGCCCTCTGACGACATGCGTCATGTCCTCTTCTTTTACACCAAAACGAGACATGATGGATTGGACAAAATCAGCAAGATTCTCTGCAGCCACACTGACTTCTTTTTCATTCATATGTGAAAAAGCAGCCTCATAAAGGCCGGGATGCTGACGAACAAATTGAACATATTGTCTTGCAAATGCTAAAACAGCGTCTTCTTTTTCCAGCCCCGCTGTAACTTGTTTGCCGGCCTCACAAAGCATTGTCAGCCCCTTGACAGCAAGAGCTGCCTGTATTTCATGAAGACCAGATATATGGTTGTAAAGAGATGGTGGTCTGATGTTAAGCCGTTTGGACAATGTAGCAATGGTCAAAGCGGAAAAGCCCTCCTCATCGACAAATTCGATGGCAGATTCAACAATTTTTTCTTGTGTGATACCCATTCTTGGAGACATGGCTTACTGTCCTCCCTTTTGTAGCTGATGCTTCCTTTTTTCGATAGCGGCTCTGAGCTTTGCCTCAGGCTCTATGATGAGATCACCATGTCCTGCTGCGAGACAAGACAAGCGAAGTGCCAGTAATTTTTCAGCGCTTTTTAGTGCTGTTTCTGCATCCCAAGTGGCAAAAGCCGGGAATGGGAAGGTCAAGCGAAACTCACCCGTTACAAATAAACCGCCTTTTGTCACAACTGCATCACCCGCAATGACAACCCCTGACTTTTCATCGTATAAAGAGATGCTTCCTGGTGTATGTCCTGGTGTGGCAATGACTTTAAGTGACCCAATCTCGTCCCCTTCTTCAACAAGCACGTCTGGTTTTGTGAGAATGTCTTTTGAAAAACTGCCTTTGACTTTTTTCTTCGGTTCACCAGGAAGTAAAGAGAAATCGCCAGCAAACAGGCGAGCATCTCGTTTCGATAAATAAACAACTGCCTCTGGAAAAGCCTTTTTCACTTCATCTAGTGCGCCAATATGATCCATATGACTATGAGTCAGAATAATTTTGTTAATGGGTTTGTTTAATTGATGTGCAAATTCAATGATCGAGCTTGCTGCCATTTTCAAAGCTGCATCAATTAAGATGAGTTCATTCTCTTCCTCAAATACATAACAATTTACCGGAAAAATACGTGGCATGAGTGTAAGCTGGTGCAAACGGTCAAATGTTGTCAATCTCATCTTGTTTTCCCCCTAAAACTAATGTCGTTAGTTTTATATTAACTAATATCATTAGTTTTAGCAACTATTTTTTCGTCGACTGCTATATAAATATCAATTTGTGCTTCTTTTGGATCAATCGATCGTTCGTCGTACCATTCAAAATCGCCAGTATATGTTCGCAAGTAACGCTGATCCCAGCTCCAAATCTGCTGCCATGTTTCAAACACAACCTCTTCAATCGGGCCCTTTCTCGTTTGAAATCTTGCGTAGGTGGAGCCTGGAATCTCTTTTGCATCTTGTGCTAGCTGCTGGTCAACCAATTGCCCCGCTGTGAACAAATAAGCGCCATTTTCATCCTTTTCATAATCTGAATACAGCCCTATGACTGGCGCATGTCCTCCGCGAAGCTGCTGCGTGAAAAATTGCTGCCAAAGCGGAGCAATCTTCCGCTCGTTTGTTTGCTCCATTTCATTTGTTGTTCGAACAGATAATCCCTTGATCCATTGTTTCTGTAAAATCACGATATCGTACATACATTCTCATCTCCTTTTTTTCCATCATATAAAAAGAAACCTGACAACATTGTGTCAAGTTCCTTTTGGTTTTTGAAATTGTTTCAACTTGAGATCAAATGCTTCCCGAACGGATAGCGGAGAGACAATGTCGACATCTGGCCCTAAATAAAAAAGAAAGCTATATAACCAATCATCCTGAGGCAACGTGATTGTGGCAAGATACGTACCATCTGCACATACGGTGAATTCATTTTCATCTATCCATTCCTTCACTTTACCAACAGAATCTTCAGTCAACCTGAGCGTTAGTGTACTGACGGAAGGTTCTTCGTGCCAAGAATCATTCCAAGGCTTGTCTTCATTTTTTATTCGTTTAGGAAGAAAAGATACTGAATGCGTGATAAGGTCTGACATTCTTTTGAGTTTAAACAGACGAAACGCTTTTTTCACGCAGCAATACGCATACAAATACCAGTGTCTTCCTTTTAAGACAAGTGTATAAGGCTCTACTTTTCTAGGAAGTGTTTCGCCTTTTGCATTGCGATAGGTGAACTGGATATATTGATGCGCTGAGGCAGCGGTATGAATGAGCTGGAGCTTCTTTTCTAAATAGCTGTCTTTCCCCCAAGAGCTTAAATCAATAAAGACATGTTGCTGTTTCTCATTTTGAGGCGGAATCAGGGATTTCATTTTCTTTAGAACATGTTCACTTTCTTTAAAGGTGTATGCACTCGTAATGCTTTCAAGAGCTGTTAAAATCAGTTCAATATCATCATCGGTGAATAATTTTTTCTCTAGACGATAGTCGTCAACGAGTGAAATTCCACCCCCTGCACCTTGTTTTGTGACAACTGGAATCCCCGCTTGATTAATCGTATCAATGTCACGGTATATGGTTCTTACGCTCACTTCATGTAGTTCAGCGAGGTCTTTCGCCTGTACTTGCCGTTTGCTAATTAGTATCATCACAATGGACAAAATGCGATCGATTTTCATGACTTTTCCTCTTTTTCATAAATATAGGTTTTGATTTGATAAAAAAAGAAAGAATGGTAATGATAAGTAACAGCCAGCATTCGTTTACATCCCTGCCTGTGCAGGAGGAGGTTGCATCATGACACATCACGTATGGCAGTTGTTCATGATCGGGATCGTCATGCTCGTCTGGATCATCATTCGAATGAATCGAATGAGACGCTATCAGCTTGTGCGCCCGGTAAATCTTTTCATGAGAATGTATGTATTTAGTCTCACTGCCCTTATTCTCTTATCAGAAGGATGGCAAAATCACAGTATTTTTATCTATGCCGTCATTGGCATGATCTTCGGGAGCAGTCTCGCCGTTCACGCCTATCAGACGATTCAGATGAAATTAGAAAATGGCCGGCTGTATATGAAAACAAGTAAATGGATTGAAAGCTTTATTTTATGTTTGTTTTTATCTAGGCTTGCATTTAAATCGGTCAATCTGACAACACATGCGATCACCAAAATGGATATCGTTGAATTGTATCAGCATATTGTCAGCGATGATGCGTTGACAATACTCAGCTTTTTCCTTCTAGCGGCTTACTATATTGTGTTTTCTTATCAAATGATGAAAGCAAATAAACGATCAACCCAAGTACATCATGCATAAAAAACCTTCCTATATAAAAGTAGGAAGGTTTTTTCTCAATCATGCTGTGCATGGTGTATCATTTGTTCAAGCACTTCCATCACATGCTGATCTTCAGGACTGTAAAAAATCGAGGTCCCTGCTCGTCTAGATTTCACGAGACGAAGATTTTTTAAAAAGCGCAGCTGATGAGATACGGTTGATTGCATAAGGTTTAGTGTTTCTGCTATATCATTTACTGAATGTTCACCTTGAGACAGCAAATGCAGAATACGAATACGCGTCGGATCAGATAAGGCTTTAAATGTTTGGGAGACAAGAAATAGACTTTCTTCGTCCAGCTCCATCCGTTCCTGTTCTTGATTTGTATTCAGTTCTTCCTTCATTTCGCTTCACCTTTCTTGTCAGTCAACTCACGACTTATTCTATGTATCATCATATACCAAAACGTGTAGCATGCAAAGCTTCCACACCTTTTGAAAAAAGATTTATTCAAATAGCATTGACACGTGGTAGCATTCTTTTTAAAATGAGCATTATTTATACATTTTTTTAGAGGAGCTGATAGGCAAATTGACTGAAGAGCCAAGACTAAAACGCAGCCTGACTGTTTTTCCGCTTGTTGTGATCGGGCTTGCTTATATGGACCCACTTGTCGTATTTGATTCATACGGCATTGTTGCTCAGCTGACGAAAGGACACGTTGCTGCAGCTTATATCTTTACTTTACTGGCATTACTATTGACAGCGCTTAGCTATGGGAATATGGTGAAGGCTTTTCCAAAAGCAGGATCTGCATATACATACGCGCAAAAAAGTATTCATCCTCACGTCGGCTTCCTTGTAGGCTGGACACTATTGCTGGACTATTTATTTTTGCCTATGGTGAATTTTGCAATCGGAAGTGCATATTTAACCGCAGCCTTTCCTGATGTACCTCATTACATTTGGATCATCATACTTGCTATCGCCATAACGACTGTCAATGTAATCGGTATACGTCTTACAGCCAACATTACAGCGCTATTTGTGACCTTTCAGGTGATTGTCGCTGTTACATTTGTTGGGTTTATTATTTATGGGCTCACGCAGCATGCAGGCACGGGAGAGATACTGTCAACCCGCCCGTTTTATTCAGCAAGCTTAGATCCCGCCCTTATTTTTTCCGGCGCGACGATTTTATGTTTTTCTTTTCTAGGATTTGATGCGATTTCGACTATGTCTGAGGAAACAATTAAGCCAAAAAGAACGATTCCTCTCGCTATATTTTTAACGGTCGCCATTGGAGGTGTGCTGTTTACCCTCACCTCTTATTTTTTACAGCAGGTGTTTCCAAATTTTCAACAGTTCAAGCATCCAGATGCGGCATCACTTGAAATTGCGGAATTTGTGGGCGGCGCGTTTCTCCACTCATTCTTTTTAGCCGGCACCATGGTCGCTGTCATCTCTTCCTCCCTATCATCACATGCGAGTGCCGCAAGACTCTTGTATGCGATGGGAAGAGATCAATCATTACCAAAGCGTTTCTTCGGTTATATTCACCCAACATTGAAAACGCCTGTATTTAATATTTTATTAATTGGTGTTTTCTCGTTAACCGCAGTTGTTGGTGAGCTTGAGGTCATTTACTCGTTTATCAGCTTCGGGGCATTAATTGGATTTACGTTTGTTAACTTGTCTGTTTTCGCTTACTATTTCATCAAACAAAAACAAAGAGGTGTATTAAACACACTGAGGTATGCCATCATCCCTCTTTGCGGAACGGCTTTTTGTATTTGGCTCTTAACAAGCATCAGTACAAATGCATTAATCATCGGCATGGTGTGGCTCATGATCGGTTTTGTTTATTTCTGCTATAGACTGAAAACAAGAACAGAATTTACGTTTGGCTATGATTGAATATAAGGTTTTCACTTGGTATCCTGTGCAGGATATGGCATAATATAAAGGCTGTACTTCCCTTTTAAAAGCGGGGCAAAACAGGGGTGAACTGACCTTGAAAAAGAAAAAAACAGGATGTTTTGCCATTTCAGGCTGTTTCACGATTTTTCTGTTTGTTTGCGTATTAGCGGCCATTGTCATTTCCTTTAATCAAAAGGAGTTAAAAAAGCTGCCGATTGATACGGAATCAATTGTTTTGTCGAGATTGGATGATTACAAACCGCTTGTAGAAACAGAGTTAAGAGATCAAGATTTAGATCAATATACCGCATTAATTCTCGGTATGATGTATCAGGAATCAAAAGGCAGAGGCGGAGATCCAATGCAGTCCTCTGAATCTCTTGGTTTGAAACGAAATGAAATCAATGACCCTCAGAAAAGCATTAAACAAGGAGTCCATCATTTTTCGACCATGTACAAGCATGGGAAGAAAAAAGGCGTTGATTTGGAAACCATTATTCAAAGCTATAACATGGGAATCGGCTATATTGATTTTGTTGCAAAAAACGGGGGAAAACATTCCGAAAAATTGGCAAAGCAATACTCCAAAAAGCAAGTGAAGCGAAACCCTGAAGTCTATACATGCGGGGGCGACAAAGATAACTTCCGCTATCCGTATTGCTACGGTGATTTCACTTATGCTGAAAAAGTAAAAGAAAAAACGAAAACAGTTGAAGAAAAGATGAAATTGGCTTCATCATCCACACCATCATCGTAAAAAAAAGCACTTCCTAAACGGAAGTGCTTTTCATTTTATGAATGCTCTTTCCCGATTTCCGGCAGGATCGTTTTGGCTAAATGCTGATCCATTTCTTCATATTCATCATAATGAATCGTTTCATATAGCTCTTTTCTCGTTTGCATGTCCTCCAGCATTCCCTGCTGCGTCCCTTTTTCCTTAATCTCTGTAAATAAACGCTCATACGCTTTTGCAGCAACTCTCAAGGATGACACTGGATAAATCACCATTTGAAAGCCAAACATAGAAAATTCGTCTGCATGATAATAAGGTGTTTTTCCAAACTCCGTCATGTTTGCAAGAAGCGGCCCTTTTATATTGTTTGAAGCATACGTGAAATCTTCTGCTGTAATCAGCGCCTCGGGGAAAATGGCATCTGCTCCTGCTTCTAGATAGAGATTAGCCCGGTGAATCACATCCTCCACCCCGTTTACTGACTTCGCATCCGTTCTTGCGATGACAAGAAGTGTAGGTGCCGCTTGTTTGATCGCTTTGATTTTCGCCATCATTTCTTCTACAGAAACAAGTAATTTTCCGTTTAAATGTCCGCATTTCTTCGGCATTTGCTGATCTTCAATTTGAACAGCCGCTACCTTGCTCTCAACCATCTCTTTTGCTGCTCTGGCTGCATTTAATACACCGCCATAGCCAGTATCCATATCAACCAAAAGAGGCAGCTGAGAAGCTCGAATGATTTCCTTTGCCTTTTCCGCCATTTCAGTGGAATGAATCATACCAAGGTCAGGAAGCCCTTTGCTTGCGCAAAAAGCGGCACCCGATAAATAAAGCCCTTGAAATCCCATTTTCCTCGCATAGAGCGCAGACATTCCATCGTGAACGCCTGGAATTTGAAATAAAGCGGATTTGTGCATTTGCTCTTTAAAAGCTGCGGCTAAGTCAGCTTGACTTACTTCATCATTCACGATCCACACACTAGCTCCCCCTTATATGACAAATAAGTCCATAAATGCTGGTACTGTCGTTGTTTTTAATTGATTGGGATTTTGACAAAGTGAAACAATTTGATCGACTTGTTTTTGTGGAAATCTCGTTTTCAAATGATATACCCATTTCTTTTCAAGCAGCGGGATCCCTTCCTGCCTTCTTCTGCGATGACCAAGCGGATATTCAATTTCGATTCGATCTGTCATCGTTCCGTCTTTAAAGAAGATTTGAACACAGTTTGCAATTGATCTCTTTTTCGGATCTAAATAGTCTTCTGTATACCTTTTATCTTCTTTCACGATCATTTGATCACGCAAACGGTCAATGAGCGGATTCTGCGCCGTTTCTTCTTCATAATGATCAGCGGTCAGCTCACCATAGATTAACCCAATGGCTGTAATATACTGCAAGCAATGGTCACGGTCTGCCGGGTTGTAAAGCGGTCCTTTTTTATCAATAATTCGAATGGCTGATTCATGTGTCGTAATCTCTATCCTGTCAATCTCATCTAAACGGTCTTTTACCGCGTCATGTAGAATGACAGCGGCCTCAGCGGCAGTTTGCGCATGAAATTCTGCTGGATAAGCAATTTTAAAGAGTACATTTTCGATCACATATGACCCAAGCGGCTGGGCAAGTGTGAGTGGTTTTCCTTTCATTAACACATCTTCAAACCCCCACTTTTCTGCACTGAGGGGCGTTTGATAGCCCATTTCTCCTTTCAATGTCATCATCGCTAGTCTCACTGCACGGCTTGTTGCATCCCCTGCTGCCCATGATTTCCTCGATCCTGTGTTTGGGGCGTGGCGGTACGTTCTAAGCGGTGAATTGTCCACAAATGCTTGTGATAATACATGCTGCACATCTTCTTTCGTTCCGCCAAGCATTGCACAAACGACTGCACTTGATGCCACCTTGACAAAAAGAACATGATCCAAGCCATTTCGATTCAAACAATTTTCTAAAGCAAGCACACCTTGTATTTCATGTGCCTTTACAATCGCATGCAGTACGTCATTCATCGAAAGCGGTTCTTCTCCGTTTGCAAGCCTCGTTCTGCTGATATAATCGCTTACAGCCAATATCCCGCCCAGGTTATCTGAGGGATGCCCCCACTCCTGTGCAAGCCACGTGTCATTATAATCTAACCAGCGAATCATACAGCCAATATCAAAAGCCGCTTGAACAGGATCTAATACAAATGAAGTGCCGGGCACTCTTGCTCCGTTAGGGACAACAGTTCCAGGTACGATGGGTCCAAGATGCTTCGTGCATTCTGGAAAGTTGAGCGCCAGCATTCCGCAGCCGAGTGTATCCATGAGTACATACCGAGCTGTTTCAATGGCCTCTTTGCTCGTAATTTCTCCATCCACGGCATAAGCTGCGATATCTTCTAATAGTTGATCTGTTTGATTGGCTACTGCTGTTTTATTCATATTCATTCCCCCGTTTTTCCATCATCATTTGAGACTTTTAATCCTCTTGGTCCTAAATACCTTACTCTCGGTCTAAAAATCCGATTGTGTGAATGCTGCTCGATGACATGCGCTGCTAATCCGCTTGCTCTCGCAGCAAAAAAAATCGGTGTATAAAGTGAAATAGGAATACCGAGCACGTAATAAATAGGTGCTGCGTAATAATCAAGGTTTGGATAGAGGTTTTTCTTTTCTTTCATGTATGCCTCGCCTGCGACGCACATGTCATAAAGCGTCGTGTCTCCTTTTGGTTCGGTAAGCGTTTTCAACGATCGTTTTAAAAGAGCCGCTCTTGGGTCCATTTTTCTCATGTATACCCGGTGTCCAAAGCCCATCATTTTTTCTTTTGCGGCTAATTTACGTTCGATGAGCGAAAGGAAACCTTCTGTTGTTTTGCCTTCGAGCAGCATGTGCATGACTGCTTCGTTTGCGCCTCCGTGTAAGTCACCTTTTAATGAAGAAATCGCTCCAGTAAAAGCACCATACATGTCAGAATGAGTAGATGCAATGACTCTTGCTGCAAATGTTGAATTCGGCAGCTCATGCTCACTATAAAGCGTGAGTGTTTGGTCAAATGCTTTGATTTCGTCTTGTGCCGGAGTGCGGCCTGTTAACATCGCTAGAAAGTTTTCAGTGTAGGATTTGGTCTGGTCTGGAGTAGGTGTGGTGTCTTGTGTGAGAATATGATAGCTTCCCGCAACAATCGCTGGTAGCTGGCCAAGTAATCGAACAGCACGCGCTTGTTGGCATGCTTCTGATCGATCATTCAGTTGTTCATCGTACCCTGCAAGAGCAGATAAACACGTTCTCATGGCATCCATTGGGTGAGTGGTTTTTGGCAGTTTTGTCAAAATGGTTTGAATGGTTGGATGTAAGCTTGTTTGTGAGGAAATATCTTGCTGAAATTGGTGATATTCCATTGCATCTGGTAATCTTCCATAAATGAGCAAATAGGCTGTTTCTAAGTACGTCTTGTTTTGTGCCAGCTCGATGAGGTCATAACCGCGAATCACAATTTCTTCTTGCTGGACATCTAGGAACGAAATTGACGTTTCGCTTGCCACAATGTCTTCAAGCCCCGGTTTGTACTGCAATTGTTCAGTCATCATATAACCCCCGTTTCGTTCAATTGTGTTCTCCAAACGAGCAAACGGCCAGACATGATGTGATTCTATAGGTGGGAAGATACCGTGCAAGTCGGATACCCAATTCCCATTTTATCCAAAGCACTTCATCTTGTAAATAAAAGAACGTATGTCCAGATGGACATACGTTAGCTGTAGTATGGAGAAATCATAATATATACGATGACACCTGTTAGACTGACATAGAGCCAAAGAGGCATGGTCCATCTGGCAATTTTACGATGACGTTCGACTTGCATTTGTGCGCCTCTAAAGAGAGTGATCAGTGCAAGCGGTACAATGACGGCAGATAAGACGATATGTGTGATGAGAATAAAGAAGTAAATCGGACGAATGATTCCTTCTCCCCCGAAGTGTGTATCAGCTGCCATTGAATGATACGTCACATACGAAATTAAAAAGACAAGTGTTGTTGAAAAAGCCGCAAAGATAAATCGTCTATGGGCTTTAATGTTCTTTTGTTTAATCATAATGAGCGCTGAAAGTAAAAAGATAAACGTAAAACTGTTCATCACGGCATTCAGTAACGGCAGAAATGTAATATCCAGATGACTAAATTTATCTGTTTTTGGCATGAAAAATAATAAAGCAATTAAGCCGTTTATGGCAATTGTTAAAAAGACAACAATGCCGGTGAAATTTTTCGGTTTTTGATTCTGTTCGTTCATGTTTGAAAACCTCTCTTTATTAGTTCCGACTAAGAGTATGTTATTTAACTTTCTCTCTAAAGTCAATGAATTCGCTGTCTTCGTCGAATTTTAGACAAACTTGCCGATTGCCTGCCTTCTAGCGGCTTGAAAGATCCACTCACTTCCTTTAGAATGGGAATTTGTGTGGTTTTTATCAACTCTTCTATGAAAGGAGCAATAGACTTGTCAATCTTACAGGAAACAACAAAAGATGTGAAGACATTAGAGCAAGAATTACAGCAGTTGCAGTTCCAAATGTATCGAATGCAAGAAAATATAAAAGATATTTCAAAAAAAGCAAAGATTATTGGCATTGATCAAGCGAAGGAAGATGAATGGATGATCGTCTCTGCAATTGAGAATGCAGATACGTGCAAAATCATGTTAAGCGATTGTGAAAAAGCTTTTCGCGGACAATCTGATTTTTCCTTGATTGCGGAATATCCTGAAGAAGGAAAGATTCACATTGCCGATATTAAAGGCCCGCCTGATAATGGCTATGGATCCATCTGTATGAAGCATTTAAAAGAAATCGCAAGAGAGCAAAACATTCCAGTCATTACTGGGGATCTCGTCAAAAGAGATTGGAACCATGTGGACCGCCTGATTCATTTTTATGAAAAACACCATTTTGATGTCCAAATTAATTGGAAAGAGCAAAGCGGAGAAATTTATTGGGTGGACAGCTAACGACACAAAAACCAGCGTTGAGATAGACTTATACGCTGGTTTTTGTCGAAAATGCGAATTTTTCAGAAAAATATGTGTATTTCCGGCCAAAAAAAGGTATAATAAAAGCATCAGGCCGCCACCTGATGCTTTCTTCCAAAAACAATAGACTACTAGTTAAGTACTTTCACTTTGACTGATTTTACGCCCCAATTTTTAGCTTGGGATTTGCTTGGTACGTGTACATCAATTTTGTTACCTTTAATTGCGCCGCCAGTATCTGCTGCGATGGCTTCACCGTAGCCTTCAACATAAACCTTACTTCCTAATGGAATGACATTAGGATCTACTGCGATTACTTTTGCATTTGGGTTTTTGTTTAAGTTTACCCCTGTTGCAGTGATACCTGAGATGCCACCATCATTTGCTGTATAAGCCGTAGCCGTTACAGTCATTTCTTTTTGAACACTTTGACTAGCAGAAGATGATTCTGCTTTAGCTGTTTCCTTTTTAGGAGCAGCTTTTTTCGTTGTTTGCTCTTTTTGGACAGGTGCCTGTTTTTGAACAGGTTCTGAGCTTACCGGAGCTGAGCTTTGACCAGCAACACTTAATGTTGAACCAATCATAATTATATCTGAGTTTAAGTTATTCCAAGACTTAATATCGCTAATTGACACATTGAATTTTTGAGCGATTTTCCAGAGGCTGTCCCCCTTCTGGACTTTGTACTGCTCCTGAGTTTTCTCTTTTGAAGAGATTGTCAATTTATCTCCTACATAGATCATGTCTGTAGATAAATTGTTCCAACCCTTTAGGTCCTTTAGAGACACATCATTTTTTTGAGAGATTCCCCAAAGTGTATCACCTTTCTGTACAGTGATTTCCTTTGCAGAAGCTTGCTGTGCTCCTAATGCTGTTGTTGAGATTGCTGCAACAGCAACCAAGGACATAATAGTCTTCTTCATAAAGTAAATCCTCCCTTGTTAGCTTTTTATGGCGGCTAACGAGTGCTATCGTAACATATGTAAATGTCATTTCAATAACAAAACGATATGTTTTAGATTACAGTTCCTTTACATGAAACATCTCTCTCCATTGGTAAATCAGCCCACTAAATGGCTCAATTCCGCACCATATCAAGGTTTTGTAGGGATGGAAATCATCATGATGAAAACGCGTCCAAGTGAAACGAAAAAAATTTATTTTCCTTCTTCAAACTCTTTATTTTTTCTCTTTTTCTATAAATAAACGAATTTCTTCTAAAAAAACATCTCCATATTTCTCTCTTTTTTGTGCACCGACACCCTTAATATTTAAAAGTTCTTCTTCTGTTTTAGGCTCTACTGCTGACATTTCTTTCAATGTTTGATCAGAAAAGACAACAAATGGCGGAACGCCCTGCTCTCTTGCCAACTTCATTCTGACCATTCTTAACTGCTCAAATAATGCATCATTTTCTTGAATAGCCTCTGCCTTTATCGCCTGCTTTTTATAGACGGTCTCCTGCCCCACTAGCACTTTCTTTCCTTTTTGTGTCACTTTTAGTGTTGGAAAAGCTCCTTCAGACATGTGTAAATACTCTTCTGTAATTAAAAATTCAATGAAATCACTGATATGTTGGGCTGAATGCTGTTTCATTAAAGCATAAGTAGGGAGCCGGTCGAAACCAAAATCAAGCACTTTTTTGTTTTTAGAGCCGGCTAATACTTGAGCTATCATCATTTTTCCAAATCGTTCGTTCATTCTAACGGTACACGACAAAACCATTTGTGCTTCTCTCGTGACGTCTTCACGCTCTCTCTCGTCTAGACAGTTGCTACATTTTTGACAAGGGGCACTTGATGATTGGTCAAAGTAATCCATCACAAATTGCTGAAGGCACTGTTCCGTATGACAGTAGTCTACCATTTGTCTCAGCTTGAGCAATTCATGCTGATACCGCAATTCATCTTCTGTTGATTGTTCAATGAGAAAGCGCTGCACGCGTACGCCTTGCGGTGAAAACAGCAAAATGCATTCACTTTCAAGCCCGTCTCTCCCGGCACGTCCTGCTTCTTGGTAGTAACTTTCAATATCTCTTGGAATTTGATGATGAATGACAAAACGTACATTAGACTTATTAATCCCCATACCAAATGCAGATGTAGCTACCATTACTTGAATATCATCATTTAAAAAAAGATTTTGCTGTTCTTCTCTCACTTCATCATCTAATCCTCCGTGATAAATACCCGCTTTGATCTTTTGCTTTTTTAGACGATGATAAATTTGATCTGCTTCTTTTCGTGTGGCTGTATAAATAATGCCTGACTCAAGACTGTTTTTCTTCATATATTGTGTGATGAATTGGTCGCTGTTTTGCCCTTTCACTACTTGAAAAGACAAATTTTCTCTAGCAAAACCAGTAAAGATTGTTTCTTCTTCGTCCATGCCAAGTTGCTCACATATATCCTGTTGGACCTTCTTTGTAGCAGTGGCTGTTAATGCTACAATAACAGGCCTTTTTGAAAGCTTGTTTACACATTCTTGTATAAAGCGATAGCTCGGTCTAAAATCATGTCCCCACTCAGATATACAGTGCGCTTCATCTATAGCCATTAAAGGAATCGTCAATCGATCAAGCAGCTGAAAAAAACGTTCATTTTGTAAGCGTTCAGGGGTGATATAAAGCAAATCATACTCCCCCTGTTCACATTTTTTCAGCCTTGTATTCATTTCACCTGCTGAAAGTGTACTATTTAAAAAGGACGATCGTATTCCCATCTCATTTAACGCATCAACCTGATCTTTCATTAAAGAAATAAGCGGAGATACAACGATTGTCGTTCCTTCCATCATAAGGGCAGGAATCTGGTAGCAAACCGATTTCCCTCCACCTGTCGGCATAATGCAGACCGTATCCTTCCGTTTATTCACAATCGATTCAATGGCTTGTTTTTGTCCTTGTCTAAAAGCATCAAAGCCATAATATTGTTTAAGAAGTGCTTCAGCTTGTTGTAACATCCAATTCCCTCTCCGTCGTTTGTTTTGTCTATTTTAACATACATTTGTCCATCCACATTCGGTCTGTTCAAAATCGTATTTTGGACAAAATAAAAAGCCATTTTCCAAAAATGGAAAATGGCTTGAATCATCCTAGGAAAAGCTGCGGATGCCGTAATCTAAGTAAGAAAGTTTTAAACCACCACTCCTCAAAGTGGGTGTTTGCAGAAACGTTCCTGTCTTCCTCTCGAAGGAGGCGTGACATTCCGGATTCAATATAAAACTCCCTATTACAGCTTAAAGGTTAAAACTTAATTAACATTACGCGCATCGCAGCCTTTAAACTATACTACACGAAAGTTTATTAAATTTCAAGATATGTTTTTTCTAAAAAAATACTCATGTATACAAGATTTTTGTCCATGTAGACGGGGGAAAACATTATGTTGAGAAAACATAAATTCCTCTCATCATGTTATTTTTCCTCATCTACATCAACATCTTGCTCTTCTTCTAGCCTTTCATACGTATCTGAATGCATTTGATCCATTGTTTCTCTATTTGTTAAATCACGCATTTGCTCAGAGAACGAACGGTCAAATTCATTTGGATCTTGATTGGTTTCTTCATTTTTCTTTGCATCAATTGAATAACGAGTATAGGGTACTGCTTTCAAACGTTCATATGGAATGTCTTTTCCTGTTTTTTCACAAATTCCATATGTTCCGTCTTCCATCCGCTTAAGCGCTGCATCAATTTCACCTTCGAGCTGATCATCGACTTGATCCAGCGTCTGTTCGGTCATGCGGTCTAAATAGATGCTTCCGTGATCTGCGATATGGTTTCCAACACCATTTGAAATCTCATTCGATTCGGCCAGCATGGATTCTTCTTTCTTTTTTGATCCTTTCACATCTTCTTTTAATTGAATAAGTCTTTCATACAAATCAGCTTTTTGCTCTTTCGTTAAGCTCACGGTCAATCACTCCTTTCTTTTTACCTTCCCGCTCCATGCGAAATGAAAACATCAAAAAAGCCGCCGCCTCTTTGGCAGCAGCTTTCTTCATTTAAAGATTGCGAAGTGCTTCTTCTACTGGTGTATCACCTTTGATTAAGTCAAAGGCTTTATTTTTCACATTGAATTCCGTTAAGCTTTCCACTAAGACAGTGGCTACATCTTCTCTGGAAATCTCAATGTCACGATCGTCTGGAATATGAGCAGCCGCTTCTATTTTCCCTGTCTTCTCCTCATGCAGCAGTGCTCCTGGCCGCACAATGGTGTAAGAAAGACCAGACTGTTTTAAATGTTCATCGGCTTTTCTTTTCGCTTCATAATAAATCTCCATACTGCCTTGTCCTTTTCCTTGATGAGGATCGTCGGCATTATAAGAACTCAGCATCACAAAATGCTGAATATTTTCTTTTTTGGCTGTATCAACGAGGCGTTTTGCCCCCTCTTGATCAACAGCGATGGTTTTATCTGCACCTGTTTTTGAGCCTGAACCAGCTGCAAAGATGACAGCTTCTGCTTGCTTCACAGCATCTGTCACATCCTTTTCAAGATCACCGATGACAGGCGCTGCCCCAAGTTCTTTTAGCGCATCTGCTTGTTTTTCATCTCGAATGAGAGCAAGCGGCTCATGTCCTTTTTCTTTTAAATATCGAATGACAAGTCTCCCTGTATGTCCGTTTGCTCCAGCAACTAATACTTTCATTGTTCATTCTCCTTTCTGTATCTGTTTCATCTTTATCCTTTTTTGTTGTGATTCAAACACATGAATAGAAAAAAGCCTTCCCCACTGTAGTGGGAAAAGCTCAAGAGATGTGCGATAGATAAAAATAAGAACAAAGAATGAGAAAAGTGCATGTGATCTATGTAATCGCATCGTTGATCAGCAAAGATGTTTTGTTAAAATGGCCTGCACGTCACTCAAATCTGTATCTTTAGAAAAATCGAGTTCAAATACTTTTGAGCTTGTAACAAGCAGCATACCAGTGTCCTGATCAAACACGCCAGCTTCTTGAATGGCAAAACTTTCAATTGATCGATACGGCAAGGAGACCCTGACTTTCTTTTTAGAAAATACGCGGTTATCGCCAAAGATCAGTCGTTTATTGGTGAAACAAATTTGGTCGTGACGCAGTCTGTAAACAGCCTCAATTCTTTCTCCTTCAATTAATAAGGATTCGAATTTTTTATGATCATTTTGTTTACTGACAGAAAAAATACCCACGTAAACCCCCTCTTCCTGCATCAAATTCCTTTATGACAAAACGGCCACACGGCTCTGTGGGTACGTTTTATTCTCACTTATAGAATACGCTATAAATCGTCGTTATTCCATTACGAATAGATTAAATTTCATTTAACTTTTTCTTTTTGATCCGATGCTCTTTCCTCTACTTATTTAGACTGTTAAAGCAGGAAAAAAGTTTCATTTTTTTTCAAGAAATCATTCGTTATGAGACCATAAAAAAACAGTGATTATGTAAAATCACTGTTCAGCGTGTAGACAAACCCTCGCATTCTTTGTCAGTCCTGCGCTCTGGTGCTCACGAATGGCAAATTCGCTCCGCAAAAGTAGCTGTCCTTCCTAGACTGCAAAGGTTTTCTATCACGCTGAAAAGAAGACAAAGGGCTAAAATAAAGTTCATTTTAGCCCTTTGTCAACAATCTGAACAGTGATTATGTAAAACCACTGTTTTAAATGACTATTCATCTTTCGGGGTATCAATCGTTCCTTCGGCATACACATCAGAAATTTGCTCAAGTGTAATCGCCATATCAGCATCTTCATTGTCATGCCAAGCATTTTGATGTTTCTGCTCTTCTTGCTGCTGCTTTTTCATCATCATCACCCTTTACTGTTTTTCTTAGTATGAGTGATGACCATCAAAATCATTCAGCAGAATTGTCTTCGAAATACTCTTTGTAGTACCCGCCTACTTTACCCGTATTATCAACGACAAAGAGAAATTCCTCAGTTTCATTTTTCACATCATATGTGTGCCCAACCGTTAATGCTCGGTCAACCATATATTTTTTCGCATTTGTATGTACACATTTTACTTGTTTTATCGTTTCAGCCGTTTGCCAGTTTTGATGGATCATGATTTAAAAACTCCTTTTTTCATCTATACATTTATTGTAGCCAATTTTTCGTGAAATGCAATGAGTGTTATCGATTGCTTTCAAAGATGTCGTGTAATATGATAAATGTATACGTTTACATCTGTGTGCGTATACAAATTGCTTCATGTCCACTTTTTCCACCTAGAACTCGCAGAACAACCCATATCTTTAAGGAGGTTTGTTTATTTATGAGCTCTACAACACTTCAAATCAGTTCAAAACTCGAATCTTTTCTCCAAGGGACGAAAAAACTCTACATTAACGGTCAGTTTGTCACAAGTCATGATAACAAAACATTCTCTACACCTAACCCTGCCACAGGAGAAACCCTTATTGATGTATATGAAGCAGGTGCAGCCGACATTGATGAGGCAGTAAAAGCTGCTAAAAAGGCGTTCCATGGACCTTGGCGTTCTATGTCTGCAGCCGAACGTGCCCGCTTGATGTTTAAGCTGGCAGATTTAATGGAAGAACACCAAGAAGAACTGGCCCAGCTGGAAACACTTGACAATGGAAAACCAATTAATGAAACAACCAATGCGGATATCCCTCTTGCCATTGAGCACATGCGCTATTATGCAGGGTGGACCACGAAAATGACTGGACAAACCCTTCCTGTCAGCCAGGGATATTTTAATTATACCCGCCATGAGCCTGTTGGCGTTGTGGGACAAATCATTCCTTGGAACTTCCCGCTCCTCATGGCCATGTGGAAAATGGGTGCTGCACTGGCAACAGGCTGCACCATCGTTTTAAAGCCAGCTGAACAAACACCGCTATCTGCTTTATATTTAGCTGAATTAGTGGATAAAGCCGGATTCCCAGAAGGCGTGATTAACATCGTTCCTGGATTTGGTGAAACAGCCGGTGAAGCATTAACCGATCACCCTGATGTCAATAAGCTGGCTTTCACTGGATCAACAAGTGTTGGGAAATTGATCATGGAGAAAGCAGCCAAATCCATCAAGCGTGTTACTTTAGAGCTTGGCGGAAAATCGCCGAATATTATTTTACCAGATGCCGATTTAAAGAAAGCCATTCCAGGTGCATTAAACGGCGTGATGTTTAACCAAGGTCAAGTGTGCTGTGCAGGATCAAGGGTCTTTGTGCACCGGAGCCAATATGATGAAGTCGTCGATCAAATGGCTAAATATGCGACATCATTAAAACAAGGAGCTGGTCTTCATCATGATACCCAGATTGGGCCTCTAGTGAGTAAAGAGCAGCATGAACGTGTGTTAGGTTATATCGAAAAAGGGAAGTCAGAAGGTGCAACAGCCGTAGTCGGTGGTGACTGCCCTTATGAAGCAGGCTATTTCGTCTCCCCTACTGTCTTTAGAGATGTAGAAGATGAAATGACAATCGCAAAAGAAGAGATCTTCGGTCCAGTTCTATCTGCAATTCCTTACGATTCCATTGATGAAGTGGTCGAACGGGCCAATCAATCTGACTATGGGTTAGCGGCAGGACTTTGGACAGAAAACTTAAAGCATGCTCACGATATCGCTGCACGCCTAGAAGCAGGGACCATTTGGGTCAACTGCTATAATGTCTTTGATGCCGCCTCCCCGTTTGGCGGATATAAACAGTCAGGCCTTGGCAGAGAAATGGGATCATATGCCCTAAACAACTATACAGAAGTCAAAAGCGTGTGGATTAATCTGCAAGATTAATCATTTAAGAAAGCCGGTGACGATGTCATCGGCTTTTTTTGAGCTGTCATGTGACAGGCCGACTCCTGAATATAGTGATAAAGGAAAGGAGCATGGCCGAATGCAAGATTTTAAAACGAGAGTCAACGAATATATCGATGAACTGCACATGCAGGTAGAACGCAGACAAAGAGAAGATGGCGCATTTATTTTCTGCTTTGAAGGACCTATGATGACAAATGCTTTTTTCATTATGCTGTTAAAAGCCGTTGGTGACCCCGATCAGCAATTGATCCATCAATTGGCCGAAGCAATACATGCCAAACAAAATGAAGATGGTTCCTTTTCTTTGTATCATGACCAGTCAGGACATCTCACAGCTACAGTACAAGGTTATTGCGGAATGCTCGCATCTGGCAGATTTCAAAAAGACGAGCCCCATATGGAAAAAGCAGCACAATATATTCGCTCAAAAGGTGGCCTAAAGAACGTTCATTTTATGACAAAGTGGATGCTTGCCGTAAATGGCATGCACCCTTGGCCCTACTTCTATGCACCTCTTTCCTTTTTACTCATCCCTACGTCTTTTCCGCTACACTTCTACCACCTTAGTGCCTATGCAAGGATTCATTTTGTACCCATGATGATCGCACTGAACAAACGGTATACCTCTCATGCTGCGTTTCCATCATTAGCCCATCTTGATGAAAACATGTCTAAAAATCCATTTGACTGGTTTATGGCAAGAGAAGAACGTTCGACTGATGACTTCCTCATGTATATGCGGTCATATACAGCCCTCGACAGCCGGCTCGACTTTTTCGGATATGAAGCGGCAAAGCGATACATGTTTGACCGTCTTGAAAAAGATGGGACGCTGTACAGTTACTTAAGTGCAACCATCTTTATGGTCTATGCCCTCATGAGCCTTGGGTACTCCCCTGGACATCATCTCATCCAAAAAGCAGTCAGGGGTATGAAAAAGCTCGTCACCTCCTGTCAAGGCAAGATATATGCTGAGAATTCCACCTCGACTGTGTGGGATACAGCGCTTGTCAGTTACGCTTCTCAAAGAGCAGGAAGAAAACGAGAAGATCCCATGATCATGAATTCCTTCACCTATTTGCTGGACCGCCAGCAAATGAAGAAAGCGGATTGGGCAGTTCATAACCGTCTTGCTACTCCCGGGGGCTTTGGTTTCTCACATATCAATACGAATAATCCTGATTGTGATGACACGCAAATTGTGTTAAAAGCGATCCCAAAAGAATACGCTCCACTTCAGTGGAAACGAGGATATGACTGGCTTCTCTCCATGCAAAACCGTGATGGCGGCTTTTCTGCTTTTGAAAAAAATCAAGATCACTTTCTACTTCGTCACCTTCCGCTTGAATCTGCGGAGGATGCGGCGATTGATCCGTCAACTCCTGATATTACTGGTCGTGTGCTCCATTTGATTGGTTTAGAAGAAAAAGAGACTGCTTCACCCACGATTCTCAGGCAAAAAGATCGATGTGTAAAATGGCTCATTGACCACCAGGAGAAAAACGGATCATGGTTTGGCAGATGGGGTGTTTGTTATATTTATGGAACTTGGGCAGCGTTAACAGGACTGAAAGCGGCCGGCATTCCCTCCTCACACCCTGCTGTGCAAAAAGCGTGCCGTTTCCTAAAGCAGATTCAGCTTGAAGATGGCAGTTTCGGAGAATCGTGTAAAAGTGCAGAACTGAAAACCTATGTCCCGCTTTCCTTTGGCACAGTGGTTCAAACCGCATGGGCGACAGAGGCGCTCCTCCAATATGAGAAAGCAAATAACGCAGCCATTTTGAAAGCTGTCTCCTTTTTAGTGAACCATCACCATACTGAAGAAGCCATGTACTATCCGGTCGGCATTGGACTGCCAAAACAATTTTACATCACCTATCATAGCTACCCATTTGTGTTTCCGATGATGGCTTGTTCTACATTTTTAGAGGAAATGAGGCGTATACATGAATAAAGAAGAATATCGCTCACAGCTCAAAGAGTGGCTTAGCACGATTCAACATGTGTGGCAAGATGATAATATCCATCGAAAAGTGGAACATTTACGACTCAAAATGGAGGATGATGATTCCAGTGAACAAGAATGGTACGAACTAGCCGAAAGGATTGCAGAAGACATGCAGCATCCACACGAAGAAGTGCGCGATGTAGCAGCTGGAAATCATCAGTTACCACCACTGCCTTATCGGTATGACACACTCGAACCTTATATTTCAAAAGAAATTATGTACTTGCACCATCAAAAGCATCATCAAACTTATGTTGATGGTCTAAATCAAGCTGAACTTGCGCTAAAAAAAACAAGAAGAACCAACGACTTTACGATGATCAAGCATTGGGAACGTGAGCTTGCCTTTCATGGGGCAGGACATTATTTACATTGTATCTTTTGGTTTTCCATGAGTCCTTCAGGGAAAAGAAAACCTACTGGTCAAATGCTTCGTCTCATTGATCAATCATTTGGCAGCTATGAGGCGTTCAAGTCACATTTTTCAGCTGCTGCCAAACAAGTAGAAGGTGTCGGATGGGCGATTCTTGTATGGTCCCCTCGATCTCAGCGTTTAGACATTTTACAAGCAGAACGCCATCAGTTCCTCTCACAATGGGACGTCATCCCCCTTCTTGCTCTTGATGTGTGGGAGCATGCCTATTACCTCCAATATCGAAATGAAAAGGCGCAATATGTAGACCGGTGGTGGAATGTCGTTGACTGGCGTGAGCCAGAAGCAAGACTAAAACAGGCTCAACAAGTAAAATGGACACCTTTTTGATCGCATACTCCACATAGTTCATTTACTATGTGGGTTTTTATTAGTTTACATAATAATATTATGAACACCCCTTGCAAAATCATAGGTTGTTTTTTCAGAAAATTCATTTAAAATAGAAAAGATATGAAAAGAAAGAGAGTTGAACGATAGTATCAACACCCTTTTACACATTAGTCACTTTGCAGGAAGAACATTCGCTATATGGGTCATTGTCTTTGCTTGTCTAGGTTTTACTTTTCCTGCGGCATTTTCTTTGATTGGACCTTATATCCCTTTTTTACTGGGCATTATTATGTTTGGCATGGGGCTGACGCTGTCTTCTGAAGATTTTAAAGAGCTTTTTAGAAAGCCTCTTTATGTATTGATCGGGGTTTTAGCGCAGTATACACTGATGCCACTCATAGCATTTTTATTGGCCTATGGGTTACATTTGCCTTCTGAAATCGCTGTTGGTGTCATTCTCGTCGGCTGCTGTCCAGGCGGGACTGCATCCAATGTAATGACCTTTTTGGCGAAAGGAAATACGGCCTTATCCCTTGCCGTGACAACGATCTCGACACTACTTGCTCCCATTTTGACCCCTGTTTTTATTTATATTTTTGCAAAATCTTGGTTATCTGTATCACCGGGTGCTTTGTTTTTGTCGATTGTCCAAGTTGTCTTAATTCCGATTATTTTAGGTGTCATCGTCAAATTGTTTTTTAAAAAACAAGTGACGTATGCTGTACAAGCACTTCCACTTGTATCTGTTACTGGCATTGTCGCCATCATTGCAGCTGTTGTCAGCGCAAATAAAGAACAGATTCTGCAATCTGGACTGCTTATTTTTGCCGTTGTTGTTTTACATAATGCTCTTGGTCTATTATTGGGTTACCTCATTGCAAAATGGTGTAAAATGGACATTCCTTCTCAACGAGCAATTTCAATAGAAGTAGGGATGCAAAATTCTGGACTTGGCGCAGCCCTTGCAACCGCACATTTTTCTCCACTTGCCGCCGTTCCCAGTGCCATTTTTAGCGTATGGCATAATTTATCTGGCTCTTGGCTGGCAACATTTTGGTCAAAAAGAGGCTACTCAGAAAATAAAGACCAAAAAAGCTAGTACCCTCATCGGTACTAGCTTTTTCTTTCGATTATCCTTCAAGCAATAGCTGTTCAGGATCTTCAAGTAGATTTTTAATCGTGACAAGGAACCCAACAGCTTCTTTACCATCGACAATACGGTGGTCGTATGAAAGAGCTAAATACATCATTGGACGGTTTTCAAAGCGTTCTTCATCAATTGCAACAGGACGAAGCTGAATTTTATGCATACCTAAAATTCCAACTTGAGGACTGTTTAAAATTGGTGTTGAAAGCAGAGAACCAAATGTTCCTCCGTTTGTGATCGTGAATGATCCACCTTGTAATTCATTGAGCGATAATTTGTTATCTCTTGCTTTTTTCGCAAGATGACCGATTTCTTTTTCAATTCCTGCAAATGATAGTCTATCTGCATCACGGACAACTGGTACCACAAGCCCTTCATTGGCGGCTACAGCAATACCGATGTCATAGAATTTTTTAATGACAAGCTCATCACCTTGAATTTCTGCGTTGAGAAGTGGATATTTTTTAAGTGCTGCTACCACTGCTTTTGTGAAGAAGGACATGAAGCCCAGTTTCACATCGTTTTGTTCAAGGAAGGCATCTTTGCGACGCTTTCTTAGATCCATGACAGCTGTCATATCGACTTCATTAAATGTTGTCAGCATCGCTGCCGTTTGTTGAACTTCAACTAAACGTTTTGCAATGGTTTGTCTGCGGCGTGACATTTTTTCACGCTCAACTGGTTTCCCTGCTTGATCATTTTGCACCGCAGCATTTGCTTTTGGCGCGGCTTTCGGTGCACTTGCAGGAGCTTCATTCTTTTGGTAAGAAGCTACATCCTGCTTTCGTACCCTGCCCAGCGGATCTGCGGTTGGAATCTCAGATAAGTCTAACCCCTTCTCTCTTGCTAGTTTTCTAGCTGCTGGAGAAGCGATCGTTCTGCCATTACCAGATTTCGGCTCTTCTTTTGCTGCCTCTTCTTTTTGTTCAGCTGCTGGTTCTTCTTTCGAAGCTGGTGCAGAATCTTGCTCAGGTGCTGGAGCTGCGGACTCGCTTCCGCCAGCTTCACCTGCTGCAATCGTTCCGATGACTTCTCCAACTTGGACAGTGTCACCAGAATCTTTCAGTACTTCTTTTAGAACACCAGATTCTTCAGCTGTCAATTCGACATTGACTTTATCTGTTTCAAGTTCTAACAGGTATTCCCCCTGCTCAACATAATCGCCCGGCTGTTTTAGCCACTGAGCAATTGTTCCTTCCGAGATTGATTCCGCTAGTTCAGGTACTTTAATTTCCGCCATTTTTCATTTCCCCCTTAGTTTTTGCGAGTCAAGCTATCAGATACAATTCGTTCTTGTTCTTTTTTATGAACAGTTGGATCACCCTCAGCCGTACTTGAACGTCTTCTGCGGCCGATGTAACGTACTTTTACTTTTTCAGATGCAATTTCACGTAAATATGGCTCAATATATCCCCAAGCGCCCATATTTTGCGGTTCTTCTTGCACCCATACGATTTCTTCTAAGTTCGTCAGTTTTGATAAAATGGCTTTAATATCTTTGGCTGGGAATGGATATAATTGTTCCACTCTCGCAATATGAAGCCAATCTTTTGAGTCTTCCATTTGAGTAAAACGATCACTAATATCGATCGATACCTTCCCGCTCGATAGCACAAGGCGTGTTACTTTTTCATGATCATGCACAAGGCCCGGCTGTTCAAGAACTGGACGGAACTGTCCATCTGTTAGTTCTTGGACTTCGGATAATGTGTTCGGGTTTCGAAGCAGACTCTTCGGTGTCATGATGACAAGAGGACGAATCTCTTCACGAAGCAGCATTTTCGCCTGTCTTCTAAGAATATGGAAGTATTGAGCTGCACTTGTCAGGTTCGCAACTGTCCAGTTATTCTCAGCAGCTGATTGCAAGAAGCGTTCTGTTCTTCCACTAGAATGTTCTGGACCTTGTCCTTCATATCCATGTGGCAAGAGCATCACAAGCCCTGACTTTTGTCCCCACTTGGCGCGGCCTGCTGAAATAAATTGATCAAAATACACTTGAGCCGCATTTGCGAAGTCTCCAAATTGAGCTTCCCAAATCACTAATGTTTCAGGAGAATAGACATTATAACCATATTCAAACCCGATGACAGAGCCTTCTGACAGTGGACTATTATGGACTGTAAATGATGCATTTGCATCACTCAGTTCATGAAGAGCAATGAATTCATCACCCGTTTGACTGTCGTGAAGAACAAGGTTTCTTTGAGCAAATGTGCCTCGCTCAGAATCCTGTCCGGTCATTCGAATCGGCGTACCGTCTTTTAATATAGATGCAAATGCCAGTGCTTCACCAAGTGACCATTCCACTTTGCGATCATCTGTAAACACTTTTGCACGTTTTTCAAGGATCCGCTTTAGCTTACCGAATACTTGGAAGTCTTTCGGCCAGCTAATTAATTCTTCATTCAGCTTTCTTAATACATCAAACTCTACAGATGTATCAACTGCAGGGAAGCCGTTAGATACAGGCTCTGGCAGTTCGATTTCTTGAATCGTATGTTCTTTCTTTGAAGGTACTTTTTTATAAGCTTCTTCAATTTTTGCCGTGACAGCCTGCTCAATTTCTTCTCTTTGTTCTTTTGACAGAAGGCCCTCAGTGACAAGCTTATCTGCGAAGATATTCTTGACCGTTTTGTGCTTTCTGACCGCATCGTACAGCATTGGCTGAGTAGTAGAAGGCTCATCCATTTCGTTATGGCCATATCTGCGGTAGCCAATCAAGTCAATTAAGAAATCCTTTTTAAACCGTTTACGGTATTCTACCGCCAGCTGAACAGCTGCTAAACAAGCTTCTGGATCGTCTGCATTGACGTGAACAATTGGAATCTCGAAACCTTTTGCAAGGTCACTAGCGTATTTCGTTGAACGAGATTCATTGCTTTCTGTGGTAAATCCAATCATATTGTTGGCAATGATATGGATCGTTCCCCCCACTTGATAGCCGACTAATTGACTTAAATTTAATGTTTCTGCGACAATTCCCTCTCCAGGAAATGCAGCATCCCCATGAATTAAGATGGCTAACGCTTTTTCAACGTCTTGAACTGGATAGCCTTTTTGAGTACGCGATTCTTGAGCAGCACGAGTGCTTCCTTCAATAATCGGATCAATAAATTCCAAGTGACTTGGGTTATTGGCAAGTGTGACTCTTGCACTCTTTGTATCTTCATCTTTGATTTGGCGGTCAGCACCGAGATGATATTTTACATCCCCTGTCCATCCGTAGCTGATGCCGATAGAGCCTTCTGATGGTACAAGCTCTTTATTAGGCGCATGCTGGAATTCTGAGAAAATGATCTCATATGGCTTTCCTAACACATGTGCTAATACATTTAAACGGCCTCTATGTGCCATTCCAATGTTAATATTTGAAGTCCCTTGTGTAACAGACTCGGATATAATTTCATCAAGTACTGGAACAAGTGCGTCTAATCCTTCTATAGAAAAACGCTTTTGTCCAACAAATGTTTTATGAAGGAACTGCTCAAATTGCTCGACTTCTGTTAATCTTTTGAGTACAGAAACTAGTTTATCTGCTGGTTTTTTCTTAAATAATTCACCAGACTCAATAGATTTAGAGAGCCAGTTGCGCTCTTCGAAGTCATGTACATGATCAAACTCAAATGAAATGGTACGCTTATACGTATTTCTCAAATGGTTAATGGCTTCTATGCCGTTTGAAATGTGTTTAGGTGCATCTGGACTAATAATTGATATTGGAATATTCTTAACGTCTTCTTCAGTTAAACCGTATTCCTTTAATGGAAACAGCTCTTGTAATTCCTTTTCTTTGCGAAGAGGATTGACGGAAGCATTTAAATGGCCATACGTTCTGATGTCTTCTGCCAGTTTAACGACTGATGCTATCTTTTGGATTTGTTCAGAAGTAACTACGCTATTTTCTTTTTTCCCAATTTCCTCCTTCATTTCACTCGGTGGTGCACCAAGTTCATCAAATATGCCTCTTATGTCTTCATCAACACTAGTAGGATCCTGGACATATTGATCGTAGAGCTCGAGCACGTAGCCGAGGTTCGGACCATGAAATTCTTCCCAACTCAACGGTTGTTTCACATCATTTTGAAACATTTTGAACACTACCCCCAACTTTGATCATCAAGTGATTGAACACTATCTCGATATAACTTCCAGAACACAATGACCAAATTTATGTAATAAAACGCTTCCAATCATATTCTACCACTGTTTCGGATTACTTTCTACATTCTTTGTTCAATTAAAGATAAAAAATTCAAAGAAAAACAAAAAATTTAAATCATTCCGAAAAATATTTTAAAGAAAGGGGCAAAACCTTATGCCCCAATGCTTTTATGCAGCAATTTCTTGAGTAATGGATATAGCACATCTGGCAATGTATCGACATCCGGTACAAAAATGCTGAACTTGCCATACATATCTTGGATCGTTTTCATCTGCGCCTCTTCAATCGGAGAATTGGATAAAAACACATTGATCACTTCAATTCCCTTTTTTCTCGCTTCGAGAACCGCTTCATGTGTATCCACGATCCCATTTTGTTCGTAGCTGAATGCAGCCGGCTCTCCGTCTGAGAAAACAATGAGGAACTTTTGCTCTTCTCTTCGTTTTAAAATCATTTTTGTCATTTGGCGAATCGCATATCCATCCCGGTTATCTTCTTCTGGCTCAAGTGACATAATGGATGGTCCTGCGTCAAATAAGGAATCTTTGAACGATACGACGGTGTTAAAGTAGTTCGGCTGACTTGTTTCAGTTGCGTCATTTGTATCTTCCCAGAACCCAACAATTTGATGAGGTACCTGCACTGATTTTAAAGCTTCATGAAACAGAACAATCCCTTTTTTTGTCTCATCCATCTTGTCAAACATACTCGCAGAGCAGTCAACTAATAAAGTGAACACAGCATCAATTTGAGAAGATGGCGCTTGTTTTTTATAAAATAGTCGAGGGTTAGACTCTGTAAAATAACGAATGAGCTTTTTACTGAGACGCCCTGCATGAAGATCTGTTTTTGGCCATGATTTTTTATGCTCAAGTGTTTTTTGAATCATTTGTTTTAAGCGTTTCTGATAAGGCTCGATTGCCTTTGCGTGCTGCTTGTACACATCTATTTGCTCTGGTGAAGGAGGTTCTGGTGAAATCATGACTGGAAAAGCATATTTGTTTTCTTTTCCATTCTCATGCGCATCTGCCCCGCTTTCTTCTCCTTCTGCCTCTTCTAGTGCTTCAAGCTTTGAATAGTCTTTTCGATGGGTTTGTTTGGCTGAACCTTGAACCGTTCCAAGCGCCTGATCTCCATCGTCACCTTCTCTTGCCGCATCTTTACCGAGATCGCTTTTACCACCGTGTTCTAAATCAAATTGAAGGAAACTTTTAGATGGTGCTTCCGTTTCTCTATGCCATACTTCCATATATTCATTATGGATGTCTTCATCCCCCTCTTTTTCCCGATCGACTTTTATATCCTCACTTAATTTAGGCTTTCTTTTGAGGTCATGGAAAAGCGGTTCTTTTGCCGCTTTTTCATAGTCCAATTCTGGGAAGAAGAAGTATGTATTCAGCATATCCTTTTCAAGGAGCTCATCGAAGCCTTCTGTCAATTCCTTCACAATGATGGCAATATCAGATGTCGAGCGTGCGTCATATACACGTTCAAGACTTGACTCAATAAACGGAATCATTGGGTCTATCCGCTCATGAAGGGGTGGAATTTCTTCAAGCGGAGATTCGGCTGTCAGCTTCACGTATATCGCACAAAAGAGTGCATCTGTTAAAATACTGCGCTCTTGGTTAATCGTTAATTGTGTTTTAAAGTGACGTCTGTAAAGCTCTCTTCTCCGTTTAAATACCTTTTTTGTTCCTGGGCGGTCACGTTTAATCCGCTCTTCAATGCGGATATCTTCAAACAGCATAAACAATTGTTTGCACACATCAGGAATGGATAATGTGTGGGCATAGCGAATGATGTCTTCAAATACTGTAAGATCGCTATACACTGTCCCTACTGCTCGCAGAAACACATCACTTTTTAGGCCTGCCATCATATCCTCTTGATGACGATCATCCCAAAAATGGCTGATGAAAATTTTCTTTTCAAACGGTTCATAGTACGACTGAACACCGTATTCAAGCTCCACATCATCACTTTTGGCAAGTGTTTTGGCTAAATCCGTTAATTCCATAAATAGAAATGAATCGATTCTGCTGTCATTAAATTTGATGAATTTCAAAAGTCAGAACCTCACTCGAATAATGTTTGAGCGATATTTCTTACCGCTGCTTTTTCCCGGTCATCTTCTAGCTTCTCTACAATTCCTCGTTCAATTGCACGAAGCGGCGGAATATATTGCGCAAGATCACATGTGTCTAACAGTGCGCGAATGGATGCGGCTTCTTCACTGACCTGTCCATTGTGTGCTTGGACGATGAGATCTGATGAGAGCTGTACGAATTGATCGATTAAACGCTCATCCTTTAATACGGATTGAGTGTGCAGTACTTCTTTTAAAATGCCACCGCCAATGTAAGGAACTTCAATGACGACAAAACGGTTTTTCAGCGCTTCATTGAGCGGCACTGTCCCCACATATCCCTCATTGATTGCTGCAATCACGCCAAAACCTTCTTCTGCTCTAACGACTTCACCTGTAAATGGGTTTGTCATCATTTTTCTGTAATCAAGCACACCGTTTAAAATAGGCAGTGTTTCTGGTTTTGCCATGTTGATTTCATCAATATATAAAAGGTGTCCTTTTTTCATTGCTTTTGTAACGGGTCCTTCAATGAATTCTATAGAAGCAACTTGTCCATCATTATGGATGGTTTTATAGCCAATAAGACTTTCTGCATCAAGGTCAACTGAGCAGTTTACACTGTGCATCGGCTGTTGAAAGAACGCAGATAAAGTTTCTGCTAGTTTGGTTTTACCTGAGCCCGTCGGTCCTTTTAACAGAACATTTTTTCCTAGGGCAAGTGCAATCATGGCATCTTGAATAATAGACGTATCTTGTGATTCATAGCCGCCTGTTCCGATAAGCGGACGAAATTCTTCTTCGAGAACTTTTCCTTTTGCTTCGATCATTGCTTGAATTTCTTCTGGGAGTGCTGGTTGGTTAAACATATATGATTAATTCCTCTCTTCGATCATTTTCCTCACCAAGTATACTAAAAAAACCTTTATGCACTCAATACATAAAGGTTCGTCTTCTGTTATTTTACCATTTCTTTTGTGATGGCTCCGCAAGCAATGCGTTTCCCTGAGTTGCCAGAAGGGTTGCTTAAGTAATCATCTGCTTCTGCATGGATGATAAAACTTCGCCCGTTTTGATTAACTAATTGATTCTGGCCTCCCTTTAACGTCACATCTGGTACATTCACGACAACATCAATTTGTCCATCTGCCCCTACTTCTAAATTAGGCATATCTCCAGCATGATGCCCTTTTGGGTTGTCGAAGCCATGCTCTCTATGGGTCGGATTAAAATGTGCACCTGCTGTTTCAAAATCTGGCGTTTCACATATTCCTGTTTCATGAATATGAAAGCCGTGAGGACCTGGCGGCAGTCCTTTCGCTTTCACATGCAGATCCAGCCCATTTTCTGAGGACTCTCTTATTTCAATGCTCCCTATTTTTTGACCGCTTTCGTTTATGAGTGACGTTGTGACTGGTGCTTGTTTAGGTGCGGCAACTTCTCTTGTTTCTTCTGTCGTTTCTTTTTTCGGCGGTGCATGACATGCTGATGCGGTAAAGATCAAACATATCATGATCATCCACACTGACTTTTTCATTTATGACTGCCCCCTTTTGTTATCAGTATGGACAATCACAGCAACGGGCAAACAAAAAAAGCCGAAAATCGGCTTTTTTAGAAGAAACGTTTTGCGCCTAGGTAGGCTTTTTTCCAATATGGATTGCTTAAGTTTGAAATTCCTACTCCGCTGTCACTTGCATGAAGGAAATCTCCTCCACCTAGGTATAGTCCCATATGAGAAGGACCTGCTTTGTACGTTGTGAAATAAACAAAATCTCCAACTTGTGGTGTGCTGACAGGCGTCATCATATTCCAGTATCCTGCTGTACTCAATCTAGATACTGATGAAACCTTATTAATGAGATAGTAAACAAAGCCGCTACAATCAAATCCAGCTGGTGTATTGCCACCCCATCTGTAAGGAATGCCTGTGAGTTTTTTACCTTCTTGAATCATTGTCGTGATTTTTGCATTCATTGGAACGTCAGTTTTATTATTGTTGACCGGTGTTGTTGAACCGTTTGACGTAGAACCATTAGATCCAGTTGAACCGGAAGCTGTTCCGTTGATTTTTAATACTTGTCCAATTCTCAGCACATCACTTTTCAAGCTGTTTGCTGTGCGGATTGATTGAACCTGCACCTTAAACTGATTCGCAATTTTCCATAATGAATCACCTGATTTAACCGTATAAGATGTGGTTTTACTACTTGAAGACTGATTGCTGTTTGAAGGCGTGCTAGATTGAGCAGGTGCTTTCGGCTGACTTGGTTTTGACGTCACCGTTCCTTTTACCTTCAATACTTGATTTGGATAAATCATATCAGATTTTAGCGAGTTCAATGTTTTAATTTCACCAATCGACATGTTTAACGAATTGGCAATTTTCCAAAGTGAATCGCCTAATTTTACTTTATATGTACTAGATGCTGATGACGAACTATTAGAATTCGTTGATTTGTTACTTGAGCTAGAATTAGATGTTGAGTTTGAATTTGTTGACTGGCTGCCGCTCGTTTTCGTCGTTCCAGACACTTTCAGCTTTTGTCCAGGACGAATGAGGTCACTGTTTAAGCTGTTCAAACTTTTCAAACTTGCAACTGACATTTTGTGATTCTTCGCAATCAGCCATAATGAATCCCCAAGCTTGACTGTATAGCTAGATGTTGTTGAAGCACTTGATTTCGTTGCTTTTGAACTTGTTGATGAGCTGGATTTTGAACTTTTTGCACTAGGAATCTTTAAGCTTTGTCCTGCAAAAATCATCGTCGTTTTTAATTGATTAAGAGATTGAAGTTCCGAAATACTTGTGTTGTACTGTTCGGCAATCTTCCAAAGTGAGTCACCGCTTTTCACCTTGATCGTCTGTGCTTCTGCCGGTGCAGCAATAACAGCTGAGCCCGCGATCGCTGAAACTGTGAGGCCGGTTACTACTTTTTTCTTCATAGATAAATCTCCGCCTTTCATGATTTCGTCCCATAAGACTTATGTACTAGTTTCGAGTTTAGCATTTAATGGTTCTGCTTCTCTTGCACTATTTTATCTTTATTTCTATAATATTACTCGACATGAAGACGTTGGGCAATACTAAATAGGTTTTAGAGCAGCAAACTCAAAATGCTAAAACAAAGCCATATCGTTTCTATCGGCTGTTTGCTGTATTTATAAACAATTTTTAAGGAATTTTTAAGTTGACGTTTAGAAATTTGTCAAAACAAGCACGTTGCTAGTTTCATAGTTCTATTCTACATGACAAATTTTTCTGTATCAAATGACTTTTTACTTAATTGCCTGTTTTTTCTCCTCAATAAAAAAAGCACCCTTCCCAATGAAGAATGCTGTGTTCATGTTTACTTTCTGATTTCTTGGTCTTTTACAGTTAACGGATAGAGGACGCCTTCTTTCGCAAACGACATTTTCCCTGTTTCTTCTGATACAACAAGAACAAGGGCATCAGTCATGCCAGAAAGTCCAATGGCTGCCCGGTGTCTTGTGCCTAGAGAAGGGCTGACTTTTTTTGAGGTGAGCGGTAGGACGTTTGCAGCGGAAACAAGCGTGTTTTCTTTTACTAAAAGGGCGCCATCATGAAGTGGGTTTCCAGGATAGAAAATGCTTTCTATTAATGATGCGCTAATTTTCGCATGGAGGTTTGTCCCTTTTTGTATATAATCCTCTACCTCATCTCTCCTTTGAATCACAATCAGTGCGCCATGCTTTTGTTTTGATAAGTTCTCAATGGCTAAAGAAAATTGAGCAAAACCTGGTGTGTATTCTTCCATATATGCTTGTAAATAAAACGAGGAAGCCTCTGCATGCATTTCATTAAACTGATCATGTAATGATTCGAGTTCACAAAGAAGACATTGTTCCGTCTGGTCAAGCGATTCGACGATTTTCCTTGCATCCATCATAATTTGCGTTAAATGAGATTTCATTTCTAACTTAAACATCGCTTCTTCATTTGTGCGATTGATCATCTCACCATGTCCCTCCTTCTTTCGCTTGTGTCATAAAATAACAAATTGTGCACATTCTATTTGTATGGAGGTGAATTCAATATGACCATTCAAAAAGTGATTCAATATGCTTGCAGCATTTTAGGTGTTGTCAGTCTTTCTTTTATTTATGCCCAAATGTTCAAAAAAACGAAGCCCTCAAAGAAAAATAATCCGACGGAGAATTGATTTTTTTACATAGCGTGATATAATTCCTCTCGTTATTTCTGTTCAGAGAGGAACTTATGATGAGAGAAACGAATAGTATTCGAGCAAAGTTGGCACAATTTTTAACCATATTGATTCCGATTTTAATTACACAAGCAGGTCTTTCGCTCATCACATTTTTAGACACGGTGATGTCTGGAAAAGTGAGTGCAGAAGACCTAGCAGGTGTAGCGATCGGTTCGAGCATTTGGACACCTGTTTATACTGGTCTCGCTGGCATTTTAATGGCTGTTACCCCTATTGTGGCTCAGCTGATGGGCGGCGGCCGCAGGGAAGATGTTCCTCGTGCGGTCTTCCAGGCCATTTATTTATCTTTTCTTTTAAGTATCGTGGTGATTGTCATTGGATCGATGTGTGTTCCTTTTATTTTAGGGCGACTTGGGCTTGAACCATCCGTAGAAACCATTGCCCGTCATTTTCTCAGCTTCCTTGCTATTGGAATCATCCCGCTTTTTGGTTATTCAGTCATGAGATCGTTCATTGATGCATTAGGAAAAACACGTGTGACGATGTTCATTACGTTAACCGCACTTCCTATTAATTTTGTTTTAAATTATCTCTTTATTTTTGGAAACTTTGGGTTTCCAAAGCTTGGCGGTGCAGGGGCTGGTCTTGCATCTGCGCTGACGTATTGGGCGATTTTCATCATGAGTATTTGTATTGTCATCAAAGCCGAACCGTTTGCATCCTTTCGGTTGTTTCAGACATTACCTCGTTTTAACGTCTCCCGAATGGGTCAAATACTGAAAATCGGTATCCCTATTGGGTTTGCGATCTTTTTTGAAACAAGTATTTTTGCAGCTGTCACGCTCTTAATGGGTCACTTTGATACCGTGACAATCGCCAGTCACCAAGCAGCAATGAACTTTGCTTCTATTTTATATATCCTGCCGCTTAGTATCTCAATGGCTTTAACGATTGTTGTAGGTTTTGAAGCCGGTGCCATGCGGTATAAAGACGCAAAAAGCTACAGCTATATTGGCATTGCAACAGCTGTTTTGTTCTCATTATGTACCGCAGCACTCATCTTGTTATTTAGACCTGAGATCGCTGGTTTATATACAACTGAATCAGCTGTTTTACAAATGACACAGCACTTTTTGATGTATGCGATCTTTTTCCAGCTGTCAGATGCGATCGCTGCACCCATTCAGGGGGCTCTGCGCGGCTATAAAGATGTGAATTACACACTGATTGCTGCGTTTGTCTCTTACTGGGTCATCGGCCTTCCAGCTGGCTACTTGATTGGCACGTATACCTCATTTGGAGCGTTTGGTTATTGGGTTGGGCTGATTACTGGGCTTGCCGCAGGTGCCATCGTCCTATTTGTTCGTCTTAGGTTGATTGAAAGACGTATGCATTCTCATACAACAGGAAAAGGCAGCTGACTGAAGTCAGCTGCCTTTCATTTAGTCATTCCATTGATACGTCCAGAAAATTTCTTCATCAAACCATTTTTGAACGACTGGTTCTTTGTTTTTCAGCTTTTGTTCAAGCTCTCTTAGCATGCCTTCTGTTTGTGTTCTATGCGCTCTTAGTGCATTTAATTTGATATCGGCTACATCCGTAATATCAATCACAATATCGGCATTTCCTAGCACTTCTTCTCGATTTTTCGTAATGGCCATGCAGTATGTGACGGGACGGTCTTCTTTTTTCTTGCGGTATAGAGCACGAATGACCGCTTCACCTGTCGCATCATGATCAGGGTGTACGCCATGACCTGGATAAAACGTGACAATAAGAGTTGGTTTCACTTCATCAATTATGCGTTCCATCACATCCGCTAAATACTCATCATCTTCAAATTCCAACGTTTTATCCCGAAGACCAAGCATTCGCAAGTCTGTGACATCCATTTCTTTACATGCATTGATTAATTCCTGTTTTCTTAATTCAGGAAGTGTCTCACGGTTAGCATAAGTTGGACTTCCCATATTTCTTCCCATTTCTCCAAGTGTCCCGCATGCATACGTCACTGGAATTCCACGTTTTCTGCTTTGCGCGATGAGCCCTGCGACCCCGAAGGATTCATCGTCGGGGTGAGGCAGCATCACAAGTACATGTTCGTTCATCACTGTTCCCCTCTCTCCTACACCTGAAATGGTGTTTCACTAATTTGTAATGAGATCGCTAGTTTTCCGTCTGGCAGGTGTCCTGCTAACAGCAGGCGGCCTTTTTCATCAAACACGTAATCGGTTAAACCTTCTGCGTAAATCCAGCCATCTTCTGTTTTCATTCCGACACGGTATGGACCTTGTCCTTTTATTTTTGCCTGTGAATAGACAACTTTTGCGTTGCGGATATACGCCACGACCGTCATATTTTGCTCATTCACATGAGCTGAATAAGAACCAGTTGTCGTTTCAAGATGAACGAAGACTGGCCGATTTAAAAACGATTCAAGATGTGCTGTGACATCTTCCGTTTGAATTGGTTTCATGAGTGGTTCCTTCCTTCATTTTGAATTAGTTCTCGCAGCTTTTTCGTATGTAAGCTGATCAGCTGTAGTTGATGACCCTGCTCAATAGCACTTTCTAAAATTCTTTCCACAGCGAGTACATACTTTTGATGTAATGACTTTCTTGCGCGAGGATGGGTGCGTACATCAAGCAAATCATCTCGTATCGCCTCGTGTAATGAAGTCATATCCACTACATCAAGCTGCCGATTTTTCCATAAAGATTGATAAGCGTGTCCAAGCTCATCGGCTGATGACATGTGATCACCTCTACAGTTTTGGTAACAACTTATTATGACATGATCCGCCTGCAAAAAAAAGCAAACTGCTTCGTCTCTTTAATGAGAATTCGCTGTTTTTTTCATTCGCAGTTGAGAGGTTGTAAATAGTAAAATCGCCACCCAAATACAGAGGAATGTCACGATTTTTGCTGCAGATAAGTGTTCGTGATACACAAACAGCCCCAAAAAGAGTGTAATGGTCGGTGCAATATACTGCAAAATACCAACTTGGTATAAAGGAATTCTTTTGGCCCCTTCAGAAAATAAAAGAAGCGGTACAGCTGTAAAGACACCTGCAAAAAATAATAGCCCAAGAGAGCCGAAGCTGCTCGGATTCATCGTGACAACAGGTTCTTTTAAGAAGAAGAATAAGTAAACAAGCGCAGCTGGTGCAAGAAGCAGTGTTTCAATGGTTAATCCAATGGCACTCGTAAAACTCATTCTTTTTTTAATCAGTCCATAAAACCCAAAACTAAAAGCCAATACGAAAGCCACGACAGGAAATGAGCCGTACTGAACAGTTGAGATGATGACACCAGCTGCAGCAATGAGAATGGCGGTGGTTTGCATTTTATTCAGTCGTTCTTTTAAGAAAATGATGCCTAGTAAAACTGATACAAGCGGATTAATATAATACCCTAAACTCGCTTCCAGCATCAGATCGTGATTTACAGCCCAAATGTATACATACCAGTTGACCGAAATTAAAATAGCCGATAAAAGTAATGAAAAAAGTGCTTTTCCATCTATCATCAGACCTTTCACAGTCTGCATCGCTGGACGGACTTGCTTTAAATATAAAAGAATACCGCACATAAAAATAAAGGACCATACGATTCTGTGCGCTAAAATTTCGCCTGACGAAATATGCTCCATCAGTTTCCAATATAATGGGAACAACCCCCATAATGTAAAAGATGCAGCCGTATATAAGACACCTTTTGATTGTTGTTCGTTCAATCTAACCATTCCTTTCTAAACCTATCGTATATTATAGCACGCACATCACATTATGGGCATATACTAATTCAGGGCATTTAGAAAGGATGATTTGCATGTTTGACTGGAACCGATTATTCCCTTTTCAAAAGCAATTTTCAAAAGAAGCGTTAAAAAATTCAGACCCTAAAGACGTTGAGCAATATGTCAATCAAGTCATGGAAAGTGTTTTCGGCTCCAATTATTCTGCTCAATTCCCCTTTCAGGATCCGCTGTCTCAGAAGCAGAAAGCAAGAGAGACAGACGATAAAAAAAAGAAAGAGCCGAATGTTGAAGTATTTGAGACGACAGATCACGTGTTTGTCAAAATAGAGCTCGATCGTCCGAACACTGAAAAAGTAAAAATCAAACATACAGCCAATCTGCTGTTTATTGATCATTTTCCTGAAGAGAATAAACAAAAGAAGGTTGTCCTGCCTGCTGCTGTGAAAAGAAAAGGAACGAAGGCTTCGTATCAAGATGGTATTTTAGAAATTATGTTTTTAAAGCATGATGATCCAGGCATCTCTGAAATTGATATTCCATTATAAAAAGCCTGCTTTGAAATGGAAGCAGGCTTACTCTTTTTTCTTAATAATATGGTGGATATCCGCCGCCATAAGGTGGTGGAACAGGCGGTGGTGGTGGCGGGTAATATGGACGAGGATAATTAAAAATCGCACTTCCTAGAAATCCGCCAAGCAGTCCGCCGACTAAAGGAGCGCCAAAACCAAAAAACAAAGGGACTCTAGATTCATATGGCGGAATGCCAGGGGCACCGCCTCGAAAATACGGAGTATGAGGGTACATGCTTTTCTCCTCCTTTGTCATGTGCCTAACATCAGCATATTCATTAGGAGACAAAACGTTTGGGCAAACCTAAAACTAGGCTTGCTCCTTTTTTACATGAGATCCAGCATACTCCCCTGCCCAGCGCGATACTTCTCCGAACACACCATGTAATGCACTTCCTTTTTCGGTTAGACAATAGATGACTTTGACTGGCGTTTCAGGAAGTACAGTGCGCTTTATGATTCCTTCTTGCTCAAGCTCTTTTAAGCGTTCTGCGAGCATTTTTTGACTGATGGATGGAATAATGTCCGTCAGGTCTTTAAACCGCTTCGGACCATCAAGCAATACATGAATGATGAGACCATTCCATCTTTTGCCAAGAAGCAAAAAAGCTTGCTGAATGTTTGGACATAATTGAAATTCCATATATTTCAGCCTTTCTTTTCATAATCGTTTGACAAACTAACGGTGTACAATTTAAAATATATCTCTAGTTACAATAAGTAAGTTTCTCACTTTTTTATTTATTGTACCATACTATTTGCAAAAACGGGAGGAAATATCCATATGGCGAGCGATCAAAAAACGATTGACATTTTAAAAGAAAGAGCTTCAGTAAAAGAGTATGATACAACTCATGAAATGACAAAAGAAGAGTTAACAGAGCTTCTTGATATCACAACAAAAGCACCATCTGCTTGGAACCTTCAGCATTGGCATTTCACTGTTTTCCATAGTGCTGAATCAAAAGCAAAACTTCTTCCAATTGCTTATAATCAAAAACAAGTCTCACAAGCATCAGCTGTGATTGCAGTGCTTGGTGACCTTGAAGCCAATCTAAATGGTGAAAAAATCTACAGTGAGCTAGCAGAACAAGGTTTCATCACAGAAGATATTAAAGAAACACTGATGACACAAATCAATGGTGCTTACCAAAGCGAGCAATATGCACGTGAAGCTGCGTATTCTAACGCTTCGTTAGCTGCTATGCAATTAATGATTGCGGCGAAAGCAATGGGATATGATACATGTGCAATGGGCGGTTTCAGCAAAGAAGCGTACGTGAAAGAATTCAATGTGAGCGGTCGATACGAACCAGTGATGTTGATTTCTGTCGGCAAAGCAGCAAAAGAAGCTCATAAAAGCAATCGTTTTGACATCGAAGAAGTATCTGATTTCCTATAAAAAACGGCACAGTCTCAGCTTCATGCTGGGGCTTTTTTATTTGCTCTAAATATTATCTTTCCATACTTATTTTCAAGTCTTCCTTTCTCTCTATTCACTATTTACCTCTTTTTAAAAATGAAAGCGTTATATTAGTATGATATTCATAAAAATGATTGTTTTTTCTGAAAATGGTCTTGTGATCTAATCTGACAACTGCTATTATTATGAAATTACAAAATATTAGAGGAGGAAAACATGAACAAAAAACTGATACTGACACTACTCATCGCGATTCCATTCATTGGGCAGCTTGCACTGCTCCCCTTTGTGAATCGTATTCATCCATTTGTCATCGGGCTGCCTTTTTTCCACTTCTGGCTCTTACTATGGATTGTACTCACACCCGTTTACACATTTATCATTTACAGGATGCAACATTCAAATGGAGGAACTGACGAATGCAAGGAAACTTAACAGCTTTATTGATTACTGCAAGTATTATTTTCATCGTCGTGGTCATCGGTTTTGCCGCTGGTCGTGATAAATCATCAAGACAATCAGTAGAAGAATGGTCTGTTGGCGGGAGAAAATTTGGCGGGCTTCTCGTCTGGTTCCTTGTTGGCGCAGACTTATATACTGCTTATACCTTTTTAGGGCTCACAAGTACAGCTTATACAGCGGGAAGTGTTGCTTTTTTCGCTATCCCCTATTCAGTTCTTGCTTATTTTATTGCGTATTTCTTCTTACCAAAACTTTGGACGGTTGCAAAAAATCACAAGCTGACAACACTTGCTGATTATGCACGTGAGCGATTTGACAGTAAACTGTTATCCAGTTTGATTGCCATTGTCGGTGTACTCATGCTCATTCCATACATTTGTCTTCAGCTCAGCGGGATTCAAGATACGTTAACTGTCGCTGGAACGGGTTATATTAATGTGAATGCAGTTGTTATGATTTCATTTATTTTAGTTGCACTTTATACATTTTTCAGTGGTATTAAAGGTCCTACATATACAGCTATTATTAAAGATATTCTTGTTTGGGTGATCATGCTCTTTATGGTGGTTTCCCTCCCGATTATTCATTTTAACGGCTGGACGCCGATGATGAATACGTTAGCTAAGGAGGCCCCACAGCTTCTGACGATACCTGAAGGAGGCCCTAAAGGCATTTTGTGGTTTATTACCGCATCAGGTGTTTCTGCACTCGCATTATTTATGTGGGCTCATGCAGCAACTGGTGTTTTCACAGCCAAAAGCGCAGATGCCATCCGTAAAAACAGTATGTTTTTACCTCTTTACAACATTGTATTGATTTTGGTCATCTTCCTTGGCTTCATTGCCTTTTTAGTCTTACCGGAAGATACAAATCCAAGATTTGCTCTTCTTCATTTAATTCAGACGTCATATGGCGGCGTGATGCAGGGGCTTGCGTATTCAACGATTGCACTTGCTTCTCTCATTCCATGCTCGATCATGGCCATTGGGGCGTCGAATTTATTTGCCAATAATTTGTACCGTGATTTAATCCATCCAAATGTGTCACCTAAACGTTTAACGATCATTACACGTTCGATGGTATTTATCGTGATCGGGCTTGCTCTTTTATTCGGTATGTTGTTCCCGACTGCGCTTGTCACGCTTCAGCTGATCGGTGTTTCTGGAATGGTTCAAATTTTCCCAGCCATCGCCATCAGCTTATTCTGGAAAAAACAATCGAGAGAAGCAACGATCGCAGGGCTCATCGTAGGAATTATCGTTACCTTTACAGCGAATATGACACAAATGACATTCGGCCTTTATGAAGGCTTTCTCGGCTTACTAGCAAACGTTGTGGTCATCTTGATATTGAATCCATTCTTCCAGAAGAATGTCGCATCTAATTCTGTGACAAGTGATTTGTTTGAAAAGAATGGGAAAACAACGGAACCTGTGGCTAACAAAGCGTAACACAAGAAAAAAGCAGTCCCCTGATAAGGACTGCTTCAGCGTGTAGACAAACCCTCGCATTCTTTGTCAGTCCTGCGTGCTGGTGCTCACGAATGTCAAATTCGCTCCGCTCCAGTACTCGTCCTTCCTAGACTTCAAAGGTTTTCTATCACGCTGAGCTGAAAAGAAGACAAAGGGCTAAAATAAAGTTCATTTTAGCCCTTTGTCAACAATTTGAAGCAGTCCCCTGATGAGGACTGCTTTTTCTATTTCATTTCTTTTTTCAACACTTCAATGGCTTTTTTCATTTGCGTGTCATTTTTCTTGAGCTTATCTTGGATGTTTGTCATCAGTACCGTCGTTGTGTCCCCTGTCAGAATACCATCAGCCTTTAGATCGTGATCTGATTGGAAACTTTTCACGATCGACTGGAATGCTTGATCATATTCTCCATTGGCTTTTGCTTTGTAGCCAAGCGCTTGGAACATTTTTTGAGCCGCTTTGACTTCATCTCCATCATCATTCAGTTGATACGTCTTTTTCGGACTTAAGTATGGCAGCTTCGCATAACTCGGCAGAGATGCTTTCACCTGTGGCTCAATTCCTTTTTTGTGAATCCAAGACCCGTCTGGTGTCAGCCACTTGGCAATGGTTAATTTCACACTAGAGCCATCATTGTAGCTTTGCGCATTTTGAACAGTCCCTTTACCAAATGTCTTTTCTCCAACCAGTTGAATGCTAGAGGATTGGTGCAGAGCTGCCGCCATGATTTCAGCAGCACTCGCTGAACCGCCGTTTACAAGAACAACTGTCGGCTGATGAACTTTGCGTTCTTTTTCCGCTTTGTACACTTGTTTCTTTCCTTTTTCCTCAACCTGCATAATGACTTTTCCTTTATCGATAAAGTCATTGCTCATTTCAATTGCTTCTGTCATAATGCCGCCTGGATTATCTCTCAGATCAATGACAAAACCTTTTGCCCCTTTTTTCTCGAGGTCATCAATCGCTTTATCTAACTCTTTAGACGTGGTTTCAGCAAAAGAAGTGATTTGGATTTCACCTATTTTATCTTTTGTTAGTTTTGCATACACCGTTTCAAGTGGAATCGTATCTCTTGTGATCGTCACATCCACATTTCCAACACCTTGTCGGTTCAAATGCAGTTTGACATCCGTTCCTTTTTTCCCTCTGATAAGAGAAACGGCTTTATTCACTGACATGCCTTTTGTACTTTTACTATCCACTTTTAAAATACGATCATGAGGTTTCAAACCAGCTTTTTCAGCAGGAGAGCCTTTAATCGGTGCGACAATTAAAATTTGTCCATCCTTCTCTTCTACTTGTGCACCAATTCCTTCAAATGAAGATGAAATGGTGTTGTTAAACCCTTCGGCTTCCTCCTGATCCATATATGTAGAGTATGGATCATCAAGTGATGCAATCATTCCTTGAATCGCACCGTCTACTAGTTTTTGATCATCCGTTTTTTCGTAATACTCGTTTTTTACCTTCGTATATGCAGCCATGAGTTTACTAAACTTCTCATCTCCTGAAACGCTGACAGCACCTTGTTTTGTGATCACAAATGTAATCGCTGAGGAAAGCGCTGCTGTTACCAGAATGGCTATCACGAACTTGAATTGTTTTTTCAAAAAAACACCACCTTTATCTCCTTTCATTATTATCAAGGACGATTCTTCATCCGTCAACCAAAGGATCAAACTTCTATTTGAAAAGATAAGCCATTTCGCCTTGCAATGCATAATCTTTAGAGAGAAACATGATAAAGAAAGAAGGGATTCCATGAGTGACTATGTAGAAATGCTTGCCTATTTTGGTGTATCAGGTGCCCATCCTGGTGGAATTGAGCTAACAAAAACGATGATTGAGCATCTTCACTTGGCGTCTGACGATCGTATACTGGATGTCGGATGCGGCACAGGACAAACAGCCGCCTATCTAGGACATTTAGGTTATGAAGTAGAGGCGATTGATACACACCCTTTGATGATTGAAAAAGCCAATCTGCGATTCGAGCGGGAACAACTACCTTTCCGTGCACAGCAAGCATCGATCGAACACCTGCCATTTGCGGATGACTCGTTCTCTCTACTGATCAGTGAATCTGTTTTAAGTTTCACCCATTTACCTGCTGCGCTTGCTGAGGTCAAACGGGTGCTTGCTCCTGGAAAACAATTGATCGCAAATGAGGCTGTGTTAAAAGTGCCGCTTCCCTCAAAAGAACAGGCAACCTTTCGGGAGTTTTATGGGTTTCACTCCCTCTTTTCATTTTCTGAATGGAAAAGGCAGTTAGCGTCCGCAGGATTCCGTGACATTCAGATTCTCTCATTCGATGAGCACATGGTGCAGGAAGAGCCGACCGAAATGGAATTATCAGATCAAATACCACCTTCTCTTTATGATACATTACAGACACACTATGACCTGATTCAAACACACCGAGAACACCTGAGTCACCTTGTATTTGAATGTACAGTATAAAATGAGCGAATCTCCTATATGTTTTGTCCAAACTCTATGAAGTCTTTCGCATAGGATAAGAGTGAAAAGAGTTTGTCATAAGGAGGAAAAACATGGAGCGCTACTATAAACTTTGTCAGCAGCATATGGGGAAAGTAGCTAGAATTACTGATCGAAATGGCAGAGTACATGTTGGACGTATTGAGCGGGTGTCAAACCGCAAAGTTTATATCCGACCAGTCGGCGGGTCCCGCAGGGGCTTAGGCTTTGGCTATTACGGAGGTTATTACGGAGGCTATTATGGCTGGGGTCCAGCTTATGGCATCGGTCTCGGTTTTATTACCGGCTTCGCATTAGCAGGTTTGCTCTTTTTTTAAAACGGCGTATAAAAGAAGGCCTCCCAGCTTCGGGAGGCCTTTTATTTGTTTATATTTTCTTCACTTTGTTCATATACTCTTCGAATGTTAAATCATGATCGTGCATCGCTTTTGCAGCTTCTTTCCCTACATAGCGCAAGTGCCACGGCTCATATTCATATTTCGTGATGTCTTCTTTCCCTTTTGGATAACGGATGATAAAGCCATATTTATAAGCGTTTTTGGCTACCCATTTACCATCAGGTGTTTCACCAAATTTTTCAGAGATTTCAAAGCCGGCACTTTTTGAGGAAATATCCATAGCTAAACCTGTTTGATGTTCACTTTCGCCTGGTAAGGCTACGGCTTCTTGGGCTTTTTCTTTCCCTTTTAGTTTCACTTCACTATCAAAAATGACTTTTTGACGATCATAGGAACGATAGCCCGATACTGCAGCAAGCTCAAAGTTTTCCTTTTTAGCACCTTTGAATAACTTCGCAAGTGCCTCCGCTGCTTCTTTTCGAATATATCGTTTTTCAATATCCTCTGAAAAAGAGAATTCCACTTTTGGTACAACGAGATCAGAAGGTTTATAGGTTCCTGGCAGTGCATATTCTTTGTTCACTAAAGCAAGCACATTTTCAGGGTTTTGAATGGTCTTCAGTCCGCTCACTACCTTGATGTCATTGAAATATTCACTCTTTAACGTCAGCTCTTGATTAGATGAATCTGCCGTATCGTTTGAGTTTTGCTGGGGTGATGAACTTGCTGCGTTCTTTTGTTCGTTTGTTTTGTTAGATTCAGTGGTACCGCTTTTCTGATCCAGCAACTGGCAGCCTGATAATGCGGCCGTCAAACCAAGAATCGATGCGATTGAGAGTATTTTATAGCTTTTCTTCATGACATACCTTCCTTTTGCTCTACTAAAAAAATAAAGATGCGCTACATCGTAGCACACCCTTTATACTATTATAAAACAGAATCTAGTGCAATTAAGATCATTTCGTCAAATGTCGTTTGACGCTCTTCAGCAGTTGTTTCTTCTCCTGTTAGCACATGATCGCTCACTGTCAGAATCGACAACGCTTTTCTGCCAAATTTTGCAGCAAGCGTATAAAGAGCCGTTGTCTCCATTTCGATCGCTAGAATTCCATATTGGTCCATCAGCTCAAGTGGTTTTTCATTATAAAACTGGTCTGCTGTAAATACATTCCCAACACGCACAGCTACATTTTTCGCTTCTGCTGTGTCGTAGGCTTTTTTCAGTAAACCAAAATCAGCACATGGTGCGTAATCAATCGGTCCAAATGCCACACGGTTCATTTGAGAATCTGTTGATGATGTTTGAGCTAAGATGACGTCACGTACATTGACATCTTTTTTGATCGCTCCGCAAGAACCAACACGGATTAAGTTTTGAACATCATAGCTTTGGATCAGCTCATTCACATAGATCGAAATAGACGGTACGCCCATTCCAGTACCTTGTACAGAAATGCGTTTTCCTTTATATGTTCCAGTATAACCATACATGCCGCGCACTTCGTTATAGCACACAACATCTTCTAAATATGTATCTGCAATATATTTCGCACGAAGCGGATCGCCTGGAAGCAATACCGTTTCTGCAATTTGTCCTTTTTCTGCTCCAATATGTACACTCATTTTTTAGCCTCCACTTACGTTTAACATGTGTTTAGTCCCATTTATTATAAACGATTGAGATCAAAAAAGAAAATACCAGCTGAAAGTAAAGCTGGCATCGTCGTTTATATTTAACTCATCGTCATTAGGCGTTCACTGCGTTTCCATCCTGCCGGAAAGAGTTGGTAGTAGCACTTCCCTTTTTTCTGGTCATCAATCACAACGATATCCCCTGTTGTGATAAACCGTGCATTGTAATCATTAGGGACTGTATCTTGTACATTAAATGTCGAGAATGCTTTTTCTAGTACATCAAGGTGTGTCCTGCCGCCAATCTTTGTCCGGTACACAGGCTGATGTCCGCTTTCTGCACCATATTCAGGTGTTTGATAAATGGTTAAGTGATAAGCTGAAGGTTTCTTTTGAAAAAATCTCAACGTCAATTGCATTCAAATCCCTCCCCTTTTATATAAAATTGGCTGGGATCTATGAATTTCCTTCTTCTATTTTTGTCGAATGACGGTCAATTTTTCGTCAATCTTTTTACATATGAGAAATAAAGCTAGTCCTATCGCAAAGCCCCCTGCTACATCAGTGACATAATGAACACCGATATACATCCTGCTGATGCCGATCATCAGCACATAGCACCCTGTCACCATGTAGACTGCTTTTTGTCTCTTTTTCAGCCACGGAACCATTTCAATGAATAGATAGGCGATAAATGGATAGATCGTTGCTGCATTCATAGAATGTCCGCTCGGAAAGCTGTAATAGGTCTCATTCACTAGATGATCAAAGGCTGGACGCTCTCTAGCAAACAGTCCTTTCAGTTCATGATTGACCGTTTTTTCTGCTATATATAGTAGAAAAAGCAGCATAATAGAGTGGTAGCGTTTATACATAAACAGCACCACGCTAAAGATGAGCATGATTGGGACAAGCAGCGCACTGATACCAAAGTCAGTCAAAGTCAGCATGACATCATTTAAAAAAGGAAGTCTGATGTTTTCAAACGATAAGATGATCTGGTTGTCCAACTCCTGGAACATGCCAGACACCATAAGCGCTGCGATGGCGCCAAACAAAAGGAAAAAAATGATGACATACACGCGAACCAATTCCCCTCCCTTTCTACTCAGAATCTCTTCAAAGTATAGTGCCTACCACGCCTCTTCTTCAACTATCATTGCTTTCCTCAGCATATATTCAAATGTAATATCGGCAAGCTCAAACGTTTCCAGTTCAGATGGTATGTACCCTCTTTTGACCAGCTCCGTGTAGAAGAATTCTGCAATTTCCTCTGTATCAATCACCAAATCTGCTTCTTTCATTGCTTTCCGCCTCCTTTTTTATGATGTATGAACGTCGCCTTATTTTTATTACAGTTTGTCATAATGGCTCATTCCATACATATAAATGCAGTAAACGAAAAGAAAAGGGGCATGAGGCAATGAAATGGTTAAGCATTTTAGATGGACATACTTTTGATCAGGTGATGGGCCGTATCTTGAGGGGATGGTTTTATGTGATTGCTTTTTTCTGTGTTCCTTACTTTTTATTCGTGTTAGGACAAGTCTTCTTTTAACCAAAATGCTCGTTTAAACTTTCCAAAATAAAGTCCATCATATCCTTATATTCTGGGTCTTTGAAAAATTCATAGAGAATTTTATAATCATTGTAAATATCAAGAAGCTCATCCACTATAGATACAGCGAGAAATTCTAGTGATGCTTCGCTTTCTTGTTTCTCTTCTAACTGTAATAGAGCGGTTTGCACCATATCTTCCTCTATTTCTTTTGAGGTTTCTCCAACGTAATGCACAAAAAGAAGCTGATGAACAAACTGATCCATCTCATATTTTCTTAGGACAAGCGTCAAGTCTTCTTCTTCTGTTTCCAGCCATTCTCCGTCTTTTAACCTTGTCAGTTCATAAATGACATCTTCCCAGCCATCTTCAAGGTAGCGCCATATCTCAGTCCGATGGCCAATGATTTTAAATAGCTCTTTCCCGTAATCCTTTACATATACAACATCGCCAATGAGGAACTCATATTCAATGTCCAGCTTTTCTGTATCTACAATCACCCCGTCGTACTCATCGTAAAGCTGGAGTGATGTTTCAAAATAAAGCACCTCATTATGATTGACCTCATATAGATAATGTTGGTCAATTTGATGGACTTTTGTTATCGTTCCAACTGTGCCGTACATGACAACGACGACAATATCCCCTACTTTATATTTTGGTGCTTTCGCCTTCATTCTGTCTCCCCCTTGCCCGACTTTTGGTCTTAACGTATCGTATGCCGGCGCAAGGAATTCTGCATGGGCAACCACACCATGCAAAACGCCATTTTATTTCTTCATGAAAAAACCGCTTCTTCCATACGGAACAAGCGGTTGTGTGTGTTATTTTTTTTTGACTTCTACTTCGTATTGCTCAAAAGCCTCATCAAATGTCGTCATGGAGCTTAAATAGTCCCCATTTAACTCTAAATAGGCACATAGCTCATGATAATCAGTGGATGCTTTAGGAAAGCTGTGATCTTCATAAGCAGCATTTGCAAAATGACTGATTTCATCCTTCGGTTTTGGATGTCTGTACTTCATTAAATAATGGTAAAACGACTTCACCTGTTTTTCCCTCCGCGACACTCTATTTTGTTGTTATATTATACAGGAATTTGATGACTTGTATAGGCGGAGGTACAACTTATGAAGAAAAATCAAAGTAATTACGCTTTAATAACCGCTCCATGCTCATTAATTCTGCATATGAGATTTTTTCTGGAAGTTTTGTTTGATCGACTAAAATTAATTGATCTTCTATCTCTTTTACTGTCTCATCCTTCTGATACGTCATCCCGCAATGCGTGCAAGAAATCGAAGGCGTTTCCAAAATCTCAATCGATTGTGTGCCCGTGATGAGTTCCCAATAGACTGTGGTCTGTCCTGCGTTCGCTTTCTTCTCCTCACACCAATCACATGTCAGCAACGTTATTTCTCCTCCTTTACGGTTTGTTCTTTTTTGAGCTGGGCTTGATATTTCTTCTCTTTTAATTCATCTCGTTTTTCACGTTTGTTTTTGAGCGTATCATGTTCAGGATTCGTTTCATAAGACTCTCTTCGTTTCATTCGGCTTAAATTTTCAGGCGTAAAGGATCTTGCTTCATCCTCAAATAGAGCAGTTATGCCAATGGTGGGTTCTTTCTTTTCTTCATAGATTTCATTAAAATACGCATCTGCTTGGCCTGCGACGTAATGTTCTGGCTCCGGATAAGAGGTGATCACACCTTCAAAGTTACGCAGGACCACTTTCTCAGGGCTTTGAGATAATAAATAATTTGGCTGTAAGGTGATCTTACCTCCTCCGCCTGGTGCATCTACAACAAAGCTTGGCACGGCATAACCACTCGTATGTCCTCTTAAGCCTTCAATGATTTCAAGGCCTTTTGAAACCGGTGTTCTAAAGTGGCCGATCCCCTCAGATAAATCACATTGATAAATATAATAAGGTCTGACGCGAATCATGACGAGATCATGCATCAGCTTCTTCATAATTGGCACACTGTCGTTAATTCCTGCTAGGATCACCGCCTGATTGCCAACAGGCACGCCAGCATTGACAAGGCGCTCACACGCTTCTTTCGCTTCTTTTGTGATTTCAATGCTTGTATTAAAGTGAGTGTTCAGCCAAACTGGATGATATTTTTTCAAGATCTCACACAATTCATCTGTAATTCGCTGCGGAAACACGACCGGTGCACGTGTTCCAATTCGAATGATTTCAACGTGAGGAATGTCTCGTAAGTTTTTCAAAATGTATTCAAGCACTTGATCATTAATTAACAGCCCGTCACCGCCTGAAATTAACACATCCCGCACTTCAGGGGTTTCTCTAATATATCCAATGGCGGCATCTAATTGCTTTTTCGGCACGCCCATCCCGATCTGACCGGAAAAGCGCCTTCTCGTACAATAGCGGCAGTACATGGAGCACTGATTTGTGACAAGAAACAGCACACGATCTGGGTAGCGGTGCGTTAAACCTGGAACAGGTGAATCCTCATCTTCATGGAGCGGATCTTCGAGGTCATATTTTGTTTTATGAAGCTCCTCTGCAATTGGTACAGACTGCATACGAATTGGGCATCTTGGATCGTCTGGATTCATCAGTGAGGCATAGTAGGGTGTTATGTTGAGTGGAATGGTTTTCGTGGAAATCTTCACCCCTTCTTTTTCCTCTTCTGTTAAGTTCACGACTTTTTCTAAATCTTCTAGCGTTTTGACCGTATGCGTCAGCTGCCAAATCCAGTCGTTCCACTTTTCCTCGGGTACGTCCTTCCAAAGTTCAATGTCCTTCCAATGTCGCGCAGGTTGATACAGTTTTTGATTCATATCCATTCCCCCTATCAGCATTCACTTTATACTATGCAAGTTATGTGCCAACATGGGAAAATGCCCCTATTCTTTACAAAAGGAGCTTTTCCGTCACATTCACCTGTTTGAAGTGCCTACTTTTCGGCATCTGTATATTTTTTTAGTTTATACTGCAATGTTTGTCGAGGAATTTTTAAAGCGGCTGCCGTTTGCTTAATATTCCCTGCGTGCTGTCTTAAAGCTTCTTGAATCAGCGTTTGTTCAAATGACGTCACTTGACTTTTTAATGAGGACTCTGGCGGATGACTTTCTATCTGATGCGTCCGCAAATGGGCAGGGAGATATGCTGGGGTGATTTCTTCTGCTTCCTTTGGCATCATCAAGACGGCATGCTCGATCGTATGTTTTAATTCTCTGACATTCCCTGGCCACTGATGGGCCATAAATACTTGGACAGTTTCTTCAGAAAGGCGGTTGCCGTTTTTAGAAAATTGCTGATGATACATTTGAATAAAGTGGCGGGATAACAGCTGGATATCATGCTTCCTTGTGCGAAGCGGCGGGATATGAAATGATGACACATGCAGTCTATAAAATAAGTCTTCTCTTAACATCTGTTTTTTAACGGCTTCAAATGGGTCGATATTGAGGGCAGTAATCACTCTGACATTTACTTGAACCGCCTTTGCATCACCTATCCGGCGGACAACACCATCCTCTAACACACGCAGTAATTTTGTTTGAAGCGTAAGAGGCATCGCTTGCAGCTCATCAAGAAAAAGCGTACCGCCATCTGCTAATTCAAACAGCCCCTTGCGATCTATTGCGCCCGTATAACTTCCTTTGACAGACCCGAATAAAAGACTTTCAAGCAGCGATTCTGGAAGAGCAGCGCAGTTTTGCGGGATAAAGACTTGATCTTTCCGATCAGATGCATGAACAATCGCTTGTACGAGTACCTCTTTTCCTGTCCCAGTTTCCCCGAAGACCATAACCGATGAAGGATATGCAGCAGCTTTTTTCGCTTTCTCCAGCACCTCTTTTAAGTGTGGATCATTTGTTAAAAATGAAGAAAAATCGAGCATTTGAGTGGTCTCCGCGGCACCATCCGTTCGTTTTTTTTGATCTAAACGATTCGAAAGCGCTGACAGCTTCGACACATCCTTCGCTACTTCTACCGCCCCAATTAACTTGCTGCCTTCTATAATAGGCAGTGTAGTGTTGACGGTCTCAATTTTTTCTCCATTTTTGTTCAAATAGGTTTGCAACGAATGATAAATGGGTTTTCCTGTTCTAAGTACATGCATGAGTGTACTTGTCTTTTCAGTTAATGAAGGATACACGTCCAGTATGTACTTGCCAATCACCTCTTCTTTCGCTAAACAGTCGAACTTCGCTGCATTATGATTATAAAAGATGGTAACCCCTTGATCGTCTACAACGTGAATCGCTTCATCGATGGCTTCTAAAATTAATTCAAACCAATCCGCTCTTTCGACAACCTTCCCCACTATTTCCCCCTCACTTTCTATGCCGAAAATCCGGCACGTATTGCCCAATTTTCAGCGGCTTGATGATGTTCAACGTGTTCCCCTATCCTTTTCACGTTTCGCTTTTTCCTGTCGATCTCCTGCTTTTTTCATCTATTCTAAAAAAAGCACCCCTCTTAGGAGGAGTGCTTTCGTCCTGACATCTGATAAAGAGACAAGTCAAATTCCTGAAGTGACTCCATATACAGCGGCACAATTGGCTTTCCTTCTTGAAAAAATGCAAATTGAGAAGGTTGTAGTTTGATTGGCTGATGGTAAAACGCAAATATTTTCACTACCTCAGGGACAATTCGGCAAAAGGTATCATGCACAAATAAATAGACATCTTGTTTCCATTTAAACAGCCGTCTATTTGGCGGGCTGAATATAGGAGATACTTGAATGATCTTGCCATCCTTAAACGTCTCTAGCTGCTGTTTTGTGACCGTGTATATCTCCTTTTGATGAAACTGAAAATATTGCACATCACGTCTTGAAGCAAACCTTCTTTTTGTCTGATGTTCAATATAATAAAATGTTCTTCCGTTATCTGCAGTGACGACTGTATAATTCGGAACTGTCAGCGGCTCGTTCATTTCATATTTCATCGTACATAAAGAAGGAACACGAATCGCACGCCTGTTCTTTTCATTCACCCAGCGCCTGTCAATTTGATGAAGACATCCGTGAGCGATTTGATAATAATCGCCATCTCTTTCAATCACAGTTCCGTCAATTAAATCGTAGGGCATACTCGAAAACATATGATGGAATGATTGTGGCGTTTTATATGTGGTATCAAGTACTTCTTGTAATGGAAAGAACGCAGCAAAATGATTCAGTCTCATCCAAAACACAGAATCAGCATGATGCCAATGTTTTGGTTCGTCGGCCCAGTATTGTCCGTATTTTTCATGAATAAACGAAAGCAGCCGGCTTCTATGCATAACAGAGCAATGGTCGACTTGAAAGGATGCATGCTCCAACACTTGATCAGCTTCTCGAACGAAGCTCGCCGTTTCCACCAAATGCTGATTCACATGCACGACACGCTGCGAGGAATAGACGATATCTATATGAGGCTTCGATTGAAAAACCTCGACCATTTTCTCTAAACGATCTTTTCTGTAGACTGTATCATCAGTTACATAACAAACCAGCTCACCTGTTATATGTGTTAATGCTTCATTAATTAGCGTTGCATAACGTACAGTCTTCAGCCGGTTTGCAGGATGAATTTGATGAGAATACAATTGAATGCGCTTATCCACTAAATAAGGCTGCATCTTTTGGATCGTTTCTTGTTCAGAGCCATCATCCATGATCAAAAGCTCCCAATGCTGATACGTTTGTTCTACCACACTCTTTAGCACACGTTCAATGAAATCAGGTTTGTTGTAGCTTGTTAATATCACTGATACTTTCATGACCATTATCCTTTTTTAAATAGATTAAAAAGCCCCCCAGCTGACAATGTTCACATAAGGAACACTTACTCTTAGCTGATTTGTCGCATTTTTAAAGACTGCTACTGAGTCAAACAATTGTACGACAACCACGTTTTGCAGCACATCTCCATTGACTAAATGAACACGCGGCAGCGGAATGCCGAGCTCAAGCCACGGGCGCAGCAATTCTTTAATCTCTGACGCACTCCCTTCCTCACTTTCCTCTAAAAGATGAAGAAGAAGTATTATCAACACAACTTCAAGTATTCCTTCTGTTTCTAGTAATTCTTCGTTCCAGCCATTTAATAGTTGTTCAAATTCCATTCAGATTCCCTCTTTCTTCTCGTTTGATCTTTACTAGAGTATGAGGATCACTTCATTTAGCATCAGCATTTGAAAACATTTTTCAAAAATGTGTGAAGTCATTAAATGAAAAAAGAACAAGGAATGAGCATTCTGCTTATACCAAAAAAAGAGAACGGCATATACATAGTGGTGTGTTTGAATGGATGAAGAAAGGATGGGGAAAACATGAGCGAAAAGCGTGCCGAATTAAAAAAAGAGCTGTTAAAGCTGTTTTTCAAACCGCTTAGTCATGCGTTAACAGTTAATCTCGAAGAAGGAGGAGTTCAAGTGGAAGAAAAATTGAACGATTTATTTAGTGAGGTGGCTGCTGAAGCATCACCTTCAGATTCTGCTACAACACTCGACGTATCTCAACCAGCAAGATGGATTTTTGCAAGACTTGCACCTGGAACAGTCATTAGCATTGTCATGGACTCAGGTGACTTAATCGGACCCGTTCAATTCGTATCATTCGATGCTTCAACAGGTGTTGTTTTCGTCACACAAGAAAGCTCTGTGACACCTACGGGCTCTGCAACGACTCTATTAGATGTAGATAAAGTAGAAAGTGTTACGTTCACATCTTAATGTGAGAGGGCCATCATGAAGCTTCTTTATATCAGCTCTGGCTACGGTGGAATCTATCGGATGTTCGATCAATGGATAGAAGATAGCTTCATTGATTCCCCCTTTTCATGCGTCAAGGTGGAAAGGGAAACTCTACCCGCTCATATGCACAAAATCCGGACATTTTCTCCGGATTTTGTTTTCATGATGATCGGTGATCATATTCCAACAGAACTGCTTCATCAATTCAAACAAGAAAAGATCCCCGTTGTACTGTGGATGACAGAAGACCCTTTTTATATAGATGTGTCAGCTGCATGCGTAAGTGATGCACAGCTGATCTTAACGATTGACGAAGGTGCTTTGTCATTTTACAAACAAATGGGCGCTGATCACGCGCACTACTTTCCCATTCCAACCAATACACACGTATTTCAGAAAAAAGAATCACCACATGAGTCGTGCATTTATGACATTGCACTCATTGGCTACCCTTATCCAAACCGCATCAAAGCCATCGATACACTCTTACATCAAAACAAATGGCGCATTCTCGTAGCAGGAAAAGAGTGGCATCGCGTGTTGAATAAATCACGCAGACAATATCGTGATCTCTCACTGATGACCCACTGGCTGAGTCCCGAGCAGATGGCAGACATCTATCAAACATCAGCCATTGTTCTGAATCCGCACAGGCCCGCGCAATTTGCCTATAATCAAAACAAAGCCAATGTTCAAAATATGAGTCTTAACAACAGAGCATTTGATATCGCTGCAAGCGGAGGCTTTCAGTTGACAGATCTACAACCGTCACAGGCATTTTCAAGCTTCGCTTTTTACACACATGAAAACGATTTGATTGAGCAGGTCGAGCACTATGTAACAAACCCTCAGCAAAGACAATCGGTTGCAGAGAACAATTACGAGCAAGTCGTTCGCTGGAACACATTTGATACGCTGCCATACAGACTTTATGAAATAGTCAAAAGCGCCCTATGACCGGGCGCTTTTTCTAACTGCCATCATCTTATGCCGTTCCTTCTGCATCTTGTCGAGCCAATAAAATCTTCTCTGCCTTTTTCCGATCTTCCTCACTTTTCACAACAAGCGATTGCGCATGATCCATCATATATGCACCAACAGATCCTTCTAAAAAGGAATGAATGCATTCTTTTGCATATGGAACATGAAACGCATAGACAGCTCCATTTAAACGTCCATACGTATAAGGGTGCTCCTGAGTTGGTACAAAAAAATAATGATTGTCCTTATACAGGCTGGCTTCATTGGTGTCATGAAGTGTCCAAGTTTCATTTGGATTTTCTAACGCCTCTGTAAAAGAAGCCGCACAATCATATCCTCCCTCTACTAGAAGCTGCAAGCAGTTCTCAATATCTGCCGTCTGCCTTAGTGGTGATGCTGGATGCAAATACAAAACAATATCAAACGTCTTTCCCTCTCGTTCTAAATAAGCAAGTGCATGCTTCACAGCTACTAAAGAAGGTGTTTGTTCCGTCACATGTGTGCTTGGCAGTTCAATGACATTTGCTCCATAGTGGGACGAAATGATTTGAGTATTCACATCCTCTGAAGATACGATGACTTCATCTAATTCAATCATTTGTAATAATGGCTGAATGGTCCAATAGATTAGCGGCCGCTCCGCCAATACGCGAATGTGTTCAGCATGATGCCCCTGCTTGCTGCTAAAAGCTGGTATCATGGCTAAAATACGATTTCCCCTATACATGTATGATCTTCTCCCCTCGCGCAGCTCAGTATCAGTGAATATATTCTGAGAGCTGAACTGATCGCCGTACTGAAGTCTTCAGGTGCCTCGCTATTCTACTTAATCTTCTATCTCTACATATTCTATTAAGTCGTCAAGCAGATGGTTATAATTGGTTCACCTAATTTATGCATGAAGTGGTTCTTTTCCTCAAACGTCTTCCACTCTTTCACATATGATGCAAAGTAGAGAAATGAGAGTTGGGGGATTAGATATGTCCAAACAAATAGAAACGAGTTTGAAGACCTTTTTTCGTGACAAAATCATCTTGGTCACAGGCGGTACGGGTTCGATTGGCCGGCAGATTGTGAAAAAATTAACAGCCTGCTCTCCTAAAAAGGTCATTGTCTTCAGTAAAGATGACAGTAAACAATACATGATGAAAAATGAATATGCGGCGCATCCAGAGGTTGTATTTGCACTTGGAGATGTGAGGGATGCAAGCCGCGTCAGGCAGCTTGTCAAAGGAGTAGATATCATCTTCCATGCAGCGGCGCTCAAACAAGTACCCACCTGCGAAGATAATCCGTTTGAAGCTGTCCAAACCAACATCATCGGCGGACAGCATGTCATCGAAGCAGCACTTGAACATGAAGTCAGTCATGTTGTCAACATTTCAACCGACAAAGCGGTTTCTCCGACAAATGCCATGGGAGCTACAAAATTAATTTCAGAAAAATTGTTTTTTCAAGCGAATGAAAGTATTTCAAATCAGAAAACGAGGTTTTGCTCTGTCCGGTTTGGCAATGTACTTGGATCAAGGGGTTCCGTCATCCCCATCATGCTTCAACAGTTGTTAAATGAACAACCTCTAACTGTAACTGATCCTAAGATGACACGCTTTTTTATGTCTATCGAAGAAGCTGTATCCCTCACGCTTGAAGCAGCTATCATGATGAAAGGCGGCGAAACATTCATTCTCAAGATGGAGTCATTACAGCTGGCTGATCTATTGAAAGCATTTCATGAATATGCCGGTCAGATCAACGTTCCTTCTCCTGATATTCTCGTTGTCGGCAAAAGACCTGGAGAAAAACTTCACGAGGAACTCACATTCCCTCACGAGGCAGATGCACTGTTTGAACATGAACAATTTTATGCCATTTTACCAAGACCACATCTTCACCCTCATTTTCAAAAAGTCCATTTGACCCATTACACATCAAACGAAGCACCGCTCATTACAAAAGAGAAACTGTTTCACATCATTGAACAATTACATCATACCCACCATAAAAAATAAAAAAATCGTCACACGGAAGCAGCTGACTTCCATGTGACGATTTTTAAATCAATTATTGAAAGATGTGTTTCAAATGGCCATAGCCTTCTTTTTCAAGATCATCCTTCGGGATAAACTTTAAAGCGGCTGAATTAATACAATACCGAAGACCGTTTGGCCCTGGGCCGTCAGGGAATACATGACCAAGGTGAGAGTCGGCCGTCTTACTGCGAACTTCTGTCCGCACCATGCCATGGCTCGTATCTACTTTCTCTTCTACCTCTTGATCTTCAATCGGCTTTGTAAAACTTGGCCAGCCGCAATGGGCATCAAATTTATCTAAAGAAGAAAACAATGGTTTGCCTGAAATGATATCTACATAAATGCCCTCTTCCTTATGATTCCAAAATTCATTTTGAAATGGCGGCTCAGTTCCATTATTTTGCGTCACTTCGTACTGCATTCGGTTTAATTCTTTGATGCGCTGCTCTTTTTCGTTAGCCATTATTTATCACTCCAATGAGATTGAATAAAACCTGCTCTGCCCGAACCGACATGGTATCGTTCGTAGTGCATTTTGTTCTTTTTATAATAATGCTGATGATATTCCTCAGCAGGATAAAAAGGACCAGCCTCTAAAATTTCTGTCACGATTGGCTTTTGGAAAACTCCACTTTGGCTCAGCTGCTCTTTTGATGTTTCTGCAAGTTGCCTTTGTTTTTCATTGTGGACATAAATCCCTGTACGGTAGGACTCTCCTCTATCACCAAATTGTCCTCCATCATCTGTTGGGTCTATTTGCTGCCAATATAGTTCTAATAGCTTCTCATACGGAAAAATGTCTGGATCAAAGGTAATTTGAACGGCTTCTCTATGGCCTGTCGTATTTGTACATACTTCCTCATAGGTTGGATTCACTGTATGTCCGCCAGTATACCCTGATTCAACTTTGATAATGCCCGGCTGTTCATCAAAAGGTTTAACCATACACCAGAAACAGCCTCCAGCAAATGTGGCTAATTCTTGTTTTTCAGACATATTAGTGCCCCCTTCATTTAAAAAATGGTATCATCATATTATAACATGATAAAAAATAATGAAAATGATACGACTTGTATACCTAAAAACAAAAGAAAGCATTCTGTCGTATCTTAAAATATAATGGGGGTTTAATGATTGGAACAAAGAAAACAAATGATGTATGAAATGGATACTTTACTGAGAACCGTATTTAAGCAAATACGTTATGAAATTAACAGCCTGCTTGAAAACGAATTATCTCGGAATGAATTTCTCATTTTAAATCTGCTGCGTGAACAAGGCGCAAAAAAAGTAACGGAGTTCGCCTCAATTCTCGGTGTATCAGCAAGCCATATTACAGCTGTAACCGACACACTTGTAGAAAAAGGCTGGATCACTCGTATCCGTTCAAAAGAGGATCGACGCATCATCAAAATCCACTTAACCGATAAGGGTAAGGAAATTACTGAGCATTTTGAGAAAAAGAAAACAGAATACTTCATGGAACGATTTGAATCATTTGATGATGAAGAACTGAAAACGATGATCAAATTATTTAAAAAGCTGGATAAAAGTCAAAAAGATTAAGCATAGATTTTAGCGTGGAGGACATGCTACGGATAAAAAGGTGGAATGAACCATGACAAGTCCATATCTTTGTCCGAACTGCAAAACCAACAGAACGCGTTTTAATCTCATCGAGCAGCATTCAGAACCTGTGAAACTTGATCCAGCAACTGGAGCGATTGTCGAAACATATGAAGGAGATCAGCTTTCTCCTTTTCACATGAACTATCAAGGACCGAAAATCAAAGTCCAGTGCGGCGTTTGCGGATTAATTGAGGATGAAAAAACGTTCATTAAGTTGGCTGAATATCATCAATATTCATCTCCTTCTTAATACGAGAGCCTGACACTTTTTGTCAGGCTTTTTTCTATGTTTCTTTTGCCTATACAGATCGTCCCTTTCTTGCATACGCTACAAAAAACACATTGCAGAGAAAGAAGGGATAAAGACGTGCAGCAGCTCTACGAGATGAATCAATTTCTATATCGTCCATTAGCTACCTTTCCCCCATACCATCCGAGAAACACCATTTCCAAAGCTGTTATTCGATTATTTCACGCTGCACCGGATTTAAGTGAGCTTGCTGTATTTGTAAATCAGCAGCCAATCCAAAAAAAGCTACCATACGGTCAGCTGTCTGCTTATATGGAATGGGATGAGGGTGTTTATGAGATAGAAGTATTCAAGCTGGCTACAAAAGAAAAAATTCTTTCTTCTCGTATGATGATTAATGGAAACGAGACTTACACGCTATGTATCACAGGAGCTCGTACCGGCTTTGCGTTGCTCACAGAAAAGCAAGACTCGCTGATTAAGCAAGATGAGCTATCAGCACTCACGTTTATCCAGCTGTCACCAGACCTCCCTTTCATTGATATATATGAACGAGATCAAGGCATGTTATCAAAGGAGCTCGGATATGTAAACGGCACCCAAACCCACCACTTCTCTCCGAATAAGTATCACTTTGAATTAAAAGCTGCCGGTACTCAAAGTGTACTGCTAGATATTCCGAAAGTTCACCTGCAAACAAAGCGGGCCTATCTTATTTTACTTCATGGATTTGCAAACGGAGAGCCCGAGCTAATGGCAAAAGTCGTCTTGTCTCACCAAATGTAAAAAGAGCCTTTCCAAATGGAAAAGGCTCTCAGCGTGTAGACAAAGCCTCGCATTCGGTGTCAGTCCTGCGTGCCGGTTCTCACGAATGCCACATTCACTCTGCGCCAGTACTCGTCCTTCCTAGAATGCAAAGATTTTCAATCACGCTGAAAAGAAGACAAATAGCCTTCCCAAATGGAAAAGGCTATTTACGAGACATCTTCAGCTTTTTCTTGTTTTTGAAAATCAAAAGCAAGAATCATGGTACCTAAAAATAATGCACAATAGGCGATATTTAAGTAAAACTGGTCGATATTTTCTGCTTTTAAATGAGAAGCAGCTGTCATGCCAAAGTATGCAGCAAATAAGAGCGACAGTAAACTAAAATATTGATAGACTCGCTTCATCGTTTCACTCCTGACTTACACGTTCTATTGCTTTGGATGATAATATGAGAATTCAATTTCATCATTCTCAAGATCAATTTTGTTCGCTTTGACATACATATCATTCGTCAGCGGCATTTCTGAAAGGCGCACTTCCACCGTTTTTTGGTCTGGTTTCACATGAACGAAATCAGGCAGTTCATAGAATTGACCCATGTAACTTAAAACAAAACTGATTGGGATGCTTAATTGTCCAATTGAAAAGTCATCTACTTTCAGCAGAACATCCCCGTTATCTTCAACAGTTGGTGTAAATGATACATTTGCATTAATCGTTGAAGAAAAAGCTTTGATTGCACCTGTTACTTTCACATCTTGGTCAATCGCAACATGAAAGTCGGGCATATCGCTTGATCCTTGGTTTTTCAAATAATCATTGACAAAGCTGGTGAGCGATTCTTTTGAACTAGAAATGTTAAAAGCATACTCGCTGTTCACTTCTTTTTTCGAAGCAGATTGATCGCTCGGCAGCAGCATAAAAATACCGCATACAAGAACAATCAATAGATTAATTGACAGTAAAATAAAAAATAAACTCTTCCATTTTTTCATCTTTTCACCCTATTCCTTCGGCAGTCCTTCTTTTTTCACTTCTGAGAATAAACGATTTGCCATAAGAGAGTACCCCTTTTGGTTTGGGTGGAAATCATCATCTGCCAGTAATTTTTCATCTTGATCATCTTCAAATAAATCTGCTACATCGATCATATCAGCATTGCCGTCTTTTTTTAGTTCTTTTTCGGCAGCAGCATTCCAGTCTTTGACGACCTCATCAATATCTCTCAGCTCAGACAAGCTGAACTTAAAAGGATTGTACATACTGACATACATGATCTTTGCATGGTCATTATGCTCTCTTAATTGAGCAAGAATGGTCTTAAAACGCTCTTCAAAAGGACCTTGCTCTTTTTGAAAAGGAGCAAATGTCAAGTTGAGCACATTTTGACGGACGACATGCATTAAGTCATTTCCGCCGATCGTAAAGAAAATATAATCAGCGTCTTTCAGTCCATCCTGCACTTTTTTTTCTTTTAATCTTTTTAATAAATCTACCGTTCTACTGCCTTTAATGGCATAGTTTTTTAATGTAACAGACTGTACGCCGTCCACCGCTTCTATCTTGTCACGGGTGATGCCTGCATACCCTTTTTTATTTTGATCTCCGATTCCTTCTGTTAAGGAATCTCCAACCGCTGCGATCGTAATATGTTCTTTTACGTTTTGTGTGTCTTCTAGTTTATCCTTTATGCCAGCCTCTTGCGCGGAACATGCAGAAAGAACAAAAGCTAGAGACATCACAATCAAAATCAAACGAGCCTTCAAACGATGATGTCCCTCCTTTTTCTGATTAAAAAAGTGTATCATGTTTTCGCTCATTTGAACATCCTTATGCTAGCTTCGATTCAGTGTTTTGATGTCCTTGATGATTTCATCATATGGCGTATTTTGAACACCATCATAGTTTTTCATCACTTTTCCTTCTTGATCAACGAGGAAAAACAGAGATTGATGTATCACTTGGTCTTCGTCTTCAGGTTTTTTCACAATCGTCTTAAAGCTTTTCATTGCAAATTTTTCAATCGCTGACTGCGAGTAACCAGTGAGAAAATCCCAATTTTTAAAGGATAATGGATATGCTTTTGCAAATTCCTTTAGCTTTTTCGGTGAATCCACCTCTGGATCGACGCTAAATGAAATGATGTGCGCATCCAATTTTTCTTCTTTTAACCGTTTTTGTAGCTCTGTCATATGTGCGGTCATCGGCGGGCAAATCGTTTCACAGCTTGTGAAAATAAAATCTGCCACCCAGACTTTCCCCTTTAAATCGTCGAGCGACACCTTTTGACCATCCTGGTTTTGATACTCAAACGGCTGGATTTGATAATTTAACGCATCCTTGATTTGTCCATTTGAACATGAGACTAAAAGAAGCACGCTTATGATCGTAAGCGCACCAAATAAGGCTCCCCTTTTTGTATACATGACCATTACATCCCCTTTTCAATCAATCGGTATAAAAAGTAAAGCCTATAGCGCCCTTACCAGTATGACAGGAAATAATCGGTGTTGTATAAGCGATGTCAACTAGTGCATCAGGTGTGTGATCAAGCAGTGCTACTTTAAGCTTTTCTGCAAGTTCTAATGCGTCTGCATGTGCAATCCCAATGGCCTGAACGGTTTTCCCTTTCACCGCCTGTACATACTGTTTTGTCAAATAGCGGACAAGAGCGGAGTAACTTCTCACATTCGCTTCTGGTGTGTATATGCCGTCTGTTAAGCTGGCAATTGGTTTAATATGAAGAAGTGAACCGATCAGCGCCTTTCCTCTTCCAATTCGTCCACCTTTTACGAGATTTTCTAATGTATCGATTGTGACAAATAGCTTTGTTTTAAGACGAATTTTGTCCATTTCTTTGAGGATGTCATCACGGCTTGCCCCTTTTTTTGCAAGCTCTGCTGCTTTGGTGACTTGAAACCCTAAACCATAGGAAATAAAATTCGAATCAATGACAGTGATATTCCCGTCTACCATTTTAGAAGCGCTTTCAGCAGTTTGAACCGTACCACTCATCCCACCAGTTAAATGGATACTAATGACTTCGCTTCCATCTGCCGTCAGTTTTTCATATAATTCGACGAATTGACCGATCGCAGGTTGAGACGTTTTCGGCAGTTCCTCAGCGGCCTCCATTTTTTCAATAAATTCATCTGGCTGTATGTTCACTCGGTCAATATAATCAACCCCAGAAATGGAGATATTGAGCGGAATGACATGAATGGAAAGATCATTGATTTTTTCTTGCGGAAGGTCCACAGTTGAATCTGTTACAATTTTAATTTGTTTCACTATCGTCTCATCCTTGCTGTCTTAGTCTTTACATATGATATTACCTTATTTCGTGCATACTTGAAAACAACTGTCAGAACGTTTTTGAAATTGTCACATTTTCTTCTTTTCATGTAAAAAATCCTTGCCAAGATGAGTAGCCCCCAATTGAAAATGGCCGCTCACTCTCTTTGGCAAAGATTCCAATTTACGCATTGTGTTTTAGTGTAGGCTCTTGGTAGATCTGTTCATATGTGCTCCACTTGACGTTACGTTTCACATCCTCCCTGAAAGAGTACACATGCCTCTTTCCCTTAGATACATAGACTTTTTTCAAGAAAGCTTCAAGTCTAAAGGTGAGCATGAAACCATAGGATTCATCTCCCTTTAAAACAGGGACTTCTGTTACCTTGATCTGAGCTCCATCCATCCGTCTAAAACATATTGTTTTGAGCAGCACAAACGATCAATCCTCTTTTCCAATTATCTGTTAAGCCTAAATAAATAGGTGGAATAAATCTTGATCTTTATTCACTTCAACATAGTGGAAGCCTTTTTTATTCATTCGGTCAATCAGCGCTGCATAGTCATCTCTTTCTTTCAATTCGATCCCAACAAGCGCAGGTCCTTTGCTTCGGTTATTCTTTTTCGTATATTCAAAGCGTGAGATATCATCATTTGGCCCTAACACTTCATCCAAAAATTCCCTGAGAGCACCTGCTCTTTGCGGAAAATTAACGATGAAATAATGCTGGAGTCCTTCATAAATCATGGAGCGTTCCTTGATTTCTTGCATTCGGCCAATGTCATTATTGCCTCCGCTGACAATACAAACGACATTTTTCCCTTTAATCTCCTCACGATGTGCATCTAAAGCCGCGATCGGTAACGCACCCGCTGGCTCAGCTACAATGGCACATTGATTATACAGCTCTAAAATGGTTGTACATACTTTTCCTTCTGGTACAAGACTAATCTTATCGACAACAGACTGAAGCGATGTAAACGTCTTTTCGCCAATCCGCTGAACCGCTGCTCCATCTACAAACTTATCTATTGAATCAAGTGTGACAACCTCCCCTTTCTCGTGGGAAGCATGAAGTGAGGCGGCACCAAGCGGCTCGACTGCAATAATTTCTGTTTCTGGTGCGATATTTTTCATATACGTGCCAACGCCAGATAACAAACCTCCGCCCCCAACACTTGCAAATAAAAAGTGAGGCTCCACTTCGATATCATTTAATATTTCTACAGCAGTTGTTCCTTGTCCTGCCATGACATCTAAATCATCAAATGGATGAATAAATTCCCGCTTTTCCTTATCTCCGCATTTGACTGCTTCATGATACGAATCATCAAAGGTATCTCCGGTTAAGATAATGTCAACATATTCTTTTCCGAAAAGCTCCACTTGAGATACTTTTTGCCTTGGTGTGGTAGCAGGCATAAAAATTTTTCCGTGGATACCTAAATATTTGCAAGAATAGGCAACGCCTTGTGCGTGATTTCCAGCACTGGCACAAACAATGCCGTTTTCTAGTTTTTCTTTTGGCAACTGGCTCATTTTATTAAAAGCGCCTCTTAATTTAAAAGAACGAACAACCTGCAGGTCCTCTCTTTTTAAGTAGACATTACATTCATATCGTTCAGAAAGTCGCTCATTTTTTTGAAGTGGAGTATGAATCACTACATCCTTCAAATTTTGATGGGCTTTTAAGATGTCTTTCACTTGAATTAGCGTGTTTTCTTTGAGCAACGGTTTCATGTACAAGATCCTTTCTCTTTAACCTTATTTAATTTGTCATTATAACATGAATATTCAAAAAATAAACCAATAGATCATGGATCGGAGATAAATTTCATGAACTTTTTCGTTTTTCTATACATTTGTTCTAATTGGGTGTTATAATAAAACCAATTAGAACCAAAAGAAAGGAATCGCTCGATGACCACACATCCGTTTGCTAATATATATGGAGAACACCAAGATATAAAACACGCCATTCATTTGGCAAAACAATTCACGAAAAACGATCAGCCTGTGTTGATCACAGGTGAAATTGGAACAGGCAAATCACGCTTTGCACAAGAAATGGCCCATTCATTTGCTGCGCAGGCTTCGTGGAAACATATCTACTGCCCCATTGTAGATGAAGTGACTTTGCAGGAAGCATTTACTCATGCGACAAATCATGTGATTTATTTAGACGAAGTCAGCGCACTTAGTATTCCTATGCAGCATCAGGTCATTCGTTTTCTCGAAGTTTCTCCTGCAACAAAAATCATTGCTTCTTCGTCTTTATCATTAGAGGCGATGAGCGTTTCGTCCAGTTTTTTACCTGAGCTGTTTTATCGGCTCAATGTGCTTCATATCCCTCTCCCGCCCTTAGAAGATCGAAAAACAGATATTCCTATTTTAACCGCTTCTTTCTTTCAGGAACTGAACATGACGCCTGACATCGACTCAAGTGTGTGGGAAGTCTTACAGCAATATTCGTTTGAAGGGAATGTCCAGGAGCTCAAAAATATCGTTCATTATGCAGCCGCAATTCTCGAAGGGCAAACAGTTTTCTTGCATCACTTGCCACCTTTTGTATTATTACCTCAACAAACAGCTGGTAAAGGAAAAAAAGAAGAACACCAGCTCACGCTTATGGAGAAACAAGAATTTGTTTTCTTACTCGAAGCCATTAAGTCTCTAAATGAAAAAGGAGAAGCAGCCAGCAGACGTATCTTGTCTGAGTTAAGCAAACAAGGCGACATCCCGCTGACCCCTCAGCAAGTCAGGAGTCGATTAGATGATCTTGAGAAAAAAGCCTATGTGACAAAAGGGAAAGGCAGAGCTGGAACGAAGATTACACTTGAAGGTCTCTCATTTCTGAAGTCGCTTGATGGTTATATACCGGTTCAATAAAGGAGGACATCCATTGTTTACTGTAAAAGAAGAAATTGCCAACGCGATTACACATGGCATTGGCGTCATTTTATCCATTCCCGCCATTGTTTTTCTCGTTTTATTCGCTGTTCAATACGGCACTGTCACTGACATTATTAGCTTTTCGATATTTGGCGCGTCGATGCTGCTGCTTTATTTAAGCTCTACTTTGCTTCATAGCATTCGGCACAAAAAAACAAAAGATGTATTTGAAATCCTTGACCACTCTGCGATTTATGTATTGATTGCTGGTACATATACGCCATTTTTGCTTGGCCCATTAAAAGGCGCACTTGGCTATACTCTTCTTGCAATCGTATGGGCGCTCGCTGCAGGCGGTATCGTCTTTAAGATCTTTTTCGTCAAACGGTTTATCATTGTATCCACCCTTGTTTATTTATTAATGGGCTGGATGATTATCATCGCAATTAAACCTCTGTACATTCAATTAACAGGAGCTGGATTCAGCCTCTTACTATTAGGCGGTATTTTGTATTCAGTCGGAACGATCTTTTATATTTGGCGGAAAATTCCCTATCATCATGCGATTTGGCACAGCTTTGTTCTCGGTGGAAGTGCATCCATGTTCTTCTGCATTCTATTTTATTGCGTCAACATCCCAGCATGATTAAAAAACCAGCATCCACATTCGGATGCTGGTTTTTTCTATGCGCGCTTTTGTGCGTAATCACTCATCTTGACCGGTGCTTTGATATGGATATCGACATTAACTGGACGAAGTCTTTTGACGATCTTCCCTGTTAAAAGACGGTCTGTGCCGCTTGTTTCAACCGGAACAAGTGAGCAGTTACATTCTTCAGCAAGCGTTTCTGCCATGACACGATACTGTTCAGAAAGCAACAGACTCTGGCCAGATAGAACTCTTTCTCTTGCTTCTTCTAATAACGCCTCATCAGATTGATTCTGCTTGATCACCGCCATCTTCTTCAACCATTGTTTTAAGATGGGATAGCGAAACAGATGCGGTTTTGCCATAAAAGCAAATGGCTTCTCTAAGTGACCAATCAGCAATGTCGTCGTCACTGGATGATGTGCTTCTGTGACATAAATAACAGGGCCATCTGGCAGCCTTTTTTGCTGATGAATGGTCATGACCGATCCTGATTGATCAATACACCCTCTGGCAAACCTTTTTGCATGCTCATGGATGAGATGCATTCGTTTCGTATAGGAAATGCGTGGATCCGTTAATTCATGATCATACAAATGCCTTATACTTTTAAAAAAGGATACAACAACATAAATCGTTAAAAACCAATAACGAAACAACCGTACTCCTCCTACTCACTTATCCTTCTTTTCTGTCATAGACGACAAATTCATAATTGTAGGGGTTCTTTTCGTCACGACGGCCTTTTTCACGTGATACAATCGTCCAATTCTCTTCATCGTAATAAGGGAAGAAACGGTCGCCTTCAAATGAATGATGGATGTGCGTGATATATAGACGATCTGCGTATGGCATCATTTCCTCATACAGCTTAGACCCGCCAATGATCAATAATTCTTCCTCGGTCTTCGCAATGTTTAAAATATCATCGATTGAATGAACTACCTCGCATCCTTCAGCTTGAAAAGAAGAACTTGTGGTTAACACGATATTCCGGCGGTTAGGCAGTGCTCGTCCAATTGATTCAAACGTTTTTCTGCCCATGACAATGGTATGGCCACTTGTGACTTTTTTAAAATACGCTAAATCAGCGGGTAAATGCCAAGGCATTTGATTATCTTTGCCAATGACTCTGTCTTTTCCTGTCGCCACTATCATGGAAATCATACACTGACTTCTCCTTTAATATGCGGATGTGGATCATAGTTCTCGAGCACAAAATCATCAAACGTAAAATCAAAAATACTTTTGACATCTCTAGTGATGCGAAGCTGCGGAAGTGTGCGCTCCTCACGCTCTAACTGCATTTTGACCTGCGGAAGATGATTTTGATAAATATGAGCATCTCCTAGCGTATGAATAAACTCTCCTGGCTCAAGGTTTGTCACTTTGGCAATCATCATCGTTAGAAGTGCATACGAAGCAATATTGAAAGGCACACCTAAAAAGATATCTGCCGAACGTTGATAGAGCTGGCACGATAATTTACCGTTTGATACATAAAATTGAAACAAGCAATGACAAGGAGGCAGCGCCATCTGATCAATTTCTCCTGGATTCCACGCACTGACAATCAATCTTCTCGAATTAGGATGATTCTCAATATCATGGATCAGCTTGCTGATCTGATCTACTGTCTCTCCGTCTCCACTCGCCCATGATCTCCACTGCGCACCATACACACGCCCTAGCTCTCCATTTTCATCTGCCCATTCATTCCAAATACGGACACCATTTTCTTGAAGATATTTGACATTTGTATCACCTTTTAAAAACCACAGTAACTCATGAATGATTGATTTCAGGTGTAATTTCTTTGTTGTTAATAAAGGAAACCCTTCCTGTAAATCAAATCTCATTTGGTAACCGAACGTGCTGATAGTGCCTGTTCCTGTTCTGTCACCTTTTTCATCCCCGTGCTGTAATACATGACGGCATAACTCTTTGTATTGTTTCATTTTTTTCATCCTTTATTTATGTTCTTGTTGTAGTTTACCTTATTTCTGCTTTTGTTGAAACCAATTGAAACCAAAAAAACATGTCTGCAAGATGAGCAGACATGTTTTTCTTTTTATGCTTGATTCACTCGATCCTGCTCTTCGTCCTTAATATCTTGGTGAGAGTGAGCTATGCGACTTGCTGCTGCAGCGGCAAGCGCAGCGACAAGGTCATCAAGGAAAGTGTGTACTTCACCAGGACGACCTTCATCTAATTCTCTAATAATACCAAATTTCTCTTTGTCTAGATAACCGAAGTTGGTCAAACCGATTGATCCATATACATTGACAATGGAAAGCGGAATAATCTCATCAATTCCATATAACGGTTCATCTGTTTCAACTAAATGCTGCAAAGGTTCTGGCAAAAGCTTTTTTTCTGCCAGCTGATCAAGAGCAAGTCCTGTCAAAACTGCGTGGACAATTTCCCTTTTATTCAGCACTTTTTCAACATTTTCAATGCAGACACTAAGTGGAAGATTTGGGTTGTATTTCTCTTGGAGTTTCAGCACAATGTGTGCAATATCTTCTATTTTCACTCCACGCTCGTTTAACATCTGTTTTGTAATGCGAACCATTTCGTTCATTGTATACTTTTTCAATTGGCATGACATCTCCTTCTAGTGGCTCATCCAGCTCGGCGGGGTGTTTTTATCCCAGTAAATATTACCGAGTTCATGATGCGTCTGGAATCCATCTTCTGCTGTATGGTAGTGAAAGTTAAACCAATATCCGCTGTGAGGCGGCTGATCTCTCCTGACATGAAAACGAAGCAAATCTTCTCCAGTCTTTCTATTATAAATGTGGAAGATTTTTTCCCCATTTCCGCTTGAAGGCTGATCAGTTAAAACAACATCTTGAAATTTTTCGTCATCTTTGAAATTTGTTAAAAAGTCGGTTAACACTTGTTCAATTTTTGGTTGAATCTCTTCTCTATACTCGTCCTCAATGACAGGTGTGATTTTACGACCAAATTTGAGAAAGGATTGGTTTTCTGCACTTAATAGAACCTCTTGCTTATATTGCTCAAAGGGGTCTACCCGCTCTTTGTTGTCTTCTTGCGATAATTCCCAGCTGCGCGTAGCATCTGATGTATCATAAACTGCTGTATAAGGTGATTTATCAGATGAAGAAAGTTCAGATGGCTTGTCTGTCATCAAAGCTGATGGAGGAGAGATTAAACCAAAAGTCGCAATCGTAAAGAGTGCAACGAGCGTTTTTCTCATCCACATTTTCATGATATCTAATTCCTTCCATAAGTTATCATACTGCTATTCTAGCATATAATGAATTTTCAGTCATTCAATTTGGTCATTGAGTTCAGACTTTCTTTTTCATGATAAAACGTTTACAATGACAGTAACGACGACTAAAATTTGGGAGGAATGGATATGCTTGAAGGGTTTTTCATCACAGCTTCCTTGCTGACGTTATTTTATTTTGTCTATATGGAGATCACCGATTAAAAGCCCTGAAATAGGGCTTTTTTAATTGTTAAGAGTGATTAAAGTTTTGTTGATTTGTCTTCTTCTATTGAGATATATCCGTAATGGAATTGGGCGGTTTTACGTTTCATCACCTGAAATTGATAGGAATCAGTGGTAAATCGTGTGCTTTTCCAATGATCTTTTAAAACCACTCTTTTTCTAGCCACTCTCATTGCTTCTTTCACAGCGGTTTCATGGTCAAAATGATGCTCAGCTGCATGACGAAGCGGCATCATACTAGCAGACTCTTGTATGGTTTCTTCGAACATTGGATCAAAATAGACGATATCATAGGATCGATCAGGGAGCTTCTTTAACTGCTCAATACTATCCCCGCTGATAACAGATATCCGTTTCATCGCTTCGTCTGCCTCTCTCACACCCGTTTCCCATGTGATGAGTCCTTCTCGAACAAGCAATGCCGTCATCGGATTTTTTTCAATACCGGCCACTTTTCCATTGGTTCCTGTAGTGCAGCTTGCGGTAATCGCATCAGATCCTAAGCCAAGCGTACAATCTAAAAAGGAATCGCCCGGCTTTAATTGTGCTGCTTCTATTAATGGATCTTTTTCCCCTCGCAGAACCCGCTTCACCCTAAACATCGCTGAGCTTGGATGGAAAAAGAACTTTTCACCATTTGGCTGATACCATTCAAATCGTTCTTTCCCAACAACGAGTACATCCCCCCGCTTGATCGCAAGCTGTTTGACAGATTGTTTGCGCCGCTCGATATACTCACCATGCAAGTCCTTTGCGAGGGCCTTTGCCGTTTCAATTGTTTGTTCATTTGCTCTAAAGCTTGTTGTAATGAGCATGACGTTCCTCCATCATAATCAAGAAAAAATGCCCTGATGGATCACAGGACATTTCAACATTTGTATTAGCAATGTTTTTCAAATGCAGATAAGACGTTCTTCATAATATCTTCCATTTCATGACCTTCAATTTCGTCACGCGGGATAAAGTGAACAAGTTCATTTCCTTTTAAAAGTGCCATAGATGGAGAAGATGGCTCCTCACCTGTGAAGTATTCTCTCATTTTAGCCGTTGCTTCCCGGTCCTGACCAGCAAAGACCGTCACCATTCGATCTGGTGCTTTTTCTGCTTTCATGACAGCTTGAGTAGCAGCAGGGCGTGCTAAACCAGCAGCACATCCGCATACGGAATTGACGACAACAAATGTTGTTCCTTCTGCTTTCTGCATCGTTTTTTCTACTTCTTCTTCAGTCGTCAACTCTTGAAACCCTGCACTTGTTAGTTCTTGGCGCATTGGTACGACGAGCTGACGCATATATTCTTCATATGCCATTGACATAAAAAAGCCCCCTCTATAATCCTTATGTTGTGAATAAAGGATACTATAGAGAGAGCCAATTTTCAAATGATCAATTTCACATTAAATTTTCATGATTCCGCCTGTATTGGCTGATGTCACAAGTTTTGAGTATCTGGCAAGGTAACCTGTTTTTACTTTTGGCTCAAAGCCTTTCCAGTTTGCTTTTCTTTTTTCCCATTCTTCTTCCGGGACATCTACACTTAAAATGCGTTTTTCGATATCAACAACGACATGATCACCATTTTCAACAAAGGCAAGCGGGCCGCCTTCTGCTGCCTCTGGAGAAACGTGTCCAATAGACAATCCGCGAGAAGCACCGGAGAATCGTCCGTCTGTAATTAAAGCAACCTTTGGACCAAGTCCCATTCCAACAATTTGTGAAGTTGGTGCAAGCATTTCAGGCATACCTGGACCGCCTTTAGGTCCTTCATAACGAATAATGACAACATGTCCTGCTTCTACTTTTCGATTAATGATTCCTTCAAGTGCTTCTTCTTGGGATTCAAATACGATCGCAGGTCCTTCATGACGTGTGATGCCGTCTTGTACACCGCCTGTTTTAATGATTGCTCCATCTGGCGCAAGGTTTCCAAATAAAACGGCTAAGCCGCCCTTTTCAGTAAATGGCTTGTCAATTGGATAAATGACGTTATAATCTTTTACCTCATGACCTGCAATGTTCTCGCCTAACGTTTTCGCTGTGACGGTCATGGTATCTAAATGAAGAGCCCCCTCTTTTTTGGACAATTCATTTAGTGCAGCAGTCACTCCGCCAGCTTCATGTAAATCTTCAATATATACATCTGAAGCTGGAGCAAGTTTCGATAAATGCGGCACTCGTTCTGCGACTTCATTGATACGCTCAAGTGAGTATTCAACGCCTGCTTCATTTGCAATCGCCAATGTATGAAGAACTGTATTGGTTGAACCACCAAGTGCCATATCTAAAGCAAATGCGTTATCAATCGCTTTTTCCGTGACAATATCACGTGGTTTAATGTCTTTTTTGATTAGCTCCATCAATTGTTTTGCTGACTTCTTCGCAAATTCTCTTCGTTCTGGTGAAGTCGCCAGAATGGTTCCATTTCCAGGAAGAGCAATCCCAAGCGCCTCTGCTAGACAGTTCATTGAGTTGGCTGTAAACATACCAGAGCAAGATCCGCATGTTGGACAGCCAAATTGCTCTAATTCATTTAATTCCTCTTCATTAATTTTCCCTGATTGGTATGCGCCTACGCCTTCAAAGACAGAAGAAAGAGAAATTTTTCTGCCATCACTTGTTCTCCCAGCTTCCATCGGTCCACCACTGACAAATACAGTTGGGATATTCACACGCATGGCAGCCATCATCATACCTGGCGTGATTTTATCACAGTTAGGAATACAAACCATGCCATCAAACCAGTGTGCAGACACCACGGTCTCTACTGAATCAGCAATGATTTCACGGCTTGGCAATGAATATCTCATCCCAATATGCCCCATCGCAATACCATCATCTACCCCGATTGTATTGAATTCAAATGGAACACCGCCAGCTTCACGAATGGCTTCTTTCACAATTTTTCCGAATTCCTGAAGATGGACATGCCCTGGGACAATATCAATATAGGAATTACATACGGCAATAAACGGCTTGCCAAAATCCTCATCTTTTACCCCAGCTGCTCTTAGTAAGCTTCGGTGAGGTGCTCTGTCAATTCCTTGTTTAATCATATTACTGCGAAGTTCTGCCATCTGTTTAAAAAGCCTCCTATACTACTAGTCTTGTTGACTGTATGATTTTGAGTTCATTTTATTTTACAAATTTTCTGTTTATTTAGCCACCTATAATAGATAGTGACTGATTTCTCTGCTGAAGCAAGTGCTCAGCAAGGATTGTGTCATAAAATCTGACCTCCAATATTCTATATTGGTACTACTATATAGAGTTTTTTCTCATATTTCAACAATATTCAAAATAATTTTTCTAAAAAAATTTTTCTGCCAATAAAAAAGCCATTTTCAGAAAACAAGCTGCCTTTTATTGGCAGCCTGCTCGTCTTTCTTATGATTCTGATGCATTTTTTCTACTTTCTGTCATTTGCTTCCACACAGAGCCTTTTGCTTCTTCTCCGTGCTCAATTCGTTCGATGGCCATTTTCACTTGAAGACTGACTTCAAATTCAGGGTCCTGCTCCGCTTCTTTTAAAGCTTCTAGTGCTGTTTCGTCACCTTCTTCATAAAGGAACATGGCCGCACGCCAGCGGACAAGCTTACTTGGGTCCTTTAAGGCTTGGATCATCGCTTCAATCGCACTAGGATCACCAAGATCTGAAATACAATCTCCAGCAGTTCTTCTAACCGTCACTGTTTTATCTTCAAGCCCTTTATACAAAATAGGCAAAATGTCTGGATCTTCAATCATGCCAGCATTCACAACAGCTTGTCTGCGAATCGATGTTTTTGGGTCCTCCATCGCTTTCATTAAAACAGGTATATCTTTTTTCTCTGGCTGCATTTGCTCTAAATGAGCAAAACGTTTCTTCCAATCTTCATCACGCAGCATCTCTTCTGTCACATCATATGCTTTTCGGTTCACTTGTTTATCTACAGCCTCTTGACCTTCCTTCACTGCCTCTGTTAAACGGGATAAACGCTCGTCGTCATATGCAGCTTGCAGCTCTTCTGTGACTTCTTGACCGATATCAGCAAATTCTCCAAAACGTACGCCATGTTCTTTCCACACACGTTCAAATACAACATTATCTGAACTGCTTCTTAGCTTTAAAATCGCTGCCTGGAAACGTTCAGGCATTCCAAATCGTTCTTCTCTTTCACCGTCTGTCAGCTTCACCTGCATCGGAATCCCATTAAACATTTGAACAAACACTTTGACTTCTCCAAATGTGTCATCACCTGACTGCGATTCTCCCTGAAGACCTTCTGTTTCTTGTCCAAAGGCTTCTCTGACTTGCTGTAAAATACCTTGCCAGTCAAATTTCGCATTACGCTCAACCGCTAAGAAATCGGCTACATGGTAAACACCTTTTACACCTTCAATGGTTAAAATGCGCTTGATCATCTCTGGCGCTTCGTCTTTTTGATCTTTTTTGTAGTTATTGCTTTTACCGCCTGCAAGCGCTTCTGTCAAAATGACTTTCATTGTATTCGGGCTTGGCGTTGGTTCTATGGCAGTTATTTTCATCTATACATCCTCCTTACACACATAAAGACCCTACTCATCTGTAAGGCCGCATTCTTCTTTCCATGTCTTAATAAATAGACACATAAACTCATGCCGCTCATGAGCCAGCTGCTTTCCAGCACGTGTGTTCATCAAGTTTTTTAATTGAAGCAGCTTTTCTTGCATATGCAAAAGTACTGTGCCTTGGTGAGCACCCTCTGTATAGTGAGGCTCCCCTTTTGCACCTGCATATGTAAACACCCTTGCAATCCCAGTTGCACCTATCGCATCTAGCCGATCTGCATCTTGAACAATGGCCCCTTCTAATGTCACTGGCTTATGCTGCATATGCCGGTGACGAAAAGACATCGTTGTAATAATATCCATGATATAGCGAATATCTTGCGTGTCCACTTCCCACAAAAGGAGCTGCTGCTTGAGATCATGCGGTGAAAGCTTCCATTCACTAGACAGCTTGTCATCAATGACATCATGGATAATCGCTGCCATTTCAATGACAAAAAGCGACCCGCCCTCCTGTTGTGCAATATGGACGGCAAGCTGGCGCACACGATTGATATGAGCTTCATCGTGTCCAGTCGGTTCATTCTTTAGCTGTTTTGAAACAAAGGAGGCAGCTGCCTCCAATTGTTCTTGCTGCTTACTCAAATTCATGCTTATTTCTCCAAAAGAGCGATAATGGAGCTTTCTAATTCTTTCGGTGGTGTTTTAGGAGAAAATCGTTCAGTCACTTCTCCGTTTTGGTCAACGATAAATTTTGTAAAATTCCATTTCACCGTTTTTGTACCAAGCACACCTTTCGCATGACTCGTTAAGTATTTGAAAAGCGGATGCGCATTGTCACCATTGACATCTACTTTTGCAAACATCGGGAAGGTCACACCATAGTTTAACGAACAGAATTCTTGAATTGCTTCTTCCCCTTCTGGCTCTTGATTCATAAATTGATTGCACGGAAATCCTAAAATTTCAAGGCCCTTTTCATGATATTGATCGTATAACTCTTGTAATTGTTTAAATTGAGGGGTCAGTCCACATTTGCTCGCTGTGTTCACGATGATCAGTACTTTCCCTTTGTAATCTGCCATTGATTTTTCCTGACCGTTAATGGTCTTGACCTGAATATCATAAATTGACATCTCATAGCCTCCTAGGATTCACTTTTTCCTATCGTAACATGCTTCTTTTAGAAAATCGCTTTTTATGCTTTCTGCTAAAAGAGTCCAGTCACACTGCCGTCTTCTAATAAATCCATCTCAAGTGCCGCAGGTTTTTTAGGGAGACCTGGCATGGTCAGAATGCTTCCTGTTAGTGCAACGATAAAACCTGCTCCTACAGATGGTTTTAACTCTCGAATCGTAACGGTGAAGCCTTTTGGTCTGCCGATTAAAGCCGGATCATCCGATAGTGAATATTGCGTTTTTGCCATACAAACCGGCAAATGGGCCCAGCCATTTTTCTCAATTGCAGCTAGCTGCTTTCTTGCTTTTGATGTAAGGTTGACGCCGTCTGCACCATAAACCACTTTGGCGACTTTTGACAACTTTTCTTCAATGGAATCTTGCTCCTCATATAAATAAGAAAAGCTGTTTTCATTCTTTTCAATGAGTGTCGTGAGCTCTTCGGCAAGTGCTACGCCGCCAGCTCCCCCTTCTTCCCATACATTGACCGCTTTGACTGGATGTCCATTCGTTTCGCACCAGTTTTCTATTGCTTGAATTTCTTCTTTTGTATCGGTAATAAAACGGTTCACTGCAACGATATATGGTAGACCGAAGGCTTGCACTGTTTCAATATGCTTCTCTAAATTATGTATACCTTCTAATACAGCCTGTGCATTTGCTTCCTTGAGCTCTGTTTTCTGCATTCCGCCATGCATTTTTAGCGCCCTGACAGTTGCTACAATGACAACAGCGCCTGGTTTAAAATCACCGGCTCTTGTTTTGATGTGAAGAAATTTTTCCGCGCCGAGGTCTGCACCAAATCCCGCTTCTGTTACGACGTAATCTGCTAGTTTTGCCGCCATTTTTGTGGCAATTAAACTATTGCATCCATGTGCAATATTGGCAAAAGGACCACCATGAACAAGGGCTGGAGTTCCTTCAATCGTTTGAACAAGGTTTGGTTTCAGCGCATCTTTTAAAAGCAAGGTCAATACGCCTTCATATCCTAGATTTCCAACTGTGACCGGTTCACCTTCTTGATTGTAGGCAACAACAATAGAAGAAAGACGTTTTTTTAGATCGTTTAAGTCGTCTGCTAAACAGAGGATGGCCATCATTTCGGATGCAACCGTAATATCAAATCCATCTTCTCTAGGGTACCCATTTAATTGACCGCCAAGTCCTACGACCACTTGTCTTAGAGCACGATCGTTTAAATCTAACACTCGTTTCCATACAATTCGGCGTGCGTCGATCCCAAGCTCATTTCCGTGATGGATATGATTATCAATAAAAGCAGCTAAAGCGTTATGTGCAGATGTAATCGCATGAAAATCCCCTGTGAAATGAAGATTGATTTCTTCCATAGGCAACACCTGTGAATATCCGCCGCCAGCTGCACCGCCTTTAATACCCATTGTGGGACCTAGTGAAGGTTCACGCATGGCAATAATCGCTTTTTTCCCAATTTTCTCGAAGGCTTGACCGAGGCCAACTGTTACGGTGGACTTCCCCTCACCTGCTGGCGTTGGGTTGATCGAAGTCACAAGAATCACATTTCCTTCTTTTTGTTCCTTTAAACGGTCAAAAATAGTCAAAGATATTTTCGCTTTTGTGAAACCATAGCATTCTAATTCTTCGTCATGTATTTGTAATTTTGCTGCGATGTCTTGAATGGGTCTCAGCTTTGCCTTTTGGGCAATGTCAATATCTGATAAATGCTTTGTGATCATGATTAATGGCCTCCTTTTTTGACAGAAACAGCTTTCTTTTTTGCTCTATTTTTCATTGTAACATAATTGAAACATTGAAATATCGCCAGAAAGTTCCTATAATGAAGTGAAATTAGCTTTGGTTCAGGGGGTGGCGAGTTGCCTATTAACATACCAGTTCATCTGCCGGCAAAACAAATACTAGAGAGCGAAAATATTTTCGTCATGGATGAGACAAGGGCATTCAAACAAGATATCCGTCCTTTGAATATCGTGATCTTAAATTTAATGCCAAAAAAAATACAAACTGAAACGCAGCTGCTGAGAATGCTCGGAAATTCTCCTTTGCAAGTGTATTTTACATTTTTGATTCCAAGTACACATACACCGAAGAATACATCGAGAGAGCATCTAGATGAATTTTATACGACCTTTGACTCGATTCGCCATAAAAAATTTGATGGCATGATCATTACAGGTGCACCAATTGAGCATTTAGCTTTCGAAGAAGTTTCCTATTGGAAAGAACTGCAGGACATTTTGGACTGGAGTAAAACGAATGTGACGTCTACTCTCCATATATGCTGGGGGGCACAGGCTGGTCTTTATCATCATTATGGCATTGAAAAAATCAAGCTTCCAGAGAAAAAATTCGGTGTTTTTGAGCATCTTGTCAAAGAGAAAAAAGAAAGATTAGTAAGAGGTTTCGATGAAGTATACTATGTCCCACATTCTAGGCATACAGATATTAATACAGAACAATTAAAAAACACGCCGAATCTAAAAGTATTGAGCACGTCTGAGGAAGCTGGTGTTTGTTTAATTGTTTCAGATGATGATAAACAAGTATTTTTAACTGGACATCCTGAATACGATACAGATACATTGAAGCAGGAATATGAAAGAGATTTGTTGAAACATGATACAGTCAAAAAACCCGTCCACTATTTCATAGAAGATGGAGACACATTAGTTCCAGTGAACCGCTGGAAAGCCCATGCTACTTTGCTGTTTATGAATTGGCTTAATTACTATGTTTATCAAGAAACACCATATGTGTGGGAATAAAATAGACTGTAGTCTGATGATAAATGCTTAAAATGTGTTAAAATACAAATGGCTCTGTCTTCCATTATCAAATTAGTCTGTTTGTTTTTTAAAATTAGTTTAATTCTTTCGTAACGAATGATATGCTCTCGCTGTTTATATGTTATCTTTATGTATATGTAGACCTATGAGATTTATAGTTTTCGTACGAAGTTTTGTTGTTGTTGATTACATTTGAGGTGAATATTCTTGAATACCAATAAAAAAATATTAATCTTGACCGCAAATTATGGAAATGGACATATGCAGGTTGCAAAAACACTGTATGATGAATGCAAATCCCAAGGGTTTGAACATGTGATAGTTTCTAATTTGTATCAAGAATCAAATCCCATTGTGTCTGAAGTGACTCAATATTTATATTTAAAGAGCTTCTCCATTGGGAAACAATTTTATCGCTTGTTTTATTACGGTGTAGATAAAATTTACAATAAACGCAAATTTAACATTTATTTAAAGATGGGAAATAAGCGTCTTGATGAATTAATTCAATTACACAATCCGGATATCATCATCATTACATTCCCGATGATTGTTGTACCTGAATACCGAAACAAAACAGGTAAAGTCATTCCAACATTTAATGTGATGACAGACTTTTGTCTTCATAAAATTTGGGTACATGAAAACATTGACCGATACTATGTTGCAACCGATTATGTGAAACAAAAGCTAGTAGAAATCGGCACACATCCAAGCGATGTCAAGGTAACAGGCATTCCGATTAGACCACAATTTGAAGTAGACGTGCCTAAATCGATCATCTATAAAAAATATGGATTATCATCAGACAAAAAAGTCCTTCTCATTATGGCGGGTGCCCATGGTGTACTAAAAAATGTGAAGGAACTGTGTGAAGCACTACTTCTTGACAGTGAAGTACAAATTGTTGTTGTGTGCGGTAAGAATGCAGCGCTGAAGCAATCGCTTAGCGAACTTGAACAAGCACACCCAAATCAATTGAAGGCGCTTGGATATGTGGAACAAATTGATGAATTGTTCAGAGTAACGGACTGTATGATTACAAAACCGGGTGGAATTACATTAACAGAAGCAACAGCAATTGGTGTCCCAGTTATTCTTTACAAACCTGTTCCAGGACAAGAAAAAGAAAATGCTCTTTTCTTTGAAGATTACGGCGCTGCCATTGTCATCAACAGACACGAAGACATTTTAGAATCTGTCACCAACTTGCTGCAAGACGAAGAAAAATTAGAATCCATGAAACAAAACATCAAAAAATTACACTTAAAACAATCTTCTCAAACCATTTTAGAAGATATCGTCGAACAATCAGATCTGATCATGAGCAACAAATCGTATGCTCAAGCATTATCATAAAAAGGTGTCCGTCATTGACGGACACCTTTTTTCTTTTAACCTTGATTTCCATTCGTTGTATATACTTCTTCAAACGGCTGAACAACAACAAAGCCACTTCCGCTAAACTTCATTTGAATGGACTCTCCGCTTCCCCTGCCAATAAACGTTTTGAACGATACATCTGTCACAAATTCAGTCTGCAAATCTCCTGACCATGCGACCGTCGCATTCGGATCTGTATAAACAGAATCACCTGGCTGAACAATCAGCGTCAGCGGTTCGTAATGACTTGTGATTGCCACAAGACCTGGTCCTTCAAGTTTGACATTAAATAATCCGCCTGCAAGCATGCCAGACACCTTTTTCATTAATTTAATATCCCACCGAACAGACGGTTCAAATGCGAGCAAGTCGTTTCCATTAACGAAAATAGACTCCCCTTGAGCCAATCGAAGAATCGAAATTTTTTTCCCTTGGTCTGCTACATATAATTTCCCATCACCTGTGGCCTTCATCAAAGAAGTTCCTTCTCCTGATAACATTTTTTTGAACATCTTTGACACACCGTGTTCAAACACACCTTCACGTTCAAACTTTATTTTCCCGCGATATGAAACCATGGAGCCTGTTTTTGCCCAAATGGTATCCGTTAAATTAATTTCTAACAATCTTGGTGTTTCAAGTTCAAAGACCCCTTCCCCTTTGTCTTCTTGCTGCGTATTCTGAACAAACTCCTCAATTGTGTAACGATTCATGACGCACCTCTTTCTGTATTTTTACTATATACGGACAAGTTATACGTTAGGTTTCATGAGATTAGGACGTTTTATAGATAAATGTCATTCACTAAAAAAACAAAAAAATCAAACATTCTGCTCAAAATTTGGCTTGCCCGCTTGACGCTTTACTTTTGATGGTGTATAGTGGAACCATCATTTAACAACTTCTTAAGTCGTTAGGTGATGAAAAATTTTTTTTAGTATGCCAAAAGGTGTGCTACAGTACTAGGAGGAAAAAGCAATATGCAAAACGGTAAAGTAAAATGGTTCAATAATGAAAAAGGTTTCGGCTTCATTGAAGTTGAAGGCGGAGACGATGTATTCGTTCACTTCACAGCTATCGAAGGTGACGGTTACAAATCTCTAGAAGAAGGACAAGAAGTTTCTTTTGAAATCGTTGAAGGTAATCGTGGACCTCAAGCTGCAAACGTAACAAAAATCTAATCAACTCAATCAATGATGAAACGACAAAATAAAGAGAGGCGTATGCCTCTCTTATTTGATTTTCAGCTGAATTTCAATCGCTAAAATATTTTGCTTTAATCTTTGTTCAATTTCAGAGATATCTTTTTCGAGAAAAGGTCTTCCCTTCTTTGCAACATCTACCAGTTGCTCTAGATCACTGTACACCTCTTGAAATGTCCGATGTAATACCGTTTCAAAATCCTTATTATCCATGCCGGCCTTCCCCTTTTCCTCTATTATCCGTCACTTAGTCAAAAAGTAACTCAACCAAAACTTTCTATAGTTATATCGGCTCATTTTTCAGAATATGTTCTTTTTTTACACATTCTATTCGTTTTTTTTCGTGAGCGTATGATACATCTAGGGGAAAACCGGAGTGTACGCTTATTTTTTTAGTAATTCATTCCCGTATTGTTTGATCTTCTCTCCTACCGTGCATTGCTGAATACAAAAGGAGTGCGCGTATTTTTTACCAAATTCTTTACGAAAGTGCTTCTTAATCAAACAATCTGAACAATACGTGTCTTGAAGATCTGTTAATTCTTTTACTGCTGTTTTTTTATCCACTTTATTCAGCTCCGTCTGCTTCTAATTTCAACTTACTTTCGATAGGGACGTCTGCAAGTATCTGTCTGGCAAGCTGATCTGCTTCTGCATTTTGTTTACGATCGATGACTTCATATGTTGGCGTGAGCTTCAGCTCTTTGATCGCAGCCTCAATTCGGTCGAGCCATTTGTTATGTATATCATCATAACAAGGCCATTCCCCTTTGAGCTGATTCATCACAACAAGAGAATCTCCTCTAATCGTAACAGAGTTTCTGCTGGCTCCCAGTTCTTTTAAAGCTTTTACCGCTTCAAATAAAGCCGCATACTCTGCCTCATTGTTCGTGGTGCTCTGAAAAGGCTGATTCTTCCTTAACCGGTATGCATCCTGTCCGAGCTGATAATACACGACAATTCCAAGCCCAGCATCACCTGTTTCTTTGCGAAAACTCGCATCAAAATAGACCTGAAGCTGATCGGGTTCAAGCCTAAGTTCTTCGTTTAGCTTTTCAAGTTCTTTCGTCGACCACATCGCACCCTTTTCATCTTCAAATGATAGAAGTGACTGCGGTTCTTTTTTGTCTATATGTTTTGCTAAAAGCAAGGCCTCTTTGAGCTCCATCCAATTTTCTTGGAAAAAAGCAATGGACCCAATCGATTTCACTTTCATTGTATAGTGTGCTCTTAGTTTCATTGATCACATCGCCTTCCCATACTTTTAAGGTAAACGTTCGTTATGCTATAATCAAAAAGTTACATTTTACATTTAGAAAGGAAGTTCATGTCACTTGTTTAATGAAGGTATTTGGATCTTATTTGCGATCATTAATTTTATCATTGTTCTTCTATTTTATAAAGGATTTGGCAAGATGGGGCTTTTCGTATGGATTGGTTTTGCAACAGTTGCGGCCAATTTACAAGTGGTCAAAACCGTTGAATTATTTGGCTTAACGGCAACACTTGGCAACATTTTATACGGCAGTGTGTTTTTTGCAACGGACGTCCTCAATGAAAAATATGGACAAACCGAAGCGAAAAAAGCTGTCTGGATTGGCTTTGCCACCCTTTTAACATTAACTGTTGTCATGCAGGAGGCTTTGCTTTTCCATCCCGCTCCATCTGACATTTCCCAATCATCATTAGAAACGATATTTGGCTTTATGCCAAGGGTCGCTCTTGGTAGCCTTGCTGCTTATATCATCAGTCAAATGTTAGATGTTTATGTATATTCGTTTATTCGCCGGATATTTCCTTCAGATGGTGCGCTCTGGCTGCGAAATGCGGGGAGTACAATGATTAGCCAGCTGCTTGATACACTCGTTTTCACAACCATTGCCTTTCTTGGGACCTACCCATTCCATATATGGATCGAAATTTTCATCACGACTTATGTGATTAAATTTATCGTCGCTGCCATTGGCACACCTTATGCCTATGCGGCGAAAAAAATGGTTCCGATTGATGAAAGGGGGAAATAAATTGCCAGCTGAAATATATATTGACGGTGCTAGTGCCGGAAACCCAGGTCCATCTGGCATCGGCATTTTCTTGAAATATGACGGAAAAGCTGAGTCTTTCTCCATTCCTCTTGGCACCATGAGCAATCATGAAGCAGAGTTTTCCGCGCTCATTGAAGGCATGAAAATTTGCGTAGAAAAAGGATTACGGACCGTTTCATTCCGCACTGATTCACAAGTAGTAGATCGTGCAGCCAATGCAGGATTTGCTAAAAATCCATCTTTTCGTCATTTTATCGAAGAAATGCTGCAGCTTCAAAGCGAATTTGATTTATTTTTCATTAAGTGGATTCCGAGCAAGGAAAATCAAGTGGCTGATCAGCTCGCTAGAAAAGCGATTCACCTTTCAAAAGGATGAATCGCTTTTCTTTTGGTTATGCTAATGGGTGAGGTGATACGAATTGGATAAAGAGAACAGAGGCCGTGTCACAAACGGAACGACTCCTCAAGGTGATGCGCAGACAAAAGATAAACAGCCAATATCGCAATTAGAAAATAAGGCGAAAAAAAGCAACACAAAGGGCTAAAATGAACTTGATTTTAGCCCTTTCTTTTTTTCTAACCTTAACTGATTCCTAATTGACTTAAGCGGTTCACCATTGGTTCGATCCCTTTAATTTGATGCAAGCGAAGCATTGCCGCTGCCCGCTCTGGATCCATTTTTATTTTTGTTTCGTCAATCGGACAGCTGAGTGGTACATCACATTTAATTTCTGCCAGTATACGAGAAAGCTTCAGATCTTCTAATCCTGCTTGCATTTTCTTTTGCTGAGCTGCCGTTAATGAATGAACATTTTCTAACAGTCGATCAATCGTTTGATACGTTTGAATAAATTTCAATGCTGTTTTTTCGCCGATTCCTTTTACACCAGGGTAATTATCGCTAGAATCACCCATCAGTGCTTTCATATCAATCAGTGCCTTTGGAGATATGCCCATTTCCTCTTCAAAAAGGGCTTTTGTATAATGCTTATAATTCCCAATGCCTTTTTGCATTAAAGCCACGGTCACTTGTTCATTCAAGATTTGCAGCAAATCTTTATCTCCTGTTAAGACGGTCACATGTGCTTCGTTTTGATAGATTGATGCAAGCGTTCCAATACAATCATCTGCTTCAAAACCTTTCACACCAATGTTCATGATCCCCAGTTCTTCTGTCGCCTCTTTTGCTAAATCAAACTGCGGGATAAGCTCAACAGGCGCCTCGCCTCGATTGGCTTTATAATCTTGAAACAATTCGTTCCGGTATGTCTGGCTCCCCATATCCCAGCAGCATACGATATGAGTCGGCTCAAATGTTTGGACAGCTGTTAACAAATGCTTCAAATAACCATTCACTCCATTTGTCGGCACACCACGATCATTTATCATAAAATTGCGATGGACAGCCGTCGCATAAAACGACCTAAAAAGAAGGGCCATTCCATCTACAAGTAATACGTGTTTATTCATTCATCTAAACTCCCTTTTTATAAACAATACTCCTATTCTATCATAGAACATCGAAACGAACATAAAAAAGGCGCCTTCTTCTTTTGATAAAGAAGAGGCAGCCCGATTACTTTTTACCATATTGCATTTTTTTCGTTTCCGCTTCTGCGTAGGATGGCATGCCTTTTTCCTTCGGCATGCGCTCCTCCTGCTGCTTTACGTTTTGCTTTTTTGCCATGATCATTCCCCTTTCTGGTTCATTTGTTAAGATGACCAAAAATGAGAAAGTTACTCTTTACTTCTGTTTACGCTGGGTGTATTCCTCCACCATCTCAATCGTGACATGTTTACGAAGGGGAACAATTCCGCCTCGGGCAAGCTCATTCATTTTAGACGTAATGGCGTTGATCTCATCTGTTGAAAATGGTTCATTGTGTTCACATTTTTTCACAGCCGATTCAATCGCCTGCTCTCTTTTTTGTTCAAGTGCAAGAAAAGATTGGATGTGGGCATGTTGTTTCTGTGAATGTGCAGAAATTTCTTCGTGTACGCTCGTCATCGTCTATCAACTGCTTTCTTTTTTATATAGTCTACCATGAATCATATCGTTTTCAACTGGTTCTTCCATTCATTTGTTTGTTCATAAACTTGTTCAATGACCGCCTGTTTTTCAGCATCTGTTGTAAGGCTTGTCATAAATGTCTGTTTTTGCTCATTGAGCTGTTGGAGAGCATCTTGTTCGTACCTTTCCGTATAGGTCTTCACTAGCTTTTCATATCTGCTCAGCAACTCTTCTTTTTCGTTATCTGCCCAACGTGTTGTCATTTGATGTAGAACATCTCGAATGGCTTCAATAAACGTAGCCTTTTCATTTTGTTCAAAGAAGGCTTTCGCTGATTTTTGTTTCTTTAAAAGCGGCTCAAATGGTGTAATCTCTGCTTCAACTTCAATTTGTTTTAGCTCAGCATTTTTCTCCTCAGGGGCTGACAGGCTAAGAGAAAAGTAAGGATCTTCCGCACATGCAGCCTGCATCCCTTTTTCCCACTCCTCCTGGAAATAATGATGGATAAACGATTCCATTCGGATATCAAGTGCCTTGAGCTCCTGCACAAATTCAAATTCATACTCCTTTAACGCTTTCTCAAGTGCCTTTTTTAACTGCTGACCAAAATTCCCTTGAGATATGCCAGGATAAAAAGCCGACTTTAATAGATCATTCGCAAATAATGAAAGCCGCTGTACAATATGATAGAGCTGTTCATGCACGTCTTTTTTTACGCTTTCGGTCACAAGTTTAGACCGTTTCACATCTTGCATTTTTTCGAGAATGGCTTCATAGGATGTCTTGATGTTTTTCTTTTCAGCTTCTTTCTCATCTTCTGATTGATGCAAGGTCGCACGTAGTCTATCGACCGTTGTACATAATGTATTAGCTTCAAAATGCAAAAGTTCAATGGCATCTTTCGTTAATTCTTCCTCAATAAAATAGTCGAGCTGTTTTCTCAGTGTTGCATATTGATTATAAGATGTCGGCTCTTTCCCCTCGATCTCTTCCTTACTAGACACATGATGCAGGTTTGGATTGCGGATGCCTTCTTTTGTGAGCTCGCTTCGTACATAGTCAAATACGGTTTCAAGCTCTGCTTGATCCTTAGCCAAATCAGCTGCATTGATGATAAAGAACATTTTATCCATGCTAAAGGAATCTTTTACGAGTCCAAGCTTCCGTAAAAATGAGCGATCAGCTTTTGAGAAAGAGTGCTGATAATACGTTAAATAAAGAAGGGCGTCTGCATCCTTCATATACTGGAAGGCGATTTCTGTATGACGCTTATTCATACTGCTAGCACCTGGTGTATCGACAATCGTCAGTCCTTTATCTGTCAAAGGTGTACTTAAATACACCGTCACTTCCTTCACCACACAAGAAACAGATTCTTCCGCTACATAAGGCTTTAATTCTTGAAGTGTGACATGTAAATTGGTTTGGTTGTCAATGTCATCATGAAACTTGGCATAGGCTTGTAGGAAATGTTCTACAATGATTCGGTGATCCTGTTCGAGCTGCCGTTTTTTCAGTACTCTTTCCAGCTTTGCCTTAAACGAATCTCCTTTTTCTGTTGCGATCGAAAATCCAAGAATCTGATCGAGTTCCTCTAGAATGTCCTGCTTGGTTTTAAACACCACTTTGACACTTTCATGAGGATGATCTTCCGTAGGTCGTGTCAGTTTGTTAATTGTCGCAGTTGTTGGCGTAGGTGATGATGGTAACACCTTCCGTCCAACAAGCGCATTGGCAAAAGAAGATTTTCCAGAACTAAAAGCGCCAAATAAAGCGAGTGTAAATTCTTTTGCCTGCAGCCGTTCTGTTCGTTTTTCAAAGGAATCTCTTTGAGACTTTAGAATATCTAAAGGCGATAAAATGCGGGAAAGCTCTTTAAATTGTGCAATTGATTGTGCTGTTGTTAAATGCTGTGATTGGCGGTATTGATCGCGCTCTATCCGTTCAGTTGCTTGATCGCTCTCTTCAACATGAATTGATGCGCGATTCTTCTCCAGCTGGTCGTGCTGCATCCATTGCTTTTTCGCATAAAACCAGTCGCCTGGGATATGATCATCCGTTCCGTTTTGCCAAATATCCCATAAATGCTGAATATCCTGTCTTATTTGTTCATTTTTTTCGTTATACTCCTCAAGGCTCTGAAGCTCTTGTTTCGCTTGTTTCCATTTTTCCTCTTGCTTCTCTTGTTCATTCCGGAGCTGGTCTTTCAAGGTCTCAATCATCTGTTCAATCAATTGAAGCGCTTGCTGTTTTGCCTGTCTTTTCAATGCTTCACCAGCATCTTTCGCATATTGAAGAACATATTCGTTAGAAAAAGTTGCCCCTTGGTGAATGACCTTTTCAAGCAAGGATTCTTCAACAGGTGTCTCAAATGCCATGGCTTTGTCTAATAACGCTTCCCCAAGCTGATGCTGTTTTATTTCTTTTTTAAGGAGCTCGGCAATGTGCCAGTCAACTTCCGCTTTCATTCTCTTTTTTACATCTGCTAAAAAATCACTTGCCCGCTTTTCCTTTTCCTGCTCGGTTTTATTTTTTGCAAAAAGTAAACCCACTTTAAAGCCAGGTGCTTTCGATTCGATATAGTCACTTGCAAGCTCTCGCATCTTAAATGGCGTGAGGTTTGCATTTTTTAAGATGTTCTCTACTTCAGAAGACACTTTATCTTCTACCTGCTTTGCACCATTTTCAATAAATCGGCGTTTCTCTTCTAGTTCTTTCACTTCATTCCTTTTTTCTTGAAGCTGCGCGTCAAGGTCCTCTTCATGCAGTTCTTCTTTTAACGAGTCTATATGTTCTTTTAAAACATGTTCGATTTTCTGCTCTGTATAGGCTCGAAGTGATGCTTTAGGCATGGTTTGTAATTCTTGTAGCTTCTTCACTAAACGGATCATTTCGTTTTTTGGGTGTGCCTCATCCGTCACAGAAGTAAAATATAGATGTTCTTCTTCAATGCCTTCTTTTAAAAGCATCTCAACGACTTGTTTTTTGTAGTTTTCAAAAGTTGTCTCTTGTTCATCATGCCGATCCACTTGATTGACGATGAAATAAAGATTAGGCACTTTCTCTTTAATCGAGCGAATGAAGCGAATGTTTTCTTCAGAATGGACATGGTTATAATGAACGACATAAAAAAGAGCATCCGCTTGATGAAGAATCGAAGCAGCGGATAAAAAGTGCGCATGATCCGTTGAATCAATTCCCGGCGTATCAATGAGTGCCACTTTTTCTTCAAGTCCACTATAATCACCGCTAATTTCCACCATCTCAATTTGTTCCCCATCTTTACAAAAACGCTGCACCGCTTCTTTATCATAAGAACCGCTCATTTTTGCAAAGCGTCCATCAGACGTATGGAGCTGAACTTCACTGACCCCTTTCCTGACAACAACCAAGTTTGCACTCGTTGGAATTGGGCTTGTGGGCAGGATGTGATCATGAAGAAGATGATTCACTAGTGATGACTTACCAGCAGAATAGTGGCCGGTAAATGCGATATATACTTCTTCTTCAGCTTCCTTTTTCATAATAGATGCAAGTTTGGCTGCGCGCTCGTGATCATCCCTTTTCAGAAGGCTTTGATATAAAGCACCTGTAGTTTGAACGAGCGAATCTCGAATAGACAAGTCTTTCATGACGATAAACCCCTTTGTTTTTAGAAAAGTCAGTTATGTATGTGTACCATTTTACACAAAATAAAGAGATTTTTCTTCTGATCTGAGGAAATAAAAAAAATCTGCTGCCCGATCAGTCACAATGGACTGCAATCAGGAAGCAGATTTTTTTGAAACACCTTTTAATACGAAGCCAATCAATAAGCTGTATACACAGACCGTACCGAGTAAGAAAATCATTGTCATGTGATCACCGTCCATCCTTCATGATTGAGAATGTTTATCATTAATGAAAGTGTAGCACAATTGATAATGATTTTCAATATTAATTTAGTAAATATTGATTCAGCGCTTTTTCTTCTGTTTGTATTCTGACCATCATCATCCATCCATTTAAACACGTAAACAAAATGGCAGTAATAAATGCGTTAAATAGCAGCGGAATGAACATCAGTTCAATCGCCACCACCACATAGTTAGGATGCTTTAACCAGCGATACGGCCCCTTTTTCACAATCATCGCATTTGGAACGACTAAGATTTTTGTATTCCAATACGTCCCAAGTGAACATAGTGCCCAGTACCGAATCACCTGGGTAGCAAGAAGGAACACAAGCAGCAATAGGAAAAAACGAGACGGTTGACGATGCAGCAGCCATGTCTCTCCAATAAGCGAGAGGAAAAAAGCTGCATGCATAGCGACCATATAAGGATAATGGCTTGCACCAAATTCAATTGCTCCGATCGCCTTCACCTTCTTTTCATTTCTTTTCGCCACAAGCACTTCAATGAGGCGCTGACAAATGAAAATGCCAATCACTATCCAGAAAATCATCACGAGAGCCCCTCCCATTTCATGAGCAATAATTCTGACGAAAAGCCTGGACCAAGTGCTCCGCAAAGCCCCACCTGTCCTGCATCTAGTGACTGATGTTCAAGAAAATGCTTCATGACATATAAAACGGTGGCAGAGGACATGTTTCCATGCTGTTTCAGAACCTCTTTTGAAGAAAATAGCTGATGCTCTTGTAAAGATAGGCTTTCAAGATAGGCATCAATCACTTTTTTTCCTCCAGGGTGAGCAAGAAATACGGATACATCCTCTGTTGAAAACCCTAGTTGATGTAAAAAGTGATCCACTTGCTCTTTTAACCAGCCAGAAATGATGGACGGAATGTCACGTGAGAAGATGACCCGAAATCCGTCGGCGGTAAAATCCCATCCCATCACATCCTCAGAATCTTTCATGGTCACTGACTGCGTGCCAAGCACTTTAGGAACCGTTTTTAACCGCGTATACTTAGAGGCGGCCTTTTCTCCAGTTAAAAGAACGGCCGCAGTCCCGTCACCGAACAGCGAGGTTCCAATTAAATTGCTTTTTGATTGATCTTGCGGCTGAAAAGTGAGGCTGCAAAGCTCGCAGGCAACAACGAGCACTTTCGCTTCTGGATACGCCCTGATGTATTCATAAGCTCGGGATAAGCCTGCCGCCCCGCCCCCGCAGCCTAACCCCCAAATTGGCACTCGTTTCGTATAAGGAGAAAATGGAAGAACATTCATCAGCTTTGCATCAAGACTTGGCGTTGATAACCCTGTACTGGAGATGAAAAACAAAGCATCAATCTCATCAAAAGGAACTGGCTTTGTAAGAAATGCTGTTTCATGCAGACAGTGAAAAACGGCTTCTTTCGCATGAGCCAATGCTTTTTCGATATAGAGGTTGTTTTTCTCTTCAAAAGAGTGATGTTCTTGATACCAATCAATAGGCTGTACAAACTGTCTGCTCTCTATTTCGCCATTATTAAAAGCTTTTAATAGTCGATCAATGTCTTTAAACGATCGTTTAAATTGAGATCTTGCAAATTGAGCAGCTGCTTGCTGATCCACATGATGTTTTGGCAGACTTGTTCCAACTGAAAGAATGTATGCCATCGGCTTCACCTCTTTTTTCGGTTAATATCCCCAATCAAAAAAAGGATATACATGCCAAAACGACACAATTCAGTCAAAATATTTTCCTCCGTCTAACTTTTTGTCTTGACGACAATTGATAAATATTGGATAATATAGGTGAAAACATGATGTAGTTTTCCTCCTTCACAGGTTCGTTCCAAGCCAAGCGAACCTGCTTTTTTTATGCAATTTAAGTTCAAAAATAATATTGATTTAATGAAAAATAAAAGAACTCCGTTAATTGGGAGTTCCTCTGTGAATGACCTCTCTTAAGAACATCTAAAGAGCAAACCCTCACCTAAATCTTTTCAAGGATTGACTTAATAAAATCAGTTTTTTCATGTGCGTATTTGTGTTTGTCATTTCCATGTAAACTTGATAATTTAAGTTTAAGCTGTTGGTACTCACTTCTAGCTTGCTCATTATTTCTCAAGTAATCTCTGAAATTTAACTGTTCAAGTAAATACTTATTATGTCTTTGGTACATATGGATTTGATGTGTTCGTGGTTCTCCCTTATTAAAGTAGTGTCTTTCAGGTAATACGTCTGTTCCTTTATATGAGTAACCGAGTCCTTCCAACGCTATTACACATTTTTCTCCATCAATAAAATGTTCTATTTCAATTGCAATATCAATAATTGGCTTAGCGCTTAAACCTTTTACTGCCGTACTTCCAATATGATGTACATTGATTGTGTATGGACCAATATCAGCTATTATCTGGCGCTTTTCTTTTTCATATTCGTTTTTCCACTCCATAGACCAAGGCACTAAAAAAACTTCCCCTCTTGGTAATCCTAACATTTACTTATCCCACCTTTTAACACCCATTTGGAGAATGTTAATAAACCAACTTTATCATAAGTCCCATATAGAGAGAGCAGACAGATTTCAATAATCATCCTATTCGTTTAGATCTATTTCTTGGTTGATGTCATTCAATACGATTCTTAACCATTCACTCTCATCTTAGTTTTATATCTAAAGAACAAAAATGATTATTAATAGAGTTAGTTAACATAGCTTTATGCAAAAAAACACCTCTCAAATGAGAAGTGCTGACCGTAGACAAACCCCACCTTTCATTTAAACATGAATGGATCACCTTTTTTTCTGATCAACACAAATGAATAACCATAAAATGCTAATTTATTTGATGATTTTATATGAAAAGGGGGTTTTTTCCTGTATACTTAATCAATATGAGCACCATGAAAAACAGTGAAAAAAGACAGAATCTACTACATGATTCGGCACAAAATTTAATTGATTGGAGTGATTGTCATGAAAAAGGTGTCCAAAAAACAAACACCCTACAACACGATATTTCTCTCGAAGATAATTGGTTTAGTGCTTCTTACACTGTTTCTCTTTTTTATCTGGGATATGTCTAAAACCCATTTGCAGGCGACAAATGAGCAAGCAAAAATTGTTGCTAGCAGTGACTTCCGAGACACAAGTATCAGTCTGAAAGCAAAAGATCATTCTGCAAGAACATTGGATCAACAATTTAAGACCAATCCAAACCAACAGACAACGAATAAAACGGTCTTTTTAACATTTGATGATGGCCCTTCTGCTACATCAAATCAGCTGTTAAATATCTTAAAAGCACATCAAGTGAAGGCGACATTCTTCATGCTTGGACCGCAAATCCAAGCTCACCAAGCAACTGTGAAAAGACTTTATCAAGAAGGACATCAATTAGGGCTTCATGGCATGACGCATGATATAAACCGCTTTTATCAGAACAGTGAGTCTCCCGCAAATGAAATGAGAGAAGCTCAGCTCATTCTTGCTTCTGTTACAGGCGTTTACACCCGTCTTGTGAGAACACCTTATGGCAGTGTTCCAAATTTAACATATGATCAAAAAGTACGTTTAAACCAAAATGGCTTTATTTACTGGGATTGGACGATTGATAGCCTTGACTGGAGATATAAAAATTCACAATTTGTTCCAGAGGTATTGAATCAACTGCAAATGTTTGAGAAAAATAAACCATGGGAACCAAAAGTTATTTTAATGCATGATCAGCCCTCTACCACGAACTATTTAGATAGCCTGATTACACAACTAAAAGCAAGGGGCTATACATTTGCAGTCATTAACGAAACAATGCCGCCGGTACAACATTAATAGCACTAATCACAACAAGCCCGTATCCAAAGGATGCGGGCTTTCACCTCTCCAAGAGAAGTGTTTACATAACAGATTGCTTAGGTTCTTCCATTAGCTCCTGCTCTGTTTCTTTTTTAAAAGGAATCATGTGATAAATAATATGAAGCAAAATAGCGGTAAAGCTTCCGGCGACGATTCCGTTACTTGTTAACAATTTAATCGATTCTGGCAAATGATCAAACATTTGCGGTACCACCGTTACTCCGAGCCCGATGCCAACTGAGCATGCGACAATGAGTAAGTTTTCCTGTTTTGCAAAATCGACGCGTGAGAGCATTTTAATCCCGTACGCAATGACCATGCCAAACATGGCGACCATTGCACCGCCTAGAACGGATTTAGGAATAATCGTTGTAAATGCCGCGATTTTAGGAAAAAGGCCAAATACCATTAATAATACACTTGTCACCACAATGACCTGATTTTTCTTCACACCTGTTAATTGGATCAATCCAACGTTTTGAGAGTAAGCTGTGTATGGAAAAGCGTTGAAGATACCGCCTAATAAGACGGCAATTCCCTCTGCACGATATCCCTTTGCTAAATCTTTCTCTTTTAATGAACGATTCGTTAAATCTCCGAGCGCAAAGTATACACCCGTTGATTCAACTAATGACACAATGGCAACTAATGTCATTGTCATGATTGGTGCAAATTCAAAAGTAGGCAACCCAAAGTAAAAAGGCTCAATGATGCGGAAAACTTGTGCATTCGCCACTTCTGCCGTCTCCACCTTCCCTAAGAAAGCAGCAACTGCTGTCCCAAGTAGAATGCCGATTAAGATGGCAATGGCTTTCATGAATCCCTTTGTAAATCGATAGAGAAGGACAATAATAAACAACACTAGAAAAGCAAGTCCAAGATTCTCAAAAGAACCATAGTCTGCACTTCCTTCACCACCTGCCATATTGTTCATGGCTACCGGAATTAAGGTAATTCCAATGATCGTGACGACGGAACCTGTGACAACGGGCGGGAAGAATTTCACAAGCTTCCCAAAGAAAAATGAAAGAGCAATGACAATACACCCTGCGGCGATAATACTTCCATATATAGACGAAATTCCATATTTAGAGCCAATCGCAATCATAGGAGATACCGCAGTAAATGTACAGCCTAGTACAACAGGCAAACCGATGCCAAAAAAGCGGTTTTTCCATACTTGAAGCAGTGTGGCAGCGCCGCACATGAAAATATCTGCCGAAATTAAGTACGTCAGCTGGGTTGGCGTGAGCCCAAGGGCATCTCCAACAATGAGCGGGACAAGAACCGCACCTGCATACATCGCCAGTACATGCTGTATCCCTAGCGAAAGGGTTTTGGCTTTTTTAGCGGCACTCATGATTGTACCTCGCGTACAAACGTGACTTTTCCTTCCTCGAGCGATTCGATACGTGCAAGTGACTCGACTCTATAGCCCATTTGCACAAGTTCTTTTCTTCCAGGCTGGAATGATTTCTCGATAACAATTCCAAAACCAGCTACTTTTGCTTTCGCTTGCTTTGCGATTGCAGCTAGTCCCTTAGCGGCTTCTCCATTTGCTAAAAAGTCGTCGATAATTAACACACAATCATCCTCACTAAGGTGCGTGTTAGAGACAGCAATCGTACTTTCTACTTTTTTGGTAAAAGAATACACACTTGCTGTCAAAAGGTTATCCGTTAAAGTCAGTGATTGCCGCTTTCGGGCAAAAACAACTGGCACATGAAGGGCAAGTCCAGCCATTACAGCAGGTGCAATACCAGAAGATTCGATTGTGATAATTTTAGTAATTCCATCATGCTTAAATAATCTAGCAAACTCTTGACCGATCTCATGCATTAACACAGGGTCAATTTGATGATTTAAAAAAGCATCTACCTTTAGCACTTGATTTGACAGAACGATTCCTTCGTTCTCAATCTTTTGACGTAACAATTCCATCATTCTTCCTCCCAGCATATTAGCAACTTTCATTTTTTTGCATAAAAAAAGCATTGCTGTCCATTAAGGAGCAAGCAATGCGAAAACGACCCACGGGATCTTCAGCTCATACAAAAGCTGTTTCATTTTGCTCACTCATAGTCGGACGGTATCGGTGTCCGGTAGAAACTTGCGTGCCTTCATCACGCGATTATATGAGTGTTTCATAGTGTTCAAATTATAACAAGATTTCAGACGCTTGGAAAGCACTTTTCTAGAAAAATACCGAACTTAAATAATCATTAAGCTTTAAACGTTCGTTTTTAGAATATTCAACCAGCAAAAAAGCACCCTTCTGATCAAAGGGTGCCTTTCATTTATGATAAATACAGTTTCGTGTACTTATCTGTTAAATAATCAATTAAGTATTGAACATTTAATTCTTCACCAGTTGCGTCTTGAATGATTTCAGATGGCTTTTTCCGTTTTCCATGCTGATGGACATGTTCAGTTAGCCATTCTTTTATCGGTGCAAAAGACCCATTTTGAATCAGTTCATCAAAATTCGGTAAATCTTTGATCATTTGCTGCTTTAATTGCGCCGCATACATATAACCAAGTGCATATGAAGGGAAATAACCAAAACTACCATCAGACCAGTGAACATCCTGCAAAATACCAAGCGCATCGTTAGGCGGCGTAATGCCAAGATATGCTTTATATTTTTCATTCCATAACGCCGGCAGATCTTCAACGGCTACTTCTTCATTGAAAATGGCTTTTTCAATTTCATAGCGAATAATAATGTGAAGTGGATACGTGAGTTCATCTGCTTCAATTCGAATGTAAGTCGGCTTCGATTCATTCACCGCATGAACAAATTCTTCTAAAGTGACATCTTTAAATTGTTCAGGAGATGCCTCTTGCAGCTTTTGATAATACGTTTTCCAGAAATCTTCATGTCTGCCGATAAAGTTCTCAAAGAAAAGAGACTGTGATTCATGAATACCCATTGATGTGCCGTCACATAAGAGCGTTCCGCTCAGTGCCTCATCAATATTTTGTTCATAAATGGCATGGCCGCATTCATGAATGGTGCCAAAGATCGCCATGCGAAAATCGTACTCATCATAACGCGTCGTCACACGTACATCCCCTCTGCTTAATGTCACAGCAAATGGATGAACCGTTGTATCAAGTCGTCCTGCGTCAAAGTCATACCCTAACTCTTTTAAGAAAAAGAGACTCAGCTCTTTTTGTTTGTCGATCGGGAAGCTTTTCGATAAAAACGAAGTATCCGGTTTATTTGGCGAAGCTTCAATTTTTTTCACGAGAGGAACGATGGCGTCTCGAAGTGCACCGAATTTTTGATCGAGTTGTTCAACCGTCATATCCGGCTCATAATTATTGAGCAGCACATCATATGGTGTTTTTTTCACGCCCCAGTATTGAATGAAACGCTTGTTAAAATCAATCAGCTGTTTTAAATAGGGTGCAAAGAGTGAAAAATCTGATTTCTCCCTTGCTTCTACCCAAACATGTTCTGCTTTTGATTGTAGAATGGAGTATTCTTTAAATTCTTCTTTTGGAATTTTGCTGTTTTCATCATATTCTTTTTGCGATAATTCGAGTGCCTTCTGCGTGTCTTTTGAAAGCTTTTCTTTCTCTTTATTTAATGCATCAAGAAGATTTCTCATTTCATCAGAAGTCTTCATATTAAAGATATCGCTGGATAATTGACCGATGGTTTCTGCTCTGAAATCAGCACTTTTTTTAGGCGCTTGTGTTCGAGAGTCCCAATAAAGTAAATGAAGCGCCTCTGTATAATGGGCGATTTTTCCTAGTAATTGATAAAACGCTTTCTCTTTTGATTCAAGACTCATGCGTTCGTTCCCCCAATCAATAAAATATGTATGTACGTTTCAAGGCTACTTCAATAAATGTTCTTTTGTCAATGAAAAAGGAGGATACGCTGATCGTATCCTCCTCTTATTGAATGGTTTTCTATCATTAAGAGATCACTGGCTTCACTGGAAGAACGGATTCAATTTTACTTTGTAGCTCAATATCTTTCTGACTGCCAAAGTAAATATGAATGCTGCCAGCATCTTGGCTTGTCCGAATCAGTCTCCCAATGCCCTGCCTTAGACGAAGCAGCATGTATGGAAGGTCCACTTCAGTAAATGCATCTTTCGCTTCATTCCGTTTTGCTTCAAATACTGGGTCATGCGGTGGATATGGAAGTCCCCAAATAACCACATTTGTTAGAGACTGTCCTGGAATATCCAGCCCTTCCCACAGGTGAACGGAACATAACACAGATGTTTCATCCGCTTGGAACTTTTGAACAATGGTACTGATCTCCTCGTCTCCTTCAAAATACACATGGAAAGGCAGTGATTCATTTGATGCATCGAGCTGCTTTCTAAATACATGCAGTTCATCAAATGAAGGGAATAAAATAAGAGATCGACCGCCATTTTCTTTTACCTGAGCCAGCACGTGCTGACCTTTTACATCTGACTCTGTCATTGGCTGCTGAATTCCGTGGAAATACATTTGCATTTGCTCCTCATAATCATACGGCGAAGCCACACTCATAGATAAGTAATCTTTGATCCCAAGGCTTTCAGCTAAATAATCAAATGATTGGTTTTCAGACAATGTTGCAGACGAGAAAATATAAGGGATTTTTTGCGAAAATACCTTTTCACCGAGCACTTCTGCTACCGTTTTTGGCATGACGACAAAGGTTGTATCTAATTCCTGCTTCTCCAGCCAGCTAATGGCATTTTTCTGATAAAGCGACAGAGAATACGCCATCTGTTCAATGTACTCTTCCACAACAGACAATTCATATTGATCAATTGTGTACATCTCTGATTCAAATACGAGCGCTTCTCCAATCTTCTCAAGCAAATCACATAATTCACTTGCTGAACGCTTCACCTCATCTACACGACCAATTTCAAGACGGTGTGATCCTTTGATTTCTTTGGCATTCGTTTTTAAGAGGTAAAAGAACTGATCGTTTGTTGCAAGTGCATCTTCAACAAGTTCTGCAAACTCTTCACGAATATCATTTTGCAAAAGACGTTCCAAAAACGTCTCTAGTGTTGATTGCTTCACTCGGTATGTTAGCGCTTTTTGTGCTGCAAATTCAAGAAGATGTCCTTCGTCAAATACAACAGAGCTATGCTCAGGAAGGAGCGGCAGCTGTCCTTCACGTTTACGTGACTCCTTTGTCCATACATGCTCCATGTAAAAGTCATGAGAGCAAATGATGAGGTCTGTGGCTTTTCGGTAATGGTCTCTTGATAAATTCAAGCCACAGCGGTGCCGCATGTCGCACGTTAAGCAGTCCTGAAAAGAGTCATAACCAATTCTTGACCACTCATCATTTGTTAATTCTGGATACTCTTTTCGATCACCGTACGGATAAAATGTCTGCATCCCATGAGATTCATGAACAAATGAAGGAAGCGATTCATAAATGTCGAGCCACTTCTCATCATCTTCACGTTGCATCGTTTTCTCTAGTTTCTTTAAACACAAATATTGATCATGCGATTTACTTAATCTCGCATCTATTTGAATATCAAGGTGATTGGCAATTTTATAGATATCACCTTCTTGTTTGACGAGCTGTTCAATTAACGTTTCGTCTGCACATGCAATGATCGCAGGTTTCCCTGTATATCTTGCATATGTGACCGCAAATAAAAGGTAAACGATTGTTTTGCCTGTGCCTACCCCAGCTTCGGCAAACATCACACTTTTTTCTTTAAAGGCTCTTTCTAACTGAAAAGCCATGAATATTTGTTCATCTCGAAGATCAAAGCCCTTTTCTGGCAAGATGTCATAAAACACATCACCAATCCAGTTGCCCAGTTCTTCGTAAAAATTATGTTCTTTTGTTAATGAAAAAGGCAAACGAGACGCTGTCACCTGCTTCAACCCCCAACTTTTGAATCATTCAGACATTCAATAGTACCATTTATGCTGGGGTATGACAATCTTTTTTTAAGAGCGCAGGCGATGTTGGTAGCTTTCCTTCATTAAAAATGCGTGCTCTGAATGGTCTATGTAGTTTTGAGCCATTGCTAAGTTCTCGATGGCTGCCGTAAGTTTAGCAGATTGTCCTGTTTCAATCCCTTCTATTTCTCGGGCTGTTGAAGCGAGTGCTTTTTGAATTAACTGAAATTGATCATAATGAATCATGAAGACACCTCTTTTTTTAAAATCAAGTTCAGTTTATTCCGTCCCGTGACGACTTATACCTTTTTAGCATAAAAAATCCACACCGTCTCGTGGTGTGGACATTTGTTATGATTCAGTTGTTTCTCTTCTAGGTCGGCGTTTTCCCCAGTATTGATAATAATCTGTTTTAATAAATCCATTAAACAGTTTTCTCTTTTTCGTCGCTTTTCTTCCGAAACACTCTTCGAATTTTTCATGTGACGTTAAAATGTAAATGGACCACGTATCTAGGTTTTTCAATGCTTCGCCCATGCCTTGATACATTTTTTCCACAGCTGGCTTATCGCTGAGACGTTCACCGTAAGGCGGATTTCCGACAATCACACCATACTCTTCTTTTGTTTGAAAGTCCTTCACTTGCATTTGCTTAAATTGAATCAGTTCACTAAGTCCAGCTTCTTCTGCGTTCAGTTTCGCAATCTCTACCATACGATGATCGATATCGCTCGCGATAATGTGAAGCGGCTGATCATAATTCGCCTTTTCTTCTACTTCAAGGCGTGCTTTGTTCCAAACGTCCTCACCGATCCATTCCCATGATTCAGATGCGAACTCACGGTTAAATCCAGGGGCAATGTTTTGTCCAATCATCGCTGCTTCAATAGCAATTGTTCCTGATCCGCAAAAAGGATCGACAAACGGACGGTCAGGTGTCCAGTTCGTTAATAAGACAAGCGCCGCTGCAAGGGTTTCTTTAATCGGCGCGCCCCCTTGATCTGCACGGTATCCGCGTTTATGAAGACCCACACCAGACGTATCAAGCGTCAGCAATACTTTATCTTTTAAAAGCGCTACCTCGATTTTGTATTCAGGGCCTGTCTCTTCTAGCCATTCAGACTGTATGTTGTAAGACGATCTAAGTTTTTGCGCGATAGCCTTTTTGACGATGCGCTGACAATCCGGCACACTGGCAAGCTGAGATTTAACAGATTTACCAATGACAGGGAATGTGCTATTTTTCGGTAAAAAAGCAGCCCAGTCAATGGCTTTTGTCTGCTCAAAAAGCTCGTCAAATGTTCTAGCCGAAAATTCAGCAACTTGGACCTTGATTCGGTCTGCTGTACGCAGCCATAGATTCGCACGGCAGATGGCAAGCGCATCTCCTTGAAAAATAACTTTTCCGTTATCTACAGTGCACTCATACCCGAGGTCTCTTACTTCTTTTGCAACAATCGCTTCAATTCCCATTGGCGCTGTTGCGATGAGTGTATAGGTTTTCATTTGTTTATCACCTGTTTTCTCGTTCTTTTCTTAATCAAGATAAAAGCTCTCCATATGTAGAAATAGGAGAGCTTTGATTTCATCATGTTTATGATAACGGATATAACGTTCTGTAAGCCATGTTTTGTTCCATCGTACTACAAACGGCAAAAGCCTCGTACTCAGGTGGTAATCATCTATCTACAGAATTCTCTGTCCTTCTCTCCGTTTGGTTCCTTTGAGAAAGTTCCCCTACCAAGTTTGGGTTTCTCGCTCGAGGGGTTTACCGCGTTCCACTCTCACCATTTCTAGTGAGACTTCGTCACTGTGGCACTTTCAAGGATACTTTGCCATATCCTAAAAGGACGTAGGCATTTTTCCTGCCGTCAGCCTTTCCCAGGCTGCCCTGGCTTATTTTTTCGCCAGGCACGAACACTACGGGCATCTCAGCACCGTGCGAGCATGGACTTTCCTCTGCAATGTCAAAGCATTACAGCGATTACCCGAACGTTAATCAACATGCGTTATTATAAACGACAATGTCATCTGACACAAGCTTTTTTGGTATTACTCAATCATAAAGTTTGCTACCGAAAACGTGTTTCTCAAGATTAGATAGTCTTTTTAAAATATCAAAGTTTGTTGTATTGGACTGTGCAGGCTGTCTTTTCCCTTGCTCAACCGCTTCTTCAAGCTGTTTTGACAAGTGAAGGTTTTCTTGTTGGAGTTTTTCAATTTCTTGATGGAATGTCTCATAGTCTTTAATGACCATATCTAGAAATTTATCGACTTCTTCTTGTTTATACCCTCGGACACCTGTTTTAAATTCTTTTTCTAAAATTTCTTTCGCAGAAAGCTTTACTTTATCAGCAAGCATCTTTTTCACCTCATATCGTGAATTCATAGTATATTTTTTCAGAAATACGTGACGTTGTCAAATTTTCTCTTGCTTTTAGTCAAAAAACGGATCTTCCGCCTCAACCTGTGCTCTTAAATCATCCATTGTGATATACATTATTGGGTAGTCGGTATAGGTTTCAGCTTCTTTGATCATATATTTTGGCGAGCCTTCGTGCTCGGGATCATATAAGACGAGAAGGCCGTCCGTTTTTTCAATAAAAAAGCGGTTCTTTTGTTTAAATTGTGCCGGACTTTCATACGGTCTATGCGTGACACTTTCTACAAAATCAGCTTGTGCAAGAACGCCTTCATACAGCTCTTTATTTTGTTCATTCCAGCGCTCTTCCTGTTCATAAAATGGTGTAATGACAGCAAGTTTTAAATCTGGAAACTCCTCTTGAAGCTCAAAGACCACTTCAGCTGTCCATATTTCTGCCCCTAACTGACCTGAAATGAGCACCCATTCCAGCCCGTCTTCAATGAGTGCCGTCAGCCTTTTCCGAAGTTCCGCTTTTATGTATTGAAGTGCAGGCTCGTCTTGTTTGAAGATCCCAAGCTCAAATGGCTTGTACCCTGTGACAGCAATAATTTTCATTTTTTCACCTGCTTTTAAAAAAAGGGACTTATAAAAGTCCCATTTCACTTTATCTGTTACAGCAAGGTCCACCGCAGTTAAAGTGTTGATGTGTTGCCGGGTCCACCTGAGAAAACGTATGCGGGAAGTAGTGAACATGTTGGAAATTTTGGTGATGAACATTTGTTACATGCTGCGGGTGGATGTGCGGCACAATTGTAGTTGACTCACTATGCGTACAGCAGTGATTCGTTGGATGTACAATTGGCTGTGTAACATTTGGATTGCAATGATGATGATGGTACATGTAGCATTCCCCTCTCCTTGATTTTCTTACATTAACAATGTATGAATCAAGAGGTGTACATGTACTAATGCATTAACCTATTTTAAAAGTTTGCAAGAAAAACATCTTTATAGTTTGAAAACACAAACGCGACCAATATGACAACAAGAAAAAACAAGTAGAAAAGACCCTTATACATGCTCTACGCTCCTCATTCAATATCTAACGTTATTTTACAGGATTCGTGACTTTTCTACAATAAAAGTGCTAAACAATTTTTATTTTCGGCCGAGAGCCGAACGTTGTCATTTTTTGCGCTTTCCCAGGCAATAATTTCATTGCCCAGCTTTTCTTAAGAGCCGCTTTTCTCGCTTGTCAAGTTCCACAATGTCTCGTTCACTTAAAGACGATTGTGATAACAATGTTTGGGTAATGGAAAGGGCTGCTTTAGGATCTTTTTGACGGTGTTCTTCATACTTTGCTAGCTCTACACCCGCTTTTAATCTTACATGAACATCACTTGATTCAAATAGACGCCTCCATATGCATGCCGCTTCATCCCATTGTTTTAATCGCTTGTACTGTAATGATAGATCATAAGCTGCTTGATCCGCATGCTCAAACGCTGCTCCCGTTAATTCTTGCAGGTGCTTTGTTGCTTCCTGCACATCGCGGTGAGCAAGATGCCACTTAGCTAATGCATATTTCTCATCGTCTTCCTTCACCGCATCTTTGGATAAGATTTTTTTAGACAAATGAATGTAGAGACTGATTAACGATAAGACATCAAGTTCATTGTGAGTCAAAATTCCTTCAATCAGTTTCGGGTTTTGTTCCTTTAAAAAGTGAAAATAGATCATTGGTGCGAGGAACCCCGGTGTATCTCCCTCTCGATTGACGTGCAGTTCCTCTTTTTCTACAACCGAAAGAGCCATACGCTCATATTTATGTTTCCACAATCTCCTTGACCCATGCAGAAGGTCAAAATGACCAAATTCAGGTAGAGCAGGTATTTGATCGCGTAATAATGTATGCCTCGTTTTGACTTGAGGCCAGTCAAATGATTTTCCATTATATGTCACAAGCGATTCAACATCCACCTCACTAAGAAAGCTTTTATAAAGTGCCGCTTCATTTCCTGGATTCGTGAGCAGATGTTGTTTTACCACCACTTTATCTGAATAAACTCTCGCATGCCCAAGCAGAAAAATCATATTTCCCGTTCCGCCAGATAGTCCTGTTGTTTCTGTATCGAAGAAAAATAGCTCGTGAGGCTTGTAGCCTTTTGCAGAAAGAGAATGCTGAATCTCACTTTTGTTCCATGCACTCACCATCTCCGGCAGTTCTGCAAATGAATATCGCCCATGCTGATGGTCAAGTGGATAGGTCACTTCCCGAATGAGGCAGAAAGAGTCTTCAAAGTAGTAAGGAGCTGCACTTAATTCCCCCCACTCTTTTAGAAATGGAATGGTTTCAGCCGTCACAGTGTGCGTTTGTTCCTCTTTTACTGCCACACGCTTTTCATCTGACTGATTGTGTGACAGGTGTTTTTTCATTCTGTTTAATTTTCCTTTTAATGACATGAGTACGTCTATTCCCCCTTCCCTTAAAATCCTGCCATCAATTGAATGATACTGCTTTTTCCATCGATCTCTTTCATTTCCATGCCAATACAAGATGGACAGCCGTTCTCGCAGCTGCATCGCTCAATCAGCTGAGTGGCTGCACGAGCAATTTCATCAAAGCGAGCCTGGACCTCTTTACTTAAACCGATTCCACCTGGGTAATGATCATATAAAAATACGGTCGGTTTCCCCGTATGGGCTGCCTTTATTTGAGAAATGACATGAATGTCTGAACGGTCACACATGACAAACGCCGGAACAATATGCTGAAGAACATTGGCAATACCGAGCAAGAGCTGTTCAAGTGTTTTTTCTTCAAATGTCCGCTCTGCTTCATGTAATTCAAACCAAGCAGCACTCGTATGAATCTCTTCTTCAGGTAAGTGAATCGGGCCGGAGCCGATATTTTCACCGGTTGATAATCGAATTTTTTTGAAAATGGTCGGCATTGCATTGACGGTCACATCACCGTAGTGAACAGATACCGCTTCCTTCTCTGTTGTCTGATCAATTTCAAGCACCTTGAGCTGAACCGCTAAATTCGCATCTGTATAGTATTCTACATCGACTTGTTTCACATAAGCCTTAAGGTGTTCATAATCTAGCTTTTCCACTTGATACTGAACCCCTTCATGTAAATAAATCGCTTCATCATGAAGTAAGGTCATCGCACTGAATCGATCCATCTCCCCAATAATTCGAACGTTCGCTACATCGGATTGATCGACAATGACGACATTTTCCTGACTTGCAGATCTCAGACTGATCCCATGAGCCGGGAACGATTGATCTGACCAATAATAACGGTTCCCGCTGAAATGAAGAACCCCTTCTTCATGTAAGTATTGCAAGATTTCTTCTACTTCCATACCGCCAAACTGTTCATCTTCTCGAAACGGTAGCTCGTAGGACGCACATTTTAGATGATCGACTAGGATGATAAGGTTCTCAGGATTGATTCTTGCCGATTCAGGTGGTCTGTTAAAGAAGTATTCAGGGTGTCTGACAATATATTGGTCAAGTGGCGATGAGCTTGCGACCATGATAATGAGTGCTTCCTCATGACGCCTTCCAGCTCGTCCTGCCTGCTGCCACGTACTCGCTACACTGCCAGGATATCCGGTCATGATACAGACTTTTAGCTGTCCAATATCTACTCCTAATTCTAGTGCGTTTGTGCTGACAACACCGAGAATGTCTCCTTCCCTTAAGCCTTTTTCAATCATGCGCCGCTCTTTCGGCAAATAGCCCCCGCGATAACCACGGATCGATTTAGGACCAATTTCTTTTTTCACTAGTTCTTGAATATGACTTAGAATGACTTCAACTCTTACCCTACTTCTAGCAAAAACAATCGTTTGAATTTTTTCTTTTAAAAATGTTTTAGCGAGCTGATTCACAACAGTGGCCGCACTTTGTCTAATATTTAATGGCTTATTGACGACTGGCGGGTTGTAAAAGACAAAATTCTTTTTACCGCTAGGCGCTCCGTTGCGTTCAATGAGATGCACCTTGCTTCCGGTCAGCTGCTCTGCAAGCTCTTTCGGATTCGCAATGGTCGCTGAAGTACAAATAAAGGTCGGGTCACTTCCATAAAATGCACAAATTCGCTTTAGTCTGCGAATGACATTGGCAACATGACTGCCAAACACGCCTCGATATGTATGAAGCTCATCAATGACAATATACTTTAAGTTCTCAAATAAACTGACCCATTTCGTATGATGAGGTAAAATCGCTGAATGCAGCATATCTGGATTTGTGATGACAATATGTCCTGCCTGTCTGACGCGCTGGCGAATCGCTGGGGAGGTGTCCCCGTCATAGGTTTCACTGTGAATTGGAACATCCATCTCATGAATGATTTCGTTTAATTCACTTTTTTGATCTTGCGCAAGTGCTTTTGTTGGAAATAAATAGAGGGAGCGGCTTGTCTGATCTTCTGAGATCGACTGAAGAACTGGCAGATTGTAACAAAGTGTTTTACCTGAAGCTGTAGGTGTCACAGTCACCACATTCTCACCATCCATCACACGTTCAAAGGATTCCTTTTGATGAATGTATAGTTCACTCACACCTCTTTTTTCAAGCGCCACTTTGAGCCTGTCATTTACTCTTTCAGGAATTGGAGAAGTCCGTGCAGGCTTCGCTTCAATTTCATGCCAATGCTCGACCTGTTCGTCTTTTTTTAAATCTTCTATGAGTTCGTTCATTGTTTTCTTCTTCATCTGGTATCCACCTCTCATTCTAGTGTACCGAATATTTGTTTGCATGACTAGGCGGCAATTTTTTGATGCACCGCTTGTGAGCAAATATTTTGATGTGTTGTAACAATATCTATTACACTTCTATAGTGAAATGATTTTATCAAGGAAGAAGATGATCAGATTGAAAAACGAATTTAAGCCTTTATTTGAACCTTTTACATTCCCAGGGGGTGCCTCTATTGATGGCCGTTTAGTCGTTGCACCAATGACACACTTCGGTTCTCATGAGGATGGCACGATCTCAAAGGAAGAAATTGATTTTATTACCGCTAGATCAAGCGAAATGGGCATGGTCATCACCGCATGTGCAAACGTGACGCCAGATGGTAAGGCGTTTGAAGGACAGCCTTCTATTGCAAGAGATGAAGATATACCTGGCCTACAAAAGCTTGCTTCTGCGATTCAAGCGAAAGGAACAAAAGCCATTATGCAAATTCATCATGGCGGCTCTCAGGCTCTCCCTCATTTAGTCCCAAACGGTGATGTCGTTGCGCCAAGTGATGTATTTAAAGATGGAAAACAAATTGCGAGAGCTTTGACAGAAGAAGAAATTCCTCACATCATCGACTCATTTAAAGAAGCAGCAAGACGCGCAATTCAAGCAGGATTTGATGGGATCGAAATCCATGGAGCGAACGGATATTTATTACAGCAATTCTACTCCCCACATAGTAATCAGCGTACAGATCAATGGGGCGGAAGCGAAGAAAAGCGTCTCGCATTTCCAATTGCAGTAGTAGATGCAGTGAAAGAAGCAATCAAAGAGCATGTAACAAAACCATTTATCTTTGGATACCGATTATCACCTGAAGAACCAGAAACACCTGGTTTAACCATGACAGAAACATTTACTTTAGTGGACGTACTTAAGACAAAAAACCTTGATTACTTGCATATTTCTTTAATGGAGATTGACGCTAAAGCAAGACGTGGTGCTGATACAAGTAAGACGCGGATGGAGTTATTAAAAGAGCGCTGTGGTGACACGCTTCCACTCATCGGCGTCGGCAGCGTCATTACAGCTGAGGATGCACTGAATGCATACAATCAAGGGATTCCACTCATTGCTGTTGCAAGAGAAGTCATTGTTGATCCCGATTGGGCAGTAAAGATTAAAGAAGGCAGAGAAAACGAGATTGAAACCGTCATTAAACGCAGTCAAAAAGATAAGTACTTGATTCCAGAAGGTTTATGGACTGTCATGGAAGCAAGTAAAGGCTGGGTTCCAATGGAGGATTAATGTCCTCAATCAAAAAACTACCCTATCAACTCAGGGTAGTTTTTTTTTGGATTATTTCATTTTTACTGTAAAAAGCTTGGACGTCTGCTTTTCTACAGAGCCCTTAGGTTCTTTGTCAAGATGTTCTACTAAATCACCATTCATGATGACAATTGGTGTCACTGTGCTTGCCGCTTTTTCTTCAATCAGCGCTAAATCACACGTAATGAGAGGATCACCTGCTTTCACTTTATCCCCTTCTTTTATGTGTGCTTCAAAGCCTTCACCATTTAATCCAACCGTTTCAAGTCCGATATGAATCAGAAGCTCAAGCCCTGAGAGTGTTCGAATCCCAATTGCATGTTTTGTATGGAAGAGTTGAATAATTTCACCATCTACTGGCGACACAATGGTGCCGTTTTTTGGTTTTACAGCTACGCCGTCTCCCATCATCTTTTGAGAAAAAACGGGATCTGGTACATCGGTCATATCCATTAACTCTCCATCGACTGGAGAATAAATGACTTCTTCCTTTACATCATCTTGGTTTTTTCCGAAACCGAATAATTTTTTCAGCAATGTTCATTTGCTCCCTTCAAGCTTTGCTTCTAGATCTATTCAGCGTATAAACCTTCACGCCCATACACCTTGCTTCATTCAACACTATTTAATCATAATTTTTTCCTCTCATCAATTGATAACCGCCTGAGCCCCTTTTGCATAGGCTGTAGATGAGAGGTGATTCAAATGAAACATGAAAGTGAAAAGAAACACGAGTTGCTATCAAATGAAGACATTCTATATGAAGCGATTGAACAGTTTTTTGCATCATCGCCGTTTCACGACATTTTAAATAGTGCAGAGGCGCTGATGACCACGAGCCATTCACTTGCATCCATTACAACCGATGTGACAGAAGATGATCAATATGTATATATTGAGATTCGATTTCCAGACCATTTTGTCGAAGGTGATATCGCACTAGAAGTGAAAGCGCAATATTTACACTTATCGGTACAGGAAAAAATCAAAACAGACACGACTTCCTCCTATTCGAGCTTTACCAAAACCATTTTAATGCCTGCAAAAATAGATGAAACCAAGATGAAGAGCGTTTGGAAAGATCAATCACTTCGTGTGACTGCGCCAAAACAAACAACCCAATAGATGTATATCTATTGGGTTTTGCTATGCTTTAAAAATGCTTGTAAATCCTTTCGCCAATGAGCCCACTTGATTCATTGTACTCATCATTTGTCCAGCAGTATCAAACATTTTATTAAAATCGTATTGCCCATTCGTTTTTTTAAATTGTGACAGCACACTTTTAAATTGAGATGATTGCTGTTTTTGCGGCCTTGGCAAAGGATAAGGATTCATAGGCTGCTGCATAGGCATCATGCCCGGCGGCTGCATTTGCGGCTGATTCATTGCTTCAGGCTGCGGCTGATAAGGCTGGAAGTTTTCCTGATATCCAAAAGGCGGCTGATAGCCTGCAGACGGCGGCTGGTTCATTTCACCTTGATATGGGGGCATGAAATATTCTGGAGGCTGCGGAGGCTGCTGCATATCTGGATACGGAAAAGGCCGTTGCTGAAATTGATTCATTTCATAAGATGGCTGGTTTGAATAAGGGAACATGTATCTCGCTCCTCTCGCTCTGAAAACATATTGAAGTCAATGATATATTATGTTCAGGAAGCAGAAGATGTGCCTACAGCAGCCATAAGAAAAACGCAGACTGTTTCATCAGCTGCGTTTGTTGATTTCTTCTATTAAAAGGTTCAGTGTATAAATCACTGACTCAACTAAATTTTTCACACGAGGTGCATGCTGTTTGCCAAAATAAGATTGCAGCACAACCTCTTTTCCATTTTCTTGGACGGCTTCAAGCTGTTCTTGATGTAAGTATCTAGGTTTGGCCTGATGAATAAATGAGGTAGCAGCAGTAAGCCACTTTTCCATTTGCTGATCAAATTTGACAACGGCCGGCTGAATATCGTTGTAAAAATCATAAACTGGGTATTCCTCTTCTGCCTTTCCCTTTAGGTACTGCTCGTATGCTTCTTCGATCCACGTGATCAACTCTTGTGTATGTTTCAGTAATGTTTGATTATCCAAAGTGTTCACCTCTATGAACCATCCTATCAAACGTTTACTTATTGCTCAAATAGAAAAGCTATCCGGCGTGATATGCGGGTCTTGCCGCCAGCTTATACTCTGCTGCATGAATTTTCAATTCACATTCCTTCACTTCAGATTCAAGACGGTCAATGATTTGTTCTTGCTCCTCTACGGCAGCGTTTTTTGTTTTTTTGACAGCTAAAGACAGTTCTTCTTCCACCGCATCAATCTTTCGCTCAATTTCCTCTAACAACTGCATAATGGATTCTTTTGATACAAATTCGCTCATCATCAGATTCCTCCTTTATCATCTCTCGTTACATTCTCTTTTCTTTTGCTCCCTCCTTCATACATGACAAAACTAGAACTAAATCGCCAATCTAAGTGAACATAAGCGCAATTTCTTCCATTTCGACACGTGCTTGTCCTTCTTTGTATGATCGCGTCCGATTGTGTAAATTCTAAGGACAAAGGAGGTAGATGTCATGAAAAAGCAGCAAGCACCAAAAGAGCAAAAAACAAAAGGGAAAGAAAACAGTACAGATCAGCTTGATAAAAAGCTCGGCGGCCCTAACCGTCCATCCACGTAAAAAAAGCAGGTACCCCCTGCTTTTTATTTATGCAAAAAATAGTGTTCTAATGAGAAAAGAAAACGAAGCTGCCTTTTTTTATGAAAATACCAGTCGGTCAGCTCAATTTGTTTTGGTAAACGCTCTGCTTCAAACAAGGATGGACTCAATTTCTTTTGAAACCAATCTTCCCTTTGATCGTCTAATGAATGTGTCATGACTGGATACACCGTTCTGAGGAAAGGGCTTGACCTTCGCGCAATCCCTAAAAACGGTTCAAAATCAAATCGAGATCCCGTATGTGGCACGGTATGCAAAAAATGATAAAAATCCGAAAACAAATCGGCTCGAAACAATAGTTTTGCTAGTTTTTTCCCTAACGTAATGCGCTCTTTTACTTGGGAAAACTTTCGTATGGTTAACCCGTACAAATGCCCGTCTACTGTCGGAAAAACGACGGTTTGAAAATGTGCCCACTCGCTGAAAAGATATTGAATCGAGTGAAAAACATTCTTTTTCAGTAGAGGATTTTGTATAATAGGAGATTGTATAGTATATTGTTCATTTATGATGAGTGCATGCAGCAGTCGCTCTGTGTCACGCTTTTGCCAAAATCGTTCCCACTCAGCGCTCATAAAACGAGACACACCGAAATGGGGCAGCAGATGAAATAAAGGTTTGCGGCACCTTTTTGACCATTCATACAAGAGAAGCTGCGGGTAAGCATCTGAAAAGATCAGCCAATTCGCTCTTTCATATGCTGTAAAGAACAGATGCCCTTGCTGATCCGTTAAACCCGGATGGAAGAGCTCGCCTTTTAAATCTGTCATCGACCATCCAGCATTTCTGGAGACAAAAGAAGCAAGCAGAGACCATTTCATCTCTGGATGACGGTCATAAAAGCGCTTGTACGCATTTGTCCTTGTCAGGTTGTCCTTATTTTTCGCTTTCGTTTCATGTAAAATATGCTGGGTAATCATGTGCTCTTGTTGTGACAACATGGTGATCTCTCCAATACAAAATGCATTAAAAGGAGGCTGAAACTTGATGATTCGGTATCCTAACGGAAAATCGTATCAGCCCATTCAACAAATTGGGACAAAAAAAAGAATCAGCGGCGAATCATCTTATAGTAACCGCGGGATGACGCTTGAAGCTGACTTAAATGAAACGAACCAGTACTATTTGGTCAACGGGATTGCAGTCATTCATAAAAAGCCTACCCCTGTTCAAATTGTCAATGTGGATTATCCAAAAAGAAGCGCTGCTGTCATTAAAGAAGCCTATTTTAAACAATCCTCCACAACAGACTACAACGGGGTATACAAAGGGCGTTATATCGATTTTGAAGCAAAGGAAACCAAAAGCACCACCTCGTTTCCACTCAAAAATTTCCACGACCATCAAATTGAGCATATGAAACAGGTTGAAAAGCAAGGCGGTATTTGTTTTGTTATTATATCCGCATTTGGTTCCGTTTATTATTTGTCCGCTACTGACCTCTTCTTCTTTTGGGAGCGGCAGCAGCAAAACGGCCGTAAATCCATTAGCAAAGATGAATTAATGGAAGCAGGTCACCTCATGACACTTGGATATTCGCCAAGAATTGATTATATTAAAGTAGTGGAGACACTTCATTTTTCGGATGACAGCAAGCAACATTTACGTTCGAAAAAGGTTTAACACGAAAGGTTGAGATGTGATGTCTGATCAATTTACAAGTCGTGAACAGCGACGTAAAGCAAGTCAAGAAAACAATAAGAAGCAAAAGAACAAAAAAGGCAAAAAGAAAGCAGGTCTATTTAAAAAAATATTTTTATCTTTACTCGTGATCGGTCTTCTTTGTTTAGTAGCCGGAATCACAACTTTTGCCGTTTTTGCATCAAGCGCTCCTTCTATTGATGATAGCAAGCTAAAAACGCCGTATTCTTCAAAACTTTATGATAAAGACAAAAAAGTCTTTGCAGAAGTCGGGGCGGAGAAAAGAACGTATGTCTCAATTAAAGATATACCCGACGTGGTAAAAGACGCGTTTATTGCAACTGAAGATGCACGTTTTTATAAACACCACGGGATTGATCCTATCCGTATTGGCGGTGCTCTTGTCGCAAACGTCGAGGACGGTTTTGGAGCAGAAGGTGGAAGTACGATTACCCAGCAGGTAGTGAAGAACTCCCTGCTTAACAATCAAAAGACGTTAAAACGTAAAGTACAGGAAGTATGGCTCTCGATTCAGCTTGAGCAAAAATACTCTAAAGATGAAATTTTAGAAATGTATTTAAACCGTATTTTCTTCTCTCCTTATGCTTATGGTGTTGGGAAAGCGGCTGAACAATTTTTCGGAGTGACAGATTTAAATAAACTAACTGTTGCACAGGCTGCCACACTTGCAGGTATGCCGCAAAGTCCATCTGCCTATAACCCAGTGAAACATCCAGAGGCAGCGGAAAAACGTCGTAATATCGTTTTAGGCCTAATGAAAAAACAAGGCTATATTTCAGAAAAAGAGTATGAGGAAGCAAAAGCAACACCTGTCAGCAAAACGGTTGTTTCAGCTGATAAATATAAGAGTCAAAACTCAAGTAAGTACTCTGCTTATATTGAAGAAGTCATGGAAGAAGTACAGAAAAAAGCCAAAGTAGATGTATCAACAGATGGATTAAAAATCTATACTTCTCTTGATCGAAAAGCACAGGATCATCTGGATGACATCATCAATGGGGATTCAGCCGGATTTACGAAAGGTATGCAAGCTGGAGTCACCCTGCTAGATACAAAAAATGGTGAAATTCGTGCCATTGGCGGTGGTCGTGATGTACCAGCCGGCGGCTTTAACTATGCCACTGATGCAAAACGCCAGCCGGGATCTACAATCAAACCAATTTTAGATTACGGCCCTGTAATTGAAAACAAAAAATGGTCAACATATCAGCAAATTGATGATGCGCCTTATACGTACTCTAACGGTACACCAATTAACAACTTTGACAGAAGACACTTAGGGAAAATGTCGATGAGAAGTGCTTTGGCACAATCACGAAACATCCCTGCTTTAAAAGCTTTCCAAGAAGCTGGTACAGATAATGCTGTTCAATTCGCCAATAACTTAGGTCTGGACTTACCTTCTGACATTCCTGAGTCTTACTCAATCGGCGGATTTGACGAAGGTGTCTCTTCTCTTAAAATGGCTGGTGCATTTAGTGCATTCGGTAACAACGGATACTATAATGAACCGCATGCTGTAACGTCTGTTGAATTTAATGACGGGACGAAGCTTGACTTAACGCCAGACTCTAAAGCAGCCATGAGTGATTACACTGCATTTATGATCACAGATATGCTGAAAACTGCTGTACAATCTGGAACAGGTACACTCGCACAAGTACCGAATGTTCAAGTAGCTGGTAAAACAGGTACAACCAACTTTACACAAGATGATATTAATAAATACAACATCCCTTCTGGCGGTGCGAAAGATTCATGGTTTGTCGGTTACACGCCGCAATACACAGCAGCTGTGTGGACTGGAATCGGCAACTCAAAAGATGCAGACGGCAAAATGTGGCTTACGGATTATGAACAACGTGTTGCCAAAGTTGTTTTCCAGAAATTAATTTCTCAAATTGATGATGGAAGCGGCTCATTTGAAAAGCCAGACAGTGTCGTTGAAGCAACGGTTGAAAAAGGATCAGATCCAGCGAAGTTAGCTGGACCAAACACACCAAGTGATAAGAAGACAACGGAATACTTCGTCAAAGGAACTGTCCCAACAAAAGTTTCTGACACATATGAAAAGAAAGAAGCTGACAAACCATCTGACTTAAAAGCGGTGTATGATGAAGAGAAAAAATCGATTACACTTACTTGGGGTTATGATGACGATGCAGATGCAACATTTAATGTGAAGCAAGCGGTCGATGATGGCGGCTATAAAGACATTCAAAACAGCTCTTCTAAAGAAGCCGTCATCTCTGATGTGAAGCCAGGATCCACCTATAAATTCCAAGTGACAGCGACTGTAGACGATGTCACAAGTAAAGCTGCTTCTACCTTCCTCACCATTAAAGATGACGAAGAAGAGGAAGAAAAAGCAGATGATGAGAACAAAGAAGAAGAGCCACAGCAACCTGATGATGAACAGACAGATCAAACAGATGATAATCAAAACCAAGGCACTGATGAGCAGAAGCCTGATGATAAAAAAGATCAAGATCAAGGCGGAAATACCGAAAATGGCAATGGTGGTTCAAGTGATGGCTCAGACAGTACAAATGGAAACAGCAACTCACAGAGCGATGCCAATAAAGATAAAAAGAAAGACGACGAGAAAGCCAATTCTCAAAGCTCAAATACTCAGTCAAATTCTACTTCTCGCAAAGAAGACGAATAACAAAAAAGCACTTGCCCTATGTGGCAAGTGCTTTTTTAACGATTTTGTTTTAACTTTCTGAGTGCTTCGTATTTTCCATACTGCTTTTTGAGCTCTGTGTATAACTCGTCCAATTGAATAAAGCAATGATATTGAGTAGGTTTAAGTAAAATAAACTCTAATCGTTCTGTCCAGTTAATGGGGGCTACTGGAAACGTCTGTTGTTTGATTTCCTCCCAATCAACGGTTTGAAGCTTCTCTCCTTTGATCCAGTAAAACATTGCAATCATACTGACAATGCCTTGCAGCATATCATCCTCTTCACACCGAGATTTTCTCGTTTGAAAGCGAGGAAGCATGTTGTCTTTTAATTCATTCCACAGATCAAACATCAAAGGAACAAATTCTTCCGTTTTCTGCCACGGTTGCTCATCTAGTAAAGGTTCTGAAGATAGATCAAATGCGAGTGGATTGATTCTTAATATATCCTTTTTTTCGCCGCTTATCTCTACCTTTTTCTCTTTTAGCTTTTCGACATATGAGGTGAAAACAGCTGCTCCGCTCATGCCAGCTTCACCAGCCCTTTTTTCAGCCTCTTCTGCCCTTCTCTGCACATATCAAGAAGTGGACAAGATTCACACTGTGGCCGCTGCGCCTTACAGTGATATCTGCCGAAAAAGATGAGACGATGATGGGTCACGGACCAATCCTCTTTTGGCACCTTCTTCATTAAGGTTTGCTCTACCTCAAGAACAGAATCCTTCCAGCGGCAAATCCCAAGTCGTTTGCTTACGCGCTCGACATGTGTATCTACTGCAATGGCGGGAATTCCAAAAGCGACAGACACAACGACATTTGCTGTTTTCCGTCCAACCCCTGGGAGCTTGATTAGCTCATCTCGATCTCTTGGCACTTCACCGCCATAATCTTCAATCAGCATTTGGCTTAATTTTTGAATGTTTTTTGCCTTATTACGATAAAGACCGATCGAACGAATATCCTGCTGCAACTCTTCAAGCGGCACACTTAAATAGTCTTCTGGTGTTTTATATTTTTGAAATAGATGTTTGGTCACTTTGTTCACTAGAACATCTGTACATTGCGCTGAGAGTGCGACAGCAATCACTAGTTCAAATGGATTGGAATGAACAAGCTCACACTCAGCCTCTGGAAACATATCTCCTATAATATCTAAACATTCATTGATTTGTTTTTTTGATAACATGCCTTCTCCTTTATTGGTTATTGTTCCAGCCAATTATAAAAAGGAACTTGTCTTTTATATGAAGATGTTTCTTCTTTTGAAGGTGGGGCTTTTTGCTGCGAACGGAAATGCTGGCTATGCTCTTTCGCTTCTTCCGCTGTTTTCAGCCCTTTCTTTTTCCACTCAAACAATATTCGATCGATATAGCGAAAATTTAATTTTCCTGATAAAACGGCTTCTCTTAGAGCAAGACGAATCATCTCAGCATCATGATGGTCTTGGTCCATCCAGATCGAGAGTGTTTCCCCTTCAAGAGGAGAAAGTGGTCTGCCAAACTCATCTTCAAATAGCGCATATAAAGATTTTTCAGCCTGCACATGATTCTTTTGCAGGTCTTTCGCCTGTTTTGCTTCTAAAAAGTCATACAGCACACCCCATAAGGGTTCTACCGAGTACCGGTCATGCTGAATACCAGACCTGTCTTCAAACGGCTGGATCGAAATAAACCCTTTTTGAATCAAATACTGCACCATATAAGCACATTCTTCGGCCGAAATGGTCATACCATGTGAAAGCTCTTCAAATGTCTGAAAAAAGACGCCTTGTTCTTCATTCATTTTAATCTTTAACATGACCATCATTTGTGATTCATTCAGTCCTAATTGCTCATAATGGGCAATCAGCAAATTAGGCAAACTGGTCGAACCCATTTTCTGCATATCTATAAATTGCTGCCTTTTCATCGGATACACCTCTTCACTTTCAGTATATCACGTTTTCTCATACGTGCTGTCCTTAAGACGTTTGAAAAAGCCTCCATATGTTGGAGGCTTTCACGTCTTAAGGATATAAACGGTTTAATAATCTTGGGAATGGAATTGTTTCACGCACATGCGGCGCTCCGCTAATCCAAGCAACTGTTCGTTCAAGTCCAAGACCAAAACCTGAATGTGGTACAGAACCATACTGTCTTAATTCTGTGTACCATTTGTACGTTTCTTGATCTAACCCATGTTCTTTTAGTCTTGCTTCAAGCAGATCTAAATCATGAACACGTTCAGAACCACCGATAATCTCTCCATAGCCTTCTGGCGCAATTAAATCTGCACAAAGGACGACATCATCACGGTCTGGTGCAGGCTGCATATAAAATGGTTTTAATGAGGTTGGGTAATGAGTGATAAAGACTGGTTTATCATAGCTTTCGGCGATCGCTGTTTCATGCGGCGCACCGAAGTCATCTCCCCATTCAATGTCATCAAATCCTTTATCCTGCAAGAATTTAATCGCTTCATCATATGTGATGCGCGGGAATGGTGCTTTGATGTTTTCTAATTTTGCTGTATCACGGCCAAGTGTGTGCAGTTCTACTTTACAATTTTCAAGTACACTTTGAACAACGTGAGACACATAATTTTCTTGGTACTCAAGGTTTTCATTAAATTCAACAAATGCCATCTCAGGCTCGATCATCCAGAACTCGATTAAATGACGTTTTGTTTTCGATTTTTCTGCTCTAAATGTTGGACCGAATGAGAATACTTTTCCGAGTGCCATCGCAGCAGCTTCCATGTAAAGCTGTCCACTTTGAGAAAGGTACGCATCTTCATCAAAATATTTAGTAGCAAACAGCTCTGTTGTTCCTTCAGGAGCACTTCCTGTTAAGATTGGCGGATCCACTTTCACGAAGCCTTCTTGATGGAAAAACTCATATGTAGCACGAATAATTTCATTACGGATTTTCATAATGGCATGCTGTTTTTTAGAACGCAGCCATAAATGACGGTGATCCATTAAGAATTCTGTTCCATGTTCTTTTGGTGTAATTGGGTAATCTGTTGCTTCGTGAATCACTTCAATGGATTTCACTTGTAATTCAAAACCAAGTGGTGAACGTTCGTCTTTTGTTACTTGTCCTGTGACATAGACCGATGTCTCTTGTGTCACTGATTTCGCAAGCTTAAAGACTTCCTCTTCCACCTCTGCTTTTACAACGACTCCTTGAATAAAGCCTGTCCCGTCGCGAAGCTGCAAGAATGCAATTTTCCCGCTTGAACGTTTATTGGCAATCCATGCGCCGATTGTTACTTCTTCATCGACGTGTTTGAACACTTGATTAATAGTTGTTTTCAACATATTTCCCTCCAAAGCCAGAAAGAAACTCACCTTGTTAAATAGGTGTGATTCTTTTTTCATACATTTTATTATAACCGTTCTAAATCAGCATGGTCAACGCAAGACAGAAGAAACTACGGTGTTAAATTTTTTTCCACTCGTCCTGTCGTAAAATCAACATAGCTGAAACTATATTGGTTGTTCTCATTTAAGTACGTTACTTCCCAAAGGAGGACGTCACCTTCTCGTGCTAATTGAACATTTTTTAGCTTAGAAATGGTGTTCTCCTTTTGAACGGCTTGTACTGCTTGGTTTGAAGTAATGCCTTCTTTTGCTTTTTTAGCAATGACTTTTTCTTTTTTGCTGGCAGGTACCCACACATAGATCGCTTCGTTTTGTTTGTTTTTACCTTCCACAATAAATTGCTTTTCTTTCCCAACAAAGGTATCCACTTGCTCTACTTGTTCTATTGATGCTTGCTTTTTTGCTCGTTCAATCGCTGCCTCATGACCTTCTTCTTTTTGTCCCATGGCAATTTGATAAATCCACGAAAAGCTAATGATGCCAATGAGTAAAACGAGCGCAGCAACGGATGAAATAATCCAAACTATTTTTTTCATGTCAAGCTTCCCCTATGTGCGATATATGGTAAATATCGCTTGATTTTGATCTTCTTGATCTAATGCTAATCCAAACATAAGATCTTCCCTTTTAAGCGTTCTGTTCAGCAAATCGACGATTTTGTATAGGTCTTCTGAATGCTTAATTTGAACAGTTGAAAGTACCTCTATTTTACTTTCCACTTCTAATTCCTCCTCGGTACGTAAATATTGTTAGTCATACTTTTCAATGTGAGAACCGATACTATTTTTACAACGGAACATAAAAAGCCGTTACGATAAATTAACTCCAAACCCACACCAGTGAAAGGCCGCTTATGACAGCGGCTTTTCGTTGTTAAGCTTTTCTATATACGCCTCAAGCGACTCTTTGGACATCTCGTGAACTGGCGCATGATGAAGTGATTCTAAAAATAGTTTTCCATACGAAGCGGTTTTCACTCGGCGGTCTAAAATCAGCAATGTTCCGATGTCTTTTTCCGAGCGCAGCAAGCGGCCTGCTCCTTGCTTAAAAGTTAACACAGCTTCCGGGAGAGCGACGGCTTTAAAGGGATTCTTCCCCTGTTTTTTTGCAGCTTCACATTTTGCTTCAATGAGCGGTGAATCGGGTGGTCGGAAAGGAAGCCTTGCCATAATGACGGTCGTTAGCTCTGAGCCAGGAAAATCCACACCTTCCCAGAAACTCCCTGTTCCTAGCAAGATGGCCTGCTTAGCCAATTTGAACATTTTTGTCAATTTTACAGGGCTCCCGCCTGTCAAACCTTGAGCAAACAATGCCGATTGCATACCTTCTGATTTCAGCTCTTCATACACTGCTTTTAACATCTCATGTGAATTAAATAACACCAATATTTTCGCTTGATCCTGCTTTTCCATGATCTTAATATATGTTGCAGCTTGCTTCACATATTCGCGTTCATCACGGTTTGTGATCGGCGGCATGTCAGCAGGTACAACGACCTTAAGCTGTTTTTCAAGTTCAAAAGGTGAATCAATTTGGACAAGGTGTGGGTAAAAATCTTGCAGGCCAAAACGTTCCAAGCAATAATCAAAGCGTTGATTGATGGTAAGCGTCCCTGATGTGAGGACAACGCTTTTTTTGTTCATGAAGAACCGATCAGCTAGCAACTCCCCTGTATCTAGCGGCTGCGCGTGCATAAAGACAGCATTCTTGGCACCCTTTGCATCAATCTCAATCCAAACGGTTTCATCATTGTTTGGTTCAAAGATAAACCGGTACAGCGTACTGCAGAATGTCTGCATAAATGACATCACTTGATCGTATTCTTCTGCTTCAAATGCAAACTGCTCTATGAACTGATCACTTTTGTGAAGCAACTCATTTTTTTGCTGCTCATACAGTTTCTCACAAGCAATCAATAACGAACAAAGCTTACTCGCTGATTCTTTAATTCGGACCCACTGAGCATGTTTTGAATGATGACGGACTCTATGAATGAGACGATTGATGTCCGCTTTTGGTTTTGTCCTTTTGACAAAAGAATGAACGGTACTAAAAAATGCGTCACTTTCCACCTGAAGCTGCTGAAGATACTCGTCCATTTCAATAAAGGTGTCAGTTGATAAACCTGCCCCATGAAATCTCTTTTTCAATTTCTTAAGCAGCCCGCCATGCAAAGAGCCAAGCTGGGTTAATTTCGCATGAAGCTGGATATAAGACGCACTGTCACCTAGCGTTTCATTGGCTGTTTTTTCAAATTGGTGGGCCTCATCAATCACATAGACATCTGCATGCTGAAAGATAGAAGCTCCTTCTGTTTGAGATAAAAGCAGACGGTGATTCGTCAAAATTAAATCAGCTGTTTGAGCCTTTCGTTTAGCCCGTTCATAAAAACAATGTTCTTTAAAACGGCGTTTTTTCGATGTAAATGGCATGTGCACACAAGAGATACGGTCTTTTATATTTGCAGCTCCTGACGGTAAATTCAGTTCAGACAAATCACCTGTTTCAGTGACAAGAAGCCACATTAAAATTTGCGCTTTTGTTAAGACAACATCATAGTTATCATCTTCCTCATGCAGGACATGCTCAAACTTATCTAAACAAATATAATGTGCACGCCCTTTAAACACACAGGCGGCTGGCTCAAATGGGAGCAATTGCTTGAGTAGCGGAACATCGCGCTGAAGCATTTGCTGCTGCAGTAAAATAGAATATGTACTGATAATGACAGGTTTTCCTGATTTCTTTGCTTCTAAAGCAGCTGGTATAAGATAAGCGAGTGTTTTCCCGATTCCTGGCGCCGCTTCAATTAACGCATAAGCTCTTTCATTGAACGCATCTCTTACTTTGTTCATCATCGTGAGCTGGCCTTCTCTTACTTCATAGCCTTCTAATGTTTGAGGAAGCTTCTCTTTTATCTCTTCAAACAGTTGCTCGTCGTCACCGCCTACTGCATATGTCGATTCAGTGATAGGATTGGTCACATCTTTCACAGCAAAAGATCCTACTTCTACAAGCGAATCATCCTGACTCGTGTGATTGGTTTCAAGCTGCTTAATTAAAAGTCCTATATCACTTAGAAGATAAGAGGATAATCTGCGCAGCTGTTTTAACACATTTGGCGGTGTATTCCTTAATTGATGTAATAAGGTTAAAAATAACATAGCAGTAACTTCCGCATCACTATCCGCCCTGTGCGGGTGGTCATGTGGAAGCATGAGCTCTTCGCTTAATTCAGTTAACTTATAACCTTCAAGCTCAGGATAAAGAATTCTAGAAATTTCAACCGTATCAATCGCTAGCACATCCAGCTCATTTTTCCCGCATGCTTTTAGTTCATCGTTTAAAAAGTTCAAATCAAAATGAACATTGTGCGCAACAAAATAAGCGCCCTGTATGAGATCATACACCTCTTGGGCAATGTCCTCAAAAAACACCGCGTCATCAACCATGTGCTGTTTAATTCCTGTCAGCTGTTCAATAAATCCAGGAATCGTTTTCCCTGGGTTCACATATTTTGAATACCGTTCGACAATTTGTCCATTTTCAATGACCACCGCAGCAATTTGAATGATTTTATCACCTTTTTTTGGTGAATTCCCGGTGGTTTCAATATCAACGACAACAAACCTTTGATCGGTCATAAAATGGACACCTCAATTCCTCGTTCCACTCATAGTGAAACACACTCTGGGCAATATAGCTGAAACAGAACAGCTTCCTTATGATGAAACTGTTCTGTTTCCATGTGAGCGTGCGTTATAAAATCGTTCTCGCAGGCTCTTGCCCAATCATTTGTTCAATTTGATTTTGTTTATTTAACACGACCACTTTAGGTGTGTGCGATTTCGCTTCTTCCTCTGACAACATCCCATAAGCGATAATAATGACTTCATCTCCTGGCTGAACCAATCTTGCTGCCGCACCATTTAAACAAATGACACCGCTCTTTCTTTCTCCAGGGATGATATATGTTTCAAGTCTAGCACCATTGTGATTATTGACAATTTGCACTTTCTCATTTGCCATCATGCCTGCCGCATCAAGCAAATCTTCGTCGATGGTAATACTGCCTACATAGTGTAAGTTTGCTTCAGTCACTGTCGCTTTATGAAGTTTCGAGGTCATAAAAGTTCTATACATGCTTTTCACCGCTTTCAGGAACATGGAAAATCACATTATCAATCAGTCTTGCCCGGGAGAACTTCACAGCAGTGGCAATGATCACTTGGCCCGTTAAGTGCTGAAGAGGTTCAAGCTCTGGGTAGGAGTAAATGTCAATATAATCGATTTCTCCACTCGTTTGAAGAATCTCCTCTTCCACTAATTGATAAATACGATTTACATCATGTTCACCATTTTCTACAGCTGTCTGTCCTTTTTTTAATGCCCGATATAAAGCAGGTGCTTCTTGCCTTTCTGTTTCAGACAAATACACGTTCCTTGAACTTTTCGCTAAACCGTCTTCTTCTCGAACAGTAGGAACAGACACAAGGTGAAGATCAAAAAAGAAATCCTTGATCATCGCATCGATAACAGCGACTTGCTGTGCATCCTTTAGCCCAAAGTATACATTGGTTGGTGCGACAAGGTGAAACAGCTTTGTCAGCACCGTGACAACGCCGTCGAAGTGTCCTGGGCGTTTCTTCCCGCATAAGACGTCTGTACGCTTTTGAACAGTCATCGTAACCGATGGCTCGTCTTTGTACATTTCCTTCACACCAGGTGTAAATAATATATCTACTCCAGTTTCTTCGGCAAGACGCTGGTCTCTTTTCATATCTCTTGGATAGGATTCAAAGTCTTCATTCGGTCCAAATTGCAATGGATTGACAAAGATGCTCATCACCACAATGTCATTTTGATCTCTTGCTTCTTTTGCAAGCGTAAGATGTCCTTCATGAAGGAAACCCATTGTAGGGACAAATCCAATGGAATGCTGCTTCTTTTGATGCTGCTTGATCATTTCTTTTAATTCATGAATATGGGAGACAACCTTCATTCCTTGATCCCCCCATATAAACCATCAAGGACTTCTTCTTTCATATGAAAGGTATGAGCATCCTCTGGGAATGTGCGTGCTTTTACTTCTTTTGTATATTGTATGAGCGCTTCTTCTAATACAGCATCGATTTGCGCGTATTGTTTCACAAATTTAGGTGTTCTAGACACGCCGTACCCTACCACATCATGGTAAACGAGAACTTGTCCATCTGCTTCAGCCCCTGCCCCAATTCCGATCACAGGAACCTTTAGCATGTCAGTAATCCGTTTTGTCAGTTCACCAGGTACACACTCTAACACAAGGGCGATGGCACCTGCTTCCTCACATTTCAGACTATCTTCAATCAATTTCTGTGCACTCTCTTTGTCTTTTCCTTGCACTTTATAGCCGCCAAGGACACCGACTGATTGAGGGGTGAGGCCTAAATGGCTTACAACAGGAATGCCGCCTCTTGTAAGTGCTTGAATGGATTCAAATACTCCGTCTCCACCTTCAAGCTTTAATGCATCAGCACCGCTTTCTTGCATAATGCGTGCTGCATTTTTCATCGTTTCTTCTAATGAATAATGATAAGACATAAATGGCATATCCGTCACAACAAATGTGTCTTTTGCGCCTCTTTTCACTGCTTTTGTGTGATGAATCATATCATCCATCGTCACTTGCACTGTGGAATCAAGTCCAAGGACAACCATCCCAAGTGAGTCACCAACTAAGATCATGTCGACTTCCGCTTTTTCCGCTTGCTTTGCAGCTGGATAGTCGTATGCTGTCAGCATCACGATAGGTTCGTTTTGTTCTTTCATTTTGAAAAAATCTAACTTTGTCTTCATTTGTTCCTCCTCATTCTGGAGAGGAGATGGCTTGTCTGATCTCACACGCTTTTATCTCTCATGTGCAGACGAATCATCCCTCTGTCCAAGTCCCTTAGGATCAAGGCAGAAATTTATCGAATTTTTCTTCCTAACAGGTACAGTTCTTTTTCAGATACTGCCCACACGAAGTATATCAAAAATGTGCCGGGTGTTCCACTTAAGTTGACTTGATCTCAATGTCAGCGGAGTAGATGTTTTGGATTCCGCCCTCCGTTTCGAGTAAGAGAACGCCTTCATCGTTAATCCCAAGCGCCGTTCCAGCATATTGTCCATTGACGGTGCGTGCGATGATACGCTTTCCAATGGTCATCGCATACGATTCCCATAATTGTTTGATCGGAGCAAAACCATAAGTCATATATTCATCATACCTTTTTTCAAAGGTGGACATGATGGTTTGAATCATTGCCGCTCTGTCTACCTTTTCACCCAGCTCCATTTGCAAACTCGTCGCAACATCCTTTAATTCTTCAGGAAAATCATTTGCCGTCTGATTCACGTTAATGCCTGGGCCAATAATGACTGCGTGAACTTGGTCAGCTTCTGCTTTTAATTCAGTCAAAATACCAACGACCTTTTTTCCGTTTAGCAAAATATCGTTTGGCCATTTGATCGATGGACTGAGACCCGTTTGCTGCGCTATGGCTTCAGCGATCGCGACAGATGCTAAAAGCGTCATTTGCGGCGCTTTGTGCAGCGGTATTTCTGGCCGGAGAATCAAACTCATCCATATGCCTGTCCCATTTGGTGAGTGCCACGTTCTTTGAAGGCGTCCTTTTCCGTTTGTCTGATGATCACTGACAACAAGCGAGCCGTGCGGGGCTCCTTTATTGACGAGGTCATGGGCAATGAGCTGAGTTGAGGCGACTTCTTCTTGAAAATAAATATGCCTGCCAAACAGCTCTGTTTCCAAACCAAACAGAATTTCGTCTTCACTAATTTTGTCCGGTTTACGAAGCAGCCGGTATCCTTTTCTTCTGACCGCTTCGACCTCATATCCCTCTTTTCGCAAATCCTCTATATGCTTCCATACTGCCGTTCGGGAGCAGCCAAGCTCATCACATATTTGCTGGCTTGAGACAAAATCTTGCTCAGATGCTGTAAATAGTTCAATTAATCGTTTTCTAATCGCTGATCGCACGCTATGAGCCACTCCTCTATGGCTTCTTTTCGGTTTTCAAGCTGGTTTTGCAAAACGGCTTTTTTCACAGAAGCAAGCTCTTCTGCAATCCATTTACCAGCTGGCTTTTGCCGAAAGGCCATCAAATCTTTTCCTGACACTGCAAGGTCTTGAAGCTGTTTAATCGGCAACGCATCATATGAACGTTTCGCCGCCTCCAGCTCATCAAAGAAAATGCGACGCTCATGTTTGAGCTGCGTGATTTTCATACTAGAAAGCAGGACATGTTCACCAGCTTCAAACATTTTTTCCGCATCCCAGTCACAATCAACATATTTGCTAATGACAACGGCTTCTTTTAAAAGTTTCGTTGATAACTTCCATTCTTTTAAAAAGGACACCGCCTCCGCCTCTTCTAGACCAAGTAAATGGATAAAGGCTCCCCACACCTCATCTAACCCATCCAATAAATAATACGGGAAAGCTTGGAACGTTTCATTCAGCTGATCCTTTTTGAGACCGGGCAATTCTTCATACAATTTGGTGGAGATGAGCACCTTGATGGCTTGCTCACAGTAGCGTCCTTTTAAAAGTTTTTCCATTTCGATTTTTTTGCGTTCAACAGATATGTTGGCAAGCAGATGTTTATCTTTTTTCATTGCTTCTTCCGTCTCTTTAGAAAGCTCAAACCCGAGCTGGCTTAAAAACCGTACCGCTCTCATCATCCGAAGCGCGTCTTCTTGAAAGCGGCAAGCAGGATCTCCAACCGTTTGAATTCGTCTCCGCTTAATATCCCGCTTGCCGCCTACATGGTCAATGATGTCACCATGGATATCCATGGCTACTGCATTGATCGTTAAATCTCTTCTTAAAAGATCTTCTTTTAATGATGAAATAAACGCCACTTCTTTAGGCCGGCGAAAGTCTTCATATTCTGATTCAGTCCGAAACGTAGTGACCTCATAGCTGACCCCGTCAAGTAACACAATAACAGTGCCATGCTCTTTGCCGACATCTACTGTTTTATCAAATAAAGACTCCACCACATCAGGTGTGGCATCTGTCGCAATATCGATATCCCCAACTTCCCTGCCTAAAAGGACATCTCTCACCGCACCGCCGACAAAATAAGCTTGATACCCATGTTCGTGCAGCGTATGTAAAATAGGGATCGCATGTGTGAATGGTTCATTCATCTTCAACATCACCTTCGATCAATTCTAAGTAAAGCTCTTCATACTCTCTCACAATTTTGTCAGAAGAGAAATTGGCTTCCACACTAGACTTGGCTGCCATCGATATTTGCTGATGGAGCGCATTGTCTTTCAGAATAGTGATGGCATGTTTTGCTGCTCCATCTACATCACCAAGCGGAACAAGGAATCCTGTCTCTCCATGTGCAATCACCTCTGGAATTCCTCCAACGTCTGTTCCTATACAAGGTACTCCGCATGCCATTGCTTCAAGTAGTACAAGACCAAAACTCTCTTTCTCAGAAAGCAGCAGCTTCAAATCACTAATCGAATAGAGCTCCTCCACCTTCTCTTGCTTGCCTAAAAATAGCACGCGGTCCGTTAATCCAAGCTTTTTCACAAGCTCGCAAACAACCGATTTTTCAGGTCCGTCCCCAATCAGTAGCAGTTTTGCATTCACCTGTTCAGAAATCTGTTTAAACACATGGATCACGTCATGCACCCGCTTCACTTTACGGAAATTTGATACATGGATGACGACCTTCTCATCCTGCAGAAGACCATAATGCGTCTTCAGCACTTCGTGATCTTCACGCAAATATACGCGCTCATCGACGAAATTATGGATCGTATCAATTTTTTTATTCGGTTTAATCAGATCGTATGTCTGCGCAGCTAATGAATGTGATACAGCCGTTACGCGGTCAGATGATTCGATCGCAAACCGGATGACTTCCTTTAAAGATGGGTCATAGCCTAAAACCGTAATATCCGTCCCGTGAAGCGTGGTGACGACTTTGACAGACTGTCCAGTCATTTGCTTAGCTAAGAACGCACAGACGGCGTGAGGGACCGCATAATGCGCATGAATAATATCAAGCTTCTCTCGTTTTGCCACTTCTGCGAGTTTACTTGCCAGTGCAAGGTCATAAGGCGGATATTGAAACACAGCATATTGATTGACATCCACCTCATGAAAATAAATATTCGGATACACTTTATTGAGTCTAAACGGAATACTTGAGGTAATGAAATGAACATCGTGCCCTTTTTCAGCTAAACGTTTTCCAAGCTCTGTGGCAATAATGCCCGAACCGCCAACACTCGGATAACAAGTGATTCCGATCTTCAATTTTTTCATAATTACCCCCCAAGTAAGTCATCGTCCATCAAAAGTGGCTTCTTTGTCAGAAACCCTTCTGCAAAAGGTTTATTGACTTCCCTTCCATACATCGACTCTCTCATTTTGACAAAATCAATATAACCATTTACAAGCGGTGTCTCCACTGAACTCTCTGTTTTGACAAATTGGCTTTTATACGCATGTAAGCTATCAATTTTTTGGTTCATCTCGTCTGAGATATCGATCACAAAATCTGGACGATGGTGGCCATTAATCATGTAATAATACATCTGGCTTATTTTATGCGCTGGCTGCTTGTATGAATCTTCAAATTTATGTATACCTGCAGAAAAAGCGGCCTCTTCTACAAGTGAACCCGCATGACCATGATCAGGATGTCGATCTTGGTGGTGCGGGGCAAAAATAAGTTTTGGTTTATATGTTCGGATGACACCTGCAATTTCTTTTATCGCTTCGTCATTCAGATAAAGTCCTCTATCTGGCAGCGTGAGCTGGATTCGAGTCGTGACGCCTAAAATGGCAGCGGCTGCTCTGGCCTCTTCTTTTCGGCTGTCAATCGTTCCATTTGAAGATAATTCAGCCTGAGTCAAGTCACAAATCCCAACACGTGCCCCTTTTTTTACGTATTTTGCAATCGTTCCACCCATACCGATCTCTACATCATCACTATGGGCACCGAATGCAAGGATATCAAGTGGTTTCATGCGTTCCTCCGTTTTTTGCTACATCTCGAAAATCAAACGTACCTTTATTTAAATTCCTGACTAAAATTTCGGCAGTCCCCATATTGGTTGCTAATGGGATGGCATACACATCGCAAAGCCGGATGAGTGCAGATACATCCGGTTCATGCGGCTGTGCAGTGAGAGGGTCTCTAAAAAAGAGCACAAGATCCATTGCATTATCAGCAATCATGGCACCAATCTGCTGATCCCCTCCAAGTGGTCCTGATTGGAAACGATGAACGGGAAGCCCAGTCGCTTCTTTCACTCTTAAACCTGTGGTTCCTGTTGCATAAAGTGTATGATCTGCCAAAAGATCTCGATACGCAATGGCGAATTGAATCATGTCACTTTTTTTCTTATCGTGAGCGATTAAAGCAATGTTCATCAGGGATCCACTCCTTATTAGTCGATAATATTTTCTAAGCCATAAACGAGTTGATCAATATGCATCACCTGTTCAACAGAAAGCTTCACACCTGACATAAAGGATGCACGGTTATAAGAATCATGACGGATCGTGAGCGTCTGTCCGTCCATTCCAAACAGCACTTCTTGATGTGCAATCATGCCTGGAAGTCTTACGCTGTGAAGGCGGATGCCATCATAATCTGCTCCTCGTGCACCTTCGATTAGTTCTTTTTCTTCAGGGTGCCCCTGCTTTTTGCTTTCTCTTACTTCTGCGATCATTTCAGCTGTTTTTAGTCCTGTACCGCTCGGAGCGTCCAATTTTTTATCATGATGAAGCTCAATGATTTCAACATCAGGAAAATAATTTGCTGCCATTTTGGCAAACTTCATCATTAAAACAGCACCAACAGCAAAGTTAGGCGCAATAATACAGCCTATCCCTTTTTCTTCTGTTAATTGCTGAAGTTCTTTTAGGTCGTCTTCTGAAAAACCTGTTGTGCCTACGACTGGACGTACGCCATGTTCAAGGGCTTTTTTTGTATGTACTTTCCCGATTTCTGGGGTCGTCAAATCAATTAATACATCCGGTGCTGTTTCTGAAAGACACACGTCAATATCCGTATAAATGGGCGCATCAGATGTTGTATGAAGCACATCAGATAGCTTTTTCCCCTCATGTGTGTGATCAAGTGCTGCTACCAGTTCAAAATGGCTTGTTTCTTCTGCAAGCTTGACAGCCTCTATCCCCATTCTTCCTCTTGCTCCAGCGATTACGACTTTGATGGTTTGATTCGTCATCTTCTCTACTTCCCTTCTTTTTTCGTCCAGCGATCTTTGTCTCTTGTATTGAATTTATGCATCACACGATCATGGGCTTCTTCAAGTGATATATTGAGTGAATTGGCAAGGCATGTTAACACAAACAGCACATCGCCAATTTCTTCTTCCATGCTTTTTTCTGTTTCAGTTGTTTTTTTCGGCTTTTCTCCATAGTAATGGTTAACCTCTCTTGCCAGCTCACCTAATTCTTCTGTCAGACGGGCCATCATGGCAAGCGGGCTGAAATAGCCTTCTTTAAATTGTCCTATGTAATCATCTACTTCTTGCTGCACGTGACGCAGCGTTTTTTCATTCGTCATGAAGCTCATCCTCCTATCCATCTCTTACATGTTAGCGAAATCATAAATATTTGACAAATGTTTAAAACTCAGTTTGCTTGTTTCTCTTCCATACCATATAATATTATCGCTGTCTAAGCAAAAAAAGGAGTGATCTTTTGCTAAAAGAAATTCGTCTTAAAAATATCGTATTTATTTTAATAGGATCTGCGATTTTTTCTTTCGGCCTTGTTCATTTTAATATGCAGAACAACTTGGCGGAAGGCGGATTTACAGGTATCACACTGCTTTTATATTTTCTATTTCACATTGATCCATCTATTTCAAACCTTGTGTTAAACATTCCGATCTTTTTTATCGGCTGGAAAATGCTTGGAAGAACCATGTTTACATATACAATTGTCGGAACCGTCAGTCTTTCTGTCTTTCTAGCCATCTTCCAGCGCTTTCAAATACATATGCCTCTTCAGCACGATTTAGCCTTAGCCGCACTTTTTGCAGGTGTGTTTATCGGAACAGGCCTCGGAATCATCTTTAAATTCGGCGGGACAACAGGCGGCGTTGACATTATTGCAAGATTGATCAACAAACATTATCAAGTCGCAATGGGAAGAACGATGTTTATCTTCGACGCGTGCGTCATTACCATCTCTCTCACCTATTTAAATTACAAAGAAGCCATGTATACACTTGTTGCCGTATTTGTTGCTGCAAAAGTCATCGACTTCATGCAAGAAGGCGCTTACGCTGCCAAAGGAGCGATGATTATTTCTGAAAAGGATGACATCATTCAAAAGAAAATCACAGAGGAAATGGAGCGTGGAGTGACCATTTTAAAGGGTGTCGGCTCCTATACGAAACAGGAACGCAACGTCCTTTACTGCGTCGTTCCAAAAAATGAGCTTGTCCACCTCAAGAGCGTCGTAACTTCCGTCGATCCTCATGCCTTTGTATCAGTGAGTGACGTGCATGACGTACTTGGTGAAGGCTTCACATTAGATGAACATAAAAAGCCGCTCAATCCCCATTAAAAAAGAAGCCCGATAACGGTGCTTCTTTTTTTATGACTTTGGATAATCGGCTTGTCTCTTTTGCTTTTTTTCTTTTTCAGCACGGTATTTCCTAAACCCAACATACGTTAAAGTGAGTAAAATCATACTTCCTGTTGTTAAAATGACCCATAAAAGCGATGGATCCGCTTCATCTTGATCAACGTTCGCAAACACACTTGATAAATCCTCTTCGAGTTTCGTGAGACGCTCAAGCTTTGTCCCACTCGATGCTTTTAAAAATTCACCTTGTTCAATTACTTCCATGTGCTGCTTAATCGTTTGCAGCTTTTCAGGCGAGATATCAATGGTTAAACTCGGATAAATCATATCATACAATGAAACCAGCTCATTCCAAGTTTCATAGAACGTCGTCGATTCTGGATCTTTTACTTCTTTCTTTAATGTCGGAAAAGACCCCATAATCGGCTTCTCGAGAGATCCCCAAAGAGGTTCTGAATTTGATTGTATCGCATCGAGAAGCATTCTAAACTGAGAGGCATACCGAAGTTTTTCGCGCTCATTTAAGTCTTCCTGCGGGAGTCCTTTAATGATATCTTGATAGCCAAGTGTAATTTGCCGAACCTGCGTATTCGTCAAAGTTCCGCGCCAATTCTCAGCTTTAAATGTCTTTTCAGCATACAATGCAACTTGTAATGCCTCATCATATTTAGCTTGTCTCGTTAATTGAAAGATTGAATCTGATAGTTCCGTTAATTCTTGCAGCGCTTTAGCAGCTGTTGTTTCCTCACCTTTTGCAGCAGCTGGATGCAAGACAAGAAATAATAATAGAATCATCGCGATTGACTTTCGTTTCATGCAAGTCCCTCCTAGCCTTTCTCCATACAGCGTATGAAGAAAAGGACAAGGTTAGACCAACATTGTTAAGGGAGTTCAAGCTTGACCGATTTTTTCGAGATGACAAGATAATACGAAACAAGAAGAACGGCAATACTTAACCAAAACGTCACGTAGCCGATCTCATTTGAATAGGCAGAAAGCATAGAATAACGCGGCATCATTCCAAATACATAATCAATCACATCATTATGTAAAATCCATATGCCTGCTACAACCAAATGACGCATTTGAAAACGATAATACGGCGCAAATAACACAGCCTGTACCGCCATCGCAAAGTGCGAACCAATTAGCATATATCCTTCCCAAGGAAAATCATCAACAGAAACGAGCACGAAAAGATTCATCCCTACAGCCCATAATCCATATTTGATCAAGGTGACAAGGGCCAGTGCTTCAAAATAAGGAGCATGGCGTTTCATTAGAAAGGCTAGTAATACAAATAAAAAGAAAAAGCTTGCCGTCGGACTGTCTGGAACAAAAGGTAAAAAGATAGCCGGCGTCTCAACGAGCTGCGGGATATACCAGTAGTAGCCGTACACAGTACCAAGAAAGTTGACAATGAGCACCAGCACAAGCATGTAGCGTGTGGCTAGCAAATATTGAATCCATCTCATATTTCTCTTCACTCACGATCTGTTAAAATCAGAAAAAAGCTGACAGCGCCAGCTTTTTTCTCCTTTTGAGTATATCCTTGTACTTGCATTTAAACAACTGAATTATTTAGATTTGACCTCAGATAAATATTTCGAGAGCTTTTCAAGTTCTTCATCGCTGCCTTTAAAAATGCCCTTAGGCATGTTGCCTTTACCTTCTACAGCGATTTTCGCAATTTCCTCTGGTGCTAAACCATTGTCAACAAGTGACGGTCCAGCTGCCCCGCCTTGCATATTATCTCCGTGACAGGAGATACATGTCTGCTCTTGATAGATTTTATACTCTTCAGCTGAGGTATCAATCTCTGCTTCTTTCTTGATTTCACCTTGCTTCGCAGCTGCTTCCCAGTCATGAGTAGCAACAGATTCCCATGTTAAATAGGTTGCTGCACCAACTGCAAGAATCATCATCCCAACTGCAATTGGTCTTCGATATGGCCTGCGTTCAGGACCAGAATCAAGAAATGGTGCGAGTAAAAGAGCACCAAACGCAATTCCAGGCATAATCATTGCGCCAACTACCGTATAGCTCCCTGCAGCAAACTCATATTTTAACAACTGGTACAAAAATAGGAAATACCAGTCTGGCAGCGGAATATAGCCCGTATCTGTCGGATCAGCCATCCGCTCAAGCGGAGGTGCATGAACAACAGTTAGGACAAGAAATCCAATTAAAAAAACAGCACCTACAAGCCATTCCTTTAAAAGAAAGTTCGGCCAAAAGGCTTCGGTTTTTCCCGGATATTCGGAATAGTCTTTAGGTATGTTAGGTTTTCTTTCTGCCGGTATTCTGGAATCTCCGACAAACTTCATCCCTTTTCCCCTATGCAAAGTCATCCCCTCCTCATTGAACATTCATCAAACGCAAAATTTTACAGCGGTCCAGAAATTCCTTGCTTACGAATCATAATAAAGTGGGCAGCCATCAGCCCAAATAATGCCGCTGGCAAGAAAAAGACATGGATAGCGAAAAATCTCGTCAGCGTTTGTGCACCTACAATGTCAGGATGACCTGCAAGCAACGTTTTAATCTCTTTCCCAATGAAAGGTGTCGCCTCTGCAATTTGAAGACCAACCTTCGTCGCAAATAGCGCCTTCATATCCCACGGTAAAAGATATCCTGTAAAACCAAGTCCAAGCATCACAAAGAAAATGAGCACACCGACAATCCAGTTTAGCTCTCTAGGCTTTTTATACGCCCCTTGGAAAAAGACCCTCAGCGTATGTAAAAACATCATAACAATGACTAGACTCGCACCCCAGTGGTGCATCCCTCTTACAATCTGTCCAAATGCCACTTCATTTTGCAAATAATAGACAGATTCCCATGCATTTTTAATATCCGGTACATAATACATCGTTAAAAACATGCCCGAAAGGACTTGAATGACCGTCACAAAAAACGTTAAACCGCCAAAACAATACACAAAAGCAGAGAAATGATGTGCTGGATTGACGTGCTCAGGCACTTCATGATCCGCAATGTCTCTCCATATCGGTGTGATGTCCAGCCGCTCATCTACCCAATCGTAAATCTTGTTAAGCATCGTTACCCTTCCCCTTTCGGCACAGCTTTTCCAAGATAGAGGTATCCGTCCTTCACTTGCTGCTTATAATGATCAAGCGGTGCAAGCGGTGGAGTTCCGGGTACGTTTGTACCATCCTTGTCGTACAGCCCATAATGGCAAGGGCAGAAAAATTTGTTTGGATTTTTCGGATCACTGTTCCAGTTCACTGTACATCCCAAATGTTTACAGATTGGCGATAAAGCGACAATTTCATCCCCTTCTTTGTACACCCATGCAGACCTAGATTCCTTTGACTCATACCATGCATCTACTTGATCAATTTTAAAGTCAAAGCGCTTCGGTTCTTTTGTCAGTTCATCTACACTGACAACTTGAACCATATCCTGATCCTCTGTTCCTTTTAGCACAGGGTCAAGCGCAAAGCGAACCATAGGCATGAGCATTCCAGCGGCCATAAATCCCCCCACGCCGGTCAACGTGTAATTCAAAAATTGACGCCTGGACACTCCATGTCTCTTCTCGCTCATTTTTTTCTCCCCCCCTCAGGTCGTCAGCTACTTTATAACTGAATTAGAAAAAATTTCATAAAACTAGGACACCCTCATAATATATCAATCTATTCACAAGGTCAACAGCCTAAAAAGCTATGTACAATGCAAATGTAAGGGTTTTTATGAAGGGTTCCATTTTTGTAACAAAAAGTTCAAAATTTGTTCTACACTGTCTTGAATGACTTTTTGCTTTAAATTGACCTTTAAATGCTCAAGCGGAACAGACTGCAATATAAATGCCGATTCGCTCACTTCTAGCTGTTCTTTCCATTTGTTATCAGATGTGATAAACACAACATGCTGAAAATGTTCTTGCAATGATTGTTTTACTGCAAGTATGTCTTCTTGCTTACGATGATTTACTTCTAAATATGTATGTGGAGGAAAAAGAAACACTCTGCCTTTCAGTTGCCTTTCAAGATCCTCTGCCACAAGCATTGTAAACTCACCTAAAGACACGGTTTGTTTGATATGGCTTGCATCTATCCCAACTAATGGAATGATAGCGGTATCAATGTAATCTTTAGATTGTAAAAAGAGATCCGCGTCCTCCGCCTGAAACTTCATCTAGTTCCCCTCTTTCATCACATAAGCCCTGCCTGTATAGGGCAAGGCTTATTGGCTTGGTTTATGATAATAGGCTTAATTCTTTTGCTAACTTATTAAATGTTTCTTGATCATGACGGTCAAGCGCTTCATCGATTTCTTTCATCAGCCGTTCTTTTTGGAAAGTAGCGATAGAATGCTCTAGCACTTTCTCAGCAAGATCTTTATCTTTTTCATTTTCATATAGATCTTTAGGAATATGAGGATTTGTTTCAAGTACAGCGGCATATTCCGGCGAACGATATGCAGATCGGAAATTCAATTGAATAAACAAATCTTGCTGTTTATTCAAACGAATATCATGAAATGATTTTTCTGCATCTGTCGTCATGATATTTTCTTTATAAAATCTAAAGGGAACTTCATCCACACAGTGTGTTGACATAATAATTCCCCTTGGGCAAAATTCTGCTTGCTCTACAAAATGAACCTTTTCCATCAAAGAGTCGTGACTCATTAAATAATTTAATATCCAAACACACTCTCTTCGCTTTAACTGATAATGGTTTAAGAACCACCGGATAAATTCCTTCTTTTCATTGACAGAAACAGGGGTCTGCATGTTATTCCCTCCTCTATCGTAAATTAAATTGCTATACATGAATTATTCAACAAACCAGTTCTTCATTCCTGCAAACTATAAGGAAATTTCGTCTTCAATTCTTAAAATCGTTTCTTCAATTTCTTCATTGGTGCCATCTTTCTGAAGAACTTTTCGTAATAACGGCAAGGCTTCTTTTTGTCTGCCTTCTTCTAAAAGGAACGAAGCATATTCATATAAAAAGTCACGTTCCTCATCAAAATCAGGCAGAGCAAGTTTGAAATACTCAGCGGCTTCATCGTATTCTTCTCGTCCGACAGAAGCAGAAGCAGCATACCAATTCCATTTTGGATCTTCTTCCCCAAAGCTTTTAACCTCTTTAATCACATCCAGAATTTCATCAAACAGCTCTTCATTTAAATAGATCGCAAGCAGCGTTTGAACCGCTTCAATATATCCTGGATCAAGAGCAAGTGCTTCTTGAAGCAATTTTTTCGCATCTTCCGAATGGCCATTTTTCAAATCAATCTTTGCCCCATATAAATATAACTCTTTGTTATACTCATCCACTTTAATTCCTTCTTTTACTATCTCTAAAGCTTCATGATATAGTCCTTCTTCCTCATAGCTTTTGGCTAAAGGCATATAAAGTGACGAATACGAAGGATCAATATCTTTTAGTTCAGAGAGCTGCTGAATAGCCGTTTTCGTTCTGCCAGCCCTCATCGCTGTAAATCCGTAGCCAAAAAGTGTATTTGGATCCACTTGATCCTTTACAGCCTTTTCATACCATTCAAGGGCATCTTCAAATTCTCCAGCTGTGCTTAATGATTCAGCGAGCCGCTGATATACATTGACACCGCCAATTTCATTTTGTTGATCGGCCACTTTGTAGAAATAGTCGGCTGCTTTCTTTGAAAGACCTTGAGAAAAATACAATTCCCCTAAAGCAAAATCAATGACGGCTTCATGAGGTAGTAACTCTTTCGCTTTTAAAAGCTTTTGTTCACTGACTTCAAATAGTCCTTGCATTTGATACAAATCTGCCATTAACAATAAACTCTCTGGAAACGCATCGTCATCTTCAGGAATCGTTTCAAGAACTGCTATTGCCTTCTCTTCTTCATCAGAGTCTATTAACAACTCTGCATAAAAACAGGTTAATCCTGTTTCTTCTGGATATAAATCATGTAAATCACTAATGAGATTCCGCGCTTTATCAATATCTCCCCAGTCATAATATAACTGAGCTGCCTGCGCTTTTTCTTCATCATGAAGATGCTTCTCTGCTTGAGCAAGTGTTTGGAGTCCCTTTTCAGTCTCACCCGCCTCAACTAATTTTATGGCTTCTTGTAATGAACTATTCAAATCAAACCGTTCCTTTCTGTTTCCAAAAACCTAAACTGTTGTTACTTCATATCATAATCGACAGCTGCATATCCAGCAAATATGTTGCTCTTTTAACATGAAGCCATTTTTGTGTTTTGAAGACTCTTTTTCAATCAATACTTTACTAAACTGACGATTTGTAAACCGAATACACTAAAAAATTGTTTTTGAATCAGCAAAATGCTCTTTTTCAAGGTTTCACCTTGAGACAAGCTATGCTATAGTTCTTTCAAATATGCAAAAGGAAAGAAAAAGCCTGAGGAAATCCTCAGACTGTTTGCGTTAAGTATTCAATGTGTTCAAAGAAATTTGGGTAAGATACACGTACTGCATCTGTATCTTCAATCTCGATTGCTTGCTCTGTTATACATGCCGCAATTCCTAACATCATACCAATTCGATGATCTCCGTAGCTTGAGACGACTGCGCCGCCTTTAAGGCTCGTTTTACCATGAATCTTCATTCCATCATCTGTTGCTTCAATATGAGCACCTAGTTTTTTAAGTTCTGAAACGACTGTATCAATACGATTGGTTTCTTTCACTTTTAATTCAGCGGCATCTTTAATGATCGTTGTTCCTTCTGCTTGAGTAGCTAGGAGCGCAATAATAGGAATTTCGTCGATCAGTCTAGAGATCATATCACCTGAAATGTCGATCCCTTTTAATGAAGAGGTAGAGATCGTTAAATCACCGTACGGTTCTCCGCCTTTAGCATCCACTTCTTGAATGTCGAGGTCTGCACCCATTTGTTTTAGCACATCTATAATACCAGTTCTCGTTTTGTTCAAACCGACATTTCTCAATACAATCCGGCTGTTTGGAACGATAGATCCAGCCACTAAGAAAAATGCAGCTGAAGAAATATCTCCAGGGACAAATACATCTGTTGCTTTTAACGTTTGTCCACCTTCAATTGAAACACTTTGTGCATCTTCATGTAGCGAGACACCAAACATTGATAACATTCTTTCGGTATGGTCTCTTGATTTATGCGGTTCAGTTAACGTCGTTGTTCCTTCTGCCTGCAGTCCAGCTAAAAGGACAGCCGATTTAATTTGCGCACTTGCAACCGGAGACTCATAAGAGATAGCTTTTAAATTGCCCCCACGTATAGAAAGCGGTGTATACTCGCCACTTGCTCTGCCATCTATCTTGGCTCCTAATTGTCTTAGCGGACCTGTTACCCGTTTCATCGGTCTTTTGGCAATACTTTCGTCTCCGATCAGCGTACTGTGGAACTCACAGCCAGCCAAGATTCCCATCATTAAACGAATAGTCGTGCCAGAGTTACCGACATCGAGAATATCACTCGGCTCTTTAAGTCCTTTTAGTCCCTTACCATGAATGACAACATCTGTACCTTTTTGTTCGATGTCGACACCCATTTTTCTAAAACAATCAATCGTGCTTAAACAATCAGCGCCAGGAAGAAAGTTTTTTACTACTGTAGTACCGTCAGCAATAGCGCCAAACATCACAGATCTATGAGAAATGGATTTATCTCCTGGAATATGAATTTCTCCATTCATAGGAGCACTTTTATGAATTTTCATCTTCCTCACCTCAATCAGCATAAAATGTATCGTAATTTGCTCTATTTTTTATACAGAGTTCTGCCCGCTTTCGATCGTCATCTGTTTGAAAACTAATGCGTAAAATCCCGTTAATGTCTTCTCGCGTTTCAATAATACGGATATTTGTAATACTGATGTTTTCATTTGCTAGATATCCTGTAATTTCCGAAATAACACCAGGATGATCCGGCACATCGACATAAAGATCATAAAAAGCAGGGATAGCTCCTTTTTTCCTCAGAGGCAGGCCGTCGCGATATTCCTTGGCCTCTTGGAAATAAGAGAATAACCCCTCAGCATCTTCTTGTTGCACAAAGGATTCAATGCGGTCAATCTCTTTTTTCCATTCATGAAATCGGTCTAAAATCTTGTTTTTATTGTGCAAAAGGATATCGCGCCACATTGCAGGATTACTTGATGCAATACGGGTAATATCTCGAAAGCCTCCAGCAGCAAACCGTTTTACAAGAGGAAATTCTTCTTCAAAATGATGCGCTTGATGCACAAGACTGGCAGCGACGATATGTGGAAAGTGACTAATCACACTTGTCACAGCATCATGTTCTTCGGGTGTCATTTCAATGAAATGAGCATTGGTTCCCTTCAGCAGATCCTTCAAACGGTCAACAGCCTGACGACTTGTTACCTTTGCTGGCGTTAAAATGTAGAATGCATTTTCAAATAAAAAGTCTTTCGCTGCAATGACACCTGATTTATGAGACCCTGCCATCGGATGCCCGCCAATAAATTGGTAATGATCAGGCAACGTTTTTTCAGCAAAGTGAACGACCTTTTGCTTTGTGCTCCCTACATCCGTAATCGTGAGCTCTCTTTCAATTCCAGATGCTGCAATATCACTTAACATTTTGACGGTTTGTTGTACTGGCGTTGCCAAAATAATCGTTGCTGCTTCATTTAAGCCTTCCATAAAGGACTCGGCAGTCGCGTCGATGATCCCTAGTTTTGTTGCAGCAATCATTTGTTCTTTAGAGACATCATAGCCTACAATTTTTTTATGTGGAAATTCTTTTTTAATCGACAGTGCAATAGAACCACCAATTAAACCGAGCCCAGCGATTAATATGGTTTCGTTTGCTTCATTCATGTTCATCACCTGATTTTTCGCGAAAATTAAACAAGCTGTTTCTAGCTTATATGTATATTGGATGAGTTACAACGAAAGCCATATCCCATAAACAGGATATGACTTCATTGTTATGCTACGCACGAATGCCTTGTAATAAATCGGCAAGTGTAGTTAGGATTTCTTCATTTTGCTCCTTTGTTCCAACAGTAATACGTAAAGAAGTTGGGAATCCGAGAGCTTGACCAGATCGAACGATATAGCCCTTTTTCAAAAGTGCATTGAACAGCTCATCTGCATCTCTTTTAAAATCAATCAGCACAAAGTTTGTTTGAGATGGATAGATAAATAATCCAAAACGGTCTGCAAATTCTTGATATTGTTTAAGACCTGCTTCATTTTTTTGTCTGCACGATTGAATGAAGTCTTGATCTTTAATGGCTGCACGTGCAGCTGCCTGAGCGATACGACTTGTATTAAATGGCTCTCTCGCAGGTTCAATGGCGGTAATCAATTCCTCTGAAGCAACCCCATAACCTACTCGAAGTGCCGCAAGTCCATATGCTTTAGAGAATGTGCGCAATACAATGACATTTTGATAGGCTTTTAATAGAGATAAACTGTTCGGAAAGTCTTCTGCGCGGACATATTCAAAATATGCTTCATCTAGAACGACAAGCACATGAGCAGGCACTTGATCTAAGAACGATACTAGCTCAGATTCTGACAAATGATTTCCTGTCGGATTGTTCGGGTTACACACCCAAACGACTTTTGTGTTGTCATCCATCGCATCTAGCATTCCCTTTAGATCATGAGCTCCACCATTTAGAAGTGGTACTTCTCTAATCTCTGCATGCTCAATTACTGCATTGTGACGGTATTGCGGGAATGACGGAGATGGGATCACCGTATTTGTATGTTGATCAAGGAATGCCCTAGCAATAATTTGCACAAGTTCATCTGAGCCATTCCCGAATATTAATTGTTTTTCATTTACTTGAAGAAACTCAGCCAGTTCCGTTCTTAAACTTGCGCTGTATCCGTCTGGATAAATCGCTAAATGTTCAAGTTCAGCTTGTATAGCCTCTCTTGCATGTGTGGAACATCCAAAAGGGTTTTCATTTGAAGCCAATTTCACAATTTTGTCTAATTGATATTCTTTTTTGACCTCTTCAATTGGTTTCCCAGGTTGATACGGTTTTAGCTGTTTTAATTGATCTTTGATTTGCAAAATGTTTCACCTCATTTGAATGAATAGAGGGGACTAAATGTTTTTGCATATGTTTCAAATTCTCTTAAAGCCTCTTGGCGTGTATCACTTGCTACTAATTGTTCTTGAAGCTCTTCAATTTTTTTGACAAGCGCACTGCCGACAACGACACCATCACTCATTTTATTCATTGAGTCTACTTGTTCTCTTGTTGAAATACCAAAACCTACAGCAACTGGTATTTGACTCAACTGTTTCACTTGTTGAATAAAATCTGTAATCGATGCGTCGAAAGATTGTCTGACACCTGTGACGCCGAGAGATGAAACACAATACACAAAACCTTCTGCCTGCTCTACAATTTTTTCTAATCGTTCCTTGCTTGTTGGTGCAACGAGTGATATATATGAAATGTCGTGTGCTTGACAGTTCTTCTGTAGCTCGCTGCTCTCTTCAAAAGGCAAGTCGGGTGTTAAGAGTCCCGAAATATGATTTTTGCGCAGTAAAGCGAAAAAGTATTCTGTGTCTAATTGTAACACAGGATTATAATACGTAAATAGAATTACAGGAATTTTTACGCCGTTTTTTTTCATCTTTCCTGCTAATTCTATCGCTTTTACGATATTCATACCATGATGAAGTGCTCTTTTAGAAGCTCTTTGAATGACGGGGCCGTCCGCTAACGGATCGGAATACGGAACACCTAGTTCAATCGCATGTGCCCCTGCTGCTTGAAGCGCGAGGGCTAAATCAATGGTGATCTCTTCTGATGGATCACCCGCTGTAATAAATGGAATAAATAATTTCTGACCTTGCTCTAATTGAAATGTGATCATTTTGTTTCACCCTCACTTTCAAGCACATTCATTAATGTATGCACGTCCTTATCTCCTCTGCCTGACAAACAGACAAGAACAATGTCGTCTTCACTCATGTTCTGGCTCATTTCAAACGCTTTTGCTAAAGCATGTGCAGATTCGATCGCTGGCAGGATTCCTTCTTTTTCTGTGAGCAGCTTTAACGCATCTAGTGCTTCTTGATCTGTCGCACTCACATATTGAACCCGGCCGCTCGCATGCAAATACGCATGCTCTGGCCCAATCCCCGGATAGTCTAATCCAGCTGAAATCGAATAAGGCTCAATAATTTGACCAAATTCGTCTTGGATCAAGTATGTCAAAGATCCATGTATGACACCTTTTGTCCCTTTCGTGATGGTTGCTGCATGAAGCGGAGTGTCGATTCCTTTCCCAGCAGCTTCTACACCAATGATATCGACCTCTTCATCTAAGAACGCCCGGTACATTCCTATCGCATTGCTTCCGCCGCCAACACAGGCAACGACTTTATGAGGAAGCTGCCCTTCCTTTTCAAGTATCTGTGCTTTTGCCTCATCTCCGATCATCCGCTGAAATTCACTGACGATTTGAGGATACGGATGAGGTCCAACGACTGAGCCAATCATATAAAAGTGGTCACTGCAATGCTGGACCCAATAGCGGATGGCTTCATTGGTTGCATCCTTTAATGTTCCGTTCCCGCTAGTAACAGGTATGACTTCAGCGCCGAGTAGTTTCATTCGGAACACATTGAGTGATTGTCTTTCCACATCTTCTTTTCCCATAAATACAGTGCAGGATAAACCGAATTTTGCCGCCACTGTTGCAGCAGCTACACCGTGCTGACCTGCTCCTGTTTCGGCGATAATATTTGATTTCCCCATTTTTTTCGCTAGCAGTGCCTGCCCAAGCGCATTGTTAATTTTATGAGCGCCTGTATGGTTTAAATCTTCTCTTTTTAAATAGATTTTAGCACCGCCGAGATATGCCGATAATTGATCAGCATATGTGAGTGCGGTTGGTCTGCCTGAATAGTTTTTCAAAAGCGATATATATTCCTTTTGAAAAGCAGGGTCTTCTTTTAATTCACGAAAAGCTTGTTCGATCTCTTCTAGTGGCTGCATGAGCGTTTCAGGAACGAATTTCCCTCCAAATTCTCCATATCTGCCAATCTCATTTGGATATGCGTACATGGTTCAACATCCTTTCTTCGAGCGCTTTCATCTTTGTACTGCTTTTCTTCCCGTTTTCTTCTATACCGCTTGAAAGGTCTATGACGTCTGGACCAAAAGCAAGCAGATCTATTATGGTGTCTGGCGTGATCCCGCCAGCAATGGCGCAAGTTTTTCCCAGTTGTTTTGCATGCTGAACATATGAAGGCACCGCCTCCCATGCAAAAGCTGTTCCAGAACCGCCTCTCATTCCTTTTACTTTCGCATCAATGAGAAAACCGTCGACACTTGGAGCGAATGCCGTCATATGTTCAAGTGTGTCGTTTACATCGGGCTCGTGATGGAACACTTTCCAAACGAGCGCCTTCGTATGCTGTTTAATGTCATTTGCAACTTCTGGCGTCTCATCGCCATGAAGCTGCACAATATCTAAGGGGAGGTTGTTTGTGATCTCGCACACTTTTGGTGTTTTTTCATTCACAAATACCCCCACTATCTCTTTTTTGCATTTTACTTGTGACAGCCAGTGTTTCACTTGATCTGGATCAACTCGTCTTTTACTCGGCGCAAAAATAAAACCGATGGCATCCGCTTGAGATTGCGAGATGCATGCGACATCCTCTTGTGAGACAGCACCGCAATATTTTAAGTAAGGCTTAATTTTCTTCATTCTCCGAACAATGCCTGAACGGCTTTCTCCTGTGATCGTTCCCTCATTAAAGATTCACCAACAAGAACGGCGTTTGCTCCGTGCTGTTTCACAAAGGTCAGATCATCAAATGTCTTTATGCCACTTTCACTTACTAGTAATACGTCTTTTGGAACAAGTGGCGCGATCTCTTTTGTTTGTTCAACAGTTGTTGTAAACGTATTGAGATTCCGGTTGTTCACACCGATGATCTCAGGAGTGAATAGGTGTAAAATCTTTTCTAGTGTATGTGCTGCATGTACTTCAACGAGGACATCCATTCCTTTTTCTTTCGCTTCTGTATAGAGCTCATACAGCTTTTGCGGCTCAAGCACCTCTCCAATTAATAAAATGGCATCTGCCCCTATCCGTTTCGATTCTTCTACTTGTATAGAGTCAATAATGAAATCTTTTCTTAAAATAGGACGTGTGATGTGTTCTTTAATAAGAGACAAATATTCGTTTTTCCCTTGGAAAAACGGTTCATCCGTTAAGACAGATAAACAATCTGCATTTGATGCTTCGTATGCTTTTGCTGTCTGTAAAGGATCAAAATGAGGCTGAATGATGCCTTTGGAAGGAGACGCTTTTTTCACCTCAGCAATCAGTCCGATCGAGCGGTGAGGATTCATAAGGGCTTCTTTAAATGATTGTCTTTCATAATGTCCTTCCTCAGGTAATTGCAAGGTTTGCACATGTTCTTTTTTACGGGCGATAATTTGATTAAGCATAGATCTCTTCCTCTTTCGTTTTTTGTTTTAGACGGGCTAATTGTTCTTTAGCTGATCCGTTTTTGATCGTTTCTAATGCTTTCATTGTCCCTGCCATCAGACTCTCTGCTTTTCCTGCCACATATAATGCGGCCCCAGCATTAAGCGCTGTAATATGAAGCGGTGCTCCACCCGCTTGATAATTCAATATATTCTGAATCAATTTGGCGCTTTCTTCTGGTGATTGGACCTGAATGTCTGATAAATGCCCTTTTTCAAGTCCGAAGTCTTCTGGGTTTAACGTATATTCTGTCATGACACCTTTTTTGAGTTCAATGATGTATGAATTTGCTGTAATGGTTAATTCATCCAGCCCATCATCTCCGCAAACAAACAGGACATGTTCTGGCTCTAAAGGAGCAAGAGCTTTCGCCATGAGCTTTGCCTTTTCCTTTGCATACACACCAATGATTTGCTTTTTGGCCTGCATCGGATGGCAAAGCGGTCCTAATAAGTTAAATACCGTCCGAAATCCGAGCTGCTTGCGTACGGCGGCTACTTGTTTCATAGAAGAATGATAGAGCGGTGCAAATAAAAAGCCCATGTTTTTCTGCTGTATTTGCCGTCTTGTTTCTTCAGGTGTGGATTGAATTTGAATACCAAGACATTCTAGCACGTCAGCACTCCCGCTTTTAGAGGAGACGGAACGATTTCCGTGCTTGGCGATTTTCGCCCCAGCAGCCGAAGCAACGATGGCAGCGGCTGTTGATATATTAAATGTTGATAAACCGTCGCCTCCTGTCCCGCACGTATCAACGACATCAAGTGACCTTTCCACTGGTGCTGCATGCTGCCTCATGGCTTTCACGAAGCCTGTCATTTCTTCGGCGGTTTCTCCTCGATGCGCTAAAATAGATAGACTAGCAGCGACTTCAGCATCTGTTAACGAGCCGCTCATCATATCATGCATCAGGCCATTCGCTTCTTCTTCTGATAGTTTTCCTCCATTAACAAGAGCTGATAGTCGTTGATTCATTTGGCACACTCTCCTTTTCTGAGAAAATATGTTCAGCAAGCTGAATGGCTTTTAGAAGTGCTCCTGCCTTATTACATGTCTCTTCCCATTCGTTTTCTGGAACGGAATCAGCGACAATGCCGGCACCTGCTTGTATTGAAGCAGTCTGATGTTTGACGCTCATTGTGCGAATGGTAATACAGGAATCGATATTGCCGTCGAAACCAATATAGGCAATACAGCCGCCATACGTCTCTCTTGGCTCAGGCTCCATTTCGTTTAATAATTGCATCGCCCTAATTTTTGGGGCGCCTGTCAATGTGCCTGCTGGAAAAGCGGACATAAGTGCATCTACTGGATGTGTATCCTGCTTCAGCTTCCCTGTCACAATAGAAATAATGTGCATGACGTGCGAAAAGTTCACGACTTTTGTAAAAGTTGGGACAGACACACTGCCATACTCTGCCACACGCCCCACATCATTTCGAGCCAGATCCACTAGCATGTAATGTTCTGCTTTTTCTTTTTCATCATCGAGCAACTCTCTTGCTAGTGCATCATCTTCTTCTTTTGTCATTCCTCGTTTTCTTGTACCAGCAATTGGATGGATTTCTAAGTGACCGTTTTTCGCATGGATTAATCGTTCTGGCGAGCTTCCCACTAAGTCTCGATCTTTTAATTTCATAAAATACATATACGGTGATGGATTGACGATCCGAAGCACACGATATAATTCAAATGAGCTCACTGTCACTGGAATGTCAAAACGCTGAGAAAGTACACCCTGGAAGATATCACCCGCTCGAATATACTCCTTGATTTTTTCGACATCCTTTAAAAATTTTGCTTTTTCATAGGTAGACGTCACCTGTTCAAACGAAGGGGGTTCATTCATATTCCCTGAGATAATCAGTTCTTTCATATCAATTTTTGTATGAAGCTGCTGTACCATCAGTTCAAGCTGCTTTTGATTTTCTCGATAAACCAGAATTTTTTCTTCGTCTGTTTCATGACCGTTCAGCTGCGTGTACTGAATAAAATGAACTTGGTTTGTTTCATGATCAAATGCGATCATTGTTTGGCAAACAAATAATGTGCAATTATCTGTTGTTGATGCATTCGGATGCGGCTTGACAGACGGCTCAATGTTGGGAATGAGGTCGTAACTTAAGTACCCTACGGCTCCGCCAGTAAATGGGATCTCAATTTCAGGTGTCTTGATTTGATATTGCTCTTTCATCCAGTCAAGCAACTCTTTCAGCTCCGCTTTTTGCATCACTGACTTTCCTGCAGCGTCACGAGCAATATAATGGTCTTGCTCGTCATGTAATGTTAAAAAAGGATGTAATCCGATAAAGGAATATCTCGACCAGCTAGAAGATTCGTCTTTGCTTTCTAGCAAATACACAATATCCTGTTTCAGTTTCTCAACAATTTGAATGGGTGAGAGCGTATCAACTGTAATGGTTTCAACAATCGGGATGGTTTTGTAAAACTGGCTGTCTCTTAAAAATTGGGTAAGGTTTGATTGGGATTTCATAAGCACACTCCTTAAATGGAATTAAGGAGAATGAGGGGACATCTTGAGGATTTGTTTGAGTATACGAAATAAGCCTAAAAGAGGCTTCGCTCTTTTAGGCAGTATGATTAAATAGAAGTATCGTATCTCTGCTCAACTCTACTCATCTCAACTACCCTAGTCTCATTCTCATCTTCTCTAAGCTTGCAATGCCGTTCACACCTGTGTGTAAACTTCAGCTGTTCATATCGTATTATAATTCCTTGTTTTTTGTCAACTGTAAATCAGGCCGAAGCGTGACAGCCTCTTCCAAGTATACGTGCTGTATGTCTTCCTGCTTGACATCTGTCTGAACGGTCATTAAAACGCGAATACACTTCTTTAGACCTCCATCAATGTCAAGCTCTTGCATACAAGTGACAGGCACATAGGTCCATCCTTCAAACTGCCTGAGTGCTTTTGCTGGAAAAACAGAGTGAATATCTTGTGTAGCTGAAATCAAGATCTGCACGACACGCTCTGGATCTACTTGGTTTTTTGAAATGATCGCTTCTAGCAGCTGCTTCGTTTTGGTTAACACTTCTGTTTCAGTATCTTCTGTCACAGTTGTAGCCCCGCGTATGCCGCGAAACATCATAGACAGCCCTCCTCCCGTTTCCATTCTTCGAGCCAGTGATACAGCTCATCTTTTGTGAAAGATTGCAGGGTGACGTCTCCAACTTGTTTTAGCAAAACAAACTGAACACTCCCGCCTCTTGCCTTCTTATCACCAATCATGCGATCGACAAATGTTTTGGTTGAAATCGTTTGTGTGACTTGTACTGGGAACCCTAGTTCTTTCATCCACACTTTAAGTTTCTCGCGATCTAGACTGAGTCCTTGCTCTTTTTCACTGACATATAAAGCAAACTGCATGCCAATTGCAATGGCATCTCCATGCGTGATCGCACCGTATCCATACTCCGCTTCAATGGCATGCCCTAGTGTATGACCTAAATTCAAGTATGCCCGCACACCTTGTTCTTTTTCATCTTCTTGAACAATGGATGCTTTCACTTGAATCCCTTGATAAAGCATATGTGCCAGTTCATCCTTTGATAATTCTGTCAACGAACGAATGGACATCAGTTCTGATAAAAAGACTTCACTTGAAATCAGTGCATGTTTTATCACCTCAGCAAAGCCTGATCTCAGCTCTATTGGTGAGAGTGTCTCTAGCATACTTGTATCATAGATGACAGCAGCCGGTTGATGAAACGCACCAATTAAATTTTTGCCGAGCGGATGATTGATTCCGGTTTTTCCGCCGACTGCACTATCATGTGCAAGCAGCGTGGTCGGTACTTGAATAAAATCAATGCCTCTCATATAAGTGGCAGCAGCAAAGCCAGCCAAGTCTCCAATCACCCCGCCTCCTAATGCAATGATGCATGAGGAGCGGTCGAGTTGAAATTGGATGGCTTTCGTATGAATCTGCTCAAACTGCGCAAAAGATTTTGATTGTTCTCCGTTTGGCACCACTATTTTTTGTACAGACCATTTCTGTTTCAGTAATTGAACCATTTCATCTCCATAAAGGGCATCGACGGCTGAATCTGTCACGATAAAGAGCTTCGTGTAGGATCGCCCAGTGGAAGTAATCAAGTCTACGATATTTTGTCTAATCCCATCACCGATATATACAGGATAAGTAGCTGAAGACGTCTTCACTTCCAGTGTTTTCATTAAAACTCCCTCTGAAGCTGGCGCATTTTGTCCACATTTTCTTTAATGCGGTCAATTTGATCAAGACCAAACTGCTCAACCACTGCATTGGCGATTTCCCATGCAACGACTGCTTCTGCCACAACACTTGCGGCAGGAACAGCACAGCTGTCAGAACGCTCAATACTTGCAGAGAAAGGTTCTTTTGTCTCAATATCCACGCTTTGCAATGGTTTGTATAAGGTTGGGATTGGTTTCATAACCCCTCTTACGACAATCGGCATGCCAGTTGACATTCCGCCTTCAAGACCACCTAAGCGGTTTGTTTTTCTCGTATAGCCTTTTTCTTCATCCCAGATGATTTCATCATGAACTTCACTGCCATTTTTAGAAGCTGCCTCAAAGCCAATACCAAATTCAACACCTTTAAAAGCGTTGATACTCAGTACTGCACCTGCAAGCTTGCTATCCAGTTTGCGGTCATAGTGCACATAGCTGCCGACTCCAACTGGCATCCCTTCAACGATGACTTCGACAATACCACCAATTGAATCGCCGTTTTGCTTCGCTTCGTCAATGGCATCCATCATTTTTTGACCAGCTTCACTGTCATAGCAGCGAACAGGTGATTCTTCTGTTACTTTTTGCAAATCTTCAATAGATTCATAAGTGGTATGGGAAGCTTTTACTCCACCAATTTCAAGGACGTGACCAGCCACTTTGATTCCAAGGTGAGCCAAAATTTGTTTCGCTACTGCACCTGCTGCTACACGAACCGTTGTCTCGCGTGCTGATGAGCGCTCTAATACGTTTCTCATATCACGGTGACCATATTTAATCGCACCATTTAAATCCGCATGCCCTGGTCTTGGACGAGAGATTTGACGCTTCATTTCACTCTCTTCTTCTTCAGTAATTGGCTCTGCACCCATGACCTTTGTCCAGTGCTTCCAATCATTATTTTCAACAACAAGTGCAATAGGAGAACCTAATGTTTTCCCGTGGCGGACTCCACTTAACACTTTCGCTTGGTCTTTTTCAATCTGCATTCTTCTTCCGCGGCCATGACCTTTTTGTCTTCTAGCCAGTTCATAATTGATGTCATCCTGCTCTATGTAAAGTCCCGCTGGAACTCCTTCAATAATTGTGGTCAGTTGTGGACCATGTGATTCACCTGCTGTTAAGTACCTCATGACTTATTCTCCCTTCATCGCATTAACGCTTTTAAGTAAAACTATAATAACACACTTCCTACTAAAAAGTCAGCTACTACCCCTTCTTTTGATAAAAGAAAGTATCAGCAGAGGTTAGTCCAAACTTTTCTGGGTGAAAAATTTGTTCTGTAGAACCAACAAATAATACGCCGTTTTGCTTTAAACTGCTGCTCATTTTTAAGTAAATTTCTTCTTTCGCCTCTTCTGTAAAGTAGATGAGGACATTTCGGCACACGATGAGATCCAGCTGTTTTTCATATGGATCCGCTAAAAGGTTGTGTTTCTTAAATTGAATGTGCTTTCGAATCTCATCCTTCACCGTGTAAAATGAAGAATCTTCTTTGGTGAAATATTTTTGCTTGATTTGATCTGGCACCTCTTGCAAAGATCGTTCATGATATCTTCCTTTTTGCGCGGATTGCAGGACTTTATCATCAATATCCGTTGCAATAATTTGGAAGTCTTTCACAAGCGGATGGCTTGATAGCAGCATTGAGAGTGTATACGGCTCTTCTCCAGTTGAGCAAGCTGCACTCCATATTTTTAGGGTGCCGCTGTTTTTTGAAAGCAGCGGCAGGATTTTTTGATCAAGTACTTCCCAGCGCTGATAGTTTCGGTAAAATTCTGACACATTGATCGTCATTCGATCCATCGTTTCATCTAATAGTGCTTTGTCCTTTTCAAGAGCAGACGCAAATGCCTCAAAATCTTTATATCCTTTTTTATCATAAAGAGATGTTAATCTTCGTTTCATTTGTGCTTCTTTATATAAATTCAGATCTACCCCAGTTAGTTTTTTCCATTTTCCAACAAATACTTGATACTGATCCATCAATGTCCTCTCCTGTCTCATCTATCTTTGTCCTAGTATAGCTGTTTTTATCATAAATTTGTATCATCTCATGCGAAAATTCGTATAGAAATCTCAATATAAAAAAGCCAAAGTGATCGTTTGATGAACACTTTGGCTTGAACATTAATAAATCCAGCTTGAGATCGTTTGATCCCAGTTTGTCAGTTCTTCTTGTTTGAAGAACAGGTTGATTTCTCTTTCGGCACTTTCTGGTGAGTCTGAGCCATGGATAATGTTTTTGCCAACAGTTAATCCATAGTCGCCTCTTATTGTTCCCGGAAGCGCTTCCTTCGGATTTGTCTTTCCAATTATCTGCCTTGTTACGTCTACGACTTGTTCACCTTGCCATACCATCGCAAATACAGGTCCTGACGTAATAAAGTCAACCAATTCACCGAAAAATGGTTTTTCTTTATGCTCTCCGTAATGTGTTTCTGCTACTTCTTTTGGAATGCTCATGAGCTTTGCTCCAACAAGCTGAAGCCCCTTTTTTTCGAATCTTGACACAATTTCACCGATTAATTGTCTTTCCACACCATCAGGTTTGACCATAAGAAATGTTTTGTCCATATACGTTTTCCACCCCGTCGTTATGTATGTATAGGCTTACATTGTTACAAAGTGATCGTATCATTTTTTTTTATAATAATCAATTTTTGACAAAAAATTTCACAAAAAAACCAATCAACGAAACGTTGATCAGAATTTTCGTTTACCAATATATTTTGCAATCGACGCTAATGAAGATTTAGCCCGCCCACGCGGAAGTTGATCGAGCTGTTCAAATGCTTTTTTCAAATACATTTCACTCACTCGAATGGAACGGTCGATCGCATCTGTTTGTTTGAGATGTTCAATCACAGGTTTCAGCTGCTTTTCCGTCGTTTCACTATTGATCAGCTTCAACTGACCTTCTAACGTCGGGTTCTGAAGCGCATATAAAACAGGAAGAGTGACATTTCCTTGTAAAAGGTCCCCACCAACAGGCTTGCCTAATTCTTCTTCAGTTGATGTAAAATCAAGGACATCATCAATGATTTGGTACGACATACCAACATAGTACCCAAACCAGTAAAGGGCTTTATGTGTTTTTTCATCTGTTCCAGCTGCAATCGCACCTAATTGGCAGCTGCCTGCAATAAGCAAGGCTGTTTTTCGCTTAATTCTTCTTAAATATGTACGAAGGTTTTGGTCCATGTTGTATTTATCTTTGACTTGTTCTATTTCCCCAAGACAGAGCTCGACGACCATTTTTGACAAAATTTCATGTGCCATTGGGTGATTGATTTTCGTCATGTACTCGAGTGACCTTGCAAATAAGTAATCCCCCGTGTACATCGCAATTCTGTTGTCCCATTTTGCTTTAATCGTCGGTTTTCCTCTTCTCAGTTCTGCATCATCAATGACATCGTCATGGACAAGTGATGCCATATGAATTAATTCAAGCGCTACGGCTACATATTTAATTTTATTAATATCATAGTCACCAAACATGCCTGAAAGGAGAACAAAAACGGGGCGGATTCGTTTTCCGCCCGCTTGCAGCAAATGAAGACCGGCTTCACTTAATAATGCATAATCAGAGCGAACGGTTTGTTCAAGCTCTTTTTCAATTATATCGATATCATGATTTAGAAAAGAAATCATTGCTTTTAGTTTCATTATTTTCACCCAAATATCGTTTATTCAAAGCTTCTTTCCGATATGTGTTGCTGCTACACCGCCTGTAAATGGATGATACGAGACATCAGATAGACCGGCCTCTTCAAAAAGAGACGCCAGTTCTTTCATGCCAGGGAACGTTTTGGCTGATTCTTGAAGCCATGAATACTCCTGATAGCTTTTGGCAAACAGTTTGCCAAAGAGCGGCATGATGTATTTGAAATAGACATAATACCCTTGTTTAAACCCAATCATCTCAGGCTGTGATGTTTCAAGGCAGACAACCATTCCACCGGGTTTTACCACTCGTGTCATTTCCTTTAGCACTGTTAAATAATCAGGGACATTTCGAAGGCCAAAACCGATTGTGACATAATCAAATGAGTTGTCCTCAAAAGGAAGCTCCATTGCATTGCCGTGGAGCAGCTCAATTTGATTGTAGCCGCCTGTTTCCACCTTCGTTTCGCCAACACTCAGCATATTTTTACTGAAGTCAAGACCTTTGACCTCGCCTGTTTCTCCAACAGCGTCTGCAAGCGCAATCGTCCAATCGGCAGTTCCGCAGCATACATCTAGTGCTTTGGCTCCTTTTTGAACATTCATGAGCTTCATTGTTTTATCGCGCCATTTTTTATGCTGTTTAAAGCTAATGACAGAGTTCATTTGGTCATAGTTTTTATAAATTTTTTCAAATACACCGTGTACTCGCTGTTCTTTTGATTGCTGCATGACTTACCCTTCTTCCACTTTCTGATGGTACGCAGGTTCATTTTTCATATGATCCAAGCGATTTAATAGCTCTTTTTGAACGATCGGAGATGAAACTAGATGCTCCTTGATTGATCGTTTGGCCTTTTCATAGCCTTCATTCTCAAAGTTGTCAAAACATGTATAGGCGTCCGTATAGCTATCGTTCAAAAAAAGTTTTAAATGTTTGTCGTCTTCTGCTTGTTTCATAAAACGTTTATAAACAAGGAAGCGACTTGCAATTTCATTCCAATGCGTCAATTGAAAGTGCTCAGAAATTCTTTGGAATAGCGCAGATTCCACTGTAGCAACACTTTTATAAAAGTGGGCTGCATCTTGAATGGATCGATCATATAGTCTAATTTTATGTTCATTAATCTCTTTGATCGCCGTGGCGAGAGTGCGGATCATGTAAATATCTTTCATGTCAGAGAGAAGAGAGTAATAGAGACCGCTGAAATAGTCTCCTGCTAGGATGGTCAACTGACGATTTTTGAATTCGTCTTGTTTGATGGCTGCAGCAGTTGTGACTTCGTCATGGGTATCAAGGGCAATTTGCACAAGCATCGCCGTTAAAATATAATTTTCTTTTTTCTCAGCATCGATTTGAGCTTCATCAAACATTGCATGAAAAAGAAGGAGCTTATCTTCATCGATGAGCGGCGCACGCAAATGCTTCGCCAAATAAGGATGAGAAAGCTTTTTGTTTAATTTTATATTCAGATTAGATAAAATTCCGTAGATGTCTTGCAAAGATATCACCCTTGTCCCAAAAATTACAGTTTCATATGTAGCTCTCTACATTGTATAGAGATTTATTATACCATATCAGGCCTGACTTTCATGCTATCAAGTGCATAGTCGTGCGTTATTTCTTTGCTTCGCTTTGAATTTCACCGAAGCTTGTTTGAATGACAGCATCGCCCCGCACTTTGATGGCTGATGTGTGCTCAGTAAATTGTGCGATAATGACTTCACCTTTATCGAGCTTTTCGGAATGGTGAAATCTTGTATCGGAACCTCTAGTTAAGCCGATCACATTGACACCATTATCAATGGCTTTAATCACCACAAAATCAGATGCTTTATTTTCACTCAATCTGTTCACCTTCCATCTATGGATTAGTCGTTTTTAATAAATGAAAGCACTTCTGCTCTTGCTGCCGCATCATTTGCAAATGTACCGCGTACGGCTGAAGTGACTGTTTTAGCGCCGGGCTTCTTCACTCCGCGCATCGTCATACACATATGCTCTGCTTCAACGACAATCATCACACCATGTGGATTTAAGGTTTCTACCATACTGTCTGCAATCGTTGATGTAATGCGTTCCTGAAGCTGCGGGCGCTTTGCCACGGCCTCTACTGCTCTTGCCAGCTTGCTGAGTCCCGTTACTTTTCCGCCGCGCGGAATATAAGCGACATGGGCTTTGCCATAGAATGGCACAAGGTGGTGTTCACACATTGAATGAAAAGCAATATCTTTGACAAGAACGAGTTCTTCATGATCTTCACCAAAAATGGTTTTAAAATGTTCTTTTGGATCTTCATTTAATCCCGAGAACACTTCTTCATACATTTTTGCTACTCGTTTTGGGGTATCAAGAAGTCCTTCACGATCTGGATCTTCTCCGATTGCTTTTAATATATCGCGTACCGCGTGTTCGATTAATTCTTTATTTATTTCACTCATGTATTATATCCTCCAAAGGCGATTACATTTCATTCAGATTCTAGCACACTTCAGATCCTAAAAGCAAAGGAGAGCGTTCTAAACAAACCATTTGATTCAAAAGGAAAAGCCCCTTATCAAAGGGGCTTTTCTAGACCAGTGTGAAACTGTATATGTATAACTCCTTCAATAGGATCATTACACATAACGATTATTTACCTGCCACCGCGTCTTTAAGTGCTTTACCTGGTTTGAAAGCAGGTACTTTGCTTGCAGGGATTTCGATCTCTGCACCAGTTTGTGGGTTACGTCCTTTACGAGCTGAACGCTCACGTACTTCAAAGTTACCAAAACCAATAAGTTGGATTTTGTCACCATTTTTAAGTGCATCTAAAATTGTATCAAAAACAGAATCAACTGCTTTTGTCGCGTCTTTTTTAGATAACTCGCTTGCTTCAGCAACCGCGTTAATAAGTTCTGTCTTGTTCATGCCTTTCACCTCCTCCCAAAAATATGCATTCAATAGATTGTTATCATTTCTTCACAATTCATCTTCTTTCTATACACTTTTTTTGAAAAAAAGAGCGTCTAGAAAGCGTCATACATGGCTTTTCATTAGAAAACTTCTCTTTGAAGGAATGTTTGTCCAACAAAGTGAAGATTTTCTGTAAGTAGATTAACACATATGAAATACCATATCAAGCATTTTAAAGGGAAGAATCCTTATTCGTCAAGGATTAAGGGCACTTTTACGAACGAATATTCCTAATTTCAGCCTGAATCTGACTAATCTTTATACAATTGTCTTTTTATGACTTCACCCGCACGCAAAAAAAGACCCCCATCAATGAGAGGTCTCACATCCTATAGAATAATCGCGATCAGACCGCCTGATCCTTCGTTAATAATTCGTTCAAGCGTTTCCTTTAGTTTATACCTTGCATTTTCCGGCATCAGCGAGAGTTTTGCTTGAATGCCTTCTCTGACAAGCGAGCTGAGTGAGCGTCCAAATATATCGGAATTCCAGATAGAAAGCGGATCATCTTCAAAGTCTTGCATTAAGTATCGGACGAGCTCTTCACTTTGTTTTTCTGTTCCGATAATCGGCGCAAACTCACTTTCTACATCTACCTTAATCATATGAATAGATGGCGCGACTGCTTTTAATCTGACGCCGAATCTTGATCCTTGCCTAATGATTTCCGGCTCATCTAAACTCATATCTGACAAAGCTGGTGCCGCAATTCCGTAACCAGTCTGCTTCACCATTTTCAAAGCGTCAGACACTTGATCATACTCCGTTTTCGCATGTGCAAAATCTTGCATGAGCTCAAGAAGGTGATCTTTGCCCCTAATTTCCACACCAACCACTTCTTTTAGGATATGATCATATAGATCATCCGGCGCATACAGATCAATTTCTGCGATCCCCTGACCCATTTCAATGCCTGCTAAGCCCGCTCTTTCGATAAAATCGAATTCACTGAACTGACCTACCACTCGGTCAACATCTCTTAATCTCTTAATATCCTTGACGGTTTCTTTCACTGAATCCTGATAACTCTCTCTTAGCCAATGATCTTCTTTTAGTACCATGACCCAGCTTGGCAGGTTCACATTCACCTCAAGCACTGGAAATTCATATAATGCTTCACGAAGTACACTGAGAACGTCTTGTTCTCTCATACTTTCGACACTCATCGCGAGTACAGGAATATCATATTTTTGACTAAGTTCCTGCCGCAGTGCTTCTGTTTCAGGGTGATAAGGTCTCACAGAGTTGATTACCATAATAAACGGCTTTCCAACTTCTTTGAGTTCGTCAATGACACGTTCTTCTGATTCAATATAGTCATGTCTTGGGATTTCCCCAATTGATCCATCTGTTGTAATCACAACACCAATGGTTGAATGCTCTTGAATGACCTTGCGTGTACCAATTTCCGCTGCTTCATGAAACGGGATTGGCTCTTCATACCACGGTGTATTAATCATTCTCGGACCATTTTCATCTTCATACCCGCGTGCACCAGGCACGGTGTAGCCTACACAATCGACAAGTCTAATGTTGACATCCAGGCCGTCGCTCACGTGAATGGATGCCGCTTGATTTGGCACAAATTTTGGCTCTGTGGTCATAATGGTTTTTCCTGCTGCACTTTGCGGCAATTCATCCTGTGCTCTTGCACGATCTGCCTCATTATTGATATTCGGGAGCACCACGAGCTCCATAAACTTTTTAATAAACGTAGATTTCCCTGTACGAACAGCTCCAACGACTCCTAAATATATATCGCCTCCTGTTCGTTCAGCGATATCCTTGAAAATATCGACTTTTTCCAAGTGATCCCCTCCCGGACTTGCTATCCTCGTTTTCAAATAAAATACTCTATACTTCAATCAAACGGTGCTTGAAAGGTGTCAGGACAATATATGTGTATGACGTTGTCCTATTTGAATATGACACCTTTTTTGTTTTGAGAGTATGTTTAGCCATAAAAAAACCTTTCTCCTCATTTATATGCAGAGGAGAAAGGTTCATTCTTGTTTATGACGTCTTTTTTTCTAAAAAAGCCGGCTCACCTTTTTTGTTGATCGTATATGGAACAGAAAACGCTGGTACAAACGGGGTTTCCTGCCAATAGACATCTTGAATATTTTCACCTGGTTTCAGCTTTTGTTTCGTATTTTTCAAAATCTGGGCAAAATCACTGCGATAGTCAACATAGATTTCGCCATTTGAGGAAATCAGTAATGGAAGGGATTCCCCCGTGACAGGGCTCGTCACTGTAGGCGGTGCTTTTAACCCTAGTTTTTTTTCATTTAACGTATATAAATCTTTGGATACTACTTTGCCATATGGCGGATATGTATGTTCATCTTGATATATTTTGATCCTTAGACGTAATTCACTGATCGTTTGCGTCATTTTGACATCAAGCAGTTTCACCGTTGGGTTTTGTTCGACGTCTGTGAGGACATAGATATATTCGCCCCCGCCTTCAAAAGATGTCGACGGTACATCGTGTAAATATCTTGGTGACAGACGCTTAAAGTCAATGACATACTTCTGATAAATCGGTGTGTCGCCTTCTTTTGTTTCAATGGGCAAAAGGCCATTTGTCGCTTTTTGAAAATCTTCAATCGCTGTCTGCACACTTTGCAGCTGCTCTTTATATGGCACGCGGTTTTCAGCTTTGCGATTCTCTGGATAGAGGCACCCCGTAAGTAAAATAAGTGTTAACAGCATGACACTGATTTTTGCTTTGATCATCACATTCTTCCTTTTTCTTTATTCATTGACCGGCCCGCTAAATACAACTAAAAACACAATGATACCTGATATGAGCATTAAGCTGTACGCGACAGTTGAGGCTGTTATTTTCAGAAACCGGCTCTTCAGCTTAAACCTACTCAGATAAATGGTTACAACGGCTAAAAACATGAGCCCCATTGAACCAAGTGCAAACCACATCTTGATTAAAGCAAAACTCATCGTGCCTGTCCCCCTCTAATACAAACGAATTGTAAGCGTTTATATTTCATTCTAAACCAAAATTAAGTAAAATATCAATCATTTTTCCAATCATTCAGAAAAAAGTGCATAAAAAAACTGAAGCAAAGAGGGGGACTCTGCTTCAGTCATTAGGTCGACTATTTTTCCTCATTCTGTAGAGGCAAAGCTCTATTCAAACTTCATTGTTATGTTATGCAAGTCTGCCCCTTCTTGCATCCTCTACACGCCTAAGTTCAGTCTTCCAATTACTTTGTTTGGTTTTCGAACATGTTCACAAGGTCTTCCATCTCATGTGTTTTCACACGTGCCATTAAGGATTCTACAGCATCGTCAACCTTTTTCCCTTCAAATAGGACGCCGTAAAGAGCCTCCGTAATCGGCATGCTGACCTTGTATTCTTTGGAGAGCTGATAAGCGCCTTTTGTTGTGCGGACGCCTTCGACAACCATCCCCATTTTTTCAAGCACTTCTTCGAGCTTATATCCTTTACCGAGTAAATTCCCGCAGCGCCAGTTACGTGAATGAACACTTGTACATGTGACAATCAAATCTCCAACACCTGTTAACCCGGCAAACGTAAGAGGGTTTCCTCCCATTTTTGTGCCGAGGCGGGCGATTTCAGCAAGCCCCCTTGTGATGAGCGCTGCTTTCGCATTATCGCCATATCCGAGTCCGTCTGTGATTCCTGCCGCAAGAGCGATGATGTTTTTCAGCGCCCCGCCAATTTCCACACCAATCACATCAGGGTTTGTGTACACTCTGAAGTTGTTGTTCATAAACAAATCTTGAACAAATTGAGCCGCTTCAATATGTTCTGATGAAACTGTAACAGTTGTCGGATGACGCAAGCCAACTTCTTCAGCGTGACTTGGTCCTGACAGGACAACAACTGCTTCTCTTTTTGCTTTTGGGACTTCTTGTTCAATCATTTGAGAAATTCTAAGAAGCGTATCTGGTTCAATTCCTTTACTGACATGAACAAATGGCACCTTTGACGTAATGAACTCATTTGCCTGTTTCAATACCTCTCGAATAGCCTTTGTTGGCACAGCGACAATAATCGCATCTGTCCCTTCTAGTGCCTGTTTCATATCTGTTGTCGCTTGAATAGACGCTGGCAATGCAACATTAGGCAAGTAATCATGATTTTCATGTTTCTCATTGATTTGATCAATTAATTCTTGTCTATGTCCCCACATGTGTACATCATGATGATTATCAGCTAATACAAGCGCAAGAGCTGTTCCCCAGCTCCCTGCTCCAAGTACTGAAATTTTCTTCATCCTGCTCACCCTTTTTATTTTCTCGCTCTCGCAAATATTTTAATTGGTGTTCCTTCAAAACCAAATGCATCTCGAATTCGGTTTTCTAGGAAACGCTCATAAGAAAAGTGCATAAGTTCTGGATCATTTACAAACACAACAAAGGACGGCGGTTTGATCGCCACTTGTGTTGCATAGTAAATTTTCAGACGCTGTCCGTTATGGGTCGGCGTTGGGTTCATTGCTACGGCATCCATGATAATATCGTTTAGAATGTTCGTTTGAACGCGCATCGCATGATTTTCACTAGCGGTAATGATTGTTGGCATTAACGTGTGAATTCTCTTTTTCGTAAGAGCAGACATGAATAAGACAGGTGCATAATCAAGGAATTGAAAATGCTCACGAATGTTTTGCTCAAATTCCTTCATTGTACGCTCGTCTTTTTCAACAGCATCCCACTTGTTCACAATGATCACAACGGCTTTACCCGCTTCGTGTGCGTAGCCGGCAATACGTTTATCCTGTTCAATAATGCCTTCTTCACCATCAAGAACAACAGCGACAACATCCGATCGATCAATGGCTTTCAACGCACGGAGTACACTGTATTTCTCTGTTGTTTCATATACTTTCCCTTTTTTTCTCATACCTGCTGTGTCGACAATGACAAAGTCACGTTGGTTGTACGTAAACATTGTATCTACAGCATCTCTTGTTGTACCAGCGATGTTGCTGACAATGACACGTTCTTCACCGAGCATCGCATTCACCAAAGAGGATTTCCCTACATTTGGGCGGCCGATTAAGCAGAACTGTACCACTTCTTCATCATACTGTGTATCTGGTAAGTTTTTGAAATGCTCTGCGACAGCATCAAGCAGATCACCTAGACCGAGTCCGTGCGTTCCAGAAATCGGATACGGTTCACCAAATCCAAGTGCATAAAAGTCATACACGTCGCTTCTCATTTCAGGGTTGTCCAATTTATTGACAGCAAGTACGACAGGTTTTTTCGTGCGATATAAAATTTTTGCGACTTCTTCATCCGCAGATGTGACGCCATCTCTTCCATTGACCATAAAGATAATAACATCCGCTTCATCCATTGCGATTTCAGCCTGATGGCGAATTTGCGCCAAAAACGGCTCATCTCCAATATCAATTCCACCAGTATCTATTAAATTAAAGTCATAATTTAACCATTCAGCAGAGCTATAGATTCGATCTCTTGTTACACCAGGTGTGTCTTCTACAATCGATATTCTTTCGCCTGCGATTCGATTAAAAATTGTAGATTTTCCAACGTTGGGCCTTCCAACAATGGCTACGACAGGTTTACCCATAGTACCCTTCCTTTCAATCCAGCCGCGATTCAATATGTTCATCATCATGTTTCAACCGGGATTTATAATTTTCATTCAGTTTTATGAAATAAACCCTTCAAACATGAAGGGTTCAACTTATATATTATATCAATTTTTAATCAGACCACAATGAATAACTTAAAAATGTTTGACGATCAAATAAAGATCTTCTCCAATGCCGTGTGCAATTCCATCTAAAATGGCCTCTAAATTCATGGCATACATGTCGAGCTCTTCTTTATTTTCACAGAAAAAAACGGCTGTTCCGCCAATGACCCGCTCTTTATTTGTTGTCGCCACAGCCAATATAAATTGTTCAATGGTGTTCGCCATGCCCTATTACCTCACTTTCTTTTTAATGAAATCTGTCGGCATTCTAATAGCATTTTCTAAAATAGGCACCTCTTCTAATACACGGACAGCTAAATCTTCACGCTGCCATTGCGGTAAAATGAATACGCCAAGTGTGCCATTATTCAGATCACGTTTTGCGAGCGGACAAAGCGATGGTTCACCAGAATCTCGGTATACACCAAGCACGTTGGATAAATCAAATAAGATAGCCTGCCGCTGCCCAAGGTTTGCGATGGTTGTGGCCGAGTTAAAATTCTTCGGAGTCAAGATGAACCCCATTCCATGCTCTAAAATCAATTTTTGCTTTTCAGGCAGCCCGATATTCATAATGTAAATATCATTTACGTAAAGTCCTGCGCCGTCAAAGCGAAGTTCCCCTTTTTGAATATTCACGATATCCTTTAATTGGCTCCCTGACATTAATAGTTTTGCCATGAAAAAACAAAGAATACCGACCACTGTCCCCACGACGAGCGAGAAGAAAATACAGGCGGTCGTTGTAATAAGGGCAGTAAGAATGGCAATATAATTTCGACTTTCAAAGGCAATCGCAATGCCTTCGATATATGTACTGCCTCGTGAGACAAGCTCATACGAATCCATTTGGGTCAATGTATTTCTTTCCATATTACGCACATCACGAAATTGCGTGGCTGCAAGCGTCAGAAAGGTAATAGCAGTGAATTCTTCCTGGATCAGTGCAGGCATAATAATAGCACCAAGCCCTGATGCGATAAAACCAAGCGCAATGTGAATCACTTGTCCATGAATATATGTGGGATATTGCCGATAATCAGTTCTTAGCATATAAAGCCTAGCCGCCATCCCAAAGATGACACCAATAATCACAGGAAACGTGTAATCCGTCATGTTGATTTTGCAGCCCCTTTTACTGGTTTTCTAGATGAACGGGTGTTCAAGAGTTTTTCAAGCTGACCTACACCTAATAGAAAGACAGCTCCTTGAACAGCCATGGAAAGAAACGAGAGATCTCCTATGACAATGGAAGATGTGAGGCGATGAATCGTAAGCGCATAAAGGGCTTCCCCCAGACATATAGCCATCATCCATAAAGTGATCCGTTCCGTTAACTGATGCCCATATGTTAAACACATCAAGATCAGCAAGGCAAATACAACCCAGTCCACCTTTATTATCGTGAACCAAACTGGATCATATAATGCAAAAATCATAAAAAAGGCATACGCACTGACCATGGAACCTAATTGCATGATTCGCATGATTCGATGAGCAGGCCGAAAGATCACGAATGACATGCAAGCATATAAAAAGGTCATCAAAAATCCTGCATTGATCCTAATGTCTAAAATAGAAACCATGACATGACTGCATATAATATGAATGAGAACACATACGCCTAGCACATTGCGCCACGTGCTTTTCTCCATGATAAATGTCACCATAATCCAAACGAACCATATTGACCAATAATAGTACAATGCCTCCAACCCTCATCACCTCAATTACATTATGGGAAAATTTCCAGTTTTTAAACGTATGAGAAGGTGCGAGATTTGCATGAAATAAACAAGAGGTGACACCCTAATAGTTGAGGAGGGATGTATAATGGGTAAGGATAGACAGGAAAAACGCCTAAAGGCGTCAAGAAGAGTTGAATCTGACCGCGATCAATCCATTCATCACAAAGGGGCAACAACTTTAGAAGGCCCGGAAGACGCTCGCAAAAGAAATCAATAAAAAAAGACATGTGATCACCACATGTCTCAGCGTGCAAACAAACCCTCGCATTCAATGTCAGCCTGCGCATTGGTGCTCATGAATGTAAAATTCGCTCCGCAAAAAGCAGCTGTCTTTCATAGACAAAAAAGTTTTCTTTCACACTGAAAAGAAGACAAAGGGCTAAATTTCATTTAGTCCTTTGTCTTCTTATTTCTTAAACTATAGTACGTAGTATCCACGCCTCTTTCTTTCAGCCAATGACTTGTTTCCCCTGTAAGCACAATTGGAGCTTGCCGTAGCTCCTCAATTGTCTTCATGCCAAGTACTGTCATCAACATCTTCACATCATCTTGTAGATCAATGATATCAGAGATAAGGCCCTTTTCTCCTCCACTCGTCAGGGATTTTAAGAAAAAGCCGGCTAATCCAGCGGCAGACGCACCAAGAGCAATTGATTTTGTCACATCAAGTGCATCTTGAATGCCTCCAGAAGCTAGGACGGTTTGATCTGGAAAGGCTGTATGTACTTCAGCCAGACTCGCTGCAGTTGGAATTCCCCACTGGTCAAAATAGCGAAGTGCTTTTTGACGGCGCAGGTTCTCGATTTTAGAAAAATTCGTTCCCCCAAATCCGCCTACATCAACAGCAGCAACTCCAGCATCAAATAATTTCTTTGCTGTTTCCTTATTCATCCCAAATCCAACTTCTTTGACAACAACAGGTACCTCAATTGATTCAGTGATGGCTGCGATCCGTTCAACAGCACCTCTGAAATCACGATCTCCTTCAGGCATGACGATCTCTTGAATCACGTTTAAGTGAATTTGGAGCATGTTTGCCTCCAGCATGTCAACGGCATCCCGCGCTTGCTGAATTGTCGCCTCACTGCCTAAATTGGCAAAAACGAGTCCATCCGGATTCACCTTTCGAACCACTTCATACGTACGACGTTCGTCTGCATCTTTCAGTGCAGCCATTTGTGATCCGACTGCTACTGGAATATTGGTTTCCTTCGCTGCGATAGATAAAGAGCGATTAATCTCATAGGTCGATTCTCCGCCTCCACCAGTCATTGCATTGATAAAAATTGGCGAACCGAAAGTCAGTCCGCCAATTGTCGTATGTGTATCAATTTGTGATGTCGCAAGATCTGGTAAACTGGCGTGAACGAAGGAAACATCTTGTAAACCTGTTGCTGCATGCTGGCCAGTCGACAAAGCATGCTCAATATGCTGTTTCTTTCTTTCTGCTCGCGTCAATTTTGATCACCAAATTATTTTAGTTTATTGAGTTTATCACCAATCAGGTCACCAAGCTGGAATCCGCTTGTATTTTCTTCTTTCGCCTGATATTGACGGTAATCCTCTTCAATTTGTTTTTCAGGATTCTCTTCTAATTCACGAATGCTAAGTGAAATGCGCTCTTCATCTTCATTGACATCAAGCACTTTCACTTTCACAGTCTGCCCTTCTTCAAGGACTTCTTGAGGAGTACCAATATGTTTGTGTGAAATTTGGGAAATATGCACAAGTCCTTCTACACCTGGCAGAATTTCAACAAATGCACCAAAGCTCACAAGACGTTGAACGGTTCCTTCAAGAACATCACCTTGTTTTACCTTTTCACCAATTTGGCTCCAAGGTCCTGGTAATGTTTCTTTAATAGATAGTGAGATACGTTCGTTATCGCGGTCAACAGCAAGAACTTTGACTTTTACTTCCTGTCCTTCTTCAACAACGTCAGATGGCTTTTCGACATGCGCATGGGATAGTTGAGAAATGTGAACTAATCCATCAATGCCGCCAATGTCAACAAATGCACCAAAGTCAGTCAGGCGCTGCACTTTTCCATCAATCACACTGCCTACTGCAAGCTTTTGCAGGAAGTCTTGCTTCTTGTCTAATTGTTCTTGCTCAACGACTGCACGATGCGATAGAATCACGCGGTTTTTTTCGCGGTCAAGCTCTACCACAACAAGCGAGAGTGTTTTTCCTTTGTAGTCAGTGAAGTCTTCTACATAGTGTGCCTCAACAAGAGACGCAGGAATAAATCCGCGAACACCAATGTCGACCACTAGACCACCTTTGACAACGTCTTTTACTTCTGCTTCAAATACTTCTTTTGTTTCAAACTTTTTCTCTAGGTCTTCCCAAGCGCGGTCTGCATCAACAGCACGTTTCGATAAAATCAAAGCATCGTCTTCGACCTTTGTTACTTTAAGCTCTAACTCGTCGCCATCTTTCACGACATCTGATGCTTTTTCAACGTGAAGACTTGATAATTCACTGATTGGGATGATCCCAGGTTGTTTCACATTGACGATATCTACATTGACATGCTTGTCCTCAACTTTAGAAACAATCCCTTTCACTACATCTCCAACCTCTGGTACCTGAACATCGATTTGATTCATTTCCTCTGTCATTTCGATAACCTCCTTGGTCCAAACCTACACAGCTTAGTTAAAACGACTGGGTGAATATGTGTCCTTAGCATGATGATTGCCAGCCGAATATGTATTATAGAAACATTCAAATCAACAGAATTGCTTGAATGATCAATAAAAATAGTATTAGTATAAACTTCTAATAAAAGACCTTGTTTGTCAAGAGATAAACCTCTAACTTATAAAAGTTTTCTAAAATTTCTTACTGTTTTTCTACACGCTCTGCTGCATCTAAAATTTTACCTGCAACCTCTTGAATAGAAAGAGAAGTCGTGTCAATTTCAATGGCATCATCTGCTTTCTTCAGCGGTGATACCTCCCGCTCAGAATCAAGCTTGTCACGTCTTGCAATTTCTTCGATCAGTTGATCGTAATTGACATCGTAGCCTTTTTTCTGATTTTCTTCAAAACGGCGTTTTGCTCTTTCCTCTACTGACGCAAGCAAGAAAATTTTCACTTCTGCATCTGGAAGAACATGCGTGCCGATGTCTCTTCCATCCATGACGACACCGCCTCGGTTCCCCAGCTCTTGCTGCCTGCGGACCATTTCTTCCCTAACAGCTCGATGCTTTGCAACAACAGAGACTTGATTGCTCACACGGTCTGTTCTGATGTCTTCTGTGACATCAATCGTGTCTAGATGTACTTTTTGACCTTCGTCAGTTGACACAAGTTCAATGACTGTCTTTTTCAATAAAGCATCAAGTGCCTGTTCGTCTTCAAGGTCTACGCCTTGATTGAGTGCCGCAAGTGTAATTGCGCGGTACATCGCACCTGTATCGATATAAATATATGATTTTTTCGCTGCGACAATTTTTGCCACAGTGCTTTTTCCTGCTGCAGCAGGACCGTCAATTGCGATAGATAATTTCTTTTTCATAATACCTCTCCTTGATTGAATCTCCCTTATGAATTGTAACACGATCACCGCTCAAACGGGGGAATTTTCTATCAATCCTTTTGCTTAAATGTCTCAATCCAATCTTCAATGCTCATGTTATTTACACCCTCGTATTGTACGACTTTTGACAAAAATAGTTCTCCTTTCGTCAAGTGAAGGGTGACCTGAACCGCCAAAAGCAGAATGAGCTGAATGAGCACTGCTTTGAATAGCCATCTTTCCATTGTTTTCATACAAAAAGCCTCCAACGCTAGATTCTTTCTCTCTAGTATGGAAGCTTTTGACAACCTTTATTCTTATACTTTTTTCACACGTGTTAGAAGCTGCTGCTGGAAGCAGTACTTCATGATGTGCTGCTGGTGGTCGTTTGTGATTTCAGTAAATTCCATGATCGCTCTTGTTTTCCCGGTCTGTTCATCTTGATAAACGCGATTCATTTCTGCAATCGCTTTAATTTTCACTGGTTCTTTCAGTGAAAGTTCAAACTCTGTGACGACCTCGCCATATTCTTTTAGTGAGACACCTTCTGGAACAGCAATTGCTACACCGCCAGCACTCATATTGACAATAAATGTGTCGAAGGTTTCTTCACCATTTTGCGTAATGGACGCTTTCACCATCGTATCCACTCGAAGATATTCTCTTCGCTGAAGCCGAATCATTTCTTCTTTTGGCGGAATAGAAACGACAATCATCGGGATATCTTCTTTTCTTTTCCCAATGACTTTGCTTGTACATTTGTATGGAATTTGATTTTCATCGAAAAAGAAGACGGTGATTTCTGTTTCTTGATTTAAATAGATCGTGCGCCCCGTTTCTTTATCAGCTGGATAATTAATGCAAATATCATCGTTATTATTTTCCAAAACTTTCGATTTTGCAGTTTTCACTTCTTTGTTCTCATTGACATACTCAATTGTGATTGCATCCCCTATTTGTAACATTCCTCATCACTCTTTTCATCTGTGAAATCGTATCCTCTCTTATATTAAACCATGTATAAAACAAAAGGAAAAGGCTTATTCGCCTTTTCCTCGCTTCCTTTTCTATAGGTCTTTATATATAGGTTCTGCATTTTTTAGCTTATCTACTCTTTCTTCTTTTCCAGTATCTGCATTAATAAACATTCGGTATGTGTCGTTTTTAATGGTTCCTAAAAACTCATAGCAGAGAACTTCCTCTGACATATCATTTTGAACAAGAGCTACATGTGTATCCTCAATCTTCACATGTTTATTTAAGGTCTTTTCAGCTTCTTTTCGAGAAATCTTTGGTGCTTTTATGTCACGTTTTCTGTGATTCATTAAATAGTCTTTCGCTGAGAATCCCACAACCTCTCCATCATCTAAAGCGACTTTCATTCGAATGCTATCTGGATAAAGCAATACGTTATTCTGTAAAGGGACATAGGTAAATACGCCGATATTATCAAATTGCGCACTCTCATCTAAATGAAATGATTCAGTATCGAATCCATGCTTCTTTAAGAAACTTAGTGCTTTTTCTGAGGCATCATTTAAACTGATTTTTTGTTTTTTCACTTCACGGTTCTGAAGAAGATAGACAGGATGGCCGCCTTTTTCAGTCAAGTCTAAATAAAAGTTTGCCCGGTTGTCTGGGTCAGACATTGACAGGCTGTAAACATCACGGTTCGTTTTACTCCCACTTTTTCTCACCTTAAAATCTTTGTTATGGTCAGGCGCAAATTGCTGGGCGATACGGATCGCTTCTTTTTTTGAAATCTTTTGCCCTTTTAAGTGATTGTAGCCTTGCGTTTCTGATTCAGTTGACACATTTGTAGGGCCAAGATCAACATCTGCAAACGCATCAGCATTTCTCTCAACGGTTTTTAATCCGTCAATGATGGTGTTGTCGTTTTTTCGATCTCCATCAGCCAGTGCCATTTCAACATCCATCCATTTTAAATTTTTGTTGAGTACGAGATGCTGCACTTGTCTAAGTTCGTTTTGAATATCTGCCGCTTGATCATATAAAGTGGTAATGGTTTTGTGTGTATCTTTGTTTAATGGTTCATCTGATAAAGATTTAAGTGACGATTTATAGCTAAAGTCACCGACATTCGCTAGAAACTCTTCTGTTTTGTTAAAAGGCATCAATGTGAGCGGAAGCTGACTGACATTGTTATGCGCTTCTGATGACATTCTCCATACATCTGCCAGTGCTGGAGATATAGATGTTTGGCTATTCATCGCAAGTGTTGCGCCAAGTTTATCGTGCAGCTGATCGACTTGATACGTTAAATCATGGAAGGCTCTTTGATAGTTGTTCTCTGCATGAAGCAGTACTGCATCTTTTTCTTGATGCTCTTTATAGCCCCAGTATCCTGTTGAGATGACAGCAATTCCTAAAATAGCAATCAATATTCCTCTGATCATTTATTTACACCTCTTTTTATTCACAGAAAATATGTTTCCCGATTCGTTTAATTTGTGGTCTTCCCCAAATCCATGGGCTTGTTGCTGTATCAGGATTAAAGTAATAAACGGCGCTTTCAGATGGGTCCCAGCCATTAATGGCATCAAATACTGCCTTTTTAGCGGTTTCATTTGGCGCCATATAAAATTGTCCATCTGCTACAGCAGTAAACGCAAGCGGTTCAAAAATGACACCAGCAATCGTGTTTGGAAAAGTCGGGTTGTTTAAACGGTTTAAGATGACGGCTGCGATCGCTACCTGTCCTTCATAAGGTTCACCTCTCGCTTCACTATACACAGCTTGTGAAAGAAGCTGAATGTCATTGCTTGAAAAACCACCTGGCATGTTGGCTGCTGTTTGTTTCGGCGTTTGATTTGCTTGACCATTTCCTGACTGGTTTCCAGACTTCCCAGACGAGCTGTTTCCTCCGCTTTGACTTTTTTGATTCTCTTTTGCACCTTGTGCTGTCTTTTTTTGCGTGTTTCTTTGCGCAGGAGCCTTTGTTTGCTGATCAAGAGGTTTCCCGCCGTAGTGCGTAAACTGGTTCCCTTTTTGCAACTGCTGTTGCACAAACTCTTTATAGTATTTCGTCTTTTGAACTAATAGGCTTTTTGTTTTTTCCCCTACGAGTCCATCGACTTTCTTTACACCAAACTGGCTTTGAAAATTGCGCACGGCCCAGTAAGTTCCCCAGCCATACACACCGTCTATTTTTCCATTGTAAAAACCATTGTATTGGAGCCTTGCCTGGAGCTCGACGACATCTTCTCCTGTAGCTCCCCGCTGAATCACTTGATTTGTGAAAGCTTCACTTTTTTCAGCTGTCATCAATGAAGACGCGAGCAGAACAATTGAGAAGATAAGGACGATTTGTTTCATGAAACGAGCTTTGTCCATATTTAATCCTCCTGTACTTTTGATGTTTGAATATATGTTTCTTCCGATCCCTATTTTTATACATTCATCACAGGAGGGAATTGGATGGAAAAGACAAAAAACGCCCTAAAGACGTATAGGACGTTTTCCAATTTAAATTTGTACCATCTTCACCGCACGGGCTTTTTTGGCTTTCCGCAGACCAAACCACCATAAAAAAATCATGAACGGTAACATGATATATCCCCAATTTTTCATGCCAAGAAGAATGAAATCATATAAGCCATGAAAAAGGATAGGAAGTATTAAAGAGAGAATCAGCCATTTTCGCTGCTCTTTTTTATCAGAGAAACGAGCTTTACCTATATAAAACCCCATCACCACACCAAATAAAGCGTGGCTTGATACAGGCAGCAAGGCACGTGTAAACGCGTACTCTACCCCATGACCAACTAAGTACAGAATATTTTCAAGTGTCGCAAATCCAAGCGAGACACTTGTTCCATAGACAATCCCGTCATAGTGTTCATCAAACTGTACGTGCGCATAGACACTGACCATTAAAATAAACCACTTTAATGATTCTTCTAAAAAACCCGATGTCACAAATGAAATCACGATAGGATTCGTGGCGATATTTTCCTCTTGGAGGACATACTGAATAAACATGGTTGGAAACACAAGTATGACACCTAGCATAAAAGATCTGATGACCATATGAACCGGCTCATTGTCGTATTGATCTTTCAAATAAAAATAACTTAAAAGTGCGATGCCGGGAGCTAAACCTGCTGAAATGATTGCGATCATAATCAGACCTCTTTCCCTACATTATCCTTTATTATCGTACCACGAATCACCCCTTTTTTATATGACTCGAGCCCATTTTCCCAAAAATAATCTTCTATATAATCCCAATTTACATAAAAAAGAACTGAATCCCTTAGAAGGACCCAGTTCTTTTTTTACCCGTTGATTCTTTTGTTGATTTCTTCTGCAATCAACCCGCCATGAAATCTTCCATTTTCAATGAAAATTTCGTTGGCGTTGTTACCAGCTGCAATAACCCCTGCAATGAAAATACCTTCTACATTTGTTTCCATTGTTTGTTCATCAAATGCTGGGCGGCCTGATTCTGGATCGATTGTTACACCCATTTTTTCTAAAAATGAATGATCAGGATGATAACCTGTCATCGCAAACACATAATCACTTTTCACTCGATCTGTTTGGCCCTGCTGGTTTGTAAAGACAACATCCTGTTCTGTGATTTCCTTCACCTCTGCACCAAACTCCATTCGAATGGTGCCATTTCGAACAAGCGCTTCAAACTCTGGTAAAATCCAAGGTTTGATGCTGGATGAATATTCAGTTCCTCTATATAAAACCGTCACCCTGCTTCCGCATTTCACAAGTTCTAGGGCAGCATCAACACTAGAGTTCTTCCCGCCGATCACCGTCACATCTTTATCAAAGTAGGGGTGTCCTTCTTTAAAATAATGATACACATGAGGAAGGTCTTCCCCTTTTACATTCATATAGTTAGGATGATCATAGTAGCCAGTCGCAATCACAACATAGTCACATGTATAGTCGTCTTTTGATGTATTTACCGTAAAACGGCCATCTTTTTTCGTCACAGCGTTTACCTTTTCAAAAGCATTCACACGAAGGCTTTTTCGTCTGACCACCTCTCGGTAATAGGAAAGCGCCTGAATACGAACGGGTTTCCGATTTTCAGTGATAAAAGCGACGTCACCGATCTCAAGCTTTTCACTTGTACTGAAGAAGGTTTGGTGTGTAGGGTAATGATAAATACTGTTGACCACATTGCCCTTTTCAATCACAAGTGCATCAATCCCAATTTGCTTGAATGCAATGGCAGCTGATAGACCGCACGGGCCTCCTCCTATTATGATCGCTTTTTCTTGTTTCATTTGTTCCACTCCTGTCGTTTCACTGCAATAACAATTGCTGGGCTGTTTGATTCTTTGCATGATTCCATAAAAAAATCTCCTATTTAAGGATAGGAGATTTTAAGGCGCGATGCAAATAAGTCGCTTAAATCCAGCCTCTGAATCGAGAAGCTTCAGCCATTTTACGTACACCGACCATATATGCTGCTAGTCGCATATCAATACGGCGGTTTTGCGCCATTTCATAAATATTATTAAATGATTTCACCATCATATCTTCTAAACGAGTTTCCACTTCTTCTTCTGTCCAGTAGAACCCTTGGTTATTCTGAACCCATTCAAAGTAAGAAACAGTCACTCCACCCGCACTTGCAAGTACGTCTGGAACAAGCAGTACACCACGATCTGAAAGAATTTTTGTCCCTTCCAATGTCGTTGGTCCATTTGCTGCTTCTACGACAATTTTGGCCTTAATGTTTGCCGCATTATCTTCTGTAATTTGGTTTTCAATGGCTGCAGGTACTAAGATATCACAATCTAGCTCAAGCAGCTCTTGGTTTGTAATTGTATCATTAAATAATTTAGTGACGGTTCCAAAGCTGTCACGTCGGTCAAGCAAGTAGTCAATATCGAGACCATCTTCATCATACAAACCGCCGTAAGCATCTGAAATTCCTACGATTTTCGCTCCGGCATCATACATAAATTTAGCCAAGTAACTTCCTGCATTTCCGAATCCCTGAACGACAACACGAGCCCCATTGATGTCAATTCCTTTTTTCTTCGCCGCTTCTTTGATACAGATCGTTACACCTTTTGCCGTTGCAGTATCACGTCCATGTGAGCCTCCAAGAACAATTGGTTTTCCTGTAATAAATCCTGGCGAGTTAAATTCATCAATTCTAGAATACTCATCCATCATCCATGCCATGATTTGAGAGTTTGTAAACACATCTGGTGCTGGAACATCTTTTGTTGGTCCAACGATTTGGCTAATTGCGCGAACATAGCCGCGGCTTAGTTTTTCAAGCTCCCTAAATGACATTTCTCTTGGATCACAGATAATACCGCCTTTTCCTCCGCCATAAGGAAGATCCACAATACCACATTTTAAACTCATCCAAATTGAAAGCGCTTTTACTTCTTTTTCAGTAACGTTCGGGTGGAATCGAATTCCGCCTTTTGTTGGACCGACAGCATCATTATGCTGCGCACGATAACCAGTGAAAATTTTCACCGATCCATCATCCATACGTACTGGAATTTTGACCGTTAATAGGCGAATTGGCTCCTTCAGCAATTCATACACTTCTTGCGGATAGCCCAATTTATCAAGCGCTTTATGTATGACGGTTTGAGTTGACTTTAAAACATCTAGCTTATCTTCTGCGTTATGAGCGGCGTTTTGATCGGCTGCCATTAAAATAAACCCCCTAGAAATCTTTCATGATCTACTGCTCCCTTTCAAGCAATAGTATACACCTTCGTACTGGTAAAGCAAAGGTAAAAAGCGTTTTTTATCAAAATAAAATATCAGCGTTTATAAATATAAAAATGGATATAAAAAAATACTGTTGTTTCATCACAACAGTATTAAATATAATAGAAAAAAGTGATTAAAAATACAGTTGAATCGTTTTCACTGCATCTTCCTGCATGATCACTTTTCCGTATTCTTTTAACCGGTGAATGGTTAATGTCGTCGGAGAACCGAACTCCGCTAAAATAGAAATGACTGTATCTGCAGACAGTTCTTCGAAATCATCTAGGCTGAGAAAATATTGACCTTCATAGTGGTAAACTGTACCCCCTAAAAGTCCAATACGACTTAAACTATGGGACAGTTGAATCACATCTTCAAACGAGGCAAATTGATAGAGCACATGCTTGCTCTCGTCGAGCTTGACTTGCATCTCAATGTAATCTTCATCAAACTCATCATCAGCATCTTCCTGCTGACTCTTTGTCACAATGACGACCATCCCCTGCGCCTGAAGAGAAAATACTTCAACAGCAATCGGTCCATTCGCTTCAAAACCGAGCTCCTGATTCGCTTCGTTCATCATGTCTTTAAACAGCTGATGAACTTTGAACGAATCTTTCCAAAGGTCTTCTTTCGTAAGACCTCGGTCTGTCAGATCATCTAGTGTGAGAAAAATTTTGATTTTATTATAATTCAGACGCTCTAGCCGCATAACGTTCCCTCCTGCCTCTTCTAACACACATCATACTGTAGTATATGAGATGATGAGTCATAGGTTCTTAATTTTGTATTCAGTTTACACTGTGTCAAGACGGAAGACAAGCATGAAGCTATGCTTACGGTGACTTTTATGGAAAATATTGATGGGGCATCAACTTAGCGCGTTTTTAGCGGCATTAAATAGATCAGATGGGTTTCTGGTTCTGCTCCAAGACGCATCGGAATCTTTGTTGTTCCGTAACCATTACTAATCAGAAAGAAAGCACCTTTGACTTGGCCTGTTCTTCCTTTTTCATACGGACCAAATTTCCCAATACGAATTTGACCCCCATGGGTATGACCGCTCAAAACAAGATCAATTCCCTCTTCTTCACTCATCAAGTGATGCACATCTGGGTTGTGTGATAAAAGGATATTCACGTCTTCTTTGACAAACTCCGGCCGTATCGCTTCATAATCTGCTTTTTCAAGCCGGATATCATCGATTCCGCCTATTTTAATGGGCTGTCCTTCAAAATTCCACACAGCCGTCTCATTTTGCAATGTCGTCACCTGATAGGTATGGAGGATGTCTTTGAGTTTTTGCTGATGCAGCTCATGGTCGTTATTCCCCCACACAAAATACACCGGGGCAATCCTTGCTAAACGTTTCACATTTTCTTCAACTCTAGCATAAGGGACTCCCTTTTCAGCTAAGTCCCCGCCGATCATAATGACATCAGGCTGCTGCTCTTTTACTTCCGCTAATAAAGTATCACTAATTAGACGGCGATGGGTATCAGAAATAAAGAAAATGACTGCAGGTCGATCTGACTGAAGTCCTTCTATTGTAAAGTAATGCTTTTTGATGTTGTTTTGTTTTGCCGTTTTCACCATTTTCGCTGTTACACACACACCTGTTGTCACAGCCGCTATGGCAGCAGTAAATCCGATGGCATATTTCATTATGAATGACTCCCTTGTATCAGCTTTCTTTTATAAGACGCTTGAATGAAAAAAGACGTTTCAACTGTTTAAACGTCTTTTGCTCATTTATTTACTTTCATAATAGAGATTGATATCATATTGCGTCTGCATGAAGTGGAAAACGGCCTCGCGCTCTTTCCATTGATTTGATTGAGGCCATAAATCTGTGCTTTTCTGTATAATTTCACATCTGAGCTTATGATATTCATCCTCAGCCTTTTCTTCTTTTTTCTTATAATAATACGATGCGTAAAAAGCAAACACTTCAGCCATGATCCAAAACAGAAACACCTCATGGCCAAGCAATGTGGCAATCATCGCTTCCGGCTGCAGGGAGCCCCCGCTATTAGCTGTTATCACAAAATAAAACAGAAGAATCGCAAGTGATAAAAGGGCTGTCCATTGCCACCTTTTGCATTGTTTTGCAAACCCCTCGTATTTGCGCTTCCTTTTGATCAATGTTTCAATCATTTTCTGTGTCGGCTGATCCATATAGCGGCTGATTGCGTGCAATGTCATCACATACACCCTTGTCCCTTTTTTCTACATATGTATGTGCTTTTCGATTCATTCATGTCAAATATTAATTTTCTAATGGGATATTCAATACTTGTCCGCTGTACACGCTATTTCCTTTTAAATGATTGTAAGCTCGAATTTTCTCTTCCCCTGATCGGTTTTGATAATACTTCATGGAAATTCGATACAAGTTTTCCTCTGGCCCAACAGTATGCTGCACGACACGAACAGGCTTTTCTTCCTGCTTCTTCTTCTCTTCTGCTTCTTTTCGCTTTTTTTCTTCCTGCTGTTTTTGAAGAGCGAGCTGTTGCTGCTCACGCTTTTTTGCAGCTTCGGCCTTTTCACGCTCAGCCTTCTCTTTAGCGGCTTGTTCTTTTTTCTTTTGCTCTGCTTTTTCTTTTGAACGCTGCTTTTCTTTACCAGCATCTTTCTTTTTCTTCTCATCATCAGACGCATCCGCTTTGTCAGCGCTTGAATCATTTTTTGTGTCAACAAGTGCTGACGGGACTGGATCTGTGTCAGCACTCGATGTTTTATCAATATAAACACCTTGATTGTTGTTATCATTAATTTCCTTTGATGTGTAATAAATCAACAGGAAGAAAACCGTGACGACAATAATAGGAAAGATAATAGCCAGTGTCGTAAACAATGGATTACGCACTTTTTTGGTTCGCTGCTTTTTATATTCATGAAAATCTTCTCGTGTAGGAAAGTGAGAGTCATCTGAAGGATGCACTTTTTCTTCTTCAAGATTTTCCTCTACATCCTCATCATGGATGTTTGTCAGCTGCTGCTTTTTTCTCTTCATTCTCGACATTTCTTCCATGTTCATCCCTCCCCCAATATTTAAAACGAATTTGACATGCAAAGACTAGGTCAATGACAAAGTGTGTCATGACAGGAACGAATAAATTTCCTGTCCACTCGTATAAAAGTCCTAAAAAAATACTAATAGAAACCACAAGGATAAACAAGAGTATTTTTGACAAGTAGCGAAAGTGAAGAAGTGCAAACACAATGCTTGCAATCTCTAGTCCAAATTGCTGCTGAACGATCCCGCGAAATAAAATTTCTTCTGAAAAGGCAATGAGCAGCGTTAACCAAACAATATGCGGGATGCTGCGGTTTTTGAACATTTTTTCATTTAATCCGCCATCATCATACATATGAGCTGGAAACACCTTCATGACAATAGCGTCGAGAATAATCACAAGCAAAGCGCCGCCAATTCCGTAAGTCAGGATACGCATATCTCGGATCTGCCATAGGGCTGTAAAATCAGTCCAATGATTAAACATAAACATCCCTAGTAAAAAAGAGACAATCAGCATGAGCAGCTGTGTAAAATACAACTGTTCTACTACTTGTCGATCGGTTAATTTTTCAATAATACGGCGATGTTGTTCAATCAATGCTGCGCCTCTTTTGTCAGATGAAATAGACGATCCAGCTCGGTCTTCCAGTGTTTCATTTCATTCAGCTCCAATGGTTGATCTTTTTTTTCGTAATCAGACAGGTCAAGTCCGCATGAAGAGCAGCAGTTCCCAAAGGATGCGTCCTCCGTTAGATCAAGCTGCTCATCAAAGTATGATAACAGAGATTGCCTAAAGCAGCGATGGCCAGTGATATGCTCTTTAAACTGCCACACTTTTTTTAGCTTTTCTGTTTGTCTATCCTGCAGCTTTTCTTTCAGCTTCTTCATGAGTAAACGGGGCTGTTCAGTTTGGTACATCGTGTAATAATGCGAGAGCATTCGCGCGCGCGTCTCCTGAAGCCCTGCTTCCATCAATTGTTCACGTAATTTCTTTTCATCATTGATCGGCATTTGTGATACTCGAGCTAAGAAAAAATCAATTTCCGGGTCATCAAAACCTTCTGCTTGAATCAAATGACTTTGAATATCCGCATCCTCTTCTGTATATAAAAGAACGCTCACACTATTTTTCCTGTCCCGTCCAGCTCTTCCAATTTCTTGCATAAATGCTTCAATTGACTGAGGCGGACTCATATGAATCACAAAGCGTATATTTGCTTTATCAATTCCCATTCCAAAAGCACTTGTACAGCAAATGAGATCAATTTGACCGCTGATAAATTGCTGCTGGATCAGCATGCGGTCCCCTGACTCCATACCCCCATGATAAAACTCTACACGTTGACGCGTTTTTTGTTTCACCAAACGTGAGATATCTTCTGTCATTTGCCGGGTCGGACAATAAATCAGCCCAGGCCCTTGAAGGGTTTCCACAAGCTCAAGTGCTCGTTTCTCTTTTGCTTCTTTCGTTTCATGCGCCTCTTTTAATAGTGCAATATTCGGCCGGTTAACTGAATGAATATGAACATCTGGATGCTCTAGCCGCAACGTTTGCACAGTATCTTTTAAGGTTTGTTTCGTCGCAGTTGCCGTTAGTGCTAAGGCGACAGGATTGCCGAGCGCTTCTCTCCATTCTCCAAGCTTGGAGTATTCCGGGCGGAAATCATGTCCCCATTCCGATATACAGTGAGCTTCATCTACAACGAATAGACCCACATGCATCGCTTTGAGCTGCTCTAACAATACCTCTGACATAAGCGCCTCAGGTGCGACAAATAAAAATTTATATGATGGCAAATGCCGAATAATATGTCTTCTTTCTTGAAAAGACAGTGTACTGTTAAGCGCAGCTACTCGCTTTTCACCGCGCATTTTCATGCGTTCCACTTGATCTTCCATGAGTGATAAAAGAGGTGAAATGATCAGCACTAACCCGTCTGTCAAATAGCCCGGAATTTGATAACAAAGTGACTTCCCGCCACCAGTAGGAAGCATGGCAACCGTATCTTTTTGTTGAAGTACACTTCGAATAATGTCCTCCTGACCTGTTTTGAAGGCATCATAACCAAAGTATCGCATCAGCGTCTGATGAAGCTTATCCATTTGCTTTCACCATCCTTGTCAATGCCAATCGTATTTGAAAATAAGTAAATGAATGCTCGAGACTTTCTTTGATCAGCTTCATCTTGTTGGTTTGGAGCTGACCGGCTACCTCATGTATCGCCTTTTGAGCTTCACTACTGACATATGGTTCAATCGAGAAGCTCGGCTCATGTATTGAGAGCTCCACAATATGATCTTCAATTGTCGCTTTTTTTAATGAACGAATATGAGCAATTTGATCAATACTGAACCCTTTTTGTACAAGCTCAAGCGTTTTATGGGTAGAGGTGGTCAGCACACGTTTGAATTGAAGATCATCTATCATTCGCTGGATGATCGGTGCCTCACCTTTTTGCGCACATTGAATAAAATAATGGAGCACATTCCAAAAAAGCAAGTAAACATACCATACATCTTCTTTCATCCATTCCGCCATTTGCTGGTACGTCCGTCCGATTCTTTCATTGGAAGTCAATGAATACACAAAAAGCAGTGCCTCTTGATCAGTTAAATGAGCAAGAAGTGTTTCAAGCTCATGATGGATATCTTCAGAAAGCTTTTTCTTCTGGTGATATTGCGAGAAGAAGGATTTTGTCCAGTTTTGAACCGATATATCTCTTTGAATCGGCACATAGTGTTGTGACCCCGCTGCATGATGTGAAAGGACCTGCACAAGTAAAGACAGTCTCATCCATAACACCTTTGCTTTATCATGATACTTGGCACCATTAAAATAAACTGGCATCGGTTTTTCAGTGAAACACTGCCTGAGCATACTTATTCCTGCATCTGTGGCGATGAATGTATCCCCTGTCTTTCTGATGAAGTGCTGCTCTTTTAGCCTTTGTACAGAGCGGTTCAACTGATCCCTCGTAAAAGCTGGATAGCAGCCGAAGTAGCTAGAAAGCTGAAACAAACTTGCATCCTGTATCGTTTGTGATGATTTTTTTCCTTTAAAAAGATGGTAGACAGCACTAATGGAGCGTTCGCCGTTCAATTTATGTACGCTGTCCATCAACATGACATCCAAGTAATGAATCGTCATTGACCAAAGCACCTGTCTTCCTGACAAAATTCGAATATTTTCTCCCTTTATTTTAACAGATTTCATTGAAGAAGAAATGTTTAAACTCAATTAATGGGGGAAAGTTATGAACAAACCCTTATGTGATAAGCATTCTCAATCACTTTACAGTTGAAATGTGAATTTAAAATCATTACAATAAGGTTTGAGGAAATTGGTTTTTTATCGGTGAAACTAAAAAGGTTAAACCATTTGTTCCATCGAACAATCTGGGAGGTATTTTTTTAACATGGCAAAATATACAATTGTAGACAAAGACACATGTATTGCTTGCGGCGCATGCGGTGCAGCTGCTCCAGACATTTATGATTATGATGATGAAGGCATTGCATTTGTCACGCTTGATGACAATCAGGGGACTGTAGAAGTTCCAGAAGTACTTGAAGAAGATATGCTTGACGCATTTGAAGGTTGCCCAACTGACTCAATTAAAGTTGCGGACGAAACTTTCGATGGTGATCCACTTAAGCATGAATAGGATAAAAGCCCCTTTAAAAGGGGCTTTTTTTATATTAACTATTTTGAAGTCGGCGTTTATTTTCAAACCATGGACGCATTTTGACAAAAATGAAACTAAAGACGATGGTGATGATGATTCCTTTAATCAGGTTAAAAGGCAAGATCCCTGCTGTAATGGTTGCCTTTAGCACATGATCTGACAGGACGGGTGCATTCAAAAACCATGTATAAGCAGGAAGGAACAAGAAATAGTTTAAGATGCTCATCATGACTGTCATGAGTAATGTTCCGAGAATCATGGACCACGCTAACCCTCTTGCTGATTTAATCTTTTTAAAAATAAAAGCCACCGGTAAGATGAATAGTACACCTGCTGTAAAATTCGCTACTTGATCCACAGGAACACCGGACATGCTACCATGAATGAGGTAGTGCAGTAGATTCTTTAAAGCTTCAACAGCAATCCCAGCACCTGGCCCATAAATTAAAATTGCAATAATCGCAGGAATATCACTAAAATCAATTTTTAAATACCCAGGCAGCCCAGGAAAAGGAAAATTCAATAACATTAATACAAATGCGATACTGCTAAGCATGCTGATGACAACTAAACGTTTTACTTTACTTTGATTCAATATTCTCTCTCCTTTTCGATCAAATCTTTCGAAAAGAGGATTGTTCAATTTTAGCCACAAAAAAACCGCTCTGAATACATACACAGGAGCGGGAAATTTAGGCTACACAAATAAACGTATAAACAGACATGTTTTCAACGTTTACGAACCTCCATCTTCTCCCATCCAGACTATACTGTCGGCTTCGGAATCACACCGAATCCTGCCAAAAAAGGCTCGCGGGCTTAGAGACTATGCCTCATCACCGCCGGTAGGGAATTACACCCTGCCCCGAAGATTGATCATTATTCAATTCGACATCATTATATATGATATATGAGCATTTGTACAGATAAAAATCCTGAGCAATTTCATCAGTTTTAAGAAATCGTAAAAAACCTAAAATTTATAATGACAAATGCGTAAAAATTGGGTATCTTTTGTTTAAAGGTGTCCATTCTTGATCAAGACACTAAAAAATGTTCGTGTTTTCTTTTTCGCTTTACTGCTTTAATTTGATTGACACAGTGAAAAGGAATATGGTAAATTATCAGATATTTATGACGTTTATTTTAGGAGGAAATCTTACGATGTTTCGAGTATTAGTCTCAGATAAGATGAGCAATGATGGTCTTTTACCACTATTAGAATCAGATTTTGTTGAAATTGTTCAAAAAAATGTAACAGAAGCAGAAGATGAATTACACACGTTTGATGCCTTACTTGTCAGAAGTGCCACAAAAGTGACAAAAGAACTTTATGAAAAAATGACTTCATTAAAAATTGTTGGCCGTGCCGGTGTGGGAGTCGACAACATTGACATTGATGAAGCAACAAAACATGGTGTGATTGTCATCAATGCACCAAATGGGAATACGATTTCAACGGCAGAGCATACGTTTGCGATGATCTCATCTCTCATGCGTCATATTCCTCAAGCGAATATTTCTGTTAAATCAAAAGAATGGAACAGAGGCGCATATGTCGGTGCTGAGCTTTACGGAAAATCTCTTGGGATTGTTGGCTTAGGCAGAATTGGAAGTGAAATCGCCCAGCGTGCAAGAGCATTTGGCATGACCGTCAACGTATTTGACCCTTTCCTCACAAAAGAACGTGCCGAAAAAATTGGTGTCAATGCAAAATCACTTGATGAAGTGCTTGAAGTATCAGATATTATTACGGTACATACACCTTTAACAAAAGAAACTAGAGGACTTCTCAATAAAGAAACAATCGCAAAAACGAAAAAAGGTGTTCGTCTAGTGAACTGTGCACGCGGCGGTATCATTGACGAACGCGACCTTCTTGAAGCACTTGAAAATGGTCATGTCGCAGGGGCTGCTCTCGATGTATTTGAAGTAGAACCACCTACTGAGAATCCACTTGTGGATCATCCAAACGTCATTGCCACTCCGCATCTTGGTGCATCTACAAAAGAAGCACAATTAAATGTAGCGGCACAAGTCTCTGAAGAAGTTCTTCAATTTGCAAAAGGACTCCCGGTCATGTCATCTATTAATCTACCAGCGATGACAAAAGACGAGTTCAAGAAAATCCAGCCTTATCATCAATTTGCAGGAAAACTTGGACGTCTTGTTTCTCAATCGATGAGAGAACCTGTAAAAGAAGTCAGCATTTCATATGAAGGATCTATCGCAAAACTCGAAACATCATTTATTACAAAAAGTCTGCTTTCTGGCTTTTTGAAAGAGCGTGTCGATTCGACTGTAAATGAAGTCAATGCTGGTATGGTGGCAAAAGAACGCGGCATTAGCTTTAGCGAGAAAATTTCTTCAAGCGAATCTGGCTATGAGAACAGCATTTCCATTGAAGTCAAAGGTGACCTTTCCACCTTTACATTAAAAGCAACGTATATCCCGCATCTAGGTGAACGTGTCGTTTCTATTAATGGTTTCAATATTGACTTTTACCCAGATGGACACCTTGTCTATATTCAGCACACTGACGCACCTGGTGTGATCGGTCAAGTTGGAAAGATTTTAGGCGACCACGATGTGAACATTGCGACAATGCAAGTAGGCCGTAAAGAAAAAGGCGGCGAAGCCATCATGATGCTTTCTTTTGATAAGCACCTTGAAGATGAAATTGTCCAAACGTTAACTAAAGTGAGCGATATTCTTTCTGTACGTCTGATTGACCTATAAAAAAATGGTAAACCTCATGCAAAAGCATGAGGTTTATTTTGTTGAAACGATTAAACGTTCACCTGTCCGTATGAGATGCGTTGTCAGTGCATTGATTTTCTTCAATTGATCAACGGTCATTTGATGTGCTTTAGCAATGGACCAGAGCGTGTCCCCTCGTTGTATGACATATGTATGTTTCTCATATCCATCTACATGAAGGGCTGGCTCTTGGAAACGATCTCTTGCAATGATTGTGAGCGGATCTACTGCATCTTCTTTACTAACTGACCAATTACCCCTGTGCACCTCAAAATGCAAATGAGTGCCCCTAGAGGCGCCTGTGTTGCCTATGATGCCGATCGGCTGCCCTGTTTGTACATGGTCACCATTCTTTACAAAACGCGCATTTAAATGCGCATAGACGGTTTCATATCCATTTGGATGCCGAATAAATACAACTTCACCATATGTAGCAGATACATAGGAACGAGTAACCACACCTTCGCTAGCAGCAAAAATGGATTCTCCTTCTGGTGCAGCAATGTCTAACCCCTTATGCGAACCACCTCTTGTCCCAAACAAATCAGTGACTTCACCTTTGATTGGTTCCACCCACTCGGTTGTTTTCTCTGCATGGGCAAACGGTGATAAGGTCAAGAACAAGAAACAGCTAGCACATATGTAGCAATACCTTTTCATCAGTGACTTCCCTTCTTTGAAGTTCTTTTCATGACAGCTTAGTATACCTCAAGGAAGCCCTTTTCTATACATGAAAAAAGAACGCAATAAGTTGCGTCCTCAGATTGTTGACAAAGGGCTAAAATGAACTTGATTTTAGCCCTTTGTCTTCTTTTCAGCGTGATAGAAAACCTTTGCAGTCTAGAAAGGACGAGCACCGGAGCGCAGGACTGACAAAGAATGCGAGGGTTTGTCTACACGCTGAGAACGCAATAAGTTGCGTCCTTTAGCGTTCTTTGATAACAACTGGGTTTGGCAGTGCCGGTACCTCTAGCGGTTCTTTTAATTCATATGGGCCTACTTGATCTGTTCCTGCATTTTGTATCGTGACATCTGTAAAACCGAAATCTTTCGCTGTGAGCAGCAGTCCTTCAATAAGTAAAATATGATCAATTGAGTCCGTTAATTGTGCTGATGCTCCAAACGTGATGGTTGCATGTTTTCCTTTTGATGTCACTTTTTTAATAGGCTCTTCTTTAATGAGTGGATCGAGTCCTGCATCATTCGCCCGCTTCATCGCCTCTACTGCATCTTTATAAGAAGGATAATCATCTTTTGACGGCACCAAAAATGTCCCACTCTTATTTTCTAAAACGTAGTAAGCGTGCTTTGTTTGTTTATTAATTGAAATGGTACCAAGACGGCCATTCGTCCCTAATTGAAGGTGCGAGCCATTGACAGACTTGACCTGTACTTGTTTATATTGGCTCCATTTTAACGTTTCTTTGACCATGTCTTTAAAACGGTTGGCTTCTTTTAATGTATCAAGAGACAAATCATTTTTCAGCTGAAAAATCAGTGTGTCCCCTTTTTCACTCACATCCACCATATCCATATAAGCTTGAAGAGGTTTTGTCATTTCAGGCAGCTCCAATTTTTCATATGTATCAAGAAGCGCCTGCACATTATCATGCTTATTTTCTTTTTGAATACTGATTGGGACAACTTGAGAAGTGGATTCATCTATGTATGAAATCGTCATATACTTTTCTTTGTCAGATGCGTAAGCAACATGTGAAGGATCATTTGTGTTTTTTACCGCCTCTAATGTAGCGTTCACCTGTCCTTTTTCAGCACTCGAATCCATTTTCAATTTCTTTATATCTTGAGCAGCCGGCTGAAATAAATGAGGAGAAATCAAAAACGCCATAAATAAGACCACAACGGTTGCGACCGCTGGACCGATCCATCTGGCACTTTTCTTTTTCTTCCCGCTTGCCATCAGCATTTGCTGGTAAATCTGCTTAGATGAACGGTTGTCCTCCACCTTTGGAAGCTGACTGAGTAATACTTTAATTCGTTCTTCGCTCCAATTGGACCTGTTCGTTTTCATTCACTAGCTCCTCCTTCAAAAGCTCCATATGTTTTCGGAGCACTTTCAGGCCTCGGTGCTGCGTTGTTTTGACTTTGCTTTCCGAGAACTTTAGCGCCTTGGCCGTCTCCATGATTGAGTAGCCTTGGATAAACCTTAAAATGATGACGGCTCGTTGATCAATGGTGCAATGATCAAGTGCGGCATAAATTTCTTTGATATTTTCATCCTGTACAGCCAATTCATCTGGGAGCAGGTCTGGATCTTTTACATCCTGTTTATCCCAATCAAACGTGCCGAGCACCCGTTGTCTGATGGTTTGCTGTTTGCGAAACCAGTCAATTGCCACATGCCTTGCAATTGAAAACAGCCATGTTTTCTCGCTGCTTCTTCCTTCAAAAGTTTTATATGAGTGAAGTACCCGAATGTAAACCTCCTGCACGAGATCCTCTGCCTGATTTTTATCTTTTACCATATAAAATAAAAATTGGTACAAATCTTGATGGTACGAATCATATATTTTTTGAAAGGTTTCATGCATAGGAAACCCCTCCGTTCACTTATTTTTGTCGAGTGACTCTCACAAAACGTTACATTACAACTTTATGACAAATATATTACAAGATCGACAATTTGGAAAGGGCTTTTAGTTTAACTTCTCCTTAAAAATATGAAAATAGAAAAAACACTTCATTTTCTTTCGAAAAGAAGTGTTTCTCATGTAACAAGATTCTTCGTCAAGATTAGACGAGTTCCTGCTTTTTTTTCGGAATATAGAAAGTGAAGTGAGTACCTGTTCCAGCTTTACTATGTGCATGAATGGAGCCTTGATGTGCTTCTACGATGTTTTTCACAATCGCAAGACCCAGCCCCGTACCGGAACGTCCTCTTGTTCTTGCTTTATCTGCTTTATAGAACCGTTCAAAAATAAACGGGAGATCCTCTTCAGGAATGCCGCTTCCCGAATCTTTCACATCCATCTTGAGCCCATTTTCCACCGATTGAACTGAGAAGTGAACTTCTCCGCCTTCTGGTGTATGACGAATGGCATTATCGATGAGATTTGTAAAAACCTGTTCTATTTTATCTGGATCAAATACAAAATACGGTTCTTCTACTTGAATTTCATACGTCAGGTTGATTTGTTTTTCTTTCGCAATTCCAAGGAATTTACGGTAGATTTTTTCAGTCAGCTCTTCTGTATCAGTTGATTCAAGATTCAGTGTAATATGACCAGCTTCCATACGTGCGAGATCGAGAAGATCATTCACAAGACGCCCCATTCGAAGTGATTCGTCATAGATAATTTGGGCAATCTCTTTCTTTTCCTCTTCTGATCCGGCAATGTCATCGACAATCGCTTCACTATAGCCCTGCAGCATAGCAATAGGTGTACGGAGTTCATGACTGACATTTGCAATGAAGTCTTTTCTTAGCTTATCCAGTCTTCTCTCTTCTGTCATATCGCGAAGCACCGCAACCGCCCCTCTGACATCTTGCTGGTTATAAAGCGGAGACATGAGAAGAACCCAAGTACGCCCTTGCAGCGTGACTTCGATCATTTGCTCTTTTTCCGTACTGACGGCAGTATGAAACAATTCACGCGCTTCTGGCGGCAGTTCATCCCCATCTTTGATCTTCATATTTTGCTCGTAATACCAAGCCTGCAAGAATCTTTCTGCAGGAGGATTTGTCATGAGGATCGTTCCATCAATATTGATCGTGATGACACCGTCTGCCATACTGCTCAGAATGTTGGACAAATGTTCTTTTTCTTGATTTAAAGCGGTTATATGAAATTTAAGCTGCTTACCCATTTGATTAAAGGCGATCGCCAGTTCCCCAATTTCATCTTGCGTTAAAATAGGAATCTTTGTATCAAATTTCCCTTTCGCCAAATCTTGTGCTCCCTCTCTCATCTTTCTGAGAGGGTAGGTGACACGAGTGGATAAGAAGAAAGCGAAAATTGTCGTCAGCACAATCGCAATTCCGGCTGCGAGGAAGATATAACGCGTCGTATGTTTTGTTGTCTGCTCTACAGCGAGGAGGGATTGAGAAAGAAAGACCATCCCTTTCTTTCCGTTCGCCTCGTAAGGAACACCTACTACAATGCGCTCATCCTTCTGATTGCCTGTATCAGATTCAGCTCGTTTACTGATTTTTTTTCGTTGTGTCAGTGCTTTGTTCAAATCTTTGTCTGCTTCAATTTGTTCTTTTGTGATCGCAGGAAGCTTCCCGCCTTTTTCAGACGAATACCATTCTAGTCCATCCTCTTGAACAATCGCGATACTTGTCAATTTATCAGCTAGTTCTGATGTAATCGACCTTGCAAGCGATTGATCCTCATGGCTTTCTAAAATGACTGCTACTTTGTTGGCCATTTGTGTTAAATCAGACTTTGCTTCTTCGACATGGTAGTTCTCAATGAATTCTAAAAGAAGCACAGTTAAAATCGATAAAACAATGAGCACGAGGAAAAGAATGGTTAACCATAGCTTTCCTACGACACTTTTCCACAGCTTCATTCAGTGCCGACCTCAAATTTGTACCCGACACCCCATACTGTCACGATTTTTTTCGCTGCTTCTGGTGACACTTTATTTAGTTTTTCGCGTAGCCTTTTGACGTGGGTATCCACTGTTCTCAGATCCCCAAAGAATTCATACTGCCACACTTCTTTGAGAAGCTTTTCCCTGTCATAGACCTTATCCGGCGTTTTTGCTAAGAAGTACAAAAGTTCGTATTCCTTCGGCGTGAGGCTAACTTCTTTTCCATCTGCAGTGACCCGGTGTGCATCATGATCAATGGATAGATGAGAAAACACAAGAACATCTTTTGTGGTTGTTCCAGTATTGAGATATGACGTTTGAGACGATCTTCTTAACAGTGCTTTCACACGAAGAACCACTTCACGCGGACTGAAAGGTTTGACGATATAATCATCCGTTCCTGCCTCAAAACCTTGCACACGGTTGGCTTCCTCACCTTTTGCTGTCAGCATAATAATTGGTGTGGCTTTTTTATCTCGAATTTGATTACACACTTCGATCCCATCTGTCCCAGGCATCATTAAATCAAGCAAAATGAGGTCATAATCGGTTTGAAGTCCTTTTTGAATGGCCTCATCCCCATTTTCCGCTTCATCAATTTCATAATTTTCCCGTTCTAAATACATTTTTAAAAGGCGGCGAATTCTTGCCTCATCATCGACGACTAATATTTTCGTTTGAGTTGTGTGTTCCATTAGACAATCCTCCTGCTTTCTCCGTTGTTACATACATTTTAACAAAAAGCCGAATCGAATCATAAAAGTTGGCCTTTTTCATGCGATTACGCGTAAGAATGAAGCCCCGCAATCACTAGGTTGACAAAGATGAGGTTAAACATAATGATCGCAAATCCGATCACAGCAAGCCAAGCGGACTTTTCACCATGCCAGCCTCGTGATAACCGAAGGTGGAGATAGGCGGCGTAAAATAAAAATGTAATTAAAGCCCATACTTCCTTCGGGTCCCATCCCCAGAATCTCGTCCATGCAATTTGTGCCCAGATCATCGCAAAAATAAGACCACCTAACGCAAATACAGGGAATCCTATGGAAACAGCCCTGTATCCAATTTCATCGACTAAATCAAGATTCACCTGTCTTACGAGCGGCTGAAGCAGCGCACTTAGTCGTTTGCGAATGATCAATCTTAGCAGTCCATAAATGATCAGCCCAACGCCAAATGACCACAGCACTGTATTCACCTTTCTACCTGAAAAAACAGGCGGCAGATCAACCACAGGCTCTAAACGATCTTTTGTGATAAGTTCTCCTTTATGAGGTCCTACTAAGGCAGGCAGCTCATAGACCATGACGCTCTCTTTTTTATTTTTATCTACCCAATTAAATTCCGCTTCATACCCTGTCATTCTAAAGATGGACGTGACAGCGATAAATGCAAGGGTAACCACAATCATAAACATGACCAGCTCTAAGCCAAAGGTTTTCTTCCCCGGTTTTGTTTGATCGACATGCTTCAAAAGAAAAATCACACCTGCCACAAAACTGATCGCCAAAATGGCTTGACCAAGCGCTGCTGTCGTGACGTGAATATATAGCCAATTACTTTGAAGCGAAGGAATCAGCGGTGAAATATCCGATGGAAACATGCTTGCATAAGCAATGATTAATAAAGCGATTGGAAGTGTGAATAAACCTAGCACAGACACTTGATAGACAAAATATAAAATAATAAATGCGAGCACCAGCATCATGCCAAAGGCTGTGGTGAATTCAAACAGATTACTGACTGGTGCGTGACCAGACGCGATCCACCTTGAAATAAAATAGCCAAATTGACTCAAAAAACCAATGATGGTGAGCGTTATGCCGATAAGTGCCGCCTTATTTTTGCGCGGACCCTCTTCTTTCTTTTTTCCTTTAATGGCCCCTCCAAAAAAAGGAACTGCCGCTAAATAAAATAGAAAAGCTGCAAATAACAGGTTTTCACTGACTGCCGCCATCTAACCCTTCCCCCTTGCTTTTGCTGATACTTGTTGTATCAGGCAGTTCTTTTTGATCCACTGGCTGTTTGATGCCACTGCCGTGCAGTAACACCTTGAGATCAGACTTTAAGCCGAACCAGTTTTTGTTTGTATGTCCTGCCACAAACACTTTTCCATCCTTTACCGACAGCCAAATTCTTCTATGCTGCCAGTACATCCCTTGTACGACACCAATCATAAAGATGATTCCGCCAACAATAAGTACCCAGAGTGTTAAGTCTTTTCGAACCGTTAAACCTGTCACGTTTTTTGTTTCAACCCGGTCAAATTTCATTTTATAAAGATTGTTATCAGAACCCTCTACTGTCTCTTGAATCGCGACAAAACTTTTTTCACCTTTTGGTTTTTCAGGAGAGATCATTTCAAAGACGAACGCAGGATTATTCGGATTCCTCGTTTTCGTACTAGGTGTGCCATCTTCGTCAAAATAAAAATCAGGCAAATAACTCATCACCTTGACTTTGTAACCGCTACCAAGATCATATTCTGACTTAGGCTCCAGCAGATTAATCTTCACTGTTCCGAAAGATTTCTCAGTATCTTTTCGAATCAGCTGAAAGACCATTTGATCGAGTTCATTTTGTTTAAAATCCACTTGATATAATGAGAAATTGTCAAACTTAAGCGGTTCATTCACTTTAATATCGTGTTCTGTTACCTGCTTCAGCTTTGGCTTTTCACCAAAAACAACTTCCCCTTCACGTTTGTATAAAACGGCATCGGTTTTATAACTTTTGACGACTTGACCATCGCCAGCCTTTTCAATAGCATTTTCAAAGACTTCTTTTTCTTTTTCAGATTCATAGCGGTCAATTGAAAACGCATTATTCTTTAAGAAGTATTGGCCTCCCGTCCCTGGGATTGGTGCCGTTTCGCCTTCTCTTACCCATAATGTTTCATCCACGTACATTCCCGGGACAAACCGAAGCATGGATCCAATGAGAAATATAATTAATCCAATATGATTGACGTAAGGTCCCCAGCGGGAAAAGCGGCCTTTTTCAGCTAAAATATGTCCATCTTCTTCTCTTACGCGGTAACGCTTTTGTTTCATCTTACTAACGATGCCTTCATATGTATGTTGATCTAATGTTTGATTTGTTTCGCTGAAAAGACGCTGCCTTCTCATAAAGCCTTCTTTTTTGACAACCCCTTGATTTTTGAGTGCACGATAAAGTGGAATCACTCGATCAAGGCTGCAAATCACAAGGGAAATTCCGATAGATGCGACAAGGGCTAAAAACCACCAAGAATTATAAAGATCATGGAATCCAAGGATGTAATATAACTTGCCAAACGACCCATATTGCTCCTCATAATAAGTGGAAGCTGATGCACCTGGCGGAATAAACCGCTCCTGCGGAAAAATAGTTCCTAGCGAAGAAGCTAACAGTGTGATGACAATGAGCCACACACCCACTTTTACGGAAGAAAAAAAGTTCCATACTTTATCAACAATCGTTTTGTTGTATGTTTGCGAGCGTCTTGCACTGCCGTCATATCTCATATCAAGCAGCTTTGATGAATTTTTCTCTTTTGCTGCAATGGGATTCCCGCATGATTCACATAGAACAGTACCGATTGGATTAATATGTCCACACTCGCACTTTACCTCTTTCATTCTATGACCCCTTTGGTTTAATCAAATTCATATATTCATAGACATTACGTTCTGTCATCGTCCCCTTTATGACTTTGATTACTTTGCCTTCAGGATTAATTAAAAATGTGGTTGGCAGCGGCGTAATATCATATGCCTCTGTCACTTGACGATCTTTGTCCATGGCAACAGGAAAATTCACGCCATAAGCATCCATAAAATTCTTCACAGCAATATTGGATTCCCCCACATTTACGGCAACAATTTCGACACCGCGATCCTTGAACACTTCATACTGATTTGCCATATAAGGGAATTCCTGCTTACATGGACCGCACCATGTACCCCAAAAATTGAGAAAGACGCCTTTGCCTTTTAAGTCCTTTAATTCAATCCGTTCCCCATCTACTGATTGAAGGACAAAGTTCGGCGCAATAGATCCTTCTTTGATTTGATCCTGTTTGGCAAATACTGAGTTATACATCGTATAACACAGTGCAGCAAGCATCACGAGGAGAATGCCCGTCCGTATGAAAAATCGTCTTTTCTTCATCTGAAGTACCCCTTCCCCATAGACATTCAGGTAAATTATAGCATTCTCCTTCTTTTGATGCTTCTTCATTTTTTGAAGTTTATGTGAAAATTAAAAAGCGCTTTTCCCATGATCCGCAATCGCTCTTAGGCGTTTTACTTCATGCGGCGTCAATTCTCTGCGATCTCCTGGTCTCATGCCTTCAATATGAAGGAAAGCATATTGCTCTCTTTTGAGTTTTAAAACGTCGTGGCCGATTGCTTCAAACATGCGGCGAACCTGTCTGTTTCTGCCTTCATGAATGGTTAATTGCACAATACATGTTTGCTTTCGTTTATCAATTGAAAGCATTTTGGCACGGGCAGGTGCTGTTTTTTTATGGTCTAACATGATTCCTTTTTCTAACTTTCTAAGCAATTCTTTTGAAGGGATGCCTTTTAGTTTCGCTGCATACGTTTTATCAATTTGATATTTCGGATGCATGAGCTTATGGGCAAACTCACCATCATTTGTAATCAAAATTAAACCGCTCGTATCATAATCCAACCGGCCGATTGGATACAGACGCTGCGGAACATCATCAAAGAAGTCTGTCACGACTTTGCGTCCTTTATCATCCTCGGCAGCTGAAATGACGCCGCGCGGTTTATAAAGCATAAAGTAAACCGGTTCTTCTCTTTCAAGCTTTAAGCCATTGACTTCAATTTTATCTGAAGAGCCCACCTTTACTCCGAGCTCTGTCACTGTTTCACCATTAACGGTAACTCGTCCTTCTTTAATTAATTCTTCAGCCTTTCGTCTAGAAGCGACGCCGGCATGGGCAATTACTTTCTGTAAACGTTCCATTTGTCTTTCACCTCATGTACTATCTTACTTGCTTGGCTTGAAACAAACAAGCATTCGTGGAAAAATAAGCGTTTCATCTGTCTAATTTCAACAAAAAAGCTGTTTTCCATCCACGAAATAAAAAAAGCACCTGATTAGGCGCCGCTAAATAACAAACTGACGATAATAATCGATGCAATGATCCCAATCAGGTCTGCTAACAGCCCCACTTTCAGTGCATCTCCCATTTTTTTAATACCAACTGCTCCAAAATAGACGGTTAAAATATAAAGGGTCGTATCTGTTGACCCTTGCATAACGGCGGCAAGCTTGCCGATAAAAGAATCTGGACCATAAGTCGCAATTAAGTCTGATGTCATACCAAGCGCCGCTGTTCCTGATATAGGGCGTATCAAAGCTAGCGGCACCACTTCTGTAGGAATACCAATCGCTGTAAACACAGGTTTCAATAATTCCATGACAAAGTCAAGGGCACCTGATGCTCGGAAAATCGTAATGGCGACAAGCATACCGACTAAATACGGAATGATTGAAAAGGCAATTTGAATGCCTTCTTTCCCGCCTTCTACAAATGTTTCGTACGTCGGTACTTTTTTAATCGTCCCTGCAATCAATATTCCTGCGATGATCAGTGGAATCAAAGCAAGTGACAGCCAGTTAATAAATGCCACAAGATCACCCCCGCCTGCTTCTGCGATAGTGGAAATAGCGATCAATCATAATCGCACCGATACCTGAAATAAGTGTCGCCAAAATGGTTGGACCTACAATATCTGTTGGCTGATCTGCGCCATAGGTCATACGAATGGCAATGACAGTCGTTGGCACAAGTGTGATAGAAGATGTATTGACTGCTAAAAAAGTGATCATCGACCGGCTCGCCTCATTTTTTCCGCCATTTAATACTTTCATCTGCTCCATCGCCTTAATCCCAAGTGGAGTGGCGGCATTGCCAAGGCCAAAGAAATTTGCCATGAGATTAGACAGAATATACCCCATCGCTGGATGATTCGCAGGAATCTCAGGAAATAGTTTTGAGATAAAGGGCCGGCATAATTTACTAAAGAAATGTAACAACCCCGCTTCTTCTGCGATCTTCATCAATCCTAGCCAGAATACAAGAACACTAATCAACCCAATTGAAATGGTGACCGCTTCTTTTGATCCTTTAAAGACCGCTTCATTCACTTCATGCATCGTTCCGTTAAACATTGCATAGACAAGACCGATGACCGTGAGGAATACCCAGATCAGATTGACCATGAAGATCCGCCTATCGATGTCTGAAAGACAGACTTAAACATTTCTTGAAAGCTTTTTTGAGGCATTCGGTTGCGTTTGTTTTCATAAAAAATGGGGACTTGCTCAATCACCTGACCATCCAGTAAGAACGTCATTTTCCCTACTACATCTGGGATCGCTTCTTTGTTTTTCTCCCATTTCTTTTCAGGCGTCAGCATTTCCGTTTCGATTTCCACTAGTTTTTTCTCATCTTCATTTAAAAAATAGTCCACATCCCGCTTAATAAACGCTTTTTTTTCGTAAAAAGTCCCTTTTAACGAAGCGAGCCTGCCTTTTTCAGCAAGCACATACGTTTTATAGTGATCAAATGCATACTCAAACATTGAGATATGATCCTTCCAATCATCCGGTGCATTAATCGTCACAGCAATGAGCGCAGCATCTCCTTTTGCAGCTGTGGAGACAAGCGTGCGTTTTGCAAGTTTTGTATATCCTGTCTTCCCTCCAGTCGAATATTGATATAAACCAGTGAGCAGCTTGTTTTTGTTTTTCCAATAACCTTCGATTGTTTTTGCTTTATAAAAGGTGGTACCGGCAATTTTTTGATATTGCTGATGTTTCATGGCGTACTTCGTTAAGATCGCCATATCATAAGCTGATGAATAATGGTTTTTATGATCATCGAGTCCATGCGGATTTTGAAAATTCGTATTCTCCATGCCTAGTTCAGAGGCCTTTTGGTTCATCATAAAAATAAATCCTTCTAAGCTGCCGCCAACATGTTCTGCAATGGCAACAGCTGCATCATTTCCAGAGCGCAGCATGAGCCCGTATGTCAAGTCTTCTAAACTTACCTTCTGTCCTTCCTTTAAATAAATCGAAGAACCTTCCGCTTGAATCGCACGTTTTGACACTTTGACCATGTCGTTCATTTTTCCTGATTCAATGGCTAATACAGCCGTCATAATTTTTGTGATACTGGCGATTCTTCTTTTTTCGTGCTCGTCCTTTCCAAATAGGACTCTGCCTGACTGTCCATCTATTAAAATGGCGCTTCTCGCACTCACCGATAATGAAATGTCTGCTTGAGCGTGTGAGGAAAAAGGCAGTAAGAGTGTCAATAGAAGAAGGACTGCTGTTCCAATTTTTAAATAGGGCATGTTCATTCACGTCCTTGTCCGTTTTGTACAAGTGTATGCGCGGCTGAAAAAGTTATGATGCCTCGTCCATAAAAAAAAGCGACTCGATGATTAGAGTCGCTTTTCATTCTTCTTTATACCATTTTCATTTGCTGATGAGATGTTGTATATTCCAGCTCTTCTCTCATCGTTAAAAACTCTTTTTCTAATGAAGAAAACAAACGTTTGACCTCAGCCGATACTTCATGATGGAAAACAATGCAGCTTTTTCCTGTGTAGGCTGAACGGCTATCTTCATACCATGTATCCTTTTTTGGTGTAAAAAATTCTTCAATACATTGATGATAAATACGATGAAGCGTCTGCTGTGCGGCTTGCTGCGGGAATGTCTGTTGCTGCCTGATTTTCCTACAAACCGCCGCGGCATCCTCGCTATAAACTGCAAGCTTCCGCAATGTACTTAATATGTCACAATAATAGGCTTCCGCTTCCGGGTTTAATCGTTTCAAGCTTGATAAGGTAGCTTCGTTCAGAAAATCATTCACTTCAACTGCAACCTTTGATAAAAAAACGCCTGCTTGATCAACTTGAGCCTTTACATTCATATGTGCCATTTGTTTCGTGTTTACCTTCCCCTCATGGCTTTGTCACCATTTTATCTTTCAAATAAAGATTTTAGACCTAAAATCTTTTTTATATTTTATCATACATTTTTCCTTATTTTGAACTATTTTATCTCTTCAAATGTTTGATTGAAGTTTTCAAAAAAGAGATCAGCCTCTTCTTGCACCCCATCTGCTTCCACATTCTCTGGAAGTGGCGGTAATTCATCTAAGGCTTTTAAACCAAATTGCTCTAAAAAGGTAGGTGTTGTCCCATAAAGGATCGCTCGTCCCGGTCCATCGGCACGTCCTACTTCACAGAGCAGTGCTTTGGCCACTAAACTATGCAGCACTCGTTCTGATTTAACGCCTCTGATCTCCTCGACTTCGCTGCGTGTAATCGGTTGTTTATACGAGACAATGGCGAGCACTTCTAGCGCTGCCTGTGACAAACCTTTCGATGGTGTCTCTACTAATTTTTTTAAATATACGCTGTATTCTTTTTTCGTCAGCAGCATATATGAATCTGCATATTCAATAAGCTCAATCCCTCGTTCTTGTTTTTGATATTCTTCCTTTACGGCAGACATAATATCAAGCAACGCTGCCTCATCAACTTCAAGAACAGACATGAGCTGTTTTCTTGTTAAGCCTTCGTCACCTGCTGCATATAGCAGCGCTTCTAAGATGGCTTTCCAATTCACGATATCAAGCGTCATGAATCGTTTCACTCCCTATGATATAAATATCTTCAAAGTTTCCTTCCTGCTCCAGCATGATTTGATGGCTTTTCATCAATTCGAGAACAGCAAGAAACGTCACGACAAGGTGTTCCTTTTGATCATGTTGAAATAAAGTCATGAAATTGGTCCGCTTTTTTGTTTTTCTTAAATGGTTCATAATCTCATTCATTTTGTCTTCAATTGGGATTTCTTGTCTTGTAATCTTTGATGGTGCTGGTTTTGTTATTTTTTTGCGGTTCAATACCTTTTGGAACGCACCTAACATATCATACACCGTGACGTGTAAGTTTGTGTCCTTCGCTTCTGCTTCTTTTGCAAATTCACTTAAATCACTTGGTGGTTTTGTGAAGGCGTTTTGCCGCTCTTCTTCACGTTCCTTCAGTTCTTGCGCTGCATTTTTATACTTGCGGTATTCAATTAATTTGCCAATCAGCTCATCACGAGGGTCCTCTTCTTCTTCCATCAGGTCTTCATCAAACAGCTCTTCCTCTTGTTTTGGGAGAAGCATTCTGCTTTTAATGCTGAGGAGAGTTGCAGCCATCACCAAATACTCACTTGCAACATCCAGTTCAAGCTCCCTCATCGTGTGGACATATAATAAATACTGCTCCGTAATTTTAGCGACGGGAATATCATAAATATCAATTTCCAAACGGTTAATTAAATGTAAAAGCAAGTCCAAAGGACCCTCAAACGAATCTATTTTCACCTGATATTCCAGCATTCTTTTCTCACCATTTCTACTGTCTTCTAAGTACCGTTTTCATCGGCTAACCTTTAGTATAAGACACGATAAAGCTCTCGTCCAATATAATTTCGACCATGAGGCAGCAGGCAAAAAAAGAAAAACAGTGGATTCGCCCATACCAATGAGGGCATTTATACATAGAATACCATTGTAATCAGAACTGATGAAAAAGGAGGCCGTAACATTATGGGAGATGGTTATTACTTCGGCGGAGGATTTGCGCTTATTGTTGTGCTGTTCATCTTGCTGATCATCGTTGGCGCGGCTTGGGTTTATTAAAGAAACAGAGCGTCCTTTCATAAAGGGGCGCTCTTTCTTCTTTTCTTTTCGGTATGTTAGACTGATAGTGGAAAAGGAGTTGACCGCTGTGTATCCTAAAGCGTACGTGGCTTTTTTACATGAATTTCATACGACAAGAGATTATTTTGAGTGTCATGAAATTCTTGAAGAACTTTGGAAAGAAGATCCTCCTCATCAGCGCAAAAAGTACTGGGTGGGTCTCATTCAGCTTGCTGTTGCTTTGTATCATCAAAGACGAGGGAATGGAAAAGGAGCAAAACGGCTGATTTCAAACAGCCTTCATATATTAGATTCGGACCGGAACATACTAACAGAATTAGGTCTTGATGAAGAGGCATTTCTTTTGCTGCTGAGAACACTGAAAAAGAAAATCGATGAAGACATGCCCTACGAAAGTGTGATGCTGCCAATCCGAGATGAAACGCTTCTTTCTTTATGCCAAGAGATGGCCCAAAAAGAAGGCTTAACCTTCGGACAGGAGAGCAACTTATCCCATACATTCTTAATTGAAAAGCATAGACTGCGTGATCGAACGGACGTATTGCTTGAACGTGAAAAGCAGATGGAACGTAAAAAAAGCAGAGGCATATAACCTCTGCTTCAGCGTGTAGACAAACCCTCGCATTCGGTGTCAGTCCTGCGTGCCGGTGCTCACGAATATCGAATTCGCTCCGCTCCAGTACTCGTCCTTCCTAGGGCTGCAAAGGTTTTCTATCACGCTGAAAAGAAGACAAATGGCTAAAATCAAGTTCATTTTAGCCCTTTGTCAACAATCTAAAGCAGAGACATATAACCTCTGCTTTTACATGTGTGATATTTAGTTTGTTTCACTGTGACACTTATGAAAAAAGCCTTGCGTTAATTCATTTGGAATGAGCGTTTTCGTTTTGAATACTTCTTCCACGGCTAATACCATTTCCTTGCCGATGCCTTGGTCACGATGGGACGGATTGACACTAATATGTTCGATTTGTACTTGGTCGTCTGTTTTCAGCACACCAATCGCACCGACGATATCCTCACCATCTTTCCAAAGGAACAGCTGCCGATCTTCATCCATTTCATACGACTTTATCGTCTGCTGAAGCTGTTTGACGTCTTTCTCACCCGGCATAAAGGACAGGAGTCCCATGGCAATTTTTTCAAAAGACCTCTTGTAACGAATTAACATATATACCCCTCAATATTAAAATTATCCTATTTTCCAGCAAATGTCTTATGAATCACTTGCTCATCACACATTATAAACACTTTTAGGTTGTTTTTAAACTCTTTTTCATCAAATTAACGAAACGTTCGATTTAGGTTGGCCATTTCAATAGCAGCTGCAGCCGATTCACTGCCTTTATTTCCAGCCTTTGTACCGGCTCTTTCAATGGCTTGTTCAATAGATTCTGTTGTCAGTACACCAAAGATAATCGGCACCCCTGTTGAGATGGCACTTTGTGCGATTCCTTTAGCCGCTTCATTACAAACATAATCGTAATGTGATGTTGCCCCGCGAATCACGGTTCCAAGTGTAATGACTGCATCATATTTTTTTGTTTCTGCTAGTTTTTTTGCCATATACGGAATTTCAAAAGCCCCCGGCACCCACACGACATCAATATCGTCACCGTTTGCTCCGTGTCTAAGCAATGTATCTTCTGCTCCATCTAGCAATTTACTTGTAATAAAATCATTAAATCTAGCGACGACGATTCCAAACTTTAATCCTTCTGCTACTACATTCCCTTGTATTGTATTCATATGTTCATCATCCTTTTTTGTGATTTTTATTTTGTTTTCATTGTCGTTGTTTGCTTGTTTATATATGCCTGCAATGCTTCAATCGTCAGCATCTTTAAATCGTGTTCTTTTTGAATTTTTTGTAGTTCGGGTACGCGGGCCATGGTTCCATCTGCATTCATAATTTCACATATGACACCCGCTGGCACTGAACCCGCAAGTTTAGCAAGATCAACAGCCGCTTCTGTATGACCTGGTCTTTCTACTACGCCTCCCTCTTTCGCAATAAGAGGGAAAACATGACCTGGGCGGGCAAAATCTTCTGGTTTTGACTCTTTATTTAACATGGCCAAAATGGTCGTTGAGCGCTCAAAAGCACTTATACCAGTTGTCGTTGACGTATGGTCGATGCTCACTGTAAATGCTGTATGATGTGCATCCGTATTTCGCTCGACCATGGGATGCAGATCCAAGTGTTTCGCAATCGAGGCATGAACTGGTGTGCAAATAAGACCTCTTCCATGTAAAGCCATGAAGTTAATGACTTCCGGCGTTGCATGCTCAGCAAGTGCCACAAAGTCTCCTTCATTTTCTCTGTCTTCATCATCTACTACGATAATGATTTCTCCTCGTTTCAGGGCATTTACTGCCTCATCAACTGAATGATACATACAATCGCCTCCTAGAATCCGTGCTCTTTTAAAAATGATGGGGTTAATCGTGATGGCTGCTTTTCATTTTGCTCTTTTGTTAAAAAGCGATAAATGTATTTACCGATCATGTCACATTCAATATTTACTACATCCCCCATAGATTTAGTCGGGAAAATAGTTCCTTCAAGCGTATGTGGAATGATAGAAACTGTCACATGAGCATCTCGCAAATCGAAAATAGTCAAGCTGACGCCGTCTATTGCGATCGATCCCTTTTTTGTGAGCATATCTGTGAGGGTCTTGTCCATTTTCAAATCATAGTAAATGGCATTACTCTTCTTTTCTACACGGGTAATCACAGCCGTTCCATCGACATGGCCTGAAACAAAATGACCGCCGAATCGTCCATTTGATGACATCGCTCGCTCTAAATTCACTTGGCTACCTGGCGCAAGCTGATCAAGTGATGTCGCTTTGACCGTCTCAGGCATCACATCTGCCGCAAACTGTTCTTTTGTGAAGCTTGTGACAGTGAGACAAACGCCATTGATGGCGATACTATCGCCTAGGTGAACATCTTCTAGTACACGACTGCACTTGATGATGATTTCCATGGCATCTGCGGATCTTTTGCTCAATGACTTGACTGTACCCACTTCTTCAATAATCCCCGTAAACATGTGATCCTCCCTTTCTCTTTCTTTTGTATTTCTCACTTTATGAAAAAGCGATGTTTGGGACATGTGATCGATTGAACACCTTCGTCGCTTTTTATGGTCCATACAAGATGAGGGATCACCTAATAAACACTGCATGTGATGACTATATTGACATACAGAAAGCCCCGGAAAAATTCCGGGGCTGTGGTTTTTTTGCATTAGAAATAAAACTATGATCAACACATATTTTTTGTTCATACATAGCTCTCGTTATCCTTCTCCCATCCAGACTTTCACTGTCGGCTTCAGCTTCTCACTGAATCAACCGTTAATAAATTAACGGGTCACGGGCTGTAAAGCATTTGCTTTATTACCGTCGGTCGGGATTTTCACCCTGCCCCGAAGGATACAATCGATATTTAGCTGTCCTTAGGGGCTATTATAGCGATCCTTGTGGTCAAATGCAACAATCAAGATTTATTCATCTGTTCATAAAAAGAGCCTCCCTATAGGAAAGGAGACTTGTTAATTGACGACTTTTACTACTTTTATAAGACCGTCTATTCTTTTTTCATTACTAAAGTATGCTTTAATACGATCGCCTTTTTTCAGATCGGCCACATCATCTTCAAATTTCTTTCCGTTAAAAATGATTTTCGTGCCATTTTTGGCTTGACCGTAATACTCATCACCATCAATTTTTGTAATGGTATATTCATAGATTGTGTAATCTTTATCATTATTCGTTAAACTTTCGCCAATGGCTGTTGGCACATCTTCAATTTTCATGCCATTCATGTATAAATAACCTGCGCCTAAACAAAGCAGTAAAACAAATAAGATTGCGATTTTTAATTTGATTTTCCCCATATTTAGAACCTCCATCATCTGCACTTCGCCTATTTGTATGTTCTATTCCTTCTTTTGATGAAATAAAACCAAAAAAGCTGATTTTCATTAATGGTTACTTATATAACGATTCAAATGGACTTTTGGTTCCACCTTTTCATCATTACATATGATACGAATATGCGTTCTTTATTAAGGGGGTCTTTTTTCCTCTTTATCTGTTAGCAGGTTGAATAAGATAGACGAGCTTTTTGATTATATTCTTTTCTCTAATGCGAATAGATCTTCCTCTAACAATTGAGATCTTTGAACAGCGATATTTCGGCTGTCACGAACCCCTTGATTATAATAGTAGCTTCCAAGATGTTTTGTGATAAATTCTAATATATTGATGGCTGCTAATTCACCAATCTCCTCTTCTCGTTCTTCGGCAAAGTAACGCTGAATGGCAATCATCATCTGGTTTTTTTCTTCTTTTGTTAATGGTTTCAAAGTATCTCCTGCTTTCTTTCAGCATGATCACACGCTTTTTAGATGTGCACTTTCACTTATTTTTAGAGCTACATATGGTGACACTCACGAATACGAATGTTTGTTCTCTTATCATATCACAAAAACGTGTCCATCACACCCTAAAAGAAAAAGCGTGTTTTAATCAATTGATCAAAATACGCTTTCTTTATATAGACTATTTATTTCAATATGGATAGTATCGTCGCTACAGAATGATCTACAAATGAACGCTCAGGGCGAGATTTCATGAGAACTGTAAGTCCAATAAAAGAAACAACCAGTGCCTGTGCTAAGGCTTTGGCATTCAGACTGCTTTCGAGCTCACCCGAGCGAATACCTTGTACAATTTTTTCTTCAAAAATGACCGAAAGATACATCTGATGCTCTCTTGTGAGAATTTCAAATTTCTCTTCGTGGGGGGCAAGCTCGACTATTGTATTGATGCAGAAGCACCCTTTACTCGGCCCATGTCCATATTCCTCTTCTACTAATTCAGCAAATAATGTATGAAATGCTTCCTTTACAGATAGATTGTTTTGAAGTTTTGTTCGAATGTGGGCAGCATGCTGAGTTGTATATTTGCGTAATGCCGCTTCAAACAATTCCTCTTTATCACCGAACGCTGAGTATAAGCTCGGCCGCTGTATTCCCATTTTTGCAGTTAAGTCGCTTAATGTAGTGGCTCTGTACCCTTTCTCCCAAAAAAGCAACAAAGCCTCATCTAACGCTTTTTCCTCATCAAATTCCCGTTGTCGAACCATCATCAACCCTCATTTCTATCATAAAAATCTCTTCACTAGATCAATCATCTATTTCTTATAAGGATATTTTTTACTTATCGGTACATTATCATTTTATTTTATTGACATATCATTGTCAAATTGACTGCCTCTCTCAAGATCTTCACTACATCACCTTGACTTTAAAACGTTTATCTGGTTATCCTTAACAGGAATCATTTTATACCGATCAGTATATTATATTTTTTAGTACAAAAGGAGCTGATGACATGCATGAAAAAAGAAAAAATGAATGCCGTTGAACATTCTGATCTGGAAACGACTCATTTACAAATAACCACCCGATCAACGATGACTCGCAATATGGCTCTACTGTTTTCGACAGCCTCCGGGATGGCAGTTGCAAACATATACTTTGCACAGCCATTATTAGACTCCCTCGCATCCGAGTTTGGTATCAGCTATTCATCCGTTGGTATGGTCATTACGATTACTCAGCTTTGTTATGCGCTAGGACTGCTACTGATCGTACCACTTGGTGATCTGTTCAACCAACGGCGGCTCATTGTAGCTCAAATGCTAGTATCCGTGTTATCTCTCGTTCTAGTCGGTATCGCCCCTACCGCCACCGTCCTGTTCATAGGACTAGCTGCGGTGGGACTGCTTGCTGTAGTCACTCAGGTACTCGTAGCATTCGCAGCGACATGGGCCGCTCCTGAAGAACGTGGCCGCATAGTGGGCTTGGTTCAAAGTGGAATTGTGATTGGTATTCTTCTCGCACGAACGTTTGCTGGTGTACTAACCGATCTCGCCGGCTGGAGATCAGTCTATCTCGTTTCCGGCGTGATGATGCTGATCATCACTGGCGTGTTGTACCGGTATCTTCCTCGTGCTGACAACAAGAGAGTCTCCATATCCTATGTGAACTTGCTCGCTTCAATGTTTATATTGTTCAGACAAGAACGGATTCTACGTATTCGTGGCGTACTGGGTTTTCTGATCTTTGTTGTGTTTGGCACGCTGTGGACTTCACTTGTGCTGCCTCTCAGCACTACGCCATACAATCTGTCACATACTGCGATTGGTGCATTTGGCCTTGCTGGAGTTGCCGGAGCATTAGGTGCCGCTCGAGCTGGAAGCCTTGCTGATCGAGGCTTAGGACAGTTAACAACGTGCATCGCCCTTGTCCTATTACTCTTTTCATGGTGTTTTATTTTTTTCACTGAATATTCCCTCATTTTATTAATCGTTGGTATCGTCATTCTTGACCTATCTGTGCAGGCCGTTCATGTGACCAATCAAAGTATGATTTTCATGGTCCGGCCTGAGGCGAGAAGCCGGCTGACTGCTGCTTATATGATTTTTTATTCCCTCGGCAGTGCGCTCGGTTCTATTGTATCAACTAACATATACGCAAACGCTGGCTGGAATGGGGTATGTCTATTTGGAGCCTCTATCAGCGCCTTAGCCCTTTTATATTGGATGATCACCTACCGCTTCACGGCACAGATCACAGGAACATCAGATGTAAAATAAAAAAACACCGCAATTAAGCGGTGTTTTGGATTAAGCATCGATCACTTCGACTTTTTCCATGCCTTGTCCTTGTTCCATATCAAGAACAGCTTCGATACCAGATGTTACTTTGCCAAAAACAGTGTGAACACCGTTTAAGTGAGGCTGTGGGTCATGTACGATAAAGAATTGGCTGCCGCCAGTGTCTTTACCAGCGTGTGCCATTGATAATGAACCTCTCTCGTGCTGATGAGGGTTTCCTTCTGTTTCACATTTAATTGTGTAACCAGGTCCTCCAGTTCCATTACCGTTTGGATCGCCGCCTTGGCTTACGAACCCTGGGATCACGCGGTGGAATTTCAATCCGTCGTAGAAGCCTTCATTCGCTAATTTTTCAAAGTTTGCTACTGTACCTGGAGCAGCCTCTGGGTAAAGTTCAAACTCAATTTTCTTTCCATTCGTTAATTGTATGTATCCTTTTTTCGCCATTTTTCACATTCTCCTTTCAGGTTAAACAACGCTCATTATAGCACATTTTCGGTGATGTTAAACATCCCCTGCTTACCTAATGTGATTTACCTCTTTTGCCATCATTGATAAAATAAAAGAGCTTGATCCTTTTCTCCTAAGGAAATGATCACAGACTGAGCAAATCACTTCATCATATTGGAGGTTTCAAACATCTTTAAAAGAAAATTGAAACGTCAGACTGATTTGTTACGTCTATATGATGGAGTACGATTCAAATCATGTACTCAAAAGATGAGTTTCTCACCATCGAGAAACGTTTTCGACTTGAAGGAGGTCAACATGTTTAAAAAAACAATGCTTGGTATGATGGCAGCGCTCCTTTTACTGATTGGTGCGCCTAAAGTCAGCTTAGCGGATGCAGCTGTCGGCGATGTCATCGTCACACTCGGGCAAGACTTAACACCGGCTGATCGCCAGAAGGTGCTTGACGAGTTGAATCCACCTGAAAATGCGACAAAAATTGAAGTAACCAATAAAGAAGAGCACGAATATTTAGGAAAGTATATCCCTCGTTCTTCTATCGGGACGAGAGCATTATCATCTTCATCCATCACCATTGAAAAATCAGGTACGGGTCTGACCGTGGATACACATAACATTAAGACCATTACAGATGAGATGTATTTAAATGCTTTAATGACCGCAGGCGTGAAAGATGCAAAGGTTGTCGTGACGGCGCCGTTTGAAGTATCTGGTACAGCAGCACTGACAGGTCTATTAAAAGCCTATGAAGTGTCAAGCGACAAAGCCATTCCTGAAGATGTGAAACAGGTGGCAAACGAAGAGCTTGTAACAACATCTAAACTGGGAGACTCTATTGGAAAAGACAATGCTTCTGCCCTGATTGCAAAAATCAAAGATGACATTGCCAAAAATGGAGTTCCTAAAACAACAAAAGAAGTGGAAGAAAAAGTAGATCAAGCCGCTTCTGATTTGAACTTAAATCTAACGCAAGACCAAAAAGATCAACTTGTCTCTCTCTTCGATAAAATGAAAAATATCAATATCGATTGGAAACAAGTCGGATCTCAAATTGATAAAGCAAAAGACAAGATTACAAAATTCATAGAATCAGATGAAGGGAAAAACCTTCTACAGAAGATTTGGGATTTCTTTGTCTCCATTTGGAATGCGATCGTCTCTGTATTTACTGGTGGAAAATAAATGTCATAGAAAAAGCTGCCTGATGATCAGGCAGCTTTTTTTAAGTCGATGATTTCACTTTTGATTGATAAGGTAAATCCAATTTGACAATGTCCTCATATGTCTCACGCTCAACGACAAGCTGCGCTTCCCCATCTTCTACAAATACTACAGCCGGGCGCGGGATGCGGTTATAGTTGTTTGACATGCTGTAGCCATAAGCTCCTGTACAAAAGACAGCTAATAAGTCTCCCTGTGATAACTCTGGCAAATCAATATCCCAAATGAGCATATCTCCACTCTCGCAGCATTTCCCTGCAATGGACACCGTTTGATCATGCGTTTGGCTCATTTTATTGGCGCTCACTGCTTCATATTTTGCTTGATATAAAGCAGGTCGAATGTTATCACTCATTCCGCCGTCAATGGCTACATAATCGCGAATGCCAGGTACATGTTTGGATGAGCCGATCGTATAAAGAGTGGTTCCTGCATCTCCAACAAGGGAACGGCCTGGCTCAATCCAAATTTCAGGCATCTCAAATTCATAGCGGGCTACATTTTCTTTCACCGCTTGAATAATTTTCTCCACGTATTCAGTTGCTGGAAGTGGTTCGTCCTCTTCTGTATAACGGATGCCAAAGCCTCCGCCTAAGTTCAGCACTGTGGAAATAAAGCCAAATGATTCTCTCCATTCATCTAGCTTCAAGAAAATTTTATCTGCCGCAAGGACAAAACCAGCTGTATCAAAAATTTGTGAGCCGATATGACAATGAACACCTAAGAGCTCGATCACTTCTGATTTAAGCACTTGTTTGACTGCTTCGTCTGCTTGTCCATTATGAAGATCAAAACCGAATTTTGAATCTTCTTGACCTGTTGTAATGTAGTCATGCGTATGTGCTTCAACGCCCGGCGTGATGCGGAGGAGTACTTTCACCTGTTTTGACAGCTCTTGCCCAAGCTGTTCAATGAGGTTGATTTCATAGAAATTATCAACAACAATACAGCCGATTCCATGCGCTAATGCCATCTTTAATTCTTCTCTGCTTTTGTTGTTACCATGGAAATGAATTTTTTCTACTGGAAACCCGGCACAAATGGCTGTGTGCAGCTCCCCGCCTGAAACGACATCAAGTGATAAGCCTTCTTCTTTTGCCAGCTGGAACATGGCAATAGAAGAAAACGCCTTACTCGCATATGCCACCTGAGCTTTTAGTTCTTCTTCAATAAATGCTTTCTGAAAGCTTTTTGCACGCTCCCGTATTAAAGCCACATCATATACATAAAGTGGTGTCCCATACGTTTCAGCTAAAGAAACGGCATCAACACCACCAATTTCTAAATGTCCGAGTTCATTTTGTCTGCAAGTGCCGTGTAAATACAATGTCATTCCCTCTTTCTCCGCCTCGGCTGAAAAAAGACAGCTGCACAAGCTGCCTTTTGCCGTTTCTCAAAGTTAAAAATACAATATCACAATCTTCAGCCACTTTCAACGAGCGTTAAGAATTTGGCGGAATTTTTGATCTGTTCTGAGGGTGAACGATGCTTGGCCTTACTTTTGAGCCAGGAACAGACGTCCGAATGAGCACTTGCCACAAGGCCTTTCCATTAAAAGGAATGAACGGCCACATATAAGGCGTCTGTAAGGAACGAATGGATGTTAAATAAATAAGTAACAGCGTAAAACCGATGATCAATCCATTCAGCTTAAAGATCGCTACTAGTGCTAATATGATCAGCCGGATGATTTTATTAGCGACACTCAGTTCATAACTTGGAGTGGTGAATGTGCCGATGGCTGCTAGCGAGACGTATAATATGACCTCTGGTGTAAATAAACCGACATCAATTGCAATTTGTCCAATTAAAACGGCCGCAATCAAGCCCATGGCAGTCGACAAGGCGGTCGGCGTATGAATCGCCGCCATTCGTAAAAATTCCACCCCAAAATCAGCAAGGAATACTTGGAGAATGACAGGGATATGAGAAGGTTTGTTAAATCCAATATAGCTTAGATTGTCTGGCAGAAGATTCGGTTCTAGAATAAAAAGAAACCAGATCGGCAAAAGAAAAGTAGAACATAAGATGCCTAAAAAACGCACCCATCTTAAAAAAGTCCCAACTGCTGGCGCCTGGCGGTATTCTTCAGCATGTTGAACGTGATGAAAAATAGTGGTTGGTGTAATGATGACACTAGGAGATGTATCCGTAATGATGATGACATGCCCTTCTAATATATGGTTAGCGGCTACATCTGGGCGCTCGGTGTATCGCACAAGCGGGAAGGGATTATATCCTTGCTTAATGATAAATTCTTCTATTGTTTTATCAGACATCGTCAGTCCGTCAACTTTAATCCCAGACACTTCTTTTTCGATAATATCAACAAGATCAGGGTCAGCTATGTCTTCAATATAACAAACACAGACGTCTGCTTTAGAGCGCTCGCCTACTTTAAGCATTTTGTATCGCAATTTTTCATCCCGCACTCTTCTGCGAATGAGTGCTGTGTTCACAATGATGTTTTCAACAAAGCCGTCTCTTGCACCTCTGACAACCTTTTCTGTATCCGGTTCCTCCGGCATTCTGCCAGGGTAGCTCCTGACGTCAATAATAAATGCGTAATTTTCACCTTCGACAACGACTGCCACAAGTCCAGACAACACTTGATCCACAGCTTCATCAAGCGTTTCAACTTTTGAGACTTGCTGATTGACAAGACGGTTTTCTACCACACGTGCAAGATCATCTGATTCAGGTTCGTTGTCATTGATTTCAATCAGTTCTTTTAATAAATAGATCACATATTGTGTATCACATAATCCATTTACATAGTAAAGCTGGATTTCCTGATCATGGACATAAATTTTCCGAACGCCAAGGTCAAAGCTGAGACCCATCCCGACATTGTCTTTGAAAAAATCTTCATTTTTCTTCGGATCTCGGTACACGTGCACCTTGTCTTTCTTCATGGAAACCGCTCCTTTCTAAAATTAATTCGACTGCCTTCATTGTAATGGGGGACCCTTTGCTTAGATCATCTTTCCGTCCCATCTTGCCAATATCTCCAATGCCGACAACAATCGGAAGCTGTAGTGAATCGAGACAATACACTGTATCTCCACTCATTTTGTGTGGTTCCATTTCTGGAAGTCCATGTTTGTCAACGCCGTATTCTGTCAGTTCACCTTCCCGGTCAATGGAGACATGTACCTTTGTCCATTCCGCTTGATGGGTTTTAGATGCCACTGCAATGGCGCCAATCACTTCAATTTCAGGGTGACGTGCTACGTGCTTCATAGCCGTCTCCCCTGTTCCTTCACCTGTTAAGCCAGAATCATCAAACATGACAAACACTGGGTCATACGGCGTTTTTAAAATCATCTGGACCAGTTCTGGTCCTGTTCGTTTGCTCGGATTCCCTTTTGAGCTGGAAATACATCTTCCGCCGACTTTCTTTGCGACGAGCTCAATCGTTTTGGCAGCATATATATCTCCGTCTGTCACTAAAATGACTTTGCGTCTTTGCCCCATATTAGGTTATCCTTTCGGTTTAAAGATAAGTGCAATGATAAATGAAAATAAAATTGCAGCTGATATTCCAGCAGAGGTTAACTCAAAAATCCCAATTCCGATTCCAATAAATCCGTGGACATCAGCCTGATGCATCGCCCCATGAAGCAAGCTATGACCAAAGCTTACGATAGGGACGGTAGCACCCGCTCCTGCAAATTCAATAAATTTATCATAAATACCAAACCCGTCTAAAATCGTCCCCGCCACAACAAAGGTCGTCATGACATGTGCTGGTGTGAGTTTCAGTACATCAAGTAAAAGCTGGCCGATCACGCAAATCAGTCCGCCTGCAACAAAAGCAATCAAATAATCCATTAGCTTTCTCCTCCTGCACGCTCAAATACAACTCCGTGCGCAATGGTTGGAATGGTCTCTTTTTGCTGAACCATCATTGGGCTGAGAAGCGCCCCTGTTGCTACAACCAATACTCTTTGTAAATTCCCTGCTTTCATTTCTTGAAAGATGTGACTGAATGTCACGACAGCTGAGCAGGCACAGCCGCTGCCTCCAGCGAATACATTTTGATCAGGTGTGTATATGATTAATCCGCAATCATCATGCTTCCGTCCAAGCTGAATGCCATCTTCTTTCAGAAGATCCTTTAAAATAGGCGATCCAATTCCAGATAGATCTCCTGTTAGGATGAGATCATAATCATCTACTGTTCTTCCTAAGTCTTCTAAATGTTGTTTGATTGTGTCTGCCGCTGCAGGCGCCATAGCCGAACCCATATCAAATGGATCTGTAATCCCAAGATCCATCACCCGTCCGACGGTGGCACTTGTAATTTGAATTTGGGAAGGTTCTTGGCTGATGACGACAGCACCGCTCCCTGTCACTGTACTTGTGGCTGTATCGGGTTTTTGCCCGCCATATTCTGTTGGATTACGAAATTGCCGCTCTGCCGTCGCATTGTGACTGCTTGTCGCAGCAAGTGCTCTATTGGCAAAGCCACCATCTACTAGCGCTGAGGCAATCGCGACTGATTCCATTGATGTGGAGCAGGCACCAAATAAACAAAGAAACGGGATTTTGAGTTCTCTTGCCACATAGTTGGCAGTCACGTTTTGGTTCAGTAAATCTCCTGCCAGCAGAAGGTCAATATCACTTTTTTGCAAATTCGCTTTTGATAAGGCCATTGATATGGCATCATCCATGAGCTGCCTTTCAGCCATTTCCCAGTTCTTTTGATAACAGTGCATTTCATCATAGGTTTTATCAATGAGATGACCGATTGGGCCTTCTTTTTCTTTCGGTCCTGCAGCTGTTCCTTCCGCATTCACATAAAGCTTGTGTTCAAATACCCAAGATTGCTTACCTGTTAGTTTCACGTTTTATTCCTCCTACGAAAACATCTTTTCCAAGACGTATCGAATAATCCCTACGACATATGCCGAGACGACACCAAACACAATGACGTTCCCAGCCAGTTTAAACATGTTGGTCGCTACACCTAACACAAGCCCTTCACTTTTATGCTCAAGAGCCGCACTTGTCATGCTATTTGCAAATCCTGTCACCGGGACAGCTGATCCCGCTCCAGCAAACTGGCCGATTTTATCGTAAATACCAATACCAGTTAAAATAGCAGAAATTAAAATAAGGGTCGCCACCGTTGGATTCCCTGCTGTCTTCTCATTAAAATCAAAAAAAGTAATATAGAAATTTTGCAATCCCTCGCCTATCGCACAAATCAAACCGCCGACAAGAAAAGCCTTGATGCAGTTCAGTACATAAGGAGGTTTCGGCTGATACGTTTTCACTTTAGATGGATAGTTCTCTTTTAAACTTGACACGTGTTGTTCCCTCCACATTTTTAAATATAAATAAGCCAATGAAATAGCGAGCCAAACACCTTCCCTAAGACGATGGCCATGAGCAGCAGCACAATTTTCCCGTCCATTCCAATTCTTTTCGTTAAGATAGGAAGTACATTTAACACTTCAGTGAGTGCGGCTGCAAGCATGCCAACAAAAATGCCAGATAAAAGACCGATCGGAAGCGCTAGCCATTTGGATAAATGCAAATGGACTTGACTTAAAGTAGCCCAGCCGCCAACGACCGCTCCACTTATCACGGCAGCCTCATATCCTTGAATGAAACGCTGCGTTTTCGTTAATTGCATTAATCGAGGGATAATACCAAGCACTGTGAGAAACGCCACAAATCCTGCCCCTACCGTTAAACCGCCGCCGAGCCCAACAAGCACCACAAAAAGCCATTTACCGATCATGGATATCTTTCAATGTTTCTTTGTTTTCATTGAGTGCGACATAATGATCAAGATCGAGCTGATATTTAAACATTTCCACTTCAAGCGGACTTGGCTCTTCGTTTAAACGCTTTTTAAACACATGATTGAAAAATAAAATCATGCCCAAACCGAGTCCAAAGCTATATGGAATTTGTAATAAATAAGGATGCTCAACCGTGTTTCCAGTAATCATCTCGTAAAGGCGGATATGCACAAGCCGCATACTAACATCCTCATGGAAATTCATGATGGCAAGGGCCGCTCCGACAAATAAGAGGAGCCATACAAACACGAATAATACGGGGGACAGCTGGCGTTTGCCTGTGTCTATTTCAACAATGGCTTCTGAGCCTCCGACCGTTTGAATGTCGATGTCAGGCCACGCTTTTTTGATCGTTTTGACCACATGCATGATATCTAACACAACGATGTGACGATCCTTTTTGCTGACATGGTATATCGGCATTTTGCTCAACTTTTGCACAGCACTGTCATCTCCAGTGATTTGGGCAATATCCTCTAAATAAATAAGCTGATCATTACCAGTCTTAATCCGATGGCGCAGCCGAATAAAGATTTGTCCGTCCATCCAAGTCACTTCCTATACGATGGGTTAAAAATAGTATGTGGTGAAAAATGGTTCTCATACTGAAAGAACTTGATTTACCGGTAATTACCACACAAAAAAAGCCAGCCGAATTGGCTAGCTGTCTTTTTGATCCATTTGCATTTGGATTTGTTTTAAAATCTTCTTTTCAAGCCGTGAGACTTGCACTTGGGAAATTCCGAGTCTTTCTGCTACTTCTGATTGTGTTTGGTCTTTATAATACCTTAAATAGACAATCAGTTTCTCGCGCTCTTCTAATTCTTTAATCGCCTCTTTCAGCGCAATTTTATCAAACCATCTTTCTTCTGAATGATCGGCAATTTGATCGAGCAACGTAATCGGATCGCCGTCATTTTCATACACGGTTTCATGAATAGATGATGGTGAGCGGACCGCTTCTTGAGCGAGGACAACATCCTCAGGTGTGATGTCCAGATATTCAGCGATTTCCTGAACAGTCGGCATTCGTCCATGAGATTTAGACAATTCGTCCCTTGCCCGCCTAATTTTATTTCCAAGTTCCTTTAAGGACCTGCTGACTTTGACGGTTCCATCATCACGAATGAAACGCTGAATTTCACCAATGATCATTGGAACGGCATAGGTCGAAAACTTCACATCATAAGACAAATCAAATTTATCAACAGATTTCAGCAGGCCAATACAGCCTATTTGGAACAGATCATCTGGTTCATATCCTCTATTTAAAAAGCGCTGAACAACGGACCAAACAAGACGCATGTTTTTTTCTACGAGGAGGTCTCTTGCTTGTTGATCTCCGTCTTGGCTTTTTTTGATGAGCTGTTTCACTTCATCATTAGACAGCTGTGCTTTTTTTGCTTGCTTTTTTACCTCCACATCCATATGAGCAGCTCCTTAATTACAAAGCGCTTTGCTTTTTGATAGATGCTTTGTTAAGCGGATCGTTGTGCCCATTTCTGGAGATGAGTCCACCATGACATCATCCATAAAGTTCTCCATGATCGTAAAACCCATCCCGGAACGCTCTAAATCTGGTTTCGTCGTAAAAAGCGGCTGCCTTGCTTCCTCAAGATCTGAAATGCCCATGCCTTCGTCTCGAATCGTCAGATACACAATATGGTCATCCAGTGTGACGCTAATGTGCACCTTGCCGTCTGGATTCCCGTCATACCCGTGAATGATCGAGTTCGTGACCGCCTCTGATACGACTGTTTTGATTTCTGTTAGCTCATCTAATGTTGGATCGAGCTGAGCGATGAATGCTGCCACCGTTACTCTCGCAAAGGATTCGTTTTGACTTAAAGCAGAAAAAGTCAGATTCATTTCATTTGTCATGATGCCACCCCCAATGTTTGCAGCGCAGTTTGCTCTGAAGGCTCCATACGAATAATTTTAAACAAGCCGGACATATCAAATAAACGGTTCACCGCCGGCGAGATCGCACAGACGACCATTTCACCGCCAAGCTGTTTAATTTCTTTGTATCTTCCTAAAATCACTCCGAGCCCAGAGCTGTCCATAAACGATAAATCAGCTAAATTCAGCACGATGTGGCGAATGTCCTCTGTTTCCAAATAATTCGTCACCTTTTGTCTCAATGTCTCTGCGGAGTGATGATCAAGCTCCCCTGTCAACCGAATGCAAAGTACGCTCTCTTTTATTTGAAAATCAATACCAAGGCTCATCTTTTCTTCCTCCTTGCTCTATTTTCGGATAAAGAATGTTTCTCTTTCTTCACATGCAAATCCTTCACCATGACAAAACTAGTGATCATTCGTCACATTTAGATGTTCTTTTCGTTCATAGCAAAAAAGACTGCCAGTTTCAGCAGTCTTTTACCTTTTACTTCCATTTAACAAATTCGGCCATAGCCCGTTTGAAGAACGTCCAAACACCGGCTTTTTCCATATCTTCTTTGGCTTCAACAGGACTTTCATGAAGCACTTTTCCATCTTTTTTCAAGATGATGGTGCCAAGTTTCGTTCCTTTTGAAAATGGGGCTGTGACATCTTGAGTTAATTTAATTTCTTTTTTGATCTGATCGACATTTTCGCCTTTTTTCGTTAGAAGAGAAATCGGTTCAGACGTGACAAGCTGAATTTTTTTCTTTTTCCCTTTGCTCACTTTGATCTCTGCTACATCTTGACCACGCTTGTACAGAGGATGCGTTGTATATTGACTAAAGGCGTAATCCAGCATTTTGACGACTTGGGCATTTCTGTCTTTTGGTGTACTAGCGCCGAATACAACAGCAATGACGCGCATGTTCCCTTTTTTAGCGGATGCAGTTAGACAGTATTTCGCCTCGCCTGTAAACCCTGTTTTCACCCCATCCACACCTGGATAAAATTTAATGAGACGGTTTGTATTCACAAGCCAGAATTTTTTATCCGTGTTCTGACGAAGATAGTCTTCGTATACACCTGTGAACTTGGTGATCTCTTCATATTTCAACAGCTCTTTTGCCATTTTTGCCATATCATGAGCCGTGCTGTAATGATCTTTTTCAGGAAGTCCTGTTGGATTTTGAAAGACCGTTGAGGTGAGCCCTAGCTCTTTTGCCTTTTTGTTCATTTGCTCAACAAACTGTTCTTCAGATCCAGCAATATGTTCTGCCATGGCAACTGAAGCATCGTTTCCTGACGCAATCGCAATGCCTTTTAGCATGTCTTTAACCGTCATTTCTTCTCCCGGTTCAAGGAAAATTTGTGAGCCTCCCATAGATGCTGCATGATCGCTCGTTCTTACTTTATCAGTCATTTTTAATTTTCCTTGATCCATCGCTTCCATGATGAGAAGCATCGTCATGATTTTGGTCATACTTGCAGGGGCAAGCTTTTCATCACTGTTTTTGTTGTAAAGCACTTTTCCCGTGTCACGTTCCATTAAAATCGCTGATTTGGCTTCATGCGCCAATTCTGATGTTTGTTTTTCTCCTGGCTTTTCAATCTTTTCTTTTGCCATCGCTGATGGTGTAACCATTGAGATAAGGATCATTAAAGTAAACAATGCACATATATGACGTTTCAAGTGGCAGACCTCCATTATCGTAATCCTTTCTATTTTTTCCTCATAAAGGCTGTTTTATTCAGAGATCGTTTGATTGCCATAAAAAAAAGCCCTCTGTTTCATGAACAGAAGGCTTTTTCACACGATCTATGAGAGTTGTTTGACAACATCTTTCACTAAATCAAGGAAACTTGCTTTCACTTTTTCCGTCACTTCGATCACTTCATCATGAGAAAGCGGCTGATCTAAAATACCTGAAGCCGCATTAGAGATGCATGAAATACCAAGTACTTTTATGCCTGCATGACGTGCCACAATCACTTCTGGCACAGTCGACATACCGACTGCATCAGCGCCAAGCGTTCTGAGGAAACGAACCTCTGCCGGTGTTTCATATGAAGGCCCTGTCATTCCTGCATAAACCCCTTGCTGCACAGATATGCCTAAATGTTTAGCCGTTTTCTCTGCAAGTGCCAGCAAATCTTTATCATACGGTGCAGACATATCAGGGAAACGAACCCCTTGACTGTCGTTTGGTCCAATTAACGGATTGGTTCCCATCATATTGATATGATCTGTAATCAGCATGAGATCGCCAGGATGGAAGGATGTATTCACACCGCCCGCTGCATTTGTCACAATACATGTTTCAATGCCGATTTCTTTCATCACACGGACAGGAAATGTCACCTGCTTCATATCATACCCTTCATAGTAATGGAAACGTCCTTGCATAGCACAAACGACCGTGCCTTTCAGCGTTCCAATGACGAGCTGGCCTGCATGCCCTTCTACTGTTGAAACAGGGAATCCAGGAATATCTTCATATTTCAATTTGATTGGATTTTCAATCTCATCGGCTAAAATGCCAAGACCTGAACCTAAAATCAATCCAACTGTTGGTACATATGTCGATGCTTGTTTAATATATGCCGCCGCTTCTGAAAACTGTGCTCCCACGTGATTTCCCCCTATTTGAGTTTAGATAAAAAGCTTGTTCCGTATTTTGGCAGCGTTGATTTAAAATTATCTGCTACCGTTGCCCCAAGATCAGCAAATGTTTTCGCTGTTGGTAGCTCATTCGCTTCTTGATGCTTTTTGCTGTAAGCAATAAGCGGAACGTATTCTCTTGTATGATCTGTTCCGTGATGAACCGGGTCATTTCCGTGATCTGCTGTGATCACAAGCAGATCATCCTCTTTTAATAGATCAAACACTTCAGGTAGACGTGCGTCAAATTCCTCTAGTGCCTTACCGTAGCCTTCTGGATCTCTTCTATGTCCATAAAGCGCGTCAAAATCGACCAGATTTAAGAAGCTCAGCCCAGTAAAGTCTGATTTCAGCGTCTCAACTAGCTTGTCCATTCCATCCATGTTGGATTTCGTTCTGAGTGAAGAGGTGATTCCTTCTCCATCATAAATATCAGAGATTTTTCCGATCGCAATGACATCTAGTCCATCATCTTTCAATTCATTCATGACGGTACGGTCGAATGGTTTTAATGCATAGTCATGACGATTTGGTGTTCTAACAAATGCCCCCGGCTCCCCGACAAATGGACGAGCGATGATGCGCCCTACCATATATTTTTCATCTAAAGTCAGTTCACGTGCGATTTCGCAAATGCGGTAAAGTTCGTCTAATGGCACAACTTCTTCGTGTGCAGCAATTTGCAGCACAGAATCTGCTGAAGTATAAACGATTAAATCGCCTGTTTTCATATGCTCTTCGCCAAGCTCATCAAGAATTTCTGTACCAGACGCTGGTTTATTTCCAATGATGCCGCGCCCTGTTTTTTCTTTTAATTCATTTAACAGTTCATCTGGAAAGCCGTCTGGAAAGACTTTAAATGGTGTGTCGATGTAAAGACCCATGATTTCCCAATGCCCTGTCATTGTGTCTTTCCCGTTGGATGCTTCTTGCATTTTCCCATAATACGCAAGCGGTTTTTCGTCCGCTGGAATTCCTTTAATTTCTTTAATATGACTTAGCCCAAGCTTCGCCATATTCGGCATATGAAGCCCGTTCATTTTTTCAGCAATATGTCCAAGTGTATCTGCACCTACATCATTAAAATCAGCAGCATCAGGTGCTTCCCCGATTCCTACTGAATCCATCACAATGAGGAAAATACGTTTATACTGATAATCAGGCATAAAAAAGCGCCTCCTTCAATATTCTTGTCCTTTCACCTTTCACAACTGGAGAGGTCAGACATCTCAAGTATAAACCGTTTTCAAGTCAATTGACAACCATAAACGGTCCAAACATAAAAAAGCATGATACACGTTCACCGTGCCATGCTTTACTTATGCCCTTGGATGGAATTTGTGATACACGTCTTTTAATCTTGTTTTTGTGACATGTGTGTAAATTTGTGTAGTAGAAATATCGGCATGTCCGAGCATTTCCTGTACGGCTCTAAGATCCGCACCGTTTTCAAGCAAATGTGTCGCAAATGAATGTCTGAGCGTATGAGGCGTCAGTTCTTTTTGAATACCTGCTTCTATGGCTCGTTTCTTTAAGTTCTTCCAAAAGCCCTGCCGCGACATTTTTTTTCCGTGATGATTCAGAAATAAAGCATCGGCCGGCTGTTTTTTGAGCAGCTTGTTTCTGCCTTTTTCTATATACACTTCAATCGCACTTGCAGCAGCTTCACCAATAGGCACGATTCGCTCTTTTCTTCCTTTTCCAAAACAGCGGATAAACCCCATGGTCAGATGCACATCTGCAAGAGTCAGATCAAGCATTTCACTTACGCGAATACCTGTTGCATATAAAAGTTCGAGCATGGCTTTGTCACGGTAGTCAAATGGTGTTTGCTGCTTAGGTGTATCGAGCAGCTTTTCTACCTCATCTAATGATAGAACTTTCGGTAATTTCCGCTCTGTTTTTTGTGATTCAATGTTCCATGACGGGTCATCTGTTGTCACTTTTTCACGGAGCAAAAATTGATGAAAGGAGCGTATCGATGATAGATGACGGACGGACGTTTTACTCGATTTCCCCTCGTCTTTTAACTGTTTTAAATAATGAATAATATGAAGGCGTGTGACGTCTTTTACATCTGTCAATTGTTCATGCGTCATTAAAAAAGACAAATAGCTCTGTAAATCTCTTTTATAAGAGACAATGGTATTTTCAGAGAGTCCTCTCTCTACTGTCATAAAATGAATAAAGTCGGATAATTGATCCTTCAATGGTTTCTACTCCCCGTTTTGATAAAAATAAATCAATCGATCCTGCCAGCTGTCTTGTTTCGGCTGATCCATTTCCATCACTTTTATCGCTGCACCTTCTGGTTTATCATAACGATGATAGCTTTCATATTCTGAATTTATCCATATCATAGCATAATAGAACAGGACGGTAAAACCAGTGAACAAGATAAATACTTTCATTACTTCCCCTGTTGTTTTGAGCCATTTTCGCATGTTCTTCATGTCCTTTCTCGTGTTCTCATTACTTCAGCATATGCCAGGTGGGACAAGGAATATACAGCGAACATGCAAAAAACCTTTTCATTTTGAATGAAAAGGTTCCAATTCGGATTATTTGCCGGATTCATCATCATGACACCGGTGGCAAATACCATGGAATGTCAATCTATGATCCTTAATTTTAAATTTCCAGTCGCGTTCAATAATCTCTTCAACATCTTCTAATAAATCATCTTCTATCTCATCGACTGTCCCGCATTCCATGCAGACAAGATGGTGATGGAAGTGAGCGGCTCCTTCTTTGCGAAGATCATATCGCGAAACGCCGTCTCCAAAGTTAATTTTATCAACAACTTTCAGTTCAGTAAGCAATTCTAACGTCCGATAAACAGTAGCAAGACCAATTTCAGGAGACTTCTCTTTTACGAGGAGGTATACATCTTCTGCACTTAAATGGTCTTCTTCATTCTCAAGCAGTACTCTTACTGTTGCTTCACGCTGTGGCGTGAGCTTATAGCTGGAAGAATGAAGCTGTTTCTTAATTCGATCAATCCGATTTTCCATTGACTTTCCCTCCTACGCCACATTACTTGATCATTATATCAAATGATGTGCAGAGAGCCAACTATAATCATTTTAAATTGATAAATAAATTGATTATTATTTAATAACGATTATAAAATCATCAAAACAGAACACCTGCCAGCTTTTTCATCAGCATGAATGATAAGTATGATTCAAAAAAGGACGAAAGAGCAGCGAGGGTTAAAATCATCAGTAGAACAGAAGCATACCGGCCAAACCAATGGATTGGCGCTTGACTGATGGTTTTTTTCATAAAAAGCTGACCAATTAAACGAATGGAGAACGCAATCGCACAAGTTCCGATCACTAAATACGCTGGAATGAGCAAGATATTTTGAGGAAGCACCGAGACAAAAGATAGAAAAAAACCGCTAAGCCCCATTTGATTGACCAAAAAACCGACAGTAAACCCAACTACAATCCCTTTTAAAAAAATCATAAGAAAAATAAGCGGCAGGCCAATGATGGAAATTCCGAGTATCCACATGAGGCCCAAATATTTCATATGATGTAAAAAGCTTTGCAAAAACATTTCTTTTGATTCTGCTGCTTTCTCATTCGTCAGTTGACCAAAAAATTGATTTAAATAGTAGAATAAATCCTCTTTCTGACTCATTGTCATACTATTGACGATAATGGCTCCAAAAATGACGCCCATTAAAAATAGTACAGAAACAAACAAATAAATCGATACATGATCTTTCACGTGCTGAAGAAGATGTTCTTTCCAAGACTTTTTCCGCATGCGCCTTCCTCCCAAATAGTAAAGGTTACTAGATTCTATGAGAGAGCAGACGAAACATGACAGTTTTATAAAAAGAAAAACGAGAAAGCAGCTGTACACCGCTCTCTCGTTTCCTTTATCGTGCAGCTTTTTGTACGTTCACAAGCCCAGCGCCATAATAAAAAGGTTCGCCAAGTTTTGTTGCCGTTTTTGTCAGCCTTTCACGCAATTCATCATTTGTCAGATTCGGATGTTTTGATAGAATGACTGCCGCAGCACCAGCTACATGAGGTGATGCCATAGACGTTCCACTCTTATATCCATATTCGTTATGAGGAATGGTACTTAATGTTGAAACACCTGGTGCTGATACTTCCACTTCTTCCCCAACAGAGGAATCAAAGGCTCTTTGCTTTCGTTGATCCACAGATGCGACTGCCATGACAGAGCTGTATTTGGCCGGGTAATCTATCGTATTAAGTGACCCGTAGCTCCCAGCATTTCCTGCAGATGCGACAATGAGAATCCCGTTGTCATAAGCTCGATCTACCGCTTCTTTCAGCGCCTCCGATTCACTTGCTCCCCCCATACTAATATTGATAACATCCATCTCATTCTCAATCGCCCATTCAATGCCTTTAATGATCCAGCTATAGTAGCCGTCACCATTTTCATCTGCCACTTTCACCGCATAGATCGAAGCTTTTGGTGCCACACCAACGACGCCTACTTTATTATCTAATGCTGCGATCGTGCCTGCAACGTGAGTTCCGTGTTCATGCGGGTCAACGAGCGGATCGGACTCTGTTGGAACAAAGCTGACACCACCAGTTACATGTAAATCTTCATGCTTGCCGTCGATTCCACTGTCAAGAACAGCTACTTTGACATTCTGTCCGGCATATCCTCGTTTATGTACCTTTTGTGCTTTGATGCTTTTGATGCCATAAGGAATGCTTTGACCGCTTGTTTTTGCTTTTTGGTCTTCCTCAATAAAAGTAACTTCTTTTGCTTGATGTAGTTTTTCTTTTGATGCTTCGTTCAACGAAACTTTCATCATATCTATTTTCTCTATTGATTCTTTCACATGACCGCCGGCTTTTTCAACAAGCTGTTTTTGTGTTTTGTCTTGAACGGAAGAAGAAAAACCGATCATATACTCTTTTTTTGCTTGATCCTTTGCAGATACATCTGATGCGCCGAATGTCATCGATGCCAGTAGCATACTTGCCATACAAAGCCCTGCTCCAAATGATTTGACCTTCACGATACCCACTCTCCCTTTCATTTCTTTTTGTCATTTAACTACATTTTTAGACAAAAAGAAACGACCGTTTGTCCTATTTTTTAAAATTTTTCCAATTATTTGATCTACTTGTCACAAAAAAGCAAAATAAAAATGCTTATGATCCTGTTCATAGCGATCATAAGCATTCCTACCTTTATGTTTTTTCATCATATGCTGCAAGGCTTCTTGTTTTGTTTTTGTCTTTCTTTCGTGTGTACTAAAATGCGGCATATTTCCTCTCGATTGTTCTGGATTTCGGCTGTGCTGTCTTTGAAGGTGTTCTCTCTTTTTCTTTGCTTTGCTTTTTCCCATTTCGCAAAACCCCTTTCGTTGTCGTTATGATACATGAAAGCACCTAAAAAAGATAGACGTATACACGTCTATCTCAAATTGTTGACAAAAGGCTAAAATGTACTTGATTTTAGCCTTTTGTCTTCTTTTCAGCGTGATAGAAAACCTTTGCAGTCTAGGAAGGACAGCTACTTTCACGGAGCGAATTTGACATTCGTGAGCACCGGAGCGCAGGACTGACAAAGAATGCGAGGGTTTGTCTACACGCTGAGATAGACGTATACACGCCTATCTTTCTTTTCTCACCATATCAAGATGCGGAATTCCATCCTCATCATAACAATCTGAGACAGCTACGAAGCCAAACGATTCGTAGAACGATTTCAAATAAGCCTGTGCTTGGATTTTAATCTTTGTTTCGCCTAATTCACTGAGCTTTTTTATCGCCTGATCGAGCAGGATCTTCCCGTAACCTTTTTTCCGGCCGGTCTTCGTCACAAGGACACGGCCAATGGATGCCTCTTTGTACATGATCCCGCTTTGGAAAATGCGGCAATAAGCGACAATCGTGCCGTTCTCTTTGGCGATGACATGCAGCGCCTCTTGATCACGATGATCAATTTCAGGATAAGGACATGTTTGTTCTACAACAAACACATTTACCCTTTCCATTAAAATCAAGTAAAGGTCCTCTTTAGACAGTTGTTCAAATGTGTGACATGTCCATTTAAGTTGATTCATGATTGATATCCACCTTACCGTAGACCCCGCCTCCGCCAGCGATCAGTCCAACTTCACCTCTTCTTGCTTTGATGATGTAATCGGCTGTTTTCTCAGGCAGGACCGCTTTTAATTCTTGTTCTGTTGCTTGATGAAGAATATTCATCTCTGTATGAAAGACAGCTTTTAACTTTTCTAACGTTTTGGCTCCAACACCAGGAATAAAATGAAGGGGAAGCTGGTGAACATAAGGAGGCCTTATTCCTTTGTCACTTTCTTGGTCAGCAAGCTCCTTTAACCGCTCACTCACCCCTTTTGTCATTCGGGTATGGCCGCATGCTTGGCACTTTTCTTGATCCTGACTGTCAGGTCTTACCCCGCATTTCTCACAGGTCGTATGATAATACTTTCCGAGCCGCGGAGCGAGCCCATAATTTCCAGTGATGTTTCTGCCATCTTTTCCTTGAAGCGCTAGCTCAAATTCAGCAAAGGAGGCATGATCCATTCGGATCTTCGTATATTCCCGCGCAATTTTCCCTAAAGAATGGGCATCTGAATTTGTTAAAAAAGGATAACGGTTTAGCTCACTTAGTTGGGAGGCCATAGACGTATCACAGCTAAGGCCAAGCTCAACAGCATCAATGAGTTCTGGATCGAATACTTCGGTTAAAGACGTATTGACCCCTTTGCCGTATAAACTTTTATGCGGCGTAAAAATATGGGCAGGAATAAATAATCCCCCTAGTTCCTTCACCTTATGCTGAAGCGTTCTCCCATCCACATATAACCGCTGTGAACTCAAATGCACATTTTTCATATGAAGAGAAAGCCATGCGGAAAACTCAGACATTTTACGAAGCGTGGGCATAAAGGCAAGCACATGAATCGGACCTTTTGATTGGTCATCATTGATTTCTAGCTCACTGCCTAAAAGCAAAACGGTCTTTCCAAATGATAAACCGCCATCGCTTAGTTCAGTGTACGTGCCTTCCTCTACACCTTCTATCAATTCTTCTAGTACTTCGGGAGATTGTGCATCAATGACACCAATCATCCCCATCCCTTTACTTTGAGACGCTTCAATGAGAATTTGGTCAATGGTCAGTGACCTTGCACCTGTAATTTTGACAGCCCTGCCTGTTCTTGTTCGACCAATATGAATATGGATATCTGCAAAGAATTCTCTCATTTTGTAGACTTAAGTACCTCTTGCAATTGTAAGTATTGAATGGCATAGGCTGTTTTTGCATCATAAATATGCTGTTTTTCGATGAGGTGCAGCGCTTCTTCTAGTGAGACTTCCATCACTTCGACAAATTCATCCTCATCCAGCTCTCGTTTTTCTTCAAGCGGGACGAGCTGATCAGCAAGGTAGATGTGAACAATTTCATCCGCAAACCCTGGTGATGTATAAAAGGCGGTCAGCTTTTGGAGCGCCTGAGTTGTATAACCTGTTTCTTCTTCTAATTCTCTCAGTGCTGTATGTGCCGGCTCTTCTCCTTTTTCTAATTTTCCAGCCGGAATCTCAACGATGGCTCTCTCCAGTGCTTTACGGTATTGCTTGACCAAAATGATTTTATTTTCGTCTGTACGTGCAATGACTGCTACTGCACCTGGATGTTTAATGATTTCGCGTTTGCCTGGTTTTCCGTTCGGCAATTCTACATCTTCAAGAACCAAGTCAATGATTTTTCCGTTATATAATGTTTTTGACGATAATGTTTTTTCTTCAAAGTCCTTCAATTTTGTCAGCTCCTCGTTCTACTTTCACTTTTTACTTCATTCATTTTAACATAGATGTTTTAGGAGAAGCCAAAATGCGGATGCCTGCTTCAATGCGCCTTTTGAAATCACCTAGCTTGAATTCCAGAATTGTTTCACTTAATGTGAAAGGATAGGAGTGTGATTGAATTGAAAAAAAGACGAATTGGCACCTCTGATCTCTTGGTTAGTGAGGCGGCACTAGGATGTATGTCCCTTGGGACTGAAAAAGAAAAAGCGCTCTCTTTATTAGATGAAGCCATTGATCTTGGGATTAACTATTTGGATACAGCTGATTTATATGATTTTGGAACAAATGAGGAAATCGTCGGGGAAGCCATTAAGAACAGACGCCAAGATCTGATTTTGGCCACAAAAGGTGGCAACCGCTTTGAAAATGGCAAACCTGGCTGGGAATGGGATCCTTCAAAAGCATATATAAAAGAGGCAGTGAAACAAAGCCTGAAACGACTTCAAACAGATTATATTGATTTATATCAATTGCATGGCGGCACAATTGACGATCCAATTGACGAAACAATCGAGGCATTTGAAGAATTGGTTGAAGAAGGTGTCATTCGCTATTACGGCATATCGTCGATCCGTCCAAATGTCATTAAAGAATACGCCAAAAAATCAAACATCGTGAGTGTGATGATGCAATATAGTTTACTCGACCGCCGCCCAGAAGAATGGTTTTCTCTTCTTGAAGAACAAAGCATTAGTGTCGTGGCAAGAGGTCCTTTAGCAAAAGGATTATTAACAGAAAAACCCCTTTCGCAAGCAAGTGCGGCGATTCAAAAGAACGGGTATCTTGACTATTCATTTGAAGAGCTCCAGCAAATCATCCCTTCGTTAAAGAAAGTCGCTTATGACCTATCACTGACAGAGCTGTCCATTCAATACTTGCTCAAGCATTCTGCAGTCAGCTCTGTTGTTTTTGGCGCAAGCTCGGTGAAACAGTTAAAAGAAAATGTGGCAGCGGCAAATGCACGTTCATTAAGCGACCAAGAAGTAAAAGCTTTGTCATATTTCACAAAACAGTCTGTGTATGAGACGCATCGTTTGAATCAATAGAAGACAAATGGAAGAACAGCTTGCCACTTATGTTTTGTTTTAATGTACAACCCTATTGATGGTGCGATTCTGAAATGAAGTGATACGAGGGAGTTAGACGTGTTTTCTCTCAGGCTCATGTAGTATGTATTCATCTCAATAATATAACATAAAAAAGGGAGCATCGTAGCTCCCTTTTTTAACTTTTATACTTTCTCCAGTCTAAATGACTTTCATCTAGCAGCTCTGAGAAGCTTTTATTTTTTTCTTTTTCTTTCTGTTGCCGAAGGAGGTCTTGTCGTTTTTGTTCTTCTCTTTTTTCTGTCTCAGCGGCCAGGTTCTGCTTCATTTGAAGGAGCTGCTGTTTCACATCATCCTTTATGCCGTCCTTTAGCTTTGCTTGATCTTGATTGGTCTTTTTCACTTTGCCTCTCTCCTTTTGCTTTAGTGTATCATCCGTTTTATTTGCTCAGCAAGAGTCACGCCAAACTCCCAACATGTGGTATGATCTTCATAGAAACCCTTCGGAAAGGAAGAATCAGCTTGAAGAAGAAATGGCTCGCTATACTCGCCTTGATATTATTTCCACTCGCTGCAATCGGCATTTTTTTTACCAATAAAATGATGTATATACGAAAATTAACGGATGAAGAGCTCATCAAACGAGAATCAGATGAAGGGCACTATCATCACGAGGAGTTTCAACAGCTGCAAAAAGAGAAAGTTTGTATTCCTTCAGCATTTGGTTACGATCTTCATGGCTATTTTGTACCGCTCCCTCATACAACACGCACCATCGTTCTTTGTCACGGGGTTACCGTCAGTTTGATCAATTCCGTGAAGTATATGAAATTATTCCAAAAGCTTGGATGGAATGTGCTGCTTTATGATCATAGAAGACATGGGATGAGCGGCGGAAAAACAACGAGCTATGGATATTATGAAAAAGAAGATTTGGCTCAAGTCGTCAAGTGGCTGAGAAAAAAGCTTGGGGAAAAAGCAATCATTGGGATACACGGAGAATCGATGGGCGCAGTCACAACTTTATTATATGCTGCAAAACCGGATGCAAACGCCAATTTTTACATCGCTGATTGTCCTTTTGCTTCTTTTGAGGATCAGCTTCTGTATCGATTAAAAACAGATTTTCGTCTTTCAGGACAGTGGATTCTTCCACTAAGTGATCAAGTGTTGAAATGGCGGGACGGATACAGCATTCGACAAGTTTCTCCACTTGATGTAATCGACCAGGTGAAAGAACCTATCCTTTTTATTCATAGCCTCCATGATGACTATATCCCTTGTGAGCAAAGCGAGCAGTTATACGCACGCAAAAAGGGTGATAAACGGCTATTTATTGCGCCACATGGTGCGCATGCGATGTCTTATAGTGACAATAAGGAAGTCTATGAACAAGAGATCGAAGCATTTCTGGAAGCATTTCAATTCAATCAAAATGAAAGAGGAGAATGAACAGCCGTTCGTCTCCTCTTTTTGCTAACTTATACGATAGTCACCACTGTTGTATGGTGTCTGCCCGCCAGCTCCATATGGCTCTCTTCCGATTGCTGCTGACTCATGACCGATAACCCTGCAGTTGCTGCCAATAAAAGAACTATCAAACTCATTTTCATATAAATGACCTCCATTTTGAATTTTTGATATGGCTTGAATTTTCCTTTCGTAATACCGGGTAGAAACTTCAAATAATCCAAGCTCATTATAATAATGAGCCGCATCAAGTGCCAGTTCCTCAATATCTGGGTATAAGCGCTTGTCCTCCAACAAATCTAATGTATCGTCTATGATTTTTATTTCTGCATCAACGTATAATGCTTTTAAAAACTGAAACTTGCAGATGTAAATTTCATCTTCTAATTCACAGGCTTTCATAATACCTTGTTGATAGAGGGTTAACGACTCTTCTATTTGTTTTTGTTTAAACAGGATTTGGGTCAGCATAAATAGTGGGTCTAGAGAGCGATTTAGATGGGTTAAATTCTCCTTTTCAAACACTTCAAGAGAGTCTTTGAGATAGCGACTTGCTGTAGCAAGATCGTTCATTTGGTAATAGCAGTTACCTAAGTTGAAAAGGGCCGAACCTATGACTCGAGGGTTTCCAATTGAGCGTGCTCGCTTTAGAGCATTTTTAAAGTAGGGCAATGCATGTTCATAGCATTTCAAATCATCATAGTTTGCACCGATGACAAATTCACAGTGGATGATTCTCAGCGTGTACGTTCTGTAGGCAGAGTACGTATCTAACGCTTGCAAAGCATAGTGCATCGAAAAGTGGGTTTGTTTCATGTGGTAGTATATTTCTGCTAATTTAAAATAAAATTCTGCTCTTTCTATATCATCTGATATGAGATTGAGCTTTTTTTCTGCGGAACGGTAATAAGCAATGGCACTCAAATAGTTTCTCTGTTCAAATTCAAACATTCCTGTAAAAAAATGAACATAGTATTCAAGCATATCTGTTAATTTGGTCTGCGAATGTTCAATTGTTTCTAGAAGCTTCTTAATCTCCTCATCATTTGAGGCTTTTTTTGCCGGTTCAAAATATTCAAGCATGACCTTATGTCGAAAATCCATTAGCTGGTAAAAAAGCAGCAAGTTCTGATCTTGCTCCATCTCAAGGATTTCCTGCTCGATCTCGGCCTTTAGCTTCTCTGCTTTCATGACATGAAATCCGCAAATCTGCCTATACCATTCGTTTATTTTGATTCCAACCTGAGGCGATGACAGCTTGAGCTTCAATTCACCTTAGCACCTCCCTCCTCATGTACGATACATGTTGTATTCTATCATATTTCCTCGAATGGAAGAAATATGAAATGTCGTTTTTCGTAAAGTTTTCGGTATCCCGCAATAACCGCTTCCATTGCCGATTTTTCGGCATTAACAGTCTCTATTTTTCTCTTTCTACTTTTCTCATTTTGTCGAAATGTTTGTTAAAAATGACTTTTTATCGTTGAAAAATCTCATTTTTCAAATTAGACAGTTCTTCTGTTTGATGAGATGATGATGGCACAAAAAAAGCCCTCTTCAGCAAAGGGCTTATAACACATCTGTTACGTGTTCCATATTCTCTTTTATCCAACTGACTGCTAATTCAAGCGTTGGAAATTCTTCCGTTTCAAATGTGACTTCATCTTGGAGAAGCCAGACGTCCTTTTTTACTGAATCCATTCCACCGATTGACCAGTGCAAAAGGCTATATGGATGATTATTATTTAAAAACGACACCCACGTTTTATTTTGTGCCGTATTTTGTATCACTTTCAGCTTTTGATCCACTACGTTTCCACCTTACTTTACAAGTATACCCATTCTCGGGCTGAGTATTTGTTGAGGACTTTTCAACATAAGTGTATTGGCTTTTTCATTAAAATCAATCGTCATTTCCTCGTCAAAAAACACCTTTTGTGCTGTGTGTATATATAGTTTTAAATGTTGGCTATTTTTAAGTGGTTCCCATTCACCTGTTCTTTCACTTGTTAACCAAAGCATTGGTACGCCACTCACTGCACAGCCACAACCTTCTGAATCGTAGCGAAGCAGTAACTCCTTCGTCTCGTTTCCTGTTTGCTGTTTTTCTATATATGTTTTAGCCAGTTCTGTGATGTGAATATACATGGCGAACATCCTTTTTAAATTGATGCTTACATTGTAACACATAAAACACCATAAAACATGACACACGACTAAATCCGAAAGTCATACTCTTTGAAATACACGCTCTTCTCACTAGGATTATATCTATCTATTGGCTCTTTCTGCATCCTGTTTTTTAGAATTATACTGATGACGCTATCAATTTTAAAAAGAAGAAACAGGAGGTTTTAGATCGTGAAAAAAAGATTATCTCTCTGCTTTATCGGGGCGCTGATATTGATGTTGAGTTTCACTATGCCAAACATGAAAGCGGCATCTATCCTTGATGAAGTACGAGAAAGCTATGCGACTTATACGGGATCTGGTTACTCAGGGGGCGCCGCTTTATTAGATCCTATTCCCTCTGACATGAAAATTACAGCTTTAAATCCCCATGACTATAACTATAAAGGGGTAAATGCGGCACTTGCAGGGGCTTACCTTGAAGTAACGGGGCCAAAAGGAAAAACCGTTGTGTATGTAACCGATAAATATCCAGAAGGAGCAAAAGGAGCTCTTGATCTTTCTCCTAATGCCTTTACCAAAATTGGCAATATGGAAGATGGGAAAATCCCGATTAGTTGGAAAATTATAAAAGCACCGATTAGCGGAAATGTAGCTTACAGAATAAAAGAAGGTAGCAGTGAGTGGTGGGCTGCGATTCAAGTGCGCAATCATAAATATCCGGTTATGAAAATGGAATATTACAAAGATGGAAAATGGGTGAACATGGAAAAGACAGACTACAACCATTTCCTTGGCTTTCATATGGGGTCTACATCTCTTCCTGTTCGAATCACAGATATTCGCGGGGTCATAGTAAAGGATCAATTACCCGCTCTTCCGTCTACTGCTGCTTCACAGGCCTATATTGTAAAAGGCAATGTTCAGTTTCCTAATTAACGAGATGAAGAGGCAGCTTATTTAAGAGCTTCCTCTCTTCCTTCTCTATCCCAGCGATATGCCTCATTTTCTATTTCTTTTATGATTTCATTCTTTCCTGCCATATAGCTTTGTATATCTTCCGGATACTGATTTGCTAATTGTTCCTTGACAGACGCATACGCTACAGCTCGTTCTGGGTGGACTCTTAAGTAATCTCGAAACAATAAATGTCTTTTCACATCAGGATGATTTCTTTCATACACATGGACATGATGCGTACGATTCAAGCCACCCTTTTGAAAAAAACGTCTCCCTTTTATACCATTTTCACCGAGCACTTCGTATCCAAGGTGTTCAAATCTCTCTTTTTTCCTATCAATCTCTTCTATATCGCTTACTTCTATTAATATATCTATAATTGGTTTGGCAACAAGTCCTGTAACTGACGTGCTGCCAATATGGTATCCTTCTATCCAGCTCTTTTGAATGATTTGCTTGAGTCGCTGCTTTTCTTGACGGAATTCTTCATGCCATTCTTTTTTGAATTCGACAACCTCAACCTTGCGTCGCGGTGTCCATTTCATTTTTGATAGGGTGAGCTCTTTTGCCACATGAATCACATTTGTTTCAAAAAACCCCAATTTTTCATATAGCCTTTTTGCAGGGGTGTTTTCTTGCCCTGTGGTCAGTTCTATCGGGACATTCTTCTCCATAATTGTCGACATAAGTCTTGTTCCAATACCCTGCTTTAGCGCTTTTGGATGCACAGCCAATCGACTAATGATCAAACAATCTTTCAGCTCTTCATAGGAGACTACACCTAATAAGAGATCATGTTGCTCAAAACCAATAAATTGCTCTTTTGCTTTCATGACATCTTGAATGGTCTCTTTTAATGGCGGAAGATCAGCATAGCCAATTTGTTCAGCTTCTTGTTGGTATGCAGCTAGTTGAATATGTAAGATCTGCTTTGCTACATCACTTATTGTGTGATCTAAATGAACAATCATTTCATTGCCTCCAGCTTCTTCACAAATAACACACGGTCTTCATGAATGCCATCGTAATCTGAAAAGACTGAGATGCCATCTACTGTTTTATCTCCCTTTTCTATCTGAAACCCGAGTTTTGTATGGTAAGCAATGGAGACTTTATTGATAGGAGCTGTGACAGCTTTAATGGTTGTTCTTCCTTCCTTTTCAGCCGCTTCATAAAAAGCTTGATAGAGGATTTTGCCTATCTTTAATTTACGGTGATCTGGGTGGACGCCAACAAAGTGAATATAGGCTTCATCCGAATGAGATTGCGATAAAAAGCCAACCAAAAAGCCGATCAGCTCTCCCTTTTCAACGACAACAAAACTTGTTTGCTGGAAATGTTCAAAAAAGAGCTTTGGCAATTTTGCACGCAAATCTCTGCCTCCCCACCAGCTTTGAATGACGGATGTGACTGCGTAAAAATCTGACGGTTTCACTTGACGTATCATGATGGCCTCGCCCCTTTTTCCATTTTGGCTTTCCTTTGATTCGTTTTTTCTCAAAAATGCGATTGTTTCAATAGTCTACTGTCTGATCAAATGGTTGTAAAGACAGTATGCCCGTCTTTTTCATGTTCACTTGTTGGTTCTTCGTCTTTCAGCCGTCATCTCCTTTTAAATCTTCACACTTATTTCAAAAAGTTCACTTTTTGTGCGAAAGTTTCATTCATTTGTTATGTTAAGATGGTTCATATAGGAAATGGTACAAATGTTTATTGGAGATGATGAGATTGGTTTGGGTTGTTATTTCGCTTGTTGTGTTTAGTCTTTTAAAGCTGCTTGTCACCTCTTTGCCTTCTGGTGTTGTTGAGCGCCTTTTTAGCCGCTACGCCGTACATGCTAAAGTAACAAGTGAGCAAACAAATATTACTTTTCAAGGTCGTTCGCTTGATGAGCAGCGAGCATCTGAAATCATTCAACATTTTAATGATGCGATCTTTATTGAACGCTATTATATTTACCCTGGTGATGAAGAGCGCTTTCTTCATCCGAATGAAGGGCCAGCGCCGCTTACTATGCAAACAAAGCATGGGAAACATGATGTCACCCTTTATCTATTCCATTATGATGACCATGTGGATGTGGTTCGGCAGTTTACACATAAGCCAAAGAAAAAGCTGATGGCTTATCGTCTGCGTTCTGAACCGCTCCAAACATTCCACAACATGGCACATGCCTAACAATCGTTGCAGCAGACGAGACGAAGTGTTCATCACTTCGTCTTTTTTGTATGGACAGCTTTTGAATGATTTACCAGTATGAATTTCACCTCATGTTGTTTACAATAGATACAGAACATACGTTCTAAGAGGTGAAGTACAATGAATGAACGAGCCATTCTGCTTGTGGATATGCAGTCATTTTATGCATCAGTTGAGAAGGTGGAGGCGCCTCATTTGGAGAATGTGCCGCTCATTGTCTCTGGAGATCCAGAACGAAGAAGCGGAGTCGTCCTGGCAGCCTGCCCTCTCGCGAAGAAACGTGGCGTACAAAATGCATCAAGGTTATGGGAAGCACAGGAGAAATGTCCTGAAGCAGTGGTCGTACGTCCACGTATGCAGCGCTATCTCGATGTCTCTGTCATGATTACAGAACTGCTTGAACAATACACAGACCTTGTCGAGCCATATTCCATTGATGAACAGTTTCTTGATATTACAGGCAGTCTTACACTATTCGGCTCTCCACATGAGATCGCTCAACATATACAAACAACGATTATGAACCAGACTGGCATTTACGCACGTGTGGGCATAGGCCCTAATAAAGTGCTCGCTAAAATGGCCTGTGACCATTTTGCCAAAAAAAACAGATCCGGCATCTATGAACTGAGTGCCGACCGGGTTGCCACTGATTTATGGCCGCTTCCCATTGGGAAATTATTTGGCGTCGGCAAACGAATGGAGCATCATTTGAAACGAATGGGCATCAGTACTATTGGCACACTTGCTACTTATCCGTTAGACCGATTAAAAAAACGCTGGGGAATCAATGGGGAGCTTCTGCAGCGAACAGCTTTAGGACACGATCCCTCTCCAGTCACTATTCACACACATGATCAACAAAAAGCCGTTGGGCATCATATGACCCTTCCCCGTGATTACGCATCTCTTGAGGAGATCAAAGTCGCTCTTCTTGAATTGAGTGAGGAAGTCGCTCGGCGGGCACGTTTTAAGCATTATCTCGGTCAAACAGTGTCTGTTGGTGTAAGAGGGGCTGATTTTTCACATCCAACAGGCTTTCATCGACAAATGAAGCTTCATTCACCGACACAGTATGGCTCAGATATTGCAGAGGCAGCGATTCAGCTATGCCAGCAGCACTGGGATGGTCAGCCCATTCGCAGTGTAGGCATTACCCTCTCACAGCTGCAGCCTGACAGCCACTATCAGCTGACTTTATTTGATCATCATTTGAAGAAAGATCAACTCAGCAAAGTATTTGATGAAATCCATCTGAAATATGGACCTGCGGCATTATTGCATGCTTCGTCACTGACAAGCGCAGGGCAGGCATATCACCGCGCCGAGAAAATTGGCGGGCATTACAAATAACGGAGGCGAACAAGCATGAATCCCAATAAATTAACACCTGGATACAACATCATGTGGGAATCAAGCCGAATGATGCTACCAGAGCACCGAGAGCAACTACTTGCTCAAAAACGAAAGAAAAAAGAATATACACCTCTACCGCTCAGCTCCGATCAGCTAGAGGAAATGAATGTTTTGATCACACAGTCGATTACCGAGGATCAAGCGATTTGCGTGACATATGTCTCATCAGGCATGAAAGCACAGTTTTGGGGCTGGGTGAAAGCCATTCATTATGAAACACGCCGAATGAAAATCGTGAATGACGAAGATGTGCTAGACCTTTCCTTACATCAAATTATCGCCATCGACCTCAATTGATTTTCGCAAAACGAAAACATGATCATTGAAAAACACGCTTCGTTTTTCTGAAAAAATTATGATCCATCAAGGCTTAAAACCTTGAAAACGAGGCATATGCTCTTCGAATGAACGGAACGGTTCAAGCTTCTCTGTCATTTGACGGATGACTCCTCCATCAAATTGTGTATTTAATTTGCACAATTTTTCATGTATGATTGGAACATCTTACAAACTCAGGGGAGACACAGCATGAAAAATAACTTACGCACTTTACATCCACTTAGTTGGACGATCATCATCGGCACGATATTTGGCCGAATGGCGACATCCATGAGCATTCCCTTTTTAGCCGTTTATTTGACACAAGTCAAAGGCGCCTCAGCCTCTTCAGCTGGATTGATCATTGCCGTCAGCTCTCTTATTGGGATTGTTGCGAGTTTTTACGGCGGCTATGTTTCCGACCGAATCGGCAGAAAAAAGGTCATGCTTTTATCCATCTTTGGCTGGACACTTGTCTTTGTTGGCTTCGCGTTTGCAGATGCCATTTGGGTCTTCTTTTTTATGAATGCTTTAAATGGACTGTGCCGGGCGCTGTTTGAACCAACGTCTAAAGCACTCTTATCCGATGTCACCCCATCGAGCATTCGGTTGTTTGTCTTTAACTTACGGTATACGGCCATTAACATTGGTGTCATTTTCGGCCCGCTGCTTGGCTTATATCTCGGGTCATCAAAAACGACTTTTCCATTTCTCGTCGCTGCCCTCATTTACTTGTTGTACGGGTTAACGCTGGCATGGCAATTTCAAAAGCATCCAGTGGCTGCTCCAGAAAGTACCAAACAAATCGGCGTCAAAAAAGCTCTTTCCATTATTCAGAAAGATACGGTCTTTAGCATCATCCTCATTGGCGTTACTTTATGTTCATTTGGCTATTCACACCTAAGCTCAACACTGCCTCAATATTTATCGGCATCCCCTATGATTGAGGATGGCCCTAAACTGTTTGGGTATCTTTTATCCTTAAACGCAGTGGTTGTCATTGTCGTTCAGTACCCGCTGATTATGATCGCTAAGCGCTATTCAACGATTTTGTCGTTAACGACTGGGAACGTGCTTCTAGCAGGCAGTTTGTTTGCCATTGCTTTTTCACAAAGTCTCGGTACGCTTGCTTTCATCATTGTCGTGTTTACGATTGGTGAAGTGCTGCTCTTTGCGATGATGGATCTGTTTGTAGACAATATTGCAAAACCTGAAGTGAAAGGGTCATACTTCGGCGCAATGGGGTTTTCTCAGCTCGGCAGCGTCGTCGGACCGTTTGTCGGAGGATTGTGTATTGACTTATTTGGCGCAGCCCATCCCCTTTCTATTTTTTCAGTCTTGGCGATTGTCACCGCTGCAGGCGTTCCATTTTTACTCATCGGATACTACCGCCTAAAAAAACGAACGGCGGCTGCCGTGGCTGTGAAAGTAAGAGGAGGTCATTAAAAAACCGCTCTCAATTGAGCGGTTTCAGCGTGTAGACAAACCCTCGCATTCTTTGTCAGTCCTGCGCGCTGGTACTCACGAATGTCAAATTCGCTCCGTAAAAGTAGCTGTCCTTCCTAGACTTCAAAGGTTTTCTATCACGCTGAAAAGAAGACAAAGGGCTAAAATAAAGTTCATTTTAGCCCTTTGTCAACAATCTAAAACCGCTCTCAATTGAGCGGTTTTCTTTATACCCTGCGGATGGCGATCTCTTCCACCTTATGCTGATCGCCTTTTTTTAAAATCAAATCGGCTCTATATTTTGTCGGCAAAATATTTTCATATAAATTTGGCCGGTTCACTGTATTCCAAATCGTGCTTGCCATCTGATCTGCTTCTTCATCCGTCAAATCTTTGTATTGATGAAAGAAGGATTCAGGGTCTTGGAAGGCTGTTTCCCGCAGCAAACGGAACCGTTCTTTATACCAGCATTGAATTTGCGTCTCAGCGGCATCTACATAAATCGAAAAATCGAAGTAATCTGATACAAACACGCGCGGCTCATCCTTCAGATCATCCAGTGCCGGTGATTGCAACACATTGATCCCTTCAATGATGACAATATCTGCATCCTCTACTGTTTCATACACCCCTTCAAGACGATCATAGGTCAGATGTGAATATACAGGTGCATGCACAGTTTGTTTCCCTGATTTTAATTCATTTAAAAACGAAAGTAGCGCTTTAACATCATAGCTTTCCGGGAAGCCTTTCTTTTCCATCAGCCCCCGATCTTTTAACTCTTTTTGAGGATACAAAAAGCCGTCCGTTGTTACGAGACTCACCTTCAGCCCATCTCCAAGCCTTGATAAAAGTGTTTCAATAATACGTGCTGTCGTGCTTTTTCCGACGGCCACACTTCCTGCAATCCCAATTAAAAAAGGGATTTTCGCATGATGCGGGTAGTTTAAAAAAGCATTGACATGCTGATTTTTTTGTTTTTCTGCAAAGACGTGTAATGTCAGAAAACGAATAAGCGGTATGTAAATATCTCGAACTTCTTCTAGCGATAAGTAGTCGTTTAATCCTTGAAGTGCCCTCACTTCTTCTTCTGAAACAGATACCGGCATATATTCTCCAAGAGCGGCCCATGCCTCTCTCGTATGGCGTGTATATAGTGTATTAAAATCTAGTCGTTCGTCACCCAAAGTCTTTCCCACCAATCTAAACTAAACTCATAACCAAAAAGACGATAATCCGATTGTAGCTTAAAATGAAGGCGCTGTCTTTATTTTTCAACGAAAGTTTGCTTCTTTTGCGAAAAAAAAAGCATTAAATAAAGGAAAATGAGGGTAAATAAGAGTATTCAGTTTGATAGATAGAAGGGAGCACACCAAATGAAATATGTGATGATTGGCGGAGATGCAGCAGGAATGAGCTGCGCTATGCAAATATATAGGGAGGATCCAGACGCGCAAATTGTAGCTTTTGAAAAAGGAGAGATTTTCTCATATGGACAGTGCGGACTCCCCTACTTGATCGGCGGTCTCATTGATCATCACAGAAAACTCATCGCACGCAGCGCTGACACCTTTCGTGACAAATACGGAATTGATGCCAGATGCTTACACGAAGTGACCTCAATTGATCCAGAGCAAAAAACAGTATCGGGTATTCATTCTAAAACAAAAGAGCCCTTTACAGAAACGTATGACCGTCTGTTAATTGCGACAGGAGCAAGCCCCGTCACACTTGATCTAGACAGTCATTCATTAGAAGGTGTCCACGTATTAAAAACAATCCCGCATGCGCTGTCTATTTTAGACAATCTCAAAAAAGACGTCACACATATCACGATCATCGGCGGAGGATATATCGGTTTAGAAATGGCAGAAAATTTAAAAGCGCTAGGCAAAGACGTTCATATCATTCAGCGGGGTGCAACACTTGGGCCAGGCTTTGATCCCGATATGGCAAAATATCTGAAAGAAGAAGCGGACAATCAAAGCATTCACGTGGTACTTGGTGAAACAGTGCAAAAATTAAAGGGCAAGACACATGTAACAGCTGTTCAAACAGACAAACAGACCATTGAAACAGATATGGTCATCATTGCCGTTGGCGTCACTCCGCAAACATCCTTTTTAGACAGCACAGGAATTCAGCGACTTCAAAATGGTGCAGTCGTTGTGAATGAATACATGCAGACGAATGTACAAGATATCTATGCGGCGGGGGACTGCGCAGCGACCTATCACCGTATCAAAAAAGAACTGGACTATATTCCGCTCGGCACGACAGCAAATAAACAAGGAAGAATCGCAGGCTTTCATATGACAGGAACAAACCGCGCGTTTCAAGGCGTCACCGGCACAGCGGTGATGAAATTTATGGACGTGACAGCAGGGCGAACGGGTTTATCAGAGAAAGAAGCAAAAGACGCGGGCCTTCCTTTCTCCACCATCACCATCGACAGCACTGACCACGCTGGATATTACCCAGATGCAGAGAAAATGAAAGTGAAACTGATTTACAGAAGCGATGATCACACCTTGCTTGGCGCACAAATCATCGGTAAAGAAGGTGTTGATAAACGAATTGATGTCATGGCAACGGCTCTTTATCAAGGGCTGACTGTGACAGACCTTGAAGATTTAGATATTAGCTATGCCCCCCCTTTTAACAGTGTATGGGATCCACTTCAGCAAGCGGCAAGGCGGATATAGAAAAAGGAGTGAAGCCATTGACCATTCAACAAATTGCTACTATTGAAATTCCTGTGACTGATATCCCCCGAGCTGTCTCTTGGTATGAACAGATTTTAGAGATGATCGTTTTACATCAATCAGAAGAAGCCGCCATGCTCACTTTTACTCATGGCGAGGGACCTTCTTTTTATCTCGTCAAAACAAAACACGAGAAACGAATCTACTTTATGAACTCTTTTACAGGAGTTCGGCATAGTATGATCGATTTATTTGTGAAGGATTTAAAAAACTTTCACCAGTATTTAAGCGAGCATGCAGTGACTGTATCGGATATTCAAATATTAGCTGACCCAGACTTAGGCGGTTTTAGCTTTGAAGATGTTGATGGCAATGTCTTTGGCGTCACCAATATCAAGCCCCATCAAACAAAAAAAGAAACCAGCCTGTGACCGGTTTCTTTTTTTGTTATTTTTTCATCATCGCTTTACGTGCTGCTTTTTCAAATAAAAACGGGAATAATTGATACAATTTACTGCCAGCATTCATCCATCCTGGTAAATTAATCTCTCTTTTTTTCGTCATCATGGCGGATACGACCTTCCCTGCTACCTTGTCAGCACTGAGCATCATAAAATCAACATTTTTCACATATTCACCACTGCGGTCTGCAATGGTAAAGAAGTCTGTGGCAATCGGTCCTGGATTGACGGTTGTGACATGAATTCCGCTGTCTGCCAGCTCCATTCTGAGGCTGTTTGAAAATCCGAGAACCGCATGCTTTGATGCGGAATAGATGGCGGATTTAGGGGTGGCAATTTTGCCTGCCTGTGACGCAATATTGATAATATGTCCCTTCCCTCTTTGTTTCATCTCAGGAAGGACCTTTTTTGTGCAGGCAATTAAACCAAAGACATTGACCTCAAACATCGACACCATTTCTTCAATGGATGCGTCTTCGACGAGATCGAACACACCAAAGCCGGCATTGTTCACCAAAATATCAACAGCACCCACTTGTTGATAGGCTTGATCAATGTCCTCAAGCTGACTGACATCAAGCTGAACGATGTGACATACGCCGCCAGCACTTATAATCTTTTCTTTTACACCTGCGAGCTTTTCAATTCGTCTTGCCGACACAATGATTTCTGCTCCTTCGGCTGCTGCCAAGTACGCCATCTTTTCACCAATACCGCCTGAAGCACCTGTAATCCATATTCTCTTTCCTGTTAGTCGCCCCATTTATTTCACTCCTTCAGTTGCTCGATAGTAGAGGGTTCCGTCTTTTTGCACTTCTTCAATTTGTCCAGCCGCTAAAAGCACATCAAGCTGGCCGACTGTCTCAGACATTGTCAGAAATAATGCTTCTTCATACAGGCCCGGAAATAAGGTGCGGCAAAGATGAAAGGCGGTCATTTCCTTTCGTTGAAGCAGCTGATACATCGTATTTGCCCGTTTTTCCTGTTTTTTAAATCTTTCTTCGATCAATTCGTGATGAGAGGTAATGAGCTGGCCATGCCCTGGATAAATCGCCTGAATGGGCAAATGCAATAAACGCTCGAGTGATGCTTTATATTGAAGCAGCGATTTTTGACGTTCTGTTCCTTTCATTGGCGCTTCCATTAACGGATTGGAAGAAATGGTTGTAAGCAGCAGATCACCGCCGATGAAATTCCCTGTTGTTTCATCTAAAAAAGAGAGATGAGATTGTGCATGTCCTGGGGTCTCCAGCACTTGGAAATGCTCATGTCCCTTCAAACGATCGCCTTCTTTTATGACGTCATCGACATGTGCCGTACAAGAATATGTATAGGACTGCCTCACCATTCTTTCACACTCACCTTGACGAAGTGGGACACCTAACTGCTGAAAAAAATCATTCATAAAATGGATTTGACGCTGTTTAAACGCTGCATCCTGACTAATATAGGGCTCATTTAACTCGTGTCCGATGACACGGACATGGGGTTTCATCAGATCTAAAAGACCGACATGATCTGCATGATGATGTGTCAAAACCACTTGATCAATATCATCTATTGATAAATGATGTTCCTTTAATTGCGTGACAAAGGCATGCTGCGCCTCTTGTGTCATCGGTCCGGAATCAACTAAGGTCACGGCATCGCCTTTTAATACATATGCATGGACATCCCCCACCGCAAACGGTGTAGGGATGGATAATTGAATCATTTCTTCTTTCACTTTTATACGTCATCTCCTGCTTTTTGACTCATAGATCATCTGAACTTCCTCTTCTTTATTCATTGTATCTTGCAAAGGGCAGACTGTCATGCGGTTTAGATGGTCATTTTTTTATCTTTCCCTATTGACACAAACTTGTCCATCGTTGCATAATGAACAACAAATATAAGATGCGCGATGACAAGGATTAGTAAGCAAAATAATGATGCAAGAGAGTGAGGTCCGCAGGCTGTAAGGCTTCACCATCCTCTTATTTGCTGAACCTGCCCTTTGAGCTGTTAGGCAAACCTAAACGTTTCCCGCGTTAAGGGACTAGAGCTGAGTATGTATGATTGCATGCTAATTGAGGGTGGTACCGCGAAAAACCTTTCGTCCTTTGCAGACGAGAGGTTTTTTTATTTTCTACAAGGAGGAGCAGCTTATGAGTAAAATTGGATTTATTGGTGCAGGCTCAATGGCCGAGTCTATGATTAAAGGTCTTTTAAAGAGCGGCATTATGTCAAATGAAGATATCATTGTCACAAATAAAACAAATGAAAAACGATTAGAAGAATTACATGCACGTTATGGAGTCAAAACAGATTTCGCGCGTTCCTTTATTTATGAAGAAGCCGATATGCTGGTGTTTGCTTTAAAACCAAAAGATGCGGAAAGTGGCATTTCTGAAGTAAGGCCCCATTTAAATGGACAGCTGATTATTTCTATTTTAGCGGGCATTTCTATTGAAACCATTCAGCATTATGCTGGCGCAAAAACGGCGGTGGTTCGTGCGATGCCAAATACATCAGCAGCCATACAACAATCAGCTACCGGCATTGCTGTCAGTGATGAAGTCACAGAGGCGCAAAAGGAAAAAGCAGTTCAACTGTTTGAAACGATCGGTCATGTGACGGTTTTAGATGAATCACAGCTGAATGCGGTCACAGCCATTGCAGGCAGCGGTCCTGCCTTTATTTATCATTTGATTGAAGGAATGGAGCGAGGTGCATCGGAACTTGGGATGGACCAAGAGACAGCGAAATTGCTCATTTGTCAAATGATTGCAGGCGCTGCAAATATGCTTCAGGATAGCGGTAAGGAACCTGCTGAATTGCGCAAAGAAATTACGAGCGAAGGTGGAACGACAGAAGCAGGACTGAATACCCTTGCTTCCTATCAATTTGAAGAAGCAATTGTCGATTGTGTGAAAACAGCGACAAAACGCGCAGCAGAATTAAACGACATGTTTTCAGCGAGTACGTATAAGTAAGTGAGAAAAGCACCTGCCTTGATGACAGGTGCTTTTCATCTATCACTCGATGCTCTCATGGACATGATGGCTTTGATTTGATCGAGGTGATGAATTTCATGTAAAGCAATGGTTTCAGCTAAAATTTGGACTGTCATCATCCCTTCTTCAGGATGGAGGCCTGAAAAATCCCATGTATCCTTTTCTAATAGCTGCAGTGTTTTGTTTCTGCTTTCTTTTAGGCGTTCAATCAATGCACTGACCTCTTGTGCGGTATACATTTCATAAGCTCTTCCCTTCACATATATCTCTGGATCATATGATGCGAAAAGCGTGTGCTCATTTGATATTGCCTGCTCTATCCGCTCTGACCAGACTTCTTCTGTATCATACAAATGTCCAACAATTTGTTTAATCGACCACTTGCCTTCCCCAAAAGATTCATCTAATGTAGCCTCATCACATGTCCATACTAACTCCTCAAGCTTACGCAAACTCTCATGAAGTGATCTCATGATCTCTGTTTTTGTTAGTACTCCTGTTTTCACTCTCACAATCCCCCTTCAAATATGTAAGTATTATTCTATATCATACTCTATTTCTTTAGACAGAAGGTGATTGATATCAAGAAAAGCCCTATCATGACGATAGAGCTTTCACTTAATTCTTTTCTAATAAAGCATGAATTGTTGATTGTAAGAGCGACGGCAAAACGCCAAAAGAGAATGGGACATGCAGCCGTTCTGTCCATTTGTGCGCATCCTTTCCTAATGGACCAACGTTGATGACAGGAACGTTAAGAGCTTCTTTTTCTCCTTGTGGTAACGAGTAACCTTTTTGGTATAGCGGCATGTTGGCTGTATAATCCTCTATATCTTGATTTTCAAGCTGTAAGTAGCTTAAATCAGATAAACCAGGAAAATATTTGACTTCTTCTACTTCGATTCCATAGATCTCTTTTGCTTCTCTTTGAATCTTCTTTAAGGTCGTTTGAATATGCAGATCATCTGTTGAAGAAACAGATGGGTAAAATGGCGGACTATAAAACAACACAATCAGTGCTCCATCTTCCTTACAAAGGGTCGTCAGTTCTGATACAATTTTGGTTGAAAAATCACGATCCCCTAGCTCACCCCGGTTGGCAAAGGCGTAGTTGACAATTCGCTCGACCTCCTGCTTGCCGGATCGTTCAGCAGCTTTTTCGTACAGCTCATGATACGTTAACACCGTGATGTTTGTATCGATGGGTGTAAAATGTTTAAAGCGTTGAAATGCAGCGGTTTTCTGTTTGAGATTGGCTTCGATTTGGGCTGCTGCTTGTTTCGCAGTTTCATAGAGGAGCCCGTGAAGCTCTTCACTAGAGCGGTTCATCATCAGCACATTAAATAAAGAAACAGCCGTGTGAGGCGTTTGAACAGAGTAAGCTTCTTTCAAATCCTTTTGCATCAAATTGGTCGGAGGTGGTGTCACTTCACCATCTACTTCCTCACAATAATCACTATTCAGTTCTAACAGCCTGTTTAATTCAGATACCATAAAATTTGCATTTAATCCTGAGAAGGGCTCACCTACATGTGTTTCAATTCCTTTGCAGAAAAATCCCGCAAGTACCTTCCCTATACTACCTGTATAGATGTATTGGTGCGCATCCCCGGGATACTTTTCAAACATCGGCTCACTGTTTAAACACGCGGTATAATCAAGGTCATACTTCTGCTTGAGCTCCTTTAGTTTCGGAACAGCCTCCAGCATCCCCTGTGAATTCACTTCTTCATCTGGCACTGTGACGAGCAGAATATTTCCTTCAAACCTCCCCGCCATGGCTCTTTCTAGCATGGAAAGCTGGACAGTCAGGCCTGCTTTCATATCCATGGACCCTCGTCCAAACAGCCAGTCACCTGAAGCTAAATCCTCTCTTGCCCTTTTTGGAAGAAGTGCACTTTTTTGAGAAAAGGACGCCATTAACTCTTCGGGCTTACACGCCATATTTTGAAATTCTCCGTAATCCTCTGTATCCACGACATCAAAATGGCTGAGGAGTAAAACAGTACGTGGCAACGTACTTCGTTTGACAAGTGCCGTTAAAAAATACCGGCCATCTTTCATTGGATGCAAAGCCAAGTGATCAGGATGCTGTTCAAAATACGGCCGCTCCCTCAGCAAGTAATATAAATATTCCGCTAATGCGACTTCTCCCGTTGTACCAGATATGCTTTCATACTGCATAAGAGCTGTGAGTAGCTCCTTTAGTTCACTTTCCGTTTGCCATTTCATCCGTTTATCCCCCTTTGATGTCCATATCTTTCATTATACAAAATCATGTACAAAAGCTATATGGTTTGAGCACCTTTTATGACGAATGTTTGAATGGCTGTTATAATCGGCTATACCATTCTATGAGGAGGCGAAGGTAATTGGAAACAAAGCTTTTTTCACCTTGGACATTAAAAGGTGTCACACTCAAAAACCGCATCGTCATGTCCCCGATGTGTATGTATTCATCCTATGACCGTGATGGAAAATTACAGCCTTTCCACTTTGCACATTATATTTCCCGTGCGCAAGGTCAGGCCGGATTAATTATGGTCGAGGCAAGTGCTGTTTCACCTGAGGGAAGAATTAGTGATCAGGACCTCGGAATTTGGAGTGATGAGCACATTGAAGGATTTGCCTCATTAAACGAACAAATCAAAGCGTACGGAACAAAAACGGCCATCCAGCTAGCCCATGCAGGACGCAAGGCTGAGCTAGATGGTGACATTCTTGCTCCATCCAGCATTCCATTTGACGAGCAATCTAAAACACCTCTTGAGATGTCTATCGATCAAATAAAAGACACAGTTCAGGCATTTCAAGATGCCGCTGTCCGCGCCAAACAAGCTGGATTTGACATCATTGAGATTCATGGTGCGCATGGCTATTTGATTAACGAATTTCTCTCACCGCTTGCCAATCACCGGACAGATGAATATGGCGGTTCACCAGAAAATCGTTATCGCTTCTTGAGAGAAGTGGTTGAGGCAGTCAATGAAGTGTGGGATGGACCATTATTTGTCCGTGTATCCGCTTCTGATTACACAACAAAAGGACTAGATATTGCAGATTATATTGGCATTGCCGCATGGCTGAAAGAGCAAGGAGTCGATCTAATTGATGTGAGCTCAGGCGCTGTGGTGCAAGCCAGTATTAAAACATTCCCCGGCTACCAAGTCACCTTTGCTGAGAAAATAAGAGAAGGTGCCGGCATCCAAACAGCCGCTGTCGGTATGATCACATCTGGTGTACAGGCCGAAGAAATTTTACAAAATCAGCGTGCTGACTTGATCTTTATCGGCAGAGAATTTTTACGGGATCCGTATTTCCCAAAAACAGCCGCTAAAGAGCTTCGTACATCCATCGAAAGCCCGCGCCAATACGATCGTGCTTGGTAACATCTTTAAGCAAAAAGGTGTCTATTTTTTGAAATAGGCATCTTTTTTGTTTTTAAGAGAAACATCTTTGCCTTTTGTGCCGTCTTTTAGCTAAAGAACCACTTAGAGGAGATGGAAGAATGAACTCGGCATTGATTGAAAGAACGTATCATATAGATGGACATCACTTTTATACAAGGCATCGTCAAGGGAAAAAGGAAGCCACCATTATTTTTGAAGCAGGATATGGAATTTCAGGCGATACGTGGGCGAATATCGCTCGTGATATTGACCCAGAGCTTGGTGTTTTCTTATATGACCGTTTAGGCAATGGAAAAAGCAGCGAAAGCAAAGAAGGAAGAACTTTGCATGATCTTGCGGATGATTTAGATACACTCTTACATCAAGCCAATATTCAGCCGCCATTTCTCATTGTGGCGCACTCATTTGGCTCTCTTGTCAGCCGCTTATGGGCAAGCCGCAGAAAAGAAGATGTTATCGGTATGGTCCTTCTAGACCCAGCAAGTGAGGAGCAAGAGCAGGTCATTCTGCCGCTCTTATCAAAGGAAGAACACACTTCATATATGGCGCAGTTCACAGCAGAATGTACACATGAGGACTTTGAGCAAATGCTGCGTACGACCAAAGAGGAGCAAACGCATTATGGGATGATGCCCCTTCTTGTCATTTCATCAGGCAAAAGCCGCTTGTTTCATCCAGCACATGAAGCTTGGCTGAGGCTCCATAAACGAATGCTCACATTGTCATCCCAAAGCGGATGGATTCAGGCGCAGAACAGCTCGCACTATATTCATCACGATGAACCACATATTGTGCAGCTTGCGATTTATGATGTATGGTGTGCAGCAAAACAGCCTGCCACTTATTATCAAACAGCCAACTAAAAACAAAAACTCCTTGACCGGACATCAGTCAAGGAGTTTTTTCGTTATACCGTTGGTGCTGATTGACTTTTCTCAGACAGCAGCTTTTCAATGCTGACAAGCTGAACGCATAACGTAAAGATGTCAATCGCCTGCTCTAGTTCTTCAAGCGTTGGGAACGTTGGCGCAATACGGATGTTACGATCAAGCGGGTCGTTACCATAAGGATATGTCGCCCCTGCACCTGTTAGTGTCACACCGGCTTCTTTCGCTTTTTGCACAACAGCTTTTGCACAATGATCGAGTGTATTTAAGCTAATAAAATATCCGCCATTTGGTTTGTGCCACTCAGCGATGCCTGTTCCACCAAGCTTTTCATCAAGGATCGAAAGAACGAGGTCAAATTTCGGCTTAATAATCGCTGCATGCTTTTTCATATGTTCCTTCAATCCTTCTGGATTCTTGAAGAAACGAAGGTGTCTTAATTGATTGATTTTATCTGGCCCAATGGTTTGAACTGATAGCTGTTTTTGAATAAAGCTGACGTTGTCCTGACTAGATGCCATCAGTGCAACACCCGAGCCTGGGAACGTAATTTTAGAAGTAGAGGCGAACATAAACACACGGTTTGCATGTCCTGCTTTGTCTACTGCTTGAAAAATATCTTTTAACGTATCAGGCGTATCTGTTAGATGGTGGACTGCATAGGCATCATCCCAAAAAATACGGAAGTCGTCTGCTTTTGTCTGCATGGAAGCAAGACGGTCAACAACCTCATCTGAATACGTAATGCCGTCAGGGTTACTATATTTCGGTACACACCAAATCCCTTTGATGGCTTCATCTTCTGCAACCAATTTTTCTACCTGATCCATGTCAGGTCCATCCGACTTCATATCTACCGTAATCATCTCTATGTTAAAATGCTCACAAATGGCAAAATGACGATCATACCCTGGGCTTGGTGCAAGGAATTTTACCTTTGGAAGCTCTCCCCAAGGTGTTTTGCTGCCATATACGCCGTGAGTCATAGCACGTGCAATCGCGTCGTGCATCATATTCAGACTAGAATTACCGCCAATGATGATTTGTTCTGGCTTCAGGTTGAGCACACTTGCAAAAAATTTCTTTGTTTCAGGAAGGCCTGTCAAGCCGCCATAGTTTCGCACATCTGTACCATCCTCAGCTGTCATTGCATCCTTTGATGTCACGACATCGAGCATGCCCATAGATAAATCGAGCTGTTTTGGTGAAGGTTTCCCTCTAGACATGTCTAAGTGTAAGTTTTTACTTTTGTACGTTTCATATTCTTTTTGTCGTGCTGCATATAGGTCATTTAATTCTGCTTCACTTAACGCTGTAAAACCGCTCATCTTTGATTGTGCCTCCCGTATTCTTCATAGTGTAATTCGTCATTTGTTTTTTCTTCACCATTTTACCACTACCTTAAAAAGAGCGTCATCATAAATATCAAAAAAATCACACAACTATTTTTGACGATTCATCCAATTTTTACAGGGTACGGTCAATAGGAAAAGAAAAGAAATCATGTGCAGCTTCAGTCAGCGGGAATATATCGCGGGCTTCTTTGAGTAATTGTTTCAGTGACTCTTCCCCTTGGTACCGTGCACTAATATGGGTCAAAATCAGTCTTTTTGCGCCTGCTTCCTGCGCTGTTTTTGCTGCCTGTTCTGTCGTACTGTGATAATAATTATAGGCTAGTTCTGCATCTTCTTTCCCAAATGTTGCTTCATGGACTAACACATCCGCATTCTTGGCAAGCCTTGTTATATTCTCGCACAAACGGGTATCTCCTGAAAATGCAACGATTCTCCCTTTTTTAGGGGGTTCCAAATAATCGGTTCCATCAATCATTCTTCCATCTTCGAGTGTAACGGTTTCCCCATTTTTCAACTTCTGATACAAAGGTCCAGGTTTTACACCGATTTTTTTTAGGTCTTCGGCTTTTAGTGCACCGGGTACATCTTTTTCCACGACCCGATAACCGTAAGCTGGGATCCCATGAGACACTCGTTTTGCTTCTACTTGAAAGGTATCATCTTCAAAAACGATCCCTTCCTCTATTTCTATGATATGCAGCGGATAAGTCAAATGCGTTTGTGTCGCTGAAAGTGCCGCGTTTACAAAAGCTTTAATGCCGCTTGGACCATATATCGTCAATTCATCCTCTCCGCCTTGAAAGGACCTGCTGCCAAGCAGACCCGGGAGACCATATACATGATCACCGTGCATATGCGTGATAAAGATCTTCTCAATTTTTCTTGGTTTAATCGTTGTATGTAATATTTGATGCTGCGTCGCTTCTCCGCAATCAAAAAGCCACACGGCTTTTCTCTCTTCTAAAAGCTTCAGCGCAGTGCAAGTGACGTTTCTTGTTTTTGCAGGAATGCCTGCACCTGTTCCTAAAAAGAGCAGTTCCATTACGATTTCCTCCTACAGCCGGTATACAATCTCTTCATTCATATAGAATACATGAAGACAGGATAAATGTGAATTCAGCGGAATTTTTGAAAAAAGTCAAACTTGGGCAGAAAAAGTCGAATCAAATGTTTGCTTTACGAACAATGAACCTTTAAAATAAAGAAAATGTACATACATTCTCGGTTTTTACAACAATGCTACGAATAAAGTGAGGTACTTTTCGTGAATACAGAAACTAACTATCCAAAAGCAGTCATTGTCATCTTTGGCGCAACAGGAGACCTTGCAAAACGCAAGCTCTACCCTTCTATACATAGACTTTATCATAGCGGAAAGCTTGGAGATCAATTCGCTGTTGTAGGTGTTGGACGTCGTCCTTGGTCTCATGAAGACCTAAGAGCTGTGGTAAAAGAATCAGTCTCTTCTGATGATGCAGAAGCAAAAGCAGAGGAATTTATTTCTCATTTCTATTACCATGATTTTGATGTTTCAAGTCCCGCTTCCTATCAAGCACTGAACACACTTCTTTCTGGTCTTGAAGATACATACAGTATCCCGAATAACCGGATGTTCTATTTAGCGATGGCACCAGAATTCTTCGGAACCATTGCGAAGTTTTTAAAAAGCGAAGGCGTATCAGAAACGACTGGATGGTCTCGACTTGTTATTGAAAAACCGTTTGGTCATGACCTGCCTAGTGCCAAAACATTAAATGAAGAGATCCGAGATGCATTTACAGAGGATCAAATTTATCGTATTGACCACTACCTCGGTAAACAGATGGTGCAAAACATTGAGGTGATTCGTTTTGCGAATGCGATCTTTGAACCGCTTTGGACAAACCGCTATATTTCAAACATTCAAATCACATCGAGTGAATCATTAGGCGTCGAAGACCGTGCGAGATATTACGAGAGTTCTGGTGCACTGAGAGATATGGTCCAAAACCATATGCTTCAAATGGTTGCACTACTAGCCATGGAGCCGCCGATTAAGCTCAATACAGAGGAAATCCGTAGCGAAAAACGGAAAGCATTGCGTGCGCTTCGTCCTTTCTCGAAAGATGAAGTGGATCAATTCTTTGTCCGCGGACAGTATGATGCAGGAACGATTGATGGCAATATGGTTCCTTCCTATCTTGAAGAGCAAAATGTGGACCCAAACTCCAACACAGAAACATTCGTTGCAGGAAAACTTCTCATCGATAACTTTAGATGGGCCGGGGTACCATTTTACATTCGTACAGGAAAACGTCTAGAAAAGAAATCCACTCAAATCGTGGTGCAATTTAAAGACATTCCGATGAACCTGTACTACGGAAACGGGAATTCCATGCATCCAAACTTACTTGTGATTCACATTCAGCCAGACGAAGGCATCACCCTTCACCTGAATGCTCGCAAGCTTGATGGCGGAACGTATGCTAAACCAATTAAGCTTGACTATCAAACAAATTACAACGACATCATGAATACACCAGAAGCGTATGAAAAGCTAATTCATGACTGTTTGCTAGGTGACGCAACAAACTTTGCCCACTGGGATGAAGTGGCACTGTCTTGGAACTTTGTTGATCCAATTTCAGAAAAATGGGCTGAAACCAAAACGTTAAAACCAAATTATCCTGCTGGTTCTATGGGACCAAAAGAAGCAGATCAGCTTCTTGAAAAAGATGGATATCACTGGTGGAATATATAAAATAACAAAAAAGAGCAGTCTCCCGATTGAGGGGGTTCTGCTCTTTTTTTAAAGTCGTGTTTTCGTAATTTCAACCGTTGAAAAATCAAATTTATCATAGCGATGATGGCTAAAGGAATATTCAAACGGCCGACCTGTGTTTAAATAAGCCACCTGCTCCACTTCTAGCACTGGATCCGTAGGGTCACAGCCTAAATATTGCTGATCAAGCTGATCTGATTTAGCCGCTCTAATTTTTTTGTGCGCTCCTGCCACTTTTAAATGAAGTGTGTTTGTAATGTAGCTATAGATAGACCCCAATAAAACCTCTTCATCTATTCCTTTAATGACATTGACAGGCATAAAGGTTTTTTCTAATACATATGGCTCTTCTTCCACCAAACGGAGCCGAATAATGTCATAGACGGGTGTGCTTGAGTCAATGGATAAATGAGCTGCCACCTCTTCACTTGGAAAATGCACATCAAAGCGAATGATTTGGCTCGTCACGTTTTTATCTGCCATCACTTTCGTGAACCCTTTATTTTCATGACCTGATACGTTGATCGCACCTTGATTTAGTGCTGCCTTCACAATAAATGTGCCATGACCTCTTTTTCTAAAGAGCAGACCTTCCGCCACTAAAAGATCGAGCGCACGCTTCATCGTCATTCTGCTGCATTTAAATTCAGCGGCAAGCGAGTTTTCATCTGGAATGGGTTGATCTTCTGGATAATATGCTGTTCCTATTCTTTTTCTAATTTCTTCTGAAATGAGTTCGTACTTTGTCATCTCACACCACCAACTGACTTGTTTTTTCATATCCTATTATAGCGCTTTCTAGCCTTCCTCTCATTCTACACTAAGCCTAGTGCGCTTAAAAGGTTCGAGCCACTTTCATTTCAACCCTTTCATCTTTACATAAGAAAAATACTTGCCCTTTTCAAGGAAAGAGCAAGTATCTTGATTAGAAACCATTATTCTCTGAAACCGATTGAAACCAGTAGCCACTTTTTTTGATGGTACGTTTCCCGTCTTTCTCAAGGTCCACTGAGACAAATCCATAGCGATTTTTATAGGCATTCGACCATGACCAATTATCCATAAACGTCCACAGATGATAGCCTTTTACATGACTTCCTTCTTGAATGGCTTGATGCACCCATTTAAGATGCTCAGAAATAAAATCAATGCGGTAATCGTCATGAATCATTCCTTCTTCATCCTGAAACCGCTCTTCTCCTTCAACACCCATTCCATTTTCAGAAATAAAGCATTCAATATTCCCATAGTCTGTCTGGACTTTTTTCAATATATCGTAAATACCCTTTTCATAGATTTCCCAGCCGCGGTACACATTCATTTTTCTGCCCGGCATTTCAAAAGAATCGAAATAATGGTCTGGCATAAATGGTGCATCAGGGTGAGGCATATGTTCCTTTGCTTTCACTCTTCTGGGCTGATAATAGTTGATGCCGAGAAGGTCGATCGTGTTCTCTTGAATGAGTTCAAGGTCTCCTTCCTCCATAGCTGGCATCAATCCTTCTTTCTTTAACACGTCCACTAGCTTTTCAGGGAAATGTCCTTTCACTGCTGGATCTAGGAAGGACCGGTTAAAGAAGGCGTCAGCCATCTCAGCTGCTTCGACATCCCGCGGATTCTGGCTTCGCGGATACGAAGGAGTAAGGTTGAGGATAATGCCTATTTTCCCATCCTGCTTCATCTCTTTATAAGCCGCAATGGCCTTAGCATTTGATAAAATCTCATGAAATCCAACTTGCACTGCCTTTTGGAAATCAACTTCGTTTGGATAATGGAAGCTATACATATATCCACCCTCTACAGGAACAATCGGCTCGTTATGGGTAAACCATTTTTTCACCCGGTCGCCAAATAGCTGAAAACACAATGTCGCATAGCTGACATAATCGTCTACGACCTGCCTGTTTACCCATCCTCCCGTCTCCTGAAGCGCCATTGGCATATCAAAATGATACAAGTTCACAAACGGTTCAATGTCACTCGCTATCAGTTCATTGATCACATCATTGTAAAAAGCCACAGCTTCTTCATTAACAGCCCCTTTTCCCTCAGGTAAAAGGCGTGACCATGAAATAGATAGACGAAACGAGTTGTGCCCAATCTCCTTCATGAGTCGGATATCCTCTTTGTATTTACGATAAAATTGCGAGGTCACAGCTGGACCGACGCCCTGAAAAAAACGATTCGGCTCTTTTTCAAACCAGTGATCCCAAATGTTCGGTCCCTTTCCATCTCCTGGATAACTGCCTTCTGTTTGCGTAGCAGAGGCAGAAGATCCCCACCAGAAACCTTCTGGAAATGTATATGATTGACTGTTAGTTTCCATCGACATGTATTGAGTCTCCTTCACCTTTGATGTTTGTTTGTTTCGTTTTTTCTGTCGTGACTATTTTTTCATTTTTCACATTCATACGATCAATAAATTTTAGGAACGGGAACCAAATAACAAACACAATCATTAAATTAAACAGCTGAAGCAGACCGCCCGCTAATGAATTTGTTGCCATGACTCCGCTAATAAAGATCGGTACTGTCCATGGAATATTCACGCCTGTCGGAGGCGGCACAATACCTGCAGCCATCGCAAAATAAGAAATACAAGTAATCACCATTGGCGCCAAAATCCATGGAATGAGAATAAGCGGGTTCATCACAATCGGTAAACCGAAGATAATGGGTTCATTGACGTTAAATAAACCTGGTCCTAAGCCGAGCTTTGCTACTTGTTTCAATTGCTTACTTTTAAGAAAAATTAAAATCGTAAACACAACAGCTAGCGTCATACCGGTTCCACCCATACCCACTGTATAGATTTCGATAAACTGCTTGCTGATGATGTTCGGAACCTCACCTGTTTTTGTGTAGCTTTCTAGATTTTGAATGGACAATGTATTCCAAATCGGGTCCATGACAGAGTTGATAATAATTTGGCCGTGGAGCCCAAAGAACCAAAGAATTTGTATAAAGAAAATAGCGATCAAGGTCGGAATGATACCGCTTCCAAGTCCGACAAGCGGCGCCTGAATCGCATTGTAAATCAAGTCATGCATGTTGGTTTTGAACCCTTGTGTAATGATGATATTGATCAGTAGAAAGGTTGTGAGTGTCAAAGTAGCCGGGATGAGTGCAGCAAAAGACTTAGAAACAGCTGGCGGAACCCCTTGCGGCATATTGATGACAAATTTCTTTTGGACAAAATAGCGATAAATTTCAGCAGACAAAAAGCCTGTGATCATTCCAAGGAACATTCCCTTTGCGCCCAAACGATCGACTGGGATGACGCCTGCAATGGATGCACCGCCCTCTTGTTCTAGTAAAAATGGCGTAAGGAGCAGAAAAGAGGCTAAAGCGATCACACCGCCAAAGACAGCTTCCACATCATAGCTTTTCGATAAATAGTAGCCAATCCCAAATACAACAAACACACTCATAATGCTGATGGTCGCACTAGGTGCAATATTCAGTGCAGACTGAACACCTTCCAGTGCTGTTTGACTCATGATCTTATCTAAAAATGGCAAATTCATTAATACGACCATGATGGAACCAAAAATCGTTAATGGGAACGCAAGCATAAAGGCATCCCTTAAAACCCCTAGATAGCGATTGTTGTTCAATCTCCCAGCAATCGGAACCAAAATCGCACTTATTTTATCAAACATTGGTTTCCCCCCTTGTTTACACCCTTTATTGTTTCAGTGATTGCAATATCGGTAAGAGCTCTCCCACAAGCTCTTTTATTGTCATCGTTGACATGAAATGATCTTCGGCATGCATGAGCAGCAAGGAGAATGAAATCGTTTCTCCGCTTGCCTCTTGCTGTACCATTTGAAAATGAATATCATGTGCATTCCGCAAATCATCTTCCGCTTCTTTGAGAAGGTCAGATGCTACTGTTTCATGACCTTCTCTAAATTGTTTAAGAGATTGAAGCAATTTGCTTCGTGCATTTCCGCTGTGTAAGATCAATTGAAAACTGATTTGTTCTTCCGTGAGTCCTTCGAGTGTTTTCTTTTCCATCCTTTAAGATTCCCCCATCAATGAAACCGCTTGTTCATACGCTTTTTGTCCATCTGCTAGCCCATACGCCTGCATATCGATGACCTCTACTTCAATCCCATATTTTTGAGCTTCTTTTTGAAGATCCCCTTTTAAAAAGCTCATTTGCGGTCCAATTAATACAACATCGGCATGTGCCATTTCTTTTTTCGCTTGGTCTTGTCCGACTGCCCAAATCTCTGCTTCTTCCCCTATAGACTCAGCATGTGCCTTCATCTTTGTGACTAGTAAACTCGTAGACATACCTGAACTGCATGCTAATAAAATACGTTTCATTTCTCTCACCCCATTGTTGTAATAAAAGCGCTTCCAGTTAATATTATATATTTTTATTTTTAAATGTCTAGACATTTAATTATATATGTCTGTATTTTATTTTAAAAATGACCGTATCAATACTCACAACAAGCTTTCAGAACAAAAAAGATCTCATCCAGATATGAACGAGACCCCTTTTCTTTTAAAAAATACTCTCCGAATGAACCATAAAGTAGCTTCTTCTTCTGAAGACAGTCTTTGAGAACTTTGTTAAAATAAGTGCTAATGACTTAGCTCATTCAAAAACCCAATTTTTCATCCCATAAATCATGAGAAGTAACTGCCCAGAGATGGAAACAGATTCTATTCCCACTCAATTTGATGGATAGGTAAACGTCTTTTGCTGCTACTTTTCGAATCTATTCATATCTTTGCAATCAAAAGGAGTGGATATCATGGCAGTCACTCATTTATGTGAAGCCTGTAAAAGAAACGAGATTGATGTTGTAAAAATTTCTGATGAACCAGCTCAGCCTTATCGTTTATGCAATGATTGTCACAGGCGGCTCTTAACCTATTCTTTACGTCCAATTGAATGGTATCACTTAGCGATCATCCACTCTCCAAAGAAATTTTTATTGCACGATGATTTTTATGAAGAAGACGGAGAGGCTTGTCAGCCAGAAGAAGATGTATTGGTCACAGCAGAAGAGAAAATACCCACATTACAAGCGGTTCAACACGATTTGGAGTCTTTATTAGATTTCTCAATCACAAGATGGTTTCTTCAATACGATGTCATCAATGCCCTGAAAAAACACGATACACAAAAAATGTTGATGTCTGTAAAATCTAGATTTTATGGAACGGAAAATCATGAAGTTAAATCAAGAATGCTGGAGATCGCAGCTGATGTTTTAGGTACTACAGCTTCGGATTGGGTAAGAGAGCTTTGGGAGAATGATGCCGATAAATTTTTTCATCCGCTTTCTTGGGCAGCAGCCAGTAGTTTACCAGCCGAGGAAGGAATGAGACGTATTTTTGATCAATTGAAATGTGTAAGTGAAAAGGAATTGCCAATGACGGCTCTCTCCAGCCTATATCGTTTCCGTTCACATCACATACTTGATTGGATGGAGTCTCATTGCTCCTCTTTTAACGACAGTTGGGGCAGGTTGGCATCAGCATGCTTTCCAACATGGCTCAGAATGAAATCTTGGCTAAACAAAGGAAGACCTTTCAGTTTAATTGCACTCGATACAATGGCGAACTGTCTAGCAGTTAAAAACGATCCATTTATCGAGGAGTTATCACCTAAAATACTTCGTACAGATATCAATGAAATAGAACCCATTTTATATGATTATCTTCAAAAAGATGGCGTTCCTCGTGTCAAAACGAAAGTAGGCATCATCGTGAAGAACAAAGAAGCCATATTTGAAAAAGGCGAATAAATGGATAAAAGCGTGTGCAATGTTTATGCTCACGCTTTTCACTAGCATGACAACATACTAGATCATAATTTGATGTTGTGTTATCCTCTGAGCCCAGCCCGTGTTCATCACGATTATCCTTTTCCTGCTTGGAATCCAGGGTACTTGGTCATACCGCCGTCTACATATAACGTCAACCCTGTCACATAGCTCGCCTCTTTTGATGCAAGCCAGACAGCACATGCTGCCACTTCTTCCGGTTTTCCGATATAACCAATCGGTATCAGCTCAATGACGCCCTTTTTCAATGCTGGATCATCAAATTTTTCGGCATTGATCGGGGTATCAATTGCACCTGGTGCAATGCTGTTTACACGAATTTTTTTAGGGGCATATTCTAGTGCCAGCGTTTCTGTCAAAAGCTTGGCGCCTCCTTTACTTGCTGCATAATGGACAAAATGAGGCCACGGAATTTGCTGATGGACCGACGACATATTAATAATCGACCCCTCGATCCCGTGTTCTGTCATATACTTTAATGCATCACGGCACCCTAAAAACATACCTGTTAAATTGGTGGACATCACTTTGTTCCAGTTATCTAGCGTCATTTCAGTTGAAGGAACTTCATTTTCAATTCCTGCATTATTGATCATGACATCAAGACTGCCATATGTATCAACAGCTTGATTAATCATCGCCTTCATATCCTCTTCTTTTGATACATCCCCTTGAATTTTCACAGCCTGTCCGCCACTTTTTTGAATCTCAGCAATCGTGTCGTCCGGGTTTTCTTTATCTGAGAAATAATTGATCACTACATTGGCTTTTTCTTGTCCAAACCGGCGCGCCATCGCCTGACCTATCCCTGTACCTGCTCCTGTGATGAGAACTGTTTTTCCTTCCAAATCTGGATACATTCGCTTAAAACCTCCTATTTTGTAAAACCTAGTAGCACACCACCTGCGATAATCATCAAGCAGCCTGCAATGACAAAGCTTGTTTTAGATGCTTTCTCTTTTAATAAATAAATACCGCCTAAAGTCGAGATGACAATTCCTGTTTGAGACATGGAAAAACTTACTGCTACGCCAATGAGTGGAATCGCCAAAAGAAGCCCTAGATTTCCTGTCGACCACACAAGACCAGCAATGATATTTCTGAACGTATATTTGCTAAACGGGTCTTGCTTTATACTAATCGCTAACGATGAAAGCAGCATGCCGACAGATTGCGGAACGAGCGCAGACCAACCATCTATATGAAACCATCTTAAAATGACGACATATCCGACGTAGCCTACGGTTGAGATGAGCAAAATGATGATTCCCTTTTTAAAATTGCCGCCCTCGTTTCCGCCACTCTTTTTTTGACCAAGTGATGTCATGACAACGCCAGCAATAATAAATAAAATGGCACAAGAACCAATAAGTATGACCGTCATAGTTTGCCATTCTTTGAAGACGATGACACCAAATAATGTCGTGCTCACAAGCTGCATACCCGTTGATAAAGGAACAGCCTTTGACACCCCTAGAAAAGCGACACTTGAAAGCTGATTCATTTGCCCTATACTCCAAAAGATCCCAGAGATAACGGAAACCGCAAAAATAAGCGGTGTCAGTTCCGGCATTTTGATCAAATAGGCGCCGATTGAAAACAAAAAAGCGCCGAGGGTAATGCCGAGTGTTTGCTGATAGGCATTCCCGCCAAGTTTGACACTGATGAGAACAATACTTCCCCAAAATATCGCTGGGAGAAGTGCATATAAAATGCCCACTTCTATCCCTACTTTCTGTTCTTTTTTACTTAGCATCCCTCTTTTTCGGATTTTTAGCCGAATAGATGTAAACACAAAAAAGACCTTACCAAAGGTAAGGTCTTTTGAGGTTTTATACTTATTTCATCCATTCAGTATGGAAGATGCCTTCTTTATCTGTGCGCTCATACGTATGTGCGCCGAAGTAGTCACGCTGTGCTTGAATTAAGTTAGCTGGAAGGACAGCTGTACGATAGCTATCAAAGTAAGCTAGTGCACTTGAGAATGAAGGAACAGGAACACCTTGTTCTACTGCAAGTGAAATCACTTTACGAAGTGATGATTGATAGCTTTCTACGATATCCTTAAAGTAAGGATCAAGCAATAGGTTTTTCAATTCAGGGTTACGGTCATATGCTTCTTTGATTTGCTGCAGGAAGGCTGCACGAATGATACATCCACCGCGGAAGATCATCGCAATTTCACCGTATTTCAAATCCCAGTTATACTCATCAGACGCTGCTTTCATTTGCGCAAAACCTTGTGCATATGAGCAGATTTTACTCATGAATAGGGCTTTTCTAACCGCTTCGATCAGCTCTTGTTTATTCTCTGCTGATTGCGCTGGCTTAGGACCTTCAATTAATTGACTTGCTTCAACACGCTCATCTTTCATTGCTGAAATGTAACGCGCGAAAACAGATTCAGTAATGATTGGAAGCGGAACACCTAGATCAAGAGAGCTTTGGCTCGTCCATTTCCCAGTTCCTTTTTGTCCAGCTTTATCTAAGATCACATCCACAAGCGGCTGATTTGTTTCTTCATCCACTTTTGTGAAAATGTCAGCTGTAATTTCAATTAAATAGCTGTCAAGCTCGCCTTTATTCCACTCTGAGAATACTTCATGAAGCTCCTCTGCTGACAATCCTGCCACATGCTTCAAGATAAAGTATGATTCAGAGATCAATTGCATGTCTCCGTACTCGATACCGTTATGAACCATTTTGACATAATGTCCTGCTCCATCTGGACCGATATACGTTGTACAAGGCTCACCATCTACTTTCGCAGAGATGGCTTCTAAAATTGGTTTCACTAGCTCGTGCGCTTCTTTTTGACCGCCAGGCATGATAGAAGGACCTTTAAGTGCGCCTTCTTCACCGCCAGAAACACCTGTACCAATGAAGTGAATACCACTTTCCGCAAGCTCTTGGTTACGTCTTTGTGTATCCTTGTAATATGTATTTCCACCATCAATTAAAATGTCACCTTTCTCTAGGTGAGGCAATAATGATTGAATGGTTGCATCTGTTGCTGCACCCGCTTTTACCATTAAAAGAATTTTACGCGGCGTTTCAAGCGATTGAACAAATTCTTCAATGCTGTATGTGCCTACAACGTTTTTCCCTTGTGATTCTTGAAGAAACTCTTCTGTTTTGCTGCTAGATCTGTTATAAACGGACACGGAGAAACCGCGGCTTTCAATATTTAGGGCAAGGTTTTTCCCCATAACGGCTAGTCCAACGACACCGATTTGTTGTTTTGACATAATTCTGACGTCCCTTCTAACACACTATATTGATTACTGCTGAAATGATGTACCCTTTGAAATTACCACAACATCACCTCTTTTATCAAGTTTTCAGGCTAGTCATTTCCTCTTTCGTCCTGAAAAAAGTCTTTATTAAAACTTGTACCACTTGTTTTGCTCTCTTTTTCCTTAATGGTTACTCCTCTTTGGATGAGTGGTTTACCGTATTTTTCTTTCAGTCCGTCTAAAAGAGATTGGAGCGGTTCGTCTTTTGCATCTTCTGTATAAGAGAATAAATCAAGCTGCTTGACGGCTGATTTTCGTTCCACAAGATCGGTCCCCGTCACACCTAAAAGTCTTACTGGCTGGTCATTCCAATGCTTTAGGAATAGCTGCTTTGCCGCCTCAAATAGATCTTCCTTTCGATCAGTTGGATTCGTGAGTGTGACGCTCCGTGTGATATTTTTCCAGCTTGCATACCGAATCATAATGAGCAGCCGGTTCGCCATCACTTCTTTTCTTCGTAATCTGGCACTCACCGATTGCGACAGTTTCTCTATTAATGAGACGAGTTCATCTGTATCATCAGAATCGTGAGGAAGAGTGGAAGAATTGCCGACAGATTTAAATTCGTATATTCTTTCTGGATCGACAATGCCGTCATGCTCTCCGTTTGCCTTTTGCTTTAACCTCGGTCCATTGATGCCTAATAACTCTTTCAGCGCATATTCATTCGCTTTTGCTAAATCTTCAATTGTATGAATTCCGATGGTTTTCAGCTTATCTGCCGTTTTCTGTCCAACCCCATGCATGTCACCTGCAGGGAGCGGCCAGAGCATTGTCGGGACATCTCGTTTACGCAAAATGGTAATGCCCATTGGCTTTTTCCAATTAGACGCCATCTTCGCTAGAAATTTATTCGGTGCAATGCCAATACTCGATGGAAGCATGAGCTCTTCTACGAGCCTCGTTTGAATATCATGAGCGGTTTTCACGGCATGCTCAGCATAAGGTGTATCGGTTAAATCAATATAGCCTTCATCAATTGAAACGGGTTCAACTAAGTCACTATATTCTCTTAGTATGGTAAACATTTCTTGTGAGGAGCTGCGGTACCGGTCGAAGTTGGGTGTACGCACAATCAGTCCCGGACATAGCCGCTTCGCTTCCCAAAGTGGCATCGGCGGCTTCACCCCGAGTGCTCTTGCCTCGTAGCTGCAGGTTACAACTATGCCTTTGCGCTCTTTTGCATTTCCGCTAATGGCTAAAGGTTTCCCTCTCAAAGAAGGATCATACGCCATTTCTACCGATGCATAAAAACTATTCATATCAATATGAAAAATGATTCGCCCCTTCTTTTGAGAATCAGCCATTTGCTTGCCTCCTTAGGTGATCTACTTTCCTTCACTTCACCGTGATTTCACCTGTTTGTTCCATTAGACATTTCATATGGTGTATAGTACACTGTGAGTAATGAAATGGATGTGATAATCATGATTATTGATACATTCAATGAAGTCTTTTTCCTTGTTGAATTCTTTACGATTATTCTTCCAGCGCTGACCGCCATCGGTATTGCTTTCTTATTAAAAGACTGCCGAATGAACGAGCACCTCGGAGGACATCGTTTAGAAGAGTTGGACGCATCTTGTTTGAATCGAACAGACTTTCTGTTTATCATATATGATCGCATTACAACTTGGATTAGTAAAGTCATTCGAATGAAAAGATCATCAAATGATGATGAAGACCATTCGCTTCCTCTCTCTTATTAGATTTTATTATTGAGGAGGAAACGAATTGAAACGTTTATTGACTATTTGTACGACTTTATTTTTGATGATGGTAGCGTCACCGGCATTTGCTGCGAGTGCGCAAACAAATACAAGCTCTGATGGGTTTTTCCATCATTATTTTGTTCAGCCTTTTTCTGAGTTGATTATCTGGCTTGCGAACTTTTTCCATGATGACTACGGTTTATCCATTATGTTCGTGACATTGATTGTCCGGCTGCTTATTTTCCCGCTTTTTGCAAACCAATTTAAAAAGCAGAGAGTGATGCAAGAGAAAATGGCACTCGTTAAACCTCAGATTGACCAAATACAAAGCAAATTGAAAAAAACGAAAGAACCTGAAAAACAAAAAGAACTGCAAATGGAAATGATGAAAGTATATAAAGACAACAATGTGAACCCGCTGGCAATGGGCTGTCTGCCGATGCTGATTCAAATCCCAATTGTTCTTGGCTTTTACTCGGCAATTCGCTCAACACCTGAGATCGCAACGCATTCGTTCTTATGGTTTAACTTAGGACAAACTGATCTTTTGGTGGCAATCTTTGCAGGGGCCATGTATTTCTTGCAATTTTATGTCACACAAAAATTCGCAAAGCAATCAGGCACCCAAACAGAAGCTGCACTGAAACAAGCAAAAATCATGGGCATGATTTTCCCAGTCATGATGCTGTTTCTATCAATTAATGCTCCCGCTGCTCTTCCTTTATATTGGATGACAAGTGGACTTTTACTCACCATTCAAACGATTATTTTAAATGTGATGTACCAAAAATCAAAAACAAAAGCTGCGGCAAACGATTCAATTAACCCAGCAGCTGAATAAATTATAGCCCCCTTACCTAAACATGATAAGGGGGCTATATTTGTCTTCTGTAGAGCGCAACAAATAAAAGATTCGTGAGCTCCGGCACGCAAAATGACCCCTTATCCATGGATAAGGGGCCTTTGTTTATGCCAATTCCTCTTTCAATCGCTCAGGCAATTGATCAAGATCCTCAATTTTCCCTAGAAACTTATTAGGGTCCACTTGTAAAATCATCTTGTTCTCTCTCTCAACGACGCCGAAGAAATATTCAGATGCTTTTGTGTTCATATGAAATGGCTTGATCTCACTTAGCTCGATATCAATGATATCTTTTGCATCAGAAACAAGGCAGCCAATCATTTGATCGTTTAATTCAAATAGTAGAACCTTAGACTGTTCGGTTACATCCAGAGGTTTTCCGTGCAGCATGACACCTGTGTCACTGACTGGAATGACCTCTCCTCTTAACGACATGAGTCCTTTAATCTCTTTTGGAAGGTTCGATACTTCTTGTAAATAAGGGACCTTCTCAATCGAGCGTATATGCTCTACGCTGATACCAAAATCCTCTTGTCCCACTTGGAAAATAATGATCTTTTGCGTGCTCACAGAGTCTCCTGCCTTTACGATGGATTTGTCGTTTCTTCGATAATGGCGAGAACCATTTCAGCTGTCTTGACTAATTCTTCAATCGGCATTTTCTCATTTTTCGTATGAATATCTTCATATCCAACAGCTAGGTTGACAGTTGGGATGCCATTTCCAGCAATGACGTTTGCATCACTGCCTCCCCCGCTTGTCTGTAGTTCTGAAGGGCGGCCAATTTTCGCAGCCGCTTTTTTCGCCACTTCAACGACTTGATCGCCGTGTGAGAATTTAAAGCCTGGATACATGATGTCAATTTGTACATCGGCACTTCCGCCCATTTCTTTAGCGGTTTTTTCAAAGGCTTCTTTCATTTTTGCTACTTGTGCTTCCATTTTTGCCGGTTCTAAAGAACGCGCCTCTGCCAGAATATCCACTTGATCACAGACAATATTCGTTTGTGTTCCACCTTCAAAACGGCCGATATTCGCCGTTGTTTCTTCATCAATACGGCCAAGCGGCATGCTGGCGATCGCTTTTGATGCAATCGTAATCGCAGAAACGCCTTTTTCTGGTGCCACACCTGCGTGAGCTGTTTTTCCGTAAATGGTTGCACGTACTTTCGCCTGTGTTGGCGCAGCCACGATGATGGTACCGACCTTGCCATCTGAATCAAGCGCATAACCATATTTTGCTGTCATCAGTTTCGGATCTAACGCTTTTGCTCCTACAAGTCCTGATTCTTCACCAGCTGTAATGACAAATTCAATCTTGCCATGCGGTACATTTTTCTCTTTTAGGACACGGATCGCTTCAAACATTGCAGCAAGCCCTGTTTTATCGTCAGCACCAAGAATGGTTGTGCCATCTGTCTTGACATAGCCGTCTTCAATGACTGGCTTAACACCATTACCTGGTACAACTGTATCCATATGAGAAGTAAAATAAATCGTATCTGCCTCTTGATTCCCTTCAAGTGTGCAAATAAGGTTGCCTGCTCCGTGGCCGGTTGTCTCTTTTGAATCATCTTCAACTACATTAAGCCCTAAACCAGTAAATTTCTCTTTTAGGACTTCAACAATTTTTTCTTCATGTTTCGTTTCTGAATCGATTTGAACAAGTTCTAAAAATTCGTCTAATAAGCGTTTCTCATTGATCATGATGATGTTCCTCCTCTTATAGCGGCATGTTTCCATGCTTTTTTAACGGTCTATCTTCTTCCTTACTGCGAAGCAGGTCAAATGAGCGAATGAGCCGCTCTCTCGTTTCATCTGGCATTAAAATATCGTCGATTAATCCTAATTGTGCTGCCTTGATGACACTAGGTTCATTGTCCACCTCACGCAAAGCAGGATGAACAATTTCGTCTGCAAACGATTTTCCCATGACATCAATTTCTGCCTCTGGCCATGCATATACAAAGTCAGCACCTAATCCCTTACTATTCATCGCAACGTATGCGCCGCCAAACGCCTTTCTCAAAATCACAGTGATTTTTGGAACAGTCGCCTCAGCATACGCATACAGAAGCTTTGCGCCGTGGCGGATAATGCCTGCATGCTCAGCTTTCTCACCTGGCAAAAAACCAGGAACGTCCACAAGGGTTAAAATGGGAATGTGAAATGCATCGCAAAATCGAATAAACCGAGCCGCTTTATCAGCAGCATCGAGGTCAAGGCTTCCTGCCAGCACCTTAGGCTGATTGGCTACAAGACCAATGGAAGACCCTTGTAATCTGGCAAAACCTGTGACGATATTTTTGGAGAAACAACGCTGCGTTTCAAAAAATGAGCCGTGGTCGGTGATCGCTGTCACCACTTGTTTGACATCATAAGTGCGTGATGGCTCCTTTGGCAAGATGTTCCCAAGATCGCTCGCATCATGCTTTTGCACCTTACGATGAATGACAGGCCGTCGTTTCGTTGGTATGTACGTTAAAAGCGTTCGAACTGCTTTTAACACGTCTCTCTCATCTTTCCCTGTATAGTGCACATTCCCGCTTGTTTGATGCTGAACTGCTGCACCTCCAAGCCGGTCAGGACAGACCGTCTCTCCTGTTGCTTTTTCTATCACTTTCGGACCAGTTAAAAACATATGAGCTGTTTGCTCCGTCATGAATACAAAATCCGTCAATGCAGGTGAATAAACTGCACCTCCCGCACAGGAGCCTAAAATAACGGATATTTGCGGAATTTGACCAGAGTACAGCACATTCCGTTTAAAAATCTGACCATATCCCTCTAATGATACCACACCCTCTTGAATTCTCGCACCACCTGAGTCTTTTAGACCGATAACAGGCATTTGATTTTTAGCCGCCAAATCCATTAAAGCCGCTATTTTTTTCGCATGCATGTCCCCTAGTGAACCCCCGTACACGGTCGCATCTTGTGCATAAACGCCTACTTGTTTCCCATGAATCAGTCCCGTCCCAGTGACAACGCCATCCCCTAAATGCTCTGAGCGGGAGCCTTTAGCAAATGACTGGATTTCCATAAAGCTGCCTTCATCAAGAAGTTCATGAAGCCGCTGACGAACAGTCAGCTTTCCTTTGTTTCGGTGAGCCGCTGCTCGTTTTTCACCGCCACCCCTTAAAGCTTTCTCGCGCCATTCAGACAAGTCATTGAACGATTCATGCATCTTCCTGTTTCTCTCCTTTCAATGGCGCACACAATTCAAATAGCACACCTGACGTTTCTTTTGGTGAAATAAACGCGATGCGCTTTCCGTTCGCACCATTTTGTGCGTCCTTTTGAATGAGCTGCATGCCGAGCTCGTCAAGTTGACTGAGATCAGCCTGAATGTCACCTGACTTTAATGCAATATGATGAAGCCCCTCTCCTCTTTTTGTTAAGAAGGTATGTAATGTGCTGTGATTTGATATCGGTTCAATCAACTCAATGTGCAGATCACCTAGGGAAGCAAAAGATACTTTGACCCCTTGATTTGGAAGTACTTCTATGTCTGAAAATTCCCAGTTAAACAGCCTGGAGAACGTACGTGCTGTTTTTTGAATTGAAAAAACGGCAATGGCTATATGATCGATTTGATTCATCCGTTCACTTCCTTTGTACATCACTTGTCGCCTGCGTAAAAACGAGCTAGAATAAAGAAAGGTGCGCTCGTCGCAAAAACATTTGATTATAGGGGTGCGATATGTCTCAGAAATTCATGAAATTTATGGTATTGCTCATGATTAGCTTACTGTTAATTTCTTCACTTTTAGCAGGAGCGGCAGCCTTTTTATAAAGTGTTGATAAAAAAGCAGACAAGCAGGTGATTCGTTTTTTAACGAATGGCCTGTTTGTCTTTGGCCAGTTTTTCAAATGCATCGCTTGATGTCGTGATCCATACCTTTGTACCAACTGGAAGCTGATCAAATAGCCGTTCTACATCTTGATTATGAAGACGTACACAGCCCGCCGTAATAAATTTCCCTATCGATGTCTCATCACTTGTTCCATGAATGCCATAGGTTCTCCCGTCGGTTCCTCGCGCATCAAATCCAATCCACCTTCGGCCGAGTGGGTTATTCTTCGCGCCGCCTTCAATATTTTTTCTTCTGTAATAAGGATCTTTCGCTTTGATCATAATCGTAAATTCACCTTCTGGCGTTAAATCAGCTGTTTTGCCAGTAGAAGCCGGGTAGACTTTTTGAATTTTCCCATGATCAATATACGCAAGCTCGTTTGTTTGTTTATTAATAATGACATACGGGTCTCCTGGAAGCGGGTTTTGCCCAAGCGGCCAGATGGGTGAAAGGGACATGGTCAGCACAGTATAAAATAAAAGACGCATAGGCTCCTCCTTTTTCATTAGATTGACCAATGAAGGAGGAACTCATGCGTCTTTATTCTTTCATCCCTTTAAAATAACTTTTCAGCACCAAATATTGTTCCATTTCCCCGAGAAAATGAAAGAGTGCGGCTCTAGCTTCAAATTCTTCACGTGTTTGCGGAAGCGGCAGTGCATCAAACTCTTCTTTCATATCAATCAGGCGTCTTAAGAACTTATGCGCCGTGTTCCCTGGGTGAATATGTTCTCGTAAATCTCTAATATATTCTGCAATGATTTGCCCATGCTCCGTTGTAACAGAAATGGACGTAATTTTCGGAAGCACACGCTCAATGATTTCAAATTGCTTTTGTCTCATGTTGAAATAATGATAATACAGATTTTCATGTCTTAAGACATGGTTTTCAACATCACGGTATGCAAGAGCCTTCGCTTCTTTAATCAATTGATGCGTCTCTGGAATTTCTTTTCCTGTCCAGTCTTGTTTTCCGGTCATTAAATATTGCTCGATTTCTTCAAAGATTTTCGCAAAATTCGCTTCAATTTGTTCACTGTATTGTTTCAGCTTTTTATCAACGCTAGGCATATACAGGTTCATAATGAGTGCGACCCCTACACCAATGGTGATGAGTAAAAGCTCATTCCAGATGAGATGAAGCGTAATGCCTCCAGACATATACAAATGAAGGATAATCACTGAACTTGTGACAATCCCTTCTTTAATCCGAAGCAAGACCGTTGTTGGAATAAAGACGAGCAGCATCAGTCCAATGACAAAAGGATGATACCCAATCAGATCAAAAAATAAATAAGAAAATAAGATGGCAAGACTGCATGCGGCAAAGCGGGCCCCAGATGCGAGGAGTGACCTTTTTTTCGTCACCTGAATACAAAGAATCGTAATAATGCCGGCAGCTGAATAGTTTTGCAGACCGAGCATTTGTGCAATGTAAATGGCTAGAGCTGTTCCTAATGCTGTTTTCAGCGTTCGGTAGCCGATTTTAAACATGATGTGATTCACTCTTTTCTGTCTACTTTTGTGAAATGATGAACTTTTTTTACTTTCCCCATTATAATCAAAAAAAGAAGGAGATGTTAAGTCTCCTCCTCGTTTTTTTCATTATAATATTTTTTGTAAGAAATCTTGAGCACGCTGTGAAGACGGAGATTCAAAGAATTCTACAGGATTGGCATCCTCTACAATTTTCCCATCATCCATAAAGATCACACGGTCTGCCACTTCTTTTGCAAAGCCCATTTCATGTGTGACGATCATCAGCGTCATCCCAGATTGAGCGAGCTCTTTCATGACCTCTAATACTTCCTTTACCATTTCTGGATCAAGAGCAGACGTCGGCTCGTCAAAAAGCATGATGTCTGGTGTCATCGCAAGGGCACGTGCAATGGCGACACGCTGCTTTTGACCACCTGACAGCCGGTTCGGATAATCATCTTTTTTCTCTAAAAGTCCAACCTTTTTTAAAAGCTCCTCTGCCTGCTTGATGCTGTCTTCCTTCGATTGGTTCTTTACATTCATTGGCGCATACGTAATATTTTCTAGCACTGTTTTGTGCGGGAATAAGTGAAAATGCTGAAATACCATACCAATATTCTCGCGCACTTTTAATGCATTTGTTTTTGGATTGGTAATTTCCGTCCCCTGAATCGTAATCACTCCAGAAGTCGGTTTTTCAAGTAAGTTAATACAGCGAAGAAATGTTGATTTTCCTGAACCAGAAGGCCCGATGACAGCTACCACTTCGCCTTCTTTAATCGTGGTATCAATCCCTTTCAACACTTCATTTTTACCGAAAGATTTTGTGAGTTTCTCTATTTTAATCATTTGATTTTAACTTCCTTTCCACCGATTTGCCGACGAAGGTAAGAATAAGCACGATGACATAATAGATGAGACCCGCAAAAATAAGCGGTTCAAGATAGTTATAGGTGACGGCACCTGCTTGATAAGCTCGTCTCATGACATCGCCCAGTCCAATGACTGTGACAATCGCTGATTCTTTTGTCAGTGTAATCGTTTCGTTCACAAGTGCTGGTGAAATATTTTTGAATGCTTGCGGAAGCAATAAGTCCTTCATCATTTTAGCATACGGGATACCTAAAGCAACGGCCGCTTCTTTTTGCCCTTTATCAATGGCATTGATTCCTGCACGAATGATCTCAGAAACGTACGCCGCCGAGTTTAGTGAAAATGCTGCTACAGCTGCCCAGTATTGATCAATTTGAAAGCCGAGCAGCTGGGGAAGACCAAAATAAATAATCAAAAGCTGAAGCACAAGCGGTGTGCCTCGGAAGATTGACGTATAAAAATCTGCTAGCCAGATAAGCGGCTTAAATACACTAATTTTACAGAGCGTTAATAAGATTCCTAAAATAAAACCAAGGAACAGTGATACCACAACAATAGAAAGCGTTACTTTAAGACCTTCTAAAATAAAGGGCATCTGAGGTATGACATCTTTAAAATCCATCATGATATTCTCCTTTTTTTCCTTCAGATAAAATCAAAGAATAAAACAGGAAAAAAGTTCAACACATGTTGAACTTTTCAGCGCTTTCTACTTGATTTTCATGAATGACGCTGATCCTTTTCCTGACTTACTTTTCATCAGCAAACCATTTTTTAATGAGTTTATCAAGTTCGCCATTATCCTTCATTTCTTTTAATGATTTATTGAATTTCGCTGTTAAGTCGCTATTTTTTTTGAATGCAATGGCTGAACCTTCGTTTGAGCTATTCAATCCAAACGCTTGGAAATCTTTTTCCTTTTTCAAGTAGCCAGCCGCTACTTTATCTTCAATAATGGCTGCATCAAAACGGCCTGCCTTAATTTCTTGAATGATATCAGAGATTTTATTACGATCTTCGACCGTTAAGTTATATTTCTTTTGCAATCCATTTGCTTCATCTTGCTGGATAGAACCTAATTGAACGCCAACCGTTTTGTCTTTTAAATCTTTCTCTGTTTTCATACCGCTAGATTTTTTTGATACAACCAAGTTTTCAGCATTGTAGTAAACATCTGAGAAATCAACTTGTTTTTTACGCTTTTCAGTAGGTGTCATACCTGCAAGCACAATATCAGCTTTATTTGTTTTAAGAGCTGACACGAGGCTTGCAAAGTCCATATCTTGAATTTCTAGCTTGTAGCCGTTCTTTTTCGCTAGAGCTGTAGCAAGGTCGACATCAAAACCGATAATTTTATCACCATCTTTTGATTCAAATGGCGGATAATCTGCTGAAGTCGCCATAATGAGTGTTTTGTCGTCTCCTGATGCGTTTGAATTATTAGAAGAAGTTCCGCATGCTGCTAATGCAGCTGCAAGACCAGCTGTCATAAGTAATAATAACCACTTTTTCATATGATAATGCCTCCTAGTATTTAAAATCATGAGTAGATTTGAATATTTATTCACTATAATGTATTTTAAACACTTTCTTTTTGATATGCAATAGTATTTTGCTAAAATTATTTTGATTCGTATGTCATATAAAACAAAAAAACAGACCGATCAAAAGACCGGACTGCCTCTAAATGATTCATTCAAAAGTAACATGTTACACTTCTTCGCAATACTCATCGAAAGCGGCTTGAAGTTTTGACACCACTTCCATCGGTTCATGTCCTTCGATTTCGTGACGTTCGACCATTTTAATGATCTTCCCGTCTTTTAATAGAGCAAATGATGGTGAAGATGGCGGGAAGCCTTCAAAGTATTCACGTGCTCTTGCGGTTGCTTCTTTGTCCTGTCCAGCAAACACTGTGAGCAATTGATCTGGACGCTTATCGTAATGAACAGAATAACCAGCCGCTGGTCTTGCAATACCGCCTGCACAGCCGCACACTGAATTCACCATAACAAGTGTCGTTCCTTTTTTCGTTAGCGCTTCATCAACTTCTTCAGCTGTTGTCAGCTCCGTATAGCCTGCCTGTTTAATTTCTTCTCGTGCTTGTTTCACGATATCATTCATAAATAAATTAAAATCAATATTCATAACCGTCCACTCCTTCTACGTACCAAACCATTTTAACTACATCATATCAAGGAAAACGCCGGCGGGCAAATGTCTTGTTTCGTCCCCTTCACTTTTTTCAAACGTCGTTTATGACCTGTGGAATTGGGGAAAAGTGATAATAAAGTGATGAAAGGGAGAACTGCGTGATGGCACAATTCAAAAAAGCGATACTCATTTATAACGGAAATGCTGGACAAAAAAACATGGAAAAAACACTAGGTCAAACAGTGCCTCTTCTTTCTTTACATATTGATGAACTCATCCTTAAGCCTACAAAACAGCCGAATGATGCCTATCATTTCTGCCGCGAGATGGATGAGTCGATTGAATTGTTGATTATACTAGGCGGAGACGGAACCGTCCATGAATGTATGAATGGAATTGGCGGTTTAGAAAAAAGGCCAGCTGTAGCGATTTTACCTGGCGGGACGTGCAATGACTTTTCTAGAACGCTAGGCATCCCGCAGCAGATGCCAAAGGCCGCTCAAATGGTGATAGATGGCACTGAAAAAAAGGTCGATTTAATCAAAGCAGATGATCGATACCTTTTAAATTTTTGGGGGATTGGTCTCATCGCAGATACCTCAAACAATATTAATGATAAAGAAAAAGCTGTCCTCGGAAAAATCAGTTACTTCACGAGCGCTCTTCGAACCCTTCAGCAGACAGAACCTTTCTATGTACGCATTGAAACGGAAGAGGAAAACTGGGAAGAAGAAGCTGTGATTGTCCTTGTCATGAATGGGCACTTTATCGGTACAAATAAAATAGATCTGCCAAATGCTTCAATTGATGATGGAAAAGCCGAAATTTTAATTTGCAGAAATACGAGTTTCTCTGCTTTAAAAGAGATTTTTTCAATGAACCGCGAAGAGCTAGAAGATTTTAAAGGTGACCTGTCTCTTATACAAGCATCCCGCATTCATATTCATACTAAAGAGGAAATGGATGCAGATACAGATGGTGAAGTATACATGACCGCTCCTTCTTCCCTTGAAGTATTAAAACAGCATTTGACCTTTATTGTTCCGGCAGAATAAAGAAAACGCCTGCATCATTTCGATGCGGGCGTTTTTTTGATATAACGTCTGTATAAATATTCAAGTGCATACCCTAGCAGTGTACCTATCAGAAGGGAAATGCCTAATAAACTATTGGCGACTCCTTTAAATCCACCTATCATCAACAAGCAATAGGCGATTTGAATGATTGAAACGATCGATATGATGAGCAGTAAGCGTTCAGGATGATTGCGTGATTTGGAAATATACCGAAGAAAAGCGAACGCAATGGCTGTGATAAACATCAGACCAATCGTAAGAAAAGCAAAGAAATCTAATCCAGACATCTCATCGCTCCTTTCTGATTGATATGGAAATCCCCCTCTCATTGTGAGAAGGGGACATATAAATGAGCTTAATAGACGGACGTCTGCTCGTCAATGCCTTCAAGAATTTGTTTAATTCTTTGCAGGAATCTACCGCATACAAGACCATCGAGTACTCTATGATCTAATGAAAGACAAAGATTCACCATATCTCTTGCGGCAATCATACCATTTACAATCATCGGGCGCTTTACAATAGATTCTACTTGTAAAATGGCTGCTTGCGGATAGTTAATGATCCCCATTGATTGAACCGAACCAAACGATCCTGTGTTGTTCACAGTGAAAGTGCCGCCTTCCATGTCACTTTGCTTCAGTTTGCCTTGTCTGACCTTGAAAGCAAGTTCATGAATTTCCTTGGCGATTCCCTTAATCGTTTTCTCATCCGCATCTTTAATCACTGGGACAAAAAGAGCGTCATCTGTCGCAACAGCAATGGAGACATTGATCGCTTTCTTTTGAACAATTTTATCACCAGCCCACATGCTGTTCATTTCAGGGAATTCCTTTAAGGCCTGAGCCACTGCTTTGACAAAGAACGCAAAGAACGTCAAATTAAAGCCTTCTTTTGCTTTGAATTGATCTTTTAGCTGATTTCTTCTTGTCACAAGGTTTGTCACATCCACTTCCATCATCGTCCAGGCATGTGGAATTTCATGCTTGCTTCTTAGCATGTTTGCGGCAATCGCCTGTCTAATCGGAGTGACCGGCAGTTCAACATCTCCAGGCATTGAAGGGATGGAAGGAGCTGCTTTTGCTTGTGACGGCTTTGCAGGTTCTGTTTGACCCGTACCTTCACTCACAGGTGCTGCCGTTTCTTGTGCGACTCCACTTTCGATAAGCTTCAGCAAATCTTTTCTTGTGATTCTGCCGCCAGCTCCCGTTCCATGAACAGCCGCTAAATCAATTCCGTGCTCATCTGCTAAACGCAGGACTGCCGGAGAGTATCGTTTCTTTTGACTCTGATCCACATTTGTTTGGTCAGGTTCTGGTGCTTCATCTTGCGCAGGCGCCTCTTCTGTTTTCGCACTCTGCTGCGCACTGCCTTCTACTTCAATTTCACAAAACACTTCTCCTACTTGAAGTGTATCACCCTCTGCAGCCGCTAGTTTAGTGATTGTTCCTGTATAGGATGACGGAACTTCTGCATTTACTTTATCTGTCATGACTTCCGCAATCGGATCGTATTTATTCACATGATCGCCAGGTGAAACGAGCCATTTGCTAATGGTTCCTTCTGTTACACTTTCACCAAGCTGAGGCATTTTCATTTGTTCAGTTGCCACTTTGAAACCCTCCTCTTTCTTAAAACGCCGCTAGTTCTCTCATTTCAGCTTCTACCTTATCCGGATTAACCATGAAGAATTTCTCCATTGTCGGTGCATAAGGCATTGCAGGGATATCAGGTCCTGCTAGACGTTTAATTGGCGCATCTAAATCAAACAAGCAGTGCTCTGAAATGATGGCCGCTACTTCACTCATGATGCTTCCTTCTTTTGTATCTTCTGTTAACAAGAGTACTTTCCCTGTTTTTGATGCCGCTTCAATAATCGCTTCTTGATCAAGCGGGTACACTGTACGTAAATCGAGAATATGAGCAGAAATTCCGTCCTTCGCAAGGCGCTCTGCTGCTTGGAGGGCAAAATGAACACAAAGGCCATATGTAATGACCGTAATGTCATCGCCTTCTCGTTTCACATCCGCTTTTCCAATAGGGAGCGTATAATCCTCTTCAGGCACTTCTCCTTTAATGAGACGGTATGCACGTTTGTGTTCAAAGAACAATACAGGATCTGGATCACGCACTGCGGCTTTTAACAACCCTTTGACATCATAAGGTGTAGAAGGCATCACAATCTTTAAGCCTGGCTGATTGGCAAAAATGGCTTCGACCGATTGTGAATGATAAAGCGCCCCGTGTACGCCGCCCCCGTAAGGAGCACGAATGACCATTGGGCAGCTCCAATCATTATTGGAACGATATCTAATTTTTGCAGCCTCTGAAATGATTTGGTTGATGGCTGGCATAATAAAATCCGCAAATTGCATCTCTGCGATCGGACGCATTCCATACATAGCAGCCCCAATACCTACACCTGCAATCGCTGATTCGGCAAGAGGTGTATCCATGACGCGCGCTTCTCCAAATTGCTCGTAAAGACCCGCTGTTGCTTTAAATACGCCGCCTTTTTTCCCGACATCCTCTCCGAGCACAAACACTTTCGGATCTCGCTCCATTTCTTCTTTCATCGCTAGTGTAATAGCGTCTATATATGACATAACAGGCATTTTTCTTCCCCCTTACTCCGCATACACGTAACGAAGTGCGCTTTCTGCATCGGCATAAGCTGCATTTTCCGCTTCATCAGTGGCTTCGTTTACGATTTGCATGATTTCTTTGGTCATGTCTTCTTTCATTTCAGAAGTCATGACATTTCCTTCGATTAAGTACGTTTCATATTGAATGAGCGGATCTTTCTTTCTAGCTTCGAGCACTTCTTCTTTTTCTCGATAGCTAGAATCATCGTCATCACTTGAATGCGCAGTTAACCGGTAAGAAATGGTTTCGATCAATGTTGGGCCTTCGCCTCTTGCCGCACGGTCTCTCGCTTCTTTGACCGCTGCATACACTTCAAGCGGATCATTTCCATCAACCGTCACACCTGGCATTCCGTACCCTATTGCACGATCTGAAATACGCTCACATGCCACTTGTTTGTCATACGGGACAGAAATCGCATACTTATTGTTTTCACACATGAAAATAACAGGCAGCTTATGCACTGCAGCAAAGTTGGCGCCTTCGTGAAAGTCTCCTTGGTTTGAAGAGCCTTCACCGAACGTGACAAAGCTAACAAAATTCTTTTGCTCTAGACGCCCGGCAAGTGCGATGCCAACCGCATGAGGAACCTGTGTTGTCACAGGCGATGATCCAGTCACAATTCGGTTTGATCTTTGCCCAAAATGACCTGGCATCTGTCTCCCGCCTGAGTTTGGATCGTCTTTTTTCGCAAAACCAGACATCATTAAATCTTTCGCCGTCATCCCGAATGCAAGGACAACCCCCATATCACGGTAATAAGGTAAAACGTAATCCTCTTCCCTATTGAGGGCAAAAGCGGCACCGACTTGCTGCGCTTCCTGTCCTTGACAAGAGATGACGAATGGAATTTTTCCAGAACGGTTTAAAAGCCACATCCGTTCATCAATTTTTCTTGCTAAAAGCATGGTTCTATATATGTCAATCGCTTGTTCATCTGATAATCCTAATTCCTGATGACGCATGTTACTCATCATGTTTCCCTCCTTGATTAAAAATGGATCGCCTTTCCGTCAACAGCCAGTGCTGCCTCGCCAATTGCCTCTGACAAGGTTGGATGCGGGTGGATCGTCTGTCCCACTTCCCACGGAGTTGCATCTAATACTTTGGCTAATCCAGCTTCAGATATCATATCTGTTACATGAGGACCAATCATATGAATCCCTAAGATATCATCTGTCTTTTGGTCAGCAATGATTTTGACAAATCCATCAGACTCTCCAAATACAAGCGCTTTTCCGATGGCCATAAAGGGAAACTTCCCAATCTTTACTTCGTAGCCTTGCTCTTTTGCCGCCTGTTCAGTCAGTCCAACGCTAGCGGTTTCTGGGTGAGAGTACACACATTTAGACACGAGCGTTTCATCAAGCGGCTTTGGATCTTGACCAGCCATATGTTCTACTGCAATCATGCCTTCATGTGATGCGACATGCGCCAGCTGAAGACCGCCAATGACATCACCTATTGCGTAAATATGCGACTCTTTCGTTTGGTAATGCTCATTCACGACAATGCCATGATTTTCTGTCTGGATGTCCGTGTTTTCAAGACCTATGCTTTCCACGTTTGGCACTCGGCCAACTGAAAGAAGCAGTTTCTCTGCTTCAAACGACTGAGTGTCTCCACCTTGTTCCACTTGGATCTTGACCAGATTCTCATGCTTTTCTGCAGTATCTGGCAGAACCTTCGCATTTGTCACTAAGGTGATGCCCTTTTTCGTTAAAAGCTTTTCCATTTCTTTAGAAATATCTTGATCCTCTGTTGGCAAAATGCGATCTGCAAATTCGATCACTGTGACTTTTACGCCAAAATCGTTAAGCATGGAAGCCCATTCGATCCCAATCACGCCTCCGCCGACAATCAGCATGGACTGAGGGAGTTCTTGCAGTTCAAGTGCTTCGTCTGATGTAAGGATGTGTGTTCCATCCGCTTCAAGTCCGGGCAGGACGCGCGGTCTTGATCCAGTCGCAATGATGACCTGCTTAGGAATCAGCATTTCATTTTCATCGCCATTCGCCATTTCTACCGAGATGGTGCCTGGCATTGGCGAAAAAATCGAAGGGCCTAAGATACGGCCTATTCCTTCGTATACATCAATTTTCCCTTGTTTCATTAAATGTTTGACGCCGCCTGCTAATTTGTCGACAATCTCTGTTTTTCTTTTTTGTACGCTTGCAAATTGTAAGGCAATTCCGCTTGCTTCAACGCCAAAATCAGCGGCACGTTTGACCGTTTGATAGACTTCTGCACTTCTAAGCAGCGCTTTAGATGGGATACAGCCTTTATGAAGACATGTTCCACCGAGCTTTGATTTTTCTACGACTGCTGTTTTCAATCCAAGTTGAGAGGCACGAATGGCCGCTACATAGCCGCCTGTGCCTCCACCAAGAATGACGAGGTCATATTCAGTTGCCATGACTTGTCACTCCTTTCTCCGCCTTTTGATCATTTGGGTATTCTTTTGGTGATTCTTCTTCTTTTAAAATGCGAAGCGCCCCTTCTGCTAAGGATTGCAATTCATTTTCACCTGGGTACACAACAACATCTGAAATCCAGTCAATGTATCCTCTAATGCTTGACGTAATTTGTTTGCTGTAGGCAAGGCCGCCTGTTAACACAATGACGTCTACAGCTCCTTTTAAGACCGCACTAGCCGCACCAATTTCTTTGGCAATTTGATAGCACATCGCTTCATAAATAAGCGCCGCACGCTCATCGCCTGCTTCAATCATTCGCTCTACTTTTACTGCATCTGTCGTGCCAAGATAGCCCGCAAGACCGCCTTCGCCAATAATGCGTTTGAGCATTTCCTCTTGCGAATATTCACCAGAAAAGCATAAATTAACAAGGTCACCTGTTGGGAGAGTACCTGCCCGCTCTGGGCTGAAAGGACCCTCACCATGAAGACCGTTATTCACATCAATGACTTTTCCTTTTTGATGTACACCAATCGTAATTCCGCCGCCCATATGGGTAATGATCATGTTCAAATCTTCATAACGTTTTCCAAACGAAGCAGCCGTTTTTCTTGCGACTGCTTTTTGATTTAACGCATGAAAAATGCTTTTCCGCTCAATTGTTGGCAGTCCTGAAATACGAGCAATTGGCTGTAGTTCATCTACGACTACGGGATCAACAATAAAAGCTGGGATGTTAAGACCAAGTGCAATTTCTCGGGCAATGATTCCGCCTAGATTAGAGGCGTGCTGGCCAGCATACCCTTCTTTTAGATCTTCAACCATTTGCTCATTTACTTCATATGTGCCACCTTCAATCGGGCGAAGCAGACCACCGCGTGCGCAAACTGCATCAAACTTTGAGATGTTCATCCCCTGTTCATGCAGTGTTTTTAAAATGGTTTCTTTACGGAATGAAAATTGATCAATGATATGAGGAAACTGCTTGATTTCCTCATCTGTATGTCTTAATGTCGTTTCAAAAATAGATCGTTCATTATGAAACACACCGATTTTTGTTGAGGTAGAGCCAGGATTAATCGTGAGTATACGCCATTCTTTTGTCAGCAAAAACAAAACCTCCGTTTCAACTCATTCATCCATTTAGCGACGACTTAAAATATGTTGACCATTTTGCAGGAATTGGCTTCTTGATTTGCGCATTCTTTCAATTCGCTCTTCAGCCAATCGGTCTGCCGCTTTATAAGTTGGAATGGCATCACGGTTAGAGATTTCAATCACTCGCTCAATGTTTTGGTAAATGCCTTCTACTTTTTTCATTGCACGATCGGCATTATAGCCATAAAGCTCATCTGCAACGTTAATCACACCGCCTGCATTGATCACATAATCCGGTGCGTACACAATGCCCATTTCATGAATAAGATCTCCATGATGTGTTTCTCTCAGCTGGTTATTCGCTGCACCTGCAATGACTTTTGCCTTTAATTTAGGAATCGTCACATCGTTAATGGTTGCACCGAGTGCACATGGTGCGTAAATATCACATTCTTGATCATAAATATCATCAGGGTCTACCGCTTTTGCACCGAAGTCTTCTACAGCTCGCTGAACTGAGTCTTTGTTGATATCAGTAACGATAAGCTGTGCGCCTTCTTCATGCAGGTGTTTACATAGGTTGTAAGCCACGTTTCCAACACCTTGAACGGCAATTGTTTTTCCTTCTAATGAATCTGTACCGAATGCTGCTTTTGCAGCTGCTTTCATGCCTTTATATACACCGTAAGCAGTCACTGGAGATGGGTTTCCTGAAGAACCAAATGCAGGAGAGATGCCTGTGACAAAGTCTGTTTCTTCATGGATAAGATCCATATCTTCTACCGTTGTACCGACATCTTCAGCGGTGATATAACGGCCATTTAATCCTTGAATGTAACGGCCAAAAGCACGGAACATTTCTTCATTCTTGTCTTTTCTCGGATCGCCAATGATGACCGTTTTACCGCCGCCAAGGTTAAGCCCTGCCGCCGCATTTTTATAAGTCATACCTCTTGCAAGACGCAAGGCATCTTCGATCGCTGCTTCTTCATTTTCATATGTCCACATTCTTGTTCCGCCGAGTGCTGGCCCAAGTGTTGTATCATGAATGGCAATGATGGCTTTTAAACCAGACTGTTCATCCTGACAAAATACAAGCTGTTCATAATCGTATCGTTCCATATATTTAAAAAGTTCCATTTTCTTTTCCTCCTATTACTTTCACTTAATTTGATGTACAGATGGCAAGTGCAATTGAATAGAGCTTACTTTCTGCTGAATCAGACCGGCTTGTTAAAGCAATCGGGGCCTTCGCTCCTGCCACCACAGCCCCCACTTTTGCATGAGCAAAGTAGATGAGAGATTTATAAAGAATGTTGCCTGCTTCAATGGTTGGCACAAGCAAAATATCAGCATGACCAGCCACATCACTCGTAATATTTTTATGAGAAGCTGCCGTTTGAGAAATGGCATTATCTAAAGCAAGCGGCCCATCAATCAGACAGCCAGAAATTTGACCTCTTCGATTCATTTGCGCAAGGCTTGCAGCTGTGAGCGTCGAATCCATCGCTGGGTTTACGACTTCTACCGCTGATAATACCGCCACTTTGGGCATATCATTTCCGACAGCTTGTGCGACTTGAACGGAATTCACCGTAATTTCTTTCAGCATATTTAAATCAGGCGCAATGTTCATCGCAGAGTCCGTTACATAGATAAAACGGTCAAAGCCTGGTACTTCGAAAGCTGCAACATGTGAAAGGACACTCGCTGTCCGAAGCCCATACTCTTTATTTAGGACAGCTTTTAACAGTACGGCTGTCGGGACATGACCCTTCATGAGAATATCTGCATGATTTTCACTTACTGCCTGAACGGCAATTTTGGCAGATTCTTCGGGTGAATCTGAATGAATAATATCTATCCAGTCTTCATTGATCTCATGCTGTTTGACTAGCTCCTTTAGGTTGCGTTTGTTTCCAACCAGCAGGAAGCGAGCGACTTTTCGTTCGATTGCCATTTTGATGGCATGAAGCACTTCTTCGTCTTCTGCATGAGCCACAGCCGCTGTTTTATTCTGCAACTGCGAGGCTTTAATAATCAGATCGTCAAGCTTCATACTTGCCCACCTTTCCTTGTGCTCGGTTCCTCTTTTTATATGCAAGTTCCGTGCCAGCTTGAAATGTGTGAAAAATAAGCCTTTCCGCAAAGAAATTATGCAATTTCTTGCAGGTTACGTGCATGTTACTGCATGCTATCTTTTGCAAGATGATACTTATCCATTTTATAGTAAAGATTTCGAATGCTGATCCCTAACGTTTTCGCTGTTTTTGTGCGATTGAATTGATGTTTTTCAAGGGTTTGTTTGATCAGCTGCGCTTCAAATGCTTCTACAGCCTCTGAGAGCGTCTCCCCCTCAAATTGACTAACAGCCAGTTCCTGCTGCTCTTTTTCCTCATGCTCGTCTGACTCCATGAAGGCGATATGCGCTTCATCGATCCATTCTTCTTGCGGATTCAAAAAGATCATCGCTCGTCCAAGCACATTTTCAAGCTCTCTCACGTTGCCTGGCCAGCTATATGATCGAAGTCTATGAAGCGCACGATCTGTTAAGCCGCTGACGTTTCGCCCATAGTCTAAATTGATCTTCTGGATGAGGCGTTTACTTAATGATTCAATATCTTCGAGACGCTGTCTGAGCGGTGGGATCGATATCGGGTATCTATTCATTCGATAATATAAATCCTCTCTGAACTTCCCTTCTGCCATCGCCTTTTCAATATTGACATTTGTCGCTGTGATCACACGCACATCGACCGGTATCGCTTTCGTTCCGCCTACCCGAACAATTTCTTTTTCTTGCATGACACGCAGCAATTTCGCTTGTGTACTTGGCGTCATTTCACCGATTTCATCTAAAAAGATGCTGCCTTGATTGGCTTCTTCAAACAGCCCTTTTTTCCCGCCTCGCCTTGCACCAGAAAACGCTCCTTCCTCGTAGCCAAACAGTTCTGACTCTAAAAGAGTTTCTGATAAGGCAGCACAGTTGACACGGACAAAGCGGTTGTACTTGCGATCACTTTCATTGTGAATGGCATGTGCAAACAGCTCTTTCCCAGTACCTGATTCTCCGCGGAGTAAAATGGTTGCCGGCGTTTTTGCACCCAGCTTTGCCTGCTCAAGTGCGACAAGCATTTGTTCACTTTCTCCAATAATGTCTTCAAATGTGTACTTTGCTTCAAGTGTTCGGATGAGCTGTCTTGCTTTATTTAATTCATTCGTCAATGATTGAATTTCGGATACATCGTGAATGACGCCGACACTGCCTTTTAGAATGCCGTCCACAATAACAGGTGCTACATTGACGATGACATCTTTTTTATTTGGACCAACCTTCATTCTGACGCCACGAACAGGTCTTCTTGTTTCAAGCACCTTTAAGTGCATGCTTTCCCCTTCGGAAATATCAGCACCAGCTGGTTTACCTACGACCTCTTTATCCGTTAAACCGGTCATTTTCGTATAAGCACGGTTGATCAAAATACCTTTCCCCTGCTCATCGACAACCGATATGGCTTCATCTGATGATTGAATAATCGCCTCAAGCATCGTTCTTACTTCTTTGAGGTTTGTCACTTCTTCCGCAAGCTCCACCGCATCTGTAATGTCTTTAAAGATGGATAAAGCACCTAACATTCTCCCCGCGTCATCAATAATCGGCAGACGGGTGGTCACAATTTGAATTTGCTGATTCAAAAATTGCTTTTGGTTAAATTCCGGCTCCCTTGACCTTAATATATCGGGAAGTTTCGTGTTCGGAATCACTTCTCGAATGTGACGGCCAATCGCATCCTTTTGCGAACACCCCACCATTTTGGCAGCCGATCGATTAAACAGGACCACTTCTTCATCCATATTAATAAAAATCATGCCATCATTCGTTGCATTAAAAATGCGGTCATGTTTATAGGTTTGTTCCTTCAATATTTGAATAAGCTGTTGTTTCTCTGCCATTAATTCTGACATGACATATGCCATCGAGCTTGGCACAATCACAGCATGCTCTGGTTTTTGTTCAATTAGTTCCTTCAGTACAGCAGAACTGCCTGTGGTTTCAATGATGATATCAATGTCATCTTTTATGTATTCTTTCCAATCCGTCGTCGTCTCAATTCCATTCTTTTTCGCTTCATCCATCCCCGGTGCCTCGAGATCAAGGTCGGCGATCGCAATGATTTGAACCGTATTTGTTTTCAGCAATGTTTCAAGCAGTGCTGATCCACCTTGTCCTGCACCGACAATCAAGACTCTCTGCATCCCGTTACCCCTTTATATGAAAAATTTTGCACACCATATTTTTCCGTTGCAAAAAATTGCACAACACCTATATTACCACGTTTTCCTTTCTTGACAAAATATTTTTTGAATTAGACAATGGAAGTAAATGACGTTTAAGGGGACATTTGATGGGGAGAATACTGGCATTAGTGATTATTTTAATACCTGGAGCCTTTGCAGCACTTGGCATTAAGCTGCTGCGTGACACTGTTTTCGGCATCATCATTGCACCATTTCCATATTTATGGCTGCAAGGAATTGCAGGGTTGTTATTTTTAGGGGGAGGTCTTTATGTTGTTGCAGGATTTATTTTATATAGAGACCGTAAACGAAATAAAGTAACAACTCGTTTTAAGCAAAGGTAATCATGAAAAAGACCCGCTGTTGATAGCAGGTCTTTATTTCATTTCTTCTCTTATTTTGACGGCTCGATCAGGAAAATCAGTAAAGATTCCATCAACACCCAAGGTCAACATATTTTTTATTTGCTTCTCACTGTTTACAGTAAACGGTCTGATCACTTGTTGGTCCGCATGGAGAGCGGATACAACTTCTTTTGTCACCCCAGCGCCCTTTATATTCGGATGGTACCCCTTTGCCGGTATTGTTTTTAAATACATCTCCGGCTGATGAATCACATCCATCGTGAGGACCGCCAGTTCAATGTGCGGCATCAGCTTGTGAAAAAGAGCTAAACTGCCGTGATGAAATGATGAGACAAGCACACGATCCTCTATTTGAAAGTGCTCAATTTGCTCTTTTACTTTCTCTTCAATCCCTGGATATCGATAAATAGAGTTTTTTAATTCAATGTTGATCATAAAGGATGGTCGCTGCGTCACTAGCTCTAATACTTCTTCTAAAAGAGGAATGGAGACCGCACCCGTTTCTTCATAGAAAGAATGACTGGCATCCCCTCTTTTTAACTCTTCATATGTATAGTCTTTCACTAACCCTTTCATATTGGTCGTTCGATTCAGCTTTTCATCGTGAATGACAGCCAGTCTGCCGTCTTTGGTGAGCTGAACATCAAGCTCAATTCCATCCGCTCCAGAATGGAGTGCGTGCTCAAAGGCAATCATGGTGTTCTCTGGATAGTTTCCTTTAAAGCCTCTATGTGCAAAAATTTTCGTCATATGCCACCTCTAAATATGATGATTACCTATATTATGACGTGTCTGTTTTCGTTTTTCCAGTTTGAGCACATAAAAAAACCTCTTCTGATTAGAGAGAAGAGGTTGACAGGTAAATTCGATCACGTAATCGCTCTGATGGCTTGCTCTGTCGTCTCTGCGTCAAGAGCAAAAAGGGAAGAAACAACTGCGACTGCTGTAACGATTGTTACACCTAACAACAACTTTTTCATAAGATAACCTCCACTTTCTTTTGAAGTATTTGTGCATCGAATTTCTTTTCAAGAAAACGAATGGCATTTTGATAATCATTTCGTTCCTTGAAGTATTTCGATATTTGTTCAGACAAATCCTCAAGCTCCACATATAATCTATTTTTTTCTATGTAGTCTAATTTTTCAGAGAATACGTCTGCCGCTCCACTATTTTCGCACATCAGATCCAAAATTTCAAATTTTACTATATATTCATTATTTTGGATATCGCAGCTATATTGAATCCCCTCTTTAATATATTCTTTCGCCTCATGATCTCCTAAATGAACTAAGGCATTTGCGAGAACATATAAAGATTGGATGAAATAATGGCTATTGTCGCGATGAATTTGAATGCTCATCCCTTTTTTGGCGTATTGTGCGCTTTTTTCATAATCATGTTTTGCGTAATAAAGAACCGCTAAATTGTGATAGCACTTCCCAATCAGCACTTCATTGTTAATGCGCTTACTTTTCTCAAGTGCCTCTTGGTACTTTTCCTCAGCTTCATCAAACTGTAGTAAATCAATACAGTTGCTCGCATGTAAGATCAAGCTGTCAATCGCCTGTGCGGTATATTCTTCATGCGCTTTAAATGTATCAATGGCTTTTTTAATATGATTAATGGAAATGAAATTTTGCTTCAGTTCGTAATAAATGGAAGCGACTTTATGATGAAAAGTTCCGACTTCAAGATCTTCATTCACACGTTTTAGACGCTGCTCTGCAATCTTATAAAAACTAATCGCCTCATCATATTTTTTGACATAGGCGGCATATTGGCCTTTATAAAAGTAAAAATAAAAATTAATAATGTCATCTGCTTTTTCATCCAGCGTTCCGACACTTTTCATAATCTGATTGGCTTTTTCAATATTTCCAAGTAACATTTCATGTCTGCCGTCGACTAGCTGATAATAAAGAAGAACTTCTCGGTCCTCATCTGTATTTTTTAGCAAATTCTGAATTTTCTCTTTATAGACAGCAGATTTTTCTAGGTCATTCTGAGAAATGACCCTCGTCCACTTGCTAATTTCGTTCGCAACCTCAGCAGAGTGGATTTTCAGCTTTCCCATAACCTCACCCTCTTCTTTTCATTATTATAGCATAGTAAAAGAATGTGAAAATTATTAAATTCGACAATGGGAATATTCAGTTCAAATGGCACAATCTCTAAGAAGCCAGTGACTTTAAAACGCCAACCAATCGGGTCAATAGAAATAGAACTTTCGATCTCATTTGCTTTATTTACCAATTACATAAGACCTTTTCCTCTCATCCTTTTTCTTACGAATGAGCGTTTTCTTCTTCTATAAGCCAGTTGATTAGCGTAGCTGATTACCACTATTTTATGTCCTATTCATTTCTTTCATGCTTCATTTTTCATTTTATTCTGAAAATAAAGCGACCCGTTTGTCCAATTTAAACATTAAAGATGATTTTATCAACATATCCATTTTTTAGCAATATTTTACAAAAATAAAAAAACGCCTCATTGAAGAAACGTTTTTTTATGGACGTTGACTTAGCTTGCTCTATGCTCTAAACGCAGACGATCAGCCACCATCGCAATAAATTCTGAATTGGTTGGTTTGGCTTTTGACATGCTGACTGTGTAACCAAAGAGTGAGGAAATGGAGTCAATATTCCCTCTGCTCCAAGCCACTTCAATGGCATGACGAATCGCTCGTTCTACCCTGCTGGCTGTCGTGTTAAATTTCTTTGCAATGTCTGGGTACAATACTTTTGTAATACTGCCGAGTAGTTCAATATCATTGTACACCATCGAAATGGCTTCTCTTAAGTATAAATAGCCTTTAATATGAGCTGGCACGCCAATCTCATGAATAATTGTCGTAATGCTCGCATCTAAGTTCTTACGTTTCGGTTCAGTTTTGCTGCGAAGGACACTGTTTTGGATAGATGAAGATCGATGGCTGACTTGTGTGCCGTTTCCACTGACTTGACGAATATGACCTACGAGGTTTTCCATATCGAATGGTTTCAAAATGAAATAGGATGCGCCCAAATCGACCGCTTTTTTCGTTACGTCTTCTTGTCCGAAAGCCGTCAGCATAATGACACTTGGCTGTTTGGTCATTTCATTGTTTTCACGGAGGCGTTCCAGTACAGCAAGACCGTCTAAATGAGGCATGATAATATCTAAGAGGAGAACGTCGGGCTCTTTATCTTTAAATAATGTCAGACATTCCTGACCATTATACGCCACGCCAAGTACTTCCATATCTTCCTGTCCCTCAATATACTCTGTCAAAAGGCCAACAAGTTCTCGATTGTCATCAGCTACACACACTTTAATTTTCTCCACGTTCTTTCCTCCCCAATGTCGATTCCTTAGTCTTTTGCATTTCTCTTCTGAGTGTTCAATTCGACAAAACCATGCTATCCCCTTTAAAAAAGTTTAATTTTCCGAATAATAGAGCATTATCTAGCTTTTTCTACGTTTTTCTTAATGAATCGACGATTATTGCAATTTGACAACACACTGTTTTCCATTTTGTCGAAAAATCTCTTTTTCCTTATTTTATAACATGATGGAAGAGAAAGAAAGGGTAGAAAAAAACTGCCGGAAGATTCGCGGCAGTTTTTCATCAGCTTGCTTTTTTGTTTTTTTGATAAAGGTCAATTCCTGCTTCTGACAGCATCCATTCAATGTGTACGCCGTATCCGCTTGTCGGGTCATTGACGAACACGTGAGTGACCGCTCCAATGACTTTGCCATTTTGGATGATCGGACTACCGCTCATTCCTTGAACGATCCCGCCCGTTTTGCTTAATAAGCGTTCATCTGTTACTTTAAGCACCATTCCTTTTGTTGCCGGGAATTTTTGTGGTGTTGTGCTGACGATTTTAATATCAAATTTCTCTACTTTATCATGGTCCACGACCGTTAATATTTCGGCTGGACCTTCTTTTACTTCATTTGATAATGCGACTGGAAGTGGTTTGTCTGCTACATGATTTTCAAGTTTTTCGGTTAACGTACCAAATATACCGAATGGACTGTTACGTGAAATATCACCTATCGTTTTTCTTTCGGAAGAAAACCTGGCCAATTTTTCTCCAGGGTTGCCTCCTGTCCCTTTTTCAATGGATGTGACAGTTGATCTGACAATTTCACCATTGTCGACCACGATTGGTTTTTTTGTATCCATGTCAGAAATCACATGCCCAAGGGCGCCATATTTTTTAGAAGATGGTTCAAAGAAGGTCATCGTCCCGATTCCTGCTGCGGAGTCACGAATATAAAGACCAATTCGATAAGTACCTTCACTTGAATCTTTAGCGGGTGTTAATGTCGTTTGAAAGGTTTTATGGTCTCTTTTTATGAGTAAATGAAGGGTTTCCCCCGTTTTTCCGGCTTTCTGAATAAATGGGGTGAGGTCATTCATCTTCTCCATTTTCTGACCATTGATCTCAATGATCATATCCCCTGATTGAATGCCTGCAGCTTCACCTGGTGATTTTTTGCCGTCTGCTGTTGTGATTTGATGAAAACCGACAACGAGAACTCCGACAGAGTGGAGTTTGACGCCAATGGATTGTCCTCCAGGAATGACTTTTAATTCGGGAAGAACATCGACTTTTGTTTTCTTAATAGGAAATCCTTTAAAATCATAAACAATTTCGGCTTTTCCCGCCTTTTGTCCCGTTACTTCAAGTTGATTCTTTTTCTCTGAAAGACTAAAGGCTGGTGAAGAAGCATTGGCTGACGCTTCAATGGATGTATCAATCGAATGCTTCTCGTGTTCAAATACTGCGACAGTTGTTGGAATGCTGATATATTCCTTCACTATGCTCATAAACCCTGTACTTATTAAAGAAACAAGGAGAATCACACCAATGGCTTTTCTCATCTTTTCGGGCATTCATTTTTCACTCTCCTCGCTCCTTACCCACACCAGAACATTAATGTTTTGGCTACATCTTTACTTTTGCCTTCTTAGCGAGGATTTATAACCGACACCTTTAGAAAATGATTGGATAAATTGATAAAAGAAAAAGACAATTTCATGCGTATATACGGCGAATATGAGACAATATAAAAAAGGCAGCTGTTGTTTCAGCTACCCTGTCGTTTTGACATCATTTGCTTGGTGCAGTAATTCTTTTGCATGCTGTTTTGTGAGCTCAGTGACTTCTACACCAGCAATCATTCGGCCAATTTCACTCACTTTTTCATCATCACTGAGTGGTTTGACGTTCGTCATTGTTCTGCCAGCTTTAGCGCGTTTAGAAATAAAAAGATGTGTATCAGCCATTGCTGCGACTTGCGGCAGATGGGTAATACAGAGTACTTGTGAGCCTGCTGCTACTTTATAAATTTTTTCAGCAATGGCTTGTGCGACTCTGCCGCTAACGCCCGTATCCACTTCATCAAATATAATGGACGTCACTTCTTGTTTCGCTGAGAAAATACTTTTCACTGCCAGCATGACACGTGAAATTTCTCCTCCAGATGCTACTTTTGACAAAGATTTCATCGGTTCACCCGGATTTGTTGAAATGACAAATTGCGCTTGATCTATGCCGTTTTTCCCGAGCTGTACGGGTTTTCCATCTAAAAGCGGGCAGTCCGTACTGCCAAAAGGTGCATATCGAATCGAAAAAGCGGTATCAAAAGAAGACTTCTCCATATATAAATCCTTCAATTCAGCTTGAATGTGCTTCGCCAGTTTTTTCGCCCATTTTTTACGGAGCTCTGACACGTTAAGCGCTTCAAGCAATGCATCCCGGCTTATCGCATCAAGTTTGTTTTTAAGTGTCTGCAAATGGCTGTCTCGATTTTGGATTTGGTCTATCTCCTCTTCAATCTTAGCCGCATATTCTAAAATTTCCTCAACGGTTGTGCCGTATTTTCGCTTCAGCTGCTTCATCTCATTTAGTCTAGACTCAATAAAATCAAGACGGGCTGGGTCAAATTCTAATTGATCAAGCATGCTGCGCATTTGAAAAGTAGAATCTTCTAATAAATAATAGGAGTTTGACACTTGCTCAGAGAGCTTTTTCAGATCGTCGTTGATCTCAGAAACTTGCTCAAGCTCGCTTGAAGCCATCCCAACCCAATCAAGTCCTCCCTGCTCATTACGCAGAGCATTATATGCGTTTTGAAGTGAGGAAAAGATTTTTTCAAAATTGCTGATTTGATGACGTTCCTCTTGAAGCTTCTCATCTTCCCCAGGCTCTAATTGTGCCGCTTCAATCTCTTCCAGCTGAAATTGCAATAAGTCTAACCGGTGAACCATTTCCTGTTCATTTTCAGACAGCTGTTTGAGTTTTTGCGCCGTCTTCATATATTGATCATACGCTTCTTGATACTGCGAGAGAGCAGGTGCAATTTCTTCTGCTCCAAATTGATCAAGCAAATGTAAATGATTTTCATCTTCCATTAACAGCTGATTATCGTGCTGTCCATGTATATCAAGCAAAAGCCGGCCAACTTCTCTTAAAAGCGAGATGGTGACAAGCTTACCATTAATGCGGCAAATGCTTTTCCCGCTTTGATTGATATCACGGCGAAGAATCATCATTTCATCAGATGCATCAATTCCTTGCTCCTCGCAAAGAGCAAATACAGGATGATCTGCTGGTACAAGAAAAAGACCTTCCAGCTCTGCTTTTTTTTCACCATAACGGACAAATTCGGATGATCCTCTTCCCCCTACGAGAAGTGAGACAGCGTCAATCATGATTGATTTTCCGGCACCTGTTTCCCCTGTTAGAACTGTGAGTCCTTTTTCAAACGAAACCGTTAACTCCTCAATGATTGCAAAGTTTTTAATGGTTAGTTCTGCTAACACTCATTTGACACCTCTTTTTGTAAACCTGATCTCTTTATAGAAGTTCTAAAATTTTAGACGAAACGGTATCCGTATCATCTGGCGTGCGGCAAATGATTAAGATGGTATCATCCCCACAAATGGTTCCCATAATTTCTTCCCAATCTAAATTATCCATTAAAGCACCGATGGCTTGAGCGTTCCCAGGCATTGTTTTTAGAACGATTAAATGACTGGCAGCATCCATTTTAATAAATGCGTCCATTAAGGAACGCTTTAATTTTGATAGCGGGTTAAACCGCTGATCTGCAGGAAGGCTGTATTTATATGTTCCGTTATTTGTTGGCACTTTGACTAAATGCAGTTCTTTGATATCTCTTGATACGGTCGCCTGTGTGATGTTATATCCATCCGCTTTCAAAATATCGACTAATTCGTCTTGTGTTTCGATTTCTTGGCTTGCGATAATTTCTCTAATCTTAATATGTCTTTGACCTTTGTTCATTTTGACCCCCCTAGACGTTAGAATCTCAGTTTGTCTTTACGTTCTATGTTATATGATGCACACTTCAAAAAACAAGCATTACGTGAGAAACGGTCAATTCTGATCTTTTGACCATGTAAAAAGGAATAATAGCGAGCTATTATTCCTTTCAGCATGTAGACAAACCCTCGCATTCTTTGTCAGTCCTGCGCTCTGGTGCTCACGAATGCCAAATTCGCTCCGCGCCAGTACTCGTCCTTCCTAGGGCTGCAAAGGTTTTCTATCACGCTGAAAAGAAGACAAAGGGCTAAAATCAAGTTCATTTTAGCCCTTTGTCAACAATCTAAAAGGAATAATAGCGAGCTATTATTCCTTTTGTTTCAATAATTCATGTGTCAGCCGGCTCAGGACTGTTTTTCTTTTCTTTCAATACGGCATGGGCTTCTTTGACGACTTTTTCAAGTTCAGATACTGGAAGTGCCGTATTCTCTTCTTGATCGGGATGCAGGACCAAGTGGAGGAGAAATTCGATATTTCCATCTCCGCCTGTAATGGGTGAAAACGAAACATCCTTTACATCATAGCCTTCTTTTGCAGCAAATTGATTCATTTCTTCTAGCACACCAAGATGTACAGAAGGTTCTCGCACAATGCCTTTTTTTCCAACAAGCTCTCTGCCCGCTTCAAACTGCGGCTTCACTAGCGCAATACAGTCGCCGCCTGGGATAAGAATATGCTTTAATGCGGGCAGAATGAGTTTGAGCGAGATAAATGATACATCAATAGATGCAACCTCTGGTAATCCTTCGGTGAAATCTGCCGGAACAGAATGGCGGAAGTTGGTGCGTTCCATGACGATCACCCGATCATCCTGTCGTAATTTCCACGCAAGCTGATTGTAGCCAACATCCACAGCATAGGATTTGACTGCTCCATTTTGGAGTGCGCAATCTGTAAATCCCCCTGTTGATGAGCCGATATCAATTAAAAGCTTTCCTTCAACGGTTAAATCAAATTCTTGAAGTGCCTTTTCGAGCTTTAGCCCACCTCGGCTGACATATTTCAGCGGATTCCCCTTCACAGTCAGCGGGGTATCACGAGCGATTTTTTCTCCTGGCTTATCCAAACGGTTTTCATTTGAATAAACGATCCCTGCCATAATGGCGCGTTTTGCTTTCTCTCTCGTTTCCATTAGTCCTTGTTCGACTAATAAAACGTCAAGTCGTTCTTTCTTTGATGTCATGATCCAATTCCTTTTCTTGGTGCTGCGGGAAGCAGGTCACGTAACGTTTCAGCAACCTGCGTTTTCGTCAGTCCAATTTCCTCAAGTAGCGCATCGACACTTCCATGCTCAATAAATTCATCTGGAATGCCCATACGTTCTACTTTTATATGAGACGCTTTTTTGTCGTGAATATATTCTAATACGCTGCTGCCAAATCCACCTTGAAGCACCGCTTCTTCTATTGTTAAAATTGGCAAACCTTCAGACAGTATCTCATTTAACATGCCTTCATCAAGAGGCTTAATGAAACGTGCATTGACAACACGGATTGATTTACCTTCTTTTTGCAGTTCTTCTGCTGCCTGCAGCGCCATTTTAATGGTTGTACCGAATGTTAAAATGACAGCATCTTTCCCGGGACGAAGAACTTCCCAAGAACCAATTGGGATGGTTTTCAGCTGTTCATCCATTTTGACGCCTAGTCCATTTCCACGCGGGAAGCGCATGGCGATTGGACCATCATCATATTGAATGGCTGTGTTGACCATATGCTGTCCTTCATTTTCATCCTTTGGCATCATGAGAACCATATTCGGCATATGACGCATGAAAGCAATGTCAAACACACCTTGATGTGTTTCTCCATCTGCACCGACAAGACCTGCACGGTCAATTCCAATGAACACATTGAGATTTTGACGGCAAATATCATGCAGCACTTGATCATAGGCTCTTTGAAGGAACGTTGAATAAATCGCTAAAAATGGCTTCATGTCCTGTGTAGCAAGTCCGGCTGCCATTGTTGCAGCGTGCTGCTCTGCAATTCCAACATCAAACATTCGCTCAGGGAATTCTTTTGCAAATCCTTCAAGCTTTGAGCCAACGGGCATTGCAGGTGTAATCGCGACAATCCGCTCATCTTCCCGTGCAAGCTTTCTGACGGTTTCACTGACGAGACCACTCCATGACGGTGCAGCTGCTGTCGGTTTTACAAAGTCACCTGTGTCGATTTTGTATGGGCCTGTTCCGTGCCATGTGCCGATCTTATCAGATTCGGCCGGCTTATAGCCTTTTCCTTTTTTCGTGATGACATGAAGGAGAACCGGGCCTTTTGTTTTCTTTGCGTATTCAAGATTCTCAAACAAATCTTCATAGGAATGTCCATCTACTGGTCCTAAGTAAGTAAAGCCCATTTCCTCAAAGAACATACCAGAAACAAGCAAATATTTCAGACTGTCCTTGATACGTTCTGCTGTTGCAGCAAGCTTCCCACCTACTGCTGGGATACGCTTGAATAAATATTCAAGCTCGTCCTTTACCCATTGGTATTTACCAGCTGTACGTAGTCTGCCAAGCATTGTATGGATCGCACCAACGTTTGGCGCAATACTCATTTCATTGTCGTTTAAGATCACAATCATGTCTTTTTTTTCATCCCCGATATGGTTCAGTGCTTCTAACGCCATACCGCCGGTTAGTGCACCATCGCCGATAATCGGGAGAATGTATTCATCTGTTCCTTTAATGTCACGCGCTGCCGCCATTCCCATTGCACCAGATAATGAGGTTGAACTGTGTCCAGTCTCCCAAACATCATGTTCACTTTCATTTCGTTTGGGGAAACCGCAGAGCCCTTTATATTGACGAAGCGTATCAAACTCGGCGCCTCTTCCAGTTAACAGCTTGTGAACGTAAGATTGATGTCCAACATCCCAAAGAAATTTGTCTTTCGGGCTGTCAAATACTTTGTGAAGTGCAACAGTAAGTTCAACGACACCAAGGTTTGGACCAATGTGCCCACCAGAGTTCGCTAACGACTCAATTAAAAACGTGCGAATGTCCGCACTCAGCTCCTCTAATTCTGCATTTGACATTCCTTTTAGAAACGTTGGATTTTTTATTGATAAAAGATCCAATCAGGATCAACTCGCTTTCAACAAAATTTCTATCTACATATATAATGCCTTATTCCTATGAAAACCAATTCAGGAATAAGAGTTGTCTCATCATGATAAACTGTTTACAGTTTACCACAATTGCTCGAGGACCCTCAAATCTAGGCTGTTTTTAGTGATCTCGTGAGGCAATCAGATCGCATAAATCATGCAGCAAGTTTTGCTCCAACTCAAGATTTGAGACAATTTCTTTCGCACGAGTGATATGTTCATCCAGCTTTTCTTTTGCTCCTGAAAGCGTTAATAAAGAAGGATATGTCGACTTTTCATTTGCTGTATCGGAGCCGATCCGCTTTCCTATTTTCTCTTCGCTGCCTTCAAGATCTAAAATATCATCACGGATTTGAAAAGCAATGCCAATATGATAGCTGAATTCTCTCAGCTTTTCGATCTCATCATCAGGTGCACCTGCCAGTATCGCACCAGCAACCACACTAAAGGTGAGTAGCTTTCCTGTTTTGCGGGCATGAATCGATTCTAATTCAGAAAGAGGGATTTGTTTCTGTTCTGCTTCCATATCATCAAATTGCCCGCCAACCATTCCGAGTGCACCTGCTGATGTAACAAGTTCATCGATGATTCGAAGCTTTTGATCAGCAGGTACATCGTCAGATAATTGCGATGTGATCAGACGGAAGCTTTCAGTGAGCAGCGCATCACCTGCAAGAACGGCAGTTGCCTCGCCGTATACTTTATGGTTGGTCGGCTTTCCTCTGCGCAGATCATCATCGTCCATACAAGGAAGATCATCATGTATCAACGAATACGTATGAATCATTTCCACTGCACAGCCTACTGGTATACCGTCTTCTTCCTTTTTCCCATACGCATTTAAAAGAGCAAGAACAAGCACAGGACGCAGTCTTTTTCCGCCAGCCTTCAGAGAATAAAGCATAGAAGATTTCAGCTCTTCTGGAATAGACAATTCCTGCACATATGTAAATAAATAATCTTCAATTGCTTGTTTTCGTGTTGTTAAAAATTCGTTTAAGTTACTTGTCACCAGCATCTGCCTCCTTCACAGAAAAAGGAGCCAGTTCACCGTCCTCTTTCAAAATGAAATCCATTTGCTTTTCAACATGCTGTAATTTTTCATGGCAAAGTTTTGAGAGTGTCATACCCTCTTGGAAATAGTGGATGGCTTGTTCAAGCGGTACATCGCCTTCTTCGAGCTTTCCCACAATCTCTTCAAGTCCTTTCATGGCCTCTTCAAATGTCATTTGTTCTTCTTTTTGTTTATTTGATTCTGTCATGATGATTGCCCTCCTTCTCAATAACCTCACAAATCAGACGTCCATCCTTCATTGTAATCGTCAGTTGATCCTTCGTTTCTACTTGATTCACACTTTTAATGAGCTCATCTTCTTTATAGGCTAAACTATAGCCTCTTTCCATGACTTGAAGCGGATTTAATGCATTTAGTTTACCAAGAACCGATTGGAACTGCGAATGAATTGTTTTCATTTGCACATTCATGCTCCGAACGAGCTGTTCTGTTTCATTGGCGTGACGTTTTTTCGCCTGAAGCAGCTGCTCTTTTGGATGAAGCGGCTTCAGTCTATATGTTTGGCGGTCAAGTTGACTGCGTTTTTGTTCCATTTGTCTTGTCAGCTGTTTTTGAAAACGATCAAATACCATATCGAATTGCTGCTCTTTTTGCTCTTGTAATCGTTTTGGAAAACGGAAAGCATAGGAGGATTGAAGTGCCACAAGACGGTCTTTTGCTTGTGACGTTCGATTTTTTACCGCTCTTGTTAACCGAATGTCGATTGATTTGATTCGTTCGATTAAGTCGGAAGTGCTTGGAACAGCTAGTTCTGCTGCTCCTGTTGGTGTGGGTGCTCTCATGTCTGCAGTGAAATCACTAATGGTAAAGTCTGTTTCGTGCCCAACCGCAGAAATGATTGGAATGTCTGATGCGAAGATCGCTCTTGCGACTGCTTCTTCATTAAAGGCCCAAAGTTCTTCAATCGATCCTCCGCCTCTCCCGACAATCAAGACATCACAAAGCTGTTTTTCATTGGCTTCTTTAATCCGTTCCACAATCGAACGCGGAGCATTTTCTCCTTGGACTAATGCCGGAAGCACAATGATCTTGGCCTGCTGATAGCGCCGATTGATCGTGGTAATGACATCTCGAACAGCTGCTCCTGTTGGGGATGTAATAACACCAACAACCTCTGGAAATTCAGGAATTGTTTTTTTATAGCGCTCATCAAATAAGCCTTCACTTGCTAGTTTCTTCTTCAGCTCTTCATAGGCAAGATGAAGAGCACCAACACCATCAGGCTGCATTTCTTTTGCATATAATTGATAGCTTCCGCTCGGTTCGTAGACTTGAATTCCGCCTCGTACGAACACTTTCATCCCGCTCTTTGGTGAAAAAGGCAGCTTGGACGCGGAGCGCTGGAACATGACGGCTTGCATACGTGCATTTTCGTCCTTTAAGGTGAAATAAACATGCCCTCTTGAATGAATCTTCACATTTGATAACTCACCTTTGATCCAAATATCTTCTAAATGAGGGTCAACATCAAATTTTCTTTTTATGTATTTTGTAAGGGCTGTGACCGTCACAAAGGCTTTTTCACTCATGACGTATTCCTCCTCTTCAAAAACGCACATTCATCCACCGGCAGCACGCAGGTGGATGAATGGATCAAGCTTATGATAATGTACGTTTTGCTGATTTAACCGTATTGTGTGCAAGCATCGTAATTGTCATTGGACCCACTCCGCCAGGGACTGGTGTGATGTATGAAGCTTTTTCTTTTGCTGCTTCAAAGTCAACGTCCCCTACAAGTTTCCCTGTTTCTAGACGATTGACTCCTACATCAATGACAATAGCGCCTTCTTTAATTTGGTCAGCTTTAATAAAGTTTGCTCGACCGACGGCAACAACTAAAATGTCCGCTTTTAACGTATGTTCTGAAATGTTCGCCGTTCTTGAATGACAGTAGGTGACGGTTGCATTTTCGTTTAATAGCAATTGTCCAACTGGTTTGCCGACGATATTGCTTCGTCCTACAACGACCACTTCTTTGCCAGAGAGATCCACACCTGTTTTGTTCAATAATTCAACAATACCTGCTGGTGTGCAAGGGAGGAATGTGTCTTCTCCAAGTAGCATTTTCCCGATATTTAGCGGATGAAAACCATCTACGTCTTTCTCTGGTGAAATTCGTTCAATGACGGCTTTTTCAGAAATATGTTTTGGCAGTGGAAGCTGAACAAGAATTCCGTGGAATTGATCATTTGCATTGTACTGATCAATCATCTTTAGCAATTCCTCTTCTGTTAAAGAAGCATCTAAATGATCAAGCTGGAAATGCATGCCCATGGCTTCTGCTGCTTTTTTCTTCCCGCGTACGTAAGAAAGTGAAGCCGGATCATCACCGATTAGAATAACGGCAAGACCAGGTGTGACTCCTTTTTGTTTTAGCTCTTCTACTTCTTTTGCTAATTGTTCACGCTTTTCTTTTGCTGTTTCTTTCCCATCGATGATTGTTGCTGTCATGTCGAATCCTCCTATTACTGCTTTAGGTCGTTTTTAATGTTTGAAAGTACACCATTTACAAATTTCGGCGCCTTATCGTCACCGAACAATTTAGCAAGTTCAATGGCTTCATTCATTGAAACACTCACCGGGATATCTTCTTGATATACCATTTCGTACACAGACAGCCTTAAAATGGCTCTGTCTACGTTCGCAATACGATCAAGTTTCCAATTCACAAGATGCTGTGAAATCATGTCATCGAGTTTGTCCTTTTGTTCGAGCACACCGAAAACCAGTTCCTCGAAAAAAGGATCTGATTCTTGTTCATCCAGCGCATGTGTAATGGCCTCTTTCGGATCAATATTGCTGACATCAATTTGAAATAATGTTTGTAGCGCCTTTTCTCTTGCAGTTCTTCTTTTCATTATTTACTCCTTTAACCACTTTATCCGCTTGTCGTTAAGCCATACAGAGATCATAACATATTTTGACCGCAGTCGCACCAAGATCCATGCGAGCTGTGACGAAAAACGAATCACTCCATGCGTGACGTAATCATCATGTGGAATTTTCCCAAAAATGGGCTTTAAAAAACCAAAGAGGCAATGCCTCCTTGGTTTCACTTCAACCATTTTTACATTTCTTGATCAACTTCAGCTTCAGCTGTTTTTGTATCAAATTGAATGCCGACGACATGAATGTTGATTTCATTAATCGTTAAGGCCGTCATGTTTAAAAGGGTTTGACGGATATTTTCTTGAACAGCAGTGGATACCTTTGGAATGGATAGGCCAAATTCAACCACACAATACACATCAATTGTGATGCCTTCATCAGAGACATCTACTTTCACACCTTTACGGTGATTTTTCTTCCCAAAGCGTTCTGCCACATCAGCAGCGAAGTTGCCGCGCATTTCCGCAATTCCTTCGACCTCTGATGCAGCGATCCCAGCAATGACTTCAATCACTTCTGGCGCAATTTGCACTTTTCCCAATTGATCTTCATCAAGGTTCATTTCAAGCAAATTGTTTTCTGACACGATCATTCACCTCCGAAAGCTGTTATTATTTCATAATTTGATACGTTTCTAAAAACTTCGTATTAAAATTACCGCTCACAAATGTTTCGTGCTCTAGTAATCTGAGGTGGAATGGAATCGTTGTGTAGACTCCTTCAATGACGAATTCTTGAAGCGCACGTTTCATTCTTGCTATTGCTTCTTCTCTCGTTTTACCATATGTGATCACTTTCGCAATCATACTATCGTAATATGGCGGAATCACATAACCAGGATAAGCGGCAGAATCAATACGTACTCCTAAACCGCCTGGCGGAAGGTACATTTTAATTTCACCAGCAGAAGGCATGAAGTTTTTCTCAGGGTTCTCTGCGTTAATACGACATTCAATCGCCCAGCCTTCGTATACGACATCCTCTTGCGTAAGGGAAAGCTTTTCACCTGAAGCTACTTTGATCTGTTCTTTGATCAAATCAACACCAGTGACCATTTCCGTTACAGGATGCTCTACTTGGATACGTGTATTCATTTCCATGAAGTAAAACTTCTCTTCATTATAATCGTAAATGAATTCAACCGTTCCGGCACCTGTGTATTCAACAGCTTCGGCTGCTTTTACGGCAGCTTCACCCATTTGCTCACGAATATCTGCATTTAGTGCAGGTGATGGCGTTTCTTCCAGAAGCTTTTGCATTCTTCTTTGGATAGAACAATCACGTTCACCTAAGTGAATGGTATTCCCATGCTGATCAGCAAGGACTTGAATTTCAACGTGTCTAAAGTCTTCAATGAATTTCTCCAAATAGACACCTGGGTTCCCGAAGTTTTGTGCTGCTTCCTGCTGCGTGATGGTGACACCGTTAATGAGCTCTTCTTCTGTGCGAGCCACACGGATACCTTTACCACCGCCCCCTGCAGTTGCTTTAATAATGACAGGATACCCAATACCAGCTGCTGTTGAAACAGCATCATCAAGATCTTTTACAATTCCTTGAGAACCAGGGACAATTGGAACACCAGCTTGCTTCATTGTTTCTCTTGCCACATCTTTCGTTCCCATTTTGGAAATTGCTGACGCAGTTGGTCCAACAAAGATGACATTACATTCCTCGCAAAGCTCTGCAAAGTCTGCATTTTCAGCAAGGAAACCATATCCTGGATGGATGGCATCTGTACCTGTTAGTTTTGCCACACTGACAATATTTGTTACATTTAAATAACTATCTTTTGAAGCAGTCGGTCCGATGCAATATGCTTCATCAGCCATTTGAACATGCAGCGCATCACGATCCGCTTCAGAAAATACCGCAACTGTTTCAATTCCAAGCTCTTTACAAGCACGGATGATTCTAACTGCGATTTCTCCTCTGTTTGCAATTAATAGCTTTTTAATCATGATCGTACTCCTTACTCTGCTTTCACTAGAAAGAGGGGTTGTCCGAATTCTACAAGCTGACCGTTTTCAGCTAATACTTCGACGATTTCGCCTTTTACTTCTGCTTCGATTTCATTAAACAGTTTCATCGCTTCAACGATACATACAACTGAGTTTTCCTTCACTTTAGAACCTGTTGTCACATATGGATCTGCTTCTGGTGAAGAAGAAGCGTAAAATGTGCCAACCATTGGGGATGTGATTTTATGCAGGTTTTCAGACGCGGCTTTCTCTTGTGCAGGGGCTTCGGTCTGAGCTGGAGCTTGTGCTTTAGGAGCTTGTTGAGCTGGAGCTGCTTGGACAGGAGCCACTGGTGCTTGTGCCGCAACTTGCTGAACGACTTCTTTATTTTTCTTTAACTTGATTTTTGCACCTTCGTTTTCGTACGTAAATTCATCAATTGTTGATTCGTCAATTAATTTAATTAGTTCATGAATCTCTTCAATTTTTAACATGGATTTGCACCCCTATGTATGGATTTATCTTTTTTTATAGGCTAGTACTAAAAGTACATACTATAACCATCTTACAGGAGGATTTCGTTGAATTCAACTATTAATGTGATGAGACACCTCGCACAAGCACCTGAAAAAGGGCGTCAACCCGCATGAAAAAACGCCCTTTTCAGAAAAGGGCGCTTGTGCATTTTTTATTGATTCGATGGCTCAAAAGTGACGGCTACGTTATCAAGCCCTCTCATTTCTTTTGTGACCAAATCAATAATATCTGCTGCTTGGGACTTTGATTTTTTATCAGAACGAACCGTGATGTTCACTTTATCTCCTTCTGCACTGACGAGCGCATCTTTATATCCTTTTGTTTTGATTAATGTCTCCAGCTGACGCTCTGTTCCTTCTGCCTCACTAAGTGCTGTCATTTGATCATAAGCTTCACTTTTCTCTTGCGCTGTTGCATCATCGCTAGACACGATTTCGTTATACTCTTCACGCTGCTTGCTGCGCTTATCTTCCAGTTCAAGTCTGTAGGTTGTGAAAAGTTCATCGTCGGTCTGCTCTGAAACAGCCTTTCCTTCTTCTCCACTTGTTTCAACATCTTCTTGTTTCGCATTGGTTTCTTTGTCAGTTGATTTCTCTTCTGCGTTCTTTTCGGTTCCTTTGTCAGTCCCTTTTTCTGGCTCAGCCTTTTTCTCTTCCATTCCTTTTGATTTTGTATCTTCTACTGTCACAGCATTCTCACCTTGTGGAGACATGATATAGTACACACTTAATACGACAACTAAACTTAGCATCGTTAATAGCCAAACCGTTTGTTTTTTTAACATCATTCCGAATCCTCCTTGATTTTTTTAGGGGCAACAGCCACTCTATGGCTCGGTACATCAAGCACTCGTGTAACCGCTTCAATGATGGTTTTCTTTATTTGAACGTTGTCTACTCCTTGAGCAACAACGAGGACACCTCGAATGTCTGGCTTTTTCGTTTGGACAACAACAGGTGTTTCTTCATTGCCATTTTTAATAATGACAATCTCTTCTTCTTTTGTTTGATCCGTGACACTTCGCACGCCGCCTTCTTTGTCTGTTTCCTCGGTCGTAGTGCTTTTATTGGATTTGTTTTTTTCAAACACTTTTAAAGAAGTTGCGTCTACATTTACCACAATGGATACATCCTCAACACCAATGATCGTTTCTAAAATCTCTTTTAGCTGATTTTCGTATTCTTGTTCAACATCCTCTATCGAGTTGTTTGACTTACCTGAAGAGGATGGTTTGAACACCGCCTGCTCTTCTGAGGATGTTTTTTTAGACGCAGGAACAGCAGCCTCTTGTTTGCTTGATGGCGGTGACAGAATCTGACTGACTAACATGAATGACACGCCGATGATGAAGACAAGCAGTAAGTAATGGTGCTTCGTTAATTTTGGTTTCCCTTCACCTTTTTCAGGTGCTTGGAACATTGATTTCAGTTTTTGTCTCCAGTCTTTGTTATTCATGATCTGCTGCGTCACCTCCCTCAATGTTCAGCGCAATGTGTTCAGGCCGTGTATTCCATACATCTGCAAGCGTCTCTTTCACCCTCGCCATCTCTTTTGCTGACGCCCCGGCGCTTTCCTCCTTTTGCCTGGAGAGATCAATGTCGACCTTTGCCACCGTTTCTACAGCATCACCTGTGAGCGGGACAAGGACTGCTTTGATGCGAAATTGATCTGCCTCCATATTCTGATCAAGGTGCTCCTCATCTGCCAACACTTCTACGTGTTTCATTTCATAGCTCTCCTTCTCCAGTGGCTCCTTTGCGCTTTTTTCTAGTTGGACAGCCATTTGCTTTAAAATATATGCACGCTGTGAAGCTTGTATTTCTTTTTTTTCTAAATTCATCTGATTTTTTATTTCTTCTGATTGCGCTTGGTCCTTCCCTTTCATGATTTCTGAGAAAATTTGGTCAGGATCTGCCCGGAATAACGCAAAGATCGGATTGAGCATCACCACAATTAACAGTAAGCTGACGACCATTTTTGCATACTTCTGCATGCTTGAATTGGGAAGCAAAAGATCAATCACAATCGCAAATAAAATAAATAGAATAATACTTGTGATCCATTCTGTGAGAAAACTCAAATGGTGTCCCCTCCTTACTTCATCATCATGGTGAGGTTGCCAGCTGTGATGATAACGGTAATGCTTAAAAAGAACATAAGCGATACAACAGCTAATGCAGCAAATATATAAAGAACACTTTTTGAAATGACATCAAGGCAGCTAATAATCGGCCCGCCCCCTAAAGGCTGAAGAATCGCAGCGGCCAATTTATAAATCAGAGCGAGCGACAGCACTTTAATCGCTGGGAAAGCCGCAATTGAAATCAAAATGGCGACGCCTACAAGGCCAACCGTATTTTTCAGCAGCACAGAGGCGCTGATAACGGTATCTGTCGCATCAGTAAACATTCTGCCAAGGACAGGGATGAAATTTCCGGTAATAAACTTGGCTGTGCGAAGAGCGATGCCATCCGTGATAGCAGCAGATGCCCCCTGTACAGAAATGACGCCGAGGAATACAGTTAAAAAAACAGCGAGCCCGCCAATGGCGACATTTCTTAACAGCTGGGCAAGCTGGGTCACTTTGTATTGTTCGGTCAGCGTACTGACAATGCTCAATATCGCTGATAAAAAAATAAGCGGAAGAACGACATATTGAATAAAAACACCGCTCGTGTTCATTAAAAACAAAATCACAGGATGAAAGAATCCGGCTGAGACAAGCCCGCCTGATGAGGCAATAAGTGCTAATAAAAGAGGAATAAGAGCAAGAATAAAACTAGTCATCGTTTGAATGGCTTCTGTTGCATAAGAGATCGCAACATGAAAACTGTTTAATGCAATAATGATAAGCACCATATAAACAAGAGCGTATGCAACTTTACTAACAGTGCTTTGCTCAAACGCATTTTGCAAAAGCTGCAAAAGCGAACAAAAGATGGTGAGTAATATAAGTGTACCTAAGAGCTTTCCATTGGCAATCAGCTCATGAAACAGATAATGAACAAAAGCCTTCAGCCACGTTTGGGGAGACAGCTCTTTATCGCCATCGATCATTTCCTTCACTGTACCTTTTTGGCTTTCAGGCAGAAAGCCGCCATACTCGTCCAATATCGTTTCCCAAAAGTCACTGATAGAATGAAGCTCTAAGGCATCAGCCTGTCCACCCGCAACTTCTTCTGCGACCGGTTCTTCACTTGATAAAGGCACACTTTCTTCTGCACCTGCATACGGAACAATCATCCAAAAGAACATCATAAACCCTAGCACAGCTGTCACCCGTTTCATCATCATCACCTCTTTTCCATCAAGTCATGGACGGGATCATACCTAGGATCGTCTCAATGATGACCGTTAAAATCGGTACCGCCATGACCAAAATAAGAATTTTGCCGCCAAGCTCTATTTTTGAAGCGATGGCGCCTTGTCCCGCATCCTTTGTGAGCTGGGCACCAAATTCTGCAATATAGGCAATGCCAATGATTTTCAAAATGGTTTCAACGTATTTCATATTGACGCCTGCACTTGCTGCAATTTTTTCAATCATGGAGATAATGGCATAGATTTGATCGATTAAATAAAGGAAAATGACACACCCAGTAAACACAACAAGCATAAAGGCGAAGGTTGGCTTTTGTTCTTTGACGATTAATGCTAGAAAAGTAGCGATTAAACCAAGTCCAACAATTTGAATAATTTCGATTTGTAAGCCCTCCCCTATCCTTGAAATAGAAATACGGCTTTAATCTTCTTAAACAAATCATCCACAATGGTAGCAACCATAAATAAAATGTAGATAAATCCAAGCAGTGTCACCCACTGTGCGTACTCTTTTTTCCCCATTTGATCTAAAATCGTATGGAGAAAAGCCACGACGATACCCACTCCCGCAATTTGGAAAATGACGTTTACATCAACGCCCATGCTCTCGACTCCCTTCCTCTCACATCAATAACAGAATCAGTAGTAAACCACTTAGAAAACCAAGACTTCTCACCATTTTTTCATTTTTTGCTTGGGCAACTTCAGCTTCTTTTTCCTCTGATTCCAAATGGCCTAAAGCTAGCTTGATATATTTTTGCTGAGCCGTCACATCATGCTGACCAAGGGTTTCTCCAAAGTGCTTCAGCGCCTCATATTCGCCTTTTTTTAATACGGTTTTTTTCCATACATCCTCTAGACTTTCATTCCATGCATGCCTCGCAGAAAAGGTTCCAACGTTGAGTTTTTCTGCAAATTGTTCAAATAGCCGATTCACAGGCGGTCCTACTTGGGACGCAATTTGGTCAGCGGCTCTAGCTAAAGGTGTTTGACCATACATAATTTCAGCTTCAAGAGATTGGAGTGCAAACCGGAGCTGGCGGATTTGCTTTGGCCGATCACTGTACCGCTTCGCAAACTCGAATCCTCCCCATGTCGTAGCCGCAACAATGAAAATAGCACCAATAAGCTTTAACATACGTCCACTCCCCGCCTCCTCTTCAGCTCTTGTCCCTCTTGGTCAAATATCCGTCCGATTGTGCCAGGCCCTTTTTCTCTATTTAATTCCACATATCGATCAAACACACGAAGCTGCCATAACGGTTCAAATGATGGCCGTTTAGATAAGTCTTCAAGAGAATACCCATGAGCTGAGACGATAATGGTGACTCCAGCATGGATTGCTTCTAGCAGTGCCTGTACATCTTCACTTTTTCCGATTTCATCGACAATGATGACTTCTGGGCTCATGGACCTGATCATCATCATTAACCCTTCAGCCTTTGGGCACGCATCAAGTACATCAATCCGGTGTCCAAAAGAATGCTGCGGCACTCCTCTTATACAACCTGCGATTTCAGATCGTTCATCTACAATCCCTGTTTTTCTAGGAGAAATGGTTGTTGTTCCTGTACTGACAAGACGTGCTAGATCACGCAGCAATGTCGTTTTCCCGGTTTGCGGCGGACCTATAATCAGTGTGTTACACCAATGTTTTTCATATAAATAAGGGAGAAACGGCAGAGCAATTCCGATCTTCTCTTTTGCGATGCGAATATTAAATGAAGAAATATCTCTTAAGCCTTTGACGAATCCATTTTCGACGATGACCTTTCCAGCAAGCCCAACCCGATGTCCGCCAGATATGGTGATATAGCCCTGTTTTAACTCTTCCTCAAGTGTGTACATGCTGTAATTACTGAGCCTGCCTAATAGCTGAGCCGCCTCTTCACCTGTTGTATGATAGGAAAGAAAGCGTGGTTTTCCACCTTGCATCAGCTCAATCGGGCGATCGGTGCGAATGCGGATTTCTTCTATTTGCGCCCACTCTGCTTCTTTTAACATGCTGAGTTCTTGTCCAATTGAGTGCGGGAGAATATCCAACAAACTCCGCAACGAATTCCCCTCCTTTTTTTCTTCTCTAAAATGTATGATGTATGCCGTTAATTATGCCAAGCCATTTCACTTATAAATTCCAACAAGAATAAATACGACACCAATGAAAATAAACACAAGCTTCGCATAGGATAACTGCCCTGCAATTTGATAGATTCCAATCGTCATCGTGATAATAAAAATGAGCGGCCCGATGATCGCTAATATACTATTGATGACAACCGCTTTACGCACATCATTAGTCACTAAAATGAGGATGGCGGCCGTCAGTTCAATCGAGGCAGATAAAAACCTCATCCCTGCCATGGCAGCAACTGATGGGTGTATACCCGGGAGAAATTGTTTCATATAGAACCTCCAGCTTTTTTTACACTATATGCTTCACTAGCTAGAAGTAGTCTTGTTTTTCAAAAGGAAGAGAGATGGATGAGAGAATAGAGTAAGGGGTGTCATAACGAGGCGTCCTATTTTTCAAATAAAAAAAGACTGTAAACACGAGGTTTACAGTCTCAGATAGTTGACAAAGGGCTAAAATGAACTTGATTTTAGCCCTTTGTCTTCTTTTCAGCGTGATAGAAAACCTTTGCAGTCTAGGAAGGACGAGTACTGGCGCGGAGCGAATTTGACATTCGTGAGCACCAGCGCGCAGGACTGACAAAGAATGCGAGGGTTTGCCTACACGCTGAGACTGTAAACACGAGGTTTACAGTCTCTCTGTTCATTACGCTCTTGAAACGTATGAACCGTCAGATGTATTGATCACTAGTTTATCACCTTGGTTCACAAAGAAAGGAACGTTCACGATTAAACCAGTTTCTGTTTTTGCAGGTTTTGATCCACCTGATGTCGTATCACCTTTAATACCAGGCTCTGTTTCTACTACTTCTAGTTCTACAGTGTTTGGAAGTTCTACTCCAAGTGTTTCATCACCGTACATGACGATTTGAACCGACATATTTTCAAGCAAATATTTCAGCTCATCTTTGATTTGCGCTTCGCTTAGTTCAAGTTGTTCGTATGAACTTGTATCCATGAATACATGCTGATCGCCATTTGCATATAAATATTGCATTGTTTTTGTTTCAATTTGCGCTTTCGCTACTTTTTCACCTGCACGGAATGTTTTCTCTTGAATCGCACCTGTACGCAGGTTACGCAGTTTCGAACGGACAAACGCTGCGCCTTTTCCTGGTTTTACGTGTTGGAAATCCACTACACGCCAAATACCGCCGTCCACTTCAATTGTCAGGCCTGTACGAAAATCGTTTACTGAAATCATTTTGTCATCCTCCTACATTTCACCATCATAATATGATAAGTTCTTTCGGTGAGTGGGTCAATCGTTTATTGCCGTCAGCTGTCAGGACAATATCATCCTCAATTCTCACGCCGCCGACATCCGGCAAGTAAATGCCTGGTTCAACTGTCACAACCATTCCCTCTTCTAACACGACATCTGAGCGCGAGGAAAGGCCAGGTGCTTCATGTACTTCCATACCAAGACCATGTCCAGTCGAATGCCCGAAGTATTGACCGTAGCCATACTTTTCAATGATGTCTCGTGTGATGCGATCAGCTTCTTTTCCTGTTAAGCCTGGCTTGATTTTATCCACACCAGCGTTTTCTGCTTCTAATACGATATGATAAATTTCCTTTAATTTGTCGCTTGGTGTTCCTACAGCAATGGTTCTTGTCATGTCTGAACAATAGCCTTTATAATAGGCACCGAAATCCAGTGTCACCAAGTCGCCAGATTCAATCACCTTTTCGCTCGCTCTCCCGTGTGGCAGGCTTGAACGAACGCCAGAGGCAACAATCATATCGAATGAAGATCCTTCTGCCCCTTCTTTTCTCATGAAAAATTCAAGCTCGTTCATGACCGCAATTTCTGTCAGGCCCGGCTTGATGTACGTGAGAATATGATCAAAGGCATGATCTGCAATCTTCGCAGCTTCCTCTAATATCTTAATCTCTTCATTAGACTTAATCAAGCGCAACTTTTCAACTGATTCTGAGACTGGAACAAGCTCGATACCGCTTGCTTTCCCCGAGTACTGCTGGTAGGTGGCAAATGTCATATGGTTTTGTTCAAAACCAAGACGTTTCACCCCAAATTCGTTTGCCGTTTGGACAGCAGTTTCCACAATGTTTCCTTTATGTTCAATGATGTCATAGCCCTTTACTTGATCCTTTGCTTGCTCCGTGTAACGAAAATCCGTAATAAAGGCGGCTCGATCCTTTGAAACGATGGCAAGACCGGCTGATCCAGTAAAACTCGTCATATAATGTAAATTAAAGCTGCTCGTAATCACTAAACCATCTATGTCTAATTCGGCTAAAAGTTTTCTTAGTTTTTCAAGTTTCATGATACTGCTCCCCCTTCACTGACTAAATAACGAATCGCCAATTTATATCCTTCTAAACCAAGTCCAACGATTTGACCTTGACATACTGGAGCAAGAACCGAATGATGGCGGAATTCCTCTCTCTTATGAACATTTGTGATATGTACTTCGATGACAGGTAACGTAATACTTGCAATGGCATCTCTCAGTGCATAGCTATAGTGGGTAAAAGCACCCGGGTTAAACACGACGCCATCGTACTGATCTTCTGCTTCATGGAGCGCATCGACCAAATCTCCCTCGTGATTCGATTGAAAGAACGTCAATTGAATATTTGCTCTTTCTGCAAACTGAAACAAATCCGTTTCTAAATCTGTTAATGTTTTACTTCCATAAACTCCTGGCTCTCTCTTGCCGAGCCTATTTAAGTTGGGCCCATTCAGCACTAGAAAATGAGGCATATGACCACTCCTTCACCCTAATTCACTCTATATCGATGTCTGTTTCTTTTTCCTTAGAAACCTTTCGTTTCCAAAAATAATTTTATCATATGAAAGGTGGATTTACACTTTATTCTGTCTTTTTCCCGAGTGCTCTTGCAAGCTTCTGACTCGTTAATTCATTGTATTCAAATGAAATACTGTATCCGACAAACATGCCATATAAAATATATAGGCAAAATGTCGTCACAATGGTGCTTTGCTGCAAATCTTGCACTTGCTTCACATCGGGGAATATAGGATTAAATACATAAAAAACAAGCAGCCACAAAACCCCTCCATAAATCAGTCCCATCCAAAAACCTTTTATCCGTTTGAGCAGTCCATAATAAATAAAGGCTGCCCCAATAGATAAAATCCCTAAAAGAACAATACTCATAAATGTACCAAGTCCGCCTTTTTTCCATTCACCAAGCACAAATGGCTGCAACAGCATATTTGGACTCACCTCTGAAAAATGAAACATATGGGTCAGAAATCCGATAAAGCCCCAAAAAACTCCGCCGACAAAACCTGTGGCTGCTGCCCTTGCCACCATTGAAGACATTTGTACTGATTGATTTTTTTCTTCTTGGTTTTTCTTTTCATCACGTTTCATATGAACACCTCCAGCAAGTAGTATGTCCAAAATGTCATGAAAAAAAAGGATTTCCGTGCGAGAGTGTAAAATTTTTATAACAGGGTATACTGGCTAAAAAGAGGTAGATAGAATTCTAGTAGATAATCGACCTGTGAGCTAGTGATTTCCCCTCTTTTCCTGTACAATAAAGGTATAAGGAAATGCATGTAAATTACAGGAAACAGGCAGGTTGATGAAATATGTCCAATCAAACAAAACCTCCAGCATATGGAGGGCAGGCAGTTGTGGAAGGTGTCATGTTCGGAGGTAAAATGAACTATGTGACAGCGATTCGGCGTAAGGATGAGTCGATTGAGTTTTTAAAGCTTCCCCGGACCTCCAATAAACGAACCGCCTTTCTTAAGAAAATCCCTTTTGTCAGGGGTGTTGCTGCACTTGTTGAAGCAAGCGCAAACGGCAGTAAGCACTTAAACTTCTCCAGCGAGCGCTATGACTTAGATCCTTCTGAAGATCATTCTCTTGAAAAAGAACAAAAAAGCTCGAAATTATCAATGATCTTCGGCATTGCTGTGATCGGAGTTCTCTCTCTTCTTTTTAGTAAATTTGTCTTTACTTTAGTGCCTGTCTTTTTAGCTGAACTTGTGCGTCCGGTGTTTTCTGGAAACTTCGCACAAATTGCAGTGGAAACATTCTTTAAATTGATCCTGTTATTAGGCTATATTTACTTTATTTCCATGACCCCTTTAATTAAAAGGGTATTTCAATATCATGGGGCAGAACATAAAGTCATAAACTGCTATGAACAGAATCTTGACATCACAGTGGAAAATGTCCAAAGCCAATCTCGCCTGCATTATCGATGCGGCAGCAGCTTTATTTTATTCACTGTCATTGTCGGCATGTTCGTCTATTTACTCGTACCGACAGATCCTTTATGGGTGAGAGTTCTGAATCGCTTGGCGCTTATTCCGGTTGTTCTGGGCATTTCATTTGAAGTGCTTCAGCTCACAAACAAACTCCGTGACGTGCCAGTGCTTAAAGTGCTTGGCTATCCTGGCCTTTGGCTGCAATTGCTCACAACAAAAGAACCCTCTGATGATCAAGTCGAGGTAGCCATTGCAAGTTTTAATGAACTTCTTCGTTTAGAGGAAGCATCTGCGAAACAAGCATCAGATTCTTCTCATCAAGTGATCTAGTTTATAAATCCGGTAAATTCTTTCGGAGGTGGACAGTTATGAATCGCCGAGTACATCCTGCTTTTACCATTATTTTCGCTTTAGGTGTTTTGGGATTTGTGTATTTACTCACAACGAATCCAAGCAGACTCTTTACAATGCTGCTATCAGTTGTGATCGTTGGAGCGGTTCTATTTTTCTTATTTAGATGGCTGATGAATCGAAGAACTGGAACAGAAGGAAATCTTTATCGTAAAGCAGTCAAACAATCAAAACGTCGCTACCAGCAGCCTAAACCAAAAACGAAAAGCCAGATGAAAAACCGGGTCACTCATTTGCGAAGCGTGCCGACTGACCACAAGTCTAAGCCCGTCCTTCTCAAAAAGAAAAGCCAAACACATTTGACAGTCATTGAAGGCAAGAAAAACAAAAAGAAAAATCGCGCCTTATTTTAAAATGTCCAGCTCTTTAAAAATTGCTCGGCCTTCTGTCTGCCTAGATCGACGAGCGCCTTTTTCTTTTCTGTCATCAGCTGAAAATCAGTGGCAATGACGTGTTCTACAGGAATAAAAATAATATGACGTTCGTGTTTTGTGGCAATATGTCTTTCGTCATGAGCACCACGCATCGTTTCAAATAGAGCGCCAAACAGTTCAAACGCATTGCGGATGGAATGTTGAGGGCGTTCTTTTTCGTTTGGGGTTAATGTGACACCGACAAACGGTCTTTTTTTCTCTTCAGCAAAAAGCCAAATCGGAAAGTTGCTGAGCACGCCGCCATCCACTATGGTACAAATTCCTTTTGAAGACCTCAGTTTGACAGGTTCGAAAAAATACGGCAGACTGCAGCTCATCCGAATGGCTCTGGCGACAGAAAACCGTTCTGGATTTAACCCATAGGAAGGAAGGTCATCTGGAAGGACAAGGATTTTGCCATTTGTTAAATCAGAAGCGACGATTTTGAGCGTATCTTTTTTCAGATCCCCGAATACGGTGACGCCTTTTCGTTTTAACACGTCTGTCAGCCATTTTTCTAGACGGTCACCTTTGTAAAGGCCAAGACGCCAATAAATAGACACCCACCTGAGCATTTTAAACGGAATGAATTGACACCTTCGATCAAGCAATTGATGCTCATCCATTTCGTCTAACAGCTCCCGAATCTCCTGACTCGTAAAACCCGCTGCGATGAGTGAAGCAATGATCGCTCCCGCACTTGTTCCAGCGAGACGGACAAATTGAAACCCTCTTGCTTCAAGCGCTTCATAGGCGCCTGCAAGTGCTGCACCCTTAATGCCTCCACCTGAGAACACACCATCTATCTTCATCAAGGAGCCCCCTTTTCTGTCACACTATTAATAGTGTAGGAGCATTTGCCTTTCATTAGAACTATATTCAAAAAGGACACCCATGCTAAGGGTGTCCTTTCAGCGTGTAGACAAACCCTCGCATTCGGTGTCAGTCCTGCGCTCCGGTGCTTACGAATGTCAAATTCGCTCCGCTCCGATGCTCGTCCTTCTTAGACTGCAAAGGTTTTCTTTCACGCTGAAAAGAAGACAAAGAGCTAAAATAAAGTACATTTTACCCCTTTGTCAACAATTTAAAAGGACACCCTTCGACAGGTGTCCTTTTTCTTAAGATTCTTGATTTGTTTGTTCGTTTTTCTTTTGAATCGCTTTCAGCTGAACGGATCGCTCATCGTTTTCTTCAAAGAATTGGACAAGGTCGCCGATGCGGTCAATGCTGTTCCAGCTGAGATGATGCTCAATACCTTCTACATCATCATAAATTTTCTCTTCATCTACACCAATGATTCTTAAAAATTGCTCTAGCAGTTCATGTCTGTATACGAGACGTTTTCCAATTTTTTTGCCTTTCGGGGTTAAAATTAGACCACGATATTTCTCATAAATGAGGTATTCATCTTTATCTAGCTTCTGAACCATTTTTGTTACAGAGGAGGGATGGACAGCGAGGGCTTCTGCAATATCAGATACTCTTGCATATCCTTTTTCTTCTATCAGCATATAAATTTGTTCAATATAATCTTCCATACTAGGTGTAGTCATAAAACCCCTCCAAAATGCACCTTTACTTAATAATCATAACAATTCTACACCATCGCCCATTAAAAAACAAGAAGAGTCCTTCGTCTTAACGCTTGTAATTCCAATCATCTGTGGCGTATTTCGTTTTGGCGAGGTGATGAACAAATGCCAACTCTTCATCTGTCAGCTCATAAGGCACAAGCTCGATATTTAATCCTTTTTCAAACCCTCGTTTAAATGCAACACGCGCATCGTCTATCGTACATGTTCGATCTGAAATTTCATTGATCGCCACCGCTTTGTTTTTAAAGCTGCGCTGCATCCGCTCTCTCACCCGGTCATTTGGATACAGAAATAAATCAAACAATTTATCCTCATCAAGATCAATTAAAATCGAGCCATGCTGGAGGATCACACCTTTTTGCCTTGTTTGCGCACTGCCTGCTACTTTTCTGCCTTCTACAACAAGCTCGTACCATGAAGGCGCATCAAAACATACAGACGATCTTGGATTTTTTAAGCTTTCTTTTTCTTTTTCTGTACGAGGAATGGCAAAATACGCATCGAGTCCCAGTTCTTTAAAGCCCTCTAAAATCCCTTCTGAAATGACGCGGTATGCCTCTGTCACCGTCGCCGGCATCTCTGGGTGCTCTTCTGACACGATGACACTGTAGGTCAATTCCTGATCATGAAGAACGCCGCGGCCTCCTGTAGGCCTGCGAACAAATCCAAGACCATAGCGCTCAACCGCTTCCATGTTGATTTCTTTTTCAACATGTTGAAAATATCCAACAGATAATGTCGCTGGATTCCAACCATAAAAACGGATCACAGGCGGGATCAGCTTCTCGCTATGCCAATAAAGCAAGGCCTCGTCCATTGCCATGTTAAAGGCAGGGTCTTGGTTTCCTGTATCAATGAAACACCATTTCTCTTTTTGCATATAAAATCCCTTCTCTTTTACGTAGTCAATGTTAGATAATGGTGGTGACCACCGATTTTCTCTCTTCATCAGTCTATCAAATAGGGAAGGAATTGAAAATAATTCTTACCATTTATGATGACAAGTTTCTTTTGCTTTACTATAATAGTATTTGTCTAAAACGTACCATCAGACAGGTGACTGTGCTGATGCTCAAGAAGGAGTCGAGTCGTATTGCCAATATTCAACTATATCGTCCTCTCACTTTGTGGACTTTTCGTTCTTTATTCCATCGGCAGTTACATTTATCAGCAGCGCATAATGAAAACGCTGACGGAAGCAGAATTTATCAAAGGTTACCGCAAAGCCCAACTCATTGATGTGAGAGAACCAAATGAGTTTGAAGGTGGACATATTTTAGGCGCAAGAAACATTCCCCTTTCACAATTAAAGCAGCGCAAAAATGAAATACGCCCTGACAAGCCTGTTTATCTCTATTGCCAAAATAATTTGAGAAGCGGAAAGGCTGCTCAAACGTTACGTAAAAATGGCTGTCGTGAGATTTATAATTTAAAGGGCGGCTTTAAAAAATGGGGCGGCCGCATTAAAACAAAGAACTAACAAAAAAGACTCTGGGAGCTATTGCCCCCATGAGTCTTTTTATTTTCTTTCAAAAACTAGCACTGGATTCCGTGCTGCCTTTGTTTCATCCATTCGTTTCACAACGGTTGTATGTGGTGCTTCCTGTACGATTTCTGGGTTCTCTTCCGCTTCTTTTGCGATTTGAATCATCGCTTCAATAAATGCATCGAGGGTTTCTTTTGATTCTGTTTCAGTTGGTTCAATCATGATACATTCCTCTACATTTAGCGGGAAGTAAATCGTTGGCGGATGATAGCCAAAATCAAGTAATCGTTTGGCAATATCAAGTGTCCGCACACCTAGTTTCTTTTGGCGTTTACCTGAAAGGACAAATTCATGCTTACAATGGCGGTCAAATGGCAGATCATAATGAACACATAAGCGGCGCATCATATAGTTTGCATTCAACACCGCATGATCAGTTACAGCCTTTAAGCCGTCTGGTCCCATAGAGCGGATATACGCATACGCTCTGACATTGATACCAAAGTTCCCATAGAACGGTTTCACACGGCCGATGGATTCTGGACGATCGTAATCAAAGAAATAACCATCTTCTTTCTTCACAAGCACTGGCTTTGGCAAATATGGAATCAAATCCTTTTTCACGCCAACTGGACCTGAACCAGGGCCTCCTCCTCCGTGTGGACCTGTAAAGGTTTTATGAAGATTTAAGTGAACCACATCAAATCCCATATCCCCAGGTCTTGCTCTGCTTAATACAGCATTTAAGTTCGCTCCATCATAATAAAGCTTCCCGCCTGCTCCGTGGACGATTTCAGCCATTTCTAAAATATTTTCTTCAAAAAGGCCGAGTGTATTTGGATTTGTGAGCATGAGAGCCGCCGTTTCTTCATTGACAACACGGCGCAGGTCGTCTAAATCGACAAGCCCATGTTCATTAGATGCCACCGTAATCGTTTCAAATCCAGCTACGGTTGCAGATGCGGGATTTGTTCCATGAGCAGAATCAGGCACGATGACTTTTGTTCGTTTAAGATCTCCTCTTGCTTCATGGTATGCACGAATCATCATGAGCCCCGTCCATTCGCCATGTGCTCCTGCCGCAGGCTGTAATGTCACGGCGTCCATTCCTGTAATTTCTTCTAAATGGTCACCTAAATCATAAAGCAACTCCAATGCACCTTGCACAGTGTCTGCCTCTTGAAGTGGATGCACATGCGAGAAGCCTGCAAGACGTGCCACCTTTTCGTTAATCTTTGGATTATATTTCATCGTACAAGAGCCTAGAGGATAAAAGCCAGAATCGACCCCGTGATTACGCCTAGATAATGCTGTGTAGTGACGCATAATATCCAGTTCAGAAACCTCTGGCAGCTCCGCATCTTCATGGCGGATATACGCTTCATCAAATAAATCTGGGAGCTTCTCCTCAGGTACGTCTAAATCAGGCAGGCTGTAACCAATTCTTCCTTCTTTGGATAATTCAAAAATAAGCGGCTGATCTTGTTTATTCATGACGATCCCCCAATTCCTTGATGAACGTATCAATTTCTTCTTTTGTTCTTAGTTCTGTCACAGCGACAAGCATATGCTGCTGAAGCTCTGGATAATCCCGTCCCAAGTCATATCCACCGATGATTCCTTTTTCAAGCAATCGCTCATTCGCTTCTTTCACAGGTTCATTCAGTTTCAACACAAATTCATTAAAATGAGCGCCCTCTATTTCAGCCTGTAACCCATGTTTTTCTGCCTGCGTCTTGGCATAATGGGCCTTTTGTACGTTTTGATAGGCAATGTCTTTGATACCTGTTTTCCCAAGCGCCGTCATCGCAACAGAAGCGGCTAACGCATTTAATGCTTGGTTCGAACAAATATTTGAAGTCGCTTTGTCTCTTCGGATATGCTGCTCGCGCGCTTGAAGGGTCAGCACAAATCCTCGCACACCGTTCTCGTCTTCTGTTTGCCCGACTAAACGCCCCGGCACTTTCCGCATTAATTTTTTCGTCACAGCAAAATATCCACAATGAGGTCCGCCAAATGCAGCTGGAATGCCAAATGGCTGCGCATCACCAACGACAATATCTGCCCCAAGCTTTCCTGGAGGTGTCAGTAAACCAAGTGCAAGCGGGTTGCTTGAGACGATGAATAAACTTTTCCCTTTATGTGCAATCGGTTCAATGTCTTTTAACGGTTCAACAACACCGAAGAAGTTTGGGTATTGTACAAGGACCGCTGCTGTTTCCTCGCAGACAGCTTCTTCTAATGCAGCTAGATCGGTCTGACCTTTTCGCGCAGGTACCTCGACGACTTCAATATGCTGTCCTTTCGCATATGTTTTCAGCACCGCTCTTGATTCAGGATGAACCGTTTCAGAGACCACAACCTTTTTCTTCTTTGTATGTCCTGCAGCCAGCATCGCCGCTTCAGCTAATGCCGTTCCGCCATCATACATCGAGGAGTTGGCAAGATCCATACCGGTCAGCTCAGCAATCATTGTTTGAAATTCAAAGATTGCTTGCAATTCACCTTGAGAAATTTCAGGCTGATAAGGTGTGTACGCTGTATAAAATTCAGAACGTGAAATCACATGGTCGACAATCACAGGCTGGTAATGATCATACACACCAGCACCTAAAAACGAGGCATAGGCCACTGTATCTTTATTTTTTGCAGCAAGACGAGACAATTCCCGCACTAGCTCTGTTTCTGATGCGGCTTCTTTAATGTTGTACGCACCTTTGAATCTGACTTTCTCTGGGATATCTGAGAAAAGCTCATCAATTGACTGAACACCGATGACATCCAGCATTTCTTTTTGATCTTGCTCTGTTTGCGGCAAATACCTGTGCTTCATCCTCTATTCCTCCTCGTTATTTGGCTCTTTTATAAAATGGTGTGGCGACAATTTTGGCTTTTAGACGTTTTTTGCGAACTTGCACTTCCACTTCTGTCCCAAGCTGCGCCTCTGATGTTTCAATCAAGGCAAGCCCAATATTTTTCTTTAATGTTGGAGATTGTGTACCGGTTGTGACTAAACCAATCTGCTTATCTCCTGAGAAGACTGGATAGTCTGTCCGCGGAATCCCCTTATCTATCATTTCAATCCCGACAAGCTTTCGCTTTGGTCCTTCTTCTTTTTGTTTTTTAAGTGCATCTTTTCCGATAAAATCTGCTTCTTTATCCGTTTTAACAGCAAAACCAATGCCGCCTTCTAAAGGAGAAATATCCTTCGTGAGCTCTTGGCCATAAAGCGGGAGTCTTGCTTCAAATCTTAAGGTGTCACGTGCACCGAGTCCACATGGGATCAGTCCTTTCGGCTGTCCGGCTTCTAATAAAGCGGTCCAAAGGTGAACAGCATCTTCTGACTGGCAGTAGATTTCAAAGCCATCTTCTCCTGTGTAGCCGGTTCTTGATACAAGCACCTCTTTTTGCGCAATGATTGCTTTTGATAAAAACGTAAATGGCTTCAATGACGTTACCTCTTCATCCGCAACATCTTTGATGATGTCATCAGCAAGAGGTCCTTGAAGGGCTAACAAGGCGGTTTGATCAGAGACATTTTTAATCGAAACGTCTTCCTCACCTTGATGTTTAAGCAGCCAATCCACATCTTTTTCAATATTTGAAGCATTGATCACAAGTAAATAGTTGTTCTTTTCTTTTTGGTAGACGAGCAGATCATCCACCGTTCCGCCATCTTCATAACACATGGCTGTATATAGTGCCTTACCGTCTGTCAGCTTTGACAGATCATTGGTTAATAACCTTTGTAAAAAAGGAAGGGCTCCCTGACCTGTGACTTCCACCTCACCCATGTGAGACACGTCAAACAGCCCTGCTTTTGTTCGAACAGCTTCATGTTCTTCTTTAATGGAAGAAAATTGGACAGGTAATTCCCAGCCCCCGAAGTCAATGGTTTTTGCGCCAAACGTTTCATACGCATGAAAAAGCGGTGTTCGTTTCAACATCAATCGTTTCCCCCTTTTTTCTTACAGTGCACATCACAAGCTGAATTTTCAGAAAAAAATCACAGCAAAAAAGGACAGAGCGCTCCCTTTTATCAAAAAGAAGTCTCTGTCCTTGCACCTGAAAGTTTACAGCACAACATCATTGTGCGTTTTCCCCTTTGGTGGTTTGCTAAAAATCGCTGCGCAAACACTCTCCAGAGTTGCGTCCGGTAAGAGTACTTTTGCCTGAGAGATTCACTGAACCAATTCAGCTTGCTCCTTCGGCGCCTGTCAGTGCAAAATAACCGCTAGGTCTCTCCCCATACCATCATCCGCTCATATTCTTCACCTTTATTGGACATACTATCAAAATGGGTGACTTATTCTCTAGATCACTTACCAACATCCTACCATTAGAAATGGATGAAGAGCAACAGAAAAATCATTAACATTTTTAAAATAATCATTCATTATCGTTCGCTTTTATTGATATATAACATCTTTTAAATCGCTATCAAAAAATGAAGCGTTTAAAAACAGAACGATTTTATCATCACTCTACCAGAAAGGCAGGCGGTCACATTGAATATTCAAACGATATTTGATCAAAAATGGGCAAGTGAATTTCAAAAGCGGCTTACAGCAGACGGTCCCTGGGCGAATTGGGATATGTACCGTTTAGCAGCACAGGTACAAAAAGTGACAGCCATTGATTCATTTGAAGGACTGCAAGCACCTGCGCACCTGCCTGCATTTACTCCTTTAAAACACCAGCTCGAAGTCGCTAGAAGAGTCGTAGAAGAGATGAATGGGAAAGCCATTTTAGCAGATGAAGTGGGTCTTGGAAAAACCGTTGAAGCAGGACTGATTATCAAAGAATACATGATTCGCGGACTTGCCAAAAAGATTCTCATTCTCGTACCCGCCTCCCTTGTGTCCCAATGGGTACAAGAACTGCGGACGAAATTTTACATAGATGCTGTCGAGCAAAAGAAGAGCTATGTGTGGGAGCAGTGCGATGTTGTGGTTTCCTCAATTGATACAGCCAAAAGACAGCCGCATCGAGACACGATCTTATCCATCTCCTACGATATGGTCATTATTGATGAAGCACACAAACTGAAAAACAATAAAACGAAAAACTATGAGTTTGTGAGAAATTTGAATAAAAAGTTCTGCCTACTGCTCACAGCCACACCTATCCAAAATCGGATAGGAGAAATTTTTAATCTCGTCTCGCTGTTGAAGCCAGGCCATTTAGGTAATGAAACACAATTTAAAGACCTCTTTGCCAAAAAAGATCTTCAACTTGAAGACCATGACCGGTTAAAACAGTTAGTCAATAAAGTCATGATTCGGAACCGGAGACAAGACACTGGCATCGAGTGGTCAAAGCGTCATGTGAAGACAATTTCTATTGATTTCTCCCCAACAGAACAAGCATTATATGATGAAATTTGTAAGTTAAAAGAAAACCCTTCCTATACGAAGCACATGTTTTCAATTATGACCTTAGAACGAGAATGCTGTTCGAGCCGTGAGGCCGTCTATATGACCATCAAAAAAATGCAAGAAGAGGAAAAACACATTCTAGGCGCTTCTGCTATGATGCAAATCATGGAGAAAATCAACCAGGTAGAACAAAATTCTAAAGCACTTGAAGTCGTTAAACTCATTCAGCAATTAAATGAAAAAGTCATTATTTTCACTGAATACCGTGCGACACAAATTTATTTACAATGGTTTCTCCAGCAAAACGGCATCAGTTCGGTCCCTTTTCGAGGCGGGTTTAAACGGAGTAAAAAAGACTGGATGAAAGATTTATTTAGAGAGCGGGCGAAAGTGCTCATCGCGACAGAAGCAGGCGGCGAGGGGATCAACCTTCAGTTTTGCAACCAAATCATCAACTACGACCTTCCGTGGAACCCAATGCGCTTGGAACAAAGAATTGGACGTATTCACCGGCTCGGTCAAGAGCGGGATGTCCACATTTACAATATGGCAACTAGCGGGACAGTCGAAGAACATATTTTAAAACTTTTATATGAAAAAATTCAGCTGTTTGAAAACGTCATTGGCGATCTAGATGATATTTTAACCCGAATTGATATCCAAGATGCTGAAACAGAATTGCATCAAATTCTCTTCCAGCACGAGTCTGACGTAGACATGAAAAAGAAATTAACCCAATTTGCTTCCTATTTAACAGAAGCACAAACACCGCTTTTAGAAGAAAGACAGCAAGGTTCATAAAGGAGAGTTGACCAATGGAGCAGCGCGAGATTCACACATTTCTTCTCCGTTTCTTTCAGGCAAATCAATGCGACATACTTGAAGAAAGTGCAGGGCACCTGACCGTACAACTGACAATCGAAATGGATAAATTGATCATGAACCGCCCTTTTTATTGGCATTGGCTCGAAAAAACGGGAGGCGTACCTGAGCCGCGGCAATTGACTTTGATCACCGATCAAAAAAAAGCTGATGACTCGGTCGAAGGAGAATTTGTCCACTTCGGCTCCCCTCGTTTATTCCAAATATTCGAGGCTGTGAAACAGCAAGGCCGTTTTATTCGGCTGTACGAAAAAGTCAGACCGCTCACAAACAGCCAGATCGCACTGGAGCCGTGGCTTGGTCTCAATGTCAAAATATCCTATCTGGCAGACCGTAAAAAAGATAAACTGCTGTCTCTTGGACTTCATCTAATACGCGGAGAAGTCATCGAACAATTTCAAGAGAAGCTAGAAGCACGTGAGCTATCGTCTCAAATTCCTGATTATTGCTTCACAATGAGTACGATGATTAAGCCAGAGAGCGGCGTCAAACGGCTTTACAGCCTGATGGAACGTTATGCCAATGAAGAGCCGGATGATTGGGCGGTAAGAGCTGTTCAAAAGTGGAAAGAAGACTCGAAACTTTTAAACCAATTTTATGAAGGGACTTCAGACACATCTGTAGAATATGAAATAGAAAGACAAGCACTTAAAACTTTATACGAACCAAAAATCAGTCTTACGATTGAAAATGGCGGACTTTTTTACTTACAGCAAAAAAGAGGAGGCTGACTTAGCGAGTCTCCCTCCCTTTCATGTGATATCAAATTTTCGATCAATCAAAAGCAACGTTTGTCTGTTTGTATTGGGCGGAAACATGACGCAAGCAATCTATGAGGTCTTATCACCTGTGTTTTTCCATTTCATGCGTTAAGTGCCTGAAATACACGATTCAGTATTTTAGGAGGGTATTTGTATGGAAAAGAAAACGAAGTTATTAGACAGTGAATGGGTTCAATTATTACGCGAAGCGCGCAAAGCAGGACTAACAGTTGAAGAAGTCCGTCATTTTCTCAAATCACGCAAAAAGTCCTCTGAGTCTCCCCCTATGGCAAGAAGTCATTCTATCAAACCTTTCTGAATGTGCTATAATATCGAAAGGAAGGTGATGACATTGATTGGCCAGCGTATTAAACAATACCGCAATGAAAAAGGCTACTCACTATCAGAACTGGCCGAAAAGGCTGGGGTAGCGAAGTCTTATTTAAGTTCAATAGAAAGAAACTTGCAAACAAACCCCTCCATTCAATTTCTTGAAAAAGTCTCCGCTGTTCTGGACGTCTCGGTTCATACACTGTTAAACGAAAATGATGAAACCGAATACGATGGTCAATTAGATAGTGAATGGGAAAAACTAGTTCGAGATGCAATGACATCAGGGGTTTCGAAAAAGCAATTTCGTGAATTTTTAGATTATCAAATCTGGAAAAAAAGCAAGAAGAGGAGTAATGCGCATGTTTTAGCGCATACTCCTCCAATTGCTATGCAGATCTTGTTATCAGTCTAAAGACTGACTTTATTTTTTATCTTCGCTGTGTGCTTTTTCGTTTTCTTTCACGTAGCCTTTTTCATCCGTATGCTTTTTTGGATTGATCGTTAAACCATTCCACTGAGTCGCTTCGAAGGAAAGATCAATTTGAATCGCATCGCCTTGGTATTTATTTTGGATATAGTGACCCGCTTTATCCTTCGTCTGGTCATTGACAAATTCAATGATCATTTCCATTTTATCGTAATCAAACGGATTCTTTGGAATGCCGTCATACTCTGGAGCTGTTGACCCATCAACGGTGGCAACATTAATTTTACCACTTTCATGTAAAAACTTCTCATCGACGGCATGACGAAGCTTTTCAAATGCGGTCTGATCCTGCTTTGACGTTAATAAATGCAGGTCAAGCAGGTTTGCATGGTCTAAAATAATATTTTTCGGGTATCCATTCCCACCTTCGGCTCCAACCGTTAGAACACTCACCTGAAATTGGCTGAGGAATTCTTCAGCTGTATTCTTCCCGCCATTTTTCGCTGATGTTCCATCTTGAAATTGGCTGTAATCAAGACTCATCAGGACTTGATTAATTGCAAGAGACCCTTTATTTTCAAAATTAAATTCCTTCTTTATACGGTCACCGGGTTTTATGTTCGCAAGGTTGATGGCGCCGGAATTCTCTTTTGCAGATAGATTCAGCTCTCCTGTAGAGTAGACCGCGTTTGCCGTCTCAACATCATTAAATGCAGCCCACGTTCCCCCTCCAATTAAAGCAAGACCTAATGCTCCCGATAAAACACCTAAACGAATTGATTTTTTCATTGCCATGATTGAACCCCCTAATAAATTGTTTTATTGAAACCTGATTTAGGTTACAAACGAAAATTTATGCTTGTTCCTCTGACATATGTAACTCAGCCGTATGTCTTCGATGTTTGGCAGCACCAACAAAATGAATGGTTGAATAAACAAGCAGCATCACCCCTGGAATGATGAGCAAAAGAGCGGTCCCAGCAGAAGTTCCTGCATACGAAAGAAGCTTTCCTGCATAAGGAATGTTCACTCCCGTATACTGCGCAGTCACTTGATTCGCTTTGACGAGCGTGCCGTCTTGATACATATTGTGGTCTCCTTTTGTCTCAAAGGCTTTATTTACTCCTTTTCCTTTCACCCCAACAATGCGGTGAGTCACAAAGGATTGGTCTTGCTTCGTTTGAAACGTAATAATATCCCCTTTTTTGAGTGCTTCAGGTGAGGTGACATGTTTCACGACAATCAATGAACCAGTCGAAAATTCCGGTTCCATTGATCCAGATAATACTTGCTTGAACTCATAACCAAAAATCTGAGGATCTCCTCCTGTTGTTCTTGATGACAACACGACAATAATACACACAATCATCATCGTGAAGACCAGCGCGTAAAGAATACTCCCAGACATTTTCATCCACTTTTTCATACCTTTCTCCCCTTTGCATATCATGTTTCATTCAAAAGACTAGTCTCCTTTAGGACACCTTTTCTTGACAGTTCGAAAGCTGCATATGTTGAGACGTAAAGAATGGCTTTTCAGAACCACCAAACCCTTTAGGATAATAGATTTTAAACAAATAGATTCCATTTGTTTTTGCTTTAACTGCCGTGACAGTCGTCGTTTCTTCTGATGAGAGGGACTGTATAGCACCTTTTTCAATAACATGGCCATCTTGTAATGGCATCTGAGCACTCTCTACTTTATACAGTTCCCACTTCCATTCAGAGTGCGCGATGGGTTGTCCAATATTTTTTAGTGACATGCTCAACTTTTGAGGCGCACAGACTGTCCCCTCAATGATCGTTTGATCGATCAGTTTCAAATGGCTTCTATCCCATTTCTTCGGCTGGCAATGCTGATCTGTCTCTTCGAAATTTTCACATGTTTTCATGACAAAATTCGAATGCTCAACATCGTTAAAAGAAGCATTAGTAGACGTAATAAAAAAAGAAGTGAAAATCAAACAAATAGCACAAAATAGTACAAAGAGCGGCTGTTTCATTGATTCTTTCAACTCCTTGAACAATTGTTCTTTAAAAAGAACGATTACACTCAGTATAAGGAATTACCTATAAAATCCAAAACGTCAAATTAGTCCATTTTGTTCTTAAACAAGAACATTACCGAGAAAATTCTTCCATTTTCTCATTCTTTCGCCATATTCAATATTTTTTTCTGTGACATTTGTACTTCTTAAAAATTTACATAAAAGTGCAGGATTTGGTCAGGATAATAATTGGTGAGGTGATGTTAGTTGAAATATGGAAGAATCATGATCATGCTCAGTTTACTGTTAAGCCCTTCGATCCAAAGCGCCCATCTAACGGAGGCAAAAGGAATCACTGCTGCCGCAGATCAATGGGAAACAAGGGCAGTCAAAGAAGCAAAAAAACGGTATCCGTTAGCACATGTTTTATTCAAACAAAAAGTGTGGGATCGGCACCGGGAGAAAGAATCCGTGAAGCAATATCATATTACGTTGAAAGATCAGGCCAAAGAATTTGGGGTATATGTCACCATTTCCTATAACCCATACTCGAACAAGGTCAATAAAGTCATTGTTGTCGAAGAATACAGCTAAAATGACATTAAAAAAAACCGCCTGCTGGCGGCTTTTACTTTTGTCGATGACGATGACGTTGACGTTTTTTTAGCATCATTGAGAAGCCAAAAGGCAGAACACCAAATAAACGCTGAGAAAATGGTGGTTTTGTCTCCATTTTTTCCTGTTTATGTTCTTTCCGCTCATCACGTGGTGTATTCATGTATTTAATGATTTCCTGCGTCATATATTTTACGTAATCATTTGTCTTCATCGAACACTCACCTCTTCTTCCTTAAAGTGTTACCAAGAAGAGTATCGTTTTATACACTCGCTAATAAGTGCTGATCCATTGATTGATTTCTCCTGTCTCCTTATTCATCTCTAGTTCCCGCTCGTCAGTTACACCACCCTTTGTTTCGATGTTAACCAAGAGGCGGACTATCTTTTTTCTGTCATCGCACCCAATTCGCTTCAATGTCACTCGGCCTTCTTCTGTGACAATTGGGCTCAATGGCTGATCACAAATCCGATTTAATTTATTTGCGGCTTCATTTAGACCCATTCGAAATAACTGCTGTTTTTGATAAAAAGAAATCGTGAGCTCTGCACTTTTCAACTCTTTTTGAAACCCAATGGTCATCGAGCCTAGAATCAATAAAAATAAAAAAATGACAGCAAGTACGTGTGGATAAATAAACCCATCTTCTCTTTTCACGTTTTAGGAATCACTCCTTTGTAAGTGAAAAAAACAGCTTCATGTACTTGACCAAATACATCTGTGACTTGGAGAGTGGTGGTTTGCTGTTTTGTTCTTACATGGAATTGTTTCACCTTTTGTAATAAAGGGAGATGACCTGCCTGATCCGTTCGTTTACGAAGCATCTCTTGATACGGCTCAATCGTCACCACTCGCCCTTGATTTGACATGTACTCCAGTGCTGTTCCTTCTTTCACCGCTCTTACAGCGACAGCACAATTTAGATCCTCCTCTAATTGCAGGACCGTTTGTTTCCACTCCATTTGCGAAAACTTGTTGATTTCTGCAAACGGATGAGCTTTTTCAGTAATTGATAAAAGCAGCATGCAGCCAACAGAAAGCAGCAAAAATAGCTGCACTTGCCATATTGCTTGTGCGAGTGTAAAGCCTTGTTCATCGCTCCAAATGCCAAAAGCAAATCGTCTGCTTTTTTTGTACTTTGTATGAAACACATCCCTTCTCCTGACCCCAAATGAATTCATATGTGATCTCGCCTCGTTTCTTTGTACTTGTTTTCTTTTGACCTTCTATAAAAGCTTTATTCATATACTCATGTAAAATTTGATAAGCTTCCAGTTTGGCTCTTAATTCTTCTTTCCCTATTGTCAGTTTTTCAAAGGATGGCACGAGCACAAGAGCAGTAAATAGAAAGAGATGGCAAGAAAAGAGCATCTCAAACGTACTAAATCCTTTATTGTTTTTGAACATGAATCCGTCCGCTCCCTAAGTAAATCGTGAGTTTATATATTTGACTGCCAAATTGAACAATGAGAGAACCGCCGTTATTTGGATGTCCGTTTTTATTAAAGTGAAGGCCTTGTTGAAATGTGGATTGCTTGATGATGCCTTTTTTTTGTGCATGAGAAGCAATGATTTGCTCACTATTCTGCTCGATGACTTGATAAGATACATTGGTCGGGTGAAACTCAACAGTTACTCGTGTTTTTTTAATAAATGCAGTATAAGATGCCAATTGAAGATCTTGTTTTAGCAAGTTCACTTGCTTTTTTGCTTCAGCACTTTCTAATATATTGGGAACTTTTCCACCTATTATCGATAATAAGATAGAGAAAATCATGACGATCAAGAGCTGCTCAATGAGTGTAAATCCTTTCTCCTGGAAAAGCGATTTATTCATTTTTCACATCCCCATTTTGAATGAAAATTGCCTTTCCATTCGGACAAGTTAATCCCTTTTTGACATAGCCTTCTTTTTCTAATTCAGCTAAAGATGGCGTCTTGCCATCATGCTCTAATTCATATGCCATTACCTGTGTACTCACCATTGATTTCAGCCCTTCACAGCCCTTTGCTTGAATGCTTTGATGATGCCGAGTGATATTTGGAATGGTAATCAATAAAAGAATGGAGATCACAAGCATGACAATTAACATTTCTAACAGGGTAAATCCTTTATCATTCATGCCTTAGTCCTCCTTTTCACACTTGTTCCATTAGTTGATACATTGGTAAGAGAATAGATAAATACACAATGAGTATAAGAAATGCTGTTAAGCCATAGATGACAGGCTGCAGCCATGAAACCCATTTTTCAATTTTCAATTCTGCATTCTCTAAAAGAAATTGACTATATGTGTACATTTCTCTTGCTAGCATCCCGCTTGCTTCCCCATGATTGATGACAGCTGCAAAATGCCTTTCGAAAAAAGGGGACCGGCTTATTTGATCTTCCATACTCTCACCTTTTCTTAACTCTCCTATCATTTGTTCAGACATTTCTTGAAGGAAGGGTAAATAGGTCTGCTGTTTAAAAGCTTGCAAACTTTCGTAAATTGATAACCCGGCTTGGAGAAGTCCACTTAGCTGAAGAGAAAAAAGATACGTATGCATCAGCTGTACCCCTTTAAATAACACTGGCAGCCTGCTGATGACTTTCAATTTCTCAAGGGTCGATTTTTTCTTAAAAAAAAGCTCATAATATCCAAAAAGACAGATACATATACAACCGATCATGAGCAGCAAAGCGTGTAGGAATTGAAAGAGGCCAAACATTCCTTGAATCAGCCATGACATGCTTGTATTCATAGATGAATATAATAAAGAAAATTGAGGGACGATCATTTGCTGAACAATGATGAGCACAACAAAAACCGTAAACATAAGAAAAATCGGATATCGTAACATACGCTTGAATGTGTCTACCTGCATGATTTTTTTCTCTAAAAAACGGGCGCTTTGTTCAAGAGCTCGCGCTAGGCTGCCATGTTTCTCTGAAAAACAAAGAATAGCGACGGCTTCCCGCTGAAAATGAAGTCGCTCAAGTACAACGTAAAAAGGCTCCCCTTCAAGCAGCCACTGAATACCTGGCGTTAATCGCTGTTGCTGTTTTTTTGATAATTGAATATTCACCATCGTTAATGCCTCAACCAATGTATATCCAGCTTGAATCAATTGAGCCAGTTTCGATAAGAATTCAGCTTGTTCTTTTTTAGACCAGGCTTTAGAGGTTCGCTTCTTCATAAACCCAGCGATGATATGTGCTTTTTGATAAATAGCCGAGTGCCACTCCTTTCCGAATTAATCTTTGCAGTGTTTCGTATGACGAATGAGCGTATTCTCCTTTTGCCTCTTTGATACACTCACCAAGCTCCTTTCCGTAAAGCAATTCAAATACATTTGTTCGTCTGACTGGCCGATTTAGTTTGCAATAAAGCTCACACGTTTCGCCGCAAAATGGACATGCGAGTTCGATTAACCGCTGAGCAGCAATGGCAACCATTGTTTGTTCGAGTTCATTCATCGTCACACCAAATTCCAGCATTCGATAAAGAGCTCCTTTTGCATTTTTTGCATGCAGTGTGCTCATGACTAAATGGCCTGTCAAAGCTGCTCTAATAGCTGTTCTGGCTGTTTCCGCATCTCTTATTTCTCCAAGCACAATCATATCTGGATCATGTCTTAAAATAGCGCGTAAACCTGCCGCATACGTGATACCAGCTTTTTCATTTACTTGAACCTGCAACACTTCTTCATTTCTTGTTTCCACAGGATCTTCAAGGGTAATAATATTCCGATTAAAATGTTTTTTGGCAAACTGAATCAATGAATAAAGTGTTGTCGTTTTCCCTGAATTTGTTGGTCCTGTAAATAAAATGAGCCCATGCGAATGATTCAGAAACGATAATAATCTCGTTGAAGCTTTCGGGAACAGTGACAAATACTTTGTTTTAGGCACATGATCCTGCGGTAAAATCCGAATCACTAGACTTTCATCATTTACAGTTGGTAGTGTAGAGAGCCGAACAAACACTTGACCACGTCTTAGCATCACAGCCAATGATCCATTTTGTGGTCTCCTTCTTTCACCAATATCCATAGAAGATAAAAATTTGAAATGAGCAATGAGCCGCTCTCCGCTCTTTTTGTCAATGATCCGCTGCTGAATGAGGTCAGCGTCTACACGAAAAGAGACTGAAGCTTCCTTTTCTCTCGGAACAATATGCACATCAGATGCTCTCATTCGGCACGCCTCTTCTAACAGCTCTTGCCCCAAATATTCAATACCATACAAGTGGTTCACTCCTTTCAGTGACCATATTGTATGATGGCGTAACGTGCCTGACAAAAGCGTATTTCATGATTTTCATGACTGAAAAAGGTTAAAAATGTTCAATTTGAGGTGTATTTCATCTATAAATAACAGAAGGACATATCAAAAAATCTGACTTTTACAACAACGGGTTCCGTTCAGAGGAGAAAATAAAAAAGAAGTGCTATTGGCACCTCTTTTTGATGATTATTTCATTTGGTTCTTTCATTATGGATAATCTGTTACAAGGAGGTGTCTCCAAATTTAATCCTCCTTAATAGATTACTGATTTGAAGATAAAGAATATCCTTTCGTGTCTGATTTATGGGTAAAAAAAGAGACCAAATCTGTATGCGAATTGGTCATCTCATTCATATGCTCATTATATTGTTTCTCCTTGTCAATGGACCCGTTACTTTTACTAGTAACATTTTTTGGTTCACGTTGCTTCTTGCTGCTGCTCTTCAAAGATACGAAATCCTCTTTTTTCTAAAGCTTTTGCAAGGCTGTGTTCAGTATTTACTTTTGAGAAATCAATGCCCAGTTTCACTACAGTTTGAGCGATTTCTGGGCGAATGCCTGATATAATCGTCTCAATTCCTAGCAACTTCGCACTATCAACCACTTTAAACAGCTGATAAGCAACCATCGTATCAACAACGGGAACGCCAGATATATCAATAAATAAATGGGTTAGACGCAGTCTAGATGCCTGTTCTAGTACTGATTCCAAAATGATTTTTGCCCGGTACGTATCAATTTCACCAATCAGCGGCAAAATACCGATCTCTTTTGAAACTGGAATAACAGGCGCACTAAGCTCTTGAATCATTTCTCTTTGTGCATTAAGCTGATTGATTGTCACGCGGTCATACTCTTCTGATAAACGTGCAATCATGTCATCAAATGTTGCGTGAAAATGCTGATTCCAATCGCACACATCTTTGAGTGTCACTTCAAGCTCCGTTTGTTGTGTAAAGGTCTCAATTCTGGAACAAAAAATGTGACGGAACACCTTAAATTGTCCGATGATTTCATATAAAGGTACTTCATGAACAGCTCGATCGCGGGCAATATCAACCGACCACTTTTTTAGGTGGTCTTCTACTTTATCTGATAGCGTGACTAACGTTGCTGCAATGGTTTGGATAAATGCTGTGTTTTGTTCTTTCAGCTTCTTTTCTGTCTCCTCTGAAGCATGTTTGGAGTATAATGAGCCTTCTTCTGTTCTTGTTTTCAGCCATTCTTCGGTCATGACAGGGGCTTCTTTAAGAATAAATTCATATAATTGCTCAGATTTTTCATTTTTCATTTCTGTCGTTCGCTCCTTTTTCACTTACAACTAGTGACAACCAACTTTTTATGTATAAATGACCGCAGATGGTGAACAATAGCATTACACGTTTCATATTGGGCTATAGCCAAGTGGTAAGGCAATGGACTTTGACTCCGTGATCGTTGGTTCGAACCCAGCTAGCCCAGTTCAGCACAAAAACGAAGACGGCTGAAACATCATTCAGCTGATCTTCGTTTTTGATTAGGAAACCGATTGATGAATCGCTTTCTTTTTTGAAATTTTCATGAGTTCTCCTGGATTATAGCCGACCACTAATTTATTTCCATCAATGATAATAGGTCTCCGGAGCAGCTTTGGCTTTTCAATGAGAAGCTGAAGTACCTCATTTACTTTTAGATCATTAATATTTAAATTTAAGCTTTTAAAAGCTTGGCTTCGAGTAGCTAAAATTTCATCCATTCCTTCTGTTGTTAAGGAAAGGATTTTTTTCAATTCGTCTAGAGTTGGCGTTTCTCTGAAAAGGTGACGCTCTTTAAAATCAATTTGATTCGCCTTTAACCAATGTTTTGTTTTGCGGCAAGACGTGCAGCTTGGGTATGAATAAAAAGTAATGTCACTCATTAGTCTTCCTCCTTAGGTCGTTAACCTTTTCTCTTATGGACTAAGTACCCTCATAAATTTAGGCATAAACACTTTTTCATCACTTTTTCAAAAAAATTTTTTCTAACGAAAGAATGAATGTTCACACGTTGTCAAAAATGTAAATGTTTACATAACAAGTGATCATCAGCTATAATATGAATCAAAGGGGTTTTTTAAGGGGAGGGAAAGAAATGAATCGCATGTTCCGCGTTCTTGGGTTTTGGACGGGTATTTTTGCTGTCATGTTCTATTTAGGACATATGAAAGATGCATCCTTGCTGTTCTTCGGTCAAACCGTTCTTTTTGTATTTTTATCCTACTTGAATTTATCCGAAAGAATGTATATTTACATTTTCGGAGCGTACTTGACGATTTTCTTTGCCGGATTTACATATTATTCGATTTTCATCATGGTTCCCGGTACCGGACATTAATAGAAAAAAGCATCTCCTTTGAAAGAGATGCTTTTTTCGTGCGTGCGATTATAAAGAAAACCCATTGATAAACGGATTTTGCTCCTGTTCTGTAAGCACAGTTGTTTCCTCGCCATGTCCACTTAACACAAGAGTTGATTCTGGCAATGACAACAATTTGTCATGTATCGATTGAAGTAGCACGTCTTGATTACCGCCCGTTAAATCAGTTCTCCCGATACCGCCTTGGAATAAAGTATCACCAGAAATCACAAATCCCTCTTCCGCTGAATAGTAAGACACACTGCCAGGTGAATGACCTGGTGTGTGGAACATTTCTAATGTAAACGATCCAATTTGAAGAGGTCCTTCTGACGTAATCAATTGTTCCGCTTCTTTGACCGTAATTCCGTTACCAATTAGTCGAGCTGAACCGTTTAGCTGAGCATTTGTCAGCCATTCTTTTTCCTTTTCATGGACATAAAGCGGAATTCCCCATTCTTGACGCACCTCATCTGCTGCACCAATATGATCAAAATGGGCATGTGTCAGTAAGACTGCAAGTGGTTTCAGCTGTTTTTCTTTCACATAAGAAATTAGCTTTTGCGCTTCGCCGCCTGGATCAAAAATTAAACATTCTCCTTGTTCATTTTTCCAAATATATGCGTTCGCTTGCACATAGCCTAGTGGCATTCTTCTCCAATTCATTTTCATCACCTACTACTTTTTTCATTCTTTTTTATTATGAAGGCTATTCAATAAAAATTCAAACAATCGTCAACTTGAATGTACTCGACAAGCTTTATGAAAACGGTTAAAATGAAAAGAAAGGAAATCAAGGGGATTGATGACAAAGGGGGACTTTCATATGATGCTCGTCATTATTTTTGGTCTAGTCACGATTTTAGCCGCTCTCGGCATCTATCGCTCACTCAAAAAAGTGAACGTACTGGCCATTGCTTTCGCTGGCGCCACATTTTTGGTTTTTGGATGGTTTACCGTCATGACCATCATCTATAGCGGTTATCCAACTGCACATTAAAAGCCTGCAATCAGCAGGCTTTTTCTATTGATTCAAATGTTTATTCACGCTTTCTAATTTGCTTGAAAGGGTGGTCGTTTGATCTCTTCTGTCATCTATGCGGATATTGGTTGCTACTCGGTGTAAACCCTTTTCAAATGGAGCTTCATGAATACGCTGAATGACCTCAAATAAAACGGATAGCTCCCCTTCAATTAATGTATTCATTGGTGTGAGCTGATATTTGATTTTCCCTTCTTGTTGAAAGCCCTCTAACAGTCTTTGTACGTCTGCTACATATGCACTCACGCTTGGTGTATCAGTGCCTATTGGAATGATGGTGACATCTGCTATCGCCATGGTTCTTGCTCCTTTCAATGACATCCTATTTCTTTCTCGTTCTCATTGTAACCCATCGTGATTCAAAAATGCCATGATCATGTGGCGTTTAAGCTTGGTTTGTCCCGTTCTATCGTCAAATCTGCTCTCTCTACCTTCCCAATATTTGTGAAAAGGAGCAAGCATATACCTGAAATAGCCTCTATCAGTCCTCCTGCTGCAATGACATAACCTGAACCGAATAACGTCGCCATATAACCACCAATGAGAGCGCCTAACGGTATCATTAAATACGAGATCATGTTAATAATCGCATACACTTGCGGCTGATCCTCCGCTTTTACTGACAATTGAATCATCGTATGTTCAGGTACATTGACTGCACTGATGGCTGCACCTAAGGCAAATGCAGATATAAACACAAGTGGTAATAAGGCATTCATCCCTGTAATGAAAAATGCAATTCCATCAACGATCCCTGCCCCGATAAACAACAGACCGTATCGATTCACTTTCACCTTTGTTAAAACGAATCCCATCAAAAATGCACCTAATGCCGTGGTCACTTTGATGAATGAATATACTACTGGTCCACTATGTAAATCTTCTGTTAAATAAATAACCGACAATGCCTCCCACGGTGCCGCAGCAAAATTGGAGCAGACACAAAAAATGGCTAATGGAAACAAAATATGATGACTTTTCACAAGTGAAAATCCCCTTATTAATCGTTTTCCGTATGATAATCCTTTTTTTCCTTTATCCATGATCGCTTCCGTTTTATATGTAATCAGCAAAACCAGTAAAGCGGACATGAGGTAAAGAGGAATAATCACAAGCATTGTATATCCTACCCCTACAAATGCAATCATGACACCACAAATCGTCACAGTCACAAGCCTGACCACATGACTGGCTGATTGAATGGTTGCATTCGCCTTTTGTATCACATCTTCATGCACAAGCTTTGGAATAATGGACACCGAAGCTGGTTCATAGGAACCACCAGTCGCTGAATGCAGCAACATACCGCCAATGATGAGTGCTAAAGGAGAAAAATCATAAAAGTAACTCACCACAATCACAAGTATAATCGCCGCCCGAGTTAAATCAGCAAAGCACATCCAAAATTTCAATTGATGCGGCTTCATCATTGGGGTAATAAACGGCCCAATAATGGCTTGAGGGACAAAACTAACGGCAATAAAAAATGCTGTTCCAATTGCTCCTTTTCCCCCTAGCACTAAAAGCCACAAAATGGTGTTAAAAGATAAACTATCAGCAGTAATTTTACACATTTTAGAAACAAATAGATAAGTAAAATTCCGTTTCCACAGGCTTTGAGCATTCAATCATCGACATCTCCCTAATTCATATCCTTTTTTTTACATCCACTCTTTCACAATAGCTTACAGGGATGCTCTCGTCAATCACTTCAACACGGTTTTTATTGACCATAAGAAATTGATTGGTTTGAACGAATTAAAAGCACCGATTAGATGCTTTCAGATTGTTGACAAAGGGTTAAAATGAACTTTATTTTAACCCTTTGTCTTCTTTTCAGCGTGATAAAAAACCTTTGCAGCCCTAGGAAGGACGAGTACTGGTGCGGAGCGAATTTCACCTTCGTGAGCACTGGCACGCAGGACTGACAAAGAATGCGAGGGTTTGTCTACACGCTGAAAGCACCAATTAGGTGCTTTTAATACTTACATGCTTCCCACAGTAACCGCTTTGTTTTTTCATAGATCGAATCAAATTGACTCATAGAAAGCGGGTTCTTACCTCGCCCAAGTTCCACCGTATAGCCCTCACTTTTACATTGATAAATAAACCAATCTCGATAACCTGCATAGCTATCAAGATATTGAATCGCTTTGTAACCACTCACCCGTTCTAACCGTTCGACCGTCTCTTTTGAAATGGCCGGTTCGTGGCCAAGAAAACCCCAGTATATCTCTTCTCCTTGTGTATGAAGGGCAATTAGCCGGTCAAAGCGTTTTCGTAAGGCGAGATGTGCCATTGCTTTCGCTTCTGGTTCTGTTAACGGCTGATGCCCTGGGAAATCCCTATAAGACGGAGCTTTCGGCTTATTACGATAATATTCGATTTCCCAATAAGCAGGAAATTGATTGTTTAGATCAATTCCTCGAATATTCGCCTTCCATTCTCGATAATCGGAAAATCCACCATTTAGCGGCGCGAACTCCTCACCGCACAGCCCTAAAGATTCTGGACCATTGCGAACCAAATCAACACCGTCTGGATTTACCATCGGGACAATAGACAAAGCAGTAGTCTGCAATATACGAACCGCTTCATGATGTCTTGCTTGCACTGGGTCAGAGGCCGCTAAACAAAGTGATTTAAGCCATTTTAATAAAACAGAGGTCGTGATCCATTCATTTGCATGAAAAGAGGCATTAACATGTATGGAATGTAAATGTTGTACAGGCTCCGTACGGATTTCATAAATGGGCGTATCAAGCACTGATTGACCAATCACACTCATTTGAAGAAAAGGAAAAACAGCTTTCAAATATTGAAGCTCTCCTTCTAAGTGAGCGCTATCATATTCAAATATTCCGCTGATCCAATCATCTGATTGCTGGAGCCGGTAAGGCGCTATGAAGCTTTGCACATCACCTACCGATTGAAATGAATGGGTCCCTTCTGGAAGTCTATACCCCGGTAAAAGGAGGTGATCCGTATTTGATTGATTGGATAAACTGAAAGCTTCTTTCCCTATACCAAGCTGCTTTGCCACATCCTCCTTCCTTGCTTCACCCAGATGCCATTCAATTGTGCCAAACGACTTTTTCATTTACATCCCTCCCCTCTCACACTATATGAACCAGTAAGTAAAAAAAGAAAACCTCTGCATGTAAATAGCAGAGGTTTTCTTTTAAATTAAGACGCCTTTTTTAGCTCAGTGTCATCTTCTTTTTTAGATGGTGAATGGTCCGAGTTGTTTCGGTCATAAAATCTAAGGAGATCTCCATAGATAATTTGATCAGAGAATTGAAGCTCCTGCTTTGCCTTTTCTTCATAAGACTGACAACCAGACTCATCTTCTCTCGGCTCACCCGTTTCTTTGTTGTAGCACACACCAGCTGTGAAAACACTGTCCTTCGTAATAAAACTTCCATCTCGAAGCACTGTGAAGTCATTTGTATCTTTTGATAATAGGTCATGACCAAATTGAATTTGCTTACTTGTATCGATTCCTAGAAGGTTCATGACTGTTGGACGGATATCCACTTGGCCGCCAACTGTATCAATCTCTTTTGGATGTTTATCCGTGATACCAGGAATGTGTACAACAAATGGTACTTTTTGAAGCTGAACTTCTTCAAAAGGTGTAATGTCTTTGTTTAAGAATTGTCCCATTGCTTCGTTATGGTTTTCAGAAATCCCGTAGTGATCCCCATATAACACAAAAATGGAGTTATCGTATAACCCTGCTTCCTTCATTTTTTTAAAGAAAAGCTTGAGTGCCTCATCTTGATAACGCACTGTAGGGAAGTATTTGTTCAACGTTTTGCTCTTTGAGTCATATTCATCAATGAGCTTATCTTCTTCATCTAAGTCGAATGGAAAATGGTTCGTTAATGTAATCAATCTCGTATAGAACGGCTGCGGGATCGTTTTCATTAAATCCACTGACTGCTCAAAAAACGGACCATCTTTTAGTCCCCAGCCAACTGAATTTTCTTCATTTACATCGAATGATTTAATATCAAAAAATTTGTCGTAGCCAAAGCTGTCATAGATCAGGTCACGGTTCCAGAAACTTTTGTTATTCGCATGAATAACAGAAGAATGATAGCCTTCCTCTTTTAACAACTCAGGTGCGGCTTTGAACTCGTTGCTTGGATTTGTGAAAAATACAGCTCCTCTTCCAAGTGGATAGAGTGAGTTATCAACAATAAACTCGGAGTCGGATGTTTTCCCTTGACCCGTTTGATGATAGAAATTACTGAAATTGTAGCTTTTCTTGATCAATTTGTTTAAGAACGGCGTGATCTCTTTCCCATTCAATTTTTCATTGATCACAAAGCTCTGGGTAGACTCAAGCGATACTAGAATGACATTTCGTCCTTTTGCTTGACCAAACGTCTTTTCATTACGGTCTGTTTGATTTGCGCTTACATAGTTTTCAATTTCAGTTAAGCTATTGCTGTCGGCAAGTGCTCGCTGAGCGGATTGCTTCGATTGCAGAACCCCATCATAAATATGGAAGTTATATAAGCTGATGTTTTTCACTAGCATCTCACGGTCAAATGAACGAGTTAACAGCTCTGGTCTTTCTGTTTCAGCCAGACCAAGGTTAAAGAAGAAAGTGGCTGCCACAAATAAATAATAAGCTGCACGTCCCTTACGTGAAATCGTTACATCTGTTCTAAAGGAAGGCTGTTTTTTATAGAGCCAAATTAAAATGATGATATCAACAAACATCAGAAAATCAACTGGTTCAATTAAAGAGGTAATACTTGACCCGAGGTCACCCATATTGTTTGTTTGAAATAGGACGGGGATGGTTAGAAAATCACTGTAGAATCGATAAAATACAATGTTAGCTAACAAAATAAATGTCAGAACAAAACTCGTCACGATGATATATCGATTGCGATTTTTTTCTTTAAAGAATAAACCGATACCGAAGATAAACAAGAGAAAGCTAAGCGGATTAATAAACAGGATAAATTCCTGCATGAAATTTTCAATTTTGATATTAAAACTAGATTTATAGATAACATAGGTTTTCACCCACATTAACAAAGTCGCAATCAGTAAAAATGAAATCGCCTTTAATCTTTTCTTTCGCATTGTAACCTCCTTATGCTAAAAACGCACTCAGGTTAGGGACATCCCCAATTATTGGTGCTTCTTCAAAAATAACTAAAGTATATCTTATCCTGTCTATGCTGGAAAATCAATGTCTTTTTCCCCATGACAAACTTATGAATATGCTAAACATTCAAATTCATGCCTATCTATCGCTGATTTTAATAAAAATGACATCATTATGACATTTTTGTTCAAGACAGCCACTTGTTTTTTGCCATCCATGCACCGCCGATCACGCCTGCATCGTTTCCTAGTGAGGCAATCACCACTTCAACATCCTCAGCACATGGCGGGAAGGCATGATGCTTGACGACACGCTCTACTTTACTGCGAAGAAGCTCGCCCGCTTTAGATACACCCCCGCCAATGACGATTTTTGTTGGGTTTAAAGCACTGGCTAGATTCGCAAGGACAAGACCAAGATGGGTTGTCACTTCATCTACGACACGCATCCCCAGTTCGTCTCCGTTTTCTGCTGCCTCAAATACATCCTTTGCAGACAGCGAAGTAAGTGAGCCAAGTGATGATGTATGGCTCTTTGTTTGTAATGTATCCTTTGCGATTCGGACGATCCCTGTGGCAGACGCAATGGTTTCAATACAGCCTGTTCTCCCGCAGTTACATGGTGCTCCTTGAAATGGAACGGCACAAATATGACCAATTTCTCCACCAGCACCTGTTTCGCCTTGAACCACTTCTCCATTGACAATAATACCGCCGCCAACCCCTGTGCCCAGTGTAACCATCAGGATGTTTTTGGCGCCATCACCTGCACCCTTCCACATTTCACCGAGTGCAGCAATATTCGCATCATTTTCGATGACAGATGGAAGTCCTGTCTCTGCCTCTAAATGGTCTTTCAAGGGATAGTTTGTCCAGCCCAGATTCGTTGTTTTATAGACAATTCCGGATACTTTATCCACTGGTCCAGGTGCCCCCATACCGATCCCAATTAGGGCTGATTTCGGCATGCTGATCTCAACTAGTTTATGGTCAATTGACTTGGCAATGTCGACTGTAATTGTCTGCCCAGATTTATCCGTAGGAATCTCCCACTTATGCTGAATTTCACCATAAAGATTAATAAACGCAAGCTTAATTGTCGTACCGCCAAGATCAACTCCTACAAACCAATCCCCTGTCATATGTCCTCCACCTTCACATTGTTTTTCGGTTTAATTTGGCTAGTTCCATTTGAAGGATGGTCATTGCGTTTGACCATTCAGTTCGATCGATGATGCCCGATGTGTACATTTCCTTCAATTCATCTGCCATAAATTCTAATTCCACTTCACGATCTCCGAAATACACGTAATTTCCAAATCTCATGAGCAGCTGCTGTACATCATATAACGTTTTCATTACTTTCACCATTTCTCTAAATCAACAGATAGGATAAGCGTATTCATAAATACGCTTTCAGTCAAGTCATTCAACGTGTTTGAGTGTTTTCAATATATTGTTTCAACTTTAAAAATTGGTCATTTTGCGGATCTTGTTTTAATGCTTTTTCGATGAAGTCGTCTGCCTCCGCTGTCTCGCCTTTTTCTACATATAACAACGATAAGTGATACAATTTATTCGGCTCATTAGGATCTTTTTCAAGCGACTTTTGCAAATACTCAATGGCCTTGTCAAGATGTCCAAGCTGCGCTTCGGAAAGCGCATAAATATGAAGTGCTTCAGCTGAGGCATCCTTTTGCTTTACATATTCCTCTAGACGCTGACTTGCTTCGCTATAGTTCTTTTCATCAAATAAACTCGCTGCCTCGCTAGTTGCCGCCGCTTCTTTTTGATCGTCTGAATGAAACCCTGTATACAATCCAAAGCCGCCAATAAGGAGGAGAAGAAGACTAGCAAGAAGCATTTTGACAGGCTGAAACTGTTTAGGAAGACGGACCGCTAAAGCGGCTAAAAATCCGCCAGCAAGCCCCCCAAGATGCCCTGCATTATCAATCCCTGATACAGTGAAACCTATCCCTAAATTGATGAGGATAATAACGATAATATTTGTCCCCATCGTACGAAAGAAGAGCTTCCGGTTAGAAATCGCTAAATATAACAATGCGCCTAAACAGCCAAAGATCGCACCTGATGCTCCTGCTGCGATGGCTGTATTAAACACAAAGCTCGCTATGGAGCCAAAGATGCCGGAAATTAAATAAATGAGCAAAAATCTTCCTGAACCATAAATTCTCTCAACAGCCGCTCCAACGGACCAAAGAGCAAATGTATTAAAGAGTAAATGCGTCAAACCAATGTGTAAAAACATAGGTGTCACAAAACGCCACCATTCACCCTCTAAAATCAGCATATTATTTTTCGCACCAAATGCTGTTAAAGTGGCTGTATTGGTACTTCCACCAGATAATTCAAGTAAAAGAAACATCACCACTTGGACTGCGATTAACATATAGGTAAAAATCGGTCTGCCATTTTGAAAAACGGCCCGTTCTCGTTCACGCTGCTTTTCCTGATCTTGAAATGCCTGAAGCACGTTCATTTTAAGCTGCATCACATCTTCGGCTGTATCTGCTTTCGCCTCTTCTACATCAATCGAAAGTGATGTATTCAGCCATTTTTGCAGCTCGTGTCCATCGTTTTGAAGGGTTTCTTCATTCAGTAAAACAGGTGTCACCGTCACCTTTTGCTGTTTTTGCGGTTGACCGTTTATGTCTTCCCAATCATCTACTGGATGATCAGCTGTAAATTGTAGCTGCAGGAGATGGAGAGAACGTTTACGCATGGCTTCTCTCAACTGATTCATCCGAAAAGCCTGCTCTTCCATATCTCGAACGATCTCCTGTCTAAAATTCACATCTCTTCTATATAGACGGATGAGATCATATCCTGAGTTTCGTGGTGCTTCAAAAAAGATTTCATCTTCTGGGTACGGGCTTTGAATCATCTCGTATCCTTTTTGTCTGAGTTCATCAATCACTCGCCAAAATAGACTATCTATGACATTCATTCATTCGCGCTCCATTTTTTACATTATTATAGCAAGAATTACTCTTATACGCATTTCTCAACAAAAAAATCCCGGCTTTTGCGGGATTAGAATGCTTGGCGAATAAATTTCGTCCGAAAATATGGGATTTTCATCAGCCATTTAATAAAAAAGTGACGCACTTGGTTTTGACCTAAGATCAAATTCATGAGCCGATAACGATTTTGCACAAGAACGAATGCAAACAGTGTGAACACAATGCTCCAAATCATTTTATTCATCATATTCCCTCCTATGTTCGTATCGTGGCTTAAATAGGATTTGTTTATGCATGAACCATCATTTTTATCTCTTACCATGCGATCTACTTTCACACTCTAATCCCTTGTTCTTTTGATTGGATATAATAGACCTCTTCACACTCTGATTGATCATAAGAACCGCCAAATTGATGAAGGTCGATTAAATCTTTGAACGCTTTGATATACTCTCTTCTTATTTTTCCGACTCCAAAAAAATCAAGGTGTGTATGCCAAAAATAAACCCATGAATCATGTTCGAGTTGTAAGTCAAAAGTATTCACTTCCTCCCACAAATTACGGAAGTATCTTTTCTTTCCTCGAAATTTTTTCAATATATGACTCCTACTAGATAAAATGCCCTGAGCTAATGAAAAGATCTCAACACAAAAAGCCCGTTTTTGGACAATGAGCGGGCTTTCACTTTTGATATAACGTACCTTTTTCACTGACAATCATAGATACCGGTATGTCGTGCGCTTCAGCCGGAATATGCCTCGTCTGCTGTAAAGACAAACAAAGGGCAATGGTTACGCCGTGGTAGTCCGCTAAGTAGCGATCATAATAGCCCCCACCAAACCCAATCCGGTAGCCGTTCTGATCGAAGCACACCCCAGGAACAATGATCAAATCAATGGCTTCTTTATGTACAGCTGTAGACTCAAGAGGGTCTGGCTCCAATAGTCCAAAGTAGCTGGATGTCATCTTTGTTTCAGGTGTATATTCATAAAACACCATCTCTTTTGTTTTCGGAAAACAGGTGGGAATACAAACTGTTTTTCCTTCTTCCCACGCTTTTTCAATCAGAGGCATTGTCGGTATTTCTTTTCCCCTAGACATAGTCAAAGCAATCGTTTTCGCCTGTTTCCATTCTGACAGCTGCAGCACGTGTTCATGAAGTAGAGAAGCATAGCGATTGAACTCTTCAGTGCTTAACTGCTCAAGCATGGCCAATGTTTGAAGGCGGAGCTCCTTTTTCATACAGGTTCATCTCCCATCATAAAAAAACAGCAGGAAAATTCCCTGCTGCTTACTTTGTTTCACGATGTAAAGTTTGTTTTTTATCACGTGAGCAATACTTTTTGAATTCAACGCGATCTGGATTGTTTCGCTTATTCTTTTTAGTAATATAGTTACGCTCACCGCATTCAGTGCAAGCTAGAGTAATATTTACGCGCATGTTTTTCCCTCCAAACTAAAATCAATTCACATTCAGACCTAACTATAATACCACTTCTAGCTAAGGAATGCTAGAATGTTTTTTCACCAATTTCATTTTTCAATGCATTCCACCCGCATCCTGATCCATATTGTCTGGTCATGTGATGAAAAATCGCCTTCTCCCCTATAAAAACACGTTCTTTGTCGTACTGTATACATGAGAACCCCTTCTTTGTTCCACAGCTTTTTTTCATCTGATCCGTCTTCTTTTATTTTAACAGCGGGCAAGGTTTTCATACTTGGTTTCCCTATAAAAAGAAAAATGATGAAAAAAAGGTGATTTTTTCAGCAATTCCTTTTGAAACTAGCTTTTTTATGGTATAAAAAAGAAGGGTCGAAAACTGTCTGAAACAATCATGAGAGCCTTTTTTGGCTTTCAGCATTAAAATATGAATAAAAGGTGATGAAACATGGAAATTGCAATTATCGGATTGCTTGTTGTCAGTATTGTACTGATCGCATTCTCATATTTTCAAAGAGAGCCGATTAAAGAAGTCGAACAGGAACTTGAAACACTTCAACTATCTGCAATGCAAGAAATCTATAAACTGAAAAAGAAAATGAAGGTTCTTGAAGAAGAATTGCTTGAAACAAACATCGTTGTCCGCAAGCATTCAGAAATTGATCCATCTATTGCAAGACAAATCATTTCAAAGCATCAAAATGGCATGTCTCCTGAGGCGATTGCGCGCGCTGAACATGTATCTGTAGAAGATGTGAACATGATCATTAAAGACAACGAGAGGGTGCTTGTATGACGAAAAAAAGCATCCAAACGTTTGCAGCAGGTATGATTCTTGCAACTGGTGTTCTGGCGATCGTCTTTTTCCTTACTGGAAAAGATGAAGCGGCAGCTGATTCTACAACAAAAGAAACCCTCGCAGCAAAAGTGACAGACACTGACGTGAAAAATTACTTAGACTCTAAAAAAGAAGTCTCCGTCAGCCGTGAAACATATCAACAACTTCTTGATTATAAAGAAAAAGCGCTGAAAGCAAATGAAGACGGCGATTCTCAGAACGATAAAAAAACAACGGACAAGCCAAAAGGCAAAACGGTTAAATTCGTGATTAAAAACGGTATGAGCACAAGTGATGTTTCAGACATGCTTGAAAAGGACGGAATCATCAACTCGTCTAAAGATTTTAATGATTATGTGATAGACGCAGGCTACCATAAAGAAATTCGTGCCGGCAAATTCAATTTAAAAACAGGTATGACATTCAAACAAATCGTCAAAGCCTTAACAAAATAACATCAAAAACCCCCTGGCGGCATTGACCTCCAGGGGGTTTTTGATTATCCAAATCGTCCTGATATATAATCATTTGTTCTTTGATCATTTGGCTCTGAGAACATCACATTCGTATCATTGACCTCAACAAGCTCGCCCATCAAGAAGAACGCTGTTCGGTCTGATACCCTTGCCGCTTGCTGCATATTATGCGTCACAATGGCAATCGTATATTTCTCTTTCAATTTCATGATTAATTCTTCAATCTTTAATGTTGAAACAGGATCAAGCGCAGATGTTGGTTCATCCATTAATAGAATATCCGGGCTTGTGGCAATGGCTCTTGCGATACAAAGACGCTGCTGCTGACCGCCGGAAAGACCTAATGCAGGCGCACTTAATCGATCTTTCACTTCATCCCAAAGGGCAACATCACGAAGCGCTTTTTCAGCGATTTCTTTCAATTGCTGCTTGCTCTTCACCCCGTGAATTCTTGGCCCGTAGACGACATTATCAAAGATAGATTGAGGGAATGGGTTTCCTTTTTGAAAGACCATCCCGACGTTTTTACGCAGTTCCACTAGATCGACACGACCTTTTAAAATATTGTCACCGTTATACATCATATCCCCGGTGATTTTCACACCTGGCACTGTTTTGACCATGAGATTTAAGGTCTTTATAAAAGTTGACTTTCCGCAGCCGGACGGACCGATAATCGCTGTGACCTCATGCTCTTTAATGTCTAAATCAATATGCTTCAGTGCGTGATGCTGTCCGTACCAAAGGTTCATATCATTCACACGAAACACTTCTTTTTTGGCTGTTTCAGTTGCTACTGCATTCATCAAAATCCACCCGCCTTATCCGAATCGACCATTAATATAGTCTTCTGTTTTTTGCTGCGCAGGACGTGTAAAGATACGTTCAGTCGCATCGTATTCCACTAGATCACCATTCAGGAAAAAGGCTGTATGATCAGATACACGTAACGCTTGCTGCATATTGTGTGTGACAATGACAATCGAATAATCATGTTTTAATTCCGATAATAGCTCTTCAATTTTTGCATTTGAGATCGGGTCTAAGGCAGAAGCCGGTTCATCTAATAAAAGCACGCTAGGTTTCATCGCAAGGGTACGTGCAATACAGAGGCGCTGCTGCTGGCCGCCTGATAATGATAAGGCAGATCGGTGCAAGCGATCCTTGACCTCATCCCATAGTGCTGCCTTTGTTAAGCTTTCTTCTACCGCATCATCAAGCACTGATTTCCTTTTTTCACCCGCATATTTTAGCGCATGCGTAATGTTGTTGTAGATGGATTTAGGAAATGGATTTGGCTTTTGGAAGACCATCCCGATTTCTCTTCTTAAATTCACCACATTAATACGATCATCCAAAATATTTAACCCTTCGTACATGATCGCCCCTTCACTTCGTGCACCTGGAATTAGGTCGTTCATGCGGTTAATACTGCGTAAAAAAGTCGATTTTCCGCACCCTGATGGGCCGATTAATGCAGTGATTGCATTTTTTTCAATTTCAAATGAAATTTGATTGACCGCTCTTTTTTCACCATAATAAATACTTAAATCCTGCACCTGTAGAATCTGTTCCGCTTGAAGTGGAGCCTTTTTTGCTGCAATCTCTTTTTTTTCTGCTAGCATTTGAACCATATCCCCTTCACACCTCTCACTATTTATTTTGACGTAAGCTTCTTATGAATAAATGAACCAAGCCATCTAGCTGCTAAGTTGAATACTAATACAGAGAGCACAAGTACGGCTGATGCACCATTTGCAATGGCCTCTGCATCTGGAATAATCCCCTGTGTATTGACGTTCCATATATGAACGGCTAATGTTTCTGCCGGTCTAAAAATATTCAGTGGTGACGTATCGGAGAAAGGACTCCAGTTTGTAAAATCAAGACGCGGTGTTGAAAGACCTGCTGTGAAAAGAAGAGCAGCCGCCTCACCGAAAACTCTTCCCGATGCTAAAATCGCTCCTGTAATAATGGATGGAATCGCACCTGGGATCAGAACCGTCTTCACTGTATGCCACTTTGTCACACCGAGCGCAAGCGATGCTTCCTTTTGATCCTTCGGTACAGATCGAAGTGCATCTTCTGTCACCCTGACCATCACTGGCAGATTAAAGACAGTCAGCGCAAGGGCTCCTCCGATGATCGTATAGCCCCATCCTGTTAAATTAACAAACATCAGCAAACCAAACATACCGATGACGATCGATGGCAGAGACGATAACACTTCAATACATGTACGAATAAAATCAGTCACTTTGTTTTGAGGTGCATATTCTGCCATGTACACCCCACCGCCCACGCCAAGAGGCACAGTAAACAGCATCGTAATAAATAGAATGTAAAACGAGTTAAACAGCTGATCCCTGATACCGCCGCCAGAGCCAATCGCACTTGAGCGGGTAGTCAAAAAGTCAAAATTTAATTCTTTGGCACCGTTGAAGATGATATAAGAAAACAAGCCAACAAGTATCGCCGTAATAATGACGGCACATAATCCAAAAACGATTGTGGCAAAACGATCGGTCATTTTGCTATTCATTAAATCTTCCTCCTAGATGACAAGTATCTGATAATGAGTATGAACATAAATGATACAACTAGAAGGACAAGTCCCATTGACCAAAGTGTATTGTTTTCAACACTTCCATACGTTGTATGTCCCATGTTTAAAGTAATAATGGTAGTTAATGTACCAGCTGTGTCCATAATACTTTCTGGTAGATTACGCGTGTTTCCAATGACCATCTGAACGGCAAGGGCTTCTCCAAATGCTCTTGCCATTCCAAGCACGACCGCTGTCATTAATGTCGGAAGCGCTGCCGGTACAAGAACACGTCTGATCGTTTGCCATCTTGTTGCGCCTAATGCATACGATCCCTCACGTAAACTTTTTGGAAGTGAAGCCATTGCATCAGTTGCAATGGATGTAACAGTCGGCAGAATCATAATAGACAGGACAATCGTTCCTGCTAAAACACTGTGCCCTGAACCGCTTAACTTGAAGTGTCCAATAAACGGCACCAATACTGTAAGACCTATGAATCCGTAAACAACGGATGGAATCCCTACAAGCAGTTCAATCACTGGCTGGAGAATTTTCCGTCCCCATGCAGGTGCAATTTCTGTCATAAAGATCGCTCCTGCGATGCCTAGCGGTGCTGCTATGAGTGCTGATAGAAGCGTGACAGCGATTGAACCAAAGATAAACGGAAATGCGCCGTATTGCGGATTTTCTGCTGTAGGGTTCCAATTGATACTGGTTAAGAACTCAATTGGGCTTACACCATTTACGATGAAAGATTGTAAACCCTTAATACCAAGGAAGATTGTGATGGCAATTGATACAGCAATCATTAAGAATGCGCAAAATTTCACCAAAATACTTCCTCTTACTTCATCCATTTGCCTATTTTTTTTCGAGCTGATCAGTCGATCGCTCGCTTCTGTATGTTCTATCTGTTTCATCTTTTTCTACACTCCTATGAATGTCATAAAAGGAAAAGTGAAAAGCTCCACTTTTCCTTCATCATCAATTCAAGACCTTTTACTTATCTGTTTGTTTGCCTGTTGCGTCTCTTTCTACTTTCATATTAGAGACTGAGATGTAGCCTTGGTCTTTAACGATTTCTTTTTGTACTTCGTCACTCATCAAGTAATCTAAAAATTGTTTTGCTAAACCGTCTGGCTCACCTTTTGTATAAGAGTGCTCATATGCCCAAATTGTATATTTACCGCTTTCTACATTGCTTTCTTCTGGTTTCACACCATCAATGCTAAGCGGTGTAATTTTGTCATCTGTTAAATAAGAGAATGCTAGGTACCCAATCGCACCTGGTGTTTCTGCAATCAACTTTTTCACTGTGTTTGAAGAATCCTCTGTGATTCCTTCTGCAGGAGTCGCGCCGTCAAGTGCATATTTCACAAATGTTGCACGAGTTCCTGATGAGTCAGGTCTGTTCACAAGTGTGATTTTTTGGTCTTTCCCGCCAAGCTCTTTCCAGTTTTTGATTTTACCAGTGAAGATTTTTTTCAATTCGTCCTTTGTGATGTCTTTGACACCAACTTCAGGGTTAACAGCTGCCGCCATTCCAACAACTGCTACTTTGTGGTCTTTTAAAGCTTTTGCGTCGATTCCGTCTTTCTCTTCTGCGAATACATCTGAGTTCCCAATTTGTACAGATCCTTCTGATACTTGAGAAAGTCCTGTTCCTGAACCGCCGGCTTGTACTTGAATATCGGCTTTTGGATGTTTATCCATGAATTTTTCTGCTGCCGCAAGAACTAAAGGCTGCATCGCAGATGATCCTGAGATGGTAATGGAACCTGATGCCTCATCTTTGTTTGAAGCATTTCCTTTACTGTCTTTTGAATCTCCGCTTGAGCTGCTGTTTCCGCATGCTGTGACGAATGCTAACAATGCGATAGTAAGGAAAGTAAGCAGCCATAATTTGTTCTTTTTCATTTCAAGAATACCCCCTGAATAATTTGTCCTACGAGTAATACATTAAAGGTTCTTTATTAATTTCGTTTAAATGGAATGTTAAGGTTTTGTAAATGTCGAAGATTTGTAGAGAAATTGCGGGGTTTTTTATGATTTTTGTCAATTTATATCGAAAAGTTTGAAGAAAATATAAAAAAACGCCCACAAAAAGTGAGCGTTTTTACCTAGAATAGGTCTAGTTATTTGTTTCTGCTTCATTTTCAATTTTGTTTTTGTTCTTCGCTTGTGTATCATTGCTTTCCTGTTTCGATTTCAGTTCAAAGTACTTGTCTAATACTTGTTCACCAATATCATTTGTAATCGGATAGCGCTGGTTGTAATCTTGATACACCCAAGGCACGACAACTGAAATCGCTACTTCTGGATTATCAGCAGGCGCATACGCAACAAGTGTTGTGTTATACGTCGGTGTGCCGCGTTTGCTTTTAATCGGGCCGTCATAGAATGATTGAGCGGTCCCTGTTTTGCCAGCTGGATTGTATTTTTTGTTGCCAAAGTTCGAATATGCTGTCCCTCTTGGGTTCTGCATCACAAGCTTGAATCCTTGCTGTACGCGTTTGATCTCATCACTTGTCATATCGAGCTTATTCAGTACATCCGGCTTGACGGACTCCGTTACAGCCCCAATGCCTCTTTGCGGATCTGGCTCTCTCACTTCTTTTACGAGCTGAGGACGTAAACGATAGCCGCCATTGGCAATCGTTGAGACGTATTGCGCCATTTGTAGCGGTGTAAACGTGTCATATTGTCCAATCGCATAGTCAAGTAAAAGACCGGATTGTGTAGACGTTCCACGATAGCCAGTTGCTTCGTTTGGCAGGTCAATACCTGTCTCCACTCCAAGACCAAATTTACTAAAATTGTAACGGAACGTATCAAACGCCTTTGTATCAATTGGGAGCGGCTGATTCTTACGATATTCCCCTTTCCCAATTGCAATCGCTGTTTTAAACATATACACGTTTGATGAACGTTCTAGTGCGGTTAAATCATTAATGAGTCCCATATTTTGATAGGATTTTTTCGGCGGTGACTGAGCGATATAGAGCGGTTCATCGTATTGGGTGCTTCCAATATGAAGGACGCCTGTTTTATAACCTGTCAGCACAGTTGCCCCTTTTACTGCTGATCCCATCGCATATGATGATGTCATCGTTCCTAGTGCATAGTCATCAAATTTGTATGTCCCATTCTTATTGGAAATCTGTTTACCCGCAATCGAGAGCACTTCCCCATTTCTCGGGTCCATCATGACAACAAACGCACGATCAAGAAGTTCTGTGCCGCCTCTTTGTTTCGCACTTTTCAAGTTCTTTTCGATAATTTTTTCCACCGCTTTTTGCAGCTGAATATCAATCGTCAGCACAAGGTCTTTCCCGCTCTTTCCTTCTGTTAACACTTTAGAGCTTGTGACATTGCCTTCTTTATCCGTTGTACTTTGTTCTTTTTCTTTTTGACCTTGCAGGACATCTTCATATTGATATTCAAGATAACTTTTTCCTACACGATCATTTCGGCTGTAGCCGAGTGATAGATAATGTTCAAGCAGTGACGACGGAAGACCTTCATCACTTGAAGACACACTGCCGAGCATACTGCGGAGCAGTCCTTTATAAGGATAGCTGCGTGACCAGTCTGTTGTGACATCTACACCTGGCAACTCGTCCAAATGCTCAGAGACGTAAGCAATTTCACTTGGTTTAACGTCTTCATTTTTTATGAATTGAGGCGTAAGTGCATAGCCTGCATCCATTTGTCTTTTAATCGCAAGCACTTGCAAATCTTTTTTCGTCAGTTGATTTAATTCCTTGTCTGTGATGCGTTTCAGCTGGAGCTCGTATAGTTTATCATCAGAGACCTTATCGTCACCCTTTAAATCGGATTCCTTTTGAACAAGCTTTTTCGCTTCATTCGGATGGGTTAAGATCCAGAAATCTTTTTTATCACGATCTGTGATTTTCTTCGTACTTACGTGAATCATATCCGCTAATTTTGTTGCCACTTTGAGCCGCTCTTCTTGTGAAGTCGTCGAGGTTCTCGTATATGTAATGGCATTTAGCGCTTTATTGCTGACAATCGTGTTATAGTTTCGATCATAAATTTTTCCGCGCGGAGCAGATGAGCTGACATTCACGTCTTCTTGTTTTTCTGCCTGCTTTTTATAATCTTCTCCATTCACAATCTGCACAAAACCGAGTCTGACCACAACACCGGTAAAAATAATGAACGCAGCTAAAAATAATAAATTCAGCCGGATCGGAAGTGTTTTGCGCCCTTCCTTCGCGTCTTTTTTGTTTTTCTTGTTTCTCATCACATCACCTTTTCTATCAAGAAAGAAATGGCACCCCTTTTTGTGTATAAAAGGTGCCATCATCATTTTAGCGGTTTTTCTATCATTTATCTAGAAATTTGATGTTCCATTGGTAAGAAATTTTACCTTTCTCCCTTCATAAGGTTCGTTTGAGAAACAGGCTTTTGACCGTCAGCCTCTTCTATATCAGCTGTTTTCTCTTTTAAATGAATGTCCTTTACAAAATAATAAATAAGGGTGTGCCCCGCTCCGAGTACGACTAGTGAAGCAGGAATCCCAAGCCGATCGCCCAGTAAGGTGACAGATAAAAGAAAAAAGACAATCGAACAAATACGCCCGGCATTTAAAAATAGTTCTCTGACGACAATATATTCAATTCGGGCTTTTCTTGCATATCTGGCATGACCGATGACATCGTAAGTTAAAGAGACATACGGAACTAGCAGAAGCGGGTAGCCGATCGCAATGGCTACAGCGTACATAAGCAGTGATACATAGGACAAGTGAAAGACGATTAAAAATAAAGCGCCGTATAAAATAAGCCCGCCAAACATAATCGCTTTTTTGCGCCATTTTTTCTTAATCAAACGAGTAGCAAAAAAATAGGCAAAAAAGGCAACACCTGAATTGACTAGACCAAATGTGCCTAAAGCAAGCTCACTGTTTGTTGCAATAAACACAAAGACACTGATTAAAAAGACAAACACGCCTTCACGGAGCCCCTGAAAAAAGTGAGCAGTTGTGATCTTACGCCAATTCTCGTCCGCATGGCGCTCTTTCCAAATTTGCTTAATGATAAATTTTCCTTTTGATTGTCTCCTCTTGAGGAAAAAACTCATCACAACCGCTAGTGAAAACAAAAAAAGCGATAAAGTGAAAATCACTGTATAGCCTGTATCATCCGTTAATTGAGAAATCACAATTCCTGCAATGAGCGGCCCGATCATACCAGCTGTAGAGGTAAGCACTCCTAAAAATCCATTAAAGAAATCCCTTGTTTCAGGTTCAGTGATCTCAAAAGTGAGCACGTTAAAGGCAAGCCAGTAAAAACCATAGCCGATTCCAAGCACACTGCCTAATAACACGAGCCGAGCTGCCGCTTGCTCTCCTGCCATGAGAACAATTAAGTAAAAAGCGGCTAAGAAGATGACACCGAAACGAAGGACAAATGCACGATCTATTTTTTTAGCGAGCCGTCCAGCAAATAAAAAGGTAATGGGCTGAAGGACAACAATTGCCAAGTTATAAATCGCAAGGTCTGTAAATCGCCCAGACTGTTTCCATAAATACACGTTCACAAACGTATTCGAAAGCGCAATCGCAAGTGCGTATAATCCGCCAATCGTGAGGAGGAGCAATAAATCTCTTGTGACATCCATGTCCCCGAACATTTTCTTTAATCTGCTCATATCATTCATTCTCCTTTTCTACACAATAGTCTGTCTCATCAAAAGGCAGATATGTAAAAAAAGGAGGGAAAATATAAAAAGACCCGCTCTCAGAGAGAAGCAGGTCTTTTCAAATCAAATCATTTATTTAGCTTCGCTGTAAAGGCGAGCCACTTCATCCCAGTTCACAACATTCCAGAATGCTGAAATGTAATCAGGACGACGGTTTTGGTAGTTTAGGTAGTAAGCATGCTCCCAAACGTCTAGTCCTAGAATTGGTGTTTTTCCTTCAGTTAAAGGAGAATCTTGGTTTGGTGTGCTTGTAATTTCAAGTTTGCCATTGTTCACAACAAGCCATGCCCAACCAGAACCAAAGCGTCCTGCAGCTGCTGCAGCGAAATCAGATTTGAATTTTTCAAATCCGCCTAATTCTTTTTCGATCGCATCTGCAAGTTCACCAGTTGGTGCGCCGCCACCGTTTGGTGAAAGAAGCGTCCAGAATAATGAGTGGTTCGCATGTCCTCCGCCATTGTTACGTACAGCTGTACGAATGTTTTCAGGCACAGAGTTCAAGTTAGCCACTAGCTCTTCAATTGATTGATCTTCAAGAGCTGATACACCTTCGATTGCTTTGTTTAAGTTTGTTACATAAGTGTTGTGGTGTTTTGTGTGGTGAATCGTCATTGTTTCCTTGTCGATATGTGGTTCTAATGCATCGTAAGCATATGGTAATTCTGGAAGTTTAAAAGCCATGGTTAAATTCCTCCTTAGAAATGTATGTACTGAAATGCTTCCTTAGTAAGCAAGCAATTCACCCTAATCAAAGAGTATCAAAAGAAACGGCTTGTTTCAACGTTATTGCTCATGATCTGAAACATTTCAGTGTTTATTTTGTATTTAACCCTTCAGAAAGAGTGTTAAACACCGATTTTCCATTTAGCGAAGCACATAAAACAAAAAGATTCCCAGCATCAGTGCTTGAATCAACCCTTTTACAAATACGCCTGACACAAAACCAATTAATGAGCCAAGCCCCACTTTCACACTTGTCTTCAGATCTTTTTGATGAACGAGCAGCTCTGCGATGACACTGCCGATAAATGGACCAATGATAATTCCAGCAATCGGAATCACAAAAGGACCGGCTAAAAGCCCAATGGTACTTCCCCAAATGGCCGCCCGGCTGCCGCCAAAGCGTTTCACCCCAATCAGATTGGAGACATAATCCGCGGCAAATAACACAGCTGTAAACATGGCTTGAATGAGCCAAAAGGTGAGCGTCAATTTCTCAAAGCTAAAAAAGAGCCCATATAAAATAAACCCAAGAACCATGAAAACCACACTAGGAATGATTGGATAGACAAGTCCCACAAACGCAATGATAAATGCACAGCCGATCAAAACCCAATATAGCACGTCCAATCCGCAGCCGCCTCCTTTTTATATGCTGTATACATTATGCCTCATTCCTTCTATCTTAACCAGCAATGAAGGCCGTACTTGTACTGGATGGATAGACATTGATACAATGTGAGAAATAGAAAAGAATGTAGGAAGTGAATCGGTTGAACGTATTTAGTTTATTGTTAAAAGGAATTTATTCACCAAAAGATATTGCCAGAGCACGTTTTACTGGGATTGGAAAGGCCATTTTATTCATCTTTATCCTTTCGATCATCGCAGCTGTCCCCCAGGGCTATCATATGAGCCAAGAGATTTCAAATGCGATGTCAGGATTTCAGCATGTGATTAAAAAAGATTTACCCGACTTTTCCATTGAAAAAGGAACGCTTCAAGCGGTCCAAAGCACGCCGATAGAAAAAGAAGAAAACGGCATCACGATTATCTTTGATCCCGCTGAAAAAATAAAATCAAGTGAGCTTGAGTCAAAACAAACAGCCATTGCGTTATTGAAAGAAAAAGCAGTGATTGCCATTGATGGACAAATGACAGATATTCCATACCAGCTGCTTGGCGGAACACTCACAAAAGATGAACTTGCCAGCGTCACAAACCAGAATCAAGCGATCATTATCCCTGTCATTTGTGTCCTGCTGTACCTATCTACTGCTGCTCTCATGTTCATCAGCGCAACATTCCTAGCCATGCTTGGCACATTTATTAAACGAATGCAGCAAAAAGAGCTGTCCTTTCAAATGCTTTGGAAGCTCTCTGCCTATTCACTCACATTAACAACCGTCTTTTTCGCCATCATGAGTGCATTAAACACGCCGGTTGCGAACTCATTTTTATTAAATTGGGTGATTAACTTTATTTTCTTATATCTTGTCATTAAAGAAATACCTGCAAAAAAATAAGCTCCCTCATTTTGGGGAGCTTTCAGATTGTTGACAAAGGGCTAAAATGTTGTTGATTTTAGCCCTTTGTCTTCTTTTCAGCGTGATAGAAAACCTTTGCATTCTAGGAAGGACAGCTACTTTGACGGAGCGAATTTGTCATTCGTGAGTACCAGCGCGCAGGACTGACAAAGAATGCGATGGTTTGCCTACACGCTGTAAGTTCCCTCATTTTAGGGAGCTTTTTTTATTTGTCTTGACCCTATGACTCATCTGGATGGATGATCGCAAACATATAGTGATCCTCCCACTTATCATTGATCTTTACTTTTTTACGATGAAGTCCCTCATTTTCAAACCCTGTCTTCTCAAGCACACGAATGGAACCAATGTTAGATGGTTTTACGCCAGCCTCAATACGGTGAAGGTACAATTCATAAAAGGCATAATCGATAATCAAACGAATCGCCTCTGTCATATACCCCTTCCCGCCTTGCCTTTCATCAAGCACATATCCAAGCAAAGCCCCTTGAATCGGTCCTCTTTCAACAGAATGGAGTGAGATCGTTCCAATTAATGCATCTGTTTCATTTAAGAAAATACCGTGCATATAGGCTTCATCTTTTGCACGCCTTTGCATACTGCGGTTAATCCGTTCCTTTTGACGAGGTACAGTAAAAAAATCATCCTGAACCAAAGGTGTAAATTGCTGAAAATAAGTGCGATTCTCTCGTTCAAGTGTTAATAGAGCTTCTGCATCACTTTCTGTTAGTGTTCTTACATATATATTCTGACTGATTTTCTTCATATACTCTCCCCCTTTTTTTATTTTATCATAATAAAGAAAGGGCTTAGGCTTATCAAAGATTTTTCCGATTACAAGTCATAATAGAACTCACTAGAACCACCCTTCCTAGCTTTTTCACTCTTTTTGTTCTATCAACTCAGGGACAAACATACACTGAAGTAAACTCTTAAAAGCGGTGAGTAAAATGCGGCGAATTATTTTTTTACTAGTCAGTTTGTTTGTCCTCTTTATTATCTTTTTTGATTTGAAAAATGGAACGATCCCCGTTCAGGAAGGACCTGCTGTTCCCGCCAGCGCCTTTCAAACAGCTGAAAAACAGGCATATAAAACTGTCACTGTTAAACAAGGTCAAACCGTCGTCTCTATCGTACATACAAGTAAGCCATTAGATGAAGTGATCGAAGACTTTGAAGCACTGAATCAAGGCGTCAAAGCGAACGAAATTCGGGCAGGCAGCACATACAAGTTTCCGGTCTATAAGAGATAAAACGTTAATTCCTTGTCATTCATATAAAGAGACTGTTACAATATGAGATGTAAAACACGTCGTACACTGCAAACGAATTGCATGTACACTAAGGAGCGATTGACAAGTGAGTGAAGTCACACATCGTACAAAAACGCGTCCCGTCAAAGTGGGACCTTTAACTATAGGTGGAAACAATGAAGTCGTCATTCAAAGTATGGCGACAACCAAAACACATGATGTCGAAGCGACAGTAGCTGAAATTAAACGTTTAGAAGAAGCTGGCTGTCAAATCGTGCGTGTCGCATGCCCAGATGAGCGTGCAGCAAATGCGATTGCGGACATTAAAAAACAAATCAACATTCCCCTTGTTGTCGACATTCATTTTGACTACAAGCTTGCACTGAAAGCGATTGAAGCAGGTGCAGACAAAATTCGTATCAACCCAGGAAACATCGGAAGACGAGAAAAAGTCGAAGCTGTTGTGAAAGCGGCAAAAGAAAAAGGCATTCCAATTCGTATTGGGGTAAACGCCGGTTCACTCGAGAAAAAGATTCTTGATAAATACGGCTATCCAACAGCAGATGGTATGGTTGAAAGTGCACTGCATCACATTAAAATTTTAGAAGACCTAGACTTTCATGACATCATTGTCAGTATGAAAGCATCTGACGTAAACCTTGCGATTGAGGCATACGAAAAAGCAGCAAAAGCCTTTGATTACCCTCTTCATCTTGGGATTACAGAATCAGGTACGTTATTTGCAGGTACGGTCAAAAGTGCAGCTGGTCTTGGCGCAATCTTGAATATGGGGATTGGTAACACACTCCGTATTTCATTAAGTGCTGACCCGGTCGAAGAGGTCAAAGTGGCACGTGAATTATTAAAATCATTTGGCCTTGCATCAAATGCAGCAACACTCATCTCTTGTCCAACTTGTGGACGAATTGAAATTGACCTCATTAGCATTGCAAATGAAGTCGAAGAATATATTTCTAAAATTAAAGCACCAATTAAAGTAGCTGTTCTCGGATGTGCTGTAAACGGTCCGGGTGAAGCGCGTGAAGCTGATATTGGCATCGCTGGCGCTAGAGGTGAAGGCCTTTTATTCCGCAAAGGTGAAATCGTTCGGAAAGTGCCAGAAGAAACAATGGTCGAAGAACTGAAAAAAGAAATCGATAAAATCGCTGAAGAACATTATGCAAAAATGGAAGCTGAAAAAGCAAAACAAGCGAACGCATAACAAAGAACGCCTGACATCACTGTCAGGCGTTTTTCTGTTCCTATCCTGTTAAAAGAACGGGGTGATAAAGATGCCGAGGATGACGGAAACGATTCCGATCCCGATTGACCACGCGCCAAGCGCATGTGCTCCTTTTCTTCTTGCAACATAACCAACGACGATTGCCGCTACCCCTAATAGCACCGGCAAGACAAATAATGAGATAATCGCAATCGCGAGTGCTGTATAGCCTATCCCCTTACTGCCTGAATCGTCACCTACATGGTCACGTTCTCTTCTGTCTTCACGATCTCTTGATGCTTGATATGGCTCTGCTATTTCAGCAGCTGTTTCCTCTAAATAGCCATCATCATTACTAAAGTGTGTGTCGATTTCACGATCATTTCTTCTGAAATCTTCGTCTCTTTCCATGATCAATTCCCCCTTTTGGTTAATAGAAAGGAGCTTTTTTAGTATGAGCAAAAATGTCTGTTTCATGTTTGCTAAAACTTGCTGGAATTGTGAATTGATTATGTTACACTTTAAGAGGATAAATATGAGGAGTGTGGGCATGTTACGTTTAGGAATTGATATCGATGGCACAGTCACGGCGCAGGACACCTTTGTCCCCTACTTAAATGAGTCGTTTCAATGTGACATCACACTAGATGATATGACGGAATATGATTTGACGAAGCTTTTAAAGATTTCAAATGAAGAATTTTGGGGCTGGATGAATGAGTATGAGCCTCTTATTTATAAACAGGCAAAGCCTGCCGAGGGTGCAAAAGAAATCCTCAATCAAATGAAACATCATCATCAATTGATTTATATCACAGCCAGAAGGCAGCATCACTCAGACATCACCTACAAATGGTTTGAGGAGAATCATGTCCATTATGACGATATCGAGCTTGTTGGCGGACATCATAAGGTGGAAGCTGTTCAAAAACATAAGATCGATGTGTTTTTTGAAGATCATCATGGCAATGCCACAATGATTGCAAAAGAAGCTGACATTCCAGTGATTCTGTTTAACTCACCGTATAATCAAATGCCAATTGATGAACGGATCATTCGCGTGAATAATTGGCAAGAAGCATCCCAATGGATCAAACAGTATGAAAAGCGTCTGCAAACTGCTTACTAAAACAGATCAAAAGCCGATACGTTTAATGTATCGGCTTTTTGATTGTACGATGATGTCCTTCTTTTATTAAAAAATGATAAAGTGCACCCATCATACCTGCCTGATTGAAGTAATAGCACGTTTCCAGTGTCACCTGTATGTTTTTCCATGCATGCAAAGTATGTAAATGTTTCTCAATGTTTGGAATCAAATCGGGCCTTGCACTCACGCCCCCGCCAATGAGGATTTTCTCTGGATTGAGAACTGTTGCCACATTGTAAATGCCAATTGCGATTCGCTTGTACCACTTATCGATCATCTTCTCAATGGCCGGATCTTGCTTGGCTTTTTCAAAGATTTCTTGACCGTCGATTTGCTGACTTTGTGGAATTCCTTGCTGCTCTTTGTAGCTTCGTATCAATCCAGCTGTCGAAGCACTGCTGTTGAGTGTGGTAAACTGACCGTTTTCTGTTTCTGTCAGCATCATGCCAAATTCACCGCCGCGAAAAGAGGCACCGCGCACAAGCTCGCCACCAGCAAAAATACCACCGCCGACACCAGTCCCAAGCGTCATACATATAAAGCTGTCACACTCTTTCGCATGACCACTAAATTTTTCAGCCAGAGCTGCACAGTTCGCATCATTTTCTACTTCTACACGAAGTGATGTTTTTTCTTCCAAAAGTGTTTTGACATTTTGGCCATTTAAAGCAATAATCGCTCCTGCAAATTCCGTATAACCCGTTTGACTGTCAACAAACCCCGGAAGACTCATCGCAATCCCTTTGATATCCCAAGTCCTTTGATACTCTTTCACCACGTTCTCCATGTCCTCTAAAAACCGCTTAAGCTGCCGGCAGTTTGTTTCGTAGTCGCCGCTCGTGATCAGCTCACCATTTCGATTCATGACCCCGTGCTTTGTTTTTGTCCCGCCTACATCGAATACGATATAATACGCCACTTTTGACCCCTCCCCCTATTTCTAAAGACTCAAATCTGCTTCTATAGATGATCTGTTGTTCTCATTTTAATGAAACAGCTATCCTTTGTAAAACGTTTTCAACATGACAAAACAAAAAGCCAGCCCATCGGCTGGCTTCTTTCATGAATGAACTTCCTTCGGTTCGCAAGAAGGACACGTTCCGTAAATCTCAAATTTATGTCCGCTAATGTGATAATCCTCTAGATCAGCATCAAGCTTGTCCATAGGGCAAGCGTCGATTTCCTTTGTTTTACCGCATGTCAAACAAATAAAGTGATGATGATGATGGGAAAACGAACATTTAAAACGGAACAGTTTCTCCCCTGATAATTCCGTTGTCTCTAATATCCCAAGATCTTCATATAAAGACAGGTTTCGATAAATCGTATCAAAACTAAGCCCTGGGTAATCTTCACTTAATGCTGTTAATACATTTTTAGCGGTCAAGTATTTATCAGAATCAGAAAACAATTGAAGCATATCTTCACGTTTGCTTGTATATTTATAGCCTTTTTCCTTTAATAAATCAAGCGCTTCTTGTACGTTCATGATGATTCCCCCTTCTGAATTTCCCAATACTAATACACCCGATTAAAATCAAGATAGACAGCATCACAATGGTTCCACCCGGCGCTAAATCAAGATAATAACTTAAAATCAAGCCGACCATGACAGACAATTCCCCAAATAAGATGGAAAGGAAAATCGCCTGTTTAAACCCTTTGGCAATCCGAATACTTGCCGCAACAGGCAGTGTCATGAGTGCGGACACTAGGAGTGTACCAACAATACGCATCGATGCTGCGATGACAAGTGCAACGACTAAAATAAAAATAAAATGAATCCACTTAGCTGAAATACCAGAAGCCTTCGCATGTTCTTCATCAAAAGAAAGCAAAAACAATTCTTTATACAAGAGCACAACCACTAATACAACGACAAGTGAGATCCCAACAATGATCCAAAGATCGAGCCTTGAAACCGCACTGACACTTCCAAACAAATAGCTGAACAAATCTGTATTAAAACCATTTGCAAGTGAAATGAAAATAACAGAGATCCCAATACCACCTGATAAAATAATGGGAATCGCCAGCTCCTGATAATGTTTATACACAGAGCGCAGACGTTCAATAAACAACGAGCCAGCCACAGAAAAAGCCATTCCTAAGTAAAGCGGGCTAACCCCTGTCAAAAGTCCAAACTTTTTATCAAGGAATAAACTTGCCGCTATCCCAGCAAGTGATACGTGACTAAGCGCATCTGCGATGAGAGAGAGCCTTCTCACGACAATAAATACACCAAGTAAGGGCGCAATAAAGCCGATCAGCATACCTGCGATAAACGCATTTTGTAAAAATTCATAATGAAAAAATGGAAATAGCATTATTCATGTCCCCCATGATGGTGATGATCGTGATGAATCACTTGAATGTCATGCCCGTAAAACTGAGAAAGCGCCTGATCATCCATCGAATCAAACGTTTCCGCATCTCCATGAAAATGAAGTGTCTGATTTAAACAAGCCACATGCGTGACTTTGTCAGAAACGGTTCCTACATCATGTGTAACGAGAATTAAAGACATTCCTTTTTCTTTGTTCAATGTTTCTAGCAGCTGATAAAAGCCCTCTACTGTTCTTTGGTCTACACCCACAGTCGGCTCATCTAAAATAAGCAGCTTCGGCTGACTGACGAGTGCACGGGCAATAAATGTACGCTGCTGCTGACCGCCTGAAAGCTCACCAATGTTTTGGTGTTTTAAGTCTTGTATGCCAACTGAACGTATGGCCTCATCTACTTGAAGCTTATCCTGCTTACTCATGCGTTTGAATAAACCAATCTTCGCCGTTAAACCACTTGCCACGACCTCGTATACAGAAGCAGGAAAACCTGTATTAAAGCTATTCGCCTTTTGAGAAACAAATCCAATTTGATCCCAGTCTTTAAATTTTTGAGCAGGTGTGCCAAAGAGCTTCAATTCTCCCTGCTGTGGTTTAATCAAGCCAAGCAGGCATTTTAATAAGGTTGTTTTACCAGATCCATTCGGTCCAACAAGTGCTAGAAAGTTTCCTTCCTCTACTGTTAAATGAATGTGATCGATGACATTTCGCTGTCCATATGAATACGAAATGTCCTTCATTTCAATAATTGGCTTTGCCATAAATCTTTCCACCTTTAATCCAATATAAAAAGAATGATTACGATTTATACAACAAAAAGAAAATGGCAAAAGCCATTTTCTTTGTCCATACATACATTTCATTATATAAAAGAAAGATAAAAAAGTAAAATAAAAGCTAATGAATGGCTGTTTTGAATTTACCGCCTTTTGTTTCATGCGTATCCATAATCGTAATAAAAGCTTGACCATCAATTTCAAACACAATAGATTTCAGCTTCGTAATTTCAAGTCTTGTCACGACGGCGTAAATGACATCTTTTTCTTCATCGGTATAACCGCCTTTTCCTCTAAGCTTGGTCGTTCCCCTGCCGAGACGATGAAGGATCGCATCTGAAATTTCATCATAATAATCCGAAACGATAATGACAGCTTTTGTTTCATCTAGTCCTTGAATGACAGCATCAATTGTTTTCATTGCCAAATAATATGTCATGACAGAATACATAGCTTGCTCCGGTCCGAAGACAAAGCCCGCCCAAATAAAAATGAACACATTGACAATCATGACAAACTCACCGACGGAGAAAGGAATTTTTTTCGTCAGAAGAATTCCTAAGATTTCCGTTCCGTCCATTGAGCCTCCATTCCGTATCACAAGCCCAACGCCAAACCCGAGTAACAGCCCCCCAAATACAGTAGCTAAAATCGGCTGCGTCGTAAATGCTTCTACATGATGGAGTGAAGATTCAATCACGGCCAAGCTGACAATCCCAATCACAGTGGAAATCAAGAAGGTTTTCCCAATATGTTTGTATCCTGATATCATAAATGGAATATTTAAAATGACAACAATCGTCGCGAAATTAATGAATGGGTTATCCGTAAAAAGATAATCCAAAATAAGCGAAATACCGATGATGCCTCCATCAATAATATTGTTTGGCACTAAAAATAATTCAATGCTGACTGCTGCACATGCAGCTCCTACTAGAATCAGAAAAATTCTCAAAATAAAATGAGGCACTGATTCCTTTCTATGCTGTTTACTATTTGCCATACGTTCTCCCTTCTACACATGTTTAGTTTTCAATGAACATTTTATTCACTTTACTATTTTATCATTTCACAGAGTAAAATAAAATTTTTTGCACATTTTCCGTTTTCGCCCATACATTGATACAGAGGGGAGGAATGGAATTGATTTTAATTCAAAAAATTGTGTTGCAGCGTCTGAATCAGATCACAGCAAATGATTTGTTAAGGTATGCGAAACAGTACGGGGTCAGTTTAACATCCAATCAGGCTGCTGAGGTCGCCAAACTCATGAATGGGAAAAACGTCAATATTTTTAATGATGCAGAGCGCAACCGGCTGCTTAAGCAAGTAGAAGCGATTACGTCTAAACAAACTGCACAGACCGTCAACGATCTGTTTAATCAGTTCACAAATTAGGCAAAAAAGGGCCGCATTTAGCGGCACCTCATCACATTGCATGCACTTTTTATTGACCCGTAATCTTATCTAGTAAACCTTCATCAAATTGCTTTTCTTTCAGCATCGCAATTTCGAATTTATAAGGTGGTTTCTTGTTCTTTTTATCTTCACCTACATAAGGCGTTTCTAGAATCTTCGGCACATCTTGAAGCTGTGGATGATGAACGATATAGCTCAGGGCATCAAAACCAATTTCTCCGAAACCGATATTTTCATGTCGGTCTTTTCTTGCGCCTTGTACATTTTTACTATCATTAATATGAAGAACTTTGATTCGGTCGATCCCAACAATTCGATCAAATTCTTCTAATACTCCATCAAAATCACTCACAATGGGATAACCAGCATCGTGCGTGTGACACGTATCAAAGCAGACAGAAAGTGCTTCGTTATGTGTCACACCGTCAATAATTTGAGCAAGCTCTTCAAAGCTTCTTCCGCACTCTGATCCTTTTCCCGCCATTGTTTCCAGCGCAATTTGAACCTCCTGCCCCTTCACAATGACTTCATTGAGACCTTCAATGATTTTTTGAATTCCAGCATCTGCACCTGCTCCGACATGCGCACCTGGATGAAGAACAATTTGTCTTGCACCTAGCGCTTCTGTACGCTCTATCTCAGAGCGAAGGAAATCCACTCCAAGCTCAAATGTCGCTGGATTCACTGTGTTCCCAATATTGATAATATACGGTGCATGAACGACGATATCTGTCATACCATGCTCTTTCATATGCGCTTGTCCAGCTTCAATATTGAGATCTTCAATTTTTTTACGGCGCGTATTTTGCGGTGCACCTGTATAAATCATAAAAGTATTTGAACCATAAGAGGCAGCTTCCTCACTCGCTGCAAGTAGCATATGTTTTCCGCTCATGGATACATGTGATCCAATCTTCAACAATGTGTCCCCCTACTTTCCGTTACGCTTTGACTTTCTACGTTCTTGTCTTTTGATCTTATCCATCTCACGTGTCATTTTCTTTTTATATCCAGGTTTGACGGCTTTCGGTTTTCTGACAAGGCGTTTTGCTTTTTCTTCAATTTCATTTGGTGCTTTTTTACGTCTTTGACGCTTCAAACGATCATCTGCATCTCGCCATTCGCCATGAACAATCGTTTTGTTTTCAAACACAACACCCATTTTTTCAATTTGAACGAGTGCATCCTCATCAGCGAGATCATAAATGGTCATTGCAATGCCAGATGAACCAGCGCGAGCCGTTCTTCCCACACGGTGAACATAAAAATCAAGATCGGATGGGAGCTCATAGTTAATCACGTGGCTGACGCCCTTAATATCAATACCGCGGGCAGCAAGATCAGATGCCACAATATAGGTGAACTCCAAATCTTCAATTTGTTTCATCACTTTTTTACGTTCACGAGGCGTTAAACCACCATGAAGTACCCCAATGTTCATTCCTTTTTCCTGTAGGAATGCGGCAATTTCATCAACAGTTGATTTCGTGTTGGCAAAGATGATCCCTAAATAAGGCTGTACATTCGTCACCATTTCATGAAGTAATTTTAATTTATCACGCTGTTTAGATGGAACTAAAATATGCTGAATGTTTTCAGCCGTAATGCGTTTCGGTTCAACATGTGCATATTTCGGATTATCCATATATTTTTTGAGGAAAGGTTTTAATTTTTCTGGAATAGTTGCTGAGAACACGAGCATTTGCAGCTGTTCTGGCATTTGTGAACCAATACGATCCACATCTTCTAAAAAGCCCATATCCAGCATAAGGTCTGCTTCATCAATGACAAGAGATGTTGCTTTGTACACATTCAGCGCTTGCTCATGAATAAGATCAGCAATACGTCCAGGAGTGCCGACCACTAAGTGCGGCTGATTCTTTAGCTTTTGAATGGATTTCTGCTTGTCCGTTCCGCCAATGTAAAGCTTTGCCTTGATTTCTTCTTCTGGAGTCGTATTTTTTAAGATCGTTTGTGCTTCTTTAAAAATTTGATTCGCTAATTCTCGTGTTGGTGCAGTAATGACCACTTGTACTTGCTCTTTGCTTGGATCAATTGAATGAATAAGCGGCAATAAATACGCATGGGTTTTCCCTGTCCCTGTTTGAGACTGTCCAATCACGCTTTCACCTTTTAAAACAGCAGGGATGATTCTCTTTTGAATATCAGTCGGCTCATAAAAGCCCAGTTCATGAATAGCATCTATAATAAAAGACTTTAATTCATATGTCGTAAATTTCGTTTCTTTCATGTTTTCACTCCTTAAGGCAATGCCTTTTTGCTCATCTCCTCATTATAGCTGATTTTCAGCAAAAAAACCATGTCCGCTTTTCTCACAGGAAACCAAATGATACTTCCTTGCATAACCTATGAAGAGAAAGAGAATGCAGTAAGGGAGGTACAAGTATGTTAGGGCAAAGGCCTATGGGCGATTTTCAGCCGCATCGCCCCTCACGCCGGCACCTTGGAAATGGCGGACAGCCCGGGATTTTTCAACGGAGACAGCAGGCTCCGATCGAACAGCCTTTTCAAGGGCAAGGCAACCAATTTCAACAAATGATGCCTCGCTCTCCGTCTGTACAAGGCGGCGGTCTACGCGGGATGGGTGGCATTCCTGGAGGCGAAAGCCGTGCACTAGGCGGCGCCGGAATTAAGGGCATGCTGGCAAAATTTCTTCCTGGAGCTGGAGGTGCAGGAATCTCTGGAGCTGGAGGTGGTGCGGGATTACAAGGAATCCAGAGCTTCGCAAACCCTGCGAACCTTTCAAGCATGTTAGGAAATGTTCAAAAAGTACTCGGAATGGCGCAGCAATTCACGCCTATGATTCAGCAATACGGTCCTTTAGTCAGAAATTTGCCTGCCATGATTAAACTCTATAGCCAGCTTGGCAGTGCGGATGATGATGAAACAAATACGAATGATGCAGACGAAGAACCAAAAGAAATCACTGCAGAAACAGACGTTCCGCACGAACAAGCAGCACCGGTTGATGATGAAATAGAAGAAGGAAAAGAAGAAGAACCAGAGGACATCCTTGTCAAAAAAACCACTGTACACACATCAGCTGCTCCTGAAGCAAAACCGAAAAAAAGATCGGGCAGTTCAATTCCGAAACTATATGTCTAGTGATCTTTTATAGGCGAAGTGTTTCCCATGTATAACAATCTTTGATATATGCGCTTACTTTGGCTATAATGAAGGAAGAGAATGATCAAAAGCCGTTTTTCACGGCTTTTTATATTGTTCTTCTCTAGCAGCACTTCCCTACAGGAGGACGAATAAATGAATGTAATTAAAATTTCGCCGCGTGGCTATTGCTATGGCGTTGTAGATGCAATGGTCATTGCTAAAAATGCCGCACTTGATAAAAACTTGCCACGCCCAATTTATATATTAGGTATGATTGTGCACAACAAACATGTCACAGATGCCTTCGAAGAAGATGGAATTTACACACTGGACGGACCAAACCGTCTGGATATTTTAAAACAGGTTGAAAGTGGCACAGTGATTTTCACCGCTCACGGCGTATCTCCTGAAGTCCGTCAAATTGCAGAAGAAAAAGGCCTTGTCGCCATTGATGCGACCTGTCCAGATGTCACGAAAACACATGAACTCATTTCAGAAAAAACAGCTGATGGATATGACATTATTTATATCGGGAAAAAGGGTCACCCTGAGCCAGAAGGAGCCGTCGGTGTTGCACCTGACAAAGTCCACCTTGTCGAAACAGAAGCTGATATTAAAGCGCTCGATTTGACGTCAGATAAACTACTCATCACCAATCAGACGACAATGTCTCAGTGGGATGTTCATGATCTGATGGAGCTCATTAAAGAAAAATATCCTCACGTCGAGTACCATCAAGAAATCTGCCTTGCGACACAGGTACGTCAGGAAGCTGTGTCACAGCAAGCAGGCCAAGCCGATCTGACCATTGTGGTCGGCGATCCAAAAAGTAACAACTCAAATCGTCTGGCGCAAGTGTCAATGGAGATTGCAGGAACGCAGGCTTACCGAATTGGTGATCTCAGTGAGTTAAAGCTTGAATGGCTCCAAGGGGTAAAAACAGTTGCCGTTACTGCAGGTGCTTCCACACCAACACCTATTACAAAAGAAGTCATTCGTTTCTTAGAAAACTACGAACCTGATGATGAATCGACATGGAAAATTGAACGGACGGTTCCTCTTTCTAAGATATTACCTCGCGTGAAAACAAAGAAATAAAAAAACGTCAGAGCTGCTATGCTCTGACGTTTTTATTTACACAAATTGAAACGGATTTGTGTTTGATTCTGATACAAAGAATCGCACATCATATTTTTTATCTGTACATAGCGATTCTAGCTTTGTCTTTACGCCTTCTTTCATGATCTTTTCTGCGTAATGACCTGGGTCCACTACATTCAGTCCGAGCATCATGGCATCGTGAGCGACATGGAAATAAAGGTCGCCAGTCACGTACACATCTGCACCCATTCTTTTCGCTTGATGGATATATTTATTTCCGTCTCCTCCAAGCACAGCTACTTTTTTCACGACCGCTTCCTGATCTCCTACAAAACGCGCTCCATTCACATCTAACTTCGTTTTCACAAATTGAGTGAAGTCTTTAAGTGTCATAGGTTCTTTTAATTCTCCAATACGGCCAAGGCCTTTTTGAATAGGAGGAAGATCTGTCGTGTGTACACTGTAAGCCACTTCTTCATAAGGGTGTGCTTTGATCATTTCACGAATCACTTGTTTTTCAATACTCGCTGGGAAAATGGTTTCAATTCGTACTTCTTTCACAAATTCCAATTTACCCGTCTCACCAATAAATGGCACAGCTTCTTCTGATGGCAGAAAACTGCCTGTCCCTTCATTTGAAAAAGCGCAATGACTGTAGTTGCCAATATGGCCAGCTCCCGCATTTCCTAAAGCCGTCCTGATGGCCTCTTCAAATTCCACTGGGACATACAAAGCTAGCTGCTTAATTGGATCTTCGTATGTTGGAACTAGCACTTTTGTTTCCCCGAGCTCTAAAGCCTCTGCAAGCAAGTCATTGACTCCTCCATCAGCCACATCCAGGTTTGTATGTGCTACATACACCGCAATATCATGTTTGATGCATTTCTCAATGATCCGTCCTGCCGGCTGATCTGTCGCCACATGTTTTAATGGACGGAAAATTGGCGGATGGTGGGCAATAATGAGATCCACCTTCCGCTCAATTGCCTCATCTACCACATTTTCTAATACATCTAAGGTGATCATGACATTGGTCACTTTTTTATTTAGCGTTCCAATCTGGAGCCCAATTTTATCACCTTCCACCGCATATGCCTTTGGTGAGAATTGCTCAAATAATTGGATGATTTCATGCCCGTTCACTGTTTTAGCCAACAGTCAAAACCTCCTTTAGCATTTTTATTTTCGCATTCAGCTCTTTTAGACGTTCTTTGTTCTCTTCCGTCGGCGCTGCTTTTTGAATCTGGCCTTCTATATGCTCCATGTGCTGAAGCTCATTCATCCATTTGCGCCGGAAGACATCATTATGTTCTTTGGCAAGAAACGGACCAACGAGCATGCCTGTTTCAATCGACATGCCTTCATAAGCTTTATCTTTGTCGCCAGTTTCGGCAATGATGATTTCGTATATCTTGCCATCCTCTTCTAAAATCACTTCATCCATCAGTTCATACCCCTCTTGATAGAGCCATAAACGAATATGGTGAGCATGAATATTAGGCTGAAGAATAAGCCGCTCCTGCCCTGTGAGCTTGTGTTTACCTTCATTTAGAATGCTTGCAATGAGTGCTCCGCCCATTCCTGCAATCGTGACAGCATTCACCTCGCCTTTTTCAATCACTTCAAGGCCATTTCCTTTTCTGACTGAAATCTGCTCATCTAATTCAAGCCTATGTACTTGCTGCTTCGCAGATTGAAGCGGTCCATCAGTAATTTCACCAGCAATGGCTTTCAATGCTTTATGATGTAATATCGCATAACATGGCAAATAGGCATGATCTGAGCCAATATCAGCAAAGACCGCCTCTTTTGGTAAAAAGTCTGCGACTCTTTTTAATCGTTTTGACAAATTCATTTCATTCATCCATATCACTACTTTTCTTTAATGTTCATACTTGTCTATCTTATATAAATTATGGACTTTTTAAAAGTCGTTTTCAAATGAAAAAAGCTCTTCTGATGAAAAAGAGCTTTTTGCGCTTTATTATTTAATTTTGGATACCCATTCTGACATTTCATCGAGCTTTTCATTCGGAATTAGCCCGCCCGGCATCCCATTTCCGCCTTCTTGAATTTTTTTCTTGATGTCTGCTACTTCAAGCTTGTCGCCAACACCTTTTAATGCAGGACCAGCGCCACCTTCGTAGTTTTCCCCATGACAGCTAATACAGTTCTGCTTATACAATTCTTCCGGCGTCGCATTTGCGGTCTCTTCTTGCTTTTGCTCTTTGCCCCCAGAGGCAATTTTGTCTTCATCTTTCAGCCCCTTCATTGATAAGAAAAAAGTGAGTCCAATACCTAAAATGGCAATCAATAAGAATGGTATAAGTGGATTCCGTTTCATTTCTTTCATCCTCCCCTTTGTGAAAAACCCCTTTGAGACTATGCAAACAATTCTAATTCTACTTTAATTTTACAAAAAGTAAACGAATTATGATACAAAACTTTGGTCAAGTTCACAGATTAGACAAAAATGATTCAAAATGAGAAATGAAGCCTTCAGCACATTTAGATGTATTTTTTATACATCTTTTCTCTAAGAACGTTGCAAATTCATTTGTTATTCAGTAAAATATAATCAGATCAAAAAAGCGTTTTCATTTTGATGAAGAAAGAACGGATCTCTCTCAAGATCCGTCCGGTTTCTATTCTAAGAAGTCTTTTAATCGTTTACTTCTGCTTGGGTGTCTTAATTTACGAAGAGCTTTCGCTTCAATTTGGCGAATACGCTCTCTTGTTACGCCAAACACCTTTCCTACCTCTTCTAATGTGCGTGTTCTTCCGTCATCTAGTCCGAAACGCAGTCTCAGCACATTTTCTTCACGGTCCGTTAGCGTATCTAATACATCTTCAAGCTGCTCTTTTAAGAGCTCATAGGCAGCATGGTCTGATGGAGAAGTCGCCTCTTGGTCTTCGATAAAATCACCAAGATGCGAGTCATCTTCCTCACCAATAGGTGTTTCTAAAGATACTGGCTCTTGCGCAATTTTAAGAATTTCTCTTACTTTCTCTGGTGTTAAATCCATGTCTTCCGCAATTTCTTCTGGCGTTGGTTCTCTACCTAGATCTTGTAGAAGCTGTCTTTGAACACGGATTAATTTATTAATGGTTTCCACCATATGAACCGGGATCCGGATTGTTCTCGCCTGATCGGCAATCGCACGTGTGATCGCCTGTCTAATCCACCATGTCGCATATGTTGAGAATTTGTATCCTTTGCGGTAATCAAACTTCTCAACCGCCTTCATGAGCCCCATGTTTCCTTCTTGAATCAAGTCAAGGAACAGCATACCACGACCAACATAACGTTTCGCAATGCTGACAACGAGACGAAGGTTCGCTTCCGCTAATCTTCTTTTTGATTCCTCATCGCCTTCTTCAATCTTTTGAGCATACGTAATCTCTTCTTTAGCAGATAGCAAATTGACGCGCCCGATCTCTTTTAAGTACATACGAACAGGATCATTAATTTTGACACCTGGTGGTACGCTTAAATCATTCAGGTCAAATTCCTCTTCTGCCTTAGCCAGCTGCTGAACATTTGGGTCTTCAGTCTCTTCATTTTCACTGATGAGTTCTACACCCTGTTCGCCTAAGTATTCATAGTATTCATCCATCTGGTCTGATTCAATTTCAAAGCTAGACATACGCTCTGCAATTTCTTCGTATGTTAAAACGCCCCGTTTTTTACCCGTTTCAGTGAGCTTATCTCTCACCTGTTCAAAGGTTAATTCAGTTTCAGTTTCGTGGGCTTGTTTATCAGCCATTATGGATCCCTCCTTCCAAAGCTTGCAACGAATTCTAAAGTAACTTGCGATTTGCTTCTGCTCTGCCTTTCTCTCTCTATCAAACAGAATGAGCAAATAGGAATAAAATAAATAATGATGAAGGCAAGATGCTTGCGGTCTTATGCTCCTCCCATTAAAGGATTCATTGCCAGCCGTAAGTCTTGTCATAAATAGTAGACGTATTACTTCAGCGAACGGTTCAACTGAATAATTTCTTTTGCAAGTGTTGCCGCTTTGAAGAAATCTTTTTGCCTCTCCGCCTCTGCACGTTCTAGTTCTTTTTCCTTTATCATTGACAAATTCCGATGATTCAACACTTTTTTTACATAATCACTTAATTCAGCTTCACTTAGTTCGTCTCCAACTTGAATCATGAATATATCCGTCAGGAGCTGATTGATCACATCATCTTCTATACGGTTCATCAGATGCTGCGGGGTCGGCTCCTTGCCTTCTTCATACAATGCATAAATGTATGTTGCCAGCGCTCTGTGCGAATCTATATTAAATTCAAACCCTATCCTATCAAGCACTTTTCGGATCACGTCATCATTTTTCAACATATGTGCAAGGAGCATTCGCTCTGCGTTTTCATATGCCGGCCTTAGACGTTTTCGTCTTACCTGTGTTGACAGATGTGCACGCCGCTTTTCAAGCCCATTTTCTTCTTGCGAGCTCTTGGCCTCTTGGCGCTGCTGCTTTTCAAAAAGCTCCAATTGCTCCTTTAATGAGTCAAGTGAAATGGAGAACTCCCCGGCCAGCTGCTTCATGTAAATCTCTTGTTCCAAGGAACCGTTTAATCGGCTGATTTCTCGGAGAACCTGCTTCATGTAAGTCAGGCGGTCTCCTTCGTCAGACAAATTCTTTCCTCTTCGGAAAAAATTCATCTTAAATGTCATTAATGTCACACTTGCATCTATGATGTCATTCCTAAATTTCTCGCCGCCATATTTACGAATGTAATCATCTGGATCAAGTCCATCTGGTATCATGGCAACGCGAACTTTACATCCTCTTTTTCCAAGCAAATCTGATGCTTTCATGGTCGCTTCATACCCGGCCGTGTCAGAGTCATAACATAAAATGATCTCTTCTACGTTCCGCCTAAGAAGCTTTACGTGCTCTTCTGTTAAAGACGTACCCATTGTTGCAACACTTTCGCCAACACCACTTGTGACAGCCGAGATGACGTCAGCAAATCCTTCGAAAAGGACTGCACGTTCGCGTTTTCTAATATGCATACGCGCGTCATGAAAGTGATAAAGCAGCTTACTTTTATGAAAAAGTGGCGTTTCAGGACTATTCATATACTTTGGCTGCTGATCACCAAGTGATCTTCCAGAAAAAGCGACGACCGTCCCGTGATGATCATGAATTGGAAACATGACACGATCTCTAAAGCGGTCAAAAAAACCTGTGCCGTTTTCTCGTTGAATCAAAAGACCAGCCTTCTCCATCATCGCAGGATCAAACCCTCGTTTTTCTAAAAACTTGGTCACGAAATCCCACGAGTCGAGAGCATACCCGATCTCAAACTTGGCAATTGTTTCATCCGTAAAGCCCCTGGACCTTAAATAATCGAGTGCGTTTTGACCTTCCTTTGTATTTACCAGCAAATGGTGGTAAAATTTCTTAAGAAGCTCATGCGCCTCAATCATTTTATGATCTGCTGTATCCTCTTGCTGTGAGGAACTGATCTGCGCATTCGCTACATGATCCGGCAAATCAATATGGTACTTATCAGCAACATGTGAAACGGCTTCAATAAATGAGTAGCCTTCCATTTGTCTGAGGAACGAAAATACATTGCCTCCTGCACCACAGCCAAAACAATGGAAGATTTGCTTATCTGCTGAAACAGAGAATGAAGGAGTATTTTCACCATGGAATGGACAAAGACCGAAGTAATTCCGACCTTGTTTTCTAAGCTGTACGTATTCTCCAATCACTTCGACAATGTCTGCGTTTTTTTGGATTTGCTCCAAAAGTTCATCTGGTATACGTTTGCTCATCCTAATAACACTCCGTCGTACATTATTCGCCTTTTAATTCAAAAATCCTTCATGATTCGACAGGATTTTTTGTAGTTGGGCAATAAATCGCTTTTTATCCTCTTCTAAAAGCTTTTTGGGACCTTTTCCGTATACACCTTTTCTTCGCTGTTTACTGGAAACATGCCTGCGTTCCAAATCAAAATCAATTGTTTCGTTTGTGTACATTCGTCCTCTTTCAGACAGAACAATGACTTGTCTTGGAAGCAGTAAGGAGGACAGACCAATATCCTGGGTGACAACAATATCGTGCTTGACAGCTAAGTTCGCAATGACTAAATCTGCTGCTTCCTTATGTGTATCAACAAACCGCCAATCTTCAAGTGGTGATCGTTTGGTTTGAAAATGCTCATATGAAGCAATGAAAGTCACAGGTACTTGAAATTGAGATGCGACAGAAAGGATTTCGTCTTTTACAGGACAAGCATCTGCATCGACATAAATCGTCCTTTCTTTTTTACGTTCATTCAGGTGACTAATTCTCCATCCCTCCACCTTATTCCTGCTTTAGAGAAGCAAAAAGACCATACTTTTCCCCCATAAAGCAATCAACAGTAAAACTCATTTTGTCGAAAAGTTATGTTCAGAATCACTTGACTTCTGCCAATATTAGTTTATTCGTTCTTGACTTAACTTAAACCTAAAATCAATCATTTTATCACAATTTTTTATTATAATACAAATGCAGCAAATATGCTATTGTTTTTGTTTACCCGTTTCCCACCATAGGAAAAACCCAGGAGGAGCATCCTGAGTTTATTCGGAACCTCTTTTGGTCAGCATTTGATGAATGACATTTGCTGTCTCCTCAACTGCTTTATTCGATACATCAACAACTTGACAGTTAATGCGGTCAACCACTTTTTCAAAATATTCTAGTTCCTCTTTAATCCGCTCGATATTCGCATAAATGGCACGGTCATTTAAACCGAGTGATTTTAAACGTTCTTTACGGATATGATTTAGTTTATCTGGACTAATTTTCAGGCCGATGCATTTTTTTGGATCAACTGAGAATAACTCCTCTGGCGGATCAACTTCAGGAACAATCGGAACGTTTGCTACCTTCAAGCGTTTATGTGCTAAGTATTGAGAAAGTGGTGTCTTAGACGTACGCGATACACCAATCAGCACAATATCAGCCTTTAGAATACCTCTTGGGTCCCGGCCATCATCATATTTCACAGCGAACTCAATGGCTTCTACCTTTTTAAAATAGTCCTCATCTAATTGACGTACACGACCTGGCTCATGTTTCGCTTCATTTCCATATGCCGTCTCCATTTTATCAATAAGTGGACCGATAATGTCATAGTACACGACGCCATTCGCTTCTGCTTCTTCTATTAAGAATTGGCGCATTTCTGGCACAACAAGAGTAAAGCAAACGATCCCATTATCTGCTTTCGCCAATGAAATCACTTCTTTAATCGTACCGACATCCTCTACATATGGGATTCTTCTAATATTTGAATGGTCGGATGAGCCGCCATCAAATTGGCTAAGTGCCGCTTTGACCACGAGCTCTGCCGTTTCTCCTACTGAATCTGATACAACAAAAATTACGCGATTACTCATAACATCCCCTCGCAGTCTTCTGTAATTAGATAATTTCGTTCTCTGATAAGCTAACAAGTATTTTCGTCATGTTTGTTTTCGTAATTCTGCCGACCACTTCAAAGCCTTTATCCGTATCTTTTATAACAGGAAGTGCATCTATTTGCTTTTCAATCAAGTGCTTGGCCACATCCATAATAAAATCTTCTTTGCGGCAAACGGTAATGTTCGGCATTCTTGTCATAATAATATGGACAGGTATAGATGGAAGCTCTTGTTTCCCAATACTTGCTCGAAGGAGGTCTTTTCTTGATAACACGCCTGTTAAAATAGAGTGATCGTCCACAACGAATAATGTGCCCACATCCTCTAAAAACATCGTACAAATCGCATCATAAACCGAAACATTCTCGTGTATCACGACCGGAATGGACTGAAAATCTTTCACTTGAAGTTTTTTCAGCTTATCTGCCAGAAGCTGCGTGCCTGTTTTGCCTGTAAAAAAGTAGCCGACCCTTGGTCTTGCTTCTAAAAAGCCAGACATCGTTAAAATGGCTAAATCCGGTCTGAGGGTAGCCCTTGTTAAGTTCAGCCGATCGGCGATATGCTCTCCAGTGATCGGACCATTCTCTTTGACAATCTGTAAAATCTGCTCTTGCCGTTTATTTAACTCGATTGTACTCACCACCTTTAAATAGAGAGAGCGAATCCTTACTTTATGTATATCAATTTCATAACTCATCATATTATAGCGCATCTTCGTCCGAATGAAACAAAAATCCACTCAAAAACCGTGAATTAAATGAGTAAAAAACGATTGCCCTTCGAAAAAGGCAACCGTTCTTAGGTATTTATTTTACAATTAAATTGTTCATATTCGCAAATGATTGAATGACTTTTGCAAGTTTGACCATTTGTGCCAAACGATTTTGTTTCAGTTTTTCATCATCGGCATGAACCATGGTATGGTCGAAATAATGAACAATTGGTGCTTTTAATGTATCTAGCGCTTCAAGTGCTGATTGGTACTGACCTTTTGCCATATACTCGTTGACGGCTTTTTCCGCTTGCTGATACGCTTCAAATAGCTTTTGTTCGTGTTCATTTTCAAACAGTTCAGGCTGAATCTGTGCGTCTTCCCCTTTTTTACTGATTGAAATGACGCGGCCTAGTGCCTCAGCCGTTTCTTTGAAACTCTCCTGTTTCACGCTCTCTTCAAGAACAGCCGCTTTTTTCACAACCGCATATGGTTCAATATTTTCAACATCAAGGACTGCTTCCACCACGTCATGACGGATATGTTCTGCTTGGAGAACATATTTCAAACGGTGTGTTAAAAATTCAATGAGAGCCGCTTCATGTTTTGCATCTACTTGAGCTAGTGCTAAAAGCTCTTTAAATGAAAGATTCCATTGGCGGTCTAGCAGGATTTGAACGATACCGCTCGCTTGTCTTCTTAATCCATAAGGATCTTGAGAGCCCGTTGGAATGACATCAATTGAGAAGAATGAACAAATAGAATCTAACTTATCCGCCACTGCAACAATCGCCCCAATAAGTGTTGACGGCGCATCGTCACCGGCAAAACGCGGCATATAGTGCTCGTTGATACTCTTTGCCACTTCTTCATGCTCGCCAAGTGCTCTAGCATATTTTTCACCCATGATTCCTTGCAGTTCTGGGAATTCATAGACCATCTGAGTCACAAGGTCAAATTTAGAAATACTGGCTGCTCTTGCAGCGCGTTTAGACGTTTCTTCATCTGCACCCACATGACTAGCAAGGCGGACGGCAATGTCTGTTACTCTTTTCAGCTTGTCGCCAATCGTGCCAAGTTTCTCATGGAATACGACTTTATCAAGCTTTTGAATGTTGTCTTCAATGACGAGTTTTTCGTCTTCTTTATAGAAAAATGCCGCATCTGATAAACGTGCGCGAAGGACCTTTTCGTTCCCTCTTGCCACATTTTCAAGTGCCTCACTGTTTCCATTTCTGACCGTAATAAAGTGCGGCAGTAATTCCCCTTGTTCATTTTTCACAGGGAAATAACGCTGATGCTCTTTCATTGTCGTGACAAGCACTTCTTCCGGCAGCGCAAGAAATTCTTCTTCAAAAGAACCAAATAGAACGGTTGGATATTCAACGAGATCGTTCACTTCTTCTAGAAGCTCAGGATCAACTGGAATGACCCAGCCTTTTTCGGAAGAAAGCGCATGTAATTGCTCAGTAATTAATTGTTTTCTTTTATCTGAATCTACAATGACAAATTGATCTCTTAATGTTTGCTCATAAGAAGCTGGTGTGTCAATGCTGGCTGTCGTCCCTAGGAAACGATGTCCTCTAGTCTCCCGTCCGCTTTTCACTCCTGCAATTTCGACAGGAATGATCTCTTGACCAAATAAACAAACAATCCATTTAATTGGACGGATATAGCGTAAATCCTCGCTTCCCCATCTCATGTTCTTTGGAAAACTCAATGAAGCGGCAATGTCCCCCAATGCTGGAAGAAGGTCTTTGACTTGTTTTCCTTCTTGAAACTTTTGGACATGGACATAATCCACACCTTTGATGTCTTTGAAATACAGATCATCAGTTGAAGCGCCTTGTCCGCGGGCAAAACCTTCGGCAGCTTTTGTCCAATTGCCTTCAGCATCTTGAGCAATCTTTTTAGCCGGTCCTTTTGCTTCTTCTTTGATGTCCTCTTGTTTTTCTGCAACACCTTTGACGAGTACAGCTAGACGTCTTGGTGAATTAAATAAAGCAACGTCTTCGAATGAAATATTTTGCGCTACGAACCAAGCTTCTACTTTGTCACCTAGCTGCTTTGTACTTTCTGGCATGAAACGAGCCGGCATCTCTTCTAAGCCGATTTCAAGTAATACATCTTGTTTATTCATGAGAAGCCGCCTCCTCTTTTAGCATAGGGAATCCTAGTTTTTCTCGTTCTTCGTAATATGTTTTGGCTACTTTTCTCGCTAACTGACGTACTCTTCCGATATAACCTGTTCGCTCAGTCACAGAAATCGCGCCTTTGGCATCAAGCAGGTTAAAGGTGTGAGAACATTTGAGTACATAATCATATGCCGGGTGAACAAGCCCTTTGTCCATTTGGCTATGTGCTTCTTTTTCATATGTTGTAAATAAATCGAACAGCATATCCGTATTAGATGTTTCAAACGTATACACAGAATGCTCGTATTCAGCCATTAAGAATAAATCTCTTACAGTAAAGCCATCTGTCCATTCAAGATCAAATACATTTTCTTTGTCCTGGATGTAAGAAGCAAGACGCTCAATACCGTATGTGATTTCAACAGAAACTGGCTTACATTCTAAACCGCCGACTTGCTGGAAATACGTAAATTGCGTAATTTCCATTCCATCTAGCCAAACTTCCCAGCCAAGTCCTGCGCAGCCAAGAGATGGGTTTTCCCAGTTGTCTTCAACAAAACGGATATCATGTTTCAGCGGGTCAATGCCAAGCGCCTTCAATGATTCTAGATACAGTTCTTGAATATTGTCAGGTGATGGCTTAATGATCACTTGAAATTGATGATGTTGATACAATCTGTTTGGGTTTTCTCCATATCTGCCGTCAGCCGGGCGTCTTGAAGGTTCTACATAGGCTACCTTCCATGGCTCTGGCCCAATGCTTCTGAGGAACGTGTATGGACTCATCGTTCCAGCACCTTTTTCTGTGTCATATGCCTGCATTAATACGCAGCCTTCATTTGACCAATGCTTTTGCAGTGTCAAAATCATGTCTTGAATATTCAATGATCGCACCTCCATCTTTTTTACACCATCCGCTATGTATGGCGGTGGGGCCTAGAACCTTTTTGCAAAACACAAAAACTCCCGTCTCTATGCTCACAAGGTTCCTTGCAAACATAGGGACGAGAGTTTTTCCCGCGGTTCCACCCTATTTGCTGGTGTCGTAGCACCCAGCCGCTTTGTTTTACGTTGCTCAAGAATGCCTTTCGTTACGTGTCCATCCTTAGCTCACACCGTCCTAAGGTCGCTTTTATGGCTGATACGTAAGTACTTCTTTCTGTCAATGCAACATATTTGATCTTAGATGATCTTACAAAAAGTCACGAGAGATGTCAACTTTTGTTTTCACCGTCCATTAGCTTTTTCATGGATTCCATTTGATTCATGAATTTTTTTGATTTTAAATAAAGACCTGAATACTCTTCATAATAATGATCGAGCACTTGACGAATTTCTTGTTTCGTTTGTGGTTTCACGTCAACCTGACCAAGCCTTGATAAATCAAAATAATGAAACAAACGGAGCAGTCTTGCTGCTGCTGGGGATAAGGGCAGTTTATATGGATCTTTAGAAAAGCATTGCCTACAGATGAATCCGTTATCTCTAATTGAGAAATGGAACTGCCCTTCTTTTTGACCGCAGTGTACACATTGGTCCAGTTCAGGCTTCAACCCCATCACTGACAGCATTTTAACCTCTACGATAAATAAAATAATATCAGCATCTGTGCCTTCATTGAGATGGCGTAAAGATTGAAGAAGAAGTTCAAACAAGTAAGGGTTTGGCTTTTTTTCTTCTGTTCCTTTATCAAGTAATTCTGTCATATATGCGGCATATGCGGTCAGAAATAAATCTTCCCGAATGGTTCGCATGCTTTCCATCATTTCACCTTGCTGGAGCGTTCCAAGTCCTGTTGATGATTGGATCAGGAAGGTTCCGTATAAAAACGGCTGGCTTATGGCTGACAGGCGGCTGTTCGATTTCTTAGCGCCTCTTGCCATCACACCAATTTTCCCATGTTCTCTAGTGAGCAGCGTGACAATTTTGTTTGTTTCGCCATAATCTGTTGTTCTAAGGACGATTCCTTCACTTTTAATGAGCATTTGTCTACACTCCGAGCATTGGAGGGGGTCAAGAATTATAAGATTGGAAAATCAAGTCGTGCTATTTCTTCTTCAAGTACATCGGGTCTTTCCAGGTTCTCCTTTTCTAACTCTTTGAAAAGCAGATACGTGTCAACGCTTCCTGTTTGTGAAAATACGTTCCATGTAAAATTCAACATAAAAACCCCACCTTTCTTTATTAGAAGCAGCAACGCTACATCCAACATATTAATTTTATCTTGACCAGGCTACCTCCATTTCATGATAAACAATTTTTACTAATCGAACCGCACCATTGTCAGATCTACTAACAACTGTATCGGTTTTTAATATTCGTCTTCTCTAAATCCGAAATCACGAAGATGTGTGGATTTATTACGCCAGTCCTTCTGCACTTTTACCCAAAGCTCTAAATACACCTTTGAGCCTAAAAGTGCTTCAATGTCTCTGCGCGCTTTTTGTCCCACTTCTTTTAATAAGCTGCCGCGCTTACCAATCACAATCCCTTTTTGTGAATCACGTTCTACGACGATGGTCGCTGCAACATGAATCTTGCCGTTTTCATCTGGCTTGATCGATTCAATCGCAACCGCAATACTGTGAGGGATCTCTTCTCTCGTTAAATGCAGCACTTTTTCACGAATTAATTCAGAAATAATAAATCGCTCTGGGTGATCTGTTACTTGATCTGCCGGATAAAATTGAGGGCCTTCTGGAAGATAACCTTCAATTTGCTGAAGAAGCGTATCAATGTTGTTGCCTTCAAGTGCTGAAATTGGCACAATTTCCTTAAATGGGTAACGTGTACGGTATTCATCAATTAAAAGGAACAGTTCATCCGGATGAATTTGGTCAATTTTATTGACGACAAGGAACACCGGTGTCGATGTTTGCTTTAGTCGTTCAATGATGAATTCATCACCTTTTCCATAGCCTTCCTGTGCGTTGATCATAAACAAGATCAGGTCGACTTCCTTGAGTGTATTTTGAGCCACCCTCATCATAAAATCGCCAAGTTTGTGCTTCGGTTTATGAATTCCTGGTGTATCGATAAAAATCGTTTGTGACGTGTTCGTTGTCAGAACACCTTGCACTTTGTTTCGAGTCGTTTGGGGCTTATCACTCATAATCGCAATCTTTTGTCCAATTACACGATTAAGAAAGGTCGATTTCCCTACATTTGGTCTTCCAATAATTGATACAAATCCTGATTTGAAGCTTTCGTTAGTCATTTAAATCCTCCGGTGAAAATGCGCCTGGCAATAGTTCGTTTACTGTCGTTTCGTATATATGACCTTTTAAGTTCGTTAGAATCACTGGCATATCAGGTGCACATAGCTCTGAAATGACCTGTCTGCATGCGCCGCATGGTGAAACAGGCCGATCTGTATCAGCCACTACTGCAAGCATTTGAAAAGATGTGATGCCCTCTGAGTACGCTTTAAAAAGTGCTGTTCTTTCCGCACAATTACACATACCATATGCTGCATTTTCAATATTGCAGCCGCCATACACTTTTCCGTCATGCGATAATAATGCTGCACCGACTTTGAATTTAGAATAGGGTACATATGCAAAATCTCTTGCTTTGACTGCTTCTGAAATCAACTCTTGTTTGTTCATTCTAGTTCCCACTTTCAGAAGAAATGGTACCACTGTCACATTTATATTTTACATAATTCACGTGACATTTTCACGCCCATTTCTAAAAATGTTAATAAATAGTAATATTGTTCTATTGCATGATCTTCGGTAAGAAGATGATCAACCCAATCATAACCGAAATGGCGGCGTAAACGCAAACAGCGCCTGCTGCCGCGTCCTTCGCTCTCTCAGCAAGAGGATGCTTCTCTTCTGTGAAAAGATCTACTGTATGTTCAATCGCTGTATTCACAAGTTCTAACGCAAACATCCCGCCGCATAAAAGCAGAATGATCATCCATTCAACCGGATGAATGTGAAACCAAAAGCCGCAAATCACCACGATGATGGCTGCGACTGTGTGAAACCGAAAATTCCGTTCATTCAAGAAAGTTCGCCATATTCCTCTAAATGCATAATAAAAACTCCGAAAAAAACGGACAAGCGGCGTTCGCTTCTTACGATGATCTCGAAAGGCCATAATCATCCAAGATTTTTGTCTGTTTGGCGAACATTTCTTTTTCATCTTCTTCTGTCATATGATCATAGCCAAGCAAATGAAGAAAACCATGAATCGTTAAAAATCCTAGCTCTCTCATGAAGGAATGTCCATATTCCTCTGCTTGCTCTTTCGTACGATCAACACTAATGATAATGTCACCAAGTACAGGCGGAATGTCATCAGCTCCAATGATTTCAATTTCCCCTTCGCCTTCTTCCTCAAGGGCAAATGAAATCACATCTGTTGGTGCATCTTTTCCTCGGTATTCTTTATTAATTTGATGAATTTCTTCATTTGAAACGATCGATACTGATACTTCCGCTTGATCTTTTACCTCAAGGGCATCCGCAGCAAATTGAAGAAGCTTTTCCACTTCTTCAAGCTGCTCTTTCGATACTTGTCCTGTTTCATCTATTAAATCGATTAACAATGTCATTTACTTCACCTTCTGCTTCGGGGCATCTGGATATTCAATCCGAGAATGGAAAATCCCCTTTAATGTTGTACAAATTGTTTGGCTAATAATATTTAATTCTTTAAATGTCAGATCACATTCACTAAATTGCCCATCCTGCATCTTATCTGAAATAATGCCTTTGACAAGCTTTTCAATCCGCTCAGGGTTTGGATTATGCATCGAACGAACCGCCGCTTCCACGCTGTCAGCTACAGAAATAATGGCCGCTTCTTTCGATTGCGGTTTTGGACCAGGATAACGAAATTCTTCTTCTGTCACCTGATCATCCCGTTCTTTTGCCTTATAGTAAAAGAACTTCAGCAGGGACTTTCCGTGATGCTGTTCTGCAATGTCCACAAGTTCCTCTGGAAACTTCTTTTCTCTCAGCATTTCAGCACCATCTGTCGTATGGGCAATAATAATATTCTTGCTCAGCTGAGGAGAAAGCTTGTCGTGCGGATTATCAATGTTCATTTGGTTTTCAATAAAGTATTGTGGTCTTTTCGTTTTTCCAATGTCATGATAATAAGCTCCAACCCTTGCTAACAATCCATTTGCACCGACTGCTTCACATGCAGCATCCGCTAAATTCGCCACCATGACACTATGATGATATGTACCTGGCGTCTCTGTTAAGATCTTTTTCAGCAGCGGATGATTCGGGTTCGATAATTCAATAAGCTTCATGGTCGAAAGAATGCCAAACATGCTCTCAAAGACTGGCATTAACCCGATAACCAAAATAGCCGATGCAAACCCTGACACAATCGCCATGATGAGGTTTACACCTATTTCAAGCCCTGATGGAGAAGAATTTTGAATCAGCATAATGGACAGCACAACAAGTACATTCACCAAAGCTACCCAAAGCCCCGCCTGCAAAATTTTTGATCTCGCATTATGTTTTCTCAAAAATAAAATCCCCGCCATCCCGCTTATTAAATAATAAGCACAGATGACATAGTTAAAGACGCCTGTTACTCCTTGATTAAACATCATACTGCCGCAAAGGGCAAATACAAGGCCGGAGAAGATCGCCAGCCGCTCATTGATCAGCAGCTTAATCAGCATCGTGCCAAGTGCCACAGGCACGACGTAGCCGATGGTTGTATATTTGGTTTCCTGGAAGAGACTGAATACTTCCATGATGATTAAAATAATGGTGAAAATAAGCGAGTACAGCAGTAACGATTTATTCTTATGGACGAGCGACTTTTTCCTCGATTCCAGTGAGTGGACAATCGCCGCTAAGAAGAGACCAATTAAGATGATAAGACCGCTTACAGGCTTAAACAAATTGGAGCTGTTTAAAAGGCCGGTCAGTTCTAATTTGCGATACACTTCGCGGTCAATGAGCTCTCCTTCTTCCACTAAAATTTGCCCTTGCTTAATTTGAACCGGCTGGATATTATCAGCTGCTTCTTGTCTTTTCTTCTCTGTTGCGACCGGGTCAAATACATAGTTTGGAATAATCGCAAATTCACCAATTTCTTTCGCTGCATTTAAATATTTTGACGGAATCGAATTGTTTTCAAGCTCTGCTTTCACTTGTTTTTTCTCATCTTGCAGCTTAGAAGCTGTGATTTCTTTACTCATGAGAGAATTGACCACTGTGATGATGGAGTCCTTTGTAAAAGAAAGGTTTTCGTCGCTTGCTTGGAGCAGTGCTTTAATCGATTGATCCGAAACAGCTTCCTGCATATCGGTTGTGAGTTTCTCTTTTACACGCTTCACCATCTCTTGATCTGTTGGCGGGTTCTCTTTGTCATCAGCTGCTGCTTTCTTCTCTTCTTTAATGGCTTCAAAGAGGGATGAAATGAGGTCAACACGATTATCAGAATACGCTTTTTTGAGTGTATATTGGTCTTCCACTTGATCCGTTGCTTCTTGTTTCTTTTCTTCTGTTGCTTCTTGGTCATCAACGGTAGACGGAGAATAGATGGTCTGTTCGCTCACTGAAAACAAATCTAGGTCGAGCGATTCAGGCTTTACATGGAAGAAGAGCACCACAAACAGGATGGCCGCTAAACCAGCGTATAGCAGTACGTTTAAATAGCGTGAGCGCTCCATTTTCTGAGGTTCTTTTTTAGACAGCAGCCTTTTGCGCTTACTGCCTTTCTGATTCTTTCTCAAGGAAAGTACCTCCTTTTTTACTTTAAACCACGATCGAAACAAAATGACCCGATTAAGGCGATCGGGTCACTCAGTTCATTTTTGCTTTTCGTATGCTCCAATGATCTTCGCCACAAGCGGGTGTCTGACCACATCTGTCTGATCTAATTCAATGAATGAGATACCCTTGATCTCAGCAAGCATGTCCTTTGCAGCTGCAAGGCCTGACTGCATACCTTTAGGCAAATCAATTTGTGTAATATCTCCTGTAATGACCATTTTAGAACCAAAGCCTAGTCTCGTCAAAAACATTTTCATTTGAGCTGGCGTTGTATTCTGCGCTTCATCTAAAATCACAAATGCATCATCAAGCGTCCGCCCTCTCATATAGGCAAGAGGGGCAATTTCAATCACTCCGCGCTCAATTAAACGTTCCGTATGATCACTACCAAGCACATCGTGCAGAGCATCATATAGCGGTCTTAAATAAGGATCGACTTTTTCTTTTAAATCTCCTGGCAAAAAGCCAAGACTTTCTCCTGCTTCAACAGCTGGCCTTGTCAGGATAATCCGTTTGACATGTCCATTTTTCAGGGCATGTACGGCGTTGACCACTGCTAAATACGTTTTACCTGTACCAGCAGGTCCAATCCCAAAGACCAGATCATCTTTTTTCATTGCCGCAGCATATTCACGCTGGCCGATCGTTTTGACTCTGATCGACTTGCCTTTGGCATTTTTCGTAATTTCATCTTCATACATATTTTCAAAATAATTGAGCTTGTCTTTTTGCGCCATTTTAATGGCATAGACGACATCCCGCTCAGAAATCTCAATTCCTTTACGAATGAGATGTAAGAGAGATGTAATCAAACGGCTCACAGTATCTCTTGATGCTTCCTGACCAGAAACATACACTTTCTCTCCACGTGTGATAATGGAGACATTCAGCTCGTTTTCCATCAGTTTCAGATAAGCATCTTGATTGCCAAATAAAGCAATGGCTTCGTTTGGGCTATCCAATTTTTGTTGAATCTCAAGTAAATGTTCTGTCATTCTCTAGTCTCCCTGAACAATAGGTGTTGGTTGAACAATATCTTCTATTACTTGGTAAAGGATGATTAACTTAACTTTACCATTCCCTGTTGTCTCGTGCAAAACTTTTTCACTTTTCACCTCACCTGTTTGACCTAGCTTTTCTTCTAATTCTTTTTTACCCATTTTAATCCCTGCTTGAACCGCTTCTTTATTTGTGTATTCTCGATTTATTTTTTCACTTTCTCGTGTGATTTCCTTTTCATAGGAGAACGGCAATTGCATATTCAAAAAATGAAGCGGGTGAACTTCTGTTTCTGTTTTCGGCTGCTGAAAATCATCTTTTTTAAAGGAAAATCCCCAAAATGGGATGGAGCCTCCAAATAAGGAGAGCTTGTGCTTTGTCTTCATTTTACCCGTAAAGACATCAAAAGATGTTCGAAGAGGGACAGAAACTTCAGATCGGTACCATGTTTCACCATATATTTTCGCTTTAGCTCCGACCGTTTTTTTCTGATCTTCACTCCCAATTAAACCTGAGACGAGCATCTGCCCTTTTTTCACATGCTCATCGACCTGGGCAAGCGGTTCTCCCTTTTCTACATACATTCTCGTGATAACCGCCTTTTTCTTGGCAAAGATGTGCTGAGGACTTGTATATTTCTCCTTTTCAGGTTCATTTTTTTCGACCACTTTCATTTGAAACGTCGTTCCGTTCAGTTCAACTCCGACCCATGTAATGCTCTGAATATTGGTCGTCAATGACTTTTGTATTTTTTCAGGTGTCCCCATGAGAAACTGAAAACGCCCTTTTTGTACCCCTATTTCGTCCAGATGCTTTCTCATTTGGTGTTCTGTTTCTGGATTCGCACCTTTAATCTCAATTTTCCACACCATATTTGAAAGAGCCAATATCGTCACTAGGAAAAAAGCCATCCCGAGGGTGAAGCCAATATTTCTTCTCGACCATAGAAGAAGAAACGGGAACCCTTTCTTTTGATGAAACGAACATTTCACCTCATGATGTCTGCGCACTTTTCTAAAGGCATGTACATCTGAGAGGCGAATAAATAAGCGCACGCTGTCTTGACGGCGGCTCACTTGAAAAATTGTGATCCCCTGTCTCGTGCACTCATTGATTAGCCGCTCAATACCGCTTCCTCTTATCTCCACTTCCACTCTGCCAATAAAATAGGAAAACCATTTGTTCTTCACGTTTCTCCCCTCCGTCAGTTAAGAATCAATATAACGGACCTCATCGATTTTCCCCTCTAATAAGATCTCTTCTGGCAAAATCGTTTTAATCACAAAGTCTTTTCCTGAAATAATGCACTGTCCTTGCTTGAGCATCAGCCTTACCTCTTGATCACTGAAAAGTAAAAGCCCTTTATGGTTCTCTATGTAAATATGGAGTCTGCCAACCATCGTAATACGGGGAAGATCCATCATCACGTCCGGAGGGATTTCAAGTGTTCTTGTCAGCCATGCTTTAAGTTGATTTTTTCTTTTTCCCATTCAATAAGAACCCCTTCCCACCTCATGTGTATGAGATCAAACTGAAAGATGGTGAGACTGATGAGAAAGCCTCTATATCATCCTATTCCTCAGCGGTTCATATCATGCTAATGAATCCCGTAAAACAGCCGTTTCATCATTTTGACTAAGAAAAATCTCCATTACGCAACAAAAAAGCCCCCTTAAGAATAAGGGGACTTTCTTCTTTATCTTTTATATGGTCGTTTCATCGTTCGATGCGGCTTTTTCGCACGAGGCTCTCCAAATACTTCACCAAGGATCATCCCTTGAACGACCGTATCTTGGTTGAGCTTCTCAATGATTTTCGGCTTCATTTCAGCAGATGCTGCCTTTGGCCTAGTAAGCTGTCTTTCAAGCGATTGAAACTCTTTATTCAGCTCGCTTTTTCTTTCTTCCATTTCGGCAAGTGTAGCGGTATAACGATCCTGTAAGGACTGTGAACCTTGTTTCTTCATCCCGCCATGATCATGTACATCGCCAAAATCGTCCAACTGGTCTGTTTTGACCGGGGCTGGTCGTGTTTGTTCTGCCTTCTTTTGAGGAGCTGGCTTTTGCTGCCGGTTATTTTGTTCCTTCTCCTCTTGTTTGCCGATTTTCCCAAAGACCGCAGAGATAATACCGATGATAATCGCTATTAGTAACGGATTTTCAAATAGAATGTCCAATGGGCTCCCTCCTTAAAGCGTGAGAGGATGCTTATTTGTTTTCATTATCAGATGGACCTTTTGTCATTTTGCCAAATGAATCTCTCATATCCGTATCAGCATCGATATTCTTAATGTTCATGTAGTCCATAACTCCAATATTACCTTCACGTAGTGCTTCGGCCATTGCAAGTGGTACTTCAGCCTCTGCTTCTACTACTTTCGCGCGCATTTCTTCAACTCTCGCACGCATTTCTTGTTCTTGTGCAACAGCCATAGCGCGGCGTTCTTCTGCTTTCGCCTGTGCAATGTTTTTGTCGGCTTCTGCTTGGTCTGTCTGCAGGATCGCCCCGATATTCTTACCGATATCAACATCTGCGATATCAATCGAGAGAATTTCAAATGCTGTACCTGAATCTAATCCTTTACCAAGAACCGTTTGAGAAATCATATCAGGATTTTCAAGAACCTTTTTATGATTATCTGATGAACCGATTGTAGAAACAATCCCTTCACCTACACGAGCAATGATCGTTTCTTCCCCTGCACCACCGACAAGCCTGTCAATGTTTGCACGAACTGTAATACGTGCTTTTGCTTTTACTTCAATCCCGTCCATCGCAACACCTGAGATAAATGGTGTTTCAATGACTTTAGGGTTTACACTCATTTGGACAGCTTCAAGTACGTCACGGCCTGCTAGGTCGATTGCCGCACAGCGAGCAAAGTTCAATTCGATATTCGCACGCTGAGCTGCGATCAGTGCGTTGACAACTCGGTCTACGTTACCACCTGCAAGATAGTGGCTTTCTAATTGGTTAATCGTCGCATCAAGACCTGCTTTATGCGCTTTGATGAGCGGGTTGACCACTCGGTTTGGAATCACTCGGCGAAGCCTCATTCCTACAAGTGTAAAAATGCTCACTCTTACGCCAGCCGCTAGGGCAGAAATCCACAGCATCACCGGTACAAAGGTGAAGAAGATCGATAGAACGATCAAACCTGCTGCGATAATCACAAATAATAGTAAAGTAGATGGATCCATTTTATTCCTCCTATAAAATCAGTATATCTATACTTTCCTCACGACAATGCGTGAGCCTTCCGCTTTCACAATTTTTACTTGTTCATCCTTATCGATAAAAGCACCTTCTGACACAACATCAATGCGCTCGTCTCCGAATACAATCGTACCAGATGGACGAAGTGCTGTTGCTGTCACTGCGATTTGTCCTACAAGATCATCTCTTGTTTCATTTGAGACATAACCACTTTCTTTATTGGTTGAATCGGTTAAAATGAACTTTTTAAAAAATTTCATACGTTTCCCCAACACCTTTGTCAATAAAATAACTGCTATGATTGAAACAGCAGTGGCAATCAAGATGGAAATCGCCATTTCTGTAAAGCTTCCAGCTGCTAAAAATAAGCTGACAACAACACAGATTAGTCCAATGACACCCACGATTCCCCCTGGCAAAAATAATTCCAGAATGATCAACACAATCCCTGCCAAAAACAGGAACAATGTCTCATATCCTGCAAAACCTGCCACGAGATGACCATAAAAGAATAGAAGAAGCGCTGTGACTCCCATGGTGCCTGGGACCCCAAACCCGGGAGAATATAATTCAACAATTAACCCTAAGCTCGCGATGGATAAAAGGATAGGAATGACGATCGGATGCGTGAGAAAACGCGCAACCTTTTCAGCAAAGCTCACTTCATCGTATTGAACAGAAGCGTCTGCTAAGTTCAGCTTCTGAAGCAAGTCATCCATATTTTTCGCTTCTCCTTCTGCATAACCGAACTGAAGTGCCCGATCTGTATTAAAGGTCAGCAATTCTCCTTTTGGTGCACCAGCTTCTTTTGCGTCTATATCTACATCTGCCATCGCAAGAGCATATTTTGGATTACGCCCCTGCTTTTCAGCAGCGTCACTCATTTCAGCAAGCCATAGAGATTCAGATTTTTGATCGGCAGCGTTGCCTTCACCATCAATGATCGCAGCAGCCCCCATCTTTCCGTTTGGGGTCATATAAATTTGATCGGCATTTAAGGCAATGAATGCCCCGGCTGAAAGCGCTCTATGATTCACAAACGCTGTCACTGGGATATCGGATGCACGAATGGTATCGGCGATTTCAAGCGCCGCATCGACTGCACCACCTGGTGTATTGATGTCGAGAATGATGTGCTTCGCCCGTTCCGACTTTGCCTGCTCAAATGATCGTTCAATGAATTTAGAAAGTCCTTTTTCTACTGTATCTTCAATTGGGATAACATGAACTTTCTGATCTGCTGATTTCGCGGTCAATTGAACCCCTAATAACAAGCATATTATAAAACAACTGAAGAGAGCAATAGAAATTTTCATTTTTTTCATCTATTTGGTGATCCCCCCTCTCTTTCTTTCATTTTACCGTTCCTTTACATACGTTACAAATGTATCATAGGTTTCATTTTTATATGACAGGTTTATGAAGACATAAAAAAAGTACCCTTCTAACATGAGAAGGATACTTTTTTATTGAGACAGTTGCTCGCTGACAAGTCTGTTAATCACAGCACCATCAGCTTTACCTTTTACTTTTGGCATAATAGCGCTCATCACTTTACCCATATCAGCTTTCGATGAAGCACCGGTTTCGGCGATTGTTTCTTTCACAACCGCCTGCAGTTCTTCTTCAGAAAGCTGTTCAGGTAAATAAACGTCTAAAATGTCAATCTCTTTTTGAACTTTATCTACTAAATCTAAGCGATTAGCTTTCGAAAATTCATGGAGGGAGTCTTTACGTTGCTTAATCTCGCGGGAAAGGACGGTTAGTTCCTCATCTCCGGTCAAACTGTCTTTCTTAAGCTTTATTGCTTCATTTTGCAGTGAAGCCTTTACCATACGAATGACAATAAGCTTGTCTTTCTCTCGGTTTTTCATAAAAAGCTTCATATCAGAATTTAATTGCTCAAGAAGACTCATAAAATCCACCCTCTTTAGAATTTACGTTTTCTAGCAGCTTCAGACTTTTTCTTACGCTTTACGCTAGGCTTTTCATAAAATTCACGCTTTCTTGCTTCTTGCAATGTTCCAGTTTTGGATACACTGCGTTTAAAGCGACGAAGAGCATCTTCAAGCGATTCGTTTTTTCTAACGACCGTTTTTGACATTCTCTTTCCCTCCCTCCGAATACACCAATCGACTGCATTAAAAAAAGATATACATGCAAAACATGTACCTAGACATTATAATATAAGCCTAGGTTGAGGTCAACTAAGTGATTTGGAAATATATTTTCGTCATGAGCAGGTAGACAAGTCCATATATTCATTGGTAAGAGGAGGACTTTTCTATGATGGCGATCATTTATTTTTGTGCACTTATTTTCATTTTTTTATGGGCAATGGGTTTGCTTAGGAAAGGATTAATGGCGCTCACGTCGTCTCGTATTGAGAAATCACTTCTTCTCTTTACAGATCATCCAGTCAAAGCATTCTTGGTCAGTATTGTGTTTACAGGGGTTCTTCAAAGCAGTTCGGCATTTATGGTCATCGTTATCGGCTTTGTGAGTACAGGCATTCTCACGTTTAAAAAATCCATACCCATGATTCTTGGAACGAATATCGGCTCAACATTTACGACAGAATTTATTGCCATTAAGATGGACGTGTTTATGTGGGTTCTGATTGCAGCTGGTCTTTTATGTATCATTTTGGGCAGGAAGTCTTTTCGATATGCAGGAAAAAGTTTATTTGGGCTTGGCATGATCTTTTTTTGTATTCAAAGTTTTTCAAAAATTGCAGGGATGATGACCAGTCAGCCAGAGACACTGCGTTTCCTTGAAATGATGCAGCACTCCGATTGGACAGCTCTTCTCTCTGGTACAGTGCTCACGGCGATTGTTCATTCAAGTTCTGTATGTATCGGTATTTTGATGGGATTTATGAATGAAGGGACTGTCGCTCTAAAAGAAGGCATCAGCTTTGTTTTAGGATCCAATATCGGAACATGTATTACTGCCGTGATGGCTGCTATCTCTGGCGGTTATGCAGCCCGCCAAACCGCGTATGCGCACGTCGTGTTTAATGTTCTAGGTGTTCTTTTATGTCTTCCTTTTCTCGCCTTTATCACAGAGTTTGTTGCGTTTTTAGCAAGCTCTCCTGCCCAGCAGATTGCGCACTTTAGTCTGCTGTTTAATGTTGCAAGTTCTCTCCTCTTTTTCCCGTTCATCCGCCCTTTTCACGCCTTGATTTTGTTCCTTCTTCCGAATCGGTCAACATAAAAGAAACCGGCTTGCCTAATGGCTGCCGGTTTTTCATTCATTATGAGGTCATTCTCACTTGATCCGTCTGCACGTCATCACTTATACGGACGAATTGTCCTTCGTTATAAGGATAACCTGCTTTCGTAATCTTCACTTTCACCAAACGGCCGATCATGTCTTCTGTTCCTTCAAATACGACCTTCATGTAGTTATCAGTATATCCTACATACAGATTGTGCGTTCCGTCTTGTTCTTTGAAGGATTCTTCTGGAATAATCTCTAAGACGTCGCCTTCATATGCCGATGCATATTCTTTCGCAAGCTGATCAGAAAGAGCAATGAGGCGGTGAACGCGTTCGTTTTTCACATTCTCATCTACTTGATCTTCCATTCTTGCAGCAGGCGTACCTGTCCGTTTGCTGTAAGGGAACACATGGAGCTCAGAGAATTGATGGTCTTTGACAAAATTGTATGTTTCCATAAATTCTTCTTCTGTTTCTCCTGGGAATCCAACGATCACATCTGAAGTGACAGCAAGACCTGGCAATGCTTTTTTGAGCTTCGTTAAACGCTCTGCAAAGAATTCCATTGTGTATTTACGGCGCATTCTTTTCAGTACAGTATTAGAACCAGATTGAAGCGGAATGTGCAAGTGTCTCACAATTTTATCTGACTGATCGAGCACTTCAATCACTTCGTCTGTAATTTGACTTGCTTCAATGGATGAAATGCGGATTCGTTTTAATCCCGCCACACGTTCATCTAATTCTTTCAGAAGCTTAGCAAAGTTATAATCCTTTAAATCTTCACCGTATCCACCTGTATGAATACCTGTTAATACAATTTCTTTGTAGCCAGCATCGACAAGCTGCTGCGCTTGATTGATGACTTCTTCTGGATCGCGAGAACGCAGTAATCCGCGAGCCCAAGGGATAATGCAGAATGTACAGAAATTGTTACAGCCTTCTTGGATTTTTAATGAAGCACGTGTTCTGTCAGTAAACGCAGGAACATCTAGTTCTTCAAAGACCCGTGCTTTCATGATATTGCCAACTCCATTGATCGGCTGTCTTTCTCTTCTGTATTCTTCAATATAACCAAGCAGTTTATGTCTGTCTTGTGTGCCAACCACAATATCAACACCAGGAATCGCCATGATTTCTGCCGGAGACGTTTGTGCGTAACAGCCTGTTACACAAATGACACCATCCGGATTATGACGAATGGCTCTTCTAATGACTTGGCGGCTTTTTTTATCGCCTGTATTGGTGACGGTACATGTATTAATGACATATACGTCTGCTTTTGATTCATAATCTTTTCTTTCATAGCCAGCTTCTTTAAACAGTTGCCAGATGGCTTCTGTTTCGTAGTGATTGACCTTACAGCCAAGTGTATGGAACGCTACTGTTCCCATCATGATTCACCTCTTAATAACTCTGTTTGATAAGATATAGCAGAAAGCGCGTAAAGAGGAGCTGTTTCTGTTCTTAAAATGCGTGGTCCAAGCCCGCAAATGACTGCACCATGCGCTTCAAGTTCTTCAATCTCCTTTTCTGCTAAACCGCCTTCTGGACCAAAAACCACTAATAAGGTTTGTCCGCCCTTCATCTGTTGGAGCACCGTTTGAAACCGGCTTTGCTCGCCTTCTTTCGATGATTCTTCGTATGCAACGACACATTTATCGAATTCACCGGCCAGTTGAATCAGCTCTTTAAATGTTGATACTGGATGAACGCGCGGAATGATATTCCGGTAAGACTGCTCGGCAGCTTCTTTCGCAATTTTTTCCCAGCGATCTCGTTTTTTTAATGACTTTTTTTGGTCAAGTTTTGTAATCGAACGAGTCGCTTGAAACGGAATAAAAGCACTTGCGCCAAGCTCGGTGCCTTTTTGGATAATCCATTCAAGCTTATCCCCTTTTGGCAGACCGCTTGCAATCGTCACCTTGATCGGAAGTTCTCGATTCTGATTCGTCCAGCCTTCCAAGTGACAAATCACTTCTTCCTTTGTTATTGTATCAATTTTACTGAGCGCTTCAAAGCCGTCTGTCGTTAAGCAAAGGATGTCTTCTCCTGCTTTCATCCGCATGACGTTTGCAAGGTGATGAACATCTTCACCCTTTATGACGATGTTTCCCTTTTCCGTCACTTCTTCTTTTGTGAGGTCGATAAAATATCGTTGCATACGTGTCCTGACACCTACTCGCTTTATTTTTTCGCTATAATGCTGACCCAATCTTCCATTGACAGCACTTCAACAATCTCAAAACCGGCTTCTTCTAAAGCCGTTTTGACTTGTAATTTCTTTTGTCCGATAATGCCTGATGTAATAAAGTAACCGTCTTTCTTCAATAGATCATACGCTTGATCTGTAAAGCGCAAGATGACCTCTGCAAGGATGTTGGCCACAATCACATCGCGTTCACCTGAAATCCCATCAAGTAAATTGTTTTGTTTTACCGTTACTTGGTCGCTCACACAATTTAATTCGATGTTCTGCTTTGCACTTTCCACTGCAACGGTGTCGAGATCAAATGCATGAATGTCTTTTGCACCGAGCATTGCAGCAGCAACACTTAAAATGCCAGATCCTGTTCCAACGTCAATCACCGTGTCGTTTTCCTTCACATAGCGCTCAAGCGCCTGAATGCAAAGAACCGTTGTTGGATGTGTACCGGTTCCAAATGCCATTCCAGGGTCCATTTCGATGATCAATTCATCAGAATGAACAGGTGTGTACTCTTCCCATGTTGGGACGATGGTAAATTTCTCAGAGATTTTCACAGGATGATAGTATTTCTTCCATGCAGTCGCCCATTCTTCTTCGTTTACTTCACAAATTGACAGTGTATTTCGTCCAAGGTCAATATCATATAGAAGAAGATTGTTGATGGCTTCTTTGATCTCATCTACCGTTTCCATCAAAAAGCTATTCATCGGAAGGTAGGCTTTGACGATAACCCCTTCCTCAGGATAATCATTCGGATCGAGCTGGTAGATCTCACCGTATACATTTTCACGTTCCTTGACTAAATCAAGCGGGTCCTCAATCACGACACCACTTGCACCTGCTTCATGCAAAATATTGGTGATCGGTTCCACCGCTTCATTTGTTGTATGGACGCTAATTTCTGACCACTTCAATACTACCAACTCCTTATCCGTCTTACTCGCCTTTAAATGCGCGTTTCACCTTATCGAAAAAGCTCATTTCTTGTTCGTCCGGTTTATTTCCGCTCACTTCAGCAAATTTTCTAATGATATCTTTTTGATTTTCAGTTAAATTCGTCGGTGTTACGACGCGTACAACGATATGCTGATCGCCTTGACCATAACCGCGTACATTTTTTACACCTTTTCCTTTGAGTCTAAACTTCGTACCCGTTTGTGTGCCCGCAGGAACTTTTAATTTGACTTTCCCATGTAATGTCGGCACTTCAATTTCATCACCTAGTGCAGCCTGCGCAAAGGTAAGCGGCATTTCGCAGTAGATGTCATCTCCATCTCGTTCGAAGAATTCATGCGCCCTCACATGGAAAACAACAAATAGATCGCCTGGAGGTCCTCCATTTACACCTGGTTCACCTTGACCAGATACTCTAAGCTGCTGACCATCGTCCACACCTGCTGGGATCGTCACATTGATTTTCTTACGCTTACGCACTTTACCAGATCCACCACATGTTGAACACTTATGTTCAATTTGTTTACCAGTTCCGCTACAGTAGTTACATACTCTGCGGTTGACTACTTTACCAAATGGCGTGGATTGCTCGACATTTAGTTGACCTGATCCGCCGCAATGTGAGCATGTCTTCGCCTGTGTTCCAGGTTTTGCACCTGATCCATGACACGTTTCACATGATTCCTCGCGGGGAATCTCGATCGTTGCTTCTTTCCCAAATGCCGCTTCTTCAAATGAAAGGGTCATTGTATATTGAAGGTCCGCTCCTTGACGCGGTGCATTTGGATCTCTTCTTCTGGCTCCGCCGCCAAAAATACTAGAGAAGATGTCATCAAAGCCGCCGAAGCCGCCAAAGTCTCCTCCACCGCCAAATCCGCCGCCACCAAATCCTTGGTTTGGATCGGTGTGACCGAACTGGTCATAATGTGAACGCTTTTGATCGTCAGAAAGGGTTTCATAGGCTTCTTTTACTTCTTTGAATTTATCATCTGAGCCAGCTTCTTTATTAATATCAGGGTGATACTTTTTTGAAAGCTTGCGGTATGCCTTTTTGATTTCGTCCTTTGAGGCGCTCTTACTCACGCCAAGCACTTCATAGTAATCACGCTTACTCATCTCTTCACACTCCCGATTTTCTCACATAAATACGATTGTATCATTTTAAATTGATCTTTTTCAATTCCTTTTCATCGTTGAAAAGAAAAAAGTCAAAGCCAAGAGATCCTGACTTTGACTTTCTGACGAGTACGTTTCAGCAGTCTTTTTCAAAAGTAAAGGTGATTATTTTTTCTCTTGATCGTCGTTTACTTCTTCGTATTCTGCATCCACTACATTGTCATCTGCTTTTTGAGCACCTTCAGCGCCTTCTTGCTGAGCTTGTGCTTGTTTTGCAGCTTCTTCATAGAGCTTTGTCGTTAATTCTTGAACGATTGTTTGTAGCTCATCTTTTTTCGCTTTGATGTCTTCAAGCTCGCCTTTTTCGATCGCAGCTTTTAGCGCATCTTTTGCATCATTCGCTTTTTTCACTTGCTCTTCATCGATTTTGCCTTCAAGATCTTTTAATGTTTTTTCTGTTGTAAACACTAATTGATCTGCTTCATTGCGCACTTCGATTTCTTCTTTTTTCTTTGCATCTGCTTCAGCATTTTCTTCTGCTTCTTTGACCATTTTTTCGATCTCATCATCAGAAAGACCTGAAGAAGATTTGATTGTGATGTTTTGCTCTTTGCCTGTACCCATATCTTTCGCACGTACGTTGACAATACCGTTTTTATCGATATCAAAAGATACTTCGATTTGTGGTACGCCGCGTGGTGCTGGCGGGATATCAGTCAATTGGAAACGACCTAATGTTTTGTTGTCTGCTGCCATTGGACGCTCACCTTGTAAGACGTGAATGTCTACAGCAGTTTGGTTGTCAGCAGCCGTTGAGAATACTTGAGATTTACTTGTTGGAATCGTTGTATTACGTTCAATCAGCTTTGTGAATACGCCGCCCATTGTTTCAATTCCTAAAGAAAGTGGTGTGACGTCAAGAAGAACAACGTCTTTGACATCTCCTGTGATAACTCCACCTTGAATTGCCGCACCAAGTGCAACCACTTCATCAGGGTTTACGCCTTTATGAGGCTCTTTACCTGTTTCTTTTTTGATTGCTTCTTGTACTGCAGGAATACGAGTTGATCCACCAACAAGGATAACTTTATCAATCTCGCTAGCAGATAGACCAGCATCTTTCAGTGATTGACGTACAGGTGTCATTGTACGCTCTACAAGGTCTGCAGAAAGCTCTTCGAATTTAGCACGCGTTAGCGTTAATTCTAGGTGAAGAGGACCTGCATCTCCAGCTGTGATAAATGGCAGTGAGATTTGTGTAGAAGATACACCAGAAAGATCTTTTTTCGCTTTTTCAGCAGCATCTTTTAAACGCTGAAGCGCCATTTTATCTTTTGAAAGATCAATGCCGTTTTCTTTTTTGAATTCAGCCACTAGATGATCGATGATGACTTGGTCAAAATCGTCTCCACCTAGACGGTTGTCCCCAGCAGTTGAGCGTACTTCAAAGACGCCGTCTCCAAGCTCAAGGACTGATACGTCAAATGTACCGCCGCCAAGGTCATATACAAGGATCGTTTGATCTTCATCTGTTTTATCTAAACCATAAGCAAGTGCAGCTGCTGTTGGTTCGTTGATGATACGTTCTACTTCAAGACCAGCAATTTTACCAGCATCTTTTGTTGCTTGGCGCTCTGCATCGTTGAAGTAAGCAGGAACTGTAATAACCGCTTTTGTTACTTCTTCGCCAAGATAAGCTTCAGCGTAAGATTTAAGGTGTTGAAGAATAATTGCAGAGATTTCCTGCGGCGTGTAGTTCTTGCCTTCAACTTCTACTTTATAATCTGTACCCATATGTCTTTTAACAGACATGATGGTGTTCGGGTTTGTAATTGATTGACGCTTCGCTACTTCACCTACTTGGCGCTCTCCATTTTTAAAAGCGACAACAGATGGTGTTGTACGTGCTCCTTCAGCGTTTGCAATAACTTTTGGCTCGCCGCCTTCGAGTACTGCAACGCATGAGTTTGTTGTTCCTAAGTCAATACCAATGATTTTACTCATATTCGATGACCTCCCATTATGTAGTTATTGATTTACTTTTACCATTGATGGACGAATAACTCGGTCTTTGAGTTTATAGCCCTTTTGCAATTCTTCTACAACGATGTTTGAATCGTAGTTTTCATCTTCAACTTGCATGACGGCTTGATGAAGGTTTGGATCGAACTCTTTGCCGACAGCTTCAATTGGTTCAACGCCTTCATTTTTCAACGCTTCTACCAGCTGGCGGTAAACCATTTGCATACCTTCTAACAAACTTTTCGTCTGCTCATTGTCTGGATCGATTCCAAGCGCTCTTTCAAAGTTGTCGAGAGCTGGGAGAAGGTCGCTGACAACATGTTGAGAACGATATTTTTGCACGGTCTCCACTTCAGTTCGAGCACGGCGTTTATAGTTTTCAAAATCTGCTTGAACACGCAGAATTTTGTTTTCTTTTTCATCTAGAAGCTGCTGCAATTCATCAATCTTCTCTTGGAAGGCAGACTGTTCATCGTGCTTTACTTCCTCAGTTTCTGCTTGAACTGCTTCTTCTTGTGCTTCAACCTCTGCTGCTTGCTCAGGTGTCTGTTTTTCTTCTGACATTGTGTTCACCTCCCTCAAAAGATTCAATTATACGAAGGGGCTGTGCCCCCATCTTTTATCACCCTACTCATCATACAAATTGGAAAGTGCGTTTGACAAGTCTTTTGATACATGATGCAAAAGACTAACGACTCGCCCGTAATCCATACGGGTTGGACCAATGACAGCGATGGAGCCGAGTGATTTTTGATCAATCGCATAAGTTGCTGTGATTAAACTGCAGTTCTCCATTGCTTCCAAATTGTTTTCTGAACCGATTTTAATGGTGATTCCTTGCTGATTTGGATGAAACAGCTGCATGACATCGTTCTTTTGTTCAATCAGCATCATGAGTGAACGAATGCGGTCAATGTCATGAAACTCTGGCTGGTTCAACATATTAATCTTCCCGCCAAAGAAAAGTTTTGATTCATTTTGTGTTGAAGTGAATGTGTTACCAAGTGCATCTAAAATATGATCATAGTCTTTTAAATGCGTGCGAAGGAGCATCACTACTTCTTTATACATCCTGTCCTTCAGCTGATCCATCGGGACTCCGGCTAAGCGGCTGTTTAAAATATTCATTAGCTTCTCAATATCGGAGACATCAAGATGCTCAGAGAAGGTAATGGTTTTGTTTTCAACATGCCCGCTGTCTGTAATCATAATCGCTACTGCTTTATTAGGCTGGACAGGGACAAGCTGAATTTGCTTCAATCGATTTTCACTTAGCTTTGGACCAAGGACAATCGATGTGTAGTTTGTGAGATCTGATAAAATTTCCGCCGATTTTTGAACTGTTTTTTCCAGCTCAAAAATTTTCTCCTGAAAAACTGACTGGATGAGCACAAGCTCTTTAGATGACAGTTTTCGCGGAGAGAGCAAATGATCTACATAATAACGATATCCTTTTTCGGAAGGAATTCTTCCTGATGAAGAATGGGTCTTTTCAATAAAACCGAGTTCCTCCAAATCAGCCATTTCGTTTCTAATCGTCGCAGAGCTGAATGTAATGTCTTCTTTTTTGGAAAGAGTCCTTGATCCAACTGGCTGCGCCGAACGAATAAAGTCATTAATAATGACTTGTAGAATCAAAAGCTGACGATTTGTTAACATCATCATCACCCCTGTTAGCACTCTCTTTCAACGAGTGCTAATTGTATAAACAAAATTACCAAACTCAAATTAAAATGTCAATTATAACTCACCGAGAAACGCTTGAAATACTTCATTCCCTAACAATTTTCCTTTTCTTGTTAAACGAATGCCAATCTCATCCTGTTCAATGAGACCTTTTTCTGCTAATTCTTCAAGAATGGCGGGAAAGAGTGCTTCTGGTGATGCTCCAAATTTCGCTTGAAAGTGAGCACTTTTCACGCCTTCAATTTTCCGCAAACCTAAGAACATTTCTTCTTCGATCTGTTCTGCTTTTGTCACCTGATGCGTTTCCTTATATGGAAACCCTGTTTGTTCAATGAGCTCTAAGTAATGCTTCACTGGTCCAGCGTTCACATTACGGACGCCATCTACATACCCGTGCGCTCCTGCGCCAAAACCAAAGTAATCTTCGTTGCTCCAATAGGTGAGGTTATGCTGGCTTTCAAAACCTGGTTTGGCGTAATTGCTAATCTCATATTGTTTGAGTCCGTGCCGCTCCATTTCATCCATGACGAGCTCATACATTTCAGCCTCACGTTCTTGCGGTGGTAAATGCAGTTTCCCTTTTTGCATCAAATTGTAAAAGACCGTCTTTGGCTCGACAATCAGTGAATAAACCGAATAATGTTCTGCACCTAATGAAAAAGCGGTCTCTAGTGAATGCATGACATGATGCTTCTCTTGGTGAGGCAAACCAAACATCAGATCAAGACTAATGTTGTCAAACCCAACTGCTCTTGCTCGCTCGAAAGACGTGAGAACATCTTTCTTTTGATGAACCCGTCCGATTTTTTTGAGCAGGTCATCTTCAAATGTTTGAACACCAAAGCTCAGCCGATTAACGCCTGCTGATTTTAAGACATTCAATTTCTCAAGCGATAGTTCGTCTGGGTTTGCTTCTACTGCAAACTCGATTAAGTTTTTGGTTGGTTTTAATACGCGGTGAATGCTGTCCATAAGCTGATCTAATTGGCTGGTTGTCAGTGATGTCGGGGTTCCCCCGCCAATAAAGATCGTCTTTAGTTCTTGCTCCCCTTTTTGATCGATCGTGTGCTGCATTTCTTTTTCAAGAGCGGCTAAGTATTCATCGACCGGCTGGGTTTTAATGAAAAATTTATTAAAATCACAATAGTGACAAATGTGCTCACAAAATGGAATGTGAATGTATGCTGCTTTCATTTGTTGACACCTTCTTTACAGGTAAAGAGCCGCAGTTTATCGCTGCGGCCTCTTCGTTTGTTTTCGACTATAAACGTCAAGGCGAGCATTGTAAAGCAGGTTGCCTTGAGGATGTTATTTTTTCGGTGTGCTGTCGTCCATTTTCAGCACGGCCATAAATGCTTCTTGTGGGACTTCTACAGAACCCACTTGCTTCATGCGCTTTTTCCCTTCTTTTTGCTTCTCAAGAAGCTTTCTTTTCCGGGAAATATCTCCACCATAACACTTCGCTAGTACGTTCTTGCGCATTGCTTTAATGGTAGACCGAGCAACAATCTTTTGACCGATCGCTGCCTGAACTGGTACTTCAAAGTGCTGGCGCGGAATTAGTTCTTTCAGCTTTTCTACAATGATCTTTCCGCGTTCATATGCATAATCGCGGTGAACAATAAAGGAAAGCGCATCGATTTTTTCGCCATTAAGCATGATATCCATTTTCACTAGAGTGGATGGGCGATAGCCGATCAGCTCGTAATCAAAGGATGCATACCCTTTTGTATTGGACTTTAATTGATCAAAGAATTCGTATACGATCTCTGCCAGAGGAATTTCGTACACAATACTTACGCGGTTTGCATCAAGATATTGCATATCAATGAAATTGCCGCGCTTTCCTTGGCAAAGCTCCATCACAGAACCAACATAATCATTTGGCACCATCATTGTTGCCTTCACGTATGGCTCTTCAATTCGCTCAATCTTTTGCGGATCAGGCAAATTGGATGGGTTATCTACGACGATTTTTTCTCCGTCTGTCATATACACATCGTAAATAACACTTGGCGCTGTCGTAATAAGGTCGATTTTAAATTCACGTTCAATCCGTTCTTGGATGATTTCCATATGAAGCATGCCAAGGAAGCCGCAGCGGAAGCCGAAGCCAAGTGCTTGGGATGTCTCTGCCTCATATTGAAGTGAAGAATCATTTAATTCAAGCTTTTCTAACGCTTCACGCAAGTCGTTATATTTCGCTGTGTCAATTGGATAAAGGCCGCAGTACACCATTGGGTTCAGCTTTCTATATCCAGGCAGAGCTTCTTTCGCAGGGTTTACCGCACTTGTGATCGTATCCCCTACTCGTGTATCACCAACGTTTTTAATGGCAGCTGTTAAATAGCCAACATCTCCAACAGTGAGTTCGTCTGTTGGCATTGCTTTCGGTGTAAATACGCCGACTTCAAGCACTTCAAATTCTTTGCCTGTCGCCATCATCTTGATTTTTTGACCCGGTTTGACGGTTCCTTCGACAATTCGTATGTAAGCAATGACGCCACGATACGCATCGTAGAGAGAATCAAAAATGAGGGCTTGAAGTGGTGCTTCCGGATCTCCAGCTGGTGCCGGCACCTTTTCGACGATTTGTTCTAAAATATCCTCGATCCCGATGCCCGCCTTAGCAGAGGTAAGAACAGCTTCAGATGCATCCAACCCGATGACATCTTCAATTTCTTGTCTTACACGTTCAGGTTCTGCACTCGGCAGATCAATTTTGTTAATGATCGGCAGGATTTCTAAGTTGTTATCAAGAGCTAAATAAACGTTCGCTAGTGTCTGTGCTTCAATGCCTTGTGCTGCATCCACCACAAGAATTGCACCTTCACAGGCAGCTAGGCTTCGAGATACCTCATAGGTGAAGTCGACATGCCCTGGTGTATCAATCAGGTGCATAATATATTCTTCTCCATCCTTTGCCTGATATTTCAGCTGGACAGAGTTTAATTTGATCGTAATGCCGCGTTCACGCTCTAAGTCCATGGAATCAAGTAATTGTTCTTTCATTTCTCGTTGCGTAATCGCCGCTGTTTTTTCCAAAATACGGTCAGCCAATGTGGATTTCCCATGGTCAATATGGGCGATAATGGAGAAATTTCGAATTCTTGATTGCCGTTCTAATCGTTTTTCTTTATCTGTCACAATCTATCACTCCTACTATAAAACGCGGGTTGCGCTAGGTTAGATTATATCAATAGGGCTGTAAAGATTCAATCGAAATCAAGAAAAGCCGCTCATCGGTTAGCGGCTTTTGCGAAAAGGTGTGATATCTTATGAAATAACATCCAACATGATGCTTACAACAGTTTATTTACCATTCACCCAATCATAAAGTGTACGGGCTGCATGCGTCATACCATCTGATAATGCTTTTCCGGCCTTAGAGAAGGCATTAAAGCTCTCCATTTCTTCTAGCTGCTTTTGTTTTTCTGCTAAGTCCTTTTGTGTGACAGCTGTTCCGAGGATAGAAGCTTCTTTTTCTTGATCATCATTCGTTTGCACAGTGAAGGCCCCTTTTAATTGTGGATCATGATACCCTTTCATTTGCAGCATGCCATTATTGGCTTGCTGCATTCCTAAAAAGACACCGAATAGCAATACGAGCGATAAAATAATGGTTTTTCCGATAAATGAGCCCATGTCCTCCACCACCTTAAGACCGTTTTTTCTCATCCTTTGCTTTGCCGTCTACCTTTTCTGCGTCCCAGAAAATTTCACTGAACACATCAGCTGCTGCATTGGATGCGTTTTTCAGTTCTTCCATATTATTATCCACACCGCCAAATTCTAATAGGAGGGCTTTGTCAGATAAATCTTGATTATAGATTCCATTATCACCAATTTCTCCTTTGGCAAACACACCGACACTAAGTCCTTTATATTTTTTCTCCATCAAATGGTGGAACTCTGTCGCCAGCTTTAAGTTTTTCTCATAGCTTTGATTTTTCTTCCCTACAACAAAAGCGATTCTCGCATATTTCTTGCCTTTGATTTCTACTGTCGTATCTTTCTTTCTTCTTGAATCCCGGTGAATATCGATTAAGTAATCTAGGTCATCATTTTTAGCGAGAGCTTCTTTTACAACCAATCTGGATTCATTATATGATTGAGGATACTTCAACCCTTTTTTCAGCAGTCTTTTTTCAATTTCTGTTTTATCCACTGTATTGCCGATTCCTTGCTGATCGAGCGCTTTACCAAACATCTCCCCGACAAGGGTGACGTTCACTTTTGAGTGGCGCGCATTGTTTGGGTTTGTTTCTCCTTTTAAAAATGGTAAATATGATTCCGTATTATGTGTGTGATAAATGTACACAGCTTTTCGTTTTCCTGTCGACTGGTCCGGCTCTTTTGCAGGCGTTTTCGGTTCATCTTCATCAAGCTTGTCCAGCTCAGCTAGATTTGCTTCTTTTTCATCTTTGATGACTTCACTTGGAGGCGGCGATTCCATTGGCATATTCGTATAGTCTGTACCTTCACCTGCTAGGATGATTTTTGTATCAAAGTGTTCAAAGCCTGGCAGCTCTCTTCCTAGAAAACTGCGGGGGTCTTCTAAATTGATACTTGTGGCAAGTTTGAGTGACAGCCCGGAGAAATGAAATCCTTTTTGATCTTCAGGGACTGCTGAGGCAAAATATTGATTTTCCATCCCCATTAGAGTTGCAAAGAATGCCCCTGACAGCTCATCTGCCACACCATATAATGACGCTTGAGGCCTAAGCTCAGGTTTTAAAGACGTCAAAGCCCCTGACATGACAAACACAACCACCAGAGAGACAATAAACAAAAAAATACTCTTCACTACTTTTGTTCCATTAATCGCAACGACCAACTGTCGAGGACGGCGAGGTCTTTTTTTCATGATTTACTCCCTCCAGCACGCTTTCTAGTAATTACACTATGAGCGAGCTAGAGAAAGTAGAACTGATTAATGATTATAGGAACCCATGTTGTCTTGAGAGATTTTTTGATGAAGTGCTGTATTTAACCCATTGGCGAGGACGTTCGCCATGTCATCAATGAATGTATCCACTTCCTTCGGTGTGACCATTAGATTTTGTCCAAGCGGTGCAAGCACCTCATGGATCAACTGTCTTTTTTCTTCTTCAGGAAGCATTCCGACGATTCCTAAAAAGGATTGACGCGTTTCATCATCTGGCAAATCTTCTTCATTCAGCACTTTTTTCTTGCCAAATGTCAGACCCGCTGGTACTAAAGATCGGGAAGGTCTATCATCTTTCAGTTCTCTACCAAAATGCTTTAACACGTAATCAATCGTGTCACTTGCGATCGTGACTGCATCGACCACTGTCGGTACACCAATGGCAATGACTGGAATCCCCAAGGTCTCTTTGCTTAATTCTTTTCGTTTATTTCCGACACCCGATCCTGGATGTATACCTGTATCAGAAATTTGAATTGTCGTATTCACCCGTTCTACTGCACGTGCAGCCAGTGCATCGATGGCGATCACAAAATCTGGTTTAGATCGTTCAATGACACCTTGTATAATGTCACTTGTTTCTATACCAGTCAGTCCCATGACTCCAGGCGATAATGAAGACACTGGGCGATAGCCTTCCTGCACATTCTCAGGCTGTAATTCAAATAAGTGGCGTGTCACCAGCAAATTTTCAACTGTGAGCGGCCCTAAAGCATCCGGCGTGACATTCCAGTTTCCGAGTCCTACGACAAGACAGCTCGCATCTGCCTGAATGCCGTGATCTTTTAAAAACTGAGCAAAATGATGGGCAAAAACTTCGACCACTTTTTCTTGCATCTCAGAGTCTTTCTCCCGAATTCCTTGCGCCTCAAGCGTCAAGTATGTCCCTGCCTTTTTTCCGGTCAACTCTTCTCCTTCTGTCGTAATCTCCACAGTGCGGATGCGGATGCCGTGCTCTTCCTTCTCCTTCTCAACAATTCCTTGAATACCGTCCTTTTTGACCACATTCGGATCGTTCTCTTGTTCTAGTATCTCTTTTGTTTCAACGGCCAAATCGGTCCGGATTTGATAAGCGCTTAAATCGAGTTTCTGTTTCTTCATGAAAAGGCTCCTTCCATCAAGTAATTAACAGTAGTCTTTCCATCTCGTTCAAGAAACATTCGAGCGCTTCATCAATGAAAAATACTTTACATTTATATTGCATTCTAAAGGTGTGTTTGATAGAATACAATTTGTTCTATTGTGAAGATTTAACCTTAAGACAATTGTGTTTAGGTTGTATCTTAGGAGGTGAAACACATGCCAAATATTAAATCAGCGATCAAACGTACAAAAACGAATAACGAACGCCGTGCACACAACGCAACAATCAAGTCTGCGATGCGTACTGCGATTAAACAAGTTGAAGTTTCTGTAGCTAACAACGATGCTGAGCAAGCAAAAGCTGCTCTTTCTTCTGCTGCAAAACGCATTGACAAAGCCGTTAAAACTGGTCTTGTACACAAAAACGCAGCTGCGCGTTACAAATCAAGACTTGCGAAACAAGTAAACGGACTTTCTGCATAATGTTTGCAACGCCTCAGTGATGAGGCACCTGTTTAACTGTACGTCCGTCCTGAACGGCTCAGCCATAAGGACAGACTGGCAATTATACATCTAAACAAAAACGACCCTCTTTTGAGAAGGTCGTTTTTTTATGTTCAAGCCCCTAATAACCGAAGCAGGAACAATTCTAATAATAGCTGCTTGTCCTTTTTACCCGTTTTCATTTCATAATCAATCGTGGAGAGCTCTTTGACGATGTACTTTAGCTCTTCTTCTGAAAACAGTCTTGCCTGATCCATCGCGAGTTTGACCCGAAAAGGGTGGACTTTCAGGTTTGACGCAATTTGTTTTTGCCCGTATCCCTGCTGAGCAAAGTACTTTGTCTGCAATATCAACCGAAATTGATTTGAAATGAGTGCCAATATTTTAATGGGTTCCTCATTTTGCTTTAGGAGGTCATAAAACATTTGCATCGCTTCAGACCGGCGCCTGTTCACGATTTGGTTAATCAGTTCGAAAATATTCTGCTCCAAACTTCGTGCAACGAGCTGATTGACATCCGCCAGCTCAATTTCCTCTCGCTGCCCAATATATGTACTTAGCTTTCGAACCTCTTGAAAAAGTGAGGACAGGCTCCCGCCACATAACATGACAAGCTGTTCTGCCGCTTCAGCCGAGATTGTTTTTCCTTCTGTTTTCACCAGCGTGATGGTGAAATCTGTTGTTTCTTTCGGATTTAACTCTTTCGCCTCAACTACAGCCGCTTTCTTTTTTAACAATTTGGTGATTTTCTTACGTTCGTCCAGTTTTTCATATGGGGCCAATAACACGAGAATCGTGTAGGGTGCTGGCTTTTCTAAATAAGCTTCTAACACAGAAAGCTGATGCTCGATCTTTTCTTTTTTCTTTTCTGCAGTGAGGAAATAAGGGTTCTTGATCACAACGAGACGCCGCTCTCCCATAAACGGAAATGTTTCTGCGTCCGTCACAGCCTGCTCAAGCGGCACCTCTTCCATATCGAAGACAGAGTAATTAAAATCCTTTGTTTCTTCGTCGACGACAGCTTGTCTCAATTTTGCAGCTGTCTCTTGAAGTAAATACGTTTCTTTTCCATATAAGCAATAAACGGGGTGAATATCCCCTTTTTTTAAATTGTTCCATACTTCAAAGACCATTCGCTTAAATCCCTCTCTTTCACTTCCTCCTCTATCCTAAAGTGTGTAGAGACATTAGTAAAGAGGAAGCTGAAAGTGCCGCCTCCTCATTTATAGTAAACGTCTCACGTAAGCTCCCGGGTCAGCTTACAGTCAGACGATATTCACAAAATGATCATGAAAATGGAAAACGGTTACTTTACCTTCTAGCAATTCCAAATGAGTTCAAGTATACTAAAAATAGCCAGGAGGGATGAAAATGAATGAATTTGAAAAGAATGTTCAAAGCAAGCGGAATGATGTGACCGACTCAGCTGTTGGTTTTATCGTCACATTCGGATTTTTCGCCTCAATGTTTATTTTGGCAACTGTGATACACCTCGTTGGATCTTAACTACATGAATGCAAGATGACTGCCGTTTTGGCAGTTTTTTTATTGATTTTGTAAGATATCATATGGAGGATGAGCGTAAAATGTTCCATCCTCTTCAAGAAATTCATAGGTCACACTTCCATCGATATCTGTACGATACACCCTTGTTTGATGATCATTTAATTTTTTCAAAACTTCTTGATGAGGATGCAGATACCGATTTCGTTCACCTGCTGAAATCAGTGCATATGACGGATTCAAATGCTGAAGCCATTCTTCACTTGTTGATCCTTTACTCCCGTGATGCCCAACCTTCAAGACATCCGCTCGTAGCTTGGGGTAAGCTTGAATGATGTCTCGTTCCCCTTCTTGTTCAAGATCCCCAGTCAGCATAAAACGCTTGCCGCCAAGCGTAAAGGTGAGGACCAGTGAATCATTATTTTTACTCGTCACCTGGTCACGAGCTGGATGCAGAACGTCAAATTTTTGTCCTCCAATTCTCAGCTGATCCCCTCTTTCCAACTCATCTACAGGAATCCGTTGATCAGCCGCTTCCTTTAAAAGCTGCGCATCCTCTGGATTTCGAGCAAAGCCTTTTGGGATTGCAAGGCGTTTGACTTTATTTCGCTTTATTAACCGCATCGCTTCTCCCATGTGATCTTGATCTGCGTGGGTAAGGATGAGGACATCAAGTTTTGCTATGCCTTTAGAATGCAGAAATGGAATAAGGGTTTGATCCCCAATTGTAGATACTTTACGTCTTTTTTTCCATGGCTCTTCTTCAAAAGAAAGCCTGCCTCCTGTATCAACTAATATATGCCCGGTTCGATAAGGTAGCTGAATAAACAAACTATCCCCTTGTCCTACATCTAACATCGTGACCTCTCCTTTTTGAAGAAAATTCGGCGTGAAATAGTGTACAGACAGCACACAAACGAGAATCAAAATCGGCACAAGATAAGATTTGATAGAAGTTTTACATTCCATCACAATGAATAGAAAAACAATGGAGGAAACCTCTAGGAGCACATGCCACCATGTCGATTTCATAAAAATGAGAGTAAGACTATCGTAAGCAGCCATGTGTGCAGACAATTGATGACTAAACTGGATCACCCAATCAAGCAGCTGAAACAGTGTTTGTCCAAGCGGAAGATAAATGATAGATAAAAGAAAAAAGAATAAGGACAGAGGCATGACAACCATTGTATAAAAAGGAACAAACATCATATTTAAAGGAACACTCAGCAAGGAAAATTGTTGAAAATAATATAAAAGAACAGGAAGCGAAGCAAGCTGTGCAATCAAGGAAATGAGGAATAACTGCATCACCGAACTTTTTGCTTTTGATAAAATACTAGTGGATAGCAAAATAAATAAGGTCACCACAAATGACAGTTGAAAACCGACATCAAATATATAAAGTGGTTGAATGGCTAATAAAAGCAAGAACGCTGCACTTAACACGACCGCAGAAGGCTGTTTCATTTCTTTTGGCAGACTTGTGATGACTAAATAAATTCCAGCCATGAGACAGGCTCTTAACACAGACGGTGCAGCACCTGTTAAACAAGCATAAACCGGCAAAAAGGATAATAAAAGAATACGCGCTGTCTCTCTTGTCACGCCAGCGCGAAGTAGACACCAAAATAGACAAGCGAGCAATGTTTGAACATGAAGTCCTGAAATGGCTAATAAATGAATGATGCCAAGCATTTGATAATCTCTTAATGTATCAGGGTCTATTAAATCACGATCGCCAAAAATAAGTGCCTGCACAATCCCAACAGAATTCTTCGGAACGTGATCTTCTAGAAATTTCAACCCCTTCTGCCTAATAGATGAAAGGTCATGTGAAGGGCTGTCATGTTTCGTGCAGCTTTTCATAGACTGCGTTAAGAAAATAGCATCAATGCCTTTTGTTTTTAGAAATTGATCATATTGAAAGCCATTCGGTATGGTTGCATGTTTAGGCAACCGCATCTCACCTGTCATATGACAGCTCATACCTGGCCCAACATCTTTTAGTGCTTCTTTTTCACGCTCTGTTTGAATCGTATAAAATGCCGCTAGTCGACGATTCTCTGATGAAACAGTCGCTGAAAAGCGATTGCCATCTATTTTCGGGATCGTTTCAATCACAACCGAATGAGAAAATGCTTTTTCTTGTACAGGATGATCCGTTTCAAAAGACTGATGCACCATAAAAATGAGCATATAGATCATTCCACACAAACTGACCATTAGAAAGAGCTGGGGTGTTTTTTTCAGCAGACTGAAAAGAAGACATACAAGAAGAAAAAGGAGAAAATACAGATGAAGATGATATGCGGCCAGAGCAATTCCAACAGCTGCTGAAATCGCCCCGAACGGCAAATACTTAAACATAGGAAGTAAATAATTGATTCGCCTTTTCATGCATTTGACGAATTTCTGTTTCGCTACGTCCTGATTCACTTAGTTTGCCTATTAAATCCGCAACAAAGGCTAATTTTTCTTGGTTTTTTAAGTCAATAATCATCTCATCTAGTTCAACCTGTTCTGTTTGAACTCCGGCCTGTTCAAATAAATCAACAGCATATGGATGATTTTTATAATCCTTCGCATAATACACTGTTCGAATACCTGCTTGAATAATCGCTTTACAGCACTGCAAGCAAGGAAAATGCGTCACATATATTTCAGCATCAGCCGTTGGTGCACCAAATTTGGCACATTGTAAAATAGCGTTCATCTCCGCATGGATTGTACGAACGCAGTGATGATCTATCACATAGCATCCTACATCTGCACAATGTACGTCGCCGGCAATGGATCCATTATATCCACCTGCAATGATGCGCTTGTCTCTTACGATCGTTGCCCCAACAGCTAGCCGCTCACAGGTGCTTCGCAAGGCAAGCAAATGGCTTTGAGCCATAAAATATTGATTCCATGAAATTCTCTCCACGAGCTGATCCCTCCAGAATGATGGTTGGTATTAAGTGTACATGCCTTTCTTCTATACCGTCAATTCTACTTAACCGTCAGTTGATTTTTCAGCCGTTCAATGGTCTTCTCTCCAAAACCCGAAATATTCCGCAAATCTTCAATTTGCTGAAATTCTCCATGTTCTTCTCTATACGCAATGATGGCTTCCGCTTTGGCTGGGCCTATTCCGTTAATGGTCTGCAATTCCGCTGCATCAGCTTGATTGACATTCACCCCTTGGCTCTGTTCATTTCCCGGCGGCGCATTAGCCGCTGCTGTTTGTCCCTGCTTGTCACCTTCCCCCTTCTTTCGTACATAAATCATCATACTGTCCTCTAATTTTGCTGCTTGATTGATGTCAACTGTATCTGCCTTGCTCGTAAAACCACCTGCTCTTTTAATGGCTTCTTCAACTCTGTCCTCAGCCATAAATGCATAAACGCCAGGCTTCCGTACAGCTCCTTTGACCTCTACTACGATGGATGTTGGCTCTTTTTCTGCACTCTCTTGTTTTTCTTCTAATGTGACCCGCGTTTCATGTTGTTCTTTCAATACACTTGGCTCAGCGCTGCCTTTCTCTTTTCCTACTAAAAAGCAGAAACAGATGATGAGGAGGATGATGATGCCCGCTATCAGATAAAATCTGTATTTTTTCAACGAAATGAGCTGCTTCACTTGTTCACGCTTCTTTCAATCATATTTTCACGCTGCTTCACATACTGTTTAGAAGATAACAGATCCTATGCGTCTAAGGAGGGAGAACGTTTGAATATAGGGTTAATCGGTACAGGAAACATGGGTACCATACTTACTGAGGCATTTATTGAATCAAAAGCAGTCAATCCCTCATCCATCACCATTACAAATCGGACCATCGAAAAAGCGTTCAATATAAAAAAGAATCACCCAGAGGTCGAAGTGACGAAACAGCTTTCAGGAGCTGTAACAGATAAAGATTTCATCTTTGTTTGTGTCAAACCACTTGATATTTATCCGCTTTTAAAAGAGCTGAGCCCACTTTTAAAAGAACAGCAAACCATTGTCATCATTACAAGTCCGGTTCATCCTGAACAGCTTCAAGACATTGTTCCTTGTCAAACAGCCAGACTGATCCCAAGCATCACCAACCGCGCATTATCAGGCGCATCACTTTTAACATTTGGTTCATCATGCAATGTCACGACAAAAGCAGCGCTCAGACAACTCGCTTCCCGCATTTCAACACCAATAGAAATTCATCATTCAATCACACGAGCAGCCTCAGATATTGTCAGCTGCGGTCCTGCCTTTATTAGCTTTCTTGTTCAGAAAATGATTGAAGCCGCTGTTGAAGAAACGGATATTTCAAAAGAAGAAGCCACCACCTTATCAGAAGATATGCTTGTAGGACTTGGCCGTTTGATTGAAAAAAGGGTGTATACCCTGCCGACACTGCAACAGAAGGTGTGTGTAAAAGGCGGCGTCACCGGCGAGGGCATTAAAGCACTTGAAGCAGGTGTTCAAGATATGTTCCATCAGCTTTTCCAGAACACTCATGACAAGTTCGATGAGGATGTAGAAGCGGTTGCGCATCAATACCCACCGAGTGTGTTTACTGATGATCTCAGAAATTAAACATGTTCGCAACAAGCGAAAAAAGGGTTTTAAAAAAACCATCGTCCATTAAACGATGGTTTTTGGTTTCTTCGCTGAAATAAAATACCTTTCGGCCAATTCCTGAGGTGCTTCATTTGTAAAATCAGCGGTCACTTCAATCTGTTCAAAGCCAGCGGACTCAAGGAACGCTGCATAAGTTTCAAAAGGAAATGTACGTTGTTCGTGCGTTTCATCATAACGCTCATACACGTCTCCGTCTTTTACAAAAAAGCTTAAATCATGAATAACCGAATATGGGTCATCCCCTTTATCACTCTGCCAAATGTAGCTGATTTCTTCATCTTGATCGACATAAGTAGAGCCAGGAAATACCTCTTCCATTTTATAAGGGGTATGAACATCAAACAATAAAACCCCACCTGTCTCTAAAAGCTGAAACATGTTTTTAAAGGTTTTTTTGACGTCATTTTCGTTTTTTAGATAATTCAAAGAATCACAACAAATAACCGCTGCTTGAAAAGTTTGTTCAAACCCCTCAAGCTCTCTCATATCTTGATGTAAAAATTGAATAGACTGCTTATGAGCCTGTGCTTTTTGCTGCGCAAATGCCAGCATCTCTTCACTTAGGTCAATTCCTGTGACCATGTGGCCTTTTGCAGCTAACCGAAGAGAGATCTCTCCAGTTCCACAACCTACATCGATAATCGCACTATTTGGCTTGATATACCGCTGTATCCACTGAACCCATTCATCATAAGGGGCATGTGTCATGAGCTCATCATACACACCTGCAAACCCTTGATAAATCATGAGTTAATGCCAAGCGAAAGTGTTTCTCTCGGCGCATCTCCCCAAAGCTTCTCTAAGTTATAGTATCCTCTTTCCTCTTTGTGGAACACATGAGCAATGACATCTCCTAGATCAATCAATACCCATCTTGCTTCGTCAAAGCCTTCCATCTTTTTGACTTCGATGCCGCCTTCTTCTGCAAGGTGTTTCACTTCTCTTGCAATGGCCTGTACTTGTTTGTCAGAATTCCCGTGACAAATGAGAAAATAATCTGCAACAAGTGAGATCCCTTGCATATTCAGGGCAATAATATCCTCTGCCCGTTTATCATCGCACGCTCCTGCTGCGATGTTTAAAATTGATGATGCATCCATCAAAATTCCTCCTTAATTGTTCTTTTGCACAAGTGAGTTATAAGTAGCAAGTGTATCTGGGAAAACTGGCTGATTCTTTTTCATTAAAAAGCTGACGGTGTTTTTTAAAGATTGAATCAAGGCAAGGTCCAAATCCTGCTCTGCTAACTCTCTTACTTCCTCTACACCAGGAAAATGGCGTCCTGGCTCTATATAGTCGGCGACATAAATAACTTTTTCAAGCAATGTCATATTCGGTCTGCCGGATGTATGGAATTCAATGGCTGTTAAAATATCTTGGTCGTCAATTCCAACTTCTTTTTTGACCAAATAGGCACCAACTGGGGCATGCCAAAGCTCAGGTGAATATTTAAACAATAGAGGGTTCATCTGTTCTTGCTGGATGATGCCCTTCATTTCTTCTTTCGGTCTAAATTTAGCATAATCGTGGAAAATAGCTGCGACCTCTGCTTTTTTCACATCTGCACCAAAACGTTCAGCTAATGAAATGGCCGTCTCCATGACCCCAATTGTATGTGTATATCTATGCTCTGTTAACTGCTGTTTGACACAGTTTAAAGCTTCTTCACGATTCATATAAATGATGCTCCTTTATATAACACTCAACAGCTTTCGGAATCAAATAATCAACAGGTTTCCCCTGCTTCATTCGCTGCCTAATCAATGTCGATGATACATCAAAAGCCGGAACATCTGCAAACAAAAGAGGATACGCCGTACTTCCTTCATAACCTGGTCTTTTCATCCCAATAAAGGTGATCATCTGAAGCAAATCATCGATTCTGTGCCATTTCGGCAAATACTCGACCATGTCCGCTCCAATCATAAAAAAGAACTCATCTTCAGGATGGCGCTTCTTTAACAGCTCAACCGTATCTACTGTATAAGATGGGCCCTCCCGCTCCATTTCAATAAGCTCAACTCGAAAATGAGGATTTGTCTGAATCGCTTTTTCCACCATTTTTACGCGGTGATGACTCTCTGCTCGTTTTCGGCCCGTTTTATGAGGGGGCTGGTGATTTGGGATAAACCAAATTTCATCAAGCCCTACTTGGAAATGCACCTCACTTGCCATCAGCAAATGCCCATTATGCAGGGGATCAAACGTACCACCGAACAATCCTATTTTTTTCATATCATATCCACCTTTACGGCAGCTTAATTTGTTTATTTTCCTTTGATTCCTTATAAAGGACAATCACATTTCCGATCGTTTGAACGAGTTCAGCTTTTGCACCTTTTACAAGTGCTTTTGCAACCTCTGTTTTGTCCTCGTCGCAGTTTTGCAATACGCTGACTTTCAAAAGTTCTCTTGCTTCAAGCGCCTCGGAAATTTGCTTGACCATATTGTCATTTACCCCGCCTTTTCCAACTTGAAAAATAGGTGATAAATGATGTGCTTGCGCACGTAAAAAACGTTTTTGCTTACCTTTTAACATGGTGTTCCTCCTAATTTCTCTATGACAATTGACTTCATTTTTCGGGCGTCAGGTGTAATGCCCGTCCACAGTTCAAAGGCTCTTACCGCCTGACCAACAAACATGCCGACGCCATCGACTGTTTTCAAACCTAACCCGGCTGCTTCGCTTAGCAGCTTTGTTTCTATTGGATTATACACAATATCACAAACGACCGCTGTTTTTTTTGCGTTCGCTAAAGAAATGGGGGTTTCTTCAACATTCGGATACATACCAATTGAGGTCGTATGGATGACGACATCATATTCCCCAAGCCGCTCTTCTGCTGTATTTAATGCTATCGCACGAGATGTAATTTTCCCATCGGCACTTTCAATTAAAGCCTCAGCTTTTTCAATGGTGCGGTTGGCGATATCAAATTGTTTCGGTGCATACTCAGCAATTGTCGTGTAAATCGCTCTTGCTGCTCCACCAGCACCAAGCAGGAGAAATGACAGCTCTGATAACGGCTGATCCAACGCTTCAAGCAATGAATGAAGAAAACCCTCTCCATCTGTATTGTACCCAACGAGTTGACCATTTTCGAGGCGAACCGTATTGACGGCACGCAGACGTTCAGCTGTCACATCAATTTTGTCAAGGTACTGCATGATGTCTACCTTGTGCGGAACAGTGACGTTAAAGCCGCTGATTCCTAAGGCTTTCATACCGTTAATGGCATCTTCCAGGTCGTTTTCTACTACTTGAAAGCCATGATAATGTCCATCAATTCCAGCATCCTTTAATGCTGCATTATGAATATCTGGAGACATTGAATGGCCAACAGGGTTACCGATTACTCCGTATAAAGGTTTCAAGGTCTCTCCCCCTCTGAACATTTAAATTAACGAACGTCTCATAAACACGTGCACGCCTTTTGGCGCATACACTTTGATTTGTTTCCCAGCATCATTCGCCGTCACCCAGCCTAATCCTGAAAAGACAATGTCCATTTTTGGCTGATCGATGGTGAAAGTGTGCGGAACGAGCGGCGGGAAATCTTCCATTCCCTCTTTTGATGGCGGTGAAAGCAGCTCACCTGCATGCTTTTCATATAAGTCATCTGCATTCTCCATCTTCGTCCTATGAATGTTGAGTTCATTTGGCATGTAGCAAACAAAGGATGTTCTGCCGCCTTTTACATAATCAAATCGAGCCAGTCCGCCAAAGTAAAGCGTTTGAGCTTCATTTAACTGGAACGTTCTCGGTTTCAATTCTTTTTTCGGCGTTAAAATCTTTAAGTCATTTTTGCCGACATAGTGCGCCATTTGATGGCGGTTGATGATCCCCGGTGTATCGAATAAAGCAGACCCGTCATCAAGCGGGATTTCAATCGCATCAAGTGTTGTCCCTGGGTATTGGGATGTGGTGATCACATTCTCTTCTCCAGACACCTCTTTGATAATGCGGTTAATAAATGTTGATTTCCCAACATTTGTACAGCCGACAACATAGACATTTCTGCCCTCACGGTAATGATCAATGGCCTCCATAACCTCAGGCACACCTTGTCCTCTGCTCGCACTGATTAAAAACACATCAATCGGATTGAGCCCATTTTCTTTTGCTTCCCGCTTCATCCATTGAATAAGACGGTCTTTTTTCACGGATTTCGGTAAAATATCTACCTTGTTGCCGACCAGTAAAATGGGATTACCACCAACAATACGGCTCAGTCCATTAATCCAGCTTCCGTTAAAGTCAAAAATATCAACGACCTTGACGATCAAAGAATCAGTCTCGCCAATGCTGTGTAAAATATTTAAAAAGTCGTCTTCTGTTAAAGATACATCCTGAATTTCATTGTAGTTCTTTAACCTAAAACAGCGCTGACAGATCACATCTTCTTTCAATAGAGATGCTGCCGGCGCATATCCTAATTGATCTTTATCTTCCGTCTGAATGGCTACACCGCAGCCAATACAAACAACCTTTTCCATTATTACTCTTCCTCCCACTGAATGTGGCCCTTACGCTTTAAGGCTCCTAAAATTCTTCGTTCAATCTGCCTGTTAAACTTCGTGAAAAATCCGTCCGATGCCGCAACAGGTACAACCAAAATGGTATGGAAGCCATGCCTGTTTCCGCCAAGCACATCTGTCATAAGCTGATCGCCAATGACAACCACATCTTCTTTCTTCAATTGCATATCAGCGACGGCCTTATTAAAGGCTCTTCCCATCGGTTTTCTCGCTTTATAAATAAACGGGATATGAACCGGCTCAGAAAAAAGCTTGACCCTTTTTTCATTATTGTTCGATACAATCGTCACCTGTATCCCGTGATCTTTCATCTCTTGAAACCATTCAATTAAACGCGGGGTCGCACTTGGACGATCCCATTCTACTAGTGTGTTATCTAAATCCGTAATAATTCCTTTTACATTTCGTTCTTTTAGTTTTTGCGGCGAAATGTGGAAAATACTTTTCACAAATTCATCCGGTAAGAAATACTTCTTTAGCACAATTTGCACCCTTTCTTCCATTGGTTTTTCAGCGATTGTGTCGAATCAAATCACAATTTGTCTGTCTATCGAATACAATGAAAAAGTTTTCGACATATGATGAGGACCTTCAACAGGTGTGGATAATTTTACACACATTATCCACCTATATTTCATCACGCTTTCATTCAATTATAAACACTCTACCCACAAGTTATCCACTTAACCATGTGGATAACAGAACGATTGTTCTTGTTTCCCATTCATGGTAGATTAAAGGTACTTCAAAGACATTCGATCAACCTATGATGATATGTCTTTTCCTCAAGTTTTATGCCAACTTTTTCAGGGGAGGTGTTTTTCCCATCATATGGGTTTCTAGTATGAAAAAGCTGTCAGATGATTTACTTATAGAATCGTATTATAAAGCAAATGAAATGAACTTAAATCGCGACTTCATTGAATTAATTGAGACAGAAATGAAAAGACGTTCGCTCGGGCATATGCTCTCTGTTTCCTCTTAATTCCATATATCCAGGAACCATGCCTCCCGAGCACTCTCCTTTTTTAAACTCAGGTGACTGATATTATATCACTTGCGCTATAGGCTTACTACTATTTTCCGTAAAAAACACCCCTTCTGATCAAAGAAGAGGTGTCTTATTTGCAAGGCTGTTCATTCCAAAACCATAACCCTCCACCTACGACCAAAATGACGACAAGGAACACAACAAGAAAAGCGTAACCGATTCCTGCTCCTTGAGCTGGATAAGGCGAACACGCAGGGTAAGGATAAGGACATCCCCACATATCAGTTACCTCCTTCTAAGAAGATATACTGTTAGACTATGCTGGATGGATCGTCTTGTTTAGGCAGATGGCCTGCATTTAAAAATGTTTAATGACATCACGCTCTTTGATTTCGTTATAAATGATTCTTGCCCCTTTTGGTGTCATATGATTGCCAGAAGGGTCAATGAGGCCAGACTGAATCAAGGCGTTGTCACTATCTTCACCTGCTTCTCGGATGAACGCTTTCCAATTGTCGACAAGCGGCACTTGCTGTTTTTCAGCTACTTGTCTTGTGATGTCATTGTATGAGTTTTGCCAAGCTCTCGCCCCGCCTCTCTCAGCAAAATAAGATGACTTATATCTAGAATAATAATACAAGCCCTTTTTGCCTCCTTCCACCACAGGCACGCACGTCATGAGGATCGGGGTAATTCCCTCTTTTCTACTTTCAGAAATGAAGTAGGATAAGTTTTCTTTAAATCGTTTTTTGGTCACACGGGGATGTTTCCCGTCTAGAATCGCCGCATCATTTGTACCGAACATGATGAGGACGTAAGTTGGTTTTTGTTTTAAAATATCCTGCTCAAAGCGCAGCTTCGCATCTTCTGTTGTCTGCCCGCCAATTCCGGCATTCTGTACCTTGATTTGGCCGCGCTCGACGTTTTTCATGAGATTCACCCATTTTTCAGATGTTGGATAATCTCGAAAATCCCAGTTCGATCCTCTTGTGTTACTGTCACCAAATGCAATCACACTTTCCTGAACTGGTTTTGAGCACCCAGCAGCAACACATAACAGGATGAAAAGGAAAACAAATTTCTTCACAACATTCACCTCCAAAAGCCCTCTTCATATAGTAAACGACAAGACTTTTGGTTTCAATGAATGACTGTTTCTTATTGTAATTGAACCGGTAGATAATCTCTGTTATGGTGCACCAGTTCGCTCACTTTCACAAACTCATAGCCTCTTTTCTTTAGTTCAGGTACGACTTGTTTCAGCGCTTCTACTGTCTGCTTACGATTTCCTCCGCCATCATGTAAAAGGATGATATCACCGCCCTGAATATTCTCAATAATACGGCTGGCAATTTTGTGTGCACCTGGCCTAGACCAGTCCTTCGGATCTTGCGTAAAGGACCACATCACGACATCGTATCCTTGCTTTGAAAGAATGCGGAATGACTTCATCGTCAAGCGCCCGCCCGGGGGACGAAATAATAAGGGTCCGCCAGGCTGGAGAGAAGCGATATGAGCCGCTGATTCTTTTAATTCTTGCTTGATTTCTTTCGATGACAAAAGGTCAAAATACGTATGGTTCATCGTGTGATTGCCAAGCTCATTTCCTTCGCTCACAATCCGCTCTGCGAGCAGGGGATATGCATGAATACGGCTTCCGATGACAAAAAAGCTGGCATTCACTTCATGCTCTCTCAGTACATCTAGTATTTGATTTGTGTATACCGGATGAGGTCCATCATCAAAGGTTAACGCAATCTTTTTCCGTTCCTCTCTCATGTCCCAAAAGGCTCGTCCCGTTTTTTCTAGGTCGATTCTTTTTAATGTACGCGCCTCTATGTTACCAGGAACAAAAGCGCATATTACCAATATACATAACAAGATATGCAACCCTTTCATCAGACCGCCTCCACAGAACATCATTACACATTAAATTGCCCGCTTTCTGATGAATTCATTCAAGTTTCGTGATCGTCTACGCTTCTTTTTCACATAAAAAAAGCCGGCCCATCAGGCCCGCTTTTTGTCTCACGTTTGGTTTCTCTCTTCAACTGTCGAACGTTGCTTAGAATTCATACAGACACTCTCCTTCTTGGATTTGATTTTGAGCCCATAGCAATTTTTGATAATACTGGTTGGACTTCTGGTATTGTTGAGAGGTTTCTAAGGCTGTCGCAATTTCTAGTGAGATATCCTCTATATAAGAGTATAGGCTAAGTTTTTCCAAATAATCAATGGTTTTTTGCAGTTGTTCTTCATTGATTTCCTGAACATATAAAGCATCCAGATACTCAAACATATGACAGAACAGCTGGTCTTCATGCTTCTTTGCGGCCAATTTCCCATCCTCTAATATGCGCCTTGCTTCAGTCTGCTCATTTTGTCTAAAAAGCAGCTTGGCCAGTGTATAAAGTGTATGAGGCAGCGTGGGAAGCAGCTCTTTTTTGGCGAGGTCAGCCGATTCGGTTAAATATCGTTCTGCTTCTTCTCGATAACCTAACTCCCCGTAACATTTCCCTAAATTATAGAGTGCTGAGCTATAAATGCGCGGGTGGTCAATTTCAGATGCGAGTTGTTTCGCCTTTTTCAAGTGAGGCAGTGCTCGATCTTTACGTTTTAAATCTTGATAATTTCCCGAGATGACAAAGAGGCACTGAATAATGCGAATGGAATATGCATCATGCTGATCGTATATTTCAAGCGCTTTTAAAATATGGTGCATGGAGACATGCGTTTGTTTCATTATATAGTAGGCTTCTGCTACTTTAAAATGAAACTCAGCCTGCTCAATATCATCAAATACCATAGACAGCTGTTTTTCTGCCATGCGATAATATTTGACGGCCTCCAAATATTCTTTTTGACTAAACTCATGCATGCCACGAAAAAATGCATGGTAATAATGCAGCATATCAGATAACTCATGATTGGAATTTTCGATTTTATCGACAAGGTTAGATACTGAGAAAGGTTGATATTTTGAAGGGTGTATATAGTCGAGCATAATTTGGTGCCGAAAACACATGAGCTGATAATAAATCAGTAAATGCTGGTCCTCTTCCATACGTTCAATTTCCGCTTCTACTTCCGCTTTCAAGATTTCCGCATCTGGAACACTGAACTGCCGTATCATTCGATACCATTCATTAATTTTCATACCGACATGTGAAGAAAGAACCTTCCCCATGTTCCGAAAAAACCCCTTCCTTTTCGGTCTAATATTACATATTTTAGCACGCTTCTAGACCGCCAAGCACCGCAAAGAAACCGCAAACATATGAGAGGTGCAGCAAAAACATACGCACACAAGCACGCTTCTTTCAAATAAGATGATTTTTTCATCGTACAGACACAGACAATCCTTCCTTCACATACATTTGAGGATATAGGCAGCGGCCTAAACATGGTGGAGGTGAAAATCGTGGCAGGAGTATTTACAGCGATGGGATTGATGGTCAAAGAATTGGTGTTTTTAGTGTCCTATGTCAAAAACAATGCCTTTCCACAACCCCTTTCGGGAGATGATGAGAAAAAATACTTAGCCCTCATGGCAGAGGGCGATGAACACGCAAGAAACATGCTGATTGAACATAACCTTCGGCTCGTCGCCCATATTGTCAAGAAATTTGAAAATACCGGGGAAGACGCTGAAGACCTCATCTCCATCGGGACGATCGGACTCATTAAAGCCATCGAAAGCTATTCCTCTGGAAAAGGAACAAAGCTGGCGACATATGCGGCGCGTTGTATTGAGAACGAAATCCTCATGCATTTACGCGCACTCAAAAAAACAAAAAAGGACGTCTCTCTGCATGACCCAATCGGTCAAGATAAAGAAGGAAATGAAATTTCATTAATTGACGTCTTAAAATCAGAAAATGAAGACGTGATTGATACCATTCAGCTCAACATGGAGCTTGAAAAAGTAAAAGAATATATCGACATTCTCGACGGCCGGGAAAAAGAAGTCATCGTCGGCCGGTTCGGTTTGGACTTAAAAAAAGAGAAAACGCAGCGGGAAATAGCCAAGGAGCTCGGGATATCAAGGAGTTATGTATCTCGGATAGAGAAACGCGCGCTGATGAAGATGTTTCATGAGTTTTACCGAGCGGAGAAGGAGAAACGGAAGCGGGAGAAGGGGAAGTGATTTGAAAGATATAAAAAAATCCATTCATTTTGGGTTGATAAAAAAACAGACCACATTAGGTCTGTTTTTTATTTTGACCATTCTTTGTTTCTTATATAAGACTGACCCTTATTAGATTTAAAAATACTCTAAAGGCTAAGAAATATCTGTTCACTCCATTGACTTCAATATCCCGTTTTCTTTTAAAAAACGCTCAAACAACTGATTTCCTTCATCTTCAATTTTGTCATCTTCAATGGAATACTCCCCAATCAACAGCCCTAAATCTTCATATTTTTCATAATGCTTTAAAAGCGTGATCCCATACCATGTATGATCAAAAAATAATAGCCATTTTCCTGTGTCTAAACTCTTAAAAAACATCCCTTCAATATCAACACCCTGTTCATAATAGCCAACATGTAGGTGCATCGTATCGTCTAAACTATGCATTTCATCCCCCTTAACACGTGTCTATCTGGTTCCCTCGTAAAAAATTTATAGATTTTGCTGAAAATTAATCGTCCTCAACTCCACCCATTCAACACTATCAGGTATCGATTTTGTTTTTAGAAAATGTTGAACGATTTCATAAGCTTGATGTCGATCGACGTAGCTGCATGAAGGTACATACAATGGTGCGCCTGCAACGACATGCTTGATCGTTTCTATCTTCTCTACTTTTTTAAAAGGAACCAAAAAATCTGGATATCTCATGAGAAAAAAGCCATAAGGTTTATGATAAAAGAAAACAAGACTTTCCGTTTCCCAATCTTCATCCACTTCAATAGAAGATTCTCCATTCCCTTGTTTCCAATAGTCTTCATCCTTATGGAAGAAGATTTCTTTCATCCATTCTTCTCCCGGATTTTCCACTGGAGCACCGGTTGGTCCATAATACAAAAACATTCCATTCTCTCCTTGTTCATTTATTGATCCCTTGTTCTCTTTCCTTCAAATGTGTAAAATGCACGCGTCTGTTTATTTAATTTTAACATGCTGAATAACTGTGGATTTAATTTTTCAGCATCTTGGTTGCTTACCCATTTTACTTCTTCAATATCATGATCAGGATCTAGAATATTCATCTCTCCCCCGATGATTTCCGCAAAAAACGTAAAAATAAGTGCATGATGCATGTTATCTTGAAAAAGTATTTCTCTAACAGAATGAAGTTCATTTACTTTAATCACATATCCTGTTTCTTCTCTCACCTCACGGATCACAGCTGGCTGCAGATGTTCTCCTTTTTCCACTGCACCACCGGGAAACTCCCAATAACCTTTCACATTTTTCACCATGAGAATATGTTCATCCATGTCATAAATCAAAGCTGACACCACGTCTACTCTCTTCAACTGAATCCTCCTCACCCATTGTCGAAAATATAAAACGAGCTGTTCATATCAATCTTTTCTCATTATACTGTATCCTTGTTACGAAAGATTGGAGGGCTTAGCTCGTGGATCATTATGCTCTTACTGATTGTCCAAATCAGATTTACGAGGAACATCGTCTCTCTTTTGAGACAATTCAAGGAGTCAAACGAGAAAATCATTGAAAAACAGACAAGTAAAAAACCTCCTTCATTTAGCGGGAGGTTTGTTTATTTGATTCTCTTTCAATTGTTTCTCATCGTATAACAAATATCTGATACGCTGTAGATAATGGAGCGCAATGTGACCGAGACAGAACATAAGCCCGATCATTGAAAGTATATAGATGGGCAACATCAAACCAGGTACATTGTTTATGACAAAAGCCAAACCAACCACTGTCAGCATAACGAGACTTATAAATCTTATCAATACCACTTGAAGTCCCCCTTCATATTCACCATAACAGATTTTCCCTTTATTTTCATGACCTGCCTAAAAAAGATGCGAATCCACTAAGATTCACACCAAAAGGGGTATTACCTATTCGACTCACCTTTCTTCTCACGCGCTTCCTTCCACTGCTCAAGCTCAGATACCGTCAATAATTGATATCCCTGTTTTGTAAGTTCTTTGATAATCGTGACGGCTGCGTTGGCTGAGGTGTCATAGATGTCGTGCATTAAGACCGTTTCACCGCTAGATGCATGGGCTAGAATGAAGTCCGCGACGTATTGGCTGTTTCGATATTTCCAGTCTTCAGGATCCACATCCCAAAGGGTCACTTTCATGTGAAGAGCTTCGTTGATTTGAACGTTTGTCCCGCCATATGGCGGTCTAAAATGAGTCGGTGTGAACCCGCTCGCTTTTTCAATGATTTGCTGCGTGTCTTCTACTTGTTTGACCGCTTGTTTTAAAGGAAGTCTTGTGAGCAAAGGGTGGTTATAGGAATGGTTTCCAATTTCATTTCCTCCCTTTCTGATTTCACTTAACATATCGGGATAATACTGAACCCTGCTGCCTAATACAAAAAATGTAGCATGTCCTTTGTTCTCTTTTAATGCTGTTAAAATTTTTGAGGTCGTTGATGGATTGGGCCCATCATCAAATGTGAGTGCAATGGCTTTTTGATTTGGATGAAATGTGGATGGTTTTGCCAATTTCACAATCTTTCTTGTTGGAATCGGTTCTTTTTTCTCGTTTTTGTTCATTTCTTTCTTAATATATTCGGGTTTTAATATTCCTTTCAGCAGTGTTTTCTTAATCGCTAACACTTGAGGGCCTTGATGATTTGGAGCGATTTGTCCTCTTGGAAAGTAGAATTCGATATAGCGATCCTTGATGGCAAAATACTGATAATTCTTCGCCACAGGAGACGTTCCCTGATTGAGCAGCGACTGATTTTCAGCTAGCGTTCGATCTTTTTTTAATTCCTCAAAAGTCATATGAGATAATTTTTGAAGATTGTCCTTCTTTGATAGAAAGATATCGTTGATTGATAAAAATGTCTGTTTCTTGAAATCAAAATTCATCATATTCGTTTGATTGACGCCTTGCTTTCCGCCCTTCACCTCATATGTATTGAATTTGATTGCGACGGTTTGCTTGGCATAATGAATGATCTCATAATCGATATTTAATTCGTATCGTTTTTCTTCATTGACATCACTCGCTTGACTAAACGATGTTTTAAACCTTTCTAACGCTGTCTCTGCAAATCTTTTGATCTCCTGATCTAGTTTTTCTTGATGAAACAGCGGATAGTTGACAGCATATCTCATGAATTTCCCGTCATTCACAAGTGTGACAATTTCAACTTGTTTGTAGCTCGCATCTTGTTCTACTTTTTTTCTCTCTGTCCCGCTTGCCTGCTGGTTATGATAAAACGCAGCGATACCGATAACGACCGCAAGTACACATAGGACGAGACTGATCTTCCCTTTCGTTGACACAATGATTCTCCTCTCGTGATGCCGTCCTGTCTGGATGACGTGTGTTTGTAGGATAGACTTTTCGCAGCCCCTTTTAGTTTGCAAAAAACACATTTGTCACATTTTCGACATATTTTACGAGAGGCATATAAAAAGGGCTTGATTGCTCAGCCCTTATTTTTGCATATACAGTTGGAATAACTTTGTTTCTTCATCAATAGAGCGTGCCTGGTCAAAAGCTGCTCTGACTGTTTTTGAGTTGTTCACCAGCTCATACAGCATGGTGAGAACAAAAATAAATGACGCATTTCCATCAATGTAGTCATCGGGCGCTGTATAGGATATCGCCCCTGTTTCTAAAAAAGCTTCTGCCACCTTTTTTTCGCCTAGTGTACAGCCTGTACATATAATGTGGACTCCATTTAACGAAGCATACCGCTTTATGTCATCCGCACCAAAAGCAGCACCTCTCGGCTCACCCTCTTCGTATACATCTTCTCCTAACTCCGGCATGAGAAACGCTCCTTCTTCTCCGTGAAAGGATAAAAGAATGAAATCCGTCTCGCCTCTATTCCTCCCGGATAATACATCAATCAGGTCATTCGGTCTGCCTATCCAATGCATATCGACTTTTGCGCCAAAGTTTTCAAGTGCTGCACGAAGCGCAAAGGATTCTAGCTCACTATTTGGTCCGGCTGCCAATGTGATGCGCATAACTGGCTGGCTCATTTATATCCCCTCCAAATGATGATAAACATAGCACCATTTTTTCCTCATCTACATAAGCACCATTTATTTTTAGTGCTTTTTCCTCTACCGCATACGACTTAAATCCAACAGACTTGTAAAGATGTTTGGCTGGGTCGTTTGTTGTGACCACTGTTAAATATATTTGTTCGATGTCTTTTTTTTCGCGTGCAAAAGAAAGTACTTTTGTCAGAAGTGCCTTCCCCATTCCTTTTCCGCGTCCATCGGTCGTTACATACATCGCTACCACATTGGCACGGTGCTTTAATTTCTGCAAGGTTTCTTGTATGAGTGTAACCGAGCCGACCAGCTGACCTTGATGAAAGGCACCGAATGTCCACATAGATTGTGTAGAGGCAAAACGAGCCTTATATTTATTCTTCGTATCTAGCTTCTCTTCCTCGTAACTCATAGCAAAACTCTCTGGATTTAATCGGAGTGCTTCTAATCTCAAGTTCGCATATTCTTGAGCATCTTCTGGTGTTAACAATCGAATATTCAGAAAATCGCCTCCATCAGAATGAATTGATACTTCCAATTTTATCTTGAAAGGCGCTTTTGATCAAAGAATATTGGTTCATTTACATATAGCACATTTCTTATAGACTTTTAGGCTCTCTTTCGTTTTTGTGAAAACAAGGTCATTTTGATCATGTTCACTCGATATTTCCTATCCAAAACGATTCTTTTCTCACTTATCTTTTCACTTATTTTATATTAACCTATAACTAATTCATGAAAAAAAAGAAAAAAAAGGATTGATATGAACAAAAACATATCATAAGATAGAATAGTAATAAAAAGACAAAAAAGGGAGGAATTTGATATGACAGAAACAAGAAATGAAATCAAACTACATGTTCTTTTTGGTGCTTTAGCAGTAGGATTCCTTATGCTAGCTCTTTTTTCCTTCTCGCTACAAGTACTGCCAGTTGCTGATCTAGCAAAAGAATTTGGTATTCCAGGCAGTGTTGCCGCTGTGGTTCTTAATGTGGTTGAAGCGGGTGGAGCTGTCACTACAATTGTCTCCATTTTAACTGCTGTAGGTTCAGGCGGTCTTTCTCTTATTGCTGCGGCTGGTAAAGAGACAATTCGTCAATACCTTAAAAACGAAATTAAGAAAAAAGGCCGTAAAGCCGTTATCGCTTGGTAATTTATTTAACGACTCAATAGAAGGAGACTCTGTTCTCCTTCTATTTAAATTTTTGTGCAGGTGAGAAGATGTTATATCCTTTATTATCACTACTTCTATCCATTAGACTGGAGCAGCAGTATTCTAATATCGCTCAGTACGTTATACGAAAAATTCCATTTCTCAAGTCGTTTTCTTCAAAACAGTACATATTTTTTTCTTGTATTCTTGATATCATATTCGGATGCATGATTGTATTCGTTATATCTTCATTTCTTTACTCCCCCGTCTATCAAATAGAATGGGAAAGTGCTTTTGTGATGTTTTTATTTTTATTTTCTATCGTCAAAGGAATTGAATCTTATAGAAGAACTCATCTTCTTCCTTTTAAAGAATTGATACAGCTAGCACCTGTTTCCTCTAGACAACTTTTTCAAACGCTTCTGTTTTCAGAATTGATTTGGCTTGTGTTTACGAGTTTGAGCACTTATTTGATCTATTTTTTGTTTCAATATGATATTGTTCAAACACACGATCTGGCATTCTGGTTAAAACATGTCAATGTGATGCTGACAAGTATCTTCCTATTTATCATCAGCAATAAGATATTCGGTGCTTATATTTATAACATCGTCGTAAAAAAAATCGGGGCCATTCGTGTCCTCTTTTTTGCAAGCATCGCTTTGCTTTTTTTCTTATTCGGAAGGGTTCTCATATTAAACATCATTTTCCCTTTTTATCACACCTTCCAGCAACTATTTCAATCGATCTCATCGCTTGCAGAGGATTCGTTTTGGATCACTCTTTCAAACAAGCTGATCTCTTTATATCAACATGATCTTCAGCAAATGCATCATGCTTTATTTTCAGATGGCTCTGTTTTTCTACAATTTCAAGCCCTTTTTAATTCACCTATTACATTGATTGTTGTGATACTAGGTAGTGCGCTTGTCATGAGAAGTCCTGTTCGATGGATTCCAACGGAAAAAGATCAAGACCAAAGCTCAAAGCATTTTCGGGATTTATTTTATTGGTACTTTCAAGTACTGCATAAAATTCAGGGTTTGTTGTTTAGACAAAATGTGTTGATTCAAAAAGACATCAAGCTGTTGAAAGAAAAAAGGTGGCTTCTATCTAAAGAATTGTTTAATTATATGTTCATGTCATATGAAGCCTTCTTTTATATTGGTGTTTTTACCGGATTGATCTCGATCATCGATCATCAAGCCTTGCAAATTCAGCTGCTATTCACACTCAATATTATGATACTAGCGAATCAATCTTATGAGATGAGAATGCTGACACCTTCTATTTTTGCTTTAAGTGCTGAAAAAAAGAACATTTGGCTTTACGAGCTTTCTCAAATATCTCTATTGCAGTTTTTCTTATCAAAAATCCAGTTATTTTATTGTTTATTTTCCATACCAGCACTCTGTTTACTATTCATTAATCTATCTATTATGACTGTGTATCAACTGTTTCATGTTCAGATGCTCATTCAACTGGTGGCATTAGGGATTGGCTTTTTCATTTTTCCTTTAATCCAACTGTACTTGTTTCCATTCACAACGAAATTCAATTTTATTCATGAGCATGAAATAGGGACAACAAATGAGGAATTAGAGATCATCGATAAAGGTCAGGCATTTGCCAGAAACTTTCTTGTTCTGCCTTTTATGTACTATTTGATTTTGACCTCTTTTCTCCCTATATTGCAGCAATCCTCAGGGCTCGTAAACGTGCTGTTCGCTATATATTTTGTGATCGTTTCAGTGATTTGCTGGATATTATGCCGCAAGACCATTTATAAAGGAATTGAGTATGTTGAAAAAAATAAGATATTTTCTATCGGAGAATAGATTGATTCTACGCCTCGGCTATCTTTACGCCGGTGTATTTATTGCAGCTTTGCTCATTGGATGCCTCCTTCCTTATGATCAGATTCCTTATTTAAAAAAGGATGAAGACATGTTTTTTCTCTCTATTTTTTCAAACAATTTACAGGTTGGACTTGCCATTCTAGGTATCGGGGCTTTTACTGGCGGCATTATGTCTGCTGGCATTCTTTTTTATAATGGCTATATCATCGGAAAACTCATTCAGTTTCTGATAGCCCATCATGAAGTGCCGCAGTTATTCACTGGCCTCATGCCGCATGCTTTTGTTGAGATTCTTGGTTTGATCCTCTTTTCAATCGTCAGTGCTTTTCCATTTATTTATCTTTACCGGTTTATGAAAGGTAAGGCCATTGATGTAAGAAAGCTGACTCGGACTGTGATTCAGTTAATCTTTGCCGCTGTAGTGCTCTTGTTGATTGCCTCTCTTTTAGAGGAATATGTCAGCCATGTACATCTATCTTAGAAGAAAGGAGAATGTGGTTCTATGGAGCTACTTCTACGCCCTAAACAATTTTTCAACCAACATCAATCGACCAAAACTGTTATAGGCTTAGTCTTACTATCTTTATTTGTTTCAACTGTTTTTTTAACATTTTTCATCATTGATTTGTTAGTAGAGGAACCATTATCTGCGGGAAAACAATTAGCCAGCATTGTATTTATCTTTTTACTGACAATCCCACTTTATTTCATATTGAATTTTCTCGGTACTGTCGTGACTTCAATTTATATGTACTTTTTTCATAAAACGTTTATTTTGCGCAAAATGTATTTTGTCATCTTGCTTTATAATGCGTTTCTTCTATTAGTGAATAGCGCAGCAATCTATTGTGTGATGGTACTCGATTTAGATCATTATTTTATCTTCATCCAAGCGGTTTCGTTTTTGATCAACTTGTACCTTTTACGCATCCTATATGACGGGATCATTTATTATGCTAAAGGATCAAAAAAAGCCGCCCTTGCGACCGTCATCTTGTATATGCTGGTGACCACCGTTTTTGTTATTGGAGGATTTATCAATGGCTAGTTTGCAAGTGTCTCAGCTATCTTTTCGTTATGAAACAACTGAAGAAAGCTCTCCCCTCCTTGATCAAGTATCCTTTCATCTGAAAGAAGGTGATTGTGCTTGTATTATCGGAAAAAACGGCAGCGGTAAATCGACACTTTTAAAGATCATCGCAGGTCTGCTTCCTTCAGTATCCGAAACGGTTTTACTCAATGAACAGCATCATCCTGGGTCAGCTCTTTATAAAGGGTTGGTCGCGTACATCCCAGATAAGCCTTTGGTTTATGATGCGCTGACTGGTATCGAGCATATGACTCTTATACAGTCGCTATGGAAAATGAATCAGTCAGAAAAAGAGGTATACAAAAAGACATTTCTCTCGCTTTGTGATGCATTTGATTTAACTCATGCACTCAAGATGCCTGTCAAACAATATTCACTAGGCATGAGATATAAGCTTTTCTTTAATTGTATGGCGGCCAGATCACCAGAGCTAATCATTCTTGATGAACCTTTTACATCTCTTGATGAGGCATCTCAAATGCAGTCTATTTCTTTATTAAAAGAAGAATTCTCTGATCAATGTGTTTTATTTACAAGCCATCAGCGCTACCTTTATTCAGAATTAGGAAATCGTTTTTTCGAGCTTGATCACGGACAACTAAATGAAATAGAGCGTTGAACATACAAAAGGCATCCCATCACAGGATGCCTCACTTCTTTTTACCATTAGACTACCACTTACAGCGTTTGACCGGGCGGCAGCAAGGATTCTTGATATCACTGCCACAGTCATATTCTTCCACAATATACTCATTTCGAGTAGATTGCGTCACAGGGTAGTAGTTTTCAATTCTTTTGATGTTTTTATTGACGTTTGTGATATGAGTTGGATGAATTTTTCTGATCGTTTGTACATTTGTTGTCGTGTTGACAATTTGACGTGTAGGGGATACAACCGTTTCAACTTCTCCATGATTCCCTCTGCGAGGCCCAAAGAAAAAATTGTCTAATCGATTACGGCTCATCTCAACACCCCTTCAAGTTGTCTTTCACTTACACTCTATCGTATGTCAGAGGCACGATTAGTGATTAGATGCTTGTCTATTTTTGATAAAATCCGCTGGTGATCTAGTAGTCTCACCCTTTACAATAGGACAATTTTAACATATTATACAAATGATCTCTTGTGAAGGAAAGGACATTCATTGATGAAAACAAGACATAAGCTTTTTTCATTTTTCATTCTGCTTGTCGTGATGATCACCCTTCCCTTGCTGTCGCCTATGGTTTTTACAAATGCGACTGAAAGAGGAGCGATACGGCATGCCATTTATCAAGAAGGCTACCCTTACCAAAGCTATTTTGCTATTTTGCAAAAAAAGGACGATGTAGACCCTCAATATGGTCAGCTGTATGATGTGTATTGGCAGGCTTGGAAAAGTGAGACGGGAATGACGCCTTCCGTCTGTTATTCAAAAAAGGTAGAAGACCATGAATATAAGGTAAGCTGCGGAACTGCACCGTAACATTTTTCAATAACTTTAAAATAAGAGGTGAACGATTTGATCAACACAACACAAACCATCGAACGAAACAAACTGGACATTGCACTTGAACTGACGCAATTGCATTTGAATCGATATGAAGCAAATCATCCTGATCAGCTGAGTGAAATTTATGCGAAATATTATGCGCTGCTTGAAGTGCTGGACGTATCCTCACCTGATCAATTAATGGATTTACTGCCAGATGAACTGAAACAAATACTTGATTAAAAAAGCCATCTATCCACACAGGATAGATGGTTCAGATTGTTGAAAAAGGGCTAAAATGAACTTGATTTTAGCCCTTTGTCTTCTTTTCAGCGTGATAGAAAACCTTTGAATTCTAGGAAGGACGAGTACCGGCGCGGAGCGAATTTGACATTCGTGAGCACTGGCACGCAGGACTGACAAAGAATGCGAGGGTTTGTCTACACGCTGAAACCATCTATCCACACAGGATAGATGGTTTCTTTTAGACTCGTGCAGCCATATCGGTTTCGATTTGTTCTAAGCTTCTTCCTTTTGTTTCGACTAATACAAAGCGCGTGAACAACAGGCCAATTAAGCAGATGACCCCAAATGAGGAGAAAATCACGCCAAAGCTGAATTGGTCAGCTAAGATAGGGAAAACAAGGCCAACTGCTAATGATCCCGTCCAGTTAAAGGCAGAGGAAATACCTGCTCCAATGCCTCTTACAGAAAGTGGGAAAATTTCACCGATGATAATCCATGTGATCGGTGCCCATGAGAAGGCATAGCACAAAATAAAGCAGCAAAGTGAAATCAATGTGACCCAGTTTAATATGCCTTCACTTACTCCGAGCGCACCTAATGCCGCTGGTGCAAAGAAAGACAGGGCCATCCCCGTTCCCCCAACTGTGAGAATCGTTCGGCGGTCGAACCGGTCGACGAATTGTAAAAAGATCACGGTCGTCACAACAAATATGACTCCAACAATGACGGTAAAACCTGCGGCAACTTGCGGAGCAAGACCTACATTTCTTGCGATACTCGTTGCATAATACACAATGGAGTTCGCCCCCTGTATTTGCTGGAGTGTCGCCATTCCGACCCCAATAAAGAGAGCCATACGGAATTTCTTTTGAAATAATTCACGAATGCCTGAGCGTTCTTCTTTTGCCACTTCTAAAATTTCTTGCATTTCTGCTTCAATCTCTTCACGTGAGGAACGAAGTGATCCTAATACTTCACGTGCCTTATGAGCCATTCCGTGTTTAATTAAATATCTTGGAGATTCAGGAAGTTTCAGCATGCCAATATAAAGCACGATCGCAAATAATGCAGCACTTCCCAGCATCCAGCGCCAGCTGTCTGGAATGGGCTCAAACACAAATGCGACGATATAGCTAAGCAATAATCCACTCACAATCATCAGCTGATTCAGGCCAGACAATTTCCCGCGGATTTTAGCTGGAGCGATTTCAGACATGTAAGCAGGCACGAGCGATGAGGCTGTCCCTACAGCTGTTCCTAAGAAAATCCGGGCAATGGTTAATGAGATTTCTTCTGGTGCAATGGCTGAGCCAAGCGCACCGACAAAAAAGATAATTGATGACACCAAAATGAGCTTTCTGCGGCCAAACTTATCCCCCATTAGACCGCTTAAAATGGAACCAATGATTGCCCCGCCCATTAGTGAAGAGACGACGATGCCAAGCCATAACGGGCTGAGCTGAAATTCTTCCTGAATGTGCCCTTCCGCCCCTGCGATAATACCAATATCATATCCAAATAAGATGCCTGCAAAGGACCCGAAAAAGAAGATAAATTTACTTGATACTTTTTTCTCCAAGTGGATGACCCCCCTCACTTAATAAACCGCTTTCATTTCTCCCTGCCATTCTACCGTTCACAGTAGAATGCATTTCACCCTTCTTTATAAAACCACATATTCTGCATTCACAAGCTTTGCAAAATGAACAATTTGATCAACCGTTAAATTGAGAGATACGACTGTATGATGACCTCCGCCGTGCTTAATCCATGCTTTGACGCCATCTTGAAAGTTCGGTTTGATTTTCCAGAGGACTCGTGCCACCGGTAAATGTGGTGCTGCTTCCTGCGGCTCAAAGGCTTCCACTTCTTGAATCAGCCATTTGAAATGTGTTCCAAAATCAGCAATGGAGACAACAACGCCCTCGCCTGCTTTTCCATCAAACACAAGACGTGCTGGGTCTTCCCGGTTTCCAATGCCTAGCGGAGACACGACAATGACAGGTTTTGTATGTGCAAGCGCTGGATCTACTTCTAACATATGAGATTGCAGCACTGCTTCCTGACCAGAGGTCATTTCATATGTGTAATCTTCCATAAAACCTGTGGATTGATGATGGCTCATCACCTTTAATAAACGATCCAGTGCGGCGGTTTTCCAATCCCCTTCACCTGCAAAGCCATACCCCTTTGCCATCAGCCGCTGAACGGCTAAACCCGGAAGCTGCTTCATGCCATGTAAATCTTCAAAGTTTGTCGTAAAGGCATTGTAGCCGCCTTCATCTAAGAAACGTTTGATGGCAATTTCATATCGTGCTTGCACTTTTACACTTTGTTCCCATTCTTCTGCCGAATAACTCCCATAATCCACGTCATATAACGTTAAGTACTCAGCAAACAGAGCATCAACTTCTGCTTCTTCCACAGCATTTACATAGTTCACAAGATCGCCAATACCAAAGTAATCAACGGTCCATCCCAGCTGGATCTGCGCTTCAATTTTATCTCCTTCTGTCACCGCAACGTGGCGCATATTGTCACCAAACCTGGCCACTTTGATATGAAAGCTCTCATGATAGGCAGCTGCAACGTCCATCCAATCAGCGATTTGTTGCTTCACCTCCTGCTTCGACCAATGACCTGCAACGATTTGATTTTGCTTATTTAAACGTGCATTGATATAGCCGTACTCTCTGTCTCCATGTGCCGATTGATGGAGATTCATATAGTCCATATCAATCGTGTCCCACGGAATGTTTTCATAGTATTGCGTGACGAGATGCAAAAGAGGCTTTTGCAAAAGAGACGTCCCACGTATCCACATTTTTGCTGGAGAAAACGTATGCATCCAAGTCATCACACCGATGACCTCATCACGATAGTTGACCTCTTTCATCAGCTCTGTGATTTGATCCGCACTAACCGCCAGTTCCTGCAGAATAATTGGATAAGGCAGCAAACCGCTCTCATTTAAGGCATCTGTTATCTTTTGCGCATCTGCCTTCACTTGCTTTAGTGCCTCGTCCCCATATAAGTGCTGTGAACCGACGACAAACCAACATTCTTTCTTCTGACTTGTTAACATAGAAATCCCTCTTTTCTTTATCTTGAAGGTTTTTGTCCGTAATACGCATGTGTTCCATGCTTTCTTAAATAATGTTTATCTAAAATCACCTGCGGAAGAGGCTCCGCATATTCGTTCAATTGCTTTGCAAACAGGTTCATTTTCGCTACTTCATCTAAAATGACACTGTTCATTACCGCACTTTTTGCATCTTTTCCCCACGTAAAGGGCCCATGACCTTGTAGCAAAATACCAGGAACCGCCATGACATCTATCTGTCTTTTCTCAAACGTTTCAATGATCAGGTGTCCTGTTTCCACCTCATACCCGCGATTCACCTCTTCTTCTGTGAGAAATCGAGCGCACGGAACAGGTCCGTAAAATGTATCTGCATGTGTTGTGCCCATTGCTGGTAAATCAAGTCCAGCTTGCGCCCATACCGTTGCCCACATTGAATGGCTATGTGAAATGCCGCCAATTTCCTCAAAGTGTTTGTAAAGAACAGCATGTGTGGCAGTATCGGAAGAAGGATTGAATTCCCCCTCGACCACTTGACCGTCAAAATCGACCACGACCATGTCTTTTGCTGATAATTTGTCATACGCTATGCCGCTTGGCTTAATGACAAACAGTCCACTGTCACGATCGCACGCACTGACATTGCCCCATGTAAATTTCACAAGTCCATACTTTGGCAGATCTAGATTCGCTTGAAACACTTCTTCTTTTAACCTCTCTAACATACAGGTGCCGCTCCTTTCTGTGGCGTCAAATGTTCTACTGCTACTTTTTCTATCGGGAGTCCTTCTTGATAGCGCTTTATAAATGCCTCAAAACCTTTAACATCCAGTGGATCAGGATCAATAAGCTCTTCTAATGTATGGGCAAATACTTGATGCTTGAGGAAATGGCTCAGTGTTTGCTGCTGGTGATTGATCATATATGAAGCAAGGACCGCCATCCCAAACGCGCCGCCTTCTCCCGCCGTTGATACGACGGATACAGGTGTCCCGAGTGCAGCAGCGACCATTTTTTGCCCAACTACTGGTGTTTTAAATAAACCGCCATGTCCTAGTAAACGATCAATCTTGACTTGTTCATGTGCTTTTAACCGATCCATCCCGATTTTCATTGCGCCAAATGCAGAGAAGAGATGCGTCCGAATGAAATTAGCAAGTGTAAACCGGCTTTGAGGAGATCTAACAAAAAGAGGTCTTCCTTCTTTTAGTCTCGTAATATTTTCACCAGAATAATAGCCATAGCTTAAAAGCCCGCCCCCATCATGATCTGCTTCTAAAGCTTGATTTAATAGGTTTTCGTATAATCTTTCTGTTTCAACTGGCTGCCCCATTGCTTCAAACGCTTCTCTGAATAGATTCATCCAAGCGTTGAGGTCACTTGTACAATTGTTGGCATGAACCATCGCGACTGGCAGGCCATCTGGTGTCGTGACAAGATCCACTTCTGGGTACACACCTTTTAGATGATGCTCTAACACAATCATGGCAAATACAGATGTCCCAACTGAAATATTCCCAGTTCTCTTTTCCACACTGTTTGTTGCGACCATTCCCGTTCCTGCATCACCCTCTGGTGGGCAAAAAGGGATACCTGGCTGCAACTGTTTACCTTGGTCTAAAATCGCTGCTCCAGCTGCTGTTAACACACCAGCTTCTTCGCCTGCTAAATAGATGCGCGGCAAAAGATGACGTAGCTTCCACAGGTAGCCTTTTTCTGCAATCAATGCTTCAAACTGATGAAGCATCACTTCGTTGTAATCCTTCGTTTTTTCATCAATGGGGAACATTCCCGACGCATCGCCAATTCCGATGGCCTGCTTCCCTGTTAGCAGCCAGTGAATGTAGCCTGACAAAGTGGTCACATACTCTAACCGGGACAGATGTTTTTCCTCTCCTAATATCGCTTGATATAAGTGAGCGATGCTCCATCTTTCTGGAATATGAAATTGGAATACATCTGTTAGCTTTTGACTCGCCTCGGTCGTTGTTCCATTCCGCCACGTTCGAAACGGGACGAGGACTTCTCCTGTATGATGACAGGCGACATAGCCATGCATCATCGCAGATATCCCGATGGAGCCAATGGTTTGAATCGTCACCCCATACAATTGTGCAGCCTGTTCTTTCATCTGACGGTATGCCACTTGAAGACCTGTAATGATCTCAATTAAGTTGTACGTCCATATTCCTTCTTGAAGAGAACTTTCCCATTCAAATGCACCTTGCGCAATTGGCTGAAACTCTTCATCTATTAAAATCGCTTTAATTCGTGTGGAACCAAATTCAATGCCCAAAGATGTCCTGCCTTCTCTAATGGCTTTGGCCGCCTTTTCACGATTCATTTTGTTCACCTCCAAGATGATAACGGTTTCAAATATCTTTTTCGTTTGATTCACCTTTACCTGTGCACAAAAATAATATAATATTTGTCCGTACATATGTCAATAATAAATATATTTGTACATACACAATCAGACAAAAACTTTCATATTCTCTAAGGATTAGACGGTAGACACTGCAAGCGCCTGTTTTTGATTGAGCAACCATGTTAAAATATGTCCATACAAGTTCTTCTCAACCCGAGTAGAGGATCAACTGTGAAAGAAGTGAAACGATGAAAAAGAAGTACCAGATCATTATGGATGATATAAAAAGCAAAATACTGACAGGGGATTACCGGATCGGGGAGCGTATTCCAACCGAATCAAGCTTACAAGAGATGTATCAAGTAAGCCGGCATACAGTGCGAAAAGCCATCTTGGAATTATCGAGTGAAGGTTTTTTAAGAAGTGAAAAAGGCTCAGGCACATTTGTCACCAATCAATATCAAACAAAACCTGCTGGACATGCTCATATGAAAACGATTGGCGTCATCACCACATACATATCCGATTACATTTTCCCGTCGATCATTCGGGGCATCGAAAGCCGATTAAATGAAGAGAACTATTCTTTGTTACTGGCGAGTACAAATAACGATGTGGAGCAGGAGAAAAAAGCGCTTGAAATGATGCTGTCCTTTGGTGTGGACGGATTAATTGTCGAACCGACAAAAAGCAACTTATATAATCCAAACATTTCGTACTACCTATCCTTTAAAGAACAGGATGTACCGCTTATTATGATCAATGCCTACTATGAGCAGTTAGAGGTTCCCTTCCTTTGTTTGGATGATGTGAAGTCCAGCTATTTAGCAACAAAGGAGCTGATCACCTCTGGACATCAGCACATTGGACTGATTTCAAAAACAGATGATTTACAAGGAAAATATCGAATGAAAGGCTATATTCAGGCACTCGGTGAAGCGAAGCTCAATTTCCTACCAGAACATGTCCTTTTTTTCGATACAGAATCGAAGCAGTATTTAGGGGATCATATCAAAACCTTTTTACAAGCGCACCAGCATGAGCTAACCGCCCTTGTTTGCTATAACGATGAAGTCGGGTTAGAAGTAGCAAATGTATGTAGTGAAATAGGTTTATCTATTCCAGATGATCTTTCCATTATTGGACAGGATAACTCGTATATTGCCCAAAAAAATGCCCATGTGAAACTGACAACGCTGACACACCCTCAAGAGCAAATGGGACGAGATGCGGCAGACTGGATGATTAAAAAAGTACAAGGGAAAAAGAATCTCCCTGATCAAACATTTTATGAGCCTGAACTCGTTCCTGGTGAAACGATTAAAGCGCTGAACGCAAGAAAAAATGAGCCCTCTTCATAGAAGGCTCATTTGACTTTAGGCTCTTGTTCAAGCATATTCATCACATCATAGGCAATTCGGTCGGGAGAATCTTGCGTGATACGATTGCGATAGTTAGACAAGACGACTACTCCTGTTTTTGAATGCGGGCGTAAGCCCATGAAGCTGGAGAAACCAGAAGTTGCCCCATTATGGCAAATCAACCCCGTATCATCTATGACCCACCCTAGTCCCATTGACATGTTTTTCCCTATCTTTACCTTTGGTTCGTGGGTCATTTTCCATGGAGAAGCGGCGTCTGCACTCATGTGTGCAGAGAGAAATGAAAGCAAATCAGTGATCGTCGACCGAATCGCACCAGCCCCTTGGTAGTCTTGCATCTGAAGCGGAGGAACCTCTTTTCCATTCTCTTGATGACCGAGGATCATCTTCTCTTTGACGTCCTCCTTGATCGTAATAAAGGTGTTCGATAGTTTCAGCTCATCCACGATATATTCAGTCAGCAGCTCTTCATATGTTTTGTGAAGAGACCATCCCATGATCAACCCGAGGAGCCCCATCCCTACATTGGAGTAACGAGATAGGTATTCCTTTCGCTCATTCCATTTTTTCGAGTGTAACAGTTTCATTAATTCATCAAGGGAGTATTGGCAGTACATATCTCTTCTCACTTTTGGAAGGAACCTTAGTTGTAAATCTCTGAGAAAACGATGTGAAGGAAGCCCAGACGTATGGGTTGCCAGCTGTTCCAATTGGATGGGGTGATTCTTTCTTATTTCGGGACAATACAGTGAAATGGAATCGTCTAGCTTCATCTGCCCTTTTTGAATCATGCTTGCCAATATACTTGTCGTAAAGACTTTTGAAATAGAGCCGATTTCAAAAATGACCTCCTCAGGCTGGACGCACTGCTGTATGGGGTGATCTCCGAAATGAAAAACGTGTCTTTCTCCTTGATGAATCAGTCCGATCACGAGCAGTGCCTGTTTCTTTTTCTCCGTATAAGAAGAGGCAATTCGCTGTACTTCTTGTTTGAGCATCATCAATGGATCATCATCCTTCCCCTTCATTTTGATCTACAATCAATTGATCAAGCTTTGTATAAATGGATGTCAATGTGTTGATCTCTTCGAGGCTTAATTTTGAATAGTATTTTTCAATGATCGCAAGTTCTATCTTTCTCATATTCTCCAAGTACGTCTTTGCCTTTTCAGAAAGTTCAACGTGCAATTCCCGGCGGTTTTGCGGGTTGATGCTGCGGCGAATCCATTCTTTTTTTTCAAGCGTGTTTAATAACTGGCTCACAGCACTTTGGGTGATGCCTAGTTGCTGAGCAATTTGAATAGGTGAGCTTCCCCCTTTTCGCTCTACGAAATCAAGGACAATGTGCTGCTTATCAGTTAGCTCATCTACAAATAACTCTTCAAACTCTAATCGGAGCTTTTGATGGATACGCGCTTCGATTTGGTTTAATTCTTGGATCATCGTTGTTTTGGATGTCAATGTCATCACCTTCATAATTAAGATAACTTAAGTATAAGGGTATATTAATTATTAATCAACAAAAATCCCTATCTTTTATCAAAGATAGGGAAAATGCCGATTATACTTCTTCTTTAGGTGAAGGTACTGCACATACGCCATCTGCACATGCTTCTTCAAATGAAGCATCAGCCGCTTTCTCCGTTTGCGCTGCCTCTTCTGTCCAAGCCGTTTCAAGTGCACGAAGGAACGTATCTGCTGGCTGTGCACCAGCAACCGAATATTGATCATTGATCAAGAAAAAAGGCACAGCAGAAATCCCGAGCTGTCTTGCTTCTTTTTCGTCTTCTCGCACAGCGTCTGCAAATTCTTGCCCGTCTAGAACCTTTTGTACTTCGTTCTGATCAAGGCCTGCTTTTTCTGCAATATCTAAAAGGGTTTGACGATCACCAACATGCTTTCCATCTGTAAAATACGCTTGAAACAGCTCACTCATGACGAGATCGCCTTTTCCCATTTTTCCAGCATATTGTGCGAGCTGGTGGGCATCAAAGGTGTTTGTCAAAACGAGTGGATCGAATTGAAAATCGATTCCTTTCTCCTTGCCCGCCTGTTTCACCTGTTCATTCATCGCGATGGCCCGGCTACGGCTCATGCCATATTTTTTGACAAGCATATCATGCACATCATAATCCACTGCAACAGGTGCATTCGGATCAAGCTCAAAGCTTTTAAACTCTACTTCTACCTGTTCTTTATGAGGGAATTGCTCAAGCGCTGTTTCCAACTGTTTTTTCCCTATATAACAAAAAGGACAGGCGATATCTGACCAAATTTGCACTTTCATCTTCATCTTCCTTCCGTTGCTTACGTTTTTTCTTTCGAGATGTAACTATTATAGTTACATCTTATCCTTTATGTCAAGTGATCCTTCTTTTTAAGTACCATGTATTAAAAAAACCTTTTCTTCAAAAAAGGAAAGGTTTTCATCACGGCTATTCTAAATTCGCATGGTGACCGTACATTTTATGGGTGTCGAGCTCTTTCATTTCCATCAATCTCAAGATGACCGCATCGTACATAAGAAGCAAAGTTTGCTCAAATAATGAGCCCATCGGCTGAATCGTATGATGGTTTCCTTCATGTTGATCCTTTGGCGCACCTGACAGTAAGATGACTTCATCCGATAGATCAGCTATAGGTGACTCAGTTGAAAGTGTGAACGACGCCACGCTTCCGCCAATCGCCCTTGCCTTTTTCGCGAGCACAAGCAGCGTCTCTGTTCGGCCAGAACCGCTCCCTACAATCAATAAATCCTCAGATGTAAAAGCAGGCGTATTCGTTTCACCGATCACATAAGCTTCGAGACCAATATGCGTGAGTCTCATCGCAAACGATTTTCCCATCAAACCAGACCTGCCAGCCCCTGCGACGAAGACCTTTCGAGCCGCTAAAATGCTTTTGACAAGCTGCTCTGCTTGTTCGTCTTGAATCGCGGGCGAGTGCTCAGAAAGCTCGCTTAGAATCGCTCTCACATAGTCACTTGTTTTCATGATTGTGCAATCAACTGCTTCATTTGCGCAGCCACTTCTGCTTTATTGTCTTGGCTCGCTATGCCGCCGCCGACAATAATCAAATCAGGGTTTAATTTGACGACTTCAGGCAATGTATCAAGCTTAATACCGCCTGCAATCGCTGTTTTTGCCTGTTTGACCACTTGTTTTATGGTCATGAGGTCAGCAAATGAGTTTTGACCAACCGCTTGCAGGTCATAGCCTGTGTGCACGCAAATATAATCTACCCCAAGCTCATCCAGCTCTTTCGCACGGCCGGCGATATCTTTGATCCCAATCATATCAACTAAAATTTGTTTCCCTCTTGCTTTTGCTTCCTTCACCGCTCCTTGGATAGACATATCTTCCGCTGCCGCAAGAATCGTGACGATATCCGCTCCAGCTTCAGATGCCTGCTGCACTTCATAACCGGCAGCATCCATAATTTTAAGATCCGCCAGCACACGTAAATTCGGAAACGCCTGTTTGACTTCTTTTACAGCACGAAGCCCTTCGTTGATCACAACAGGTGTCCCAATTTCCACCACATCAATAGACGCTTCTACTTCTTTGATCAGCTCGATCGCTTCTGGTATATTCACTAAATCTAACGCTAATTGTAATTTCATGAACGTTCACTCCCGTTTTTTCATCTCATCTTCAAGAGCTCCGTGAATAGGGCTTCTTGAACGATGAAATGAGTATAACAACAGGATGGAAGCAATCCAAGTACGCACTTTTTTTTTACATACTATACTTTTTCGCATATGGTTACAAAAAAGACACTGTCTTTTCGACCAGTATCTAAACGTACTGACAAATCCTCGCATTCGGTGTCAAGTCTGTGTTGTGATGCCGCTCCAGTACTCGTCCTTCCTAAACTGCAAAGGTTTTCAAGTCACGCTGAAAAGAAAACAAAGAGCTAAAATAAAATGATTTTAGCTCTTTGTCTACATCTATCGTCTTTCTATTTATCATCCTTTAAAAAATTGCTATCGAGATATTGTTTTCCCCAATCATACATCGCCTCTAAAATCGGCATTAAGCTTTCTCCGAGTTCCGTGAGAGAATACTCAACCTTTGGCGGAACGACGGGATAAACCTCCCGGTGCACAATGTGATCTTCCTCTAATTCTCTTAGCTGATTGACAAGCATTCTTTGCGTAATCCCAGGCATTAACGACTTTAACTCACCAAACCGTTTTGTCCCTTCTCTGCCAAGGTGCCATAAGATCAGCATTTTCCACTTCCCGCCGATAATATTCAGCGTCAGCTCTTTTTCACAATTGAACACTTTATTTTCCATTCTTGATGACAACAATATACACTCCTTTAATCTCAAACCACTTTATCATATACTGAGGCAAAATGGATTGCCCTAGCATACAGTCTTTGTTATTGATTTTGTTTTTTGACGAAAGCCATCACAGCCTTTGTCATCTCTTGCGCTTCTTTTGGCGCTCTGTCAGATCCAAACCATTTATTTAAATCACTGTGGCTCAGCGAATGAACCCGAAACACAAAATTAGAGCCTTTCTCATGATTGAGTTTTTCTGCAAATCGGTACACTTCAGGATTTTCCCAGCCTGTGACCAAATAAACAGGCGGTACATTCGTTTGATTCATATAAGTGACCGGTGATGCCTTTGTCCAGTTTTCCTCTTGTTTGCCAAAGACTTTTTTGTACGATGGAATGGCTTGTATAAATTGATTGATGTTTAACGGCCCATCTAAAATCACGATGGAATTGATCGTTTTTGGCGACAGTCCCACACGCTTTAAGTAAGTCGAATCTGTGGCCACCAGTGCCGTCAAATGACCGCCCGCTGAGTGACCCATGACATTGATTTTTGATGAGTCAATTTGATACTCATCTGCATGATCCTTGACCCATTTGATGGCGTTTGCCGTATCATCTGCCATCTGCTCATAGTTGGCATCAGGGTGAAGCCTATAATTCATCGAAACAAACACATACCCTTGACCGGTAAAATAATCCGCCTTTGAAGCGACTCTATTCTTATCGCCGCCTGTCCAGCCGCCGCCATGGAGATAGATCATGACTGGATGCTTCTTCTTTTTGTCTTCATCTTTTCCCTTTGGCATATACATATCGAGTGTTTGCTGTTTGTTTTGTGTGTCTGCATAATGGATGTTTGTCGTCGGCTTAGGCTGGTTTAAACGGAACACAAAGAATGCGCATACCAATAAGCCAGCGATGACCGCCGCAAATAAGAGCCATTTCATGATTCGATTCAATGTCATTGCACCTTTCTGTGTTAGGATGGGGAAGACTGAATGTCCAATAAAAACTAGAATCGTCTGTTAAGTACAAACCTTTGATTTAAACAGAAGGTAGATTGGTGAATTTTAGATGTATGTCGGCTTGAATCACAGATTCAAATGGGTTGTGCACGTCAATACAATAGATCAAGTCGTAATGTTCATTATACTCTTTAAAGTAGTGAAATTCATTGATTTGCTTTAGATGGTTGATATTGAAATCAGGGATTTGTTTCTGGACTTTTTCATCTAAAAACCATGTCATCGTTTGTCCTCCAAGAGGTTATTGTATAAGTGCAATGATTTGTTTTCTTGTTTCTTCATGGTATTGAACATAGGAGTGCAATAAAGGATATGATTCAAGGATCTGTTGATACGATTTGATTTGGGGATATTGCTCTTCAAATGACTGACGCAGCACGTTTAACTGTTTTTTCGGTATTCGTTTATGATCGACCACATAACTTAAGCTGCCTGCAACAAGTGAAAAAAACATATAAAAATCATCTGAACATACACCAGTTTTCTCTTCAAAAGAGACGATTTTATCTGGATAAGATGAATCTAATAAGTATTGATATCGCTGCTTCAAATCATTGATTAAGCCTTTTTTATCTTGGCTGATGTTCATGGACCTCTCCCCATTCTCTCAATGTTTTTAATTCTGATTTAGGCACTAATTAGATTTTCATATACACTGCAAATAAATTCCTGTGAGTCGAAACATACTTTTTCGATTCTATCGCAAATAACATACATTTTATGTTAAATATTAAGTTTACATGTGAATCAAATTCTTCAAGTTGTTTATTTTTAAGGTTCCCTATCCCATAAACCGAATAATTGAATCGTGAACAGCCAATTTTTCTCTCTAGTAAATAGAGAAAGCTTTACTTTGGCAAAATCAAAGTTCTCGTTATCTAATATTGGAAACTCTTTATTTAGAAAAGACTTATGAATCATTTCTTTCTTTTTGAAGCATTGCTTTTTTTCTCACTTATATTCTCAGTATTTTTAGTTATTTCGAGCCCTCGCAAAACTAAGAATCATTAGATTAAAATGGAGTTGCGTATTTTTCTTACCATTGTTTTTATTAATTTAAATTTATAACAAAACCTCTTTTCTAAAGAAAAGAGGTTTTGTTAAATTAAAGTTGATAATTAAGATTTGTAATCTATAATCCTAAGATATCTTTCCAATATAAATATTATTATATTCATCTAATCCAGCAATAATATTATTATGTGATGTTATATCGGTGAATACTATTTTTTCATTAGTTTGCAAATCTAATAGACTTAAATCAAAACAATTTACAAAATCATTCGTTTTAAAAGCTTTACTGATTTCATAGTTAAGGGGGTCCCTTATAAAAAGATATAAACTTGATTTATGTTCACAAATAGCAGTCAAATCTAAATCTATTTTTCTAGTTTCAACAAATTTATCTGATACTAAATCTATTTTTTTAAATATTTTTTCACCTAATACACTAAAGTAGAGATATACATATGATCCAGTTACAAATGAATCATAATAGTGATCAATTGGATGAGGCTTTTCTTTATCTAATACTGGTTTGATTCTAAAAGTAGAATCAAACCTATTAAATCCCTTTTCACTTAAATCTCCATCGATCATCGAGAAAATTCCCATTTCATCATAGCCTACCCAAATATTTTGATCGTTGTCTATCTTAATAGAATTGATATAACGTCCAGCATAAAATGATTTATAAAATCCCTTTACAGGATTCCAAAAATATGCATTTGGGGTTTCATCAATAATACCATCTTCATATTCTTTATCAAAAATCAAAAGATAATCATCTTTACACTTTAGTACAAAGGTAATCTGATCAATCGTAGTTACACTATACTCATAGTGTAACTCCTGTTCATTAATGTGGTAAACATATAAATTATTAACATATTTATTCGTGTCGACTTCATTTTGTAGAACAAATACTAAATACTCTTCGTCTAAGCTAAAACAACTAAGTTCTCTCTCATTAATATCCAGATTAAGTTTTTTAAAATATATTTCCTGCATACTATCCTCATTTCTATTTTTAATAGTAAGATTTAAAGATCAATACGGATAACTTGTCACAACATAGTCTCCTGATTTTACTACCTTTACCTTTCTAGTCAATTTACCTTTTGTATTTCTTCCTACTGGTTTTTTAAACACCTTAAAATGAACTGTTCTCCCATCTGCTTGAGTGTATGCTGGTTTTGTTCTAGCAGTCGCCCTTGTAGTTCTCTTTAAAGTTTTTGAACTTTTGAATTTACTTTTAGGTCTTTTATTAGGCATTTTAGCTTTAGATTTTGGACCATGCTCTTGTTTTATATGTCGCCAGTTAGTATTAGCTTTTTTAGAAGGTTTTGCAAAATTATAAGCCCTTTTCGCTCCCTTTAATTTTCCACCACCCAAAAATCCTGATACGGTTGCAGCCGCTACACCTTTCCAATCTTTCCCTGATTTATGTGCTTTGTATCCATCATATACCGCAAATCCTGCATTGACAACAAACCATACCCAATGACCATCCGGGTCCACATTCATGACTGGGTTGTTGTTTCCATAGGTATATCCATTTTGATCTAGTGCATCTCCATCGCTTCCTGGGTCTGGATCTAGTGATAGGAATACTCCGTTTCTCGGTTCATAGTAGCGGGCGATTAGATAGTAAAGTCCTGTTTCTTCGTCGAAGCGGTAACCTGCATAGCGATATGGGTTGCCTTTTACTTCTTCATCTTCTTTTACTTTTGTTGGAACGCCCCATGTATCGTATTCGTACTCAGCAACGATTTTTCCTGCACTATTTGTGATGGCTATGACATCACCGTGTGCATTGTAGTGATAGAAATATTTGTTTCCATTTTGCGTGAATGCAAGGAGTTGTCCACTCTCACCGTATGTGTATGTTTTTGTGACTTCGTTGTCTCCATCTGTTTCGTATAAAACATTCAGACTATCACCATCATAAAAATAATTGGTGACTTTTCCATTCACTGTTTTTTGAATTCTATATCCACGCTCATCATATTTGTAAGTGACAAATGGCTTGTCTTCCCCTTTTTTCGTGATGGCCGTAATGTTATCTTCTGCATCCCATTTATAAAGGAATTGCCCATCAGACGTTCGGTTGCCATTTTTGTCATAAGTTAAAGTCTCATCATTTACCTTTGTCAGTTGGTTCATGATGTTGAATGATGCGTTGATTGTTTTTTTAGTGCCATTTTTTTCAGTCGTGACGGTTTTTCTGTTTCCAAACCCGTCATATGTGTACCCAATGACCGTGCCATCTGGATGAGTTTCTTTGATCAATTGATCTAATTTTCCATATTCATAACGAATCTTCCCGTTGCTTCCTTGATCAACCGTTATTCTGTTTCCATTTTGATCATATTCGTAAGCTTCGTTTAAGATCGTTACCCCTTGGCTTGTTCCAATGTGCAAATCATTGATTAAATTGCGCTCATCATAAGCAAAGCTAGCACCACTGCCGTTACCTGTAATAAAGGACTGAACATTTCCATTTTCATCATAATCAAACGAATACGTAGAACTCGAATCCTTCATCTGCGTCATTTGATCAAGCTTATTGTAACTGAATTGGTTCGTTCCTTTTTGATTTCCGTGTGTCCATTCAAAGGATTTCAGTTTATCTGAATTGGCTGGATACGTCCAAGTTTGGCTGCTGCCACGCTCTGTTAACTTTGTGATGCGGTTTTGTTGGTCGAACGTTCTGTTTTTGGTTGTGTTTTGTTCTTTGTTAACAACCGTTGTTTCGTTTCCGTTTTTATCATAGCTAAAGTTATATTTTTCTGTCCCATTGTATGACTTGGATTTCACTCGGTCTGTTCCATCATACGTGAGAGACACTTCATGTCCATTTGCAGAAATTGTTTTGATTAAGTTGCTATTCGCATCATATTCACTTTTCAACACATTCCCTAATGGATCAATGGTTTTTGTCAATTTGCCCATTAGGTCGTATTCGAATTGATACGTCTGATCTGACTCTGCACGAATGGTTTTCGACTGTTCATTGCCCTCTTTATCATACGTTCTCACAATGGATGTCCCGTTAGATAAAGTGATTTTCTTCAGCTGATCAGCCTGGTCATATTCAAATGTTGTTTTTTCGCCTTTCGCATCTGTTTCAGAAAGTTTTTTGCCTGTTTCATCGTAGGCAGATTGAGATGAGTAACCAAGCTCGTCCTCTTCTTTAACTGCATAGTTCCCTTTTTCGTCGTAAGTGGTTTTCGTTAAAAGACTTCCTTCTACTAGACGGATATCATCAAACCAAGCCGTTCCCGTCGCACTTTTTTGGAAAACGATCTGTACGTCGACTTTTTTCAATGGTTTTGTTTTTGGTATGACAACCGCTGCTCGGTTCCATTCCTGTGTACCGGTTGGGAATTTCGCATTAAATGTTCCTGTTGTGCCATCTGTATACGTAACGAACGCTTGAAGTGAGTAATCATTTTCATTTGAGGCTTTGACATTTTCAGCCTTAGACATCCCAGTCAATGTGACATACACAGATTGATCATTCGCACTTTGTTCAATCGGTACAGATTGTTTATAGATGGCATTTGCTTGAGTTGAAGAGGTTCTGGTCATTTTTAACGAAACGTCATCGTTAAAGCCTTCTTCATTATCTAATGAACCACCTGTTCCGCTCCAGCTTGTTGTTTTATCCGTAAAGGAATTATTTTTGACTGGATTATAACTTGATGAAACTTCGCCTTTTTCTAGCTGAATCTCATCGAACCAAGCTTTTCCTTTTCCAGCCTTATCTCGATGATCCACTTCCATATAGATCACAGCTTTGCCTGCATGAGATGGCGTCGTAAACGTGACTTGGCGTTTAGTCCAATCGTTTTTGCCTGATAATGTGCTGTAGCCGTTGCTGATCCATTGAATTCGTTTGTTGTTTGTATCTCTTAAATCAATGTTAAAAAATGCTCTTGCTTTCGTTAGCTCTGTCTTGATTTTTCCACTCAGTGTATACGTCGTATTTGGCTCTAGTGTCACTTCTTGAGTAGCAGAAGAATAGCCAAGTTCAGTTCCTTCAGTTGTCGATTGTGAACTGATCTCTAACACTCGACTGCCAGACAAAGCACCACTTTTTCCAGCTGTTTGTGCTAATTTCCCTCCATCCTTAGATGCTGTAAGCTTCCAGCCAGTTAGCGTATCTTCAAAACTGCCATTTTTTAATATACTCGCACCTGCAGCAAGTTCTTTACTCGTTTGTACCAAATTCCCGTACGAGTCATAAATACTTGCTGAAGACATATTCCCACTTTGATCCGTTTCAGATACAGCATCTAATCCATCGTAGGCGATATCTGTGATATCTCCTTCTGTATCTTTCACTTTAGTAACATCATTGTTTTTGTTATACTCGTAGGTTTCTGTCCCGTAAGCATCTTTCGCCAGAATGACGTTGCCATTTTTGTCATACGAATAGCTTTCTGTAGCTTTTCCTTTTTCTACATCATTGGGATCAGTTTCTTCTACGATTTGGTTGCCTTCATATTTCGTTTTAGTAGTAATTTTAAGCCCTTCCGCATCATCTACAACTTGAATCGGGTTGGCTGCTTCATTATACGTATACTGTATTTTCCGGCCGTTTGGCTGCGTCAGCATGAGTGTCTTTTTAGACATATCATATGCATACTCAAAGGTTTCTTTTTTTGCATTGATTGCCTTAACTAAACGGTGATTTTCATATTGGTATTCTGTAAAAACAGGCTGATCTTCTGTGCTGTTTTGAGAGAATTGTTTAATCAATCTGCCTTCTTTGTCGTATTCATATGAGATACTCGTTCCATCTGAATCAATGACTTTTATTAGAAAGCCTGCATCATACTCATATGAAAGTTTTTTTCCTTTTGGTCCTTGAACCGAGGTGATATGACCATCTTCATCATATTCCATTGTTATTTTTCGGCCAGATGCATCTTCCATTGAAGTGAGCTGATTGTTTTCGTTATATTTGTATGTCGTTGTATTTTTATGTCCATCTACAATCTTGGTGATTTTCCCACCATTTTTACTAAAGTGTGCAAAGGTTTGATCCTTCGTTTTTAACATGTATTCATCTTTTGATTCCGTTAATTCAAGGAAAATACCTGTTGGTGGTTGATACGTACCATCTGCTTTTTTTGTAAAAATATGAGTTGTGGCATCCTCATCAAGATAGATGGCACCTTCTTTTGTTGGCGTGATACTAGTTTCTACATCTGCGTACCACCCTTGACCAAACAGATGGTCAGCTGCATCTAAACTGTTATACGTGCGACCAATTCCAAGTCCCGGTCCTCTTCCATCGATCGACATTTCTTCTTCACTGACAATCACATTACCAGTTGCACCATTCAGCTGGCCGTCTGGTATATCAATAATCGACCAGTAATCCTCTATTCCAAGGAATTCGGCACCTTCATGGAATGTAGGGTTAAAGGCTGGTGTCGGAATGGTTTCTCCATTTGCATCGTATGCGGAAAGGGTAAAGGAGTAGTTCTTGCGTCCTTTATAATTTCCATTCGCATTTTCATAAACTGGTGATGGGTCTAGCGCTAATTCCCCGCCTTTACCATCTGTATGAAGCACATATTTCCCACTTGTAACTTCAGTAGGAGTCGGCCAAATGTTCTTATTTTGTGTTGTCCAATGATCGACATCACCAACATCAAATGATTGATATGCCTTACCATTATAGATGTTAATTTTATATCCTTTTGCATTTTTTACTTTGTCCCAATGTAAATTGATATAACCTGTTTGGCTCTCTTTCGTATTCGTATAAGCATATCCAGATAAAGCTTTTGGTCTAGATAGATCAGGTAAAGTTGGTCCAGATGGCGGTGAAGCAATAGCTTCTCCATCTTTATTGTAGGCGATCACTCTGAAGGAATAATGTTTTTGAGCCGCATCTCCTCCAGCATTTTTATAAGTCGCACCAGGATGAATTGGAAGCTCAGCCCCTTTTCCATCTTGGAGGTGCAATGCAAATTTACCTGCTTTAATCTCAGCAGCTGTTGGCCATACTTTTTTTCCTTTTGTTGACCATGATGTTTGATTACCGAGATCCAATGTCTCATAGCTTTTCCCATTAAACATTTGTATTTTATAACCGGTCGCACCGGAAACTGAAGTCCAAGAAAGATCAAAGTAACCTGTTGCGTTATTATTATTGAATCCTTTTGTACTAGGTGCTTTCGCTCTAGCCACATTCGGCACGACAGGTTTTACTTTTGCTGACATTGCGCCTTCACCTTGGTCGAAAATCGCACTTACAGCTACCCAATAATTTTTGCTTGTCGCATAATTACCACCTGAGTTTTTGTAAACCGGGGAAGGATCAACTGCTAATTCTGTCCCCCCTTTTCCATCTAAATGAAGTTTATATTTCTTAGCTGCAATCTCGCTTGCTGTCGGCCAAATATTCTTTCCTTTTGTACTCCATGATGCTACATTCCCAACTGAAATGGCTTCATATTCTTTTCCGTTGTATAGCCACACTTTGTAACCTTTTGCGCCAGACACCTTTTTCCAACTTAAGTTTAAGTAACCTGTCCCATTTCCATTACTAAAACCTTTTACAGTTGGTGCATTTGCTTGTGGAATGGTATATGTGACTTCAATGACTGGTTTTTTGGTTGAGTTTGTTGATGAGATTATTTTTTTCCAATGGTCTTGTCCATTTCCATTAGCATGTAATTTAAAGCCGTAGTTAGCTGTTCCACTATTCCAAGCTTTGATGGTCGATGTCACATCATAACTCGCCCATTGTCCTTTATATACGTTGGCCTTACCGATGTTTTTAGAACTTGGTTTATTGTTCCATGTTAGCTTTGTATGATCATAGTTGGCATTCACTGTATCAAGCCAAAGACCAGTTGCTTTCGTCCCGTAATATGAATGAGCAACATACGTTTTGAGCGTCGCTTTTGTTACATTCATATTTTGAATCGGTTTGAATGAATTAAACTTCATGAACGCGTAGTTTGTACCAGTTGTTTTATCATAATAACCGGTTTTCAGGACATAACTTTTCAGATTAGCATCCCATTTTTGCGTAGATGTTGAATAGTTTGTTGTTGGGTATGCACTCATAATGAATGTGTCTGATGAAACAGATAAAGAAGTCGATGGATCGATAGACACAGGATAAACTCGTTCAGGATCCTTAAGCCATTTCTCATCAGCAGTTACACGAAGTAAATAGCCATCATCTTCTTTTTGCAATTCAAAGCTCACATCTTCTGATCGAGCCACTTCGCCTGACTTTTCATCTAGATTTGAATCGGTCATAAACGGTTTTGGAACTTGAAAAATGGTCTGTTTTTTCTGATCAAAAAATCTAATAGAACCATCTTCCTCAATTTCTCCAGTTAGATCTGTCTTTATTTTAAATGTAAAAGAATTGTAGCCATCATATCGTTTGAGTACAATATCTTCTTTGATATTTTCATTAAAAGTAAATGATCGTAAATCAATATGTGGAAATACCTCTTCGTATGTAAGTTCGTTGGTGTTTTCTTTAAATTGTGCAGAGGTATCTTTGGAACGAATTTCTGATTTGTTTGTTCCTGAAGCTTTTAAAATTGAAAATTCAATTTGATGCTTCTTGTGTTCGAATGTAGCATAAAGCCCTTGCTTCATTTGTTTTTGAAAGGTTGAATCTAACCTTGCATTTTCCGTTTCTATTTCTTTTTTCGAAGTTGCTTTTAACTCTGGAGAGATGTCCTCCCACTCAGCATCTGGTGACTCTTTTATATGAATGGGGTCAGGATATACTTCTTGCGTAAATACTCCCTCTCCTTCATAGAAAAGTTTGCTATTGGCTGTTCTTTCCGAAAGAACTTCTCCGTCTTTACCAATTTCAGCTTCATCAATCCCTGCTATTTCAAGGGTTTTTGAATCGTCTGTTTCTGGCATGCTGTTATGACTTGATTTTGTATTTTCTACATGTTCTTCTGCAAAAATGTCAGAAGGTAACATTGATATAAGCATCACAAAGGCTAGAAGCGCTGCAATATTTCTTTTCCAATTTACTTTTCTTTTTAGGTTCATATTAATCTCCTTATCATATATTTGTAACATTTGTAACAATACGTCATATATCATAATATATTTAAGATAACGTTTCAATATTTTTCTAAAAATATATCATCCTTTCAAACTAACCCAAGTATCATCTTTTTATCAATATATCCCCAAATTCACTCATAAAAAAAGCACCCTAAACGGATGCTTCTACCAAATGATATTTTTTCAAAATACGATAGGTGATTTCTTTTGCTTCTAGTCCGGTGCCTTCTATATTTGTGGCGAAGATGTAGGTTTTGTTTTCATGTTTGATGAAGCCTGCGTACCAGCCGATTCCTGATCCGGAGCCTGTTTTTCCGTATAGCGTGGTGTGTTTCTCTTCTTCTTGTATCATCATTCGTTTGACGGTTCTCATAACCGATAGGTCAAATGGGAGACTTTCTTCATATAGCTGTTTAAGGAAATGAACTTGTTCTACTGGAGAAATGCTCAACGTACTGCTTAGCCAAAACTGATCAATTCCGCCAGATATGTCTTGATTCCCATAATGAATGGCTTTTATCCAATGGCCCATGCGTTCTTCCCCGATGTCACGTGCCATGGCTTGATAATACCAGACGACTGAATCTCTCATGCCAGAGCCCAGTGTATGGTCCTTATTCCAGTTATCAATCTCTCTTTTTACTCCGTCCCAATATTTAATGTCATATTCATCTTTAACTGCGCCTGTTTGAAGTCCGATTAAGGCATTTGCTATTTTAAACGTTGATTGAGGTGCAAAGCGCTTGTTCGCTCTTTTTTTGTTATACACCCATGGTGATTTTTCTTTTACTTCTTGAATCACAAATGTGCCTTCCCGATCTTTCATGAATTCATCGACGGACCATTTTGGAGATGTTCCTTCACTTGATGCAGGCTTGCTCATACAAAGTGCTGCAAGCATCGCGCCAGCAATCAGCCATTTCATCTTTTTTTTTTGCAAACAATCACCCTCTTTGCTCATGATTGCAATCGATTGTAGCATGCTGACTGATCAGAAATAAGAGCCGCTCGTCCTCTTTTTCAATAAAAAAAGCCGGTTTTATCCGGCTTTCTGTTTATTGTACGTTCAATTTTTTCTCTTCAATCGCTTGCTTCGCAATTTTCGAAATCGTCATATCGTCCATTGGTGGGTTATGAAGGCCAGCACGAATGTCTCGATAGTAACGTTGAAGCGGACAGCTAAGGCTTAAGCTTTTTGCACCGACTAAACGCATGGCTTTATCGACCACTTGCAGACTATGATTGACGACTGTATGCTTCACAGCACCGAATTCATTGATTAACAGCTCTCTTTTCTCTGGCTGCTCATACAATGTTGTCGTTGAATAGATGACATGGCGTGCTTGCTTTAGTAGTAAATCAATTTCGCCAATCAGTGTTTGGACATTTGGCAGTTCGCTAATCGTTCCGCTAATACTGTTCGGTGAATGGGTGATGGCATACTGAACAGCATAGTCTCTTGCCGCTTGCGCAATCCCTAAATAGCAGGAAGGAATATGTGCGATCCAAGGGTTTAACGTACCGCCCCGAGGTCCTTTTTGCACTTCAACCAACATGTCATCTGGGACTTCCACATGATCTAGAATTAAATCATGGCTCTCTGTTCCTCTCATGCCAACAACATTCCACGTTTCTTCTATAGAAACACCTTTTGTATCACGGTGAATTAAGAAGAAGCCCATCGCTTCTTTTTCTTCGATCCATACACCGACGAGAAAGTATGTGAGCGCTGGTGACATCGTTGTGAATGTTTTCCGGCCATTGATCACCCAATGATCTCCTGATCTCGTTGCAGTTGTTCCAGGTTTGCCTCCTCTTGTTGGACTACCTGTCTGCGCTTCACTGACAGCCCGGTTCACAAGAGCCCCATTTTTGATTTCTTCAGCAAAAAATTGCAGCTGTTTCTCATTCCATAGTTTCTTTTCATAAATTTCACCAACAACTCCTTGGTGCCAGCCGATCGATAAGGCAGTTGCTCCATCCATACTTCCTAGTGTTTCTTGAAAAAGGACCATATCCTTTACAGATTGACCACCACCCCCGTACTCAACAGGCAGAGACAACGTTGTATAGCCCAGTTCTACTAATGATTCGATATTCTGTTTAGGAAAATAGGCACCCTCATCATGTTCTTTTGCAGACTGTTCGATCGTTTCACGAAGGGATTCTAGTTGATTCAGCCAATTTTTTTGAAAATCTGTATCGACAAATAATGCTTTAGACAAAACGTATCCAACTCCTCTGTTTCTCGCAATCTATCATATCCGATTTATCCAATAGGTATTATTAAAACACACTTTACTTATAGGATTTAATGTGTTAAATTTTATCAATATTAAGTACATATGTCAAAGGAACGTGATGCTTTTATGATTTCTGCTATTAATCTACATAAATCCTATGGGTCAACTCATGTGTTAAAAGGAATTGATTTCACCGTACAAGAAGGTGAAGTGGTCGCCATTATTGGACCGAGCGGATCAGGAAAAACAACCCTTCTCCGCAGTTTAAACAGCCTTGATATCCCAGACAAAGGAACGCTGACAGTTGGAGAAGCCACGATTCAATTTGAACAATATCGAAAAAAAGATCTTCTAAAACTCAGACAGCAATCGTCTATGGTGTTTCAGCATTATCACTTGTTTCAAAATAAACGAGCACTTGAAAACATCACAGAAGGATTGATTGTGTCTCAAAACATGTCTAAAAAAGAGGCGGAAAAAATCGGAGAGCAATTGTTAACACGAATTGGGCTGCTTCATAAAAAAGATGCGTTTCCAAGTGAATTATCCGGCGGTCAACAGCAGCGGATTGGGATTGCTCGTGCTCTTGCCATGAATCCTGCGGTGCTTTTGTTTGATGAACCAACGTCCGCACTAGACCCAGAGATGGTCGGAGAAATCCTTGAAATGATGAAAGATATTGCGAGCCAAGGCATGACGATGGTCATTGTGACGCATGAAATCTCGTTTGCAAAAGATGTAGCGGATACAGTGATCTTTATGGCAGATGGGGAAATCGTTGAAAAAGGCTCACCAGAAGACGTCCTGATGAAGCCTCAGCATGAACGGACGAAACAATTTTTATCAAGAATTCATCGCGGGATGTGGCAAGGATTGGAGGAAGACAGATGAAGCGCAAGACTTTATTCACCGCCGCTAGTATCCTTCTGTTTCTCCTCTCTCTCATTGGCTGCAGCAGTGTGAAAACGACAACAGATGATGGCAGACAAATTGTCAAAGTCGCACTAAGCGCAGAAGTCAATCCGCCTTTTTTAGCCACAAATGACCGCAACGAACCGATTGGCTATAACATCGATTATTTAAATGAAGTCGAGAAACGTTTGCCACACATTCATTTTGATTATATCTTCGGCGAGGAAGAATCCAATTTAATTGGGATCGGCGCTGGGAAATTTGAAATGGCGGCTAATTGGTTTTTTAGTAATCCTGAACGTGAAAAACGCTTTCTTTATCCTAAGGTTCCATACGGCTATTCGATGACAGGTTTAATTGTGAATGAATCAGAGCAAGATATTCAATCTCTAGACGATATGACATCAAAAAAGCTCGCTCCCGTCAGTCCTAGCGGCGGCCTTCGTTCCATATTAAATCAATATAATGAAGAAAATGATCCGAAAATTCCGCTCACGACCATTGAAAGCCCTTCAAACGAACTCAATTTAAAACGAGTCGAAAGTGGACGGTCCGATGCGGCTTTTATGAATATTTCAACCTTTGATACGATACAAAAACATCTTCACCTGAAAGTCAAAGTGGGCGGCATTGTCTCAAAGGAACCTATTTATCTTGTCTTACAGCCTAGTCAAAAGAAACTAGCATCACAATTGGACCGAGTGACACAAGAGATGATAGAAGACGGAACATTACCTGACCTTGCGAAGAAATGGTTTGGCGTTGATTTCTTTCAAGATATTGACTATATATCAGAGCAAGGCTATCAATATGAAGAAAGGAAGGAAGCGCCATGACGTTTACAGCTGGAGATTGGCTGAGAATCTTTTTACAAGTGGTTGATCGTCTGCCACTCACATTTCTTATGATTGTGGTGTCATTGTTTTTTGCCATCATCATCGGATTGCTGTTTGCTTGCATTCGAATCAAACAAATTCCAGTGCTGAAACAATTGGCGGTCATTTATTTGTCATTTACACGAAGTACGCCGCTCATTGTTCAGTTATTTCTGATTTATTTTGGTCTGCCTCAGCTTTTACTCATGGCCGGAATTCAAATCAATCATTGGGATCGTGTGTTATTTGTGATGATCACATTCTCGTTACATACGGGCGCTTATTTATCTGAAGTCTTTCGCAGTGCATATTCTTCTGTTGGGAAAGATCAGCTTGAAGCAGCTTACATTGTTGGGATGACAGATACTCAGGCATTAATGAGGATCATTATTCCACAAGCCTTTCTCATTGCACTTCCGAACCTCGGAAATTACACCATTGATCTCGTGAAAGATACTGCCATTGCATTTACAATCGGACTCATTGATATGATGGGACAGGTCAAAATCATCCTAGGTAATAACTACGGGATAGGGATGTTTGAAGTGTACGTCATCATTGCAATTGTGTATTGGCTGATTTGCATCAGTATTGAACTGATCACGATGCTACTGGAAAGAAAATTTGTGAAAGGCCGCACCAGCCTGTCACGCTAAGGAGGCGATTTGATGCAAACCATTGATATATCATTTGCGATTGACCAAATACCACATATTCTAAAAGGCGTTCCCTTTACCTTATTGATTGCACTTGTTTCTATGGCTGTGAGCCTTTTGATTGGATCTATTTTTGCTTTCATTCGCCTCTTTCGTATCCCTGTGCTCCGCCAGCTGGTCACGCTCTATGTCTCATTTTTTAGAGGAACACCTCTCATTGTTCAGTTGTTTGCTTTCTTTTATGGCATTCCATTTGTTCTGACCAAAATGAATAGCACTTTTGGGTTGACCTTTCACCCGGATATGGTCTCCCCGCTTACCGTTGCCCTTATCACCTTCAGCCTGCATTCAGCCGCACATTTAACAGAAGTGGTCCGCAGCGCACTCCTTGCGGTAGACAGAGGGCAGCTTGAAGCGGCGAAAATCGTTGGCATGACCACCAGACAGGCGATGATTCGCATTATTTTACCGCAAGCGTTTGTGGTTGCCCTGCCAAACCTAGGGAATCAGCTCATTCAGCTGTTAAAAGCCACATCCCTTTCGTTTACAATTGGTGTACTGGAAATCATGGGAATCTCGCGCATCATTGCAAATGATGGCTACAAGTTTTTAGAAACGTATCTTGTCTCTGCTTTGATCTATTGGATGCTTAGTATTTTCTTTGAACTCGCTTTTGCTTTGTTAGAGAAACGAGTCAGCGTGTACGGAAAATCTCTTGGACGTTAAAAAAGTCGATCAGGCACAAACCCTGATCGACTTTTTTATTCTCCTTTTTTCGGTGTGTTATATAGTTCTTTCGGTGCTGGTTTGAGTTTAGGCGCAGAGCCGAACACGACAGGAGCAGAAATATATCTGAATTCTCCCTTTCCATCCATACTTCGGCCATGTGCCCATCTGCCTTCTTTGCTTTCTTCTCCTCTTGAGAAGTTAAACAAATCATAGGATACTTGCTGTTTTTCCAGTGAGCGCGGGAAGGTGGTTGGAACAACGACATCCCCTTCTCGTTCTTCTAATTCCTTAATTGCAGCCAGCCACATATTTTGATGATATGTATCACGAGCAATGAGAAAGGAGAGCATATCCTTCACTCCGCGGTCATCGGTCATTTCATAAAGCCGTGTAACCTGAAGTCTGCCTTGTGACTCCGCATTCAAATTTGCCCGGAAGTCAGCCATTAAATTTCCGCTTGCAATGATATATTTTGCATTCCACGGATACCCTTGACTATCTGCTGCCATTGCCCCTAAGCCTGCAACAATTGCATGTTGAGGATTCATTCCGCCCATGACGGCTGCAAGTGCTGGATCACTTTGATACGCTTCTTCTTGTTCTTTAACTGGGGCATTATCAAGTAATCGAGCAATCATCGTTGCCAGCATTTCGACATGACCGATTTCCTCCGTTCCAATGTCATGGAGCAAATCTTTATATTTTTGATCCGCTCGGCAGTTAAACCCTTGAAATAAATATTGCATCATCACGCTGATTTCTCCATATTGACCGCCTAACACCTCTTGTAATTTTTTCGTATAAAGAGGGTCCGGCTTAGAGGGCTTTGCTTCATATTGCAGTTCTTTAATGTGATAAAACATGATGTCATCTCCTTTATTTACAAAAACCTTTGCAGTTATCACTATTCAGCCGATGCCCTCTTTATGAAAAATCGCATGCTCTTATAAAAAAAAGAGAACGGCATCTGCCATTCTCTTTATCGTCCTACTTATTCAGCACTGACTAAAATTTTCACTTGATCTTTTTCATTGATTAATGCATGGAAGCCATCTTCGATCACATCGTCCAGCTTGATTTTTTTCGTGACGAGTGTGTCTGCAGAGAAATAGCCTTTTCTCATTAAGTTTAATACAGATGGGAAAACATCTCTGTAGCCGATGATTCCTTTGACTGTACGTTCTTTAATGACAATGTCATTCGGCATAATTTCTGCGCCTTTTTCCCAAATGCTTACAATGACTGTCTCACCTGAAATTCTAGTTGATTGGATTGCTTGCTTCAATACAACAGGTACACCTGTCACTTCAAAAGAAACATCGACTCCACCATTTGTGCGGCGTGCGATTTCTTGAACAACATCTTCATACTGAGAAGGATCTACAATGATCGCTCCAAGTTCTTTTGCTTTTTCTTGGCGCTCTTTTGATAATTCCACTGCATAAATGTCAGTAGCACCAGCTGCTTTTAATGCTTCAATGACAAGTAAACCGATTGGTCCACAGCCAAACACAGCTGCTGTATCCCCAGCTTGCACTTTACTAGAACGAACGGCATATAAAGCAACTGCAGAAGGTTCAACAAGTGCACCTTGCTCATATGAAATTTCGTCTGGTAACAAATGAAGTAATTCTTCATCGACAGATACATATTCAGAGAATCCTCCGCCGCCGCCAGCAAGTCCTAAGAAGCCCATGTTTTCATCTAAGTTGTAAGCACCTTGGTGCCCGTGAGTTGCAAAAATAGGTTCAACAACCACTCGATCGCCTACTTTGTAATTACTCACGCCTTCTCCAACTTCTACAATTTCACCAGAGAACTCGTGTCCCAATGTAATGGGTGCTTTTTCTTTTGTAAGTGGATGAGGTTCGTTCACAGGAATGAAGATCGGTCCGCCTAAATATTCATGTAAATCACTACCACAAATGCCGCACCATTTTACTTTCAGTTTCACTTTTCCTGGAGCAACTGTTGGTTCGTCAATTTCCTCTAGTCGAATGTCCTTTTGATCGTGCCAGCGTAGTGCTTTCATTTGTAAGACTCCTTTTCTCATCAATTTAATTAACTTACTTAAATAATGATAACATAATTTTTTTAATTTTCTAAGTAAGATGCACTATTTTTTTGACAGTCAATGGACGAAAAATGACAAAACATAGCAACAGACAAATAAGAAGCATACATAGGCAGCCAATCATGACAGAAGTACGTATCGATAACACATGCGCCAATGCTCCGCATATTCCTGTCATCATCATCGTCAGAACAGCTTCACATAACGCATAAAAACTTGCCACTCTCCCCATAACCTCTACCGGGATATTCGTTTGATAAAAAGTCATAAAACCGGTGTTTGCAAATGCTAAAAAGAAAGCGAGAACAAAAAAGCCAGCTGCTGCGACAGTCAATGTGCTTGAAAAAGCATAGATCAAGTATCCAAAAGCCACAAACAAACTTCCCGCACCAAGCATCACTGAAATAGGCAGCCTTTCGACAATGACCGTATTGAGACATGCCCCTGCGATAATCCCTGCTCCAGCTACACTGACAAGAAATCCATATTCGGTATTGGTCAACATCAGCACTTCCTTTGCAAAAGCTGCTTCAAGTGAGTCAATCGCAGTCGGCAGCACCGTGATGGCAGCACTAAATAATAAATACACGGCCATCACTTGCCGGGATGTGAGACTGAAACGAAAGACAAGTTTTGCATCTTCCTTTAATACTGAGAGAGAAAAGCCTTTTTGTGCCCCGGCTACTTTTGACAAAGTCGGTAAACACATCGTCAAAACAGCAGATATCAAAAGGCAGATTGCATTTACATAAATTGAAAGGGCTGGTGTACCAATGAGAAAAAGCAACCCTGCTACGGCGGGTCCGAGTAAAAATCCACCAGACTGAAGCAAAGATCGAATGGCATTAAATCGTTTTCGTTTATCCGCCGGGATTAGTGCTGTCATATACACCATCGAAGCTGGATGAAACATGGCTTGTGCCATATGAATGAGAAATAGCATCACATATACGATCAATAAGTGGCCTGAAAATAAGGCAAAGGGTAAACAAGCAATCAGAACGGCCCGGCATAGATCTAGACTGATCATGACATTCCGCTGATTCAGTCTATCTACTAAACTACCAGACCAGCTATTTGTTAAAAGAGCCGAGACAGGTCTTAACATATAGACGGCTGTTACAGCAAGAACGGAGCCCGTTTCCTGAAAAATCAGCAGGTGGAGAGCAATCATATAAATCCATTCTCCTATGTTCGCAATACCAATCGCTCCAAGTAACATGCTCATATCCCGCCAATGTTTTTTCATCGTGGTGCCCTCCTTTTTGTCATAAAAAAATCCCGCCCCCAAGACATTTCTGTCTTGAGGACGGGATTGACTCCGCGTTGCCACCTCAGTTCATTCACCTGTTACCAGATGAACCTTAGCAGGTTATCGCTAACCCTTCTCTATAACGGGAGAATGCCGCTTCACCACCATCACAATGAATCCGGTGCAGAGCTAAGAGGCTTGGTTCTGTAACGCTTCCCAGCTCCTTCTCAGCTTCACGGAGTTCTCTGTGTGAGGCAGCCATTACATACTCTTCTCTATTTGCGCTTTATCTTTTTTTCATCACGATCTTCAGCTGAATTGTTCTATATTGTACTGCGCCTCCGTCAAGACGTCAATGTTTTTTCATGTTAATCCGCATAAATCATTTTTCTAGTCATGCCGCCATCAACAACCAAATCGGTTCCTGTCACAAATTGATTGTCTTCATCTGTTAAATAAAAACAAGCTTTGACAATATCCTTTGGCGTTCCTACTCGATTGGAAAGGTGCTGCTGATGGTCAATTTCTCGCAAATTTTTCTCATCCTTCGTTTCAATCCACCCAGGGGAAATGCTGTTTACTGTTATGTGATCCTGACTAAAAGAAGCAGCCAGCGCATGAGTAAGTGCTGATATCCCGCCTTTTGATGCAGCATACGCTTCTGTATGAGGCTCTGACATGGTCGCACGGGTAGATGAAATATTCACAATGGAACCGCCGTTTGGATTCTCTTTGATATAACGTGCCGCTTCCCTTGCACATAAAAAAGCACCTCGTAGGTTTGTATGCAGCACATGATCAAACTCATCAACCGTTAGCTCATAGGGCGATTTTGTACACATAACCCCTGCATTATTGATGAGAATATCGATCGTTTGATAACGAGCCACAGCAGCCGACATGATGTCTTGAATATCCTTCTCTTGTTTCACATCCGTTTTTTTAAAAAAAGCCTCAAAGGACTCCTTTTTCAGCTGATCTTCCAAGCGCTTGCCCTTCTCTTCGTCAATATCCGCAAGCACAACAAGCGCCCCTTCTTTCGCATAGCCATACGCGATCGACTCACCAATTCCATTGGCTGCGCCAGTGATTACGACTGTTTTATTGTGAAAATTCATCGTTTATCCTATCCTTTCTCTCATGAGATGTTGTCGTCTATCATACCACTCATGTATACACGATACCTAGTCAAATGGGACATAGAAAAACCACCACCTAAATCATACATTAGGAGGGTGGTATATTTGTAATTCTCCATATTGACGACATAGTCGTTTGCTTCTTGTGTAAAGTCTGGGAAAGTTTGTGTTTATCATTCAGTCAGTCTATTCGGCTCTTTATCTGTATGACTATATGAAAAAGCAGCCTTTAGTATATCTAAGTAGTCCGCTTTCGTAACGGCACGAACATTGCTTTTTGTAGAGTTATTTTGTTCTGCTAGTTCAGCCATTTTTTCAAAATCCTCTACTTTTACATAAGATAATTCTTTTAGTGATGGAATACCTAAATTCTTTGTGAATGTATACATACCATCCATTAATTTTTGAATCGCCACATCATCTGCATCCGTTTTATCTGCAAAGCCCATAATGTTTGCAAGCTCTATGTGCAATGATTTGTTTTCAGCTGCATTAAATTGTATGACATAAGGTAAAAACACAGCATTTGCGATACCATGAGGCGTATCATAAAGACTGCCGAGCGCTTCGGCTAAACAATGTACGGCTGCTACATCAGCGGAACCGAAGCATAAGCCAGCGAGTAAACTGCCTTCCTGCATTTTGTATCTTGCTTCTAAATCAGAACCGTCTTCATACGCCTTCGGTAAATAGGTCACAATGGTTTTCATTGCGCTTGCCCCCATCGCCTTAGAAATAGGGTTTGTTTCTTTACATGTATAGCCTTCAATCGCATGGACCAGTGCATCAACACCTGTTGCCGCTGTTATACTTTTTGGCACCGTAGAAGTAAGAGCAGGATCCAAAATCGCAATAGTTGGTCGAAGCAAGGCATGTTTTAAGGTGATTTTTTTATGTGAAGCAGCTAACGTAATCACAGATGAACGGGTCACCTCAGAGCCAGTTCCAGCCGTGGTTGGAATACAAATTAAGGGTGATACATTTGTATACGCCTTCTTCCCTGCTATATACTCTTCAGGATTACCGCCATTTGGACCTAATAAAGCAATGGCTTTTGCCGTATCCATTGGGCTGCCTCCACCAATCGCAATAACCGCTGATGCTTGTACTTTTCTAAAGTGCTCTGCACCCGTTAGACATTCATGATCTCTTGGGTTTGGAGATACTTGATCAAAGACGACAACGGAATAACCAGCTTCTTGCAAATATGCTTCAATAGGCGTCACCAATCCTGCGCTTTTTACACCAGGGTCAGTCACAATCATAATTGTAGCACTAGGCAATACAATGTCCTCTACAATAGAGGCAATATCTTTAGATTTTCCAGTCCCCATGATCATTTTCGTATGACAATCATATTCAAAATTTATCATTGATTTTCTACCCCTTCATTTGTTGATTTAATCGCTTGTTTTTCTGCTCCCCACCATTCTACTCCTTTTAAACCTGGAATGGTAGAAGCGTAAAAAACAGGGTTCTTTCCTACCTTTCTTTGTCCCATGTAATCATTTAGAGCCGCAAAAGCAAATTTGCCTAAAATCGCAATGGCAACCAAGTTAACAATAGCCATAATCGCCATCGACAAGTCCGCTAACGTCCAAACGATTTGTAAGTTGGCGAGAGCACCAAACATGATCATCATTAAAACAGTGATTCGATACACGAATAGCGCGGTTACACTGTGATGAATAAAACCGATATTGGCTTCACCGTAATAGTAGCCACCTACAATGGAGCTAAATGCAAAAGTAAAGATCGCAAATGCTAAGAAAATACTAGCCCAAGAACCAAAATGTTGCGCCATTGCAGCTTGAGTAATTTCAATACCTGACAAATCACCTACTGTTTCTACTGTTGATAGCATAATAATAAATGCTGTACAACTACAAACAACTAATGTATCAAAAAATACGCCTAATAATTGAACAAACCCTTGTTTTACTGGGTGTGAAACATGGGCAGCAGCAGCTGCATTTGGCGCACTTCCCATCCCTGCTTCATTGGAAAACAACCCGCGTTTGACACCGTTCATTATTGCAGCGCCGATTCCGCCTCCAACCATTTGCTCTAATCCAAACGCACTTTTCATAATACTTGCTAATGCTGCGGGTACATCAGCGATATTTGTCACAATCACATAAAGTGCTAAGATAATATAAAACGAGGACATGATTGGCACAATGATTTGGGTAAAGCGGGCAATTCTCTTTACACCACCAAAAATGATGAGAGCCGTAAGAATGGTTACGAATACCCCCATGCCAATTGGACTGATACCAAATGAATATCGAAAGGCATTTGTGATGGTGTTCGTTTGTACTGCATTAAAAATTAAGCCAAAACTAAGAATAACAGAAAAGGCAAAGATCCTACTTGGCCATTTCAGTCCAAATTGCTTTTGTATATAATAGCCTGGCCCCCCTTTAAAACCATCACTTGTTCTCACTTTATATATTTGAGCGAGTGTACTTTCGACAAATGCAGAAGCTCCCCCTAAAACTGCTGCAAACCACATCCAGAAAATAGCTCCAGGACCACCAACTGTGATGGCAATAGCAACACCTGCCATATTTCCAGTTCCAATCCTCGTCGCTGCTCCGATAAAGAAAGCTTGCATTGAAGAAATGTCTTGACTCCCTTTTATTTTTGGAGCTTTTTCAAAAATAGAACGGAAGATCTCTTTTAGTAAGACAATTTGCATAAACTTCATTCTCACCGTAAAGTAGATTCCTATTCCTATTAACATAATGACTAAAATATATGTCCATAAAAAGTCATTTATTGAATTGACAATCGTTTCAAACAAAGCCATCCCCCCTATAAAATCTGAACATTCTAAATAATGAAAGCGCCTACTTTTATCATAGTAAAAATGATATGATCTATCTATAGAAGTTTTCTGATTGCATCAATCGGCTCATCCGATTTAGGAGGGATTGACGTTGGAAATAAAGCAACTGATGATGTTCCAAACAGCATCAAAAGTATTAAACTTTACAAAAACAGCACAAATACTTGGCTATGCTCAATCTAGTATCACGGCAAATATCGCTGCATTAGAAGAAGAGTTAGGAACCCCTCTATTTGAAAGGCTTGGAAAAAGGGTCATTTTAACTGAAGCTGGCATGAAGTTTCAAGATTATACGGATAAGATTTTAGGTTTAACAGGAGAAGCATTAGAGGCTGTTGGCGGGATGAGTGAGCCAAGCGGCATTTTGAGAATATGTGCATCTGAAACACAATGTACCTATCGACTTCCTCATATTTTAACGGACTTTCAAACAACGTATCCTAAAGTAGAACTGATTTTCCGTCCCGGAATAGCTGAAAAGGATGTTTTAAATCTATTACTGGAAGGACAAATTGATGTCGCCCTATTATCGATGAATCCTGTCGTATCCTCACATTTAATTGTAAAAGAATTAAAAGATGAACCGATGGCCATTGTATGCTGTCCAACAAATCCATTGAGCAAAAAACAAAAAGTATATCCTATCGATTTAGACGAGCAAAGATTGTTGTTAACCGAAGACTGCGATTATCGTTATGCCTTCGAACACTCTTTGACACAGGCAGGAGCAAAACCGAGAAGTAAACTAGAACTAGCAGATGTAGAAGCCATAAAAAAATGTGTAATGGCTGGTTTAGGAATTGCTGTACTTCCCGAAATTTCTATAAAAAGGGAAATAACAGAAGGCCATATGATTAAAATCAATTGGATGGGACCCTGTCTCACAACGAAAATCCAACTATTCTGGCATAAAAATAAATGGATGTCTCCTGCTTTGAAGGCGTTTGTTGATTTAACAGAAGAATATATCCTTCTCAATGGGTAATGTGAAATATTTACTTGGGCAGCCTTCAATTTCTTTCACCATTAAATATTAACGAGTTATCCAATCATTTAAAGTAAATCACGTGTATACAAAAAGCCCTCTACATAGCTATAGAGGGCTTTTTAGAAGAACAAAGGATTAATAGGATCTGATGCTCTTCAAACCAATGATCATAAAGACCACCGTAAAAGCAATTAAAACCGTCGCATCTAATAATAAGATAGAAAGATTAACATTGCCGCTCATGATCTCACCAAAACCAGACATCATCCATGTTTGCGGTATAGTCAAAGAAATCTTCTTCATAATGTCTGGAACGATATCTAAAGGCCAATAAATACCACCCAGCATGCACGATCCTACAATGACAATTGCACTAAAGATTTCAGCTTGTTTTTTTGTTTGAGATAAAGTAGCTATCATAAATCCTAAACTTACGACAAGGCCTATAACAAATGATCCGAACAATAAGATAAGAAACAGGTTGCCTAAGTAGACATTAAAGAAAATAGATAAGATGGTCAAAAGAACACCCAATTGTATCCATCCAAGAAGGAAATATGCCATTAAATAGCCCAGAAGTACATATATTTTATGGATTGGACTCGAAAGCAATCTTTGCCATGTATAATTTTTATACTCCGAATGTATAGATGACAAAGAGCTTGAAATCGCAAACATCATAAACATAATGGTAAAGCCAAGCGGTATCAAATTTGGTTGTTGGCTTGCTTGACCATTTTGATTTTTTTCGGCCAATGAAATCGTACCAGATTCATTTAACTTGTTCAATGCATTGGTGAGAGAAACACTTTTCTGCTCTTTCACACCCTGATTGATTTGATAAATGATGGCAGCTGTCTCTTTTAAATAGGGAGATAAGACTGCATATTCTTCAGTTTTTTTATAAACTGTCACATCAAAAATCTCTTTATTTTCTTTTAGATGGGACTTTAATTGGTTTACGACTTTCACAGACGCAACTACCTTTTCTTCAGATACTAAATCTTTTGCGTCGCTTTCAGTTGCCTTTACCCAGAGAAATTTGGTGTTTTTTTCGAGAATTTGAAAAATTTCTTGATCTAGTTTACCTTGACTGGGCTCTAGAATAAAAGCAACTGTCGGTTTCTTTGTATCAGATGCGGTACTACCAAAGATAAAACTAAAAACAATTGGCATCACAAATAAAAAAATGAGGGTCAATGGGGACTTTAATGTTTCTTTTAACTTTAACGTGATAATGGCTAATATTTTATGCATAACGATGCTTCCTTTCAAAAGACATTCTTAATAAAGCAATGATGAAGAAAGCCATTCCCATCCCGCAGCTAAGTAATAATCCGTTTTGTATTTCACTAAAATCAGCACCTGCCATACTTTTCAAAAACATTTGAAGTGCAAGAGAATTAGGTAAAAAATAGCTGGTATCAATCACCCATTGTGGGAATAAGTATAAGGGCACCATACTCCCGCCTAAAGCAGCTAACACTTGAGTGCCTAAAATCCCCACACTATTAAACGTTTTTTCTCTTTTGATAAAAGAACCAATCAGCACCCCGAAACCCGCAGCATTTAATATAAAACTACATCCGATCATAACAACAGTAAAAGGCTCTCCCCAGTTCACCTTAAAGACAAAGCTAGTAAATAAAATAATGACCGCAAGTTGAATCATACTCATTAAAATAATGCCCAATAACTTTCCAATGATATAACTAGTATTGTTTAATTTTGATACTAGTAGTCTTTTATAAACTTCTTCTTCTTTTTCCTCTATCATACTGCCAACCAAGAAAACAACAGTCATTAATAAAAAAAGCACACCCATCCCGCCTGCGTAGTATTGGAAGGATGTAATCGGCTGGCTGTTGATATGAATATTCCTTTCGTTCACTAGTTCTTTTTTCAGTTGATCAGACACGACCTCCACTTCTTTACCTTGATTCAACGGCACCAGAATACGATTCATATGATAATTTTGAAAGAATTGCAAAACCACATTTTCTAGGACCATTTCCTGTAAGCTTGAATTAGGTCCTTTCAAAATATTCAATTGCACATGATCATGATTTAATAGGCTTTTTTCAAAATTCGGCTTGATGATTATACCCATTGTAATGTCTCTACTATTTAAATCTTTCTCTAGCTGATTTTTCGAGGTGACCTTCACTTCAAATATGTCACTGAGTTCACTCTTAGACAATGTTGAAAGAAACATTTTACTTGTAGCGGACTTATCTTGATCTGTTATTCCTACTCGAAATGAATTGATCCTAATTTCGCTATCTTTCTTCATGTTATCTCCAAATGCTGCACCTAATATAGCAATTAATATGATAGGCATAAAAAAAAGTGTAAAAAAGCTTTTCTTATCCCTAAAAAACAATAATAGATCTTTCAGTACAACCCAAATGCTCATATGCTCACCTCTATTCGGTCTAATCTCGTAATTTTTTACCTGTTAAATACAAGAATACATTTTCTAAATTTGGTTCTACAACTTCTGCTGAAATTAATTGAACATGTAATGCGGTTACACCTTGAATAAGTTGACTTAGTAAATGCTGAGGATTGTCATCAAATAATTTGATTTGATTTCCCTGCACCATAAAGTCATTCAGTGGGTGATATTCATTTATATATTGGCACACTCGCTCCATATCCTTTTGTCCTTGTTCACATTTAATCGTAAAAATGATTTCTCTTTTTTCTCCAACAAGCTCAGCCAATTCACTTAAATCACCTACCTTAATGAAAGAACCTTGATCCATAATAGCTATTTTTTCACATAGATATTCGACTTCCTCCATGTAATGACTCGTATAAATAATCGTCATTCCTTCACTATTTAGCGTTTTAACTGTTTCTAATATATGATTTCTGGATTGCGGGTCTATACCCACTGTAGGCTCATCCATTATTAATAGTTTTGGCCGATGCAAAATCGCACATCCGATATTCACTCTTCTTTTCATCCCTCCTGAGAATACTTTCACCTTATCATTCGCTCTATTGCCCAGACCAATTAATTCAAGGATTTCTTGTACTCTGCTTTTTAATTCTTCTCCTTTAAGTCCATACATTTTCCCCCAAAACGTTAAATTTTCTTTTGCTGACATATCTAAATATAAAGCGATCTCTTGCGGAACAATGCCAATCAATTGCTGTGCATGCTTTGTTTCTTTATGTAGTTCAATGCCTCCAATCGTAATAGTCCCGCTCGTTGCATGTATAAGTCCTGTCATGATACCGATTAAGGTTGATTTCCCTGCACCATTAGGGCCCAACAGTCCAAATGATTCACCTTGTTTTAAGTGGAAGCTAACCCCTTTTAATACTTGTTTACCTTCATAATTTTTGATGATGTTTTGTACTTTTAGCAATCGCAATCTCTCCTCTATTCTTCCTATCTATCATAACTCTGTCCAATCATTGCCAACTGTTTTATGGTATGTCTTTCAACTAAAGATCATTTTTTCCAATTTACTCATTTTATCACGTTATGAAATGTAGAAGAACAGTATAGGTCTTTTTATATTTATAAACAAAAAAACTTACAGGAAAAATCCTGTAAGTTTTTTTCGATGGATCATTATTTAGAAATCATGCCATGCGGGTCAATCACAAATTTCTTCGCCACACCCGAATCAAAGTCGCTATACCCTTTAGGGGCTTGATCAAGAGAAATAACAGTTGCATTAACGGCTTTGGCGATTTGTGCTCTTCCGCTTAAAATAGATTTCATCAAGCTGCGGTGATATTGCATGACAGGGGTTTGGCCTGTCACAAAGGTATGGGCTTTGGCCCAGCCAAGTCCAATTCGCACTTTCAGAGATCCAACTTTTGCATCTTCATCCACAGCACCTGGATCTTCTGTGACGTAAAGTCCTGGAATTCCAAGCTTACCGCCAACTTTGGTAATATCCATAATTGTATTTAAAACGGTGGCTGGTGCTTCTCCTTGATCTCCATGACCTGAAGCTTCAAAACCGACACAATCGACCGCACAGTCGACTTCTGGCTCTCCAAGGATGTTTGTCATTTGTTCACCGATTCGATCATGTTTTCGTAAGTTAATCGTTTCGCAGCCAAAGCTTCTCGCCTGCTCGAGCCTTTGTTCATTGAGATCGCCGACGATGACAGCAGAAGCGCCAAGGAGCTGAGCGGAATGCGCTGCTGCTAGACCTACTGGCCCTGCACCAGCAATATAGACGGTAGAGCCCGGCTTTACGCCAGCCGTATAAGCACCATGAAAACCTGTCGGGAATATATCAGAAAGCATCGTCAAATCAAGTATTTTTTCCATCGCCTGATCTTTGTCCGGAAATTTGAGTAGCTGGAAATCAGCATATGGCACCATGACGTACTCCGATTGGCCGCCAACCCATCCGCCCATATCTACATATCCATAAGCTGAGCCAGGTCGATCGGGGTTCACATTTAAACACACATGGGTTTTTTGTTCTTTACACATGACGCAGCGACCACAGGCAATATTAAATGGAACTGATACGAGATCACCCTTTTGGATAAACTCTACATCTCGTCCAACTTCAACGACTTCACCAGTAATTTCATGACCAAGGACAAGTCCTTCAGGCGCTGTTGTACGCCCTCTTACCATGTGCTGGTCGCTCCCGCAAATGTTTGTTGTCACCACTTTTAAAATGACGCCATGCTCACACTTACGTCCAACATTGGCTTTAGGTACACCAGGGCCATCTCTTAAAACCAAATCAGGGTATCCAATATCCTCAACTGCTACATTTCCTGCTCCTTTGTAAACGACACCTTTGTTTCCCGACATGTTTTCATTCCTCCCTTTTTGTTTAAAAATGAAGTCTCTCCAAAATTCTCTCTTTCTCGGGCTTTTTCCTTCTTTTAACCGCACATTGACTCAAAAAATAAGTGACAAATGTCTATCTAGGAGAGAAAAATGTATTTTCCAATCAAATAAAAAAGAAAATATTGAAAAAAAAGCTAAACATTTGAAGAACATTGTCGATATAAGGAATAAGCCAGACAGGTATCCTTAATCGACAAACAAATTCCTTATATATACTATCATTCCTTACACACCTGGCTGGCCCCTACATATGAAATGAATGCAAAAGACTCTTCTTGTGAAGTGTCTTTTTTATTGATGAATGATCAATTCCCACATGCAAAAAAGGCCCTTCTGACGAAGAGCCTTTTTTAATTGCTTGTTCATTACCTGGGAAATATTTTCATCATCATTTTAAGGCTTTGATACAGATGTATGTATCATAATGGTAAACAGAGACGTCTCTAAAGTGATACGCTGAAAAAAGACAGCTGATGTCTTCTTCACTGTACGTTGAAAGAGACTGTGAGCGTTTTTGTTCCTTCATTAGTTCCTGCTTTTGAAAAGATAAGAATACTTCTCCATCCACTTGAAGAACACGATATACCTCTTTCATGACTTGTTCGATATCTGGCAAGTAATAGATGGTCTGCACTGTGAACAATTTATTGAATGATCTGTCTTCAAAAGGTAATTGCTCAGCTTTTCCAAGTGTGATAACGGCTTTTTCCTGCTCGACAAGCCTCTTATGTTTTCTTTTCGCGTATTTTACCATATGACGCGAAGCATCGATTCCATATACTTTTCCTCGATCAAGTTTTTCCGCTACTTTAGATAATGTCATACCTCTTCCAGTACCAATTTCTAAAATCCGGTCGTTTTCTTGTATATTTAAGAGTTGAATCGTCCATTGATTGATATTATGATGATTTTTTTCCATATAGCGGGCAACCCATTTTGAGAACAAGCCCTTTGGTTCCCTCATTTGTTTTCCAATCCAGCTTTGAATCAATGTCAACACCTGCTTTGCACCAGTAAATAAAACTATTTACGAATTTTCTTACTTTTCATATCGGCTCTCGCCTAACAAAAGTTAAGACCTAGTCCTAATTTCTTTGTCTTTTATTAGACGGCACCTTTTCTGAAAATGTTTCGCACGTCATGAAAAATATTTAAACAAATAGGCATTTTCATTAATTGTGCTCAGATTGATTTCGTTTTCCGCATGAGCTGCATATTTTATGAATGTATCTTGATTAGATAAAGGTGGTGCTAGATTATGGGCTTTGGCGGTTATTCTGGAGGCTACTGCGGTGGCTACGGTGGCGGTTTTGCAGGCGGATTCGCATTGCTTGTTGTACTGTTCATTTTGTTAATCATCATCGGTGCAAGCTGGATTTGCTAATGTAAAAGGAGCAGGAAACGATAACGTTTCCTGCTCCTTTTCTTTAATACCAATAGGTTGGATAATTGTACATATAGCGTCTGAGCATTTCTTCTTGCTCTCTTTGCATTCTGTATGGATTGCCGTATCCGTGCTTTAAAGAATGCGGAATAGACGCATACCCGTGCCCCACTGACGGAAACCTCATATATGGTGACATCGACATTCATTGATCACCTCACAATCTCCTTTTACGGTTATCATATGTGCAGGTGATCAATGTGGAGCGTGTCTAAACCTGGTCCTTCTCCCTTGTATAACAATCAAGCATTGCAAGCATCATAAACATGTCAATCTCCTCCTTTTCATCTTTTTATTGTCCTTTTTAGTTCATGTACTTTAGTTGTTTCTGCTTCATTTCTTCATAAAATGTTTCGACTTGTTGTTCATAAAGAACCGTTTCAATGTCTTTGTATTTACGTTGGATCGTCAAAGTAATAAAAAATAAATGGATTGTCATATACGCTCACCTCCCTTCAGTTCGCAGCACGCGAAATAGCCCGCAGATCTTCTTTATCAGTTGACCTGCGGGCACACAAAAATGCAGATCAAAAGACAGTGTCTTCTAACCTGCGATGGATGATACGTGAAATCCTCGTTTACTTAAACAGTTTTGTAGCGTGAACCGTAAAAGGTAAAGGAAGGACACGAGCTCTTCCACAGGCTGATGACATGATGAAATTGGTTGTTGAATTGATCACAAGTAGATACGAATAACATATTCTTCAGCCTCCTTTACGTTTTTAATTACTTTGTAAGTATATCCAGCAAGCACCATTTTGTAAACCTGTTTTTAGTAAATTAGATGATTTTTGTGTGTTTGACTAAATTTCTACAGTGATTCTTGTCCGATTATCCAGTGTAATCAAAAAAGTCTCCTCATCATATGAGGAGACTTTTTGCTTAATCTTCATCTAGTTCTTGTAGCTTTTTTTGAAAAAAGATCGCACGTTTCACGCAAAGGAAAGCAGCCAATAGGAAAACACAATCAACTGCCAGCATCAGCATTTTTGGTGATGCTTCTATGTGCTGATTCGGTAAAATCGTACCAATATATAAAAAGGTGCTGACAGCAAGCAAAATAAAAGCGTATTGCTTGTAATCTGTCACTAAACCATCCCACTTTTTCTTCACTTGATTCACCTTCCCGTTATCAATGTCTATTGATAGCTTACCATAGTGAGAGAAAGCGGGGGGCATGTAAATCTATCCATTCGTTACTGCGTCGAGCCCTTGTTCAATATCATGTAATAAGTCATCAATATCTTCAATACCGACAGAAATACGGATTAAACCATCTGTGATGCCAAGCTCTTCTCTGCGCTCTTTTGGAATGGATGCATGGGTCATGCGAGCAGGAACAGAGATTAAACTTTCAACCGCCCCTAGGCTTTCTGCGATTGTAAACAATTTCAATTGGCTTAAAAACACGTCGACGTTTTCTTCTTTTCCAATATCAAAAGAAATCATACCGCCAAAGCCTGTTGCTTGAGTTTTTGCAAGCTCATGACCTGGGTGAGCGCTTAAACCTGGGTAATAGACACGTGTAATCGCAGGATGTTGTTCTAAAAACTCAGCGATTTTCTGCGCGTTTTGTTGATGTGCTTCCATTCTTAGTCCGAGCGTTTTCATCCCTCGCATTAGAAGCCACGCATCTTGCGGTCCAAGAATACCGCCTGTAGAGTTTTGAACAAAGTGCAGTTCTTCACCAAGCTCTTCAGTAGCTGTCACGACAAGTCCGCCCACCACATCACTATGGCCGCCTAAATATTTTGTGGCACTGTGCAAGACAATGTCAGCCCCATATGAAATCGGCTTTTGAAAATATGGGGTAAAAAACGTATTATCGACAATCATCAAGATGCCAGCTTCTTTTGTGATCCGGCTTATGGCTTGTAGATCGGTCATTTTCAGCAATGGATTGGTTGGTGATTCAATATAGACGGCTTTTGTTTCTGGTAAAATTGCTTTTTTCACCGCTTCAGGATCACTTGTGTCTACAAATGTAGCTTTAATGCCAATCCGGTTAAGCACCTTTGTCATCACACGATAGGTTCCGCCGTACACGTCATCAGTCAGTACGATATGATCTCCGCTGTTAAACAGCATCATCACAGCTGTAATTGCAGCCATCCCTGAACCGAACGCATAGCCGTTTGCCCCGCCTTCAAGATCACGAATGACTGTTTCCAGTGCTGTTCTTGTTGGATTCGCAGTTCTGGAATATTCATATCCAGTGTGCTCGCCTGCTTTAGGCTGCTTATAGGTGCTGACTTGATAAATAGGAACAGACACGGCTCCTGTTTTTTCATCACCAGTGATTCCACTATGAATCATCATTGTTTTTGGCTTCATTTTATTTTCCTCCCTCATAAATACCTTTACTTAGATAACGCTCACTGCTATCAGGAAAAATAGTGACGATCACCGTCCCAGGTGATGCCTTTTTCGCTTCCTCTAAAGCGGCAAATAGAGCGGCACCAGACGAGCTTCCGAGCAGAACACCTTCCTTTTCAGCTGCTTCTTTCACCATTCGGAATGCATCATCGTCACTGACGGTATAAATCTCGTCAAATAAAGTCGATTCCATATAATCTGGAATAAATTCAAGGCCAATTCCTTCCGTTCTATGCGGTCCCGGCTTTCCGCCATTTAAAATAGATCCTTCTGGTTCCACGATCACTGTTTTTAGCGCTTCTTTTTGCTCTTTTAAATAGGCAGCACAGCCTTGAAATGTTCCGCCAGAACCCGCTCCTGCTACAAACACGTCTATGTTCCCCTGGAGGTCAGACCATATTTCTGGCCCGAGCGTTTTATAGTAAGTCAATGGATTTACTTGGTTTTTAAATTGTAAGACACAATACGCATTGTCAAGGCTTGCCTCTAGTTCAAGGGCTCGATCAATCGCACCCTTCATCCCATCTTTTCTTGGTGTATGAATAATCTCTGCACCAAGCGCCTTCATGAGCTGTTGTTTCTCTTGACTAAAATGTTCTGGTACACAGAAGATCGGATGCAATTGATGTTTTCTTGCACTTAGCGCAAGCCCGATGCCTGTGTTTCCTGCAGTTGCTTCAATAATGGTTCCGCCTGGGCGCAGTTTGCCCGATGCCAGCGCTTCTTTAATCAGCATATCACCTAAGCGATCCTTAATACTTCCGCCTGGGTTCATCATTTCAAGTTTTGCATAAACATCAACACCTGCCGGCACACCCATCCCTGACAGTTTTAAAAGCGGTGTGTGGCCAATTAATTCCGTAATATCATGTATGACAGCCATATAAATCCCTTCCTTTGTATGGAAAAGAAGGGGGAAACCCCTTCTTTTATTGTGTTTGCTTTATCATACGCAGGACAAGGTCTGTTGAGTGAATCGCTGCTTGCTCTAGAAATTGATCAAAAGAGATATTGGATTCTTTCCCAGCAATATCTGACAACGCTCGAACGACCACAAATGGCGTTTCAAATAGATGGCAAACTTGCGCAACTGCTGCTGCCTCCATTTCCACTGCATACAGCTCTGGAAATTTCTCTCTCACAAACGCGACACGACCAGGATCATCCATAAATGAATCTCCTGTTGCAATCGTTCCTTTTGCCACTTGAATATGATCGATTTCTGAAGCAGATTCCTCTGCCAGCTTCACAAGCTGATCATCTGCGATGAAAGCAGCTGGTAATCCTGGCACTTGTCCATATTCGTAATTAAAGATCGTCACGTCCACATCATGATGTCTAACATCAGTAGAGATGACAATATCACCTACATTTAATGAGTGATGGAAACCGCCAGCTGATCCTGTATTGATCACATAATCTGGCTGAAAGCGGTCAAGCAGAAGTGTTGTGCTGACCGCTGCATTCACTTTTCCAATCCCTGATTTTAATAAAATCACTTCTTTATCTTCATAAACACCTGTTGTAAATTCACACCCAGCGATGTTTTCTTGTGTGGCATTCTTTAGTTGGTCTCTTAAAATCGTCACTTCTTCTTCCATTGCACCTATCACTGCGATTTTCAAATCAAAAACATCCTTTCATTCCCTTTTCTTCGCTTCTACGATCCACACAAAATCATTCATTTGATGAAAAGATGTGCTAAAACCTTCTTCTTCAAAGATTTGCTTTAACACACCTATGGATGGATAATATTCCGTTTCTAAATCCTCTGCAAGCTGATCGAACCCAGCGGCTTTCGCTTTGTTCGTTGCAGCTTGATGTGCTGCTTGATTTTGAAACATTGTATCAGCAAAGACTATTTTACCACCTGAGGGAAGGATGTTGCCATAGGTGTGGATGGCTTGTTTTTTTTCGTCGTCCGTTAAATGATGGAAAGCATATGAACTGACGATCGTATCTGGCTCAAAAGGTGGGGCTGGAAACGATAAAAAATCTCCGTCATGAAATACATTTGGTATTCCTTTTTGAAGAGCCGCTTTCTTCATGGCCTCTGAAGGTTCAACGCCAAACACTTTCTTATCTGCTTGAAGCAGTGCCGCCGTTAGGTTTCCTGTGCCGCTTCCAAACTCAATGACATGTTGACCTGCACGGCGAGCAATCTCTTTTAGAATGGCCGGATACCGGCGAAACACTTCTTTATACTGCTCGTCATGACCACTTACAGTGTCATCATAAGATTCAGCCCAATGATCAAATAAAGAAAGAAACTCACGTCCCATTTTTCTTTCCCTCCACTTTATCTATTTATTCCTATCCGTATAGTATGTTTTATTCGGTCGAACAGTTCCTATCCTACCACATCTTCTGATTCTTTCCTACTAAAAAATACTGAGTGGGGTGGAAAAATATTTGCCCTTTTGAATGGGAGAGATTATGATGAATCTAGAGCATGGAGGGATGAATGAAATGGATTTTCAACTGGATTTTTTAAAGGACAAAATTGAATTTTTTGAAGCACGTCTTTAAAAGAACTTGAACAAAAGATCCAAAAACAAATTGAACATAATCAGGCGATCTTGCTGACTGTTCATTCTGTGAGTCATCAAACGACTGTCATTGATGATAAGATTTTGTATACAGCAGTTGTTCATTTTAAAGCGAATGTCTCATAAAAAAAGATCAGCGTGTAGGCAGTCAGGTCTGTGCGCCGGTGCTAGTCCTTCCTAGACTGCAAAGGTTTTCTATCACGCTGAAAAGAAGAAAAAGGCTAAAATGAAGTTCATTTTAGCCTTTTTGCATGCATCTTTTTTATTTTAATTTTTCAACCTTCACAGGTTTCCAGCCTTTTTCGTCCACCCACGTAATTTCTACACGGTAGCGTTCACCTGTTGATTTATCACGGATGGTTCCTTTTGCATCTTGAGGTCCTCCGTTATTTCCTAACCAAATAACAGTCATTTGATCTTCTGAGATTCCTGTCGCATAGGACATGGCTTTGATCATTTCTTTCCAGTCTTTTGAGTTAGCATCATAGGTTGCTGTATGTGATCCCGATTGCTCTGTTCCTACAGGCTCCCAGTTATCGTTTTCATATGTTTTGTCTACGTCACTTGTTTTACCGCCATCTGTTTCTGTGGCATCTTTTAACGCATCTTTGTTTGGCTCTTCTTCATCATCTGTTTTCTTTGTATCGTCTTTTTTGTCAGATGAATCGTCTTTTTTCGCATCCGCATCATCGGATGTATCTTTCTTTTGATCTTTCACATCTTCTTCTGAGTTTTGTTTATTTTCACTCGATGCAGGTGCTGTTTTTGATGGTTCGTCTGCTACATTTGTATCTTTCGGTTTATTAAAAATTAACAAACTCGATGCGACAACCAAAATAAGCACCACAACGATACCAATTAATATGTTAAGCACCATATTCGCCTTTCTGCGCTTATCACGATGTTCAAATCGAGAATTTCTACTCAAAATCTCTGCACTCCTTTGCCTCTGTTCCCTAAGTCGTTACTATTCTAACATGACATGAAGGAATGTTCTATGTCTGTTTCTTTTCAATTTCATTGACCTTTTTTACAATATCATAAAACGCTTCATTTGTCTTAGCCCGGCCACTTGCCTCATCAAGGTGAACAACGACGAGAGCGTATTTTGGTTTTTCTGCCGGAAAGTATCCGGCAAACCACTTGTGATAAAGTGGATTCCCCTGTTTATCTTTGCTGCCGGTTTGGGCAGTGCCTGATTTCCCTGCTATATGGAACGGCAGGTCTTGAAATCTTCTTCCTGTTCCTTTGTCAGACGTCACCACCTGCCTTAAGTACTTTTGCAAGGTTTGAGCTGTATAGCGGTCAATACTGTCACCATCAGGTCGTTTGTTTTGAAAGGATAGCATCGTTGTTCCGTTTTGATACATCACTTTATCTGCAATCCTCACTTCTTTTCGTTCTCCGCCCCTTGCAATCGTTGCCATCATATTGGCAATTTGTAAGGGAGTTGTTTTGACATTTTTTTGACCAATCGCCGTTTGCGCAATGGCTTTTTTGACATGCTTGTCTCTTTTATCTCCCCACACACTGCCTGTTTCTTCACGATCAAACTGTTTGAATTGTTGCTTATGGTATACATCCCCTTCCCAGCCGGCTCGATCCACAAGCCCAAGCTTTGAAGCTGTCTTTTCAAGAATTTGATCATCTGTTTGGATGAGCTGCTCAGCGAGTGTCGCAAATGTATAATTACAGCTTTGCGCAAAGCTTTCAGACAGATTCAGTACTTCCTGCTTTCCTTCTGGCTCTCCATATAAATTCTTTCGACAATCATACATCGTTTGTGGCTGGTTCAAGTTTTTTTCAATCGCTGCGGCAAGTACGACCGTTTTAAATACAGAACCGGGAGCCATTGCGGTCAGCATGTAATTTCTTGCCTCATGGCGGTTTTTGCTGGTCACATTTGGAACACTCGCCATCGCCAGCACACTGCTATTTTGAATGTCGAGCAGAACCGCTCCGCCTTTTTCAACACCTTGTGCTTTGAGAACATTCTCCATTTCCCTCTGCATGTCTTCGTCCATGGTTGTCTGCACTTGCAGCGGATAAAACGAATGAGCTTCTGCTGTATATTTGACGTCCATCCCAAACAAAGGGTTTCCCCTTCCGTCCACATGATATAACAATTTTGTGTCTTGCTCTGGTAATAGAAATTCGTCAAATGTACTTTCCAAACCGAATGTACCGATCTCAGTGCGGATTGAAAGCTCTTTTTTGTCCGGATAACGTTTTCTCAAGAGTTCTGGATTCTCGCTTGTGAAACCTAATGTGTGGAGGGCAAGTCTTTTTTTGTCCTTCTCTTTCATATATACGCCGTAAACACCTGAATATTTCATATCATTGATGTCTTTCAGCTTTTTTTTCGTGACATCATCTTTTAAAATGAGTGGTTTCTTCGTTTCTGTCAGCTGGCTCTTCAATTCATCTTCTTCCATCTCAAGTATAGAAGCGGTTTGTTTTAAGTGAGGGAGGTCATATTGCAGGAAAGGAAATATGATGACCGCAGGCTCTTCTTTTGTGAGAAGTGCCTCGCCGTTTCGATCTAAAAATTCGCCGCGTCCGTCTGAAATGACTACTTCTTCTGTCCGCTGCCTGACACTTTCTTGGATCAAATTAATATCAAGCTTTGAAAAAGATTCTGTGAAAAACAACTGAATTTCCGCTAGTCTAAATAGGAGACCGAGCAATAAGATAAAAATAATGACACCTGTCCATTGGATTCTTCTTGTTTTCAGCATAAAAACACCTCGTCCCTATTGTGGACGAGGTGTTTATCGTATAAACGTAATTATGAAATTTTTACAATTTGGACGAACATTTCTCCGCCAGGTGTTTGAACCGTGACTTTGTCGTCTACTTGTTTGCCTAAAAGGCTTTTTGCAATTGGTGAATCGTTTGAAATTTTGCCTTCAAACGGATCAGCTTCTGCACTTCCTACAATCGTATAAGACTCTTCTTCACCGTCCGGTAATTCAACGAATGTGACCGTTTTACCGAGTGAAACAATATTTGAGTTACCTTCATCTTCAATAATTTTGGCATTACGAATCATATTATCAAGCGTTGTAATACGACCTTCTACAAACGCTTGCTCTTCTTTAGCAGAATCATATTCCGAGTTTTCAGAGAGGTCTCCAAAACTTCTAGCGATTTTAATACGCTCTACAACCTCTTTACGTTTAACCGTTTTCAAATATTCAAGCTCTTCTTCTAATTTGCGCTTTCCTTCTTCTGTCATTGGAAATACTTTCTCTTGTGCCATGAATCATTCACTCCTTCTATTAATCCTCATCATACAAGCTTTCTGCATGTGAGTGACGACTGAAATATACAAGAATGAGGACATATTCCGGCCCTCATTCCTTCTGTCCCATATTCGTAAAAGTCCATCTTACATGGCGTCCCTTTTAGATGCAACTATTATGCCTTTTTATTAGGCAGGAACAGCAGCGGTCTCATGATGATGTATTATCTTCATCGCACAAACTGTGGAAAGGCACAGGAAGCTCCTGTACCTCGTTCGGCCATTTCGATCATATGTAGAAGAATAGCTTACCCATTCTCCATCTTCCAATACATAATATGGTCAGTGTACGATATGTCTATGCTATATTATTACAAAATTGCATTTTGATCAAGAATTGTTTGAAAATTTGTGATGATTTGTTTGTCGTTTTTTTAATATACTTTTACAAAGCAGGAATAACTGAAACTTTCAGCATCCCATCGTGATTTTCCTGTCTTCATTTCGCAGCATTGTTTTCCTATCATATCAAATCCTTGATTCAGGAAGCTGCTACTTACAATGTTCATCGATGATTTCGTTGACTGTACACCTTTTCTATCATGTTGAAAAGACCTTTACGTCGTAAAGGTCTTTGTTCTTCTCCACCATTTACTCTCCGCGGTTTTGAAGAATCGTTTGAATTTTTGTCACCATGAGATCAATCGCCACATGATTTTGACCGCCTTCTGGGATGATGATATCGGCGTATCGTTTTGACGGTTCAATGAATTGATTGTGCATCGGTCTGACGACAGATACATATTGTTCAATCACGGAATCAATCGATCTGCCTCTTTCTTTCGTATCACGTAAAATACGGCGAATGATCCGAAGATCTGCATCAGTATCCACATACAGTTTAATATCCATTAAGTTTCTTAGACGTTCGTTTTCAAGAGCAAAGATTCCTTCAACGATGATGACATCTTTGGGTTCAACATGTACCGTCTCTTCTGAACGTGTGTTTAGTTTAAAATCATAAATCGGTTTTTCAATGGACTCGTACTTTAGCAGCGCTTCTACATGCTCAATCATCAGGTCATTGTCAAATGCAAGCGGATGATCATAATTGGTCAGCAGGCGCTCTTCAAATGGCATATGACTTTGATTTTTATAATATAAATCTTGCTGAAGCATGAGGATTGAATGTCCTTTGAATTTTTCGTAAATGGAATTGGTGACGCTCGTTTTACCTGAACCCGAGCCGCCAGCGATTCCAATCACCACTGGTTTTTTCCCCATGTGCCGGTTATTTCCCCTTTCTCATCATGTTGCTAGGGTATACTTTTTGATCAAGCTTAAATTTCACAATTTGCAGTGGATGACGAGCGGCATCGAGTTCGTTCCCTTTTTCGTCCCAAATCGTCTCAATCTTGCATGTGAAATTTTCGATTTCTGGACCGAAAAATTCAACTTCGTCGCCAGCTTTAAAGAAATTACGCTGCTGTAATGTGACAATTTGTTCTTGTTCATCATAATGAAGTACAAGACCGACGAAATCAAAGGTCGTTTTCTTTCCATGAATGCCAAACATTTGTTCATCCGTTCCTGGTACACCTTCAAAAAAGGCAGGAGCCGTGTCACGGTTGGCACATTTGTCTAATTCATCGAGCCATTCTTGTTGAATGACGAAATTGTCTGGATCCGCACAGTAAGCATCAATGACTTTACGATAGACACTGACAACTGTTGCTACATAATGAATGGACTTCATTCGTCCTTCGATCTTTAAGCTATCAATTCCCATTTCAATCATTTGCGGTATGGATTCGATGAGTTTTAAATCTTTTGGACTCATCGCAAATGGTGCATCTTCTTCACCGAATAAAGGCGCTTCCTCAGAGCCTTCTAGTTTATAAAGATCATAATCCCAGCGGCAAGATTGGCAGCAGCCTCCGCGGTTTGAATCTCTCGCTGTCATATGGTTACTGAGCACGCAGCGACCAGAATAAGCAATACACATCGCCCCGTGAATGAACGTTTCGATTTCAATATCCACTTTTTCTTTCATTTCTTTAATCTCTAGGGCGCTTGTTTCACGTGCAAGGACCACACGCTCAAGCCCTTCTTCCTTCCAAAACTGCACCGCTTTCCAATTTGAAAGAGATTGCTGTGTGCTCAAGTGAACTTCAAGCTTTGGAGCTACTCGTTTGCATGTTTCAATGATGAGTGGATCAGCGACAATAATTCCCGCTACACCCGCTCCTTCAATCCCTTGAAGATATTCCTCCAGACCGTCCATGTTTTCGTTGTGGGCGAAAATATTCGTTGTCACATAAATACGAGCACCGTATTTATTCGCAAATGCGACACCTTCTGCCATTTCTTCGATTGAAAAGTTATCTGCATTTGAACGAAGTCCAAATTCTTTCCCGCCAATAAAAACAGCGTCTGCTCCATAATGCACAGCAATTTTTAGTTTTTCTAAGTTACCTGCTGGCGCTAACAGTTCTGGTTTTTTTGTAATGACACGTTTTCCATCGATCACTTCAGAAATTCCATCTTTTAAAAGTGCCATTTCCTCTGCCTCCTTTTATCTTAATAAACCGTTTCTTTAAAGAAGAATCCTGTATCGATTGAGCGGTTGACAGGCTGGATCTCTTCAATACGCTCCACCCATTCATCTTTCTGATCTTCATAGGCTTCCTTATCAGTCACAAGTAAATCAATGGCTTTTCGATAGAGGGATGTCACTTCTGTCATATAAGAAAGTGACTTTAAAATTCCGTCAATTTTAAATGAGTCAATGCCTGCGTCGACAAATTCTTCTAATTCATCAATCATACATACATCATTTGGACTCATAATGTGTGTGCCATTTTCATCCTCAAAAATAGGATATTTGTTTTGACGCTCCTGGTCGTGAAGGAATAGACCTTCTTCCATATTTCTGCCTTCCACGTCCATTTGTTTGCCTTGATATTCAAAATAGTTGCCAACAAGTGTCCGTTTGGATTGGAACATACAGGTCATGCCGTGGACTTGAATTTCAATCTCCACTTCAGCGTTTTCTTTGATATCAATCACGCTATCCATATTGAGTTCTTTGGCAAGAACAGCACGTGTTGCGCCTTTTCTGCCCCAGTAGTTACAAGTGTAATAGTTTGTCCCAGTTGTTTCTGTACTCCAGTGCAGATTCAAGTTGACACCTGTTTCTTTTGCGGCCATGATCACTGCCGGATCTCCAAAAACGACACCATCCACGTTTAACCCATCGAGAAAGGTTAAATAATCTCCAAGCAGTGCCACACGGTCATTATGAAAAATCGCATTCATGGCGACATATACTTTTTTGTGATGTGCATGTGCGAGTTGAACCGTTTGTTTCACATCTTCTCTTGAAAATTCACCTGCAAGACGGATTCCATATGTTTGTTCACCTATTAAAAATGCGTCAGCACCCGCTTCAATGAGCGGCAGTACATCCGACACCTTGCTTGGTGTCACAAGCAATTCTGGTTTTTTCATGATTGGTCACCTCTTTTTGTACTAATAGCGATCCCATCTCCAACCGGAATGATACACGTTTGGTAGTCAGGATTTGACATCAGCCATTGATTGTATCGATCAATTTTGCCTATTAATTGTTTTTTTCGTTTATCTTCAATTTCTTCTTCATAATTTGTCGCAACTAAGCCTTTAAATAATACGTTGTCTGTAATAATCATTCCGTCATCGGACAGCATCGGTTCAAACAGCTCAAAAAAGCGTTGATACTGGCCTTTTGCCGCATCAATGAAGATCACATCATAGGGCGCCATCGTCTGAACCGTTTTAGCTGATTCCATCGCATCGCCAAAAAACACGTGAATTCTATCTTTGAAATGTAATTCTTCAATATTCCGTGTCGCTTCCTCATAACGTTTTGCATTTCGCTCAATCGTATAGATTTCAGCATCTGGCAGAGCTTCTGCCATTCGAATCGCTGAATAGCCAATCGCTGTCCCAACCTCAAGAATCTTCTTCGGTTTTTTCAAAGAAAGCAACTGCAATAACAGTTCAATGCTCACCTTTTCCATGATTGGCACATGATGCTCTTTGGCATACTCCTCTAATTGAGCGATGGCATCAGGACTCGGCTCAATTAAATCTTCAATATAATCATTTATTTGATCATCTTCGATTGTCATTATATGTCTAGCTCCTTCATGACCTGAAAAAGAAGAGTCCTGCCTATTGCAGCTCTCTTTCTCGTCAATCTTTCGTTCATCTAAGTAAAAACAACCCGATATATTTTACCACAAAGATGTGGTAATTGCGAACCTATAAAATGGATATAACAACGAAAAAAACTGCAGGCAATTTCACCATTGTCTACAGTCTTTTTCCTTTCACATGAGCGCTAGTTGCTGCCTGTGATGTATTTCGCTTTCGCTTTGTTGTGCTCATTTAACGTTTTCGTAAAGACGACTTCGCCATTTTTCTTTGCTAGGAAGTAAACAAAATCTGTTTTCTCTGGATGGAGTGCTGCTTTCCACGAAGATTCTCCAGCATTGGCAATAGGTCCAGGCGGCAGCCCTTTGTTTGTATACGTATTATAAGGTGATTTCACTTTTAAATCTTTGTAATAAACACGGGACTTATGCTCGCCAAGCGCATAAAGAACGGTTGGATCTGTTTGAAGCGGCATATCCTTTTTCAACCGGTTATAAAACACACTTGAGATTTTTGACCGGTCTGTTTTTTCAGTTGCTTCCATTTCTATCAGGGATGCCATCGTTAGGACATCATGGATGGACATCTTTCTCTTTTTCATGTCCTTTTCATACGTTTTCACATATTGATCTGTTTGTTTAATCATCGTGTCAATGATGGTTTCAAGTGATTCATCCTCACGATAAAACGGATACGTCGCCGGGAATAAATATCCCTCTAACGGATGCTTGACCTGTTTCCCGGTCACTTGTGATGTCACCGTTTTCGGGTATTTTTTCATCAATTTTTTAATAAAGGCTGGATCATCCAGCTTCGCTTCAACTTCTTTCGCTGAAAAATTCGTCTGGTTTGCAATAATAGCTGCAATATCAGACAACTGTTTCCCTTCAGGTATCACAAGCTGAAATGCGTAATCTGTCCCGCCAGATGTCAGCTTTTGAATCAGCTGATCCGCATCCATTGTTTGTTTGAGATGAAAATAGCCCGCTTTAAAGCCTGACGCTTTTTTGTACTTTGCATAGTAAGTGAAAATCGTGTCATTTGAAATCAGTTCATTTTCTTTTAAAATGCTCGCAATTCCGCTGACAGATGTCCCATTTGGAATATGAATATTAATGGTTTGTTTGCTTTTTTGATCGACCGGCCCGAGTGCTGATTTTACATATAAAAAACCTGATAATGCTGCAATGATGATCACAGCAAGTACAGATAACAGGACGATCCCCATTTTTCGTTTAAAAAATGGTCGTTTCTTTTGTTCTGAAAACATGCATGGCCCTCCTCACATCTAGCTTTTATAGTACATGATTCGACGGAGTTCGGCAATTACTTGCTCATGCATGTCATGACAGAACTTGCCATAGTGTGGCTAAACCGACACCGCCTCCACTGCCAATTGCAGCCATGACATAGCTTCCATTCGGTAAGGCACGGGCTTCGTAAAACAGTCTCACCATCATAGCAGCTCCCGAGGCGCTATATGGATGCCCAAGACAAAGCGCACCGCCTCTTTTATTGATACGGTCATAAGGAATACCTAGTGTCCGGGCAATGAGCACTACTTTGAGCGCAAACGCTTCATTGATTTCAAAAAGTGCAACATCTTCTATCTTCACTTGTTCTTTATGTAAAAGTTTCTTGATTGCATCAATTGGTGAAGCAGCAGGATAATGCGGGTCCATAGCGGTCACGGCACTCCCGATATACCGCAGCATAGGGCTAAAGCCTTTTGCCTCCGCTTCCGCTCTTTCCATCACAACGACGGCAGCTGCACCATCTGCTTCTTTACAGCTATTGGTCACAGTCACAGTACCTTTGCCTGGTAAAAAGACAGGTTTTGCCCGCTTTATCAAGCTTGTAATCGGTCTTATTTTAGCTGCCGCTTCATCTGTGCTCATCCCGCCAATCGGAACAATTTCTTCTGAATACGTCCCTTGCTTGAATGCGGTTATACTTCGTTCCCAGCTTAAAAGTGCATAGTCATCTTGCTCTTGTCTCGCAACTGAAAATCTCGACGCCGTCAGCTCTGCCGCTTCCCCCATATGAGGGTCCCCTATCCACTCTGGAGAAAAGCGGGCCCTTTCTTTCATTGGTGACCGAGAAATGCTTTCCGTTCCACCAGCGATATACATTGATCCCTCCCCCGACTGAATCATGATGCACGCCGTTCTAATGGCTTCAAGACCGGAAGCACACTGCCTATCAATGGTCATACCCGGAATATGTAATGAAAGCCCTGCTTCTAACGAGGACAGACGGGCAATGTTGCCACCGCCCCCGACGACGTTGCCTAAAATGACGTCATCTGGCTTGGTCACGCTTGAAAAGTGCTGGATCAGGGGCGCAGCTAGATGCTCTGGCCGGTAATCCTTCAACATTCCATTTTTCTCACCGAAGGGCGTCCGCTTCGCTTGTACGATCACGGCTTGCATAATAGTTGTTCCTCCGCCCACTTTTTCATACTGGCACGAGCGATTTTCCCTCCTGATGTTTCGATCATTTTGTCCGTGACGAGCCATTTTTTTGGTACTTTGTATGCCGCTAATGTTTCTTTTACAGCTTGCCGAATGGTTTTTGTTTGCTGTACATTCTCAATAATGGCAACAGGGATTTCGCCCCAATATGGATCAGGAAGTCCAATCACGATTGACCGATTCACCTCTGGCTGTTCATTCAGCACACGCTCAATTTCCTCTGGAAAAATATTCAGTCCCCCATAGACAATCATGCCATTCTCGCGGCCGCTCATATACAAGTAACCATCCGCGTCGAGCCATCCCATGTCATAAACGGTCAACCACTCTTCGGGCGGCTTTTCATCTTGTAAATAGCCTGAAAAAGACATTGGGCTTTTCACATAAATTCTCCCGATTTCATTTGGCTTGCAGACGGTTTGATCTACCCTCCTGATTTCAACCTGAATAGAAGGAAAAGGCTTTCCGACAGAAGTAGGCTTTTGCAAAAAATCATCTGAAGATAAATAGGAGACAAAACTCAATTCTGATGTTCCATAAAAATCAAAAAATGTGATGTGGGGATTGCGGTTGACGAGCTGTTTTTTTGAAGAGTTTCCCCAATCTGCACCAGACGACAGGACAAGAAGCGGATTCTTTCCGAAAGCATCCATTTGCAGTAACGCTTCTGTCATGGTCGGAACCGTATAAATAGCCGTGATGTCTCCTCTTTCTAAGATGTTCTTTGCTTTCTCTGGCACAAATTTTTCTAACAATGTCACGGTGCCGCCGAAATAAAGTGTGCTGATCGCCCCATATAAAAAATGAGAGGATAAAAGTGTACCTAAAATCAGCACATGGTCTTGATGTGTGATCCCAAAGACGGATGTTGTCATTTGAAAGCTCTCGATCCATGACTGCTGGCGTCTTATGAAGGCTTTGGGCGATCCCGTTGATCCTGAAGTAAATCCCATATAAAAAGCAGGATCTTCCTCCGGTTCACCTTTGTTCGATTGAACGTTTATGCTGAGACTGATTCTTTCTTTCCATTCAGATAAAGAGAGCACTGGCATATCCAGCTTGTACTTTTCAATCCTTTTGATATATCGATCTTCCACAATGACAAGGTCCGCGTCGCTTAATAAGAGCTTTTCCGCGCATTCCTTGTTACTCCACCGCGGATCAAGAGGCACCGCTGTCCATCCTGCAGAAGCTGCGCCAGCAAATAGTTGAAGAAACGGAACACCATTTGATACTAAAAAAGCGACTCTTTTTTGCTGATGAGGCATTTCTTTTAACCATTGTGCAGATGACTGTACACGCTTATGCCATTCTTCATAAGTGATCTTCTCTTTTTCATCTATGATCGCCATCTGACCTGGCTTCACTTTTGCATGAGCTGCATAGCTTTCCGTTATTCTCATCAAACTGCTCGCCTCCCTCTATGTAAGTCCCTTTTTCGATATGACATCGCTTGAATGATTTTCACCGTGAAGACGGCACATATTCCTGCTTTGATCAGATCACCCGGTAAATAAATGACGCTGAACAGAGCTGCTTGCGTGATCTTTATATGCATCATCATGGCTTGAAAGGGAATTCCGCCTATATATAATATCCCGATACTGCATACCGCATAGATCAAAAATAGGCGTAAGGCCGTCACTTTCTTCAGCCGGTTCAGCCACAGGCTGATCATAAAGGCAGCCACTGGATAAGCAAGTAAAAAACCACCGCTTGGCCCAAAAAAGACCCCTATTCCGCCTCTCCCTCCAGATAAAAGAGGTGCGCCTGCTGCCACTATTAGAAGAAACAGAAGTAAACTAATCAGCGCTTGCTTTGGTTTTAACAGCCCTCCAGCAAGCAAAAGACCTGCGGTTTGTAAGGTGATTGGTACAGGTGTAAACGCAAGAAAAATAGGCGGAATCAATCCTAACATCCCAATAACTGCTGTCATTAATGCCATTTGCATCATATCGTGAATTTTCAATTTTCATACCCCTCACTCGATGTTTTTGATAAAAATAGCGTAAAAGGTCGAGTGATATATGTCAACTAAATTTCAATAATAGTTTACATATAGAATGTAAAAAAAGACCTGTGAAGAAAGATCACAGAGATCATGTTCACAGGCCTTTTATTCGTTCTATTATTCTTCGTCTTCTTGATCTAAGAACGTATTTAACGTTTCTTCAATCATGTCCCACTCTTCATCCGTTTCAATTGGCTCTAATTCGCCATCTTCACCGTCTTCGTTTGGTGTGAAGCTTGATGCATGAATTTCAATTTCTTCGTTATCTTGTTCAGAAATTGGGTAGTAAAGAACATATGATTTGTTAAAATGGTCGCTTTCAAAAGTAAATAGTACTTCGCAAAGCTGCTCATTTCCATTATCATCAACGATTGTAATTTGTTTTTCTCCGTGTTCCATTTGATTCACCTCATTTTAATTTAAGCTGTCTAAGTACCCTTGAAGGATCATAACAGCCGCCATTTTATCAATGACTTTTTTACGCTTTTGTCTGCTCACATCTGCAGAGATGAGCATTTTTTCTGCTGCCATCGTTGACAGACGCTCGTCCCAAAGCACAACAGGAACATTGTACGTGTTTTCTAACACTTTCGCAAATGATTGGCTGGCCTCGCCTCTTGGACCGACCGTACCGTTCATATTTTTTGGAAAACCAAGGACAATTTTATCCGTTCCATATTGCGAGACGATCTCAGACAGGCGGCTGAGACCAAAGTCTCCGCCTGCTTCATCAATTTTAATGGTTTCAATCCCTTGAGCTGTCCATCCCATTTCATCACTGATTGCCACACCAAGGGTTTTCGTGCCTAAATCTAAGCCTAAAATTCTCATGTTTTACGCCTCTTTATGTGTCTCTAAGTACGATTTAACCAATTCCTCAATTAATTCGTCTCGTTCTAGTTTACGAATTAGGTTGCGTGCATCCTGATGTCTTGGAATATAAGCAGGGTCGCCTGACAGCAAGTATCCGACAATTTGATTGATCGGGTTGTATCCTTTTTCTTGGAGTGCGTCATAAACTGTTATGAGCACTTCATTCACATTGGTTTCAGCTGAATCATCAGAGAAGTTAAACTTCATTGTCTTATCAAATGAACTCACTGCTTCTTGCACCTCTCTTCCAACATTCTACTAGCAAGCTTTTTTCTAACCGCTCATCTAATACCATTATTCTACACTACATTGACTGATTATAAAACGGATTTGACAGATTCTTCGACAGTTGCCAGTGCTTCTTCAAGCTTTTCTGGCTGTTTCCCGCCTGCTTGTGCCATATCTGGGCGTCCGCCTCCGCCTCCGCCGCAAATTTCAGCTGCCTGCTTCACAAGTTTTCCTGCATGAAGACCTTTTTCAATGACGTCTTTCGTCACACCGGCTGAAATGTTGACTTTTCCATTTTGAACGGCACCAAGTACGATGACAGCTGAACCTAATTTCGCTTTTAAGTCATCAACCATCGTTCTTAAATGGTTCATGTCTTTAGCGTTTACTTTTTCAGTTAACACGTTCACTCCGCCAACTTCGATGACTTTTTCTAAAATAGAGCCAGCTTCTGCTTGACTTAATTTCGCAAGAAGTGATTCGTTTTCTCTTTGAACTTCTTTTAAATCAGCCTGCAAGGAAGCGATGCGTTTTGGTACATCTTTTGTATTTGATTTCAGTTCATTAGCTGCCTTTTCTAAAATCGCAAGCTGATCATTTAATTCTTCATAAGCACCTTTACCTGTTACAGCCTCAATACGGCGTGTTCCAGCACCAATACCCGATTCAGATGCAATTTTAAACAATCCGATCTCTGCAGTGTTTTGAACGTGACAGCCTCCGCATAACTCGATGCTGTAGTCACCCACTTGCACCACACGGACAATATCGCCATACTTCTCGCCAAACAGCGCCATTGCGCCCATTTCTTTTGCTTCAGCAATTGGTTTCAGGTCAATGGCAACCGAAATGCCTTCCCAAATCTTTTCGTTGACGATTTTTTCAATTTGTGACAATTCTTCTTTTGTTACTTGTCCAAAGTGAGAAAAGTCAAAGCGAAGTCTGTTTTCATTCACAAGTGAACCCGCTTGGTTAACGTGGCTGCCCAATACATCTTTTAGCGCTTGGTGCAAAAGATGTGTCGCTGTGTGATTTTTCACAATGCCTTTTCGAAGCGCTGATTCGACTTCTGCAGTGACTTCAATGCCTTTTTGAACCGTACCACTTACGACGACTCCTTCGTGGACATGCTGGCCGTTTGGCGCCTTTTTCACATCTTTGATATCAATGATCGCTTCGGCACTTTTTAACGTTCCTTTATCCGCCACTTGTCCGCCGCTTTCCGCATAGAAAGGTGTTTCATCTAATAAAATTTGCACCGTTTCCCCTTCGTGAGCTTCTGTGACAATTTCACCGTTTTGAAGCAATTCGATAATACGAGCATCTGCAGTTAAATTTTCGTAGCCAATAAACGTACTTTCTGCTTTAATATCGCCTAAAGCCCCGCCTTGAACCTGCATACTGCCCACATCTTGTCTGGCATTTCTTGCACGTTCACGCTGCTTCTCCATTTCTAGCTGGAAGCCTTCTCGATCGACTGTCATGTTCTCATCTTCTGCATATTCTTCTGTAAGTTCGACCGGGAATCCATATGTGTCATAAAGCTTAAACACATCTTTACCGGAAATTTGTGAGCTGCCATTGTCTCGTTCTTTTTTGATCACTTCTGATAAAATGGCTAACCCTTCATTCAGTGTCTCATGGAAACGCTCTTCTTCATTTTTGATCACTTTTGCAATAAATTCTTCTTTTGCTTGAACATCTGGATAGAAATCCTTCATGATCTCCGCAACAACTGGAACTAGGTCATACATAAATGGACGGTGGATATGGATCGTTTTTGCATAACGCACAGCACGGCGCAGCAAACGTCTTAACACATAACCTCGGCCTTCATTAGAAGGAAGTGCTCCGTCACTGACGGCAAAGGCAACAGTACGAATATGGTCAGCAATGACTTTAAATGCTGTGTCTTTTTCTTTTGACTCCCCATAGCTTTCTCCAGAAATCGTTTCTACTGCACGAATAATCGGCATGAACAGGTCTGTATCAAAGTTCGTCGGTACGTTTTGAATCACAGAGACCATACGCTCAAGACCCATTCCTGTATCAATGTTTTTCTTCGGAAGCGGTGTGTATGTACCATCTGGATTATGGTTAAATTCAGAAAAAACAAGATTCCATACTTCTAGATAACGTTCATTTTCTCCGCCTGGATATAATTCAGGGTCGTTCATGTCGTTGCCATATGCTTCGCCGCGATCATAGAAAATTTCTGTATTCGGACCACTTGGCCCCTCGCCAATATCCCAGAAGTTGCCCTCTAGACGAATAATTCGTTCCTCAGGGACACCCATTTTATCTCTCCAAAGAACATACGCTTCTTCATCCTCTGGATGTACCGTGACAGATAACAGATTCGGATCAAAGCCAATCCACTCGTCACTTGTGAGGAATTCCCAAGCCCATTCGATTGCCTCTTCTTTGAAATAGTCTCCAATAGAGAAGTTGCCCAGCATTTCAAAAAACGTATGATGGCGTGCTGTTTTCCCTACATTTTCAATGTCATTTGTACGAATTGATTTTTGTGCGTTGCAAATACGCGGATTCTCAGGCACAACGCGGCCATCGAAGTATTTCTTTAACGTTGCCACCCCGCTGTTAATCCATAAAAGTGTTGGATCGTCATGCGGTACGAGGGACGCACTCGGTTCGACAGCATGTCCTTTTTCTTTAAAAAAATCTAAAAACATTTGACGTACTTGAGCTGAAGTTAAAGTTTTCATCATAAATCCTCCCTTTTTTATTCTCAATCTTCACACAAACGAAAAAACATCCCGCCCTATGCAAGCAAAAAACTACTTACACAGGGACGAGATGCTCTCGCGGTACCACCCTGATTATAGACATATGCGTCTATCACCTTCACATCCGATAACGCCGGAAGAGAGCGGCAGTGTTTATCTGCACTCGGGACTAGCTTCCGTTAAAGGTCTGATAAGGCTTTTCTCAGCAAACAAAGCCTCTCTCTGCAACAGCTTTTTAACGTACTCGGGTCCGTCATTGAATTCAATATGTATGAATCGAAATTATTATAGACAACTCGGCTCGTCTTGTCAATGAACGCTTCGTCTCATGTGAATATATTGCACAATAATGACCCTCATAATGGCTGCGGACGGTACGGCTAAAATCATTCCAATCAAGCCAAACAGCTCCCCTCCAGCGAGTAACACCAGCATGATCACGACAGGATGCATATGCAGGCTTCTCCCGACAATGATCGGACTCAGTACATTGCTTTCTAAAAATTGAAGCACGGCTACTGTAATTAGCACAATGATCACTGACTTCACTGAGATGGTAAAAGCGATAAAGACAGCTGGGATCGCTCCAATAATCGGGCCAAAATACGGAATGACATTCGTTGCACCGATTAACATACCTAGTACAAGCGGATATGGAATATGAAACAGCCAAAGAACAATGGCAGCAGCACCTCCAATTAAAGAACAGACAAGCAATTGCCCTCTAATATAATCCCCAAGTGAGTCATCCACTGCTTTCACAAAGGCATGTCCCCTTTTTCGAAAGCTTGGCGGGGTTAAATACCATGCTGCCCGCTTCATCGTGTTCATATCTTTCACCATATAAAAGACAAGAAAAGGAATAAGTGCAGCAACTAAGGCGTAATCAAGCAATACTTTACAGCTTAGAATCATCCGCTCTGCCCCATTTGCGGCATACGTCTCAGATTGGACAATAAAACGATCCAGCCGTTCATGTAGTCCATCAGGCCAGTGGCTTGTATGACGATGAACATGTGATAAAGCACCATTATACGTTTCGGCAAGCATGGGAATTTGCTCCGACAATTCATTTAACTGAGCGATTAAAACCGGTGCCCCTTTATACACAGCCAGACCAATGCCGCCAAAAAACAGCACATATATTAATAAAAGACTGACCGTCCTTGGCAAACCTCGCTTATGTAGTCTTTCAACAATTGGATAAAGAAGATAAGAAATAAAAATAGCGATAAGAAGCGGGATCAAAACCGCTTTGAGCAATAAAAAAATAGGCATCCATAGCTCGTCGAGCTGAACCAAAATGAGTAAAGACGCAAGGACAAGCAGTACACCTGCAGCATATATTAGAAACTCGATCGGACGTTTCTTCACCTTTTTCACCTCTCTTCTTATTGTTTAACCAACTTCTGCAATTATCCATGTAAATAAAATTTGTCCTAACTTTGTTAAAAATGAATACACATGAAACATACGGCTCCATCCAAAGTCACTGTTTGCTGTAAAAATCTCGTTAGAAAATATTCCATTATTTTCTTATTTTCACCTCATTTATGCTAGAATCCGCTTTAGCTCAATCATTAGAAGAGGAGGTTCTTCATGATCACATTCGAAGAAGTCAACAAGCATTACGGCCAGTTCCATGTACTTAAGGACATTAACCTACATATTCAAAAAGGTGAGGTTGTTGTGATCATCGGTCCTTCAGGGTCTGGAAAAAGCACGATCCTCAGGTGTATCAATCGTCTTGAAAGCATTGATGAAGGAAAAGTCCTTGTCAATCAAGTGTCTGTTCAGCATCCGAAAACCAACATCAATCTCATCAGGCAAAATATCGGGATGGTGTTTCAGCACTTCCATCTTTATCCGCATAAGACGGTGCTTGAAAACATTATGCTTGCGCCGATGAAGGTTAAAAAAGTGAGCAAAGAAGAAGCAAAGGAAACAGCTGAATTTTATTTAAATAAAGTTGGCATTCCTGAAAAAGCAGACACCTACCCTTCTAGACTCTCAGGAGGACAGCAGCAGCGTGTGGCAATCGCAAGGGGACTTGCAATGAAACCTGAGGTCATGCTTTTCGATGAACCAACATCAGCTCTTGATCCAGAGATGATCGGTGAGGTGCTAGATGTGATGAAACAGCTGGCAAGGGAAGGAATGACAATGGTCGTTGTCACGCACGAGATGGGGTTTGCCCGTGAAGTCGCAGACCGCATTGTGTTTATTGATGAAGGAAGAATTCTTGAAGAATCAACACCAGCTGCCTTTTATGAAAAACCGCGCGAGAAACGCGCTCAGCTCTTTTTAAGCCGTATTTTAAATCACTAGGGGGAATGAATTTGATGAAAAAAATGAAACGCTTTGGCCTATTACTGTTGATGACTTGCTGTATGATCGCTCTCGCTGCCTGCGGCTCTGCCGAGAAAGGCTCAACCGATGCAAAACAAGGTAGCTCATTAGAAGCCATTAAGAAAGACAAAAAAATCGTTTTCGGTGTGAAAAACGATACTCGTTTATTTGGTCTAAAAAATCCTAGTAGCGGGGATATTGAAGGGTTTGATATTGATATCGCAAAAGCGATCACTAAAGAAATGCTCGGTGATGAAGGAAAAGCAGAATTCAAAGAAGTGACATCTAAAACAAGAATTCCTTTACTGCAAAAAGGAGATATTCATGCCATTGTTGCCACAATGACGATCACAGAAGAGCGTAAAAAAGAGGTCAATTTCTCAGACGTATACTTTGAAGCAGGACAATCACTGCTTGTGAAAAAAGGCAGCGACATTCAATCGATTGATGATCTTAAAAAAGGTACGAAGGTGCTTGCAGTGAAAGGGTCCACTTCTTCTCAAAACATTCGCGAAAAGGCACCAGAAGCATCCGTTTTAGAATTTGAAAATTACCAAGAAGCCTTTACAGCCTTAAAATCAAATCAAGGGCAAGTTCTGACAACTGATAATGCAATTTTATTTGGCATGGCAGACGAAGATTCAAATTATGAAGTCGTTGGCGGAACATTTACCGATGAGCCTTATGGTATCGCTGTGAAAAAAGGCGATGAAGAATTGACAGAAGCCATTAATAAAGCGTTAAAGGCATTAAAAGACAATGGAGAGTATGACAAGATTCATAAAAAATGGATCAAAGAATAATCAATTGACTCGATCAATCTCAACACCCTCAGGAGAGCCGCTTGCCGGCTCCTCTGTTGATTAGGAAGGAAGTGAACTGATTGCTGCGGTTTTCCATTTTAACTGAGAACTTCCATCTTTATTTAGAAGGGTTTAAATATACGATTGGTGCAAGTGTCATTGCGTTGATTGGAAGCTTTTTCATCGGTACACTCATTGCCATTATGAGAATTGCGCCACTAAGGCCGCTCAACTGGTTAGGGACGGCTTACGTGGAATTTATTCGGAATATTCCGTTATTATTGATCACCTTTGTGTTCTTTTTTGGTTTACCGGTACTTGGCATTGTGGCAGATGGCTTTACAGCAGGAACCATTGCCCTCTCCATTTATACGTCTGCTTTTATCGCTGAAGCCATTCGTGCAGGTATACAAGCTGTACCGCTTGGACAAATGGAAGCAGCTAGAGCTTCTGGTCTGACATATGGCGGAACGATGCGATATATTATTCTGCCGCAGGCAATCAAAATTGTCATTCCACCACTTGGGAATCAATTTATCAACCTTGTGAAAAACTCGTCTATTTTAGGTGTCATTGCAGGGTTTGATCTGATGTACCAAGGAGACCTTATCGCTTCGAGAACGTTTGTGACATTTGATGTATACATTTTTGTTGCCATGTTCTATCTTCTATTGACCATTCCACTTAGTCTAGGCGTTGGTTATTTAGAAAAAAGATTAGCCCGAAGCCACTAGAAAGGAGGAAACACAATGGATTTTATAGGTGCCTACCAGCCCGATCATCTCGCCTTTTTACTTGAAGGATTTGCTGTCACCTTAAAAGTGGCTTTTATCTCCATCATTTTAAGCTTTATCATCGGATTAGTCGTTGGCACATTGAGGTTCGCACAAATCCCTATTTTATCAAAGGTGCTTGCGGTCATTGTTGAAACCGTTCGGAACCTACCGCTTTTGCTGATCATCTTTTTTACGTATTTCGCCCTGCCTGAAATTGGCATTAAGCTGAGCATCACGGCCTCTGCCATTGCGGCTTTAACCGTGTTTGAATCCGCTATGCTGTCAGAAATCATTCGCAGCGGATTAAAATCAATTGATAAAGGACAAATCGAGGCGGCCAGATCCTCTGGTTTAACCTATATTCAAACATTAAAAATGATTATCATGCCACAGGCGTTACGCCGAATGGTACCGCCGATTGTCAGTCAATTTATTTCTCTTTTAAAAGATACATCGCTCGCCGTTGTAATTGCCCTTCCAGAGTTATTGCATCACGCGCAGATTTTAAATGGTCAAAGCCAATCTTATTTACTTCCTATTTTCCTCTTGGCGGCCATGATGTATTTTGTTGTGAACTTCAGCTTGTCCTTACTTGCACGGAGATTAGAGTACAGGCAGGCATAAAAAAAGGACATCCGCTCATGGTGGATGTCCCTTTTTGTTTAAAGCATTCGCATAACTCGTTTTCTCATCTTTTTCATATCCCGCTTAGATGGCATATCATATCGACTTGCAAAGTGATATGCGAGTGCACCTGCACCAAGCGTTAATAGTGAAGAAGTCATTTTGCCCATTCGAAATTCCCCCTTAACACTTATAGTTGAATTGAACGTTCATCGTCACTAAACAGGTCGTCTAAACTGCTTAGTGTACCGTCTTCCTCCACTTGGTGAGTAGATATTTTGCCTTTTGACAGTGTCAATTCAATAAAACAGCCCCAGCAATAATATTGATTGACCCCAATTTTTCCGATGTCTTTACATTTGCAATTTGGGCAAATGAGCATATTCAGCACCTCTTTACGTTCGGTTTAGAACAAGTGCTTCCTTTTGAACATCCATCAAGGTTCCGGCAGCATGCAGCTGCTTTCGAATCCCTGATAGCTCTGTAAAGAAGCCGTCCGAGAGTTCATATGCTACGATTGTGCCCGAATTCATGCAAAAGTATACATCTTCCAAAACACCTAATGTTTCACCATCTGGCGTACGGATCATTTTCTTTTTTAATTTCGAAAAGAAAAAGGATGGGGCGGTGGTATCTATCTCGATGCCCTTCTGGCAGCTCACATATAGACCTTTGTCTGTCAGTTTGTCGCCAGCTGAGAATGGAATGAAAGCACAGTCTTTCTTTTTCCCATCTAAAACATATCCCCCGCAGCTGCCGCCGGCTAAAAAGCAAATATCTTTGATCGCCCCAAGTGAATAAGACAGCTCGTCTGTATAGATCGTCAGTCCTTCAAGCTCTCGACATGTTCTCAAAATGTGATCAACCACCTTTTCGGAACAGTCTTATCGTGTGCGTTTCCTCTATGACTCATACGAAGAAATGGCTTCCATGAAGGAAGCCATTTACTCTTGCATAAAATCAAACGGAGTGATTCCCTCCATGCCAATATTGGCATCGTGTACGCTGAAAGGAAGTTCTTTTTGGAGGGCTGCTAGCTCAGCGTCCATGATTTCTTCCGTTTCAGTAAGACGCATGGTTAAAGACGTTTGTCTGAGGGAGTCTTCATTATTTTTTACGCCCCACTCTAATGCTGATTCCTCACCGCACAAAATTAAAAACTTTTTACTTCGTGTAATGGCCGTGTAAAGCAAATTTCTTCGAAGCATTCGATAATAACTTCTCACGACTGGCAGCACCACGATTGGGAATTCACTGCCCTGGGATTTATGAATCGAGCAACAATAAGCGTGTGTAAATTGATGAAAATCTTTTTTCGTAAACGTGATTTCATTTCCATCAAAGGAGATGACCGCCATATCTTCTTTTTCTGTGTTTTCTTTCGCATAAAAGATCGAGACAATTTCGCCAATATCTCCATTAAAAATGTTATTCTCGGGCTGATTGACAAGCTGAAGTACCTTATCACCTGTCCGGTAGACGACATCACCAAAAGGAATTTCTCTTCCTTTTGGCTTTTTAGGATTCAAAATTTGCTGAAGCATTTTATTCAGTTCATTAATGCCTGCTTTTCCTTTATACATCGGGGCGAGCACTTGAATGTCCTTTGCTGAATACCCCTTTTGAGCAGCATTGCTGACCACTTTCTCGATGACTTCTTTCATTTGGTCACTAGAGCATTGAATAAAGGATCGATCCTTCGAGCGTGCAGTAATATCCTTTGGCAAAACACCATTTTTCATATCATGCGCAAGCTCAACAATTGTTGAACCGTCTGCCTGCCGGTAAATATCAGTTAATGTAACTGCCGGTATAGCTTGTGACGCAAGCAGGTCTCTTAACACTTGACCAGGCCCGACAGATGGAAGTTGATGTTCGTCTCCAACCATAATGACTTGAATATGATCTGGGATCGCCTTAAACAAATGGTTCGCCAGCCAAATATCCAGCATACTCGATTCATCAATGATAACAAGCTTTCCTTCAATCGGCTGGTCTTCATCATGTGAGAAGCCTTCTGATCCATTCCAGCCTAGCAACCGGTGAATGGTCACAGCAGGAAGTCCAGTGGATTCTGTCATTCGTTTCGCAGCACGTCCAGTTGGTGCGGCAAGCACGAACGGAAATGCTTCATCTTTTTTATAATCACCCGGGTCAAGAGATACGCCGTGAAGATCGCTGTAAAGCTCGACAATCCCTTTAATGACCGTCGTTTTCCCTGTACCCGGTCCGCCTGTTAGAAGCAGCATTGGAGACATGAGTGCCTTTTGAATGGCTTCTTTTTGGGTTGGTGCATACTGGACACCAAGCCGTTCCTCCAGTTCACCGAGTGCAAGCAGAAATTCTGATTCAGGAAATTGATCTGCATATTCTGTTTGAGAGACAATTTTTTGAATACGTTTTGCCACACTTTGCTCCGCATAAAAGAGCGACGGATGATAACAGCGATCATCTTCAATGATCATGTCTTTCCCTTCACCAAGTGCAATGATCTGATTGGCAACGTCCATTTCAGTCACTTTGTAGTCATTGCCTGTTTGATTCAGCAATTTACGGGTTTCGATGATCAGATCTTTCGTTTGTATGTACGTATGACCGTCTTGCAGGCTTGCTGTCTCAACGGTATACAAAAGGGCTGCACGAATGCGTTCTGGATCATTTCCAGATATCCCTGTTCTAGCGCCGAGTTCATCTGCTTTAATAAATCCAATCCCCTCGACGTCTTTGACGAGCTGATAAGGGTTTTCTTCAATTTTCTGCAACGTTTCACTCTCGTACGCTTGGTAAATCTTCATACTAAGCTGAGGACCAAAGCCATATTGATTCAGGCTGATCATAATTTGCTCAAGCCCTTGATGCTCCTGAAGTGCGGCAGCCAGCTTATCAGCCTTCTTTTTTGACAGGCGAGGGACGTCATACAAAACAGACGGATCACGCATAATTTGATGAAGCGTCTGATTGCCTAGCTTGCCGACGATTTCTTCCGCTGTCTTTTTTCCAATCCCTTCAAACAAGTCACTAGAAAGATAATGAATGATGCCTTGCTTTGTTGTAGGGACTTCCTTTTGAAAATGAGTGGCTTGAAACTGCTCGCCAAACTTCGGATGACTTGTGACCTTGCCATAGAAGGTGTAGGTTTCCTCCTCATGAAGCGCTGGGAAGTACCCTGTGACAGATGCTGTTTTTTCCTCTAAATTCTCTGATGTTTCAATGACTTTTACTTTTAACACCGAGTATAAATTACTTTCGTTATGGAAAATAACGGCTTGAACCGTCCCTTTTAAAAACGGTTCATCTTCAAGCTTCATTTGATCTGGATGTTCCTGCACAGGTCTTCCCTCCTTCCGGTTATTCTGCCTCTTGAATCAGCTTTTGCGCATGCAATGCAAGCATATGATCAGGTTGCACGTCAATGGCTTTTCCTAGCATTTCAAGCGCTTCATCTTTTTTTTCTAAATACGCATACGCAACGCCTGCATTATAAAAGGCGTCTGCATGCTGCGGATCTCGCGTAATCACTTCAGTAAAGACTGCGACCGCTTCCTCCAGCAGATGTTCATTCGCTAAGCACATGCCAAATTGAAATCTTGCTTCGTTATCTTCTTCGTTTAGCTCAACTGCACGCTGAAGATAAGGCATCGCAAGCTTTGGCTGCTCTAATTTCATCAGTGTCTGCCCTAACATATAAAACAAATCACTGTTTTCCATTCCAGCTTGTAGCGCTTGCTCAAAATAGTCTTTCGCTTTCATAAAGTCTTCTTTCATCGTGTAGACATTTCCTGCCCCATAATAAGCTGCAGCTGCTGTATGATCAAGTTCAATGGCTTTTTGAAAGAAGTTCAATGCACGTTCAAATTCATGAACACTTGAAAGTAAATTCGCAAAGTTAATATATGGAACCGGGTCCTTTGGGCTTTCTTCAATGGCTTTCGTAAAAGCTTCAGCTGCCTGTTCGATGTTCCCTTGATTTAAAGCTTCAATACCGATTTCGTTATGATTCATTCGCTCTCTTCATCCTTTCATTAAAAAACCTCAACAGCGACGTTGAGGTTTTTAACACATGTTACACATACGACAGCTTTTGGCCATCTTTAAAGACATCGTCAATGGTCCCGCCGCCAAGACATTCTTCGCCATCATAAAAAACAACAGCTTGTCCTGGAGTGACAGCACGAACGGGTTCATCAAAGATCACCATTGCTTCCTGCTCACCTGTCATTTTGACTTTTACATGATGGTCTTCTTGACGGTATCGGAATTTCGCTGTGCATGTGAGTTCACCGTTTTCGCCGACAATATGAGGACGAGTCCAGCTGATGTTAACAGCTGAAATACTTTCAGAGTATAAAAGCGGGTTGTGGAAGCCTTGTTCAACAAATAAGATATTTTTCTCTAAGTCCTTCCCAACAACGAACCACGGATCACCGCTTCCGCCAATGCCAAGTCCTTGGCGCTGACCGATCGTGTAATACATCAGTCCATCATGTTCACCTTTTACTTCTCCGTCCATTGTCTGCATCACACCGGGCTGTGCAGGCAAATATTGGCTAAGGAACGTTTTAAAGTTTCTTTCCCCAATAAAGCAGATGCCCGTAGAATCTTTTTTCGTTGCTGTTGCGAGCTCTGCTTCTTTCGCTAATTCACGCACTCTTTTTTTCTCTAAATCGCCGATTGGGAACAACACTTTATCAAGCTGTTCTTGAGTCAGCTGATTCAAGAAATAAGTTTGGTCTTTGTTTGTATCAAGACCTCTTAGCATTTTGACTTCATCGCCGGTTCTGTCGACACGGGCATAGTGGCCTGTTGCCAAATAATCCGCTCCAAGCGACAATGCATGCTCAAGAAATGCTTTGAACTTAATTTCTTTGTTACACATGACATCTGGGTTCGGCGTTCTGCCTGCTTTATATTCATCAAGAAAATATTGAAACACTTTGTCCCAATACTGTTTCTCGAAATTCACTGCATAATATGGGATTCCAATCTGGTTACAAACACGAATGACATCCTCATAGTCCTCCGTTGCTGTACATACACCATTTTCATCTGTGTCATCCCAGTTTTTCATAAATATGCCGATCACATCATAGCCTTGCTCCTTTAGCATGAGCGCAGCAACTGATGAATCGACGCCTCCGGACATACCGACCACAACTCTTGTGTCTTCAGGTCTTTTTGTCATCTTCATCAACTCCAATTTCAATGAAACAACGTGCGCGTTTCGTTCTTCAGGTGCCTAGCTGTTTCATTTTTCACACACGAACAAAAGGGAGCATTTATTTGGCTAGGCGTTTCACGACAGCCGCTATCTTATGCGCCGCCTGCTTCACATGTTCCTCTTCATTTCCAAGACCGAAGCTAATTCTGACTGAGGATGTCAGCTCTTTTGCTTCTTCACCATACATGGCGCTTAATACGTGCGAAGGAAGGACAGATCCAGCCGTACATGCTGACCCGCTTGAAACAGCAATCCCTTCCATATCTAAGTTCACAAGTAACGATTCAATAGAAACGCCCGGGAAGTGGACATTTAAAATATGCGGCAATGTCTCTTTCGGGTGTCCATTGATAGAGAAATTGAGTGATTCCTCTTTGAATACTTGCAGCATCGCTTCTTTGAGCTTACCATAATGCACTGCTTTTTCTCTTCTATTTTGCTTTGTTAATTGAACTGCTTCTGCAAGCCCAATGATTCCCGCCACATTTTCAGTGCCAGCACGGCGTTTTCTTTCTTGTTCTCCTCCGAATAGCTGCGGAGAAAGTTTTACACGCTCATTGACGTATAAAAAGCCTGTTCCCATCGGGCCATTTAGTTTATGACCGGACGCAGATAAGAGGTCGATATGAAGTTCTGTGACATCAATTGATATTGTCCCAAATGCCTGTACTGCGTCTGTATGAAAATAAGCAGTGTGTTCGTGTAAAAGTTGACCAATTTCTTTGATTGGCTGAATCACACCCGTTTCATTATTGCCATACATGATGGTCACAAGAATTGTATCGTCTCTTAGTGCTTGTTTTAATTGATCAAGATGAATCAATCCAGTGTGATCCACATCTAAATACGTCACATCAAAACCAAGCTTCTCTAAGCGTTCGCATGTATGCAGCACTGCATGATGCTCAGTTTTTGTTGTGATAATATGTTTTCCTTCATGCTGCCTTGCCATTGCCACACCTGTAATGGCCAAGTTGTCTGCCTCTGTTCCCCCGCTTGTGAGGATGATCTCCTGCTGCTTACAGTGTAATTCTCCTGCAATGACTTCCCTTGCTTCATCGAGCCACTTTCTTGCCTCGCGCCCATATGAATGAATACTAGAGGGATTGCCAAATATCTCTGTAAAGTAGGGCATCATCTTGTCCACAATTCGCTGATCCATCGGCGTTGTGGCTGCATGATCTAAATAGATACGTTCCATTTCCGGTACACCTCTGATCTAAATATAGAACATATACGCCTCTTGATCCTCGTCATCTTTATAACTTGCCAAGTCTTCAAGAGTTGTATTGTCTAGTACGTCTTTTACTGCATCACGAATACGAATCCAAAGTGCACGCTTTGCTGGCTCTTCGTTTTCGATCACTTCAACAGGACTAATAGGTCCTTCTAATACACGAATAATATCACCGGCTGTAATCTCGTTTGGCTCATGGGCAAGCACATAGCCGCCATACGCTCCTCGGATACTTTTCACAAGACGTGCATTGCGAAGTGGTGATACAAGCTGCTCTAAATAATGCTCAGACAAATCATTGTTTTGAGCAATTGATTTTAATGATGTAGGGCCTTCGCCATGTTTTTTGGCTAATTCGATCATGATCGTCAGACCATATCTGCCTTTAGTAGAAATTTTCAAGTTAAACACCTCTGCGTTTTCTATTTCTATGTCATCAATTATTTTTCTGATTTCATATACGCTTATATAGACCAAAAGCAATTATATCATACTTTTAGCCAACTTTCATTTGCGGGTTCTGAGCTCAAAACGAGGACGCATCCCTTTTCTATTTGAAGAAATTTCGGTACTCTATACAAACAAGACATTGCTTTAGGAGAGATAATCATGAAACCTTTAGCGTATCGGATGCGCCCAAGTCATATTGGAGACATTATTGGGCAGGAGCATCTCGTTGGAGAAGGTCAAATTATTAGACGAATGGTCGAGGCGAAACATTTGTCCTCGATGATTTTATACGGGCCGCCGGGAATCGGCAAAACATCCATTGCAACTGCAATCGCTGGCAGTACAAGCATTGCCTTCCGTACATTGAATGCGGTGATTCATAACAAAAAAGATATGGAAGCTGTCGCCGCTGAAGCGAAAATGAGTGGTCAAGTCATCTTGATTTTAGACGAAGTCCACAGACTCGATAAAGGGAAGCAGGATTTCCTTCTTCCGTATTTAGAAAATGGCATGATTATTTTAATTGGCGCGACAACAGCTAATCCGTATCATGCGATCAACCCAGCCATCCGTAGCCGGACACAAATATTTGAGCTGAAGCCGCTGGAAACAGAGCAAATCAAAGCTGCATTATCTCGAGCTTTACAGGATGAACATCGCGGGCTTGGCGGTTATTCGGTCAAAGTTGATGAGGAGGCAATGAATCATTTTGCAAATGGATGCGGAGGAGATGTGCGTTCCGCTTTAAATGCGCTTGAACTAGCCGTCTTATCGACAAAAGCGGATGATTCTGGACAGATCACGATCACTCTAGCTGCAGCAGAAGAATGTTTACAAAAAAAGAGCTTCTCGCATGATAAAAACGGTGATGCCCATTATGATGTCCTCTCGGCTTTTCAAAAATCCATTAGAGGATCTGACGCAGATGCTGCGCTTCATTACCTTGCAAGACTGATTGAAGCGGGAGATCTCGAAAGCATTTCGAGACGATTACTTGTGATGGCTTATGAAGATATTGGCCTAGCCAGCCCGCAGGCAGGGCCGCGTGTGTTAAGCGCTGTTCAAACAGCTGAGAGAGTTGGTTTCCCAGAAGCACGAATTCCACTCGCTAATGCCGTGATTGAACTGTGTCTTTCTCCAAAGTCAAACTCCGCTTACCAAGCGATTGATGCGGCACTGCATGATATTCGCACGGGGAAAATTGGTGAAGTTCCCGTTCATTTAAAAGATGCCCACTATAAAGGGGCAGCTGCACTTGGAAGGGGCGCCGATTACTTATATCCGCACGATTATGAAAATGGCTGGGTGAAGCAGCAATATTTACCTGACCCGCTGAAAAACAAGCAATACTATGTACCGAAGCAAACCGGGAAATTTGAAGGTGCATTGAAACAGGTCTATGAGAATTTAAAACGCCAGAAATAAAAAAAGCCCCCTGCATATTAGCAGGCGGGCTGTTTATTTATCTTTCACACGTGTAATCGGAATATCTTTTAACAGTTTCATAATGACATGACCACCCATGATCAGTCCAGCCACAGATGGAACAAAAGCATTGGATGAAGGCGGCATTTGTGCCTTACGAATTTTCGCTTCATCATTTCCAACTTCTTTTCTCACATCTTCACGAATGACAATCGGACTTTCATCAGAGAAAATAACTTCAATTCCCTTACGAATGCCTTCCTTCCGCAGGCGTGTTCTGACGACTTTCGCAATTGGGTCTGTATGTGTTTTTGAGATGTCTTCAATTTTAAACCGCGTCGGATCTGTTTTGTTTGCAGCACCCATACTCGAAATAATGTTCACATCGCGTTTCAGGCACTCTTTCATTAAATGAATTTTATAATGAATTGTATCTGATGCATCAATGACATAATCAAGTGGATACTCAAAGAATTGTTCATATGTTTCTTCTGTATAGAACATTTTGAGCGCAACAACTTCACATTCTGGGTTGATGTCAGCAATTCTTGCCTGCATTAAGTCAACTTTAGGCTGACCAACCGTTGATAGCAAAGCTGGCAGCTGCCTATTTACATTTGTAATATCAATATCATCTTTATCAACAAGAACAATACGGCCAACACCTGAACGAGCAAGGGCTTCTACTGCAAAAGAACCTACGCCGCCTACTCCAAGCACTGCAACTGTACTGTTTTTTAATATATTTAAGCCTTCCTTGCCAATGGCAAGCTCGTTTCTTGAAAACTGATGTAACAAGTGCCTCACTCCACCTTTATTTAAAATGAATCGAAAGAATCATATCATATTCAGCGTTCTCCGTCATCCTTCTCAAATAGAAAAAAACACAAAAAAGTCCCGATCACGCCGCCAGCTTTTCCTTCGTTTTGAACCCCGCACCATGCAGGTGGGTGCTTTCTTCCTCACTTTATAAGTCCTCAGAAGAGGCATTTATGCAGAAAGGAAAGGCAAGCTCCCGTAAAAAAAAATGTTCGGTCAAAACTAGGTAACCACCGTACGTATCAGGACTTTATTTATTGGTTGATGAAAGCATATCATAGGCATGTCCCTTTTACAAGCGTTTACATGCCTATAAACATGCGCCTATTTTACTGTTTTACTTTTGTTTTAATCGCCAAACTCAGTTCATCTAGCTGCGCTGCGCTTACAGTGCCAGGAGCATCTGTGAGAACACAGCTTGCACTTGCCGTTTTCGGGAACGCAATGGTATCTCTTAGGTTAGATCGGCCGGCAAGCAGCATCACTAAGCGGTCAAGTCCAAGCGCAATTCCGCCATGCGGAGGCACACCATGCTCAAATGCATCAAGAAGGAAGCCGAACTGATCGTACGCTTCTTCTTTAGAAAAGCCAAGTAAACCAAACATTTTCTCTTGAATGTCCTTTTCAAAAATACGAATAGAACCTCCGCCAAGCTCATAGCCGTTCAGCACAAGATCATACGCTTGAGCTTTCATATCTTCTGGACTTGTTTCAATTAATTCAAGATCATCCCGAACTGGCATTGTGAAAGGATGGTGGGCAGCATAGAAGCGGCCTTCTTCTTCATCTTTTTCAAGCAGCGGCCAATCGACAACCCATAAGAAATTAAAGACAGACTCATCGATGAGTTTAAGCTCTTTGCCAAGTTTTAAGCGAAGTGCGCCAAGCGCATCATGGACAACAGACGTCTTATCTGCAACAAAGAGTAAAAGGTCGCCTTCTTCAACTTGAAGCTGTTCTTTTAATTCTGCTTGTTTTGACTCATCAAAGAATTTAGCGATTGGTCCTTTTAACTCTGTCCCTTCAGCTTTTAGCCAAGCAAGACCTTTTGCACCATAGTTCGCTGCAAATGCACCGAGTGCATCGATGTCTTTTCTTGAGTAGTTTGCTGCAGCCCCTTTGACATTAATCGCTTTGACAGCTCCGCCATTGTTTACAGCACCGCTGAAGACTTTGAAATCTGAGTCTTTTACCGTATCTGAAATGTTGACAAGCTTCATGTCAAATCGGGTATCCGGCTTGTCAGAACCATAGGAATTCATCGCTTCATCGTACGTCATACGAGGTAATGGCAATGTCAGGTTAACACCTTTGACATCTTTCATCACCTTTGCCATCATCTCTTCAGCAAGCGTCATGATGTCTTCTTGGCTCATAAAGGACATTTCAATATCGACTTGTGTAAATTCCGGCTGACGGTCAGCACGTAAGTCTTCATCTCTAAAGCAGCGAGCGATTTGATAGTAGCGGTCCATCCCAGACACCATGAGCAATTGCTTAAATAATTGCGGAGACTGCGGCAGCGCATAGAATTCTCCTTCGTGTACACGGCTTGGCACAAGATAGTCACGTGCACCTTCTGGCGTACTTTTTGTTAAAATTGGCGTTTCAATGTCTAGAAAGCCGTGATCATCTAAGAAATGGCGGAATGCTTTTGTGACTTCATGTCGCATTTTCATCGTTTCAAACATCGCAGGACGGCGAAGATCTAGGTAGCGGTATTTTAAGCGCACATCTTCTGATACCTCATCTGCTTGATCAGAAATCACAAATGGAGGCGTCTTGGCTTCATTTAAAACAGTGACCGTGTCGACTTGAATTTCAATTTTGCCTGTTTTTAAATTTGGGTTGATCGTGGCTTCTTCTCTTGCGACCACTGTCCCTTTAATATCAAGGACATATTCATTACGAATCGATTCTGCTGTCTCAAGAGCCTCTTTTGATTGGTCTGGATGAAAGACAACTTGCACAATGCCTGTACGATCACGCAGGTCAATAAAGATTAATCCACCAAGGTCACGACGTTTTTGTACCCATCCTTTTAATACAACTGTTTGACCAATTTGGTCTTCTGTTACTTCTCCACAATAAAAAGTTCTACCAAACACAAACATTCCACTCCTTCTTTACGCTTTCTGGTGGGCTTTCATCATTTGAATCAGCTCATCAAGCTTCACTTCAATTTGTTCACCCGTTGTCGTATCTTTTACATTTACAATTTGCTGCGCCAGCTCATCTTCACCAAGAACTGCAATAAACTTGGCTTTCAAGCGGTCTGCGGCTTTAAATTGTGCTTTTAGCTTTTTCCCTGTATAGTCCATTTCACTTGAAATGCCTTCTTTTCTTAGGCGATTCAATAAGCCAACAGCATAATCTTTTGCTTGATCTCCTAATGCCGCAATATATAAATCAATGCCGTCTTGAACAGGAAGCTCAATCTTCTCTGCATCAATCGCTGATAGGAAACGTTCAATACTCATCGCAAAGCCGATACCTGGTGATTCAGGACCGCCAATTCCTTCAACGAGTCCATCATAACGGCCGCCGCCGGCTAATGTTGTGATCGCGCCAAAGCCTTCTGCATTACTCATAATCTCAAAGGCAGTGTGATTGTAATAATCAAGACCGCGCACTAAGTTCGGATCGACGACATATTCAATGCCTAGATCGGTTAAATATTGTTTTACTTTTTCAAAATAAGTCCGTGATTCTTCATTTAAGTAATCTTGAATGGATGGTGCCGTTGCCATCAGTTCGTGGTCGCGGTCCTTTTTACAATCAAGAATACGCAATGGATTTTGATGCAAGCGAATTTGGCAGTCATGACAGAATTCATCAATTCTTGGTTCAAAATGCTCGACAAGTGCTTGACGGTAATCTGCACGGCTTTCTTTGTCACCAAGGCTGTTAATGACGAGTTTTAAGTTGGAAAGACCTGCTTTCTCGTACACACTCATCGCTAATGAAATGACCTCTGCATCAATGGCAGGATCTTTTGAACCGATCGCTTCAATTCCGAATTGATAAAATTGACGATATCTTCCCGTTTGCGGACGCTCATAGCGGAACATTGGTCCAATGTAGTACAGCTTTGTAGGCTGTGCAGGCTGTGCAAACAGTTTATTTTCAACATAAGAACGGACAGTTGAAGCTGTTCCTTCTGGGCGAAGTGTGATGCTACGTCCTTTTTTGTCTTCAAATGTGTACATCTCTTTTTGAACGATATCTGTTGACTCGCCTACTCCTCGTGCAAACAGTTCCGTATGCTCAAAAATCGGTGTGCGAATCTCTTTGTATTGAAAGGCTGCACATGTATCTCTCGCAATTTGTTCAACATACTGCCAGCGTTCTGATTCTCCCGGTAAAATATCCTGTGTGCCTCTTGGAATATTAAAACTCATTTTTCGTCCTCCTACGACCATCATTCATTTTTTATGTGGACATATAAAAAACCCCCGCCTCTACTATGTGTATAGTAGGGACGAGAGTTATACCCGTGGTGCCACCCTAGTTGGAACATGATCTAGCCATGTTCCCGCTCAAATCCTTAACGCAGATTCACGTTCTCCGCCTAATGACTCATTTTTTGAGTGTTCAGCAGGAAACCTACAGAGTGTTCTTTCGTGATAAATGCCATGCGGATTCGCTTTCAGCCTAAGGCGATTCCTCTCTGCTCACGCAATTTACCCTACTATTCTCTATCATCAGTTCCACATTTTAAATTTTCAAGTGTGTTGATTTATATTATAATAAGGTCGGTGCTGCCACTCTGTCAACCCTTGCCGTGTCTCTTTTTCTTTTCCAGCTCTTCTTTTGACGTGCATCCGTATTCAGATGCCGTTTCTTCAAGGAAGCCTGGTTGATCCATTTCGTCGTGCTGCCAGCGGTCGATATCACGATGTCCATTATATTGCACTCGTCCTAATTTTCTGCTTAATCTCATGTTTGTACATCCTTTTATCACATTTTTATCTAGTATAAACAGATTGATTCAATTTTATTAGGGAAACTGCAAGGAATTCATCCATTACATAACGAATTAACATTCATCGGTTTTACAAGGGAGGGGAAAACACCGTTTTGAATCTGAAAACACACCATCACATGATGTTGCTGCTCACCTGTTTTGTCCTCATTGCCAGCACTTGGCCAATGACACATGCGACGGCTCAAACAGATCAAGCTGTCGTTGCAACAGATGAAATCAATGTGCGAACCGGACCTGGTTTAAGCTACGGGATCGCAGCAGTTGTGAAACGAGGAGAAAGCTACCCGATTCTCACTGAACAAGGAGAATGGGTACAGATCGGGCTATCGAACGGACAAAAAGGCTGGGTCGTCTCATGGCTGATTACCAAGTCATCTGATGCACAAAAGCCTGCTAAGCAAAAGACGCAAGGTCAAAGTACGCAAGGAAGCAGTTCGATTACGTCAACAGCCTCCGACCTTCGCATTCGGACAGGCCCAGGGACTTCCTATCAAGTCATTGGCACTTTTCCGCAGGGCGCTTCCGCTAAAAAGCTGGACACAAGCGGCGAATGGACAAAAATATCGTACAAACAAGCGGAAGGCTGGGTCCACTCTGATTATATTTCTGGCGGACAAAACGCTTCTTCATCCAGATCAGCTGAGCCCGCTCGTTCTAAACAGTCCGGCACAGTTGGCGTATCAAGCTTGAATGTTCGAAAATCGGCGGCACCAAACGCACAAGTGGCCGCTTCACTTTCCCGCAACACTCAAGTCACCATTTTAAGGGAGCAAAATGGCTGGTATGAAATCGAAGCAAAAGGCGTTAAAGGCTGGGTTGCAAGTTATTATATTGTCTCAAACCAAGGAACAAGTGCAGCACCTGAAAAGAATTCTTCCTCTTCGTCATCTCATCAGAAAGCGTACATCGTTTATGATGGAACGAATATTAGAAAAAGCGCTTCTACCTCTGCTGGAATTGCAGAAAGAGCAACAAAAGGAGCTGCTTATCAAATTGTTCGTACGCAAGGTGACTGGTACGAGGTGACATTATCAAACGGCGGAACAGGCTACGTGGCGAGCTGGGTCGTTCAAACAAAGAAAAATAGCAGCGAAGCACCAAGACCTCAGCAGGATTCATCGTCTGGCACTGGATCTTTAAAAGGCAAAACAATTGTTCTTGATCCTGGGCATGGCGGAAAAGACAGCGGCACGATCGGCGCAGACGGTGCATTTGAAAAGAATATCACGATCAAAACCGCTCATTTGCTGGCGGGTAAGTTAAGAGCTTCTGGAGCAAATGTCTATTTAACACGAAGTGATGATACATTCATCAGCCTTCAATCGAGGGTTGCCACTTCACATTACCGAAATGCAGATGCATTTATTAGTCTTCATTATGATAGTTTTATGGACCCAAGTATCAGAGGGAGCACCGCATATTATTATCAGGCATCCAAAGATCAAAGCCTGGCGACAAGCGTTCATACGGAAGTCGCAAAACGATCACAGATCCCTGATAAAGGAGTCAAATTTGGAGATTATTTTGTTTTAAGAGAAAACAAGCGCCCTTCCCTTTTATATGAACTCGGCTATTTAAGCAATCCTCAAGAAGAAGCGATCATTTATAGCGCCTCTTACCAAGAACGAGTGACAGAAGGAATGACAGAAGGATTAAAACAATATTTCCGATAGAAAAAAGAGGCCGCTGCGCCTCTTTTTTGTTTGATCGCAAAAGAAAAAGACTCTAAACAAACTCTCAGCAAGAGTTTATCTACAGTCTAATGTCTTTCTATTCTTTGCTGTCCATCAACATGGTGACTGGCCCCGAATTGGTCAATGAGACGTCCATCATCGCCCCAAAACGTCCAGTTTCAACATGGATGCCCTTTTCTCTAAGCGTTTCATTGAAGCATTCGTAAAGTGAATTCGCCACATCCGGTTTGGCAGCTTTCATAAAGTTCGGCCGTCTGCCTTTCCTCGTATCACCATAAAGAGTAAATTGAGATACAGACAGCACGCTTCCTTTTACATCCAATAACGAAAGATTCATTTTCCCGTTTTCATCTTCAAAAATACGCAAGTGTGCGAGCTTTTCAGCTAAGTAATGCACATCTTCTTCTGTGTCTTCATGTGTAACCCCAACGAGCACCATATAGCCTTCATTGATGGCACCTGTGATCTCTTCTCCTACTTTCACAGATGCACTCGTCACACGCTGAACAACAAGCCTCATAGACGATATACTTCCTTTCTAATTCATGAATCGGCGAACAGAGTAAATGTCTTTGATTTGTTTGATGCGTTCTACCACTTTGTGCAAATGGTTAATATTTTGGATAAAGATCGCCATATGGATCGTCGCCACTTTGTTACGATCAGACTTACCAGAAACCGACGAGATGTTCGTTTTGGTTTCGTTGACTGCTTGAAGCACCTCATTAAGTAAGCCGCGTCTGTCATATCCTAATATCTCAATTTCCACATTGTATTCTTTACGGTTTCGAGCAGGCTGTTCATGCTCCCACTCAACCGGGATTAACCGTTCCTGCGCTTCTCCTGTCTTTACGTTCGGACAGTCATCACGGTGAACAGATACGCCACGGCCTTTTGTAATAAAGCCAACAATGCTATCACCAGGAACAGGATTACAACACTTAGATAAACGGACAAGCAAGTTATCAATGCCTTTCACTCGCACGCCAGCTTCCCGTTTTTTCCCGTGATATGGTTTTGACTCTACAGACACTTCTTGAACGGTTTTCTCTTGTTCTTCCTGATCTCTTTGTTTTCTTTCTTTTTCCGTTAAACGATTCGCCACTTGGAGTGCCGTAATTCCGTTATAACCAACGGCTGCATACATGTCCTCTTCATTTGAGAAATTAAATTTATCAGCCACTTTTTGCAGATTTTCAGCGGTCAAAATGTCTTTAACATCGAACTCAAGGTTTTTGATTTCTTTCTCCACAAGTTCTCGGCCTTTTTCGACATTTTCTTCACGGCGCTGTTTCTTGAAAAACTGTCTGATCTTGTGCTTCGCTTGGGAGGTTTGGGCAAGTTTGACCCAATCCTGGCTTGGTCCATAGCTATGCTTAGATGTCAGAATTTCAATAATGTCACCTGTTTTTAGCTTATGATCAAGTGTGACCATTTTACCGTTGACTTTGGCTCCGATTGTTTTATTCCCAATTTCCGAATGAATCCGGTATGAGAAATCAATTGGAACTGAACCAGACGGCAGCTCTATGACGTCTCCTTTTGGTGTAAATACAAACACCATATCAGAGAAGAGATCGATTTTTAACGATTCCATAAATTCTTCCGCATCTGTGGATTCATTTTGGAATTCAAGGATTTCTCTAAACCAAGACAGCTTCTTCTGGAAAACGGCTTCTTCCGTCGATTCTGCTGACTCTTTGCCTTCTTTATACGCCCAGTGTGCCGCAATTCCGTATTCCGCAATTTCGTGCATTTCCACTGTACGAATCTGAACTTCAAGCGGGTCCCCTTTTGGACCAATCACCGTTGTATGAAGAGACTGATACATGTTCGGCTTTGGCATCGCAATATAATCCTTAAATCTGCCTGGCATCGGCTTCCAGCACGTATGAATAATACCAAGTACCGCATAGCAGTCTTTAATGCTGTCAACCAAAATACGAACAGCCAGCAAATCATATATTTCATTAAATTGCTTATTTTGCATGACCATTTTTCGATAAATACTATAAATATGTTTCGGTCTGCCGGAGAATTCAGCCTTAATGTTCACCTCAGACACGCGGTCTTTTACTTCATTAACAACCTCGTCCAAGTATTCCTCACGTTCCGCTCGTTTGCGCTTCATGAGATTCACAATCCGGTAGTATTGCTGCGGATTTAAATAGCGGAGGGCTGTATCTTCAAGCTCCCACTTAATCTTTGAAATCCCTAATCTGTGCGCAAGCGGTGCAAAGATCTCAAGGGTTTCATTTGAAATTCTTCGCTGCTTTTCCTGCGGAAGATGTTTGAGTGTTCTCATATTGTGAAGACGGTCTGCCAGCTTAATTAAGATGACGCGAATATCCTGCGCCATTGCAACAAACATTTTACGATGGTTTTCAGCCTGTTGTTCTTCTTGTGATTTATATTTAATCTTTCCGAGCTTTGTCACACCATCAACAAGCATGGCCACTTCTTCGTTAAAATGCTCTTTTAAATCTTCTAATGTCACATCCGTGTCTTCGACAACATCATGCAAGAAGCCGCCAGCAATGGTCGAAGGGTCCATTTCAAGATCAACAAGAATTCCCGCCACTTGAATAGGATGGATAATATAGGGCTCACCGGATTTCCGGTATTGCTCCTTGTGAGCATTTTCAGCATATTCGTATGCACGCTCTATAAATTGAATATGTTCAGCGGACAGGTATTCTCTTGCCTTATCAATGACCTGCTGCGCCGTTAAAACTTGTTCGTTCGCCATGGAATCACCTTTTTAAATGAAAACTGTATTGTAGTTTATTATCAAGAAAAATTCGATAGATGTAAAGAGAAGAAGTCCGCTAAAAGATTTTTGATAGGAAAAAAGCACCCTTCTTACTGAGTGCTTTTTGCGTAAAACTCCATTAGTATTGCATTAACGTCAAGATGTCGTAACCGTCAAGCTTCTTTCTGCCATCAAGATACGTCAGCTCAATTAAAAATGCAATCCCTGCCACAACGCCGCCTAATTCCTCAACCAGCTTGATGGATGCTTCAATCGTTCCACCTGTCGCAAGCAAATCATCTGTGATCAGTACACGCTGACCAGGACGAATTGCATCTTTATGAATCGTTAATACATCTTTACCGTATTCCAAACCGTAATCGACTTTGATGACTTCACGAGGAAGCTTTCCTTCTTTACGAACTGGGGCAAAACCTACACCAAGTGCGTATGCTACAGGGCAGCCAATAATGAATCCACGCGCTTCAGGTCCAACAATGAGATCAATGTCTCTTTCCTTCGCGTATTCAACGATTTGATCCGTTGCATAACGGTACACTTCGCCTTTATCCATTAACGTTGTAATATCTTTAAATTGTACACCTTCCTTTGGGTAGTCAGGTACAACTGTCACATATTGTTTTAAATCCATCTTTTCCTTTTCCTCCTCGTACGTCAAAGCACAGGTGAGACTTCGCTCATCATGCTATTCAGCCATTCCTTCAGCTCTTTGGCTGAGGAATATGTTAGTGTTTGATCGAGTTCCATCAATCGTTGTTTTGCTGTATAAGACGATGATGCGGTTAAATCTTTTTTAGGGGCATCACGCACTATTGACAGCACACCATTCTCTATTTTAACAAAACCGAGTTCAAAAAACACCTTTGTCATAAAAATGATTGTATCTTTTGTCCAACCTCTATGTTTGGCAAGCTCCATGCCTTGTTCTTTAATAGGAAAACTTCCCCGTTTGAACAAGAACCCATAGAACCATTTGAATTGATCACGGCTCGGGAATGAGGACATAAAGTGATCTTCTTTCCGCTGAAACACCGTATAAATTCTTGCTGGTTGTTGATTTTCTAAAAGCAGCTTGAGCAAGTGTTCATCTGCAGGAACATCGGCAAAGATCACATACTTTTCCTGCACATCAAACGTGGATACATTTTCTGCATCAATAAGGTGAATCGGAATATCCACCAGCTCCGATTGCCTTTTTGTTTCTTCGTCAAAACAGAAGACCATCGTTTTTGCTGGATCAAGTGTTGATACTTTCTTTTCCCAATCTTTTTTCCCGCGTAAATCAAAGAGCTGCCATTCATCGACTCTGGCGTCTTTTAGCATGAGCTGAGGTTTCTTTCGGTTATTCCATTCATTAATAGAGACCTCACCAACGACAGAAATTTGACTCCCTGGGACAAGTTCTTCTTTTAGCTTGCCTTGGTGAAAACCGACACAGTCGAGCAGCTTGTCTTCGTCTTTTAGTGACATTTTAATGTGATTTTGATTGGCCCCGATCGTTCGGATGTCTTCAAGCTGGGCGTCTTCAATCATAATGAACGGCTTAGGATTCTGCATGCCAAACGGGGACAGCAGTCCCACTTCTTCAATGGCTTGCACCGTCATTTCGTCCACTTTACATACTGCATCGACCCGTTGAATTGGAATGAAATCTTCTTCTGTCAATGTTTCATTTGCATATTGATTCAATCTTTCCCTAAGTAAAGGAACATCATCCGCTTGAAGTGTCATTCCTGCTGCCATCGGGTGTCCACCGAAATGCGGCAGGATGTCACGGCACTTGCTCAAATGGAAAAATAAATCAAAGCCAGGAATACTTCGAGCTGACCCTTTCGCCATCTGCGTTTCTTCGTCTATTCCAAGCACAATCGCCGGACGAGAAAATGTATCCGTCAATTTTGAGGCAACAATGCCGACAACGCCTGGATTCCAGCCAGCTTTTGCTACGACGATAGCAGACTGGTCAGCACCTGTCTCTTCGACCATTTGAATGGCTTCTTCCGTGATCGTACTCACAATTTTCTGCCGTTCTTTGTTCAATTCTTGTACAAAACGAGCGAGTTCTTCTGCTTCATCCATATCCTCAGTCATGAGAAGATGAACAGCCGGATCTGCCTGCTCAATTCGTCCAACAGCATTCAGCCTTGGCGCAATTTGAAAGCCGACCGTTTCCTCATTTGCTTCTTCAAGAGTGGCGCCTGCTTCTTTTAATAACGCTTTTAACCCAGGCCGTCTAGATTGACGAAGCTGCATTAAGCCTTTTTTTGCAAGCCATCTATTTTCATCATGCAACGGGACAAGATCCGCAATTGTACCGATTGCAGCAAGATCTAATAATTCTACTGGGAGTTTACCAAGGAGTGCATGTGCCACTTTAAACGCAACACCGACACCCGCCAGCTCTTTAAACGGATACTCACACCCAGGCTGCTTAGGATGTACAATCGCAAGTGCCTCAGGCAGTTCCTCGCTTGGTTCATGGTGATCTGTGATGATCAGGTCTAATCCTATTTCTTTTGCAATACGTGCTTCATTTACAGCAGCGATCCCTGTATCCACGGTGATAACAAGCGATGCTCCTTGCTCTTTGATATATCGGAAAGCCTGTTCGTTTGGCCCATATCCTTCTTTAAATCGATCTGGAATATAAAAGTCTACCTTCGCAGATCGTTCTTTAAGTGTATGTAAAAGTACAGACGTACTTGTCACACCATCTGCATCATAATCTCCGAAGATCACAATCGATTCCTGCTCTTCGATCGCTTTGTTGATGCGCTCTACTGCTTCTTTCATTCCTTTTAATAAGAATGGATCATGAAATTCGGCTTTTTGATCAAATAAAAAAGACCTCGCTTCTTCTACTTCTTCGAGCCCTCTTTGTACAAGAAGTGATGCAGTCAGCGCTGAAATATTCAGATTTTCAGAGAGTGATTTCACTTTTTCTTCGCTAGGATGTTCATATTCCCAGCGCATTTTGGATAATAACATAAATTCACCCCTCAACCACACTATTATACTAGAGTGGACTAAGGGGTTTCAATTTTTATTTTATGAAATTGTACTGGAAGATTATTTTTCCTTCCGGTCAAAAGACGCTGGCTGTTCTTTTAAAGGTGTGACATTCGTTTTCTTTTGAACGTCTTTGTCCGCCTTTTTATGAGAAGAAGCAGGGCTTGCTTTAGCGGCTGCATGTTCAGCTTTTAATGTTTTTAATTCACGTTTTAGTTTCATAATTTGGAAAATCCCCGCAAAAGCCACAATGAGTCCGCCCATAAGAACAGAACCGATAATGACAAGGATCAGCGGCCATTCAGCCGTTCCAAATAAGTAGTCTACCTGTACAGGCCGCACGTTAATAACAGCAAATACTGAGACAATTAATACGAAAATAAATGCGAGTATGATGGTCCATTGTTGTTTATTCATCTACAAATCCCCCAAGCTTTTTCTTTTATTCTTCCCTCTTTCTTGTCCTTTTTAAACACCGAAAGAACATGGCGGAAGGTTTTCTATCAGCATGGGCGCTTAGCTGCTGAGTTTTTCTTTAATGAGGCTCTTTAATTCTTTTCTTTCTCCAGAGATGACAAGGGTGTCTCCTTCTTCAATCACCGTATCTGGTCCTGGATTTAAAATTTTCTCATGTGATTTTCTCACAATGGCGATGACTGTCACTTGATAATTTTGACGAACACTCAGGTCTCCGATCGTCTGGTTAACAGCCGGTGCGTTCTTTTCAATCTTAAACCATTCAATGATGAGTTCATCAATGGCCACCTCCACTGTCTCAAGCGCTTTTGGTTTATAGACCATGCCGCCTAAAATAGCCGAGATTTGTCTTGCTTCTTCATCGCTAAGCAAGATACCAGAAATACATTCTTCGTGATCATCTTCTTGAAAATGATACATCTCTCTTCTGCCGTCATCATGTGTGATAATGGCAAGTTTCTCATTATTTCTTGTGATCATTTCGGCTTTGTGACCGATACCTGGCAGTTCAGTTTCCCGAACCTTCATAACAGCCCCTCCAATGAATAAAAGCCAAATGCCCCAAACGGACACTTGCTTTCTATACTGATCTAAACGTATGTCATTATAGCAAAAGACCATTTCAAGATCAATGAAACCCGAAATGTTTTTACATATCATCTTATTGTTGTGACGATGACAAGTATGATGCATGAAAAAAAGACTGCCAAGCTGGCAGTCTTTCTTGTTTAAATATCTTGTTCTGTGTCGATTTTAGCCGGCTTTTTCAGCTCACGACCTTTCCATATCAGCCAAATTTGTGCCGCAATGTAAAGGGATGAATACACCCCTGTTAATAGTCCGACAAGTAAGGCGATGGAGAAGTTTGTAATAGATGCTGAACCGAAAACGAGAAGTGCAATCACCACAACAAGTACGGTGAGCACGGTGTTCACAGAACGCGTAAAGGTTTGCTGTAAACTTAAATTCACAATGTACGATAAATCTTCGATCGTTTTCGGTTTGCGTTTCTTCATTTGCTCACGCACCCTGTCGAAGGTGACAATCGTGTCATTGATTGAGTACCCAATGACCGTGAGTATCGCTGCAATGAAGGTGACATCCACCTCTAAACGCGTAATGCTAAAGAAGGCAACGATAAAGAATGCGTCGTATAGCAGAGAGACAATCGCTGCAATCGCCATTTTATACTCAAATCGGATAGATACATATAAGATAATCCCGATCGAAGCAATGATGACAGCGTATAATGCGTTACGTGCCAGCTCTTTTCCAACCGTCGGAGACACTGTACTTACGTTAGGCTCCGTTCCATATTTATCTTTGAAGTAATCTTTCACTTCAGCGATTTTTTCTTTATTCGGAACACCGACAAATCGAGCTGCTGCTTGATTTTCTTTTTGACCCGATAACACAACACTGTCTGTCTCAAGGTCTAGCTTTTTAAAATCTTGCTCCACCTGTTCTGTTGACAGTTTATGGTCACTTTGAATATCAACTCTAGTACCACTTGCAAAGTCAATACCTGCATTGAGCTTGAAGATCGACAGCACAATGATTCCAGCAATGGTAATGGCTGCCGAGAAAATCATAAAGCCTTTACGTTTGCTGACGAAATCCCATTTATCAAATGGTGTTTTCGGTTCAGTATTTTCAGTTGTTTCATGAATATCAATAATGTCTTTCTGACGAACCCCAAACCAGCCTTTTCTGCGGTCGAGATAACGGCTTTCTACAAGTAATCCAAGAAGGAATCTTGATAGGAAGACAGCCGTGATAAAGCTTGTCAAAATCGATAGGATAAGCATGGTTGCAAACCCTTTGACAGAGCTTGTTCCAAAGAAGAATAGAACCCCGCCGGCAATAATACTTGTTAAGTTTGCATCAAAGATCGTGGCAAATGATCTGCGGTTACCCGATCTGAAAGCAGAACGGACAGATTTACCGAGCTTGAGCTCTTCTTTAATCCGCTCATACGTAATAATGTTGGCATCTACAGCCATCCCTACCCCAAGAATCAATGCAGCGATTCCAGGCAGTGTCATGACCGCACCCATCCAGTCAAAGACTTGCAGTGTGATATAGATATAAGCTGACAGTGTAATGACAGCAACAAGACCTGGTAATCGGTAATAAAACAGCATGAATAAGAAGATAAATGCGATTCCTACAATTCCTGCGAAGACTGTTTCGTTTAGTGCTTGCTCACCAAACTGTGCACTCACAGATGTTGAATATTTTTCGGTTAATTTTACTGGCAATGCACCGGCATTTAAAATGCTCGCAAGGTCTTTTGCCTCTTGAACCGTAAAGTTTCCTTCGATTTGTACGTCACTGCTGTTAATTTCTTGGTTTACATTCGGCGCAGATACATACTTATGATTTGATTTAGAGACTTCTTTTTTGAAGGAATCTCCCTTATGATAATCAAGCCAAATGACAAGCTGATTGTTTGGTGCCATCGCCGCTACTTTTTTTGTCACGTCACCAAACTTTTTCGCATCCTTTAGTTTGACTGTCACGATCGGCTCATTCGTTTGATTGAATGTTTGTTTTGCACCATTTTCAACAAGATCAGATCCGTTTAGAAGCTCTTTGTCATTCGTATCTCTGAAGGAAAGCTGTGCTTCAGTCGATAGAATCTCCCGTGCTCTGTTTTGATCTTTTACGCCCGCAAGCTGTACGCGGATACGGTTGTTTCCTTCAATCGAAATGTTCGGCTCACTGACCCCAAGCACGTTGGCTCTTCGGTTTAAAGCCTCTACTGTACTGACGAGAACACCATTTGTGATCTTGTCTTCTTTTTTCACTGGGTGTACATCATACAGAACTTCAAATCCACCCTGTAAGTCCAGCCCTAGCGTCATATCTTTCGCAACGGGCTTCGTTAATAAGCCCACACCAGTTCCGATTAACAGAACCACTAAGAAAAACGCAAGTATGCGCCCTTTTTTCATTATGTATTTCCTCCTTAAACACCTGAATCCATTTAGATGGCTTATTTCAACAGTTCGTCCAGCATATTCTTGCCATCTTCACTGTCCAAAAAAGCAGACGTTTTAAACGACTGAACGGTTGCATAGTTCATAAATTCGCCAATTTTCACAGATAAAATATCTGCAACCATTTCATGAATCGGATACTCTTGTTTTTTCTTCCACTTCTTATTCTCTAAGTATGACCATAATTCCTCTAAATCTACATCTTTATAGCCCAAAACGATGAATTCTTCAAGCTTACTGAACAGAAAAGGCTTTAAATGGTCTTTGTATATAGCAGCCGGATGTTGTGTCAATGTGAGGCTCCCCCTTTTCAGTTTTTTATCGAGAGACTTGTCATGCTTGGACGATATACACGCATATCTTATTGTATATGATTCTATGTCGTTTGAGAAGGCAGGTGATCTGTGATTTGACGAAGCAAACGTTTTTAAAAGGGACCATTATTTTAATTTTAGCAGGTTTTATTACAAGAATATTGGGTTTTGTCAATCGAATTGTGATTGCAAGGTTCATTGGTGAAGAAGGCGTAGGGCTTTATATGATGGCAGCGCCTACCTTTTTTCTCGCCGTGACGCTGACACAATTCGGACTTCCTGTTGCGATTAGTAAGCTAGTCGCAGAAGCAGAAGCCCGTGGTGACAAACAGAAAACAAAACGCATTCTAGTGATGTCCCTTGCGATAACAGGAACACTCAGCCTGATTTTCACGCCGCTTTTTTTATGGTTTGCCCCTATTATGGCGGAAAATATGCTGACAGATCCTAGAACGGTCTATCCTCTGCTTGCCATTACACCAGTCGTACCCGTTATTGCAATCTCTAGTGTGTTAAGGGGCTATTTCCAAGGAAGACAGCAAATGAGCCCGCTTGCGATGTCGCAAGTACTAGAACAGGTCGCAAGAATTTCACTCGTAGCAGTATGTACAACAGCGTTCCTGCCTTATGGAATTGAATACGCAGCAGCAGGCGCCATGATTTCATCTGTCATCGGGGAAATGATTTCACTTGCTTACTTACTGATTGCCTTTCGTTATAAAAAGACCATCCGTATCCGAAAACGTTTTTTCAAGGCAATTCATGATGGGAAGGATACGTTTAAACAGCTCATGAGTATTGCCCTGCCAACGACAGGCAGCCGTTTCATCGGCAATATCTCGTGGTTTTTAGAACCGATTGTCGTCGCGCAAAGCCTTGCGATTGCCGGTTATGCAGCTGTGGAAGCAACAAGGCAGTACGGAGAATTGACAGGACTTGCGCTCACCCTTTTGACACTTCCTAGTTTTATCACGTATTCTCTCTCCACCGCACTAGTTCCAGCGATTAGTGAGGGGATGGAACAGAACAAACGCAAAACGGTCGAATACCGGCTCAAGCAGGCGATGCGCCTTTGTTTATTAAGCGGGGGCATTTCATGTATTATCCTTTTCGTGTATGCAGAAAATTTAACCCTCTTCATGTATGGTTCATCACATGCCGCTGTCTATGTAAAATTCATGGCCCCCTTCTTTTTGCTCTATTACTTTCAAGGGCCGTTGCAGGCTGTCCTTCAAGCATTAAATTTAGCTGGGGCAGCGATGACCAACAGCTTGATAGGAGCTGTTGTGAAAACAGGCATGATCTTTGTTCTTGCTTCACAGCCAAGCTTTGGCATTATGGGCGCAGCGCTTGCGATACTCATCGGCATCGTCCTTGTCACATTGCTCCATGCGGCAACTGTCGGTAAAGTGCTGCCTATTCATTTACCATTAAAAGAATATGGACTTTGCGTCCTTGTGATCATCGGTACTGGGGCAGTCAGTTTATGGATGAAACATCAAGCGAGCGGACTCTTTTCCGCCCCTTTGGAGCTTGTCATGATGATCTTTTTGACGTGCGTGCTGTATGTCATTCTATTAATCTGTCTTGGGCTAGTGAAACGAGAAGAGCTACGCCGCATCCCGTTTATTGGGAAGCTGCTTTAGCTCATTCTTTCTTGATCACTTCATCTTTCAAATCAATATAAAAATCCTTCTGATTAAAGCTACAGTAGGAAATCTGCTCGATGTCATCATAGCCTCTTTTGGCAAGCTCCTTTATCAGCCACTGTTCATCATGGTTGATCTGCTTGAGATGATCATGCTGAACCACACCGTCTGCAATAAGAGGGAGCTCAAGCGCTGCATGTTTGCGCTTGTTTTCTTTTTCAACAACGGCGAGCTTCCCTGAAGGCTCTAAGATGGCATATGAGACATCCTGGATACTATCGATGTTATTTTCTCTTAATTGAATCAGCAAATCATCAAAATTGTATCGCTGTTTTCTCATCGCACCCTCATCTATTTTTCCGTTGATGATGAGCAGGGCTGGCTTACCGTCGAGAAAACGCCGGACACCTTGAAATTTTAATGACAAATAGGCAAGGGTGATTTGAATGAAGGTTAACAGCAGGATCGGCCATACTGTATGTAACATGTGATCCTCTACTTCTTCTATGGCGAGCACCGCAATTTCAGCGATCATCATAAAAATAACAAGATCTAAAATACTCAGTTCCCCAATCTCCCTTTTGCCCATTAAACGAAAGATAAACCAAATGAGAAAATATAAAATGATCGTTCTCATGGAGATAATTAAGATGTCCTGCATATGATGTAACCCCTCCTTCTCCACCATAGCTTGTGTCAAAACACTTTATTTATGTAGAAAAGAAAGCCTCGGTTTTTATCACGAGAACATGTCTATTTTTTCTCCTCCGTGAATACATTTTAGTAAAAGACAAGCTTCGGTCAATTGGAGAGGAGACGAATCACATGCAGGAAACGAAACAAATAGGAAAAGGCATTTTATCTGGCTTAATTGCTATTTTTGTCGTGATGATTGTCACAAGCTTACTTGTATCACTGATGCTTACCTTCACAAGTATGCAGGAATCATCGTTTAAATGGATGATCATGATCTTGTCCTTTGCGGCACTTTTTCTAGGAGGAATGATTTCTGGAGGGAAAGCAAAGGAACGAGGCTGGCTCATTGGCGCCATGACCTCTTTTATCTTTTCACTCACTGTTTTTTTATTTCAATATTTAGGGTTTGGAGAAACCTTTTCACCAGAACAATTCATCTATCATGCAGCCTTTTTGGGAATTTGTATGCTAGGGGGAATGATTGGCGTTAATCTTCGGGGCAAATAAAAAAAGAGCGAATGATATCGCTCTTTTTTTATCGCTATGTATTGGAGGATTAACCTTTGTCAGCTAATTCTCTAATAGCACGTCGGTCGAAAGTTAAACGGTTGTTTTCGCTTGTTTTGATGACCACTTTTGATTCATCAATGTAGTCGATTTCACCGTGTAAACCACCGATTGTGACGATTTTATCGCCTTTTGATAAAGATTGCTGCATCTGACGCACAGCTTTTTGTTGCTTTTGCTGTGGACGGATTAACAAGAAGTAAAGCACAGCAAACATGACAACAATCATAATGATTGAACCCATACCACCATCCATTCTATCTCACCCCTTTCTAAAGCATTGTAAAGCCTTTCGTTTATGCGTTAAAAGTTTTTCGCATTCGGTTTGTTAAAGCCATAACGCTCAAAAAACTCTTCTCTAAAATCACCTAAACGATCCTCACGGATAGCTTCTCTCACTTGCTCCATTAATTTTAACAGAAAATGAAGATTATGATAAGTTGTTAATCGAATTCCGAACGTCTCATTTGTACGGATTAAATGTCTAATATAAGCGCGTGTGTAGTTTTTACATGTGTAGCAGTCACAGTTTTCATCGATTGGTCTGAAATCACGCTCATATTTAGCATTTTTCACAACAAGGCGTCCTTCACTTGTCATGAGCGTACCGTTTCTGGCAATTCGCGTCGGCAGTACACAGTCAAACATATCGACACCGCGAATCGCGCCGTCAATTAATGAATCTGGTGAGCCAACACCCATTAAGTATCTTGGCTTGTCATCCGGTAAAAATGGCGTTGTGAACTCCAGCACACGGTTCATCACATCTTTTGGTTCACCAACAGATAAACCTCCAATGGCGTAGCCTGGGAAATCAAGTGAAACAAGATCTTTTGCACTTTGTTTACGAAGCTCTTCGTATTCTCCGCCCTGCACAATGCCAAACAGCCCTTGATCCTCTGGACGTTGGTGCGCTGTTAAGCAGCGCTCTGCCCATCTGCTTGTCCGCTCTACAGAACGTTTCATATAATCGTACTCTGCTGGATACGGAGGGCATTCGTCAAATGCCATCATAATATCTGAGCCGAGCGCATTTTGAATCTCCATCGCTTTTTCAGGAGAAAGGAACAACTTATCTCCATTTAAGTGATTACGGAAGTGAACGCCTTCTTCTTCAATTTTTCTAAATTCACTTAAAGAAAACACTTGGAAACCGCCTGAATCTGTTAGAATCGCTCGATCCCAGTTCATAAATTTGTGCAGGCCGCCTGCTTCTTTGACAATGTCATGCCCCGGGCGCAGCCATAGATGATACGTATTGCTTAAAATGATGCCTGCTTCCATTGCTTTTAACTCTTCAGGCGCCATTGTTTTCACTGTAGCCAGTGTACCAACTGGCATAAATACAGGTGTTTCAAAGGAGCCGTGCGGTGTATGAACGCGTCCAAGACGTGCACCTGTTTGTTTGCATGATTTAATGAACTCATAACGTATCGGTAATTGCGACAAAAATGAGCCCTCCTGTCTTTGTTGTATGATGTTATTGAATCAGCATGGCATCGCCAAAACTGAAGAATCGGTATTCCTCTTTTACAGCCTCATTGTACGCTTTTAGGACGTGTTCTCGTCCAGCTAATGCACTGACAAGCATAATTAAAGACGATTTTGGCAAGTGGAAATTCGTGATCATGCCATCAATTGCCTTAAATGTGTAGCCTGGATAAATAAAAATCGACGTCCAGCCGCTTGACGCTTTGAATTCACCATCATAAGCACTTGCAATGGTTTCAAGCGTTCTTGTCGAAGTTGTTCCGACTGAAATAATCCGTCCGCCTTCTTTGCGCACGCGATTAAGTTCTTCTGCCGTTTCTTCATTCATTTCGTAAAACTCTGCGTGCATTTCATGTTCTTCAATGCGTTCAGCACTGACCGGTCGAAATGTGCCAAGCCCTACATGGAGCGTAATAAACGCAATATGCACTCCTTTTGCTTTCAGTGCATCCAGCAGTTCATTTGTAAAGTGAAGACCGGCAGTAGGCGCAGCAGCCGAACCAACCTCTTTGGAATAAACGGTTTGATAACGCTCACGATCGTCAAGCTGCTCTTTAATGTACGGAGGCAGCGGCATTTCACCTAAGGATTCAAGTACTTCATAAAAAATGCCTGTATACTGAAACTCAACTTTTCTTCCGCCATGTTCCAGTTCTTCTGTACATACCGCTTTTAATCGTCCATCACCAAATGTAATGACTGTTCCGTTTTTCACACGTTTTGCTGGTTTCACGAGCGTTTCCCATTTGTCTCCTTCTTCTTGTTTCAAAAGAAGCAGCTCCACTTTAGCACCCGTATCCTCTTTCGTTCCAAACAGACGTGCAGGCAATACACGTGTATTGTTTAAAACGAGACAATCACCCTTTTGAAAGTAATCTGTGATTTGCGAGAATGTATCATGTGTGATGCCACCTGTTTGTTTATTTAAGACCATCAGTCTTGATGCATCTCGTTTTTCAAGCGGCACTTGTGCAATCAATCTTTCTGGTAAATCAAAATCAAATAGTTCTAACTTCATTTCCTTCACCTATTCTGTAGTTAACTAGTTAACGTTATTTCATCCGTCCGAAGACATTGAGTAAAATGGTTAGGACGATGCTAATGACAATGCATGTAATCACAGGAAAAAAGAACGTTACGTTCCCTTTTTTCACGAAAATATCGCCTGGAAGTTTCCCAACCAATTGAAACACTAAACCTGCGGCAAAAAGGACACCACCTAAAATCATCAACATTTTAGGGAATTCAGTCACGAATCGGAACCTCCATATGAAAATGTTCATACGCTTCTCTTGTGACGACCCGCCCTCTTGGTGTTCTTTGCAGAAAACCAATTTGCAGTAAATACGGTTCGTACACATCTTCAATCGTATGTGATTCTTCTCCAATTGTCGCTGAGATCGTATCAAGTCCAACAGGACCGCCTCTAAATTTTTCAATCATACTTAAAAGCAGCTTATGATCGATATGATCAAGTCCGAGTCTGTCAACTTGCAGACGCTCAAGAGCATCTTCTGCAATTTCTTGTGTGATCGCATGATTTCCAAGCACCTGCGCAAAATCTCTCACTCTTCTGAGCAGACGATTGGCGACCCTCGGTGTGCCTCTAGATCTTCTTGCAATCTCTTCAGCTGAACGAATGTCGATCCCAATCTCAAACAGCTCGGCTGTTCTTGCTACAATGTGAGCCAAATCTCTTTGCTCATAGTATTCCAATCTTGCATGAACCCCAAACCTATCACGAAGCGGCGCTGTTAAAAGCCCAACACGGGTTGTAGCACCTACAAGCGTAAATGGCGGTAAATCAAGCCGCACAGAGCGTGCTGTATCTCCTTTTCCAATCACGATATCTAGACAAAAGTCCTCCATCGCTGGATATAGCACTTCCTCTATTGAACGCTGCAAGCGATGAATTTCATCAATAAACAGAACATCGCCAGGTTCAAGAGATGTTAAGATCGCCGCCAAATCGCCAGGGCGTTCAATCGCTGGTCCAGACGTTGTACGCAGCTGAACATTCATTTCATTGGCAATGATCGACGCAAGCGTTGTTTTTCCAAGTCCCGGCGGTCCATATAAAAGAACGTGATCCAGCGTTTCCTGCCTCATTCGGGCAGCTTCAATAAATACGCTGAGATTATCCTTTACTTTCTGCTGGCCAATATATTGACTAAGCGTCTGTGGACGCAGACTTTGCTCAATGGCTGATTCATGGTTGTCTGCTTCAGTTGAGACGAGCCGTTCATCCATGAGACATCACCCTATTTCAACATTTTTTGTAAAGCTTTTTTCACATATTGATCGGTTGTAAGATTCTTCTCTTCTTTTAATAAAGGAAGAACCTTTTTGATTTCACGATCACCATACCCAAGGACACTTAAGGCTTCAACCGCTTCATCTAAAGCGCTTTGCTGCGTTTCAATCTGGATATGATCCTCGTGGTTAAATAAGTTTCCTATCATTTCAGGCACCACATCTGCGAGCTTCCCTTTCAGATCTAGAATGATCTGACGTGCTGTTTTTTTGCCAACACCCGGGAATTTAATGAGGAAAGCTTCATCCTCTCGTTCGATCGCTGAAATGACAGCGCCAGGGTCACCGGAAGCAAGAATCGCAAGCGCACCCTTCGGTCCAATCCCTGTGACATTTAACAGTTTTGTGAACAACGCTTTTTCTTCTCGTGTTTGGAATCCATATAACGAAAAAGCGTCTTCCTTTATGTAATGATACGTATAAATCGTTTCTTGTTTTGTTACTCGATAGATAAACGGATTTGGGGTATAGACTTGATAGCCCACTCCGCCGTTTTCAATGACAACATATTGCGGGCACACATAATCAATGGTCCCTTTTACAAACTCTATCACCGTTTTCACCTCTTTGACTGTTCTCCATTGTAACATAAATCGAAGAGAAAACCGTAATAAAAGTTAACATACGTTCGCTCAGCCTTTTTTCATCGTCAACCCATGAAAAAGAGCTTGCGGTCTTCACACCAGCAAGCTGTCATACGATTAAAACGATTGTTCATTTCGGTAAGGTTTCATGACTTCAAGCACATGCTCAAATTCATCTTTTGTTCGAAACGGAATGCCTTGTGCAAGCTGCTGCTCTACATGACTTTCCAAGCGGGACGTATCAATTTGAAAAAAGAGATGAATAGGCTCCGCCCACCCGTCAGGCCTTCCATGAAACGTAGAAATCACGCCGTCTTCTGATAATCCGATATATCCATTTGCTTTACTCAAAGGCGATATATCGTCAATTTGCTTTCTAAAAAGGGCAAAATCCTCTCGCTGTTCTACCAATGTCCAGCCCTTATACTGGGCCCAAAATGTGTCTTTGTCTTCTAATGATGCCCGCTGTCTTTCAATACTTACATCGCCGTCTAGATAGACCTTTTCAAGCTGAACGTTGATGGTTTTTGACTCTTTTTGCAAGTGTTCTGCTGCTTCCATATCAACAGCGAAAAAGAGTACACTTGTCATGATAAGTCCTGTAACGAAATACTTTATTTTCACTTTCACTATTTACACCTCTTTAGAACATAAGATCGATGCATGACATATGTAGTTTGACCCATTTTGCTAAACATTAACCAAATCGATGTCTTGACACATATTGAGAGTCTTTCGTTGTATCCTTCGTGCGTAAATGTTATGTTTTATACAATCCATTGCTCTACCGAATTACATGGTTTTTTCATCATTCGTTTTTCAGCCGCATAAACTGAAACCAAAGAAGGTGAAGTCAATGTCAGATGTCAAAAGATTAGCCGAATCGATTCAGTATCAAGAAGAAAAGCGTTTTAATAAGCTCGTCTTTAAACCGGCTGAGCTTGAGCTGTGCGGCAAAGGAAGAAGTGCCTATGTATTTTCATACAAAAAAGACGGCAAAAAAATGGCGTTAAAAGTCTTTTTTCCTTCTTATCGAAACATCGCCCGCAAAGAGGCTGCAATTTATGAAAAACTTTCCGGCTCCTCCTATTATCCTGAGATTTACGAGTCTGGGGATCAGTATATTTTAATGGAATATATTAAAGGTTATACTTTCTATGAATGCCTGACAAAAGGAATTCCGATCAAAAAACAAATGATTGAACAAGTAGATGATGCATTGGAAGAAGCACGCGCGAAAGGTTTAAATCCTTCTGATATTCATCTGCGGAATTTAATTTTAACAAAGGATGGCCGCGTCAGGGTCATTGACGTCGCCCGCTTCACGCAAACGAAAACATGTCATCAATGGGATGATTTAAAAGCTGCATACGCCTATTATCAAAAACCTTTTTTCCCTAAAAAAGCGCCGCGTCTATGGCTTGAAGTGATTGCCTATTTGTATAAGAAAAACTGGCTGTCTCGAGGTCAGCTGAACAATCGAAATGATTTTACTGCATAATGAAAGCCGCTCGAAAAGAGAGGCTTTCAGATTGTTGACAAAGGGCTAAAATGTACTTTATTTTAGCTCTTTGTCTTCTCTTCAGCGTGATAGAAAACCTTTGCAGCCCTAGGAATGACGAGTACTGGCGCGGAGCGAATTTGACATTCGTGAGCACCGGCACGCAGGACTGACACCGAATGCGAGGGTTTGTCTACACGCTGAAAGCCGCTCTCTTTGAGCGGCTTTCTGTTTTATTCTGTTTCTACATGGATACTATTCACATTTAATAGGTTAATGATTTCATTATTCAGCTTAAACCAATGATTGGCTTCCTCAATTTTTTTATACACATCATAGGTAGCTGGACGTTTCAGCTCGAAATCGAGCACTTCCCCATTGTTCATATGAAATGTTACCTTAAATACTTTCATCATAAGATCACCTTCCACTCTGTCTTGTTCACTAACCGAATCGGTCAGCTCTTTTCATTCATTCTCTATTCAATCCGTTTCCCCTGCTTCTTTCCTTCTAAACACAAGAAGTTTAAATTTTGTTTAAATTCGCACAACATATCTATCTAGATACGCTTCAAAAGAAGTATATTGAATGAAAAGGAGGCTGTCTTTATGAAACAAAAGAAAAAACGAACATCTCCAGAGAGACAAACAGTTCTATTTCATTTAACAGATGCCCTCATCCCAAGTATTGAAACGATGGCGATTGCAGTAAAAGCATTTTTCCACCTCGTGAGAAAAGCCATTTCAGCCGTTTTATAAAACCCCGCACTAGAGGAGTGCGAGGTTTTTTTAGGATTGATAGATTTGACTGCCTTGATTGATAAACTCTTTTGCCTTCTTCTCCATCTCTCTTTTCACTTCTTCTGATTGGTTGCGGATGTCATGGGATATTTTCATACTGCAAAACTTTGGTCCACACATGGAACAGAAATGAGCGGTTTTAGCACCTTCAGCAGGCAATGTTTCATCATGGAATGCCAGCGCTCGTTCTGGGTCAAGTGACAGATGAAATTGATCCCGCCATCTGAATTCAAATCTCGCTTTTGATAAGGCATCATCACGCTTTTGAGCAGCAGGATGTCCTTTTGCTACATCAGCTGCATGTGCGGCGATTTTATAGGCGATGACACCTTCTCTTACATCTTCTTTGTTCGGCAGACCTAAATGCTCTTTTGGTGTCACATAGCACAGCATGGCTGTTCCATACCAGCCGATCATCGCCGCACCGATCGCGGATGTAATATGATCATATCCCGGTGCAATATCTGTTGTTAGAGGGCCTAACGTATAAAAAGGTGCCTCTTTGCATATCTCCATCTGCTTATCGACATTCTCTTTGATTTTATCCATAGGAACATGACCAGGTCCTTCAATCATGACCTGTACATCATGTTTCCAAGCGATCTCTGTCAATTCCCCTAACGTTTCCAGCTCTGCAAACTGTGCTTCGTCATTTGCGTCCGCAATGGATCCAGGTCTGAGCCCGTCCCCAAGCGAAAAGGCAATGTCATATGTTTTCATAATTTCACAAATTTCTTCAAAATGGGTATACAGAAAGTTCTCTTGATGATGAGCGAGACACCATCTTGCCATAATGGCTCCGCCTCTTGAAACAATTCCTGTGACACGGTCGACTGTGAGCGGAATATACCTTAACAGGACGCCCGCATGAATGGTGAAGTAGTCAACCCCTTGCTCTGCCTGTTCAATTAATGTGTCTCGGTATACTTCCCACGTCAAATTTTCTGCGATTCCATTCACTTTTTCAAGTGCCTGATAAATTGGGACCGTTCCTACTGGGACTGGGCAATTGCGGATAATCCATTCTCTCGTTGTATGAATGTCCTTTCCTGTAGACAGGTCCATCATCGTATCTGCCCCCCATCTAATTGCCCATGTCATCTTCTCCACCTCTTCTTCAATGGACGACGTCACAGCTGAATTGCCAATATTCGCATTAATTTTCACGTGAAAATTCTTTCCGATGATCATCGGCTCACTTTCTGAATGGTTGATATTCGCTGGAATGACCGCTCTCCCACTAGCCACTTCCTCTCTAACAAACTCAGGACTTAGCTGTTCTCTCAAAGCGATAAACTCCATTTCAGGCGTAATGATGCCCTTTTTTGCATAATGCATTTGCGTCACACAAGCACCTTGTTTCCCGCGGAGCGGTATATGATGAAAATCTGTATGGGCCGCTTGAAAGGATTCTTTCCCATTCAAGCGATATCCATTATCTTCTGGCTTTACTTGACGCCCTTCATAGCTTTCAGTATCTTCTCTTTCTTTAATCCATGCTGATCTCAGGCGCTTTAATCCCTTTGTGACATCAATATGAGCCTCCGCATCTGTATACGGTCCACTTGTATCGTACACACGAATCGGTTCATTTTCGATATCACCTGCTTGTGTCACTGTATTTGTGAGCACGATTTCTCTTTTTGGCACCAAAATGTCAGGTCTTGAGCCTTGTTCATATACCTTTCGACTGCCTTCAAAGTTTGATAATAAAGATTGCGTTGATGGAACATTTGTCTTTTCATTCATTTGCTGTTCTCTCCTTCTTTTCGTGTGACCGGTCAGGATGGAATCAGCACCAGCAAAAAACCAGATTCTATGTAAAGAACCTGGTTTCGTCGTCAGAAAAAAACATGTATGCCATTCATATGGCACATGTATCATCTTCAACTTCCCCACGCTGGTACGAGCCAGATCAGGTCCAAAGGGTTAAGAAGCTTGTCTTCTCTCTCAGCCCGCATTTCCGGGCACCCCTAGTCACTTATATTGATTTCCACAACAGTGTAGCATAGCTGAGAAATGAAAAAAAGAAGTTTTAGGAAAATAGTTCCTTTCCCCTACAATGAATACACGATCTTCACGATATACATCTTTCTATACACGATTTATCTCTCTCATTTCGATTAAATCAGAAATAATCATTGATCCTTTTCTCCTAATATGTATAATTAATCTAAACGGAGAATTTTTATACAAACATGATTCAAAGGAAGTTCTAGTCGATTGCAAACATTTCTTACATTTATCGTCGTTGGATTCTCAATTGCTCTACCTGTTGGAGCGATCACGGTTGAAATGACAAAGCAGGGATTAAAAAACGGATTCTTTCATGGATTAACTGTAGGCGCTGGTGGTATGACCATCGATATATTGCTCATCTTGGCTTTATATGCTGGATTTGCTCAATTTTTATCTTTGCCCTTTATCCAAATTCCGCTCTGGCTGATCGGTGCCATCTTTTTAATGATTCTTGCCTACGATTCGATTAAAAATGCGGATCAAGACATCCATTTAGCAGGAGAAAAAGTGAATAAATCATTCGCTAAAACATACCGAAATGGGCTGCTCGTCGCGGTATCACCTGGAAACCTTGTGTTCTGGGTATCTGTGTTTGGTGCTGTACTGGCAGATGCTTATACGAATACAAATTCATCTGAATTTATATTGGCTGCTGCGGGTATTTTGGCAGGGATTCTTCTTCATGACATCGGTCTTCTCACGATTGTTTCCCTAACAAGAAAAGTGATGAACCGAACAATGATTAAGTGGACTTCCATTATTGCCGGTATTTTATTACTTGGATTTGGCTGTTATTTCTTTTATGAATTTTATATCGGGATCAAAGTTTATTTTTAAAGAAAGGCTAAAGTTCGTCATGAACTTTAGCCTTTTTTATTCCAGCCTATCGGGTCATGCCTGTCTGACCTGTTTCAAATTGCGTTTTTCTCATATCTCTGAAGCGTGTAAATGCGCCTTCGTCTTTAATGACTTGGACAGCTCTTCCATCTGCATAACGAGTCGCTGCTTCTTCTACTTGTGATACACCCTCTGATGTCAAGCGCCCATCTGTTTTAAGAGCAATATACACATTTTCATCCGTCACCATGACTTGTGAGTCTGTCACATGGTTCATTTTGTTCACTCGGTTGGCGATTTTTCTTGAACGCTGGATGTTCTCTTGTTTATCGTAGCCAGAGAACGACATTTGGTTATGATAGTTCATATCTCCATGACTGTAGCGTCCATCTCCACCAGTAAGTGGCATTCTCACTTGATCCTGTGTAGGGCGTGAACGATCATCAACATTCGTTGTATTTCTTCCGTTCATTCCCTCCATAAGCTCAGAAACCGGTCCTTGATGATCTTGATTGTTGTCTGTTGCCTGTTGATTGGAGTGGTATCCAACTGGCTGGCCTGATTGATTATGACGTGTATCTACACCCGCATTGTTATTTGTACCACATGCCGTTAATCCAATAGGTAGAAGCACTAAGGCGATTGTTTTTTGCCATTTTTGTCTCAAACGAAAAACCCCCTGTACAAATTGAATCTCATGAGCGCAAAACAGGCTCTGTTTTAGCATGTACAGTTGAGGACAAAAACAAGCTGTCAGTTATAAACAAAAAAAGGAACGATTGAGATCGTCCCTTGTGTCATTAATCTTCTTCGTCTTCTTCTGGTCTTGCAAAAACAGATGGGTTTTGATAAGGCTGCTGCATATAAGGCTGTGCTGGATAAGCACCCATTTGACCATATGGAACAGGGTTTGGATAATGTCCAGGCCATGGTTGATGATGCTTCATACCATCATCGCATCCGCAGTCTTCCTTGCCATATGCTTCATTTGGAGCGTTTGGATAAAAGCCTTGATTGACATTGGCATTCACATTCGCGCCTGCATTTGGATGCATATGGTGGTGCCAGTGATGCCCGTCGTTTGCATGATGCTCATGATTTTCACCATAATAAGCCGGTGCTTGATACGCAGGATAATACGGCTGAGCCGCCGGGTAAGGGTACGGCATCATGTGATGGTGATAATACGGCTGTACCGGATAACAAAGGCCTGATCCCGGTAAAATAGGAGAAGCGGGTACCATTTGCTGCGGATATGGATACATTGCTGGCATGTAATGACCATAACCATAATAAGGATCATATGACTCTTGATGATGGTGGTGATGCTCTTTATTTTCAGCCATGCCCCCTACTGCTGCCCCTCCAACATTCGGCATTTGCGGGAAATTAGGAAGGTTTGGGTAATTACTATGCTCCATTTCTTTTCCCTCCTCTTTTTGATGTGGGATATGAATGAATGGATCATATCCCTTTGCCACTTCATCTTTGAAATGATCCTTATTTTCATGATGAAAATGGTCCTTGTGATCTTTATGATCCTTTTTCTCATGAACATGATCTTTCTTATCATGAACGTGATCTTTTTTCTCATGATGTTCTTTTTTGGGAGGAGGCGTGAATGGCTGGTAGAGATTCGTCTGATAATAGTTTACATCAACTTGTGGAAAAACTGGCTGTTCAATCTTTGGTACTGGTGGCACATAAGGTACCGGTTCATTCGGCTTTTCCTTCGGCTTCGTATCTTGAACTTGCACGACATCCTTTGGCTTTTCTTTTACATACGGGTGTTCTTTTGCTTTTGGCATTTCTTTTGCTTTGTGATGATCGGTTTTGACAGGAACACCACTAGATGGAATTTTGATTTTCATTCCTGGCATAATCAAATCTGGATTACTGAGCTGCGAATTTAATTTTTTCAATTCTTGAAAGTCGACTCCGTACTTCTTTGAAATTTTCCAAAGGGAGTCTCCTTTTTGCACAATATGAATTTTCAACGTTTTCCCCTCCTATGCAAAACGTGAACGTAGCGGTTATGTCAGAAGTACAATATGTTTCAACATAAATTTATGCCTATTTACAAGCCAATATGATAAAAACTTGTTTTCTGATAGGAGGGGACACTTCATTATTTAATGGTGAGCATCTTATTTAAAGCGAGCAATGCCTCTTTTGTCGTCTCTTCATTCACTTGAATCAAACCGACCGGCTCCCCTTTTTCAATGCTTTCAAGTGACCATAGTAGATGAGGCAGATCAATACGGTTCATTGTCAAACATGGACACATATCTGGATTGAGGGATTCGATTTGTTTGTCAGGGTGCTGGTCAATGATGCGTTTCACTAAATTCATTTCTGTTCCAATGGCCCACTTACTTCCTGCTGGTGCCTGCTTGATCGTATCAATAATAAATTTCGTTGAACCAGCTAGATCAGAAGCCTTTACGACTTCATGCGTACACTCTGGATGAACAAGAATCTGTATGTCACGGTCACGTTTTCTCATTTGTTCAATATTCTCAATGGTAAATTTCTCATGAACAGAGCAATGACCTTTCCATAAAATCATTTTGATTCGATGAAGCGGTTGGTCGGTGATGAGCTTTTCTTCTATTTGATCCCAGACAGCCATTTCCTCTAGCGGAATCCCTAAATCATAGGCCGTGTTACGCCCTAAATGCTGATCAGGAAGAAAAAGAATCCGCTCTTTTTGGGTCAGCGCCCACTCCAATACTTTTTTAGCGTTTGAAGATGTGACAGTCGATCCGCCATGTTTGCCGACAAATGCTTTAATATCAGCCGTTGAGTTTACATAAGTCAGCGGAAGGATCGTATCTCCAAACAGCTCAGTGAGCTGATCCCACGCCCTGTCTGTTTGTTTCATATTCGCCATATCTGCCATTGAACAACCTGCTCTCATATCTGGCAAAAAGACGTGCTGATTCTTTTTTGATAACATATCGGCCGTTTCTGCCATAAAATGAACCCCGCAAAATACAATGTATTCTGCTTCGTGATTGTCAGCAGCAATTTGTGCAAGCTGCAATGAATCACCTGTCACATCAGCAAATTGGATGACTTCATCTTTTTGATAATGATGACCCGGTATAAAAAGCTTTGATCCAAAAGCGCGTTTAATCTCTAATACTCTCTCTTTCATTTCATCATAAGAGCGCTGTTTATATTCATCTGGCATCATGGCTGTATGCTGCGCTGCTAACACATCAAGCATGGACATGAGTCGTTCCCCCTTTATGGCTGAATTCCATATTCATACTAAAATCGAATGATGGAGCAGAATGTGTGAGAAATCCAAGTGAAATAAGGTCTACACCTGTCCCTCGGTAGTTAGCCACATTCTCTAACGTGATGCCGCCTGATGCCTCTGTCAATATAGTTTCAGGGGTCATTTGTTTAAAGCGCTTCACTTCGTCTGGAGAGCAGTTGTCAAACATGATGACATCTGCTTTGGCTTCAATGGCTTCCATCAGCTGTGCTTCTGATTCAATTTCCACTTCAATTTTCACCATATGACCGGCGTATGCTCTTGCTTTCTCCACAGCTTCCCTGATAGAACCACAAGCCGCAATATGATTATCTTTAATCATCACCCCATCGGATAAGCCGAAACGATGATTCTTTCCGCCTCCAACTTTTACTGCGTACTTCTCCAGCATGCGCAGACCGGGTGTCGTCTTTCTCGTATCACAAATCGTAATAGACGGATCAGCTAATCGCTCTACTGCTTCATGCGTTAGTGTAGCAATCCCTGTCATTCTTTGCAGGATATTCAACACCACCCGCTCCCCTTTCAGCAAGTCGTTGACGGGACCAGTTATTTGTGCCAGTACAGCCCCTTCATGAATCCAATCACCTTCCTGGAAAAACAGCTCAGTTTGAACTTGTTCATTCAGCAGTTTGTATCCCATATCAATGACTTGTGTCCCGGCCAATACGCCTGATTGTTTCGCCATGATGTAAGCTGTTCCTTTCTTGTCTCCAAAGATGGCATCAGCGGATACATCTCCAAACCCAATATCTTCTTTTAAAAAATGAGTGAGCATTTGCTTTAACTGTAAACGTTCCATTTGGCACCAATCCTTTCATTTTTTACGGTATAAATATGGCCCTGTTCATGTACAATCTGTTTTGCTCGCCACGAAGCATCGTGCCGATTTGGATAATCGGTGCGATAATGACCGCCCCTGCTTTCTGTTCGGAGTAATGCGGATTTGACAAGGCATATGGCTAAAGCCCATTGATTCGTTATTTCGATCTGTTCATTTGTGATATTCTTCACATTGATTTGCTGAAAAGAGACTTGTTCTAAATGATCGAGCAAAGTCTGTAAGCCTTTCTCATCTCTCACAATTGCGGCATATGCTGTCATCCATTTTCTGAGCTGAGCCTGTGACACCGTTGGGACAGACCATACTTCTTGAATGGAAAGAGCAGGGTTTTTATCTTGCTGGGCTTGCAACCGCTCAACATACCGTGCCGCCTTGTTTCCTAAAACGAGACCTTCTAAGAGCGAATTACTTGCCAGTCGATTGGCGCCGTGTAAACCTGTACAAGCTACTTCACCAATGGCGAAAAGTGATGGAACAGTTGTTTCTCCATGTTCATTCACCTTAATTCCACCCATTAAAAAGTGCATACCGGGTGAAACTGGCAGCCTTCCGCTTGCCATATCAACTCCCGCACGCTGACACATCGAAGCAATCGCAGGAAAACGTGCAGAAAAATGCGGAATATCACGGATGTTAAGATAAATGGAATGACCGAATTGCTGCTCATGGAAAATGGTCCTTGCCACCACATCTCTAGGCGCTAAATCGCTCTGCGGGTGGATTCCTTTCATGATGCGCCTACCTGATTCATCTTCTAAAGAGGCGCCCTCTCCCCTGACTGCCTCTGATACGAGACCAATCGCTTTACCTGAAGTGGTCAAAAGGGTCGGATGGAATTGCACAAATTCGAGATCTACTAGCTGTGCCCCTGCGCGATAGGCCATCATCAGACCATCTCCTGTCACAGACGGATCATTTGTGTTTGTTTCATATAAGGATCCACAGCCGCCAGTGGATAATACAACTGCATCTGCGGTCATTGTATGTACATGACCTTTTTCGTCTTTCCACACGACACCGGTACATACCCCTTCATGAACTAATAGATCCATGACATGATGATTTTCGTATACATGAATGTGTGAGCCGAGCTTCCCTTTCAAAAACTGCACGAGGGTTTTTCCCGTTTGATCTCCTCCTGCATGCAGAATACGATGGGTCGTATGGGCTCCCTCTTTACCTAACTGCGGAATTCCCGTTTCATCTCGATCAAATGGGCAGCCCTCTTCTACGAGCTTCTTTACAAGATCTTTTCCATGACGGACGATCTCCTGTACAGTTTTGTCATCATTGTGACCACACCCCGCAGCTAAAGTGTCTTGCACATGCTGATCGACAGAATCATGTGCAGAAAAGGCTGCAGCGATTCCCCCTTGTGCGAGCATGGAATTACTAGAGGAAAATTGTTTTTTTGTCATCATGATGACTTGGCAGTTCTCTGAGATCGTATTCACAAAGGAAAGAGCCGCAATGCCCGACCCCACCACAATGACTTTTTTGATAGATGACACAATTGCCCCTCCTGTCATTTACACCTGTCTTGACACATATCATTACACAACACTACAATAAATACAAGAAAAAATTTTCACACAGGAGATGGATGGATTTGATTTATTTAGATTATGCAGCTTCTACACCTGTTTCTGAGGAATCACTGCATGTATTTCAGCAGTTGAGCAAAGAATGTTACGGAAATGCGAGCAGCCTGCATGATGCAGGAGGAAGAGCAAATGAAATCTTGGCTTACAGCAGACAATCACTTGCAGCGATTCTAGGGGGCGAACCTGATGGCATTTACTTTACAAGTGGCGGAACTGAATCCAATATCCTTGCGATTCAATCGATCATAAATGGGCTGCCTCCACATAAACAGCATGTCATTACCACATCAGTAGAGCACCCTTCCGTTCATCATGCGGTCAATGCCTTACAGCGTCTCGGTGTGAAGGTGACGGTCATAGAACCGAATCAAGAAGGAATTATCACAAAGGAGATTCTCAAACAGGCTCTATTGCCTGAAACCGGACTAGTATCCATCCAGCATGCCAACTCAGAAACTGGGATTATTCAGCCATTAGCTGAATTAGCAACGCTCTTAAAAGAAAGAGATATTCTTTTTCATACAGATGCAGTGCAGACATTCGGAAAAATGCATGTGTCGATTAAAGAACTTGGGGTTGATGCCCTCTCCATTTCGAGTCATAAAGTTTATGCACCTAAGGGCGCCGGTGCTGTCTATATGGGGGCACATGTCCCTTGGAAGCCTATATATCAAGATACTGTACAGGAAAATGGTCTACGCCCAGGGACAGTGAACGTTCCATGCATCGGTGCTTTTGTTGCCGCGAGCGAGCAAATCATGTTGAAAATAGATCAACAGCAGCAGCTGGATATTCAGCTTCGTGATTATTTTCTTCAGCAGCTAAAAAAACGGAAGCTGCCTGTCCGCATGCTGCAAGAAAGTGACCAGCGCCGCATGCTGTCTCATATTATTGGTTGTTTTTTTGAAGGGTTTGAAGGACAATATGTAATGTTAGCTTGTAACCGGCATGGGATTTGTATATCCACAGGAAGTGCATGCGCTTCTGGTTATCATCACCCTTCCCCTGCTGTAAAGGCATTACATGTATCAGATCGTGATGCCCTTCAATTCATTCGACTATCATTTGGACGAGGATCATCAAAGGATGACATCGATCAGCTTTTGCATACATTTGAAAGCTTGCAAAAGGAGAAGAAAGGAGCATAAACGTGGAACAAGAGAGAAAACTCATTGGCGAAGAAAGAAGAAACGCCATTTTAAAGTGGCTACAAGAGACTGATACACCACTCACCGGAAGTTTTTTAGCTAAAAAAGCCGCTGTCTCACGACAAGTCATTGTACAAGATATTTCATTACTCAAAGCAAAAAACGAACCCATTATTGCCACAAGCCAAGGCTATGTGTATATGGCGCAGCATACACCGGAAACTGAAATTGAACAGATTATCGCTTGCAAGCACGATCCTCATCGTACAGAAGAGGAGCTGACACTGATTGTAGACTACGGTGTAACGGTGAAAGACGTGATCATTGAGCACCCTGTCTACGGGGAGCTGACGGCCTCTATTCGAGTGAGTACGCGCAAACAAGTGGCTGACTTCGTTCATCATATTTCTAATACGGGCGCCTCCTACTTATCAGAGCTGACAGACGGCGTACACTTACATACCCTTACTTCATACAGCCAAAAGCAGCTTGACCAAGCCATTCAAGCGCTTGATGACGCTGGATTTCTCATTAAAGACTAAAAAAATAGTGTCCCCAAGAGGACACTATTTTTCATTCGTTAATTCATATGTTTGATAGCTGCCGAGTAGTTTCACTTCACAGCCAATCGCTTCTAATTCTTGAATGGCCCCAGGGACAAGTACATCATCCATCTCTTTTTCGATATCAATGATAAATAAATAGTGTCCAAGGCCTGTTTTTGTCGGACGCGATTCAATTTTGGACAAATTGAGATTCCGCCATGAAAAAGCTGATAACACGCGGTGCAATGCACCAGACTGATCATCCTTTGGCAGGCTGACAACAATGGTCGTTTTTGGCTTTGAAGAAAAACCAGAATTCATTGGGAACGATGCCTTCGCCTCTTTATGTAAAATAACAAAACGTGTATGATTGTGCGGATAATCATGAATGTCTTTTTTCGCAATCGTCAATCCGTACGTTTTTGCGGCGATTTCATTCGCAATCGCACCAACAGCTTCATCTGGATGCTCACTGATGTATTTTGCTGCATAGCCTGTTGATTCCACTGGCCGATGCGGGATATTAGGAAACTGTCTCTTCAAAAATTGATGACACTGCGCAATGGCGTGCGGATGTGACTGAATCACATCTAATGTCTCCCAGCTCTCCGCTCTCGATGGATGGACAAGCAGGTGCTGGCGAATCGGTGCTGTCATTTCGCCCACAATGGACAAAGCGTCCTCATGAATTAAATAATCAATTGTTAAGTTCACAGATCCTTCGAGTGCATTTTCAAGTGGAACGACCGCCAAATCTACTTCTCCCTTTGACACGGCATCCATACATTGCGGAATGGTTGCATAAGCCCGCTGCTCTGCATCTTTTGGAAAACAAGAACAGACAGCCAAATGAGTAAATGTGGCCTCTGGTCCAAAGTAACCTACCGTTAATTGCTTCATCTGCTATGATCTCTCCTTTTACGCCCCAGAACCTAGAATTTCAACTTTTTCGACAAATTCAAGTTTTCTTAATTGATTCATGACTGTATTGATATCATCTGCCATGCCGGCCGTACTGATCGACAGGGTAACATTCGCTCTTCCTTGCAGCGGAATCGTTTGGTGAATGGATAACACATTACAACCAGAGTCAGCCACAATTTGCAGCAGCCTAGACAAAGCCCCAGACCGATCCTCCAGGTGGAAAAACAATGTGATGATCTGCTCTTTGACCATTGTATAAAATGGAAAAACAGCATCTCGATATTTATAAAAAGCACTGCGGCTTAAATCCGCTTTTTGAACAGCATCGGCAACTGAATCCGCTTTTTTGCGATCGAGAAGCTTTTTGACTTCAAGCGTTTTTCGCATCGCATCCGGAAGTACATCCTCTCTTACTAAATAGAACGTTTCTTCTTTCACCTGTTTTCTCCCCTTTTAAAAACGGGAGAGCCCATGAACTGGACCCTCCTTTTGATCAATCGATAAATTCAAATTCAAATTCAAGCAGACGAATGATGTCTCCATCTTTTGCACCACGTTCACGCAGGGCATCATCAACGCCCATTCCGCGCAGCTGTCTAGAGAATCGTTTCACTGACTCGTCTCTTGAGAAATCTGTCATCTTAAACAGTCGCTCAAGTGCTTTACCAGTTAAGACAAACGTACCATCAGGATCTCTTGAGATCTCAAATGCTGCTTCTCCTTCATCAAACTTGTACATCACACGGTTATCAGAGAGCTCTTCTTCATTGTAGAGCGGGAATTCCGGTGTTGTTTCAAGCTGATTGGCGATTTCAAATAAGAGCTCACGAAGCCCTTCTCTTGTGATCGCACTAATTGGGAACACTTTATAGTCATCTGTTAATTTTTCTTTAAATGCCGCTAGATTGTCAGCTGCATCCGGCATGTCCATTTTGTTCGCTACAATGATTTGCGGACGCTCTGTCAATCTCATATTGTATTGCTCAAGCTCTTCGTTAATCGTCACGTAATCTTCGTATGGGTCACGCCCTTCAAGTCCAGACATATCAATGACATGGACAATGACACGTGTACGTTCAATGTGGCGTAAAAATTGATGACCTAAGCCAACACCTTCGTGCGCTCCTTCGATCAGTCCTGGCAGATCCGCCATGACAAAGCTTCGGTTATCGTCGGTTTCAACAACTCCGAGGTTTGGCACAAGCGTTGTAAAATGATAATCCGCAATTTTTGGTTTCGCAGAAGAGACAATCGAAAGCAGCGTTGACTTCCCGACACTTGGGAAACCAACAAGTCCAACATCTGCAAGTACTTTTAATTCTAAGATGACGTCACGTTCTTTACCTGGCTCACCGTTTTCAGACAGCTGTGGTGCAGGGTTTGCTGGTGTTGCGAAGCGTGAATTTCCACGTCCGCCACGTCCACCTTTGGCAATCACAGCCCGCTGTCCATGCTCTGTCAAGTCAGCTAGTACTTGTTCCGTCTCAGCATCTGTCACAACTGTACCCGGCGGAACTTTAACAATCATTTCTTCCGCATTTCGACCATGCTGGTTTTTACTCATTCCATGCTCACCGCGGTCCGCCTTGAAATGACGCTTATAACGAAAGTCCATTAACGTTCTGAGTCCTTCGTCTACTTCAAATACTACATCTGCACCATTTCCGCCGTCGCCGCCTGCTGGCCCGCCTTTTGGCACATATTTTTCACGACGGAACGCCACCATACCGTTTCCGCCGTCACCGCCTTTAACATACACTTTAACCTGATCTACAAACATAACTTCCTCCGTTTCTCTGCATCACATATCTCGTTCTTGCCTCAAACAAAGCTCAATCATGGACTCATGATTCGTCACATGAAATTGCGTTATACTCATACATGGATAGTTTGCGTCATGAAACGCATTTAACGCATCCAAACTTGTTAATTTTCCTTTGAAATCAAAATATAAGATCACATCATTCTCTTCATGATCCGTTTGGAAAGTGACCGTTAAATGATTTTCAGTTTTTTGGCAAACTGATTGATCGAATATCGAAAACAACTCCCGTGATACCGTTAGCAGCTGCGATTCATATGCTGATAAGTCTCGGGTTTCACCAAGCACTTCATATTCTAGGGTGATAAAATGCGACTCCCAATTAAAGGTTAGAAAGTAATAGGCCAATTGGGGAATTTTTAAATTTGAGAGTTTGGATTCATGCTGTGCTTCAATGACCATTTCTTCTATTATTTCAAACACTCGGTCATATTTTTCTAATGTCAAGTTGCCTTTGATTAACTGCAATTTATTCATCCAGTCGTGTCTTGAACGACTAAGCAGATGGATCAATTCATTCGTTAATGCAACGTGAGTTAATTTTTCGTTTTGTTTACTTGGTATCTCTTCCATTATCGCACTCCCAATCGTTTGGTCTCTCTTTTAGGAGTCTTATCATCAATATGTCTCCCTGAATTATAACAGAGAAGACAGCTTAGAAAAACACTAGTTATGTGAGGAAAGGTTGTTTTTTCTGATCGTATAGGAGAAAATGAGGCAAAGTCAGCAAACGTTCTTTGATATTTATGGAGTGCATCTTCTTTTATCATCTTCGGTACTGCTTGTAAAAGTGAAAAAAACTCCAGTCAATGACCGGAGTTTTTAGCAATTATTGTGCCGCAGGATATACGCTCACTTTTTTACGGTCACGACCGAAACGTTCGAATTTAACCGTTCCGTCGATTTTAGCGAAAAGAGTGTCGTCGCCTCCGCGTCCAACGTTTTCACCTGGATAGATTTTCGTTCCACGTTGACGATAAAGGATAGAACCACCAGTTACGAATTGACCATCAGCACGTTTAGCGCCTAAACGTTTAGACTCAGAGTCACGTCCGTTCTTTGTAGAACCTACCCCTTTTTTAGATGCGAAAAATTGAAGATCTAATCTAAGCATGAAGTTCACCTCCTATTTTTTTGTAGATATTCTCACATAATCGTGATAATCTCGTTCAATTGTTTCTAAGGAAACGACCATGCCTTCTAAAAGCAACTGGGCTTTTTCAAAGGTGACTGGATCTGTATCAGCTGGCAGTTCAAAAGAGAAATACCCGCCTTCATCTCCAATATCAAGCAGTGGATCCATTCCTGTCAGTGCAATAATTGAATTGACTGACCCGAAAACAACAGCAGATACACCTGCACAAACGAGATCCTGACCTTTTTCAGCAAACTCGGCATGTCCAGTCATTTGAAAAGACGTAATGCTTTCATCTGCTGGCGACCGAGTAATGGTTGCTTTGATCATATCACTCACACGCCTTAAGCGTTGATTTTTTCGATAACAACTTTAGTGTAAGGTTGACGATGACCTTGTTTCTTGTGGTTGTTTTTCTTCGGTTTGTACTTGAACACAGTAATTTTCTTACCGCGACCTTGTTTTTCAACTTTAGCCGTTACTGTTGCTCCAGCAACTGAAGGGTTACCCACTTTGACAGTGTCTCCGCCGACAAACAATACGTTTTCGAAAGTAACTGTTTCACCTGCTTCAGCAGCTAGTTTTTCAACATAAACAGTTTGACCTTCTTCAACTTTTACTTGTTTACCACCAGTTTCGATAATTGCGTACATCTCTGCACCTCCTAATAAACTCAGACTCGCCGAATACAGGGGGCCAATAGGCACTTTACACCTGCTCCGCGCGGTTGTAGCACGGGTGCTACATATCCATAACATTAAAAAATATATCAAATTAGACGCTGAATGTCAATGTATTTTCACCATTAGTACGGTAAAAGAAGATCTTCCATGGAAGAGGTGGTTCTTCGATCTGAAAAATAAGCATGGAGCAATTCATTTTCATCGAGCTGGCTCATTTTCACACCATTCCGTTCGATAATAATGGGATGCTTACAGCCCCTTTGGAATCGCGCCATCACTTCATATATTTTCTCCTCAGCACCCGCTCTCAGTGGAATGAGTTTCTCTACCTTTTGCTCTTTTTTACCATAATAACGTTCTAGTAAAAAACGTACCCTGATATAATGCCGCTGCCGGTGTTCCATCACAAGCGAGTAGGCTAAAAAAGTGAGCAGGATCCAGCCGTTGAATTGCAGCGGAGCAAAACAGAGCAACCCTGCTGTCAAAAGACCGAAAAAAATGAGAGAGCCTTTTATTGCAAGGGCATGTGCCTGTTGAAAAGGGTAAAAAACAGATAAGAGCAAAAAGAATAATTTCCCGCCATCAAGTGGCCAAATGGGCAAAAGGTTCACTAGAAAAATCGCTACATTATAAAAAGTAAACATCGTAAAGACGTCATATGAGATAAGTGAGGCTTCCATGAGAAGCCAGGCGACGAGCTGGAGCGGGACATGCTGAAGCGGTCCGCATAAAATGACCGCCAGCTCTTCTTTTAGCGGACGGTTCCCGTGCTCTTCTACTTCTACCGCCCCGCCAAATGGCAGTAAAAAAATCCGCCGAATCCGCCAGTGATAATAACAAGCAGCCGCTGCATGTCCAAGCTCATGGACACAGACGATAATGAGCAGACAAAGCAGCGGCTTAATTTGACCTGATAGCATGGCAAATGCCATGACTATCCAAAGGAGCGGGTGAACATGGACCTTTGTCAGCATGAGCAGCCATCTATTCAAAGGTCATCACCTGAATGGGATCAATAAACTGTTCATTTTGCTTAATGGCAAAGTAATATGTCCCCTTGCCTTGTTCATCAAGCGCAATTTGACCAATTTTTTCCCCTTTATCGACAAAATCGTATAAAGCCACATCAGCTTCTTTTAGTTGGCCGTACCAGCTGTAGCTGTTATCTGCATGCTGCACCACGACGGTGAGCCCTGTATCACTTTTCTTTTTCACTTCTACGACATAGCCTTCTTTCATACTATCGATGGCTTCAGCAGATGTTTCAACTTTCACTCCGGCACCATTTTGCGTAAAGGATTCCTGCACTTTTCCAGAGGCAGGGACAGCCAGCTCTTGATTGGCTTGTACGTCCTTTTGCCCTTCTTTTCTATCGGTTAAAAAGGCAAGTGGGTTTCCGACAGTTTTCTCAAACCACCGGTTGGCGGCGGCAAATTGGAAATCTTGTTCAAACGTTTGACTGATCATCGGCTTCAGCTGCTGAAAAGGCCCCGCCTGCCCTTTAAATGAAATAGCGGCAATCAGTACAAGAGAGGCAGAAAGTAAACATTTAAGCACAAATGTATTTGAATGAAATAACGGATGGCGAAATTTTTTCGGCTGATGAGAATTTGACTCGTAGGAAGCCGAGCCAGAATGCTTTTCTTCTTCTGTCAACATGACCCATGGTGGAATATCATCTTTCTTCTTGAAAGCTGCCTTCTTAGGGGCAGCAGCTGGCTGCTTCATTTTACGGCGCTGCGCTATTTTCTTTCGATACTCGTCCACTCTTTTCATAAGATCACCCTTTACATACAAACAGTTTGTACATTTTATGTGGCGACATCATATGATATGCAACAAAAAGACCGATTCTCATCGAATCGGTCTCATCTCAAGTAAATCATTATGCTCTTACACCGAAAAATGCTTTCAGCTTTGCAAACATCCCTTTGTTTTCTTCTTCAAAGGATTGAAGAGGAACAGATTCACCTAGTACGCGGCGAGCAATATTGCGATACGCAATGGAAACTTTATTTTTAGCATCCATGACAATCGGTTCACCATTGTTTGAAGCCTTAATGACATCATCATCATCGGCTACAATGCCGAGAAGATCAATTGATAAATGATGGACAACTTCATCCACATCCATCGAATCGCCATTTTTCGCCATGTGTGTACGAATGCGGTTCACAATCAAACGAGGCGGTTCAATATCCTCTTGTTCCAGCAAGCCGATAATTCGGTCTGCATCTCTCACAGCTGAGATTTCAGGTGTCGTGACCACAATCGCTTTGTCAGCACCTGATACAGCATTTTTAAAGCCTTGCTCAATTCCAGCAGGGCAATCAATGACAACATAATCAAAGTCTTGTTTCAATGATTGAATTAATTCTTTGATCTGCTCCGGCTCTACCGCCGTTTTATCGCTTGTTTGAGCAGCAGGTAAAAGATACAAAAGATCCTCGAACCGCTTATCCTTCACAAGCGCTTGGTGAATCTTGCATCTTCCTTCTACTACATCGACTAGATCATAAATAATGCGGTTCTCAAGCCCCATCACGACATCTAAATTCCGAAGGCCGATGTCGGTATCAACTAGACACACTTTTTTTCCTTGAATTGCTAGTGCTGTGCCTAAGTTTGCAGATGTTGTTGTTTTGCCAACGCCGCCTTTTCCTGAGGTAATCACAATAGCCTCGCCCAATTTCACATTCCTCCCTCAAGCCTTGTCAGATTAGGTCTTATATGAGCCAATTGCTGCAGGCGTTCAATGATCATATTGCCATCTATATCTAAATAAGCACATTCCATTTCATTTCCATCTTCTTTTTGATCCGGTGCACGGTTAAACACCTGTGCGATGCGAAGCTGGGTTGGAATCATATGAGATGCTGCAATCACAGCTTGCTTGTTTCCATTACATCCAGCATGCGCTACACCTTTTAACGCACCGAGCACAAAAATATTCCCCCCTGCACGAATGGTTCCGCCAGGGTTGACATCTCCTATTAATAAGAGATCCCCTTCGACATAAAGCACCTGTCCAGAGCGTACAATTTTTGCTACAGAAGTAATCTCAGCCTCTGCTTTTAAACGTCTCGCCTCTTCAGTTGACATGACGTCACTTTCAATAGAGTGAATGACAAGATGTTCATTTTCAGACACCGCTTCAGTTAAACGCGCCTCTTGATCCTCTGTTAAATATCGAAAACCAAGTTTAATATGCACATTGACTTTATGTCCTTCTCTTCCGTCTGTATATTGCTCAAGTAATAGAACCTCTCGCAAGCCAGAAAGAAGGTCTTCAAACGAACAGTCATCATTTAACTGTAATGTTAATCCGTTTTTTGTACCTTTTATTGTCACATACTGCTGTTTTTGAGTTTTCAAGATGCTCACCTCAACAACATACTCATTTCGCCGTAATTGGACAAACTCCTGCTTTTATTCGTCGATCAGTCCTTGTTTCACATTGATGAAAAAGAGCCTAAGCGGCACAACAAGTATGAGAGACGCAGCAGTATTTAAAAGAATCGTTGGAATAAAGCGTTCGATGACATACGTATTAAAAGGCATAATATTTGGTTGAATCGTCGCTTGAACACCGTACACATAAAACTCCATCACTGCAACAGCAATCACCGACAGAAAGACAACGACTAACATATTCGTTTGGAGGACTTTGAAGGCTTTTGCTAACAAATAGCAGAGCGCACCAAAGCCAAACATATGAACACCAAGAATACCTGTATACGAAATATCATATAAAAGTCCAAAGACAAATCCATAAATCACACCATATTTTTGATTCACAAAAGCTGTCATAAATACAAGTGCGAGTAAGATGAAATGAGGTGCTAAAATTTGATTGTCTGAAACAAATGGGAGCTTCACTAAATCGACAAAAATACTGTCAAATACGAAAATAAACAACATGACGAAAGCAAGAAGGACACGTTTCACGAGCCTTCCTCCTTCGTTAATTGAGATGCATCTGCCGTACTTGTGCTGCGATTCACAACAATCACACGGTCTAAATTATTGAGTTCAGCAGCTGGTTCTACATAAATAATTTTTGTCAGTCCGTAATGGTCCGGCTCAATTTCACTTACCTTCCCAATCGTCAAGCCCTGCGGGAATACGCCCCCCGCTCCAGATGTTTCAACAAGATCTCCTTTTTTGACATCCCCATCAGCATCGGATTTTAAAATGTTCATTGTCAGCATTTTTTTCTTGCTGTCATAACCGTTAATAATTCCATTGAGTTCTTCTTTGCCCTTTTTCGCAAAAATTTTCGTTGAAATTCTATTATTTTGATCTGTAGAGCTTAGCAACCTTACAGTCGACGTAAAATTGTTGAGCTTATCACTTTCAATTTTCCCAATTAACGCACCGCTCTCATTGGTGACCGCCATATCTTTTTCAACGCCTTGTTTTTTTCCTTTATCAATCATGACAAAACTATCCCAAAGGGACGGGTTTCTCGCAATGACTGTTGAAAGAATGGGCGTGTAGTCACGAATAGAGTTCACATACCCGAGCTGCTTGCGAAGCTTTTTGTTCTCATCTTCTAGTTCTTGAAGTTTCGCCTCATATTGGGTTTGTCCATCAAGTTTTTTTCGAAGACGCTCGTTTTCATCATATGTGTTTTTTAAATCTTGTACGTTCCCATAAATACCGGCAATAAATTGTGATGGTTTATGAAAGACACCTTGAAAAAAGCCTGTCGTATCCCCCACTAATTTTTCCGGCCATGAAGCACCTCTGCCGCTTTTCACTGAAAAACCAATCATGGCCACCAGTACGATGACACAGACAAGGAGCAACATTAATCTTTTATTCATAAAAAACTGCGGCATGTCTTACACCTCTTTATTTACGCCCAATTATCGATTATCTTTAGATTTTCCTTTGAACAAGTGAATATGTTCTAGTGCTTTCCCTGTTCCGATCGCCACACAGTCAAGCGGATCTTCAGCAATAATGACCGGCATTTTTGTTTCATCACTAATGACTTTGTCAAGATTACGTAGCAATGCACCGCCGCCTGTTAATACAATTCCACGGTCCATAATATCTGCTGCCAGCTCAGGTGGCGTTTTTTCAAGTGTCATTTTGACCGCATCGACAATTGTTTCCACCGTATCGCGAAGCGCTTTTGCAATTTCTTCTGCCGTAATAGAGATCGTTTTTGGCAGACCTGTTAAAAGGTCACGGCCGCGAATGTCCATCTCATCATGTACGTCAGGCTGCGCAGAACCGATTTCCATTTTAATCGCTTCTGACGTGCGATCACCAATCATAAGATTATACGTTTTACGAATGTAGCTGCTGATCGCATCATCCATTTCGTCTCCTGCAACACGGATCGATTGAGATGTCACAATACCGCCAAGTGAGATAATGGCTACTTCTGTTGTACCGCCGCCAATATCTACAACCATGCTTCCAGTTGGCTCCCATACAGGAAGGTTAGCACCAATTGCCGCAGCAAATGGCTCTTCAATAGGGTATGCGTCACGAGCACCAGCTTGTCTTGTTGCATCAATGACTGCACGCTCTTCTACTGCTGTAATACCAGATGGTACACACACCATCACGTACGGTTTACGAGCAAAAAGCCCTTTACCTTTTAATGCTTGATTAATGTAATATTTCATCATTGTTGCTGTCGTCTCGTAGTCTGCAATGACTCCGTCTTTCATTGGGCGCAGTGCCACAACATTACCAGGTGTACGACCGATCATGTTTCTAGCGTCATTTCCAACCGCCACTATAGACTTCGTATCAGTTTCCAAAGCTACGACCGAAGGTTCTCTCACAACAATGCCTTTTCCTTTAATAAAAACAAGCGTATTCGCTGTTCCAAGATCTATTCCAAGGTCTTTTGTACCAATTCCAAACATATGTATGTATCTTCCTTTCTTAAACCAAAATTCCCTTTAGGGAAAAACTCATAAACTCTATTATATCGTAAAACATTGAAAAAAAAAGTGTTACAAATACCCTTTTTCCTTCAAACTCACAAATTTTTGATCACCGATCACTAGATGATCAAGCAGCTGTATTCCAATCAGCTTCCCACATTCAAAAAGTCGCTGTGTGACTTCAATATCTTCCCTGCTGGGCGTCGGATCTCCAGATGGATGGTTGTGCACACATATAAATGAAGCGGCCGAACGTTTAAAGGCCTCTTTAAAAATTTCGCGCGGGTGAACAATCGACGAATTTAGACTTCCGATAAACACAGTATGTTTATGAAGAACTTGATTTTTGGTATTGAGATAAAGACAAACGAAATTCTCCTGCGTCAAAAATCTCATATCTTCCATCACAAAATTCGCACCATCTTCCGGCGTGCGGATCACATAACGATTGTCCGTCGTTTGATGGTGTAATCTAGTGCCGAGTTCTAAAGCAGCTAAAAGAGAGATCGCCTTCGCTTTTCCAACTCCTCGAATCTTTGACAGTTCTTCAATCGAAGCTTCCTTCACAGAACGAAGACCACCAAATGTTTGTAAAAGTCTTGCGGACACTTGAAGAACTGATTCCTTTTTTGTGCCTGTTCTCAAAAGAATCGCGACAAGTTCATGGTTTGATAAGCTGCTTGGACCATATTTGACAAATCGTTCGCGCGGCTTTTCATCATGAGGAAAATGCTTCAGCAGCATAGGGAAATGATTCAAGATCTACACTCCTTTTTTGATTCCTTCCCGTCATCAAAAAGGGGTGATACCAAATGTTTCAAGCACTCTGACTGTTTTAGCAATAGGGAGTCCTACAACGGAAAAATAATCACCGTCTATTTTTTGTACAAACAGGGCACCTTTTCCTTGAATGCCGTAGCTTCCAGCTTTATCAAGAGGCTCACCTGTTTCAATATAGCGGTCTATTTCATCTTGTGTAAGTGGCCAAAATGTCACGTCTGTCTGTTCATAAAATGTTTCTTTTCTATTCTCTGATTGAATCGTGACACCAGTCAAGACTTGATGTGTCTTACCTGACAATAATTGAAGCATTGAGGCTGCATCTTCCTTGTCTTTTGGCTTTCCAAGACAGTTGCCATCAATTGCAACAATTGTATCTGCACCAATGATCACAGCTTTGGGATGTATTTTTTGAATATCATTTGCTTTTTGTTCTGCCAACCATTGGACGTTCTCAGCAGGAGAAAGGTTTCGATTTATTTCTTCTTTTAAATCACTTGCTTGAATGTCATAAGAAAACCCTGCTAAATCAAGCAATTCTTTTCTTCTAGGTGATTGAGATGCGAGTATTAACTGGTTCATGTTTGTTCATCCTTTCAGGGTTTAGCCTAAGAAGTAAGATACCCATTCATCCTATCAAATGAACATCTTACCGACAATTGACGAAAATGCCATTTTCATGTTCCTACATCATTATGTTGGAAGCAAAAGAAAAAAACTAGTCATTTTTTGACTAGTTTGGCTGTTAAAAACATGATTTTACGTATTTAGTTGATCTAATAGCGCTTGCTGAGATTTCCAGCCATTTTCAGCAGATGGGTCATTTAAAAGCTGTACAGCTTTCAGCAAACTGCTTTTAGCTGGTGCGTCGGTTGTTTTGGCATTTTCAAGCTCAGAAATCAACTGAGTGACTTCTTTTTGATCCACATCTTCTCCTGCAATCACCTTAGAGGATAAGACAGATGCCTTCTCTATTAAACCTGTCAGTTCATCTGGCACTTGAAACGAGAGCTCTTTTCCTCCCCATGCTTCAAAATGCTGATCGATCAATTTTTTCCCAACGGCACTTGTCATGCCCTGTTCTGTGGCAAGTCCGGCAATCACATAATATCCATCATCCATTGATACCTTTTTACCTGCATATCCAGCCTCTTTTAAACTGTCAACTAAGTCATCTGCTCCTTTTTCAGAAGAAAACTTTCCAGCCTGCACCACAAAGGTTGAAAAATGACCTGATGCACTTTTTTCACCTTCATTGTCCTTTGACGTATCTGCAAGATCAGCCGGTGGCGCATCTCCCCCAGCTTTCGCCGAAGGTCCGCTTCCAGATGCTGAGACGCTGATATGATCGCCTCCTGATGGATTGGCAGACCCATCTTTACTTAAACTTAATGCAAATACACCGAGGCCTGTCCCTAGAACGACTGCAAACACAATCGTAGTCATCACTCGTTTGAAGGGACCGCGGTTTTTACTGAACTTCTGGTCAAAAGAACCTTTTTTCTTTTGATAAGGTGTGACGACCTTTGGATCCGAATGGTAAATGTGATCAGCTGCATCGTCCCATTGAAAATCTTCTTCTTTCGGTTTGGACGGTTCCTCCTCGGAAGCGGCTGTCTCCTGTTCCGACTGCCTCTTTTCCTCCCAGTTCGAAAACGTCACTTGATCCTCTTGCTGTTTTTGAGGTTGATGCTCTTCTCCATGCAGCATTTCTTCCTTGCCATTAATATTGACCTTTAACCCTTGTTTTTTTGCCTGCCTTTTTTTCACTGTCATTCCCCGCTTTCTGACATTGTTTGTAAGAAAGACCTTTCTGTCCAATGAAATAGCGCGAATGTAACCCGTCCTTCTTTCTGTTTCACACTTTAACATAGCCAATAAAAAAAAGAACAAGACTTTTGTCGGCAGGTTCAAAAAGTGTTCGCCAATTTTCTCATCCAAAAAAATCGCGAATTGGGTTTAACAAATCACCACAAAAAAGATAAAGCCAGAAAGAACAAGCGATGGCAGGAACAAAAGGAAAGGGTTCATTTGCCTTGTAAGAAAACACCTTTGCGTAAACCATTCCCGTGACAGACGAAAGAAAAAGAATGATCAGAAATGGCTTAAATCCGAAGCAAAATGCAAGCACACCAAATAGTTTGACATCCGCTCCCCCCATACTATTTGGCTTGAAATGTTCTAAACTATAAAACAAAAGAAGACAAATAAGAAGGGATGCCGCTCCTTCCCACCAAATAAAAAGCGGTTCTTGCGTGCGGTATATGACGAAAAGAGGAAAAAAGAAGAGAAAGAGCTCGTTTGGTACTCTCATATAAAAAAGATCGCTCACGACAGCAATCACGAATAAACTACATAGACTCACAAGAAAAAGGCCCTCAAAAGAGAAACCAGCATGTCTATAAACGAGTAAAAAAAGGCCGCCTGTCAACAGCTCAACCAGTGGATAAAGCAAAGAGAGCCGGGTTCCACAATGCTTACATGACCCTTTCAATACAACATAAGAAACAAGCGGGAGCATGTCGTGAAAAGAAAGCGGCTCTTTACAAGCTCCGCAGTGTGAACGAGGAAAAAGAATAGACCGCTTCATTGGAAGCCTCTCACCAACTAGGTGAAGAAATGACCCCATGACCATGCCTGTGAAAAACATAAAAAAATCGATCAAATTAGGTGACTCCTTCCGGAAATAGAATAGACCGGATTGTACCATAGCGATTCACCTTTGATCACCTTGCGAAAAAGTGAATTTCCCCCTCTCCTACATATCAAAAGAAAAAAGACGCACACTGCATAGAAGCAATTTGCGTCTTTTCCTTACTATAAAATACGACTTCGTACATCTGAGATAAAATAAAGCGAACCTGTCACCAGAATCATTGCTGCAGGATCAGCGCTTTTTTTCTGAATGAACTCAAGCACTGCACGAGGGTCTTCATCAAACGATTTTGCTTCTAAATGACTGCAAGCATAAAGCTTTTCCGCTGATTCAGCTCTTGGAAAGTCAAAGGAAACAAAATGAATCGATGAACTAATCCTTTCAAGCTTTTCGATCATTTGTTTGTAAGGTTTATCTTTTAACGCACTAAAACAAACATGAACCTGTTTACTGGAAAAATGAGCTTGTACAGTTTCGATTAAACGGTCCATTCCTTCTTCGTTATGAGCACCATCTAAATAAACAAGAGGCTGATCTTGGATCTTTTCAAATCTTCCAGCCCACACCGCTTGCCGAATTCCTTCATACACTTGCTCATCTAGCACATGGATATATCCTTCTTGCTCCAGCCATTCGATCAGTAGAACGGCAAGGGAGGCGTTCTGCCTTTGATGCGTTCCGATTAACCCTGTCTCTAGCTGCGAGTACTCCCTTTTTGGGGTAGTGAATGTGAAGCGTTCACCTGTTTCAGTCGGCTGCTGGTCCTTAAAGGTACAAGTATCATGTAACGAGATAAACGGCGCATTCTTTTCTTCTGCTTTGTGTTGAATCACAGTAAGAGCTTCCGCTTGATGAACGGCCGTGATCATCGGAATCCCAGCTTTAATAATGCCAGCTTTTTCTGCTGCAATCTGATTAAGTGTGTCGCCTAAAATGGCCATATGATCGTGACCAATCGACGTAATTGCTGTTAAGATGGGCGCAGCCACATTTGTAGAATCAAGTCTTCCGCCAAGCCCTGTTTCCAAGAGGACAAAGTCTACTTGGTGCACATGGGCAAAATAAGCAAACGCACAGGCTGTAATGATCTCAAACTCTGTTGCTGCACCAAGCTCTGTATCATCTAATTCATCAACTAAAGGCTTGATGTCGTTCACCAAACTCAGCCACTCCTCGTCCAAAATCGGCTCCCCATTAACACTAATTCGTTCATTGAACGTTAAAATAAATGGAGAGGTGAAGGTTCCAACTGAATAGCCCGCTGACTGTAAAATGGATCGAGTAAATGCAATCGTTGATCCTTTTCCATTTGTTCCAGCCACATGCACTGCTTTTATTTTTTGTTCAGGATGGTCTAGTCTGTCCATCAGCCATTTCATTCGTTCAAGTCCCGGTTTGACACCGAAAGCGAGTCTGCTATGAATCCATTCAATGGCTTCATGATAGGTTGTAAACAATGTCATCTCTCATTTCATACGAAATTTTCAAAAAAGACGACTCCATTCCGTTAGGAGCCGTCTTTTCAACATTATGCTTTCAGCTCTTCAATACGCTTTTGAACAGCTTCGCGTTTTGCGACATAATCACGTTCTTTCGCACGCTCTTCTTCTACGACGCTTTCAGGCGCTTTTTTCATAAAGCCTTCATTGCCAAGCTTTTTCTGAACTCGTTCCACTTCTTTTGTCAGTTTATCAAGCTCTTTTTGCAGACGGGCAATTTCTTCGTCTAAATTGATTAAACCTTCAAGCGGCAGAATGAGTTCTGCTCCAGAAATAACAGCCGTCATCGCTTTATCACTAGCAGGAACATCCGTGCCAATTTCAAGCACACTTGGATTCGTAAAGCGTTCAATATATGAACGGTTCTTCTCTAAACGTTCCTGTACATCAGATGTGGATGCTTTGATATATAGCTCGACTTGTTTGCTCATTGGTGTGTTCACTTCACTGCGAATGTTACGAACAGAACGAATCAGTTCAACAAGCAGCTTCATGTCAGCAGAAGCTTGTTCGTTAGAAAGTTCCGGCTTCACTTCAGGCCATGCCGCTACAGTAATGGACTCACCTTCATGAGGTAGATGCTGCCAGATTTCTTCTGTTAAGAACGGCATAAACGGATGTAGAAGTCTCATCGTTTGATCTAATACATACGCAAGGATCGAACGAGTCGTTTTCTTCGCCGCTTCATCTTCTCCATAAAGCGGAAGTTTCGCCATTTCAATGTACCAATCACAGAAATCATCCCAAATGAAGTTGTATAAATGTCTGCCCACTTCACCAAATTCATACTTATCAGCAAGCTGTGTGACACTTTCAATCGTTTCATTTAGTCGTGTTAAAATCCATTGATCAGCAACTGATTTTTCTCCTGTCAAATCAAGCTCATCGTACGTTAAACCATCCATATTCATTAAAGCAAAACGGGATGCGTTCCAAATTTTGTTCGCAAAGTTCCAAGTGGATTCAACCTTTTCAAAGCTAAAACGCAAATCTTGACCTGGAGAGCTTCCAGTCGCTAAGAAATATCTCAATGAATCCGCTCCGTACTTGTCGATGACCTCCATTGGATCAATTCCGTTGCCAAGTGACTTACTCATTTTACGCCCTTGTTCATCGCGAATAAGACCATGAATGAGGACGTCTTTAAATGGTTTTTCTCCTGTGAATTCAAGACCTTGGAAGATCATACGAGATACCCAGAAGAAGATGATGTCATAGCCTGTTACAAGCAAATTGGTTGGGTAGTAGCGCTTGAAGTCTTCACTTTCTGCATCTGGCCAGCCCATTGTAGAGAAAGGCCAAAGCGCTGAACTAAACCATGTATCAAGTACATCGTTATCTTGCTCCCAGTTTTCAATATCTTCTGGCGCATCAAGTCCCACGTATACTTCCTTCGTTTCTTTATGATACCAAGCCGGAATGCGGTGTCCCCACCATAGCTGACGAGAAATACACCAGTCACGGATATTTTCCATCCAGTGTAAATACGTCTTTTCAAATCGGTCTGGAACAAATTGAACTTGCTCATCACCTTTTTGCAGATTGATGGCTTCATCTGCGAGCGGCTGCATTTTCACAAACCATTGTGTTGATAAATATGGCTCCACTACAGCGCCACTGCGCTCACTGTGACCAACTGAATGCATGTGGTCCTCAATTTTGAACAAAATGCCTTCTTCTTGAAGATCTTTCACAAGCTGTTTACGACATTCGAAGCGGTCCATTCCTTTGTATTGAAGTGCGTTTCCATTCATTGTGCCATCTTCATTCATCACAAGAATGCGCTCTAGGTTATGACGGTTTCCAAGCTCGAAGTCATTCGGGTCATGAGCCGGCGTAATTTTTACAGCTCCTGATCCAAATTCCATATCGACATAGTCATCCCCGACGATTGGAATCTCTCGGCCTGTAATTGGTAAAACAACTGTTTTCCCAATCAAATGCTGATAGCGTTCATCTTCAGGATGTACAGCGACTGCCGTATCTCCAAGCATCGTTTCAGGTCTTGTTGTCGCAATTTCAATCGAACCTGATCCATCTGCAAGCGGATATCTCAAGTGATAAAACGCACCTTGCACATCCTTGTAGATGACTTCAATATCAGAAAGGGCCGTTTTTGTTGCTGGGTCCCAGTTAATGATGTATTCTCCGCGATAGATCAATCCTTTTTCATACAATTGAACAAACACTTGGCGGACTGCTTTATTCAAGCCTTCATCTAATGTGAAACGCTCACGCGAATAGTCTAGACCTAGACCCATTTTCGCCCACTGGCTGCGAATAAAATCTGCATACTCTTCTTTCCACTTCCACGTTTCTTCTACAAATTTTTCACGTCCGAGATCATAGCGGCTCACGCCTTCTTCGCGAAGCTTCGCCTCTACCTTGGCTTGTGTTGCAATACCCGCATGGTCCATTCCTGGCAGCCATAAAACATCATAGCCCTGCATCCGTTTCATACGAGTCACGATGTCTTGAAGGGTTGAATCCCAAGCATGCCCTAAGTGTAATTTTCCTGTCACGTTTGGTGGAGGAATGACGACTGTATATGGATCTTTCGTTTTGTCATTTTGTGCTTCGAAGAATTTCCCTTCAAGCCAGTACGTATAGCGGTCTTTTTCAATCGCATTTGGATCGTACTTTGTTGGCATTTCTTGATTATTTGTTTCCATTTGTGTTACCTCCACATTTTTTCGGCTGATGAAACATAAAAAAGCCTTCTCATCCTTATAAAAGGACGAAAAAGCTTTTTCGCGGTACCACCTTTTTTCACGAAACACTTAGACGTGTCCCGTACTCTCTAAAGGATAACGGGGATCTCCCGAATTTCTCTACTACATGTTTCAAGAAATTAAGCTCACAGGCGACCTTCCAAACAAGTGCATCCTAGAAAACCTTTCAGCTATTGGTTTCCCTCTCTTTAGGGTCTTGCTCGTACTCTTCCTGATCCACGCTTACGATATATCACGTTCATCAGCTTATACTCATCTTTTATTAATATTACTAAATGCCTTTTGTTTTCGTCAATCATCTTTTCCGCTTTTCTTCTTCTTTATACAAATTGGGCAGGCACCCTTTGCCTCTTTGCCCATATGATAATAACAAAATAAAGAAGGAGGGCGTTTTATTTTGAAAAAGATCAATCCTTACACACTCCCCCCATGGCTTAGACAAATTCGGGCAGTTGCCTCCCAAGTCGTTCTCCCGATTGCCATATTTCAAGGCTTTCGCACGATCATTTTTCCCACAACATTTGACGTCCTCATCTTAGGAATTCTTATATTTCTCGCCTGTGCCTTTCACCTTGATTGGTTTTAAGGGAGCTGAAAGCTGCAGGCTCACTCTTATGTATAGGTCATCCCTCGTTAGACATTTCATAGCGCAACAGCAAACAACCTCGTCACTCTTCTGATGACGAGGCATTTTGTTCTTCTTCAAGGCGTCTAGCCTGCTCAATTTCGTGTATTTTCATGACGGTCGGCTCAGAATTTTTCATTTGCCAATACGCCCTTAACAGCTCCTGACAACTTTCCATCTCATCCTGTCCGCCTGCTTCATAGGCTTTCACCGTATCAAACAAACCCTGCGGATAAGCGAGGTAGCTCAAGAACAAATGAATCTCTTCCTCACGAAGTTTATTTCCCTTTTGATACGTATAAAACAAAGATGTGCATTCAGGACAAGGAGTAGGGTAGGTTTTGAATGTGCGATAGTAAAAGGTCAAAAGGTCATATATGGGGGCAGCCTTTTTGGACCGCTCAAAATTGGTGAAATGTCCTGTACCTACATCATTGTACAAAAAGTGATGGATTGACAATTGCCCATGGTTTAACACAATACGTGTCGTCTCTTGGTCTTTCATTTCCTCATGCCAATCCTCTAAACGTTCAAGTGCAAATTCACTTGCAGACATCGCTTCTGAAAAATACATAGCAGCAGCCAGCTCAAATGGCGACATATACCATGTTTGTTCTGCCCGCTCGATAAATCGTTCATACATGTCTTTCTCTGTTTCCCATTTGCTTTTCATTTGGGTGTAGTGAGCCTCTATTTCCTGCTCAGTAATGTCCATCATAACTTCTGTTCGTTTATGAAGTCTTGCAATCTCTTGAAATAAATATTCATGTTTATCGTCCTGCTCTTCTCTCTTTTCATTCGTCAGCCATGGCATGAGATAATACGTGTACTGGCTTTCTCGATGATTAGAGAAAAAGGAACCGCTCTTCGTGCGATAAATCGGCACAAACGAGCGATAGCCTTTTGATTCTAGTTCAAGCATTTGCTCTGTAAACTGCATGTGTCGATGGGGTTTTACTCGCTTTAGTGCAAATACGCCCTGCTTTGTATACACTCTAACGACTGCTGGACTGACAGGTTCGATATATTCAGCCTCAAGCCCATATTCGTATAGGACAGATTGGATTTCATCCACGTTCTCTCACCACATTTTCTCGGTCCATCATCTCATACTATGCATTGCTTTTTTGATATTCAGGAATATAAAGAATCTGCCCTTCTTCGAGCTCTGCATCCACCGACAATGAATTCGTTCGAAGGAGCTGCTGCACATTCAACTGATATCGCTCACAAATACGATCGACCGTATCTTCTTGCTGAACTATACATATTTTCATGCGAGAAAAATCTTCCTCCTCCTGCTTATCGAACAGCTTCGTTAAATAAAGAGAATTCTCACTGCCAGACGCTTCTCTCTGGTCATGTTCAAACTCCTCAGCTTCTTGAGCTGATTCATACACCTTTGGTGCTTCACGTTCATATAATCGTTCGAACTGATAGCTGTCATCCCGCTCTTCCTGCGTCTGTTCCATCTGATAAGCAGGTGATTCAAAGGCTGGATAAGCTGGCGGCTCTTCTTCTTCCTTGCTCTCTGCTTCAGGGTCTTTCCTCACTTCCACCTCAAAGAACGTATCATCCCGCTCCTCTTCTTCTAACAGCTTAGGCGGGTCAAAGAATGGCGGCTCTTGTACTTGAGCTTCTGGGAAGGAACGATACCCAAGCGCCACCGCTTCTTCTTCCTCATTTCCCTCCTCTTCTTCTACTTCTTCCACCATCACCGTCTCGATGTCTATTTCATCCTCTTCTTGTTCAGTTCGCGCTTCATGTTGCAAAACGGCATGCTGTTCTGCATTTTCTTCATGCTCTTCACGTGGCAGCATTTCTTGCTCTTCATATTCTGACTGCGCCTGATATTCATAAGTGACATCGCCATATTCCTCTTCAGCACGATGGACAAATTCATATGGCTCTTCTACAAGCGATTCAGGCGTTCCTTCATCTAACAGACCTTCAATGGCCAAATCAGCCTGAATCGTGAGCAAACGGCTTTCTGTCAGCTGGTAATCAAATGCATCAATAAACACAAATACATCATTTAAATGACTAATTTTGTTCTTGGGGATCGTGATATCCACCGGAAATTGATGCAGCAGCTCCGCCGTTCCGTCCTCTCTTACCTTCACCTCATCAGCCTGCCTGTATGATGCATAGGAACTGGATTCACCCATTAGCTCCTCTTGATTTATGTTGTATTCTCCTGTTAGCTCGAGTGAACCTCTAATGGAAACATAATCATTCACTTCTTGAACGAGAATGTCAGGATCGAGAGAAATTGACAGTAGCTCACTGACTTCCTGTCCGTTTTTGAAATAAATGGACTCTTCTACCGAAAACTGTAATCGATTGTTTTGAGACAAGTCGGTGTCCTCCTTTCATCTAATCCTTCAAAATAAAATTAGATGTCAATACAGGTGTATGAAGGAGGCGGTGAAAATATGATTGGTTTTATGCAAAGCAAAAAGCCGATATGTCTCCATATCGGCTCAGCGTGTAGACAAACCCTCGCATTCGGTGTCAGTCCTGCGCGCTGGTGCTCACGAATGTCAAATTCGCTCCGCTCCGGTGCTCGTCCTTCCTAGACTGCAAAGGTTTTCTTTCACGCTGAAAAGAAGACAAAGGGCTAAAATAAAGTTCATTTTAACCCTTTGTCAACGATCTAAGCCGATATGTCTCCATATCGGCTTTTGGTTACTGAGCTAATTTTTGAAATACCTTTTCAACTGTCTCAATCGTATACTCGATGTCTTCATCCGTATGAGCAGTTGATAGGAACAGCCCTTCGAATTGTGAAGGTGGAAGGAAGATACCGTGATCAGCCATTTCCTTGTAGAATTCAGCGAATAAAGCGAGGTCAGCTGTTTTCGCTGTATCGTAATTGACGACTTGTTCGTTTGTAAAGAAGAATCCAATCATGGAACCTGCACGGTTAAATGTTAATGGAATCCCATGTGCTTTCGCCGCTCTTGAAATACCTTCTTCCAAACGATCTCCTTTGCGTCTAAACTCTTCATAAGACTCAGGTGTCAGCTGTTTTAATGTTTCAAGACCTGCTGTCATCGCAAGCGGGTTACCGGATAACGTTCCTGCTTGATATATCGGGCCGCTTGGCGCAATTTGTCTCATAATGTCCGCTCTACCGCCATAAGCACCAACTGGCAGGCCGCCTCCGATGACTTTACCAAGACATGTCAGATCAGGCGTAATGCCAAAATAGCCTTGGGCACAATGATAATCCACACGGAAGCCTGTCATGACCTCATCAAAAATGAGTAAAGAGCCATATTGCTCAGTGATGTCTCTCAATCCTTGCAAGAAACCTTCTTGCGGAGGGACAACCCCCATATTTCCTGCAACTGGTTCTACAATGACACCTGCAATGTCGTCTCCAAATTCTTCAAAAGCGACTTTGATGCTTTCTAAATCATTGTATGGAACGGTGATCGTATTACTTGCTGTACCTTCAGGGACACCAGGGCTATCCGGAAGTCCAAGCGTTGCCACACCCGAACCAGCTTTAATGAGCAAAGAATCACCGTGGCCATGATAACAGCCTTCAAATTTCACAATTTTGTTTCTGCCTGTAAAACCACGTGCTAGACGAAGCGCACTCATCGTCGCCTCTGTTCCAGAGCTGACCATACGAATGACCTCAATAGAAGGAACTCGTTCTGATACAAGCTTAGCTAATTCATTTTCAACTAAAGTAGAAGCACCGAAGCTTGTACCATGTTCAGCTACTCGCTGAATGCTTTTAACCACACGGTCATTCGTATGCCCTAAAATAAGCGGTCCCCACGATAAGACATAATCAATATATTCATTTCCGTCAATATCGTATATTTTTGCGCCTTTGCCTCGTTCCATAAAAATCGGGTCTGTATTGACTGATTTAAATGCGCGCACAGGGCTGTTCACACCACCCGGCATTAACTGCTGCGCTTCTTTAAATGCTTGCTTTGACTTTTCATAGCTACGTCCCATTTCAATGTCCTCCTGTCTATCCGTTCTTTATTCTGAGAGCCATTTCGCTGCATCTTTTGCATGATACGTAATGATTAATTCTGCGCCTGCACGTTTCATGCTAGTCAGCATTTCAAGAACAAGCTCTTTTTCAGAAATCCAGCCATTTTGAGCTGCTGCTTTCACCATTGCATACTCTCCGCTCACATTGTACGCAACAACAGGAAGTGTAAATTCATTTTTCACATCACGCATGATATCTAAGTATGAAAGTGACGGCTTCACGATCAGAAAGTCAGCGCCTTCTTCTACATCAGACTGCGCTTCTCTCAGTGCTTCTAAGCGGTTTGCAGGGTCCATTTGATACGTTTTACGATCTCCAAACTGCGGTGTGCTATGCGCCGCCTCACGAAACGGACCGTAAAAAGCACTTGCATATTTCACAGCATATGACATGACAGGCACATGAACAAAGCCGGCCTCATCGAGCGCCTCACGAATTGCGATAACAAAGCCATCCATCATATTTGATGGAGCAATGATATCTGCACCTGCACGAGCCTGACTGACAGCGGTTTTCGCTAAGAGCTGAAGAGATTCATCATTTAAAATTTCTCCATCTTCAACGATTCCGCAATGTCCGTGATCTGTATATTGGCATAAGCAAGTATCAGCAATAACCACAAGCTCAGGGAAATGCTTTTTGATTTCAAGCGTTGCTCTTTGAACAATCCCATGATCGTGATAAGCTTCACTGCCTACATGGTCTTTATGGTCTGGTACCCCAAAAACAATGATAGATTTAATCCCAAGGTCAACAAGCTCTTGGACTTCTTCTTTCACAAGATCAACTGAAATGTGATAGACACCCGGCATTGAAGGGACTTCTTTCCGGACATTCTCTCCCTCTACAAAAAAGATCGGATAAATGAAATCAGAGGGTCTTAAAAATGTTTCTCTCACCAATTCTCTCATTCCTGCGCTTGTACGCAATCTGCGGTGTCTGTTAAATTTCATCATTGGTTCAACTTCCTTTCAGATAAACGGCACATCAAATCAAGCATCCCGTCTATCGTATAAGTATCTGGGGTTTCAGAAGAAATCCCGTATTGAAGCAGCGCCTCTTGTGTAAGAGGACCGATGCTCACAAAACATGTGTCTGATGCAGCTAATCTATCGATATCAGCCTCCATGGCGTGCATAAAAGAATGAACAGTGGAGGAGCTAGTAAATGTAATAAAATCAAATGATTGCTCCATCATTGCCAACTTGAGTGCGATAATTCCATCCTCATCCTTCACTGTTTCATATATAATCCACTCTTTTACGTCAATGCCAAGCGGAACGAGGGTATTCTTCACCACATCTCGTGACAGGTGGCCTTTTGCTACAAAGACACATTCTTCTGGGTGTACATGATCAATTAAAGCATCTGCCAGTTCTTCTGCTATAAATCGCTCTGGAACCACATCCACTTTTAGGCCGTGCTGCATCAGATAGGCAGATGTTTTTTCACCTACGGCCGCCACTTTCAAGTGGGATAAGCTTTGATGTAATTGATGCTTCTCTATATAACTAAGAAAAAAAGACGCACCATTTACACTCGTAAACACAAGCCAATGGCTTGCTTCTAAATCTTCTAAAAATGCCTTCGCTTTTTCTTTTGTCAGCGTTGGTTCAAACCTGATAAGAGAGGTTAAAACAGCATGGCCGTTCAGCGCTTCAATTTTCTGCTGAAACGCACCCGCTTGACGTTCATTTCGAGTGACAAGCACCGTCTGTCCGTAAAGCGATTTGGCTATCGTCATTGGGAAGACAGATCCTTTTTCACCTTGTCGATCAAATCTTTTGCTCCCTTATCCGCCATTTGCTTCGCACATGCTGTTCCGATTGCCTCAGGGTCAGTACCTGTTACGGTTTCTCGAATAATCGTATGGCCGTCCGCAGATGCCACAAGACCTGTCAATTCAATTTCATCACGCTCATTCATCGTTGCGTAACCAGCGATCGGCACTTGACAGCTTCCATCCATTTGCTTAAGGAAGGCTCTTTCAGCAAGGACCGTTTTCTTTGTATACTCATTTGTGAATTGAGCTAACAGCTGCAAGAGCTCTTCGTCATCTCCCCGACATTCTATCGACAATGCGCCCTGCCCCACAGCAGGAAGGCAAGTATCAGGAGATAAAAATTCCGACACGACTTCTTGACTCCAGCCCATTCTAGACAATCCGGCAGCCGCTAGAATAATCGCATCATACTCTTCATTTTTCAGTTTTTCGAGTCTCGTATCAATGTTTCCACGGATCCATTTAATCTCAAGATCTGGTCTCTTCTGAAGAAGCTGGGCACTGCGCCGTAAGCTGCTCGTTCCCACAACCGCTCCCTTTGGTAGTTCATGAAGACGGAGATGATCCTTTGAAATCAACGCATCCCGCACATCTTCACGCTCAGGAATACAGCCGATGACTAAACCTTCCGGAAGAGAGGCCGGCATATCTTTCATGCTGTGTACCGCCATATCGATGTCATGGTTCAGCATTGCCTGTTCAATCTCTTTAACAAACAGACCTTTTCCGCCAACCTTTGATAAGGTCACATCTAAAATTTGATCACCCTTTGTCACAATCTCTTTAATTTCAAAAGAATAAGAAGGGTTTAGTTCAGACAACTTTTGAATGACCCATTTTGTTTGTGTAATCGCAAGTTTGCTTCGTCTAGAACCTACTTTAATTGTTCGCATTACGTCTTCCTCCCGACAATGCCCTTAAGACTCATCATTATTGAAACCAATGAAAGGTTGATAAGCTACCAAGCAGAAAATAATTGATCATCAGCACAAGAAATGAAGCGACATTCCATCGCGCCACGATTTTGCCTTGCATATTTCTCACCAGTCTAATGTATAAGTAAAAGCCATATAAAAACAGCATAATAAACGAACCGAGCACCTTTGCATCTGTCCAGTACAACGTATCATACGAAATATATGCCCATATAATGCCAAGAATTAAACTAAGCAAGAGCATCGGTACGCCAATAATATTTAAGACATACGCCATATGATCAAGCTTTGATAAGTCTTCAATTCTCAAAAGCCATTTTCCCCATTTTTTCTTTTTCAGCAAACGATATTGAAATAGATAGAGGAGTGAAAAAGCAAATGAAAGTGAAAAAGCGCCGTATGATAAAATGGCCATCGTAATATGAATGACGAGCAGCTCACTCGTCAGCTTTCCCGTCAGTTCGGCAGAATGAAGATCGGATGGTGTAAAGGTGTGAATCGCCATCATGGAAAAACCAATTACATTTGTAAAAAAGACAATAAATTCAACGCGTAATACTTTTGTCAAAACGAGTGACAATGTCACAAGCACCCACGTATAAAAATATAACCCCTCTGCTACATTCAACACAGGGAATCGGTCTGTTTCCATCATAATATAAAACATGTAGACTGTTTGCAGCAGCCAGACAATAGAAAGCAACCAGAAAGCCATTTTTCCAGCCTTCCGGTTGTGTTGAAGAAAATCTATGAAATAGAACAAGACACTGAGTGCATAGATCAAGATCGTCGCTTCGCCTAGTCTCGCTACAATGGATTCCATCATCGCCTAATCACTCACTGGCAACTGTAGCAAGGCCTTGTGCCATATTTGATTTGAACAGTTGAAATGCCCCTTGCTCCACCTGCATCGGCTCTGCCTTTTGCTCTTCATCTTCAACCTGTAAATCAAAGATTTCTTTAAAGAGTAAAAGCTTTTCCTCTGCATTCGGCTCCCCGGCAATTTCTTTGGCCTTTAAGATAGGATCTTTCAGCATTTGATTGATGATGCTTTTCGTATGTTTATTTAACAGCTTCATTTCACGATTTGTAAGGTTTGGAAGCTTTCGTTCGATGCTTTGCATCGTATCCGCTTGAATCGAGAGTGCTTTTTCTCTTAAAGCAGAAATCACAGGAACCACTCCGAGCGTATTAAGCCATTGCTTAAATTCCACAATTTCAGCTTCGATGAGAAGCTCCACCTCTTCAGCTACTGCACGTCGCTCTTTCAGGTTAGCTGCCACAATGCCCTCAAGGTCATCAATGTCATACAAAAAAGCACCTTCTACTTCAGAAATAGCTGGATCTAAATCACGTGGTACTGCAATATCCACCATGAATAGAGGTCTGCCTTTTCTCTGTTTGTTCGCTTTTTCGACCATTTCCTTTGTGATCACAAATTGTTTAGCCCCAGTAGAGCTAATTAAAATATCCGCTTCAGATAAAGTTTTTTCTAATTGATTCAAGCTCTTAGGCTCTCCTGAAAAACGGCCTGCCAGTTCTTTGGCCTTTTCAAACGTTCGATTGATGACTGTTACCTGGCCAATCCCTTGACCTTGAAGGTTTTGAGCCGCCAGCTCGCCCATTTTACCCGCACCAAGAATAAGGACATGTTTATCAGAAAGACGTCCAAAGATTTTTTTGGCAAGTTCCACTGCCGCATAGCTGACAGATACAGCGTTAGACGCAATATCTGTTTCCGCATGAGAGCGCTTCGCAACTGTTACCGCCTGCTTAAACAAATAATTGAAAACGGTACCAATGGTCTTCTCCTCTTGAGCGACTTTAAAGCTTGAGCGCACTTGACCGAGTATTTGTGTTTCACCAATGACCATAGAATCAAGTCCACAGGCAACCCGGAATAAATGCTCAACCGCTCCATCATTTTCATAAAACTTCAAATATGGAGAGACATCTTCTTTTTCTAAACCGAACCAATCTGCTAAAAATCTTTTTATATAAAACCGACCAGTATGAAGCTGATCTACAACTGCGTAGATCTCTGTTCGATTACATGTTGAGATGACGATATTCTCTAGAATGCTTTTTTCTTCTTTAAGCTTGGACATCGCTGTTCCGAGCTCGCTCGGTTCAAAGCTCAGCTGTTCCCGTATCTCAACAGGGGCTGTTTTATAATCTAAACCCACAACAAGAATATGCATAACTTCAGCTTGCACCCCCAACGCCCTGTCTAATTTATAATAATTACAATATAGAATTTATTATTTATAATGATTATAACATATATTCATTTTTAACTGGATAAAAATTGTGAACAGATTTCAAAAATGTTGTGATATAGTAGAAAAATGTTCGACATCGAATGCCATATCATCACTTCAAGCAATTTACCAGATTTGGCGCGTGCGGACAAATGATCTGCTTATAAGAAGGTGACATCTTTGAAGAAGAAATCTATTTTGCTGCCGCTCACTTTGCTGGCTGTAGCACTATATGCCATTCTCTCAGGAGATCAATTTGACATTTGGAAAGATCAGGAGAAATGGTATACACTTGTACTGCTTTTTGGCCTTGCTTTCTTATATCAAGGAAAGAAGGAACAGGAAACCTCTCATGTGTTTATCGGTATGCTCATGACAGGCCTTGCGCTACACTTTATCCTTCAGCCGAAATTAGAACACTGGCCAGATACATTTACAATGATTGTGTTCATCGTCGGCCTTGCACTTTTGATGAAATCATCACAGAAAAAGGAATATCGAATAGAAAGTGTTGTTCTCATTGCACTCGGTCTATTCCTTTATTTCTTTCAACAAATTACGAAGCAACTTAGCACACTTTCGATCCCTACTTCCGGTTTTGAATTGTACTGGCCATATGTATTGATTGCCGTCAGTCTCCTCTTATTATTTTTAAAAAGGAAATAACTTATACAATATAATTGTTTGATAAGCCATCAATTGGATGTTTTATAATACACATCTTACGAGAAGAAGAAGATCCAGTTTAACTGATATAGACGACAATAACCGCCTTATCTGCAGTTGCTTGTGTAGCAACATTTTGCAGGTAAGGCGGTTTTGTTTTTCTCCCTTTATGTCAAGTATCATTAAATTGATATCAGTGTCACTGTCAAGCAATTATTATCATTTTTATGGTTTCGTCTTAAGTTCATTTTCATCAGGTAATCTAAATCCAAATTCTTTTTCCCATAAATCATTTCCGCTATCAAACATTTCATTTAGTATATCCACTTCATCAGCTTGATTCCCAAATCCAGCATCATGAGCTAAAATAATGCCGAAATACGACATACAATCGTAATAATAGTTTTGTGGTAACAGCATATGTAAATGCCAAACCTCATCAATTTCAGTATTTGGGGCAAAAGAACAATCGGGATATTTTTTGATCATGAACCAAAATTTTTTGTATTGATCTACTAATCGAGTAACATTCTCTTTATCCATTCCTTCAAAATAGTAACCAAACTTCAAACATGCTTCTACTAAGTCCACCGAAAAGTCAGGATAACTCACTTTATCCATTCATTGAATTCCCCTTTTTAAAATATTTTTTAGAATCAAAAATCGAATGATTCCTATACAAAGACATAATGGAATGATGTAAGAAATATTGAAAATTTTCGAACTTTCCAACATGAATGTAATCACTGTAATGATTAATATCGTTCCTAGCTGATTCAATGTATTCATACCTGCAAGTGCCATACTTCTATAGTGAGGATCAAAAACAACTAAAAAAGATGCTTTGATTAAGCTCATAAACAACGGGTTAATGAGTGTCAAAATAAAAAAACCAATTAAAAACAGTGAACTATTGGGCGCTAAAATCATTAGAATTAACCCAAACATAAGATATATCGTTATAAGATAGACTTTCGAATGTATTTTTTGTATATCCATTCTTCGGATCAATAGATTTCCTAGTAAAACCGATACTCCGCCAATTAGCCAAAATAATGATACAGTAAGATCACTTGCCGAAAACGTTTCTTTCAGAATAATAAACGAATAATTCATTACTACAGGTAAAAACATCCCATCAATAAACATGATGCACAAATAACTCTTTGGTATTTTTTTAAATATTTCAACATTCGTGAAAGATATACTTTCGATTTTCAACTGGGCAACAATTGGATACAAATACTCATAAACCAACAAACCAATAAAAAAGAGCAGAAAAACAAGATACATTTCTGATCCAAAGAATATAAACAAAATTGGTCCACTAAAGAAACCAATTGTTTTAGCTGAGAGTAAAAACATATTACGATATGCAATATCTTTATGGGGTTGATTGGATAAAAACATGTTAAATCCCGATTCTAAAATAAACGATAAGCCATTTATAAAAAATTGAAAAGCAAGCATTAAAAAAAACATTAGATTAAATAATTGATTGTTTAAAGCAAAAAACGAAGCAAGGGTTAGGATAGACAATGTGGTGACGAAAAATTTTGCCGTGTATCTAGATAAAATTTTAAATAAATAGTTGCTCACAATATTACTTAAAATAAACGAAAAGCCACCAATCAGATACATACTGCCTGCATAAAAATATGAACCAGTCATCTCAAAGAAATAAAGAGGCAATCCAGTCCAAACTAGTGCCCCTATGAAAACAATCATAGTATCCAAATAAACTAATGTACTCACTCTACTAATATTCATGTACACTATTCCTTATTTAAGTGTTAAGAAACAGAGATTCTAAAAAACCTCTGTTTCTCATCATACTCTCTTACTTTTTCTTTAATTCCTTTTGCATTTCTTTCATTTCATTTAGCGAGTAATTATAGCATGTTCTCGCTTTCAGTTTTGATTGTTTTTCCTTCATTTCATTTAGTGAGTAATTGTAACAAGTTCTTGCTTTTAATTTCATTATTACCACTCCTATCTGAAATATTTTCAATATCATATTACCGTAATTGATTTTATTTGTAAATATGGGATTTAATTATAATTTAGCATCTATTTAATAAACTTTCGGCATTCAATAATTTCTAGAGACAGAACGAATTTAAACTTAATCGCTTTCCTTCAAGTTCTACGTTTTTCTCAGCGTATGAAAAAAAGTTGCAAGAAAACAAATGTTTTCTTACAACTTTTTATTATCTTCTTAGCTGTTAATCTTCGCAAGGATCGCATTCCATGCTTCATCTTTTCCCTTTTTTGTTTCAGAAGAGAAAAGGATTAATTCATCTGATGGGTCGATGTCGAGTGTCTGTTTGACGACTTTCGCATGCTTTTCCCATTTGCCTTTTGGAATTTTATCGGCCTTTGTCGCAATAATGATCACAGGAACTCCATAGTATTTAAGGAATTCATACATGTTCACATCATCTGCGGATGGCTTATGACGCAGATCCACAATTTGGACGACTGCTTTTAACTCTTCACGCATTGTAATATACGTTTCGATCATTCTCCCCCATGCTTCGCGCTCTGTTTTTGATACTTTTGCAAAGCCATAACCTGGGACGTCCACAAAATGGAGCATATCATTAATAATGTAAAAATTAAGCGTCTGGGTCTTTCCTGGTTTAGAAGACGTACGCGCTAAATTTTTCCGATTAATCAATGAGTTAATGAACGAGGACTTTCCAACATTTGATCGTCCAGCAAGTGCGATCTCAGGCAGCCCCCCGCTCGGGTACTGCTCTGGTTTCACCGCACTAATGACGATATCTGATTTTGTTACTTTCATCTTCCCTCTCCTACTAACGCTTTCTCAAGCACCTCATCTAAATGTGAAACCGGAATAAAAGTTAATCCTTCTCTCACACTTTCAGGAATATCATCAATATCCTTCTCATTGTCCTTTGGAAGAATAATCGTTTTCAGTCCTGCACGATGTGCGCCTAATGCTTTTTCTTTTAATCCGCCAATCGGAAGCACTCTTCCTCTTAACGTAATTTCTCCTGTCATACCAACCTCTTTTGAAACAGGACGTCCTGTGAGTGCTGATACAAGAGCCGTCGCAATGGTAATACCAGCTGATGGCCCGTCCTTTGGAACCGCACCCTCTGGAACATGGATATGAATATCGTGCTTTTCATTAAATTGAGGATCAATGTTCAGTTCATCTGCTTTTGAACGAATATAACTGAATGCCGCCTGCGCAGATTCTCTCATGACATCACCGAGCTTACCTGTTAGCAAAAGCTTGCCTTTACCAGGCGAGAGTGAGACCTCGATGGACAAGGTGTCTCCGCCAACTGTGGTATATGCAAGGCCTGTTACAACGCCGACCTGATCTGTCGTTTCCGCCTGACCATAACGGTAAAGTCTTTTTCCGAGGAATTCAGATAAGTTCTTTTCCGTCACTGTGATGCGTTTGCGGTCTTCAGCCACAATTGCTCTTGCCGCTTTTCGGCAAATCGCCGCAAGCTGACGCTCTAACCCGCGGACTCCTGCTTCTCTCGTGTAATAGCGAATCATATCATAAATCGCTGCTTCACGAAGCTGCAAGTTCCCTTTCTTTAATCCGTGCTCCTTTAGCTGCTTCGGCAGAAGGTGATCTTTCACAATTTCTGCTTTTTCAACTTCCGTATACCCTGCAATCGTGATAATCTCCATTCTATCACGAAGTGGACCCGGAATGGTTGCTAAATTGTTGGCAGTTGCGATAAATAAGACTTGAGACAAATCAAATGTCTCTTCAATATAATGATCGCTAAAGTTATGATTTTGCTCTGGATCTAACACTTCAAGCATCGCAGAAGACGGATCTCCCCTAAAGTCAGAAGACATTTTATCAATTTCATCTAAAAGAAAGACCGGATTCATTGTGCCCGCCTTGCTCATCCCGCGAATGATACGGCCCGGCATCGCACCTACATAGGTTCTTCGATGACCACGGATCTCAGATTCATCACGTACACCGCCAAGAGAGATACGGATAAACTTTCGATCAAGTGATTTAGCAATGGATTTTGCAAGTGACGTCTTCCCTACCCCAGGAGGTCCTGCCAAGCAAAGAATCGGTCCCTTTAATGAATTTGTTAGTTTTTGAACAGCAAGATATTCGAGTACCCGCTCTTTTACTTTTTCAAGCCCGTGGTGCTCGTCATCTAAAATTTCGCTTGCAAGCTTTAAATCTAGACGATCTTCTGTATAAGTGCCCCACGGCAGATTGATCAGCCAATCAATATAATTGCGAATGACAGAACTCTCAGCAGAGCTTGAAGGGATTTTTTCATAACGGTTCAGTTCTTTTAAAGCCGTTTCACGAACGGAATCTGGCATGCCGGACTCTTCAATTTTAGCCATAAGCGTACTGACTTCGCCTGTTTTCCCCTCTTTGTCTCCAAGCTCTTTTTGAATAGCTTTCATTTGTTCGCGCAAATAATATTCTTTTTGCGTTCGCTCCATTGAACGTTTGACACGCTGGCCAATTTTCTTTTCAATCTCTAGCACTTCTTTTTCATTGTGAATGAGACTGATGACCCGATTCAACCGTTTTTTGACATCGACTGTTTCCAGCACTTCTTGCTTGTCTTTTAATTTCAAAGGAAGGTGGGAAGCGACGATATCCGCCATTCTTCCAGGTTCTTCAATATCCGTCACCGTTGCATATGTTTCAGCTGAGATTTTTTTTGAAATTTTTATGTACTGATCAAAGTGATCTAACAAAGTGCGCATGAGTGCTTCTGCTTCTGCGTCCTTTAATTCTTCTTCTGTCAACTCTTTAATATCGACTGACGTATAGTCTTCTAGCTCCATGTAGGATTCGATCTGCGCTCGATTTAAGCCTTCGACGAGCACACGGATCGTTCCATTTGGCAGCTTCAGCATTTGTTTAATTTTTGTGTAGGTGCCGACTTTGAAAATTTCCTCTTCACCTGGTTCATCTATTGAAATTTCCCGCTGTGTTGCTAGAAAAATCATATGATCGTTCATCATGGCCTGTTCTAATGCTTGAACAGACTTTTCGCGCCCAACGTCCAAATGCAAGACCATTGTTGGATAAACAAGCAAGCCTCGCAGTGGAAGGAGCGGAACATTCTTTTTGATTTCATCTGCCATGTTGATAGACACCTCCGTCACTAGTATGAATCATTATAATATACCTGTTTCAGTCTTGTACAATGTAAAAGACTTGAGAAATGATGATCTTACCGTAGTATACCCTTTCTTTTTATCTTGAAAAAGAAAAAAAGATCTATTTCACTAAAAAATCCCCATATGAGATGGGGATTAAACAGATTTCCTTTTCATTTCTTCTTCTAGTCCATCTTTCTTCTCATCTGGCGGATTGACCAAACACTGATCCAGCACTTCTTGGAAGTGCTTCACAGGCACAATTGTCACCCCTTCAATCTCTTTTAATATCGACTGCTGATTGTCATAAGGGATGATCACTGTTTTGACACCCGCTTGTTTGGCTGCCTTGATTTTTGGTATGACACCGCCAATCGGCTTCACCTGACCTTGTAATCCAATCTCACCGGTCATCGCCGTTAAATGATCAATCGGGATTTGATGAATGGCTGAGAAAATGGCTGTGGCCATCGCAATTCCAGCAGACGGCCCATCAATCGGGGCACCAGCCGGAAAATTAATGTGGATATCATATTCATTTGTTCGTATGCCTAAGTTTCGAAGCACGGTTAAGACATTTTCAACTGAGCCCTTCGCCATACTTTTCCGTCTGATCGATTTCGACTGATTGCCGATGCTTTCTTCTTCCGCAATACCAGTAATATTGATACTGCCTTTTTCAAGCGCTTTACAAATGTTCACTTCAATTTCAAGCAGAGCCCCGCTGTTCGGTCCATACACGGCAAGACCATTTACTACTCCTACCTTTGGCTTTTCCGGTACTTTTTGTTCATATCTTGGTGTCAGCTGGCTTGAATGAATGACCCATTCTACATCGGCGATCGTAATATCCTTTCGGTTTTCAGTGACAGCCATACCTGCGGCAATCTGTACCATGTTGACCGCTTCACGTCCATTTTTCACATAGGATGTTAGCAGGTTCAGTCCTTCGTCACTTAATTCCTTCTGTATTTTCTCGACTGCTTTAGCTGCAACAATTTTCAGCTCATGCTGATCCAAATCCTTGAAGAAAATCTCCAAACATCTTGATCGAATAGCCGGCGGAATTTCGTCTGGTGTTCTTGTCGTGGCGCCAATCAGTCGAAAATCAGCGGGTAACCCATTTTGAAAAATATCATGGATGTGATTCGGGATTTGCGTATTTTCTTCACTGTAATAAGCACTGTCTAAAAACACTTTTCGATCTTCTAGCACTTTGAGCATTTTGTTCATTTGAATCGGATGCAGTTCTCCAATTTCATCGATAAAGAGAACGCCGCCATGAGCATGTGTGACGGCTCCTTGTTTCGGCTGCGGAATGCCGGCCTGTCCCATGGCCCCTGCTCCTTGATAAATGGGATCATGTACAGAACCAATCAAGGGGTCTGCGATGCCTCGTTCATCAAATCTTGCCGTTGTGGCATCAAGCTCAACAAATACTGCATCTTTTTTAAATGGTGAATCAGCGTGACGCTTCGCCTCTTCCATCACTAGACGGGCAGCAGCTGTTTTTCCAACACCAGGCGGCCCGTAGACGATGACATGTTGCGGGTTCGGTCCACACAGGGCTGCTTTAAGTGCACGTATACCGTCTTCCTGCCCTACAATATCTTGAAACCCCTTTGGCCGGACTCTCTCTGATAAAGGTTCACTCAGTTTAATGGATCGCATCTTTCTGAGTGCTTCCATTTCTTTTTTTGATTCTTTATCGATCGTCACCTTTTGTGTGCGCTGATTTTTCAGTAAGTTCCAAAAGTACAACCCGATGACGATACCAAAGAACAGTTGTATGAATAATACGATTCCTGTCCAGCTCAATCGGTGCTCCCTCCTTCATCTATCGTTATGTATTGGTTTCTGTCTGCTAGTATTTCCTAGAGCTGGACGGAATAAACACAACTTCCACGATAAATAAAAAACTCCTGAATCAAACGATTCAGGAGTCATTCAAATGGGCTTATGCTGATGTTTTTGTATCTTTATTCACGACTGTACCGTCTTTTAAGACAAGACGTGGTGGCTCACCATCAGCAACCGTTTCACCAGTAATGACACATTTCTCAATATCATCACGAGATGGAAGATCAAACATCACATCAAGCATGATGCCTTCAATGATGGAGCGAAGACCACGAGCTCCTGTTTTACGCTCAATTGCTTTTTTCGCAATTTCGCTAAGAGCATCTTCTTCAAACTCAAGCTCAACATCATCAAGCTCAAGCATTTTTGTATATTGCTTAACGAGCGCATTTTTAGGCTTCGTCAAGATTTCTACAAGTGCTTTTTCATCTAACGGCTCTAGGCTTGCAATAACCGGAAGACGACCGATGAATTCTGGGATTAAACCGAAGCGAAGTAAGTCTTCTGGCAGAACTTTTGATAGAAGGACTTCTTTTTCAAGATCTTCAATTTTATTTTCCGCACCGAATCCAATCACTTTTTGACCTAGGCGGCGTTTGATGATTTGCTCAATGCCGTCAAAGGCTCCACCACAAATGAAGAGGATATTTGTTGTATCAATTTGAATGAATTCTTGATGAGGATGTTTACGTCCACCTTGAGGCGGTACACTAGCAACTGTTCCTTCAAGAATTTTCAAAAGGGCTTGCTGTACACCTTCCCCAGATACATCACGAGTGATAGAAGGGTTTTCTGATTTTCTTGCTACTTTATCGATCTCATCGATGTAGATAATGCCTTTTTCAGCTTTTTCTACATCATAATCTGCTGCTTGGATCAGCTTTAGTAAAATATTCTCTACGTCTTCCCCAACGTAACCTGCTTCTGTTAAAGACGTCGCATCTGCAATCGCAAATGGAACATTTAAAATACGTGCAAGTGTTTGAGCAAGTAATGTTTTACCGCTTCCTGTAGGTCCAATCATAGAAATGTTACTTTTCGAAAGCTCAACATCATCAATCTTACTGTTGGAATTAATCCGCTTGTAATGGTTATAAACCGCTACAGCTAAGGATTTCTTCGCATTCTCTTGTCCGATGACATATTCATCAAGAATTTCCCGGATTTCATGAGGTTTCGGAACATCCTTGAATTCAACTTCTTCCTCAGTACCGAGCTCTTCTTCAACTATTTCCGTGCAAAGCTCGATACATTCATCACATATATATACGCCAGGTCCTGCGACCAGTTTACGCACTTGATCTTGCGTTTTTCCGCAAAACGAGCATTTTAATTGACCTTTTTCCTCGTTGAATTTAAACATTCTTTCACCCCTTATTCTTCTTCACTTGCCTGTAGCTAACAGTCAGCTACCCTTCTGGGTCCAGTATGTATGCATTTTACCATACTTTCCTAAAAGACGGTAATGATGTGTTTGTAACACTGCACATTGAGATATGTATGACAGAAAGATGCGACTTACACTATCGTTTCCAAAAGAAGCGATGATAAGTCAAAAATTGTACAAAACAAGGCACGAGTCACTCGCGCCCTGTTTTATTATTATGCACCATATTAACGGTTTTCTACAAGAAAATCAATTGCTTTACGAACTTTTAAATCTTCTTTCATTGCTTCAGTAGAACCGATCGCTTGTTTGATATTTTCAACTGGCATGTTGTATGCTTCAGCCATTTTTGAAAGTTCTTCTTCCACTTCTTCATCAGACACTTGTAGGTCTTCTGCAGCAGCAATTGCTTCAAGAGTAAGATTAGATTTTACGCGTTTAGCAGCATCTTCTTTCATTTGCTCTTTTAGCGCCTCTTCATCTTGTCCAGAGAACTGGAAGTAAAGCTCAAGGTTCATCCCTTGCATTTGAAGACGTTGTTCGAATTCTTTCATCATGCGGTCTAGCTCAGTGTCAACCATCGCTTGAGGAACGTCAACTTCCGCATTTTCAGAAGCTTTTGCTACTAGCTCTTCACGAAGTTTGCCTTCTGCTTCGTTTTCTTTTGCTTCTTCAAGACGTTTCTTCGTTTTTTCAGTTAATTCAGCAATCGTTTCTACTTCTTCATCAACATCTTTAGCGAACTCATCGTCAAGTGCTGGAAGTTCTTTTGCTTTAATTTCATGAATTTTCACTTTGAATACAGCTGGTTTACCTGCAAGGTCTTCAGCATGATATTCTTCTGGGAATGTCACTTCAACGTCTTTTTCTGCACCTGCTTCAAGACCAACCAATTGCTCTTCGAAACCAGGGATGAATGAACCAGAACCTACTTCAAGAGAGTAGTTCTCAGCTTTTCCGCCTTCGAATGCTTCTCCATCAACGAATCCTTCGAAATCTAGAACAACTGTATCGCCGTTTTCGATTGCGCCTTCTTCTTTGACAACAAGCTCAGCTTGACGGTTTTGCATAGCTTTTAACTCTTCTTGGACATCTTCATCAGATACAGATGTGTCGTCTTTTTCTACGTTAAGACCTTTGTAGTCACCAAGTTTTACTTCTGGCTTCACTGTTACTTTTGCAGTGAAGATTAAGCTTTCGCCTTTTTCGATTTTCTCAACATCGATTTCAGGGCGGTCAACCGGCTCGATACCAGCTTCGTCGATTGCTTTCGGATATTCAACTGGAAGAAGAATATCTAGTGCATCTTGATAAAGAGATTCTACTCCAAAACGCTGCTCAAAAAGACCACGTGGTACTTTCCCTTTACGGAATCCAGGGATTGATACTTGCTTAACTACTTTCTTAAATGCATCATCAAGTGCTTTGTTAAATGTTTCAGCGTCAACTTCTACTGTTAAGACACCTTCGTTACCTTCTTGTTTTTCCCATTTTACTGACATGTGTGTTTCCCTCCAAAAATCTATTCAGATTGTGCGTTGTTACATTCTAAAGCATCATAAAGACTTCGTCCAATCAAAAACCACGCACTCCGCTAAAGAAGCGGTCTTATGTATACAACATTTGACTTGATTATACATAACGTCTTTCAACCGTTGGAATCTTACAACCGCACGATATATGCACAAATACAACCATTATATTATAACATAACAAGTCCGTCTTTCAACTAAATCGACAAATTACAAATAAGAAATTTCTTCAATATCTTTCAGCATTGTACAAGCTTCTCTCAGCTCTCGTTCGTTAAAATCATACAATAAATGCAATTCTTCGAGATCAATCTCGATCCCATGCATTTCATAGCCGACTTTATGAAGTGCCGCAGCCCAAAGATTCGGATCCGTATATTTAGGAAGAAATGGATATAGCACAAATAAGTGCCGGCGCCATAACTCTTCAACTCCTTGGTAAAGGGTTGGGTTCTCATTGCCGAGTGTGTCATCGAGCTTTCGAAGGACTTGCTGAAGCAGTGGCATTTGCTCTGGCTTGACAGCCTCAGAAGGAACAAGCGTTAAAGAATCACCGAACTTCGTCACATGAACCGGCTTTGCCACATCATGATCTGACAGAAGTTGCAGGATCAATGATTTGACCAAAGGGTTTCCATCAGGCTTTTGTAGGATCGTATTTAATAGACCCATATGCGGCGTGATGTTTCGGTCTTTCAGCGAATGGATGAACTGCACCTGCTCTTCTGGCCGCTCGAGCATTTCATCTATATTGATTTCTCCGCTGCCTTCCTCGTCTTCGTCTAAAATCTCTTCTGGTGATTCAATCATCTTTCTGCTAAATTCAAGCAGTTTATAAAAATGCTCCGCGCTTTCTGCTGGAAGGTGATTTTCTTCAAGGACAGCCTCAATTGTTTGTTTGACTTCCTCGTACTCTTTCAGCTGAATTAAGATGGTCATATATACTTGAAGCACAGTGAAATAGTGTCCATATCCTTCATGTAGCATCTTTTCACATACTCGCTTTGCATCCTGCAGCTCACCAAGCTCTAGAAAACAAATCGCCATACCGAGATGAATATCGGATTCTTCATCGTCATCATACGATTTCGCTTCTGAAAATAAGTGAAGCGCCTCTTGATACTGTTTATCTTTTAATGCTGCCATTCCTTTTTCAATCAGTCTTTCTTTCAGACCAGGAAACAAAATGACATTATCTTTCTTCTTGTCATGTTTCATGCTTACGTTCCTTTCGGGCGCATATTTTTTATCAGTTTACCAACGAAGGTTAGTAAACACAAGTAACGAGAGGTTTTCATGCAAAAAAGAAGCCGTCACACCACGGGGACGGCTTCTCGTTGTTTATGCACGCAGCCAGCTGCTACGTTTCTCTTCAAATGCTTGAATCTCATCTTCTAGTAACAATGTTAATGAAATCTCATCATAGCCATTCAGGAGCATTTCTCTCCAGTGTGGATCTACATCGAAAGGAGTAACATTCCCTTCATGGTCTTGAATCTGTTGTTTTTCCAGATCAACTGTCATCTCATATCCTTTGTTTTCATATGATGCAGCAAACGTTTTCCACACATCATAATCAAGGCGGATCGGAAGCATCCCGTTTTTAAAACAGTTTTGATGAAAAATATCGGCGAAAGATGGGGCAATGACAATTTTGAAACCATAATCATCAAGTGCCCAAGGCGCATGTTCCCTTGATGATCCGCAGCCAAAGTTTTCGCCTGCGATCAAAATAGAGGCTCCTTCATAAATCGGCTGATTGAGTTCAAAATCTGGATTCGGACTGCCATCTGCTAAATATCGCCAGTCGAAGAAGGCAAATCGGCCATATCCTGTTCGTTCGATTCTTTTCAAAAACTGTTTCGGAATGATTTGATCTGTATCTACATTTATACGGTTAAGCACAGCGGCTTTTCCTTTATGAGTGACTAAAGGCTCCATCTATGACACAACTCCTTACACGACTGTTTTCTCTTGATTAAACTTCCTGACATCGACAAATCGGCCATGTATGGCAGCCATTGCAGCCATTGCCGGGCTGACTAGATGCGTTCTTGCACCCTTCCCTTGACGTCCCTCAAAGTTACGGTTTGATGTAGATGCACAACGTTCACCTTCTGGCACCACATCGTTATTCATGCTGAGGCACATACTACAGCCAGATTCTCTCCATTCAAATCCTGCTTCTAGGAAAATTTCATGAAGACCTTCTTCTTCTGCTTGCAGTTTGACACTTTGTGAGCCAGGAACCACAATCGCTCTGACATGATCGGCTACTTTTTGGCCTTCGATCATAGAAGCGGCTTGGCGTAAATCAGTCATTCTTGAGTTCGTACATGAGCCAATAAACACATGCTCAATCGTAATATCTTCAATACGCTGATGCGGGTGAACCCCCATGTATTCATAAGCACGCTTTGCTTCTTTTTGATCATCTTCTTGTGCAAAATCTTCAGGTCCTGGAATTGCTGCATCCACAGGGAGCACCATTCCTGGGTTAATTCCCCACGTGACCATTGGTGAAATATGATTTCCATCTAAAACAATGGTTTTATCATAGGTCGCACCCGGATCTGTTCTTAGTTCTTTCCATTCTTTGATCGCTGCTTCAAAATCTTCACCCTGCGGTGCGTATTTGCGTCCGCGGCAATATTCAAAGGTCACTTCATCAGGTGCGATCAATCCTGCTCTTGCGCCTGCTTCAATTGACATATTACAAACGGTCATCCGCTCATCCATTGACATGTTTCTGAATACTTCCCCAGTGTATTCAATGACATAACCTGAACCGAACTTCACGCCGTGTGCGCCAATGACTGCCAAAATGACATCTTTGGCTGTTACCCCTTTTTGAAGCGTTCCGTCTACTCTAATTTCTAGTGTCTTCGGACGCTGCTGCCAAAGTGTTTGTGTGGAAAGTACATGCTCAACCTCACTTGTGCCAATCCCAAAGGCAAGTGCACCAAATGCGCCATGAGTAGATGTATGACTATCTCCACACACGATTGTTTTCCCCGGAAGTGTTAAACCAAGCTCTGGTCCAACGACATGAACGATTCCTTGGTCTACACTGTGAAGGTCAGCTAGACGGACCCCGAATTCAGCACAGTTGCGCTCTAGAGCACTGACTTGCTTCTTCGCAATCTCATCTTTGATCACAAATCGATTCACAGTCGGAATGTTGTGATCCATCGTCGCAAATGTGTTTTGTGGTCTTCGCACCTTGCGCCCTTTTTGTCTTAATCCTTCAAATGCTTGAGGTGACGTCACCTCATGCACCAAGTGCAGATCAATATATAAAAGGTCTGGTTTTCCCTCGCCATTTTTGACAACATGCTGATCCCATATTTTTTCGATGATTGTTCGAGGCATAACCCTTTTTCCTCCCTCTACCTAATTCAACAAGATTTCTATTTATACAATTGTTTTCGTACGTTGTTTGAGTGCATCTACAACGGCTTTCGTGATATCATCAGTTGTTTCATACGTTCCCTCTTTTGATGCTAGGTCCTTTGTACGTTTGCCAGAGGCAAGAACGGCTTCCACAGCTGCTTCAATTGCAGCCGCTTCTTCTTCTAAAGCAAAGGATGTTCTAAGCAAGCTGGCTGCTGACAATATAGTAGCCAGAGGGTTTGCGACATTTTGCCCCGCAATATCGGGTGCTGAACCATGAATCGGCTCATATAAATGAAGGCCGGTGCTTGATAAACTAGCAGATGGCAGCATGCCGAGTGAGCCAGTAATCATAGATGCTTCGTCACTTAAAATGTCACCAAACATATTCTCTGTCACGATGACATCAAATTGAGCGGGCTTATAAATCAGCTGCATCGCGGCATTATCGACGAGCATGTGCTCATATGCAACATCTGGATATTGGGATGCAACTTCTTCTACCGCATCCCGCCATAGTTTACTCGAAGCGAGAACATTTGCTTTATCCACAGACGTTACTTTTTTCCGTCTCGTTAACGCCATGTCGAATGCTTCTTTTAATACACGAACAATCTCTTCCTTTGTATAAAGAAGTGTATCAACCGCAGCTTCTTTTCCTTCATCATCCGTGTAGCGCTCACTTGGTTCGCCAAAGTAGAGACCTCCAGTTAATTCACGAACGATGACGAAATCTACTCCGCTAATGTGATCTTGTTTTAACGGTGAAGCCTCACTCAAGCTATCAAATACTTTGACAGGGCGGATGTTCGCAAATAAGTCCAGCTGCTTGCGAATGGAGAGCAAGCCTTTTTCTGGGCGAAGTTCTGGCGGGTTTTGATCCCACTTTGGTCCGCCAACGGCTCCTAATAAAATCGCATCTGCGCTTTTGCACACTTCTACTGTTTCTTTAGGGAGCGGATTGTTTTTTTCATCTATCGCTATACCGCCAATGAGAGCTGTTTCGAATTCAAATTCGTGTTGAAATTGAGCCGCTGTCTCTTTCAGGACAGCGACGGCTGATGTGACGACTTCCGGTCCGATTCCATCGCCGGGCAAAAGTGCAATTTTCTTTTTCATGAGTCCCTTCCTCCTTTCTTATGAGATGGCGTGATGTTTCTCAATTTCTATTAGGTTTGATTTAAAGATTAAATGTCTATTCACTGCATTGACGTAAGCTTTAGCCGATGCTTCCAGCACATCTTGCGCTACACCGCGTCCTGCTGTTTCTTTTCCTTCTATTGAAACAGTGACATATACTTCCGCTAGTGCGTCTCTGCCTTTTCCATTTGATTGAATACGATAGTCTAGCAAATGAATTCTTTCCTCCATACAGCGCTCAAGCGTGTTGTACACAGCTTCTACACTGCCTGCACCTGTAGCTGCTTCTTGAATGACTTCCTGCGTTTCTTGATTTTTAAGAGAGACTGTTGCTGTCGGCATTTGCTCTGTCCCATAATGAACTTGAAGACTTTCAAATTCATAGCCAATTTTACGGTCTGCTACTTTTTCTTCTAATATAATAGAGATCAAATCATCATCTGTGATTTCTTTCTTCTTCTCTGTTAAGTTCTTAAAAGTTTCGAAGAACTTATTGATTTCTTCTTCAGTCAATTTAAAGCCGAGTGTTTTTAAGCGGTCTTTAAACGCGTGTCTTCCGGAGTGTTTACCAAGGACAAGCACATCTGTTGTGACGCCTACAAGCTCTGGAGAGATAATTTCATAGGTTGTTTTTTCTTTGAGGAATCCATCTTGGTGAATACCTGATTCATGGGCAAATGCATTGTTTCCAACGACTGCTTTATTACGCGGTACAATCATACCTGAGTATTTGCTCACTACATCACTTGTGCGCTTAATTTCATTCAACTGAATGGTTGATTCGACTTGGTAAAAGTCTTTGCGAATATGAAGGGCAACTGCAATTTCTTCTAAAGCAGCATTTCCTGCGCGCTCTCCAATACCGTTGACAGCTGTTTCAATTTGATCTGCTCCGTTTTCAATGGCAGCAAGTGAGTTCGCTACAGCCATTCCTAAATCATCATGACAGTGTGCTGACAAGATGACTTGATCGATATTTGGAACGTGTTCCTTCATATATTTAAAGATATTTCCGTACTCTTTTGGTGCTAGGTATCCAACAGTGTCAGGCAAGTTAATGACACTTGCGCCTGCGTCGATCACTTTTTCTACAATTTCTGCTAGGAAAGAAAGATCTGTCCGGCATGCATCTTCTGCTGACCACTGAACAACTGGGAAGCGCTCTTTCGCGTATTTCACCATTGAAACAGCTTGTTCAACCACTTCTTCACGTGTTTTCTTTAGTTTATGCTTGAGGTGAATGTCAGAAGTCGCAATAAAGACGTGTATTCTTGGTTGAGCTCCATCTTTTAATGCGTCCCATGCAGCATCAATGTCACCTTTCACACATCGAGCAAGTCCTGCAACTGAACAGTTCTTAATCGTTCTTGCAATTTCTTGTACGCCTAAGAAATCCCCTCGGGATGAAGCGGGAAAACCCGCTTCAATAATATTAACCCCAAGGCGCTCAAGCTGCTTAGCAATGATTAGCTTTTCTTGTGCATTTAAGTTCACTCCTGGTGATTGCTCTCCATCTCGAAGTGTTGTGTCAAAAAAATTAATTTTTCGCACCGACGCTCACCGCTTCCTTTTTCTTTCCTTGTTTAACGAAAGGCATCATTTCACGAAGCTTTCTTCCGACGATTTCAATTTGGTGCTCATTTTCATTTGCATTGATCGCATTGAAACGTGGACGATTCACTTGGTTTTCAACAATCCATTCTTTCGCGAATGTTCCGTTTTGGATGTCAGTCAAGACTGCTTTCATTGATTCTTTTACTTTTGCATCCACAACGCGTGGTCCTGATACGAAGTCACCCCACTGCGCTGTATCAGAGATTGAATATCTCATACCTTCTAATCCTTCTTCATACATAAGGTCAACGATCAATTTCAGTTCATGCAGACACTCGAAGTATGCAAGCTCTGGCTGATAACCAGCTTCTGTTAATGTTTCAAAACCTGCTTTAACTAATGAAGTAAGACCTCCACAAAGAACTGCCTGCTCACCGAATAGATCCGTTTCCGTCTCTTCTTTAAATGTTGTTTCAAGAACGCCCGCTCTTGCTCCGCCAATCGCTTTTGCATAAGCAAGTGCTTTGTCTTTCGCTTGACCTGATACATCTTGGTAGATAGCAAATAGTGCAGGTACACCAGCGCCTTGCTCATATGTTCTTCTGACAAGATGTCCTGGACCTTTTGGAGCCACAAGATACACATCTACGTCACTTGGAGGAACAATTTGATGGAAGTGAACGTTGAATCCGTGTGCGAATACAAGTGAATTACCTGCTTCTAATTGATCTTTGATTTCTTCATCATATACTTTCTTTTGCTGCTCATCTGGAAGTAATACCATGACGACATCTGCTTGTGCTGCTGCTTCTTTTACTGTGAATACTTGATGGCCGTCTTCTTGTGCTTTTGTATAAGATCCGCCTTTTCTCACACCGACAATCACATCTACGCCGCTCTCTTTTAAGTTCAATGCATGTGCATGACCTTGTGATCCGTAACCAATGATAGCTACCTTTTGACCATTTAATACGTTTTCTTGAATATCACCGTTATAATATACTTTTACCATTTGACTCTCTCCTTTTGTTTAGACAATTGAAATTGTTTTATTTGTTTGCGGCTTTTGCTGATTATCTCTCGCAAAGGCCGTGGTTCCAGTTCTGGCGACTTCTTTAATGCCGTATGGCTTAAGTAATTCAATGAGTGCTTCAATTTTTGAAGACTCACCTGTCACCTGAATGACGACACTCTCTCTGCTCACATCTACAATAGAAGCTCTAAAAGGCTCAATGACCCCCGTGATCTCCATTCTAGATGCTGGTGCAGATACGACTTTTATCAAAGCCAGCTCTCGCTGAACGATTGATTGGTTTGTAATGTCTGTTACTTTCAGAACATCGATTTGTTTGTTCAGCTGTTTTGTCAGCTGTTCGATGTCTTTCTCCTGGTCTACATGGACGACGAACGTGATGCGTGATACATCTTGAATCTCAGAATGGCCGACCGTAATGCTTTCAATGTTGTAGTGTCTTTTGGTAAAGAGGCCTGTGATTCTGTTCAGTACGCCTGATCGATTTAATACAGTCAACACAATAATTCTTTTCAAGGTTTCACCCCCACCATCTCATGAAGTCCTTTCCCCGGTGCTACCATCGGGAATACTTTTTCATCTCTCGCTACATTGACATCGATGAAAACAGGCTCTCTAGAGGTTAAGGCTTCTTCGAGTTTTTCTTGCGCCTCTTCGTCTGATGAGATTCTGATCCCTTTAATGCCATAAGCTTCAGATAATTTCACGAAGTCTGGCTGCTCTGAAAATTTAGAATGTGAGTAGCGTTCTTCGTAAAAAATTTCTTGCCATTGTCTTACCATTCCAAGACTGTGATTATTGAGAACAATCACTTTCACCGGAAGGTTCAGCTCACGGATAACGGCAAGTTCTTGCAGGGTCATTTGGAAACCTCCGTCTCCTAAAATCGCCACAACCGTTGCCTCTTGATCAGCTAGCTGCGCGCCAATCGCTGCCGGTAAACCAAATCCCATTGTGCCAAGCCCACCAGATGTCACCCATTTATCGGCATTTTCAAATGGATAGAACTGTGCAGCCCACATTTGATGCTGCCCAACATCGGTTGCCACAATGGCTTCACCTTTTGTAAATTGATGAATGTATTCGATCAGCTTTTGAGGCTTAAAGCCTTCAGCTTCGTTTTCGACATACCAGAGTGGATATTCTTCCTTCCACTGATTTAGCTGGCTCTTCCACTCGTCTGATTCACCTTGTTTCCCGTCCTGCTTGATCAGTTCTTGAAGCACTAGCTTACTATCACCAACAACCGGGATATGAGTGTGAATGTTTTTACCAATTTCCGCTGGGTCGATGTCAATATGAGCCACCTTCGCATGCTTTGCAAAATGATTGAGGTTGCCGGTTACCCTGTCATCAAATCTAGCGCCGATTGAAATGAGTAAGTCACATTGATGAAGTGCCATGTTCGCTGCATATGTGCCGTGCATACCCGCCATTCCTAGGAAAAGAGGATGCTTTGCCGGGAATCCGCCAAGTCCAAGCAATGTATGAGCGACAGGGATTTGCTGCTGCTCTACATATTGCCTTAATTCTTCCGACGCTTTGCCATGAAGAACGCCAGCTCCTGCTAGAATAACTGGTTTCTTTGCTCTGCTTACAGCTTCTACTAACTTGCGAATTTGCAAATAATTCGGCTCAATTTTCGGCTGATAACCAGGCAAATCGATTGGCTGATCGTATTCAAATGTCCCTTCGATGCCAACGACATCTTTTGGAATATCAATCAAGACTGGACCAGGTCTGCCGGTTGTTGCGATGTGAAATGCCTCTTTAATGACACCCGGTAACTCTTCTGGACGTCTCACTTGATAGCTGTGTTTTGTGATTGGCATTGTGATACCAAGTACATCTGCTTCTTGGAAAGCATCTGATCCAATGACTGAGGTTGCCACCTGTCCAGTAAAGATAACCATAGGTAGTGAATCAATCATCGCATCTGCAATTCCTGTGACTAGATTTGTTGCCCCCGGTCCTGATGTGGCAATGACAACGCCTGGTTTACCAGATACTCTGGCGTATCCCTCCGCTGCGTGAATCGCTCCTTGCTCATGTCTTGGCAGGACATGAAATAAACCAGAATCGTAAATTTTATCGTAGATCGGTAAAACGGCTCCGCCAGGATAACCAAAAATGACTTCTACTTTTTCTCTTTTGAGTGCTTCAATTAACATGAGTGCACCGTTCATCGTTTGTGGTGCATTTGATTTTTCCGTCTCCATTTGTACATTTGTCCCCATTTGATTTCCTCCTCTTTGTCTTGCTTCAGTCAAGTTCTTTCACCCTTTTCCATTCAAGATAGAGATATGAGACCATATAAAAAAGCCTTCTCACCCCACAATGACACTACTTTTCACTAGGTCAAAGGGGCGAAAAAGCTTTGTTTTTCGCGGTACCACCCTTGTTCACGGCAAATCATGCTGCCGTCTCATGGACATCTTTCATCCATTTTGGTAACGAGTGATGCAATGTCACTCGGTCTGCCCTACTATCATTTCAAGCAGACACTCAGAGGTGAGTTCACTTTAGAAAGTAACACCGGTTTCCAGCTAGCACCGGCTCTCTGTAGATACTGACTCTAAAGCTACTAGTCCTCTTCAACGTTTATCGATATCTATTTAGCTTGCGTGAATGTTTTCATCGGTAAAGACTACTTTTTCTCCTTCTTCAACGACTCGCTTGCGGAATTGTTCAAGAAGTTTGTTTGTGTGGAACCCTGGTTTTCCTTCGCCAATGATACGGCCGTCAACTTTTACAACAGCGATGACTTCGGCAGCGGTTCCTGTCAGGAAGACTTCTTCAGCTGTATACACATCATGCCTTGTGAAAGGTTCTTCTTTCACTTCGTAGCCTAAGTCTTCTGCGATTTCCATGATGGCATTTCTTGTGATGCCTTCAAGTGCGCCGATATAACCTGGCGGTGTATATAGCTTGCCTTTTTTATAAATAAACACGTTGTCCGCTGAACCTTCAGCCACATACCCTTGATCGTTCAGCATGAGAGCTTCACTGACACCGGCCATATGGGCTTCAATTCGGACAAGAATGTTATTCAAATAGTTTAATGATTTCACTTTTGGACTTAGTACGTCAGGACGATTTCGCCTTGTCGGTACTGTCACAATATCAATACCTGTTTCATATAGGTGCTTTGGAAAGATGGCCAGCGGCTCTACAATGATCACTGTGTTGGCTCTCCCGCAGTTGTTTGGATCTAAGCCAAGATCACCGGCTCCTCTTGAGACAACAAGGCGGATATAGGCATCTTTTAGGCCGTTCCTTTCAACTGTATGAATCATTTTTTCAGTGAGCTCTTCAAGTGAATATGGAATGTTCAGCATAATGGATCTAGCGGAATCATACAGGCGGTCTAAATGTTCTTTCATTCGAAAGATATTTCCGTTATATACACGTATTCCTTCGAACACACCGTCACCATATAAGAAGCCATGATCATAAACTGAAATTTTCGCATCCTCTTTTTTCACGAGTTCATCGTTTAAAAAGATCCACTGTTCCTTTTGGTCTTCCATCTTCAGTGAGCACCCTCTCTTTCAAACAAAAAGTAGTTGAATTTTCAGACACTTTATATTGAAGTGTCTCACGCTTACTCTGCGTGACTGTTTGCTTTTGTTGAACCCATCTTACGCCGCTTTCCATACAGTGTCAACAGCATTTTTAAAATTATTAGACAATTTAGACTAATCAAAATAAAATGTATACGCTTACACCTTTGCTAGACAAGGAATGAAAAAACTTAAAATTTTTTGTATTTTTTCTTCAATTTATTTACTCTACATGAACGGTTTTCTTTTGAACAAGCTTTTGTAATATTTTTTCACACGGTTTTTGAAGAGTATTGTGAGATTTTATTTCGTTTGTTTTTTCCTTCAGCATGCCTTTCTAAAGCGTTTTCCTATGAATTTGTGATAGAATGAGAGCATCTAATAGAAGGAGGGCAATACATGGCTAACATCAGAGGTTATATCGGAACGTATACAAAAGGAGACAGCAAAGGAATCTATTCTTTTACTTTAAATACGGACAAGCAGCAGATTGAACAAGTAGAAGTGGCTGCAGAACTTGAAAATCCTACATATTTAACTGTCTCAGATTCTCAAAAGTTTGTGTATGCTGTTGTGAAAGAAGGAGCACAGGGCGGTCTTGCTGCGTATCAAATTGATGCCGACACCGGCGCACTTCGTTTCATCAACCAAGAGCTTGCCGATGGGGCTTCTCCTTGTCACGTCAGCGTGGACAGCCAAACGAAAACGGCGTTTACAGCAAACTATCATAAAGGAACAGCAGAGATGTACGAAATTGATGCTGAAAACGGCTCAGTGATCCGCACGCTGTCACAGGCGCAGCATGAAGGCACTGGACCAAACGAAGACCGTCAAGAAAAACCGCACACTCACTTTATGGGTTTGACACCTGATGAACAATTTGCAGTGGCTGTTGACCTTGGCACAGACGGTATTTATACGTATAAGAAAGAAAACGGCAAACTTGAGCTTGCCCATACATTTGAAACAAAACCAGGCAGCGGCCCTCGTCATATCACATTCCACCCAACGAAACCTGTGGCCTATGTCATGACAGAGCTCAGCTCAGAGGTCATTGTACTTCGTTACTTTGAAGATGGTCATTTCGAAGAGATCCAAACGATCGCAACCATTCCTAATGACTTCACAGAGAATAATCAAGGCAGCGCCATTCATGTGTCTTCTGACGGTCAATTTGTGTATGCAGGAAATCGTGGACATGACAGCATTGCCATTTTCAAAGCAGATCATGACGGCAAACTAAGCCTCGTTGAAATTGCTTCATCTGAAGGAAATTGGCCTAGAGACTTTGTCCTTGATCCAACAGAAGAATTTCTCGTCGGCTCAAACCAAGAATCTAGCAACCTTGTGTTATACAAACGTGACAAAGAAACGGGACGACTCACTGTCTTACAATCAGACATCACCGTTCCGCATCCGGTTTGCGTGAAATTTTTAGGATAATGAAAAAAGCCTCCGGTTAGGAGGCATTAGATTGTTGACAAAGGGCTAAAATGAACTTTATTTTAGCCCTTTGTCTTTTTTTCAGCGTAGTTGAAAATCCTTGAAGTCTAGGAAGAACGAGCACCGGACTGACAAAGAATGCGAGGGTTTGTCAATACGCTGAAGCCTCCGTTTAAGAGGCTTTTCTTTAAGCAGAAGGCATACCGCCATCTTCAAGCTTTTGATCAATGAAAGACGTATCGCTTTTTTCACCGAACCATTTTCCCAGCCTGTCTTTTGCTTTTCCTTTGACATCGTCATCAATGTACATTGCGACTTGAAGCAGAGCAAATGTGATGGCGCCTAGATCATCTGTGTAGCCGATCCCCACCAATGTATCAGGGATCAGGTCAATCGGAAGGATAAAGTACCCTAGCGCCCCAATGATGAGGGTCTTCGCTTTAACCGGTACTTCGGGTTTTTGCAATGTATAATAAAGTAATAGCACAGCATAGACAAGAGAAACTCCAGCTTTTTGTGCCGTCTTTTTTAACTTTTCCCAAAAGGCATGATCATTAAAATGCTTCTTTGAACGCTTTAATAGTTCTTTTTTCTCAGAACGATTCATCGTATCGCCTCCATATTCAGCATAGCCCTTCCACCCTATTTATACAAGAAATCCACTCATTCGACAAACAAAAAGCAGCAGAAAGCTGCTGCAATCTACTGCTCTTTGTAAAACTTTTCGATCGCCTTATCGATGTATACCCATCCTTTATACGACACATGAATCGTATCCTTAAAGAAATATGGGTCATACTCATGCGAAGTCAAATCTGCGACTTCATACCCATTATCTCGAATTTGACGATTGATTTTTTGATAATAATCTGTACGTCCCTCTTTCGGAAAACCAGTGTAATCATACCATTTTCCGTTGACGGGAATCGTCACGAATAAAGGCTTCGCCCCTGCCTGTTTTAAAATATCCAGCATGATCTGGAAATCTTTATATTCAGGTGATTCTGCATAAGAATTGTCGCGACGAGAATCCTTCATCTTTTTCATGATCGGCTTCAGCTTGCGGTCAAACAGTCTCTGATCAATATAAAACGGGTTGTCCCCTGCTTTTTCAGATCCTAAGACGCTCGCTTCTTTTTCAAGCTCAGTCCATGTTTTCCCTTTCACTGAAGGAGACGGACGAAGCTTGCGCTCATGCCCAGACCCGATCGTATAATACATGTCTTTCTTTTGAAGCATGCCATAATACATTTTTGCAATAGGAGAAATCGCGCCATAAGCGAATTTGTTCCCAGAAAGCTCTGCTTTAAAAAGCTCTGTGATGACCATGTCGTTCTTTACTGCCTTAAACTTCATGATTCTTTTGATAAGCTCTTTTTTCACAGCTGGATCAATTTCTTTATTATAAGCGAGATCAAGCGCCTGAAGCGCTGAATAGTTAGGAGCAAAGTGATTCTCGTCTGATCCCCCTTTGACAAACCACTGCGGGGACACGATAAACACAAGCTTTTTCCCTTTTAATTCATCCATATGCGCTGCAAAGTTCATGGCATGAATTAATGATTGCGATCCACCTTTTCCAACAAGATAAGGTGTAAACCCTTGAGGATTTTCATGAAAGAAATTCGAAGGGTGATATGGATCAAAACGTGATAGTTCAGAAGATCCATAGATCGGCAAATAAGTTGGATCTTTTAGCATTTCATCTTGTAAATAAAGCCCTTGGAACATCCCTGGATCTAATTCTGTGGCTGACTTTTGTAATTTGTCTTTTGGGATCAGATGTGAGAGCCATGCATTTGGTACAAGAAGAACACCAATGAATAGAACAGCCGCTAAAATAAGCGGCCCAAAAAAACGCTTTTTCATTACTTCATCTCTGCCAGCTGCTCAGCAATGTGATTCGGTGTATCCCACACATCACGATCAAACTCTGTAATCGGAACAGTAATTCCAAGTTGACTTTCAATTGCCATAAGTAGTTCTACTGTACCAAATGAATCTAGAAGACCTTCGTCAAAAATTGCAATCTCTGGATTTTCTTTCACAACGTCGTCCTGACAAACCTCTGCAATAATACCGTATACTTGATTTTTAAATTCCATAATTTTCTACTCCCTTAATCATTAATGATGAAATGGTTTTCCTGAAAAAATATAAAATCCGAAACAAATCACATGGAATGTAATAATGATCGACACAACCATTGTGACCTTATTATCCGGCCACCACTTGTGCTTTTTATTCCACTTCTCAAATAAATTGTAACCGGACATCACAACTGCATGGTATAGTCCGTAAATAATATATTGAAGGGCTAGACCATGCCAAGCACCCATCAATAGAAAGAGGACAAAGTACCCAATATTTGATACAGCCATCCGGTTCTTGATCCACTTCTTCTTTGTCATAAAGAACACAAATCTCATAAACACATAATCTCTGAACCAAAAGGACAGCGACATGTGCCAGCGATTCCAGAAGTCTTTAATATTACGGCTGATAAACGGTTTATTAAAGTTTTCTGGTGATTTAATGCCCATGATATAACTCACACCTACAGCAAATGCTGTATATCCAGCAAAGTCAAAGAACAAATACATGCTGTACGCATACATATACGTTAACTGTTGAACAAAGTGACTGCTGCTAATGTGATGAATATTCATGAGAATATACGTGTGAATGAGATAACCAATAATGAACTTATATAAGAACCCAATAAAAATTTTATGAATCCCTGCATATAGAAGGTCACTGTACGCTTCTTTTTCAGGCGGTGTATCCATATCCTTTTCAAACCGGCGATAACGATCGATTGGACCTGATGAAATCGTCGGGAAAAAGACGATGAAATAGACCAAACGGTGAATCGGGATTTTCTTTTTAATCAAGCCGTCTCTTGTCTCGATAATTAACTGAACACCTTTAAATGTTAAGTACGAGATCCCCAAAAAGCTCAGCCAGTTCATTGGCGGCGGTTGATGCGGATGATGAGTTAAAAAGAACGGTAAAATCTTTGATAGCACAAGCGGCAAAATCGATGCCACCACTGCCATATAGAAGACAGACGCACGGTTCGCCTTCAGCCGGTACGCAAGGTATAGGCGGATAATCAAGACTTGCCACACTGTAAACAGGAACAGCAGCAAAGCGCCATGTGCATCCTTTGAGAAAATAAGCGCGAGTGCCACAACCGTTGCAAACATGTTGTAGCCCTGCATTCTTTTGCCGCGAAGACCAAGAATCATCGTCGGCAAAAGAAGAATACCAATTAGAATGAAGAAAAAGAATGAACTAAACGGAATCATAGAAGAACCTCTTTCGCGATTCTTTTACGGTCAACCTTCCCGTTTGGCGTCATGTACAGCTGCTCAAGATAGACAAACTTTCTTGGAATCATGTACGCAGGCAGTGAATCCGCCATTTCTTTCTTAATTGCACTTGTCAGCTGATATTCTTTTTCAAAGGAGTGCTCAGTTGGGACAATGGCTGCAATTAAGTACTCCACATGCCCGTTTGGCTGAAACGGCACAATCACAGAAGCATTGACATACGTTGTCTCGCTCACATGATATTCAATTTCTTCAAGCTCCATCCGGTATCCATGTAGCTTAATTTGATAGTCCAGACGACCGTGGCACGTAATCAAACCATCCTGCGCCACACCTGCGTCACCTGTGCGGTAAGCAGGACGTCCTTCATGTTCAAAAAACACTTTATCCGTTAAGGCTTGTTCACCTAAATAGCCTTTTGTGACGCTTGGCCCCACGATGACAATTTCCCCTTTTTCCCCATCAGGGAGTGTCTTGCCTTCTTCATCTAAAATGACGATATCTGTATCCGGTTTGGCATAACCCACTGGTAAAGAATCGTGCTGATCAAGAATCTCCTGCGTGACTTCAATCGATGTAATCGCAACAGTTGCTTCAGTTGGACCATACGTATTAAAGACCTGCGCCTTAGGAAAACGCTCAAGAAGCGCGCTTGCTACAGAGACAGGAAGTGCCTCACCGCAGAAAAGGAAAACGTTTAGCTTTGGTAAAAGCTCCCCTGTAAAGGATGGGTCCATTAAGCACATTTGCACAAAGGAAGGTGTTGATGTCCACACTTCAACGTCAGATTGACCAAGTGCTGCAAACATATCCTTCGGCTTATTCACAAGATCTTTCACTAAACAGTAAAGCGTGCCGCCTGATTGAAGCGCTGGATAGAGATCCATCACTGATAAGTCAAAAGAAAACGGTGCTTGATTTAAGAACGTGCGCCCCTCGCCGATTGGGAAGTCGCTGCACATCCATCCTGTAAAGCTTTCTAAATTGCTGGCTGTTACCTGAACGCCTTTCGGTTTTCCGGTACTGCCAGACGTATAAATGATGTAAAACACATCATCCTGTTGAACCCACTGCGATGATGGCGGTGCTTCTTTTTCAAGAGCTAAAAGCGATGCCGCACTTTTCACTTCAATGTGTTCTTCTACATCTAATACATTCTGCTCATTTGCACATATCAATAGACTGGCTTTTGAGCTTTCAATGATTGAGACGATGCGCTCGACAGGTATGGAGATATCGACCGGAATATAGGGTCTGCCTGATTTCACACTGCCTAAAAAAGAAATCAGCATCTCTGGCTCCATATGACCGTATACAATGACAGGTGCACTGTCAGTTGCGACTGTATCAATCGCACCAGCCATTTGGTCTGATAGATGCCAAAGCTCATCATATGTGATCGAAGCATGTTGAGAAACAAATGCTGGCTGTGTCGGTTTCGTTTGTTGGTATTCATGAATCGTGTGTAATAGTTTCATAGTTTAATCTCCAATTAAAAATCGTTGTAAATGAATGATCCCGTATTTGCTGTATGGAATCCGTAAATAAAGAACAATAATAGCAAAATAAGTAAGTAAAAGCTTGTATATCCTATCCATTTTACAGACTTATTTTCTGATAGCTTTTTGAATAGCATATTGATAACCTCTTTTCTTTTGACACTTATAAAGACGCATGGATCATCAAAAGAGTTTCATATCAAAACATAAAATTTTTAAGAATTGATGAAAAAAAGATGTCCAAAGTATGAACGTGTCTTCGGGCAAAGCTGTCTTATTGTAACAAAGATTTAATATAATTGAAATGAAATGGAAGCTTAAATTTGCCTTAAAATTGGTGAAAGCTGTCGAACAAACGCAAAAGCCACCTAGTTAGACTAGATGGCTTTGATGTTATTTACTTTTTATATTTATTCACTTCGAACATGAGAATGTTGTTGAATACCACATAGTCCTTTTTACTTTCAAAAGGACCTTTGTTGTTGTCATGCTCGTCAATTTCATAAAACCCTGGACCTTCGCCGGCATCACGTTTTTTGTACCAGGATAGGAAGGCATTGACTTCTTTCATTGAAAGGTCATACTCTTTTTGCAAACCATTGACCATTGTGATGATGAGGAGAGCATCGCCGTCTTCATCTGTTGTATCGTCTTTTGGTGGTGTGGTTGGTTCTGGGTCTTTGTCGCCAGGTGGTTCAGTTTCAGTGTTTTTAAGACTCTTTAATGAGATAGATAAATTAGATTTGAAATTTGCTCTAGCGTTAGTTGGGGCACTTGAACTTTGTTCAACTCCTCCAATTACATAGAGCGTATCATTAACAAGTGCGGATACATGTCCCATTCGATAAGGTGCAGAAGTGTTAGGTATAGTTTTTGATGTCTTAGTTTCTAAATCATAGAGTGTAACTCTAGAAACTCCACCCGTTCTTATAATATAATTTTCATACATGACTGCAGAATAATAGGGTGCGATAGCTCCACCACTACTAACTCCCCTCCATTGATCTACTATAGGATCATATTCATAAATTCCTTTTACTAAGACCTCTGATCCAGATAAAATGTAAAGCTTATTCTTCACAACCACTGCATTTCCCGAAGTAGCTTCAAAATTAAATTTTTTCTTTTTGGTCCATTCTTTTGTTTTCAAATCATAACTAAAGGTATTGTTGTACCTATCTGCCTTTAATGCACTATCGTATCCAACTACATAGATCTTCCCATCAATGGCACCTGCATATAAATTGTAAGCAGATACCTTTCTTTCAAACGGGAGCTCTACTGAATCTTCCCAAGTATCCATTTTGATATTATAAACTTCTACGCTATTTGTTAATCCTTGTTCTGTTCTCCCCCCCATTACATATATACGATCATCAACAATTACACTAGCAGCACCCATGCGGCCTGTCTTCATACCAGCTTTTTCTGACCATTTATCTAACTTCGGATCATATACATAAGTAGTATTAGAATATGCCTTACTTGGACCCGTTCCACCTATTACATAGATTTTCCCATCATATACTTCACTTACAGCTCCTACTCTTGCATCTGGTAGCTCTTCTCGTTTTTCCCATTCAAGCGTTTCTGCTTTTATTGATTGTAATGGATAACTTAATGCAGAAAATAATAAAATGAAAATAAAAAACCATTTTTTCAAGATAACCACACTCCTTCAATTTGTTTACACAACAAATATCGGATAGTTATTTATTTTTTTCATGTTTTTGTTGCTTATATATATTTATTACTTATTTACTTACTGTTTCCCCAATACTCCTATAAATTTCCAAAACCAGACTTCCTCATTAGAATCAATTCATATTTTTGTATTCCTCCATCAAAAAAACCCATGATTCATGGGTTTCTTCTCAGTCCGTTATTAAAAAATCCGTCACAAGGCAAACAAGTTCCACGTTTTCATCCAGCCCTCAAAAGCTTGGATACACACTGTCCCCAAAACCAATAGAAAAGATCTCTAAATCAGGTTTCTCCTGAAAGCGCGTAACTAACTAGCTTCTTGTATCCTCATAACATTTCTCAAATTTCTCTTCAAGTGCATCATATATGTAATCATGTTCGGAAAGTATAAATCTCAAAGCATGCTCTTCTATAAAATACCCTTTTCCAGTATCAACTCTATAGCCAAAGAACTGCTCCCCTTGTCAATCACTGATTTGATTTTGTACACCCCAGAATTCCTCCTTACTCATTTCATATTCTCCTTCTACTATACACCTTAATTTTTTAAGTTAGAGAAAGAATGTTCTTTCTATTTAACATTAATCTCTGCGATGACTGAGCAGGAGATTCGTAAGGCTGTTAAGAAGCTTGTCTTAATTAATGGTGTATTAGGATGAGATAAAGAGAAGAAAAAATGAAGGTTCATTAAAAAACGCCCTTCCAGTGGGAGGGGCTATGTTATTAACTATTTTCTTTGGAGTATTTTTTTATCAATGATTCACTAATCCTGCTTACGATATAGATCGCAACCGCTAAAATTAGCATCAACGGAAACATACCTAAACGATTATCTGCAACATAAACAATGATCCCCACAATGATAGCTACTACGATTGCCGTTAAAAAATGCTTCACCGCCATCTCACCCCTTTGTTTAAATCATATACATTTTATTACATAAAAATTGGAATTAAAACACCTTTTTGCTTATAATAAATTATATTACATTTTCTTACAGAAAGAAGGTTGGTGAAAATCTTGAGATCTTTGTTTCTTGTTAGTTTGTCTTTGGTGTTAATGCTTTCTGTCAGCAGCACTCCTTTATTGGCGCAGCAGAATGAAGTAATTTCTAAAAATCAAATAAACTATGAACCTTCCCTATATGTTACTAATGAGAACTTATTAAACAATGAATTGGAAGCTCAAGCAAAATGGGACGGACAATTCTCATCTAATTACACTATACCTTCTTATGTAGTTGCATCAGCTGCCACCTATGGGATGTTTCATATTACAAGATACTTAACTGCAACTTTACAGCTTGGACCTGCTGCAGCTGCTGCGTTTGCTGGGATGGTATCTGGTTATGTCTCGGCAAAAGGTGAAATAAAATTAAAAGCAGTACAAAAGTATAGATGGATTAAAAAGTATACTAAAGCTGAATACCAAGCAACCACAAAAATATATGTTAACGGCAAATACAAAACAACCACAACAAAAAAATGGATCTCGGAAGTAGATACTAACATCGATCGTGTTAAATAACAAAAAAGTCCCTTCATTATTATGGAAGGGCTTTTCAGTTTACTATTGTTACCCATCGTGATATTCAGAGGCAGACGTGATATACACATGCTTTCAAGGTTGTTTAAGTCTAGGCGTTTGTTTATTTCTAGTTCCACTACGTGATGAATCATGTCAGTAGGTACTTACACGATCTTATTTTAAATAGCTTTGACAAAGGTAATTGTCTCGCATTAGAACAAGTTGTCTTGTCTGTTTCCATTCTCTTGATTTATAAAAACTTGTTGATTGTTTATCTCGAACATGTTTGTTGTAATACTTCGCTTCCTGCTGCTTACCATCAGCATGAGCAGGACAATAACCATCCCTTGTTAACTCCCTGCACTTCCTTTGATATGATGCTAGATAGGATCGTGCTGCTTCATAGGGTAGAATCTGGCTGATATGCAGGAGGCTGTCTATAGCTTACCTGTCCCTCACACCGTAAGAACCGAGCATGCCTAGCCCCTGACGATCTCCCCATCTGCCCATATGCATCCCCTTTTATTAAGGGCTTTAAGTCCGTTATATAATTGGTCTGTCCTTATTGCGTGTCCAATTGCTGTGTTGATGATTAGTTCCCTGAGTGAGTTGTCCACGTTGTATCCCTCCCCAAAGTAAAAAGCACCCCGAAGGATGCTATGGTGTATTTTTGTACTCTTTATAGCGTTGTTCAATTCTTTTCTCTTCTTCAATCAACTTGTTAAATATGTATGTGCACTCTTTCACCTCTTTGTATATATCCATTTCAATGTTATATCCTTCAAGTAGTTGTGGGTCAGGAAATCCTCTCTGGAAATTTCTAATTAATAATACTAAATCGTAATCTAGATATTTGTAGACTATTTCTTCTTGTTCCTTAAGAACTTTTATAAATCCAAAAATATAGCTTTTAATAACCTTCTCCTTATCAGCTTCAGTAGTTTGAGGATTTATTAAATAATACAATGTAAATTCAATAGGTTTTAATTGATTTATTAATTGATTTATTTTGACCAAGGTTTCTGTCACAGTGCCCATAAAAATTTCTTTTTCTCGTTGCTGAATTTGGCGTCTAACACCTAAATATGTAATTCCCCCACCTATGATCGCTCCTAATAAAGCAATTAATCCAGCCCAAATAGTCTCTTTATCTTTAAAAAATAAATTTAAAATTCCGCAGTAGATAAGTACATCTGCGATGAATATAGATAAAATGATGAATATTAGTATCGTATCTTTAGAATTTAGTTTCATCTCTTCCCTCCTACAGTTTATATCGGCAAGAAAATTAGTTTATCTGCTAAAAAAGCGACCTCCGCAATGGAAGCCGCTCTCAATTTATCACCTAATACCATCTTAACCGCTCTCACACAAAACGCTTTGCCAAGATCATGCCGAAAGTGTGCCAAAAATTTCATTTTTTATTTTCAAGATAAATATCTGGATAAAATATTGTCTGATGCACTTCGTTATCATATCGTACACAACCTTCGTTTGATAATTGTTCGATAATCAATTCCATCTCAAAACGATTAAGTTGTAATGGCGAAAGATACAGCAAGTCATATTTCAAATCGTCGAGTGGAATCATTGTACGATTCATATACTTTTCTTTTATAAACTTTTTTAAATCCTCGTAGAAATCATTTTCTGTATTTACTTTTTTCTTAATACCATCATTATCCAATCGTCTCACTTTAGAATCTAGGGCAGATGCATTTTTATCCAAGTGTCGCATAACTTCTTCTATGTCTTGTTTGGTTACTGTTTCTTTTTCTGAAAGTTTCTTAGAAAGACTTTTTATTAAATCCTCAGTTCCACTCCTATATGTTGCAACCGTGGATAGCAATTCTTCTCTAAATTCATTCAAATTTCCAATAGTTTCAAGCGTTAGTCTCAATGCGTCTTGCGATGCTTCTTGAGTTTTTGTTAACTTCTCAGCAGTTTCTTTGATATCAACAATTGACTGTCTTTGACCAGCAACATCTACTAGAGTCATTAATATTGCAATTACAGCCAGAACAACGGAAATACCAGTAGCCATAACATTCATCTGGTTCCCAGCATCTTTATTCCCACCAAATGCTATTGCCAATGTAAACGTAATGATTAAGAGTGCAATAATACAGCCATATACTAAATGTACAACACCTATTTGTTTATATTTCACCATAAATCCCCAATCCGCTTTTAAGAACATTATATATCTAGTAAAGTTATTTATCCACACAATCCACCAATTCACCATATCTATTAGTCTGTCCAACTGGATAAATCGCTGTATCCTATGCCCCTCTTGCTTTTCAGCTATTACCTTAAAATGAGTTGGACATTTTCTCATTATGGTTAATTGACGAAAAAGAACGCAAAAAAAGACCCACCTGCCATTTGAACAGATGAGTCTTATAAGCCGAAATCGTCCATTGCTTTGTCCATAGCGTCTTGTGTAATTCCAATGTATCTCAATGTAATGTCAGGACTAGAATGGTTAAATATTTCTTGTAATAAGGCAACGTCTTTATGTTTTTTATAATTCCAGTAGCCAAATGTTTTTCTGAGCGTATGAGTACCTATGCTATCAAGCTCGACATAGTCCGCTGCCTCTCTCATAATGTTATATGCACTGCTGCGGCTGATTGATTTGTTAAGTCCTTCTCTGCTTTTAAAAAGGTATTCTTGATCATCTTTGTCCTTGATATATTGATCTATCGCTTTTCGAAGCGTTTTGTTTATTTTGATTCTTTTTTCTTTACCTGTTTTTTGTTCTCTTAGAGATACATATTGCTTCCTTACATCCTTCACTCTCAATTCTAGCAGATCGGATATACGCAAACCTAGATTGATTCCGGCCACAAAAAGCAACAAGTTCCTTTTGTTTCGCTCTCCAAGATATTTCTTTATATAATGGATCTGATCAAGGTCCCTTATTGGCTGAACAAAATTCATGATTTATCCCCCTGCTTATACACTTCTTCTCTAAGTGCAAAGGCCAGTCGATAGTATGCTTTGTTTTTAACACGATAGTAATTCCGCTGGTTGGGGCTCATATCTGCGTAAATCTCGTAATCATACATTTCTTCATCCTGCATATAGAGTATAACTAAAATGCGGCGCTCTTTTTGCGTAAGACGATTGATTGCACGCTGAATCCGTTCAATTGATTACGCTCAATTTCTCAATCCATCTTACTAAGAGCTGCTTCTTCGGTGGATGTATGGAATTGATTCAAAAAACTCGTGATGTAATAGCGGATCAAAAGGCAATAAACCTGAGAGTACCGACGTCATCAGTTACTAGAGTCATAAAAGATCGCTAAAATAGGTAAGGCCTTCTTTCTTAAACAATAAGAAAAAATAAAAAAGCCAGAAACATTGATGAATCAATGTTTCTGGCTTTTAACAGTTTTAAATCATTATACGTCCCAGGAGAGATTCGAACTCCCGACCGACGGCTTAGAAGGCCGTTGCTCTATCCTGCTGAGCTACTGGGACATGTTGTTATGTAGTGTGCTTTGGTGTATTACCTCAGCGACAAGATTTATTATATTACTATTGTTCTTTAAAGTCAACGGTTTTTCGAAAGTTTTTTCATAAGGGGCAAATGCTGCACCCTTATGAAATACCTTCCAATGTGACAGTGTTTTCGAGGTCTTGTATGACGTGACCTTCGTCCGTGAAAAACTGTACGTTTGCTTCGCTTCCATCTAGTGTCAGTATAGCATAGCTGCGCTCTTTGCGCACTCTTGGCAGGTGCACACTGCCTGGGTTAATGAGCAGTTTTCCTCTTAGCAGCTCACTGCCTGGGATGTGCGAGTGGCCAAAGCAGATAATGTCTGCGCCTAGCTCTTCTGCACGGTAGTAGACTTGGAGCAAGGATTGTTTGATGCCATGCAGATGTCCGTGAGTGAGAAATAGTTTTCCGCCTCCGTCGAGTGGGAGCAGGAGCTCTTCTTCAAAATCGCCCATAAAGTCACAATTTCCTTTGACGACTTTGTATCCTTCGAGTGCTGGGTGGTTCGTTTCGAGTTCTGAATCTCCGCAGTGAATCATCATGTCCACTTCAGCCGCATGCCGTTTAGCAATGGTTTGAAGTTCGTCTGTGAGTCCATGACTGTCACTAATGATGAGTATCTTCATGGCTTCATTCCCCCTTATTCATTTGCGTCTAGCAGTGATGAAAGCTTTTGAAGCGCGACCGCTCGATGGCTGATCTTGTTTTTCTCCTCTGGTGATAACTCGGCCATCGTCTGGTCTTTGTCTTTGACGATGAAAATCGGGTCGTATCCGAAGCCGTTTTCGCCGATCGGTTGTTCTGCGATGAAGCCTTCTACTGATCCTTCTACCGTTTTTGTTTCTTTCCCCGGTATACTGACAGCCAGGGCACATCTGAATCTAGCAGTGCGGTCTTCTTTTTCAATGCCTTGCAGCTCATTCAGCACCTTTTCCACGTTCTCGGCATCGTCTTTATGCTCGCCCGCGTACCTCGCTGAATAGACGCCAGGCTTTCCGCCAAGGTAATCAATTGACAGACCCGAGTCGTCTGCAATCACCATTTCACCTGCTTTGGCTTGAATGGCCTCGGCTTTGATGATCGCATTTTCTTCAAAGGTATGTCCTGTTTCTTCAATCTCTTCCGTAAATCCGATGTCCGCTAGTGTTTTGACCGTGAATCCTTTTGGCTCAAGAATGGCTTTGAATTCTTTCGCTTTGCCCACATTGTGCGTTGCGATGATGGCAGTTTTCATCCTGATCAAACCCTTCTCTTTATTCGATAACTTCTCCTGTCACTGCTTTTTGCTTTTCAATTAATTCTTTGATGCCTTTTTCGGCTAAATCAAGCAGTCCGTTTAGTTGTTCTCTTGAGAATGTCGCTTCTTCGCCAGTGCCTTGAAGTTCAACAAAGCGTCCAGCGCCTGTCATGATGACATTCATATCCACTTCAGCTGAAGAATCTTCTTCATAATTTAAATCTAACAGAAGTCCCTGTTTAGAATCAATTCCGACGGATATCGCGGCTAAATAATCAGTGATCGGATTTTCTTTCAAAACGCCTTCTGATTGAAGCTTTTGAATCGCTAGTGTCATGGCCACAAATGCACCTGTAATAGATGCTGTGCGTGTTCCGCCGTCTGCTTGAATGACATCACAATCAATCCAAATGGTGCGTTCACCAAGCTTTTCTAAGTCAACGACTGCGCGCAGAGCTCGTCCAATTAAACGCTGGATCTCCATTGTACGTCCTGTGACTTTTCCTTTAGATGATTCTCTTATCGTTCTTTGAGCCGTTGCTCTTGGAAGCATGCTATATTCTGCTGTAATCCAGCCTTTTCCTTCTCCTCTTAAAAAAGGAGGTACGCGGTCCTCGATAGATGCGTTACAAATCACCTTCGTATTTCCCGCTGAGATTAAGACAGAGCCTTCTGGGTGCGTAATGTAGCCTGCCTGTATTTCAATTTTTCTTAATTCGTCGTATTGTCTTTCATCTAATCTCATGTTTTACCTCCGTTACAATATACATTCCGCGCGGGTGTCAGCGGGGTTCTCCTATTAACTTTGACAACCTCGATCCGTTCTAATCGCTTGGAATAAAAAAGAGGCAGCGAATGTGCATGCCTCTTTTTCTCCATTATATCAATGTGTGACGTTAAAAACTACCTGTATTCACTTGTTCTGGTCTTGAAACTGGCTTTGTGAGCTCTGCTCCTTTTTCGTTCACAAGCTCTGCCTTTCCGTTTACCTTCACAGACACGCTTTTCACATCTGGCAACTCTGTTAATGTCAGCACAATGCTATCAAGAACTTTTTGTGAAATGACTTTTTTCTTTTCATCTGCACTGCCAAAAATGGATTCATTGAAATCAAGTGTCACATGACCGTCTTTTACTTTCGGAACATCATTCAGCTTCACATCTTGATCAAAGTCTGTCAGCAATTGGCTTGTTTTGCTTGGCCCAGAGACGAGCTCATCAATGGCTGCTGTAATTGGATCATCCTCGTCTTTTGGTGCTCTTTTGGTCACTGGAACATAGTACGTCTGTTTATCAGATTCAGCTAAATAGTAGACAGTCACAGGCTTTGTTGATGTCATATCAGCCGCAGCCTCGTGCTGAATATTAATGCCGTCCTCTCTGCTTAAATCATCTGAAATCGGTGTCCCATTCACAGGCATCTCTTTTAATTCATGGCCATTCATCTTTAATTTGACTTTCGCTACCGAATCAAACTGCGTTAATGTCCAAGTGACTGATTGCAAAATGCGCTGTTCGTCTTCTTTTTTATAGTTTTTGAATTCATTTGAGAAATCAACAACCGCGGTGCCATCTTTAATATCGACAGATACGCTCGTGTCCGCCGGCAGCACGGCTCTGAATCCATTTGGCATCAGGTTAGAAATCGGTCCCCCGTCTACGAGGTATTCAAGTGTTTGTTTCGCACTTCCTTCGTTTTTCGGCAGCGGAATGGATTGAGACACAACATACCCATTTTTATCAATTAAATATAATTCTCTCATAACTGTATCTGCTTGCTTCTCTTCTTTTCCTTCTTTCGCTGTTTGTTTCTCTTCTTTATTTTCTTTCACAAACGTGACATTTTGTGGTGGATCAATCTCTGTTTTCGCTTGGTCTGTTTGAAACAATCCGCATCCTGATAAAAGCATGGCTGACGCAATACACGTAACAGCTGCTGTAGTTCCTTTTTTCAGCATACTTCACCCTCCTCTAGTGGTTTGTACTAGTATGTATACGAGCTCCCTCAGAGGATTAGACCCTTTTCATAAAAAAATAACCCACTTCCATGAGAAGTAGGTTATTGCTGATATACGTGTTCAAGCGAAACCGTTTCGACCTTTCCTGGCAGGTAGCCGAACCAGTCTTGAGCGATGTTTTGAAAGTTTTGTTGCTGTCCTGTTGTATAAAAAGTATGAACAGGCTCTTCCTTCGAATCATTTAACAGCCCTTTATATGAAAGAATTGTGCTCGCTTCTCTCGCTGTCTCATCTCCTGATGAAATGATATTGACGCCACTGCCCATAAAGCGCTGAATCGGTTCTTTTAAAATCGGGTAGTGCGTGCAGCCAAGAATGAGCGTATCAATGCCTGTTTCTTTCATCGGTTCAAGAGAAGCTTTTACGACTTCATCTGCTGTATGATCTAAAAACGTACCGCTTTCCACAAACGGCACCAGCATTGGACATGCCAGACTTTGAACAGTTAGTCCTGCTTTTAAAGAGAGCAACGCTTCTTTATAGGCTTCACTTTTGATCGTATTGGCAGTGCCGATCACGCCAATATGCTGATTGTTTGTGACCTTGATCGCTGTGCGGGCTCCGGGCTGGATCACGCCAATGACCGGGATATCAAGTGTTGCTTTAATTTCATCAAGTGCTATCGCCGTCGCAGTGTTACACGCAATGACAAGCATTTTAATATGGTGGTGTCTTAATAGGTAGTGTGCCATTTCCCATGTATATTGAAGAACCTCTTCTTCTGCTCGAGGGCCGTATGGACATCGTTTTGTGTCGCCTACATAAATAATCTTTTCTTTTGGCAGTTGTCTCATGATCTCCTTCGCAACGGTTAAACCGCCTACGCCGGAATCAATCACGCCGATGGGTTGATCCAACAAAATCGCCTCATTTTCTTTTCATTTGCTGCTGTAGTTTCGTTAAAGATTGGTTGAAAACGATGGCTTCTTCTTCAGAGAAAGCCCCTAGAAGTTCACTGACGTATTCTTGGCGTTTGACAATCACTTCTTGAATGATCCGCTCACCTTCAGGCAATAAATGAATGCGAACCACGCGGCGGTCAGACGGATCTTTCACCCGTTCAACAAGTTCACTTTTTTCCATTCGATCAATTAAATCGGTTGTCGTGCTGCAAGCCAAATACATCTTTTGTGATAGCTCACCTATTGTCATATCTCCGAATTCATAAAGCCACTGAAGCCCTACAAATTGAGGAGGTGTAATCGTATATTGATTCAGGATTTCTCTGCCTTTTTGCTTAATGATTGCAGCAATATGGCGCAATGATTTTTCAATTTCTGCAACATGGCCTGACTCATTCGTTTCCATTTCATTGATACCTCACTATAGCATCTCACTTTGATTAAAACGTACATTCCTATTTTCCTCGTTTTTCAATGAAATTGCAAGAAGAGACTCATGGAAACCATATAGAAATAACCGGCTCCTCCCTGGTGCGGAAGGAAAACCGGCTGACGTTAGAGCTCTAGCTCACCCATACGCAGAAGCTCGACTACGGCCTGTGAACGACCTTTGACTCCTAGCTTTTGCATGGCATTCGAAATATGATTTCGAACAGTCTTTTCGCTAATAAAAAGCTCGCTTGCAATTTCTTTTGTTGTTTTATCTTGGACGAGCAATTCGAATACTTCTCTTTCTCTTTTGGTTAATAGCGGCTTGGATTGAAACTCTTTCTCCTTCAAGTATTGTAACCCTCCTTGCTAAGGTGAGAGCTCTAGTCTCTATAGAATGGGATTCTGTATAGTCGAGATATCATATGCCGGGTACTTGAGGTAGGTGACGTTAAAATCGAGAATTCCCGTAGATGAGCGTCCAATTTGCTCCCCTTCAAACCGCACAAAAAAGGACGAGTCCCCTATAGAGACATCGTCCTTGATCAAACAAGCTTTTAAAATATCGAAATGGCTCCTGTTAAAAGAGCAATAAGTGTTGTAAACAGGGCTGTGAGTACGGTCCATAACAGTGCGTACTTTTGCAAATCACCGATATCTTTATTCAGCATACTCACAAGTAGTAATGTGGAAGCCACAAGCGGACTCAGTAAATGGACAGGCTGTCCGATAATAGAGGCGCGCGCAATTTCTACTGGATCAATTCCGTAAGCTGCGCCGGCTTCAGCTAAGATTGGCAGCACCCCGAAATAATACGCATCATTTGAAAGAACAAATGTAAATGGCATACTCGTCAACGCGACAATGAGTGGAAAAAATGAGCTGTATGAATCTGGAATCATGTAAATGACCAAGTGAGCAATGGACTCCACCATTTTTGTTCCCGAAAAAATGCCTGTGAAAATTCCTGCTGCAAACACAAGGGTAATGACCGTTAAAGCATTTCCTGCATGCGATAAAATCCGCTCACGCTGATCTTCCACTTTTGGATAGTTGATCATAAGCGCAATGACAAAGCCAATGAGAAAGAGTACAGGAATCGGTACGATATCCAATACAAGTGTGACCATGACAGCAATCGTCAGGAAGAAGTTGACCCAAATCAAGTTTGGTCTCTTCATATCTGCAACGCCATCTTCAATTGATGCAGCCAATTCAGGAGAGATCGAGACCTCTTCTTTATACTGAATCTCGGCAACCCCAATGCGCTTCCGTTCTTTTTTTCCAAGAACATACGCTGTAAAAAGGATAAAAAGACCGCCCCCTATCATCGTCGGGAGTAATGGAATGAAGAATTCCGCTGCATCTAAACCAAGTGCAGCAATCGCACGAGTAGCTGGACCGCCCCAAGGCGTCATTCCACTCATAATGCCTAGTGATAATAATGAAATCGTTCCTAAAATCAGTGGGTTCATCCCAATTCTTAAGAAAAGTGGCAGCATAGCTGATACGGTAATCATGTACGTTGTCGTTCCATCACCATCTAATGCAACAAGCATAGACAAAATCGCTACCCCAAAAGCAATTTTGACCGGATCGCCTTTCACAAGGCGTAAAATCAGTTTGATCAACGGGTCAAACAATCCAGCATCCAGCATGACACCGAAGAATAAGATGGCAAATAACAATAAAGCAGCAGATGGTGCAACGGTCTTGAGTCCATCAAGCATCATGTCCCCTAATCCGCTGTAAAATCCACCAATTAATGCAAAGATGATTGGCACAACGGTTAGAGCCACCACCGGATGCATACGTTTTGTCATAATAAGAAATGTAAAAGTCACGACCATCAAGATCCCTAAAATAGCTAGCACTTCATATCCCTCCATCCTCTTCTTTACACGATCCACAAGCGCCCCTTTTGCACTTGCGGCCCGAAATGTTAGCGCTTTCTATTTCAAGGATATAATAGCTTTTTTTATAATGAAAATATCGATTTTTTCGTCTATTCAATAAATTTTTTTTATAATCAGCCTTGCTGACTTCTTAAAAACTCAATGAATGCTTTCACAACAGACAAATGAAGCGAATCCGGTTGGTACATGAGCCATGTATCTCTTAAAACAGGCTGTCCATCTTTATACGAAAGACCTTTTACAAATAGCTCATCACTTGGTCTGAGGCAAATTTCCGGGACAATGGCATAACCTAAACCATGCTTCACCATCTCTTTTGATGTATCTTGCCTGTCTGTCTCCATTGTCACAAGCGGAGGCATCGTGAACGTCTCCTGCCACCATCTGTTAATCAATCGTTTTAATGAACTATCCGTGTGATAGTCAATGAGCGGCAGCTTAGGAAGATCCTTTAGCTGTATTTCTGATTTTGAAATGATACAAAGCCGTTCTTTATCAAGCAAAAATCGCTCTCCATTCCAGTCGTAATCTCCTCTTAAAATCCCTAAATGTACACTTGATGTCCCTAATAAATCCATGACTTTTGTGCTCCATCCTGTGTTCACCATAAATTGAACATGTGGATATTGCTTAGAAAACTCTCTTAAAATTTCCGGCAGTTTATATTGAGCAAAGTTACTCGACACCCCTAACCTGATCGTTCCTTTGACCTTTTTTTGCATATTGAGCATGCCATCTTTCGTTTGCTGGAGCTGCTTGAGCATGTCATTTGCGTATTTAGCCAAGTATTCGCCCTCTGATGTAAATTCAATGCCTCGTTTTCTTTTAAAGAAAAGCTTCATGTCAAATTCCTCTTCAAGCTGTTTCAATCGATAACTTAAGGCAGGCTGCGATACAAATAATTTTTCTGCCGCTTTTGTGATGTTCTTCTCTTCATATAGCACCTTTAAAAACCGCCAATCTTTCTCATCCATTGTGTGCCCTCCTTTTGACCTTGTTATAAAAATATTTTATCAGTTTCTCTTAAAATAATGTATTTAACTTATTTCTTATTATACTTTACCATTTTGATTAGATAAATAGTAACTAAACAATTGAGGGTGAGAGCAATGAGAAAAGTTCCAATCACAATCATGCGAGGCGGTACAAGCAAAGGGGTCTTCATTCAAGCCAATGATGCACCTTACGAACACGATGAACTCGAAGCATTTCTATTAGACATTATGGGCAGCCCTGACCGACTGCAAGTTGATGGAATCGGGGGCGGTAATTCTTTAACAAGTAAGGTGGCCATTATCGATAAAGCCACTCGTCCAGATGTGGATGTGAACTATACGTTTGCACAAGTCAGCATCAATGAAAGATTTGTCGACTTTAAAGGAAACTGTGGGAATATCTCATCAGCAGTTGGGCCGTATGCCATCATTAAAGGACTTGTCCAAGCAGTTGAGCCTGTCACAACAGTACGTATTCTGAATACCAATACGAATAAAATCATTGTGGCAGAGGTAGAAGTCGAGAACGGAGAAGTAAAATTTGAAGGACAGGCAGAAATTCCAGGAGTGAAAGGAACAGGTTCTCCCATTTATTTATCCTTTGAGAAACCTGAAGGCGCTGTCACAGGTAAAACCTTTCCGACTGGAAATAAAATGGATGCGATCCAGACAAAGTTTGGAGAGATTCCGATCTCAATCGTTGACATTGCAAATCCAATCGCCTTTGTCCGTGCCAAAGATATTCAATTAAAAGGAACTGAATTGCCTGAGGAGTTTACAGACGAATTGCTGGATGATTTAGAAGAGATTCGTTCCATCGCTGCTGAAATGTGCCACTTTGCACCAAAAGAACTGGCCACATTACAGTCTCCAGCTGTTCCTAAGCTTGCAATTATTAGCGAGCCTGCTGATTATGTAGATACAAATGGAATATTGAGAAGAGCAGCAGATATGGACATCATCGTTCGTATGCTATCGATGCAAAGACCGCACCAAGCACTTGCCATTACCGGATCTGTCTGTGTGTCAGCCAGCTGTTTCATGGATCAAACGCTTCCGGCACAGCTGTTTCAAGGTCAAGATGATACACTTCGAATTGGTCATCCTGCTGGTATTATGCAAACTGAAATTGATATCTCACAAAGCAGAGTGAAAGTCATTCGAACCGCAAGAGAAATCCTAGATGGGGTGGTCTTTACAAAAAAAGACTACATGGTTCAACCTCAAATAAAAAGAGAAGCATAAATGAGACGTCTTCATGTCGACAAAGAGCTAAAATGAACTGATTTTAGCTCTTTGTCTTTTTTTCAGTGTGAAAATCTTAAAGCAACTCCGTTCTAACACCGAATAATCGAACGAGAAATTGGGCTACTTGGGCGGTGCATCAATATCTCCTGCTGAATGGGCTTTTATATGTCCTTGATCATCTTTTAACTGAATATGACCATATCGGTTCACACCACAGCAAATCCCTTCCTGCCATGTTTGCTTTTCACGATCTAATGAAATACGAAGCGGTTGATTTAGCCGATATAATCGTTTGTTATAAAGGGCAGTGAGGGCTTCAAATCCTTCCATTTGCCAGCGTGCATGGTATTTTTCAAAGGCCGCTGCCAAATCTTTCACTAGCTGGTCCGCTTTCACCTCAGTCAGTTCTGATAGGCAAACGGTTTTATACGGAACGCGCTCCGGCTTTGTCTCTACATTGATGCCCACACCGATGTAAATGGCGCTCCGGTCTGCTTCAATTAATGTGCCAGATACTTTCGCTTCATTAATCAATAGATCATTTGGCCATTTGATCGCCAGTTGATCCTCTGCTCTCATGAGTGGTTTGAGTACATCATAAATGGCAAGTGCCGTCAGCGGGGCAATCGTTGATTGGGTGGAGATATCTACTGGCGGTTTTACTGTCATCGTGACAGCCACATTCCCTGTAGGCGTTTCCCACGGTCTGCCAAGCCTGCCTCTCCCTGCTGTCTGCTGCCGGGCATATACAGCAAATGAAGGGGTTTCTCCTTGCTGAATAAGCCTTTTCGCTTCATTATTTGTACTGTCAATGGTGTCGTATTGAAAAATCTTCATGTGATCTCCTTTTGTTTCATCTTCATATGATCTTTTTATTATAACAAAATGAAACATGTGACCGTGATTCTTTAATGTCGCTGGGCCTGAAAAGTCTCTTTTTCCTCTTCTGTAAACGGTACAGGGGCACCGGTGTCTTTACTTATTTGCACCATCGTGACTGAGCCTGTAAAACACGGTTCTTGCTGTTCATTTTCTCCTAAATAATGAAGGATGAGAGAGCTTGATCCAACCTTTTCTGGCTTTACATACACACGCAGCCTCTCACCGATTTCCACTTGCTTGATGTAATCACATTGAAGGTTTGCCACGACCGTAATCGTCTCTCTCGCTCGCTTCATTCGTTTATCTACAATTCCCGTTTTTTGAAAGAAGGCAATCCGCGCCTCTTCAAAATACACAAATGGGGTGACATTGTTCATGTGACCAAACATATCCGTTTCTGAAAAACGGACGGTTGTTTCCACATAAAATCGAAACGATGCCCTCCACTCTTCAAACGGTTCTTCAATATATGACGGCAGCCTCATTTGATCCACTCCTTATTCGCAAACAAACGCCTCTCCCGTATTGGAAGAGGCGTTTGTTATGTTTTTGCATCCAGCCTCTTGTAAACACTCATCATGATTGGCAAGGAGGACTGAATGTGATGTTATTCTGCGTGATCGCTTCCGAAGAAGTTACGGAAAGCTTGTAATGTTGTATCTCGGTTAAGTGCTGCAATTGATGTTGTGAGCGGGATTCCTTTCGGACAAGCCTGCACACAGTTTTGAGAGTTCCCGCAGTTTGCAAGACCGCCATCACCCATAATTTCTTCTAAACGGTCAGACTTATTCATTGCACCTGTCGGATGTGCGTTAAATAGACGAACTTGTGAAAGCGGTGCAGGGCCCATAAAGGAAGACTTATCATTCACGTTTGGACAAGCTTCAAGGCAGACACCACATGTCATACACTTTGAAAGCTCATACGCCCATTGACGCTTTTTCTCAGGCATTCTTGGTCCAGGTCCAAGATCATATGTGCCATCGATCGGCACCCAAGCTTTGACTTTTTTCAATGAATTGAACATACGGCTTCGATCAACCTGCAAGTCTCTCACAACCGGGAACGTTTTCATCGGCTGAAGACGGATCGGCTGCTCTAACTTGTCAATCAGTGCAGTACATGACTGGCGGGGCGTTCCATTAATGACCATGGAACAAGCGCCGCATACTTCTTCAAGGCAGTTCATGTCCCAGTTGATCGCCGTTGTTTTTTCACCTTTTTTATTGACCGGGTTACGTCTGATTTCCATCAGTGCGGAAATGACGTTCATATTCGGACGATATGGGATTTCGAATTCCTCATCATAAGGCTTGCCATCTGCTGTATCTTGACGTGTGATAATAAATTGAATCGTGTTTTTTTCACTCATCTTATTTCTCCACCTTTTTCTTCGAGTAATCTCGTTTACGAGGTGCAATTAACGATACATCGACGTCCTCATAGTGGAATGCAGGTTTTTGGTTTTTCCCTTTGAACGTAGCCATCGTTGTTTTTAGGAATTCTTCATCATTTCTTTCTGGGAATTCCGGTTTATAGTGTGCGCCTCGGCTTTCATTCCGGTTGTAAGCCCCAATCGTAATGACACGTGCCAGCTGAAGCATGTTGTCAAGCTGACGCGTGAAGGCAGCGCCTTGGTTGCTCCATGAAGCTGTATCGTTGATGTTAATATGCTTATAGCGCTCCATCAGTTCTTCAATCTTCTGATCTGTTTTTAAGAGCTTCTCGTTGTAACGAACGACTGTCACGTTGTCCGTCATCCATTCTCCAAGCTCTTTATGAAGCACATATGCATTTTCTGTGCCATCCATGCTAAGGATGTTGTCCCATTTCTCCTGCTCTTTCTTCACGGCACTGTCGAATGTTGCAGATGATAAATCTTCTGCAGACTTTTCAAGACCGCTAATGTATTTCACAGCATTTGGTCCAGCAACCATTCCGCCGTAAATCGCAGAAAGCAATGAGTTTGCACCAAGTCTGTTTCCGCCGTGCATAGAGTAATCACATTCTCCTGCAGCAAACAAGCCTTTGATATTCGTCATTTGATCATAATCAACCCATAATCCGCCCATTGAATAATGAACAGCCGGGAAAATTTTCATCGGAAGCTTACGCGGGTCATCACCCATGAATTTTTCATAGATTTCAATGATTCCACCAAGCTTAATATCAAGCTCTTTTGGATCTTTGTGAGAAAGATCTAGGTACACCATGTTCTCTCCGTTGATGCCAAGCTTTTGCTCCACACATACGTCGAAAATTTCACGCGTTGCAATGTCACGCGGTACAAGGTTCCCGTATGCTGGGTACTTTTCTTCAAGGAAGTACCAAGGCTTCCCGTCTTTATATGTCCAAACACGTCCACCTTCACCACGAGCTGATTCACTCATGAGACGCAGCTTGTCATCTCCTGGGATCGCTGTTGGGTGAATTTGAATGAATTCTCCATTAGCATAATGAGCACCTTGCTGATAAACGATCGATGCAGCTGATCCGGTATTAATCATGGAGTTCGTTGATTTACCGAATACGATACCAGGGCCGCCTGTTGCCATGATGACAGCATCTGAACGGAAGGATTCGATTTCCATTGTCGTCAAGTTCTGCGCCACAATGCCTCGGCATACTTCCTCGTCATCTAAGACAGCACCAAGGAATTCCCAGCCTTCATATTTCGTCACAAGCCCTGCTACTTCATAGCGGCGAACCTGCTCATCTAGTGCATATAATAACTGCTGACCTGTTGTCGCACCAGCAAATGCTGTACGGTGGTGCTGTGTTCCCCCGAAACGGCGGAAGTCCAGTAATCCTTCTGGTGTTCTGTTAAACATTACACCCATACGATCAAGTAAGTGGATAATGGACGGCGCTGCTTCACACATTGCCTTTACTGGCGGCTGATTAGCTAAAAAGTCTCCGCCATATACCGTGTCATCAAAATGCTCGTAAGGTGAATCTCCTTCACCTTTTGTATTGACCGCTCCGTTAATTCCGCCCTGCGCACAAACAGAATGCGAACGTTTCACAGGTACGATTGAAAATAGTTTAACAGCTGTTCCCGCTTCTGCTGCTTTGATAGTTGCCATGAGACCAGCTAAGCCGCCTCCGACAACGATGATGCTAGAATTACTCATTGTAGCCCCTCTCCCTCTTCTACTAATCTATTTCCTCTTAAACAAAAGCGAAAATTGCTCTTAGCCCTACATATGAAAGCGCTATAAATATACCTAATGTCACATATGTGGAGATTCTTTGTGAGCGTGGTGAAACTGTAATTCCCCAGCTGACAGCAAATGACCACAAGCCATTAGCAAAGTGGAAAATAGTAGATAAAACGCCGACAATATAGAAACCTAGCATAAATGGAGAGCTTAAAATATTCGCCATCATGTCATAGTTTACTTCAGCTCCAAGCTGCGCTTGAATGCGTGTTTCCCATACGTGCCAAGTGACAAAAATCAATGTGATGATACCTGTAATCCGTTGCAGTCTGAACAACCAGTTTCTTAAGTAACTGAAGCGAGACGTGTTGTTTTGTGCCGTAAAGGCTATGTACACCCCATAAACAGCATGATAGATCAGTGGTAAGAAAATCACGAACAGCTCAAGTGCATATCTGAATGGAAGCTGTTCCATAAAGTGTGCAGCTTTGTTAAACGCCTCTGGTCCATTCGTCGCAAAGTGGTTAATCACTAAGTGCTGTACTAAAAATAGACCGACCGGAATGACGCCAAGCAAAGAATGCAATCTCCGATAAAAAAATTCTTTGTTCCCCGACATTACTTTACCCCCTAGTAAAAAAAGTGCAATTGCTTGAAAATTGTCTTACCCCCGCTTCTTTCAATTGTAAGCACTTTATTCAAATTTATTGACAATTTCATTTTACTCCTATGTCAAAAAAGCGTCAAGAAACCGCGTACATAAATTAAAATTTTCCGAAATTTAAAAGTTTTAAATCAAAATTCGTTTTACTACAATAAGAATTTCTTAGACTTCAGGGAAAACTCTGTCATCATATGCCCACATAAGCTATAATAAATTGTTGAAAGAGGGGAGCCATACAATGAATAAATTCGAATCTAACTTAGAACAGCTAAAAGAAATTGAAGTCAATGGATTTGCCTACGAGCTGATACGCGAAGTTCTGCTGCCTGACATTCTTGGTCAGGATCATTCATCTATGATGTATTTTGCGGGTAAACTGCTTGCTCGTAAATTTCCTCAAGAGTCATGGGAAAAGATCCCCGAATTTTTCCATGATGCCGGATGGGGAACTCTCACGATGGTCCATTCTAAAAAACAGGAAATTGAGTTTGAGCTCGAAGGTCCACTTGTATCGAATCGACTCAGCTATCAAAAGGAGCCATGCTTTCAAATGGAAGCAGGTTTTATCGCTGAACAGATTCAGCTTCTCAATGAGCACGTGGCTGAATCCTATGAACAAGTAAAAAAGCGTGCTGATAAAGTCATTTTAACCGTTAAATGGGATTTAAGAGACCCTAGCTAACACTGTTTATGAAAGGCGATGACTTCGTGTCACGCCTTTTTTATATACCCTTCTATCATAGCACAGTTGGCGTACCGGTTTACGCATGTTTTTCTTTCTTCATATGCTGATGATTTCCAATATAAAAAAGAGGTGTATCTTTTTATGGGATACACCTCTTTTGAAGATTTAAGAATGAGCAGCGGCGCTCACCTTTGATAATTCAAACGCATCATGAAGGGCTTCTACCGCTTTCACCATATCTTCACGATCAACGACTGTTGAGACTTTGATCTCAGACGTACTGACCATTTTCACTTGAATGTCTTTTTGAGCTAACACAGCGAACATTTCAGCCGCAACGCCTGGGTTTGAAACCATACCAGAGCCAACGATAGATACTTTGGCTAATTTGCTTTCTGTCTCAATCTGCTCATAACCAAGCGCACCTTTGTATTCTTCTAATACTTCAACTGTTTTAGACAAATCATCCGTTTTCACAGAGAAAGAGATGGAGGTCTGATTGGTGCTTGTGACAGACTGAATGATGATATCGACATTGATATTTTGCTTTGCAAGTGTCGTAAAAATCGTCGATAGCGTTGTTAAACCGCTTGAAAGGCCACATACCGTCACGCGTGTCATCTGATCTTCAAATGCAATGCCTCTTACAACTAAATTTTGTTCCATGGATGATTCCTCCTCAATTAACGTACCCGATTCATTTTCAATACTAGAACGGACTTCTAGTGGGATTTGATAATTTTTCGCAAATTCGACCGCTCTCGGATGCAGCACACCTGCTCCTAAATTGGCTAACTCAAGCATTTCATCGTATGAAATTCCTGCAAGTTTTCGCGCAGACGGCACATAACGAGGATCTGTTGTAAACACACCTGGTACGTCCGTATAAATATCACATTTGTCCGCTTTGAGTGCCGCAGCTAGTGCCACTGCTGTCGTATCTGATCCACCACGCCCAAGTGTTGTAATATGTAGATCATCCGCAATTCCTTGGAAACCTGCTACAACGACGACTTTTCCCGCACTCAGTTCTTCTTTGATTCTTGCTTCATCGATGTCCACGATTCTTGCATTTCCGTGCACCTTCTCTGTTTTCATCCCAGCTTGCCAGCCTGTAAAGGAAATGGCATCATAACCTTTTGCTTGCAGTGCCATCGCTAATAATGAAATGGTCACCTGCTCACCAGTTGTCAGTAGCATATCCATTTCTCTTTTGCTTGGATCATCTGTGAGTTCTTTCGCTAGGTCTACTAGAACATCCGTTGATTTTCCCATCGCAGACACAACCACGACCACATCATTTCCTGCCTCGCGTTCAGCGATGACTCTCTCTGCGGCATTGCGAATTTTTTCTGTCGATCCAACAGATGTTCCACCAAATTTTTGTACAATTAGTCCCATGTCTACCACCCTTTTTCAAAAGATCACGTGTGAGAGAAGAGGCTGCGGAGACTGCTCTCGTCACTGCAAATAAAAAAGCAATGAGAGAACAAATCTCCCATTGCTTTAAAATCATCATCAAACGATGCAAACAATGAGATAGCCCTCCAAGAAATACATTCTTGACAGCCCTACATTTCTTCAATGTACAGCCAGCGAATAAAATGAGTGGATTTTATTCACTTCGGCGACGCTCCCCTTTCAGCCCTCTTCCTAGATCCCCTCGATCTCTGAAGGCTTACTCTTGAAGTTCGCACCTCTATCTTCAACAAACAACACGTTCATTTATTAAATTAGTCACATCTTAACAGACTTTTGGAAAAAGTACAATCTATTTTTTTAATGCCTCCATTAAAAGTTCAGCCGTTTGTTTCGGAATACCAGCGTCCTGAAAATCCTGGATAGAGGCTTCTTTCATCTTTTTCACAGAGCCAAAATGTTTAAGTAACTGCTTTTTGCGCTTTTCCCCGATACCTGGGACATCGTCTAGAATAGACTGGAATGCATTCTTCCCGCGCAGCTGCCGGTGAAAACTAATCGCAAATCGGTGCACTTCATCTTGAATACGCTGCAATAAATAAAAGGCCTGACTATTCCGTTCCAGCGCAACAATTTCAAGCGTATCACCCATCATCAGATTCGATGTCCTGTGTTTTTCATCTTTCACTAGACCTGCCACAGGAACAGACAGATTTAATTCATTTTCGAGCACATCTATGGCTGCGTTGATTTGTCCTTTTCCTCCGTCGATTAAAATCAAGTCAGGAAGCGGCAGTTCATCCTTTAACACACGGGTATACCGCCTTCTAATGACTTCACGCATGGAAGCATAATCATCGGGCCCCTCAACGGTTTTAATTTTGTATTTTCGGTATTCCTTTTTATACGGCTTCCCGTCTTGGAAGACAACCATAGCGGATACGGGGTCTGCTCCTTGGATATTGGAGTTATCAAATGCCTCAATCCGGTATGGCATATAAATATTAAGTGCATCACCAAGCTGCTTCACTGCACCAATTGTCCGTTCTTCATCGCGCTCTATGAGCGAGAATTTTTCTTTGAGTGCAATTTTGGCATTTTGGTGGGCAAGTAAAAGCAAATCCTTCTTCTTTCCTTTTTTCGGCTGATGAACATTCGTTTCAAGCAATTGCTCAATCATCTCTTGATCGACGCTGTCTGGCACCAAAATTTCCTTCGGCAAAAAGTGGTTGTTTTTTTCATAAAACTGCCCCATAAACGTGAGAAATTCCTCCTCAGGGTCTTGATACATCGGAAATAGGCTGACATCACGTTCGATTAATTTTCCCTGTCTGATGAAGAAGACTTGGACACACATCCAGCCCTTATCATAAGCATAGGCAAATACATCGCGATCGGATAAGTCACTCATCGTCATCTTTTGCTTTTCCATCGTTGAGTCGATATAAGCGATTTGATCTCTCAGTTCTTTTGCCCGCTCAAATTCTAATTGTTCGGCCGCTTCTTGCATCTTCTCTGTTAATTCTTTCTTGATTTGCTGATGACCTCCGTTTAGAAATCTTGTGATTTCATCGACGAGCTGTTTATTCGTTTCTTCAGAAATGTCATACACACACGGAGCAAGACATTGTCCAAGATGATAATAAAGACAGACTCGGTCAGGGAGTGTTGCACATTTTCTAAGTGGATATAAACGATCGAGCAGCTTTTTCGTTTCTCTTGCTGCTTGTACGTTCGGATATGGACCGAAGTATTTCCCTTTATCCTTTTTCACATTGCGGGTGACAATCAGCTTAGGGTGACGTTCATTCGTAATTTTAATAAAAGGGTACGTTTTGTCATCCTTGAGCATGACATTGTATTTCGGGTCATATTTTTTGATTAAATTCAGCTCTAAAATAAGTGCCTCAATATTTGAAGAGGTGACAATGTATTCAAAGTCTTCGATTTCACTGACAAGCCGCTGCGTTTTGGCATCATGAGATCCTGTAAAATAAGAGCGGACCCTATTTTTTAATACCTTTGCCTTTCCCACATAAATGATCGTATTTTGTCTATCTTTCATTAAGTAACAGCCTGGTTGATCAGGTAAGACTGACAGCTTTTCTTTGATCAATTTGTTCATATTTTCATCCGTCCTTGTTTTCCTCGTTCACTCCTTCTAGTGTATCACGAACATTTGTTTTATACCACGATGAAAGAAAAGCGGCTCTCTATACGAGAACCGCTTTTTGAGATCATGCCACGCGGGCATAGATCGGTTTATAGATGTTTGTTTACAAGCTCAGCTAGTGCTTCTTTTGGTTTGAAACCAACAGAAGTTTCTACAACTTCACCGTCTTTTAAAACAAGAAGTGTTGGGATACTCATAACGCCGTATTTACCAGCAGTTTCTTGGTTATCGTCTACATCAATTTTTACAATTTTCATTTTGTCGCCCATTTCTTGATCAAGTTCTTCAAGAACTGGAGCAATCATTTTACAAGGTCCGCACCAAGGTGCCCAAAAATCTGCAAGAACAACACCTTCTGCAGTTTCTTGTGAAAATGTTGCGTCAGTAGCTTTTACGATTGCCATTATTCATTCCTCCAATGTAAATTATGCTTTTTAGTATAGCATCTACCAAAGTGACTTGCGAATGAAATGCTTACGAATCATTTTTTATGAAATGAATTAAAAAACAAACCGTATAATCGCACCAATAACAACAATCGCACCAATGATCATCAGAATGGTTCTAAGCATATGACATAACTCCCTTTCCGCTTCATTTACAATGTATGATGCCCCAACATTCTTCTCATCAAACATTGAAATATGCGATCAAGCCAGATCGACGGTCAACATGACAACCGACATAGGCGGCAGATCAATAGTCAGCTCGCCGTGCTTAACAGCAAATTGCCGAAAGTCCGCAGGCTGAACGGATTGAGGATCATCGAACGTATTGTGCGCATTCATCCGATCAGCTGTCAGCACAAGGCCAGTGACCTTCGTTTTTGCATCGATTCCCTCTATCGCAAGAGATACGTCTGCTTTTTCATGGGGATTCACATGACAGAAACTAATATGCATCTTGTCAGATGACCGCGAGGCTGACACACTGACTTGAGGGATTTTTTCACCCCGGCGTTCATACGAAGGCGCATTCAATTCTACTTCAAGCGCTTCTTCTTCTTGATGTACTTGAAACATGTGAAATACATGATAGGTAGGTGTCAGAAGCATCTTTTCGTCCTGCGTTAACACCATCGCTTGCAGCACATTGACGGTCTGGGCAATATTCGCCATATGAATCCGCTGGCAATGGCGATGAAAAATATGAAAATGCAAGGCACAGACTAGAGCATCTCTTAATGTGTTTTGCTGATACAAAAACCCTGGATTTGTCCCCGGTTCTGGATCATACCATGTCCCCCATTCATCAATAATCATCCCGATTCGCTTGTCTGGGTCATAACGATCCATGATTTTTCCGTGTTCCACGACAAGCCGCTCCATTTCAGACGCCTTTTTCAGCGTTGTAAACCACTCATCCTCATCAAAATCGGTCGCAGACCCTTTTTTCTCCCATGTTCCTGGGACCGTATAGTAATGCAAACTGAGCCCATCCATCCAAGGCGCTGCACGCTCCATTAATACTTTTGTCCAATTCACATCATTTGAATTCGCACCGCATGCGATTTTGTAAATGCGCTGACCAGCAAATTCTCTCACATACGTTTGGTAGCGTTTATATAAGTCTGCATAATACTCTGGCGTCATATTTCCACCACATCCCCAGCTTTCATTGCCTACACCAACATACGTCAGCTCCCACGGTTCTTGTTTTCCATTTTGAATGCGCCAATCCGACATAGGTGTCCCCTTAGGAAATGTGATATATTCAATCCATTCTGCTAATTCTTGCACAGAGCCGCTTCCAACGTTTCCACAAATATAAGGCTCACATTCAAGTAATTCACACAGTCTCATAAATTCATGTGTACCAAACGCATTTGATTCAACGGTGCCACCCCAATGAGTATTCACCATCGGCTTTCGTTCACTCAGATCCCCGACGCCGTTTGCCCAATGATACTCGTCTGCAAAACAGCCACCCGGCCACCTAAGCACCGGGATATGTAACGCTTGAAGGGCCTTTAGCACATCAGTACGAATCCCCTCAACATGATCAATCTCTGAATCTTTCCCTACCCAAATTCCGTCATAAATTCCTCTTCCTAAATGCTCTTGAAAGTGTCCATAGATGTGTTTAGAAATGCGTCCAATCACTTCATTGACTTTTACTGTTCCATTCACTTGTAAACCGCTCCTTTGTTTCGTGATAACATACAAAAAAACCCAGAATACCTAGGCATTCTGAGTGTATGAGCGTTAAGAATGGATATTCATCTTTTTTAACTCTTCATTTAAAAGCGGAACGACTTCGAATAAGTCACCAACTATACCGTAATCGGCAATTTTGAAGATTTCAGCTTCTGGGTCTTTATTGATCGCAACAATGACTTTACTGTTGGACATACCGGCTAAATGCTGAATAGCCCCTGAAATCCCGCAGGCAATGTAAAGGTCAGGTGTGACGACTTTACCGGTTTGACCAATTTGCAGGGCATAATCGCAGTAGTCAGCGTCACATGCACCACGCGAGGCACCGACTGCTGCGCCAAGCGTTTGGGCAAGTTCTTTCAGCGGTTCAAAGCCTTCTTTGCTCTTGACCCCCCTGCCTCCTGCGACAATGACCTTCGCTTCAGATAAATCTACACCTTCTGATGTTTTTTTAATGACTTCCTTCACGATCGTTCTTAGGTTTTGAATATCGACAGAAACTGGCGTCACTTCTCCGCTGCGTGACGCATCACGCTCCAGCGGTGCCACGTTGTTTGGACGGATAGTAGCCAAAAGCAGACGATCTGTTGAAATGACTTTTTCAAAAGCTTTTCCTGAATAAATCGGTCTAGTGAAAACAAGGTGTTCACCGGTAACGCTTACATCTATTGCATCTGAAATTAAGCCTGTTTGCAGGCGTGCAGCTATTTTTGGTGACAAGTCTTTTCCGATCGATGTATGACCGAAGAGCACTGCATCAGGATTGACTTGATCTAATATTGCTTGAAGCGCCTGCGCAAAACCATCAGACGTATAACAAGAAAGATGCGGGTGCTCGACGATCATCACATGATCCGCTCCATAATAAAGCAGTTCATCCGCTTGATCTTTGACGTGATCCCCTATTAAAACGCCAATCACTTCACCGCCATCAGCCACCTCGTGAGCGGCAGCAATCGCTTCAAACGTCACATTTCTTAATTTACCGTCACGACTTTCTCCAAGTACAACAACTTTTTTACTCATCCTTTAAGCTCCCCCTTGTTCTCGTGATATCGTAAAGTGGATGTTTAGATGACTTTTGCTTCATTTCTTAGCAGGTCTGTCAGTTCCTTGACCTGATCCTGAAGCTCGCCGCTCAGCACCTTGCCACCCTCTTTTTTCTCCGGTAAGAAACGTTCAATTGTTTTGATTTTATATGGCACATCGTCTTCATCTAGATCTAGATCGTCTAATTCTAATTCTTCTAAAGGCTTTTTCTTTGCCTTCATGATGCCTGGTAACGATGGATAACGAGGCTCATTGAGACCTTGCTGCGCGGTGACCACTAGCGGGAGCTCGGCAGAAATCACTTCCACATCACCCTCTGCATCTCGCTCAATTGAAGCTGAGCCGCCGTCGATTTGAATACTTGTAATGGTTGTGACATATGGAAAGCCGAGTAATTCAGCAAGACGCGGGGCCACCTGTCCAGATCCGCCGTCAATCGCTACATTCCCTGCTAAGATCAAGGAAGCTTCTTTATCCTTGAAATAGTGATATAGAATCGTAGAAGCGGAAAACTGATCCCACTCCTCCAAATCATCTTCAACATTTAATAAAACGGCTTGATCGCAGCCCATTGCAAGTGCTGTTCTAAGCTGTTTCTCCGCATCTTCATTGCCAACTGTCACGACCGTTACTTCTCCCCCGTGCTCATCCCGAAGCTGAATCGCTTCTTCAATTGCGTACTCATCATAAGGATTAATAATGAACTCTGCCCCATCTTCTTGAATAGCACCAGACTGAATAGAGATTTTCTCTTCCGTGTCAAACGTACGCTTCATTAAAACAAAAATATTCATTCATTTCTCCCCCTTGTGTCGTACTAATCCCTTATTCCCCTTTAAAATTCGGTTTACGCTTTTCGATAAAAGCTTGGATGCCTTCTTTGGCATCATTCGACTGGAACACCTCAGCAAACTTTTTGGCTTCCAGCTTCATTCCGCCATCATATGAGTACACTTTTGTCGCATTCAATAACTCAAGCACATACTCAAGCGTTTTAGGGCTTTTCGCTGCAAATTTCGCCGCCAATGTTTTCGCTGTTTCCAGCGCTTCTTCCTCTGTTTCCGCAAGTTTTGAAACAAGTCCGCAGGCAAATGCTTCTTCTCCTGTAATCGGCTCAGCTGTTCCCATCATTTCAAGTGCTTTAGCTGATCCAACGTAGCGAGGCAGGCGCTGCGTTCCGCCGAATCCTGGGATAATACCGAGATTTAATTCCGGCAGTCCCAGCTTTGCATCTTTTGTTGCGATTCGAATATCACACGACATCGCCAGCTCAAGCCCGCCGCCTAATGCTGCCCCGTGAATGGAAGCAATCACCGGTTTTGGACATTGTTCAATTCGTTCAAACACTTGCTGTCCTCTGTCTGCAAGGCTGGCATAATCAGACTCTTCCTGCAAGGTCGTAAATTCTTTAATATCAGCACCTGCTGAGAAAAATCTACCTTCTCCATGAATGACAATAGCTCTCACTTCACTGTTTTGTTCAAGCTGATCAAACATGTCGTTGAGTTCAGTGAGAAGCTGAGAGGATAAGGCATTTGCAGGCGGGTGTTGAATCGTGATGAGTGCTGTCTGTTCGTCTTGGTGTAAGCTAAGTATTTTTTCCATGTCAATCATCCTTTTTCAATTGTCTTTAAGATTGATGTATTCCGTTTAAGAGAAGATCATGTACACTTTCTGCGAGTGCTGGCAGGTCATACTTTTGATCATTCATGACCCATGTTGTAGCGGTTTCATCAATCGTCCCAAATACCATTTGTCTCGCTAAGCGGACATCTAGATTTTGTCTAAATTCTCCTGTCTTCTTTCCCTCGGTTAAAATGGAGTCTAGCATATTTAAATACCCTTTCAGCACCTCATTGATTTTTTGGCGCAGTTCAAGGTTTGACTGCCTGAGTTCAAGCTGTGTCACAAGGGCCAAATGATGGTCTTGCGATAGCAGGCGAAAGTGTTCTCGAATGAGGAGAAGAAGCTTTTCTTTCGCAGACGGTTTCTTTTGAATATCTGTTTCCATCCGTTCGATGAATTGTCCCATTTTTTCTTTAAACAACGAGATCAGAATATCCTCTTTGTTTTTGAAATAGAGATAAATGGTTCCGTCTGCTACTCCTGCTTGTTTGGCAATCTTTGAAACTTGTGATTGATGGTAGCCGTTCTCTGCAATCACCACAACGGCTGCATCAATAATTTGCATGTACTTCGGTCTTTTCTGCTTCAATGTGCTTCGTCCCTTTCTAAATTGAATGAGCATTCATTCATAACTTTATGTTAAAAAGAAACGAGTGATTTGTCAAGTGATGTTCTTCTTTCTTTTCAACCTTTAGCATACCAGAGCAGACACGTACAATTCAAATCATCCGGCCGCTTGACCGGATGATGCTGGTTCATTCTCTCATTGATCGACTGGTTCTTCTGTTGAAGATGATTGCTTTCTTTTTTCTTCTTCAATTAACACTCTGCGCAAGATTTTCCCTACAGCCGTTTTAGGCAGTGATTCCTTAAATTCGTAGACACGCGGCACTTTAAATGAGGCAATTCTTGTTCTAACAAAACGATCCAGTTCATCCTCTGTTACATAGGCATCCTTTTTCGGGACAACAAAGGCTTTTACTGTTTCCCCTCTATACGGATCAGGAATACCCGCCACAACCACTTCTTGTACAAGCTCATGCTCATAAAGGGCTTCTTCAACCTCTCTTGGGTAAATATTATAGCCGCTCGCGATGATGACATCTTTTTTCCGGTCTACGATATAGAAAAAACCATCCTCATCCATATACCCAATGTCTCCTGTGAAAAACCAGCCGTCTCTTAACACTGCCGCTGTCTCATCCGGCTGATTCCAGTACCCTTTCATGATTTGAGGACCTTTGACGATAATCTCTCCGTGCTCATATGGCGCTTTGAGTCCACCCGTTTCTTCACAATAAATACCGGCATCTGTATTCGGCCAAGGGCACCCGATACTTCCTATTTTGTTCGCTCCCCATAAGAAATTGGCATGAGTGACAGGAGAAGTTTCTGAAAGTCCATATCCCTCCACCAGCCTTCCTCCTGTTAGTTTTTCAAAACTCTGTTTGACTTCAACAGGAAGAGCGGCCGATCCGCTTAAGCATGCGGTGATGGATGATAGGTCATACTTTTCAATATTCGGATGATGAAGCAGGGCAATATACATCGTTGGTGCTCCTGGGAACAGCGTCGGTTTCTGTTTTTCAATGGTCTTCAAGGCATCCGCTGCATCAAAACGCGGAAGAAGAATCATTTGATGACCTTCTTTGACTGCAAGGTTTAGCACGGTCGTCATGCCGTATACATGAAAGAACGGAATGATTCCAAGAATCCGCTCTTTTCCGCGGTTCGTTTTATACATCCAGGATGTACACATTTCTGTATTGGCTACTATATTTTCGTGTGTGAGCATAACCCCTTTTGGTAAACCGGTCGTTCCGCCTGTATATTGCAAAACTGCGACATCCTCTTTCGGTTGAAAGGATATTTGCGGAATCCGTTCTCCTGACGATTCTTTCATGATCTGTGAGAAACGATGAATGGTCTCACTCTTCTCCACTTGGATGACCATGTTGTTTTTCCTTCGCTGGACAATCGGAAACAATATGTTTTTCGGAAATGGCAAGTAATCTTGTAATTTCGTGACGATCAAATGTTCCATACTTGTCAGCGCTTTCATTTTATAGACCTTTGGATACAGTAGATCGAGAGTGATCAGCACCTTAGAGCCACTGTCCTCCATTTGATATTCCAGTTCTTTCTCCGTATAAAGCGGATTGGTTTGAACGACAATGCCGCCTGCTATTAAAACCGCATAATAAGAAATCACCGATTGCGGGCAGTTTGGCAGCATAATCGCTACTCTGTCGCCTTTTTTGACACCGATGTCAATCAAGTGACTGGCTAATTTCAGTGCATCTTCTTGTAACTGCTGGTAGGTGATGTTTTTTCCTAAAAAATGAATGGCTGTATGCTCAGGTGCTGCCTCTGCGGAGCTGAATAAGTAAGATTGCAACGTTTCATTTGGGATGGTGAGTTCGTGGGGAATTTGATTCGGGTAATGCAGAAGCCAACGTTTATCTGACTGCATAAAAACCCTCCTTCCTGAACTTTCGTACTATTTTATTATAGCAAACTTTTCCTTATGGCTGTTTGCTTTTTTCAAATCGAGCTCGTTCCATGACACATCTTCATTTTTTCGCCGGTGTTTCTATAGAGGCTCTTTTCCCTTCATGATGCCACTTTTCGTATAATCCACCGATCGCACGAAATGACTCATGGACTCTCTCCACGATCTGTTTATGGATACTAGGGTCATTAGGTAAATGTGTGTGGATGTTGTCCACTTGATATTGTCTCATCATGTCTAGATACACAGTTAGAAAGATGGTGTCTTCTAAAATCCAATAAATGACTTCATCCGCCTCTTTTGTTCTTTTATGAAGCACTTTAATCCCTCGTTCATATTGAATAAGAAAATAGCCGGCTGGATCAATTTCAATATAGGGGCTCAAATCATCAAAAAAACCAGTCGTTTGAAAAGGACGTGCAATATACGGTTCATATATGTCTTGGGGAAGAGATGTCTTTTTGAGACAACTGTCAATGCGCTTTATGAGTTCGTCTTTTTGCAAGATTTGATTCATTCTGATTCGCCGCCTTTGATGAGTGAAAAGCTGTCAAGGTTTTCCCTGACAGCTTTCTAGAATGTATTCTTCATTTTACAGGAACATGTAAACGGCACCAATAACCGCAAAAGTGCAGGCAACTACAATTAATACTTTGGCTAGTTTTTCCATGTCGTCTCCTTAAATGCCGGCTGCTACTACATAAGACAGCCCAACAGAAATAATGAGTGAAATAAACCCGACCGCTCTATTATCATTCTCAATCTCTTTGTCTACTTTAAATCGTGGTGTTAAAAATTCAAAAATGAAATAGCTGACGAGCAGCATCACAAAGCCGTATACGCCCCATCCGACCATTTGAAGAAGCGAGTTGTGCTGGGCGATGGAATGCTGAAAGACATTGGCAATCCCAAAAATCTTCCCGCCGGTTGCCATAGCAACAGCTAAGTTCCCCCGCTGAATCTCTTCCCAGTTTTTATAGGAGGTCACGAGTTCAAATATGGTCAGAAATAAGACAAGACATAGGACGGCCACGCTGTAATAGGCGGCAATTTCCACAAGTTCATTTTCCCAAAAGGCTTTCATGCGTTTTCTCCTTTTTACTTTAATTCGACGATGGTGACGCCTGATCCTCCCTCGCCTTGTTCTCCAAAACGAGCATTTTTTACACTACGGTGCTGTTTTAATAATTCCTGGACCCCTTTTCTCAAGGCGCCAGTGCCTTTACCGTGAATGATCGACACACGCGGATAGCCAGCTAAGACGGCATCATCTAAGTATTTCTCGACTCTGCTTAAGGCATTCTCATAGCGCTCTCCTCTTAAATCAAGCTCAAGTGATACATGATAGTCTTTTCCTTTGACCGCCGTGATGGCTTTCTCTTGCTTAAATTCCGGTGCTGATTTGATAAATTCCATATCTTTTTCTTTTACTTTCATTTTTAGAATGCCCATTTGGACACTCCATTCTTTGTTACCCGTTTGTTCGATGAGCGTTCCTTTTTGGCCAAACGTCAGCACTTTGACTTCATCGCCTGGCTTTAGCTGTCTTGCTGCTTTTTTCACTGGCTCTGGTTTTTTCTTACGGTCAAACTCAGGGACAGCTTCTTCAAGACGCTTTCTCGCATCAATGAGTTCATGTTCTTTGAATGAACGATGCTCACTTTTAATGGACCGAAGCTCTTGAATAATCTCTTCTGCTTCTTTTGTTGCTTGTTCAATTTTTTCTGCCGCTTTTTGTTCAGCTTCTTCCAGCAGTTTGTCCTTTTGTTCATTCCATTCAAGGATTTGTTTTTGCAATTCTTTATGGAGCTTCTCTGCTTCTTTTCTATAGAATTCCGTCTCATGCAGTTCTTCTTCTGCTTGTTTTTTGCTGTCTTCTAACGAAGCAATCATCTGATCGACTTCATTATGTTCTGCGTGCATATCTGCTTTTGCACGATCAATTAAATGATGAGGCAGTCCTAGACGCTTGGAAATTTCAAATGCATTACTTCGTCCCGGCACCCCGATGAGCAAGCGATATGTGGGGGATAAGGTTTCAATATCAAACTCTACACTCGCATTTGTGACGCCTTCTCGGTTATATCCGTATGCCTTCAGCTCAGGATAGTGAGTCGTTGCGATGACGCGCGCATTTGTTTGATGAACTTCATCTAAGATGCTCATCGCAAGTGCTGCACCTTCAGCAGGATCTGTCCCCGCACCTAATTCATCAAATAACACGAGTGAATTAGACGTCAAATGCTTTAAGATATCCACAATATTGACCATATGAGATGAGAATGTACTCAAGCTCTGTTCAATAGACTGCTCGTCTCCAATATCAGCAAAGACTTGATCGAATACAGCCACTTCTGATCCTTCTTCGACTGGAATATGAAGACCTGCCTGCGTCATCAGCGTAAGAAGTCCAAGTGTTTTTAAAGTGACGGTCTTACCGCCTGTATTTGGACCTGTGATGACGATCGTAGAAAAATCTTTGCCTAGCTCAATATCATTTGCCACAACCTGATCTCGTGGCAATAGGGGATGTCTTGCCCGTTTTAAATAAATCTCCCCTTGGTTATTCACAGTAGGTTTTGTGGCTTTTTCTGCTTTTGCATATTTGGCTTTGGCGAAAATAAAATCTAATGTCTGAAGTTCATTCACATTATGAAGCAATTCATCAATGTGCTCTGACACACTCGCTGTTAGCATTTGCAAAATCTTTTCAATCTCTTGCTTTTCTTTTAGGCGAGTTTGCTGCAAGGTGTTATTTAAATCCACGACCACCTGCGGCTCAATAAAAAGAGTTGCGCCTGAAGAAGATTGATCGTGAACAATCCCTCCATAATTCGAGCGGTACTCTTGTTTTACGGGAATGACAAACCGATCATTACGAATGGTCACAATGGTGTCTGACAGCATTTTCGTGGCAGATTGTGAACGAATCATTGATTCTAATTTATCTCGCACTTTTGATTCTAGTGATCGTAACTGCGTTCGTATGGTGCGGAGGGCTGGCGTTGCGTGATCAAGCACTTCTCCATTGTCACCAATACAGCTTTCGATTTCTTTTCTCACGTCTGGCAGTAAAATCAGCGATTCTGCATATGTATGAAGACGGGGTATCTCTACTCCGTCCTCATACATAGAGGCGAGAAAGTGCTTCATGTTTTTTGTGGTATATAACAGCGCCGCAATTTCCATCAGCTCAGAAGGGCTTAATATACTGCCTATTTCTGCTCGTTTGACGCCTCGTCTAATATCCGTTAACCCGCCAAATGGCGCAGATCCTTTTAAACGAATCACATCTTGCGCTTCTGCTACCTCTTCTAGCAGATGCTGAATGCTCTCGATATCTGTGAGTGGTATTAAGTCCTGCGCTTTTTCTTTCCCTAAAGTCGAAGCAGTATAGGACATGACTTTTTCTTTTACTTTATGAAATTCTAATGATGCTAACACTTTTTGTTGCAGCATGGTCCAGCCTCCTAACGACTACCTGTCACGCGTTAAAAACTTTTTCATCTCATTGAGTGAAAATGTATTCACGACATTTGCTTTTGGTGTCCAGCCCTTTCTTGCAGCTGTGACACCGACGTCCATATGATCGAGCATGGCGATGTTGTGTGCATCTGTGTTGATCATGATGTTCACACCCGCTTCGTTTGCTTTCATTAAATGCTCTGTTTTTAAATCCAGTCTTGACGGGTTGCTGTTGAGTTCCAGTGCAGTGCCCGTTTTTTTCGCAAGCTCTATGAGCTGATCAATATTTAAAGCATAGCCGTCTCGTCTACCGATCAAACGGCCAGTTGGATGGGCAATTAAATCCACATGCTGATTATTCAAGGCATTTTCTAGGCGCTCCATAATGACTTCCTCCGGCTGAGAGAAGCTAGAATGAATAGACGCAATGACAAAATCCATGTCTGCTAGAAAGTCATCATCATAATCTAACGATCCATCCGGCAGAATATCCATTTCGACCCCTTTGAAAATGTGAAAATGTTCGAATTCTTGATTCAGCTTGTCAATTTCTTTTGCTTGCAAACGCAAACGTTCTTTTGTTAAACCGTTTGCTACTTTTAAATATTGTGAGTGGTCTGTGATCGCCATGTATTCATAGCCTTTTGCGATACATGCCTCTGCCATTTCGCGAATAGAAAAGGCGCCATCACTCCATGTCGAGTGCATATGAAGATCGCCTTTGATATCTTTTCGTTCTACAAATTGCATACTTTCTTTATACGAATCAATCTCTGCTCCGGTTTCACGAATTTCTGGCGGAATGAGCGGAAGTTGGAAATGTGCATAAAAAGCGCTTTCGTCTTCAAATGTTTTCACATCCCCAGTTTCGATCGTTTCAACCCCATATTCACTAATACGCTCACCGCGCTCCTTCGCAAGCTGTCGCATACGAATGTTATGATCTTTTGAGCCAGTGAAATGGTGCAGCGTTGTTGCAAATTGGTCTGTTGTCACAAGCCGGAAATCTACACTGATTTCAAAATCAAGTGCAAGCATGACAGATACCTTCGTATCACCGCTCGCAATGACATCTTTGACATCATCAAGAGCAACAAGTTGTTCTCTCACTTGTTCAGGGTTATCAGTCGCAATGATGTAATCTAAATCTTTAACCGTTTCACGCGCACGTCTTAAACTGCCCGCTCTTGAAAAACGGATGATTCCCTCCATCTGTTCCAGCGCATCATCAATTCGCTCTGCCACATCTAATGCAAAGCCAATTGGCAGTCGTTCTGGCTGCTTTCCCGCCTCCTCAAGAGCGGCAAGAATCTTTTCTTCTGTTTTTTTGCCAAACCCAGCAAGCGTTTGTACTTTTTCCGCTTCACATGCTTCTTTTAACGACTGTGCATCGTGAACACCAAGCTCTTGGTAGAGCTTAGCAATCTTCTTCCCGCCGAGTCCTTGCAATTTTAAGAGCGGGACAAGTCCTTCAGGCACTTCTTTTTTTAATTGTTCGAGTGTTTCAGACTGTCCTTTTTCGATATACTCTGTGATCACAGCAAAGGTTCCTTTTCCAATGCCGGGTAATGCTAATAGGTCATCTATTTGAGAAAGACTGCGGTCATCTTGTTCCAGTGCCGCAGCTGCTTTACGAAAGGCAGAAATTTTAAAAGGATTATCTCCTTTTAGCTCCATATAAACTGCAATTGTTTCAAGAAGTTTGATAATATCTTTTTTATTCATCTCTCATCCTCCAGCCGCTTTGGCATCTTCCTATATAAATATACAAACTTTCCCTTCATCCGACAACTTTCTGTCATGGAATGAGAAAAAACTTCTCCAAGAAAGGAGAAGTTCTTAAACTCCATACGTCGACCAGAGGTCTTTGACAAGACCGGACAGGTAAGGGGTGCTATTTACGATCACATCTGCTAACATTGATTTGCTCATCATCGTTTGAAGCGCATCGACTGGAAGTAATGCGGCCACAAACAATAGAATAAACACAAATAGATAGGTTTCAAGAAATCCTAAAACAGCGCCAAGCAGTTTGTTGACCTGTTTAATCACAGGGATACTTGCAATGGTTGTGAGCAATCCGCCGATGATAGCGAGCAGGATTTTGGTCAAGATAAACAGAATGATAAACGCAATGGTATTATAATAAGCTGTTTCTAGATTCCCACTAAAGAAAGCAAGCTGCGCTTGACCGCCGCTAAAATTAGGTGCTGGAATCCACGTAAGCTGTGGTGCAAGTGACTGATAAAACAGAGAAGCCACTAAAATAGAAACAACAAAGCTAATCAATTTAATAAATTGAAGAATAAACCCGCGTTTTAGACCGACAAGCGTTCCCATAAGAAGCAAAAACAAAATGATGATATCGATCACGGTAATTTCATTCCTTTTCTTTTAGATGAAGCTCTAGTTTTTCGTATTGCTCTTTTAATTTCAAGTAGTCGTGGACGACATTGACTGCTGTCAGTACAGCTAATTTGTTTATATCAAGGTATGGATTTTTTTCATTGATTTCTCTCATTTTATCATCAACAATTGAAGCAACATGTCGCATATGCATCTTCGTTTCTTGACCGATGATCGTATAGGACTGTCCGTAAATCTCAACTGTTGTTTTCGTTTTACCGCCGTCAGACAACGTTTCTCCTCCATTCCACGAGAATCCTAGTCTCTATCATAACATGTTTAGACATTGAATGGAAAGACGAGCCCTTCCCTGTTATGGTACACTTTAGAAATCAATGATATCAAGGTAAAAAGGAGTTATCCACTGTGCCCCAATCCGTCTTAAAAGCAACATCAGAAGACATGAAAAAAATGAAGAGCGTGTACGCTCAGCATTTAACTGACACTTTGCCGCCAGGCGCTCTATTTCAAGCAAAGGTTCCCGGCTGTACGATTACAGCTTACAAATCTGGAAAAGTGCTGTTCCAAGGACAAAAGGCAGAAGCTGAAGCGAGTCAGTTCAACCATTTACAAGCAGCTGAAACAAAAAGCAAAAAAACACCATCCATCACACAGTACAGCCCACCACCCGGCATCGCTTCCATGTCGGTTATTGGCTCAGATGAGGTCGGTACTGGCGATTATTTTGGACCCATTACGGTCTGTGCGGCTTATGTTGATTCCAGTCAGCTTGCTCTCATGAAAGAGCTCGGGGTGAAAGACTCAAAAGGACTAAAAGATCCGCAGATTATCAACATTGCCAAAGACTTGATCAAAACCATCCCGTTCAGCCTTCTCGTGCTTCGGAATGAAAAATACAATGCGATGCAAGAAAAGGGCATGAGCCAAGGGAAAATGAAGGCACTGCTTCATAACCAAGTCATCACCTCCGTGCTAGAAAAACTGGATGGCAAGAAACCAGAAGCCATTCTCATTGACCAATTTGCCGAACCAGGCATTTATTTCAGGCACCTTGCGGGGAAAAAGATCATTCGGGAGCGTACATATTTTAGTACGAAAGCAGAAGGCATCCACTTATCGGTTGCTGCAGCTTCTATTATTGCAAGGTATGCTTTTTTAATTGAAATGGATAAATTATCAAAAGCAGCGGGCTTTGACATTCCAAAAGGAGCCGGTCCGCATGTTGACAAAGCGGCAGCAAAGCTGATGAAACAGCACGGCGAAGAGGCTTTACGCCAATTTACAAAACTTCATTTTGCCAACACCCAAAAAGCGAAAAAATGGTTATAATTAAAAAAGAGCTATCGCCCATAAAGCGATAGCTCTCAGATTGTTGACAAAGGGCTAAAATGAACTTGATTTTAGCCCTTTGTCTTCTTTTCAGCGTGATAGAAAACCTTTGCAGTCTAGGAAGGACGAGCACTGGCACAGAGCGAATTTGACATTCGTGAGTACCAGCGCGCAGGACTGACAAAGAATGCGAGGGTTTGTCTACACGCTAAGAGCTATCGCCCATAAAGCGATAGCTCTTTTTATTATCCGCGCAAGACGGCTTGATACGTATCTTCTAATGCTTTCAATACGTTTGTATGAACAGCCGTGACTTCTTCCTCGGTCAACGTTTGTTCTGGGTTTAAATATTGCAGAGAGAATGCAACAGATTTCTTGCCTTCTTCCATATGCTCACCCTCATACACATCAAAGACGGAAAGGTCTGTGAGCAATTGGCCGCCAGCTTCATAAATGACTTGCTCCAGCTGTCCGCTTGAAATATGCTGATCGACGACAAGTGCGATGTCTCTTGTCACTGCTGGGAATCTCGGAATAGCCGTATATTTCATATCCTCTGTTTCAGACGTCATTACATCTGTTAAATCAAATTCAAATACATACGTTTCTTTTAAATCTAATTCCTTTTCCACTAATGGATGAAGTGCAGCTACAAAGCCAATCACTTTTCCATTTAAATGAACATCAGCTGTACGTCCTGGGTGAAGGCCCTCACGCTCTGCTTGAACATACGTGATCTCTCCTGATACACCAAGCTTTTCAAACAGCCCTTCTGCAATACCCTTCGCTACATAAAAATCGACAGCTTTTTTCTCGCCCTGCCAAAGATTTTTATGCCAAAGACCTGTTAACGCACCTGCCACATGCTCTTTCTCTACTGGTTTTGCGCCTTCCGTTTCCGCTAAGAAAACAGAACCTGTTTCGTAAAAGGCAAAAGAATCAGCTTGTCTTGCTAAGTTATATGCGACAGAATCAAGTAAGTTTGGCAGAAGGCTTTGTCTCAGCACACTTCGTTCCTCACTCATCGGCAAGGAAAGTCTTGTTTGATAAGCTGGATTTAAAGCAAAGGCTGTGGACTTATGCTGATTCGTTAATGAATACGTAATCGCTTGAGAAAGCCCTGCGCCCTCTAAGAAACGTCTCACCTTTCTGCGCTTCACTTGGTATGGCGTAAGACCACCAACGGTACCAGCTGTCGCAGGGAGTGTAGATGGAATATTGTCGTAGCCGTATAATCTCGCGACTTCTTCAATGAGGTCCTCTTCAATCGTAATATCCATTCTACGGGAAGGAACCGTTACAACAAGCACATCATTTGATTCGCCCACAGTAAAGCCTAGTTTGTTGAAAATCTGAATCATATCTTCTTTTGAAATGCTCATACCAAGCACCTTGTTCACACGCTCAGTTGATACGTGGATGACATTCATACTTGTTTCAAGGTGGTTTTCCTCAACTGTACCACTTAGCACTTCGCCGCCTGCATACATACTGATCAATTGCGCTGCTCTTTCGGCTGCTGATTTCGTCCGCTGCGGATCGAGCCCTTTTTCAAATCGTGTGCTTGATTCACTGCGAAGCCCTAAGTCTCTAGATGCTTGACGGACGGTTTGACCGTTGAAATATGCCGCTTCTAAAAGAATCGTTGTCGTCTCATCACGCACCTCTGATTCAAAACCGCCCATGACACCTGCAACAGCATGCGCTTTTGTGCCATTTGTAATGACAAGATGCTTCGAAGACAATGTACGTTCTTGTTCATCCAGAGTTTGAATCATTTCATTTTCAGCCGCTTTACGTACAACCACCTGCTTTGAACCAAACCGGTCATAATCAAAGGCATGTAGTGGTTGACCGTATTCAAGTAAGACAAAATTCGTAATATCCACGACGTTGTTAATTGGGCGGATACCTGCATTCATCAATCTTGTTTGCATCCAAAGTGGTGCTGGTCCAATCTTTACATTTTTAATGATCTTCGCTGCATAAAGTGGATTCGCTTCTTGATCCTCAATTTTAACAGAAATATAGTCTGCTGCTTTTTCAGAAGAAGTTTCATGCGCTGTATCAGGAAGCTTGATGTCTCTCCCTAAAATGGCGGCAACCTCATAAGCGACACCTAGCATATTAAGGGCATCGGCACGGTTTGGTGTTAAGCCAAGCTCAAGTACCGCGTCATCTAATTGAAGCGCTTGAAGGGCATCATCTCCTGGTTTCACGTCATTCGGGAAAACAAAGATGCCTTCTGCATATTCTTTTGGTACGAGCTTGCTCTCTACGCCTAAATCTTGCAGAGAACAAATCATGCCATGAGACTCTTCACCGCGTAGTTTTGCTTTTTTAATTTTAAAGTTTCCAGGAAGGACTGCACCAACCGTTGCGACAGCCACATGCTGTCCTTTATCCACATTTGGAGCCCCGCATATAATTTGCACCGGTGCGTCTTCGCCGATATCAACAAGACATTTGTTTAATTTATCCGCATTCGGATGCTGTTCACGTTCAATGACGTGTCCAACGACAACACCTTTGATGCCTTCGCCTTTATACTCAACGGCTTCCACTTCAATTCCGCTTCTTGTGATTTTCTCTGCTAATTCATCCGGCTGAATGCCTTCTAAATCGACATAGTCCTCTAACCATTTATATGAAACAAACATGTTGATTTCCTCCTCTTAGTCCTGCTTAAATTGCTTCGTGAATCTAATATCATTTGTGTAGAAATGACGAATGTCATCTATGCCGTATTTCAGCATCGCAATACGTTCAACACCCATTCCAAAAGCAAAGCCTTGGTAAGTATCTGGATCAAATCCGCTCATTTTTAATACATTCGGGTGAACCATTCCTGCACCTAAAATTTCAATCCAGCCTGTTCCTTTACATACGGAACAGCCTTTCCCGCCGCATTTAAAGCATGACACATCAACTTCAACGGAAGGTTCTGTGAATGGGAAAAAGCTTGGGCGCAGTCTAATTTCACGATCTTCCCCAAACATTTTTCTTGCGACTGTCTCAAGCGTTCCTTTGAGGTCACTCATGCTAATATTGTGATCTACCACAAGTCCTTCAATCTGCATGAATTGATGGGAGTGAGTGGCATCATCGCTGTCACGTCTATATACCTTACCAGGACAGATGATCTTCACAGGACCTTGGCCTTTATATTTCTCAAGTGTACGTGCTTGAACGGGTGATGTTTGTGTTCTCATGAGTGTGTCTTCAGTAATATAGAAGCTGTCCTGCATATCACGTGCAGGGTGTTCTTTTGGAAGATTGAGCGCTTCAAAGTTATAGTAATCTGTTTCCACCTCTGGGCCCTCTTCAACGGTATAGCCCATGCCGATAAATAAATCTTCAATATCTTCTACGACAATCGTTAATGGATGTCTTGCCCCGATTTTGATCGGACTTGCTGGCAATGTGACATCAATGGTTTGAGAAGCCAGTTTCTTTTTCACTTCTTCTGCTTCTAGCTGCTCATTTTTTTCAGCAATGGCACCAGCAATCTGCTCTCTCACTTCATTTGCAAGTGCGCCCATTTTTGGTCTTTCTTCAGCGGAAAGCTTGCCCATTCCGCGCAGCACTTCTGTAATCGGACCTTTTTTCCCTAAATATTGAACACGAATGTCATTGACTTCTTTGAGCGAGCTGGCTGCTTCTACCTTCGCTATCGCTTCTGTTTCAAGCTGTTTTAACGTTTCTTGCATGAGTGTCATCCTCCTTTTAATATACAAAACCGTCTGAATAAACGGGTGTTTGATTGTTTGAAGACAATAAAAAAACCCGCCCCTCCAAAAAAGAAGGGACGAGTTGTGGTCGCGGTACCACCCTTGTTAAGCACAAATACATGTGCGAATAAGCTTCATTGACATAACGGAATCAAACGAATCCGGTCCACCTTTACGCAAAACCTGCGGTCCCGGTGACAACTCCAGAGGTGAATTCCTGTTTCAGCATTCCTTAAATGCACTTTCAGTCTACGATGCATTCTCCCTAATAGGACGCTTCGTGAAACAATCTTCCTCTATCATGGTTTTTAAAATATTAGTTTCATTATAGTGAAAAATAGGACGTGATGCAACACTATCCGCGCAAATGATAGACAAGAACCGCTGCTGCCACAGCCACATTTAATGATTCCGCTTGTCCGTACATTGGAACATATAAATTTTGATCTGTCATTTGAAGAATCTCTGGATCAATACCTGCTCCCTCGTTGCCTACAATTAACGCAAATGGACCTTCTGATGCTATGTGTCTATACTCTTTCGCATTTTTTAAAGCAGTGCCATATACAGGTATACCTTGCGCCTTTAATGCTGGAATTGTCTGTTGTAGTGTTTGTTTTAAGATAGGCAGGTGAAAATGAGACCCTTGTGCTGAACGGAGCGTTTTTCCGTTAAACGCATCAACGGTTCCATCCCCTAGGACCACAGCATCAAGCCCCGCTGCATCTGCTGTCCGAATGAGTGTGCCTAAATTCCCCGGATCCTGCACTGCATCTAACAGAAGCATTCGTTCATACTTTTTCTCCTCAAATACAGGAATTGTACAAACCGCTGCGATTTGCTGAGGTGTTTCCGTTTCCGTCATCGCAGTAAAAGCCTCTTCACTTAATTCATACAGCTCAATGTCAGGCTCGATGTCAGCAGGGAGCATGTCAGGTGTTGTGATCATTAACTCTTTCACAACCCCGCTCTTTAATGCTTCTTCTACTAAGTGTTTTCCTTCAACAAGGAATAGCCCTGTTTTCGTTCGTTCTTTTTTTGTATGGAGCTTTTTCCATTGTTTAATGTGTGCGTTTTTAGCTGATTCTATATACTTCAAGCGACTTTAACTCCTTTAAATATCATGAATTTATTATATCTCAAGCACACTACATAATAAACCTGTCTTTGAGACAGAATAGGGCTATCACCATCAAAAAAGGAGTGTGGGCAATGGATTTTAATTTAAGAGGCGCAGTAATTCAAAACATTACTGGCCATAATCAAGAGCAGCTTGAGCATACGATTTTAGATGCGATTCAAAGTGGCGAGGAAAAAATGCTACCAGGGCTTGGTGTTTTGTTTGAGGTGTTATGGCAAGAGGCATCAGAAGATGAAAAAAATGAAATTCTTGAAACATTAGAGCAGGGCTTAAAGCCTGAGCATCAGCAATAACAAGAAGCCGGTTTGCTTATTTATGAGCAAGCCGGCTTTGTTCATTTAGCCAGTGATTGGCGTCTCCATTCGAAGAGCTGGATCGCGCCAAATTTCGATCCATTTTTTAATAGCGAACACGATAATGACAAAACCTAAAATCAGCATAATCATCGAAAGCACTGCATTCAATACACTGTAGCCAGATGCTTCAGGATTGAGATAGACATTCGCAACCATCCAATAACCCGCATAATTCACCGTCACATATAAGTAAGCAAGTGGAATTAAACAAGTCAACATATACCGCCTTTTATCCGCAATTTTTAACACAACCGTCGCCCCAATGATTAATCCGACCGAGGCCATTAGCTGGTTTGACACGCCAAAGAGTGCCCAAATCGACCCAATGTCTCCAGAGTAAAGCAAGTATCCCCACATAAAACAAGCAAGTGCACTTGCAAAGACTGACCCTGGTACCCAGTCATTTCGTTTCAGCGGTTTATATGCTTCTCCAAAGAAGTCTTGGATCAAATATCGCGCGACACGGGTTCCTGCGTCAATCGCCGTTAAAATAAAGACGGCTTCAAACATAATCACGAATTGGAAGAAATAAGAGGCCAAATGACTAAAGAACGGAATACCCGTAAAGATGTACGCCATCCCTACAGCTAATGTAACAGCTCCACCTGTTCTTCCTTCTAAGTCAAGACCGATTTCTTTGCTTAGTTGAGGAAGATTCTCGACACTCATACCAAGCGTACGGAACACTTCAGGTGTACTATTAATTGCAAAATAATCTCCCGGATGAAGCGCAGTAGCGGCAATTAACGCCATGATTCCTACTAAACATTCTACGAGCATCGCGCCAAACGCTACCGGCTTCATGTCACTCCAACGATCTAGCATTTTTGGCGTTGTGCCAGAGCCAACAAATGCATGAAAACCAGAAATCGCGCCACAAGCAATGGTAATCGAAATAAAAGGCCAGACAGGTCCAGCTAAGACAGGCCCTCCTCCATTTACAAACTCCGTAAACGCCGGAAATTGGATGGTTGGATTAACCACAAAGATTCCCGCAATCAGCGCGATGAAAACACCAATTTTCATAAAACTGCTTAAATAGTCTCTTGGTGCCAAAAGCAACCAAACCGGCAGGGCCGCAGCAAAGAACGCATAGATTGGCAGGGCAAGAGCAAGCGTTTTTGTATCAAGTGTTAACAAATCTCCAAGTGCTGTTCCTTGAATATTCGGTCCAAGGAATACCCCCAACATCAGTAATATGAATCCCGCAGATGTCGCCAGCTTTAAATTGCCTGTCTTTTTATAATAAAGGCCGACTCCCATCGCTATTGGAATGGTAATACCCACTGCAAAGGTTCCCCAAGGATTTCGTTCTAAAGCATGAAGCACAACCATGGACAGTCCTGCCATTGTAATTGTAATAATAAATAACATGGCGAGCCCTGTGCAAAATCCTGCCACAGGACCAAGCTCCTCTTTCGCTACCTCGGATAGTGATTTCCCCTTTTTTCGCATCGAAGCAAACAAGACCACAAGATCATGAACAGCTCCGCCAATCACCGCTCCAATTAAGAGCCAAAGGAGACCAGGTAAATACCCAAATTGTGCGGCTAGAATCGGACCAACTAATGGACCGGCAGCGGCAATTGCAGCAAAGTGATGCCCAAATGTGACCCATTTGTTTGTTGGCACATAATCTTTCCCATCCTCGAGTGCATGAGCCGGTGTAGGATGATCATCTGTGACCTTTAGTACCTTCACCATCATAAACGTGCCATAGAGGCGATAGGCAATCGCTAAAATACACATCGATCCTATCACAATTGAAACCGCATTCATTTAACCATCCCCTTTGTATAAACAATTTGTTACAAATATAACATAAATTGATTGATTTTTCTTTCTTTTAAAACCGAGTTGACAAATAGGAATAATTGATTTAATCTAAAATAAGCTTCACCTACTTCCATAAACTCTCTTTTGACAGAGCCTCAATTGGCTCTGTCCTTTTTATTGATTTCATCTTACATAAATACAAGAAGGATCACATGTGCCTTCCTCACTAGAAAAATATCACTCCATTTACTGAAAACAGTTCTTTTGACATAACTTACATTCCAACGTTCATTTCCTGGGAAATTCAACGCAATTAAAAAACCTTTCCCCATACTGAGGAAAGGTTTCATCATTAAGAACCGTAAGTAATTTGTTCAACCGTTTTTTGGTCAAGTCTTTTGATGACTTCTGTTAAAAGCTTTACCGCATTTTCATAATCATCTCGATGAATCATGGCTGCATGGGTATGAATATATCTGCTTGGAATCCCGATGGATAGTGATGGAACGCCATGACCTGTTAAGTGAATACCTCCAGCATCTGTTCCTCCACCTGGCATGGAATCATATTGATAAGGAATGTTTAGTTCATCCGCAGTTTGGACAACAAAATCCCGAAGCCCCTTATGAGAAACCATGGAAGCGTCGAATACGACAATCGTTGGTCCTTTGCCAAGTTTGCTTGTTGCTTCTTTTTCAGTAATACCTGGTGTATCACCTGCTACTCCAACATCAATAGCAAATCCAATATCAGGCTGGATGGTAGCTGCAGCTGTTTTAGCTCCGCGCAAGCCAACTTCCTCTTGGACAGTTGCTACACTGTATGCAATATTTTCATGCTGAGTATCCTTTAAATTCCTCATGACATCAATCGCTACTGCACAGCCGATACGGTTGTCCCAGGCTTTTGCAAGAAGCATTTTTTCGTCATTCATTACCGTAAACTCAAAGTAAGGTACGATTTGATCTCCAGGGAGGACGCCCCATTCCATTGCCTGTTCTTTGCTCGAAGCTCCAATATCAATGAACATATCTGTGATTTCGATTGATTTCTTTCGTGCTTCTGGTGATAAGACATGTGGCGGTTTAGAACCAATCACACCTGTAATGTCTCCTTTTTTCGTCACAATGGTGACACGCTGCGCCAACATCACTTGAGACCACCAGCCACCGACCGTTTGAAAACGAATATAGCCTTTGTCATCGATTTTTGTCACCATGAATCCTACTTCATCTAAGTGACCAGCAAGCATCACTTTAGGCCCATTTGCATTTCCTTCCTTCTTAGCAATTAAGCTACCAAGGCGGTCTGTAGAGACTTCATCCGCATATGTTTCTATGTATGACTGCATGACTTTTTTTACATCACGTTCATTTCCTGGAATCCCTTTTGCATCCGTTAGGTCTTTCAGCATAGTTAATGTTTGATCTAGTTTTGTCATTCTGTGTATCCTCCTTTTTCTTCATGGTGCATTCTTATTATACAAAACCTCTTTCGTTCAATACGATCTTTTTATGAATATTTTTTCGTTAATCGAAATATTTTTTTAAAAAAAGTTGAAACCTTTTGTCTTTCTCATTCGTAGTACATCAGATAACGGTATTGGAGGTGCATCCTGTCATGTTTGTCATCCTCATTAGACTTGCTCTTGTTGCATTGCTTGTCTATATTTTTTACATGGCGGTAAAATTCTTCTCAAACCCGAGAAGAAAGCTGAAACAAGCACAATTAAAAGAAGGCTTTTATTTTATGGACGAACAGCAAAATGCCCGCAAAAATTTTAATTTCGTCTATAAAGGTGTCTTGTTTGAAGGGGAGAAGCATGTTCCTTCTAAGGATCATCCTCTGTTTGTCCACTCCATTTACGTTTGGACGGAGTCACCTGAGAAGCTAAATGAATTCACATTAGAAGACTTTGAAAAACTTGAGGAAAACATCATTGAACGGTATCCTCAAACAAAAATTGATTGGGATCAGCCCATCAAAAAAATCAAACAAAAAAAGGGAGCAGATACGCCGACTTAACGGCGTCTGCTCCCTTTTCAGATGAGATTGAGATAGACCAATATCACCAATTGGACAACAATTAAAGCAGGCATACCCATTTGAAAGGCAGGATGCTTCGTTTTATGACGGAAATACTGCATGCCAAGAAATGACCCAGCAGCACCAAAAAGTACTGCGGCACTCCATAAGTGCGCTTCTGATATTCTCCATTTGTGTGCTTTCGCCCGGCGTTTATCCTCTCCCATGAGACAAAACCCATAGACATTGACCAAGATGAGCAGCACGATCAGAGCGATATTCATTGATTTCACCTCACATGATGAGAAAAAAAGATCACTCCTTGGCGGAATGATCTTTTATATGACTTACTTGTCTAGTTGTGCTTTTGCAGCATCAGCAAGCTGGTTGAATGCGTTTAGGTCATTCACAGCAAGATCAGCAAGCATTTTGCGGTTTACTTCGATACCAGAAAGCTTTAAGCCATGCATTAAACGGCTGTAAGAAAGACCGTTCATACGAGCTGCAGCATTGATACGAGTGATCCATAGTTTACGGAAGTCACGTTTTTTCTGACGACGGTCACGGAAAGCGTAGTTTCCAGATTTCATCACCTGTTGGTTTGCTACTTTATATAATCTATGTTTTGAACCGAAATAACCTTTTGCTAATTTAAGAACCTTTTTACGACGCTGACGCGACACAGTTCCGCCTTTTACTCTTGGCATTGTAATTCCCTCCTATGTTTCCTATTCCAGATTACTTGATGTTTGCAAGTTGTTGTTTGATACGTTTGAAATCTCCAGCACTTACGATTGCGCTCTTACGCAATTTACGTTTTTGCTTTGTAGATTTGTTAGCGAACAAGTGACTTGTGTACGCATGAGAACGTTTAAGTTTACCAGAACCTGTTTTTTTGAAACGTTTAGCAGATCCGCGGTGAGTTTTCATTTTTGGCATTGGATGTTTCCTCCCTCTGTTACTTTTACTTTTCGACTTTTGGTGCAAGCATGAGGAACATGCTGCGTCCGTCCATCTTAGGTTTTGTTTCTACTGTTGCTACTTCAGCGCAAGCTTCAGAGAAACGGTCTAACACGCGCTGTCCGATTTCTTTATGCGTAATCGCACGGCCTTTAAAGCGGATAGAAGCTTTCACTTTATCTCCCTTTTCAAGGAATTTGATTGCATTACGGAGCTTCGTGTTAAAATCATGTTCATCGATTGTCGGGCTCAACCGAACTTCTTTTAAGCTAATGATTTTTTGATTCTTACGTGCCTCTTTTTCCTTCTTCTGTTGTTCGAATCGGAACTTACCATAGTCCATGATTCGGCAAACAGGTGGTTTTGCATTTGCAGCAACTAACACAAGGTCAAGATTGGCTTTCGTAGCAATTTCCAGAGCTTCCTGGCGGGTTTTAATCCCAAGCTGATCGCCATTTTGTCCGATCAAACGAACTTCACGCGCACGAATACCTTCATTAACTAATTGATCTTTGCTAATAGTGAGCCACCTCCATGAGATTTTGAATTGAGTTCACAATTCATTTTGACCATTTCGTTGTATGTTTTACAGGCAAACAAAAAGTGTGGGCATATAAAACACCCACACTGCGAACATTTGCATGAAAAAATAAATGTACGGTCAACCTGTCAACTACAAACATGTGTCAATCAGGTGAGAAGCGGGTGCTTCTGCTTGTGATATCTATTCAATTCGTTAACTATTCTACACAATTTTCATTTGTCCGTCAAGTAACCGAACTCTTGAAACAACTTTTTCATTTTAGCATGACGAAACGATTTGGGCAAGCCTTATTTAAAAAGAAATAAAGTCTCTTCAAATCCTTCAATTTTTCATTATCACACCGATATAAATCAAGTTGTATACATAAATAAACAAAAATATAAATCATATTCCATATAAAAAAAGGATTATATATCTATTTTTTCAAAAAAATGATTGATTTTATAATTCTTTAGACTTATCATTGGAGAAGTATTCAAATTCATTTAATAAAATAAGGAAAAGTAGGGGATTTATTTGAAAAAGTTTTTTAAGATTGGGTGTCTTAGTATCATTATTCTCATTTTGATTATTATCTTTGTATCTTGTATGGCTGGGGGCGGCAGCAAAAAAGATAATACATCAAATACTGGTTCTAAAAATGCAGTAACGAGTAGCGAAAAGAAAAATGATAAAGAAAAAACGCATAAAATTGGAGATAAAGTAGCAGTCGAAGACTTTACTTATCAAGTAAACAGCGTAACAGAAGCGAAATCTTTGCAAAAACAGTATTTGAGCGATGTAACGACAGACGGCAAATTTGTAATTGTTGAAGTAACGGTCAAAAATACAGGTAAAAAAGGTAGAATGGTAGATACTGAGATGTTCAGGTTAATTGGCAAAGACGGCACAGAATACAAATCACTTGCAACAAATAATATGTATGTAAATGATACGGATTCAAGTTTCTTCTTAAAACAAATAAATCCTAAATTATCTAAAAAAGGTAGAATTGCTTTTGAAGTTCCAAACGAAAAGAAATTCTCGCTTCAAGTCTCATCAGGACTAGGATGGACTGGCGGTAAGTATAAGACCATTGATTTATCAAAATAATGTAAGAGTGCACATTTTTGTGCACTTTTTTTATTACTAAATAATCTATTTAAACTCTAAAACTTCTATTGTAAAATGAACATGAGCCTGTCACATGCAATTGAGGGTAACTACATACATAACAAGGGAGAAGATCATGAAAGCCGTATTTTTCGATTTAGATGATACTTTGCTTTGGGATGAAAAAAGCATTCATACCACTTTTCAGGAAACATGCAGGGAAGCGGAAAAGAAATATGGACTTGATCCAGAATCGTTTGAACAGATTGTGCGTGAAGAAGCAAGAAAGCTGTACTCTTCTTATGAAACATATGATTATACTGTTATGATTGGCATTAATCCTTTTGAAGGACTGTGGTCTAATTTTAGTGAGCCGATTAGCGAAGGCTTTCAAAAGCTGAACGCCCTTGCACCAGAGTATCGCAAAAACGCATGGACGAACGGCTTAAAAGAGGCAGGCATTGACGATGAAGCATTTGGTCAATACTTAGCAGATTTCTTTGCAGCAGAGCGTAGAAAACGCCCATATGTCTATGAAGAAACGTATCCTGTTTTAGAGCGCCTGAAGGGCACCTATGAATTACTCCTTTTAACAAATGGAGATCCTAGTCTGCAAAAAGAAAAACTTGCAGGTGTTCCGGAACTTGCCCCTTATTTTAATGAAATTGTGATTTCAGGAGATTACGGGAAAGGAAAGCCTGATCCTGGCATCTTTGAGCACTGCCTTCAGCTGTTAAATCTCACAAAAGATGATGTCATCATGGTAGGAGATAATCCAAAAACAGATATTCTCGGCGCTTCTCGCGCTGGCATCCAAACTGTTTGGATCAATCGTCATGGCAAGAAAAATGAAACAGATGTGACACCAGATTATGAAATTAAAGACTTACACGAATTGTTTGATATTTTAAAATAAACCATAGGAAAAACACCCTTCTCCTGATCGAGATTGGGTGTTTTTTCGTTTTCGGCTATACAATTGCTGCTAAACTTTGTGCTTGACGATCTAAGCCGCGTGCTGCTTCTCCTACATTCATGAATTCCTCGCTTGCTTGCTTGACAAGATCCCGGTTTGTAAACACGCTTGTCTTTGCACGGCTTGTTCCGTTGCTGACCTTTTCAACTTCTAAATGGATCGCCTTCACATAACGATCCACCTTTACAATCGCTTCCTTTGAATCTGTCGCAAGCTTACGGATTTCTGCCGCGACGACACTAAAGCCATTTCCATAGGAACCCGCATGCGCAGCTTCTATGGCCGCGTTCAATGCGAGCAGCTGCGTTTGGGATGCGATACTGTTAATCGTTGTAGCAATTGAGCTGATCGACTCCACCTGCTCTGTTAACCCTTCTAGCAAACTCATGTTTTGATCCGTTTCATTCGCAATATGTTCAAAAGAAGCATTTACACTTTGACTATGCTGGATGCCGATTTCCGCTCGCTCCATTAATTTAGCAGACATATCTTTTAGGTCTTCTACTACCTGCTTCATTGTGTTTTCTCTCTCCGTAATATCTGTTGCCACTTTCACGACAGCCACTACGTTCCCCTCTTCATTGAGCACTGGTGTATACGTCGCTTCAAGCCATAAGGTGTCACCGTACTTCGTGATCCGCTGCACCTTTTCCTGAAACACTTGACCATTCTTCAAACGCTTCCAAAACATTTGATAACTTGCGTCTTCTGCAATATGCGGAGGACAAAACTGTCTATGCTTTAAACCAATCATTTCTTCCTTTGAATATTTCATGGCTTTTGCAAAAATATCATTGACCCATAGGACCTTACCTGTGACATCAAATTCAATCATCGCCAGTGAGTGCTCTAACGCACGAAGCACAGCTGATTGCTCCAATACTTGTGTTGATGAAGTGTTTGTTGTTTGAATCATCGCTTTCATTCCCCCAATTTGCCTCTCTCTAATAGTACATACTTACCCATACTTTCGTACTATCTAAACGTATCATTTGCGCAAATGGATCACTAGTGGAGAATTTTTTTCCATAAGAAAAAAGCCAGCAACCTCAATAGATGAGATCACTGACTGTTTCGTGCGCCTTCATTATTTTTTTGCTTCTGCGACTGCATGTTTCACAAAAGCTTCGAGGTCCATTGTTTCTGAATCTTGTTCCCCATATTTTCTTACATTGACCGCGCCATTTTCTGCTTCTTGATCACCGACAACCAGCATGTACGGAATCTTTTGCATTTGCGCTTCTCTAATTTTGTATCCTATTTTTTCATCACGACTGTCTAGTTCTACACGCAGTCCTTCAAGCTGCAAACGTTCTTGCACTTTTTTTGCATAGTCTAAATGGACAGATGGTGAAACCGGGATGACTTGGAATTGTACAGGTGCCAGCCATGTTGGAAGAGCTCCTTTGTATTCTTCAATTAAGAAGGCAACGAAGCGTTCCATTGTGGACACAACTCCTCTATGAATGACAACCGGACGATGATGTTTTCCATCTTCTCCGATATATGTGAGATCGAAACGCTCTGGAAGTAAGAAGTCTAGCTGTACAGTAGACAAAGTCTCTTCTTTTCCAAGAGCTGTCTTTACTTGGACGTCAAGCTTCGGACCATAAAATGCCGCTTCGCCTTCTGCTTCATAGTAGTCATGTCCAAGCTCGTCCATTGCATCTTTCAGCATAGACTGCGCTTTATTCCACATCGCATCATCGTCGAAATACTTCTCAGTATCTTCTGGATCACGGTAAGATAAGCGGAATGTGTAGTCATTCAAGCCAAAGTCTTGATACACTTCTTCAATTAGGCGAACTGTACGAATGAATTCGTCTTTGATTTGATCTGGACGAACAAAGATATGGGCATCGTTTAATGTCATCCCGCGAACACGTTGAAGACCGGATAAAGCACCTGACATTTCATAGCGGTGCATTGTACCAAGCTCTGCAATCCGAATTGGCAATTCGCGATAGCTATGCGGCTCGTTTTTGTAAATCATCATATGGTGCGGGCAGTTCATTGGACGGAGGACAAGATCTTCGTTGTCCATTTCCATGACTGGGAACATATCTTCTTGATAATGCGCCCAGTGGCCTGATGTTTTATACAATTCTACACTCGCAAGAACGGGTGTATACACATGCTCATAACCAAGGCGTACTTCTTTATCAACAATATAACGCTCAATGACGCGGCGGATTGTTGCCCCTTTTGGCAGCCAGAGCGGAAGACCTTGGCCCACCTTTTGAGAGTTCGCAAACAGTTTCAATTCTTTTCCTAGTTTACGGTGATCGCGCTCTTTTGCTTCTTCAAGCAGACGTAAATGCTCGTTTAATTCTTCTTTGCTGAAGAAAGCTGTTCCGTAAATACGCTGAAGCATTTGGTTGTTACTGTCGCCTCTCCAGTAAGCACCTGCAAGGCTTAACAGCTTGAATTCTTTGATTTTCCCTGTAGACGGCAAGTGAATACCGCGGCATAGATCGAAGAATTCACCTTGCTCATAAATTGTGACCGCTTCGCCTTCTGGGATTGCTTCTAACAGCTCTAGCTTCAATTCATCGCCAATTGCTTCAAAGCGTGCTTTCGCTTCTTCTCTTGAAACTTCAATGCGCTCAATCGGCAAATTGCTGTTAATGATTTTTTTCATTTCTTTTTCAATCTTTGGTAAATCTTCAGGTGTAATCGCTACATCGATGTCGACATCATAGTAAAAGCCATTTTCGATGACAGGGCCTACGCCAAACTGGACGTGATGCTCTTTTCCATAAATGCGTTTGATTGCCTGTGCTAGTAAATGCGCTGTGCTGTGGCGCATAATATCGAGCGCTTCTTCACTCTTATCTGTGATGATCTCGATTGTTCCACTTTCTAACAGCGGCGTACGCAGATCTATTTCTTTGCCGTTCAATTTACCGGCAAGCGCTTTTTTCTTTAGGCCTGGGCTAATTGATGCCGCGATGTCTTCTGTTGTAGCTGTTTTGTCAAACTCCTTGACTGCTCCATCTGGAAATGTAAGTTGAATTTGTTCTGACATCTCTAGTCACTCCTTTTTTTGGCAATATAAAAACCCCGCCCCCTGGAAAGGGACGAGGTTGAATAAACGGAATCGTGGTTCCACCCTTTTTCCCGTATTTGCAGCTTGCTTTGTCAAAAGCAAATACGGCTTGTGGTTCAATAACGGGAATTCCCGTCAGCTATTACTAAACAGTTCACAGCTGATGTTCAAAGGTGGTAAAGCAAATGGTCCTCTGCTAGGAAGCTTTCAGCCACGGCTTCCCTCTCTTTAAGCGGGTGTTCATTTGTTCATGTCCTTATCAATACGGTCTCTGTATGAAGTTACACCGTATTATAAAACGTTTTTTCGTGAAAATCAAGAAAGCTTTTCACTTTTCTTTTCCAAATGACTAGGAACAAATTGTACATGCTGTTCTTGAAACGAATGAGGCGGGAATACCTCGACTCTTTCTTGAAAAATATTTTGAATGGTTTGCACCATCGAGTGACCTGTATCATCTGTAAATAGGTCAATTTTTTGTGGCGCAATGGATACAAGCGGTGCAATCAACTGCGAATCAATATACATTGGATGCTCTCTTACAAACTGTCTGTCTATGTATTGTTTTTGATCACGCTCAGAAGCGTACCGAAATTCCCAAATCATCAGGCGGTCCTGATGCACAACATGTACTTTTTCAAGCTTAGGTTCTCTTGACATCACATAGTCTCGAAGGGATTGAATAAAGTTTTGATATTCTTGTTCCATTTTATATTCTTCGATGGATACTTCAACATAGTTCTTCAACCTTCTGTCATACGCTGAGAGCCTAAATGTCATAAATGAACCAATGGAAAAAACACCTTTCTGTAAAGAAATCGTCTCAAGCTCTTTTTTTAACAGATCCTCCCTCGGCGGGTCTTGATGAATTCCAGGGATATCATCTAGATCCCCTTTCATGATGCTATGGGCGATTGAAAGAATTTGGTGCTGCTCTTCTGGATCTTTAAATAAGTATGTGTTTTCAAGGATGCTGCGCATGCGTTCATTTTCTTTGCATTCCAAAAAAAAGTGAATCAGCAATGTCCGCACAATGTGCTCTATGGCTTCTCCTGATTTCTTCGCTTCTATGAGAAGCCGGTCTTTCCCTTGTTGAATCGAAATGTGATGCCGACTGTCCAAGTGTTCAGCAAGATGTAAAAAAGCGGCGGTATCATATTCATCTTCAAAGATTATTTCAAGCATGTTTGTCCCCCCTAACGACATCTGTTACATATATATGGGGGGAACATAAAAAATAGACGCCTAAAATAAATCAGGCATCTTTCTTTTTAAAATCAGTGGCACTGAGATAAAGATCAAATAAATCAAACAAACAATCGCTAAGGCGGCATAATTTCCGCTCACAAAGCTTGATCCAAGGACATTTAACGCCACAGTACCAGGTATTAATCCTAAAAAAGTAGCTGCCGCAAATGCACGATAATTCGCACGTGAAGCTGCTGCGGCATAACTGACAAAATCAAAGTGAATGGGCGCAATGCGTAATAAGAGGATATAAAGAAATCCATGCTCTTGAATACGGGACGTCACCGCTTTTAGCTTCCGATTGCTTGATTCGGTTTCCTGCTTGTTTGAACGGAAGGTTGAGGCAAGCAGGAAAGATCCTGTTGCACCTGCTGTCGCACCAGCTAAGGCATAAATGGTCCCAAGGACACTGCCGAATGCCAAACCCGCTGCTAGCGAAAAGACGGTGAGAGGGACAAGCACAAATGGACGAAAAAGTGATAAGAAAAGAAAGACAAAGGGAGCCAGCATCCCAAATTGAAGAATCCAATTCTTCACATCTTTCGGCGACAGTTGAAGATGCTGTTTGTTGAGCCACCATAGCACAGCAGCTAGAACGCCAATCACGAGAAAAAGCAGCCATTTTCTTTTGTTCATCTCATCCGCTCCCCTTCACGTGACCTATCTTTTTATAAATGACGGCGATTTTCCCCTTCAAGCAAAACTGGTTCAGCTAGGTAGAGAATACGTTCCATTAATCGAGCTGCCTTCACCTCTTCTTTTTCCCCACGCTGTGAGTACGTAAAGTGATGCTTTAACTCATTCGGTGAGAAATTAGAAGAGAAAAAAGTCGGCAGCTGCTCTGCCATGCGGTATTGCAAGATTGTTCCTAAAAGTTCATCTCGTACCCAGCTTGTCATCGACTCTGCTCCAATATCATCAAGCATTAAAATCGGTGTTGATTTGACCATATTCAGCTTCTCTTCGAGTGTATGATCGGCTAACGAATTTTTTAACTCTCTCACAAATTCAGGCACGTATACAAGGAGAGATGGATACTCTTTTACCGCTAACTGCTGCGCAATCGCTGCCAGAATAAATGTTTTTCCGACCCCAAACTTTCCATGTAAATAGAGGCCTTTGCCCTTACCTGTTTCATCATAACTTTGCAAGAATTGACCTACTTTTTGAATGACTTCTTGTCTTCCAACCACATTTAAATCAGCAAACGTCGCTTGAAGAACATTCTGCGGAATATACATACTTTTCATGAGTTCTTGCTGTTTTTTCTGTCTATCAAGCCGCAGTTTGACAGGACAAGGGGAATATTCAATATCAATGCTCTGACCTTTGATCACAAGCTTCGGGTGATACCCGTCTAAAATGACATTTACATTCTCTTCCTCTAAGCAGTAAGAACAGCCCTTTGATTGCTGTACATATTCAAAGAGCCTGTTCAAACTGCGATTGATCATGTCTTCTTGGATGTCCTCTTGATGCTCCTTTAAAAAAGCTTTTACATCTTCATCAGCTAGGACACTTTCTTTAATCTGATTGTATCTCACGCGAAAATCTACCCGCCCTTTTAGCTGATCAAATGAACGACCGATCGGTTTCATCTCCATCTCACCTCACATTAATGTGCATTGTACTTTTTCATATTATTAAACTGATCTAACAATTTTTCTTTTTCTCGTTCGAGGTCCTCTGTAGACAAGTTATCTGTCTGTTCTTTTGGCTGTTCTTTCGTTTCAGCTTCCTTCATCCAGTCAGGCAGCTTCTCCTCGCGGATCACTTTTCCTGATCCATATGATTGACGCTTATTTTTTTGCTGCGCCCATTCTGTCATTTGTCTGTTCTCTTCTTTGGCAATTTTCATAGCAGCTGCCACTGTTTTGATTTTCTTTCGCACCCAGTGGGCGGCGATTTTCTGCATATATGTTTTGGACAGCTTCATATCGGTTTTTAGCAGTGTATAGTAGATCAGGACATTCATGACCCCAGGCTCTAGCTGCTGCTCAAGCATAATATCTTCAACAATTCTTAAGTCTGCATACGTCGGCTCAATGCCATCTGCCATATCTTTTAGAAGCTCTCTAGGCGAAATATGATCAAGCTTTTCAATCAATTTCGCATCAGGTGCATCTGCACCTGAATTTTGCGTGACATTGTGACGTAAATGTCTTGGCTGTTTTTGATCAATCAGCTTCGGCTGTTCGCCTCTGTATTCAATTTGATACCAGTCTCTCGCTGCTTTTCGCAGATCCTCAGTTGATATCATCTGATCTGAACCACAGGCACCTGCGACAATATTTTGCATTTGCAGCGGTGTGATGCCATAGACGACAGCTAACTTCTTAATTGTTTCTTTCACTTGCTTTGTTAAAGCCTTTCTCGGAATCATCATGTCCGACATGCCTGCTAACAGGAGATCAAAATCAAAAGATTCATCTGAAAGCGGTGCAGGCTGACTTGAGCCAACTGTCACATATTCGTAGCCCTCGTCAAGCGATGACGCCTGATTGATTTCCTCTGTCATCTTGCGCTCTCCTGGCTGCAAGACGTGAAACACTTCTTCAAACGATCGGGAGATATTCTTTGCATCAGCAGGAACTCCTGGATAAGAAAAATAATCACGAAGCTGCATATATTTTGCTTTCTCTACCCGATGATACAAAAGGACATTCAGCATACCGTCTTGGAAAAATTCATCCGGTCTCAGCGGCGGCACGAGCTCATATGTAAACAGTCTGCCTTCTTCCGTTTCCTGTTCATATGTGCGGAGTAATCCGATCGCTTCAAGCTTTAAGCGCTCCTCAAAAATATCATTTAAATTCGTTTGCAGCATCACCATCAGCTGACGGTGAGGTGCGGGTTTCCCCCACATTCGATTTTGTTCCAGCTCTCCCCACAGCGTCATGTATAAACTGAAAGCGGACATGCCAATAAGCGGCTGATATAAAAGAGTAATAAGCTGTCTATCGATGTCACCGAGCAATGAAGCGCTTTTGACGACATACGGATCGACGGCTAGCACTTCCTTCCAATGCTCTGTCATATGCTGATCCTCCCTTAATACGGTTGTCTTCATTGTACACTCTTTTTGCGTTTTACGCTTTACGCAGGAAAAAGAGCATGAAGAATCTTCAGCTCTTTTTTAGCGTTCTTTCTTTAATAAATCTTTTAATTCATCAATAAATACATTGATATCTTTAAACTGACGGTAAACCGAGGCAAACCTGACGTAAGACACTTCATCGATTTTCGCCAGCTCGTCCATTACCATTTCCCCAACAAGCTCGCTTTTCACCTCTGACATGCCTTGGTTACGCAATTCCTTCTCGATGTTAAAACAGACATCCTCAAGCTGTTTTAAAGCGACAGGACGTTTTTCACACGCTTTAATGAGGCCTCTTAGCATCTTTTCCCGGCTGAATTCTTCTCGAATTCCTTCTTTTTTCACCACAATCAATGGCAATTCTTCTAATTTTTCAAACGTCGTGAAGCGATATTGACAGCTTTCACACTCTCTTCTCCGACGAATGGATTTTCCTTCATCTACTGGTCTTGAATCAAGCACCCTTGTGCCAAGGTGCTGACATGTGGGACATTTCATTTCATCAGCTCCGATCTCTTCTTGGAAGTTGTTTGTCTAGTTCTTTATAAAGGGACAAAACAGCCTTTTGACTGTAGCCAAAGTCTGTTGGCAGTGCTGTTTCTGTTGTCACATTAAAATCGACAGCTGTTTCAAAAGGACGAATTGAAATGACAGTCGCCACGAGAAAAGCTTTTTTCGGCGTTCGTATGTTTGCGCTGATTTCACCTCGTTCTGCTGAAACAGATGTCACTTGATAGGAATCGTTTCTTGAAAGAACGGCTTCTACCGCTTGGAAAACTTGAGTTTGTGTCGATTTGTAGTAATGGCTTTTCAGCTCTGACACTGGATGATGGTCAGATGTTTCTGTATGATTTGAAATGAATCGTTTGAGCTTTTGTCCTAAAGTCATACACGTATCCCCTTTGTCATAAACCCTCTTCTTTATTTTATAAAAAAAACCTTTGTTTTCCTAGAACAAAAGTATAGACAGGTTGGATCATGCTGGATGTCGTGTATGGAACAAATATAAAAAGGAGCATAACACAAAGGCATTTAATGCTTTTGGCCAGCTCCCATTGCAATCTTTTTTATGTTTACAGTGCTTTGGCTTGCGCCTGTTTCACTTGTACAGGTCCCATGCCTCGAGGAATTTCGATGTTTTCTCTTGTTTCAGCACCTAGTTCATCTCCGATATGATCTGCTGCAATATTCGGATCTAGATCGCCGCAAGTATAAACATCTATGCTCGCATAACCATGTTCAGGAAAGCTGTGAATTGTCAGATGAGATTCAGAAATAATGACAACTCCACTTACTCCTTGAGGTGCAAATTTGTGAAAAGCAACCTCTCTTACTTCAGCTCCTGATTTCAAAGCTGCATTTACAAACGTTTTTTCAATAAAATCCATGTCGTTCAGTTTATCACAGTCGCATCCCCATAACTCGGAGATAACGTGACGTCCGATTGTTTCCATCATGGACCCCCCTTAAACAAGAATGAAAGAGTGAAGTTCTAAGCAGCCGGACCGGACATATACCACGGGGGAAAGTTAGTCCAAAGAGGTCCTAACCCTTTAAGTATACCCGAATGAGTCTGCGAACAAGAAGTTCACGAAAAATAGTATACTTTGTTTAGACCCATTTTGCAAGCTGTGTTTTTAGTGGGATTTTCTCTCATTTCTTGAAAAGGGACGTTCAGTCTTCTTCATTTCAAACAGCTGAAAGCTCTTTCATCTGGGAACCAACAAACTTTACAAGATCAACCACTCTGCAAGAATAGCCCCATTCATTGTCATACCATGCAAGAACTTTTACTTTTCTGCCTTCCATCACCATCGTTGTAAGTCCATCAACGACAGCAGAATAAGGGTTTGTGTTAAAGTCTGTGGAGACAAGTGGTTCATCGGTGTAATCTAATATGCCAGCAAGAGATGTTTTTGAAGCCGTTGCAAAGGCAGCATTGACCTCTTCTGCTGTAACATCTTTTTTCAAGTCGACCACAAGATCAACCATCGATACATTAGAAACTGGCACGCGAAGTGCAAGTCCATGTAATTTCCCTTTCATGTGCGGCAGCACTAAAGAAAGCGCTTTAGCGGCACCCGTCGTCGTTGGAATGATGGACTGGGCACATGCTCTTGCCCGGCGCAAATCCTTGTGGGGGTTGTCGATATTTTTTTGATCATTTGTATAAGCATGAACCGTTGTCATTAAGCCGTTGTCGATGCCAAATTCATCATCTAACAATTTGACAACTGGCGCTAAACAGTTTGTTGTACAAGATGCGTTTGAAATAACGACGTGCTTTTCAGGATCAAGATCATCCTCATTGACACCCATTACAATTGTAACGTCTTCATTTTTACCTGGAGCTGTAAGTACGACCTTTTTCGCTCCGGCATCTATATGGCCCATCGCTTGATCTTTTGAATTAAATTTCCCTGTTGCTTCGATCACGATATCAATCCCAAGCTCTCCCCATGGAAGCTGCTTTGGGTCTCTATTATTGAGCAAAAGCACTCTTTTGCCATTGACAATCAACGCGTCATCTTCTGCTGTCACATCGCATTCGTAACGTCCATGATTTGTGTCATATTTAATTAAATGTGCTAGCGTTTCGGCAGGATAGCTTGCGTTCACCGCTACAATTTGAATTTGATCATCAAGCATTGCTTTTCTGAAGACCATGCGTCCAATTCTGCCAAACCCATTGATCGCTGCTTTTACCTTCATGAACAGGTCACTCCTCTATTATGTGTTATACTCAATAAATTTATTTATGAAATTAGTATATCACATTAGAATGTAATTGCCAGTATATAAACGTATATTTTCAAAAAAGGGCTGTTCTTTGCAATGAAATTGACGAAAAAAGCATAAAAAAAGAAGAGTACTGTATGTACTCTTACTTATCTGTATGTTCCCATTCGTTTAATATGTTCTCTAATTGCTTTCTAATAAAAGCAAGATCTTTTGTGTTTTCTATCACACGGTCTGCTTTTTGGCATTTCTCCTCAAGAGGCTGCTGGGAGTGAATGCGATTCAGCGCTTCTTCCTCGCTCAGGTCGTTTCGATTCATGAGCCGCGACAGCTGCAAATCAGGCGTCGTGTACACAACGATGATACGGTCGACTAGCCCTTCCAGCTTGCTCTCAAATAGGAGCGGAATATCAAGCACAACAAAAGTTTCTTGGTTGCTGACCCCTTCATCACGCTGCTTGAGCATTTCCTTTCTGACTTCAGGATGAACGATGGCATTGAGCTTTTTTCTTTTCTCTTCATCAGAAAAAATGATCGCTCCAAGCTGCTGCCGGTTCAGTTCACCATTTGGCAGAAGAACCTCTTCACCAAAAGTTTGAACGATTTGATGAAGGGCAGGCGCTCCTTTAGAAACCGCTTCTTTTGCAATGATATCTGCATCCACCACCCGAATGCCTTTCTCTTTTATCATCTGCGAGACTGTGCTTTTTCCGCTAGCAATCCCGCCTGTTAATCCAATGACGAGCGTCAATTCGTTTCCTCCTTTACAGCTTCCACACCCCAATTAAAATGAGCAACAGCCCTGGTAAGCATGCGAGTTTATCGATCCAGCGCCAATTGGCCAAATAATGACCTGCACGCAGTCCGATGCATACAAAAAGAGAACTCATCACAGCGACCGTGATGCTCATGACAATTGGAGAAAAACCAAGAATCGCTGCACCAATTCCTGCACCAAATGCATCGATGGATAAAGCAATTCCAAGAAGCACCGCTTCCATTCCATTAATGGTGCCAGAGCGGTCAATATCTGCACTTGTAGGCTTTCGCAAAATATGAATGACAAGCCCAAGAGACTGCACTTCTACATTGAGAAGTGTTTTTTCATGAAGGAGCAAATCACGCTCTTTCGCTGGTTTATAAAATTGATACAGAACCCAAAGTCCGATAGCAATTAAAATGCCTCCACCCAGTTTATCTGTCACTGAGACAGGGAGGAATGTCGTGAGCAGGCTGCCAATCAGCATGGAAATGAGCAACACAATTCCTGAACAGCAAGCAATAATAACGATGGCTTTAAATGGAATCCTCATCTTGCGAAGACCATACGTAAAACCTACAGAAAAGCTGTCAATGCTGACGGCAATAGCTAAAAACAGAAGCGAAAACGAAATCATACCTGTACTCTTCCTTTCTGTTCATGCAACGATGATCAAGAGTCTCTAGGCGTCCTTAGACTCTTCTTCACTATATGAAGAGCAGGTGGGCTGTGTGTCAGTCTACACCTTGCTGAAAAAAGAATGTTTTTTATCGTATGCATGGCAAAAAGGAAGCATGCTGACGGCTTACTTTTATGAAGGGCGTTTTTGGCAGGTCACACAAAAATGAGTGCCGCGCCCTCCCACCACTGTTTTCTCTATGATACTGCCGCACGTCTGGCAAGGTTCTCCCCGCCGGTCATATACAAGAAGCTGTAATTGAAAAGTCCCAATATCACCTTGTGAATTGATGTAGGAACGAATGGTGCTACCTCCTGCATCAACAGCCACTTGAAGCGTTTCAATAATATGTTTGTGGAGCACCTTGCAAGATGCAAGACTTAGCTGATTCGCTTTTGTTTCTGGATGAATGCCTGATTTAAACAGCACTTCATCTACATAAATATTACCGAGGCCAACCACGATTTTTTGATCAAGTAAAGCCGTTTTGACTACGCGGGAGGTTTTCTTTAATTGCTCCCATAAATAGTCTGGTGTAAATGAATCTGAAAAAGGTTCATACCCCAGCTGTGATAGCGGAAGTTCTTTTTCTTCTTCGCCTGGCTGAAATAGATGCATCGTCCCAAATTTACGGACATCATGGTACCGAAGTTCGGTACCATCTGTGAACGTAAAGACGACGTGTACATGTTTATCATAAGGCTCACCAGTTTCATGTACACGGTATTTCCCTTCCATTCTTAAATGGGAGACCATCACATAGTGGTCTAAATGAAAGAGTAGAAACTTCCCTCTTCTTTCAATGGTTTGAATGGTTTCTCCTACCATCCTTCTAGCGAACTCTTCCGGTTCCCCAGGACGTTTGATGATATTTGGCCATTTGATATCGACCGTTTCAATCGTTTTTCCTTTGACTAACCGCTGAAGAGTGCGCCGGACGGTCTCAACCTCTGGTAATTCCGGCATGCTCCTCGCTCCTTTTTCTCTCTCTTTATTTTGCGTCGTACCAAGATGGACCTGAAGCATAATCGACTTTTAGCGGCACATCGAGCTGAAGTGCGCTTTCCATGACTTCAGGGACGATTTTTTCTAATATGGCGATTTCTTCTTTTGGCGCTTCAAAGATCAGTTCATCGTGCACTTGCAATAACAGATTTGCCTGCAGATTCTCTTCTTTTAACTTTCGTGCCATATCAATCATCGCTTTTTTGATGATATCGGCAGCACTGCCTTGGATCGGTGTGTTCATTGCCGTTCTTTCCGCAAAACTTTTCACATTAAAATTACGGCTTGTGATATCTGGGATATATCGTCTGCGTTTAAGAAGCGTGGTCACATACCCTTTTTGTTTTGCTTCCTGCACGATGTCCTCCATATAGGTTTTCACGCCTTTAAAGCTTGTTAAATAACGTTCAATGAAGGCCGCTGCATCTTTTCTTGTAATCCCAAGGTTTTGAGACAGTCCATAATCACTAATTCCATATACGATTCCGAAGTTGACAGCTTTTGCCTGTCTCCTCATAGAGGAAGTCACTTCTTCTTCTGAGACATGGAACACATCCATGGCTGTTTTCGTGTGAATATCCATATCTTGAGTAAAGGCTTCAATCAAGTTCTCATCTTGAGAAATGTGCGCGAGTACACGCAGCTCAATTTGAGAATAGTCAGCTGCAAACATGAGCCAGCCTTCTTTTGATGGAACGAACGCTTGACGAATTTTTCGGCCTTCTTCTAAACGAATCGGGATGTTTTGAAGGTTTGGGTCTGTTGAGCTTAGTCTTCCTGTTTGTGTAAGTGCCTGATTAAATCTTGTGTGCACTTTATGCGTATCTTTGCGCGTCACTTTCATTAAGCCTTCTACATAAGTAGATTGCAGCTTTCCTATTTGACGGTAATGCAGAATGGACCGAATAATTTCGTGCTTGTCTTCAAGCTTTTCAAGGACATCCGCAGACGTAGAGTAGCCTGTTTTGGTCTTTTTGATAACCGGCAGTCCTAATTTTTCAAATAAAATCACACCAAGTTGCTTCGGTGAATTGATGTTAAATGTTTCTCCTGCTAACCGATGAATGGTTTCTTCATATTCCTTCAGCTTCTTCGTGAGTTCTTCACCCATTTTCTGAAGACGTTCAACATCCACTTTTACTCCAAGAGATTCCATTTCACCTAAGATGAGGGCAAGTGGCAACTCTAAATCTTCATACAGCTCATGCTGATCATTTTTTTCTAACGCTTCAAGGGTCAAATCATGCAGCGCAGAGATCGCTGCTGCTTTTCTTCCAAGATGGTCTTTTAGCTCTTCTTCAGGTGGAATCGCCTGTTTCGCTCCTTTGCCGTAAACTTTTTCATCGGAAAGGGCTATGTTCAGGCCATATTCCTTCGCCACACTTGCAACGTCCTCATAGGATTTCTGCGGATTGACCACATAGGAAGCGAGCAGGACATCGTTATCGACACCTTTAAGATCAACATCATGCCATCTGAGCGCAACAACCGCTCTTTTGGAATCAAAGACCCATTTCTTCTTCGTTTCATCCTGTACCCATTGTTTAAACGCTTCAGATTGAAGAGCATCTTCTTTTGTCATAAAAAATGCACCGTTCTCATTATGGATCGCAAACCCTATCAAATCGGCTTCGTGATAATTGTCTCCTAGCTGTTCTACCACAAGTGCAGCGTGATCTGTCAGCATGTCCTCCGTGACATCTGTCATTTTCTTCACGTCTAGTTCGTCTATTTCTACCGGTTCATCTGATTCTGGCGCTTCTCCTAAACGCTCTAGCAGCGTTTGAAAGCCCAGTTCTTTATAAAGCGAGATGACCTGCTCCATGTGAGGACCTTCATAGGCGAGCTCTTTGCTTGACACATCTATTGGTGCTTCTACGAGAATCGTCGCCAGCTTTTTACTCATCACCGCTTGTTCTTTATATTCTTCAAGCTTTTCTTTTAGCTTTTTCCCGCTGACTTCGTCAATATGATCAAGCAGATTTTCAAGGCTTTCAAACTGCTTTAGTAATTTAATCGCTGTTTTTTCACCGACACCAGGCACGCCTGGGATATTGTCTGATGAGTCTCCCATCAGCCCTTTCATGTCGATGATTTGATCTGGTCTGAGGCCGTATTTCTCTTCAATATGGGCCGGTGTGTAATATTCTACTTCTGTGATACCTTTTTTCGTAATGGCTACTGTTGTATGGTCTGTTGAAAGCTGCGTTAAGTCTTTATCTCCTGAGAAGATTTTGACCTCAAAGCCGTCCTTTTCTGCCTCTACAGCCAGTGTGCCGATAATGTCATCTGCCTCGTATTGCGGAAGCTCGTACCTTTTCACTTGATAAGCATCTAATAGCTCACGGATGAACGGCATTTGTTCTGATAGTTCTGGCGGAGTTTTTTGTCTTCCGCCTTTATATTCCTTAAAGGTCTCGTGACGGAAGGTGGTTTTACCCGCATCAAATGCTACGAGCATATGAGTCGGCTTCTCGTCTTCCAGCATCTTCATTAAGATCATCGCAAAGCCATAAATGGCATTTGTATGTACGCCTTTATCATTGGATAATAGCGGCAAAGCAAAAAAGGCTCGATAAGCGAGACTGTTTCCATCCACAAGTACTAATTTCTTTTGATCTGTCATCTTTTAATCCTCCATCGACTGAGCCGGCTCAGCCGTCTCTTTCGCACATTGTATGTTCATTTTATCAAAGTTTATTTTGAAAAGAAAATAGACGAGCCTGCATAAAAAAGGGACGAAAACAACAAGTGTTTTCGTCCTTCCAAAATTGGCTCCTTGGATGAAGGGGTTCCTATTCATCCTACCAATGATTGATTAACAAAACATGAATTCATTGTAAAGATCATGTAAATTTTAACGCCACTTTCCATTCTTCTCTATTTTGACTTTAAACTAACGGTAAACGTCGTCCCTTTGCCTTGTTTGCTATGAACAGAAATCGTTCCTTCATGTGCTTCGACAAGGTGTTTGACAATGGCAAGACCAAGCCCTGTACCGCCTGAGTTTCTACTTCTATCTTTATCAATTCGATAAAACCTCTCGAATATTCTTGGAATCTCACTCTTTTTCATACCGATCCCTGTATCTGCTACATCAAATTCATAGCTGTCTTTCCTCTGTCTTGCTGTGATCGTGACACTTCCTCCCTCTGGTGTATAGGTGAGGGCATTATTGATCAGGTTGAGGAAAATTTGTTTTAATCTCAGCGGATCTGCCATGACATAGACCGGCTCTTTCGGGACACGCACTTGTAGGTCAATGCCTTTTTCAGCAGCCTTTTGTTTTAGCAGTACTTCAATCTCTTGAATGATTTCTGTCGCATTGGCTTCTTGAATATTCAGCTTAAAATGCTGCTGTTCAATTTTCGAGAGATCAAGTAAGTCTTGGATGAGCGTTTCTAAACGAATACTCTCTTTTAGGATGATGGACAAAAATTGTGTCAGCGCTTCTTTATCGTCAATGGCACCATCCAGAAGTGTTTCAGAAAAGCCTTTAATTGATGTGATCGGTGTCTTTAATTCATGTGACACGTTAGCGACAAAGTCTTTTCGCATCTGTTCTAGCTGCTTTGTTTCTGTCACATCATGAAAGACAAGAACAATCCCTTTCCATTCATCGTCTGTACTTAAGATCGGGACACCATCGACTTGGAAATAACGGCGCTCGATGTCAACAGCGAGACGTAAAAACTTTCGGACCTTGGTTTCTGTCATGAAAATTTCGTCTATTAACTCAATAATCTCTTCATGGGTAAAGGCTTCATGATACAGCTTGTGCATGTAAATATGTTTTTGCACTTTGAATTGCTTGCGGAATGTTCGATTGACTAAGTGAATATAGCCCATTTTATCAATCAAAATAATCCCCGCTCCAATGTTTTCAATGACTGTTTGCAGACGATCTCGCTGCATTTCGCCAGCGCTTGTCATGTCTTGAAGACTTTCTGCCAGACGCTTCATTGATGTATTGAGTTCACTTGTTTCAATGATCAGCTCTTCATAGTTATTTGTATCATAGTTCCCTCGTTCAAGCTGTTTGGCCACCTTTGTGGCATAATCAATCGGCTTTACATACTTCATCGACATGCGATAGCCAAAAAAGACGATGATAATAATGGCTGAACCAAGACAAAAGGCTAATGCAAGCCAGAGCTGACCATCAATCTCATTCAAAGGCTGGAATGAAGCATGAAGAAATAAATATCCCGCCGGTTCGTTTTGTTTCATCATTGGGACTGCATAATGAAACAGCGCATCCTTCTCATCCTCAATGAACGTTCCTTTTGTTTGGAGCTGCTCACTTTTCAGTGTGTTTAAAATGACAGCCCTTTGTTCTGCTTGACCCGTTGTATGTATGATATTCCCCTTCACGTCCACAATCGACGCATTCATATCGAGATGTTGCTTTGCTTGATTGAGAATCTTCTTGTTTTGCTCCGCATTCAAATCTTCAACATTCATAGAAGAAAGGAGAAAACTCGATTCCTTTTCCATTCGTTCGGTTAATTTTGTTTCATAGAAAATATGAAACATATGATCCAAGAAAAGACCAAGCGCAACAAACACAATAAACAAGAGAAAAATGAGCCCAGAAAAAAGGCGGGTTCTCACTTTACTCATTTGGCTTTGGCTCCTCCAATTTGTAGCCTAAGCCTCGAATGGTTTTAATATATGTTGGTTTTTTTGTGTTCTTTTCAATTTTGTCCCGCAAGTGGCTGATATGCACATCCACAATACGAGTATCACCTGCAAAGTCATAATTCCAAACCGCACTTAACAATAGATCACGCGTAAGGACACGGCCTTTATGCTTAGCCAAATAAAGAAGCAGTTCAAATTCCTTTGGCGTAAGCTCTAGACGTTCTTCTTGGAAATAGACTTCGTAATGTTCAGGTAAAATGCGCAGGTCTCCAATTTTGATTTGGTCTGCAATGATCTCTTCCTTCTCTTCTTGCACTGGAGTCGGCTGAGATTGCTGTGCTCTTCTCAAAATGGCTTTTACCCGAGCACCCACTTCTCTAGGACTGAAAGGTTTTGTCATGTAATCATCGGCTCCAAGTTCAAGACCGAGCACCTTATCAAATTCATCGTCCTTTGCTGTCAGCATTAAAATAGGGAACATCATTTTTTGAATTCTCAGTTGTTTGCACACTTCAATGCCGTCCATTTTTGGAAGCATTAAATCAAGCACAATCAGATCAGGCTGTTCACTTGCTGCTTTTTCAAGCGCTTCTTCTCCGTCTCTTGCTGTGACGACATCGTAGCCCGCCCTTTCAAGGTTATAGCTTAGAAGTGTTACAATTGATTCTTCATCATCCACAACTAATATTTTTTTATTCATGTTGTGCCTCCAATTAGTGATTTCCCCTACATCCGTTTTTTTGTATCTTATGTGAAAAGCGAGAAGTCATGCTTTCTCTTTCATTTTAACGAAAGCTTAACAAGAGAACAATTTAAAATTTCGACAAGATTGGCTTTGTAAACAAAAAGAAGACTCCTCATACGAGAAGCCTTCTTTTTTATTCATATTAAGACAATACTTTCATGACGTTCTTTACAGATTCAACAGAACGGTCAAGCTGACTTCTTTCTTCTTCTGTCAGCTCAAGCTCGATGATCTGCTCAAGGCCGTTTCCACCTACGATTGTTGGAACTCCAAGGTAAATGCCTTCGTAGCCATATTCACCTTCAAGGTATGCAATCGTCGGCATGACGCGGCGTTGATCTTTTAAGATCGCCTCAACCATTTCAACGAGTGAAGCAGCAGGTGCATAATACGCACTACCGTTACCTAATAGGTTGACGATTTCACCGCCGCCTTTTCTTGTTCTTTCAACAATTGCATCAATTCGCTCTTTAGGAATTAATGTTTCCAGCGGGATACCGCCTGCATAAGAGTAACGTACAAGAGGAACCATGTCGTCCCCATGTCCGCCAAGAACAAAGCCCGTCACATCTTTCACAGATAGGTTTAATTCTTGAGCAACGAACGTACGGAAACGTGCTGTATCAAGAATTCCTGATTGTCCGATGACTTTTTCTTTTGGTAATCCTGATTCTTTATAAACTGCATATGTCATTGCATCAACAGGGTTTGTTAACACAACAATGATCGCTTCTGGAGAATATTTAACGATTTCACGTGTCACACTGCGCATGATTTTTTCATTTGTTGACACGAGGTCGTCACGGCTCATTCCCGGCTTTCTTGCAATTCCTGCCGTAATGACCACGACATCAGAACCGGCTGTATCTTCGTAGTTAGAAGTTCCTGTAATATTCGCATCGAAGCCTTGAACAGGACTTGCTTCCAGCATGTCAAGTGCTTTCCCTTTTGTCGGGTTCTCAAGCTGAGGGATATCCACTAATACGACATCCGCTAATTCTTTTTGAGCTGTTAGAAATGCTGTAGTTGCTCCAGTAAAGCCTGCTCCGATGACAGATACTTTTTTACGCTTGTTTGCCATTTCCTTTTTCCCCTTTAACTTTAAAGTTTAAGAATCAAGACAAGTTTTTGATGAGCTCGTCAGCAAACTCAGAACATTTCACTTCTGTTGCACCGTCCATTAATCTAGCAAAATCGTACGTGACGACTTTAGATGCAATTGTTTTTTCAACAGATTGAATCACTAGATCAGCAGCTTCTTGCCATCCAAGGTGCTCAAGTAAAAGCACGCCTGATAGAAGAACAGAAGATGGATTCACTTTATCAAGACCAGCATATTTCGGTGCTGTTCCGTGAGTCGCTTCAAAAATAGCGTGTCCTGTTTCGTAGTTGATATTTGCACCAGGTGCGATACCAATTCCACCAACTTGTGCTGCAAGTGCATCAGAGATGTAGTCTCCGTTTAAGTTCATTGTTGCGACAACATCGAACTCAGCTGGACGAGTTAAAATTTGTTGAAGGAAAATATCTGCAATGCTGTCTTTGACAATGATTTTGCCAGCAGCTTCTGCTTCACTTTGCGCTTTGTTTGCCGCATCTTTTCCATCTTGTTCTACAATACGATCATATTGTGCCCATGTAAAGACTTTGTCGCCGAACTCTTTTTCAGCCACTTCGTAGCCCCAGTTTTTGAAGGCTCCTTCTGTAAATTTCATGATGTTTCCTTTGTGAACAAGTGTCACAGATTTACGGCCTTGGTCAATCGCATATTGGATCGCTGCTCTGACAAGACGAGATGTTCCTTCTTCAGAAACTGGTTTGATTCCGATACCTGATGTTTCTGGGAAACGGATTTTATTCACACCTAATTCGTTTTTCAAGAAGTCGATTAACTTCTTCACTTCGTCTGAACCTTTTGCATACTCGATTCCTGCATAGATATCTTCAGTGTTTTCACGGAAGATGACCATGTCTGTGTCTTCTGGACGTTTCACAGGAGATGGTACGCCTTGGAACCAGCGAACTGGACGTAAGCATGTGAATAAATCAAGCTCTTGTCTTAGTGCCACGTTCAATGAACGGATTCCTCCGCCAATTGGTGTTGTCAGTGGTCCTTTGATCGCGATTAAATATTCACGAATGTCTTCAAGTGTTTGCTCTGGAAGCCACTCGCCAGTTTTATTGTAAGCTTTTTCACCTGCATATACTTCTTTCCAAGTGATTTGCTTTTCACCTTTATATGCTTTTTCTACAGCTGCTTCAAGAACTCTTGATGCTGCTTTCCAAATGTCAGGACCGATTCCGTCCCCTTCGATAAACGGGATAATTGGATTATTTGGTACATTCAATACGCCGCCAGTAACTGTAATTTTTTCGCCTTGTGACAATGATATTACCTCCCAGGTTATGTAGTGAATATTTGAAACTTCCAAGCTTGATGTCTGCAAGCCAAGAAGTTTTTCACGTGATTCGTTTTTTGTTGATATGGAGGCTGATTGGTTTAGATGGATCAGCCTCCGCTATTCTATAAACATTAGTCTCTTTCACTGATCGGAACAAACGTTTGAAGATCAGGTCCAATATAGTCAGCTCTTGGACGGATCAGACGGTTGTTGTCATATTGCTCTAAAATGTGAGCAATCCATCCAGAGAATCGGCTGATCACGAAAATTGGTGTAAACAAGTCATGATCAATCCCAAGACTGTGATAGACAGAAGCAGAATAAAAATCAACATTTGGTGGAAGATTTTTCTCTGATGTCACGATTTCCTCTGCGCGTACAGACATTTCATACCATTTTGGCTCGCCTGTGAGATTTGTTAAGCGCTGGCTCATTTCTTTTAAATGTTTTGCACGCGGGTCACCCTGGCGGTAAACGCGGTGGCCAAAGCCCATAATTTTCTCTTTCTTCTCTAGCTTACCATGAATATAGGAATCTACGTTTTCAACTTCGCCAATTTCTGAGAGCATCTTCATTACGCCTTCATTCGCGCCGCCATGAAGTGGTCCTTTCAATGCGCCGATAGCTGCTGTTACACCAGAGTAGATATCTGATAGTGTAGCAACACATACACGTGCTGTAAATGTCGATGCGTTTAATTCGTGATCCGCATGTAGAATGAGCGCTTTATCAATCGCTTCAATTTCTACTGGTGAAGGCTCTTCGCCGTTTAGCATATATAAGAAGTTTGCAGCATAGCTGTATTCTTCTTTTGGCTGTACAGGCTCAAGTCCCTTTCGAATGCGTGAAAATGCAGCGACAAGTCCAGAAATTTTCGCTTGTAAGCGAATGGCTTTTCTGTAATTCGCTTCTTTGTCCATAATTTCTGATTCGTCATCAAGTAAACCTAATAAGGATACCGCTGTACGAATCGCAGACATTGGATGAACCCCATCCAGCGAATAAGATTTAAAGTGCTCAATGATCTCTTGCGGAATATGAGCATTTTCATTGAGCTGCTGCTTTAACTCGCTTAGCTCCTGCTCATTCGGCAGCTTTAAGTGCCATAACAGGTAGACAATTTCTTCGAAAGTCGCTTTTTCAGTTAAATCATCGATATTGTACCCTACATAAGTAAGAGTATCATCAATAATTGAGCTTACGGATGAAGTTGTTGCCACGATACCTTCAAGACCTCTTGTTGCTGTCATGTTCAATCTCCCCTTTTTAAAAAGATTCCCCTTCGTTGCAAAATTCTCGCTTTTTGAAAGCGCTATCCAACCAAAATAGGCTGGCAGGTTTAGAAAAGAAAATGCTTACATTTACCTATACGGTTAGAGCGCTTTTAGCCTCATATCTCGTGTTTGATCAATGAGTTCAAAATTAAGCCTATTCCCATTATAAACAATAATCAGACATTTGTTAAATGTTTAACTATAATTTTTTTTGATATTTTTTTTTCCAGCCTTCCGGTTCGGGCATGGAATAAAGGGATTTTGCTTCTTTTAATATATTTAATTATGTTTTTTTGCAAAAGCTCACGCCAGAAAAAAATCAAAAGAAAGTGGCATGAGCCACTCTCTTTTTAACCGCTGAAAAATTTCACTGCTTGCATCGCTAAATAGGCAATTCCAGCACCAATCAGCGGGCCAACAGCCACACCTTTGAATAAGCTGACTGCCAAAATCGTACCGAATACAAGTGCTGCTGTGATATGCGGATCGTTTTCGAGTAGCACAATGCCGTTTTTTGCAATTAATGCTACTAATATACCCGCTCCGAGTGCAATCCAAGCATAAGAGGATTTCATTGCTTCTCCAAGCTGTTTAAATCCAATGTCCCCTGTTGCGATCGGTACAAGCACTGCGATCGTGATGACCGTCACACCCCAATTGATACCTTTTGATTGCAAAACCGGGAAAATTTTTTGGTCCAATCCAATGAGTTTAATCGCAATCAGCACAGAAACCGCTAAAATTAACGAATTGTTCTTCGCTATGAGTGCAATGACGAGTAAAAGAATTAAAAATAAATTGGCTTGAGTGAACATATGCCGCCCCTTCCTTTCTTTTTATTGCGACCTTTTCATATTACTAATCTTTTTGAATAAAATGAAGTATCGGACATGCTTGTTTTTTGGAGGGGATTGTGTGAATCACACTTATGTGGGCATTTTTTTGCGAAGTTTGATGATTTTCAGCATCGCCGTTTGTGCGGTTGTTTTTTTATATCAGTCTTTTCCGTTTTTATATCCATTTTGGATTGCATTTGCCGTGTCGTGTTTGATTCATCCAGCCGTATGCAAAATCGAAAACATGACCGGGATGCCAAGAGGTTTTGTTGTCATCATTGTGCTATTACTCTTTTTAGTGGTAGCAGCCGGATTCATGACACTTTTAGTAGCGGAAATCATTTCAGGAAGTGCTTATTTAGCAAAGGTACTTCCAGGTCATCTTGACCAAATGATTGGGATCGTGGAACGTTTTTTCACAGATCAGATTTTGCCTTTATATCATGATTTGACTGCTCAATTTAATACTCTTCAAGCAGGTCAAAAGGAATCGATTTTAGGACAAATCCAAGCACTTGGTGACGAAGCAGCGGCAAAAATCGGGACTTTCCTTTCAAAAACTCTTGAATTCATTCCAGCTTTTTTAGGTCTTTTGCCTGATGCAGCAGCGACGCTTTTATTTTCCGCACTAGCGACTTTTTTTATCACAAAAGATTGGTTTACGTTAAAAAAATATGGTTCTCGTATCTTTCCCGCCAAATGGATGCTTCATACACGTGCCATTTTATCTGAAATCAAAAAAGCCATTTCTGGCTTTATGAAAGCCCAGCTTCTCCTTGTTGCCATGACCATTGGTATCGTGCTGATTGGACTTTTCATCTTAAAGGTCGAGCATGCGATTGTGATCGCTCTATGTATTGGTCTAGTTGATTTACTTCCTTACATCGGCAGTGGCACGGTTTTTCTTCCGTGGATCATTTACTCCGCCATGACAGGAAATCTTTCACTCGCCATTGGACTGGGCATTTTGTATATTGTGGTGCTCATTCAAAGACAAATATCAGAGCCAAAAGTCTTAAGTAAATCAATCGGTCTTAATCCTTTAGCAACACTCGTGGCACTGTTTGTCGGGTTAAAATGCTTTGGTTTTCTTGGACTTGCACTCGGTCCCGCTTCTCTTGTCGTTTGGCAGGCGTTTCGTAATGCAGGGGTTTTCAGAGACCTTTATCAGTACATTCGGTATGGTGCGCAAAAGTAAAAGAGACCTGATGCGAAGGTCTCTTTAGCGTATAATCGTATAGCGTTTGCGATTGGACATGTTTCTAAGCCAGCGCTCAAAGAGCGGTTTGATCCGTTTTCTTGTCATGGGAATGAGCAGAACAGCCCCAATCAGATCAGAAAGGAATCCAGGTATGAGCAGCAGCAAACCACCGATCAGAATGCAGAAGCCATCGACAATGGTGGCCCCTGGCATTTTGCCATATTGTAAATCTCGCTGCACTTTCTGAAATGCTTCTATTCCTTGTTTTCTTGCAAAGTAAGCACCTAGTGCACTTGTCAGCACAATGACTAGCATCGTTGGTAAAATACCAATGATGTTACTTGAGATTAAAAATAAACTAATTTCAACTGCTGGGAACAGAATCAATAATAGTAGAAAATATTTTTTCAAGCCATATCACCTCATGGGGTCTCTTTCATCGAAAGCTGTTTACTTTTTTTAGTGTAACATAAAAAAAGAGAGGAGTCAGATAACTCCCCTCGTGTGTGATTTAAAGGACGCTTGCACGGCCTTTGTAGATCGCTCCGCGTGCTGGATCTACTGTAATCTCTTCGCCTTCTTTTAGAAGTGTTGTGGCACTGTCGAGACCAACAATGACTGGAATGCCAAGACTGAGCCCAACGACTGCTGCATGGCTTGTTAAACCGCCTTCTTCCGTGATAAGGGCAGACGCTTTTTCTAAAGCACCCATCATATCACGATCTGTGCAGTTTGCGACAAGAATCGCACCATCGTACATTTTTTCCTCTGCTTCTTTTCCGCTCTGTGCAATAACAACCGGTCCAAATGCAGATTTGCGGCCAATTCCTTGACCCTTCGCAATGATGTCACCGACAACATACACTTTCATTAAGTTGGTTGTACCTGTTTCACCAACTGGCACACCAGCTGTAATCACGATTAAATCACCATGTCTTACATAGCCTGTTTCAATTGACTTTTCTACTGCATTCTCAAGCATTTCATCAGTAGATGTCGTTTTTGAACCGCTCTTTGCAAATACACCGAATACGAGTGAAAGTTTTCTTGCCACTGATTCGTTTGCTGTGACTGCTACGATTGGTGCTTTTGGTCTATATTTTGAAATCATTCTTGCAGTATGACCACTCTCAGTAGGTGTCACAATCGCTGCCACATCAAGCTTCATAGCTGTGTGCGCAACAGATTGACCGATCGCATCTGTAATGCTGACCTCTACTTCTTCGCTTCTGCGAGAAAGGATTGCTTTATAGTTAAGTGCTTCCTCTGAACGTGAGGCAATGTTGTGCATCGTTTGCACAGCTTCAACTGGATATGTTCCTGCTGCTGTTTCACCAGATAGCATGATCGCATCTGTACCATCAAAAATAGCATTTGCCACATCACTTGCTTCTGCACGAGTTGGACGCGGGTTACGCTGCATGCTATCCAGCATTTGAGTTGCTGTGATGACAGGCTTGCCTAAACGGTTGCATTTTTTGATTAGCATTTTTTGAACAAGTGGTACTTCTTCTGCCGGAATCTCTACACCAAGATCTCCACGCGCGACCATCAGTCCATCTGATACCTCAAGGATTTCATCGATGTTATCAACGCCCTCTTGGTTTTCAATCTTCGGAATGATTTGAATGTCAGCTGCGTTGTTCTTTTCAAGCAGCTCACGAATCTCAAGAACATCAGAAGCTCGTCTTACAAAAGAAGCTGCGATGAAATCGACACCTTGTTCAATTCCAAACAGAATATCATTGGCATCCTTTTCTGTAATACCCGGCAAGTTCACACTCACACCTGGTACGTTGACACCTTTTTTGTTTTTCAGTGTACCTGTATTCATCACTTTTGTGACGATTTCTTTTCGGTCCTTATTTAATTCTTTTACTTCTAGACCAATCAGACCATCATCTAATAAAATGGTTGAGCCCACTTCTACATCATGAATTAAATCTTCGTACGTCACACTGATTTTTTCAGTGTTTCCCACAATGTCTTCCATACTCACGATAAGATCAGCACCAGCAACTAACTCAATTGAGCCGTTTTCAACTGTACGTGTACGGATCTCTGGACCTTTTGTATCAAGAAGGATCGCAATGTCCTTGCCTAAAGTTTTACCTGCTTTGCGAATGTTTTCAATTCGTGCACCATGCTCTTCAAAATCTCCATGAGAGAAGTTTAGTCTGGCTACATTCATTCCTGCTTCAATCAATTCAGTCAGCTTTTCAATGCTTTCACTTGCTGGACCGATTGTACAAACGATTTTTGTCTTTCTCATTACTGTTCCTCCTAAGGTCTTCTCGTTTTATATAGAGAGCTCTTGTGAAAGTCGGTACATATTTTGATCGACTGTATGCTTTTTATCTAAGATGTCTAAAATATCGTGATGAACGAGTTCGTTGCTTTGAATGCCTACACAGCGTCCGCCTCTTCCTTCAAGAAGAAGTTCTACTGCATACGCTCCTAAGCGACTTGCGAGCACTCGGTCAAACGCACTTGGAGAACCTCCACGTTGAATATGTCCTAAGACAGATACACGCGTTTCAAGGCTTGTCTCCTCTTCAATTCTCTTACCAAATTCGACACCGCTGCCTACGCCTTCTGCGACGATGATGATACTGTGCTTCTTGCCGCGCTCATGTCCTCTTCTCAATCTGGCAATAATTTCGTCCATGTCATAGTCTGCTTCAGGAATCAAAATCGATTCAGCTCCGCCTGCAAGACCTGACCAAAGGGCAATATCCCCTGCATGTCTTCCCATTACTTCCACTACGTATGTACGTTCATGAGATGTGGCTGTATCACGAATTTTATCAATGGCATCAATGACTGTATTTAGTGCTGTATCAAAGCCAATAGTGAAATCAGTACCAGGAATGTCATTGTCAATCGTGCCAGGGACACCTACACATGGAAAACCGAGCTCTGTTAACTTCTTCGCTCCCATGAATGAGCCATCTCCACCGATGACAACAAGTCCTTCAATACCGAATTTTTTTAAGTTCTCAATCCCTTTTTCACGACCTTCAACTGTCTTGAATTCAGGACATCTTGCCGTGTAAAGTTTTGTTCCCCCGCGATGAATGATATCGCCTACTGAACCTATTTCGAGTTTCTCAATTTTACCGTTAATTAGACCTGAATATCCATTATAAATACCGTAAACTTCTACATTATGGTAAATTGCTTTCCTTACAACTGCGCGCACAGCTGCATTCATTCCTGGGGAATCCCCACCGCTCGTTAAAACTCCTATACGCTTCATCTTTTTCACCTCAGAGACCATATATGAATTAAACATACCATTTCCACTGCTTGAAAACAATCATGAGCAAAACCGGATGTTTTCAATACGAATTTCTAAAACCGTACTTATTATACAATTAAATAAAATGTTTTTAAACAAAAGTTAAGAAAGTCATGAAAGCACTTTGTTCAAAAAACAGTTGATTCAAGTGCTCTAAACCTTGTCAAATCAACGTTTTCAGACGTTTCAAATTTTATGAAAACAAAAGAAAATTATTTTCAAATAGCGCTTACATCAGATCGTTTTGATGAAAAAAGACGAAAAAAATAAACGCCAGCCAAAAGGCTGTACGTTTATTTAGTTTACCCCAATATATTGATTTTCAATCGATACTTTACCGATTGCTTTGTATTTTTGATATCTTTGTTCGACTAATTCTTCAGGCGATTGTTTGAGCAAAGATGTAAGTGACTGTTTTAATGTTTTTTCAATGTAGGCTGCTTGTTGTTTCACGTCTCGGTGTGCTCCACCTTGCACTTCTTTAATAACATCATCTATAATATCTAATTCTTTTAGGTCTGGAGCGGTAATTTTCATTGATTCTGCAGCTTTTTTCGCAAGTGATGAGTCCTTCCAGAGCAGTGCTGCTGCACCTTCAGGTGAAATCACTGAATATGTTGAGTTCTCTAGCATAAATAGGTGGTTTCCTACGCCTAAGCCTAGTGCTCCGCCACTTCCGCCTTCTCCAATGACAATACAGACAACCGGTACACGAAGTCCTGCCATTTCGAAAAGGTTTTTCGCAATTGCTTCACTTTGCCCGCGTTCTTCAGCTGCTTTACCAGGATAAGCTCCTTTTGTATCAATAAAGCAAATGATTGGACGATTAAATTTATCTGCTTGTTTCATCAAGCGCAATGCTTTACGGTAACCTTCTGGATGCGGCATCCCGAAATTACGGCGCAAGTTTTCTTTTGTGTCTTTTCCGCGCTGATGACCAATGACTGTGACAGGAAGTCCTTTAAACGTGGCAATTCCTCCAACGATGGCTTCATCGTCGCCATAAAAACGATCACCGTGACATTCGAAAAAGTGATCAAACAGCTCTTGAATGTAATCGAGAGTTGTTGGGCGCATCGCATGACGAGCAATTTGTACTCTGTCCCACGGCTTTAAATTTGTATAAATGTCTGTTTCAAGCTTACTCAGACGCGTTTCAAGGCGCTCAATTTCCGCACTTAAATCCATCTCTGAGTTTTGTGTGAACTTTTTCAATTCATCAATTTTCGCTCGAAGTTCAATGACAGGTTTTTCAAATTCTAGTTCTCCAGCCACTCTCGTTCACCTCCTGTGCTGTGTAATGCTAAGATTTGGCCTAATGTTTCTTTCATTTCTGCACGGTGAATCACAGCATCTAGCTGACCATGCTTCATTAAAAATTCAGCCGTTTGGAAGTCCTCTGGTAGGTCTTCACGAATGGTTTGTTCAATGATTCTGCGACCAGCAAAACCAATTAATGCACCAGGCTCAGCAAAGTTGTAATCACCGAGAGACGCAAAACTAGCTGATACACCACCAGTTGTCGGATTGGTCATCACAGAGATAATCAGACCTTGATCCTCGCTGAACAGCTTTAATGCTGAACTTGTTTTTGCCATCTGCATTAGACTAAGAATCCCCTCTTGCATTCTTGCTCCTCCAGATGCAGTGAAGATGATAAATGGCACCTTGTCCGCTTTTGCTTTCTCAATAGCTAATGTAATCTTTTCACCAACGACTGAGCCCATGCTGCCCATACGGAACGTGGCATCCATGACAGCAATGACAGCACTTTGACCTTTAATTTCACCTTTTCCTGTTACGATGGCTTCATTCAAAGATGTTTTTTCTCTGTCTTTCTGAAGCTTTTCTTCGTAGCCTGGGAAACCGAGCGGATTCTCAGAAATGAGGTGACCGTTAAATTCTTCAAATGTGCCTTCGTCTACAAGGCTTTCAATACGTTGTTTTGCATTCATTTGCAAATGTCTGCCGCAATTCATGCAAACACGTAAATTTTTATCTAGTTCTTTGGTGAGCATTATTTTTTTACATTGCGGACATTTGGTCATGATGCCTTCAGGCACATCTTGACTTGCCTGTTCAGAGGGTACAGATGCATATTTTTTCTTTTTACTGAAAATATTCTTGATTGACAAATGACTACCTCCCTTTTTGAAGGGTTTTTTCTTTACACGCACATCCACTATTATAGGACATGTCATAACTGTACCGAAACTATTGTACTTTTTTTGTCAAACGCTGTCATCCTTCATTCAATTTTTTCAGTGGGGAATTGATGAGAAATGAGTATAGGTTTGGGGCGCTGAGTAGTTGGTATATGTGAATTGTGAACGTCTACAAAAAAATCTCATTTAGGATGAAAAAAATTTCGTGTAAGAGAGGAAATGGTGCACGTTTTTCCTCCAAATTCAGAAAGAACGTGCACACTTTTCCAATTCGATTACTCGCCGATAATCGTTAATTTTCTTGTTTTTTCTGCAACAGCTTCTGGGTCTACTTTGATTCTTGAAACGCCCGTTTCCATTGCTGCTTTTGCCACTGCTTTGGCTACCGCTGGCGCTACTCGTGCATCAAATGGTGCAGGGATAACGTATTCCGCTGACAATTCTTCATCTGATACAAGGGAAGCAATCGCTTCAACAGCTGCAATTTTCATTTCTTCGTTAATATGTGTCGCACGTACATCAAGCGCTCCGCGGAAAATTCCTGGGAATGCAAGGACGTTGTTCACTTGGTTCGGGAAGTCAGAACGGCCAGTTCCTACAACACTTGCACCTGCTGCATGTGCATCTTCTGGCATGATCTCTGGGTTTGGATTCGCCATTGCGAAGATGACAGGATCTTTTGCCATTTTTCCAACCATTTCTTTAGTTAAAGCACCTGCTACTGACACGCCGATAAAGACATCTGCGCCTTCAATCACTTCTTCTAAAGAACCTTCTTTACGATCTTGGTTCGTGAATTTAGCTACTTCATTTTTCACTGCATTCATACCATTCGGACGGCCTTCATAAATAGCGCCTTTTGTATCACACATGATGATATCACGTACACCGAAATGATAAAGAAGTTTGATAATCGCAATTCCTGCTGCTCCAGCGCCGTTTGCAACTACTTTAATTGAAGACATTGATTTTCCAGACAGCTTCAGTGCATTCACAAGTCCTGCCACTGTTACAATCGCTGTCCCGTGCTGATCATCGTGGAAAACAGGAATGTTTGTCTCTTTTTTCAAACGCTCTTCAATGATAAAGCAGTTTGGTGCTGCAATATCTTCAAGGTTCACGCCGCCAAACGTCGGCTCAAGAAGCTTCACTGTTTCAACGATTTTGTCTACATCGTTTGTTGCAAGTGCGATTGGGAATGCATCAACACCTGCAAAGCTTTTGAATAAGACGGCTTTTCCTTCCATTACTGGAAGAGATGCTTCTGCCCCAATGTTTCCAAGCCCTAACACAGCACTTCCGTCTGTGACAACAGCAACCATATTGCCTTTCATTGTATAATCATACACTTTGCTTGTGTCGTCATAAATATCTTTACATGGCTCTGCCACACCTGGTGAGTAAGCCAAGCTCAAGTCTTTCGCATTTTTCACTTGTACCTTTGATTTTGATTCGAGTTTGCCTTGATTCTCTTTGTGCATATGTAATGCTTCTTCTCTTAATGACATGTGATGAACACTCCTTCAAGTGGAAAATGATTTAATGAATTGCTAAGTTGATAAGCACATACTTGGCAGTTTAAATACACAGAATCTTTAAAATGATAACACAATAGGTGAAATTGTAAAACATATTCAGACGATTTGTCATCATTTAATCACAACGTTTTGTTCACCGAGCAGCTCTTTTAACTGGAAAATGACCGCATGATCTGCATGAACTTTGTATGCATCTGGAAGTCTCATCGTCTTTTTTTGCTTTTCATAATACAAATAGACATCTGCTTCTCCGCTGTGCATGGAGATCACTCGTTTCACTTGTTCTAGCAGCTCCTGCGTATGGTTCTCTTCTTTGACTCGAATGTAGACAGATTCTTTTCTTTTAGAGCCCATCTCTTCCAGTAGAACAGCTTCTTGCACGATGATTTGACTGCTCTCATTTCTGACATCTATTCTGCCTTCAACATAAAGCATTGCGCCCTCCTCAAATAAGGGGGACAGCTTTCTAAATTGCTCTGGAAAGACGACACCTTCCATTTCTCCCGTTTCATCCCCGAATGTGACAAATGCCATCGATTGTCCATTTTTTGTCCGAATCGATTTCACCTTTGTCAAAAGACCACCCATTGAGATCTTTCGCTTTATATAGGAAGAAAGTCTGATGATTTCCACTGCACCATTCTCTCTCAAACGATCTCGATACGCTTGTACTGGGTGATTTGATAAATATAACCCGAGTGCTTCTTTCTCAAATTGCAAGAGATCGACAAGCGGCATTTCTTCTATCTCCGCATATTTTAACTCAAGTGGGAAGGTTGTATCCCCAAGAAAGTCCAGCTGATCCTCAGGTGTTAAAAATGACACATGGTCTAACGCAATATCTATCGATGCTAATAACGAAGCACGATTTGGATGAAGCTCATCCATTGCCCCTGAGAAAATGAGGGCTTCAATCGTTTTTCGGTTGACACTCTTTGTTGATACCCTTGCGCAAAAATCAAATAAATCTTCAAATGGCTTTTCCTGCCTTGCTCTGTATATATCCTTTACAGCTGACACTCCGACATTTTTGATCGCTCTTAAGCTGTAGCGGATCTCCCCTTTTTCAACCGTGAATGGAAATTCGCTCTTATTAATAGAAGGCTTCAACACAGATATCCCTTTTTCCTTTGCCTCATAGAAATATTGAGCCACTTTGTCTTCATTTCCAATCACACTCGTTAAAAGACCGCACATAAAATATAACGGATAATGCGCTTTTAAATAAGCAAGCTGAAAGCCGATCATGCTATATGCAACAGCATGGCTTCTATTAAAACCATAGTTTGCAAATTTGACGATTAGGTCATAAACGTCATTTGCAATGTTAACAGGATACTCCTTTTTTAGGCATCCTTCAACAAAATGGCTTCGCTCTTCATCAAGCACCTTTTTATCCTTCTTTGAAACGGCTCTTCTTAGTAAATCAGCCTCGCCCAGCTTAAAGCCTGCCATCTTTGCTGCAATCAGCATGATTTGCTCCTGATAGACGATGACCCCATATGTATCCTTTAAGATGTCATACAAATCTGGATGCGGGTAGGAGACTTTCACTCTGCCATGCTTTCGGTCGATAAAGAGCGGGATATTCTCCATCGGACCCGGGCGGTATAAGGCATTGACAGCCACGATATCTTCTAGACTAGAAGGTTTCAGTCGTCTCAGCACCTGACGCATACCTTGTGACTCCAGCTGGAAAATCCCCGTTGTATCTCCCGCTGATAACAAATCAAACGTTTTCTGATCTTCATATGAAATGTCACTAAAGTTAATGTGGACGTTTTCCTGTCTTTCAATCTGGTTTTTAATGGATTCAATTAATGTTAAGTTTCTCAAACCTAAAAAATCCATTTTTAAAAGACCGAGATCTTCTAAATAATTCATCGCATATTGTGTCAAATACACTCCATCATGGCCTTCTTGAATAGGCACGACTTGTGTGAGCGGCTCCTCACTTAGGACAACGCCGGCTGCATGTGTTGATGTATGTCTTGGTAATCCTTCTACCTTTAAAGCGATTTGAAACACTCTTTGCAGCTCTTCAGATTGCTGGAGCAGTGTTTTTAATTCTGAGGAGACTGTCACCGCTTCTTTCAGTGTCGTCCCTGGCTTTGATGGGATGAGCTTTGCAAGGTGGTCTGCTGCTTTTGAATCAATTCCCATCACACGTCCGACATCTCTTAAAGCTGCCTTTGCGGCAAGTGTTCCAAACGTGACAATTTGCGCCACATGCATATCCCCATATTTGTCTTTTACATATGAAATGATTTCATCTCTTCTCGTGTCAGGAAAATCGATATCTATATCCGGCATGCTGATTCGTTCAGGATTTAAAAAACGCTCAAATAAAAGCCCGTGACGGATCGGATCGACATCTGTAATAAACAGAACATACGCAACTAAAGAGCCTGCTGCTGATCCCCGGCCAGGACCTGTGACAATGCCATGATCATGAGCATACTTCATAAAATCCCACACAATGAGGAAATAATCACTGAAATTCATTTTTTGAATGATGCTCAGCTCATACTCAAGCCTTTTGATATATGTGTCATTTGAAGCAATCTGTCTTCGTTTCATGCCTTCTTGGCACACTCTTCGTAAAAACTGATCAGCTGTTGATTGATCAGGCGTCGGATAAGTTGGCAGTTTCGTCTGACCAAGATTTAAATCGACCTCGCAGCGGTTTGCAATCTCAACCGTTCTTGCCAGCAATTCTGGATTATCACCATACCACTTCATCATTTCTTCGATCGATCTGAAATGCTTGTCTCCTTGGTCTTCCTCAATTTCTGATAACTGCTGGCCTGCTTTAATGGCTTTTAAACATGTATATGCGGTTTTGTCCTCTTGATGGATATAGTGGACGTCACCTGTTGCCACAAGCGGGATGTTCGCCCTTTTTGAGAGTTCCCTGAGCTTATGAGACAGCTCTTCGTCCTGCTGAAACGGCTGAACGGCTAAATACACATGTTCCTCACCAAAAAGATCTTTTAAATGGCTCGCTGCATCCCTTGCTTCATCTAGCTGATCATGTTGCAGCAGCGTTTCAATATAGCCGGATACGCCTGGTGTGATGGCAATAAGGCCATGATGATAGGCTTTCAGCCATTTCTCTTTCAGGCCGGTTTTTGACTTTGATTTCAAGACACTGCTAATTTTGATCAAGTTTTGATAGCCTTCATTGTTTTTAGCAAGGAGGATCAAAGGATAAGCCTCTGTCTCTTGTTCATCTATGAAGACAGAAGCTGTTAAACCGATAATCGGCTTGATGCCATGTGTTTTACATTCCTTATAAAATTCAACCGTTCCATACATCACATGGTCATCGGTAAGAGCGAGCGCTTGATAGCCAAGTTCTTTCGCCTTTAATACGAGCTCCTTGACCTTCGCTGCACTGCTCAATAAGCTGTATCCACTGTGGACCTGAAGATGAACATAGGACATGCTTAATCCACTCCTTTCGTCTAAATTCATTCTTTCATTATAAAACGCGATGCGGTGAGAAACAAATGTTCTTTCTTTTCCGCTCGTTCATACTTGTCCAGCATTCGCCATATATTGAATAGAGTGAGGTGGGAAAAATGGATGTGAAGGAAGCCTTTATTCCAAACTTTATTAGCTGTTATTTTATCGCACTAGGGGTTATTTTGGGCGGTGCTATTATAGGCGGGGTAGGTGCATATTTATCTGGTCAGCCACCGCTATCAATTATTTCAAGTCTTGCCAACCGCTTAAAAATTTGGGCACTTGTTGCGGCAATCGGTGGAACTTTTGATGCGGTCTATAGTTTTGAAAGAGGGATTTTCGAAGGGAACACACGTGATATTTTCAAGCAGATCTTGCTCATTATCTCTGCTATGGGCGGTGCGCAAACAGGGTATCTCCTGATAACGTGGCTCACTCAGGAGCATGTGTCATCATGAGGGTGCCTGAGCTGTATAAACGTCCAGGCTGGCAGCGTTTTTTTGCTGGGATGATGTTCGGCGCAATTATCAGCTGGTTGATTTTTCTCTTTACGTATGGCACCTTTCAAGAGAAACAAGTGACACTGCTCAGAAGCCAGCAGCACCATATGGACAGTCTGAAAGAACAAATCACACTCTATCGGGAAGATTTGCATAAATTAAATGAAGACAATAAGCAGCGTCTGCTTATTCAGAGCGTAGACGTTCACCTCGTCAACCGTGAGCAGTACAAAATCCCGGAGCCAGATACCTTGAAATTTGAAGATCAGGTGAAAGAAGATATCTCTGAGGTGATCACAAAGGATATTGAAAGTGTCTATAAAACAAAAGAGCTCTTAAAACGGACCGTGGAAAATAAAGAATATACGATTAGAGAAAAGGCATACCGCGCTAAAGTCACTGAACTGACCATTTATACAAAGCTATCGCTTGAAGTGCGTATTTCCTTTGCTGAATAATAGATGATGTGGAATTTTTATGAATTTCTGCACTCAATGATCGCTTTTCACTTGTTATTTTTATACACTAAAAGAAGAACGAGATGATCATAAGAAAGAGGTGAGAACAATGGAGGTTTACAGCTATCGTCAAATGGCACGAGACAAAGCAAGCCGGATTAAAGACGGCATGTGTGCTTATGCTGAGACAGAAATGATGGCCCATTTAATTAAAAAAGAATTAAAGCATCAAAATCTCCAAGCCTATGAAGATTCAACTGACATCGGCTGCTGGTTTATCCCTGTATCCAAGTAACCCTTTTCTCAAAGCTCAAAAAAGAGAGGGGGACTTGAAGCCCCTCTCTCACGATGATGATTTACATACTTCTTCTAAATCACGCAAAATCTCATCTGCAACTGCCCAATCATATATGGACGCACCGGCTGCAAGCGGGTGACCTCCGCCATGATATTTTTTAGCAATGGTGTTAATGACGACGCCTTTTGAGCGGAATCTCACACGAATCTGATCGTTCTCTTCCACAAAAAAGACCCATGCCTTAATCCCTGCAATATTTCCAAGTGTCCCAACAAGCTGTGAGGCTTGCTGCGCTGTTGTTTGGAACGACTCCAAAATGTCACGTTTAATAAAAACAGAAGCTACGCCATTCTCTGATAAAGAGATATGTTGAAAAATATAGCCATTTAATTTCACGACATTCAAATCTGTCTCATACAATTGATTGAAAAGGTCTGATGATGAAAACGGATATTCGATGAGTTCACCCGCATATTTGAGTGTCTTTTTCGTTGTGTTTGGGAAAAGGAAACGGCCTGTGTCTCCTACAATGCCGGCATAAATGAGTTCTGCCGCCTTTGTATTCAGCTGATATCCTTCTTCTTTCCCCTCTAAATACAGCTCATAAATCATTTCACTGACAGAGCTTGCTTCTGTATCAACCCAAAGCAAATCACCATACGGATCTTCATTCGGATGATGATCAATTTTCATCAGCTTATCGCCCATTGAATAACGCTGATCATCAATTCTAGCTTGATTCGCAGTGTCACAGACAATGACAAGGGCACCTTTGTACACTTCATCCGGCACATCATCTAATTCATATAAAAATGAAAGGGATGGCTCAGGGGTTCCTGTCGCATAAATATTTTTTTCTGGATAGGTGGCACGCAAGATTTCCGTAAGGCCGCACTGTGATCCATATGCGTCTGGATCAGGTCTTACATGTCTATGAATGATGATGGTGTCATATAATGATATGGTTCTAATCAGTTCTTTTTTCATAAATACTCCTTCTTATGCGATACTCTTTTTATTATTAAATCATAATCTACCCAGACAGAAAAGTGAGGAATAGACAATTTATTCTAGTAAGCAAGCCTATTTACGTTTAAAATAGGGTTGTAACCACTTACAATGGAGGCTTGGCACATGCTTGTTTTGATTGTGTTTATTATTTGTTCTGCCATGTTTTATTTATACTACAAAGCAAAGAATGTCCGTACGAACCGGCCGGTCGAAAAGAAATTCTGGTCTGCTAAATCAAGTATGGCACTTGGCTGCTTTGTCCTGCTCTTCGGTGTGAATCAATTATTTTTAAACCGCTCGTCACTCGCATTTGTCATTGGGTTTGTTTTTGTTGCAGTTGGTATCGGCAGTACATGGGCCGGATATAAAGCCTATAAGCACTATCTTCCGCTCTTTTTAAAGGAAGGCGAAAAAGACCACGCATAATAGAGAAAGGGCGCATTCATGCCGCCCTTTTTTGCCTATTATCCTCTCTCCATCAGCTGCACCATTAACATCGCTTTGCCTACAATATTTGACTGATGGTAAACTTCCACTTCCAGCTTTCCAAACTTGCGCCCAACTTCTAAAATATTCGGTTTGATCTGTATCGTGGATTCCATTTGAACCGGTTTTAAGAAATAGACAGAAAGACTTTCTACAATTAGTTCGCCTTTTTTATGAGACTTTAAGAAGCGGTTGGCTGATTCGATTAAAATTTGTGTAAACACACCGTACGAAATATTACCGAGTTGATTTGTCATTTGTGGTGAAACTTCATATTGGTACACCGCATCTGTTTTTGGTTTTTCTGTCTCAGTCTCCTTAAACCCTCGTGACACGACATCATCCAACTTTTCACCGACCTGCGGCTGCTTTTGAATCATTTGCAGCGCCTTCAGCACGTCCTGACGGCTAATCATCCCAATCAGCTTCGCATGATCATTTACAACTGGCAGTACCTCAATACCTTCCCACACCATCATTTGTGCAGCTGAAGCGACAGATGTTTTGCCAATAACGGTCAGCGGATTTTTTGTCATCACCTTTTCAATCGGTGTAGAACGGTCATGGCCTGCAATATCTTTTGAGGTCAAAATGCCGTGAATTTTCATTTGATCGTCTGCTACCGGGAATCGGCCGTGCCCAGTTTCATAATTCTTTTCATACCATTTCTCAAGTTTGTCTTCTGGCGATAAATAGACGGTCCGTTCTATCGGCGTTAAAATATCCTCCACAAGCACAATTTCTTTTTTAATCAACTGGTCATAAATGGCCCGGTTAATGAGAGCCGCTACGGTAAATGTATCGTAGCTTGTTGATAAAATGGGCAGCTCAAGCTCATCTGCGAGCTGAATAATTTCATCATCTGTTGAGAATCCGCCCGTGACCAGCACAGCCGCTCCCGCCTCTAATGCTTGCCGGTGAGCATTGATTCGGTTTCCGACGATCAACAGGTTGCCTGCTGCTGTGTATCGCATCATCGCATCCAGTTCCATTGCACCGATGACAAATTTATTTAACGTTTTATGTAAGCCGGCTCGTCCGCCAAGCACCTGGCCATCAATGACATTGACCACTTCCGCATATGTCAGCTTTTCAATATTTTCTTTTTTCTTCTGTTCAATTCGAATGGTACCGACTCGTTCAATGGTGCTCACGAACCCTTTATTTTCAGCATCCTTAATAGCCCGGTAAGCCGTGCCTTCACTGACTTTCATTTCTTTCGCTATACGCCGGACAGAAATTTTCTCTCCGACATCTAATGAATCAATATACGATAAAATTTGCTCATGCTTTGTCGCCAATCCCGTTCACCCTTTTTGTTTTCAGCGTTTTCATCTATATTTCATTATAAAGGCAGGAGGCTTTTAATAGCAATTTGTCTTTTACACGAGCACGATACAGGCAAATAAAAAAGCCGGTAGGGTGCCGACTTTTCTTCCTATTGATTAAATATCGATGGATTCTCCGCTGTTTAATAAGTGACCCACGCCGCCATGCAAGCTGTCTGCAAAGGCATGAGGATCTTGCTCAATCGGCGGGAATGTACTGTAATGAATCGGTACGACTTGTTTCGCACGAAGCCACTCTGCTGCGATTCTCGCATCGTCTGGTCCCATCGTGAAGTTATCACCTATTGGCAGGAAGGCAAGCTCAATATGATTCAGCTCCCCAATGAGTTTCATATCCGAGAAGAGAGCCGTGTCTCCAGCATGATAAATTGTTTTGCCTTCGGCAGTAAATAAAATACCAGATGGCATCCCTGTATACGTAATCGTTTTGGATTCTTCATCAATGACCGCTGAGCCATGAAACGCTTGCGTCAGCTTGACTTTACCAAATTCAAATTCACGTCCGCCGCCTATAGAAAGCGGGTGCGTTTTTACCCCTTGCCAGCCTAAATAAGTGGCAAGTTCGAATGGCGCAATCACGAGTGCGTCATTGTTTTTAGCGATTTCAATCGTGTCTCCGACGTGATCTCCATGCCCGTGCGTGAGCAAAATCACATCTGCTTTCACATCTTGCGGTTTGATATCTGTGTGCTTATTTCCATTTAAAAATGGATCAATCCAAATATGGTATCCGTTTGTTTCAATGTGTACGACTGAATGTCCATGATATGTAGCTTTCATGTAAATATATCCACCTTTCGAATTTGATCTCATTTTGTCTATTCCCTCTATAAAAAGCTGAAAAACTTAGTGCCTATGAATCACATTAAGACCACCTGTTGCTTCAATGACGGTTCCTGTAATGAGGTCTGAACGGTCATCACATAGAAATGAAATGATACGCCCTATATCCTCTCCAGTACCAGACCTGCCTATTGGCGTTTCATCGTCTTTGATTTGGCGGGCTTCCTCTATTGTCGATTCTTTCATGTCTCCAACGATTTTGCCTGGACACACCATATTAGCGGTGATGCCGTTTTCGGCTTCTTCAATCGCAATGGTTTTCGTCAATGACGCAAGGCCCACTTTTGCCGCTCCGAAAGCTGATCTGTGCATCCAGCCTGGCGCATGGTCTGCTCCTTGGAAGCCATATGTGATAATCCGGCCAAAGCCTTGTTTTCTCATCATAGGGATCACCATTCGGAACAAATGGAACACTGCGGATAGGTTGCCTTCCATCATTTGATACCATTCGTCTTCAGAGTAATCCGCGAGTTTTTTTCGTTCAAAAATATAAGGTCCAGCATTATTGATCAAGGCGTCAATCCGCCCAAATCGCTCTGCTGCCAGCTCGACCATGTTTTTTAAATCTTCTTTGTTTGTTACATCGCCTTGGACAAATTGAAGCTTTTCTTCGTATTCTTGCAGTTCTTCTTTCATCTGCCGGACAGCTTCATCATCACTTCGATAATTGACTGTCACAGAATACCCCATATTCAGTAAAGACTCGGTGACTTTCCTGCCAAGTCCTTTAGAACCCGCTGTTATTAATGCGTGTCGCACACAATCTCCTCCTAAAGCAAAGGTTGCAAGTTCATGTGTTTCTTTTGTTATCTTTACTTTACTATAAACCGGCTTCCTTCGCACTTTTGAACCCTTTAACAGTGAGGGGAAAACCGTATAGGGTGATTCATCCACTTTTTCATATCCCATGAACCATGGATATCGAGAAGCAGCGAAACAAACCGATAGCATTCTCTCACCTCATGAAGCTGGCGAGGAAGCGGGCAAATCTCTTCATACCCTAATTGAACCGCTTGTGCAGCTTCTTTCGTCAAAAGGTATTCGAGTGCAATCAAATCAAACGTAGCTGGTCCAAATACGACATATTCCGTATCAACTAGACTCGTCACTTGATCATCGTCTTCAATATATTGCGATGGGTCTAAATCAATTAAAATGAGACTGGCTGCATCAGGAGGACTTAGCTTTTCAAGCTTTTGCTGCACCTTTTCTGCATAATTCTGATATTCAGGCTGATCAGCGTAATAGTGGCTGATGAGTTTGGAGACAGTCTTTTTTAACAGCGCATGGAATTCTCTCAAATGTCTCTTTTCTCCCCCGTATACTGCACCGAAAAAGTTTGTTTGATATGAATGAAGATGCGCTAGTTTCCTCCCGTAATCCCTATAGAATTGTGCTGAACGGCCCTCAAAAGATGTTAAAGGGATTCCTTCTACTTTTTCCATGACATAAAAGTGTTTCCCCGCCTTCTTCACTTTACGAACAACTTTCGGAATATGAAAGGAATTCGTATGAGCCAGCTTTTCATTGATTTCATCAAGATGCTCCTGTACAGTACGGGCATCTACTCCATAAATCATGTTGATCCCATACACAAATTCACTTTCTTCTCTTGCAGTTTTAGGAGATTTCACTACATATTCCGTCTGGTCTTGTAAGGAAATCAGCCACACATCATTAGCCCGGCCGTCGTATGGTTCTCCTAACGTTTTCATTGATACGATAGGCTGATCAAACAAAGCCTGAAGCGTTTTCTTCATGAACTGTTGTCACTCCTTATTCAGCTTGACACTGGTATGCTTTCATTTTCTCCAGTGAAGATCAATCTCCTTTTTCCCATGAAAAAAACCATCCGTATAAACGAATGGTTTTGGCGAATTATGCTAGGCAGGCTTTTGCTTTTTCTAAAGCGAGCTGAATTTGTTTAAATCCAGTTCCACCTGCACTTGTTCTTTTTTCAACAGCAACATACGGATCAAGAACAGTGTAAATATCTTGTTCAAAGAGGCCGCTTGCTTCTGTAAATGTTTCAAATGGAAGGTCACTTAAATAGATGCCTTTTTGAATGCATGTATATACAAGCTTCCCAACGATTTCGTGTGCTTCACGGAATGGCATACCTTTTTTCGCAAGGTAGTCTGCCACTTCGGTCGCATTTGAGAAATCTTCTTTTGTTGCTTTTTTCATGACATCTTCGTTCACTGTCATTGTTTGAATCATGCCTGTGAAGATTTGCAGGCTGCCAGCGATCGTTTTCACCGTATCAAACATGCCTTCTTTATCTTCTTGCAAGTCTTTGTTATACGTAAGCGGCAAGCCTTTCATAATCGTGAGCAGCCCCATCAGGTTGCCATATACCCTGCCTGTTTTTCCGCGGATCAATTCAGCCATATCCGGGTTTTTCTTTTGCGGCATCATGCTGCTGCCTGTTGCGTACGTGTCATCAAGCTCAATGAATTTGAATTCTTGAGAGCACCATAAAATGATTTCTTCACAAAGACGTGAGAGGTGCATCATCACAAGACTGCTATTAGACAAGAACTCTAAAATGAAATCACGATCACTCACGCCATCAAGGCTGTTCTCGTAAATATGGTCAAAGCCAAGAAGCTCTGCTGTATATTCACGATCAATTGGGAATGTCGTTCCTGCTAACGCCCCGCATCCAAGTGGTGACACATTAATCCGCTTCAATGAATCTTGAAAACGCGCTTTGTCCCGCTCAAGCATCCAAAAGTAGGCAAGCATATGATGGGCAAAGGAAATAGGCTGTGCACGCTGTAAGTGCGTATATCCTGGAAAAATTGTTTCAACGTGCTGTTCAGCTTTTTCTACAAGCACTGTTTGAAAAGAAGAGATCAGCTCAATGATATGCTCTACTTGGTTATTCAAATATAAATGCATATCGGTTGCGACCTGATCATTCCGGCTTCTCGCTGTGTGCAATTTGCCGCCAAGCGGACCAATCTCATCAATGAGCATTTTTTCAAGGTTTAAATGAATGTCCTCATAATCCACTGAGAATTCAAGTTCATCCGCCTCTGCCTTTTTCATGAGCGTATTCAGTCCGTCTTTGATTGCAGCGGCCTCCTCATCGCCGATGATACCGCATTTATTCAGCATACTTGCATGGGCAAGGGAGCCGGTCAGATCTTCTTTGACTAATTGTTTGTCGAAATGAATGGATGCACCAAACTCATCGACCCATTTTTCTGGTGTTTTTTGAAATCGGCCTCCCCAAAGCTTTTTCATGCTTTAACCTGCTCCTTTTTGTTCACGATGCTGTTTACTTTTGTTGGTAAACCCCAAAGGTTAATAAATCCTACAGCTGCATCATGATCGAATTCATCTGCTTTTGTGTAAGTTGCTAGATTTTCATCATAAAGTGAATATGGTGATTTACGTCCTTCTACAATGGCATGGCCTTTAAATAGTTTCACACGTACAACACCTGTTACGTTCTTTTGCGTTTCTTGTAAGAATGCATCTAGTGCTGATTTAAGTGGTGAGAACCATAAGCCGTTGTATATTAATTCAGCCATTTTTTGTTCAACGATTGGCTTAAAGTGTGCTACTTCTTTGACAAGCGTTAAGTCTTCAAGTTCTTTGTGTGCTTTTAATAGGGTAACTGCACCTGGGCACTCATATACTTCACGAGATTTGATTCCAACAAGACGGTTTTCAACATGATCGATTCTGCCTACACCATGCTGGCCAGCAACTTCATTTAAATGAAGGATGAGATCAGATAATGAATACTGGATTCCGTCAATGGCTGTTGGTTTTCCTTTTTCAAACGTGATTTCAATGATTTCAGGTGTGTCAGGTGTTTTTTCAAGTGGATTTGTCAGATCATAAGCACCTTCTGGCGGCGCTGCCCAAGGATCTTCTAAAATACCACATTCGTTACTTCTGCCCCAAAGGTTTTGGTCAATTGAATATGGGCTGTCTAAGTTAATCGGAATTGGAATCCCGTGCTTTTGTGCATAGTCGATTTCTTCATCACGAGACCATTTCCATTCACGCACTGGTGCAAGAACTTCTAGGTCTGGATTCAATGCTTTGATTGATACTTCAAAACGAACTTGGTCGTTTCCTTTCCCTGTACATCCGTGTGCAACGGCTACGGCATTTTCTTTCTCTGCGACTTCCACTAACTTTTTGGCAATGAGCGGACGAGATAGTGCAGATACTAACGGGTATTTCCCTTCATACATCGTGTGTGCTTGCAGTGCTGCAAGTGCAAATTCTTCAGCAAACTCTTCTTTTGCGTCGATCATGTAAGATTGAACAGCTCCGACTTGAAGTGCTTTTTGTTGAACGAATGCTAAATCTTTTCCTTCACCTACGTCTAGGCAGCAAGCAACAACTTCGTAACCTTGCTCCTGTAACCATTTAACTGCAACAGAGGTATCAAGACCTCCGGAATATGCTAATACGACTTTTTTATTTTGTGACATGTTTGAAAAGCTCCTCTCGCTTGTTTTGATTCTGTGAATGTTTTTTGCATAAAAATAAGTTTTAATTTATAAACATGCATTTAGTATGTATACACTGTAACAAGGAAAAATTGTTTTTTCAACCCCTTTATGAAAAAAACTCTGCCAAATTTTCTTGGCAGAGTCATTTTGGGCTATTTTTGATCTTTTTCAAGCTCTCGCAACACATGAGGAAGCTCTGGAATAATGAGTTTGGTCATGGCTAACCGAACTGCTCCGGTAGAGCCTGGTGTGGCAAAAACGGCTTTTTGGTTAATCACCCCTGCCGTCGCTCTAGATAAGATAGCGGCTGATCCAATATCTTCTGTATAGCTCAGCATGCGAAAAATTTCTCCAAAGCCCGGCAGCTCTTTTGAGAAAAGAGGTGTAATGGATTCAATCGTGACGTCCCTTGCTGCAATACCAGTTCCCCCGTTTAACAAGACGGCATCAATCTTCGCTTCGCTTGTTCCTTCTAAAACGGCGTCTTGAATCGCCCCAATATGATCTTTCACAATATCGTATGCAAGAATAAGATGCCCTTGTTCTTTGAGCAAATCAATCATCAGACGGCCGCTTTTATCTGTTTCTTTTGTCCTTGTATCACTGACGGTAATGACTTTTACATGAAGCCTCGTTTTCGCTTCGCGTTTATGTTCTTCGACGCTCATCTCTTCACACCGCTCCTTTCATATTGCCTCACATTATAGCATGCTGATTTCAATAGAAAAAAGCCCTTTTCCGCTGAGGAAAAGAGCTTTAAAAGGATGTTACGCTAAACGCATAACGTCTCTTGCAATCATAACTTCTTCGTTCGTTGGAATCACGATGACTTTTACAGGAGAGTGAGGGTAGCTGATGAATGCTTCTTCGCCTCTCATGTTGTTAAGAGATGGATCCCAATATACGCCCATGAATTCTAGACCACGAAGTACACGTGCTCTCACTTCTGAGCTGTTTTCACCGATTCCAGCTGTGAAGATGATGGCATCTACACCATTCATTCTCGCTGCATAAGAACCGATGTATTTATGGATACGGCTTGCAAAAATATCTAGTGCTACTTCTGCACGGTCGTTTCCTTCTTCTGTCGCTTCTTCGATATCACGAAGATCACTTGAAAGACCAGACACACCTAAAAGACCACTCTTCTTATTCAAAGTAGAAAGTACTTCTTCAGCTGTATGTCCTGTTTTCTCCATAATAAATGGAATAAGGGCAGGGTCAATGTTACCTGAACGTGTTCCCATTGCAACACCCGCAAGTGGTGTGAAGCCCATTGACGTATCGATTGATTTTCCGCCTTCAACTGCTGCGATACTTGCACCATTTCCAAGGTGGCAAGAAATCAAACGAAGCTCTTCAAGAGGACGGCCTAATAGCTCTGCTGCACGCTCTGTTACGAACTTATGGCTTGTCCCGTGGAATCCGTATTTACGAATACCAAAGTTTTTGTAGTAGTCGTACGGAAGGCTGTATAGGTAAGACTGCTCTGGCATTGTTTGGTGGAACGCTGTATCGAACACAGCAATCGCTGGTACGTCAGGCAGAATTTGTTTAAATGCTTTGATTCCTACAACGTTTGCAGGGTTGTGAAGTGGTGCAAGCTCTGAAAGCTGATCAATGTCATTGATGACTTCATCTGTTAAAACAACAGAATCGCTGAATTTTTCTCCGCCGTGAACGACGCGGTGTCCTACGCCATCAATTTCATTAAAATCTTTGATGATGTTAAATTCAATTAGTTTTTCAAGTAGCATTTTAACCGCTACTGCATGATCTGGAATATCTGTGACTTCTGTTTTCTTTTCTCCATCTACAGAAATCGTGAAGATACTGTTGTCCATTCCGATTCTTTCAACAAGACCTTTTGTTAAAACGGTTTCTTCTGGCATGTCGAACAATTGGAATTTAAGAGATGAGCTTCCTGCGTTGATTGCAATAATTTTGGACATTACTGTCGCTCCTTTTACTCAGTTGTTATATAAGGTTTCACGTTTTTTCGGTGCTATATTCAACCTGTTTGAACGGGTCTTTTATAGTTTAACGATAAGTCCGAAAAATATCTGACTTTTTCATTTAAACATTGAAAACTTTGCATTTCAAGTACACCTTCGAACTGTTACCGCTTACATCAATAAGTCGTTATTTTCTGAATAATAAAATAGCCAGACATCACTCTGGCTATTCTTTCGTTTCTTTTTCTTCTATAAACCATTGGTCTAATTTTCTCATGACGCCAACCATTGCTTCCTTCTGTGAGAAAGATGGCAGATTGGCAAATAGCATACGTTTCGGTGCTTCGAGCCCCTCTTTTTTCTTTTGCATCACAAATAAGCTTTTGGCGTGCTTTTTGTCTTTGAACATAGAGACTGGTAGCTGAATTAACGCATTCATATATGCATGTTCTTTGATGAAATCCTTTAATTGTACGCTTTCTTTTCCTTCAAACAAATCGTTTGGAATGATGAAGAATAAGAAGCCGCCTTCTTTCGTGTAACGAAGACTTTGCTCAATGAATAAATAATGCGCAAAGGAATGACCTTCTTTTGCCTTTAATTCATAGTCTTTAGCGCGCTCATCATTTGGATAAAACCCGACAGGAAGACTGCATACAGCAACATCTGCTGGTGAGATAAGAAGCGGCTCAAGGCTGTCCTGGTGGAAAAGCTCTACTTCTTTTTCTTCTAAGTTCGCTTGTGCCCACGCAATTTTAATGAGCACGTCATCAATTTCAGAGGCAAAACCGCGTGTTGTTTCTGCTGTTACATTGTTGAGGACCGCAAGCAGTAAATTCCCTGTTCCCGCTGCTGGATCAAAGACAACCAGCTCTTTTTGTCCTTCTAAAAATTTATTGACCAAATAGCTGACAAACAGACCAATTGTATCAGGTGTCATCTGCCGGTTTGGATGTGAAATATCCTTTTGTCCTTTTAATACGGCGAGCTGAAACGCTTTACGAATCTGCTCATGATCATAAGAGGCGAAATCTGCTTTCTCTATTAAATCTTTTAGTAAACCGTTTCGATCATTTGACTGGAAAAAGGCTTCTCCTGCTTCTGCCAATGCTTCAATATAGGAAATGTTCTGTTCCTTTTTTAAACGAATTGAAGCTGTATCGAGCAGCTCAAAAATCGTACTCACTTGATCTTTCTGCAATGCTTTTCTCTCCTCGCTTTGTTAAAAGCTATATGTTCTCATTGAAAAGAGCCCCAGTATGAAGCCGGAGCTCTTGTCGATGCTGCTTTTATAACAGTGATTTCGCAGCCTCAATGGCTTTTTCATAATTTGGATGATTGGTTGCTTCGCTTACGTACTCAGTGTAAACCACTTTTCCGCTTTGGTCTAATACGAAGACCGCACGCGCCAATAAACGCAATTCTTTCATATATAAACCAAACGCTTCACCAAATGACATATCTCTATGATCAGATAATGTTTCGACATTTTCAATTCCGTTTGCTCCGCACCAGCGTGCTTGTGCAAATGGTAGGTCTGCACTAATGGTATAGATATTGACCGGACCTAAACCGGCTGCCTCTTCATTGAAACGTCTTGTTTGTGCGTCACACACACCTGTATCAATAGAAGGAATCACTGAGATAATCGTCACTTTTCCTGTTAAATCAGAAAGTGAAACTTCCCCTAGTGAGTTCGTTAATACCGTGAAATCTGGAGCCTGCTCGCCTACTTTCACTTCATTTCCTACAAGCGTTACTGGGCTCCCTTTAAATGTGATCGATGCCAAAACAATTCCTCCCTTATCAAATGTATGGTTCTATCATAGTAGAGAAAGCAAAAAACTGCAAAGCCTAATCGTCCATTTTGAAAAAAAAGTTAACTGCAGGGCAGCTAACTTTTTAAAGTTCTATGTCATCTAGTTTTCGTTCTTTGTGACGATGCTCCCGTTCATCCTTTTTAAACATGTGCTGAAGACGTTCAATTGCTTGAGGAGCAGAATCCAATATTTTATCGAGCAGATGTGTGTGTTCATCCAAATGAAGCATTCTAACGCCATTTGTTCCCACAATTAAAAAGGCGATTGGTGTAATCGATACTCCCCCACCGCTTCCGCCTCCAAATGGGAGTCTCGGTTCTTTTCGTTCTTGTTCATCAGACCGTTTTTCTTTCTTTTGGTTACCGTTGAATTCACTGCCGCCGGCTGCAAATCCAAAACCAACCTTTGACACAGTGAGAATGACACTGCCGTCAGGGGTTTCGACTGGATCGCCGATGATCGTGTTCACATCAATCATTTCTTTTAAGTTTTCCATCGCTGTCTTCATCAGACCTTGGATTGGATGATCTGCCATTTTCGGGTTCCTCCTTAAACAGATGATTCATTCTTCGTTGCTTGAAGAGAGGCATTTTTTCTCGCCTTTCTCCCTTTTAACCAATGGACAAGTAATCGAATGGCTGCAAGCATAGCATGTCCAATCCGAAAATAAGCTATACATGCAAAGTGTGTCTGTGACACATTGTGCTGAAAAGCGGGAATCACTTCATAGACGGGTTTGTGCTTAAAGGTGAGATGCTCCTGCATAAAGGCAAGAAGTGCTCCTTTTACTGACCACACACCGCCGGCTGCTACACCTGTTAAAGCTGCGTCATGAAAACCAATCCAGGTGGACCAGTGAAATGAGACGATTTTTATATGAATGAAGAACTTTCGCATGATCCGGTTTAGATCGACAATCTCTTTTGTAATACGCTCCATTTGATGAAGGATTTCCTTTACATCACGTTTTCCCACTTTTTTATGCATGGTTTCTTTTTCTTGACTCGGCGTTTTGGTGCTGGCCATTTTCTTTTCACGAATATCAATCGTTTGATCTTCCGTATTCACTTTCACCATCGGAATGTCTTTCTTCAGTCTGACGATTCCATATAAGGTGATGATCTTCACCGCAATATGGTCATTGTCATTTGCATGTGAATAGTCCAGTGAAATGGTCACTTTCATAAAGATCAATAAGATCACAAGGAACAAAAAAGCGGCAATCCAAACGTACAGCACTGTGCTCACTTCCTCCATAACAAATGATGCTTCCTCTACGATTATGGCTCTCCTTCTGGATTTTATACCCAATCACACAAAAAAGAGTTTGACCGGTACCCGGCCAAACTCTCTTTGATTATGCGTTTGATTCTGTTTTTTCATATAAATGTTCATGAACAACCACCGTATCTGCAAAGTAGTCATGAACCCCTTGCTTTTTCGGCGTGAACCCAACCACAGCATAGAGAACAAAAAGCGTATTAATATATCGCCCCACAATTTCTCTAAAGAAAATGACATCCCATGACAGCTTCTTCTCCGGCTGAAGTGAGACGACTTTGATTCCAAACACCATCTTTCCAAGTGTTTGTTGGAAAATCTTCGTCATGATCGCAAAATAAAGCAGAAAGACAATTGTGGTTGTGACGGAAAATGGGGAAAACCAACCTCCACCTTTTGACCAGCCAAAAAGACTAAAGATTGGAGAAACCGTCAAATGGTTAACACCCCATACGACGAGCCAATCTAGGATAAATGCCCAAAATCTAATCCAGAAACCTGCAAAAGCCTGCGCTTCAATTGAAGTGCGCTTCGCAAGAGTCGGCCTTGATTCTCCCTCTTGGCTGCGACTTTCCGTTACTTCATCGAATGTAGAATCCATCTATGATCCCTCCTTTATTTTGAATAGAGATACATCGGTTTAGACCCATTTGAGCCAGCCAGTGTTTCTTTTAAGTTCAGAAAATCAATTTCGCTTTTAAAGAGCTTGCTTGCACTCATATTGAAAAGAGAGTTCCAGCCAAAGCTTTGTGAATAGCTGATTACTGTTGCTCCTTTTAAGCCTTTTTCATTTTTCTTCATTGCTTTTAGTGCATCTTCATAGTACCCAAGCTCATCCACTAATCCGTTCGATTTCGCCTGTGTTCCGTCATAGATTCGGCCGTCAGCAATTTTCTTGACGTCTTGTTTTGACATGCCACGTCCTTCTGAGATGACTTTCACAAAGCCTTCATAAGAGTTGTCAACCATGCTTTGCATGATAGCACGCTCATCTTTTGTCATATCACGATTTGGGGACATGATGTCTTTGAATTTTCCACTTTTAATGGTTTCATATTTGATGCCTAAATTATCTGCTAGCTTTGCATAATTCAAACTTTGCATGATGACCCCGAGAGAGCCTGTTAACGTTTCAGGTGAAGCAAAGATTTTTTTCGCTGGAGTGGATACATAATAGCCGCCAGAAGCCGCCATTGAACCCATAGAAACATAAATTGGTTTCTTCGCTTTCTTTACTTCTTCTAATTTTTTATGTATTTCAGCACTTTCATAGACACCGCCGCCAGGAGAGTTGACGCGCAGCAAGACACCTTTCACAGACGCATCGTCTTTTGCTTTATCTAATTCTTTTAAGAACGCACGATGATCATATGCTTCCCCGCCTAGAAGGCTGGATGCTCCGCCGTTATCTTGAATCGTGCCATTAATCTCAAGTACAGCAATTTTACTCGCTCCGCTTCCATCCTCTAGTACCTTTTCTTCGATTTCGTCCCCGAATTGATAGCTCATCTTATTATCATTGAAGCTTTCAAACAAGGCTGTCGTGATACTAATCACAATCGAAAAGCCGAAAACACCAAGTGCAATGATTAAGGCTACCCATCTTTTCGCATTCATTTCTTTCTCCTCCTTTTTGTCTCACTTCGTTCATACGAATACACACATGAAATGTTTCACAGGAACTGTGGTTTTTTTACATTTCATTTCAACATATGATAGCACCGATGTGAAATGACGATCAACTTTACATCTTCTATCATTTGCTCATCATGACGAAAAATTGGTTATTTTATCCTCTTTCTACATCTAATAGCTCAGATCATCTCCACAACGAAACGCCCAGACCTCTCTAGCCTCCAAAATGAGCTATTAAATTATGCTCAAAGTCAGCGTTGTCTAATCACTTACAATGACTCATTTCTCAAATGGAAGCCTCTATCATGATGAAGCGTCTTTCTAATATTTTTACTTTCATATGAAAAAAGTGTAAAATGTGAGCAAGGGTTTTTATGTAAGCCCTTTACTACTCGAAATCTATTTTTGACAACAAAGGGGAGAACGTCAATGACAGACAATCGTCGCAATGTATTTTTCTTTTACAAAAAAGATCATGAATTGGATGGACACATTTCTTCTCTGGAGAAGCTCGCTACCGATCAAGGCTTTCACGTCGTAAAGCGTGCAGAAGATGCCCATATCATTGCTTCAATTGGTGGAGATGGTACATTTCTTCAAGCGGTCCGCAAAACGAACTTCCGGGATGACTGCTTGTATGTAGGGGTATCAAAAACAGAGAATTCGCACCTATACTGCGATTTTTCGTTAGAACATTTTGATAAAATGATTGATGCCATGAACACTGAACAAATTGAAGTGAGAAAATATCCGATCATCGATGTAAGCGTTGACAGTACAAACCAGTTCCATTGTTTAAACGAACTGTCGATCCGCTCTAGCATCATTAAAACATTTGTCATCGATGTGTATATAGATGATTTCCATTTTGAAACCTTTAGAGGCGACGGGATGATTATTTCCACTCCGACCGGTTCAACGGCCTACAATAAATCTGTCAACGGCGCCGTGGTGGATCCGATGCTTCCGTGTATGCAAGTAACCGAGCTGGCATCGCTGAATAACAACTCATACCGTACACTTGGAGCTCCTTTCATTTTAAGCAGTGATCGCAAGCTGACACTAAAGGTTGTTCAGGACGGTAACGACCATCCGATTATCGGTCTTGATAACGAAGCGCTAGGTACAAAACATGTCAAACAAATTGACATTGGCCTTTCTGGTAAAGTGATCAAAACGGTCAAATTAAAAGATAACTCCTATTGGGAAAAAGTAAAACGCAGATTCCTTTAATCATTGACAAGCTCCTTTACGGGGCTTTTTTTCATGCCTTTTCATTCAAGGTCATGGTGTCTTTGAAAAGATATGGTATGATGTCACAAGTATACATGTACGAAAAGGAGAACACGATGCCATTACAACATTTTGATCAATATCCATTAAGCGATGAATTGAAACAAGCGCTAGAAGCGCTTCATTTCCATACACCTACACCCGTCCAGCACGAGACATTATCCGTTGCTTTTTCAAAGCAGGACCTCATTGTCAAATCTCAGACAGGCAGTGGCAAAACAGCAGCCTACGGTCTGCCAATTTGTGAAATGGTGGATTGGGCTGAGAATAAACCTCAAGCCCTCATCCTCGTCCCAACAAGAGAACTTGCCATGCAGGTCAAACAGGATCTGACCAGCCTCGGACGATTTAAACGAATCAAAGCGGCCGCCATTTATGGAAAAGCTCCATTTCAAGCACAAAAAATAGAGCTTGCACAAAAGAACCACATTGTGTGCGGAACGCCAGGACGAATATTGGATCACCTTGAAAAAGGGACACTTTCTTTAGACAATCTGTCATTTTTTGTGTTAGATGAAGCAGACGAAATGCTGAACATGGGATTTATTGATCAAGTCTCTTCTATTATTCAGCATCTGCCGCCAAAGCGGATGTCGATGTTATTTTCAGCGACGATGTCTGATGAAATGAAGGATTTGAGTGAGCAGTTTTTACAATCGCCAAAAGTGATAGAGATTGCTCGGGAGGAAACGACGAAGCAGCAAATCACCCACACGTTGATTGAAACCGAGGAAGAAGGCAAGTTTTCATTACTTCAACGAACGATTGTTATTGAAAATCCAGATAGCTGTATCATTTTTTGCAATACGCAGGAGCGAGTGAATGAGCTGACGATGAAGCTGGATGAGTGGGATGTTCCTTGCGATAAGATTCATGGCGGGATGAGGCAGGAAGACCGCTTTGCCGTCATGGATGAATTCAAAAACGGGGAATTCCGTTATTTGATCGCAACAGATATTGCAGCCCGAGGAATTGATGTCAGTGATATGACACATGTCATTCATTACGACTTGCCATATGAAAAAGAACGCTACATTCACCGGACTGGAAGAACTGGCAGAGCGGGTAAAAGCGGAAAAACGATTGCGTTTATGACAAGGCACGGGCAGCCGCTCATTGAAGAATTAAAAGAGGAAGCTGGCATTCATTTTCAAATTCAGCCTTATCCTACAAAAGAAGAAGCAGAACAGCATGTGGCAAGCTTTGAAGAAAAAATTGAAACACCGATTCAAAAGGAAAATAAGCAGGCCGGCATAGAAAAAGATATTATGAAGCTGTATTTTAATGGCGGGAAGAAAAAGAAACTCCGGGCAGTTGATTTCGTTGGAACGATCGCCAAAATAGACGGCGTTGCGTTTGATGACATCGGGATTATTACCATTCAGGAAACGAAAACATATGTAGATATTTTAAATGGCAAAGGCCCTCTTGTGCTAAAAGCCATGCGGCACACAACGATTAAAGGCAAGCAGTTAAAAGTACATGAAGCACGTGCATAAAAAGTGAAGGCTAAGCGCCTTTACTTTTTTTATTTAAAATAAAATAAGCTTACAACCCTTGAACCATCAGCCTTTCCCGCGTCCAACATGACAAATGTCATATTGAATACATGATGGGTGCTACTATGAGCATGACACCTTTCCTTCTATACTTTGAAGTAGAAAGAAACGGAAAGGACTTGAACGTTCATGACGACTTCAACCAACACACAGCAGCAAGCCACTTTAAGAAAACAAGTTGGCCAATTCTCTGGTGCTAATTCGAAAAAAAGTATCATTCAACTCTTTAATACATTCATTCCATTTTTGGGGCTTTGGTTTCTTGCCTATTATAGCCTGAACATCTCCTACCTTTTAACCCTCTTCTTTGCGGTGATTGCAGCTGGATTTTTAGTGCGTGTCTTTATTATTTTTCACGACTGCTGCCATCAATCCTTTTTTAAACAGAAGCCGCTAAATCACCTGTTCGGATTTGTAACGGGCGTACTCACCCTTTTCCCTTATCTTCAATGGCAAAGAGATCATTCAATTCACCATGCCACAAGCAGTAATCTAGACAAACGAGGTACTGGCGACATTTGGCTCCTGACAGTCAAAGAATATCAAGAAGCATCAGCTTGGACGAAATTTCGCTACAGATTTTACCGTAATCCTTTTGTGATGTTTATTTTAGGACCGATCTTTGTTTTTCTCTTAAAAAACCGTTTCAACGTCAAAAATGCTCGTAAAAAAGAGCGCTGGAACACGTATTTCACAAACGTGAGCATCATTGCGCTAGCAACTGCAACGTGTCTTCTTTTTGGCTGGCAGGAGTTCCTGCTTGTCCAAGGTCCAATCTTCCTGATCTCAGGGTCAATCGGTGTATGGTTATTTTATGTGCAGCATACATTTGAAGATTCTTACTTTGAAGCAGATGAACATTGGAATTATGTGCAGGCAGCTGTAGAAGGCAGTTCTTTTTACAAATTGCCAAAACTTCTTCAATGGTTAACAGGCAATATTGGTTACCACCATGTCCATCATTTAAGCCCGAGGGTACCGAATTATCATTTAGAACATGCCCATGAACACAGTGAACCACTTAAAAATGTGCCAACCATCACGTTAAAGACTAGTATTGAGTCGATGAAATTCAGACTATGGGATGAAGAGACGAAAGCATTTGTGACCTTTAAAGAAGCACGTCAGATTAGAATCACCCCTGTCATAAAAGGAGACATTCTGAAGAAGAATGCATAATTGGCGCAAGCTCTTTCTTACAATAGAAGGAGCTTGTTGTATTTGCAGGATGCAGTCACCTGTTCAATTTGATAAAGTAGTGAAAAAGACTGAAAAAATGAAAAAGGTGAATCACGGATGAAAAAACAACTTAAAATTCAAAAACTGCATGGGATTTCCCCATATATTTGGGCGATTTTTTTCATCCTGCCCTTTTATTTTATCTTTAAGACCCCTTCGACTTTAAGCATTGTGATCGGCATTATCTTAAACGTCGTTTTTTTTGCGGTCTACCGTTTTGCCTTTGTCTCAAAGGGCTGGTCGTTATATGTATTCGGCCTTCTATTAATCGCCATTTCGACTGGTTATGTGATGCTCTATAGCTACATTTATTTTGCTTTTTGTATCGCCTATTTCAACGGGCATATCAAAAGAAAAGTCCCTTTCTATATCTTATACTATATTCATCTAGGGAGCGCTGCCGTAGCGGTGAATTTTAGCCTGATCTTAAAAAAGGGCTGGTTTCTCACACAAATTCCGTTTGTCGTGATTACACTGATCAGCGCCATCCTCCTCCCTCTTAGCATTCGAAGCAGGAAGGAACGTGAACGGCTAGAAGAGAAATTAGAATATGCCAATGAACGGATCGCCGATCTTGTCAAACTTGAAGAAAGACAGCGAATTGCTCGCGATCTGCATGACACACTTGGACAAAAACTCTCTCTCATTGGATTAAAGAGTGACCTTGCCCGTAAGCTCGTGTATAAAGATCCTGAACAGGCTCGTGCCGAACTAAAGAGTGTTCAGCAGACAGCTAGAACGTCTCTAAATGAAGTGCGGAAAATTGTTTCTTCCATGAAAGGTATTCGGATCAAAGATGAGATATTGAATATCAAGCAAATCCTTGAAGCCGCCGATATTGACATGATTTATGATGAAAAGGAAGCGCCGAAACACATCTCTCTTCTGAACGAAAACATTGTGAGCATGTGCATCAAAGAGGCCGTGACGAATGTCGTCAAACATAGCGACGCCACTGTCTGTCAAATCACCATTCATCAAAAGTCAAAGGAAGCTGTCATTACAGTTGAGGATAACGGCACATTTAAAGGCGGTGATCCATCCTCTCAAACGAAGGGACATGGCCTTTTAGGGATTAGAGAAAGATTGGAATTTGCAAATGGACGCCTGCACATTGAGACAAAAAACGGGACGAAGCTGATCATGAGCATTCCAAATGATTCAGCAGCGAAAGATAAGGAGGAAATAAAATGATTAACATCTTTATCGCAGAGGATCAGCAAATGCTGCTCGGTGCTCTTGGATCGCTTCTCGATTTAGAAGACGATATGACGGTTGTTGGAAAAGGCACAAACGGCCAGGACGCCATAGATTTTGCTAAAAAACACCCGGTCGACATTTGTTTAATGGATATTGAGATGCCAGGAAAATCTGGGCTCGATGCCGCTGAAGAACTCAAAAAGTCTGATGTGAAGATCATCATTTTAACTACCTTTGCCCGTTCTGGCTATTTTCAAAGAGCGCTGAAAGCTGGCGTTAGCGGCTACATGCTGAAAGACAGCCCAAGCGAGGATTTGGCAAGTGCCATCCGCAGCGTGATGAAAGGGAAAAAGGTGTACGCCCCTGAATTAATGGAAGACTTGTATTGCGACGAAAATCCTTTAACTGAACGAGAAAAGTCGGTTCTAGAACTCGTCGCAGACGGAAAAAACACAAAAGAAATCGCCAAGGAACTCAGCATAAAAAGCGGCACTGTCCGAAACTACATATCCGTTATTTTAGATAAACTAGAAGTCAAAAACCGAATTGAAGCCATCACTCGTTCCAAAGAAAAAGGCTGGTTTAAATAAGAAAAAAGATCAGGTCAGACACTGCCTTGATCTTTTTTTCTTTCTATCCGAATTCCTCTATCCACTGCTAAAATATCATTGACAACAAACCTCACATCTATGGTATGATATCTGAGTGATAATAATTATCATTATCACTCATACAACCAAATACACGGCTTATGTGCCGATTTCAAAGGAGTCTACATTCATGAAGAAAATATTGTTCCCTCTGATGCTCATCTTCGTACTTGCGTTGAGCGCATGTGGCAATAGCAGCAACTCTTCCTCAAATAAGGGAAAAAATCAATCAACGTCAGACACGATTACATATCAATCTGAAAATGGACCTGTGAAGTTGCCAGCAAATCCAAAACGTGTTGTTGTTCTCGCCTCTTATACAGGAAATGTCTTGTCACTTGGTGTGAACCTTGTGGGTGTTGACTCTTGGTCAAAAAAGAATCCACGTTTCAAAAAGAAATTAAAAAATGTGGAAGAAGTATCAGATGAAAATGTAGAAAAAATCATGAAGCTAAAGCCTGATGTCATCATTGGTTTAAGCGGTGCAAAAAATGTAGAAAAACTAAAAAAAATCGCCCCAACTGTTTTATTCACGTATAACAAAGTCGATTACCTTCAGCAGCATATTGAAATTGGAAAAGTCTTAAACAAAGAAAAAGAAGCAAAAGCATGGGTCAAGGATTTCAAACAGCGTGCAGCTGAAGCTGGCAAAGAAATCAAAGCAAAAATCGGTGAAGATGCAACCGTATCTGTCTTTGAAAGCGGCACAAAAGATCTTTACGTCTTTGGAGATGCATGGGGACGCGGAACAGAAATCCTCTACCAAGCAATGAAACTAAAAATGCCTGAAAAAGTAAAAGAAAAAGCATTAAAAGCTGGTTATTATGCGGTATCACAAGAGGTCATCCCTGAATTTGCCGGAGACTATATGATCATTAGCAAAAACAGCGAAATGGACAATTCCTATCAAAACAGTGAAATCTATAAGTCCATTCCTGCTGTGAAAAAACATCGTGTGTATGAAGCAAATGCGGAAGAGTTTTACTTTAATGACCCGCTCACACTTGAATATCAATTATCATTCTTTAAAAAGCACTTTTTAGGTAAATAAACCGAAGCAAGGGATCTCTTCCCTTGCTTTTTTGCTGTCTGCTTCTAGCGGGAGTGCCTATTTTCCGCTACAATAATGTACAAGTAATTCAAAAAGTGTGGTGCTCGTTTTGTTTAAAATTTTGCTGATTGAGGATGATACAACCCTCTTCCAAGAAATCAAAGAACGTTTAGTCAACTGGTCTTATGATGTGTATGGGATCAACAATTTTCAACAGGTCATGCAGGAGTTCACTTCCATCCAGCCTGATTTAGTCATTATTGATATTCAGCTGCCAAAGTATGATGGCTTTCATTGGTGCCGCATGATTCGGCATCATTCTAATGTGCCCATCATCTTTCTTTCCTCTCGTGATCACCCTGCTGATATGGTCATGTCGATGCAGCTTGGAGCTGATGATTTTGTACAAAAGCCCTTTCACTTTGACGTTCTCATCGCCAAAGTAAGTGCTGTTCTTCGCCGAGTCCATGATTACAATGCGGAACCAGCCAACTTAAAAGTCTGGTGCGGCGCTACCCTTGATCTCGAAAATAATACAGTGACAAATGAAAACGGTGAGATTGAATTAACAAAAAATGAGTTTTTTATTCTCAAAGAATTGATTCAGCATAAAAACCATATCGTCAAAAGGGAATCTCTCATCCAAGCTTTATGGGACGATGAACGATTCGTGAGTGACAATACACTCACTGTAAACGTCAACCGCCTTAGAAAAAAACTAGACGAAATCTCCCTTGGCACCTTCATTGAAACAAAGGTGGGTCAAGGTTATCTTGCAAAAGAAAAGGATGATCAATGATGCTGCAAGCATTTCTAAAAGAACGAAGAAGCTGGATCTTGTTCTTTCTTAGTTTGCAGCTTCTCATTCTCTTTGTTGCATATTTGGATACAACGATTCCACTCGCTTCTCTTTTTTATATCGTGCTTTTGTCTACATTACTCTTCATTGTTTTTCTTTTTTTTCGTTACCGGAAAGAAACTGCTTATTACATGCAACTGAAAGAATGGGATGAAAATATAGACCATCAAATGCGTCTCAAACCCTCTTCCCCCTTTGAACAAATTGTACAGGAGGCAGCGTCAGAGCAAATCGACCGATACCGCCAGATGACGGCTAAGCAAAAGACTGCGCTGGAAGAAGAAAAAGATGAACTGCTCTCATGGATACATGAGGTGAAAACGCCGCTCACGGCGATGCACTTAATGATTGACCGCATAACAGAACAGCCGCTCAAATCAAATATGACCTATGAATGGCTTAGAATACATTTACTCCTTGATGCACAGCTGCATCAGAGCAGGATCCAACATATTGAAAATGATTTATTTATTGAAAAACTGGATCTCCAAAACATGCTAACGAAAGAAATCAAAGCGCTCCAATCGTGGTGTATGCAAAAAGGAATTGGCTTTGACCTTTTATTAGAAGAGCGAGATGTATTAAGTGATACAAAATGGTTATCCTTTATGATCAGACAAGTGCTGACAAACGCCGTCAAGTACAGCCAATCATCTGACATTATCATCGAAAGCAAACAAATGAACGAACAAGTGGTGCTCACCATCACAGATCAAGGCAGAGGAATTGACCCAAGAGACGTGTCCCGTATTTTTGAAAAAGGCTTTACCTCCACAAGACATCACAATGACACGGCCTCCACAGGCATGGGGCTCTATTTAACAAAAAAGGGAGCTGACGCTCTTCATATCACGATCGAGGTCAACTCCACATTAGATCAAGGGACAACTTTCACCTTTATTTTTCCGAAAAAGAATGATTTTGTGCATATTGCAAGCATGTGAACATACAGTTCAAGAAACCCAATCTCTTCATCCAACGATGCATTGAAGAGATTGGGTGATTTTATACAGCCATATCACGCTACTTCACGGCATATTTCTCCTAGCTGTTTCCTTCTATAAATACTCATTAGCAGCCCGACTGACATCATTTCTAGAAGAATATGAGATCCCCCATAGCTCATAAAAGGCATGGAAACTCCTGATATAGGCAATAATCCAAAGTTTGTGAAAATACTTAAGATAAATTTTGCTGCAAATGTGGTTGCCAAACCAATCATTAATATTTTGCCATAAGCAGATTGAACTCGTTTCGCTGTATGAACTACTCTATAAATCAAAGTCACAAACAACATAAGAACGGCCAATCCTGCAAACCATCCGAATGAATAAATGATATACGTCAACATCCAATCAGTGTGAACATCATACAATGCGTACGGATTTATTTGAAAACCATTTGAGCTAAATTCATGAAGTGAGTATTGGTAAAAGTGGGCCATATCAGCTTGATACAGAGAAAATAATTGAACAATGAGATAGACAATACCTGCTGCTGTAAACGGAATAAGCTGTCTCATTCTTGCATGAGATACATACATCATCGTTATGCATATGACCATAAAGGTGATGGTTGCAGAAAGAGATCCGACTATATGTAATAAAATAATGGGTAAAGTGACAATCGCTAACCCTAGCCAGGACTTGAAACCATTCTTCCAATTCCAAGATTGATAAATGCCAGCTAACGAAATAATCATCAGAAATGGAAAAATTTCAGTCAGATTGATCGATCCATTATTTAAGCTTAAAAAGAGAATACCGTTCACTCTTGTCCCAATCATCATTGTAAGAATCAGCATTCCAATCGTTCCTATGTATAAATGCCATGAATAGGGTAAAAAGCGCCGATAATCAAAAGCAAACAGTCCAAGCATCAACGCAAGACCAAATACATAGTAAATGAGACTTTTATAAAAGATATTCGTGTCTTGAAAATGAAGTAAATGAGAATGAAACTGAAAATAATACATTACAAACAGCCCAAATAAACAAGTAGCTAATACAAGAAGTATCGTTTTAAAGTCAACTTGAGTTTTGTGTGTTTCATGAAGCTGCATTCCGAGTATGGCTGCATCTCCAATTTGATCGAGCGCTTGATCTACCGCCTCTTCTTCTGACATGCCCGCACTGACCGCTTCCTCTTTCAGCGTGTATAAATGATCACGAAGCTCAAGCTTTATACTTGCATGTACGTCTTTATTTTTGATTCGTTTACACACATTTTTGATATATTGTTCAAACTTTTTCTCTAGTCCCATACGACTTTCTCCCCGTTCAAAACGCCATCTACTGCATCTTTAAACACAGTCCATTCTTCTTTCTTTTCCTTCATAAACGCTTTGCCCTGTTCATTAATCCGATAATACTTCCTTTTTCGATTGCCATTCCCTTCACCCCAGTAAGACACAATGAATCCTTTCCCCTCCAAAGTGTGCAAAATAGGATATATCGTCCCCTCTTTAAAGCTAAAAATCCCTTCGGATTTCGACTCCAATTCCTTAATCATTTCATATCCATACATCGGCTTTTCATTTAACAAGCTTAAAATAAGGGTAGCTGTACTCCCCTTTAGAAGCTCTTTACTCACTTTCATCCATCGTCACCTCTAATACATAGATTTACTATGCATATATTTGATATGCATATCTTACATGAAATCAAATACTCTGTAAAGGTTCATCAGAAAAAAACAAGAAATTTGATACATCATAGCGAAAAACAGATAAAATAATTGAATAACAATCTGAATTCTACATAAGGCTTTGACATATCAAACAAGCATGTGACAACAATGTCACATGCTCGTCTGTTTTGTTCGCCAAATCGCAGGAAGTCTGATCGGCTTCTTTTTATACTAGAGATATCAATTAAATAAAAAAGGGGTTCGACAGATGAACATTTTAGAAGCTCGCAAGTTATATAAAAGCTATGGAAATAAATTCAATAAACAAGAGGTGCTGAAAGGCATTGATTTGACGATAGAAGCTGGAGAATTTGTCAGCATCATGGGGCCATCAGGCTCGGGGAAAACGACCCTTTTGAACGTATTGTCATCGATTGATCATGTGTCCAGCGGATCGATTCGGATCGCAGATGCAGATATGACGCAAATGAAAGATCAGCAGCTCGCTGAATTTAGAAAGAAACAGCTTGGCTTTGTTTTTCAGGATTACAACTTACTTGATACACTCACGGTTAAAGAGAACATCCTCTTGCCATTATCCATCTCCAAAACGCCTAAAAAAGAAGCTTTTGAACGCTTTCAACAGCTTGCAGAGGATATGGGGATTTATGAACTAAGAGACAAATATCCAAATGAACTGTCTGGTGGACAAAAGCAACGGACATCTGCAGTACGTGCCTTTATTCATGAACCAAGCCTCATTTTTGCTGATGAACCAACTGGAGCACTTGATTCCAAATCTGCTTCTGACTTACTGAACAAGCTGCAAGAATTCAATCACAAGCGCAAAGCAACCATTGTCATGGTGACGCATGACCCTGTTGCAGCCAGTTATTCAAGACGAGTGATTTTTATCAAAGATGGACAGATCTATACACAATTGAATAAAGGCGCTCTAGAGAGAAAGATGTTTTTCGAGGATATTATGAAAACGCAAGGTGTTTTAGGCGGTGTGAAGCATGAACATTAATCAGCTCGTCTTCCGCAATCTGAAGAAAAACTTAAAAAATTACTATTTATACGTGTTTGCACTTGTATTTAGTGTGGCGCTCTACTTTTCTTTTGTCACCTTGCAGTACTCACCAGCACTTGATGATGTAAAGGGGTCCATTAAGGGCGGTGCGTCGATTAAAGCCGCTTCAGTACTACTCATTGCCATTGTTGGAATCTTCCTGTTATATGCGAACAGCATTTTTATTAAACGAAGAGGGAGAGAAATAGGTCTCCTGCAGCTCATTGGCATGACGAAACAAAAAATTTCCAAACTACTCAATGCAGAAAACTTTATCCTATATGTGGTCTCCATGGCTATTGGTATCATAGCTGGATTTATCGGTTCAAAACTCATGCTGATGGTGCTATTTAAAGTAACCGGCGTGAACGCCATCGCCAACCTGCATTTTTCAGGCATGGCCCTTTTGCAGACACTGATCGTCTTTTTCGTCATCTATGGATTAATTATGTTAAGAAATCGATGGTTTATTAATAGACAGACGATTTTATCTTTATTTAGAACCACGTCTTCTACAGAACAGCGTGTGAAAAAAATCTCTGTGTTTGAAATCATCATTGGGGTTCTAGGCATTGCATTCATCAGCTCAGGCTATTATATTTCTTCTAAGCTTTTTACCGGCACATATACGTCCATGCTTGCGTTACTTTTAGCGATGATTTATATTCTAGCCTCTGTCATTATCGGTACCTTTCTTTTCTATAAAGGCTCTGTTTCGTTCATTGCCAATATCGTACGCAAACGAAAAAATGGCTATCTCGCCATTCATGAAGTCCTGTCTCTGTCATCTATTATGTTCCGGTTAAAATCAAACGCACTGCTTTTAACGATTATTACAACGGTATCTGCGCTTGCCATCGGGTTGTTATCTTTAAGCTACATTTCCTATTACTCAGCAGAAAAAACCGCTGAACAACAGATCCCTTCCCATTTCGTTATGGGTTCTAAGAATGATGCCGATACCTTCACTCGTGCACTTTCTGACAAACATATCGCTTATGATCTAAAGCAGGTCAAAGTGATTCGAGCAAAATTTGATGCAAAAAAACTCATGGATATGGATGCAGAGTTAAAAAATATGAATAATGAACCCGGCATACTGACACTGCCTGTGATTAGTGAGAAAAACGCACCAAATATTCATGTGGGGAACAACGAAGTGATTTTAAGCGGCTACAGTGATCTATTAAAGAAATTCATGCCGATTAAAAGCTCAGGCGATGTGAAGCTTCTCATCAAGAAACCGCTCGATTTGAAAGTCTTGGATTTGAAAAAAGATTATCTCATTTCCTATAACTTCACTTTTGGCGGTCTGCCTGTTGCCGTCGTGAGTCAAGATGTTTTTGAGCAGCTAGACCAACAGAAGGATCCTAAGCTACAGCTAGACCAACAGAAATATCTGCAATTTGAGAATAGTCTATATATCGCAGTCAATATAAAAGATAAAAAAAATCTTGAAAAAGCAAATAACGTGTTTAACTCTTTAAAACTAGGTGACAACAGCATGTCTCAATTGGCTTCAGCTCAGCAGCAAAAACAAACCATCGGATTGATGATGTTTGTAGTCGGATTTTTAGGTCTCAGCTTCCTTGTCACATCAGGCTGTATTTTATACTTTAAGCAGATGAATGAAAGTGAAGAAGAACAAAGCTCTTACACGATCTTGCGTAAGCTTGGTTTTACTGAGAAGGATCTATTAAAAGGTATTCGGCTCAAACAGCTATTTAACTTTGGGATTCCGCTCGTTGTCGGGTTGCTTCACAGCTACTTTGCAGTACAGTCAGGCTGGTTTTTCTTCGGCGGTGAACTGTGGACACCAATGCTCATCGTCATGTCGATTTATACGGTGCTATATTCTATCTTCGGATTCCTATCTGTCCAGTATTACAAAAAAGTCATTAAAGAATCCTTGTAATCTCATCCCCATAGGCAGCTGCCTATGGGGATTGTTTGTTTATGATGGCGTTGATTCAAACTTGTGCGATAGAATATGATCTCTTGCCGCATAAGCTTTTTGTTTGACCTCTTCTAAGTTCACTCCAACTAGCTTCCCATTTTGTTTCACTGCTTTTCCAGCCACATAGACAGAATCAACATTTGAAGGGTGTGCCGTTTGCACAACTGCCCCAGCTGGATCTGTCATCGGAAGAAGATTCATGCTTGTCCGATCGATCAAGATAAAATCAGCTTCTTTTCCAGGTGTGAGTGAGCCGATTTTGTCATCAAGCTTCAAGGCACGAGCCCCGTTTATAGTGGCTGCTTCAAGCATTTGCTGTGCAGACAATCCAAGTTCAGGCCCTGGCATCGTCCCTTCCATCAATAAAGATTGATTTTGAATCGCCCGCTCCGCCTGTAGTCCGAATTTCATTTGGGTAAATAAATCTCCGCCTGTCGCTGTCACCACATCTACACCAAGCGTTGGCAGAACGCCATTTTCAATGGCGAGCCCTGTGACAGGATATCCGTGTCCCATCATCATTTCAATCTCAGGTGTAATCGAGATGGAGCTTCCGCTGTCAGCTAACATCTTCATTTGATCTGCATCAATTGCATTGATATGCACCATATTCAAATCAGGCCCGAGCAGCCCTGCTTGATGAAGCCGCTCAATCGATCGATCCGCCGCTCCCCAATTTCCAAAGCCAATGTGCATACTGCATAATGCATCTAGTGATCTCGCTGTTTCAATTTCAAAGACGGTCGTCTCCCATGAAGAAAATTCAGGTCCACGAATGGCAAGTCCCATCGTCAACAGCTGATCCGATGATTGAAAATGTTTTTGTTTCACGCGGGCTGCGTCTTCCATATTCGTGAGCGTACTCTCTCTGTCCCAATACGCTGCATCTCCAGAGGTACCAAAACCAAAGACCGCTCGAATACCCGCATCTTTTAAACCTCCAATGAGTTCTTCTGTATGATCCATAGAATTGATCATCGTCCAGTCGAAAAACGTTGTCACTCCTGCATCTAATGCCTCTAATGCGCCTAAATAATTAGCAATTCGATCATCTGATGGACGTCTCATCGCCCCATAGTTGCCATAATAAATTTTGCTCAAATACGTTTGCAAAGACCAATCTGTTCCGATCCCCCGTATGACAGACTGCCACACATGACGATGGGTATCCACAAGCCCTGGCATGATGACCATGTCAGACGCATCCACAACATCAGCACCGCTTGCTTCAATCGAAGGTCCGACTTCTACAATATGTGCCCCTTCAATTAATAGATCTCCCTTCTCCAGAAAACCTAAAGATGGATCAAGTGTGATAAGAGCCGCATCTTTAAACAATGTTTTCTTCATCCATATCCCCCTTTTCAAATAAAGAGAATGAGTCACTCACCCTCTCTGTCATTTTAAGACATAACAGGTTCAAATTAGAAGAAAAGTGACTCAAGGAATGTGGTTTTATGAGCTGATATTCCGAAAATAGTTGTATATCCGTTTTAATTTCACGTCATGCTTCCCTTTTGGACTTTCCATCATGCCAAATTCAAAGAACTTCACCGGTTTAATCCCGACATATTGTAAAAGAGCTCGTTTCATTAACACCTTGTGGGCATTCTGCAAAAAGAAGAAAGGGTAGTGGGTCGGTCCTTGCATTGTCGATACACATACAGCCCTCTTTCCTTTTAACAAGCCTTCTGGAAGCAGACCGCCAGTTTGACGGTAAGCAAAATTCGCTGCAAACATGCGATCAATAAAACCAAGCAACATAGCTGGCGGCCTACCCCACCAAATCGGATAAACAAACACGATGTTGTCTGCCCATTTGATTTTCTCTTGATATTCTTGAATCTCAGGGTCCTTATGCATATCACGTCTTTTTTTCTCTTTATTAAAAATAAGTACAGGATCAAATTTGTCTTGGTATAAATCGATGATTCTCACTTCTTGAACGTTTGGATTTTCTTCACTGCCCTTTAGGATTTCTTTAAAAAAAGCACCATTTAAACTATTGTGGTGGGGGTGAGTATAAATAATGAGTACATTCATGGCTTATCTCCTTTAGTTATCATTTGATAACAAAAAGCATACACCCCTCTTTTTTAGTTGTCAAATGATAATTGTTTTTTGATAATAAATTTGGTATGGTACGTAGGAGGTGAAACAGGATGAAAAACCCACATTTTTTCAAAGAGTTTGTCACATTTGCTTCTACTTTTTCTGAGCTGAAACATGCTATGATGAGCAAGATCAAACCATCTGATCTAACCACTCTACAATATTTGATTCTGGAGCAGTTAGCCGTCAGTGAGCCGCTAACACCTAGCGAAATCGCCGATTGTCAGCACATGTCTCTTCCGAATGTCAGCAGAGAATTGAAAAAGCTTCACGAAAAACAATTCATTGATAGACAAGAAGATAAAGATGACAAGCGAAAACATGTCATTATGCTCTCTAAAAAAGGCCGCGAGTGTATGGACAAAGCATTTCAACAAATTGAATCCATGCTCATGGACAGCCTTTCTTCCTCTGACCAAAATCAAATGGATGATATCGTACAAGCTCTCCGTCTATTAAATCAAACCATCTTCAAAAAATGATCGAATGAAAAAAGCATGAGCGTATCGCTCATGCAAATGATTTTTGAACACATTAGTAAAGAGATGCTAAAAGATACGTGATGAAACCTACTATGTTTTATTCGTATTCTTATATAAATTTCACAGCAAAACTGGTACACCAAACGTCAATGTATCAAAGACAGCAAGCACTGCCCCTTTACGCTGTTCTTTATGAGCCATTTAAAACCTCTAAATTACATTTTTATAATGTAGCATAGATCCTATTTTGATCATTTCCTACAGGTAATTGAACCGTCAGCATGTCTGATAAAAATGAACAGGATGTAACTGAAGCTTCTCCCGAGATGGTAGACAATAAAAAAGCCATCCAACGCTTTTTCCCATGACATGTTCAGCACTCATTTTCATGCATCACGTCTCTTTTGCTCTATGTATCCTTTATCCAATAAGCTGATAGGCGATATATAATGCAACCAGCCAGATCATGACCGCAGAGGCTTTATTGATCCGGTTCATCCACTTGCCGTTTGTATCTAGCTTACCTAACATTTTCCCAAGAAGGGCAAGACCCATAAACCATAACCACGAGACAATGATACAGGCTGCGGTAAATGCCACCTTTTCCGCCCCATGATATTGAAGAGAGTTCGTTCCTATCACTCCTATTGTATCGAGAATCGCGTGAGGATTTAAAAGTGAAACGGAACAGGCAAATACGATTTGTTTTCTCATAGGCATCAAGTCCATCTTTTCTTGATTACCTGTTGCGGAGCTCGTGTTCCAAACTGACCACCCCATATAAAGTAAAAAGAAAAATCCAATGATAAAAAGACCCATTTGCAAGATAGGAATGGTGAGTACAACAACCGAAACCCCAATGATAGCTAAAGTAATTAAAAGTGTGTCGCAGAGAGCAGCTGTAATGACCACAGGCAGCACGCGATATAATCGAGGCTGAAGGGCTCCTTGCTGAAATACAAATACATTTTGTGCGCCCAAAGGTAAAATAAGACCAAAAGCAAGCACAATCCCATGAACTATCGCAATCGACATTTTCAGAACATTCTCCTTTTCAAGTCATCCTTACACATTTTAACATAAAACATCATGAACGAATTTTACATATTTGATTTGTCCAATAAAAAAAGCGCTGGATGATTTTCCATCCAGACGCTTATTGTTTCTACTGTTATGATGATTTTCGTGCAAGCTCTCTTTCTCTCAGCTCGACACGTCGAATTTTCGCTGACGGAGTTTTTGGTAGCTCGTCAATGAATTCGATTTCTCTTGGATATTTGTACGGTGCTGTTGTATTTTTCACGTGTGTTTGCAGTTCTTTAATCAGCTCATCGCTTTGTGTAGATGCATCACGCAGGACGACGTATGCTTTCACGATTGATCCTCTGATTTCATCTGGACTTGCCACGACAGCACATTCTTTCACGGCTGGGTGTTTAATCAGTGCATCTTCGACTTCAAACGGGCCAATTGTATAACCTGAGCTGACGATGATGTCATCCCTGCGGCTTTCAAACCAAAAATACCCGTCTTCATCTTTTTTCGCACGGTCACCAGTAATAAAGTAATCCCCACGGCGCTGCGCCTTTGTACGCTCTGCATCTTTGTAGTATTCCTTGAATAAAGCCGGCGTTTCAAGATGAACGGCAATGTCACCTATTTCTCCTGGAGCACAGATCTGGCCATTCTCATCAATGATCTCTACTTCATTGCCAGGTGTTGGTTTGCCCATGCTACCTGGCTTGATGTCCATTCCTTTCAGCACCCCGACTAGCAGCGTGCTTTCTGTTTGCCCGTAACCATCTCGCACTTCGATATCGAAATGTTTTTTGAACGTATCGATGACTTCACGGTTGAGCGGCTCTCCCGCAGAAACAGCACTATGCAATTTGGGTAGCTCGTACTGACTGAGGTCATCCACTTTTGCCATAAATCGATATTCTGTTGGTGTACAGCATAGAACATTGATTTCATTTTTTTGAAGCAGCTCTAAGTACGTATTCGGATTAAATTTCCCTCCATAAACAAAACCTTCTGCTCCGCTTCCTAAAACAGATAAGAGAGGACTCCACACCCATTTTTGCCAGCCCGGTCCTGCTGTTGCCCATACTTTATCCCCTTCATTAATGGAGAGCCATGCTTTGGCCGCAGTACGTAAATGTGCATACGCCCAGCCGTGTGTATGAACAACCCCTTTTGGGTTACCTGTTGTGCCTGATGTATAAGAGAGAAACGCCATGTCCGTACTTGTTGTGTCTGCCAATTTCAACTCGCTTGACTGCTCTTCCTTTTGCGCAACAATGTTTGTCCAGCCATGATCATTCTCACCAATCGAGAATGTTTTGAAATCTTTTGGCTGGTTGGTTCCTTCAAACGATTGAATGAATGATGCGTAAACAATCGCTCCTTTTGCTTCTGCATGTTCAATTCGGTAATCTATATCTTTAGCGCGAAGCATTTCTGAACAAGGAATCACAACCATTCCTGTTTTTAGAATGGCTAAATAAATGCTGTATGCCTCTAGCATACGAGGCACCATCACAATGATTTTATCGCCTTTTTTAAAGCCTGCATTTAATAGAACATGACCAATTTTATTCGCCTCTTCTACTAATGCTGCATATGTCACATGCGCTTCATGGCCATTCCCGTCCTGCCAGTGCAGGGCGATTTTCTCCTGGTCATGACTGAACGCTTCAATCTCACTGACTAAGTTATATTGTTCTGGTGCAATTAAGTCTTCTCTTTTCATGGTACAGCTCCTTTTAGCCTCTTTCTATGAAACGAATCATGTTTCAATTTACCTATTCTAACACTCATAACTGAAAAATGCTTGAATTAGGACCTACTCCTAGTATTATGCCATAATTTTTTCATTTCGTCTTCTTTTTTAAAAATATTCTAACAATTTATGTACAAAAAAAGAGCGGGAATAAACCCGCTCATAAGCCATAGCTTTTTAATTGTGTGTCTTAGAAAGATCCGCCACCCATATGTTGTTGAGCGTAAGATACAAGACGCTTAGTGATTTCTCCACCAACTGATCCGTTAGCGCGAGCTGTTGTTTCTGGTCCAAGGTTTACGCCAAATTCTGAAGCGATTTCGTACTTCATTTGGTCGATCGCTTGTGCAGCGCCTGGAACGACTAATTGATTAGAACTGCTTTGTCTGTTTTGTTGAGCCATGTGTTCTCACCTCCTTGTGAATATAGAATGTGTAGAAACACATGACTTCATGCGATTGATTTTATGGTAATTATTATGAAATTTTTTATTTAGAATAAATCAGCGAATTTGTCAGCTGCTTTCTTTTCATTTGTGACAACGATTGTTTCGATCTGCTCCACTGCCTCATCAAGCATTGGCTCGAATTCAGCAAAGCTTTCGTAGCGTTCTACTTTTTCAAGTTTTGGTTTTGTTTTTGGAGATGGCGGCGTAAAGATCGTGCAACAATCCTCAAATGGCTGAATGCTTGTCTCATATGTGCCAATTCGTCTCGCTTCTTCGATAATGTCATTCTTATCCACGGCAATCAGCGGTCGAATGATTGGTGTGTTTGTGACATGATTAATGGCATACATGCTTTCAAGTGTCTGACTTGCCACTTGACCAAGGCTTTCCCCTGTAATAATGGCAAGCGCATCACGCTTGGCTCTTATTTTATCTGCAATTTTGAGCATCATTCTTCTCGTTGAAGTCATCGTATAGTTTTCTGGTACTTGTTTGTGAATGAGCTCTTGGATTTTTGTAAAAGGAACGATGTGAAGCTTGACTTCGCCTCCATAGGCAGCTAAGCATTCCGCTAGATCAATGACCTTTTGCTTAGCACGTTCACTTGTATAAGGTGGGCTAAAGAAATGAACAGCTTCAATTTGAATGCCTCGTTTCATTGCCTGATAGCCTGCCACTGGGCTGTCAAAGCCGCCAGAGAGCATTAGCATCGCTCTTCCGCTTGAACCAACTGGCAGTCCGCCTGCACCTTTTACATCTTTAAATGTAATGTACGTCGCGTGTTCTCTTATTTCAATTCGCAAGTGAACATCTGGCTGTTTCACATTAACGGTTAAGTTGTCTGTATTCCTTAGAACATGTCCACCAATTTCTCGGTTCATTTCATTTGAATCAAGCTCAAATTGTTTATAAGAGCGTTTCGTTGAGACCTTAAATGTATTTCCTTGTTCATACACTTCCTGAACCGCTGAGAGTGCCGCTTCTTTGATGGCATCAAGATTTGTCTCACATTTCACAGCCAGGCTAAAGCTTTGAATGCCAAATACACCTTTAAGCTGTTCTGAAATTGGTTCAGGGTCTTCTCCGTTTAGCATGATCGTAATGCGGTCTCTGTCAGATGCATACTTTAATGCTTCAAAGTCTTTTAATACAAACCGGATGTGCTGTCTTAGTTTTTCAATAAATTTCTTTCTATTTTTCCCTTTTGTTGAAATCTCACCAAAACGGACTAAAATATGGTCATACTTCATGTTGTTATCTCATTCCTTTTAATTTTTTCACACTTTGTGCGATCGATGTGATGATTTGTGGCGCTAGCTCTGGTCCTTGTCCATATGTCAAACTGATTCTCATGCTGCTTTTGGCTGCATCTTCTGATTTCCCCATCGCCAGCAGGACACGGCTTGGTTCCTTTTTCTTAGCAGAACAAGCAGACGTTGTCGAAACGTAAATGCCTTCTTTTTCGAGCATATGCAGAAGGACTTCAATTTGAATACCTGGCACTGAAAAATTCACAATGTGCGGTGCACTATGTGTCAACGGTGTGTTTATGACGACGCCTTCTATCTTTCCAAGCTGCTGCTCTAGCTCCGTTTTTAAAGCGATCATCTCGTCATGATGCTTATTTAAATGTTCAAATGATTGCTTGATGGCTTTTGCTAAGCTGACAGCTCCAGCAGGATTCTCAGTCCCTGAGCGAAGGCCAAGTTCTTGCTCTCCTCCTGTGATAAAAGGCGCAAGCACGATCTCTTTCTTTAAAAAGAGGGCACCTGTTCCCTTCAAGCCGTGAATCTTGTGGCCTGACATCGTTAAAAGATCAATATCCATCTCTTTAGGCAGCGGAACCTTGCCAATTCCTTGTACGCCGTCGACATGAAAAATCGCCTCTTTGGCATACGTCCGAATGATGCTTGCCGCTTCCTCTATCGGCTGAATCGCGCCTGTTTCATTGTTTACATGCATGAGACTGACAAGCACTGTATCAGGGCGAAGCACTTCTTTTAAATGCGTCATATCTGCACGGCCATGCTCATTTACTTGAATATAGGAAATATCAAAGCCAAATAATGTTTTCAGCTGTTCAAACGATTCGATGACAGATGGATGCTCAATCGCTGTTGTGACAATATGTCTGCCTCGGTTCATCTTGGCAAGAGCAGCCCCTTTGATGGCTATGTTATTTGCTTCTGTTGCACCTGAAGTAAAAATAATCTCATATTGTGTAAAGCCTGTATAGTGAAGGATTTGTTTTCGCGTTTCACTTAATAGACGGCTCGCATCAATTCCAAGTTGATGCAGCGAAGACGGATTCCCAAAAAAACGCTCACTCACTTGCTGATGTACTTGTAAAACCTCTGGATAAGGCTTTGTTGTTGCACTATTATCAAGATAAATCATATCTTAAACTCCTTACAAAAAAACTTAAAAAATAAATGCATTTATATGTTACCATAATGAAGTCAGACAGAGAATTTTCTGAAAATGGCAGTTGACAACTTTTCATTTTCACTATATCATCCATAGTGCAATTGTCATATAAACACCTGAATTGTCAGAATATTTAAATTTGACACAATACACTGATTGAGGAGGGACTATTTTGAAAAATAGTTTAAGTATAAAAGAAACATTAGCTATTGGACTAATGCTTTTTGCATTATTCTTTGGCGCAGGAAATATGATTTTCCCGCCTGTTCTTGGACAATATGCTGGTGAAAACGTATGGCTTGCCATCGGTGGATTCCTACTTACAGGCGTAGGTCTTCCACTATTAGGGGTTATTGCTGTCGCCCTTACAGGTACCGGAGCCAAAGGTCTTGCCGATAAAGCACACCCTAAATTCGGGACTATCTTCACCGTTATTCTGTATTTATCCATTGGACCATTTTTCGCCATTCCGCGAACTGGTACGGTTTCGTATGAGATAGGATTAGCTCCATTTCTTTCTGAAGGACAGGCTGAATCATGGATTCCATTATTCATCTTTACTCTGGTGTTTTTCACCATTACGTATCTTCTTGCTTTAAACCCTTCAAAGCTGGTTGATCGAATTGGTAAAGTGCTGACACCAATCTTATTAGCAGTTATTGCCATTATTGTGTTTAAAGCCATTGCTACACCGATGGGAATGATCGGTGCGCCTGATGCGACATATAAAGCAAACCCTCTCTTTACTGGGTTTTTAGAAGGTTATAAAACAATGGATGCTCTTGCTTCTATCGTTTTTGGAATCGTGGTCGTAACAGCTGTGAAAGATAGAGGGATCACAGAACGAAAATCACTTGCATCGGCTTGTATAAAAGCTGGTCTTGTTGCAGCAGTGGGACTAGCACTCGTGTATATTTCACTTGCTTATGTTGGTGCTTCAAGCCCTGATGCAACTGGAATGGTCGGAGCAAATGAAGGAGGAAAACTACTTTCACTTTCTGCAAACTTTTTATTCGGTTCTGCAGGTAACATTGTACTTGGCGCAGCCATTTTATTCGCTTGTCTAACAACAAGTATTGGACTTGTCTCATCTTGTGGCGAATATTTTTCAAAGCTTTTCCCATCACTTTCTTATCGTACAGTCATTCTCATTGTTTCTTTATTTAGCACATTCGTTGCAAACCTTGGACTGGCACAAATTATCTCTCTATCAGTCCCTGTACTTGTGGCGATATATCCACTGGCCATTGTCATTATTTTATTATCGTTCCTTGACCGCTGGATTAACGGCAGACGAGTGATTTATGTCGTATCCTTGATCTTCACTGGATTTTTTGCCATTATTGACGGCTTACTTGCTGCCAAATTCAATCTAGGGGGTTTACCTAACTTCTTAGATTCATTCATTCCATTTTACGATTTAGGCATTGGGTGGGTTGTACCAGCGATCATCGGCGCAGGGATTGGCGTACTCATCTCTATGTTGACTGGCCCGCCTAAACAGCTTGCATCCTAATCATTCTTTAAACATCCTCTTCCAAAGTGAAGGGGATGTTTTTTTATTGTCCTCCATATACTAAAATAGAAAAATTCATGACTTTTGTACGAAAACACATGTTGACATCAGGCGTACATCCTTTATAATTAGTGATTGTTAATGATGAACGGTTACCTAGCAACTAATTAACAGAATATTTCAACATAATAATGGAGGCTTTAAATGCAATGAAGGCAACTTTGTCGACGAAAGATACGGTTATCATAGGTTTTATGCTGTTTGCTCTATTCTTCGGCGCCGGTAATATGATTTATCCACCAGAGCTTGGGCAATATGCTGGGCAAAATGTGTGGAAAGCAATGGGCGGATTTTTATTAACAGGTGTCGGTTTACCGCTTCTTGGGATTATTGCGATTGCTTTAACAGGTAGAGATGCGAAAGGACTAGCTGATAAAGCTCACCCAGCTTTCGGAACAGCGTTTACCGTCATTTTATATTTATCTATCGGGCCACTTTTCGCTATTCCTCGTACAGGAACGGTTTCATATGAGATTGGCGCACTACCCTTTTTAGCTGGTGTACCAGCTTGGCTCTCACTTTTTTTATTTACACTGGCCTTTTTTGGTATTACGTATTATCTTGCGCTAAATCCAACGAAAATTGTGGATCGTGTAGGGAAAGTGTTAACACCGATTAAATTTACGATCATTTTGATTATTATCGTCAAAGCCATTTTGACACCGATGGGCGTCATTGGCACACCTGATGTGTCCTATAGCAATGGATCATTTTTCAAAGGGTTTTTAGAAGGCTATAAAACCATGGACGCTCTTGCATCTATTGTGTTTGGAGTTGTTGTCATCAACGCCATTAAAGGACGTGGTGTAACAAGTAAAAAAGCACTCACATCTGCTTGTATCAAAGCTGGCCTAATTGCAGCTTGCGGATTAACATTTGTTTATCTATCACTTGCTTATTTAGGCGCTTCAAGTACACACGCCATTGGTTTTGTTGGAGATGGCAGTAAGATCTTGGCTCAGTCTTCGCAATTTCTTTTTGGCAGTTTAGGTAATATTGTGTTAGGCGCGGCGATTACGGTTGCCTGTTTAACAACAAGCATCGGTCTTGTGACATCGTGCGGAGAGTATTTCTCAAAATTACTACCTAAGCTTTCTTATAAAACAGTTGTGACACTCGTGACATTATTCAGTTTTATCATTTCAAATTTTGGACTTGCTCATATTATCGCTTTTTCAGTACCTGTTTTAACTGCGATTTACCCGTTAGCGATTGTGATTATTGTTTTATCACTTGCTGACAAATGGCTTGGTCATAGAAGACCTGTGTATATCCTTACTTTGATTTTAACTGGCTGCGTCAGTCTGTTTGACGGCTTAGCAGCGGCGAAACTGCCGATTGGTCCTGTGAAAGATCTCTTTCAAACGATCTTGCCGCTATATGACCTTGGCATTGGCTGGATTATGCCTGCCATACTCGGAGTCGTGATTGGATTTGTGATCTCTCTTTTCACTTCTTCTGCTTCAGAAGAACGTCAAAAGCAAGCTTCATAACACGGAAAAAGCTGAAGTCCTAAAATGGACTTCAGCTTTTTTTATTGATGCTGATATTCTTTTTCTTGCTGACTTAAAAGTTTCTGAACGGCTCCAGGTGATGCTTTTTCGACAGCTGCTGCTGCCACTTCAAATGAATCGTTATAATCATAGGCATAAAATCTTCGTTCTGCCTCTTTTAATTGCTCTGAAAGAATGTGGTTTTGACTTCTAAACCGGTTGCCGTATTGTATAATCCGTTCAATTTGATCCACTTTACGAAGCATGTCATGTGTTTCATCAACGACATGTCTGACTGTTTCAGAGGCTTCTTTTAATTGCTGGTTCACTGCTGGCATATTCAGCGGCAAATTTTCTAGCTGCTCCTGCACTTGCTGAATCATCTCCTGCGCTTTTTCAGCACGTTCTTTGATGTCAGCAGGTACACCTGGAATGTTGCTTTTGTGCAGCTGGCGCACTGTATCTGTCAGCATGGTTTTAAGTTCAGCCAATGTTTCTCTTGCCTGTAATTCTTCTTTTCGTAACGATTGAAGGTGATCTTTAAACGCTTCATGAAGCGTTTTGGCATCCTCAATAAAGGTCTCAAGCTGATTGATTTCATCCATTAATAATGTGTATGCGACATGGTCACGATCAAGCTTCTCTCGTATTTGCTTCATGAGCTTTTCAATTTCTTCTAATCGTTTTTCGAAGGCTTTCTGCTGATCCAGCTCTCCTGCTGTCAGCTTGTAGCTTTCTTTCACAAGAGCCGTTTCTGCCTTTGTCTGCGTGTGGTCTTGTTCAAGTTTTTCAAATGCCTCGGTCAGCTCAGGCATTTTGCTCTTGATTTCCTGACCTGCTTCTACTTCTGCTTCTAGCTGATCATACAGCGTCTGAATCGCATCATCAATCATTTGCAGAATGCTTGATGCTTCATCTAAGTTGAGTTCATCAATCAGCAGCTTCTCCGCCCGGGTCAGCTGTTTATTCAAGTTATCCAGCTCTTTTGTGATCTGGATGTGCTCTAGTTTGTAGCCTTTGTCTGTCATTTCTTTATAACCGTCTTTCAGCTTCGTCAGCTGACCTGGCACAGTTTGTTTGCAGTCTGCGATGAGCTTCGGTACATCATTGATATATAATTGCAGCTGATCGAGTCTGCGGTCTTGCTCAAGCAAAATTTTCCTTGCTGTCATGTAGTTTCCGTTTTCTGTCTCTTCTTCATACTGCTTGATCCCTTCCCAGGCCTCGTCCAAGTCTTGCTCCATTTTGTCATAAAGGGTGCCATATAAATGGCTGTAAGCAAGCAGATTTTTTCGTACCGTTTGATATTGCTCTTTGACCTTCTCGATGTCTTTTCGGTTTTGCTCTTCACTTGTGACAAGGTCTGCAATCTCTTTTAAAATGTCTTCGATGTTTGAATCAGCAGCGGTGAGCAGATCTCCTATATGTGCAAGAACTTGCTTCGCTTTGGAGAATCGATATTTATCAGAATACTCCTCTGCATCATATAATAGCTCCTCTACCTTTGGAAGATGGGCTGTGACGATATCGTCCCACTCTGCACGCCATCTTTCAAAAAACTGCTCTGTTTCTCCGGTCATTTTTAAATGTTTGATTTTTGAAATTTCTTCTACAATTGATCTGTTTAAAATTTCAATTTTCCATGCTTCCAATCGGTCAATCTCTTTATATATATTTTTTCTGAGGAAATAACCGACTGAAAACAAAGCAAGCAAAATGACAATTAAACCGATGATAAACTCCATAATGAGCCCCCTTGTTGTGATCTAAGTGATGTCAGGGTAGTGTCCCGAGTAGACCTGAGAACCCTTTCGTGTCCGCTTTGCATTTGTTTTTTATAAGCAGGATTGTATTTTTTCCAATACGATCCATTCACGGTTTTATGTATGTTTTTTCAAGAAAGTCATTCAGGCTTTCTATCATTTGATCACATGTATTGATGTGACCTGTTTTTATGTATGCGGAAGCTGTCGTTTTCATTGTTATTATGATACCATGTAACCAGCATTTTTGGTCATGATTTTTCATTATTTTCGCTGATAAACATGACGTTTTTCAAAATATCGACAAGAGGTGACGACATGTTGAAACAAGATGCACATTTACATACGCCATTTTGCCCGCACGGTACGCTTGATCCTTTTCATTCTTATATTGAAAAAGCAATGAAAAAGGGATTTGATTCCATCACCTTTACCGAGCATGCCCCGCTGCCTCCTTCGTTTCGAGATCCAACGCCTGAGCAGGATAGTGCCATGAAGCTTCAAGACCTTGAAGCCTATTTGACGAAGCTGGATCAGCTGAAACAGGAATATAAAGGACAGTTAATAGTAAAAACTGGGCTTGAGGTCGACTATATCAAAGAGTATGAAGAGGAAACAAGTGCCTTTTTAGACTGCTACGGCCCTGAACTAGACGATAGCATTTTATCTGTTCACTTTCTTCCTGCTGGCAATGATTATATTTGTCTTGATTTTGATGAGCATGCCTTCAAGCAGCTGATCAGTATCTATGGCAGCACCGAACACGTCTATCAAAGCTACTATGACCAAATTCATTCTTCTATTCTATCATCTTTAGGTCCATATAAGCCAAAGAGAATCGGTCATATCACCCTTGTCCAGAAATTCAAACAACTTTTTCCATACGAAATGTCGCCAGAACTATGTCAAAGGGTCACCCTTTGTCTTGAAGAAACGGCAAAAAAAGGCATGTCCTTAGATTTTAATACATCAGGTCTTCGTAAAACATATGCCAGAAGTATCTATTTAGATCAATGGATGATTGATCTTGCAAAACAGAAAAAAATTCCGCTCATATTCGGGTCTGATGCCCACCAAGCGGAAGATCTCGGGTATGCGTATGATCAATTTGAAGACATCATGAGTTTCAGGTGAGGATCAAGTGCGGGTTCATTTGGTTCTAACAGATGATGAAGCGACCGGCTCAGTTCCTTATAGTACGTTTGATAAAAGTAAGGCTCATTTGGGTTGATATAAAGCACCTCTGTTAAATATTGCGGCTGCAAATAAGGCATCATCAGAAGTGATTTTAGCTGGATCATAAATGATGAGAGTGACAGCTGCTTACAAATCACATGGGTGCTTTTTCCTTTTTCAATGATGAGCTGAAACAAGTATTTTTCCTTTGTTAAATAGGTGGACATGATTTCCCTGATCAGCGTTGAATCAATGGTCACTTCTCGATAAACGAAACGGGTTAATTGACGATTTTCATGCTGATAAGATAAAATATCAAAAACCACATGAAGTAAACATTCTTTTGCATGACGGGTTTCCATGTGCTGGATGTGCGATTCAATCATCTGAATATAGCCTTCATAAAAATCGGATACGAGCTGCTCGAGCAGCCCTCCTTTTCCTTGAAAGTAATAAGATATATGGGCAACGTTGACGTTTGCTTCCTTCGCAATCTCACGGACAGAGGTTCCAGAAAATCCTTTTTGGTTAAAAAGTCTGATGGCAGCTTCAATAATACGGTCTTTTGTTTGCACGGTTGTTGATGTTTTCATCCGCTCACCCCTCTTCATGTGTACATACTTCAAGGTGAAGGCGGAAGTTCCTTTAATCATTGCTCGACAAATCCCACATGCGAAACGCAAGTTATGTATTTTTGAGATAGAAAGTAGGAGATTTTCATGTTTCATGTCGAAAAACAGTCTGGCGATCCATCGAAAGACTATCAATTACTCATCAAGCAAGTAGAAGCGATTACGGATGGTGAACCTGATCTCATTGCCAACCTAGCCAATGCTGCGGCGCTACTTTATCACTCGCTTCCTGAAGTCAATTGGGCAGGATTTTATTTAGCAAAAGGCGGAGAACTTGTGCTTGGTCCATTCAATGGACTGCCCGCATGTGTACGCATTCCTTCTGGAAAAGGGGTTTGCGGTACAGCATTTGCGACAGGTGATGTACAGCGTATCGCTGATGTCCATGCATTCCCTGGTCATATTGCATGTGATGCAGCATCGCAATCTGAAATTGTGATCCCACTTAAAGTAAATGGACAAATCATTGGGGTACTCGATATTGACAGTCCAGTGAAAGATCGTTTCAATGAAGTGGATGAAACGTACTTAGTTCAATTTACAGAGGTTCTCCAAAATGCGTTATCAGCCTCTACTGATGCGTCATGATGCTTGAAAAGCAGACAATGTGTCTGCTTTTTTGTTTTGCTTTCTTCCCGGATGAATGCCGACCACGTTTGACATTCTTCTCTTTAAATAGGTTGACTTCTCCTATCTGGCGTCATATAATAGAGTTTGTGTGAAATATGGCAGCCTTTTTGTTCGGCTTTTTTGTATCATTTTGTTCCTTCTATATGGAGGTGCATCTTGTAACTCCCTGCTGCTGGAGCGAGGATGCATGAAAACATAATGACGGAAAAGACAAAGAACAGACGGTTTTTATTTTTCACAAATAAAAACAATAAGGAGGAGTCACATTATGGCTCGCTATACAGGTCCAAGTTGGAAGATTTCCCGCCGTTTAGGCATTTCATTAAGCGGAACAGGTAAGGAACTTGAAAAACGCCCTTACGCTCCAGGCCCACATGGTCCAGGACAACGCAAAAAACTATCTGAATACGGTTTACAATTACAAGAGAAGCAAAAGCTTCGTCACATGTACGGTGTCAACGAACGTCAATTCCGTACTCTTTTTGACAGAGCTGCTAAACTTCCTGGTAAACAAGGTGAAAACTTCATGATCCTTCTTGAAACTCGCCTTGACAACCTAGTATACCGTCTTGGCCTTGCTCGTACGCGCCGCCAAGCTCGTCAGCTAGTAAACCATGGTCACATCCTTGTTGATGGAAGCCGTGTAGACATCCCATCTTTCTCTGTGAAACCAGGTCAAACGATTGCTCTTCGTGAGAAATCTCAAAACCTTGCAGTTGTGAAAGAATCAGTTGAAGTGAACAACTTCGTACCTGAATACCTTACTTTCGATGCTGAAAAGCTTGAAGGAACTTTCACTCGTCTTCCAGAGCGTTCTGAATTAGCGCCTGAAATCAGCGAACAACTAATCGTTGAGTTCTACTCTCGTTAATTTCATGACTCTCTCAGAGAGTGATCAAACAAACCCTAGAGACCTTGATTGTTCAAGGATTTCTAGGGTTTTTTATTTGGTCTTTTGTACGATACTCTCTAGCTACAAATTTACACACAAGAAAATTAGAAACCGATTACTCTTTACTCTTTTTCGTTTTCCTCTTACAATTACATTTACTGGATAACTCACAACTTAAAACAATAATGTAAAGAACGTTAAGGAGGAAAGCAATTTGTCGATTATTTCATTTATGTTAGCACTTATGCTCTTTTCAATTATTATCTATGCGATTTTGAGAAAGACAAAAGTTGTCGATGAAGCGCCTGGAGCTATCGCTGAAATTCTCCTCATTTTACTCATCTTTTTTGCGATTAGTTTTGTCATCATCATTCCAAGTTCTGTACTTTATGTTGTTTCATTAGGAGTGAATTTTCTTTTTGGAGAATATATTACCTATGCATCATTTCTTTCATTATTGACCTTCTGTCTATTCGTCAGTGGGATTGTTCTTTTTTGGTCGATCTTTTTAGTATTCATTGGTAAAGGAATTTCCTCTTTGCTAAGATTTCCTCAATGGTTCACGTTTATCTTTGAATTTCTACTCTCATGGATCGTTGTGCATTTCTCAATTAAGTTTGTACTTAATATGAACATAGTCAATGTCTCCATTTTGGAGCACGGCACACTCATTTTATCTTTCTTTGTCAGCTTCTTATTTATTGGAATAGATCTCATATACTCAAGTATTGAACAACGAAAACAGCCGCTGGATGAACAAGCAAAAAGCTCCTAGAGATGATTCTAGGAGCTTTTGCTTGCCCAATTTGTGATGAGCTGCTCTGTTGTCAGGACAGTCGCAAATTCATCATGCAGTGTTGCAAGTGAAAGGCGATGGATCGTTTCTGGATCATAGTATGTACCGGTTTGATCTGCGAGTCCAAAGGCGGCTGTTGCATCCGACATGAGGTATGTCTCAAAGCCTAGGTTTCCACTCATTCTTGTTGTGGTAGATACGCAGTGCGGTGTTGTAAGTCCAGCAATCACAACAGTGTCGATCTCGTTTGATCTTAGTTGTTCCTCTAAGTTTGTACCTATAAAGCTACTGTTGACTTTCTTTTGTATGACCGTTTCTTCATCTAGCGGTTTGGCGATCTCTTTGAAGGAGTGCCCTTCATTTGCTGGATGAAATAAGGAGTGCGGCTGATCCGATGTATGCTGAATATGAATGACTGTCCAGCCTTTTTCTCTCCAAAACGTCAATAGACGACTGATATTCTTCTCTGCATCTAGGTTATTCCGTTCTCCCCATTTTTCGTGCTCGAATGCTTTCTGTACATCAACCATAATCAAAGCCTTTTGATGTTGTTGCACAAATCCCCACCTCCAAAGAATCTGAATCATTACTTGTAGTGTAAGGAATGGTGGTTGATTTGTACATGTTTTTATTTGGCTATGTACGATGTTTTGTCTGTTTTTGCAGTAAAAAGACAAACCACACACTGGCTATTAAGTAATAGATACCAATGATGGATGTACAATTAGATATGACTTCTGCCCATTGCACTGATTTGACGATTGCCATCCAGATCATATAGATGATCAGAAATGAACATGGGAAATAGAGAAAGTAGCCCAAGAAAGCATATTTGAGTTTTTGCGTCATCTTTTATCCTCCTAAAAATCTTCTTCAACACCTAGCAGCACCCATATAACCATGACATCAAAAAAGACAGCACAAATCGCTGTCTTTTTGATTTTTTAATTCGTATTCTGTCCTCCGCCATTCAATCCTTCTTTCACATAGCCTTTGACTTGGCTTGAGGTTAATAGACCGATATGTCCAACGCCGTGGATCAGGACGTTTCTTGCGCCAATTAAGCGAGAGAGGCTGTTGACGACGATGAGATCGGCTGAGCTATAGACAGATGTGTAAAGAATTTTTTGATTTGGATCGGTGCCTGGTAATGCTCTGAGTGAAACGAGTCCGTTCGCTCCACCAAGTGTGACGACGTTTTCAATTTTATCTCCGCCGTCTAGGTTCTTAATATAGTATAACGTGTTCGCACCGCCCATACTATGAGCCACAATATCTACTTTTTTGGCGCCCGTTTTGGCTAGTACATCTTTGACGAATCTAGAGAGCCTCGGGCCATTGTTCAGGTTATTGCCTGTTTTGTCTATGAAATCGATTGCAAAAAGTTGGTTTTGATCCCATCCCTGTGATACCAAGTAACGTTTGATTGAAGCAAAGTTATAAGATGCACCGCCCATGCCGTGTACCATTACAACCGGATTATGCTCAGCCGCTTTGGCTTCTTTCGGCTGGATGAAGGCTATTGAACCTAGCACTAAGGCAAGGGCAACAAGAATTTGCAAACTCTTTTTCTTAAATCGAATCACTTTCATTCCCCCTTATTCATCTTATTCGACTCTATTTTATACAAGAAAAATATGTCAGAAAAGTGAACAAGGTAATGTTTATGAGATGATTTTACAGAAATATAAATAATCATAAAGCACCTTGGACTTTTTTAAATTAAAACAAAAAGACTACGAGACCTTCTTTCTTTCATATATAATATCAATAGACAAAGGAGGTTCTGCTAGATGCTGTTTACTCAAACACCTGCACTACCCTATTATGCCGTGATTTTCACATCAAAACGAACGAATGTTGAGCAGAAAGAATACGCTGCTGCTGCTCAAAAAATGGAACAATTAGCGAAAGAACTAGACGGGTTTCTTGGAATAGAAAGTGCACGAGATGAACATGGTGTTGGAATCACTGTCTCTTACTGGGATTCATTAGCAGCCATCAAAGAATGGAAAGCACATACAGCACATCAGCGTGTTCAAAAAAAAGGAAAAAAAGATTGGTATGAATCCTATACAACTCGAATTTGTAAGGTAGAACATGCTTATACAAACGAAGATTCACTTCTTGAATAAGAAACAGACAAATGAGAGAAAACCGCTCTGTAAAAGCTTAATTCCTACTTCTGAATAAAAAGAAAAGCACCTCAATGTATATGAACATTTGAGGTGCTTTTCATGATACTTACTGTTTCATAAGGATTTATTTATACGTCACAAGGAAGTATTTCTTTTTCCCTCTTCTTAAGACCGTAAATTGGTTTTCAATTCGGTCTTCAGCTGAAAGGACATAGTCTTTGTCGGTTTGTCTCTCTCCGTTGATGTAGACGGCACCGTTTGTGATATCTTCACGCGCTTGACGTTTTGATGGAGACAGTTTTGATTCGACAAGAACATCAACAAGTGTTAATTCTTCTCCACTGTCTTTCTCCATTGATGGCACATCTTTAAAGCCTACTTTCACTTCTTCTGCTGTAAGAGATTTGATCTCGCCTTTAAATAGCGCATTTGAGATGTTGACAGCCTGTTCTAGTGATTCACGGCCATGCACAAGTGTTGTGACTTCTTCTGCCAAACGGCGCTGTGCTTCACGTTTTTCAGGGGCTGTTTGCACTTTTTCTTCATACGATGCGATCTCTTCTTTTGATAAGAACGTAAAGTATTTTAAGTATTTCACGACATCACGGTCATCTGTGTTAATCCAGAATTGGTAGAATTCATATGGTGATGTTTTTTCTTTATCTAACCAGATGGCACCGCCTTCTGTTTTCCCAAACTTTGTGCCGTCTGCTTTTGTCACAAGCGGCATGGTGAGACCGAATGCTTTTGCGCCTTCTGCTTCAGACTTACGGATCAACTCAAGTCCAGATGTGATATTTCCCCACTGGTCACTTCCGCCGATTTGCAGCTTACAGTTTTCATTTCTGTAAAGGTTCAAGAAGTCTAACGATTGCAGAATCACGTAGCTGAATTCTGTGTACGAAATCCCTGTTTCAATACGGGAGCTGACGATATCTTTTGCGAGCATGAAGTTGACACCGAAGTTCTTTCCAATATCACGAAGGAACGTGATGACATTCATTTGACTGATCCAGTCATAGTTATTCACGATAACAGCTGGGTTGTCACCTGCTTCAAAATCAAGGAATTGAGAGAGCTGGCCTTTGATTTTCTCTGACCACTGTTCGACGATTTCTGCTGGGTTTAGTGAACGTTCTGCTTTTTTGAAACTTGGGTCACCAATCAGTCCAGTTGCGCCACCAACAAGTGCAATCGGATGATGGCCTGCTTCTTGGAATCTGCGCAATGTTAAAATTGGCAGTAAGTGACCAATGTGCAAGCTGTCAGCTGTTGGATCAAAGCCGGAGTATAGCTTGATTTTTTCTTCTGCTAATAATTTTGTTAAACCTTCTTCATCTGTTTGCTGCTGAATTAATCCTCTGAACGATAATTCTTCCATCAATTGACTCATATCCAAATCTCCTTTTTTTACAATTCAACATAAAAAACGCCCCTTCGAATGAACGAAGGGACGATATATATCGCGGTACCACCCTGCTTAAAAGACAAAACAACACGTCTTTTCACTTACACTGATAACGGACAGATCCGTTCTTTCACTAATTAGATAGCATATGCTCCTTTTCGTAAAAGCGGTTCGTGAGGGTAATTCGAATATCTCTTTGTACTGACTCGCACCAGCCGTCAGTTCTCTTGGACAGGGAAAGATGATTCTACTGAATCTCAGTCAAAACCTTTTTATATTCAACTAAAGTCATTTTTAACATACTTTTGATATCAAGTCAACTAACGGAAGCGATTAATCTTCCATTGTCGAGAGATCGCCAGCAGGTAAATTCAGTTCCCACGCTTTTAGCACACGTCTCATAATTTTACCGCTGCGTGTTTTTGGCAGTTTGTCTTTAAACTCAATTTCTCTCGGTGCTGCATGTGCAGCGAGTCCTTTTTTCACAAACGTACGAATCTCTTCTTTCAGCTCATCTGTCGGTTCGTATCCGCTTCTAAGTGCTATAAATGCTTTAATAATTTCACCGCGCACAGGATCTGGTTTTCCGATGACACCAGCCTCTGCAATGGCCGGATGTTCCACCAGTTTACTTTCTACCTCAAATGGACCGACCCGCTCTCCTGACGTCATGATGACATCGTCGACACGTCCCTGGAACCAGAAGTATCCATCTTCATCCATATAAGCTGAATCTCCTGAAACATACCAATCTCCCGGCATAAAGTAAGATTCATATTTTTCAGGATTGTTCCAGATCGTATGCATCATAGATGGCCAGCCTTTTTTGATGGCAAGGTTCCCCATCCGGTATGGCGGAAGTTCATTTCCGGCATTATCCACAATCGCAGCTTCAACGCCTGGAATTGGTTTCCCCATCGAACCTGGTTTGATATCCATGCATGGATAGTTACAAATCAGCTGTGCACCTGTTTCTGTCATCCACCAAGTGTCATGAATTCGTTTACCGAATACAGCGTCTCCCCAGCGGATCACTTCTGGATTAAGTGGCTCTCCTACACTTAACACATGACGGAGTGAGCTGAGATCATATTTTTGAATGAGATCGTCTCCTGCTCCCATCAGCATTCTGAAGGCTGTCGGTGCACTGTACCAAACGGTCACACCAAGCGATTCAATGGTTTCGTACCACGTATCAGGATTGAACCTGCCGCCTAAAATCACATTCGTCGCTCCATTCAACCACGGAGAAAAAATACCGTACACCGTCCCTGTTACCCAGCCTGGATCAGCTGTACACCAGTAGACATCTTCTTCTTTCAAATCAAGTACCCATTTACCCGTCTGGCCTTGCTGCACCATTGCGCCATGAACATGGAGCACACCTTTTGGCGTACCAGTGGACCCTGACGTGTAATGAAGCAAGTATCCATCTTTTTCATCCATCCACTCGATTTCAAGTTCCTTCGCTGCCTGCTCAAATGCTTCTTCAAAGTGAATCGTCCGCACACCACCTGCATCCTCTTTTTCACCACCGACAATGATGACGGATTCAAGCTTTGGAAGTTCTGCAAACGGAATCCGCTCAAGCAGATCAGGCGTTGTCACAATCACTTTTGCCTCACTATTTTCTAAACGATCTTTGACGGCACCTTCCATAAATGCCTCAAATAACGGACCGACGATCGCACCAATTTTGACAGCACCAAGCAGTAGAAAATAGAGCTCAGGTGATCTTGGCATAAAGATAAACACGCGATCCCCTTTTTGCACATGTGCCTGTTCTCTTAATAGATTTCCTGCTTTGTTTGTCTTGATTTTCATATCCCTGAACGTATACTTTTCATCCCGCTGTGAATCTTTGTAGTGAAGCGCCACCTTGTTTTTACGAAACGAGTCCGCATGTCTGTCAATCGCTTCATAAGCTGCATTTACTTTTCCTGTTTCATACCAAGAGAAATTTTTTCTCGCTTCCTCCCATGAAAATTCTTTGTATGCTTGCTCATAATCATTTAAATGATAGTCCCCTTTTACTGATGGTAGCGTTTCCACTTTCATCAAACAGTCCCCCTTTGCATACGTTTACAATGACCATTATAGTATAGATGACTTTTTTTCTCAATTTTTAAAAAACTTCCGATGAAACCGTTTTAATTATTGCAAGATTTAAGATAGAATAGAGACGACTCACTAGAATTTGAGGCGGTGGATACGTGGAGCATCCTAAAACTTATTATTCAAAAACCATTAAGCGAGAAACAGGCACCATCCTGATTGAAGGACCGGTACCTGCATCAGAGCTTGCGAACTATACGTTTCATGAAGGACTAACGGCATTTCGCACGCCTGAGGAACAGAAACAAGCACTTGTTGAAATAGCAGATCTTCCTGAAGGACGTATTATCATTGCTAGGGTGGATGAGCTTGTCGTAGGCTATGTCACGTATTTGTACCCTGATCCGCTTGAACGCTGGTCAGAAGGCAACATGGACAATTTAATTGAGCTCGGTGCCATTGAAGTCGCTCCTCCATTCAGAGGCTGTTCACTTGGCAAGCATTTACTGGATGTGAGCATGATGGATGAGCAAATGGAGAATTACATTATCATTACAACCGAATATTACTGGCATTGGGATTTAAAGGGGACGAAGAAAAACGTGTGGGAGTACCGCAAAATGATGGAGAAAATGATGAACGCCGGCGGTCTTGTCTGGTTTGCAACAGACGAGCCAGAGATTAGCTCACATCCAGCCAATTGTTTAATGGCACGGATCGGAAAAAATGTGAGTCCTGATTCGATCGAGCGTTTCGATCGTCTTCGCTTCCATCAGCGCTTTATGTATTAACGTTCAATTCGTTTTTTGGCAAAGGGGATTGGTAAACATGATGATTGAACAAATTATGGAGCGTGATGTGATCACGCTGCGAAAAACCGATACGATTGAAGAGGCCATTCAAAAAATGAGTGCACATCACATTCGGCATATTCCCATCGTATCTGAGCAGGGATCTGTCATTGGGATGGTGACAGATCGGGATATTAAAAATGCCAGTCCAAGTATTTTTGAAACAGAGAAAAGGCAGCTTTTTATTCAGCGGCCGGTTGAAGACATCATGGTGCTAGAGACGATTACCGCTCATCCGCTTGATTTCGTTGAGGAGATTTCAAGTGTCTTTTTTGAACACGGAATTGGCTGTCTTCCCGTTGTGAGACGCGGTAAGCTTGTAGGGATCATCACAAAAACAGATTTACTTCGTACGTTTGTAAGACTAACAGGTGCAGATCAGCCTGGATCACATTTAGAGGTTGAAGTAGCGCAAGTGACAGAGGGTCTTGCAGACATTACGGCCATTTTAAAAGAGCAGCATATTCAAATGCTGAGTGTACTCGTGTACCCACATGCCAATGAAGCCTCTAAAGTGCTCGTCTTCCGCCTTCAAACGATGCATGCAGATCATGTGATGAAGCTGATTCGTGCAAAAGGCTATAAGGTGCTCTGGCCTATGGAGCAGACGATCAAATGAAGGAAGCGACCTTTGTTTTTTCACCATCTTTTCAAACGTACCAGTTTCATCAAGATCATCCCTTCAATCAGCTTCGCGTCTACTTAACTTATGATCTTCTTCAAAAAATGAAGGCGTTAACGGATGATGAGATTGTCGCACCTCGGATGGCGACGCTGGAGGAGTTGAAGCTCGTCCATACAGCAGACTATATTCAAGCAGTACAGCGAGCAAGTGAAGGAAAACTGTCCACCGTAGAGGGGGAACGTTATGGTCTTGGCACTGAGGACACCCCGATGTTTGCAGGGATGCATGAGGCAGCTTCTCTCCTAGTTGGCGGGACATTAACAGCGGTTGATCAAGTGATGCTTGGGCATTCGCAGCATGCGCTCAATCTTGGCGGCGGGCTTCACCATGGATTTAAAGGGCGTGCTTCTGGCTTTTGTATTTATAATGACAGCTCTGTGGCCATTCAGTATATTCAAAAGACATATGGCGCTAGAATTTTATATATTGATACAGATGCTCATCATGGCGATGGTGTCCAGTTTAGCTTCTATGATGATCCAGAGGTATGTACTGTTTCCATTCATGAAACAGGGCGCTATTTGTTCCCTGGAACTGGACAAGTACAGGAAAGGGGTCATGATAAAGGCTATGGTTATGCATATAATATCCCGCTTGACGCATTTACAGAAGACGAATCATTTTTAGAATCCTATCGAACAGCAGTGACAGAGATTGCTGCTTTTTTTAAACCAGATGTCATTTTGACGCAAAATGGAGCAGATGCCCACTATTACGACCCTTTGACGCATTTATCTGCTACCATGAAAATATATGAGGAAATTCCTAGAATTGCCCATGAGCTGGCGCATCAATATTGTGATGGAAAATGGATCGCTGTGGGCGGAGGCGGCTATGATATTTGGCGTGTCGTCCCAAGAGCATGGAGCCGCATTTGGCTTGAGATGAAAGGCATTACACCACCAGATGCGCTTCCTCAGGAATGGATTCGGGCATGGGAAAAACAATCTCCTGTTCCGCTTCCATCCACATGGCTAGATCCTGACGATTTATATCCACCGATTCCAAGAAGAGCAGAAATTACAGAAAAAAATGCGCAAACGGTAGAAAAAGCACTCATGCCTGTTAGACGAGAAAAGAAAAAGGCATAAAAAAAAGCAGGCGTCCACTGATCAAGTGAGCCTGCTTTCTTTTTATTTCGTCGATTGTCTTTCTTCAATTCTATGTGGTAATTCAACAATTTGATCTTCTACTTGTTCTTTGTTCATGAGCTTTGTCAAAAGTCTCATCGCAACAGCTCCAATATCGTAAGTCGGCTGAACAACTGTTGTCAATTGAGGGCGCACCATGAGGGATAGTCTTGTGTTATCAAAGCCAATCACTTCTAAATCTTCAGGAATTGATACGCCTCTGTCCTGCGCTCCATGAATGACACCTAGCGCCATTTCGTCAGTCGCTGCAATCACAGCCGTCGGCTTGTCAGATTGCTCAAGCAGATTAGCGAGCGCTTCAATACCAGAGTCATATGAGTAGTCTCCTTCAGCAACAAGCGCTTCGTCAAACGCGATACCAGCTTCTTCAAGCGCACGCTTATAACCAGCAAGCTTTCTCATAGAGTTAATTGGTTCTGACATTGGTCCAGATACAAACGCAATTCGTTTATGTCCTTTTTCAACTAATAGCTGAACTGAATCATAAATGGCTTGTTCATAGTTAATGTTGACTGATGGTGTTTGTGCCTGCTCTTCAACAGATGCTGCAAGTACAATGGGTACAGGAGAGCGCTTAAATTCTTCCACATGCACATCTGTAATGTTTCCGCCCATAAAAACGATTCCATCTACTTGTTTGCCAAGCATTGTGTTTAACAAATGAAGTTCTTTATCAGTATTTTGGTCTGAGTTGCTCAAAATAATGTTGTACTTGTACATCGTCGCAATATCTTCAATTCCTCGTGCAAGCTCTGAATAGAAGATACTTGAAATATCAGGGATGATGACCCCAACTGTTGTGGTCTTTTTACTTGCAAGGCCTCGTGCGACTGCGTTTGGACGGTAGCCGAGACGATCAATTGCTTCAAGTACCTTTTTTCTTGTTGTTGGTTTTACGTTTGGATTACCATTAACAACGCGTGATACCGTTGCCATACTTACGTTTGCTTCTCTTGCTACATCATATATTGTAACATTATTCACATAAATCACTCCTTCAAATACACTTCATATCTATAGCATTCACCAATTGGATAGAGACATGTCAGATACGAGGAAAATAATATCCTATTTGTCATTAAAACGATGAAAAGAGACACATAATTTTTCAATCTACATCAAAATGACATTCTTTTATGAAATTATACACGTTTTTTCTTCATATGAAAACGTTCCCTTTCTTTTTATAACTAAATTAAACAAACTTTAATGAGCTTGTTACCTGTAAATTGAATCATATTTCACCAAAAATCGTCGCGAACGTCAGCTATGACAATGATCTTAGCAGATTCTATCGAATTTTAAAAATGAAAACATTGTGAACAAGCATATTTTTAGCTTGCAATGTGCTCTCTTCCTTTCATTCCCAATCTTGATCGTATTTTTTCATGAAAAAACCGCCGGGCTGTCATCCGGCGGCTTTTCTATTTATGATTACGCATGAATGTTGACAAGTGGTCTTAATGCATCTAACCATTTTTCGAATTGTGGAATGTCCATTTGCTGCGCTGAATCAGATAGGGCAACAGATGGATCTGGATGCACTTCTGCCATCACACCGTCTGCTCCAATCGCAAGAGCTGCTTTAGCTGTTGGAAGAAGTAGATCTCTTCGTCCAGTTGAGTGTGTCACGTCAACAAAGACTGGTAAATGTGTCTCTTGTTTCAAGATTGGCACAGCCGAGATATCTAGTGTATTTCTTGTGGCTGTTTCGTATGTGCGGATGCCTCGCTCGCAAAGGATGATTTGGTCATTTCCTTGTGCGATGATGTATTCAGCTGCATTGATGAATTCTGAAATTGTTGCTGCTAGACCGCGTTTTAAAAGAACTGGTTTATTCACTGATCCAGCTTCTTTTAAAAGCTCGAAGTTCTGCATGTTACGTGCTCCAATTTGGATGACATCGATATGCTCAATCGCTTCTTCAATATGAGCAGGATTCACGATTTCACTAATAACTGCAAGACCGTATTCATCTGCTACACGTTTTAGAATTTTTAGACCGTCTACGCCAAGTCCTTGGAAGTCGTATGGACTTGTGCGAGGCTTAAATGCGCCGCCACGAAGAAGTTTTAGTCCCTGCTGTTTCGCTGCTGCCGCTACTTCTGCAACTTGCTCGTAGCTTTCAACGGCACATGGTCCAACGATGAAACGTTGTTTTCCGTCACCGATCGCTTCTCCATTGATATTTACAATTGTATTTTCAGGTTTTTTCTTACGAGAAACAAGAAGTGCTTTGCTGTGGTCATCTTCTTGAAGCTCTAAACCTGCTTTGAAAATTTCTTTGAAAATATGTTGAATCGTTGAATTTTCAAATGGGCCATCATTTTCTTCAAGAATTTGATTAAGCATTGTGCGCTCTCTGACAGGGTCATAACGGTTGACACCTTGCGCTTCTTTTGCCTTTCCAATTTCTTTTACAATGTTTCCTCTTTCATTGATCAGTTTTAAGATTTGAAGATTTAGTTCATCTGCTTGCTGTCTCAATTGTTCCAATTCATTGTTGCTCATTTTTGTCATCCTTTCCTCTGCCCGCTCTCGCTTTTTATTTTTGATCTCTTATAATAGGGTTTATTATAAACAAAGATTTCGGAATTGTCACGAAAAAATTCTTTATTACCCAAACGCTTTTAAGCGATAAAGTATTATGTGTAAGATTATAGCATACTTTTGATGCAAGTAAACCTTTTTTATAAAAAAAACGTCAGCAATCGCTGACGTTTCAGCGGGTAGACAAACCCTCGCATTCTTTGTCAGTCCTGTGCGCTGGTACTCACGAATGACAAATTCGCTCCGTGCCAGTGCTCGTCCTTCCTAGACTGCAAAGGTTTTCTATCACGCTGAAAAGAAGACAAAGGGCTAAAATAAAGTTCATTTTAGCCCTTTGTCAACAATCTTGAACGTCAGCAATCGCTGACGTTTTTCTACATGTTATGTTCAAGCGCTTCTTTTGTAATGCTTGAGTGAGAAGCATGCCACTTTACTTTGCCACCGCTAAAGATGAGTGCCTGCGGGCTTTCGTGCTTGATCCCTGACTTTTCAGTCACATAGGATGAAAGCTCTCTTGTGTTTTGAATTTGCAAGAAATAAGCAGGAACATCCTCATGTTCTGACGCAAACGCTTCAAACTCTTGAAAAGCAGCTTGGCTGATTGGACATGTCAAACTGTGCTTAAAAAAGACAAAGGTTCCGTCTTGATTCGTTAGTTGATCAAACTGTTCTTCTGTTTCTATGAGTTGTTTAGACATGATGTGCTCCTTCCTAACTTAAGCAGCGAGTTAGCCTTTCGTAGATTGTTCTACTTTTTCTTTGACATCTTTGATGCCGTCTTCAATGTCTGCTTTTGCTTCTTGTGCTCTTACTTTTGCTTCATCTGCTACATCTGAAGCTTCATTTGCAATATTTGCTGCAGCATCTTCTGCTTCGCTTTTTACTTGTTTAGCTTTTCCAGCTGTACGATCTTTTATGTCTTTTACTTTGTCTAAAATCTGGTTTGACTGCTCTGCTACGAGCTGAGACAACTCAGATGTTTTGTCTTTCGCAATCGTCACATATTCAGTGCCTTTTTCCTTTGCATCTGTTGTAAGACGATCTGTTTTTTCTTTTAGGGCATTCGCTTGGGTGTTCAAATCATCGCGAAGCTCTTTCCCTGACTTTGGTGCTAAAAATAATGCCGTTGTTGCACCGATAATGCCACCGATAAGTGTTCCGATCAAAAAGTCTTTGCTATTGATTCCGTCTTTGCTCATGATTATTCCTCCTATGCGAAAATGGTTGTTTATTGTTGTTTACGCTGTTTCCACTTTTTATAGATTTCAAGTGCTGCGTTACTCCAGCTTACCACATCCGTGACTTTCTCTTGATTTCGTTCAACGGATGAAGTAACCGCACCAGCTGCCTGCTTTATGCTTGTATTAAATTGGTTGATCGAGCCACCAATTCCCTGCACCGCATCCACAACTGTGTTAAGTTTTGCCGATTTGTCTTGAATATCTTCAGCAAGCTGATTGGTCTTATGTAGCAACTGTGCTGTCTCTGTGGTGATGCCTTGCATCTGTCCTTCAAGACCTTCTAAAGTTGATGCGACATTCTTTAATGTCAGCTGTAAGGATTTCAATGTTTTGGACAAGTAGATGACAAGAATGAGGAAAGCGATTGCGATGAGTGCAACGCTTAAATAGAGAATAATAATCATCTGATACCTCCTTTGCTGCGGGCATATTCAATTCAATACCCTCTCGTTGTATCATTCAAACATCGCCTAGAATGACCGATTGAATAATAATTCTACACTTATTCGCCAATTCCTGTCCACAGCGAACGAAAAAAAGCGGCACATCTTGTCACATTTAGCCCCTTTGTCACATTTTATTCAAAATAAAAAAGTGCCGATTGAATCGGCACTTTTTGACAGGCAATTATACTGCGACTTTCTCATAAGCACGAAGATACTTTTGAATATCTCCTGCTCCCATAAAGACCAAGATCGCATTTTCATGTGCTTTCAGCACAGATGTCTCTTCTTCTTCAATCAATTGGGCTTGCGGAATTTTTTCCCGCAAATCTTCAATGCTTAGTTTCCCAATGTTTTCACGAGCTGAACCGAAAATATCACAAAGGTACACATAGTCCGCTTTTTTCAGACTGTCTGCAAATTCACTTAAAAATTGCTGTGTACGAGTGAAAGTGTGCGGCTGGAAGACTGCTACAATATCACGGTCTGGATACTTCTGGCGGGCTGCTTCGATCGTGACTTCAATTTCAGTCGGATGGTGCGCATAATCGTCAATTAAGACTTGTTCACCGACTACTTTTTCATTAAAGCGTCGTTTCACACCGCCAAATGTCGTTAAAGCACCTTTGATGAGCTCTACATCAATGGCCTCATAGTGGCATAATGCAATGACCGCTAATGAGTTAAGGACATTGTGGTTTCCGTAAGCAGGAATGTAGAAGGTATCATAAAACGTATTACGTACAAATACATCAAATGTCGTGCCTTCTGTGTTTTTCACAACATTTCGTGCTTGGAAATCATTTTCTTCATTGAATCCGTAGTACACAACAGGTACTTTTGCTTGGATCTTGAGCAGATGCTCGTCATCACCGCAAGCGATGATGGCTTTTTTCACTTGAAGTGCCATGTTTTGAAACGCATCGAACACGTCATCAATATCCGTGAAATAATCAGGGTGATCAAAATCAATATTGGTCATAATCGCATAGTCTGGATGGTAGCTGAGGAAATGCCTGCGGTATTCGCACGCTTCAAATACAAAATACTCGCTGTTTTCTTTCCCCATTCCAGATCCATCACCGATTAAGTAGGAAGTTGGTTTTGCCGCTTGCATCACATGTGCAAGCAGACCTGTTGTCGATGTTTTACCATGAGCACCAGTAATTGCAACGTTTGTGAATGAATCCATGTATTCTCCAAGAAATTTATGATAACGAATAACAGGAATCCCTTCAGAAAGAGCACGCTCAATCTCAGGGTGTGTATCTGGGAATGCATTTCCTGCAATCACCGTCATCCCTGGCTGAATATTATCTGGGTCAAATGGAAGAATTTTAATATTTCGTTCTTCTAATGCTTTTTGTGTAAAGATATGTTTTTCGATATCCGATCCTTGGACAGTATACCCAGTATCATGAAGAATTTGGGCCAGTGGACTCATACCTGTCCCTTTTATTCCAACAAAATGATAAACAGTCATAATTGTACCTCCAACAAACGTCTATCTGACTTACAGTATATGACGCTCATTTCAATTTGCAACTTGTGATTTTTGTCTCTAGCTGATCACAAATCGCAGCTCCAAATAAAGATTTTTTTCCGATCTTCCTATTCTAATCAATATTAACTATGATTAGTATCCGACAACTTTCCCATTTCTAACACCTGCTTTCGCTCATTTTCATTAAAAAGCGTTCAAACAGGCATGCGAAAAGCGTCCAATTCAAAAATTGCACCTATGTGCTATCATACCATGTTTATCAAAAAAATGAAGTGGTTTGTTTAGATCAATTGTTCTAAGTCACTCAGTGTCATGAGGACCTCTCTTGGCTTACTGCCTTTTGCCCCAGAGATCATCCCTTCACGTTCCATCATATCAATCAATCTTGCTGCTCGATTGTAGCCAATTCTAAATCTTCTTTGCAAACTGGATGTACTTGCACTATTTTGCTCGATGGCGAACCTGCATGCGTCCATAAACAATTCATCTTCGTCTGTAATAGCAGAGCCTTGGAGCATTAATTCTTCCTGTTCAAAAAGGAACACAGGTTTGCGCTGTTTTCTCACATGCGCTACCACTTCATCAATCTCTCGATCTGATACAAAGTTCCCTTGTAGCCTTGTCGGTTTGCCAGAGCCATTTTCTAAGAACAGCATGTCTCCTTTACCGAGAAGCTTTTCAGCACCTGCCATATCAATGATCGTTCTTGAATCCACTTGGCTTGAAACAGAGAAAGCAATTCTTGTTGGGATGTTTGCTTTAATAAGGCCTGTAATGACATCAACAGAAGGTCTTTGCGTCGCAATGAGTAAGTGAATCCCGCATGCTCTTGCTTTTTGGGCAATTCGGCAAATGCTTTCTTCGACTTCATTTGGTGCGACCATCATTAAATCAGCCAGCTCATCAATGACAACGACGAGATATGGCAGTTTTTCACCCATTTGTTTTTCTTTCACCAGTTCGTTAAATCGTTTGATTTCTCTCACACCAGAGTGTGCAAACAGTTCGTAGCGTCTTTCCATTTCATCTACTACCCATTTCAGGGCAGCTGTGGCTGTCTTGGCATCAGTAATAACCGGGCTCACAAGATGCGGAATGTGATTATACGGCGCGAGTTCGACCATTTTAGGGTCGATTAACAGCATTTTCACTTCATCAGGTGAGGCTTTAAACATCAGGCTCACGAGAATGGTATTAATACAGACACTTTTCCCTGAACCTGTTGCTCCGGCAATTAAGCCGTGCGGCATTTTTTGTAAATCAACCACAACGGGCTGACCGGAAATATCCAATCCGAGCGCCGCCGTTAATGGAGATGGATTGTCTCTGAAGGCACTGCTTCTGATCATTTCTCTTAAGAAAACCATTTTACTGTGAAGGTTCGGCACTTCGATTCCAATCGTGTTCTTCCCAGGAATCGGTGCTTCGATCCGAATATCTTTTGCAGACAAACTGAGTTTGATATCATCTGACAGGTTTGTAATTTTGTTCACTTTCACGCCTGGTTCAGGATGCACTTCAAATCTTGTAACAGAAGGACCTTGCGTCACATGAACAACACTTGCTCTGACATTGAAGTTTTTCAGAGTGGCATTGAGCAGTTCTGCCCGTTCTTTCACCCATGTTCCGTCCTCTTCTTTTTGTGCTGGCGGAACGTCTAGAAGGGCTAAACTCGGAAATACATATCCTTGTGCATCTGCCGTTTTCTTCTGTCCTTGCACGCGCTGATCACTTTTTAACATCATGACGTTAAAAGGAACGGTGGAGGTTTGACCGCTTGAGCGCTTTGGCTGTGGAGAAGACGATTTTGGTTCTTCACGTTTTATTTCATGCGTTTCTTCAGGTGTTTCCTCAAGCTCTTCTGCCATATCCCCGGCGATCTCTGCTTGTCCAGAGTCAGCAAATTCATCTGATGCTTCTTCAACTGGCATGACTTCATCATCTGTTAATTTTACTTCCGGCAGAGAATCATCATCTTGCGAATCTTGTATGATCATCGGTTCTTCTTGTTCAAATGCTGCCACTGACACGTCTGCTTGACTTTCTTCTATCCATGCAGCCTCTGTTGTTTCCTCCATAGCCTCTACTTCATTCTCTTCCAGCACCGCAGTTTCTTCTACTGGGCTTTCTATCTCCATGTCGAGTGCTGGTGATGGGCTTTCAGCTGTTTCAAATGTAAAGCTCTCTTTTTTCTGAGCATCATCTTCAAGCGGAATCATCGGCTCTTCTTGTTCAATGGTGACTGCCTGTTCTTGCTCCATCTCTAGAGGCTCGTTAGATGCTTCAGCTTGCTCCATATGTAAGAATGCTTCCCGATCGTCTTTGGTCTGTGACAAAACTTGATCTTGATCCTCTGTCTCACTGAAAGGCTCGTCATATAAACGTTCCATCGTTGATTGAACGTGATCTTGATAAGCGAGTTCCTCTTGCAAAGTAAGCGGGGGCGTGACAGGTTGCTTCTCTGCTTGTTCTTCTGTTTGGGCTGACATCATGTCTTCCAACCGTTGTTCTTTTCGTATAGACGGGATGTTCATTTGCTGTCTTACATTCCGTTCACGCTCTGCTTCTTCTGATAACAGTGTGACACGCTGTGACGCTTCTTCTGCCGATTTCATTTTGACAGAAGATGTGTCTTCTTTGGCTGCCGCATGTTTTGGACGCATATCCTGGTGGTAGCCATAGATGGGTGAAGGGATTTGCTCTGGTTTAAAAGGCTTTTTATTGAGATCAGGCTGCACCGTTTGTTTTGGCTGATAGGTCGTCTGCTTTGCCTTTGGCTGACTTGACCGCGTGCGCCTTCTTTCTTGCTGCTTTGCTGCCTCACGTGCAGGTTCATCTGGAACGAGAGGAAAGCGGAAATTGCCTTTTGGATATTCATAATACACTTTCGTATCTTCAACTTTTTTATATTCTTTATGCTGTTCAACAGCTGGCTGCTTTGGTGCAATCGGACCTGTTTCAGGCCTCTCAGCTTTTTCTTCTTTTTTTTCTTCTCCTAAAAATACACTAAAAAATTTATCTAACCAACTCATCATTTATCACTCACTTTAACTCCCCTTACGTTTTCTTGGGCGATTTTTAGTATACCATTGCTTTTTCATGCAGAAAAGCGAGAAAAGTGCTACGCTTTGCTGTTCATGCTGTCTGTAGATGAAAAAAAGTCACTAAGTACGTACTTAGTGACTTTTGGTATAACACATTCTTCGCTCATTTGTACCCGTTTATGGGAGGTTACGCTTCAAATGGTTCGCCAGCTTGGCGACTTCCTTCTAGAACAAGGATTCCTTTTTCAGCAGGCGCATTCGGAAGATCTAATTCTTTTGCAGAACAAATCATTCCGCTTGAAGGAACACCTCTTAGTTCAGCATCTTTGATCACCAAACCGCTCGGCATCACAGCACCGACCTTTGCAACCACAACATATTGACCTTGATCAACGTTTGGTGCACCGCACACGATTTGTAAGGTTTCACCGCCAACATCTACTTGGCAAATGTTCAGTTTATCTGCATTCGGATGTTTTTCTTTTTCCTTCACATAGCCGACCACAAACTTAGGTGATAGATCAACTGTTAATGTTTCACTGACACCGTTGCGGTTCAAAATTTCATTGATATCTTGAACAAGCGTTTCAGAAAGCGGTACAGATCCGTTTTCTTCAATTTTCATGTAAGTAGATGCATTGAAAATATTAAAACCTGTTGTTTCTTTTGTGTCTTGATTGAAGATTCTTACGACATCTCCAAACGTTTCATGACCTACTTCTTCTCTTGTTACATCTTTCAATGAAATAAGGAGTGTGTCGCCGACACCTTCTGCATTATAAAAAACGTTCATTCTTCAAAATTCCCTTCTACTGCTGTTTTGGTCTACTTTTTGCAAGAATAAAGATCGGTTCAAGCTTGCCTTCGTCATATAAAAATGACAAGGCCGTAATCGGAACCGTGCCGCTGGCGAAGAAGCTCATCGACATTTGCCCTAAAATATCATAGCCTGATTCATTGCGTACATCTGCAATGATGAACACATCTTGATGGGGAACGGAAATAGCCATTTGTCCCTCTACTTTTTGCGCGTATTCTTGTAAAATCGATTCATTTAATATTCTGCTTGCATCGTACCCGTCGTTTGCACGGAAGAAATAAAAACGGTTGCCCGCCACTTCATCCATCTTCACGACAGTCTTTAGTGAACGGACGTTAAAACTTGCGGTTTCTCTAATTCGTTCTTTTGTCCAGTTCTCCTTTTGCAGCATCTTCTCGTCAATTAATCTGTAGGTGCTTCCAAGGTCAAGTGCATAGTAGATTCTTGTCTCTGCTGTATGCTCATCAAAAACGAGCGGAATCTCATCACTCGATGTTTCTGGAAAGGACGTTGAACGAATGACCGGATAAATGTGCTTCTCTTTACCTGAGATGTGCTGCGCTTCACCTTTCATAGCGCTGAGCGCTTCTTTCACATAATAAACGATCTCATCCAGTGTTTCATCAGGCTTTACTTCCCACTTTGCAATAATCGGCGGGAGCTCAAGCGTGATGCCCTTTCCTGTATGTTTATCTTCTACACGAAGCGTATCTTTTTCCCTGTCAAACTGGTGGGTCCAGCTGTCGTTCGTCAGACGGCTTTTCAATTGATTGGCAAGCTGTCTTGATGTCATTTTCGCCATAATAAGACTCTCCTTTCGTTATTTAGAAAGAGAATCTGTTAAAAATGCTTCAATCTCTTCCTTTGTCTTACGATCTTTGCTGACAAAACGGTTGATCTCTTGTCCGTTTTTAAAGACTAAAAAGCTTGGAATTCCGTAAATTTCCCACTCTGCACAAGTGTCGATGAACTGATCTCTATCCACATAGAAGTATTCAAATTCTGGATAGTTTGCTTCAAGCTCTGGCAAAAACGGCTCAATAAATGTGCAGTCAGGGCACCAGTCAGCTGAAAATAGTAATACGGTTAAGTCTTCTTGAATCACTTTTTGTAATTCTTCGTTTGATTCAATTTTTTTCATGTTTGATTCCTCCAGTTTGTATACTTAAATCTCCGAATTGTATATAGCCTTTCTTTCTCATCCATTCTGATACTACCAAACTAATCACTGCCGGGCCAACGATATGCAAAAGAGCAATTGCGAGGAAAACGGATGGATGAAATCCCATGACTGTGAGTGTCATGAGCTGGCCGACAAGACCGCTCGTTCCCATACCCGCTCCTGCCGCATTATTGACCATCCCAAAGCCAATAATACCAATTGGCGCAAGAATCAGTCCTGCAATCGTCGGCGGAATGAGAATGAGCGGATTTTTCACAATGTTCGGCAGCTGTAGTTTTGATGTTCCAATGCCTACCGCAGCAAGACCGCCAAAACGATTTTCTCTAAATCCTGCAGCAGCAAAGCCGACCATCTGCGCACAGCAGCCAATCGTTGCCGCACCAGCAGCAAGACCGCTTAAATCAAGCATCAGCGCAAGCGCAGCGCTTGAAATCGGTGAGCTAAGAGCAAGTCCAACAATGGTTGCAACCAGCATGCCCATGATGAGTGGACTTTGGTCAGTCCCCCATACGATCAGCCTGCCGAGCCCTGTCATCACCGCCTGAATCCCAGGGCCAATAAAAGCAGCAGTGAGAAAACCTGTGATAATGGTCACAAGCGGCGTTAAAATAATATCAATTCTTGTCTCACCACTGATCAGTTTGCCTAATTCCACACCAATGAGAGCAGCCACGAAGCTTCCAGCGGGTCCCCCAAGCTCTGCTCCAGCGGCACCTGAAACAACACTTGCGAAAATAATTAAAGGAGAAGCGTTTAAGCGATAAGCAACCGCTACGCCAATTGCTGGTCCCATCAGCCCCATAGCGAGCGTTCCCATTTCCACGATGAGAGGAAATGATAACAGGCCGCCTGCTGTTTTTAAAATCAGCCCTACCACTAATGTAGCAAATAGACCTAAAGCCATATAAGAGAGTGCATCAATAAAATACACCTTTGGCGAAAGGGAAATACCCTTTCTTTTTAAATAAGTCATCAACGTCGTCTTCCTGCTTTCTCATAGGAAAGACGAAGAGGCCTGTCCTTCCCATTATATGTAGTCTTCTTACGATGAAAAATAGTCTCTACCATGAATATCATAATCATATTTTTTTTGCTTTATCAAGCACTTCTTGTGTAACATGAAAAGAAACAGGGCAAACCTTTACTAAGTTTGTGCACAAGGAGGAGATTGTTATGCAATTAACGGTTTATTTAGCTGGAGAAATTCATAGCCAGTGGCGCGATGAAATTAAGGAAAAAAGCCAGTCGTTGAAACTACCAGTGACGTTTGTTGGTCCAATGGAGAATCATGACCGATCAGATAACATCGGAGAAGATATTTTAGGCGGGCAGCCAAATGCCATCTTGAAAGACGATGCGGCTTCTGATTTGAACAATTTCCGCACCGAACTATTATTAAATAAGGCAGACGTCGTCATCGCCCGCTTTGGTGAGAAATATAAACAGTGGAATACTGCAATGGATGCTTCTTCTGCCATCGCCAAAGGAAAACCCCTTATTTTGATTCGTCCTAAAGAATTACATCATCCCCTAAAGGAACTATCAAACAAAGCAAATATCACTGTCGAAACAGTGAATCAAGCAATTAAGGCGTTGTCATACGTGTTTGAACAGGAATAAGAAAAAGGCTGTGCTCTTAATGAGGCAGCCTTTTTCTTATCGTTTACACTTGTTGATAAATCGAATCCACCGTGCTTTGATCACAATTTTTCACAAGACGAACAATTAATTCTTTTGCCGCTGCATAATCATCCACATGCAAGACAGAGTGACTTGTATGAATGTAACGCGCGCATACACCAATAACAGCAGACGGTACACCTTGATTTGAGATATGGACACGTCCAGCATCCGTACCGCCTGGCGATACGAAATATTGGTATGGAATATTGTTTGTTTCGGCTGTATCGAGGACAAATTCTCTCATGCCTCGGTGCGTAATCATCGTGCGATCATAAATACGAAGAAGTGCACCTTTTCCAAGCTGGCCAAATTGTGATTTGTCTCCCGTCACATCATTTGCGGGACTCGCATCTAGAGCAAAGAACAGATCCGGCTGAATCATATTCGCAGCTACCTCAGCCCCTCTGAGCCCTACTTCCTCTTGGACGGTTGCACCTGAATATAGCTGACATGAGAGGGTTTCGTCTTTTAATTCTTTCAATAATTCAATGGCAAGTCCGCACCCATAGCGGTTATCCCAAGCTTTGGCTAAAATCTTTTTCGGATTGGCCATTGGGGTAAAGACCGTTGCAGGAACGATTTGCTGCCCTGGGCGAACGCCAAGCTCTTTCGCTTCTTCTTCACTGTCTGCACCAATATCAATCAGCATATCTGACGGTTTTACTGGTTTGCTTTTTTGTTCTGGTGTCAGAAGGTGAGGAGGTGTGCTCGATACAACGCCCGGAATTGGCCCGTGATCCGTATGAACATCCACGCGCTGCGCAAGCATCACTTGACTCCACCAGCCGCCAAGTGTTTGAAAACGAATCATTCCGTTTTTCGTAATGGATGACACCATAAAGCCGACTTCATCCATATGACCAGCCACCATAATCTTCGGCGCGTTCTCTGGGCCTTTGCGGACACCAAACACTCCGCCAAGACGATCCTGTATGAGTTCATCGGAATATTTCTCAAGTTCCTTTTTCATAAAAGCACGCACATGGTGCTCATTACCTGGAGTTCCCTGTAGTTCTGTTAAATTTCGGAAAAGCGACATTGTTTCTTCGTTCATTTGACAGTTACCCTCATTTCTATGTAATGACCATATAAATTCCTATAAAAATAACACTCACTTTATACTATAAGAATTCTTTCGGTTTTCCAAGTATCTCTCCAGAAATTTTGAATATGCTTTCAAGTATTCGGATTTCTTAACATCGCTGGACAAGTTTTGTATAATGGAAAAAACAGCAATACGGAGGTGCAGCACGTTGAAGTTAAAACATGTTCTGATTGGTGCGAGTATAGGCGTAGCCGCTGCAATTGTTGCAAAGAAAGTCTTTTTCCCTACGTATATCTCGTCTGAAAAAGCGTTAAAAATTGTGAAATCTGCTTTTAAACAGCGCGGCCCGATTGATGGCTCTTGGATTTATACTGTACCAGAACCGTATACCGTAAATGGTGAAACGATTGATGTGTACAAATCTGGCATTACACGCTCCGCCTTTGGCGAGCTGGAACAGTATGAAGTCATGATTGATGCAAAAACAGGCATGATCGTTGATGTCATTGATTCTGTTGCTTAATAAGAAAGCTTCGCAAAGACAAGTCCTTGCGAAGCTTTTTTTAGATGGCTTTGATTTTTTTGTATACAGGGTGCCACATGGCGTCTTGCACAGCCTGAATGAGATCATCAGGGGTTTCTTCCGCAATTCCTTCGTCAATCGCTGCTTGTGCCACACGGACAGCCACTGTCGCTGAAACTGTTCGAAGCTGATCAACACTTGGAAGCATCGCAGCACCCGGTTTTCCGACATTGACCATGCTCGCAATCGCTTCAGCACTCGCAACAAACATGCTGTCTGTCATGAGGCGGGCTTTACACACAATCGTTCCAAGACCAAGCCCTGGAAACACAAGGGCATTATTTGCCTGCCCAATTTCATATGTCACACCGCCATATTCAACTGGATCAAACGGGCTTCCCGTTGTGACAAGCGCACGTCCTTCTGTCCACTCAATGAGATCTTCCGGCTTTGCCTCTGAAAGAGGTGTTGGGTTAGACATCGGTAAAATCGCTGGCCGCTCTACATGTGACGCCATTTCTTTCACAATTTCCTCTGTAAATGCCCCACCTACAGTTGAGGTACCAATTAAGATCGTAGGTTTCGCCTGCTTCACGACCTCTAACAAATCAATTGAATGCTTTGGACCATTACGTGCATAATCCTTCACTTCATCAGAACGTCTTGCATACGGCTTTTGGAATGGCTGAATGTCAGGTGAATCATCTGTGAGCAATCCCGTTTTATCAATACACCAGAAATGATCATATGATTCCTCTTCTTTGACACCATCTCGCACGATGGCATCACGAATTTGCTCGGCTATACCAATCCCTGCTGTACCTGCTCCAAAGATCACGATTCGGTGATCTTTCAGCGGAACCTTCGATGCTTTTGCACAAGCAAGAACGGCAGCAAGTGAGACGGCTCCAGTTCCTTGAATATCATCATTAAACGTACAAATACGGTCCTTATATTTTTCCAAAATGGCGCGCGCATTTTTTGTACCGAAGTCTTCCCAGTGAAGAAGTGCATTTGGAAAAGTCGCACGGGCAAGCTCAACATATTGATCAATAAACTGATCATAGCGCTCTCCTCGAACGCGGGAGTGCTGATTTCCCACATAAAGCGGATCATTTAAAAGGCTTTCCTGGTTGGTCCCAGCATCAAGCACCACTGCCAGCACACGGCTAGGATCAATACCTGCTGCAGCTGTATAAACAGCCAGTTTTCCGACTGAAATGGCGATTCCGCCAACACCCCAGTCACCGATGCCTAAAATTCCTTCTGCATCTGTTGCGACAATGAGATCAATTGATTCATCCACTCCGTAAGATGCAAAAATTTCTTCCATTCCTTCTAGGTCATCAATGGATAAATAAATTCCTCTTGGCTTTCTATACTCGTGGCTGTAACGCTGAATCGCTGTTCCTACGGTCGGTGTGTAAACAATCGGCAGCATTTCTGCCAAATGCTCATTTAATAATTTATAAAAGAGCACTTCATTTCTGTCATGAAGCGCAGTTAAATAGACATTTTTCCCAAGTGCATCTGGCTGTGCTTTGAACTGTTCATATGCACGCTTTGCTTGATCTTCTAGTGTTAACACCTTCGGCGGCAGAAATCCCTTTAACCCAAGCTCTTCCCGCTCTTCCTTTGTAAATGCGACTCCTTTGTTTAAATAAGGGACAGACATGACTTCGATCCCTCTTAACGGTGTCTCGATGACATCACCATGTACACGATAAAATTGATTCACCTGCACTCTTCCTTTCACAAGTTCATTTTGTCGTTATTTTGTGTGAAAGGCGAAAAAACATACAGATGATCTTTTATCTTCCGGTTTCTCTTTTGACCTCATGGGTCATTGCCCCGTCTTCATCCCACTTTACAGCACGGTAGATGGCATCATGATAAAACAAGTACCATGCATTGTTTTCTTCGGCAAATGCCTGCCATTTTTGCTTCGCTGGGATCGAGGTCATTGGATAATCATCATATGCCAAGACCCAAAGCGGGTTTTTATGAGCGTGTGTCGGCATGATATCCGCTAAATGAATAGCTGTTTCTCCCTGACTTGTGAGCGTTAAGATGCTATGCCCATTGCTATGTCCACCTGTATGATGCAGGCGAATGCCTTCTGTTACTTCGATGCTATCTTCAAATGTCATGACTTGATCGGCAACAGGCTCCCAGTTTTCTTTCCAATATGTATTTCTTGAGCGGATGTTCGGTGCTCTCATTTCGTCCCATTCAATTTTGGACGTGATGATTTTTGCCTGCTGAAAAACAGACACGAGCTCATCGCCTTCACGTTTTGTCAGCCCGCTTGCATGATCAAAATGCAAATGAGTCATTAAGACGTAATCTATATCAGATGGGCGCAAACCGAGAGCCGCAAGTGATTCTTCTATTTTCGTTTCCTCTGTGACGCCATAATTGCGTTTTTGTTTCTCTGTCAGCTTCCCTGATCCGATGCCGGAATCTACTAACAGATGAAGACCGTTCCACCGTATGAGCATTGGATCACACCGTAATTCAATTTGATTTCGATCATTCACAGGGTATTTTTTTGACCATAATGGCTTTGGCACCACGCCAAACATGGCACCGCCATCCATGTGTGTATCTCCCCCATTTAACCAGAACAGTTCCATTTCACCTATTTTCATTGTCTCCATTGCTGTCATCCCTCCTTTTTCTATCGTAGCAAATACAAAGGAAAATCGCATGTGCTAATCTTTTTATCAAAAAAAGCTGACCGCAATCGTTCGGTTGCAGCCAGCTTTGTTCGCTTGTTATTCAGGGAATTTCACTTCTGATCGATAGATCGGTTGTCCCATGGAAGAGAATTTCTCTTCATATTCTGTCATGACATTTCCTTCGAGGCCATCCTCATGTAAATCAAGGCTCACATACGTTAAAAGGAGTCCGTAAGACGAAAAGCTTTTCAAGGAATATTCAAATAGTCCGCGGTTATCGGTTTTGAAATGTAATTCACCGCCTGGACGGAGGATCTGTTCATATCGCTTTAAAAAGGCTTTAAACGTCAACCTACGTTTTTCATGCCTTGATTTTGGCCACGGATCAGAGAAGTTTAAATACACCCGGTCAATCTCATTTTCCGCAAAGACATCTGTCAGTGTCTCTGCGTTGATGTTCAGAAGCTTTACGTTTTCTACATCTGTTTCTTTGATTTTATCGACTGCCGTCACAATGACACTTTTAAATAATTCAATGCCGATATAGTTTATCTCAGGATGAAGCTTGCCCATTCCGGCAATAAAACTCCCTTTTCCTGTACCGACTTCGATATGGATTGGATGATCATTTCCAAACAGCTCATGCCATTTCCCTTTGTATTGTTCAGGGTTGGCTAAAGCAATATGAGCATTTTCAGCTAAGTAATCATCCGCCCACGGTTTATGTCGCATTCTCAATTTGATACACCTCTATTTTCTTTACATTTTATCAAGATACCATGAAACATAAAGAGCCGCAAGACAGCAACTTATCCGCACATATGAAAAAGACCAGCTGCTATTTGGGCTGGTCTGCTTCATGTATAAAATCAAAGCTGAATGCACAGTTTAACCACATAAATGACACGCCTTGAAAGGAGCATACGTATGGGATTAAACCGCCAACATCAGCTTCAATTAATCAAAGATATTTTAACTGATCACCAGCTGGATTGCTGCGGGACTGTTGCAGAATATGAACAGGTGGGACGCGTGATTCAATTAATGCTGGCAAAAGAAGATTTGGATGCTGACGTTCGTCAGCTACTATCCGATATTTATGATTACAGCCAAAAAGGTACCTCTGTCAGTTCAATTGATGCACATATCGAAGCGCATCAATCGCATCTATCTGACTGGGTCGAGAACATTCCACTGTCTTAATGGATGTTTAACCGTTTTAAGAGTGCATGTAGCTCGGCTTGCACTTCTTTTTGCGCCTTTTCATTTCCTTTTCTTTTATGCCAAACGACAAACGAGACGGTTTCAGCCAGCACATACCATGCCATGCGTTTTCGCAAGTTGTCGGTCAGCGGAGCACCATACATAGAGAGCCAGCTTTCCCAGTTCTCTTCTTCAACATAATGGTATAAGAGCGGTCCAAGATCAATCGCTGGATCTGCAATCATTGCCCCGTCCCAATCAATTAAATAGAGCTGATTTTCATCTGTCAGCAGCCAATTATTATGGTTGAGGTCACAATGGCATACGACCTTATCCTCGAAATGAACTGCGTCCACATGTTTCTCTAAATACTGGATGGCGCGCGTGATATCATGTGAGTCAATCTGCTCTTTTAAGATCGATGCCTTGAGATGCATCAAGATCGATGCCGGGTCAAGCGAGTGCTTTTCTAATCGTTTCAGCATATCGAGCAGCTCTTTTGATGTATGAATTTTTCTTAGCTGCTCCGCTACAGGACGGTCATTCATGTCCTTTGGCTTCAGCTCTCTGCCGCTCAGCCAGTGCTGCGCAGTAATGACATCCCCATTTTCCATCCGTTTTGTCCAGACAAGCTTCGGCACAATGCCTTCAGCTGACAAAACCGCAAGAAACGGTGACGTATTGCGTTTTAAAAATAGCTTTTGGTCATTGTGTGTTGCGAAGTACGCATCTCCCGTAGCGCCTCCAGCAGGAGAGATGTGCCATTCGCTACCTAATATTTGTCCCAACCAGTTCATATCAATTTTCAACCCATCATTTCTTAAAATATTTTAAATCATGCTTTTTTAGTCGACAAAATTCAGCCGATTGAGATCAATTGGCTGTTTATTTTTTATTTATATGATCATAAAAACAAAAAGGACAGCTATTGAGAATGAGATGCTAAACAATAGCCGTCCTATAGATTTTATCGCTACCTTCTTATACTCGTCAAGCAAAACTAGAAAATCAGGACAAGAACCTTATGAAAAAGGAAGTCTTTTTTCATGTTTCTTTTGCTCGTGCGCACACTGGCTGCTTCTTAGCCACGTAATTTTAACGATCGCTCACTAGCCTTAACAAACACTGGAGTGGCGCCAATCACTTCTCCATCGGCGTGAAATAAAATTTTTTCATCTGCCTCCAAGTAGGCTTCTTCATGCTGAAAAAGGGTGACTCCTTCCATTACAAGGTGCTTTTTAAAAACCATTGCACTTAAAAATAAGAGAACTTTCAATGGATTCAAATCCGTGACAACGAGCGTTTGAAATCCTGATTGCCTCGCACTCGCTTCCGGCGCTGCTTCCAGCCCGCCCCCATAGTAAGGGTGATTACATACGATCACAAACCACACTTGGCGAAAAACTTTTCTCTCATTTTCAATAAAAAGAGCAAGGTCAAACGGTTTGAATGACCATAACGAATGTAGAAAAGACAGCGGGTAGATGATAAACCCGAGTTTGAGTCGGTTGAGCCACTTTTTCCCTCTAAAATGTACCGTTCTCTTCAAGACATGCGCATCAAACCCAACACCAATATGATTGAGAAAAAGAACAGATTGCGGACTTTCTGCATGATCTTGAAAGGAACCGAGAGAAAATGTTTTCGTCAGCATCCTCTTTTGTTTTCTCACTTCTTTGATCACATCATGACGCTGGATGCCCAGCCCCTTCGCAGCATCATTCCAATGACCTGCTGGGACAAAGCTTAGCTGCACATGATCAATTTCTTTTAAACCATTCAGTACTTCATGAAATGTGCCGTCACCGCCAATGACGATCAGCCGTTTCAATCTGTCGTCTTGCATAGCGCTAATCTGTCTCGCCAAAACTTCGGCATGTCCTTCATGCTGGGTAAGAAACGATCTGTAGGAGATCTCTACCTTTTGTAATTCTTTCTCTATGCTTCTCCAAGTGCGGAGTCCTTTTCCTTGTCCTGCTGCTGGATTGACGATAAAGTACCATTCATTCATATATTAGCTCCACTCAGGTCTCATTTTTTGGTGACCTTGATATGCCTTTAATCGAGCCATTCCTGCCTTCTTTTGCTGTCTGATTCACCATAAGCAAGCAATGCCTTTGTCGCTTTGAATTGCTGGTGCTTTGTCGGCGCGGTGTTTTTCCGTTGCTTGTCAAACCAATCCTCCGCTTTCTTCTTATCGACAACCTCCATCCCGAATGGAACTTCGGGCAAATCAATATACGAGGTGCGGCTGATGAGGATTTTTTTCACAGGAAGTTCTACACCACTTTGCTGTAAAATTTTTGACACAACAGTTCCAGAGCGCAGAAGGCTTGCACAAGGGTTTAAAACGGATTGAACAGCTTTTCCCGTCGCCCGCTTTTCCCAAAAACGTTCCTTCGATCCAATATATACGCTGTCTGGCTCTGCTTCTAAGAAAGATAAACAGATGACTTCAAGCGGCGTAATGAGCACTGGACACAATTCCATCTCAGCTTTTTGAATGAGCAGCACCGGCTTGTACATCACAAAATAAGAATCTGGCAGCTGCCTTGCAAGCATCCGCAGCTTTTCATCATATCGAATGTGATGGGAGACAGTTGAAATATGAGAGATCGTCGAGCTGGCCCATTTTAATTGAACATCGTAAAGATGATCCTTAAAAAAGTGAATCAGCTTCGTTTCATCGGTAGGAACGTTTGTAAAGACACCTTGTTCTATATCTGTTGGCTCGTTAAAAAGACTCAGGTCCCGTTCCTTTTTCATATCGGCTTCTTTTTGCTTTCTTTTTAAGGAGAATTTCTTTCTCTTTTCTTCCTCTTGTTCAGGTGCTTGCTCGGTGGCTTGGTCAGCCTGCTTTTGCACCTGCTCTTTGGAAGCCTTTTTTAACTCGTCCCATCTTTGTTTTTTCAACCGAATAAACTGATTGATGTAATGATGCGGGTCTTGTTCATATCGTGATATATAATCTTGGATTTTAATAATTTGCGCCATCTGCTGCTCACTCCAACCTCTAGAATCATTTATGTAATGTAAATTGTTTGATCGCGTGATAACGTGGGGTTTCTTTTAGACGAATTTCAAATAAAGCGATACTAGAAACCTCCATCGAATATGGTTCTTTCCGTAAGGGCGCTTGTTCTATATAGGACTGTTCTCTATTCCATTTGCGCGCAATCGTCATGTGTGGATGAAAGGGTCTCTTTTCGACAGGATGACCTGCTGTCAAAACGGTTGCTTTCACCTTTTCTCTTAGATCCATCAAAGGCTTACTTTCACTAGGCTTTGCAAAAAAGACTCTCGGGCGCTCCTTTTGACCAAATATTCCTACTTCATTCAGCTTGAGCGGGAAAGCAGACACCTCATGAGACAGCTGTGCAAGTAGCTCAGAAATCTTATTTAAACGGTCCTCTGGAATCGCACCTAAAAACACAAGGGTGACATGATAATCAATGGGTGCTGTCCATTTTTGAAAGGACAGTTCGCTCCTCTTGTCTATATCCGCTTTCATTTGATACGCGAGTTGTTCAGGGATTGGAATCCCGATAAAATAATGACGGCTTTCGGCCATATTTTCACCTGTCCTTTTTAACAAACTTTACGAATCCCCATTGATGATAGTATAACTAAAGTAATGCGGAATGAGAAGAAAGGGTGTCACATGATGAAGGTTGCACAAAATATAGCTGAATTAATAGGTCATACACCACTTGTAAAATTACAGCGCCTTCAGCCAGAACATGGCGCTGCTGTTTATTTAAAACTGGAATCATTTAATCCTAGCGGAAGTGTAAAAGATCGGGCTGCTTACAATATGATCCTTGAGGCAGAAAAACAAGGAAAGCTCACAAAAGGGGCAACGATTATTGAACCAACGAGCGGGAATACAGGAATTGGCTTAGCGATGAACGCTGCAGCAAGAGGATACAAAGCCATTCTGATCATGCCTGATACAATGACCCAAGAAAGAATCAATATTTTAAAGGCATACGGCGCACAGGTCGTTTTAACCCCGGGGGAGGAAAAAATGCCAGGCTGTATTCGCAAGGGAGAAGAATTAGCTGCTCAAATTCCTAATAGCTTTATTCCCATGCAATTTGACAATGGTGCGAACCCTGATGCTCATAGAGGGACAACGGCTGTAGAAATTATGGATGCAGTGCAACAGATTGGACAGCCGCTTGCCGCTTTTGTCGCCACTGCTGGAACGGGCGGAACCATTACAGGCACTGGAGAGGAACTCAAGAAAGCATTCCCGGAATTGACGATACGTGTGGCAGAGCCAAAGGGGTCTCCTGTTTTATCAGGCGGGAAACCTGGCAAACATAAGCTTGTTGGCACAAGTCCAGGATTTATCCCACAAATTTTAAACGAACAGGTGTATGATGAGATTGTGCAAGTGAGTGATGAAGATGCTTACGACATCACACGAAAGCTCGCCCGTCTTGAAGGTATTTTAGTCGGTCCATCATCTGGCGCGGCATGCTATGCAGCGATTGAAGCAGCCAAGCAAATGCCAAAGGATCACATTGTCATTTGTATGACAGCAGACACGGGTGAACGTTATTTATCAAGTGATGTGTTTCAAGATTAAAAAAGGAACAGGGCGTATGCTCCTGTTCCTTTTTCTTCGTTTCATATGAACAACTCCTACAAGACCATCTTGACCTCAGTCTGTTCGCCTGTCACAAGTAAAACTTGTTCATCAGTGAGCGGGCATAAAGAGAGCGTATTTTGATCTTTCTCTATGATGTGCTGCGCGGCTTCACCTAAATAAGGATTGTTTATATGCGGTACCGGATAGCTGCTGATCTCATTGAATCCTTCAAAGGAAGATAATTCTAGCGCTTTCTCCTGATCATCCATCAGTGAGATGTATTCAATGCTTGGCGCCATGATAATACTCCCCGCAGATTCTCCGATATACAGCTTGCCTTTGCCGATCTCTTCTTTCAATACACGATCGAGCCCGGGCTTTCTTAATTCTTGCAGCAAATAAAAGGTATTGCCGCCAGATACATACATGACATCATTCTTCCTAATGATCTGTGTGATCTCCTGAACCGTTTGCCCGGTCAGCTGAACAGTCTCTACACGCATTTCTAATTGATGAAAGGCTTCTTTTGCTGCATCGACATAGTGCGTGACTTCTTCCACTTCACTGGCTACCGGAATGAATGTCACACTTTTTCCTTTTAAGGTGTCGCCTGCAAAGTCAGACAAGAGAGAATAGCTGTCTTTGAATGAAGAGCATAAGAACATTTTTTTCACGGTGAATCCCCTCTTCTCTTTCCTTTTTTATTTCGCCAATTCATACATGGCTTGTGCATATAGCGCAGTTGCTCGTAGTAAATCATCGATTTCGATATATTCATCCTTTTGGTGTGCGCAATCAGGTCTTCCAGGGAATAGAGGGCCAAAGGCAACGCCTGCTTCTAATGACCTTGCATACGTTCCTCCCCCAATCGCAATAAGATGAGCAGGATCTCCTGTTTGTTCTTCGTAGACACGCTGTAATGTTTTCACAAGTGGATGGTCTTTTGAGACGTGATGAGGAGGACTGTTATCAAATTTCTCAATCGTTGCCCCTTTTATTCGTTCAATCCCTTTTTTGACTTCCTCACCGTCCGCGGTTACGGGATAGCGGACATTCAGTCCAAGCTTCGCTTCTTCGTTTTGCGAATAGCGGATTGTGCCAACATTCAAGGTCAAGTCACCACTAATATCATCTTTACAAGCGATGCCGAGTTTTTGTCCTCTTGTGTCTTGATCAAATAAGGCATTAATTTGTGATGTAAAAGCGAGCCCTCTTTCATCTAATTCATGCGCACATAAGAAATTCGCCATATGAATGCCCGCATTTGTGCCATTCGCCGGCTCCATTGCATGAACTGATACACCTTTTAATGTGAATGTCAGTCCATCTGCTGTATGGTTTGTCTCACCGGTTAACTGATTTTCCGCAAGATAGGCTGCAAAAGCCGTTTTTAAGGCTTCAGCATCGTGATCGTTTGCTGCTGCCACAATCGCGCGAGCCTCATCTGGGACCATATTGAGACGCATGCCTGATGTGAATTGCTTGAGGATGTAACGCTTGTTTTCTTCTGATTGTTCGTATGTAAAGGATACGATGGCATCTATGATCCCTTTTTCAGCATGAATAATTGGAAAATCAGCATCTGGTGCAAAGCCAATTTGCGGCATCGCCTCATGCTTGAAATAGTGATCGACGCAGCGCCAATCGCTTTCTTCATCTGTGCCAATGATGATTCGAATCTTTTTCGACAGCGGCAGACCGGCATCTTTTAACATTTTCAATGCGTAAAACGCCGCCATGGTCGGCCCTTTATCATCAATGGCTCCTCTTGCAAAGATTTTATTTTCTCTTATGTCCGCTGAAAATGGCGGGGTTGTCCAGTCGTCTCCCGCAGGCACGACATCCACATGGCATAGCACACCGACGATATCTTCGCCTTCTCCATATTCAATATGACCAGCATAACCATCAACATTTTTCACTTTGAAGCCCTCGTCCTGCCCTTTTTTGAGCATATACTGAAGAGCCTCATCCACTTTTTCACCGAACGGTTTTCCTGCTGTGCCGCCTTCTTCATCCAAGACACTTTCAATTTGTAAAAAAGATTGTGTATCCTGAATCAAATTGTCTTTTTTTCGTATGACTTCTGCTTCCCAATTCATTTTTCCATTCCTCCTTGAAAAAAGGTTGCAATCCACCCTTAAAACGAATATTATATTAAGTGTTTTGTAATAATGTTCGTAAATGGAGGATTTTATGTTTCAGTTAAAAGAGAACCAAACCAACATAAAGAAAGAATTACTCGCTGGTATGACGACATTCTTTACGATGGTATATATTGTAGCCGTCAATCCAGGAATCCTTTCAGATGCAGGCATTCCTTTTGACCAAGTTTTTACTGCAACCATTATCGCTGCTGTTGTCGGTACCCTTTGGATGGCACTCTTTGCAAACTATCCGATTGCCATTGCACCAGGTATGGGGCTGAATGTCTATTTCACCGTCACTGTTGTCGGTGGTGGGGGTCTCAGCTATCAAACAGCATTTAGTGCGGTATTTGTTGCTGGAATACTCTTTATCATTTTATCGTTAACATCCCTTAGAAAACAACTCATTGAGGCGATTCCAGATAATTTAAAGTACGGGATTACAGCAGGTATCGGATTATTTATTGCATTCATTGGGCTAAGACAGTCTGGAATCATCACTGCTGATCCACAAAATCTTGTGAAGCTTGGCAATTTAAGCTCACCTGTTGTCATTTTGACACTCGTTGGTTTAATGATTTCTGTCATATTAATGGTTCTTCAAGTGAATGGAGCGCTGTTTATCGGCATGTTAGCAACCACGTTAATTGCACTTGCAACAGGCCAGCTTCATTTTCCTAAAGTGCTAGTGGATACCCCAGCACTGCCTGAAGGAATGCTGATTACAAATCCATTCGCTGCGTTTGGCGATGTATTTTCCCATCACTTGTATGCTGTTGTCTTCTCCTTTTTACTTGTGACGATTTTTGATACAACAGGAACAATGATCGGGGTTGCGGAACAAGCAGGTTTAATGAAAAATGGTCAGCTCCCAAAAGTACGCAGAGCCTTACTTGCTGACTCTGCTGCGACGACAATTGGCTCAATGTTTGGAACAAGCCCAACCACAGCTTACATTGAATCTTCATCAGGAGTGGCTGCTGGCGGAAGAACTGGACTGACCTCTTTAACCGTTGCTGCATTGTTTATTGTGGCTTTGTTTTTTGGTCCGCTCGTTCAAGCCATTTCGTCTTTGCCGTCCATCACTTCACCTGTCTTAATCATTGTCGGCTGTTTGATGATGAATTCAGTGTCACGTATTCGCTGGAATGAGCTTGACGAAGCATTTCCTGCTTTTCTTGTGATTCTTTCCATGCCGCTGACATCTAGCATCTCTACAGGAATTTCACTAGGATTTATTTCATATCCACTTGTGAAGCTGGCAAAAGGAAAATGGAAAGAAGTGCATATTCTTGTGCTCATTTTTGCCGTCTTATTTTTCGTGCAGCTCTTTTTCTTAGAAGGATAACCAAAATAAAAAGACACATTTCTCATTTGAATGTGTCTTTTTTGTATGAATGATTTTTTATTTTGTAAATTTTCTGTGTTTATTTTTTGATCTTTCTTAAGTGGCAATTTTCTTTATACGCCTTGTGTTTATTGGATTGTAACCGGATTCAAATCATGATATATACCATAATTTCATTCATGAAGACAAGTTTAAAAACACGTAAAGTTGACTTTTTGGTGGAACTAGATGCATAATAACGTGTATAATAGAATAAATCATTAAGAAACACGAACATTTACCATTGTTGCATGTCCTTATGTCGCAGTTTTAGTGTAGTAAGTTGTGGTTAGTCAAGTCCATCCGATCTTATTGATAGGGAGTGGTTTTTTGAAACCTTCAACAAACCGTATGATGACTCGAATAAAATCAGTTTATATGTTCATTCAAGAGAAAGGTCTTGTGACGACACAAGAGCTGGTTGATGAATTCGGGATCACACCTAGAACCATCCAAAGAGACTTAAACGTGCTTGCCTATAACGATCTTGTTCATAGTCCAAGCAGAGGCAAATGGGAAACAACGAGAAAAAAAGTAAAAATATCATCATAAGCGAATAATGAACTTCCATATAACAAAAAGAACCGGCGGTCGCCGGTTCTTTTCATTTTGTTGACAAAGGGCTAAAATGAACTTGATTTTAGCCCTTTATCTTCTTTTCATTTGCTCTATATTAATCACGATTGATTAAACTGTCTAACTCTTCCTCCGTCAATTCACGGTATTCTCCGGGGGCCAAATCTTCGTCTAATGAAACAGCCCCCATCGAGAGCCGTTTTAAAAAGATCACTTCATTGCCCACTGCTTGTGCCATCAGCTTCACTTGATGGTACTTCCCTTCAGTAATCGTTAAACGGATTCGTGTATCTGCCTCTTGGTTGGCATCTACTTCAACCTTCGCCGGCTTCGTTCGGTAGTCGTCTAAAATCACAATTCCCTCTTCAAGACGAGTGATGTCTTGATCTCCAAGCGGGTATTTTAGATGAACTTCATACGTTTTCGGGACATGCTTTTTCGGAGATAACAATTGATGAGCAAGCTGGCCGTCATTTGTAAGGAGGAGGAGACCGACTGTATCCTTATCCAGTCTCCCCACAGGGAATGGCTCCCTTGCAATATCCTCTGGCTCTAGTAAATCAACAACCGTCTCATCTCGCAGATCCTCCGTTGCTGAAATGACACCGTCTGGCTTGTTCATCATGAGATAAATGAATTCTTTATACTCTACACGCTCTCCATGCACGAGCACTTCATCATTTGTTGGATCGACATGATCTTTCACCTGCTTCGCCACTTCTCCATTCACTGTGACAGCCCGGGCCTTGACCAGCTTCTTTACATCTTTCCTTGAACCAAAGCCGGTATTGGCCAGCAATTTATCAAGCCTCATGCTTCTCCACCTCTTCTTAACTCTTTTTTCTTAAAAATGATGGCATCCGGCTGCCAAGTACACGCTCTAACAATCCAACTTTATAAGATAAGAACATATACACACCGCCGCCTGTAATCATTGAAATCAAAATAACAATACCAGCTTGTATGATTCCGCCTTCATATGAAATGACTTGACTCACAAGCTGACATGTCACATAAGCCACTACAGCCATGATTGCCGTTAAAATACCAATTAAAATAAACCGTTTGAAAATCCTGCGGAACGAATAGCCTGCATGGCGCTTGATCATGATGAACATATACAAAATCGAGGCACTGTAGCCTAATGCCGTTGCAAGCACAGAACCGTTTCCTTGCAGCCAGCTAATCAGCGGGATATTGAGAACCGTTTTAATGATAATCCCTAACAAAAGACTGACGATCGCAAATTTTTGTTTGTTAATCCCTTGTAAAATCGCTGCGTTAATGGTGAATAAAGAAAACAGTAACGCAACAGGTGCATACCAAAACAAAATAGAAGTCCCAATCTCAGGATGCACAGACGGATAGAAAAACCAATAAACTGGTCCAGCCAATGCTGAAATGCCAAATGAAGCAGGCAGAACGAAGAATAAAATGACCTGCATCGTTTGATCAATTTGCCGATTCAGCAGCTTGTAATTTCGCGCTGTAAAGGATTCCGTTATGGTAGGAATCAATGTTAAACCAAATGCAGTTGCAAGTGACACAGGAATCATGACAAGCTTCGGTAAATATAACGTCACAATAGACAGAACCGCTGTACTAATATCCTGATGTCCTGATGCAATCATCGCTCTGTTAATTGTATTTGTATCAATATAAGAATAAATCGGAATGGCAAGCCCAACAAACACATAGGGTGCTGCATAACTGAACAGCTCTGTAAACATTTGCTTATAAGATAATCCAGAATAGTCCCCTGTATTCGGCTGCATTGCCAAAAGCCGATCTTTCCGTTTCAGCCAATATAAATAAAGCGTAAATAGACCGCCAAACGCACCAATGAGTGCGGCAAATGTGGCATAACCAACCGCAATAACAAGACCGCCGTCAAGCACTTTTAAAATGATAAACGTCGCTGTTAATAGGAAGATGATTCTGACAAGTTGTTCGATGACTTGGGAAACAGCTGTCGGGCCCATCATCGAGTGGCCTTGGAAAAACCCTCGCACAAGACTCATAATGGGTACAACTAATAGACCCAAACTGACCATCCGAATCACATAAACCACTTGATCAACCGTCAAACCGCCCGTTTCATTCGATCCTCCAAGCTGAATCTTGGCAAAGATCGGTGCGGTCAAATATAAAATAGAAAAGGCGATAATACCGGTGACAAGCATGACCGACATACCCGCCCTGAACATTTTTCTTGTTGTCTCATAATCGCCGATTGCATTATATTTAGAGACGAATTTCGATACCGCTGTTGGAAAACCGAGCGTAGCAATACTTAAAAAGATCGTATACTGATTGTATCCATATTGGAATAGCGCACCACCAGTCGCTCCGACCATTGCGCTAAATGGAATTAAGTAAATCATACCAAGAATACGAGAGAGATAAGTCCCTATCGTTAAAACCAACGTACCACGAAGCAGTTTATTAGACATGCGCTTAACCACCATTTTTCTAATGAATATTCAACTTAACTATTTTAACACATCATTTCATCGCACAGGTAACAAATCCAATACAGAAGTCACAAAACCAATCAATTCATATTTCAGCCTTCCCCAATCTTCGTTATAATAGAGAAATGACTGAAAGTAGAAAGAGGAATGTAACATGAAACATTATGATGTCATTGTCATTGGCGGTGGACCTTCTGGACTGATGGCCGCGATTGCATCGGCAGAACACGGTGCATCGGTTCTGTTAATTGACAAAGGAAACAAACTTGGCAGAAAGCTCGCCATTTCTGGCGGTGGACGCTGCAATGTGACCAATCGCCTTCCAGTAGAAGAAATCATCAAGCATATTCCCGGAAACGGCCGTTTTCTATATAGTGCATTTTCTGAGTTCAATAACGAGGATATTATTTCGTTCTTTGAAAATCTAGGTATTGAACTAAAAGAAGAAGACCATGGACGTATGTTCCCTGTCTCAAACAAAGCACAATCTGTTGTGGATGCCCTATTGGATAGGCTCCGCGCGCTCAATGTGACCATTCGAACGAATGAAAAGATTAAAACCGTTCTGTATCAAGACGGACAAGCAGCTGGAATTGTTACAAATAATGATGAAAAAATTTCAAGTCATGCCGTTGTCATTGCTGTTGGCGGGAAAAGTGTGCCGCATACAGGCTCTACTGGCGATGGCTATGCATGGGCAGAAGCCGCTGGTCATACCATTACAGAGCTCTTCCCAACCGAAGTACCCGTCACGTCAGACGAGCGTTTTATTAAGGACAAAGTGCTTCAAGGTCTTTCATTAAGAAGTGTGGCCGTGAGTGTTTTAAATAAAAAAGGAAAACCCGTCGTCACTCATGTCATGGATATGATCTTTACACACTTTGGCTTATCAGGTCCTGCCGTTCTGAGATGCAGCGGATTTGTTGTGAAGGAACTGAAAAAGCAACAGGCCGTCCGTCTTCAAATTGACTTATACCCAAAGCTCAATGACGAGGAGCTTTTCCAAAAACTTCATCGCGATCTAAAAGATGAACCAAAAAAAGCCATTAAAAATGTCCTGAAATCTTGGATGCAAGAGCGCTATTTATTGTTCCTTTTAGAACGAAATGGCATTGATCCACAGGAGACATTTTCTGGTCTCGCTAAAGATAAACTGCGCGCTTTTGCTCATGATTGTAAACATTTCATCGTCCATGCAAATGGGACGCTTTCTTTAGATAAAGCCTTTGTTACAGGTGGCGGCGTTTCTGTCAAAGAAATTGAACCGAAGAAAATGGCATCCAAAAAAATGGCCGGTCTTTATTTCTGCGGAGAAATTTTAGATATTCACGGTTACACAGGCGGTTACAATATTACGTCAGCACTTGTGACAGGCAGGTTAGCTGGCATGAATGCCGCACTAGAAGTAAAGGAGAGATTTCAATGATTAGACGCGCACTTCCGATTGTCCTTGCAGTTGTCATTAGTTTGACAGCCGCTTTCTTTATGAAGCTGTCCATTACCCCGTTAAAAATCGCCATTATTTTAGCGTTTACGATTTTCGCAGTTTGTTTAAAAGAATATGTCTACCGTCTGCGCAAACGAATTGAAGAAAAGTCATCTTCACATATCGATGGTTGATAAATGGAAGCAAAACATGTTACGGTAAAATAGAGGTCGAGTGAGAAACTCGCCTCTTTTTGTTTGAAAATAGTTGAGACAGGGGATATTAAACAAAATCCTCTGCTTAAACGTGTAGAACAACAGGAGAGTGAGATGGTGTGAAAAACGTATCAAGTGTATTTTGGATTGTGATTGCAATCACATTTATTGCCGTTCTATGGGGAGCCTTTTCTCCAGAATCACTGCAAAATGTGACAGATCAAATTCAAACATACATTACAAATGACTTTGGCTGGTATTATTTATTAGTCGTATCGCTTCTAGTCGGCTTTTGTCTATTCTTTATCTTTAGCCCTATCGGAAAAATTACGTTAGGAAAGCCAGGTGAAGAGCCTGAATTTGGTCTTTTTTCTTGGTTTGCGATGCTATTTAGTGCTGGAATGGGTATTGGGCTTGTTTTTTACGGAGCAGCTGAACCGATCAGTCATTATGCGATTCAATCACCAACGGGTGACACTGAAACTGCACAAGCCTTCCGTGATTCCCTTCGTTATACCTTTTTCCACTGGGGACTTCATGCATGGGCGATCTATGCCATTGTTGCGCTTTGCATTGCATACTTTAAATTTAGAAAAGATGCGCCTGGCTTAATCAGTGCAACACTGCAGCCAGTTTTAGGAGATAAAACGCACGGATGGATCGGAAAAACCATCGATTGTATTGCTGTGTTTGCGACAGTTGTTGGTGTTGCAACGAGCTTAGGATTAGGCGCAGCACAAATCAATGGTGGATTGGATTATCTATTTAACATTCCAAATGCCTTTAGCACACAATTGATTATTATCATCATTGTGACGGTGCTCTTCCTTGCATCTGCTCTTAGCGGTATTGGTAAAGGGATTAAATATTTAAGTAATATCAACATGGTATTAGCAGCTGTTCTGATGTTTTTCTTACTTTTGGTAGGTCCAACAGTTTATATTTTAAATTCATTTACTGACTCTATTGGACAATACTTATCCAACATCGTTCAAATGAGCTTTCGCTTATCTCCAAATGACCCTGAAAAGAGAGAATGGATTAACGGATGGACGATCTTTTATTGGGCATGGTGGATCTCTTGGGCACCATTTGTCGGGATCTTTATTGCACGTGTATCACGTGGACGAACCATTCGAGAGTTTTTAGTTGGTGTGTTAGTTGCTCCATCTATCCTTGTATTTCTTTGGTTCTCTATTTTCGGTGTTTCTGCGATGGACTTACAGCAAAAGAATATTGTCGATGTTGCAGGCCTTTCTACGGAAACCATGCTATTTGGAGTACTAAATGAATATCCGCTGGCAATGATCACATCGATTCTAGCTCTTATTTTAATTGCGGTATTCTTTATCACATCAGCAGACTCAGCTACATTCGTTCTCGGAATGCAGACAACCTATGGATCATTAAATCCAGCGAATAGTGTAAAGATCAGCTGGGGTATTATCCAGTCAGCAGTTGCGGCAGTGCTCTTATTTTCAGGCGGTCTTGAAGCCTTACAAAACACAGCCAAACTTGCTGCTTTACCGTTCTCTGTTGTCATCATTTTAATGATTGTATCTCTGTACAAATCATTAAATGAAGAACGAAGAGCGATTAAACAAGCAAATAAGTACAATAAACCAAGAAGTCCAAGAGTAAAAAAAGCATAATCATCACAAGAGAAAAGTCGTTCCTCATCCGAACGGCTTTTTTTCTCGTTGAAATAATTGAAGATTGTCATGACATCGCGTATTCCGATAAAATAGTGTTGAATCATCACTTTTCTACATAATGGAGGTTTATATGACGTTACCTACGTTCAAGTACAACCCAGACCCAGTTTCATTACATGTAATTAAAAAAGAGCAGACGATATGCCCCGTTTGTGAGAAAGAACGAGATTATGTATATCATGGTCCTTTTTATTCTGTTGAAGACGTTTCTGGCATTTGTCCTTGGTGCATTAAAGATGGATCAGCTGCTCAAACATATAATGGAATGTTTCAAGACGATGTGAGTTGTGATGACGTTGATCATGAAGAATATATAGATGAACTGATCTACAGAACGCCGGGTTACCGCGGATGGCAGCAGGAATATTGGTTAAGCCATTGCGGGGATTTTTGCGCGATTGTGCAGTATGTTGGATGGAAAGAAATTGAACATTTAGAGGAAGAACTCTCAGAGGATATTGAAGAGATTTGCAGTGGTGGACATTTCACAAAAGAGAACCTGAAACAATGGCTCGTGAACGGAGGAGACTTGCAAGGCTATCTCTTTCAATGCGTTCACTGCAAAAAGCATCGTTTACATATTGACGCTAGTTGATCATGGCAAAAGGACCTTTCAGCAGGTCCTTTTATTTTTTATATAAAATGAGCGCTGAAAAACAGTAGAGCTGCTCTCCTCCTTGCTCACAGATCACCGCCACATTGTATTTGATGTCAATAATTTGGTCGTCGTCCATTCCTTTTAAAAAAAGATTGATTTCGCTTTGCAAATCTTTCTCGTGTTCTTCATCAAATACAGCTACCTTCAGCACATATGCCACTCTCCCTTCTCTTGCTACTCTATTTTTATGCAAATAGAGACGGACATATGAACAAAAAAAGCCTTCCATCTTGTCGATGAAAGGACTTCTTTTTACAGCTTCGGTTTTGTTTCTCCTGTCCATGCAAGCATGCCGCCAACGACATTGGTTGCTTGATACCCTTGGTCTTCTAAGAAATAGCAGACATTCTCACTGCGTTTACCAGAACGGCAAATAATATAATACTCTTGCGACTTATCAAACGCATCCAGCTTCTCAGGAATATCCCCCATTCGAATATGGACAGCCTCTGGAATCATGCCTTCTGCTACCTCTTCATCCTCACGCACATCGACGAGTTGAATGACTTCTTCTTGCTCTAGCTTTTGCTTTAATTCTTCTATTGAAATTTCTTTTACTGACACGACTCTCATCTCTCCTTTTAATCACGGTGACACCATTATAGCAAATCATACACATCACTGCGTATTCACCCGCTTGGATTGAAGGAAAGACGGGAATCGTTTCTTCACATCAACTGCCGGCTGCTCGCTTTCAAACTCTATCTTTTTAAACACTTGATAGGCTAGCCACATGTGGCCATATGCGAGAATGCTGATGCTAAAAAATGGCACGATCCCTGGCAAATAAGCAAATAGGATAAAGAGAATAGCTGAGAAAACGAGCATAGAGAGCGTATATTGCAAATACGAGATGCCAAGCAGAAGGGAAAATTTCAAATAAAGACGCTTTTTCCAATCATAATGAGCCAGCAGCGGAAAGATATAAAACAAGCTGACAATAAACAGAAAACCAAAGATATAGATCGCAAAGCGAAGCACGTGTAAAAACCAACTCGTTGGATAAATATAAGCAAGGTCTACATAAATAATCGTCCCGATGATGACCAGCACCACTCCAATGACATTAGAGCGTACAAATTCTTCGCGGTATACTTTCCAAAAGGTTTGAAAGACGCTGACTTGCTCATGCCCTTGTATCCACTTTCTCATCACAGAAAATAACGCTGTTGTTGCAGGCATGAAGCCAAAGATTCCAAGCCCAAGTAAAGTGAACAAAAGCCATAACACATTCGTATAGGCGAGTCTCATCACCCACTCACACATACGCAGCATTCTGCTCATTGATCCATCATGATCCATCTCTCGTCCCTCCTCTCTTTCTCGTTACACCGTCTCTTTTTGAAACAATTCTTCTATTTCAATCGGGCGTTTTTCTGCAACTGATCGCCACATGCCTTCGCCAAGTGCAATGGAATAAGCACCCGCCTCTGCTCCTGCCGAAATGTCATAAGGAATGAGCGGATCTTTTCCTAAAAATAAATCTGCTAATAATAGCGGATCTCCGCCTCCATGACCACCTGATTGCTTCACAACTTCAATCGTTTCTTTTCCACCAAACATCGGGTAGTATGCAATTGTCTGTTCAGGGAATTGAAAAGGGATTCTCGATGGCACATGAAACTCATTTGTTTCAATCCGTCCCTTCGTCCCGTTAATCGCAAGCCGGTAGCCTTCATATGGCGCTGAAAATTGAATCGAGTAACTTAACAAAGCCCCCTGATCATAAGTCACTGACGCCACATATGTATCCTCAATATCAATTTCTTGATCAAAAATACAGGCATCCGGGCGATAATTCGAGTATTGCTTTGACTGCTGCTCACCTGATTCAATATGGTCATCCTCCACCTTTGTGCGCTCTACCCGCGGATTCCACCTTGCTTCATAATGACAGGTATCTCTTACATGACAGGTTCCACAATATCGATTCTCTTCACCCTGCAAAGGATTCCAAGGACTTTCATCCCCATAATAATTCAGTGCGCCATAGGCAAATACTTGCTTCGGCTTTTGATCAATCCACCAGTTGACCAAGTCAAAGTGATGGGTCGATTTATGAATAGACAGACCGCCTGAATATTGACGCGAGCGGTTCCACCTTTTAAAATAACTGGCTCCGTGATACGTATCAATGAGCCAGCTTAACTCAACAGACGTGACCCTTCCAATCTTTCCATCTAAAATAAGCTCTTTTATCTTTCGGTGGAATGGATTGTAGCGATAATTAAAGGTGACGGTGACCTTCCCTTTGCTTTCTGCCTCTTTTTCCATCACCTGTTTGGCATCTTTTGCTGTTGTGACCATCGGCTTTTCCGTTATGACATCCAGATCATGATCCAGTGCCTGCAGGATATATGTGACATGTGTATCATCTCGCCCCGCCACAATGACGATATCTGGTCTTGCTTCCTTCACCATCTGACCAAATGCATCCTCATGAAAAAATGAGACGCCCCTTAGTGATGGAAAACGCTCCTGACAAAGTGTATACCGCTTCTCATCTACATCTAAGAGCCCTGTAATCCTGTAATGCTCGTTGAAATCCTCGGTGAGCGGTTTGATAAACATATTGAAAGCACGGTGACTGAGCCCGCAAACGGCGACCCTTTTCACATTCCCCCACCCCTTTTTCTATTGGTTTTCACGAAGCTGCTTCATGAGAGACAGTGCCTCTTTAGATTTCTCCGCATACACAGGTATGAAGGCGACCATATCTCGGTGTAATCGAAAGGTATAGCCATTTAGCTGCTTCGTTCCTTTCTTGATTTGGACCGCATAATCGACTGTATTTCCCGTCTTTGCATCTTCCACCGTATATGGTCCTTCCCTTTCGCCATCTACCCGCATCTCTTCAAGCAGCTGAAAGCTTTCAGGATCATCATATGTTCTAAACATTTCTTCCGGGACAAACATCACGTCCCCCTCTTTTGCAGTAATTTCAACAAGAAGTTTTTCAGGAATTGCAGGGAAGATGTGAACATCGTATGTCTCCTGATTTGGTTGAAAAGCTTTCTCCACTAATTGGTCTTTCATTGCTTTTGACATGTCAGAAAAAATAAGGACATCAATCCCCTCTGTTTTCCCCTGACAGGCGGACAAATAAAAGGCAGCGATGAAGCTGAGGAGCCATACCGCAGCCCTTTGATGCCGCCTCATACCTTTTGAAACACAGACAGCTTTTCTAGTTCAGTTAACGCCATAATAAAAGCGCCTGCTCCATGCAAATCATTCGTGCTCCGCTCTCTGCCAACGTAATAATCATAAAAACCCGCAGATGTTCCAATACAAATGTCGTTCACCGTAAAATCGCCGTTGTCTTTTTCCTCCGTTTTATACTGAATCAACCCTTGATACGCTTTGACCACATGATCAACATATCGAAGACTGACATATCCTTCATTCATGGCTTTTGCCATCGCATATATGAATAGACATGACCCTGAGCTTTCAAGCCAGTTGTCGCTATGACTTCCTTTATCAATGATCTGATGCCATAGACCTGTTTCGTCGTCCTGATACTTTGCTACACTTTCCAGCATATCTGTCAGTGTGTCCTTCCACAATTTTCGTCCTTCATGACCTTCTGGCAAATCTTCGATCATATCGGCTAACGCAAGGACATACCAGCCAAAGGATCTTGCCCAAAATTCTGGGGAACAGCCCGTCTGTTGATCAGCCCATGGCATCACTTGCCGTTCATCCCATGCGTGATAGTAAAGGCCCGTTTTTTCATCTTTGGTATGCTTTCTCATGAGATGCTCTTGATGGATGACCATGTCCACCAGCTCCGATTCTCCTGTCAACTGGGCATACTTTAAAGCAAAAGGCCCACCCATATAAAGACCATCTAGCCACATTTGATAGGCATAATTGTCTTTATGCCAAAATCCGCCCTCAGACGTGCGATTCAGCGTCAGGTAAAGCCCCCGAAGCTTTTCTGCTGCCTTCACATACCGCTTCTCTCCCGTTCTTTCAATCAGCGGGAATAAAATGAGCCCTGCTTGAATGGCATCAAGCTCGTCTCTTCGGAATAACAGATTCCCATGGTCATCAATGAGTGAGTCAGCATAATTTTTCACATAATCAAAGTACGCCTCGTTTTCTGTTGCTTCGTAAAGCTTCATCACTCCGCAAAGGAAAACCCCTTGATGATAGTGCCACCTTCCAGCTGGCGGAAGTTCAATCGGTGTATACGCTTTCATTATTGTTTGTGCTAATTTCTCTGCATGCTCAAGCGGTGATCCCTTTTCAATCGATAATGTCATTGGTCTTCATCTCCCCTTTTAATAAATCCCTTCTTCTCCAAACTTCTTCGCTAAACGGTTTGCCATCATGACCAAAATAAGTCCAACGGCTGCTTTAAATAAACCAACAGCAGTACTATAGCTGAATTGTCCTTGCTTCAGACCAGCTGTATACACATACGTATCAAAAATCTCTGCAACTTCCCTGTTGGTCGCATTGAGTAATAAATAGACATGTTCAAATCCAAGCTCTAACGTATCACCGATTTTTAAAATGAGCAGTACAACAATGACACTTTTAATCGCAGGAAGGGTGATGTGCCACATTTGTCTGAGTCTGCCGGCTCCATCCATTTTTGCTGCTTCATATAGCTGCGGATCTACTGCTGTAATCGCTGCAAGATAAATAATGGTTGACCAACCCGCTTCTCTCCAGATTACCTGCAAAATGTACATGGGTCTAAACCATTCTTGACTAAGAAGGAAGTTAATCTTTTCTCCTCCAAAGAAAGCAATCAATTCATTGATTAACCCGCCATCTACCGTTAACAAAACAAAAGATAAGGACACGACAATCACCCATGACATGAAGTGAGGAATATAAATCATCGTCTGAACAAATTTCTTAAACAGTGCCAATCTGACCTCGTTTAAAAGAAGAGCTAATAAAATCGGAATCGGAAAGAAAATCACGACATTCATGGCAAATAAAATGAGCGTATTTTTTAATAAGATGAAAAATGTTGGTTCTGTAAATAAGCGAATAAAGTGTTTGAAGCCAACCCACTCACTGCCAAGAATTCCGAGAAATGGCTGGTAATCTTGAAAGGCAATGATCAGCCCCCACATAGGGACATATTTAAAGACAAGAAAATAAAGGAGCCCTGGCAAAATCATTAAATACAGAAATTTTTGACTAAGTAATTGGTTAAGTAAGCGCTTTCTCTTTTCTTTTTTCAAAGCTGCCGCAGGCACACCCTTGGCAGTGACATCCTGTGTTTTCACAGATAAAGCCTCCCCTCATGCTGATGCATGTGTTAACTGTATCTTAAGGATGAAAAATCCGTCTACAATCATATCATCAGATCATATTTACTCAGGGGAAGCTACTCAAAACGTTACATAAAACATAAGAAAATGATCCTAATCTCAGAAAATGATTATTGACAAACCTACCAGATTTTTGGATTAATAAACTAAGGGGAAAAGATTGTTTCGTTTGAAATGGGGGGTTTTATGAAAAGAAAGCAGTATAAATTTTATTACAAGCTGGTGACGTTTTTTTTCGTGCTTAGTACGATTCCTGTTATTATTGTCGGTATTTTTTCTTATCAGCATTCGCAAAAAACTGCACTCGAAAATATTTCAAATGAAAAGCTGGACAGCGTCAAACAAACGCAATCCAATATTGAGCATATTCTAAAGACAGTAGATCATTCTCTCACTCACTATGTCAGTTCGCCGCCTCTCCTTCAAACACTGGCAGAACCTTTAAATCCAGATCAATTCCAACTTTATAATCAAGTCCAACAAGAACTGAATTACCTGCAAACCTTCGACACCGATCTCTCCAATATTACACTTGTTAGTAAAATGGAAGATTGGTATATGAACAATTCTGGTCTTTATCATGTCTCAAACGGGGATCAAGAGAAAGCGTTAACCTCTTACCTCAATATTCCGAGTCATTCCAGCTGGGCACTTGAAGAAAATAATCCACTTGTCTCAACAAAAGAAGGAAAGACATCCTTTTGCAAATACAATGTGAATTTAATCAAGCAGCTTCCGATGAATAGTGTCCAAAAGAAGGGAATCGCCGTCGCCAGCATTCCAAGCTGCGTGATTGCTGACAACATGCCTGACTTCTCTCAATCTGATAGTATGTTTGTCATTGATACAAACGGAAAAGTGCTGCTACATAATCGAAAAGAACAAATTGGTGACTCGTTAAAAAATCAAGATTTCGTCAAACATGTCCTGTCACTTGAAGAACGATCCGGACAATTTGATATGAAAATCGATGAACTAAACTATCAAATTACGTTTCAAAAATCAGATTATAACGAATGGACATACTTATCCTTTGTCTCCATTCCAGAACTAAAGCAGCAAACGAAATCAATCGGGTGGATCACCTTTATTATTTGCTTTATTTTGTTAGCGCTTTCATTGTTATTTTCATGGTTTGGCTCTAGACACTTTTATAAACCGATTCGCTTATTATACGAATCCTTTGCACGTAATGAGTCGTTTTTGCATAAACAGCCTTTCCAAAATGAATTTGAGCTCATCGAATCGAGCATTAAACAAATGAAAGATCAAAACAATGATCTAGAGGAACGGATTGAGCAGCAAGTGACACACTTACAGCAATACTTTATGGTGCGGCTGCTGCTTGGCAAGCTGACGGAAGAAGAGATTCACAACCGATTTCAAAGTCTAGGCTTTCCTCGTGACTGGTCCCATTTGTCCATGCTTGTGACCCAAATCGATACACTAAAAGGAACGCCGTATGAAAAAAAGGATGCAGACTTGCTTTTATTTGCGATAAATGGACTGATCGAGCAGATTATTCCGCTAGATGAGCACCTTCAGCCGACCGTTGTCAATCAGCATCAAACGACGATTGTTCTCAATCAATCGAAGTCAGAAGAGGAATTTACTGAATATTTAAATCAATTAGCCGAAACAATTCAGCAGCGGATTGAGGAAGAGCTGGGCTTGTCGATCAGCATTGGGATCAGTCGCTCATTTAAAGAGCTCTCTATGGCCAAACATGCTTATATTGAGGGAAAAGAAGCCTTAAAATACAGGCTCAAAGCAGAGAAAAAATCCATTCTTTTATACGAACACATTCAGCAAGGAAAGACGTTTAAAACTCATTTCCCAAAACAGCTGCAGCATGATTTATTTGATGCCATTAAAGCAGGCGATCAAGGCAAGGCAGATCACTATTTACATGTGCTTCTGCAATCCATTTTTTCTAAAAATGCTGGACCACATGAGTACCAGATTGCTCTCGCTCGTTTTTTAAACAATCTCATCGAGCTGATGCATTTGCTAGGCATTGAATTGTTTGAAGTCGAAGATAATAAAATGCTCTATGATACGATCTTTGAGTTTAAAACGTTTGAAGATACAGAAGCGTGGCTGAAACATGAGATCATTCGACCCATCATTGATCAGCTCGGCGCGCGTGAAGACTCTCAATATAAAAATATCTCAGAGAAAATCATTCATATCATTCATCAAGAATTTGACTCAGATCTGACCTTGGACGAAATCGCTACACGCCTGCACTATAATCCAAATTATTTAAGTAGTATTTTTAGAAAAGAAATGGATATCTCCTTTAGTGAATATCTCTCGTCTTACAGACATCATGTCGCCAAAAACTGGTTGGTGGAGACGGATATGTCGGTGAAAGAAATTTCGGAAAAGCTAAAATACAAAAATCCGCAAAATTTCATCCGCTCCTTCAAAAAGCTGGAAGGCACGACGCCTGGAAAATACCGTGATCAGAAAAAAGGCACATAAAGCAAAGTCCCGCTCTCACAAGAAGCGGGACTTTTTTATTTAAACTGTTCATTTAGAATACTGTCTTCCAGCACTGAAAGCGGCTCGCCATACACTCGTTCAATATGGGCTGCCCCCCAATCACATAACGCATTTAAAATTCGCTCAAGTGACTGTCCGTATTCACTTAATTCATACTCCACTTTAGGCGGAACTTGTTCATATACAATGCGGTTAATCACACCGTCATTTTCAAGCTCTCGCAGCTGCTGTGTGAGCATTTTTTGCGTGATATTTGGCATGAGGCGCTTCAGTTCACTCGTCCGCTTTTTCCCATGTGTTAAATGACATAAAATGACACACTTCCATTTCCCGCCGATCACCTCAAGCGTTGCTTCCACAGAGATATTATATTTCTTCTTTTCCAACGTCTCTTCACTCCTTTTGATGCTGTACAGGCACTTTTTAGTACCTATATTACAAAAAAGTACGTACTTTTTTTTCTGTCATCTATGTTAGATAATAACTCTTGCCGATCGGCTTCGTCTATTAAAATGTCATGAAAGAAGGATGTGAATCACGATGCAAAACAAACAAAATCACTTTGCCCTTCTCGCACTAGCGATTAGTGCATTTGCTATAGGTACAACTGAATTTATCTCTGTAGGTCTTCTGCCGATGATCTCAGAAGACTTTGGCGTGAGTGTCAGTCAGGCCGGCTGGACCGTTTCTTTATATGCGCTCGGTGTTACCTTTGGCGCACCAATTCTAACCTCACTTACGTCAACGATGAAAAAAAAGACATTGCTTCTGCTCATTATGCTCGTCTTTTTGATCGGAAATACACTCGCCACGATTGCCCCGACTTTTTCTGTACTCTTAATCGGACGAGTGATTTCAGCCCTATCACATGGCGTATTTATGTCGATTGGCTCGACCATTGCCGCAAGCCTTGTGGTGAAAGAAAAGCGGGCAAGCGCTATTGCCTTTATGTTCACTGGTTTAACAGTCGCTACTGTGACAGGTGTGCCATTCGGTACGTTTCTTGGTCATGAGCTCGGCTGGCGGACGTCATTTGGTGTGATTGTTATGATTGGCCTAATCGCACTGATTTCTAACTATTTCCTTGTTCCGTCTCAATTGAAACAGGGCGTGAAAACAACGTTTAAGGATCAAGCAGCCTTATTAAAGTCGAAAAGAATGTTGCTTTTATTTGTCATTACTGCTACAGGGTATGGAGGAACTTTTGTCGTCTTCACCTATTTATCCCCTCTCTTGCAGCATGTGACAGGTCTTGCGCCTGGAACAGTTGCATTGATCCTGCTGTTATACGGAATGACCATCGCCGCTGGGAATGTCATTGGCGGAAAAGCAGCGAATAAACAGCCAATGAAGGCACTGATTTATATGTTTATCATTCAAAGTCTCATCTTGTTTATCCTTAGCTTTACTGCTGGATTTATGACACTCGGGATTGGAACTGTGATGCTGATGGGACTGTTTGCTTTCATGAATGTCCCCGGCCTTCAAGTTGCCGTCGTTGATTTTGCAGAAAGGTATACACCTGGAGCTGTCGATGTTGCTTCCGCTCTGAATATCGCTGCCTTTAATGCAGGTATCGCCATTGGTTCATTTTTAGGCGGCATCGTGACAGATACCCTTGGGCTTGTGCATACGGGCTGGGTTGGCGGCATCATGGTGCTCATGGCGGCCATACTCACGATGGTGAGTCATCAAATCGAACAAAAAGAATACAAACAAACCATGTAAAGGAGTCTTTCATATGAACGATTTACAAAGTAAAAAAACATTAAACAACGGCGTCCGCATGCCAGGATTTGGTCTTGGGGTCTTTCAGGTTGAAGAGGGAACGGAATTAATTGAAGCTGTTAAAACAGCCATTCAATTAGGATATCGCAGTATTGATACAGCTTCTATTTATGGCAATGAAGAAGGTGTTGGACGAGGCATACAACTTGGTCTAGCAGAAACAGGCCTTCGCCGCGAAGACATCTTTGTGACATCCAAAGTGTGGAATGCCGATTTAGGATATGAAGCGACACTAAAAGCATACGAAGACAGCCTGAAAAAACTTCAGCTTGATTACCTTGATCTGTATTTAATTCACTGGCCAGTTGAAGGGAAATACAAGGAAGCATGGCGCGCGCTTGAAACGCTGTACCGTGAAGGAAAAGTCAGAGCCATCGGTGTGAGTAACTTCCAGCCGCATCATCTAGATGAATTATTGAAAGATGCGGACATCATTCCAGCGATTAATCAAGTCGAGTTTCATCCAAAACTCACGCAGGAAACGCTGTTTACGTATTTGAAAACACATGGTATCCAAATGGAAGCCTGGTCACCACTTATGCAGGGAGAGCTGCTGCACCACCCGCTGATCACGGAGCTTGCGGGCACATACAGCAAAACACCTGCTCAAATTATTTTGCGCTGGGATGTGCAAAAAGGCGTCATTACGATTCCTAAATCAACGAAAGCCCATCGTTTAAAAGAAAATGCCGATATTTTCGATTTTGTCCTATCTGATGAGGATATGAAGCGCCTGTCTGCCTTAAATGAAAATAAACGAATTGGTCCTGATCCAGACAACTTCGACTTTTAATGAAAACACCCCCGCTTTTTACTAAGCGGGGGTCTTCATGTTCATCATTTTGATTTTTTAAAGGAAGCTTCATATTCTTCTATGATTTTATTTCCACCATTTGATTTCCACTTCTCTACATCTTTCTTAAATTGTTCTTCGTTGATATCACCAAGAATGAACTTATAGGTCGCATCATCGATGATTTTCTTCAATTCATTTCCTCGCTCTGATGCTGTTTCTGAATACAGGCTTTCAGCAGGGTTAGCGACAATGATGTTTTTATTGTCTTCTTCTAGCTCTTCATATTTTGTACGAACTGCATCGCCTTTATTTTTCAAGTAACGCTTATCAATCCCTACGAGGCTGACAAGTGGCTGTACATCTGTCTGCCAGCTTTTCACTTGGCTTTCTTCCCTCACAAATGTATTTCCATCTTGTTTGTTATAATGCTTTCCATCAATCCCATACGTCATGAGACCATACACGTCTTCTTCTGCAATTCGGTCAAAGAAAGCCAAAATTCTCTTTAACTCTGCTTCTGATTTGACGCTTGTTTTAGGGAAAGCGAAGATGCCATTATGGCCGCCTGATGCCCATACACGTTCTTTGCCATCTGGGCCTTTGATTCGGTTGATAATATCCACTTCCATGTTCTTATCTGTTGCATCATCTCTTAAGTTCACTGCATCTACCATATTTCCAACATAGATACCCGCTTTTCCTTGTGAAAACAATTCTTGCTGCTGCGTTTTGCTTGTGACTGGGAAGTCTTTGTTTATATAACCATTGTCACGCAGCTTTTTCATATATTTCATTGTATTCATATACTCATCTGTCATAAAGTCTGGCGTGAATTTGCCATTTTCTTCTTTCCAATCTGTTGGCATTCCTTCATAAGAACCGAGCGTTTTAAATGCACCGTAAATCAAATCATTACGGTCTGTAAAACCAATTGTATCGTCCTTGCCATTTTTGTTCGGATCTTTTTCAGTAAATGCCTTGGCTACCTCATAAAGGTCATCTAGCGTTTTTGGTGTATCCAAATTTAAATTTTCAAGCCAATCCTTTCGAATGACAATCCCTTGTCTTGAAAGTGGTCTCTCTCTATAAATGCCATAAAGCTTCCCATCGATAGAGGCATTTTTATTAATCAGTTCGTTCATCTTACTTAAATTTGGATAATCCTTTAAGTATGGACCGATTTCCCAGAACATGCCTGATCTGAACGCATTGATAGCAGATGAATTCTTAATGTCTTGAATCGTCACAATTTGCGGGAGGTTCCCTGCGGCAAGTGCTGAATTTAAACGGTCTTCTTTCACCGCATCAGGCACCCACGTAATATCAAGCTCTGTATTTGTAAGCTTCTCAATCTCTTCTAACACTGAATCTTTTGGCGGCTGCTGATGATACAAAATCGCCATCCATGACAGCTTCACCTTTTTGTCTAGATCAACCTTTTCATCTGATGAACTTGCCCCTTTACTTGAACAAGCTGACAGAATACCGCTTGCGGCAAATAACAAAACAAAGGCAATCAGCCATAATTTCTTTCTCCCCATAAGATCCCTCCGTTATTCCATCTTTTTAACCCTTTACAGAACCTAGTAATGCCCCTTTGTTGAAATGCTTTTGAATAAATGGATAGACAAGCAGAACGGGAATGGTCGCCACGACGATGACCGCCATCTTAATGGTTTGGTCTGGCGGCGGTGTGGATGAGCCCATATCTGACATATCTCCCTGCATACCGCTTGATACAATGACGATTTGTCTTAACAGGACCTGAATTGGCCATTTCACCGAATCGTTTAAATATAAAATGGCTGTCATGTACGTATTCCAATACGTCACGGCATAAAAAAGTGAAATCGTCGCAATAGCTGGCAAAGAAAGTGGCAGCACGATTTTAAAGAAGATCCCTAAATCGTTACAGCCGTCCATCTTCGCTGATTCTTCAAGGCTTGCTGGTATGTTTTGAAAGAAGTTTTTCAAAATGATCAAATTGAATGCATTGATGGCCACTGGCAGAATGAGTGACCAGTAAGTATCAAGCAGCCCAAGTGTTTTCACGACGATAAACGTCGGAATCATCCCTCCGCTAAACAGCATCGTGAAGACAACGAGAAACATGAGGGTTCTTCGGCCCTTTAGCTCCTGACGAGACAGCCCATACGCCATGAGTGAGGATAAAAACATGCTGACCGCTGTTCCAACGAATGTCACAAGAATGGATACAATCAGGCTGCGATACACAATATCTGTAGAAAAGATATAGCGATAGGCCTCTAGAGAAAACGTCGTTGGAAACAAAATAAACTTCTTTGAGATGACCTCTTCTACTGTCGCAAAAGAGGCGGCAATGACATGGATGAACGGGAGCACACATATTAATGCGAACATGAGTAGAAAAGAGTAATTAAATACATTGAACAATCGGCCTTTAATAGAACGATCTATGTTCATCACGCCCTTTCTTTGTAAGCGTTATCATTTCATCTGAACATAAGCTGCAGCCTTTGACGATATCGTGATTAAAATGTAACAAACGTGGAAAGAAAGCGTCTATAATCATCATGACAGACCACAGAGATGATCATGCCATTCGTGCTTTTAGCCTCATCAATGAAAAGAAAAAGATCATGAGCTAATGTCATGATTATGCCCTATGCCTGATCGTTTTCTTTCAGAATTTCTGCCGTATTGACATCTGGCCTGTAGCCTAACTCCTGCTTCGTTTTCTCAGAAGACCAAGGTTTTCCTTCGTTTTCTGATACAGCATAATAAGTCCCGAATGGAACGTCCGTTTCGATGGCAGCCTTGATCATGCCGAAAAGGTCTTCATGTGAAAGAAGTGTTCGTTTCGTTCTTTTTTTAGTTTGCAATCCTTCCATCTCATCTGTCACGACGGTTCCAATTCTCAAATTGATGACAGACATACCTGTTTGATCGTGAAACAAACGCCCAAGCTGTTCGGAAGCAAATTTTAAAATGCCATACACATTTTTCGTTGCTGGTACATCATCAGTCGTAATTTCTCGCTCTAGTAAGGAGTGACCATCTTTTTCATAGCGATCTGTCACATGATTACTGCTTGCAAAAATGACTTTTGGAATGCTTAACCTGGCCGCTGAACGAAACATATTATACGCGCTTATCCAAAACACCTCATTCATTTTTGCAAACTCCTTTTCATTCATCACATCATGCGTCATGTCTATGTTTAAAAGATGAATGATCACATCTGTATCTCTTGGAATGGCTTGAAACAACTCCTCTTCAATTGCCGCATTTGCCATGATGACTTCTTCTACACACCTTGTTTGATCAATGATGGTCAGGTCATACTCCAAAGAGAGCTCTTTAGTTAATAAACGTCCGATGACACCACATCCGCCAATCATGGTGATTTTTTTCATCTGTTTCCTCCTTCATCTTCTATCGGAGTAGTATGTCCATGCCGTCTATTGATTACAGCCACTTTTTCAAAAAACGTGTAGCCTCGTGGCGCATAGCAGCCGTTTCAAAATGACCTGCATGTAGACCTATAAGCTGATAACGTTCCTTTAAGGAAGCAGCTTGATAGGCTTGACTTAATGTCTGTTGAATTCGTCCAACACCTTCAGCAGGTGTAAGCTGATCATGCTTTCCAACTAAGCTTAAATGCGGTCTTGGGAAAATCATTTCTTGGATGTCAGCTGCTGTAAAGTGCTTAGCTAAGCTCGGTACATAATAGTAAAAACCGTGTCTATCTAAATGATTCTTTTCAATCAATGTGTGATGATCAACCTGTGCGCAAAGATCCACACACACACTGACCCTCTCATCAAGTGCTGCCGTCCACCATGAAAGAAGGCCGCCCATTGACATCCCAAAAACAGCTAAACGCTCTGGAAGCACATCAGAGCGGGACAGCAAATAATCAATTGCACACATGCTCTCATACAGCATCATGCCCCACATCACTTTTCCTGTTAACAGCATTTCTTTGAAAATTTCACTTTCTGTTCTCCCCCTTCTTTCACCAAATCCCGCATGATCAATCGCCAACACACTATAGCCTTTTGAAGTGAATTCTTTTGCGTATGAAGGCGCTTGCAAATAATGAGCCCCCTTCAATAACTCTTCTTTCCCATCCACATAATTCCCACCATGAGAATGCTGGAACAAGACAACAGGCCTTTTTTTCACTGTATCTTTCGGCTTCACAAAATAAGCCGGAACTTCCTCCACCCCATGAATAGAGAGAATGAGTGTTTCTACTAAGTACGATTCACGTTCCTCAATCTTTAACGTATACGCCTCTACACGATGGCGCTCCGGCATTTCCCCTAATAAACTGAGCAGTTGTTCACGTTTGCTTTCCTTTTCCATTGACGTCACTCCTCATTTTCTTGATCAACTTGTTAAATACGAGATTGATGGAGGAATCACCTTGTTTTCGACAAAATTATGTCCCGGGAAATAAACAACACCCATCGGCTGATACCGATGGGTGCGTTCATTAGTTTGCGACAATATTGACAAGTTTTCCAGGAACCGCAATCACTTTACGGATTGTTTTCCCTTCAAGCTGTTCTTTTATCCGTGCATCATTTTTCGCAAGCTCTTCTAGCTGCTCTTTTGTTGCATCAGCAGGAACCGTTAATTTTGCTTTCACTTTTCCATTTAGCTGTACGACAATTTCCACTTCATCATCGACAAGTTTTGACTCATCATATTGCGGCCATGCTTCATAAGAAATAGACCCTTCATGACCAAGTTTATTCCAAAGCTCTTCCGCTACATGCGGTGCAATCGGAGAAAGAAGTTTCACAAATCCTTCTGCATATTCTTTCGGCAGTGTGTCAGCCTTGTATGCATCGTTGATGAACACCATTAATTGTGAAATCCCAGTATTGAAACGTAAGCCTTCATAATGATCCGTTACCTTCATGACGGTTTCATGGTAGCTTCGCTCTAATGGCCCGCCAGATTGCTCTGTCACTTTATCACTGATGGAGCCATCTTCATTTGTAAACAGACGCCATACACGATCTAGGAAACGACGAGCACCATCAAGACCTGTTTCAGACCAAGCAATCGACGCATCTAAAGGTCCCATGAACATTTCGTACAGTCTTAATGTATCTGCACCATGAGATTCTACGATATCATCTGGGTTGACAACATTCCCTTTTGATTTACTCATTTTTTCATTATTTTCACCAAGAATCATTCCTTGGTTGAACAATTTCATGAACGGTTCTTTTGTTGGAACAACACCAATATCATACAAGAATTTATGCCAGAATCGTGCATATAGCAGATGAAGCACAGCATGTTCTGCTCCACCAATATACACATCAACCGGAAGCCATTTCTTCAGCTTTTCAGGAGATGCAAGTTCTTCTGTGTTATGTGGATCAATATAACGTAAGAAGTACCAGCAGCTACCTGCCCATTGTGGCATCGTATTGGTTTCACGGCGTCCTTTTTTACCTGTCACTGGATCGACAACCTCTACCCAATCTTTAATATTCGCTAAAGGTGATTCACCTGTTCCGCTTGGCTTAATCTCAGTCGTCTTAGGCAAAATCAGTGGAAGCTCTTCTTCTGAAACAGCTGAAGATGTTCCGTCCTCCCAATGAATAATTGGAATTGGCTCTCCCCAGTAACGCTGACGGCTGAACAGCCAGTCTCTTAAACGATAAGTGACTTTCTTTTCACCTTTTTGATGTTCTTCCAGCCATGCAATCGCTTTTTCAATTGCTTCTTCTTTCCCTAAGCCGTTTAAGAAATCAGAGTTGATGTGCTTTCCATCACCTGTGTAAGCTTCTTTGTCAATGTCTCCACCTTCGACAACCTCTTTGATTGGAAGATCGAATGTTTTGGCGAATTCATAATCACGCTCATCATGAGCAGGAACTGCCATGATCGCTCCAGTGCCATATGTGGCTAACACATAATCTGCAATCCAGATCGGCATCTTTTCCCCATTCAATGGATTGATGGCATAAGCACCTGTGAAAATGCCCGTTTTCGTTTTAGCAAGATCTGTTCGCTCTAAGTCACTCTTAGACTGAATTTCTTTGATATATGCTTCAACTGCTTCTTTTTGAGCAGCTGTTGTAATTTTTTCAACTAGTGCATGCTCTGGTGCAAGAACGGCATATGTTGCACCAAATAGTGTATCAGGACGTGTTGTAAACACAGTAAACTGTTCGTCATGTCCTTCTACTTCGAAGTGAACATGTGCACCTTCAGAACGTCCAATCCAGTTGCGCTGCATGTCTTTGATGCTTTCAGGCCAATCAATGTCTTCTAAATCTTCTAACAGCCTGTCCGCATATGCTGTAATTTTTAGCATCCATTGCTTCATTGGACGTCTTTCAACAGGATGCCCTCCGCGCTCACTTTTCCCATCAATGACTTCTTCATTTGCAAGGACTGTACCGAGTGCTGGGCACCAGTTTACAGGTACTTCATCAATATACGCCAATCCTTTTTCGTACAATTTCAAGAAAATCCACTGGGTCCATTTATAATAATTCGGATCTGTCGTGTTAATTTCTCGATCCCAATCATACGAGAAGCCCAATGATTGAATTTGGCGGCGGAAATTATTAATGTTCTCTTCTGTAAATTCAGCTGGATCATTTCCTGTATCCAGCGCATATTGTTCCGCTGGAAGACCAAATGCGTCCCATCCCATTGGATGAAGAACATCGTATCCCTGCATACGTTTCATACGTGATAAAATATCCGTTGCTGTGTATCCTTCAGGATGCCCTACATGAAGCCCTGCTCCTGATGGATAAGGAAACATATCTAGCGCATAAAACTTTGGCTTATCTTCCGAGTCAGATGTGGCGAATGTTTTATGTGTCAGCCAATAATCCTGCCACTTTTTTTCAATTTCCCGATGCTGAAAACTCAATGTGAAAACCTCCTTTAATATGTACGGCTTTATCTGCTCAGATGACCACTGCAAGAATTCAGATTTTTCTAAAATCAACAAAAAACCCTCATCCCTGGAAAGGGACGAGAGATTTTTTGGTTCCCGCGGTACCACCCTTGTTAGCGTCATGAACTGTTCATACGCTCACTTAATATCTTTAACGCAGACATGCGACAGAAGCTTTAACGCAACTGCAACTCTGAGGCGAGTTCAGAAGCAGATTTGATTGACTTTCACCAGCCGTCAATTCTCTAAAGACAAATACTGCTTTCCTACTACTCCTCTTCACTGTTCTTATCGTAACCGTCATCTAAGTAGTATTTTATAGAATTATGATCATAAGTGCAAGCAGGTTTGTATACAATGGGAATGTACCCTAGACTAGGGTAAAGTGAGGATATTATTCGTGTGGAGATCGGTTATGACGGTTGGAGCCTGCATCCTGTGAACGTTCTTCTCTCACAAAATCGAAGCTTCGCAGAACTGCTTCTCCTCCGTAACCTGAAATAATGGATAAGATGATCAAGTGCAGACTAGATTCGGGATTTGAGGATAAGACAAGCAGTGTAGCAGCAATCATCCCAACGAGCCAATCTTCAATAAACCCTAGATAAATAAACTTCTTTGTCATTCTGGGCTTCTCTAGCCTGCCTTTTTTCTTTACGTGACCGAGAATGCCCATGACCCCTCCAATGGCGCAAGCAATAATGACTTGTTGCAGCATTTTCATCACCTTCCTAAAGCCCTTAGAATAGTAAAGCGACTTCAGGCTGTCCAGCCCCCTGTAATGCCATTCTGCTGTTCCGTCATAATCCATGTAAAAGGTCTATTCTCTCTAACGAAGAAAAAAAGCTTGTTTCTTCCATTATATGTGAATGACCCAAAAACAATCTTGATGCATTGGAATCATTTTCACCTAATCCATATTAACTATTTTTGTCATTTTATGAATTATCCTCAAATGATCCCTTCTTTTTCTAATGAAAAGTCTCCTTACTTACTCTATTCTAATGGAGGACAAACTATGATGACAAATTTAACAAAGCGATTGCAATCATTGAAACAGAACATATGTTATGTTACGTTTAAAAAGAATTCATTTGGTTTCAAAAAAACCATCTTAAATGTCTAATAGTAGCAGCAAAGGAGGGTAATATGGTCAGCTCGAACATCTTCGGATTGCAAAAACAGCTTGAACTCATAAAAAAAGCGCTGGATCATGCGCGGATTGGTGTTGTCATTACAGACCCTTCTTTAGAGGATAACCCTATCGTTTATGTGAATCATGGCTTTACACAAATGACTGGATACAAACCAGATGAGATTCTTGGACGTAATTGTCGATTCCTCCAAGGAAAAGACACAAATCAAGAGCAACTTGCCTTAATACGTCACGGAATTCAAAACAAAACACCTATTACCACACAGCTCAAAAATTATAAAAAAGACGGTACTTTTTTTTGGAATGAACTCAATATAGATCCTCTATACATTGAACAAGATGACAAAACATTTTTTATTGGCTTTCAAAAGGACATTACAAAGCAGAAAGAATATGAACAACTCCTAGAAGATTCCTTACAGGAAGTCACCTCTCTGTCGACGCCAATTGTCCCAATCAAAAATGGTGTTTCCGCTCTTCCACTCATCGGAAAATTATCAGAAGAACGCTTTGATGCCATCGTCGCGAAGTTAACTTGTATATTAGAAGATTCAAAGGATGATTATTTAATTGTCGATCTTTCTGGTTTAATCGATGTCGATGATTCCGTTGCAGCGCGAATTTTCAAACTGCATCACCTGCTGAACTTAACTGGAACTGAACTCATCATCACTGGGATCAAACCACAGCTTGCGATGAAAATGAAAGACTTAGATACAGACTTCCAGAATACGATCACTTACTTAACAGTAAAAGAAGCAATCAAAGGATTGCCATTAGCTGAAAACCCTGTATAAACAGGGTTTTTTTAATTGAACCGCTCCCCAAAATGGAAAAATGAGGTATGATAGGTATAAATAGCGATATAGGGGGGGCTGCCAGATGATGATGTTACTCATCATAGGTCTTTTATGTATTTGTTTCGCCATAGGATATGCCGTCAATTATTTATTACTTAAACACCAAAATCAACAAATCTTTTCAAAAAAACTCTTCTATCCTTTTTTGACCATTGGTCTTGTTTTTTCTATTATGTCATTACCGTTTGCCGGCACAGGTGCTCCGAAAGCACAAGCAGATCCATCTTCTGAACAGCTGCTGAAAGAGCAAAAACAATTAGCATCTGACATTTCTCGTCTAAAGGAAGACAAAGAAACGCTGACGGCCTCTTTAGAAGACGTGACCAAAGAAAAAGAAAAGCTATCCAAGAAATTAGAAACCATCACCTCCGAAAAGAAGACAGTCAAACAGCAAGAAAAAACCATCCATGAGCTTGAAGAGAAAATAGACAAGCTAACCTCTACAAACGAAACACTCAAAAAAGAACACCAGAAAGTAAACAAAGACACCACGTCATCGGCCCAGCGATCTGCTCCTAAAGATGATGGGTCGAATACTGGCGGTCATGAGTCACAAAAAGAAACAAAAAAAGAATCTGCCGCCTGTAATATTAAAGGAAGTGTCAACGGCATATATCACACACCGAGCAGCAGATACTACTCACGGACAAAAAACGTGACCAAAATGTTCTGCTCCGTAGAAGAAGCTGAGCGTGCAGGGTACCGGGCACCAAAGCAATAGACATCTTTTGACGATAAAAAAACCTCCTGTCAGCCCACTATAGGTACAGGAGGTTCTTCTTTAAATTTCTCTTCTTAATGCTGTTAATACATTCGTTTTTGTCGCCTTACGTGCTGGATTGAGTCCAGAAATAATGGCGACTCCTGCACTAATCACTGTTGCTGTGACCACAAGGCTTAGCGGAATATAGGAGAAGGTGATCGAGAATTGATCACTGGATCCCCCTTCAGACATAGAAGACAAAATTGCTGGAATGATTAAATTCACTGCAAAACTAACGATGTACGAGATGATAATCCCGATGATCGATCCAATTACCCCAATATAAGCACTTTCCATGAGGAACATTCGCTTAATAATGGAAGGATTCGCACCGATGGCTTTCATGATCCCAATCTCTTGTGTCCGCTCTGTTACGGCCATTGTCATCGTATTGAAAATGCCGATCGCCGAAATAATCACCGCAATACATCCAACAAAGATGAGTCCAATTTTAAAGACTGTAAAGAACATATCCATTCCTTCAAGCTGATTCGTCACAGAGATAACTTGATAGCCGTCATCTGTCAGCTTATCTGTGAGCGCACCGACATTGTCGAACTTATCAGCATAGACAGACGTCATTTTTTCGACATTTCCTGCATCAGGAGACAGATCGAGCACTTGACTAAATTCTTTTTCATAAGCATTCGGAATAAGAATTTTATGATCCTGCTGCCACTCCAAATTCGGTTTCTTCAATACACCGACGACACGGAAATCGAACGTCTTTTCTTTCACCACTTCATTTTCTTCATTCAGTTTTGGCACCTTGATTTGAATGACTTTGTTTAAAATTTCCTTCGTATAGCCTTTTGGCTCTTCCGGTGTATCTTCACCATTTGATGTCTGATTCATTTCTTTTTCATAGTCTTTTCGTTCTTTTTCCGTCCAAAGTTGTTCTGCCATTTGATACCCAACTACAATTTCATTCGCCGATGTTGGGACTTTTCCACGGTCTAGTTCAAGGCCTGCCTCTTTTTCTTCTTTCATATCTGTCAGTACAGCCTGCGTATCACTTGAGCGATTATCGAGCTCGACGTGAACCGATGGAATGATTGACGTTCTCGCAACGACAGATTTCGCATGATCATATTTCTTTAAATCGTCAACCTTGACGTCACCTTTTTCTTTGCCTAACACTTTAATTTCTGTGATAATTTGTTGTTTCATGATTTCATCTTGAGCCGATTTTTGCAGACCAAAACCAACTGACGCTAGAACGATTAAGAAAGAGCATGCCATTGTCGTTGCAAGTATGGTCATAAACACACGCAATCTATTTTTCTTCATATTTCTTCTGATGAATTTGACCTGATCTCTAAATTTCAATGGACTGATCCCCTTTCTTTAATACACCATCATGAAGCTGGAACGTTGTGTCTGCGATTGAAGCGACTTCATCGTCATGTGTAATGATGACAAATGTAATTCCTTTTTCACGATTAAGCTGCTGGATAAAGGCTAGAATTTCGCCTTCAGTTTCTGAATCCAGACTGCCTGTTGGTTCATCTGCTAAAATAATAGACGGATTAAGGATCAAGGCTCTTGCAATACTCACACGCTGCTGCTGTCCACCTGACAGTTCATTAGGATAATGCCCTGCGTGATGTTCAAGACCAACTCGTTTCAGCATTTCCTTTACTTTCACTTTTCGCTCAGACGGCTTCACACCTTTTAAAGTGAGCGGAAGTTCAACGTTCTCATATGTTGTTAAACTCCCGATCAATTGAAAGCTTTGAAAGATAAAGCCAAAATGATCTAACCGAAAGTCTGCCCATTCTTTCTCATTAAAGCCGGTCACATTGGTGCCATCAACCATAATTTGTCCGCTTGTTGGCGTAATATATCCCGATATTAAATTCAGCAAAGTTGATTTCCCCGAACCGCTTCGTCCGACGATACATGCAATTTCGCCTCTTTTAATAGACAAGTCAATGTCTTTGAGCACAGGAATTTCGTTCTCCCTGCCCTTTTTCCCAATTTTAAACACATGATCTAACGATTGAATTTGAATCATCTCTACTCCCCTGCTCTCTGTTTATCTTTTTCGATAGATTAAGAAATAACTCGTCAGTGCACCTACAGCTCCACCGATGCACATCCCAACAAAATATCCAATTAATGAATCTGAGGAAAAACCAACCCAGCCAAACCCTAAGACGCCAAACACGATCACCATAATTTGAATTGGGCGATCCATTATTGAATAAAGGAAGAATCGGCCATTTCGTTCAATTGGATGTTTAATAAAGCTAAACAAGCCAATAAGGTAAAATAGCAACATCATGACAATTGGAACGATGTATTCTTCACCATTGAACCAAAGCGGATATTCCTGATAAAAACTGTTAGCTGTAATATAAGTAATGGGGGAAATGGGCGTGATCAAGAAATTAAAGATTTTATCCAGCCACATCCCGCTTGTTTTAAAGATAAAATCTAAATGAAGGATTGGTAAACCAATCACTAAGTAAGGTAAAATAGCTGTACTAAATCCAACGATTGCTTGAGAAATAGCACTCCCTGTTAAAGCACCTGCTGCAAAAAACAAACTATAGATCATCAAGGCTGACAACAGTGCAGAAACATAAAGACTGTTAAATCCAGGTGTCTCTATTGGCCCAAGACCTAATTTTAATAAATAAATGAGAAGGTATGAAACAGCATGAACACTTGCAATAATTCCAGCACCTAAGAAAAACTTTGTGTGAAAGATGGAACTTCTACTAAACGGCAAGGATACGGTAAAGTCCATCTGCCCTTTATTTCTTTCAAATCCTAGCTGAATCACAGCAAAAAATATGCCCATGACCCATGAAAGTGAGAGAAATGCGTCCGTCTTAAAAATATAAGTGAATGTTGTTGTATCCATTAGACAGTCTCGGTTATTCAAACAATCTTGAAAGGTTGAGTACTCCATTAAGAGGGATAATGGCGTCGCAAAGACCGCAACAAGCATCACTAAAATGAATGTCAGCTCAGACTGCTTCCATTCCTTATATAACAATTGCCGCTTTACCATCTGCGTTTCCCTCCAAACTTTGCAATGAATACTTCTTCTAAATTTACAGGCAGTTCATGCCAGACTTTTGGTTCAAGCGATTTCAAATACTCTTTTGCTTCTTCATCTGTTTTGAGTACAAGTGCTGTATAGAACACACCCGCTTGATCTAAGATGGCAACGCCTTTTTTTCTAATACTTAAGTTCATATCCTCTTCAAATGCCATCTGGATTTTGACGTAGTCATTCTTTAATTCATCTAAATCCATAACACTTGTGAGCTGATTTCCTTCCAAAAACCCGATTCGGTTACACATACGCTCAATATCCTCTAAACGGTGCGATGTAATTAAAATCGTTGTTTGTCGTTCTGCCACCTCGTCAATCATCAGCTGAAGAACGTCATTTCTTGTGACTGCATCAATCCCGTCTGTCGGCTCATCTAACAAAATGACTGCTGGTTTGATGGCAAAACTTAAAATGAGAGACAGCTGTTTCTTTAAACCTGTCGACAATTCACGGTATTTCACTTTTTCCGGAATCTCATACCGGTTCACAAGCTCATTGGCATATGTCACGTCAAACTTTGGATACAGTTGTTTTAACAGCTTTACAAGCTGTCCATAATTGTACCGGTCAAAGTAGGGATTTACGACTGGCATATACACAATATTTTGCTTCACTAACGGGTGGTCTTTTACGAGTACATCTTTAAAATAAATCTCTCCTTCATCTGGAAGAAGGATTTGCTGAATCAAGCGAAGAAGTGTTGTTTTACCAGAGCCATTCCGGCCAAGCAGACCAAAGATCTCTCCTTCGCCTATCTTGAAGGAAACGTTGCTGAGTACTTCACGTCCATTTAATTTCTTTGATACATTTCTGACCTCAATCAACTTGTTTTCCTCCTTTTAGACTTGAGCTGATCTCCTCCAGCCACTCTTTGAGTTGATGAATATCAATACCGGCATAATGAGCTTCAATAATGAGTTGCCTTAATTGCTCCTTCATCTCTAACACCTTCCCTTCATTCAGCTTTAACTGTGCACCTTCTGTCACATACGTTCCACGGCCTCTTAATGTTTCAATAATTCCTTCCCGTTCAAGCTCTTTATACGCTTTGCTGACGGTGTTTGGATTCGCAATAATAATGGTGGCAAGCTCTCTCACAGAGGGCAGTTTGTCACCTGGTTTCATCACGCCTTTTAAGCACAAAATTTTTAATTGCTCAATGATTTGTTCATATATTGGTGCAGCGCTTCTTGGATCTATTTGAATCATGATGGCTCCCTCTTTTCTCATTCATGCTTTTGCAGTCCTATCGCTTGATCATGTCCTTGCATTAAAGGGACCGAATTTGGAATAAAATCTTTTTGAACTTCAAAACCAATGAAAACGAGAACGAAAAAAAATGTACATGCTAACGCAACAGCCAGCACCATCCACTTTAAATTGATTGGTTTTTTTTCTTTTTTCATGGTTAAACACCTTTCTTCACGTTTAAGTGTCTGTAGTGTATTAGTTGATGTAGTACACTTAATACAATATAGACACTTGATTGAAAAGTCAAGGGACTCTAGAAAAAAATAGGCAGACGAACCAGATAAAATGACGAAGCTACTTAAAAGCTTTCGGAAGCCAGGTTTGCTTCTGGTTTAGGGTGTTCAACACGTTAATCACTTTCATAATCGCCTGAAAAAGTGCATAATAAAAGACCCCTAATATTGAGGTCTCTACAATGTTTTAATTAGATACTATTACTTTGTTTTTGGACTTGCTTTTGAACAGGATTAGCACCCACCATACTAATAAAAATATATAGCCTATAACTGTAAAGATAGACCAAACTGCACCCTGTCGCAATTGACTAAATAAGTGTTCAAATTCATTCATTCCTTCTACTCTACCAATGCTATTTATCAGGCTAATAATCGGAATTGTAACAGTAAATACAATGGTTAGAATGGACAATCCCCTATGTTTATTTTTCACAACACTGAATATTGCGGTTCCTAATGTTGCTAAGAAAAACAAGTAATATAATGCCCAAAACCAATCAGGAAGAGTCTCCAACATTTCTTCTACCCCCTTGAAGATATTTGCAATTTCTATATATAACATACTTTAACAGAACAAAAACCTATTACAAATATATATCCAAAAACAACAATCTTTGCGAAAACAGCCAAAAAATAAAAACAGACCCTTAAAAGAAGGATCTGTTCATCATTCGTTCTCGTATGAAATACCTAAAATCATTTGGTTTTGCAGACTTTGAATTTGTACACGCGTTCTGTCTAAACGTTCTCTTTGCTGATCATTGGCGACATCTTTTAACTTTTCTAATTCATTCACCGCATCCTCAAGCATGAGCTGCGCTTTTGAAAATTCTTCTACGTTATAATGTTCTTGGCGAGAGCTCAAATCAAACTGTTCGCTTGCAAACTCAAGAGTCTCAGTGCTTTTTTGGACAAATTCATCGATTGATTTTCTAGTTGCCATCTAGCCATCCCTCCATTTCATCATTGCTCTCGCCTATTTTGCCCACGTAAAGCTTTTTCACTAAAGAAAATGTTGGACAGATTCAATTGTCCTCTTTCGTGATTTTTGTTAAACTTTAAGGATGCCTATTATTATGCAAGGAGGTTACTGACTTGGATCAGCATAACCCTTTTTTATATTCAAACAGCGAAAAACGTTATCACACATGGAATTATCATTTGCGTGAGCACTTTGGTCATAAAGTATTTAAAGTCGCATTAGACGGCGGCTTTGATTGTCCAAACCGTGATGGTACTGTCGCACATGGAGGCTGCACATTTTGCAGCGCAGCAGGATCTGGTGATTTTGCAGGGAACCGGGCGGATGATCTCATCACTCAATTTAATGAAATCAAGGAGCGGATGCATACAAAATGGAAAGATGGAAAATACATGGCGTATTTCCAAGCTTACACAAACACACATGCGCCGCTTCCTGTTTTAAAAGAAAAATACGAAACCGTCATGAATCTGGATGGAGTGGTTGGTTTATCGATTGCCACAAGACCTGATTGTCTGCCAGATGACGTCGTGGAATATTTAGCTGAGTTAAATGAGCGGACGTATCTATGGGTTGAACTTGGTCTACAAACTGTACATGAGCGGACAGCGATGCTCATCAACCGTGCTCATGATTATGAATGCTACGTAGAAGGTGTAGAAAAACTGCGAAAACATGGCATTCGAGTCTGTTCACATATCATCAACGGTCTTCCTCTTGAAAACCGAGATATGATGATGGAAACAGCAAAAGCTGTCGCTGATTTAGATGTACAAGGAATTAAAATTCATCTACTTCACCTGTTAAAAGGAACACCGATGGTGAAGCAATATGAGAAAGGTAAACTAGAATTTCTCAGCCAAGAGGAATATGTTCAGCTTGTCTGTGACCAGCTGGAGATCCTGCCGCCAGAAATGATTATTCATCGTATTACAGGCGATGGTCCCATTGAATTAATGGTAGGTCCAATGTGGAGTGTGAATAAATGGGAAGTGCTCAATGCCATTAATGCTGAGCTTGAAAGGCGTAACAGCTACCAGGGCAAACGCTTCATCAGATTGGAAGAAGCGGCAAAATGATTTTAAAACGGATGCTCCCTTTTAGTAAAGAACTGTTAGAACGTGCATGTCAAAAAGGCGATATTGTCATTGATGCAACGATGGGAAATGGCCATGATACACGCTATTTAGCTGACCTTGTCGGGAAGGATGGACAAGTTTTCGCATTCGATGTACAGAAGGAAGCCATTGAGCAAACAAGCAAAAGACTTGGTGAGCACTACCCTTACGTTCACCTGATCCATGACGGACATGAACAACTTGCTGAGCATCTGCCAGCCGAAGCTTATGGTCACATATCTGGTGCAGTGTTCAATCTTGGGTACTTACCAGGAGGCGATAAAACCGTCACGACTCAGGCCCATACGACCATTGAAGCGATCAACCAGCTCATGGATTGGCTTAAGCCTGGAGGTCTGATCGTTCTTGTGATTTACCACGGTCATCCCGAAGGAAAAAAAGAGAAGGACATCCTTCTTGATTATTGCAAAACACTCCATCACGAAGAAGTACAGGTGATCTCTTATCAATACATGAATATTCAAAACGATCCGCCCTTTGTGGTAGCCATCGAAAAAAAACTCAAATCCTCTTAATGGATTTGAGTTTTTTTTATTTAATAAGCGTATTGGTCAATGATTTCTTCAAGCACTACTTCCAGCTCTTCTGCATCTGCAAGCTCTGATTGAGTAAAGCGGACACGTACAAGCTGTTCTCCGTCATTATACATTTCTTCCAGCCAGCCACGCAGCCCTCTTGCTCTACGGTCGACTTCAAAAATGATATCTAGCCCCTCTTCATCAATGAAGAAAATCACCTCTAACTCATCAAGCATTTGACGATAATAGTCGGAAGTCGGTATGAACTCAAACTCTTGAACAAAGGGAAGGCGGCGCCTAAAATAAGGTGCTTCTTCACAGTCTGCTTCATGAAGGTGAAAGCCTAAGTTTCCAACAGCTTCAAGCACACGTTTCACCCAAGGGTGCGCGCTTACGAAAATGCGGTCATGATCAAATTTATCAATACCACCTTGAATATCAAGGTCTGTCACAACAGCCACCTCTACTTTACCTACAGTCATTGGTGTATCAAGAGGAAGGTGAAATGAGAATGTAAACTGATGGGCTTCCCCAGGCTGAATTGTGAATGATTCAGTCACTCGGACAGAATGGATGGTTGTGTGTTTTCGCTGCTCTTCATCATCTTTTACAATGGTGTACCATGTTTTCAACTTTAAATCAATATAGCGAATATCTTGAGGCACTTTTCCGCCCTTCACATGGACTGTTCCCTTTACTTCTTCTCCCGGTTCATACGCATCTTTCTCCAAAATTGTATCCACTTTTGCTGCACCGATTCCTACACTTGCTGCAAACTTTTTAAAAAATGACATATTCGACCTTCCCCTTTTTTAAGTTTTTCAACAAATATACGTCATAAGGAGTAGATACGATCAATACTTTTCTCCTATTTTTCGTACACTAAGAATAATATCGGCAGCAAATAAGAGGATTGTAATCATAAAAGAACTGTACATGGTCCAAAGCGAAACAGTTCAAAACAAAAAAGCTTGTAGAAAAACATTTTCTACAAGCTGATGAGCTTATTTTATACGTTAAGAAGATTTCATCCAAGGCATTTTCTGATAGGTTCGATAGGCTCTGCCATTGATATAGAAAAAGAACGATGTTTTCCCGCTTGATTTGATCAACCGCTTTGCCAGCTTGTTCATCTCTTTTTGAGCTGTCACTTTTTCATCAGACAAATAGACCGCAAGTAACCCTCTATTGATTAGTTTGTGAAAATTCTCGTGTGGAATGCCTTTCAACTGTTCATCCGCTTTTTCAATAAAATGCTGTAGTCTATCCATCATCTCATGATGAGAGTTGTAGTACGAGCAAAAATTCAAATCGCCTTCCAGCCTGTCCTCTTCTTGGTCGATTAAATAGTCCAGTAAGATGTGCAGACCTTGAATATAAGGGAAATAGCTTTCGTAAATTTGCTTCGCCTGCTTCTCTGTAAAATCAGGCTGCAGTGCATAAGCCACAAGACAGAAAATGCCCAGCGTTGATCCTGCACATGCGGAAAACTCATACCACTCCATTTTCGGTAAATCCTTTTCATACTGGCGGAACCATGACTCTAATCGAGGTTCACGCTCATGAGGAACCACATGCTTATGTACTTGTAAATCACTATAATAATCACACAGCGTATGTAAATAGGGCTGAATGATCGGATAATGCGCTAGACGTGACAGCACATCTTGGCACGTCCTGACTAGCGCATGCAGGTACCCATGATCCTCTTGATCATCACGGAATTGATAATACGGCTTAAGCTCCGCATGAATATCGAGTGCATCTCTCATTGCCTGATGCAGCATATGAAAATCCTTTGGATCAAGTGATGTACTGCGGTCACACAAGTTATCTAAATAATCGCTAATCGTTTGGTACGCCACAATGAATTCAATACACGTTTCCTTCGCTTCACCTGCAAGCAGAGATAAAATTCCCCCGCCTTCACAGTGAAAGGTTTTACTGGATATGCTCGCTAGTGCCTGCGTTCTCAGTTCTTCATTTTCAATCATTTCTGCATGAGCCCGCCACTTTTTTAGCTCCTGATGAACTAGCGGAAAAATATCTTTATACACCTTCGTCATCAGTGCAAAAGGACGTTCTGGTACTGACAAATCAATCCACCCCCAACTTAAGCTCACAATTAAATATATTGATCAGTAAAGGCTCTTGCCGCCTTAAACACATCTTCTCGCTCGGGCTCATTAAAAATTTCATGATAAAGCCCTTCCCATTCACGGTATGATTTATTGGTTGATTCAATGCCATTGAACCATTTCATCACTCTTGTTTTATCTACTATCTTGTCATCGCCTGCCTGCATGAGCAGGAGCGGAATCGACCGAAAGACATTCGTTGGCTGCATCGCCGCATCGATATTTTTCACCAGTTCTCGATACCAGCGAACCGACACCTTCGTCACATAAAGCGAATCATTCGAATCTGCCTCTATCACATCTTGATTCCGTGTGGCAAGTTCGATCGACAGCCCGGATTCGACTTTAAAAGACGGCGCCAGCACATTTAGCCCTTTTGACGCAAAATCCATCAGCTTCTTCGGTTTAAATTGCAGACCTAAACAAGGTGATGATAAAATAAGGCCATCAATCTTCGTATGGGTATACTGCTTGAACCATTCAATCGAAATCAGTCCCCCCATACTATGTCCAAGTAAAAATGTCGGAAGTCTGAACGACTTCGCATGTTCAATCCATTCATCCACTGTATCAATGTATTCTTGAAAAGAACGAATGTGGCCTCTCGCACGTGTCGATGTCCCTTGCCCAGGCAGGTCACCCATGACGACGTGATAGCCTGCATTTCGCCACATTTCGATCAGCCATTTATATCGGCCATGATATTCACTAGCACCATGTACAATGACAATTGTACCAACCGGTCTTTCAGCATGCCAAGTCCACAAAGTAAACACCTCACAAATGTTGTATTAAGAAAGGAAGTCGAAAAAGTGATTTATCCATATCATCAGTTTACACCTGAGATTCATGAATCGGTCTTTGTTGCAGAAAACGCCACCATTACAGGTGATGTCACAATAGGAGAATATTCAAGCGTTTGGTTCCAAACGGTCATTAGAGGCGATGTAGCTCCTGTCAGAATTGGAAAAAACGTCAACATTCAAGACTTATCCTGTCTGCATCAAAGTCCTGGAAAAACACTTCTTATTGAAGATGGTGCTACCATTGGACACCAAGTCACATTACATAGCTCTATCATTCGAAAAAATGCCCTCATTGGCATGGGATCCATCATTCTCGATGGTGCGGAAATTGGCGAAGGAGCCTTTATTGGTGCAGGCAGCCTTGTCCCGCAAGGAAAAGTCATCCCAAAAGGTTCACTCGCTTTTGGCCGTCCAGCCAAAGTCGTTCGCCAGTTAACAGATGAAGATATCCAAGACATGGATCGTATCCGCAGAGAATATGTAGAAAAAGGACAATACTATCGTTCCCTTTTATCGCGTTAACATCATACATGTATCTTCACTTTATCATGTTTTTTTCAGGATATTAAGCAATAACTGTGTACCGCTTGTTATTTTACCCTTTTCCACCACTTTCTATCATGACAAAAAAGGTTTTCAGCACAAAGCTGAAAACCTTTTTCATTAGCTAAAAATAACTTCTTTCGGCTGGTGATTCAACTGCTCTGGATCAATGCTGCGCTCTACATAGATGCTATGCCAGATCATAAAGATCAGGACAGTCCAAATCTTACGGCTATGATCTGCTTTTCCAGCACAATGATCATTTAATAAATCAAGAACATATGCCTTGTTAATGTATTCATCTGTTTGACTGTTTTTAATGATATCTTTCGCCCAAGCGTTCATCTCATTTTTCAGCCAATGACGAATTGGCACAGGGAAACCTAGTTTTTTACGGTTTAACACATGGTCCGGCACAATGCCTTCTGCTGCTTTACGCAATAAATATTTCGTTGTGCCGTCTTTCGTTTTCAGCTCTTCTGGAATTTTAGAAGCTGCTTCAAATACGACCTTATCAAGGAATGGAACACGAAGCTCAAGAGAATTCGCCATTGTCATCTTATCTGCTTTAAGCAGGATATCCCCGCGCATCCACGTATGGATATCAACATATTGCATTTTGTTAATATCACTGTAGCCTGCACTTTCCTCGAAGTATGTTTTCGTCACGTCACGATACGTGATGTTCGGATCATACTGCTTTAAGAGGTTTTTCTTCACTGGCTCTTCAAAGATTTTTGCATTGCCGATATAACGTTCCTCTAATGGCGTACAGCCGCGAACGATAAAGCTCTTCCCTTTCATTCCTTCTGGCATTAAACGAGCCAGACGAAGAAGAAGCTTTTTCAGCATGGATGGTACAGATTCAAAAGGCTTTAGAGACAGCGGCTCACGGTAAATATTATATCCACCGAACAGCTCGTCTGCTCCCTCACCTGAAAGAACAACTGTGACTTGTTTTTTCGCTTCTTTTGCCACGAAATACAATGGAATCGCCGCTGGATCAGCCAAAGGATCATCTAAATGCCAGACGATCTTCGGAAGCTCATTCATATATTCCTCAGGAGAAATCACAGCACTAAAGTTTTGCAATCCCAGCTTATCAGCTGTTTCTTTTGCTACATCCACCTCACTGAATCCATCCTGCTGGAAACCAACAGAGAATGTCTTCAGTTCAGGGTGAAATTCCTTTGCGACCGACACGATGAAAGAAGAATCGATCCCGCCTGATAGGAATGAACCAACAGGCACATCACTTCTCATGTGGACTTTTACAGAATCATAGATAGCATCACGTACTTCTTCTACTAATTTCTGCTCTTGTGTTTGCTCAGGTTTGAATTGAACTTTCCAGTAAGTCTTAAATGCAATGTCTTGGCCTGGACGCAGTGTAAACTGATGACCTGGCTCAACTTTGTGCACTTTTTGATCAAGTGTATTTGGCTCAGGAACGAACTGAAAAGACATGTACTGCTGCAAAGCAGTCTCATCAAATAAAATGTTCTCATTCACAGCCATTAAGCTTTTGCGTTCAGAAGCAAAGTACACTTGGTCATCTATTTGTGTAAAATAGAGCGGTTTAATGCCGAAAGGATCTCTTGCGCCATATAATAACTGCGCTTCTTTATCCCAAATTAAAAAGGCAAACATGCCGCGAAGCTTCGATGCCGCTTCTTCTTTATAGTGACGATATGTGGCAAGAAGGACTTCCGTATCAGAATCTGTGCTGAACGTATAGCCTTTTTTCACAAGCTCTTCTTTCAGCTCCACATAGTTATAAATTTCTCCGTTGAAAATAATCCAATATTTTTCATCTTCATAAGAAAGCGGCTGCTTTCCGTGTTCAACATCTATAATACTTAAACGTCTAAATCCAAATCCTACATGCTCATCATGAAAGTACCCCTCATCATCCGGACCTCGATGAACGATGAGACGATTCATTTGCTTAATTAACTCTTCCTGCTCAGTAGTTTCGGACAATGGACGGTGATTAAATACACCAACAAACCCACACATATTATTGCCTCCACGTTATGTTATTTCTTAAAAGTAGACCTATAATTAGACAGTATTTTGTCCAATTTTGTTTCACATTTTTACGCTTTTTGTAGAATTTTTTTTAATCAAAAGGAAAACCGCTTAAAATAAGCGGTTTTGTATGTTGTTATTCTCCTAATGCTTCCTTGCGAAGCGTGTCGGCTTTATCCGTTTTTTCCCATGGAAGATCCAAGTCATGACGGCCAAAATGTCCATATGCAGCGGTTTGTTTATAGATCGGACGACGTAAGTCAAGCATTTTAATAATGCCGGCTGGACGAAGATCAAAGTTTGCACGTACCACTTCAATTAATTTCTCTTCAGAGGCTTTTCCTGTTCCAAATGTATCAATTGAAATGGAGACAGGCTGTGCAACACCAATTGCATAAGCAAGCTGTACTTCACATGAATCTGCAAGACCAGCTGCTACGATGTTTTTCGCTACATAGCGAGCCGCATATGCTGCAGAACGGTCAACCTTCGTTGCATCCTTACCAGAGAAAGCACCGCCACCGTGACGAGCATACCCGCCATAAGTATCAACGATGATTTTACGTCCAGTTAAACCAGCATCCCCTTGAGGTCCACCGATGACAAAGCGGCCTGTTGGGTTGATGAAGTATTTTGTTTCTTCATCGATCAGTTCACTTGGAACGACAGGGCGGATGACATGCTCTTTTAAGTCGCTTTGAATTTGTTCAAGCGTCACTTCTGGTGCATGCTGTGTAGAAATAACCACCGTATCAATACGAACTGGTTTGTTTTGTTCATCATATTCAACTGTTACTTGAGTTTTTCCGTCTGGACGAAGGTATGCAAGTGTTTCATTCTTGCGTACTTCTGTTAAACGGCGAGATAATTTATGTGCAAGAGAAATCGGCAGTGGCATAAGCTCTTCAGTTTCGTTGTTTGCAAAACCAAACATCAAACCTTGGTCACCTGCACCGATCGCATCAATTTCTTCTTCAGTCATTGTTCCTTCACGTGCTTCAAGCGCTTTGTCTACACCTTGCGCAATATCAGCAGACTGTTCATCAATTGATGTAAGAACCGCACATGTTTCCGCATCAAAACCATATTTCGCACGTGTGTAGCCAATTTCCTTAATCGTGTCACGCACCGTCTTTGGAATGTCGACATAAGTAGACGTTGTAATCTCACCGCTTACTAATACGAGACCGGTTGTTACAGAAGTTTCACAGGCAACACGTGCATTTGGATCTTTCTTTAAAATTTCATCCAAAATGCTGTCTGAAATTTGATCACAGATTTTATCTGGATGTCCTTCGGTCACTGATTCTGAAGTAAATAAACGACGATTTTGACTCATAATGGCTATTTCCTCCTGTACAAGACCACATCATCCCAAGATGAGGCCTCCAATATGATACGGAACTCGTTCCCTCTTATATTTCAACATGTTTATATTAGAGATGTTATTGGCAATTTGTTCATATGATATCCCAAAAATAAAAAAACCATTTCCTTCATTGCGAGGAAAGGGTCTGAGATCGCATGCCTTTCACTCTTATCGCTCAAGGTGTTCTTGTACCTTGCATCAGGTTAGCACCTTGGTTTCTCAGCATGTTCATGCCTTTTTCATAAGAAACCGGTTGCTGGGCTTCATCGGGCCTGTCCCTCCACCAACTCGGGATAAGAGTATCCGTTCAATAAGATATCTTATCTTAAACCCTTGCGTCATGTCAATGGTTCATAGGAATTATCTCCCCTTTTTTTCACCTCATCATTAGCATCACCAAAAAGCATATTTTCATAGCAGAAATGAAAAAACACACACAAAAATGTTTAAATAGTATAGACTATTATTATCAATGTGTTATACTAATCAAAACAAACAAATTCAACGGTAAAGGAAGGGTTTTTTTATGAACTCAGTGGATTTAAAAGAAGATTTGCAGTCATTGCTCTCATTAGAAAATACGCACCAAAATTTATCTGTTCCGAAACTTGTTGAAAAGATTTTGGCACGTAATGAAGGCGTTTTAACTTCAACTGGTGCTGTCCGCGCCACAACTGGTGCCTACACTGGACGTTCGCCTAAAGATAAATTCATCGTAAAAGAAGAAAACTCTGAACATAAAATTGATTGGGGTCAAGTCAATCAGCCGATCTCGAAAGAGGCATTTGATCGTTTATATACAAAGGTTGTGTCATACTTAAAAGAACGTGATGAACTATTTGTCTTTGATGGTTTTGCCGGTGCTGACGAAAAATACCGTATGCCAATTACAGTTGTAAATGAATTCGCTTGGCACAATCTCTTTGCAAAGCAACTATTCATCAGACCTGATGGATCAACACCATCATCAAACGAAAAACCTTTCACCATCTTATCTGCACCTCACTTTAAAGCAGATCCTGAAACAGATGGCACAAACTCTGAAACGTTTATTATCGTTTCTTTTGAAAAACGGACGATTCTGATCGGTGGAACAGAATATGCAGGTGAGATGAAAAAATCCATTTTCTCTGTTATGAACTACCTGCTTCCTGAACAAGATATTTTATCAATGCACTGCTCTGCTAACGTCGGTCAAGAAGGCGATGTTGCTTTATTTTTCGGCCTTTCAGGTACTGGAAAAACGACGCTTTCTGCAAGTGCAAGCCGCAAGCTGATTGGAGACGATGAGCATGGCTGGTCTAACACAGGTGTCTTCAATATTGAAGGCGGATGCTATGCAAAATGTGTGAACTTAAGTGAAGAAAAAGAACCACAAATTTACAAAGCTATCAGCTTCGGATCAGTGCTTGAAAATGTAGTACTTGATGAAGAAACACGTGAAGCAGATTATGATGACACATTCTTTACTGAAAATACACGTGCGGCTTACCCAATCGAAATGATTGATAACATCGTGAAACCAAGTATTGCAGGTCACCCATCTGCCATCGTCTTTTTAACAGCTGATGCATTCGGCGTTTTACCTCCAATCAGCCGTTTAACGAAAGAACAGGCGATGTACCACTTCTTGAGCGGTTACACAAGTAAATTAGCGGGAACTGAGCGTGGCGTGACGTCACCAGAAACAACGTTCTCTACTTGCTTTGGTTCACCATTCTTGCCACTTCCTGCTCATGTCTATGCTGAAATGCTTGGTAAAAAAATTGATGAGCACGGCGCAAAGGTATTCCTTGTGAATACAGGCTGGACTGGCGGCGGCTACGGTACGGGCAAACGAATGAATCTTGCTCATACAAGAGCAATGGTGCAGGCAGCGATCGAAGGCGATCTTGACAACGCTGAAATGATCACTGACGACATCTTCGGGTTACACATCCCGCTTCATATTCCAGGAGTGCCAGATGAAGTGCTTCAGCCTGCTAAAACATGGGACGATCAAGAGGCTTACAAAGAAAAAGCAAACTTCCTTGCAAATGAATTTAAAAAGAACTTCAAAAAATTCAGCCATGCAGCAAGTGATATTGAAGCAAAAGGCGGACCACTCGTCTAATCAAAAGGAAAAAGCTGAGGGAATGAATCCCTCAGCTTTTTTAGTTCGTTGAATGCAATGACATAAGACGGTATGTCACCTTCGTGATATTGTCTGTGAGCTCCAGCTTTTCAACATGTGCTGTTCCCGTTTTTTCTCCGTCTTTCGTTTTACGCACCTCAAGCGGAATATTTAATGGATAAATGCGGTACCCTTCCTTCATGAGCTCAAACACATTTTCTTCAATTCTTGTCTCTTTTCCTTTTGTGACAATCATTGTATTAAATTCAACAGGCATTCCCATAATGAAAATCCCCCTACTTTCTATATTTCTTTCTACCGTTTATTTTACCACATTTCCGCCTTTTCGGCTGTGCATCCATGTCGTCAACCGTCTGACAATCTCCCGGTTATGCTGTGGCGGGAAATAATGATGATATCCGTGAAAATACCATGTTTCCACAGACTTGCCATGCTGACGCAGGGCATCTTCTAATAAATACGCATGCTCAATGGATACATTCTCATCCAGCTCCCCATGAATGATTAGGACAGGTGCTTCAATTTGGTGCACATGATTCAAAGGCGTTCTAGCCTCATATGCTTCTGGTATCTTATGCGGAGGACCTCCTATCACACGCTTCATCATTCTTCTCATATCCACACGTTCTTCATAGGTGAGCTTCATATCACTTACGCCTCCCCATGTCACAAAGGAAGCGGCCTCATGCTTCATTTCAACAGCGGTCCATATGCCCATAATTCCGCCACGGGAAAAACCAAAGATATGAATGCGCTCCTGCTTCACCTTTTGATGATGTTTCAACAGCTGAAATGCAGCAAATGCATCTTTCCGGTCTTCTCCGGCAAAATCCTCGTTCCCTTCGCCTCCTTGATTCCCTCGGTAGAAGGGCGCAAAGACGACAAACCCTTGCGCAGCAAATTGCACAATTCGGCCAGGTCTAACCATTCCCACATTTTTAATGCCGCCCCGTAAATATAAAAAACCGTCATAGAGACCTTCTCCGGCCGGTTCAGCGAGCAGCCCCTTCATCCGAAGTCCATCGGCCTCATATGTCACTGTATATAAGTGAATATGCGGATGTGGCGACGGGAACCTTCTCTTTTCCACAATCACTTGAATTCTCTCCTTTTCATTCGGTGTTACGTTAAATGCTTGATGATGGCTTCTGCGACGAGCTGTCCTGATTTTGTCACCATCGGAGTGCCGCCGCCTGGATGACTTGTGCCGCCAACAAACCAAAGTCCTTCAATATCCTTTGATTGATTATTGATGCGAAAAAATGCCTGCTTGAATGAGTTTGACGACATGCCATAAATGGCCCCATGATACGCTCCCGTTTTTTGCTGTAAATCAAGCGGGGTTTGTACCGCTTCAAATTCTACAAGCTGGTCAAGATCAAAGAGACCCTTTTCCTTTAGTTTTGTTTTCATATGCTGGCCATATGTCTCCTTTAGCATGTCCCAATTTTGCTCTTTTGTCACATATGGCGCATTGGCTAATACAAACAAGTTACTTCTTCCTGGCCCTCCGCTTAAAGCTGGCTCTGAATGACCTGAATAACAGATGTAAAGCGTCGGATCATGAGGAAGCTGTTTTTTCTGAAAAATATCCTTGAATTCTTGTTCATAATTCTCTGGAAAAAACACGTTGTGATGAGACAATTGTTCATAGACTTTAGGGACGCCCAACAAAAGAACAAAACCTGATAACGATGGCTCAATGTTTGCCAGTTTTTGATTTCCAAAGCTCGGGCGGTCTTCTTCATCAATTAATTGGCGATAAACAGTCAGTGCATCTGCCCCCGCAATGACTTGATCTGCCTCATATAACTGCTGATCCGTTTCAACTCCTTGGATTCGCTTATTCTTTACATGAATCTTTTTGACCGATTCATTGAGATGAATTTGGACACCCAATTCCTTTGCCAGTGTCTCAAATGCCTCAACTAAACGATACGTACCGCCCTTAATACCATAAATGCCTTTTTCTCCTTCTAAATAAGCCATCATATTAAAAATAGCAGGTGCCTCGTATGGAGAAGAGCCAATGTAAGTCGCATACCGGCCAAACATCGCCAATGTATGAGGATGACGAAAATATTGACGCAGCAAGCGCTGAACAGATGTAAAAGGTTTGACAGCAAGAAGGGCTTTCATTAGCTTGACATCCGCTTTATCCTTCCAGGTCAATAATAAACGATTTAAAAACTGTTCCTCTGCCATTTGAAAAAGCTTCTTCGATTCCTGTAAAAATGCCCGGTATTGCTTTGCATCCTCTGGACTAAAAACTGCAATTTGTGATTCCATTTGCTCAATATCTGGCGTAAACTCGACCGTATGTCCATCTGAAAAAACATTTTTAGTAAGGGGAAAAATCGGATAAAACGTCACATAATCCTCCATTCGCCTATGACAGGAGGTAAATACTTCCTCAAAATACGCCTTCATTGTAATGGTACTCGGTCCTAAATCAAAAGAGTAGCCAGACGCTTGATGGCGTTGTAATTTCCCGCCTAAAGAAGCTTCTTTTTCTAAAATGGTGACCTGGAAACCGCGTGACTGTAAGCGAATCGCAGCCGATAACCCGCCAAGTCCGCCGCCAATAATGATCACTTTTTTCATTCGTACCTTCTTCCTTTCCATTCATAGCCTTCTTTTTTCAGCCCAATTTTCATAGAAGCAAAACCAATGGCCATCAGGCTCATGATACTGACAGGCAATAAAAAGGCCATCGTAGACGTTCTTCCATTTTCGATATCAATGACCGCTTTAATGGATACACCAAGCCCGTAGCAAAGAAGGGCTAAACAGAGATTGACCACATCAAAATGAATCAGTGCGATCATAAAGCAAATAACAGGAACTACATAAAGGACGGAGTATAAACAAAAGACACTGCTTAACAAAGCAATGCTTCGATTCACTCCCGGGAACAAATTTTTCCGATATCCTTCCCATACTTCCTGTCCACTCTCATACATTCTCATGTAGACAAAAGAATGAATACTTGCCAGTGTGAACGGAAAGCCCTTCGCTTTCACTCGTTTAGCCAAAGCCATATCATCCACGAGCGAATCCTTGATCGCTTCATGACCACCTATTTCGTGATAACAGTTCTTTTCAATGGCAATAAAGCCGCCATGTGCTGCGGCAAAAGCAGGATGTTGAGATGTTTTGACCCACTTCACTGGCAGATGGCAGCCAATCGTAAACATCATCATAGGAACGACAAGATGCTCAAAAGGCGTTCCCGTTTTTTGCTCTGGGAAACCTGAAAGCATGCCCGTTTTTTGTATGCATAACTGCTTGTACACCGCTTCAATAGCTCCTTGTTTTAAGCGGACATCTGCATCTAAAAATAACAGCCAATCAGAAGATGCTGCCTCAGCAAGCTGGGAACAAGCATATGATTTTCCAAGCCATCCTCGTTTCAGTACTTGACCTGACTGCACGTGAATCCATGGATATGTCTCTGCGAATCCCTCTGCAATCATTCTCGTCTGATCTGTCGAGTGATCATCCAGCACGATCAACTCTTTCGGATGGAGACGCTGATCAACAATCGACTGAAGGCAGGCTTCCAGCCGTTTTTCTTCATTTCTCGCTGGAATGAGGATCGATAATGAAATGGGTTCATCAGGTGAAAGAGATGCCGGCTTGAGTACAGGAAATTGCTTCATATTCCAAATCGTAAACATCAATTGGCAGAGCAGCAAAACACTGATGACAATTAAGAAGACCGCCATGTTTTCACCCACTTTTTAAAGGAATCAAACGCATCACTAGTTGACCGGCTTGTCCTTGTCACCTGCCTAAATTGTTCGTTTGTTGAAAAATCTGGATCAGCAATAATCTGTGCTTGATGTGCGTTTAACTGTGTTTCAAGCAGGTCTCCGAGTAAACTTGTTACTTCCTTACTGCGAAGTGATCCGCCAGCTACTAGGACATCTTCTCCAAACTCAACCGATACCGTTGGTTTTTGAAATTGATTAAATGTATAATGCAGCGTTACAGGTTTTATGACGACCTGCTCAAATTGCCTGACTAAAAAAGAAGCTCCGCCTTCCAGTTCAATCGGCCTTATGTCTTGGTGCATAATTTTCCCCTGCGGGAAGAGCCACACACCCCCGCCAGCCTCCATCTTCTCCTTTGCGGTCATTAATGCCTGCTTGACACTTTTCAGCTTCTCTTTATGGACTGGAAATGCACCAAGTTTTTGAAAAAAAGCATATTGCTTCAACTGCTTCTCTTCCATCATCATGGCATGATCCAGCTCAGACATTTGTTCTATTAAAAGAAAAATGATCAGTCCATCCCACCATGAACTGTGATTAGCGAGATAAAGAACAGGATGCTTCTCCTTTGGGTCAACCGTACCTTTCATCATGACACAGCGAAAATGTTTGTTCAGTAAATATCGTTTAAGATAAAAATAAAAGAGTCGTCTAAACGATCGGTTTTTGTCGCTTTCTTTCAAATCGAACCCTTCCTTCACACAAGATGACAATGATCAGTGCTAAATAAAAAATGACATCCAGCCCGCCCTTTAATGCTAAAAGACCAAAGAAGAACACCATGGCCTGATAAATACGTCCATTCCAGCGCAATGCCTGCTGATCAATGGAAACGAGCGGGAACAGAAATGAAAGTCCTGCTCCAATGATACCCCAGCTGACAAAATTCTCAAAAGGGATACCAAAGAAACCTCCGCCGTCATACCACACCCAAAACTTTCGTTCAGCCGCTACCGGATCTAATATGAGATCAAGCAGCACAATCCATATACCCGTTTCGACGGCTCGCTTCCACTTCGATTGTTGTCTTGATAAAAAAAGACTATTTAAAAACACACCAACCCATGCAAAAGCGATCGTCAAAGGCACTCCCGCCACAAGAAATCCTAGCGTCGGATAATAATCATAGGCCCCAAAAGGAAAATCAGTTGTGATTCCCACCCATTCAACCGTAAACGTCAACACACCCACAATGGCTGCTCTTACGATCACAAAGCTCCATGCCCCGTAGATATTTCGTCCAATCTCAATGACGCAGCAGGCGTAAAGCACAAGAAAGATACCATTCGCAAACTGAAGCCATGCCGGCACTTCAAAAAAGACCATTAAAATAAGACCCACTACATACCATCCAACAAATACCCAACTCAATCTATACACGAAACCGCTCCTTTATTTCTACCAAATTCAAGAAAGCATTCATGCTTCTAGTATAGAAAAAAAGACATGTTCTATAAATAAACAATGCGCTTCTTATTTCATCTAGGCACTCACCAAAAATCCCTTTTGACATACTTTAATTAGTGACCTAGAACAAAGGAGGCGAATTACTCTTGAATCGTTCCATTAAAGTCAGACTGGCATTCATATTCGTTGTCCTGCTCTTTATTCCATTTGTCGCCTGTAAAAAAGACCAAGAGCAGACCGTACAAGTAGCCGAGGTGACCCATTCGGTCTTCTATGCACCGCTTTATGTCGCCCTATCCGAAGGATTTTTCAAAGATGAAGGCTTAGAGGTTGAATTAAAAACCACTTGGGGCGGCGATAAAACAATGACAGCTCTCTTATCCGGCGGCGCTGATATCGCTCTGACCGGATCTGAATCTTCTATTTATGTGGAAGCACAAGACACGAAAGACTCTGTCATGAACTTTGCACAGCTGACACAAACAGACGGTACATTTCTTGTTTCAAGGGAAAAAATCAATCAATTTTCTTGGGATCAATTGAAAGGAAAAGACTTTCTCGGACAACGGAAAGGCGGCATGCCGCAAATGGTCGGTGAATATGTCCTGAAAAAAGAAGGCATTGATTTGAAACAAGATCTTCGCATGATTCAAAATATTGATTTTGCCAACATTTCAGGTGCTTTTTCCTCTGGAACTGGCGATTTTGTGCAGTTATTCGAACCGACAGCTTCCTTAATTGAAAAAGAAGGCAAAGGGTACATTACCGCCTCCTTTGGTGAGGCTTCCGGCAAGGTGCCTTATACCACCTTTATGGCAAAGAAGAGTTACTTAGAGGAAAACAAAGAGACAGCTGAAGCCTTTACTCGTGCCATTTACCAAGCGCAAAAATGGGTCAAAGCAAAGAGCCCAGAGGAGATTGCCAAGACAATCCAATCTCAATTTCCTGATACAGACCTTGATGTCTTATCAACAGCTATCAAACGCTACAAACAGCAGAACTCCTATGCAACAGATCCCCTTCTAAATGAAGAGGAATGGAACAAATTACAGGAAATCATGAAGGCAAGTGGTGAACTGCCGGAATTTATCCCGTACAAACAACTTGTCGATTCATCCATTGCCAAGAAGGTCACAGATCACAAATAGAACAGGAGGTAGCACATGTCTTTCCTTCAAATTAACCATGTGACCCACACGTACTTCTCTTTAAAAGAAAAAACAACGGCCATACAGCACATCAATATGGAGATCACTCAAGGTGAATTCATCTCATTTATTGGTCCTAGCGGATGCGGGAAAACAACCTTGCTTTCCATCATCGCAGGCATTACGCCACCCTCTGAAGGTCGAATTTTAATCGAAGGAAAAGAACCGAATCAACAGGAGCATCAAATCGGTTATATGCTCCAGCAAGATTATTTGTTCCCATGGAAAACGATCAAGGAAAATGTCATTCTCGGGTTAAAAATTGCAAAACAAGATTCACATGAAGCCACCTCAGCTGCCCTTAGCTTACTGCCAAAGCTTGGACTCAATGATGTCGAAGATAAATACCCGAAGGAGCTGTCAGGCGGGATGAGGCAGCGTGCGGCTCTCGCCCGAACGCTTGCAGTTGATCCCGGACTGCTTCTGCTAGATGAGCCATTTTCAGCACTAGATTACCAGACGAAACTGACATTAGAAGACCTCGTCTTTCACACATTAAAAAACTACCAAAAAACGGCTGTTCTTGTCACGCATGACATCGGCGAAGCCATTGCGATGAGTGATCGCATTTTCTTATTCTCAAAGCATCCCGGCTCTATCCAGCGAATGTTTACGGTTCCAGATGATCTGAGGACGCTCTCTCCTTTTGAAGCGAGACAGACAGCAAGTTTCCAAGAGCTCTTTCAAACGATTTGGAAGGAGCTGAAGACAGTTGAAACACAGTGACCTTTTACATGAAGCCTATCGAAAAAAAGTTCGAATGGAAAAACGCATGACGCGAGTCTACCAGTTGATCATTTTCGCCAGTTTCTTTTCGCTTTGGGAGCTTGCGAGCCATTTCAGACTGATTGACCCGCTCATTTTCAGTTCACCATCTGCCGTCTGCCAATTGTTTGTACAAAAATTATCAGATGGTTCATTAATCAATCATATGAGCATTACACTATTTGAAACAGTGCTCGGCTTTCTACTTGGTACTTTTTGCGGCATTTTATTAGCCGCCGCCTTATGGTGGTCCACCCGTCTTGCAAATGTACTTGATCCTTATTTGGTTATTTTAAATGCGATGCCGAAAGTCGCTCTCGCCCCCATTTTAATTGTTGCCCTTGGACCAGGCATGATCAGCATTGTCGCGATGGGTGCCATTATCAGTGTGATCATTACCACCATCGTCATTTATACAGCCTTTCAAGAAGTCGATGAGAATTATTTAAAAGTCATGAAAACCTTTGGCGCAAAAAAAAGAACGGTCTTCCGTGAGGTCATTTTGCCAGCAAGTATTCCAACGATGATCTCTGCCATTAAGGTCAATGTTGGTCTTTCTTGGGTTGGGGTCATTGTGGGAGAATTCCTTGTTTCCTCAAAAGGACTCGGCTATATGATCATCTATGGCTTTCAAGTCTTCAACTTTACACTCGTGTTCTTAAGTCTTTTCATTATCGCCGTCTTCGCCACCATCATGTATCAGCTTGTTGAATGGCTGGAACGCCGTTTTCTGCAAAAATAAAAAGCGCAGGGTCATGTCCCTACGCTTTTTTTAACGAATCAAACCGTTCTTTTCTAAATAAGCAAGACTTTGTCTCAAGACATCATCTTTCATAATAAAACTGAAATTTTTATTTTTTGCGATGGATCTTGGTAAGTCTGCGAAAAGAACGGGTCCTTTCGTTTCAAAATACGTGTCCTGCTTGACGAGCCTTTCAATATCAGCGAAATAAATATTTTTGACAATGATTTTCTCTCTGCCAAGCACCTGATATTGACCAATATACGTTAATTCACGAACAACAGCACCCGTCTCTTCGTGAATCTCTCGTATAGCGGCTTGATCTGCTTCTTCATTTGGCTCTACTTTCCCTCCTGGAAACTCGTAGCCTCGATCCTCATGTTCAGTAAGTAGCCATTTTCCTTGATAGCGGCAAATAGCCCAAACATGCTTAGGATGACTTGAAAAAGGCTGCTCTTCAAAAGAGAGCTTGACCGTATTATGATAATAGTCTTTAAATACATGCATGTGAAATCCCTCATATCCTGTCCTTGCTTCTTGTAAAACATCATACCACAGATCACATTTCTCTGAAGAATTTTTATGAAAAGTGAAACAAACGAGTACTTCTATCTCGTCTGTATGTAAAATAAGTATTCTTGCTAAAACCTTTTTATCATCTCCATCCTCATCCCATTTTAATCATGAAACCTTTTGCCCATGATGACGTAAATTAATAAGTGTTTGTCCTACACAGACGAGGAGGAAACCAGCATGAGCATCACAAATGGATCAAAACAAGAAAATAACAAAGCATGGCCAATGAGGCAACATGAGAAAGAAGACGCTTCTCTTGAGACAGTGAAGAAACACCTCATGAAAGGACAAAAGTTAGATTTAACAAAAGACAATCCAAATGTAGATCAAATTCATATCGGACTTGGCTGGGACTTATGTGGTCAGCCAATTGATTTAGATACGCAAGTGTTTCTCTTAAATGAAGAGGACAAGCTTCTGTCTCCAAAACACCTGATCTATTATCATCAGCAGCAAAGCTTAGATGGAGCTGTTCGCCATCTAGGTGATCATCAGGTCGGCGGAGGCCATCGGGACAATGAGATCATTATTATGCAACTGAGCAGAGTCTCACCCGATATTCAGAAAATCGTCGTAACAGCCACGATACATGATGCACACGAGCGGGCACATCATTTTGGACAGGTGACCAATGCCTACTTGCGCCTTTCAGATCAAATCACACAACAGGAGATTTGTACCTTTCAATTAACAGAGGATTATTCATTTTGTACATCCATCATTTGTGCTGAACTAACGAGAGTTGAGAACGAATGGAAAATCACCGCAACCGGACAAGGTACGACCCTTGATTTAAACGACCTATGCCGCATCTACGGATTCACATCTTGACAAAGAAAAGGAGCTGGCACAAATGGGATTTCATTTCAACACGATCGAAGAACTGACCTTACAAGCAGAAGGCAACGGGATCTTTTTTGCTAAAAAAGGCGCTATGATTGCCGATCAAGGTACATTTCAATACCGTAAACGATTACTTGGGACGAATAAAGGAAATGTGGTCAGCCAAGTATTTAATCATATTAGCAGAAAATTAACAGGTGAAAACCTTGAGATGATGGAAGTGAGTGGACAAGGCACTTGCTACTTGGCTGATTCTAGCGAGCATGTGACCGTCATCAATCTTGAGCCGAACGGTCCTTGGCAACATGTTAGCGTGGAAAGTGAAGATTTACTTGCCTTTACTGAAGAATGTCACTATGGCGTGACACCAGTAGGCGTTGGGATCTTATCACAGAAAGGGCTATTTACTTCAAAGCTCTCGTATCAAGGTCACGGGGCGCAGGTTGCCATCAAAACAAATGGAAACCCGCTGATTTTAAAAGCACCTTGCCGTGTAGATCCTGACGCTATTGTCGCTTGGACGGGCAAAGCACCGAAAGTCAAATTAGATGTGAACTGGAAAACGTTCATTGGACAAACATCGGGCGAATCCTACTTGTTTGAATTTCATGAACAGGACCAAATTGTGATTATCCAGCCATCTGAACGAACATCTGGAATGCGGGTCGGGATAGATGATAACCGGTACAAACCCCAGAGTCAGAGTACCTCACACGAAATCACCAACTCACAGCAGGAAAATAGAGGCGGAATCAGTGATCTAATCGGGGGTATCTTACAGCCTCGAAAATAAAAGCATGTAGAATGTCTCTACATACTTTCAGATCGTTGACAAAAGGCTAAAATGAACTTTCTTTTAGCCTTTTGTCTTCTTTTCAGCGTGATAGAAAACCTTTGCAGTCTAGGAAGGACGAGTACTGGCGCAGAGCGAATTTGACATTCATGAGCACCTGACAAAGGATGCGAGGGTTTGTCTACATGCTTTTTCAATTCATCAGTCCATTGGTCTCAATAAAGTTCTTTGTCTCTTCGTTACCGAGATCATGAATCATCGAGTAAATCTCTTTTCTTTTCCTGTCCATTTCGTCGTTTGGACTATCATAATGATATTCAAGAAATGGAACATGCGCCCGAAAGAAACCTTTCCAATCTGTCATATACTGTTCATCAAAATACTCTCTTAACTGCAAGATTTGGTCATCATCTGCTTCTATCTGAAATTGCCAAGCAGCCGCGTCTCTGTGCTGTGAGATTGATCCGTCTTGAACGGATACATAGTATGTGTGTGTCGCCATCTGATTCATCCTTTTTCCTTTAGTATGACCAGATATGAAGAAATTACGGCTTTTTGCGCAATTTATTTTTCATCATGTCTAACACATCAATAAACAACTGTGGAATAGGAATTCCGAGAGCTCTGGCTGTTGAGACAATCTGGTACGATTCATAAATAATATAAAAGATGAGCGCTAAATCCTTAATTGTCCCCCCAGTCTTCAGCATGACATCGAAGAAATGTGCCATGGATATTAAAGAAATCGTCACAACCTTTCGAACAAGCCTGGTCAAAAAACGCTTCATCGTAAGTTGTCCAGTCACAGATTCTCTTAGGCTTGAACAAATTAATTCTATAGCCATGAGTGTCACTAATATCATGAGTAAATATCCTGCTCCACCAAACAGAAAGCCCATTGCCGACAAACTGACTGTAAACAACGAAAAGATGCCTAAATCCTTGCTCACTTGGCATCAACATCCTTTCATAGTGGAACTTCTTACCTCAATAGTATATGCCGCATTTGATGAATAGCTTGGACGACAAAAAATAAAGGCATGGTTAGCTGTTCAAAAAATTCGTGAAGCGCATAAAAAGAGCCGCCTGTGACGGCGGCTTTCTTGGTTAAACTCTGACATCAATAAACGTAGCATCTGAATCTTTGGGCTGAACAGCTTGAGGCTGCTGCTGCACTTGATCGAGCATCACCATAGCTTGGGCTGTGTTCGTGGCAAGCTGTGAATTCAATAAACTGATATTAAGTGTTTTTTGAATACTCGCCACTTGCTGGCTCATCATTCCTGCAATTGAGGACATCTTCTCCCCTCCCTTCCCTTTTCTCTTCGGCTGAAAGCCCCATCAATTCAATGGGCTGTCTGTCACAAATCCACAAAAAAAGAATGCCGATCTGTTTGATGATCGACATTCCTTTCACATTCGCTTATCCTAAGTATGCTTTTAGCATCCAGTTGTGTTTTTCAATGGATTGATGAATTGCAAGCAGCATATCACCTGTTGTTTCATCGCCAACTTCTGCAGCCAGCTCCATGCCTCGCTTAAGTTCTTCTGCAATATTAGAGAAATCATCATACAGATTTTTCACCATTTGCTCGGCTGATTCATTGCCTTCCGCTTCTTGAATGCTAGAAATTTCTAAGCACTCTTTCATTGTCGCAACAGGTTGTCCATTTAATGCGAGCATACGCTCAGCCAAATCATCGATATAAGTGGCTGTTTCTGTATATAATTCTTCGAATTTTTCATGGAGTGTAAAGAAATCTTTTCCCTTTACATACCAGTGATAGTTATGTAATTTTACGTAAAGCACAGTCCAATCTGCTACTTGTTTATTGACGACGTTTAATAATTTTTCAGACATGTTGATTCCTCCTTATGTAGTTGCATTTAGTATGGGATTACCCTTTTTTTATTATACTGAAACCTGCCATCATTTTCTTCTATTTTGACCGCATGAAATATATGTTAATATGGAAATAAGGAGGGAGTTAGATGCTGTTACTTGGGATTATCAGCTTTATCATTATCTCAATCGTTGTCTTTTTATCACTGTGGACGACATCAAAGGCTTATGATTACAAGCATAAAGTCGATTCACCACAGGATGCTGAACCAAACCAACGTCCTAACCCAAAATAAAACCGCTTTCAATGATGTGAGGTATCTTCTTCTTCAGTAGATGAACTCTCTTTTTTCACATCACCTACATGGATGTTTGTCTTCGGCATATTATGCTGCTGTTTAGCTGTCACATGGACTTGTATGATATAAAGGCCATCTTGTTTGAAAGCTGTATGCAATTCATATACACCTTTCTCCTTTTTCTTTGGCTGAATCATCTTGCTGTTATCCTTGTCGCCATCTTTCCACACTTCAAATTCAACATCATCTGCATCATCAACAGGCGTATCACCATATGTGACAGCTGCTTTTACGATAACGTTTTCATTTTTCTCCACTTGCTCCGGCCCTGTTAGTTTGACTTCTAATAGCTCAGGCACTTCTCCCTTGTCATTGCTCGCTGCCGAGTTTCCACATGCACTAAGTAATGCGAGCATCAAAATGATTCCTACCATTTTCCGCATTCGTGTATCCCCCTTTTTTTACTGACATGTCCATTTTAACAAATATCCCCTATTTTAACAGCTCTCATTTCATTTCATATAAAAAACCGGACATTCAATATGTCCGGTTCATCATCTTACTGATTAACCAAATACTTTTAATAGCTCTTCTTGATCCTGAGACAGCCAGAAACGCATTAAACGTTTTGCTCCTTCAAGATCATGAAGCTTCGCTTGACCGCACTGCTCTTCATTTGCAGCAGGAATTTCTGTTACTTCCACTGCATCTTTGAATGTTGCATCAAGCAGTTCAACGATCTCTCTTGGTGTCGGTGCACCGCTGACAACTAAATAGTAGCCAGTCTGGCAACCCATTGGAGAAATATCAATGATATCAAAATGATCGTATTTCTCTGAGTGTGTTCTAATATTAAACGCAAGTAAATGCTCTAATGTATGAATCGTATCAGGTTTCATTGCCTGCTTGTTTGGCTGACAAAAACGGATATCAAATTTGTTCACTTCCCCATCTGATCCCACTTTATGAACGCCGCAATGACGAACGTAAGGTGCTTTTACAGCATTATGGTCAAGTTCAAAGCTTTCAACTGAAGGCATTAATCACCACTCCTATAATTGCAATTTCCTATATTATAACATATTGTTCCGACCAGTTTAGTTTATAAAACTTCCCTTCCTTGTCCTTTTTTCTTATACTGTGAAAAGACAGACAAGGAGGAACCTCTATGAAACAAATTTTTATCGGCATCATTCGCTTTTATCAAAAATGCATTTCCCCTCTGACACCGCCGAGCTGCAGGTTTTACCCCACTTGCTCTAACTACGGGCTAGAGGCGATCAAAACGCATGGCGCTTTAAAAGGCGGATGGCTCACGATTAAGCGAATTTTAAAATGTCACCCGCTGCATCCTGGAGGCATGGATCCGGTCCCGCCTAAAAAGGAAAAATAACTTACTTTTCTTCATAACCATTGACAACTAAGTCAAGCTTACCTGTCCCAGGATCAATGACAAGACCATGTACAGGCACATCAGATGGAAGAAGCGGATGATTTTTAACGACAGACACACTGTCTTTCACACTTTCTTCAACTGAGCTAAAGCTTTTGAGCCACTGTTGAAAATCGATTCCTGAGTATTCCAGTACTTCAATTCGTTTTTCTGGAATACCACGCTCAATGGCTTTATTTAAGAGTGTTTCGCTGTCTATTTTACTCATACCACAATCGTGATGCCCAATGACGTACACCTCGTCAGCATTCAATTCATAAACAGCCACTAAAATGCTTCGCATAATACTACCAAATGGGTGAGAAACAAGAGCGCCAGCACTTTTGACAATTTTAATATCGCCATTTTTCATGTTCATGGCGCGCGGAAGCAGTTCAACAAGTCTTGTATCCATACATGATAGAATGACAGCTTTTTTCTGTGGAAACTTCGTTGTTGTAAACTCTTCATATCGCTTCTCTTCGCAAAATTGTTGATTGTACTCGATGATTTCGTCTAAAAGTTTCATAAGTTTGTCCATTCCTTTTTCTTTTTTTAAAAATAAATATAGCACAATGTTTTAAATTTCGTCACGTTTTGACGTCTATTTTTTTAGAGGAAACATCTTCTGATGAAAATTTTTAAATTTCCTCTTTTCAAATCGTAATTATTACGATACAATAACTCAGGACATTAAATCGTAATCATTTCTATCTAATAGGTTGAGAGGAGACATTCTTAGATGAAAAAAATCTTTTTTATTTTAACAGCTGCTTTATTAGCGGTCGGTCTTGCCGCTTGCTCAAGCAGTGCGGGGACAAATGCTTCAAAAGGAAAAGCAGACGGGAAATTAACCATTTACACGACGATCTTCCCTATTCAAGATTTCACTGAAGAAATTGGCGGCTCTCACGTGAACGCTCAAAGTGTGTATCCTGCCAATGCAGATGCACACAGCTTTGAACCAAGTTCAAAAACGATGGTTGAAATGGCTGAAGGAGATGCCTTTATTTACAGCGGAACAGGTGCTGAAGCATTTGCTGATAAAACGGCTTCTACGTTAAAAGACCAAGGCGTGAAAACAGTGAAAGCAGCCGAAGGCATCAAGCTATTATCAACACAAGAAGAACATGCTCATGAAGAAGGTGAGGACCATGATCACGATCATGAAGGTGAAGATCATGACCATGATGGACACGACCACGGAGATAAAGATCCCCATGCATGGCTAGACCCTGTTTATGCACAGCAAATGGCAAAAAACATTAAAGACACACTCGTTTCACTAGATCCAGATCATAAAGACGAATACACAAAAAACTATGAATCACTAAAAAAAGAATTACAATCGTTAGATCAGGAATTCAAAACAACGTTATCTAAAGCAAAACATAAAGAAATTCTTGTTTCTCACGCAGCATACGGCTACTGGGAAAAACGCTATGGCATTGAGCAAATCAGTGTACTAGGACTCTCTGCTTCTGAAGAGCCTTCCCAAAAACAGCTTGAAAATATCGTACAACAGGCAGAAAAGCATCACATCAAGTATGTCATTTTTGAAAATAACGTCAGCAGTAAAGTATCAGATACGATTCGCAGTGAAATTGGAGCAAAAAGCCTTACACTGAAAAATCTAGAATCCATTACAGAAGATGATGCTAAAAATGGCGAAAGCTATGTCAGCTTAATGAAACAAAATTTAAACACATTAAAAACAGCTTTAAATGTTGAATGAATTCTTGAACCCCGTGCGATCAGCCGGGGTTTTTTAATGCACAAAAAAACACACCATGATCAGGTGTGTTTCTTTGTCTACATTTGGTATTTTTTCTTAAACTGCTCCGCTCTGCCGCCTTTTTCTCCGAATTTCTGGCGTCCTGTATAAAATGGATGCGTATCAGAGCTTGTCTCTACTTTAATGACAGGATAAGTCTTCCCATCTTCCCACTCTACGGTCTCATGTGATGTCTTTGTTGATCTACTTAAGAAGCGGTAACCGCTGTTTACGTCCATAAATACAACTTCATGTGAGGTTGGATGAATATCTCTTTTCAATGTCAAAACTCCCTTCATCATTAAAACGTAACGATTACGTTTTATAATTATATTCTACTCCCTCTTTTACAACTTGTCAAAAAACAAGCTTTCTTAGTCAGGAAGAATAATCTAAAAATGGTGGAGAATAATAAACACCATCAAAAGAGATGCGATAAGAAAGGCGGAGAAAAAATTGACTGATCTCGTTTTAGCTAGAAGTCTGTTCGGCACAACAATGGGCTTCCATATTATTTATGCCTCGCTTGGCGTAGGCATCCCGCTAATGATTTTGTTAGCTGAACTCATCTTTCAAAAAACGAAGGACCCGCATTATGCCATCATGGCCAAACGATGGACAAAAGCGCAGGCTGTTCTGTTAGGGGTCGCCATTCCAACCGGTACCATTGCTGGTACGCAGCTTGCCCTTCTATGGCCTGGTTTTATGGAGGTCATCGGAAAAGTCATGTCACTGCCATTTCAAATAGAAATTTATGCTTTCTTTATTGAAGCATTATTTATGTCTATTTATGTGTACGCAGCAGATCGTTTATCACCAGCCATGCGCATCATTACCGTTATTTTCGTTGTCATTGGTGCAGCAGCTTCAGCGATTCTCATTACAAACGTACATGCTTTTGAAGGAACACCCGCTGGCTTTCAAATGGTCAATGGAGAAATAACGAATATCGAACCTTGGAAGGCCTTTTTCAATCCTAGTTTTGTTGTAACTGCTACTCACGTAGTACTGTCTGCTTTTACAACAGGCGCTTTTGTCATTGCTTCTGTCGCTGCATTTAAAATGTTGAAAACAAGAAAAAACGAAAAGCTCTATACCTTTCATCGAAAAGCCCTTTTTCTTGGACTGATTGTAGGCGGACTTTTCTCTTTTCTCACAGCCTTAAACGGTCACGAATCAGCTCAGCTTCTGTATGAATATCAGCCTGAAAAATTAGCGGGTGCTGAAGGTTTATTTGAAACGCAATCGCATGCGCCTCTTGCCATTGGCGGTTTTACTGATGCCAATACGCAAGAAATCAAAGGAGCTATCGAAATCCCTTGGGCGCTTAGTTTTCTTGCAGGAAATAGCTTTGATACTGTGGTTAAAGGGTTAAATGATTTTCCTAGGGACGAGTGGCCGCCTTTATTTATTCACACATTATTTAATGGAATGGTCATTATCGGCTCATTGCTCATTTTCTTTGCTGTGTTAGCACTGTTTTACCGCAAAATTTTAAAACGCGAACATTATCCAAAATGGCTGCTTGTCCTTTATTTATTTGGCGGGCCCCTTAGTCTCTTGGCGATTGAATTTGGCTGGATCTTTGCCTGTACAGGCCGTCAGCCATGGGTGATTTATCGAATGCTCAAAACCTCTGAAGTCGTCACATCATCAGGATCTATCGGTACACTTTTCATCCTTTTTGCCATTGTCTATCTCATTTTAGGCATCGCAACTGTGATTGTACTGACGTACTACTTTAGAAAACATTCAATTGAAGAAGACTTACGGTTAACAGAATCTTAAAAAGGGAGCGATCTTGATGCAAATGGATGTAACAACTGATGCACTCATTGCAATCACCATCTTATGGGGATTCGTGTTTATCTATGCAGTGATGGCATCAATGGATTTCGGTGCAGGATTTTGGTCAATGATTTACATGAACAAAGAGCAGACAAAGGCCGCAAATATCGCAAATAAGTATCTTTCTCCAACTTGGGAAGTAACTAACGTGTTCATTGTAGCCATCGTCGTTGCCTTGTTTAGCCTGTTTCCAGGTGCAACATTTGTGCTAGGCACTGTTCTATTAATACCCGGCAGCATTATTTTGTTGCTTCTTGCACTGCGAAGCGGATTTCTCGTCTTCTCTCATTCACTGCCTAAAAAATATAGAAAAGCCGTTACATATATTTCAGGAATTAGCGGCTTTATTATTCCGTCCATCCTCATCATGGTTCTCCCCATTACACATGGTGGATTCATCTTTCAGGAGAATAATGTCTACTCATTAGATTTAGGATTGGTCTTTACAAGCGCAAATGTCTATTCTTTCGTAGGTTTTGCGATTTTCAGTACCCTTTTCCTCTCATCTTTGCTTTTAGCTGATTTTTCTAATGTTGCAAACGAAGATGAGGCTTATAACATTTATAGAAGAGGAGCACTGATTACGGGTCCACTTTCTCTCATGATGGCTTTCTTTATCATGCTCACACTGAGAAGTGAGGCCAATTGGCTGTTCACAAAAATGATGCAGAACATCCCGATCCTTCTTGTTTCTCTACTCATGTTTTTGCTTGCAGGTTTGGCTCTATTTTTACAAAACAGTCGCTTTAAACATCGGAAAGGGAGACCACGTTTAGCGGTTATCGCCATTACAATTCAATATTTCTTAGCAAGCTATGTGTATGGACATGCGCATTTGCCCTATATGGCCTATCCTGATATTACCATCATGTCTGGGTTTACAGATCCCGTCACATTTAGGGCATTATTTATTACGTATATTGTAGGGTTTATCATCCTATTCCCTGGGTTCTACTTCTTCTGGAAATTGTTTATGAAAGATAAGCGTTATATTCGTCAGGAAGATTAACATGAATGAACGACCCGTGCTTCGGTTACATTATAGATGAAAGACATACTCAAAAGGAGGTCATCTGTATGAGTCAAAAAATCCTTTGTGAAGTAAACAACTGTTCCTACTGGAATACTGGAAATCGTTGTGGTGCAGATGCAATTTATGTCGTCAGCCATACAGGAAATACGGCTGAGAAAAGTGAAGAAACTGACTGTAAAACGTTTAAACCTCAAGACCTTTAAGTCTCATTAAAGGAGGCGCTTCGCTTTGAAAAACGATCGGCTTGCTCAAACGTTTCTTGAAGAAATTCAGGACGCGGACGAGGCTGCATTTTATCAAGCAGCTCACTCCTTTTTAAATCTTTGGGATTATGAATACGGACATGTTTCCGACATGCCCAATGACATGTATCAGTATATTGGACAGCTTGCTTACGACAGCGGGCTTGTAGAAGAGTAAGAAAGAGCGGATGACCGCTCTTTCTTTTTGTTCAGACAGGAAGGAAAAACTTTCCTCAACTATACAGTGGTTCTATTGATGGTGCAAATGGCTATTCATTCGTTTTCATTTCACAAAATCATGTTTTGTAAACACATCAATTTTATCTGAGAAAGAACGAAGCGCTTGATAATCAACTTCTACGCCCATACCTGGAGAACGAGGCACCTCAATAAACCCATTTTCAACTTTGATTTCAGGAAAAATGATATCCTGCTCCCAATATTTCGACGATGCTGAAATATCCCCAGGAATCGTAAATTGCGGAAGTGATGCAAGTGCCACGTTTTGCGCGCGAGAAATGCCTGTTTCAATCATTCCCCCGCACCATAACGGAATCTGCTGCTCCTTGCAGAACGCATGAATCTTAAGAGCTTCAGTCAGCCCTCCAACTCGTGAAGGCTTCACATTAATAATCTGACAGCTTCCAAGTTCTACAGCTTTTCTCGCATCATCTAAAGAACAAATACTTTCATCCAAACAGATTGGTGTTTTTAAATGCTTTTGCAAATGCCGATGATCGACAATGTCATCTGCGGCTAAAGGTTGTTCAATCATTAATAAACGAATATCGTCGAGCTGCTTCAGTTTGCTAATATCCTTTAATTCATAAGCAGAGTTTGCATCCGCCATTAACGGAAGGTGAGGGAAAGACTCTCTTATCTTTTGTAGAAGTCCAATATCTTGTCCCGGCTTAATCTTCACTTTCACACGCTGATAGCCTTGATCAACAAACTGCTCGATTTGCTGAATCATATCATCTATTGGTCCTAACCCCGCAACGACACCAGATGGAATTCTATCTCTAGTACCGCCTAAGACGTCACGTAAGGACTTATTTTCTCGCTTTGCATAAATATCCCACACAGCTGCCTCAATTCCTGCTTTGGCCATTCTATTGCCTTTAAAATGGTACAAGCTGTCTGGTATGTCCGAAGGATGTGTAAAAGATCGGGTCAGCACGTTCGGGATAAAGAAAGCCCTCAGCATGTGATAGCAGGTCTCGATGGTTTCTTCTGTATACCACGGAGAAGAGAAGGCAGATACCTCTCCCCATCCAGTTAATCCTGTTTGATCTTTGACCTCGACAATAATAAACTCACGCTCTGAAATGGTCCCAAGGCTCGTTGTAAATGGCTGTTTGAGTTTCATCGTGACATGATATAAGATCACACGTTCAATTTGAATCATCTAAAAACCCCTTTGATTTGAGTCTGTGCCTCTGCAATTTATTCGACGCATTCCTTGGCAGCTCATCCACAAAGTGAAAAGCGGCGGGCCATTTATACTTGGCTAATTGCGACTGACATAAAGCATAGAGCTCATTCTCCGGAATCTGCTCATCTGTCACAAGGAAGGCAGCAGGTACCTCTCCCCATTTTTCATCATATATACCCGTCACTCCGGCTTCCTTTACATTTGGATGTGTTAAAAGAACTGCTTCAATTTCTGCTGGATAAATATTTTCTCCGCCAGAAATAATTAAGTCTGACCGCCGATCAAGCACAAATAAGAATCCGTCCTCATCTACATAGCCAATATCACCCGTTTTCAGCCAGCCCTGCTCAAATGCAGCAGCTGTTGCCTCTTGACGATAAAGGTAGCCTTTCATGACATTTGCACCTTTTACCATGATTTCACCATGCTCAAAAGGACGACACGGACGGTTCTCATCTTGAATCTTTAATTCACACCCAAAAAGGGGCTTTCCCGCTGATCCAAGCTTTTCCACACTAAATTCGGGCGCAAGTGTCACAATTTGTGAGCAGGTCTCCGTCATACCGTACGATTGAAACACAGGAAATCCTTTCTCCTTACTCTCTTGAAGCATCGCATAAGGCGCAGGGCCTCCGCCTAACAGCAGGCAGCGCAAAGATGACGGACATTCTTCAAGTCCACTTAATAAACGGGACAGCATGGTTTGTACAACTGACACCATCGTCACTCGATGCTGTTCAATAGCATCCTTGACTTCATCGACATCAAACTTTTGATGAAGCACGACAGTCATACCGTATATGACAGATTTAAATATAGCGGATAAACCGCTTATATGAAAAAGAGGCAAGGCAATGAGCCAGCGGTCGTCCTCCCTGATCCCTAAATTCAATGCCGAGGAAACAGCACTATGAAAATGATTGCCAAACGTTTGCTCCACCCCTTTAGGGCGTCCTGTCGTTCCAGATGTATACATAATCGTCGCCGTCTCATTTAAATCAATATCATGTACGACCTTCTTTTCCATATCATGATCTGCATCAGGTAAAGTCTCTATTGTATAAACAGGTAAATCACCATGATGCTCATTTGCATATGCAGGCTCTGTTAATAAAGCCATGACTTTCGCATCTTTCAGCTGAAAACGTCTCTCTGCTTTTGTTAACTTATTGTTCAATAACACAATCTTGAAGCCTAATAAAAAACAAGCGTGAACAAGCATGACCATGTGAGGATGGTTGTTCATTAAAATCGCAACCGTATCCCCTTTTTTAAAAGATGCACGTGTCAGTCGATTTGCAAGTTGGTCTACATCATTCGCTAAATCACGAAATGTCCACTCGTTGTCTTGATAAATGAGTGCGACCCGGTCTGGCGTTAAATACGCACGGTGCAGCAGCCAATTCGGTTGCTTCATCATGACACCTCCTTTTCATAAAAGAAAACAGCTCAGTCTGATGCACTAAGCTGTTTTCATCCATATCATTGAATCAAGGGAAACGAGGGAACTGACCGAAGTCTGGCTTCCGTTTTTCCTTAAAGGAATCGCGTCCTTCTTTTGCTTCATCTGTTGTGTAATAAAGAAGGGTCGCATCTCCTGCAAATTGCTGAATACCAGCTAATCCATCTGTGTCAGCATTAAATGCAGCTTTCAAGAATCGTAAAGCAGTCGGGCTTTTTTCTAGCATGTCCTCACACCACTTCACTGTTTCTTCTTCCAGCTGCTCTAATGGTACAACTGTGTTGACAAGTCCCATATCAAGCGCTTCTTGTGCATTGTATTGACGGCATAAGTACCAGATTTCTCTTGCTTTCTTATGACCCACAATACGTGCAAGATAGCCAGATCCATAACCAGCATCAAAGCTGCCCACTTTTGGTCCTGTTTGTCCAAAAATCGCATTGTCTGCTGCAATGGTCAGGTCACACACGACATGAAGCACATGCCCGCCGCCAATCGCATAGCCCGCAACCATCGCAATAACTGGTTTTGGAATGACACGAATTAAACGCTGTAAGTCTAGGACGTTTAGACGTGGAATTTGATCGTCTCCTACATAGCCGCCATGACCGCGTACTTTTTGGTCTCCACCTGAACAGAATGCTTTTCCTCCAGCACCTGCAAGGACAATGACACCAACATCTGAATTGTCACGAGCACGTGAGAATGCATCAATTAATTCACTTACAGTCTTTGGTGTAAATGCATTATGTACATGCGGACGGTTAATGGTGATTTTTGCAATCCCATTATATGTTTCATATAAAATTTCGTCATACTGACGCTCAGTTTGCCATTCAATAGCCATCAATATTTCCTCCTCTAATCTTGCGATAAAATAAACTCACTTACTATTTTACCAAAAAAATGTGGTTGTTCCACATGAACTGTATGCCCGGCATGCTCTGCTACTGTGAATTGACTGTATTCAAGCGCCTGCTGCATACGTTTGGCGATGTGACAAAACTTTTTATCAAGTGTTCCGCAAATGAGTAAAACAGGCTGTTTTATCTGCTTTAATGCTTGCCACATAGACGGCTGTGAACCGGTTCCTATACCTTCTAAGCTGCGAGCCAGCCCGTTAGGATCGGCTTTTAGCCTTCCCTCTCTCAGTTGCGTTAGCCTGTCCGCTGGCAAGGATTTCTGCGAAGCAAACAGCGGAATGTTCTCCCAAAAATCCACAAACTGCGCTAACCCTTCATGTCTGATCTTTTGAGCCAGCTGATGATCATGATTCAGCCTCGCCATCCGCTCTTTAAAAGAGTTCAGCCCTGGAGATGTACTCTCAAGAATCAGCTTGTTTACACGTTCTGGATAACGGGAGGTAAATGATAAAGCAATACGCCCTCCCATAGAATATCCGAGAATGTTCACTTTGTGAAGCTTTAATTGATCTAAAATCTCAGCAAGATCTGCCAGCTGCTGGGACATTGCATATCTTCTTATACTCTTTGGTGAGTCTGTGCGGCCATGTCCAAGCAAGCTGACCTGAATCAATCTCGTATGTTTTTCTGTATAAGTATTCAAAAAAGCCCAAGAAGCTGCACTCCCTGTAAAACCATGTAAACATAACGTGGCATTTTCAGCAGATGGATTATGGTCTATCACCTCATACGCCACTCCATCGTGCATTCGTATTATGAGTGAAGGCATTCTTTTTTCACTTCCCTCAATATCTCGTCCATCATTTGGCGATGTTTGCCCACGCGAGAATGCCGGTCAGTTTCAATCTCAATTAAATGAAGCCCTGGTTCTTGGATATGCGCCAAGTACACATCTTTTAACTCTTCTTTCGTTGTTGGCTTCGAATAGGTTCCCCCATATAGCTTTGATGCATACTCAAAATTCAACCCGGTCGGCGTACCAAAGAGCTTTTCATAATACGGTTCATCGGATGCCTGCGGAAGGAAAGAAAAGATTCCTCCACCATCATTGTTTAACAATACAACCGTGAGCGGAATGTCCATTAGCTTAGCTGCAAGAAGACCGTTCATATCATGGTAAAAAGATAAATCGCCGATGACTAAAGTGATGGGTTGTTTCAAGGCTGCATATGTTCCAAGAGCTGTGGACACAACACCATCAATACCATTTGTTCCGCGATTCGCCATCATCCGAAACGGTTTTGACTGCGTTTCAAAAAAGGTATCGACATCTCGAATAGGCATACTATTTCCGATAAAGAGCACACTCTCTTTTGGCAAAAGGTGCTGCAGCTGACGATACACATTTCCCTCAAATGTCAGGTCCTCATCATTGTATTGATTTACATGCATTCTAAAAGAAGAATTGACACTCTGCCAGCGTCGTAAATAAGATGTATCCTGATGCTTTTCCGCTCTCACCAAGACTTCTTCTACAAAAGAGGCTGCATGACTTTCAATCATGTATGATGCGCTTAAACCAGGATCTCGATAACCACCCGCAGCATCGACGACAATCTGCTTCACTTCCGCATGCTTTTCCAGCCACTTAAATAAAGGCTTAGACACAGGCATCGGTCCAAAACGAATGACCATTTCAGGCAAGAGATGCTGCTGCAATGCCTCATCTTTTAACAAAGAATCGTATGCATCTATAATGTATTCTTCACTTTCATGTCCATTTCGCAAAAGAGAAAGCGGGTCAGCTAAAATTGGCAGATGCAAAGCTTTTGCAAGACGTAACACTGACGCCTGCTCTTCCGGCGAGTGAAGTTCACCAGCAACAATGATTCCTTTTGCCGCTTTGTTCATGATAGACACTAATTCTGACATAACCCGATCATCCGGACGAGCTTGACCTGCTGCTAAAACTTTGTTCGCAACTCCTTCTTCTCTATCAAAAGGATCAATAGACAAGTCAGGTAGCAATGGTTCTCTCAGCGGCACATTCACTTGAACTGGTCCCTTTGGCTCCTGCATAGACACATGACTTGCCCTAGCAGCAGCAGTTTGGACATACCGCAGCATCGTTTGGCTTTCTTCTGGCAAGGCTAAGTCTGTGAACCATTTAACAAACTTACCGAATAAGAATTGCTGATCAATCGCTTGAGGTGCCCCAACCTCCCTCAATTCGTGCGGCCGATCAGCAGTTAAAACAATCAGTGGTACCCGAGAATAATGTGCCTCGACAACAGCTGGGTAAAAGTTAGCTGCTGCCGTACCTGATGTACAAATGAGTAGCACTGGTGTTTGGCTCGCTTTCGCAAGACCCAGTGCATAAAAAGCAGCAGACCGTTCATCCACTAACACATGGACATTGATTTCTTGATGAGCAAGAGCGAGCATCGCAAGCGGTGTTGAACGGGAACCAGGACAAACAACCGCCTCCTTCACACCACTTTGCACAAATTCATCCATTAATCTGCCAATATATCTTGTCATGATTTGATTATTCAATGGGACGACCTCCAAGAGCAGACAGCATTGGTCTTAATTTCACTTGCGTTTCTTCATACTCCTGTTTTGCAAGGGAATCCTCTACAATTCCACATCCAGCAAACAAACGAACTTGGTCTTCCTCAATAAGACCTGATCGAATGGCGACAGCAAATTCTCCATTGTCCTTAGAATCAATCCATCCCACTGGCGCCGCATACCAACCGCGTTTCAACGGTTCGATTTCACGAATCACCTCTACCGCTTTTTCCTTAGGATATCCTCCAAGCGCTGGTGTTGGATGAAGCTGTTCAATTAATGAAAAGAGTGAACAGCTGCTTTTAATTTCTCCCACAATGGGTGTAAATAAATGCTGAATGTTTTTCGTTTTATAAAGACTTGGTTGATTTGGCTTATGCACATGATGGCAGTTTGCTTCAAATGCCTGCTCAATCATATTCACGACAATTTGATGTTCAATCAAATTTTTCTCATCACAAAGCAGTTCCTCACCTAGTGCCTGATCTTCTACTTCATCTTGACCACGTACAATAGAACCTGCCAAACAAGATGAAAAGACTTCACCACCGCTTTTTTTCACTAAACGTTCAGGCGTCGCCCCGACAAACGCTTGTCTTCCCTGCTCTATAGCAAATACATAACTCGTTGTTTGATGTTTTAGTAATTCTGCTAATAGTGGAGCGAGTTCAATTTGATTTTTATAGTGAAGCAAGACTTCTCTTGCTAAAACAACCTTTTCATATTCGTTCACACGAATGTGTTCTGTCGCTTCATGGATTGCTTTCATCCATTCCTGGACATCTAACTCTTCCATATGAACAAGCTCAGCTTGTCCATGATTTCTGACAGGCAATGCATCAAAATTAGAAGCTTTCTGTTCTAACTCTTGAATGAGCTGATGAACATTCCCGTCCACCTCGTTCCATTCATTGATCGTTAGAAACGTGCCCTCTTTTGAAACAGTCAGCATCATCGATGGCACAAAAAAATGAGCCTCGCCAAATGCTTCCCAGTGACGCGCCTTCTCTTCATATGGATCAAATGAAAATCCTCCAAATAAAAGCGGACCAACTGCCGCTTGCTTTAACTCCTTCTCATCATGAAAATGGAACATATGCTGTTTCAGCTGCTCCCATTCTTGATGGACGATATTGAATCGTTCTTTGCCTTGCTCTGATGATTTAATCACGGCCGCTCTGCCAAGTCCAGAAAATATCATTTGGCTTTCTGGATCAGACCAAAAAAACCGCTCGCCTAAAAAATCCGCTTCGCCGCTTTGGAAAAAGGCAAGAGGATCCAGATCGTCAACTCTTCTGGAGTAGCTTATCAAAACAGCATGGTTGACGTTATTCGCTTCTTCTAATGTCGCAAGCGCTTCCTGCCGGAAAGTACTTTGCACTGTTGTCACCATGATACATTCCTCCAAAATCCATGAAATAACATATAAAAATAAAACCATCATGTAAAAAATACATGAACATTCGAGTATGTCGAATGACCTGCTTTTCTATTATAAACCTTAACAGATGAACTTAGTAAAGAAAACAGCTTTTAAAACCTCGAATCCTTATTATATCACGCTTTCAAGATTTTTTCGCTCCCGCTTATTGAAATGAGAACATCCCTTAAAAAATGGTAAGACCTGTTCGAAGATCAAGCTTTCTCTCTAGATGGGAACGATTAGCAAACATCTTTTTCTTGTTTCATCGCATCAATATATTGACACCTTTTTGAACTTTGCTAAACTGGAATTTGGACGTGTACGTATTTTTTATTTAAAGGAGTATATTTTATGCAGCATCAATCGATATCAGATCAGCTTTCACCAATTAAGCCTGATAAGAACTGGCGGATTTGGTGGAATTTACTACGACCGCATACATTAACAGCGGCATTTATTCCCGTTACTTTAGGAACTGTCCTAGCACTTCCGAGTGGTCAAATACATGTTGGGCTATTTTTAGCTATGCTATTTGCATCGATGTTTATCCAAATTGCAACGAACATGTTTAATGAGTACTTTGATTATGTTCGCGGATTGGACAATGAGAAATCTGTCGGTATCGGCGGAGCGATCGTGAGAAACGGTGTAAAACCAAAAACAGTTTTAGGCCTCGCTTATGCCTTATTCGCGCTTTCTTTATTACTTGGGATCTATATTTGCATGATGTCTAGCTGGTGGATTGCACTCATAGGACTAATTTGTATGGCAGCAGGCTATTTTTATACCGGTGGCCCTGTACCAATTGCTTATACACCATTTGGAGAACTTGTATCAGGTGCTTTTATGGGACTAGGCATCATTTTAATTAGTTTCTATATCCAAACAGCAACATTGACATCAAAAGCTGTGCTCATTTCATTACCTATCTCTATTTTAGTTGGTGCCATCTTACTGTCGAACAATATCCGTGATTTAGACGGAGATAAAGAGAATGGACGAAAGACACTTGCTATCCTAGCTGGACGTAAAGCGGCCGTCAACATCCTACTTTCCATGTTTGTGATCTCATATGTACTCATTTTTGTTTATATCTTTATGGATATCGTGGGTCTTTGGAGTCTTCTTGTCTTACTCAGTGTGCCAAAAGCTTATACAGCCATTAAAGAATTTAAGCAAAAAGAAAAACCAATTGAATTAATGAATGCCATGAAGTCGACAGCACAAACCAATACGTTTTTTGGTTTCCTGTTAACGATCGCATTGATCTTACAATATTATCTCGCATAACACGAAACGCCTGCAGCCGCAGGCGTTTTTTATTGAAGAATTGCTTCAAATTGGCACAAGTCTTACATAAAAATTTGCTCATACTAACAATATGTTTGATATGAAAGGGTGATCGCTTTGTTGTCTAAAAACGAATTACATCAGTTGAAGCAGCGACTTCTCGATGAAAAACAAGAAATTGAAGCCAAAAGCCATGACGATGAACAGAAAGTATCATTTCCTTATGATTCAGTGGGCGAACTGTCGGCCTATGATAACCACCCTGGCGACCAAGGGACAGAACTATTCGAACGCGGAAAGGACATTGCCTTAAACAGTTTGGAACATGAGCATCTGTCCGATATCAATGAAGCACTCCAAGCAATGGCAGACGGCTCTTATGGTTTGTGTAAAGTGTGTAAAGCCCCTATTCCTAAAGAACGCTTAGAAGCCCTTCCCACCGCCGTCACATGCACAGAGCATTCAAAAGAGCAGACCGTTTCACAAAACCGTCCCATTGAAGAGGACTTATTAAGTCCGCCCTCAGGTCAATTTGAAAATGAAGAAAGTGCTGCATATGATGGAGAAGATGCCTACCAAGACGTAGAACGCTATGGGAACTCTGATACCCCATCCGATATGGAATTTCCTCCATTGACATACGATGATGTGTATACACAATCAGAAGATGAAGATTATGTGGAAGACTATGAAGGGTTTGCAGCTGCTGATATTGAAGGAAAAGCAAGCAAGGTCTATCCAAATAAAGCACACGAAGCTTATGAAGAAGCATTAGATGAAGAAGGCGTCATGACAGTGTTTGGTGACTTGAAGCCTTACGAAGAAGATCCTTATACTAAAAAAAATCATTAGTCCCCACATATTGGGGGCTTGATGTTTATATCATGTAATAATTGGGAAATACGTTGAAGAGTGAATTGATTGGGAGGAGATTTCTGGATGGCTAAAAAAAGTATCATTTGGGCGGTTATCGTCTTCTTTATTACATACGCATTATTTTCTATTGCAGGGTTCCTGTTCCCTATCGACAGAGAATGGTATGACGCACTAAATAAACCTGAATGGACACCTAGTGGTGGTGTCATCGGTGCGGTCTGGGCTGTCTTATTCGCCCTCATTTCGTTATCTGCCGCCATCATTTATGCAAAGTATGGTTTTCAAAAAATCACATTACCATTTTGGATTCTGTTTCTTTTAAATTATGTATTCAATCAAGCCTTTAGCTTTTTTCAATTTACACAAAAAGATCTATTTGCAGCTACGATCGACTGCCTGCTTGTAGCACTGACAGCACTCTCACTTGTCATCGTCTCACGTAAACTAAGCAAAGTTGTCCCAATTTTATTGATTCCTTATGTTTTATGGGGATTCTTTGCGACATACTTGTCTTATACGATCTATTCCATGAATATGTAAAAAAAGACCGCTATGATGGCGGTCTTTCATTTTGCAGAAAATAAAAAAGAGATCTTTATTAGACCTCTTTAAAAAATGACCCGTACGGGATTCGAACCCGTGTTACCGCCGTGAAAGGGCGGTGTCTTAACCGCTTGACCAACGGGCCAGAAAAATGGCGGAGAAGGAGGGATTTGAACCCTCGCGCCGCTTGCGCGACCTACACCCTTAGCAGGGGCGCCTCTTCAGCCACTTGAGTACTTCTCCATTTGGCTCCGCAGGTAGGATTCGAACCTACGACCGATCGGTTAACAGCCGATAGCTCTACCACTGAGCTACTGCGGAAAGTCATGGTGGGCCTGAGTGGACTCGAACCACCGACCTCACGCTTATCAGGCGTGCGCTCTAACCAGCTGAGCTACAGGCCCATGAACGATATGCAAATGGAGCGGGTGATGGGAATCGAACCCACGACATCAGCTTGGAAGGCTGAGGTTTTACCACTAAACTACACCCGCAAAAATATGTATGGGGCGATTGATGGGAATCGAACCCACGAGTGCCAGAGCCACAATCTGGTGCGTTAACCACTTCGCCACAACCGCCATACTGATATTTATTTGTAAAAGTGGCTCGGGACGGAATCGAACCGCCGACACACGGATTTTCAGTCCGTTGCTCTACCAACTGAGCTACCGAGCCATGTATTCATTTAAAATGGCGGTCCGGACGGGACTCGAACCCGCGACCTCCTGCGTGACAGGCAGGCATTCTAACCAACTGAACTACCGGACCAATAGAGAAAAAATTTGGTTGCGGGGGCAGGATTTGAACCTGCGACCTTCGGGTTATGAGCCCGACGAGCTACCGAACTGCTCCACCCCGCGATGATATCATTTTTTAAAAATATGGCGGAGGAAGAGGGATTCGAACCCCCGCGGGCTTTGACACCCCTGTCGGTTTTCAAGACCGATCCCTTCAGCCGGACTTGGGTATTCCTCCGTATAGATGGTGGACCTTGTAGGACTCGAACCTACGACCGGACGGTTATGAGCCGTCTGCTCTAACCAACTGAGCTAAAGGTCCTTTATAGCGGCGGAGGGGATCGAACCCCCGACCTCACGGGTATGAACCGTACGCTCTAGCCAGCTGAGCTACACCGCCATGATATAAAATAATCTTTTAAAAAGTGGAGCCTAGCGGGATCGAACCGCTGACCTCCTGCGTGCAAGGCAGGCGCTCTCCCAGCTGAGCTAAGGCCCCATAAAAGATGGTCGGGAAGACAGGATTCGAACCTGCGACCCCTTGGTCCCAAACCAAGTGCTCTACCAAGCTGAGCTACTTCCCGATCTTAATGGCGCGCCCGAGAGGAGTCGAACCCCTAACCTTTTGATCCGTAGTCAAACGCTCTATCCAATTGAGCTACGGGCGCTTATTTTATAATGCCGAGGGCCGGACTTGAACCGGCACGGTAGTCACCTACCGCAGGATTTTAAGTCCTGTGTGTCTGCCAATTCCACCACCCCGGCGTGGATGGTATAAGCGGAAGACGGGATTCGAACCCGCGACCCCCACCTTGGCAAGGTGGTGTTCTACCACTGAACTACTTCCGCATTACAGGATTTCTTTATGTTGTTTGGCAATGCGGGTGAAGGGACTTGAACCCCCACGTCATAAAGACACTAGATCCTAAGTCTAGCGCGTCTGCCAATTCCGCCACACCCGCATGAAAATGGTGAGCCATGAAGGACTCGAACCTTCGACCCTCTGATTAAAAGTCAGATGCTCTACCAACTGAGCTAATGGCTCGCTTTTAAAGCGACTTGTCTATCTTACCATATGAAAGTGGTGCCGGCAAGAGGACTTGAACCCCCAACCTACTGATTACAAGTCAGTTGCTCTACCAGTTGAGCTACACCGGCTTTATCTATCCTAACATTATGTAAGAATAAATATGGTGGAGGATGACGGGCTCGAACCGCCGACCCTCTGCTTGTAAGGCAGATGCTCTCCCAGCTGAGCTAATCCTCCACTATGTAGGAATCTCTCGATCCGACAAAGATTATTATATACAGGTTTTACTCATTTGTAAAGGCTATATTAAAAAAATTTTATTTCATTTTTCATGACGTATTTCTTTTAACAGATGATGTTGATGTTACCAGTCAAAACAGCTTCAATTCAGCGATTAACAGCTGTATTTCTCTTCTCTATATTCTCTTTAAAAACGAGTAAATCCTTTAAAAATATCAGCAGCCTTTCAATTTTTATACTTTAATGATATAGATATTTCTTCATTTTAACTGTTAAACGCAATGAATGTTTTGATTTCAATAAAATAGCCTGATACAACTCCATTTAAATGAATGAATTTGTATCCAGCATCTATACACCTGCTATTCTTTCTCTCTATTACTTTTCTCCATACTTAAAAGTGAACATGCTTCACAGACTTTCACGTTGATTTAGAGCATTTCCACGCTTATAGTGAATTAAAACAACCTGATTTATACCACATATGAATCAAGGTGATCTTCTTTCAAACAGCACAAAAAAGACCAGTTCCGACTGGAACTGGTCCTTTGAAAAGCTTGGCGGCGTCCTACTCTCACAGGGGGAAACCCCCAACTACCATCGGCGCTGAAGAGCTTAACTTCCGTGTTCGGTATGGGAACGGGTGTGACCTCTTCGCTATCGCCACCAAACCTGATGGAGAGAATGTTCTCTCAAAACTAGATAACAACGTTCATTTTTCACATTAGAATATAGGTTAAGTCCTCGATCTATTAGTATCTGTCAGCTCCACGTGTCACCACGCTTCCACCTCAGACCTATCAACCTGATCATCTTTCAGGGATCTTACTTCCTTGCGGAATGGGAAATCTCATCTTGAGGGGGGCTTCATGCTTAGATGCTTTCAGCACTTATCCCGTCCGCACATAGCTACCCAGCGATGCCCTTGGCAGAACAACTGGTACACCAGCGGTGCGTCCATCCCGGTCCTCTCGTACTAAGGACAGCTCCTCTCAAATTTCCTGCGCCCGCGACGGATAGGGACCGAACTGTCTCACGACGTTCTGAACCCAGCTCGCGTACCGCTTTAATGGGCGAACAGCCCAACCCTTGGGACCGACTACAGCCCCAGGATGCGATGAGCCGACATCGAGGTGCCAAACCTCCCCGTCGATGTGGACTCTTGGGGGAGATAAGCCTGTTATCCCCGGGGTAGCTTTTATCCGTTGAGCGATGGCCCTTCCATGCGGAACCACCGGATCACTAAGCCCGACTTTCGTCCCTGCTCGACTTGTAGGTCTCGCAGTCAAGCTCCCTTGTGCCTTTACACTCTGCGAATGATTTCCAACCATTCTGAGGGAACCTTTGGGCGCCTCCGTTACATTTTAGGAGGCGACCGCCCCAGTCAAACTGCCCACCTGACACTGTCTCCCTGCCCGATAAGGGCAGCGGGTTAGAAGGTCAATACAGCCAGGGTAGTATCCCACCGATGCCTCCACCGAAGCTAGCGCTCCGGTTTCCAAGGCTCCTACCTATCCTGTACAAGCTGTACCAACATTCAATATCAGGCTGCAGTAAAGCTCCACGGGGTCTTTCCGTCCTGTCGCGGGTAACCTGCATCTTCACAGGTACTATAATTTCACCGAGTCTCTCGTTGAGACAGTGCCCAGATCGTTGCGCCTTTCGTGCGGGTCGGAACTTACCCGACAAGGAATTTCGCTACCTTAGGACCGTTATAGTTACGGCCGCCGTTTACTGGGGCTTCAATTCGCACCTTCGCTTACGCTAAGCGCTCCTCTTAACCTTCCAGCACCGGGCAGGCGTCAGCCCCTATACTTCGCCTTACGGCTTCGCAGAGACCTGTGTTTTTGCTAAACAGTCGCCTGGGCCTATTCACTGCGGCTTCTCGGGGCTTTAACACCCTAAGAAGCACCCCTTCTCCCGAAGTTACGGGGTCATTTTGCCGAGTTCCTTAACGAGAGTTCTCTCGATCACCTTAGGATTCTCTCCTCGCCTACCTGTGTCGGTTTGCGGTACGGGCACCTCTCACCTCGCTAGAGGCTTTTCTTGGCAGTGTGGAATCAGGAACTTCGCTACTAAATTTCGCTCGCCATCACAGCTCAGCCTTCACGGGAAACGGATTTGCCTATTTCCCAGCCTAACTGCTTGGACGCGGATATCCAATACCGCGCTTACCCTATCCTCCTGCGTCCCCCCATTGCTCAAATGGTGAGGAGGTGGTACAGGAATATCAACCTGTTGTCCATCGCCTACGCCTTTCGGCCTCGGCTTAGGTCCCGACTAACCCTGAGCGGACGAGCCTTCCTCAGGAAACCTTAGGCATTCGGTGGACGGGATTCTCACCCGTCTTTCGCTACTCATACCGGCATTCTCACTTCTAAGCGCTCCACCAGTCCTTCCGGTCTGACTTCACTGCACTTAGAACGCTCTCCTACCACTGTTCGTAAGAACAGTCCGCAGCTTCGGTGATACGTTTAGCCCCGGTACATTTTCGGCGCAGAGTCACTCGACCAGTGAGCTATTACGCACTCTTTAAATGGTGGCTGCTTCTAAGCCAACATCCTGGTTGTCTAAGCAACTCCACATCCTTTTCCACTTAACGTATACTTTGGGACCTTAGCTGGCGGTCTGGGCTGTTTCCCTTTCGACTACGGATCTTATCACTCGCAGTCTGACTCCCAAGGATAAGTCATCGGCATTCGGAGTTTGACTGAATTCGGTAACCCGGTAGGGGCCCCTAGTCCAATCAGTGCTCTACCTCCGAGACTCTTACCTTGAGGCTAGCCCTAAAGCTATTTCGGAGAGAACCAGCTATCTCCAGGTTCGATTGGCATTTCACCCCTACCCACACCTCATCCCCGCACTTTTCAACGTGCGTGGGTTCGGGCCTCCATTCAGTGTTACCTGAACTTCACCCTGGACATGGGTAGATCACCTGGTTTCGGGTCTACGACCACGTACTCATGCGCCCTATTCAGACTCGCTTTCGCTGCGGCTCCGCATCTTCTGCTTAACCTTGCACGGGATCGTAACTCGCCGGTTCATTCTACAAAAGGCACGCCATCACCCGTTAACGGGCTCTGACTACTTGTAGGCACACGGTTTCAGGATCTATTTCACTCCCCTTCCGGGGTGCTTTTCACCTTTCCCTCACGGTACTGGTTCACTATCGGTCACTAGGGAGTATTTAGCCTTGGGAGATGGTCCTCCCGGATTCCGACGGAATTTCACGTGTTCCGCCGTACTCAGGATCCACTCTGGAGAGAACAACATTTCAGTTACAGGGCTGTTACCTTCTTTGGCGGGCCTTTCCAGACCTCTTCGCTTATATCGTTCCTTTGTAACTCCGTATAGAGTGTCCTACAACCCCAAGAGGCAAGCCTCTTGGTTTGGGCTGTTCCCGTTTCGCTCGCCGCTACTCAGGGAATCGCATTTGCTTTCTCTTCCTCCGGGTACTTAGATGTTTCAGTTCCCCGGGTATGCCTTCTCATACTCTATGTATTCAAGTATGGATACTACTCCATTACGAGCAGTGGGTTTCCCCATTCGGAAATCTCCGGATCAAAGCTTGCTTACAGCTCCCCGAAGCATATCGGTGTTCGTCCCGTCCTTCATCGGCTCCTAGTGCCAAGGCATCCACCGTGCGCCCTTTCTAACTTAACCATTTCTTACTTTAGAAAGAATCACTATGTGTGATGAACTTTGCATTGCATTCAATGTGAATGTATTACTTATTGTTATCTAGTTTTCAAAGAACAATCCTGTCTCGCTAGAGACATGTTTGAAGGAATGATCCTTCAAAACTAAACAAGACGAAAAACGTACGCTGCTCCATATATCCTTAGAAAGGAGGTGATCCAGCCGCACCTTCCGATACGGCTACCTTGTTACGACTTCACCCCAATCATCTGCCCCACCTTCGGCGGCTGGCTCCATAAAGGTTACCTCACCGACTTCGGGTGTTGCAAACTCTCGTGGTGTGACGGGCGGTGTGTACAAGGCCCGGGAACGTATTCACCGCGGCATGCTGATCCGCGATTACTAGCGATTCCAGCTTCACGCAGTCGAGTTGCAGACTGCGATCCGAACTGAGAACAGATTTGTGGGATTGGCTAAACCTTGCGGTCTCGCAGCCCTTTGTTCTGTCCATTGTAGCACGTGTGTAGCCCAGGTCATAAGGGGCATGATGATTTGACGTCATCCCCACCTTCCTCCGGTTTGTCACCGGCAGTCACCTTAGAGTGCCCAACTGAATGCTGGCAACTAAGATCAAGGGTTGCGCTCGTTGCGGGACTTAACCCAACATCTCACGACACGAGCTGACGACAACCATGCACCACCTGTCACTCTGTCCCCGAAGGGAAAGCCCTATCTCTAGGGTTGTCAGAGGATGTCAAGACCTGGTAAGGTTCTTCGCGTTGCTTCGAATTAAACCACATGCTCCACCGCTTGTGCGGGCCCCCGTCAATTCCTTTGAGTTTCAGTCTTGCGACCGTACTCCCCAGGCGGAGTGCTTAATGCGTTAGCTGCAGCACTAAGGGGCGGAAACCCCCTAACACTTAGCACTCATCGTTTACGGCGTGGACTACCAGGGTATCTAATCCTGTTCGCTCCCCACGCTTTCGCTCCTCAGCGTCAGTTACAGACCAGAGAGTCGCCTTCGCCACTGGTGTTCCTCCACATCTCTACGCATTTCACCGCTACACGTGGAATTCCACTCTCCTCTTCTGCACTCAAGTTTCCCAGTTTCCAATGACCCTCCCCGGTTGAGCCGGGGGCTTTCACATCAGACTTAAGAAACCGCCTGCGAGCCCTTTACGCCCAATAATTCCGGACAACGCTTGCCACCTACGTATTACCGCGGCTGCTGGCACGTAGTTAGCCGTGGCTTTCTGGTTAGGTACCGTCAAGGTGCAAGCAGTTACTCTTGCACTTGTTCTTCCCTAACAACAGAGCTTTACGATCCGAAAACCTTCATCACTCACGCGGCGTTGCTCCGTCAGACTTTCGTCCATTGCGGAAGATTCCCTACTGCTGCCTCCCGTAGGAGTCTGGGCCGTGTCTCAGTCCCAGTGTGGCCGATCACCCTCTCAGGTCGGCTACGCATCGTCGCCTTGGTGAGCCGTTACCTCACCAACTAGCTAATGCGCCGCGGGTCCATCTGTAAGTGACAGCCGAAACCGTCTTTCATCCTTGAACCATGCGGTTCAAGGAACTATCCGGTATTAGCTCCGGTTTCCCGGAGTTATCCCAGTCTTACAGGCAGGTTACCCACGTGTTACTCACCCGTCCGCCGCTAACATCCGGGAGCAAGCTCCCTTCTGTCCGCTCGACTTGCATGTATTAGGCACGCCGCCAGCGTTCGTCCTGAGCCAGGATCAAACTCTCCGAGGTATGCAGGATGCATATCACACATGCGTTGCTACACGATGTAGCGAACTTAGCATGTGATCATTTCCTGCCTCGTCAGTCTGACTGACTACCTATGATGTATCATAGGATTTTTTTATAAAAACTCGAATTAACAGGTACGTTTTGTCTTGTTTAGTTTTCAAAGATCATCTTCGTTATCGCTCAGAAGCGACTTTATTAATATAACATTCTATCAAGATGAAGTCAACAACTTTTTTCTTGAATGTTATTTCTCAACCGCACTGTTTCAGCGGCGAATACAAATATAACACCTTTTAAAAGAAGAAACAAGTATTTTTTCTAAATAATTTATTTTTCCTGATCTCTTCCTATATATTCGTACAAAAAGGGCTTAACTCCATAATTCACTATTGTTGATCCTGTAGGTCTTTAGTATATTTATAATAGATTGAAATTTAATAACCGCAGGGGGAGCCTCGTGCTGAGAGTGAACAATTCGTTGTTCTGACCCTTTGAACCTGTCAGTTAATACTGAAGTAGGAATGTGGAATCACTTGCATACATGCATGTATGCAAGCCGATATGTTTTTCTATGAATCACATACTCATCCTGACATGGTCTCTCCTTGCACAATTCGTGAAAAGGGGATTTTTTTATGCAGCAATCAAATCAATTAGTACGACTGATGGAGATCGCCATCATGACTTCTCTTGCACTTGTTTTAGATTATTTATCAGGTCTCTTTTTAAGAATGCCAAACGGCGGGTCAATTGCACTGATCATGATTCCTGTCATTCTCATGTCCATTAGATGGGGCGTGTCTGCTGGATTTATCATCGGTGTGTTAATCGCAGGACTGCAGCTGATGAACAATCCTATTATTGCTACACCTGTACAAGGATTTCTAGATTACTTTGTCGCATCTGTTGTGATTTGTTTAAGCGGGCTATTCTCAGGATCAATTAAAAAAGCCATTCAGGATAAAAAGCGAAAGAAACAATTCTTCTATATTATCCTAGCTGTATTTGTCGCCAGTTTCTTCAGACTGCTGACGTTCTTTATTTCAGGTGTAGTCTTCTTTTCTCATTATGCACCAAAAGGAACACCAGGTTGGGTGTATTCATTAGTTTATAACAGCACATATATGATTCCTTCATTTATCATTTGTAGTATTGTTCTTTGTTTACTCATCCCTAGTGCGTCTCGTTTGGTTTTTCCTCGACAAAAATAACCCAGCTGTTTCAGCGGGTTATTTTTTTATGCATAATTTGCTGCTCTATTGAATCTATTAATAGTAGAAGATTTCATGCTGGAGGTACGACAATGAATCCTTACTCCATTATGCTGTGCTGTTACATCCTCAGTCTCGCCTACTTTTTGGCCAGTTTCTATGAGGCATTAAAAATAGCAGGTGTGAAAGGGAAAGTAGAGGCTTCTCCTTTTATATCTTATATTTTACTCGCCACCCTTTTTACTTTTTTCTCTCATTATTACTGGAAGCTGACGATATAATCTGTTGAACATGAGCACTTAGTACAGATAGTTCCCATCCATACCCTATTTCTTCATGGTTCTCACCAGCCAGCTCGAACTGGCTGGTGACGGCAAAACTAGGTTGAAGTTTTTGATAAAATTGCTTCGCTGAATTTTGCTCAAATACCCAGAGCAGCATATTCTGATAGCCTTTCTCTATTAAATAATCCACACCTTTTGCAATCAAAGCCATACCCGCTCCTGATTTCTGTTTTCTCTGCAACAAATAGATGGCATAAAGCTCACCATCATATTTTGAATATCTCTCATCACGCTGTTTTCCGAAGGAAGCAAAACCAAATACTCCGTCAGCATCCTCTGCGACAAACGTGCCTTCAAGCGACCTGCTTCTCCAGCTCTCTTCCCGCTCCCCTACATTCAAAGCATCTAAATACTCTTGTGAAATAATGCCGTGATAAGTCGTTTGCCAGCTCTTCACATGAATTTCGGCAATTTTAGGAATATCATTATGTACTGCATGTCTAACCTTCATCTGCACACCCCTTTTAGCCATTTCTTACTCTATGTTTCATATGATAAGTTTCTATTTTATAAAATTCAATCCCTAATGGATATTCGTTGACATTTTGTCAACACCCCTATATATTGGGTACGACTTCTTTTATTGAAGAGTTGAACTTTATGAAAAGGGGAAAGAAGAGATGGAATTTAAAACAACTGAGCTTCGGCAGTTTTTAAAAGAACAACTGCAAATACGTTCTCTTTCATTAAGAGAACTCAGTACACAAACAGAAATTGATAAAGCCACACTGTCTAGAATCATGAACGGAAAAAGAAAACCGACTTTGAACCATTTACAGCGGCTTTCAGATGCTCTACACATTTCTTTAGATCATCTATTGGCCACGGCTGGATTTTCAATTAAAAACGAAAGAGTTCACGGTAATACGTTCATTCAAGCCGTAGAAGAGATTGAGCGAACGCTGAAAGATCATGATGTCTATGACGGGACGTTCAGCGAGAATGAATTGAAACAGAAGTTAAATGAATATGAGACCTATAGTCAATCAGAAGAGGGAAAAGAAACGATCTCAGCAAAGTTTGAAAAAAAGATAGATACGATAAGTGGTGTTGGGCCATTTCTTGATCAATTGAAAAGCATGTACAGCTCGTTCATGAGCGGACGGGGGACGTCTCGAGAATTGATGTTGATGGGAGGCGCATTACTTTACTTCATTATGCCCGTTGATTTAATACCAGATTATATTTTTCCGATCGGCTATATTGATGACGCTGCAGCGGTGCAGGTCGTATTAAACCAGCTGACAAATAGGTCATAGCAGGTGACGGAGACATGAAAAAACAGAACAGCATTGACTTCGCATTATTATTCACTGTCATTTGCTTCTTTGTGATCAGCCTACTAGCTGTGTATAGCGGATCGGGACAGTATGAAACGCAAGATATGTTTTATTTCGTCAAAAGACAAGTTTTCTGGTATATCGTCGGCTTTGGCCTTATGGCGGCAGTTGCTTACTTTGATTATGAACTGCTTGAGCGGTTATCTTTTCGATTATTTGCAGGTGGTCTCTTTCTCATCATTCTCGTTCATTTTTTTGGCACGAATCAAAATGGCTCTCAAAGGTGGATCAGCTTGGGACCCATGAAAGTACAACCATCAGAATTTATGAAAATTTTTGTCATTCTTCTGTTAGCGGCTATTTTAAATCGATACAAACATCAGCGCTTTGCATTTAAAGAAAGCATGATTCCCACAATGAAAATTATATGCTGGACCGCTGTTCCTTTTTTCCTGATTTTAATTCAGCCAGATTTGGGGACGGCACTTGTGATCTTGTCTATCGCTTTTACACTGATGCTTGTGTCAGGCATTTCAAGTAAAATGATCGCTGCATTAATCGCTTCTTTTCTCGCGCTTCTTGCATTTTTGACCTACTTGCACAATGAACATTTTGAGCACTTTACAAAAGTGATTAAACCTCATCAGCTTGATCGCATTTATGGATGGCTCTCTCCTGATGAATTTGATTCGACATATGGGTATCAACTGAAACAAGCAATGCTTGGCATTGGGTCAGGACAATTATCAGGAAGCGGGTATGCAAAAGGAAATCAAGTACAAGGGGGAAATATCCCTGAAGCCCATACAGATTTTATATTTGCAGTCATTGGCGAGGAGTTTGGTTTTATCGGCGCCTCCCTATTGATCTGTTTATATCTTATGATGGTCTATCGAATGATTCATGTGGCTATGCATGCGAATACCCTTTATGGGCTTTATATATGTGCTGGGGTGGTTGGGCTGATCGTCTTTCAAGTCTTCCAAAACGTTGGGATGACAGTAGGGCTAATGCCTGTGACTGGTCTTGCCCTTCCTTTTATCAGCTATGGGGGCAGTGCGCTTTTAACCAATATGATCGCCATTGGCCTTGTGTTTAGTGTCAATCTGAGGTCCTCATCCTACATGTTTGGACGTAACTGGGATTGAAGGTGATGTCATTGATTCTTTCTCACCTAAAAAAAATCGACTACATTCTTGCTGGGACGATTGTTTGTCTTTGTTTCTTTGGATTGCTGATGGTGTACAGTGCGAGTTATCCTTTAGGCGAAATAAAATATGGACAGGGCAGCTACTTCTTCATGAAACAGTGGCAATGGCTTTTGATTGGGTTCTTCTTTTTCATCGCTGCGGCCCTGGTTCCATATCAAGCTTACCGTAAATGGATTCGGTGGCTTGTGATGCTGTCACTGTTATGTCTTATCCTTGTCCTGCTTCCTGGAATCGGTGTTGTCAAAAACAATTCACAACGATGGATTCAATTGGGCTCTCTGATCATCCAGCCCTCTGAGGCTGTGAAATTAGTGATGATCATCTATTTTGCCTATGTATATGCAAGGAAACAAGCGTACATTACATCCTTTAAAAAAGGAGTACTGCCTCCACTTCTTCTTTTGAGTCTAGCTTTTTTATTGATTTTAAAACAGCCAGATTTAGGTACAGCAGTTTCTATTTTATTGAGCTGCGGTATCGTCTTATTATGTGCTGGACTTAAAACACGCCACCTCATTCTACTAGGTTCGACGGCTGCGGCAGGGATCACTTTTTTTGCTGTGACCGCTCCTTATCGTTTGAAACGGATCACTTCTTTTCGTGATCCTTTCATGTATGAAGATGGAGATGGTTATCAGCTGATCCATTCTTATCTCGCCATGGATTCAGGAGGACTGACCGGGAATGGTTTAGGCGGAAGCATTCAAAAACTAGGGTTTCTTCCTGAAGCCCATACAGATTTTATTATGGCCATCATTAGTGAAGAGCTGGGAATCATGGGGCTGTTGTTTGTGATGGGTGCCTACCTACTCATCATGTATCGCGCCGTTCGAATCGTTCAAGGTTTACAAGATCCATTTGGAAAACTATTAACGATCGGGCTTACTTTTCAAATTATGATTCAAGCAGCCTTTAATCTCGGAGCTGTCTTTGGGCTTCTCCCCATTACAGGCATTCCTCTTCCCTTTATTAGCTACGGCGGATCTTCATTGGTGTTCATGATGATATCTGCAGGCATTCTTGTGAATCTCTCTTCATCTATCAAAAGACACCGGCATGTGCCCCAAGTAAAATAGACACCCTCTATCAGAAGGTGTCTTTTGATTTTTATTCTTCTATTTGACGATCAGCGATTTCTTTTTTTCTTGGCTGTTTGATTTCATTCGTCAGTTCTTGGATGCTTTGTTTCACATTGCCTTTGCCAGAGAAATTCTCAATAATTTCTTTAACATCAATTCCAGAAGAAGCTTTCAGACTTTCTTGAAGACTGGACATAAGGTTTGTCGCATAGCTGGTCACTTTGTTGGCACCGCTGCCTTCCCCGTTACCACCTGTATCAACAACTGTAATTTTATCAATGTTAGAAAGTGGAGCAGATACTTGTTTCGCATATTCAGGTAGCATTTTCACAATCATATCAAGAATCGCCGCTTGACCATACTGTTCGAATGCTTCTGCAATTTTCTCTTTCGCTTCTGCTTCCGCAAGTCCTTTCAACCTAATGACTTCTGCTTCTGTTTCCCCTTTTGCACGATCGGCTTCTGCTTTGGCAAGCCCGTCAATCCGAACTTTCTCTGCTTCTGCTTTTGCCATTGCTTCAATGCTGTATTTCTTCGCATCTGCTTCTGCAAGACGCTTCGCTTTTTCCGCCGCAGCCGACTGCTCAACAGCATAACGGTCCGCATCTGCTTTCTTTTTCACTTCAGAATCGTATTGACGCTCACGACGCTGGATCTCTTTTTCTTCTAATTCAATTTGCTTCTGACGTTCAATGATTTTGACTTGCATTTCTTGTTCAGTTACGTGCTGACGATTACGAGCTGTTTCAAGATCGTACGCTTGGTCAGCGCTTGCTTTTGCTGTATCTTGTTCACGTCTGAATTCTGCTCTTTTCAGCTCATTGATTTTTTCTGCTTCAGCGATTTCAGTGGCACGCTCAAGCTCAGATTTCTTCGCATCTTTATCTGCTTCTGCACGTTTGATACGTGTTTCTTTATCTGCTTCTGCTGTCGCAATATCTGCATCGCGTTTCACTTGAGCAATTCTAGGTTTACCTAGTGATTCTAAATAGCCATTTTTATCACGGACATCTTTGATTGTAAACGATACAATGACAAGACCCATTTTCGCTAGATCTTGAGAAGCAACACGCTGTACTTCTTGAGAAAATTTCTCTCTGTTTTTATAAATCTCTTCAACTGTCATTGACCCTAAAATGGAGCGAAGGTGTCCTTCTAGTACTTCTCTTGCTTCATTTTCACGATCTTCTTTTGTTTTCCCTAAAAACTGCTCTGCCGCAGTGGCGATTTCTTCAATTGATCCGCCAATTTTAATGATGGCCGTTCCATCCGCCATGACCGGTACACCCTGCTCAGTATAGACTTCAGGCGTTGAAACATCTAGCTTGCTAGATAGTAAGCTGAGCGGCTCTGCTTGTTGAAAAACAGGGAGTACAAAGGTACCTCCACCTCTTACAATCTTAATCTTGTTTCCACCTTCATCCACGTGGACATTTTTACTTCCGAGGTAACTTCCTGTGACAATTAATGCTTCATCTGGACCAGCTGTCCGGTATTTCGAAACAAATACACCAATAAGTGCAATGAGAATCACAAGCACAATTCCAATAATAATTAATATGGTTGTTCCTGGCATAGCATTCCCTCCTAGATTTCTTCATTTGGTATAACAGATAACACGCCTTTGTTCACTTCGACGACCAGCACCCGGGTTCCATATGGAATCTCCTCTTCGTCGAAACTGACGGCAGGCTTTGAGATTTTCCCGCTGTTACTAATTAACAGCACTTCTCCAAACCCATCTTTTGGTACAGATACAATGATCTCCCCAGTTCTTCCTTTTAGGTCGGCCTCCGTATATGAAAGAGATTCTTCAGCAGAGGAAAGCGGGACTAAGACAAATACATGTAAACAAGTAACGAGAACCACTGCGAGAATGGTAGATAATACTGCGCCAAGTCCACTTCCTACAATTGCTGTTTTTTCAGAGATAAATCCTCCAGCCGAGAAAAAGGTAAGAAATGCGAGGATCAATGTTGGTTGAAGGAACGGGACAGGAATCGCTTCAAACAATCCATCAAATACATCGCCAAAAAAGACGAAAACAAGCGTCAGGATTCCTGATACCATCAATATGTATAAGTACAGCGTCTGAAGAGGCAGCCCAAACACATCCATCTTCCTCACCCTTTCTTTATGAAATGAGCAGCCTTTCATTCATTTAGACCATGCTCACATCCAAGTGTATTCCTTCTAACAGGTAATACGAACCACTTTTGTAAAGGTTTCAAATTTCCTCACAATTCTTCAAAGGAATTCAACGATAGCTCAAGAATGATTGTCATGTACCAGTATGTTAAAATTTGATCTTGAGGTGATGAAAATGAGTTTATTACATGATGCAAGACAAGAATTGTGGCAAGAGCTGCAAGGTTTGAACGAAGAACAATTGAATCAAAAATTATCTGATGATACTTGGAGTATTCAAGAGGTGGCAGATCATTTAAAGAAGATGGACCTAGTTGCAGCAAAACATCTAGCTGCCGAGGGGAAAAAAGCACCGATTAAAGAATATGAGCCAAAGCCGGTGGAAATGGCAGAGGATCGTTCAAAAAAAGCCACTGCGCCTAGTATTGTTGAGCCAGAGCGCAAGCATGTGACACCTACACATTTAAAAGTTGAGCTTGATACAGCTCGTGAGAAATTAAATCAAATTTTATCAACGTTTACAGAGGAAGATTTCAAACGCGTGATTGCACATCCTGTGTTTGAAGAACTTTCATTAAAGCAATACCTTGATTTTATCGGCGCACATGAAAAGCGCCATATTCATCAAATTAAAGAAATTAAAGAACAGCTATAAGATGTAAAAAAGACTCCCTTTTGGGAGCCTTTTTTCATTATTACACTGTTTTAGGTGTTAAATCAAAGCAGCGGGCGTAAATCCAGTTGTATGCTTTTTCGTTCAGGTCTCTTGGGTTTCCAACTGTTTGCGGATCTTTCATTGCTTCTTTAGATAAACGGTCGATCATATCTTTTGGTACACCTTGTTCTTCTAATGAAGGAACTTCTAGGTCTTCCACTAAATCATACATCCAATTCACTGCTGCTTTTGCAGCTTCCTCTGTTGTCATTCTGCTTGTATCAATTCCGAATGCTTGCGCAATTCGAGCGAACTTCTCTGGGTACCCTTTCCAGTTATATTCCATGACAGGTCCCATCATTGCCGCTACACATTGGCCATGTGCGACAGGAATAATACCCCCAAGCGTTTGACTCATCGCATGGGCTGCACCAGCTGATTCACTTCCATAGGAAAGTCCTGCAAGCATCGCAGCTTGTGCCATTCCATATCTTGCTTCTAAATCCTCTCCATCAGCAAAGGCACGGCGAATATAATGAGCAGCATATTCAATGGCCATGAGCGCTACCGCATCTGTAATTGGCTGAGCAAACTTCATCGTATAGCATTCGATCGCGTGCGCAAGCGCATCGATACCCGTCATAGCCGTCACATGCGGCGGCATAGATACATGAAGCTCAGGGTCAATCACTGTTAGGTGAGCTGCAATGAGTGGGCCACCTGTGTTGAATTTGAATTCCCTTTCTTCGTCAGTAATCACTGCCCACTGCGTGACCTCTGAACCTGTACCAGCCGTTGTCGGAATGGTGGTTAACGGAGGGATTCTATTTTCAAGCGGTTTTTTCCCCTCAGCCGCTTCGTAATCAAGAACTGATCCTTCATGAGTCGCTTCCACACCAATAGCCTTCGCTGTATCCATTGAGCTTCCGCCGCCTACTGCGACTAAACCATTACAGCCTTCTTTTTCATATAACGCAGATCCTTCATTCACTAAACGGACTGGCGGGTTTGGTTCTACTTTATTAAATAGAACCACATCAACTTGTGCTTCTTTTAATGAAGCAATCACTGGATCTACAACACCCGCTTGATAAATACCAGGATCTGTGACAAGCAATACCTTTGAAACGCCGTATGCTTTCACTTCTTCCCCAACATGTTTCACTGCCCCAATGCCATGCTTGATGACAGTCGGAATTTCAAACGTATGGAATTTTTGCATGCTTTCAATTTTCATATTTAAAGTCATATAGAATCTCCTCCAGATAAGTGATATTTATTTAAACCAATGAACCGCTTCTGGTTTTGTATTTCGATATAAATGTTTTAGTTCCGTATATTCTTCAAGGCCCGTACGTCCTAATTCACGTCCAAGACCTGATTGTTTATATCCGCCCCACGGTGCTTGGGCAAAATAAGGATGGAAGTCGTTGATCCATACCGTGCCTAATCTTAATTGACGAGCCACTCGTTCGGCTTTGCCGATATCAGAAGACCACACCGCTCCTGCTAAACCATAAATCGTGTCATTTGCCAGCTCGATGACTTCTTCCTCTGATCGGAAGGATTCGACAGTGAGGACTGGTCCAAACACTTCTTCCTGTACAATTCGCATCTCTGATGTACAGCCTGAGAAAATCGTCGGCAAGTAGAAGAATCCTTTTTGAAGCTCCTCTGCATCAGGTCGTTTCCCACCTGTTTCTAATGTTGCGCCTTCGTCTAAACCGATGCTGACGTATTTTTCTACTTTTTCTCGATGCTCAGCTGAGATGAGCGGTCCGCTCTGGGTTCCTTCATCAAAGCCGTTGCCTAGCTTGATTTTTTTCGTACGCTTCACCAGTTCTTCTAAAAATTCATCGTGAATGGATTCTTCCACTAACAAGCGTGAACCTGCTGAACACACTTGCCCTGCATGGAAAAACACAGCATTCATTGCCTGGTCAACCGCTACGTCTAAATCAGCATCTTGAAAGACGATATTCGGGTTTTTCCCGCCGAGCTCAAGGGCGATTTTCTTCACATTCCCGCTGGCTCCCTGCATGATTTTCTTACCTGTTTCAATACCGCCTGTGAATGAAATTAAATCGACTTGGTCATTGACAGCCAGCTCATCGCCAACAGTTGCTCCAGGTCCAAGCACTAAGTTGGCAACGCCTGCTGGAACACCCGCTTCTTCCATAAGTTTGAAAACTTTGATCGTGGTTAATGGTGTAATTTCACTTGGCTTTAGTACGATTGTATTTCCAGCTGCAAGGGCAGGAGCGATTTTCCAGCTCGCTTGAAGCAACGGATAGTTCCAAGGAGTGATTTGACCGCATACACCGACAGGTTCTCGGACTAATTCGCTTTTTGAGTCTGGAATAGGCGATGCAATGATTTTCCCGCCATCCTTATCAGCAAGACCTGCATAATATTGGAACACGTTCGCAATATCGTCCATATCCGCTTTGCTTTCTTCTAATGTTTTGCCCGTATCAAGTGATTCTAATTTGGCTAATTCATCTAGGTCTCGTCTAATCAATTCCGCAATTTTGAACACAATATTTCCTCTTTCAAGTCCAGGCATGTTTGCCCAATCACCTTGATCGAAGGTTTTTCTTGCTGCCTTAATGGCTAACTGCGCGTCATTTCTTGATCCTTCACTGACTGTCGCGATCACTTCTTGATTAAATGGATTGATGATATCTCTTGTGTCGCCACTCTTAGCGCCAACCCATTGTCCATCGATAAATAGTGTTTGACTCATAGAAGGAACCTCCTCTGATTATCTTTGGTAAGTTTGTTAAATAAAAATTTAACGTTTTGAACATAATTAACTTAACATGTTCAAATTTTTCTGTCAAAGGGAGATATGTTTCATTTATTTTGACATTTTGCATTCTTTCGTTAACATATAGTCCATAAAGATTTTTTTGAACGTATTGAATTCACTTAATAGAAAGCAGGGACAAGATGAAAAAGCAGGAACAGCCACAAGCAGAGGAACGCATTTTAGCTGCTAAAGATCTCGTCATTGATTCCATCGCTGAAACAATGGATCTCTATGGCATTACTAGAAGTGCGGGTATTCTATATGGGACGATGTATTTAAATGAGGAAATGACGCTGGATGAAATGCGTGAAGAGCTGCAAATGAGTAAGCCTAGTATGAGTACGGGTGTGAAAAAACTGCAAGACATGAATATTGTCAAAAAGACCTTTCACCGTGGCCGAAGAAAACACAGCTTTGTTGCTGAGAAAGACTTTTTTAAGTTTTTCATGAACTTCTTCCCGCAAAAATGGGAACGAGAGGTTGAGGTCAATCTAGCAGCGATTGAAGAAGCGCAAGAACGCCTTCAAGATGTAGCTCGTGATGATCAGGCGGAGGAACATGAAAAAGAGGAAGCGAAACAGCTCATTGAACAGCTTGAAAGCTCAAAAGCCTATTATGACTGGCTTAGACGATTAGCCCACTCGGTTCATTCGGGAGAAATCTTTGACTATATTCCGATTGATCAGAAAGTAAAATAGCCGGAGTGTTTGTGTTTTACAGCTTGAATTTTACAGGAGGATTGATTATAATAAGTTATGTCGTAATACTTCGGGGCATTAGCTCAGCTGGGAGAGCGCTACGCTGGCAGCGTAGAGGTCAGCGGTTCGATCCCGCTATGCTCCATTATCAAAAGCCTATCCAATGATGGATAGGCTTTTTCATTTGATTTTACTCATAAAAGCTTATTTGTCTGGTTCTTGAATTTGATAACCAAAGACTCCTTTTATCTCAACATCCCCACATCCTTCTTTTTTGGTCAGTTTAATACCATGGGGTCTATAAATGTAGCGCCCACTTGATAAAATTCGGTCTGTTGCACTTAGATCATATTGGTTACCTGTATACTCTTTGACTGATGACGGAAAATCCGTTCCTGATAAGGATGTTCTGTAGAGTGTCACCTCTAAAGTACAACCCTCTGCATTTAGTATAGAAAATTGGTAGCCGTGAGTAGATGGATATTGTTCAGGATTATTTTGACCTCCTGGTACCCACAGATATTTTTCCTGTTCCGTCATGATGAAATCAACTTCTACTTCTCGATAAATGGTCTTAGCTGCAACCTTTTCCATATTAAAATGGAACATGACAATGAAACAAAGAGACATCATTACACTTATCCGCTTCATACAACCCCTCCATTCATTTTTACCATTATACAACAAATAACGCCAAAAATGGTTTTATTTTACTTTTTTATAATAGAAAAGGGTTGATTCATTCCATATGTGTTAACTTTCTATGACCTTTCTTAATGTTTCTTTGGTCTTTGGACCATATATGCCATCTGGGGTTAACCCATGCATCATTTGAAATCGAGACACTGCATTCGCAGTCTTGGGTCCGTAGTACCCATCGATTCCATTATTGATCGCTCCCTTATCAGGATAAAAATAAATCGATGCTAAGGCTTGTTGTACAGCTTTTACAGCTGACCCTTTTGTAAGAGGCTTCGTCACTTTTAAAATACCTGCAGGCAAACTGTATGTTTTTTTGACCTTGTTGGTTTTAGATGTTGATCTCGTTGATATGGTTTTGATAGATGTTTCTTTCACAGGTTTAGCTGTTGTCATTTGACTTGATGCTGATGCAATACCCGCCTTGAAGCCATCCCAACGATTTAACAGCTTACGCGGACACTCTTTCCCGCTCCAATGCTTATGCGGCACCACGTTTGATAAAGGAATTCCTAAATCCCCCATCAGTTTCCGAATAAGCCATTGGGCGTTTTTAACAGCCTGTTCAAAATTAGCGCCTGCATTTTCACAAATTTCAATTCCAATTGATTTCATATTGCCGGTTCCCCTGCCATCTCCTGCGTGCCAGCCATTTTCGTTTAGTGGCAAATGCTGATAAATGACCTGATCATCGACCGTGTAGTGCCAGCTAACCCCGGTACTTGCCCGAGCAACAAATGCTGCATGATTTGCCGCATCAGCCCCCCGTCCAGTGTTCGATGTATTATGCACCGTAATATAGAGCGGCTTCATCCTGTTTCCTGGTCTGTTGCGATTTTGTTTTGGGATGAGTGCTTGAATGATCTTCACCATATTGTTTCTCCTTCAAAAATTATTTTGTTAACCCTCTTTGTTTCAGGGCATCTTTTTGCAATTGACCTTTATAGGTCACATAATTATTTTTAAACCAAGCGATCACGGCAGTGACCATAGTGAAAATTGTGGAACCTGCCACATATAGTGCCTCTCCTACGGTTTGCACTTGCTCCTCGCTAATCGGCAGCACCGTTTGTCCAAACATGACAAGCGTTTGGTTGATAAGCGCAATAAAAAGAAGCACTGTGCGAATCACAGTGCCTTTGTCGAATGTTTTCATGATGTTTTCCTCCTATTTTAAATTCCGTTCAATTTTATCGAGCTTGTCGATCACGACGTCATACTTCTCACTAAACTTTGCTAACACATCATTTTGCGCCTCGATTTGCTCATTGAGTTTGTTTTCCCGTTCTTTTGTAGTGTTGAGAACATAAAACAGAATCCAGCAAAAAAGAACGGCGAATGGGCCTTGTGTCATTAAGTTTTGAACGACATCTACTTCCATTTGAATCACCTTCTTTCCGGCAAAAAAATAAAGCCATTAGGCTTTGTACATTTCTCCAGTTATATTTTGATAGTCTTCTGCCGAGATCCAGCCAATGCTTACATAAAATGCAATGTCCTCTGGGCCGTAACACTGCCAGTCCCAGAATTGTTTGATATCCGCTACAGTTGGAAACATCAATCTGAAGCACCTACTTTTTGCATAGCTAATAGCTGCGTTAATTGTTTTGATAACAAAGCATTTTGTTTCTTTAAAAGTTCTATATCACTTGGCGGGAGAGGGGCTGGTTTTAAGCTGTCTATATACTCTTGGGTCGCTGATTCATACCATTGTTGTTTTTTTACATCAAATGCAGCCTTATAAAAAGAAGGATTATTGGGTGGTGCAATTGTTGTGCATTGCTCTGGAATAATATAATTTCCTTCATCATCCCTTTCGAACACTTCGATAGGTCTGATCAATTCATTTTGCTGATTGTATTCATAAGCTTGTATCATTTGTATCACTTCCTTAATTTAATGGAACAACCATGTCTAAATAGTAGCCAGTTACTGCACTGTTATTCACTGCATGTAAACCAGTTAGTTTTAGCTCTCCTGTATTATAGATATATAATTTACTATGACCCGTTGTACCTGATACCGGAACTGATACTACTATTCCTTTATCTGGTAAACGATCAGCTGGAATCCATCCAAAAATAACTTCTCTATTTGCTTTTAGGTGGCCTCTCAGCAATAATAAATTTCCCCATTTCACATATTCAACTGGTCTATCCCCTATAGAAGAGCTTTTGTCTAAGGTTACATTTAGCCACTTAACATTTTCAAAATCAGCATCAGTCACTAGTTTTTTCCACCCTTTAAAAACACCATCAGTATGGACTGTTCCGAACCAATGAGTGTTGTCGTAACTTCTGCAGACATGAATGGTCTTTCTACCATTTACAGTTTCTAAGATATCGATATTAAACCAAGAAGAATCATTATCGACAGGCATATTTACAATATTAGATCCTACAGCAAAGTAAAAGCCCGATGGCAGCGTTAAAATATCAGTTCCTATTGACATTGAAAGTCTTAATCCCTTTGAATTTAATAGGTTATGGTCATTGAGACGTTTCCAACCGCTCCACTCTTGTTGTGTACCCGTTACATCAGTTGTTGAACGGTTAATATAGACATCTCCTGTATTGTTTGCACCGATGACCCATCCATAGGTATTCTCACTAAAAACAGACAAAGCCCTCATGGAACTTCTTGTCGGAAGATCTGGATGTGCTTCATGAATGTACCATGAATGAACTCCCGGCAATTTTATTAGCTTATCTAAAATACTAGGATCCTCCGCATTAATTCTTTCAAAAGCTTTTCCATCGTCAGCAGTAATTTTAGATAATTGTCCTGCATCCCATTTGTTTTTTTCATTTTGAGTCGGCATTTGCATCCAGTTGATTCCGATGTCATTCACATGATATGAAAAACAAAATGAGTTGCCTGATGTATCAATTGCAATTCCTACGCCAATATTATTTTGACCTACTAGCTGAAAGCCTCTTAATGCAGCATTTCCTATAGCTGGAGAATCGACTACTCCAGAACCACCTGGCGCATAAAATGAGCAAGCCCCTAGCGCTTTAATTCCCTCGTAGATACTGCCACCAGCAGGGATATTAATCAATTGGGAACCGTTATCATTTGTCAGTTTATATAGCTGTGATTCATTCCATTTTTTCTTTTCTGAACCAGATACGTGAGGAATTGGATCTCCCTTATGAAGGTTGAATTGTTCTAGTAGTTCCTGATCATTTTCAATCAAAATTTTCACTAAATCGTTAAAGAGATCTGCATGAGCTTTATCACTCGTCTTAAAAGGTTGAGGTGTTTTTATGATTGTTTCTCCTTTCAAAAAAACTATATTATTTAAGCGATATTATGATAACAGCAGCTAGTTCACTTCGTTCTAAATCGGAAACCAAACGTGATAAATTCATTAGGATTCAGATCATTAGAACAATATTGGACACAAACTTTTCCATCTGTCCCGATTGCTGTCCTATGAATTTGTGGTGTACTACTCTTACCTATGCTTGACGCTACTCCAATAAAGTGAGTCGATTGCATTGGTCTAAATCCTTCTTTTAAGGTAAAAGCAACAGAGTCAAAACCAACCTTACCGCCGGTAATTGACCCAATAATTTCAACCACACCTAATGCATCTTTACTATATTGCACGGTGTGGGGAATACCATCGACAGAATTATATATTTTCCAACCATTATCGAGCTGCGGAAGTTCTACCTTGTTCCACTTCACCTCATCATCCGCAGCAGTCAGTAATCTACGCCAGCCCTGCCAGCCTAAATTTAAATCAAGATAGTTCGTAAAGACGTTATTGCGATAATCTACAGCAATCACCCATCCAAACGTCCCCTTGTTATTACTGTCCGCAGATGTAAAGTGATAAAAACCGCGTGCAGATAAAGCTGAAGGATTGTCCTGTACACCTGCTGGAGAATAAAACGTGCCAAATGCCTTTCCCGCCTGTGTAATTTTATCGAGTAAACTCTCTGTAGTTCCTACAGATACACGTACGCCACCCGTGTCATTTGTAATTTTAATTAATTGGCTGCCATTCCATTTATCTTTATCGACTGTTCTCGGCAGCTGCGTCCAAGTGATAGATACATGGGTAGAATTATAGAAGAAGTAATATGCATAACCCGACGTGTCTACCGCAAATCCAGTACCAATGTTATTTTGTCCAACAGTTTGTATTCCTCTTAAATAAGCATTGCTGGGTGCAGGGGAATCTTCTACCCCTGGGGATGCAATGAAAGTACAGGTCCCCTTATCTTTTATCTCATCATAAATATTTTTGTCAGCTGAAACAGAGATCAAGTGTTTGCCGTCATCACCTGTGATCTTATATAACTGCGATTCATTCCATTTCTTCTTCTCTTCTTCAGATGCATGTGGGTTGGTGTCATCAATATGGCCAATGAGTTGTTCTAACAGTCCCTGATCATTCTCAAGTAAAACCTTTACCATGTCATTGAATAAATCAGCATGGGCTTTGTCGCTAACTTCAAATGACTTTGGTTTTTTTATCTCCATTTCGATCTACTCCTTCTTTCAGAAAGTTTGGGTCAATTTCTTTTAATTGCTCTAAAGTCAGTATGTGCTGGTGATATCCCTCTTTCATCTCTTCCATTGAACAATCCCCTAATTCAATGGCTTGTTTGACCAACTCAGGTGTCACCCATTGAAAATATAATGCCATGACCCAATAATTCATGTTTCACTCCCTCCTTTAATGAAGAGGATCTCATTTTTCAGCGCTATTAGTTCGTTTGTTAGAAGATCACATTGATGTTCAAGCTGTTTTCTCATTAGCTTTTCTTTGGCTACTTCTTGTGCTAGATAATCTAGTGGAAGAGGTGGTTGATACCTCGGGTTGGCTTGGGATTCCTCCCACCATTTTTTCAATTCTTCTGCCGTTGGCTTTGGCACATCTAAATGCCACTCGTTTATATACGAACCGTCGCCGTCATTTCTTAGTTCAAAATCTTTTTGCGGGTCCGCAGCGGGGTATTTATACTTAATGGCTTCATATAAAATCATCTGACTCCTCCTACACTCTTGGGAAATTACGGCCGCCTAATTCCGTAATATCGAAATAGTTGTACCAGCCTGAATTATCAGATATATAACGATCGGAATTTCCCGCATATCCTATATACATGTAAATTTCAATGTAATCTCCTTTATTCGCTGGCACATTCGCAGCCCCATATAAACCTATATCAAGTTTTGCCGATTCAGAGGGTGTGGCAGGGAGATGTCTATAATGAGATATATTTTTATAATTTTTACCATTTAAAAAAATAGATAGCTCAAAATTTGCATACATTTGAACTGTCTCAATATAGACTCCAGAGTTTACTAGATACATTCCGTTTTCCGGACAAATAAAACGACTATTTTTTATATCAAAATTATTGTGACTATCTTTGATTTTTCGATTAAAAAGGATTTTTTGTCGCTCAGCATTATTAAGCAACTGCTTACCAGTTGTACCAATGTTCGTATGAAGAAAACCAGAGATTTTGTGCCACTCTGTCCACCCTGAGGCTATATACCATTGTCTAAACCAAATACCAGTACTAGTAAAATAACTATTTGTTTCATTACCGTTGCCATAATAATATTGTACAAAACGATACTCATTCATTTTTTCGTTCTTCACAAAACCTAATTTTGTAGGATATCCGTTGTCATTCGCTATAGCCATCAACGTAATGCCAATTGGATATTCCTCACCACTGACTGATGCATCTTGAATGGCTTGATCACCTTTTAAAATGAACAAGGTTTCATTCGTGATCCCTGCTATTTGTTGACTGAGCGCATTGTCATTCTCCACAAGTGTATCGACCATCCGGTTAAATAAGTTGGCATGGGCTTTGTCAGAGGTTTCAAACGGTAAAGGTGATTTTATGTCCACTTCTTTTCCCCTCCATTAATAAATATCATCAATCTCAAAAACAAATTCGATGTCGCCGTCTTTTTGTTTGTCTGTCATGGTGCGGATGGCGGTGAATTTGCCGGCTTCGTCGACAAGGGCTAGTTCATTGATGACTTCGCCTGCGAGTTCTCCTTCAGCGATGGTGCAGGTGTAGCGGATTTTTGCCGGTTCCATGAAGGTAAATGAATCAATATTTTTTTGAACCAGTTCTTTTTTGAGTGCTTGTTCGGTTCCGTCAAGAGAGATCGGTTTTCCATCCTTTGTTCCTCCACTTCCGAATGCCATTTTGACGACTTTTGTGAGTTTTGTTCCTTCTGCTCGTGCCTTTGCCATTTGTTGACGTGCATATAGTGTGGTTACGGTTAATTGATCAGCCATTGTGATCCTCCTTATAGGTCTATTTTTTTAGAAGTTGCTGCTAGCATTTTTGATCCATCAAGTGGAACGGATCCATCGAGAATCCAGTAATGCTCCTTGATCAGTAAACTGCCGCCTTGTTCATTTTGAACATGTACCGGTAAGCGGAACGTCATCCTCTTTTTCGTTTGATGTGAAAGCTGGTTCTTTGCGCGCAAAGTCAGCGTAGCTGCTTGCTTCGTTTCATGCGATGCTCCAGTCATGACATAATTCATACGATATGCTGTTTCTTTCTCTTGTTGAAGCGGCATTCTCATCTTTAATGAATGCCGAAAACGAGCAGGGACTTCTGTAGTACCTCGTATCCCGCTGAGATAGAACGTTCCATTTAATACGAATTCACCATTGAGTAAAATTGGAATATGATCGAAAAAGCCCACTCTGCTTCGCAGTGTGAGCCGCTGGTGATGATCATTTGTTTCATGAACATCAGTATGATGACTGGCGGTGAACGTATACGCCAAATGTGCTGGCTTTAACGTTTCGAGTATTTCGACGATATATCTTGTGTTTTGCAGGTCATCTAGGTTGACACGCAATGCAAAATGATAACGATTGACTGTAAGTCGGATGGTCGCACTTGGATTTTTAAGAAATCGATTCACAGATTTCTCTAATGACAAATACGTAATTGGTGGAATGTTCGACATCATATTGAGTAATCGTGCCCTGCGCAGCTCAATCGAATCATCTGACTCTCGCTGCACCTTGAGCATTCTTTCCCAACGATTCAATCCCCACGTCGCTGTTAAAGGGAAGAACTGATCCGTTACATCAAAAATGGATTCGTCCAATTGTTCAAACTCTGGTGCCTCTGTTTTTAGTAAATGATCCACATCATAAATCTCTGTGAAATAAGGCGGCAAGTAGTTTTTCATTTCATCAAGTTTGCTCAATAACCTTCACCTGCCTCAGACGTGGTATCTCAATGTCCTGTAATACTAAGTTTTTTGACTCCCCATTCAATAAGACGTTTGCATAATCGGACACACTCTCTGAATGGTACAAAATATCATTTAAGGCGGACATTCGAATCGTACTTTTTTCAAATGCGATTGATTTTAACAGTGCTTTGACCTTTTCTTCTATTTCTTTTTGCGCACCTTCAAGTGTCCAGTCCATCTGAAGTTCGACGGACACTTCTACGTCAATATCCAGCCACTTGGCGCTTTCCACGGTTGCTTTTGAACCAATAGGAGCTTGCCCTTCTCCTTCTCCCGGTACAGGATCGATATACTCCTGGACCCTTTTGACAAGAAGCTCAGAGGCTACATCTAGATTGCCATCTGTGATGACAATTTTGACCGTTCCCTCTCCATTCCATAGCGGGAACACTTTCGCTCTGCCGACACCAACCACTTCCTCGGCCCACTTTTTGTAATGTGCTCTGTTGGCACTGACAGCCTCTCGCCTTGCGCGTATTAAATACCGATCGTATAATGACGCATCATCTTCTTCCTCTTGCCCTGGTATCACCAATTCCTTCATGATCATCGACTCTAGACCCGGAATGGTATCAAGCGATAGCAGCGGCTGACCTGTTAATTGCCCATTGCCGGCTGTACCTGTTGTCTCGCATTCTAGTGTACCGTCCTTTGAAAATTGAAAATAAACGTCTTCAATAAAGAATCTTGATCCTGCTGGAATGTTTACGTTCTCTGGTTGAATGGTTACGGACCAGACCGCTTTGGTGGCTGGCTTTCGTTCAATCCCCACTTCTGCTGCTCGTCGATCTAAAAATTCCCCCTGTGCTGTATCAGCAAAGACAAGCTCAAACACTTGATCAAGCCAAATATACGACTGTGCCAGTTCAGCAGCAGCAGGTGCCAAGGCATTCCAAATGACGCTGTTTTCTCTTTTATCTATGTCATCTGGCAGCCTGTCCAGCATTCTTTCCATCAACGCCTCATACGTTTGCTCCTCAAACATCTCCCTCCATCACCTCCTCTATTTCTAATGTGCCTTCATCTGTGACAATGGCTAGTTTGACTTGAAAGGCATCATTTTGCTTCGTGACCTCTATCTCTTCAATATGATCAATCCGCTCATCAACGACCAATGCTTCTTCTAGCAATCTTGGAATCTCCATTTCTTTGTATTCATCTGTTGCTTCTGTATCGGTCAATAGCTCCTGAATTTCAGTGCCAATGTCGTGACTGTAAATGGGATGTGCATAGCGCTCTGTTCGCAATGTCATATAAATAAATTGTCGGATCGCTTCAATGCCTGTAATGGCTTCATTTGTCAGCCTACCATTTTCAAAATCTATGCGATACGTCGTCGAGGTTTCTACCTCTTCGTCTTCTTCTGTTTCCTCGATTTCTTCCTCTGGTGAAAGTGCCACATTCATCACCTCCCTTACAATTTGTCGATGATGTAAAAGGACTGCCCTCCTGCCATTGCGAGTACCATAATGCTGTCTCCCCTTTTCAACTCATCATCCTCACCCTTATTTAAGCGTTTAGGCCAAATAAGCAGTTCTTCTGGAATGATCAGCTTACTGTTTTCATTTAATCGGATGTGAAGAGGCGAAGCCATTGTGACCTCTCCAATCACCAGATCAATTGGAGAAGCTGCATCTACTGCATTGACAGCAAGGCGTTTAATTGCTTCACTTAATCTCATGCTTGATCACCCTTTGGCATGGAATTTTTCTCAACGACGTCAATTGTCATGGTGTGCTTCACTCCATTGAATTCATGCTTGTCTTGATCGATCCAGTAGGTTTTTTTGATGTTGATTTCAGGGATTTTCAAATAGATTGGCAAACCGCTTTGCAGTTCAGGGATTCCGAGTGCTTGTATGCTTTTCACTTCTTGTTTGACGCCTTTTTTTTCAGCTAGGCGTACTTTCGCTCTTTTTTGAAGCTGCGGCTGGTTGATTTGACCTGTGACCGTCTCCACATGCTGTAAAATGCCGTACTGACTCTGACCCGCTTTGTCCTGTTCGATCACCACAATATCTGATTTGCTACCTTTTTTCTTATTCTTGCCCTGTTCGTCTACAGACGTGCGCATCTTCACACGTGTTGCTGTCTCTTCAATGGAGGTGCTGTACTGATAACCGATGAGGTTGACGCCTGATTCAATGACCCACACGTCCTCTGGATCGGGCCAAGCTCTCAGCCCCATCTTGCCTTTAGCAGAATAAATTTGATAATTTCTACCGGTTTGCCGCTTCGTTTCCTTCAATGCTTTTAAAATGATGTCATATAAACTCGTGTCATTTTTAAAGACGAGAGACTTCATGACATGTCCTGTATTTGCGATGGATGTCATAGGGATTTGAAAGTCTGCCCCGATCCGCCTCAAAATTTGATCTGCCCGTTGATTTGAAAAAACATATACATCTTGGTTTTTCACTAAATATTGGAGCATATCGTATGCGGTAAAGGTCAGCTTTCCTTCAACAGGCGTCCTAGAAAACACGATGCCTCTGAACAGCTCTTTTCCTTTCCATTTAAAAAGAACCGTGTCTCCTTCTGAGACACGGTAATATGTTTGACTGCCTTGCTTTGTGATAATGTTCGCCTGAATAGAGCGAGGGGCCTGATACCTTTGCCCCTGAAGTGTCACACTCTCTGTGACAAGCTCATACATCGTACCGCTTCTGATGGCAAAAAGCTCAATCAATGTCAGCCCCCCTATTGTGGTATTTTCAATTTTTGCCCTGGAAAAATCCAATATCCCGGCTGTTTAATATTGAGTTTACTTCGTTTGATCATCGCTGCTTTATTGGCATTCCAAATACGCCGCCATTTTGTACTATCGCCATAAAAACGGCCTGAAATGGCCCAAAGAGTATCTCCTTTTTTAACAGTGTACAATTTTGGTGGTGTTTTTGAGGGTCTTTTCTTTTTGGTTTGTTTCGCTTTTTTCTTTCGTTTGATTTTCCTAGGCGATGCGGTTTTATATTCCTTTAACTCGATCGTAAATTCACGATCACCTATGTCATAAGGCCCTTCCTTGTGAGTGAAGCTCTCAATGCTGCACGTCATATTGATTTTAGTCCCTGTCACAATCAGTCGCACAGACTTCTTTGAACGCATCATTCGTTCAATTTTCGCTATTGCATTCTCTGGTGATGGAATGCTTTTATATTCAGCAATTGGCGAATATTTCTTAGGAAATAATGAGGTGAATGATACTTGTTTAGCCGATGGTACATCAATAAAAGTCAGTTCTCCAAAGGAGGAGACCTTCACCGTTTCATTTTGTACGTTATTTGTGATCTCAAGTTCGGATGGAAGCACAGGGAATCGCAACTTCTCCTTGCCTTGGGAAATCCACAATTGATACACTGATTTACCCATCGATCACGACCCCTTTCGTTCCTGTCTGAAGCTCTACTTCCAGTTCGTCTACAAGCATTTGTCTAATTTTTTCGACAAGCGATTGCTGATCCTGTCCATTATGGAAATGCTGATCACCATTGAACTGGATGGTGATTTGTTTGTTGCCTGACGTTGTTGCAGTCCCAGCTGACTGTGCTGAGGTGACTTGCTGCATCTGTGATTCTGGTAAAGGAGCAGATGCATTTGATGGATCATAGACTTGCATCCCAAGTGCCTTGGCTGCCTGCGTCAATAAATATCTCCCGCGAATGCCTCTTTCTTCTGGAATAATCCATTCGCGTTTGTTTCCTTCACCGACTCTAGCTACCTGCTCCTGAGTAATCAGACCGCCATTGGCGTAGCCTTTATAAGGACCACCTCTTCTCATACTCCGTAATCCCGGTGTATTGAAGACTGTTCCATACCTGCCCTTAATGTAGTTAATGGCTGCTACGGCATTATGAATTGGGTTCCAAATATCATTCATGCCCTTGCCTTTATTGGAATGGAAGGTCGGTCCAATGGTTTGCATTAACCCTTTAGAAGGCGTTCCCTTCTTGGCGTTGGAATCCCACAAGTTGATGGCTTTCGGGTTTCCATTTGATTCGTGCTGAGCGATTGTCATAAGACCTGGAAGCCAGCTCATCGATGTACCAGTGGCCATCAGAGCTGCCATGAGCCATTGCTGAACACTAAGACCTGAAGCACCCATACCGCTGAACGCTCCGATTAATGAACCCGCTTGATTTTCAGCAAACTTTTTCACATCAACTGAATCGAGCCCTTTGACGACACCAATCGATGCGAATTTCCCTAGACTCATCATGACACGTGAAGGAGAATGAATGTCTAGTTCTTCTCTAAACGCCTGTTCCACTTTCTTCGCCATTTCTTTGGCAGCTTGTGTGACTTCACTTGCTTTTGAACGCATGCCGCTATTGAAGGCATCGATCATTCCTGAACCCCATCCTGGTGATTCTTGTTTGGCTTGCAGGAATGGTTGTTTGACGTGTTGGTCTACGTATTGGCTTGTGCCAATTGATGTGGCATTTTGACCTGTTGCAAAGCCACTAACAGTTCCAGAACCCCAAGTTGGTGATGCTGTCATCACTTGTTGGTATGGTGCTTTTACACGACTTTGCAAAAAGCTATCAGTTCCTGTTGGTGTCATTTGCTGGCCAGTAGCAAATGCCGATACCGTTTGTTGTCCGTACTTTCCTGAATCTGATGTCATTTGATTAAATGGCTGCTGAATGTTTTTTTGCTTCCATTGATCAAGTGAAACCACCTTTTGATTCAGCCCTTGTTCAAAATCATGATTAAATTGCTCACCTATGCTGGCAGATTGGATGTTTCCATTCATTGAAACCGTTCCACCAATTGAACCGGCAGAAGCAGTTGGAGCTGCTGGAGCATTTGGCGTTATTGGAGCTGGAGAGCTAGAAACTGGACTTGCTGCTCCGCTGCTGCTTGGCACAACAGACATTCCAAGATGAGAAGCAGCTTGTGCAAGCAACATCTTCCCACGGCCCCGGTTATTTTGAGTTGGAATGACAAATTCGTTACCCGCTTCACCAATCCATGATAAGGTAGGTTGGGTGATATAGCCGCCTGTTGCATTATTATCAGGTTTTTTCTTTCCAACGATCCAATTTATTACAACATCTACAATACCGCCTGCTTTTTCAAAAATCTTTTGGACCCAACCAAATGCTGCAGAAAAACCATCACTTATGGCACCAGCCACTTTTACGATCGGTGTCTGAATATTATCTTTAAACCATTTGGATAATCCATTCCATATATCTGTCACCACTTTATACGCTTCTTCAAACTTCTTACCAATGCTATCTTTGATGGTTCCAACCGTTTCTACAAGTGGATTCCATACATTGTTCATAAACCAAGAGGATACTGCTCCAAAAATTGATTGAATGGTTTTCCACGCATTTGATAATGCTGTCCAAATCCCAGTAGCGACTGTAACAACTGTGCTGCTTAGCGGTGTCCACACATTCTCAATAAACCAGCCTGCTACTGCACTGAATGTTTCTTGTATCCACGTCCAGGCATTGACTAGACTTGTCCAGATCGTGGTTGCTACTGTAACGACTGTGTCGCTTAGCGGTGTCCAGACATTTTCGATAAACCAGCCCGCAACTGCACTGAATGTTTCTTGTATCCATGTCCAGGCATTGACTAGACTTGTCCAAATCGTGGTTGCTACTGTAACGACTGTACCACTTAGTGGTGTCCAGACGTTTTCGATAAACCAGCCTGCGACTGCACTGAATGTTTCTTGTATCCATGTCCAGGCATTGACTAGACTTGTCCAGATCGTGGTTGCTACCGTGCCAACCGTGCTGCTTAATGGTGTCCACACATTTTGGATAAACCAGTCTGCGACTGTAGACCACACTTCAACAATTTGATCTTTGATTTCAATGGCTTTTTGGCCAATCTTCTCAAATCCACCGCCATCAAACCATTTTCCAATTGTTTCACCGATAGATTCTCCGCCCATACTGCCAGCGATGCCGCCTACTAGGCCGCCGATGGCTGTGCCTACTCCTGGTACTATACTTCCAATAGCTGCACCTGCTGCTGCACCTGCCATCCCTCCGGCGATGCCGCCTCCAGTCGCACCGATCTTTTCACCAGCATTCTCTTTTTTCATACCAATTAGATTTGTTGCACTAAGTACACTGCCTAAAATAGGTACTTTCTTTAATAATTTGCCGCTCCCTTTACCGATATTTTTCAACGCATCCCCTAATTTACTTGGAGGTCTTCTATTCATTTCGGTTCTTGTTGTGGCATTTGGATTTCTAGGTTGTCTTGGTGATTGACCATTTCTATTTTTGGTTTTAGTAGATCCTCCCCTGCTTAAACCTCTTGCACAACAAGGACAACAACTATTGCGAAACAAACCTTTACCACCTCGCGGCTTAGATTTCTTATTGGGAGCTGAATTTGATGGTGTGGATGTTGGTGCTGTTGTTGGTGCCGTTGTTGGTGCCGTTGTTGGCGCTGTTGTCGGCGCTGTTGTTGGCGCTGTTGTTGGCGCTGTTGTTGGCGCTGTTGTTGGCGCTGTTGTTGGCGCTGGAGTGCTACTTCCATTCGATTGATCACCTGCACCAAAGAGACGATCAAATACATTGGTCACCAATTCATCTAGTTTTTTTTCAGGATTAAATTTAATCTTCTCTTTTATTCTTCCGATCACATCTTGCTTGTACTCTTCCATTTTATTTTCAACCCAAGGAAGTGCCTTTTCGTCCCAAAACTTTCTAGGACTTAATTTTTCTTTCAGCTTGTCTGCAACATCACCTGCATATTTTTGAATTTCATTTAACCCTTTATTAGCAAGGCTCTGGAGCCAACCCTGTTTAGGTTCATCCGTTTTAACTGGCGGACTAACAGCCTCAGGTTCTTTTTTTATATTTTGTTCTTTCACAACTGACTCTGCCTGATCTCGTTTTTTCAACTTACTCTTTGCATTGTCTTGAACAGACACTCTTATCTCATGTTTAGCCATTGTCAAGCTTTTGAGTGTCTTTTTGATTCGTTGAATGGCAGCGGTGGCTTGGTCAACCATGTTTAATCTCATATAGTACGTTCTGTTCATGAGCTGAAGGATTGATTTTTTGATTGATGACATTTTTCCTGACAACTGATCATTCAGTTTGAACGTCAGCAGGATTGGACTTGCTTGTGATTGTTTCAAGCGATCTATACTGGATTTAATGACATCTAGTCCTTTTGCTTGAATCGATATGACCATCTGTTTCGGTATCATGTTCAGCTGGTTTGTTAATGATTTGAGATCACGATAGATTCCTTGATCTAGCTTCATGGACAATACAGAAAACCTTCTCATCGATAAATTGAGGTTCCTTAGCTTCTTTTCATCCATTTCCAGGCTTATTTTCACCGGTTTTCTAAATGGTTTGAGCTGCTTCTCAAACGTTTGAAAACGTTTTTGAATGCGCAACAGCTTCTTTGATACTTTGTCTTCTAATTCAAATCGTGCAGTGAGCTTCGCCAGTTTATTTCCCTCCTTTCTTTGCTTCTTTTTCTAGCATATCGAGCTTGTAGCTGATGAGTCCGAATAAGAATGCCTTAAATTGTCTTGGTGCTTCGTATAAATCGAGAAGTTCTGATGGGGAATAGTGAAGCTCATGCATGGCGTAATATAAAAACACTGCTTCCTTATCCCCATCTTTTATTAGTTTTTTGCTGCATCTTCTAAATCTTCAATTTCGTCTTCAAATCCGTTGATTTCAATGGCTTTGTTTAACCAGTTTGCGTATTCACCGCCGACAGATAAAACACGTTTTGCAACTTCAACTGGATCTTGTGTGCTGTAGGCTTCTCTTAATTCCTTTGAGCGGAAATCTGGATAAATCGTCGATTCAATGGCAATTCGTGCGTAGAAGCGCTGGCTGTCTAAGTCTTTCACACGGCCTCTGCCTTTGACATTTTTGAACGTTGTGTTTTCTTTTTCCAGTTCATCAATACGTTCCGTAGTAATCGCTTTGAAGACAAAAGGAATGACATTCCCTTTTTTATCAACAAAACGCTTAGAAATTGGTACTTTGACCTCTTCTGCTTCTACTGTTTGTCCTGGCATAAAAAATGAAAGATCAAATGTTTGTTTTTCGCTCATGTTTAAAAACTCCCTTTTGTTTGTTTTTTGAATACAAAAAAGCACATCCATTTTTGAATGTGCTTTCCAATCTTTTCATGTATAATATAACTCGTACAATTGAACGGCTTGCTCAAGGGTGTCTGGCTCATCCCCGATAGGAAGGGGGTGATGCTCATGTCAACGTTCCAAGCGATTTCCCTAATGCTTTTATTCGGGATGTTTATCCTTGCTTTGTTGACGTATATAAACAAAAAATAGACTCCCCCTTGAGCTTTGGTAGGTGAAAGGGAAAGTCTATCCTTAAAACTATCTAATTGATAAGCCAGCCCCTTGAAGGGCCTCATTGTACATTGCCGGGATGTTAGCGCATCCTGGCTTCTTTTTATTGTATGCAAATCGCTTTGCATGTAAACATCATTTTGTGTGTTATTGAATGCCATGTGCATTACAAATGCATTCATTTTTCATTACATTTGCATTATAGCATATTTGGTTTTTATTTAGCTAATTAATTAGCTAATTTCCTCCACATTTCTTAGAAAGAATTCTTCAGCTTTTCAGGCAGATCAAAGTCTTCGAATGTAAATGGAACTTCTTCTTCAAGTGCCTCTGAATCGACATCTAGTCCAGCAATTTTAGCTGAATCAAAGTTGACATCGAATAATGTCACACGCTCTGTGCCTCGGCCTGATGATTTATCATCAATTACCGCTTGAAGAGTGAAATAAGGATCTTCCCCTTTTTTCACATAGTTGAGCATAAGTTGAACGAAACGTGACGTAACTTTATAGAATGTTGCCGTTCCTGTTCCGTTTGCCCCTGTTGTTTTATGACCAGTCATTCGGCGGCCCATCACATTCACTTCTGATTTATTTTTCTCCACGTTTGCTTCAAACGTTTTGATAAAGGCAAGCTCCTCACCTTCTAAGAAAAGACGACCTTCTTTACCTGAGATTGTATTTTGCGCTTTAAAAGCCATCTTACTTCACCTCCACATTGAAATAGAATTTTTCTGCTGCGTCTACTGGCTGTACTGCTAAATCGATGATAAATCCATCACGATCTTCATTGAGGCCAATGACGATATCTGTTTCTGAGTTAAAGCCTGTAATGCCGCTTCCATCTTGAAGTTGTGTGAGATACTGTGTAATCAGTGTTTTCACAAGCTGCACACCGTCGTCTGATGCTGGAATGTCATTGCCATTGGCTTTGCGTAATTTAATCAAATTTTTCAGTTCAAATGTTAAATCATTGTTGATTGCATCTAGCACACGGATGATTTTGTTTTTCGCCATTTGCTGGTTCTTTTCAACCGTGAAGCTTGTCAAAGAGTTAATATCTTTTTCAACGCTCACCGTGCGGTCTCTTGCATCGAAAGTGAAAAGAAACTCTCCTTGTGATAAACGGTATTCTACTTGATCATTATCAAGACGCTCTAATGTATCGACTGCGCCTTCGTATTCAACAAAGGTCAGTGACTGATTAAAATTCGCTCCTGCACTTGCTCCTGCGACCCAAGCTGTTGTTTGAGCAGGCGCGAGTTCTGTTCCGTCTTCTAAAACAACACCGCTTGTGACATTGATGATTCCTTCTTGATCAGCTGCATAGTTAGCCACAACGCCTTGTACCTTACGTCCTTGTTTATCACGTAAACGCTCAATAAATGACGCGAATGTTGCTTTTAATTGCTCACTATTATCGACTGGGAGTGCAATGACATCAAAGTATTCCGTTTCAGCTGCTTCTAGGAAAGCTGTATAATCTGCGACACTTGCCACACCGTTTTTCCCGCCGCTTAAAGCCGCGCCAGCAGTAATGACCGCTTCGCCTTCACCAGAAAATTGAACGTATTTGTTTTTCACAAGATCTTTGACATCTGTGACCACCTGTTTATCGACAATATCTGTTCCAAGATAGGTGATGACGTCACGTTTTGTGCTGTCGAGTACATTTTCTGCCACTTGAATGGTGATCTCATTTCCTTTTTGACCACCATAATTGGCTGTGACCACAAAGTTTTCTGCAATTTCCGCTTTGGCTGGCTCTCCTTCGTTTAAACGATAAAGTAGAACCGTTTGCGCTTTTTTCTTCGCTTCACGGAAAAGAAGAAGTGACTTATCATCAATGTTAAGCCCGACCTTTTTATTTAAGTCTTCCATATCGGAAACGGAAATAAAGGTTTTTGGTTCTCCCCAGCTCATGACAAGAGGAAGTGCAACTGTTCCTCGCTCGCCTAAAGTAATTCGCTGCTCTGCTGTTGTTTTAAAATTAAAGTAAATGCCAGGACGCTTTTTCTCTGTACCTGGTGTAAAAGTGCCTCCGTTCATCCTTTAAACCTCCTTGGACAAAAAAGCATCGATGTGCTTCTTTGCTTCTGTTTTTGTAATTGGTTGATGTTTGATATAAAAAAGAGCACCTTCAAGGATTTCTGGTTTTACCCCAAAAAGATCCTTGCTGTGCTCTTTTAAGGCTTCAAATGAAAAGCCAAATTCTTTTTCTTCGCCCGCTGTTTGGTCGAGCTGTGTTTTTTTAGTCTTGCTCACGTTTGATCACCCCATCTGAAAAATTGATATCTTCTAGGCTTGGCTGTTTATCTCGGTTGTACCAATAGCTGCTATCCCACGTCAGGACAATCGCTGCTACACCTTGATCTATGATTCTTGTTTCCACTCTTTTTATGCGGACATAATCATCCAGCACCTCTCCATCTTCACTGATCATCTGAATGATTTGACGATCAGCAAGCAATGCATCGACGACTGTTTCCGCCGCATCATGCGCTTTTTCTGTATCCATATGAAACACTTTCACTTGCAGCGAATAAGATTTCATAAAAGTAGACACTGTATCTGGACCACTAATGACAGTCACTGGCGGCACATAAACAGATGGCACTTGGAAACGCTCTGGCAGAAGACGATCATACATTTTCACAGGAAAGTGTGTGTATATATAATGCATGATTGCCCCGACTTCTTGATTCATTCCATCACCTCCCAAAATGTCGATCGATCCAGCTTTGAAGCTTTCGATCCAGCGAGTGTTCAAACATTTGTTCATAGAGCATGACGGCATGATCCCAGTACCCATTTCCTTCAATCCATTGAGATGAAAGCATCATGCCAGTACTGGCATTCGGATCATATTCAAAGCGGCTGCCGTTCCATCTGCCAGGCACCCATCTTCGTTCTCCATTTGAAGAAATGGCATGTCCATCATTCACGTAAGAGGCATAATCAAGCTGTGTCCCTACTTCTAGCGTGAGCCCGCCTCGGGAAGTGAGAAAGTGATTCTCCTTGTCACCTTTTTGAAAGGAATTGAGGAGACGGCCTGTATCAACAGCCTTTTCTTTGATGATTTCATCTTGAATGATGTCTAAAAACTGTAAGCCCATTTCCTGTAACCACTCTTGATATTGCGCCGTTAAGCCGCCACTATTTGCCTGTTGGAGCTGGGATAGCAGCCGGTCAAGTCCATCAATTTTCATAGGTTTTCCTTTCTGACGGCCATCACTTCCATGTGATGATTTTTCACTCTTTTTGGCTGCTGCAACTTAAGTGAGATGCCGTTCCACACCATTTTGTCATGCAAACGAATGTCGCTTGCTAAAGGGAAATGGACGAGATAGGACTGATAGATGACTGTATTCGGTTCTTCTTGCACGAGTGACTGGCTTTTTTCTACAACATAGCAAGCCACATCTCTCATACTTGGTGTATCAGGATAAGTGAGGTCCGTCTGCAGATCTCCTGCTGGTATACCAAATTTGCCGCGGACTGCCCCCTCATTCTCTAAGTGAAAAAGATCACAGCGATCCGTTAATAGAGAATCATAACTCATAATGATCTCACCTTTAAATTGGCGCTGCCGCCAGTTAATGAAGGTTCAATATAATCAACAAGAAGGGCATACACATAAGGTCTGCCTTTCACTTTGTCCGCTGCCTTTGCATATGAATAATCACCCATTTTTTCTGAAGTCAAGCCTTTCATCATGGATTCGTCATCATTCAGCATGGCAAAATACTGGGCCATTTTTAATAAGGCGATCCTTGCTTTTTCAGGAATGGGCTGATATTTTTCATGTGTAAAATCGTGCCCGACCATTTGAAATACCGCTGCTTCTGCTTCAATAATATCTGCCGCTAGTCTCTCTACAGAACGATTTTTCACGCGATCAAATACAGAATAGGCTTGTAGTTCCTCAGCAGAAATGATCATAGCCTGCTGTCACCTACTCTTTCACTTTCATGACTTTGGCTACAGCATCCTCTTCCTCAAATTTGCTGTCGAGCTTCGCTGTCAGAACAATGATAAACTTACGGCTGCGAATATCTTTTTCTACTTCAATACGAATATTGCGAGAAAATCCTACGATAATATTTTTCGGATGTGTCAGTAAAATATCTGATACGTCTGTTCCTTCTTCATCATATGGCTGCATATTGGCAAGACCTTTGACCGGAACACCGAATGCAGAAGAAAGTCCGCCTTGAATCGCCGCATCTCCGAGACCTGTCTGACGGTTTGCTACTTGGTCTTTCCACTCGACCTCTAAACTTGGGGATGTATAAAAACGGAAATCCTGAGGTACACGTAAATATTTTGACGGCATCGCTTTGTAGGCTTGTTTGAACATTTGACGGCTAATTTCCGCTCCATTCGCATCGACAATATGAGAAACTGTCTGTTTTCGTACGCCATCCATTTGAGCTAAAAATGGATCTTGTGATGTTGTATCACCGTTGACGATCAATTCTTCAATATCGACTGCCGCTCGTTCCGCCAGCATTTGCATAATGGTCTGCTGAATCCCGTCTTTTTCAATGTTGTTTTCAATGCTGTCGTACGTCATATGAATCTCAGCAATGACTTCTTTTGCATTGAGCTGAACAGTGCTTGTCGCTGGGACAACACGGTCTTTTGCATCAAGCGCTTTGCCTTCTTCTGCTGGGCGTAAAATGCGCTGACCGAAGCCGATTTTTTCGATTTTTTGTGAATCACTTTCCATTGGAATGATACGTGCATCATTTAAAACGGTTGGTGTATTTTGCATCATTCTAATGAATGTGTTGGATTGGGCTGCGTTCATGAGACCGCCTGTTTTTAAGCTGGCAAGTGTCATTTCAGCCTTGCGAATCAACTCTTGATTTCTCACACTTTTTCCTCCTTATTTAGGCTTATAGTAAGCCATCCCATATGGGCTTTGTCATATCATTTTGTGTATCGTGATTTGTTTGTTTAGAAATGCCCCGCGCTTTTTCAAGCATGTGTATCCGCTCTGAAATAGGCAGTAGCTGTTGCTGAAGCACTTCCTGAATCGCTGCTTTTTCTCTGCCTGCTGATTTCTCTAAGGAAGAGAGCTGATGACGAATTGGCGCAACCACTTGCTCCAGCACTTTTTGTACAGGTTCTTCTTCACCTGTTTGATCTGTCCCTTGTTTATCCGCTTGTTGTAAAACGTTGTCGATGGCCATTTTTGCTTTTTCTAGTTCGCGTACTTGATCAGTCGTTAATCCGGCATCTTGCTTTTGAACGGATGCTGGTCTTTCGCCAATCGTTTGGAGGACATCATTTGTTTTCAACACATCCTGCACAATTGGAATCAATTGTTCAAGTGCCGCTCTTACGCTAGATTCATCACCATCACTTGACTGCAACGTTTCCAGCAGATGATCTAAAACGCTCCAAAATTGTTGTGGCATATTTGCACCTTCCTCTTTCAAAAAGAAATTTTTCAGCAAAGAAAAAAGCCCTCTCTCGTTCGTTTCTTGAGATAGGAGCTGATCGTGTTCCTCTATTGCGATGATGTCTGCTGTTCCAGCCATTGAGTAGCCTGTAATGTGGCCTTGCTGAATTTGGTCCCAAATATCTTGTGATGCCTTTGTCACAAGTACCCAAGATCCTTTTTGAATCAGCTCCCCGCCTACTTCAAAATCCGCTGGGGCAATGTATGATTCGACGACTTCGCCAACACCGTCTTGAAAATCATGCTGTTTATCAATGTGACGGGCATCTTTCATAAAACCGTGTGCTGCTCTTTCAATTTCTTTGGCCGACATAAAGTCTTGATGTGCATCAGGTGTATTCGGTTCATACACGACGCCATATACGAGGCGATGCGCGTCCTCTGCCTTCGTCAGGACACTGACTTCTTTTTGAAAGTCAGGCTGCTTTTTCTTTGCTTTCATCAAGAAAAATTTCTTTTGGTTGGCGGCCCTGTCTACATAGGAAACATGCGTAATTTTTGCGTTTTTTAATTCCCTTGGCATATGTTCACCCCCTTTCAAAAAAAGCTCACGTCCTTTTATTTCTCTAGCCCGTTTGGCTCAGATGGAGACAGCCCATCAGCTGTTTTTATGCGGCTTTCTAAAGGTCGGTGGTAGAATTCTTCCGGCCATTCCTCTAACGTCTTGCCAAGAATACGCCCCGCAAGATCTCGTAAATCATTTGGCGATACTGCCCCAGCCTGAATAAATGGTGTCAGAACCTTCGCTATCTCTAACGGATCTCTAAAGTCAGGGCCATTTAATAGAAAGCGGACATGCCATATATCTAAATCCGGGAGAAAAAGAGTATTGAGTTTCCCTGTAATAAGATGCCGCTCTGGCTGAAATACTTGCTCCTCCGTTGTTTTTCGCGCGGTATCTGCTGTAGCCTTGTTATAATCTTGTGACTCTCCTGTGTAAATAGGCGGCAGACGAAAAGCGGAGCGGATTTTGTTTCTCGTCTTTTCATCGTATTCTAAAAAGAGCGCATCCTCTTGTAGGATTTCCGCCAAGGATTTAAAGTTCACTTTGACATTTGATACATCTTCTTCACCTGTTAATCCTTTTTCTGTCGGAAGCCCTTCTACTTCAAGCAATAAAAACTTATGCGCATGGTCAGAGCCTTCAATATCATCCATATAATCTTGTAGCTGCTGATAAGAAGTCTCTGACAGCATGCCATTTTCGACAATGATGGCACCAGGTACATGCCGTCCTTGCTTAAAATAAAGATAATTCAGCTCTTCTGCTTTTCGTGCGCCATACATATTGACGATGTTGCCAATCCAGCGGGGAATCCCATACGTCCCACTGCCAATTTTAAAATGAATGACTTCTGTTGCTTGAAGCGGTTCTGGTGTAGCATCATCGTACTTGCCTGTTTCACAATTTAATATGCGCGGATCACCATACTCCTTGAAAAAGACTTTCTTCTCATTGATGACCTGCACATATTTTCGGAATCGTTTCTTGCGATTCATCGTCTTTAATTCGCCGTTTTCTGTAAAGCGGAATTCGACGTCGACTGGCTCACTCAGTTTGCAAATGCGGATATGGAGTGCATCCAAATACTCGATTCCTGCCGGCTTTCCTTGTCCATCCCGCAGCACCTCTAAAAAGCCATTTCCTGTTTTCTCCCGGTCTTCTAAGACATAACCAAGAATCACGTCAGCAGACTCATCATAGTTCATGTATTTCGTAAACTCTTCGAGTCTTGTCCATTCCTTCTCGGCTGTCTTCTTTTTGACCGGTTTCACATCTTCCGCATTAAAATCAAAGGCGTATTCCACCCCAAGGCCAAAGCCTAAAATGTTTGTTCGATACGCATCTATACATTGCTGAAGAATCGTTGAGTATTCTGCCATGCTTTTTAATTCATTGATATGGTAGGGCGGGGGGACAATGTCATCTTTTTCGTATGAAAATTCATCCTCATACATTTGTTTTGTATGATCAGACATGTTGGCCTTCATAATCGTTGCTTTTAATTGTTTCATTGTATGGACCTCCTCTCTCGGTTTGGACGGACACGCTCTGAAGCAGTCTGTTTCAAATCGGTCACCTCATAATCATCTAGCGCATACCAAATGGCGGATAATGTGTGTGGATCGATTTGAAATTCATCTTCCTCTAAGCGGCCGTTCTTATCTGCCTTATAGGTTAGTGATTGAAGTTCATAGATGGTATAAGGGCAAGCATCGGAACAAATGATTTTCTTAAATCGTTTGATTTTCTTTGTATATTGCAAACGTGACCCTTGGAACTTATGAGCAGCGACCATTTGAAATCCGCGCTGCCGAAAATAGTGAATCGTTTTAGGCTCTGCTGCATCTGCCTTAATCAGTTCCTTTGATTCAACAAATTCTTTCAGATCAACAGCTGTTTCATCATCCGTTTTCCCGCGGTCGTAATATTCCCAATAAATATATAAGTACTTTTTTTCATGATCGACAGCTAACCGAATGAGCGCATTGTAGGATTCGACAAATCCAAAATCCATCCCCGCCCGTTTCAGCGGTCTTTCAATCTGCCCGATCGCTTCTAATACGTCAGCATGCTGTCTGACCTCAAATTGCGGAAACACTTTTGTGCCATTGATACCGAAGTATCCCTTCCTTGCAATTCGATAAAGATCTGGATCGTATTCTTTCAGCTCATCCAGCTGCTTGACATAGCTTTTAGGAAGAAATAGATTGTCTTCTGCTGTTGAGTGGTGATAGTACGTATCTTTTATCACGATGGTTCGCTGTTTGTATAAGGTTTCGTCATCAAGGACAAAACGTTTCAGCTGCTCATCTCGAAAGAAATGTCTGTACGTCCAATTATCCTGACCAACGGGATTCGTCGATAACATCATATAAAGAGGTAAAACCGGATGTCTCAGCCTTCCAAGCAGTTCTTTAAACCCTTCATAAGAAACCTCGGAACACTCCTCAATCCAAATAATTGAGATGTTGTTGATCGACTTCAATTTCTCAGGCTTGTCCAGTCCTTTAAATAAAATGCTGCTCCCATTGCGAAAAGTGAGAGCAAGCGGTGAACTGCGGCACTTTACTAGATGATCGATGCCAAGATCGCTGACGATTTCTTGTAAAAGAGAATAGGTCGACTCCCGGTGCGTATCATACACTTCTCGAATGACAAGTGCTGTCCGTTTTTCCTCAAGCAGCTTTAAGATCAGCTTTAAAGCAATGTGATAGCTTTTGGATGAGCCATAGCCGCCTACTAAAAACTGAAACTTTTGATTCCAATCGAACAAAAAGTGTTCAAAGTGAGGATTGACTTCTTTTTCAATCAACGGCGTCATGAATCGTCCTCTTTTCTTTTGATCATGATATGAAGATCTTCTTCTTTTTCCTCACGAACTGCTTTTTTTGTTTTTTCGATTGTTAGCTCAATTTGCTTCAGCCTTAATCTTCGTTCATCTTTCGCATGAGCGAGCTCTTCAAACTGTTTAATCAGCCGTCTTAGCTCTCCCATTGCACGAGATTGGGCATTTAAAAAAGTAGCATGCCGATCCCATGAAAATTGAAACGAAAATTCCTCTGCCGTGATCTCTGGCTCTGGATGAATACCTTCGCCTGTTTCTTCCTCTAATGAAGAAGGCAAGTACGTCGCCTTTTTCAGTTCTTTGATCATGTCATCTTGATCTGCTACATGCATGATGCGCTGCGCTCGAATAATGGCTGCGTATTGAATTTGAATTTGATCCCAGATGATATCAAGAGATGTGCGCCCATCCATTTTTTCCATGATTTCAATCGTTTCATCTGAAAGAAATTGATGAAAGATCGAGTGCGCCTGCTTTGACGGTGTTTTTTGTCTTTGCCAGCCGTATCGTCTTTTCCATGATTTAACGGTATGGATGGAGACGTTGTATTGATCCGCTAGTTGCTGGTACGTCATCCCTTTCATATAATCCTGCTTAGCCTCTATCCGTTTATCTTTCATTTACATTCACCTGCCGCCTCCTTTTAGTTCGAATGATTCCCTGAAGAGGAATCATTTGTGCCGGGCTAGCAAACATTCGTTTGGTCTTTCTAACTATAGGTGGCAACTGTAAGACAAGCTTTTGAAGATTGAGTGATGAAAGAAAAAAAGCCTATTCAGCAGCTTTGAATAGGCGTTCTTGTACTTTTTTGGACATTTTGGTCCGAGCTCTTTCCATATGTTTTTGGACTGTTCCTTTTTTTACATCTAGCATAATCGCAATCTCACTAAATGACAGACCCTGCGTTGTGTGCATAAAAAACACGTCTTTCTCTCGATCTGTTAAAACAGACAAAGCTTCATCGATTCGCCTTTTATCCCGCTCACTTACCTCTCTTTCTTTCTCTTGAATGAGGGTGTATTCATGTGATAAAGCCTCTAATACCTCTTGATTAGCAAGAATGGTGCGCTGGTACACAGACCGTCTATCTAATCCTCTGCGTGCGCCTGGCTCTCTACCGATTTGAAGCCATTCCACCACGTATTCTAGATCGCTGACCATACTGGCGATCATTTTTTGATCATGTTTGTCCTGATCTGACATCTGTTTCTCTTCTTTGTCTTTCAATTGTTCATATCGTTTTCTGGCATCTTTTAAACTTCTTTTATATTCAATCAGTAAATCTTGCATCTATGCTCTCTCCCTTTTTTAAGAAAATAAAAAACGGACACCAATCAGCCCCTTTCTATAGGGTCTTGATCAGTGTCCGCAGGCTTTCCGTCTTGGACTTATTCAGTTGTTTTTGTTCATCAGACTAGCTGATTTTAAAACCAATCTCATGATCGACTCTTGCAAAATGCCCTTTTGCTGTTTGAATAATTGTTTTTCCATGCTCAGGTACATCCATCATATAAGCCGTTCCTACGTTTCCATCTAACACAATGACTTGAATCTTCCCTTTTTCCATTTCACCGACAAATGTCTGGTTTTCTTGAATCATGATTTGTTTTGGCTCGTTCATATGCTTGTCTCCTTATTTGGTGGTGAGGATCTCATATCATCACCCATCGTATTTAAAATGATTTCCATTCGAGGACGCATGCTATAAAACTGTGAAACTCTTAATTCTACAATCTGTAAAGAGGCGTCATCGGTAAAGGCATGAAGTGCTTCTTTTATATACTGCAAATTTGGTTGAAGAATGCTGATGTGTACCGGGCGTATCAAACCTTTTTCTGCAGATGTACGCGTGTCTTGGCTGTTCGCTAGATCAATGGGCATATTGTAAAATGAGCGAATGTCGAGTGATAATGCGCCTTTTATTCTGCTTGAGCATTGCGCTTTTGCGGCTGCTTGAATTCTGTTTATCAATGTCTCTTTTGTGCATAAATGTTCTTTTTCAATGATAAAATGAAGGACCATGCTACGATCTCCCGTCATCCTTCCCCCACTGCCGAATGTCTTGTTCGTTTTGACCCGCATTGAGTAAACATTTCAGGAATGTCATGATTTGCTTCAATCGATTCATGTCGCATTCATCCTTTCCTTCTTCTTGTCATCAACGGCTTTTTCTGCCATGAGGGTCATGTATGTGCGTTTTTCTTCTGCCGTGGGGAAAGCAAACATCGGCTCTTTTTGATGAAAAGTGATCCAGCCGCCAGCTTGTACTAGGCAATGCTGTGCTTCTTTTCGGGCATCAAATGTCATCTGATGTCTCATCATCATCAAATCCTTTCTCACGGTTCTCGTCCTCTAATCGATAACCATTTCGGGACATTTCATATGGCCAGTAACGTTTTGGATAGCCGAAATCATTCATTTGTGTCACCATCGGATGTTCGATATTCATTCTGTTTGTCTCCCCTTTTTAAGAACGGTCTTCCTTACGACTATTACTCTTTTTGTGTAACTTTTGACCAAAAAAAAGCTCTTGAACACCGATATTTAACAAATCTGCAATATGCTTGGCTATTTCTAAGCTGGGCTTTGTTCGGCCCATTTCTATATTTGCATAGCCACTCGTGTACTTATATCCAAGTTTTTTCGCCATATACGTTTGTGTTTTTCCTTGTAATATTCGTTCTTCTCGTAAATTTTCAAGTTTCATGTTTCCACCTCTTACTCATTATGTGTAAGTTATATTCATTATGATAATATACACAAAACGAGTAAGTCAATCATATTTTTATTCTTTTTGTGTATTTATTTATCTTTTCCGTGTAATTCATGATAAAATTTACACATAATATGAAAAAAGGTGTTTCCGATGGATAATTTGACTGGAAAGATTCTAACTGAATTAAGAGAGAAACATGGATGGAGTAAGTCTACCGTTGCCAAAAAACTCGGATTAAAGGCGATGTCAACCTATGCTAACTGGGAATATGGATTGAGAAAGCCAGATGGTGAAATGATTGTGAAAATCGCCGAGTTATACGGGGTCTCAACAGATTATCTTCTCACAGGTAAAGACAAAAACGCCTCTGATGACGATCTTGCAGATGATCCTGATTTGCAAATTGCGTTTAAAGCTGCCTCCGATTTTTCTGAAGAAGCACGAAGACAAACCATCGACTTTATTAACTACATTAGAGAGAAAGAGAAACAAAAAGGCCGTCAGCCAAAACAGACAGACGACAAATAAAAGATCTCTTTTTATAAAGCATCACATAGCTGGGTAGATACCCAGCTTTTTTTATGTCTCTTTTTCCTCCTAAAAAAGAATGACATATGAATAAAAAATCATGTGTTTTTTGGGTAAAATCGTCTTTCCCTACATAATATGTGACAATTTTCACCAAAAATACTCATTTTTCCACTTATTTTGATTGACATATAATTCTATTATTATTAATATATGTATATACCAAAAAAAGGAGTGTTACCGATGAAAAAATTAATGAAAGCTTGTACATTGTCTTTAGCTGCTTTAGGTGCTCTTACGTTCTTCCAAACTGAAGGTGCTCATGCAGCTGCACAGCCTAAAGAACCAGTTATAGCAAAAGCTCCTATTATGAATAAAGTGATTACAGTGAACCGCACACTTACTGTAGGTTCTTCAATTGCTGTCTCACTTCCAGCTAGCCAAATTTCTGTCTCAGGCGCAACGTATGCCATTCAATTAGACCAAACTGCTCCAAATTTCACTTGGATCCGTGCTGTACAACGCGGTTCTGTTACAGTGTCTTACTATAATTCACTAGGTGAGCTCGTCATTAACTATATTACTGTTCGTTAAGCGATTTTTTTCATATGAAAAGGCGATGACTACATGTTCATCGCCTTTTTGTGTTTTTTAATTAAGCCGCTTACCAGTGCTTGCCAATCTCTATCTATTATGTTAACTTTTAATAAAAATAAGTTTACATATTGAGAGGGGCTTATGATGGGAAAAATAACGTCTTTGTCTTGGGAAACGATCGTGAAGAAAGCCATCAATGATGAACCAATTACGATGGAAGAAGGTCTAAAAATTCTTGAAGCAGACGACGCAGAGTTGCTGCCTATTATGCATGCTGCTTATCAGGTGAGATTTCATTTTTTTCAAAAAAAGGTGAAATTAAATATGATCTTTAACGCCAAAAGCGGATATTGTCCTGAAAACTGCGGGTATTGTTCACAATCGGTGATTTCAACAGCTCTGCTTGAGAGATATACAATGCTTGACCAAAAAACCATTGTGGCCGGTGCGCGTGAGGCGTTAAAAAGAAAAGCGGGGACTTATTGTATTGTAGCAAGCGGGAGAGCACCTTCGCACCGTGAATTAGATGAAGTCACCGCAGCAGTAAAGGAAATTACTGAGACGATGCCTTTGAAGGTGTGTGCATGCCTTGGGTTATTAAATGAAGAAAAAGCGAAACGGCTGAAGGAAGCGGGTGTTCATCGGTATAATCATAATCTCAATACACATCAAGATCATCATGCTCAAATTACAACGACCCATACGTATGATGACCGCGTATCGACCATTGAGAAGGTCAAACAGTCAGGGATGTCACCATGTTCAGGGGTTATTATTGGAATGGGCGAAACCAATCAACAAATTGTCGAAATGGCTTTTGCGCTTAGAGCCCTTGATGCGGATTCGATTCCCGTCAACTTTCTCCATGCAATTGAAGGAACGCCTCTTGAACATCAAGAACGTACACATCCAATCAAAGCGTTGAAGGTTTTGGCACTGATGCGATTTATCAACCCGGCTAAGGAAATTCGAGTATCTGGGGGAAGAGAGTTTAATTTACGAACGCTTCAGCCTCTCGCATTATATGCAGCGAACTCTATTTTTGTAGGCGATTATTTAACGACAAAAGGACAGCAAGTTCAAACCGATCATCACATCATTGAAGATTTAGGTTTTGAAATAGAAGAATGTGCGCTTTAAAAAAAGTCTGCCGATGAATCGGCAGACTTTTGACGTTGAGATTAGAATCTTTTATGGAAATCGACAGTACCGCTTCCTTCTTCGCGGTCAAAGCTGCCAACAAAAGTCCAGTTAATATAGCCCCCGTCACCATTGTTGACAAACGTACCATCTTCAAATACCCAAATACCAAACGTAATGCCGTCATATTCAACACTATCATAATAAACAACATTGTTCAGTCCGCTAAAATCATGATCTTGGCTTAAGTTTTGAACAACTACGTTGTAATTTTGACCTGCTTCATAGAATGCACTGTATGCCGCATTTTTTACAAATCCATCACGATTTTGAGATGATTTTACTGCTTGTTCAATTTTATCGGCAATGGCTACTGGATCAATCGAGACACTTCCATCGACACCTGTTGTCGTAGCAGCTTCAGCCTTTTGACCAAAAGTCGTAAGAGATAAAGGGACAGCAACCATTGACGTAGCAATCATAGAGCTAACAAAAAATTTACTTGTTTTCCTCATTATTTCTAACTCCTCCTTTAATTGGTATGTTTATGTACTACCCTTTTCTTTGTCACTTAAACACTAATTTAAGAAAAAACTTCTTTTTCTACCAATTAAGAGGCTGTTTTTACTGTTTAAAAGAGCAAAACAACAAAAAAACTACTCTTTTAAAAGAGTAGTTTTCCATCATTACATAAACATGATGAATAAAATCAGACCTAGGATGATTCGGTAGATCGCAAAAGGCACAAGTTTGATTTTATTAATCAGTTTTAGGAAGAATCGAACAACAAAGAGAGCCACAATAAACGCACTCACAAAGCCCACAATAAAGAATGGAAGCATGTCTGTTGTTAAATATTCGGCATTTTTAACAAGTGTTAAGAGGCTTGCTCCCGCCATAATCGGCATGGCCATAATAAACGTAAAGTCAGCCGCCGCTCGGTGATTCAGTCCAAGAATAACACCACCTGCTATTGTAGAACCTGAACGCGAGAAGCCTGGCCATAGTGCTAAACATTGAAATAGCCCGATATACAGCGCTTGTCTGTACGTCATATTATCCACAGAGCTTGTTTCTGTTTTACGTTTATTGATCCAATCAGCGACAAGCATCAGCACAGCCCCTAAAATCAAACCGACAGCGACCGTTCTCACATCAAACAAATATTTATCAATATAATCTTCAAATAAGAATCCTAAAATGACGGCTGGGACGAGTCCAACAGCAATTTGAGCAATGGTCAGCTTATGTCCGCTGCGTTTTTGTTCTTCTGTGATATTTTTCTTTAAGCCTAATAAGTTCAAAATACGATCTTTGAACACGATCATGACAGCTAAAATAGAACCTAACTGAATCACGACTTTAAATGTGTTTGCAGCCTCTGGCGTAATGATGTCTTTTGATTTTAGCCAAAGATCATCAACAATGATCATATGCCCTGTAGACGAGACAGGTGCATACTCTGTTAATCCCTCGACAATTCCTAAAACCAGTGCCACGAATAAATCCCATAGATTCATGATTTTCTTTCCTTTCAATTCTGATCTTTTGAAGGCAAACATCTATGTCCACATAAAGACAAGCTTTCTTTTTCGAAAGCTCGTCTTTATGATACTATATTTTTTTCTAAAAAAGATTATGACATCAAACCTTTTCTTCTTTATACAAATTGGATCGCATTTTGAACCAATCAAACAGGTGGGTCGTGATCACTTTCAGAACGGCATACGTCGGAATCGCAACAATGATGCCGACGACGCTGAACAATTTACCTGCTGTTAATAGAACAAAAATAATCGTAATCGGATGGATATGAAGGTTTTTCCCCATGACCTGAGGAGAAATGAATTTCCCTTCAATAAGTTGAACCACTGTCCAGACAATGATGAGTTTTAAAAGCATCACTGGTGATGTCACAAGCGCAATCACAATCGCTGGTGTAATCGCAATGGTTGGACCAAGGTATGGCACTACACTTGTACATGCCGCAATAATCGCCAGCAGCAGCGCATAGTCAAGTCCAATAATCATATAGCCAATTAAAAGAAGAATACCGATACAGAAGCTGACAATGATCTGCCCGCGTATATAAGAACTTAGACGATGGTTCATTTCGTGAAGCACGATATGAGTATGGTCTCTAAACTTATTCGGGATAAATTTCAAGAAATAGTCAGGCAGTTTTTTGCCGTCTTTTAATAGATAAAACAGAATGAACGGAACCGTCACGATCGAGATGATAATTTCAGTAAGCGCCCCTAAGAAAGTGCCGACTCCGGTAAAAGTACTTTCCAAAATCTTCGTCGCTTGACTTGACGCTTTACTCACCAATTCAGAGACGTTAAAGTTCATCGTTTTCTGCACTTGACTAATAAAGTTGCTTCCAGTTAATTGTCTAATCTGTTCTTCTACCGTATCAACGTATTTTGGCAGATTATGAAACAGACTCATCGTTTGTGCTTGTAAAAAAGGAATAATAGATACAATGGTCACTGTAATGATCCCAATAATGACGATATATAAAAGCAAAATCGAAAAGATCCGTTTGACCTTAAATCTCTCTAATAAATTCACAATTGGATTTAATAAATAATACACAACCCCCGTTAAAATAATCGGTAAGGCAATGGTTTTGATGAGTACAATGAGCGGTGTGAAAATAAAAGATGCTTTCATGAAAACAAGGATATTCAACCCTATTAATAGCAGGATGAGTAAAAAGAGAACAAACTTGTTATCAAGAAAAAATTTTCTAAATCGACTGCTCCACATTTGCATAGAATTCATATCTTTCCTCCAAACACGGGCTATTTTATTAGTAAATTGTACACTACTTGATCATCTTTTTGTGATCATTGTTTTAGCTTTTTTTTCATGTTTCGCAATGGACATGGCCCATCCAATCAAAATCGGTTGTCCGATTAATCTCATCCATAACAAGGCTTGTTCTGTGCTCTCTTGCCCTGGAAATGGAATCCCTTCTCTCGCAGCAAATAGGTTCGCAGGGAAAATGAGCACCAGATAGACAGCGATCATTTTTGCTGCCACAATCCTTACGTTTGGAAGAAGCAGTAATACGGCCAGCAGCCATTCCAAGCATGCGGTGGCATAAATGATGCCATAGGGAAATGGCCATCCAGACATCATGCGGGCAAAGCCGCTTGGCTCTATCACATGAAAAACACCGGCTGCTATAAATAAAAGCGCGAATGCGTATGTACTTCCTATATGTAGGATGCGCTTCATGTTCGTTTCCTCCTCCCTCCTTCTCAAGTATTACCCGAATGAAGGAGGAAACTATCCACTTTTCGTACATTTATATTCTTTATGTAAGACGCATCAGCTAAGGTAAAGGTTTCATCCGCTTTTCAATAAAAAAGAAGATTCTTTCATACAAACGCTTTCAAAGCATGTATAATCAGAGAAAAGCAGAAGGAGGGAATGTGATGATTCGATTTGCTGTCATCGGAACGAATTGGATTACAGATCGATTCTTACAGGCTGGTGAAGGAGTGGCGGATTTTACATGTACGGCCGTCTATTCTCGGTCTGCTGAAAAAGGACAGGCATTTGCAGACAAGTATGGCATTGATACCGTCTTTACTAATTTACAACAAATGGCGGCAAGTGATGCGTTTGATGCTGTGTATATCGCAAGTCCAAACGCCCTTCACAAAGAGCAAGCGATGCTGATGATGGCGCATCAAAAACATGTATTATGTGAAAAACCATTGGCCTCTCACCGGAAAGAGGCTGAAGAAATGATTGCTGCTGCGAAAAAATATCAGGTGTGCTTAATGGAAGCGATGAAGACCACATTTCTGCCGAATTTTCTTCAAATCAAACAGCATCTTGATCAACTAGGCCCCATTCGGCAAGTGATCGCTCATTACTGTAAATATTCCTCAAGATACGATGCCTACCGAAACGGTGAGATTCCAAATGCTTTTAAGCCGGAATTATCCAATGGCTCCTTAATGGACATCGGCGTGTATCTTGTCTTTCCCATCATTTATTTATTCGGGCTGCCACATCAAATCACCGCGAGAGGCTATACACTTTCTTCTGGAGTAGATGGGAGCGGTTCATTACTTTTACAATATGAAGGACATCAAGCACTTCTTTTCCATTCAAAAATCTCAACATCTCATGTATCTGCTGAAATTCAAGGGGAGGATGCCACGATGGTGATTGATCAATTCCATCGCCCTTCTCGTATCATCATCCATGATCGGAATGGACAGCAAACCGATATTTCTATCAAAGATGATCAACCGGCTATGTATTATGAAATCGATCACTTCATTCAATGCATCAAGCAAAAAAAGGGACAGTCTCCAATCAATACATTTGCCTTATCCGTTCAAACCATGTCCGTCATGGACGAGGCGAGAAGACAAATGGGCATTATCTATCCAGCCGACAGACAAATGTAATGAGGCATTGAATGAACAAAGGGCGTTTTACAGCCCTTTGTTTGTTCATGTGAATCTAGTTTGCCGCTAATACATCGGCAAATGCTTTCACATATGGCGGAAGGTCCGGCGGGCGTCTGCTAGATACAATATGACCATCTGTCACAACGGCTTCATCAAACCATTCTGCTCCAGCATTCGTCATATCATCTTTAATACCAGGTGTACTCGTTACTTTTTTACCTTTCAGGATACCAGCTGAAATGAGCACCCAGCCGGCATGACAGATTTGTCCGATCGGTTTGCCCTTTGCATCAAACGTACGAACGATGTCTAATACTTCTGGATATCGGCGCAGTTTATCGGGCGCCCATCCCCCAGGAACGAGAACCGCATCATAATCATCTGCTTGAATGGAATAGAAGTCTGCATCTGATACAGCCGGCACTCCGTACTTCCCGATATATTCATGATCTGCTTTTTCGCCTACGAGATGGACAGTTGCCCCCTCTTCTCTTAATCGCAAAACGGGATACCATAGCTCTAAATCTTCAAAATCATCACTGACTAACGCAATGACCTTCTTATTTGATAAACGCATAACATCTCTCCTTTTCTTCGGATTTCCTCTATTGTACGAGATCATCTCTTAAAAAGAAAAGCGGTTCCCCTTGAGGAGAACCACTTTCCATTATTCACTGATCTTGAATTTTTTAATTAAGTCACGCAATTCTTCCGCCATTTGGGAAAGCGTCGTCGAAGAAGAACTAATCTCTTCCATTGATGCCAGCTGTTCTTCTGCTGATGCTGCGATATCTTGAATACTTGCTGAACTCTCTCTCGATACATCTGCAATTTCATTCACTGCTTTAGAAATTTGCTCAGATCCTTTTGAAAGCTCACGAACTGTCGTATTCATTTCATTGATTCTTGTCGCAATTTCTGCCGTTTGCTGATTGATTTGTGAGAAGCTTTCTTTTGTTTGGTCTGTAATTGATAGGCCATTTTTTACTTCTTCATTCACAGATTTGAACATATTTTGAGACGTTTCTATTTCAGAGACAATTTCTTTGACGAGTTTTTCAATCTCTTTTGCAGAATCTGATGATTGAACCGCCAGCTTACGGACTTCTTCTGCTACAACCGAGAAGCCTCTGCCTGACTCGCCCGCACGTGCTGCTTCAATGGCTGCATTCAGAGCCAGTAAATTCGTTTGATCTGCTATACCGTTAATGACACCTAAAATGTTGGTGATATCTTTTGATTTATGCTCTAATCCGTTGATCACACTTTCAGCTTCTTTCACTGAATGATCAATCGTTTTCATTTGGCCAACTGTCTGTTCAACAAGCTGTCCGCCTGTTTCTGCGACTGTTTTTGATTGAACCGATGATTCTGTAATGACATCAGATGTTTGTGCAACTTCATTTAGCCCTTCGTTCATTTGTTTCAAGTGGGCTGCACTTTGTTCCACCATTTCACTTTGATTTTCGTTTCCGTTCGAGAATGTTTCAATGGATGATGTAATATGTTCGGTTGCTTTTGTCGTTTGACCTGCACTTGCCGTCAGTTCTTCAGACGATGACGCCACGTTTTCAACAGATGTCTGTACAGCTTGGATGACGTCTCTGAGTGACTCACTCATTTCATTAAAACTTGTACCGAGCTGACCAATTTCATCCTTTGATTTAACATCAATTTTTTCTGTTAAATCTCCTTCGCTAATCTTCTTAGAAGAGGAGACAAGCATGGAAAGTGGTTTTGTAATAGAACGGATGATAAAGAAGATGAGAATACCGCCAATGATGAGCGCACCAGCTAATATAATGGCCGCCATGTTGAAGACTGGCTGCGCCGCTTCTTCTACTTCACTGACAAACATTGTACCGGCAATTTTCCAACCAGTCGCTTTGTTTGTTGTGAACTCCATTTGCTTTTCTTTCCCTTCAAACATATAACTCATTGAACCTTTGTCTTGTGTATAAAGCTTGTCTACCCAATCACCTGTTAATTTTGTTCCTGCTTTTTTCGTTGGATGTGCCACGTATGTTCGATCTGGGCTTCCGATAAAAGCATGACCTTCTTTACCAATATTGATACTATTAGACTCTTTTACTAGATTCGCAATGTCCAGGTTCATGGCAATAACACCAGAACCGTCCTCTAGTTTTTTAGAAATCGTCACAACAAGTGTACCAGTTGATGCGGTTGGGTATGGAGCGGAAACAGACAGCTCACCGTTTTTCGCCCAGCCATCTTTGTACCAATCCCGCTCAGTTGCGACATAATCAGCAGGCATTTTTTGATTTGGATATCTTGAGAACACTTTTCCATCACTTGAAGCAACAAAGATGCCTTCTGTGTCATCATTCATGCTCATGAATTGCTCAAAGCGCCCTTGAATATCAGTCGTTCCTTTTTGCCCCAGCTTTTTCTTCGTAATCCATTTGCTAAAGAAATCGGCTGCGTCTGTTTTTACTTTCACAACCTTCGTAATGTTTTTGTCCAGCTGTTCTACATTTTCCTTTGCACTTTGCATGATTTGATCATTTAAAGAGGTGCTCGCCGTATGATATGAAGAGAATGCCAATACGATAATTGGGCATAAAAGAATAAATAAGAAAGAGAAAACGAGCTTTTTTGATATAGATGGTTTTTTGAAATACTGTATGAAATTCATAAAAAAGAAAACTCCTTTTAGTAAGATAGTATATATATCGGAAGTACTACTAGGTTCTTTACTTTTTTAATTTATTAAAGTCTAGATAAGTCCAAAATACCCAAATTATGTGCAAAGAACGGAAAAACACCTGACGTCAAAACGTCAGGTGTTCTACTATGACTCTTATATTTTAAATTGTTTGATGAGCTCTCTCAGTTCTTCTGCCATTTGAGATAAAGTGGCGGAAGATGAGCTGATCTCTTCCATTGATGCCAGTTGTTCTTCTGCTGAAGCCGCAATATCTTGGAAACCTGCGGAACTTTCACGTGAAAGCTCTTTGATTTGATTGACTGCTTGTGAAATATCGTTTGAGCCATGAGAAAGTTCTTGGGCTGACCCGTTCATTTGTTTCATTTGTTCTGTCATTTCTGATGTCTTATGGGTGATTTTCTCAAAACTCACTTTCGTTTCATCTGTAATGTTTAATCCAGATTGAACTTCACCTGCTACTTGTCTAAACATCTTCTGCGACTTTTCAATTTCATCTACGATTTCGTTCGTTAGGCTTTCAATTTCTTTTGAAGAGCTGCCTGATTGCTCTGCCAACTTGCGGACTTCTTCAGCGACCACAGAGAAGCCTCTTCCTGCCTCACCTGCACGTGCTGCTTCTATCGCTGCATTTAAAGCAAGGAGGTTCGTCTGATCTGCAATGCCATTGATAACTCCAAGAATGCTTGTAATGTTCTTAGATTTCTGTTCTAGCCCTGCAATCACAAGCTCTGCTTCTTTCACTGCTTGTTCAATCGTTTGCATTTGACCTGCTGTTTTTTGAACGAGCTCTCCACCAGCCTGAGCGGTTTTGCTAGACTCAATAGATGATTCCATCATATGAGAAGTCGTGTTGACCATATGTGATAAGCTTCGATCCATGTCGTTTAACTGGACAGAGCTTTTTTCGATCATCTCATTTTGATGTTCATTGCTGTTTGAGAACTGTTCAATAGATGAGGTAATATGCTCAGTCGCTTGGGCTGTCTGTCCTGCACTAGCCGTTAATTCTTCAGATGAGGCAGCAACATTTTCAATTGAATTCTGGACGGCTTGAATGACTTGTTTCAGCTTTGCCGACATATCGTTAAAGCTCTGTGCAAGCTTGCCGATTTCATCGTGAGTGCGCACCTCGATATGCTGGGTGAGATCCCCCTGACTGATTTTCTCAGCCGATTCAGAGAGCTCTATGAGTGGTTTTCGGATCGATTTAATAATAAAATAAATCGCGATTCCACCGATGACAATCGCAGCAGCTAGGATGATCATGGTTAAGTCAAGCACTGGCTGTGCGGCTTCCTTCACTTCGTTGACATACATTGTTCCCGCAAGCTTCCAGCCTGTCGCTTCATTTGTGTCATAAAACATTTGCTTCGGCTGTCCGTTGAATTCATATTCGAAACTGCCTTTTTTATTGTGATACATCTTTTCGATGAAATCGCCTGTCAGTTTCGTCCCGGCCTTTTCCGTTTTATGAGCAATGTAACGTTGGTCTGAGGTAGCGACAAACGCATAACCTTCTTGACCAATTTTGATGCTGTTTGTATCTTTCACAATCGTGTTCAATCGTACATTTATACCAATGACACCAGAACCATCTGCTAACTGTTCTGATATTGTGATGAGCAGGTCATCTGATGACTTGTCTGTAAAAGGATCTGAAATGATGAGTTTGTCATCTCCCATTGATTGTTGAAACCATGGTTCATTTTTTGCGCTTTTGGCACTGCCTTTATGAATCTCTGAATATTCAGTTAGTTTACCATTCTGATCTGCAACAAATACTTCTACGACATCGTCGTCTGTTTCCGATAGTTGCTCTAATTTCACCTTAAGTAAATCCTTATTTTTAGAGGCCAGTTCCTTTTTTTTCACCGATTTAGATAAATATGAAACAATATCAATTTTAGGCTGTACATCTTTATTGATCAATTCATTTAATTGATTCACACCATTTGCAGCGCTAGACATAATCTCATCATTGAGAGACTTAGACGCCACTTCATAGGAAAATGCGGCCAACACAAGAATGGGCACTAGGAGAATCGCTAAGAATGCAGTAATTAATTTCTTTGACATCGTAAAGTGCTTAAAAAAGTTGATTTTTTTCATGACTCTACTCCTTTTGGTTTATGATTTGGGATCATCCCCCTCTATTTTTAGGTAATACGGATTATTTTTCAAGGTGTAATGCTCGAAAACTCATCAAAATAAGCATATTTACCTATTTCTTTCGTTATATTCAGTTCAAAAAAGAACCCCCTAGCTGGAGGTTCTTTTCATTTTGTTTATTCGACTTTAAATTTGCTAATCAAATCACGTAATTCTTCTGCCATTGAAGATAGGGTGGCAGAGGATGAGCTGATCTCTTCCATTGATGCCAGCTGTTCTTCAGCTGAAGCGGCAATGTCTTGAATATTGGCGGAGCTTTCACGTGATACGTCTGCAATCTCACGGACAGCCTCAGAAACATGTGCAGATCCTTTTGACAGCTGGACAACTGTTCGATTCATTGTTTGGAGCTGATCTGAGATTTCTTTGGTCATGTCGAAAATATTGTGGAAGCTGACTTTCGTTTGTTCAGTAAAGCTTAAGCCTGATTGAACTTCTTGATTTACTGCTGTGAATACTTCTTGTGATACATCAATATCTTGAACGATTTCTTTGATTAAGTTTTCAATTTCTTTCGCTGAGTTGGCAGATTGAACAGCAAGTTTTCTTACTTCTTCTGCTACAACGGAGAAGCCTCGACCAGATTCGCCAGCTCTTGCTGCCTCAATCGCTGCATTCAGCGCAAGTAAATTCGTTTGATCTGCGATGCCATTAATGACACCAAGAATCTGGGTAATATCTTTTGATTTGCTTTCCAGCGCACTGATGACATTCTCTGCTTTTTTCACTGATTGATCAATCACGTTCATTTGAGAGGCGGTTTTTTCTACTAGCTGTCCGCCTTCTCCTGCAATCTCTGTTGATTTGATGGATGAAGCGGTAATCGATTCAGCCGACTCGTTCATGTGCTGAAGGCCTCTGTTCATTTCTTCTAACTCTTCTGAGCTTGATTCCACTTTATCATTCTGGCTTTCGTTACCAGTAGAGAATTGTTCAATGGCTAATGTAATATGCTCTGTTGCTTTACTTGTTTGTCCTGCGCTTGCGGTCAGTTCTTCTGATGAAGAAGCGACATTTTCAACGGAGGTTTGGACGGCACCAATGAGGGATCTTAATGAGTCAATCATCGTATTAAAGCCTTTACCAACTTGTCCTATTTCATCATCTGATTGAATCTGAAGTTTATCACGTAAATCACCATCGCTGACCTTTTTCGAGAAACGGGCAAGATTGGATAATCTACTTGAAATAGAGCGGACAATAAAGAAGATGAGGGTTCCTGCTACGATCAGTGTCACACTGAACACAATAATGGCTGTATTGAAAACGGGTTTAGCTGCATCCTCTACTTCTGATACGAGCATCGTTCCGCCGATTTTCCAGCCGGTTAGTTCATTGGTGACATACGCCACCTTTTTATCTGTTCCATTGAGTGTATAGCTGCCGTTTCCTTGTTTGTTTTTAAAAATAATGTTCGCCAAATTCTCACTGACTTTGCTTCCAGCCTTTTGGGTTGGATCTGCTAACACGGTTTTATCCTTCTCCATGATGAAAGCATATCCTTTTTGACCTATTTTGATTTCTTTTAGCTTTTGAATGAGGCTGTCAATTTCCATATCAAGACCAATTACCCCTGAGCCATCTTTCGTTTTTTGGGCAATGGTGATGACCATTTTACCTGTAGATGCTGCGACGTATGGCTTCGTGATGACTTGTTTACCATCAGCACTCATGGCCTCTTGATACCATGGACGCTCTCTCGGATCATAGCCATCAGGCATTTTTTGAACTGGGTATTGCATGAACAAGCCCTTTTCTGAACCTGCATAAATGGCTGAGACATCTTTTTCATTAATTTTTCCGTATTGCTGCAATTCTTTAATGGTAGCTTTTCTATTTTTTTCTTGAAGATTAGCCGCTTTGAGATCATCTGTAAACAGGGTCACAGCCTCTGCCTTGTTCCCAATATTCTCATCGATTAAGGTATCAAATGCATTGACCTGACTCATCGCACTGCCCATAATCTGTTTGTCTAACTCTGTCTTTGATGTGAAAAACGCACTAATGGTCAGTGCAACAGTTGGCAGTATTAGGACTACCAAAAAGGCAATAACTAATTTTTTAGAAATGGATGGTTTTTTGAACCATTGGATCATTTTTCCCATTTTCTCTTTCCCCCTTTACTTCTCTAAAGTTATTATCGGATGAAAGGTTTATTTTTAGAGGGCTGGAAATGACGTTTAAAAATAAAAAAAATACCCAGACAATTCTGGATATTTTTTCATCGTTTTTTAATCAATTTTAAATTGACTTGTCAGCTCTTTTAGTTCCTCAGCCATATTGGCAAGTGTGACAGAAGAGGACGAAATTTCTTCCATAGATGCCAATTGTTCTTCAGCAGATGCCGCAATATCTTGAATGTTCGCCGCACTTTCTCTTGAAACTTGACGCATCTCCTGCATAGCTTGTGACACAAGTTTTGATCCGCTTGATAGGTCAACCGCTGTATCATTTAATTGAGTGAGCTTTTTCGACATACCTTCTGCCGCCTCATAGATGTTTTGGAAGCTTTCTTTTGCTTCTTCTGTCATCCCAAGTCCTGCATTTACTTCTCGGTTAACAGCTTTGAACATCTCTTGAGATTTGGAAATTTCCAACACAATTTCTTGGATCAGCTTTTCAATTTCTTTCGCTGAATCTGCGGATTGGACCGCTAGTTTTCTGACTTCCTCTGCTACGACAGAGAAGCCGCGCCCTGATTCACCTGCTCTTGCTGCTTCAATGGCTGCATTGAGTGCAAGTAAATTCGTTTGATCTGCGATGCCATTAATGACATTTAAAATGCTCGTAATATCTTTAGACTTGTATTCTAATTCTTTCATGACTTGTTCTGCTTCTTGTACAGATGTGTCGATATGTTTCATTTGATTCGCTGTGCTTTCAACGATACGTCCGCCTTGTCCAGCCGCTTCTGTCGATTGAATGGAGACAGCAGTCACTTCTGATGAAGTTTGTGACATACCTTGTAATCCTTCATTCATTGCGACAAGCTGATTCGTGCTAGATTCGACTTTCTCATTTTGTGCTTCATTCCCATTTGAGAATTGTTCAATCGACATGGTGATATGCTCTGTCGCCTGACTTGTTTGGCTGGCACTAGCAGTCAGCTCTTCTGAAGCTGAAGCCACATTGTCGACAGATTGCTGGACCGCTCGAATAACTTCACGCAAAGATTCACTCATCTTACTAAAGCTTCTTGTGAGGTCTCCTATTTCATCCTTCGATTTGGTTTCGAGGGTTTCCGTTAGATCCCCTTCACTCACCTTTTCTGAGAAATCAACAAGCCTTCTAAGTCCAATTGTGATGGAGCGAACGATAAAGAAGATAGCGATACCGCCAAGGATAAAAGAAGAAATTAAAAGAATAATGGCAGAATTCCAAACTGGCTGTGCTGCTTCTTCTGTTTCTGATACAAACATCGTTCCAGCAATTTTCCAACCTGTTAAATCATTTGTCACAAAAACGAGGCGTTTTTGCTCTCCTTTATTCTCATAAGTTGATGTTCCTTCTTTGCCGCTGTAAAGGATTGATGAAATATTTTCTGTAACTGCAGAGCCTGATTTTTCTTCTGGGTGAGCTACAATCTGTTTGTTTTTATTTGCAATAATTGGATATCCTTCTCGTCCAATTTTAATATCTTTGATTTTATCGACGATATCTTGAACATCAATATCAATCCCAATGGCTCCCGACCCGTCCTTCAGACGCTGAGCGATTGTGACAACCATGCCGTTTGTTGTGGCAGAGATGTATGGATTGGTGACCACAGGTTCGCCTTTTTCGTCCTGCATCGCCGCTTTATACCAATCACGAGTTGTTGGATCATAGCCTTTTGGCATGTCCACTTTAGGGAACTGAATAAAATCACGATTTTTACTTGCTGCATAAAATCCAACTACATCATCTTCATTGATTTTACTGTATATCTCAAAATGCTCATACAGTTCGTCCTGGTTTTTCTTTTTAAAGTCTGCAGCACTGGATGTTTCGGTAAACAGTTTGACTGCGTTCTCCTTATTCAAGAGCTTTTGCTCGATCATGTCATTCAGCTCATTGACTCTTGCGTTGGCTCCGTACATGATTTCATGATCTAATTCTTCTTTGGCAATCTGATATGAAATCGTACTGAGTGTAATGATAGGCAAGACGAGAACAAGTGTGAATGAAATAATCAGCCTTTTAGAAATCGATGGTTTTTTCAACCATTTTATGATACTTTTCATGTTTTTCCTCCTTTTAAACGTTATGTTTTATATCGGACAGCTTCATATTATTTTCATGTTTTTCAAATAAAAAGGATGCCTTTTTGTTTATTTTCACAAATTGATTCCTTGCCCAAGCATCCCGCATACGCTAATACAAAAGGGGGCGCTTTTCATATGATTATCCTTTCAGGACAGCCAGTGACAAATGAGCAGCTGGCATCGTTTCAGCTAGAAGGACAAAAGCGGATCATTTTGATGCAATTACAAGCCTCAAATGATACGTTCCGTTATAGGCAGGCATCTGATTTGTTATTTGAGGTGACTTTACGATCGAATATCATGAATGCGGCAAGAGATTTGAACAAGAGCGGTGCCTCATTTGCTATCTTTCAAAGGTCCCGTGCGAATGACGCCTATTGGCGTGTATCAGAGGCCGGAGCGTTAGAACTGCGCTATCAAGTCGAGCCATCTACGGGGATTAAAGACATCTTTGAAAATGGCTCAAAATATGCCTTTGAATGTGCCACAGCGATTGTCATTGTGTTTTATATGGGAGTCCTGCAAACGGTAGGAGACGAGAAGTTCAATCGAAGACTTAGAAGTTTAACGCTGTATGACTGGCACTATGATACATTATCCATTTATACAGAGCGCGGAAATGATTTTATTTATGGGGATTGCCTATATTTCGAGAATCCAGAGTTTAGCTATCAACAGTCTCAATGGCGCGGAGAAAATGTGATTTACTTAGGGGAAGATCAATATTATGGGCATGGGCTTGGGATCTTAACAGCTGCAGAGATTATCGATAAATTAAATGCCAGAAGACGGCCAGGGGCTGTTCAGTCCGCTTATTTACTGCCGCAGACTACTAGGATGGATGTTATTTATCTCAGGCAAATGTTTGGTAGCTAAAAAGGGCCTCTTGTCTATAGGTTATGACAAGGGGCCTTTGTATGCCTTGCGTTTGCGGTAATCATGGAGCGTGCCAAGCATTGTGTTTGCTAGGATTTCCATTTCTTCTAGATCGTTTCTTGTGACTGGAGGGTCGTGCTGATTCCATTTGACATAACGAACGAAATAGTAATGACGAATGGGGGTAAGGACGGCAGGGGAGTGCGGAAAATCATCAAATAGAAATTCAATTTGTCCTTTTTTCCGATATGAATGTTTTAAGATTTCCATCCTGTCACACCACCCATTATCAAATTATTTCTGCGTGAGTTCATGCATGATCTCTTCAACGGTTAAAATCGAGAGAATGCGGCCAACCCCCTGACCTGCCCAAAGAGCCATTTGTTCTCGGTTTCCTGCAGCAGCTGCCGCTTTTCGCATCGGTGTTGTCCATACATGCTGTATGGGATAGGGGAGAACCCGGTCTTCATTTCGTCTTTCTTCCTCCATCCACTGATTGACAATGCCTCTGGCTTTTTTTCCAGAGAAAAGCCGTGTCATCGCTGTTTCACTGCCTTCTGCCTGTAACAGCGCCTTTTTGTACACATCTGCCGCAGCACTTTCTTGACTCGCTAAAAATCGTGTCCCTATTTGAACCGCATCCGCTCCAAGTGCTAGTGCTGCTTTCATAGTGGTCCGGTCTGTGATCCCTCCAGCGGCGATCAATGGGATATGACAGACAGACTTGACATCACTGATCAGGCAGAAAAGTCCCTGCAGAGCATCTCCCTTTGAAGGTAAGAAGGTGCCTCGGTGCCCTCCTGCTTCGCTTCCTTGAAGAACAATGGCATCCATTCCTTTTTCTTCTAAAAGCAGTGCTTCTTTTTTTGTTGTAGCTGTTCCAATGAGAAAGATCCCCTTTTGTTTCAGATGATGAATTGTTTGTTCATTTGGACAGGCAAATGTAAACGACACAGCTGGGACTTCTTCTTCTTGAAGAATGTTGATTTTTTGTTCATAGTCCTTCCATAATTCTTCTTCTCTAGGGATCATCTGTGCTTCTTGTATGACAGGCAGCCGGTCTGTCCAAAATGATACATCTTCTGTTTTCGTTTCTGAAATGGGTTCAGGGACAAACACATTCACTTGAAATGGACGAGATGTCAGCTGTTTGACCTGTCTGATTTGCTGCCTCATCTTTTCTGGCTGTACATAACCACTTGCTAAGCTACCGAGACCGCCATATTGTGAAACAGCGGCGACAAGCTGCGGCGTCACCGCTCCTCCTGCCATTGGTGCTTGAATGATGCCATGTTCAATTTGAAGTAACGCTGTGAATTCTCCCATCTTCTCCCCCGCCCTTACTCGTTAGATGACACCTGGACATAAAAGTGACGATGTCTCGGTCCGTCAAACTCACAAAAATAGATTCCCTGCCACGTTCCAAGCACAAGATCACCATGATGGACAAGAACGTGCTGAGATGCTCCCATATAACTAGCTTTCATATGCGCTGCTGTATTGCCTTCCATATGACGATCTTTTGAATGTTCCCACGGAAAGACTTCGTCAAGCCGGCGCAGCATATCTCGTTTGACGTCTGGGTCGGCATTTTCATTAATGGTGATTCCAGCCGTCGTATGTGGACAATAGACCATAACCGTTCCGTTTTGAATTCCAGTTTCCCGGACATATTGCTGAACTTCATGGGTAATGTCTATCATGTCATCGTGTTTGTCTGTTTGTACGTTGATTTTTTTCATTTCACTGGCTCCTTTTGATCATCTCTATAAAACCATACCCTTTTTATGTGAAATCAATCACTGCCGGTTGGCAGAAACAAATCTTCTTACCTAAAGTTTACCAAGCAAAAAAACCTCGTCAATAGCTCCGAGGTTTTTAGGAAAAGTGAACCTTTTTTACTTCTATGGTTCGAATATGATGATCTTCTGCATCGACAATTTTAAATTCACAGCCTTCTGCTTCAATGATATCTCCAATGTCAAAATCAATTTTATGCGTCATCATCCACCCTGCAATTGTATCAACATCATCATTTTCAATCGCTAAATCCAATAAATCATTTACTTCATCGATCAAGGCTTTCCCATCCATCACATAATGAAAGTCACCTTTTTTCACAATATGTGGGGTTTCATCTTGATCATATTCGTCCCGAATCTCCCCCACAATTTCTTCTAATATGTCTTCAACTGTGACGAGACCTGCTGTTCCGCCGTATTCATCTACAAGCACCGACATATGAATCCGTTCCTTTTGCATCAAAATCAGCAGTTCTTGAACCGGTGTACTTTCAATGACTCGAATAACAGGGCGCATTAAGTCTTCAATGGACACCTCTTGATTGAGAAAACTTGCTTTAAATACGTCTTTGCTATTGATCACACCAATGACATGATCTTTGTCTTCTTTAATGACAGGATAACGTGTATACCTTTCGTTCAGCATATAATGCGTCACGTCTTCCAGGCTCTGTTCAATTTCAATGGCAGAGATTTCTGTGCGCGGGATCATGATCTCTCTCGCCACTCGGTTATCAAATTCAAATATTTTATTGACATATTTGTATTCAGATTGGTTGATCTCGCCCTTTTCGTAGCTTTCAGACAGGATAAGACGCAATTCTTCCTCACTGATCGCCACTTCATGTTCTTTGACAGAATGAAAACCAAATAATTTCACAATGCCTCGTGCAGCCCCATTTAATGCTTTAATAAACGGGTACATGACTTTATAGAAAAAAATAAGAGGTTTTGCCGTCACAAGACTGACGGCTTCTGCCTTTTGAATGGCAATCGTTTTGGGAGCAAGTTCCCCAACGACAACATGCAAAAACGTAATGATCACAAAGGCAATGATAAACGATATGATGTCTGTCAAAGCGGAATGAAGGCCTGCCTTTTCAAAAAGCGGATGCAGGAAATGTTCCACTGTCGGCTCCCCTAACCACCCTAAGCCTAATGCCGTGATGGTAATGCCAAGCTGACAGGCAGATAAATATTCATCAAGGTTGGTTGTCAGTTTCTGAACATGAATGGCTCTCTTATCACCGCTTTCAATCAGCTGATTGATTTTTGAGCCTCTAATTTTCACAATCGCAAATTCAGTGACAACAAAAAATGCTGTCGCAGCAATGAGTAATAGGACTAAAAATACGTTTAAAATATACAAAAAAACCCTTACCTAACACGGGTAAGGGCTCACCTCCTCTGGCGTCAATTAATCATTACGGCCATTTAGGAAGATCATTACAAAACGGAGCAATTCAAACAGGGAGACAAGGGCCGCTGCTACGTACGTAAGAGCTGCGGCATTTAACACCTTGTTCACGCCTCTTTCTTCACTGCTTCTAATGATTCCTTCTGAAACAATGATATTCTTTGCACGAGAACTTGCGTTAAACTCAACAGGCAATGTCACTAGCTGAAAGAACACAGCAGCTGAGAACAAAACGATCCCAAGCCCGATTAAGTTAAGGCTGCCGAGCAATAATCCACCTAGGAAAAGAAGCGGGGCAACACCAGATGCAAAGTTCACGACAGGGAAGATCTTATGTCTCAAGACAAGCGCACCATAGGATTCCTGATGCTGCAAGGCATGTCCAACCTCGTGTGATGCGACTGAAATGGCCGAAATGGAATGGCCATAATACACTGGTTCAGATAAACGAACCACACGCTGCGTCGGGTCGTAATGATCAGTCAAAGTTCCTCTTACCGGTTCAACGGGTACGTCGTATAACCCGTTGCGATCTAAAATATATCGAGCGGTTTCAGCACCTGTTTTCATACTGGCAGCTTCAACCTTTGAATACTTTTCAAAATTATTCTTTACTTTAAATTGTGCCCAAAAAGACAATCCCAATGCGGCAAATGTTAAAAAATAAAAAAACAGCATGCTCATCAGCTTCCTTTTTATTTTATATATTTATTTACAATTTTAATGACTTTTATGTAACGTGTACAGCAAAAAGCACTAGGTCTTTTTAAGGGGAATCACTACACCAATGAAAAAGAAGAACATTCCGATGCATGCTGTATAAAATGTCACCGTTCCATATAGGTCTTGAAAAAAACGAAGCCACGAGAAATCATTCATGAAATGGTTCACCGCATTTAAATCAAACACGAGTAAAATCACCGCAGATGATAAAAAGTGTGCGCCGATAAAAAGAAGTACGGTCTTTTGAACAAACGACATTCGCATTCCCTCCTTCTTCTCTCTTATTTTAAGATATGGGTTCTGTTTCAATACATGACGATGATGAAAAATTGTTTCCTAATCGGGCATACTGACATTAGCAGTTTCCCTGAAAGGACGAGTTCGATGAAATCAAACCGTATCTTCATTGCCTGGCTAAGATGGCCTCTTTATGTTCGCATTGCGATCATCATCTGTTTCTTGCTTCTCTTTTTTGGACAATTAATCGTCATACTTGAACCAAAGCAGTATCATACGATCTTTGATGGGATCTGGTGGGCTCTCATTACAGTCGCGACGGTAGGCTATGGTGATTTTGTGCCGCAAACCATGCCCGGACAAATCGCAGGTATGGCGCTGATTCTGATCGGGGCAAGCTTTGTAACGGCTTATTTTGCCACGCTTGCTGCCGCTGTATTTAGCAAACAGCACCATTATGTAGAGGGGAAGGTGGCTTTCAAGGGGAAGGGACATCTCATCATTGTCGGCTGGAATGAGAAAACGAACAAACTGCTTCAATCGTTTCAAACCATTGATCCCGCCATGCCGATTGTACTCATTGATGATTCCTTAAAGGAAGGACCTCTTTTAGAGAATGTTCATTTTATTAAAGGCCATGGTACAGAGGATGCCACACTTCGCAGAGCAAATATTATGAGTGCTGATACATTGATGATTACCGCCGACCAGCATGAAAATGAAGTGACGGCTGATATGCAGAGTGTCTTAACCTTGCTTGCGGCAAAAGGATTAAATCCTTCGTTATATTGTTTAATTGAAATTTTAACCGATCGCTATGTGAAAAATGCTGAGCGGGCTGGAGCCAATCAAGTCATCCACACTTCTGATGCCGTGAATCATTTAATGGTGGAGCATTTTCTTTTAAAAGAACAGCTCATGGCGTTAAAAATCAAAAGAAACATGACCCTCCATAAACAGATCACCATCATTCCAGTACCGGCTTCATTAGCTGGAGAGACATTCTTAACGGCACTTCATCACTTTCTAGAGCACCATGTCATCATTGTAGGCGTACAAAAAAAAGAAGGACCCATGATGAATCCTCCTTTTGGATATGAGCTTCATCCAGAGGATGAGCTGATCAGCTTTTAAAGCAGTGCATCTTCTAATTCTTTGACGAGTGAAAAGCCAATTTCGGCATAAGCCTTTGACACATCTCCGTCTTTCTCTTTTGGTTCTTGGAATTGGTTAAAAGATGCCCCTACATTTCCAACCATCGCATGGTCATCTAATTTATCTTGATAGACATGCTTTAAGAGAAATGGATGTCCCATTTTCACCACAACGCCTGGCTGATCCAGCTGTCCTTTCTCGGCTGTAAACGGAACTCTGAGAAAGGTATAGCCGTCACGGTTGTCAATTTTATAATCAAAATATCCATGATCATAATCCCAATTCCCATTAATGACATATCCGAGCGGCTTCATGTTTTCTTCTAAATGGTACAGTGAAAAGCTTTCACCAGTTAGCCTAGATGGTACATGAATCATACAGAACCCTCCTTTTTGTATAGGGTTCGTTAAAGAGAGGAATTCATACATTTGCCTTTCGTGATTTGCACATTGTTTGTAAAAGCAGCATCAAATAAGGCCTGGCTGGATGATGCATTTGTTTCGTTCGCACTGCCCGCTCCTGATGTTTCTTTCGTAGCTCTCATTGGACAAATCCGCCCAACATTCCCAAAATTAACGATGGCCTGCCCGGAAATGTCATGGATATAAATATGATTTGTTCTCATCGCTTCATCAACCTCCTCCATTGATTATTCTATGTACAAAGCTTAGGGAGGCTTGCACTGACACCATGAGAACATAAAAAAAGGCACATCTTATGCAAAGATGTGCCTTTTATTCTTATGATTGTTTGAGACGGCTCTCAAGTTCTGCCTTTTTCTCTTCGAAGCCCGGTTTTCCTAATAAAGCAAACATGTTCACTTTATACGCTTCTACTCCAGGTTGGTCGAATGGATTGACGCCTAGTAAATACCCAGACATCGCACATGCTTTTTCGAAGAAGTACACGAGATATCCGAATGTATAAGCATCCATTTCAGGAATCGTCACAATCAGGTTCGGTACTTTTCCATCAGTATGAGCAAGCATTGTGCCTTCAAATGCTTTTTTATTGACGAAATCAACCGTTTTTCCTGCAAGATAGTTTAACCCATCAAGGTCTTGTTCTTCTGCTTCGATGACAAGTTCATGTCGTGGCTTATCTACATTCACGATAGTTTCAAACAAGTCTCTTCTTCCTTCTTGTACATATTGTCCAAGTGAATGAAGATCCGTTGAGAAGTTGGCAGATGAAGGATAGATTCCTTTTTCATCTTTCCCTTCACTTTCGCCGAATAACTGCTTCCACCATTCTGCAAAGTATTGTAATCCTGGCTCATAGTTAATCAGCATTTCAATTGTCCGTCCTTTATTGTAAAGAACATTACGGACAACCGCATATTGATAAGCCGCATTTTCTGAGAGCTCAGATGAAGCGAAGTCTTCACTTGCTTTCGCAGCACCTTCCATCATTTGATCAATGTCTGCACCGCTTACAGCGATTGGCAATAGACCAACTGCTGTTAAGACGGAATAGCGTCCGCCGACGTCATCAGGGATGATAAATGATTCATAGCCTTCTTCAGTTGCTAATGTTTTGAGTGCCCCGCGTGCCTTGTCAGTTGTCGCATAGATGCGTTTTTTCGCTTCTTCAGCACCATATTTTTCGATAAGGAGCTTTTTAAAGATACGGAACGCAATGGCTGGCTCTGTTGTTGTACCAGATTTTGAAATCACATTAATGGAGAAATCGGCATCTTCTAGCAGATCCATTACATCTGTTAAATAAGAAGAACTGATGTTGTTTCCAATAAAGATGATTTGCGGTGTTTTGCGTTTGCCTTTTGGCAAACTATTATAGAAAGAATGGTTTAAAAACTCAATGGCCGCACGTGCGCCAAGATAAGAACCACCAATTCCAACAACGAGTAATACATCAGAATCAGATTTAATCTTTTCTGCACTTTTTTTAATGCGGGCAAATTCTTCGCGATCATATTGCTTCGGTAAGTCAACCCAACCTAAATAATCACTGCCAGTACCCGTTTGTTCATGAATATTATGATGGGCCACCTTCACAAAATCTTTTAAATATGTAAGCTCATGTTCTTGAAAGAAAGGTAACGCTTTCGAGTAGTCAAATTGAATATGTGTCATCGCTTGTAAGCCCTCCATTACGTTAGTTCTGTCCCTTTCACTTTAGCGGAACTAGCTATTGAAATCAAGTGATCGTCATTGATGCAGCAAAAAGCCGCTCCTCATAAAGAGAAGCGGCCATCCAAATTATAAAGAAGCTTTTAAAATCGCTAAAATGTCATCACGGTTTAGTTTCATAAAGTTACCAAAACCGCCATATTCCATTTCTTTTGCTGCGATATCAGCAATTTTGTCCAGTTGATCTTCACCAATATCATAATCCGCTAAACGGCTCGGTGCACCTAGGCTTGTCCAGAAGGCTGACAGCTTGTCGATTCCTTCTAATGCAATGTCACGATCCGATTTTCCTTCTGTCTCAATGTCAAACATGTTCAACATGAGGTTTTTAAAACGTTCGACATTATGATCAAGTGTATGACGCATCCAGTTTGGGAAGAGGATCGCAAGTCCACCTGCATGCGGAATGTCATAGACTGCTGATACGGCATGCTCAATCGTATGTGATGCCCAGTCGCCAAAATAGCCCATTTGCAGCGTGCCATTTAAAGCAATTGTTCCTGCATAAAGGATGGTTTCACGGTGCTCATAGTTTTGTAAGTCTTCAAGTAGCTTTGGCGCTGTCTCGATGACTGTTTGAAGAACAGCAAAACACATCCGATCTTGTAGAGGCGTGTTTTTGACATTATGGAAGTATTGTTCAAATACATGGCTCATCATATCAACCATGCCATACACCGTTTGATTCTCTGGCACAGAATATGTGTGCTCAGGATCTAAAATTGAAAAAGCAGGGTGCGTGACTGAACTGCCCCACACATACTTTTCATTTGTTTCCCAGTTCGTGATCACAGAATCCGGGTTCATTTCTGAGCCTGTCGCTGCAAGTGTCAATACTGTGCCAAATGGCAGTGCTTTTTGAGCGGTCGTTTTCTTTGAAATAATATCCCAAACATTTCCGTCATATTCAGCTCCAGCTGCAATGGCTTTTGTACAGTCGATGACACTTCCACCACCAACTGCTAATAAGAAATCAATGTTCTCATTTTGGCAAATGTCGATCCCTTTTTGCACTGTAGTGAGACGAGGGTTCGGTTCAACTCCTGACAGTTCAAATACGTCAGCCTCTGCTTCATTTAAAGCGCTGATTACTTTATCATAAAGACCATTTTTCTTAATACTGCCTCCACCATATACAAGAAGCACTCGTTTTCCATAACGAGCGAGTTCGCTTTTTAGTCCGTCTAGTTGTCCTTTTCCAAACATCAATTTCGTTGGATTATAGTAAATAAAGTTCTCCATCTGTTCTACATCTCCTTAAAACATTTATATCCAAAAACATGAAAGACTACTGTAACATATGTACATGCAGAACTCAAAAAAGATAACTGCTTAAAAGCAGCTATCTTTTCCATGTTCGATTATAAAGAAGCGTTTAAAATAGCTAGAACATCTTCTTTATTCAGCTTTTTAAATTGGCCAAATTCACCACGTGCCATTGCACGGTCTGCAATCAGATCAATTTTCTCATCGTTGATGTCATAGTCAGCTAAACGGTTTGGTGCGCCTAGACTTGTCCAGAAAGCAGAAAGTTTTTCGATTCCTTCTAAGCCAACTTCTTCGTCTGTTTTGCCCGCAGGGTCTACATCGAATACACGCACTGCTAATTGCTTGAAGCGACCTGGGTTTTCTTGAATGACATGCTTCATCCAGTTCGGGAACAAGATCGCAAGTCCGCCTGCATGAGGGATGTCATACACCGCAGATACCGCATGCTCAATATTGTGAGATGCCCAGTCTCCGCGTGCACCCATTGAAAGCATTCCATTCAGTGCAATAGTGCCTGTGAATAAAATCGTTTCACGAAGCTCATAGTTTTCCAAATCATTGATCAGCTTCGGTGCTGTTTCAATGACCGTACGAAGAAGTCCTTCACACATACGATCTTGGTAAGGTGTATTCTCCGTGTGATGGAAATATTGTTCAAACACGTGAGACATCATGTCAACCATGCCATAAATCGTGTGGTTTTTTGGCACAGTAAATGTATTGACTGGGTCAAGAATAGAGAATTTAGGGAAGACAGCTGGACTGCCCCATCCGTATTTCTCATTTGTTTCCCAGTTTGTGATGACGGAGCCAGAGTTCATTTCAGAACCTGTCGCGGCAAGTGTTAATACTGTACCAAATGGGATGGCTTCCATTGGGACATGCTTACGAGTGACGATATCCCAAGCATCTCCATCGTATTTCGCACCAGCTGCGATCGCTTTGGTTGCGTCAATGACGCTACCGCCGCCGACTGCCAAAATAAAATCAATTTGGTTCTCTTTGCAAAGCTCAACCCCTTTTCTAACCGTTGTTAAGCGCGGGTTTGGCTCAACACCAGCAAGCTCAGTGATTGTAGCTCCTGATTCTTTTAAGATGCTGACAACTTGGTCATAAAGGCCATTTCGTTTAATGCTGCCTCCACCATATACAAGCAATACGTTTTTTCCGTAGTGTTTTAGTTCATCTGAAAGGGCTGATACTTCTCCCTTTCCAAAGATTAATTTCGTTGGGTTCCAATAAGTAAATCGATCCATGTGATCTCCTCCTCGCGCTACATTATGCGCCTCTTTCATTCCAAAAGTAAAGTAATTTGCTTTCATCCATTTTCTTACGCATAGTTTGGCTAAAAATCTGCAAAATATAAATGTATTGATACTGTAGCGAAAGGAGGAATCACGATGAGTGCTATTCAGCGTATTGCCCTCGTGCTCACGATTATCGGTGCTATTAACTGGGGACTAATCGGCTTTTTTCAATTTGACTTAGTAGCAGCGATCTTTGGCGGTCAAGGTGCTGCATTATCACGTATTATTTATGGTCTTGTTGGAATTGCAGGTCTTGTCAATCTTGGTCTGTTGTTCAAACCTAGTGAAGAAGCTGTCCGCCGTGACGAGCCAAATCCAGAGGTCCGCTAATGAAAAAGACATAAAAAAAGACTGCCTATGAGGCAGCCTAAGGCACCGTTTGAAGCGGTGCTTTTTTTATTTCTTGATAAGGTCTTTACGGTTAGATTGCTCAATCCACTCTTCAAGTTTATCTTTTAGTGTATTGAAACCTTGTGGTGCAGCAGCTTCTTCTTTCACTTGCTGTGGTCTTTGTTTCTTTGGTTTGCTTTCTTTTCTTTCAGGTGCTTCTTGCGTTGCACGGATAGAAAGGCTGATTTTACCAGCATTTTCATCAACAGAAAGAACTTTCACTTGTACTTCGTCACCAATTGAAAGGTGCTCGTTGATGTCTTTTACAAAACCGTGTGTCACTTCAGAAATGTGCACAAGTCCTTGAGTTTCTTCATCTAATGCAACAAACGCACCATACGCTTGTAATCCTGTTACTTTACCAGTGTAAACACTGCCTACTTCAAACTTTGTCGCCATGATAACAACTCCTAAATAAATGTTTTAATATTCGTTTATACGCAATTAAAAACTATATCACAGAACGCTCTTTTACGCAAAATATTTTTTAATTGGGTTTAGATCCGTTCAAAAGGGGGAATACCTGAAAACAAGAATGCTTTCTAGTATTCCCCCCTAATTTGAGAGGCATGAGTCCAGTTGGATTGATGCCTTTTTTTTATTTTAAGATAGCAGGTGCCTCTTCTTGCACTTGTCTATTCTGCAAAAAACGCTGGATTCTTGAAAGTGATTCCTGCAAGTGATCGAGTGATGACGCATATGAACAACGAATATGCCCTTCACCACTTGGGCCGAATACATTTCCAGGGACAACTGCTACTTTCTCGCTAAGCAGCAGCTCCTCGGCAAATTGTTCTGAAGTCATGCCTGTGCTTTTAATGGACGGGAAAGCGTAAAACGCTCCGTTTGGCTGATGGCAAGTGAGTCCAAGTTCATTGAGAGAGCCGACAAACAAATTACGGCGTCTTCTGTAGCTTTTCTTCATTTTCTCCACATCTTCAAGTCCATTTTTTAATGCTTCTTCTGCGGCATATTGTGCCATAGCCGGTGCACACATCATAGAATATTGATGTATTTTCAGCATGGCATCACGGAGGACTGGCGGTGCTGCCACATAGCCTAAGCGCCAGCCTGTCATAGCGAATCCTTTTGAAAAACCTGAAATCAAAATCGTTCTTTCCTTCATATCTTGAATTGCCGCCACACTCGTAAAAGCTTCATCGTACGTCAGCTCTGCATAAATCTCATCTGTAATGATTAAAAGATCATGCTCCTTTGCAAACTGAGCAATATCTTCAAGCTCTTCTTTCGAGTAAACAGACCCTGTTGGGTTTGATGGAGAGCATAGCAAGATGGCTTTTGTTTTCGGCGTCAGCTTCGTACGAAGATCAGCAGAATCGGCTTTAAAATCTTTTTCAGCCGATGTACTTAAATAAACCGGTACACCGCCCGCAAGTGTCGTAAGAGCCCCATATGCGACGAAACAAGGCTCTGGGATGATTACTTCGTCCCCGTTGTTTAAAATGGCGCGAAAGGCCAAATCAAGCGCCTGGCTACCGCCAACGGTAATAATGAGTTCTTCTTCAGGACTGTACTCAATGTGAAACCGCTTATATAAATAATGACTCAATTCTTTTCGCAAAGAGAGCAGCCCAGCATTTGCTGTATAAGAGGTCAGTCCTTGCTCTAAAGACATAATACTGGCTTCTCTCACATTCCAAGCTGTCACGAAATCCGGTTCGCCGACCCCGAGGGAGATAACCCCTTCCATTGTGGCTGCCAAATCAAAGAATTTCCGAATACCTGACGGCTGAATGCTTTGTACCGTTTCAGATAAATAAGACTTTTTCATTTAAGGAGACACCACGATTCTTTTGTCATCGTCCCCTGTTTCAAAGACTTTCCCATCATGCTTATATCTTTTCAAAATAAAGTGGGTAGTGGTTGAAACAACAGAATCAAGTGTCGATAATTTTTCAGATACGAAGCGGGCGATATCAGACATGGATCTTCCTCTGATCACAACAGATAAATCATACACGCCTGACATTAAATACACGGACTCCACTTCTTGGAACCTGTAAATGCGTTCAGCAATTTCATCAAAACCGACGCCTCTTTTTGGGGTCACTTTCACATCAATCATCGCTGTAACGCCTTCGTGTCCGTCTACTTTTCGCCAGTCAATCATGGTCGAATAATCAATAATGACTTTTTGATCTTCCAGCTTTTGAATAATGGCTTCTGCTTCTTCTGATGTCACACCTGCCATTTTTGCAATTGTATTTAAATCGGCGCGGCTGTTTTCATCTAAAATCTCTAATATTTCAGTTTCTTTTTCGGTTAGTTTCATTGATTTCACACCTCTGATTGTAAAAAGCTAGTTTTAAAAAATCTTCTGAACATTATAGCACGTTTTTCCCATTATGCTAAGCAGGGAAAAGATTCTAATCGTAGCTTAAAATCCACTTTTTAGGGTACAATACAGTCACCTAACAGAGAGTGAGTATCAAATATCGGAGTTGATGAGTGTGGACATTGTACAGCCATCCTATATGAAAAGTAAATTCGGTTTAGATATCTATTACGAACACTATCCAAATGAAGGTAAGAAGACATTGATTTTGATTCACGGCCTTTTCTCATCTACCTTCAGCTATCGAAAGCTCATCCCGCTTCTGAAACAAGACTTCAATTTAATTGCGATTGATCTGCCTCCATTCGGGCAGTCCGAAAAATCGAATACGTTCATTTACAGCTATCGCAACATGGCAAAAATCATCATTGAACTAGCTGGTTATTTGCAGATTCAGCATGCGATCCTCGTGGGGCATTCCATGGGGGGACAAATTGCTTTATATGCTGCCTCTGAGCGTCCCGACCTATTTGAAAAAGCTGTTCTTTTATGCAGTTCAGGGTATATGAATAAGTCCAAAAAGTCGCTTGTTTACAGCACATATATTCCTTATTTTTATCTCTATTTAAAAAGAAAGTTGTTCAAGCAAGGTATTATGAAAAATTTAACCGCTGTTGTGCATGATCATTCGATTATTGATCAAGAGATGGTAGACGGATATTTAAAGCCTTTTTCAGATGACCAAATTTTCAGAGGTATTTTTCGTTTGATTCGGCATAGGGAAGGCGATTTAGCGTCAGATGTCTTAAAGAAAATGGAGACACCTGTCCTGCTGATTTGGGGGGAGGAAGACCGGATCGTTCCTATTCAAATTGGCGAAAGACTGCACAAAGATCTGCCGCATTCAACCTTTCACGCATTAAAAAAAACCGGGCACCTCATCCCTGAGGAAAATCCGGTCTTTGTGTCTGATCAAATTGGTCATTTCAGCCTGTCTTAAAACGAGCAGGAGCTACTTTCTCTTATGATAAAAAGCTGATTTGCGATATGCTGGCAGCTTTCCATCGGAAGAAGCTGATCAAATGAGTGATGGTAAATGGCTTGAATGTCTTTCGCGAAAGATAACGGGTCTTCTGCGTCGTATAAGGCACTGATGACGTCAGCAGGCTCCGTTTCGTAAAAGTCCTCTCCATACTGAAAAGGGTCCCATGCCTTAATGATTTGAATCATCTCTTCTACAGCTTGACTATCTTTCATGGGGATCACCGCTTATAATAAATTTTGTGATGTTTATTTTAGCACAACCAAGAATGGTTGAAAAACGGCTAGAGGTGGGTTTCATGAATTTCGACGAACAGATCATACGTAAAGGTTCAAAATCAGTCAAATGGGATCAAGCAGAGTCTTTATTCCTGACAACAGATGCGCTGCCAATGTGGGTAGCAGATATGGATTTTAAAGCGCCCCAAGTCGTGCTTGATGCTTTAAAAGAACGATTAGATCACGGCGTATTCGGCTATGCATTTCAGGATCAGGATACGCAGCAAGCAGTAGCTGACTGGGTCAAAAGAAGACACGGTTGGACGATACAAACAGATGCCGTCACCTTCACACCAGGTATCGTGACAGCACTTAGTTTTGCGGTACAAGCCTTTACAGCTCCGAATGATGAAGTGGTCATTCAGTCACCGGTGTATACGCCCTTCTATCAAATGATTGAAAGAAACGGACGTATCGTCTCAACCAACCCTTTAAAAATAGAAAACAACCGTTACATGATGGATTTTGATGATTTAGAGAAGAAATTAAGCAGGCCAGAAGCAAAGCTGATGTTTCTTTGTCATCCGCATAATCCTTCAGGGAGAGCTTGGTCAAAAGAGGAATTAAAGCGTGTAGGAGATTTATGTGTACAGTACGGTGTCACCGTCGTGTCAGATGAAATTCATTCCGATCTGATGCTTTACGGGCAGCCGCATGTGCCTTTTGCCAGCCTTTCTGATGAGATAGCTAACATCACGGTAACGTGTATTGCACCGAGTAAAACATTTAATTTAGCTGGTCTTCAGGCATCTGCCATTATCATTTCTGATGAAGAAAAAAGAACTCTTTTCACCAATGAAGTGCAAAGAAATGGATTGTCTAAACTGAATGCCTTTGCGATTCCTGCCATGGAGGCGGCCTATCGCCACGGAGATGAGTGGCTTGATTCACTTGTTCTTTATCTCGAAAATAACATGAAGATCGCAATGGATTATATTGATGATTATCTGCCGAGCATGCGTTATATGAAACCAGATGCTTCTTATCTATTGTGGCTGGATATTCGTGATTATGAGCTCACTCAAGCAGAATTGAAACGTAATCTGCTGAAAAAAGGCAAGGTCATACTAGAGCTCGGAAACGTATATGGGCACGAAGGAGACGGCTTTATTCGAATGAATCTAGGCTGTCCTGCCGGAACAGTGAAAGAAGGTCTGAAGCGCCTTCACCAAGCATTCACTCAATCATCCGAATAAAACCATTTCTATCAAAAGAACATCCTAACGGGTGTTCTTTTTAAAGAAAAAAACCCTCCTATTATCATATCTACTTTGTACATGAAATGATATAATGAGAGGAATTACAATTATTTACGAGGAGAGCATTTAAATGGAAATGTTCAAGGATTTTCTGCTCCATGTATCTTTTATTCTATTTCCAATCTTTTTATATCATGCACTATGGCTAAGCCGGACCCCTGCTCATTTCCCTAAAACGAATAAACTGCTCATCACCATATTTGCATCCATTTCATCAGCACTATGTATTATGTATCCAGTTGGTTCGATTTTAGATTTGCAGACTGGGCTTCAATCGATTCCCCTTGTACTGGCTATTTTATACGGGGGATATACCGCCGGAATCGTCGCTATCTTGGTTAGTTCAACCGTAAAATTCGTGATGTATGGCTCTTTTTTATGGGTTGGATTGATTGTTGTACCGATTTACTTTTTCATTCCTTTCTTGCTTTACCGGAAATGGCGCCAATATTCTAAGCAGAGAAAGCTGTTATACGGAGTCATGATTGCGTTATCAAAAGGGATGTTTATTTACATTGGACTGCTTGTGGTCAGCTTAATTGAGTACAGCCCTGCATTCATTATGCAGCAAAAGCTACTTGAATTATTTTTCTCAACTCTTTACTACATATTCTTTCTTGTGCTGAGTATTTATTCCATTGAGTTTGTGAAAGAGAATGCGCAAATGAGAACACAGCTTGTCCAATCAGAGAAACTGACGATTGTGAGTGAACTGGCAGCAAGTGTCGCCCATGAAGTCCGCAATCCACTGACGGTGGTGAGAGGATTTATCCAACTGCTCTTTTCAAGTGACAATACGAAAGAGCCGTCAACCAATAAAGATTATAAAAATCTCGTTTTATCTGAACTTGACCGTGCTCAGGATATTATTACGAGCTATCTTGATATTGCGAAACAAAATTATTATCAAATTGAGTCTCTCAATTTATCTAAATTACTTGAAGAGTGTGCGTCGCTGATGACATCCTATGCGAATTTTAAGTCGGTCACGATTCATCAATCGATTGAACCAGACTTATACATCCAAGGTGATGAAACGAAAATCAAACAAGTCATGATTAATTTAATCAAAAATGCAATCGAAGCAGCACCCGAACACGAAGGTAAAATCGAACTGTTTGCTTCTAAAGAAAATCATCGAATCTGCCTTTATTTCGTTGATAACGGTGTAGGCATGTCAGAAAGCCAAATGAAAAAGCTTGGTGAACCCTATTACACATTGAAAAATAAAGGAACAGGGCTTGGGTTGACAGTGACATTTTCCATCATTGAAAATCATCATGGAACGATTCGTTTCAAAAGCTCATTGCAGTCTGGTACAACAGTCACCGTGAAGTTTCCTGAAGATACAAGAAGAAAATGATCAATCCATTTTTTTTGTCCTTTTTTCATCGATCTGCTCCTGCTTCTTAGAAGCACGAACGATCAGACGAAAGCAAATAAATGCAGCAGCAAAGAAAAGCACCGTCGTGATTGCCGCAGGGATATACTCCCTTTTATCTTCAGGAAAATACAGTAGAAAGAATATGATGAACGACATGTTCCGCTCTTCCCCCTTTTGCTCGTTTACTTCACTATATTGGCTAAAAGAAAGGAAATACCTTCTTATGCGAAGGAAATGGAGGAATTTCATATGACAGACATTCAGATTGGACAAATCGTGAAAGGTTTTTACAAAACAGGTGTTTACATTGGGGAAGTGACAGCCGTTAAACCATCTACTTATCTCGTTCAAGTAAAAGCGGTTTTAACACACCCCACTCAAGGTGACCTGCATCATCCAAAAGAAGCGGACGTACCTTTTTTTCAGGAAAGACGGGCTTTGGCCTTTAGGGAACAGACGAACATCCCTCATCATATGGTCAAGCCTTATGATGGCGACATACCTGATTATCAAGTATCACTGAAAGACGCCGTAGACAAATTGAAAAAAGGGCTCAGTGCGGATGATTCCAAGTGGGCTGAAAAATCAAGAGCGTGCCTCTCTTCTCTTGAAAAAGATTATTTTCCAGAAGACGCCCGCTAATCTGCCGAATCAAAAAAGTGAGAGAAGTCAATAAGTTCACCAATTTTGGTTGTTTGCGGATTTTCCACATAGGATCGATCTTTTTCAAAAAGGGTGAACAGCTGATAAGTGGTCATGGCATCATCGAGTGCTTTATGATGCTTACCAGCTCCTTCACTGCCGTACTCCTTAGCTGCTTTCCGAAGTCCTGTGAGTGTTCTATCCCCAAAAAAGGTTTTATATTCAAAAGCCAGATCCCTTTGATTCCCCTTAAAAGGAAAACCAATATGATTGAGCATACAGTTTTGCTTCAGTACCTTCATGTCCATATTTCCCCATGTGATAATCTCACAGTCTTCTCCCCCATCGAGTGACACGAGCTTCTCGATAAACGCCTCAAAAGAAATCCCGCTTTCTACATCCTGCTGCGTAATGCCAAGGAACGATTTACAGCGCTTTGTCAGCTTTGGGAACTTTTTCGGTTTGACATAGCTTGAGAATGTGTCTATGATCGTTTCATTTGATGCTTTAACGACACCGGCTTCAATGATTTCTGGGAAAAAATTTTGTGGATGATATTTCCCATCAGGCATCGTAAATTCAAAATCGACCACAAGCAGCGTCTTCTGTTCCATCAGTCTCACCCCACTTTCTCGTCTGTTTTCCATCCTGCTACTATTATATTAAGACGGACTTTGAAATCACTTCATTTTCGTGAAAATAATGCAGATTCACTATGCCCAACCTATTCATCAGATGAAAGATCGTTTATTTTCCTTTATAATTATTAAGGAACACGAAATAAATAAAGAAGGTGGTCTTTATCACAAACAGGAAGAAAAACTTGTACATCATGTGGTTTGTGAACTTTTTTGTATCTGCCAGCATTACAATGATCGTCCCTTTTTTATCACTTTACATAGAGTCTCTTGATAGCAGTTATTCGAATGAATTTGTTCAAAGATGGAGCGGCTATGTCTTTGGGGTTACATTTTTAACAGCCTTTCTCATTTCTCCAATTTGGGGACGGATTGGTGACCGGCATGGCTATAAAAAGATTTTGCTCATTAATGGCATTGGGATTGCAACAAGCATTTTATTAATGGGGCTTGTTCAAACCGTTTATCAACTATTTGCGTTAAGGCTTTTCATGGGACTTGTGACAGGCTTTATTTCGACTTCGATGGCACTGATTTCTGCACAGACCGAAAAGGCAACAGCCGGTAAGACCCTTGGTACGATGCAGATGAGTAATGTCGCCGGAGGGTTATTCGGTCCGTTAATGGGTGGATTTATGGCAGACAGTGTCGGATTCATTTATACATTTTTCTTAACAGCTGCTGTCATATATGTGTCAGCGATTGTCATTATCTTCGGTGTGAAAGAACAGCCGATCCGTTCAAAAGAAGCAAAACGGGTATCTTACTCACGGAAGGACGTCCTTGTCCATATTTTCAAACAGCCTTTACTTGTCGTCACCATGCTACTCACATTTATTACGCAAGTCGGGAACTTTAGTATTCAGCCGCTTTTAGCCTTGTACATTCATGATTTACACGGCCCCGTCAACCTTGCCTTTTATGCAGGACTGGCGTTTTCTGCAACGGGGCTTGGCAATTTGCTGTTTACACGGAAATGGGGAGACCTTGGAGATCGAATTGGTCACGATAAGGTGCTGCTTGCCCTTCTCATCCTCTCCTCCATTTTATTCATCCCGCAAGCGATGGCAGATTCCTACGGGATGTTAGTGATCTTCCGTTTCTTATACGGGATGGCACTAGGCGGCATCATTCCTTGTACGACGGCCTATATTCGCATCAAAGCGCCTGCCTCTATGCAAGGGGAAGTGCTTGGTTACAATGTCAGCTTCCGCTTTCTTGGAAATGTCGTCGGACCCGTCATAGGCGGTATTGTGGCGAGTCATTACGGAATTCCAGCTGTCTTTTATGTCACCGCCGGCATTTTCCTTTTCGGGGCATTATTTTTATGGGCGGTCCGCTCACAATCAAAGACAAAAGAGAGGAGTGTCTGATCCATTATCAGATACTCTTTTCTTCTGTCTAAATGCCTTGTTTACTAGACTTCACGTCTATTCTTTTCTAAAAATAACCTTCTCGTAATCGCAAAAGAATGGTACGATATGGCTAGAAATCCGAAGAAAGTGAGTGACCTCATGTTTCGTGCAATCATTGGATGGTTATTACTTGTTGCCCTCATTCCATTATTTGTTCTGACTTTTTATCTATCAAAGGAAGAAGCCGCAAGTGTAAAACCTGTTAACGAAGTGCTTGATCAAAAAATCAAGCTGGAAAAGGTAGACTTTTCCCAAAACAGTTATATGTATGATCGAGATGGTTCTCTTATCTCTGAGATCGTATCAAACGATGAGAACCGTGTTTTCGTGAAGTACGATAAAATTCCTGATTCCGTCAAGGAGCTGTTCCTCCGATCAGAGGACCGCAACTTTTATGACCATAAAGGCATTGACTTTATGGGCGTGATTCGTGCCCTTGCCGCAAATGTGAAAAACCATGGCATTAGCCAAGGCGCTAGCACCATCACACAACAGTTATCCCGTAATTTATATTTAAGTCATGAACGTTCATTCAGCCGAAAGTTTACAGAACTGCTCTATTCCTATGAGCTCGAGCGAAAATTCACAAAAGAGGAAATACTCGAAAGCTATTTAAATACGATTTATTTCAGTAACGGGGTTTACGGTGTCGGTTCTGCGGCTAATTACTATTTTGATAAGCCGCTTAGTTCTTTGACACTTGCACAGATGGCATTTATTTCTGCGATTCCTAACAACCCTACGCTGTATGACCCATTGAAAAAATTCAAACATACAAAGAAACGCCAGGAACGGCTGCTTGGTATTTTAGAAAAAGATGGTGTCATTACGAAGAAGCAATTCAAAAAAGCAGTGAAAGAAAAAATCAGCTTGTCCTTAAGTGAAAAGAAAAATCTTTACCCTGACTATGTGACCTACGCCAATGAAGAATTTACCGATCTGGTGTCTGATCAGGAAGGCTTTACAAAACGATTGAAAAAAGCCAAAACAGCTGGCGCAAAAAAGGCAATTCAAAAAGAATTATCAGAAAAGGTCAGTGCATTGCTTCAAGATGGTGTGAAGATTTATACAGCACTAGACCCTTCCTTACAACAAAGAGCGGTTTATCAGCTCAATGCACAATTGCCTTATCAAGGTGTGGAAGGCGGTTCAGCAGTCATTAACCACCAAACCCATCAAATCGTCGCACTTGCTGGCGGGAAGAATTATAAAAAGTTTGATTTCAACTACGCCTATCAAGCGCAAAGACAACCAGGTTCCGCAATTAAGCCGCTGTTAGATTATGGCCCTTATATTGATCAAACCGGTGCCACGGCATCAAGTAAAATCAGTGCCGGCAAGTTTTGCAGTAGCGGATATTGCCCGCAAAACTATAATCATAAAACGTATGGAACTGTAACACTTGAAACAGCCTTTAAGAACTCTTACAATACACCAGCGATTCGTATGCTTGATACAGTCGGTGTCAAAAAAGGCTTCAGCTATTTAGAAAAGTTCTCATTCGAACATATTGTCGCAGATGATTACCGCCTCCCTTCTGCACTTGGAGGATTTACAAAAGGCTTCTCGCCGCTAGAAATAACCGATGCATATACCGTGTTTGGCAATCAAGGTGCCTATACGCGAAATCACTCCATTACAAAGGTCACAGACTTAAACGGCAAAACCCTTTACAAGTGGAAAGAGTCGCCGAAGCAAATCTATTCTCAGCGTACAAATGAAACAATGCGCAAGCTGCTTGCCTCTGTTGTGAAAAGTGGAACAGGGAAAAAGGCGAATTTCAATTCTCCTTACATTGGGGGAAAAACAGGCACATCCAATGACTACAAAGACATTTGGTTTGTTGGCCTGACAGATCAATACACAATGGGTGTATGGGTAGGAAGAGATAGAGGAACCGTTGAATCTATTTATAGTTCAAGTCCGCACTTACGTATTTGGAAACAAACTATGCAATACGCTAGATAAACAGGAGGTTTGATTGCGATGCATTCAACACAACCCTCTCACTTCATTTTATTTGACGGTGTCTGCAACGTGTGCAGTGGTGCTGTTCAGTTTATCATCAAGCGCGACCCGAATGAGCGGATGATGTTTGCTTCTTTACAATCAGATACAGGGCAGCGTATTTTAAAAGAAAACGGCTTGCCTTTAGATGAGTTCAATTCATTCATTTATATTGAAAATGGGACCCTTTATATGAAGTCAACAGGCATCTTAAAAGCGGCGCGCCATTTAAAAGGGATATACAGATGGAGCTATTTACTCCTCGCGATCCCTCGACCAATCCGTGACTGGTTTTATCAACTCATTGCAAAGAATCGCTACAAATGGTTTGGTCAAAAAACATCCTGTATGATGCCTACACCTGATATTCAGAAGCGGTTTCTTCCATAAAAAAAGCATCCTCCATCATCGGAGGATGCTTTCTTTCGTCTGATTAAGCTGGCAGACTCGCCATCACACTGTTATAAAGCTTAATAAATAAGTACAAAATGCCGATCAAAAACGTGGCCCAAAACAGCAGATTAAACATCATAAACCCAATTAAATTCAGCATGGAAAGTGATTGATAAATGCGTACCACAACCCAGATAAAATAGACGAGACTTGCTAAAACAAAAAGCCCAACAAGCAGAATAAGCTGCTGCGTCAATAGAAATGCAAGTAAGCTGGCAAACAAATAGACAACCGATGCAATCCGAATTTTCTTTAAGTTCTCCCCTTCAGGGTCCTTTGCAAAAAAGAGCAGCGCTAGCTCTAACACCGTATCTGCAATGAGTTTTAAAGCAGATAAAATCATAAAATAAACAAGTGCAAATGCGGCAAACAAAGCAAGACGAATGCCCTGTTCAGAGAAAAATTCCAGCATTCCTTTTAAAATCCCTGCTTGGGTCAAGAAGTCAGTCGTGATACCTACTGTAAAAATAGAAAAGGCAGAGCTGAATAGCAAAATCGAAATCAGCGGAAAATATCCAGTCAAATATGTATTTTTCATAAATAGATCCTTTCTCATAAGCTCATTTTTATTATGGCTCACTTAAAACGGATTGACAAGATGCTTTCCAAGTAAACTGGAATCTAAATCAAATTTGTGATTTTGCACGTACATTCCTTCACAAACTTACATTTTCCCGTTAAAGTATTACTATTACGAAAAAATTGCACGTTAGGGGTATACTCGTGAAAAAAACTTTAAGACTGCAAACACGGCTGACGATCTTTGTCTGTATTGTTGTCCTGATCTCCCTCTGTATCACATTCTTTACGATCTGGTCAGAAACAGCCAAAAATATTCATCAGCAGGAACGTGACATTGCCCTCTCTACTGCCAAAATGGTCGCAGAGGCTCCGATCACAGCGAAATCATTAGAAAAAGATCAATCATATACAGCACTACGGAAATATACAACCAATGTGCAGCGTATTACCAAAACCGAATTCGTTGTCGTCATGGATATGAACGGTATCCGCAAAACACATCCGAATCCGCAAAAGATTGGGAAGCGGTTTGCTGGAGGTGATGAAAAACCGGCATTACAGGGTAAAGAACATATTAGTACCGCATCTGGAACACTTGGCAAGTCCATGCGTGCCTTTGTTCCTGTTTATAACCAAGATGGCAAGCAGCTCGGAGCTGTGGCAGTTGGGATTACATTAAAGGAAATTGATTTAATTATTCATCAAAGCCTGCTCCCGCTCTACTTTGTCACATCGCTTAGCCTTTTATCTGGCATTATCGGCGCACTCATTGTGGCACGTAAAGTAAAGAAGATTATGTTTGGACTAGAACCAGATGAAATTGCCACTTTATTAAAAGAACGAAGTGCTATGCTAGAGTCAACAAAAGAAGGCATTCTTGCCGTCGATCAGCACGGTAAAATCAAGCTGGCAAATGCAGAAGCTAAACGTCTTTTTCATAATATGGGCATTATGGTTGACCCTAGAGAACAAGATGTACAGGCCCTTCTTCCTTCAAGCGGCTTAAAGCAAGTAATCGAAACACGGAAACCGCTGCTTGATCGCGATGTCAGAATGAACGGATTGGAGCTGGTCTTTAATGAGGTACCGATTACGGTAAAAGGAGAAATTGTCGGAGCGATCGCAACCTTCCGTGACAAAACAGAAGTCAAACATCTGGCTGAGCAGCTGAGCGGGGTGAAGATGTATGCCAATGCACTTCGTGCCCAGTCACACGAATTTATGAACAAGCTCCATGTCATTTTAGGATTGGTCCAGCTGAAGAACTATGATGACCTTGGCACCTATATTAAAGATATTGCGATTTATCAGCAGACAGAAACAAATGAAATCATCAACCATGTGAAAAACTCTGTCTTAGCCGGGTTTTTACTAGGAAAACAAAGCTACATCAGAGAACAAGGCGCAGCTTTAGAAGTCAATTGCAGTACACAGGTACCAAACTCGGAGGACCCAGCAGTCACACATGACCTTATTACGGTCATCGGTAATCTGTTAAATAACGCACTCGATGCCGTTTCCCATACAGAGAACAAAAATATCTCCATCTCATTCAGATATGTCCAAGAGCAGCTTCATATTGAAATTACAGACACAGGGGTCGGTCTGACAAAAGAAGAACAGGACATTATGTTTGATCAAGGCTTTTCAACAAAAGGAGAAGACAGAGGATTTGGCCTTTATTTTGTTGACCAAAGCATCAAAAAACTGAACGGACATATGATCGTCACAAGCGAAAAAGGAGAAGGAACGACCTTTAGTCTCCGTATTCCATATAAACAAAAGGAGGATTCACATGATTAATGTGTTGATCGTAGAAGATGACCCAATGGTCGGAGAGCTGAATAAACGCTACTTGACCCAAATAGAAGGATTTGAATTAAAAGGGATTGCCACCTCATTTCAAAAGGCACTAGACATCTTAAAATCAGAAATCATTCACCTTGTATTGCTTGATATTTATATGCCTGGACAAAATGGGCTCGCCCTATTATCAGAAATTCGTAAGCAAAATCATTCCGTTGACGTCATCGTCATTTCAGCTGCAAATGAAGTGGATGTCGTACAGCAAACGATGCGAAACGGAGCTGTCGACTATTTAATCAAACCTTTTGAGTTTGAACGCTTCCAATCAGCACTGGCAGAATATAAAAGAAAACATGCCCTATACCAAACGATGAATAGCATCTCTCAAAATGATTTAGACGCGAAGCTTTTTCATAAAAAAGCAGAGGCGGAAAAAGTCCTGCTGCCAAAAGGCCTGACGAAGAGCACACTCAAACTCATCTGGACAAGCATTCAATCATTCGGTCAGCAGGCTTTCACGACCGAAGACCTAGCCAATCATACTGAAATCTCTCAAGTTTCGATTAGAAAATATTTGAAATTTCTTGAGGATATCGAAGTGGTTGATGTGGAGATGGCATACGGGACAATCGGCCGCCCTGTTTTCCAATATAAACTGAATACAAGCAACATGAATTTGATTCAGCAATATCTTTAATTTGACACATCTGACCTTTCACAAAGGCCAGATGTTTTTTTATGGCATACGATGTCACAAACCCCTTGATATCAGTGGTTCCACTGTAGTAGAGCACATCATAAAAGCGGCATTATATCATATTTCAGCACATAAAAAGACATCGAATTTAGCCTTTTAACATTTTTTTAAAAATAAAACAAATTTCTATTTATTTATTCGATGGGAAATGATAAATTATGATTGATTAGTTCAACGAGATATAAGTCTGATGTCTTACATCTTCTCTCCTGTTTCCATCAATTTCAAAAGAATGCAGGATAAAATACCCTTTTCACAAGGATAGGAGAAGGCAAGAGTCGGTCTTTTTTCGCGAGACTTTTCTGAAACTTTTAAATTTTATAGGGGGTTATGTTTTGAAGAAGCGCAAAATTGGACTTGCATTGTCCTTAGTCGTAGCAGCAGGAACCATCCTTGGAGCATGCGGCAACTCTGGCTCAAACAGCGGTGAAAACAAAAAAGATAAAGATCAATTCACTGTTGCAATGGTAACTGATGTCGGTGGTGTCGATGACAAATCGTTTAACCAATCTGCTTGGGAAGGTTTACAAGCATTTGGGAAAGACAACAATTTAACAAAAGGTAAAAACGGCTTTGATTACTTACAATCAAAAACGGATGCAGATTATCCAACAAATTTAAATACACTTGTTAGACAAAAATTTAACCTGATTTATGGTATCGGCTATAAAATGGAGAGTGCCATTTCTAAAATAGCTGATCAGCGAAAAGATTCCAAATTTGCAATTGTGGATGCAGTTGTTGATAAGAAGAACGTAGCTAGTATTACATTTAACGAAAACGAAGGGTCCTTCCTTGTAGGTGTTGCAGCGGCTCTTTCTACAAAATCAAACAAAATTGGTTTTGTTGGCGGCGTTGATTCTGAATTAATCAGAAAATTCGAAGTTGGTTTCCGTGCAGGCGTTGAAGCAGCTAATCCAAAAGCAAAAGTTGAAGTGAAATATGCTGGTGCATTTGATAAAGCAGACATCGGTAAAGCAACAGCTGAAAGTATGTACAAATCTGGCGTTGACATTATTTATCATGCAGCTGGAGGTACTGGAACGGGTGTCTTTACAGAAGCAACCAATTTAAAAAAGGCAGATCCAAATCGAAATGTTTGGGTCATTGGTGTTGATAAAGACCAGTATGACGAAGGTAAAGTACCTGGAACAAAACAAAGTGTCACTCTTACTTCTATGATTAAGAAAGTAGACACAGCTGTACAAGACTTAACAACAAAAGCAAAAGAAGGTAAATTCCCTGGTGGCGAAGTCATCACGTACGGTCTGAAAGAAGGCGGCGTTGACATCTCTCCATCTCAAGAGAATCTAGATAAAGATGTATTGAAGAAAGTCGAAGAATGGAAACAAAAAATCATCAAGGGTGAAGTGAAAATCCCTGCAACACGTGATGAACTAAAAGATTTTAAAGCTTAATTTGTGCATCGGGATAAGCGCGTCTTATCCCCTTGCCTCTCCTTTACCTCCTCTTTATTCGTAAAAGGTGGTAAAAGAAAAGCTGCAGCCTTGTTTTGCAGCTTTTCTTTTGCTAGTTTTTATCTTCATCAGCACCCTAAAAAAGGAGCGGTTAAACCTGTGGATTATGTCATTGAAATGTTGAATATACGCAAAGAATTCCCTGGCATTGTAGCAAATGATAACATTACGCTGCAGCTAAAAAAGGGCGAAATTCATGCGCTGCTTGGTGAAAACGGCGCTGGAAAATCAACGCTCATGAACGTGCTTTTCGGACTGTATCAGCCTGAAAAAGGTGAAATCAAGGTACACGGAAAACCGGTTACAATCTCAAGTCCAAATGATGCAAGTGATTTAGGCATTGGAATGGTCCATCAGCATTTTATGCTAGTTGATACATTTACTGTGGCTGAAAACATCATTTTAGGAAAAGAGCCAAAGAAATTTGGAAAGATTGACAAAGAACAAGCCATTCAGCAAGTGCAGGAACTTTCTGACCGTTATGGACTGAAAATAGACCCTGCCGCTAAAGTATCTGACATCTCAGTCGGTATGCAGCAGCGAGCAGAAATCTTAAAAACACTATACCGCGGCGCTGACATCTTGATCTTCGACGAACCAACAGCCGTCTTAACACCTCAAGAAATAAAAGAACTCATACAAATTATGAAAAACTTAATCAATGAAGGCAAATCCATTATTTTAATTACCCACAAACTAAAAGAAATTATGGATGCCTGTCATCGCGTGACCATTATCCGAAAAGGGCAAGGTATTCGTACACTTGATGTGGAACACACAAACAAAGACGAGCTTGCCAGCTTAATGGTCGGCCGCGAAGTCTCATTTAAAACAGACAAAAAAGCAGCCTCCCCTGCTGAAGAAGTCTTGCAAATTCAAGATCTCACTGTCAAAGATACGCGAGGAATTGAAGCCGTGAAACAACTCAATTTATCAGTGAAAGCCGGTGAGATTGTCGGAATTGCGGGTGTAGACGGAAATGGTCAATCTGAATTAATTGAAGCCATTACAGGTCTGAAAAAATCCGAATCTGGTACGATCATGCTAAACGGGAAAGCCATTCAAAATCTCCCGCCTCGTAAGGTCACAGAATCTGGTATCGGACACATTCCTCAAGACCGTCATAAGCACGGACTTGTCCTTGATTTTTCAATTGGAGAAAATATTTCCTTACAAACGTATTATCAGCGTCCATATTCGAAGTTTGGCTTGATGAATATGAAAAATATTTATCAAAAAGCAAAACAAATCATTGCTGAATACGACGTACGGACACCTAGTGAATATACAGAAGCACGTGCGCTATCAGGGGGTAACCAGCAAAAAGCCATTATTGGCCGTGAAGTGGACCGAAATCCTGATTTATTAATTGCCGCACAGCCGACACGTGGACTTGACGTCGGAGCCATTGAGTTTGTTCATAAGCGTCTGATTGAACAAAGGGATGCAGGCAAAGCCGTTCTGCTCATCTCCTTTGAGCTTGATGAAATTATCAATGTCAGTGATAAGATTGCTGTGATTTTCGAAGGCAGCATTATTGCCATTGTTGATCCAAAAGAAACAACAGAGCAAGAACTTGGTCTGTTAATGGCTGGAAGTACGCAACAGGAAGTGGGGAAAGAAGCAAATGTCTAATCGCTTAACAAATCTGCTGATTCCGCTTATAGCCATTGTACTTGGTCTTTTCGTTGGGGCCATCATTATGCTGGCAAGCGGTTATAGTGTCATCGAAGGTTATAGCGCCCTTTGGAATGGCGTATTCGGTGAAACGTATTATATGGGAGAAACCATCCGACAAGTCACGCCTTATATTTTATCAGGACTTGCTGTTGCCTTTGCATTTCGGACAGGCCTCTTTAATATCGGGGTAGAAGGTCAACTTCTCATTGGCTGGATTGCATCTGTATGGATAGGAACAACCGTCCATGCACCTGCGTATATCCACCTGCCTCTTGCACTGATCACTGCAGCAGCTGCTGGTGCATTATGGGGCTTTATTCCTGGGTTTTTAAAAGCACGTTTTTATGTTCATGAAGTGATTGTCACTATTATGATGAACTACATTGCACTTCATGTGACTAATTTTATTATTACAAATGTTCTTACAGATCATAAAGATAAAACAGATAATATTAATTCGACTGCCTCATTACACTCTGATTTTTTTGAAAAAATCACTGACTTTTCAAGCATGCATAACGGAATCATTGTAGCTGTCCTATCTGCCGTTATTATGTGGATTATTATCCAAAAAACCTCTAAAGGGTTTGAATTGCGTGCTGTTGGTATGAATCAACACGCATCCCAATATGCTGGAATGAATGTGAGAAAAAACATTATATATTCCATGCTCATTTCTGGTGCCTTTGCAGGTCTTGCAGGTGCGATGGAAGGGCTCGGAACCTTTGAATATGCATCAATAAAAGATGCCTTCACTGGCGTTGGTTTTGATGGAATCGCTGTTGCCTTATTAGGCGGAAATACAGCTATTGGTGTCGTCTTAGCGGCATTATTGCTTGGTGGATTGAAAGTCGGTGCTTTAAACATGCCGCTTGAATCTGGCGTACCGACTGAGGTCGTTGATATTGTGATTGCGATCATTATTCTTTTCGTTGCCTCAAGCTATATCATCCGTCTTGTCATTCAACAATTGAAGAAAAAGGGGGGAAAATAAGTGGGATTTCTGCAAATTCTTGAAATCATCGTCCCGGCTACACTTGTATATGCTGCACCACTTATTTTAACCGCTCTTGGAGGCGTCTTTTCAGAAAGATCAGGTGTCGTCAATATCGGTCTTGAAGGTTTGATGGTCGTCGGAGCATTTTCTAGTATTATCTTTAACTTAATGTTTGCTGATACGTTTGGTGCCTTGACCCCGTGGCTCGGTCTTCTTGTTGGTATGGCCATTGGCGGCGTGTTCTCACTCATTCACGCTGTTGCCACTATTACGTTCAGAGCAGATCAAACGGTCAGTGGTGTTGCGATTAACATGCTTGCCCTTGGTGCTACGCTGTTTGTTGTCAAACTGATTTATGGAAAAGCACAAACGGATAAAATTACAGAACCTTTCTATAAAGGAGATATTCCCCTTTTAAGTGACATTCCGATCATTGGTGATATTTTCTTTAAAGATGTGTATTATACGTCCATTCTCGCATTAGTTCTTGCGGTTGTCGCTTGGTTTGTTTTATTTAAAATGCCGTTTGGCTTGCGACTTCGTGCAGTCGGCGAGCACCCAATGGCAGCTGATACAATGGGAATCAAGGTATACCGGATGCGCTATATCGGCGTCTTCATTAGTGGTCTATTTGGCGGCCTTGGCGGAGCTGTGTATGCATCGACCATCGCTCTTGACTTCTCACACGCCACCATTACAGGACAAGGCTTCATTGCGTTAGCCGCCCTTGTTTTCGGGAAATGGCACCCATTTGGCGCTATGGGCGCTGCTTTATTCTTTGGATTTGCACAAAGCTTAAGCATCATTGGCTCTCTGCTTCCGCTGTTTCAAGATATCCCGAACGTGTACATGCTCATTGCACCATATGTGCTGACGATCCTAGCTCTTACTGGCTTCATTGGACGAGCAGACGCACCAAAAGCACTTGGTACCCCTTATTTAAAAGGAAAACGATAAATAAATACCATGTATGATCAATCCCCTGAAGGACAAACTATCTTCAGGGGATTTTTGTATGATAAAAACGACAAAACCCCCGTTTATTTTACTTTTATTACACTTAATTTAGTTTAATAAATAGATGAGTGTCACAGAATCTTCTACAATTGAGACAAATAGCATTTGGGGGTGTTTATGTGGCTAATACACAACAATTGAAATCGATTACAAACGATTCTGACAATAATAAAAGCGTTTTCCGAAAAATTCTTTCTTGGAAAATTGGTGTTATTGATCTACCTGTGTATATAGTACTTGCAGCGATTATTTTAACTGCCGCTTATTTTAATAAAATTCCAGCAAATATGCTTGGTGGTTTCGCTGTTATTATGATTTTGGGGATTTTCCTAGGAGATGTAGGACAACGTATTCCAATCTTAAAAGATATTGGTGGACCGGCGATTCTTTCTTTATTCGTACCATCGTTCCTGGTCTTTTTTCATGTTCTGAATCCAAACTCGTTGGAAGCGGTTACGTCTCTGATGAAAACGTCGAACTTCCTATACTTCTATATATCTGCTCTTGTAGTAGGTAGTATTCTTGGGATGCAACGAACTGTTTTAGTACAAGGCCTTATTCGTATGTTTGTTCCTCTTGTTGCAGGTACAATTACAGCTGTAGTTGCTGGAATTCTAGTGGGTCTTCTAGTTGGTTACACACCGCATCATTCGTTCTTCTTTATCATTGTACCGATTATTGCCGGTGGTGTCGGTGAAGGGATATTGCCATTATCAATTGCTTATTCGCAAATTCTTGGTGTATCAGCAGAGTCATTAATTTCTCAATTGATTCCGGCTGCTGTCATTGGGAACGTCATTGCCATCATTTGTGCTGGCGCAATGAAAAAGCTTGGTGAAAAACGTCCTGAACTAAACGGGAACGGAAGACTTGTTAAATCAAAAGAAGCAAATGAAATCTTCGAACAGCCTGACATGGATACTAAAGTTGACTTCAGCTTAATGGGTGCAGGTGTGCTTGTTGCATGTACAACTTTTATCTTTGGCGGCTTATTAGAAAGTTTTGTTCATATTCCAGGTCCAATCTTAATGATTGTTCTTGCTGCATTAATCAAATACTTAAACGTGATGCCTCAGCATTTGCAAAACGGCTCACAGCAGTTCTACAAGTTTGTATCGAAAAGCTTTACATGGCCTCTAATGGTTGGTTTAGGAATTCTATACATTCCACTTGATGATGTGGCCACTGTTATTTCGATTCCTTTCGTATGTGTATGTATTGCTGTTGTTCTAGGCATGGTTGGTTCTGGTTACTTTGTTGGTAAATTCATGAACATGTATCCAGTTGAATCTGCAATTGTGACTGGCTGTCACAGTGGATTAGGCGGTACTGGTGACGTTGCAATTCTTTCAGCTTCTGGAAGAATGGGCCTTATGCCTTTCGCTCAAGTCTCTACACGTCTTGGCGGAGCAGCAACCGTTATTTGCGCAACAATCTTACTTAGAATGTTTACTTAAAAAAAGAAACAAAAAGCATGTCCTTTTCATAAGGGACATGCTTTTTTTATATTTCTTTTCTCCCATACATCCTCATTCATCAGCTAATACAATTCGTATATACTCCCGAGGCTGAAAAGGATACTGTTTCGCCTGCGGATAGGTCATATGGAGGAGATGTTCAGAAAATAGCGGCCATTCACTCCCGGCCTGCCACCTTTTTTGATCATTTCGTTCAATCAAGAATGCTCCTCCTAAAATCGTGCAGAATATGCTTAAGCTGATGGCGATCTTTCGTTTCATTTGATCAGCTCCTTTAAGAAAAGCATGTACGAAATACAAAACAATATACAACGAGTTTCATTTTTGATAAAATATTTTTTGTGGTCAAAAGAACTCAAAACAATTTTGATTTGCCGTAAATCAGTTCAAACCAATGCACTATGTCTGTATTTACGCTATAATTTTAGTTACCAGTTCTTTAGAACGTGAATTTATATTGATCAAAGGAGGTTCATTTTCTTGCAGCTTATTCACTTCGCCATCCTATCACCTTTTTTACTTGCCTTTGTCGTCCCTTTTCTCTTTAAATACGTAAGGCGTATACATACAGGATGGTTTGTTCTCATCTTGCCTATTCTTTTATTTACCTATTTCATCCAAATGCTCCAGATCACCTCGAATGGACGAACGTTGTTCTCACAAGCTGAATGGATTCCCTCTCTAGGGATGAATTTCACTGTGTATGTAGATGGTCTCAGCCTGTTATTTGCTTTACTCATCACAGGTATTGGTGCACTTGTGGTTCTGTACAGTATTTTCTACTTATCAAAGGAAAAAGAACAGCTTGGCTCTTTCTATACGTATTTATTAATGTTTATGACCGCTATGCTCGGTGTTGTTCTCTCTGACAACATGGTCGTACTTTATTTGTTCTGGGAGCTAACGAGTATCTCTTCCTTCCTCTTAATTGGGTATTGGTATAAGCGTGAGCGTTCTCGTTACGGAGCAACCAAATCACTGCTTATTACTGTGTTTGGCGGATTGGCTATGCTTGGTGGCTTCATCCTCATTTACCTGATCACTGATTCATTCAGTATTCGCGAAGCAGTCAATCAGCTTCAGCTCATTATGGCATCACCTTATTTCATCCCTGCGATGGTGCTCATTTTACTAGGGGCCTTCACGAAATCAGCGCAGTTCCCATTTTATATTTGGCTGCCTGATGCTATGGAAGCACCAACCCCTGTAAGCAGTTATCTACATTCTGCTACTATGGTCAAAGCCGGTATTTATCTGGTTGCCCGCTTTAGTCCGATTTTTGCTATATCAGAGGTGTGGTTTTGGACCATTTCGATTGTCGGACTTATCACACTATTCTGGGGATCTTTCCACGCCGTTCGGCAAAATGATTTGAAAGCCATTCTGGCCTTCTCGACAGTGAGTCAACTCGGGATGATTATGCTCATGCTAGGAGTAGGCGCAGCTGCCATTCATGAAAACAACCCTGCCTTTTTTGGCGCAGCCGTTCTTGCTGCTATTTTTCATCTCATTAACCACGCAACCTTTAAAGGTAGTCTCTTTATGGCAGCAGGGATTATCGATCACGAAACAGGTACACGTGATATTCGCAAATTAGGTGGATTAATGACCATCATGCCAATTACCTTTACAATTACGTTAATTGGTACATTCTCGATGGCTGGACTCCCGCCTTTTAATGGATTTTTAAGTAAAGAACTATTTTTCACAAGTATGATCCGGATTTCTGAGATCAGCTTTACGGATGTGTCAACATGGGGGGCTATCTTCCCTGCTATCGCTTGGCTCGCTAGTGTGTTTACGTTCATCTATAGTATGATGATCGTCTTCAAAACATTTAGAGGCCGTCTGAATGTCGATCAATTGGAGAAAAAACCGCATGAAGCACCGATTGGTATGCTGATCCCGCCAATTATTTTAGCTGCACTTGTGGTCACGTTCTTCTTTTTCCCTAATATTCTTGCCTATTCTGTCATTGAACCTGCCATTCAAGCGATCATTCCAGAAGCCATTCAAACAGGAAGCCGCTTTGCCGTAAAAATTGAAGCGTGGCATGGATTCCAGCCAGAGCTTCACATGACAATTGGTGTAGTTGCGCTCGGTACCATTGGCTATTTAACGCTGTCAAAATGGCGCCCAATGTACAACATATTTAAGGAAAAATGGTCATTTAACGCTTTGTATGATCGTTCGCTTATAGGTGTAGAAAAAGGGGCTTACCGCCTAACAAACAGCTATATGACAGGATTCCTTCGTGACTATCTTGTCTATGTATTTGGGTTTATGATTATCGTGCTTGGCAGCGTGATGTTCTACAAGCAAGCCTTCTCATTTCAAACTGAGCACGCTGCATCAATCGGCACGTACGAAGCCATCCTTTCACTTGTGATGGTCGCAGCGACAGTCACGACTGTATTTGCTCGTTCACGCTTAACAGCTATTATTGCGCTAGGTGTTATGGGCTACACGCTGTCATTGTTCTTCGTGATTTTCAGAGCACCTGACCTTGCGCTGACACAGCTCATTATTGAAACCATTTCTGTCGCGCTGTTTTTACTTTGCTTCTATCATTTGCCAAAGCTGAGTCTGAAGCAAAAAACACGAAGATTTAAATTAACAAATTTGATCATCTCATTAGGTGTTGGAGTCGTTGTCACATGTCTTGCTTTCGCTTCCACAAGCCAGCAGTCTCTTGACACGATTTCAACGTACTTTATTGAAAACAGCTACAAACTGGCTGGCGGAGACAATATTGTCAATGTCATTCTTGTCGATTTCAGGGGCTTTGATACACTCTTTGAGATTACAGTGCTGGCTATTGCGGCACTTGGTATTTATGGATTATTGAAGGTAAAAGCACAAGGAAAACGGAAGAGAGGCGTACGGCGATGAGAAAGATTGATACGAATGATATGCTCTTACAAGTCACAACTAAAATTACAGCATTCATCATCTTGCTTTTCTCACTTCACCTATTTCTTGCAGGACATAACAATCCTGGCGGAGGATTCATTGGCGGTTTGATGAGCGCTGGTGCTGTCGTTCTTCTGCTTTTAGCCTACGACCTTAAAACAGTCAGACGCATTTTACCATTTGACTTTATTTATGTGGCTGGTGTCGGTTTGCTCGTTGCCATCCTAACAGGTATGGGATCTTTTCTGTTCGGAGCACCTTTCCTATCCCATGCATTTGATTATTTCCAACTGCCGTTTCTAGGGAAAACAGAACTGGCGACAGCGGTCCTGTTTGATATCGGTGTGTATTTAGTTGTTGTTGGTGTCACCATGACCATTATTCAAACGATTGGAGAGAAGGAATAATGGAATTTCTAATGTCTATTATCGTCGGAATCATTTTTATGGCAGCGACCTATTTAATGCTTTCAAAAAGCCTTCTGCGGGTCATCGTCGGTACTGCCGTTTTAAGTCACGGCGTCCATTTGCTTCTATTAACAATGGGCGGCTTAAAAAAGGGAGCACCTCCTATTTTGAAAGAGGGGCTCACATCCTATGTAGATCCATTGCCACAAGCATTAATTTTAACAGCCATTGTCATTGCTTTTGGTGTAACATCCTTTTTGCTCGTGATGGCCTTCCGTGCCTTCCAAGAGCTGAGAACAGATGACATGGATCAAATGAGAGGAAATGATCAGCATGAATAATCTCGTGATCCTGCCTATATTAATACCATTACTAGCTGCTACATTATTGATCTTTATGAATAAAAACACCATGCTGTCGAGAGGCTTTAGTGTGTTTGCATCTCTTTTAGCCATTATCTGTAATGTCTATTTGGTCCAAACGATTTTCACAAACGGCATACAAACCCTTTATTTGGGCGGCTGGAAAGCACCGTTTGGCATTGCCCTTGTGGCCGATCAGTTTGCTGCGCTTCTTGTGCTGACCGCTTCCATTGTTGGACTTGTCACAGTTCTTTTTTCCTTTCAAACGATTGGGAAAGAAAGAGAGCGGCTTTTCTATTATTCTGGTGTCCAATTCTTGTTAGCTGGCGTCAGTGGTGCCTTTTTAACGGGAGATATTTTCAACCTGTTTGTCTTCTTTGAATTGTTGCTGATGGCATCTTATATGCTCATTGTTCTGGGTGGTTCAAAGCCCCAGCTTCGTGAATCACTGAAATACATTGTGTTTAATATTATCTCATCGGCATTATTTATTGTTGGCGTAGCGTGTTTATATGCAGTCACAGGCACACTGAACATGGCTGATTTAAGTGTGAAAATAGCTGAATCTGGGCAAACAGGGTTAATCACCGTGATTGCCATTCTGTTCCTGATTGTATTTGGCTTAAAAGCTGGGGTCTTCCCGCTTTATTTCTGGCTGCCAGGGTCTTATCATGCTCCGCCAGCAGCGATTTCAGCTTTGTTTGGTGCACTGCTGACAAAGGTCGGCCTATATGCAATTGCCAGGGTCTTCACACTTATCTTTATACATGATACAGGTTTTACACATACACTTATGGCTTGGCTGGCCGCTCTAACGGTTATATTCGGTGTCATTGGCTCTATCGCCTATTCTGATGTGCAAAAAATTGTGATTTATAACATTGTCACAGCTGTTGGTGTCATTTTGTTCGGGATTGCGGCCAATACACCGGCATCACTCCAAGGCGCCATTTATTACCTCATTCACGATATGGTGATCAAAGGAGCTTTATTTATGCTTGCAGGGGCATTGTTTGTGTATGCTGGAACCAACCATCTGAAAAAAATGGGTGGGCTGATTCAATCCCAGCCTCTACTCGGCTGGATGTTCTTCATATCGGCTTTATCACTTGCGGGTATTCCTCCACTAAGTGGATTTGTTGGCAAGCTGAAAATTGTTGAAGGTGGGTTTTCTGCTGGGTACATGACGTTCTCTATCCTTGTTTTACTGTCCAGTCTTCTTGTCCTTTATTCTGTTATGAGGATTTTCATGCTCGCGTTTTGGGGAGAGGAACAGGATATGCGAAGAAGAAAGCCATCCATTAGAGGAATGGTGTATCCTGGGGTACTGCTTGTTATCTTATCGCTTGCGATTGGATTAGGCACAGAATTCATTGCACCTTATATCAATCAAGCTGCGGAAATGCTTTCAACACCAGAAAAATATATTCAAGCTGTGCTGAAGGAGTAGATGAACATGGCCTTTCAAATATTATTAAACGCTCTCCTCGCCTTTACATGGATGTTTATGAATGATACATACAGAGCTGCAGACTTTGTATCAGGCTTTGCACTAGGGATGATCGCCATTTTTATGCTACGGCGATTCTTCCCGCAACGTTTTTACGGCTATGCCCTGTATGCGATTATCAAGCTCGTCATCATTTTTATCAGAGAGCTGCTTCTTGCCAATTTGAGTGTACTCAAGACGGTGTTATCTCCAAAGCTTAAGATCAAGCCTGGTATTTTCGCCTTTCGTACAGATTTAAAAACAGATTGGGAAATCACCATACTGGCTAATATGATTACATTAACACCTGGTACACTGGTCATCGATATTTCGGATGATCGTTCGATTTTATATATTCATGCGATGGATATTGAAGATGCTGAAAAAGCCATCCACGATATTCGGGTATCATTTGAAAAAGCGATTCAGGAGGTGAGCGGTAAGTAATGGAACTGATCTTGCAAATGTCACTTGGGATTCTTGCGCTGTCTACTTTGCTTTTTGTCATACGGGTCATCAAAGGACCTTCTATTCCTGATCGCGTTAGTGCGCTTGATGCGATAGGAATCAATTTAATTGGGATGACAGCCATCGTGTCTATCTTACTGAAAACCACGACGTTCTTTGAAATTATTTTACTGCTCGGTATTCTTGCCTTTATCGGCACTGTCGCTTTTTCCAAATTCCTTGAGAAAGGGGAAGTGATTGAAAATGATCGTCATCGCTAAAGCGATCGTAATTTTCTTTATTCTGCTTGGCGCTATCCTCTGTTTAATTTCAGCCATTGGTGTCCTTCGCCTGCCGGATGTTTACACACGTATGCATGCTGCATCAAAAGCATCGACACTTGGTGTTGTTCTCATTTTAGTTGGTGTGTTCTTTCATGAATGGTTTCTTGCAGGGATCATCTCTGCGAAAATCCTGCTTGGGATTGTCTTTATCTTTCTGACCGCACCAGTCGGCGCTCATTTGATCGGAAGAGCCGCTTACAACACTGGTGTGAAAATGGACAAACGAAGTGTCCAAGATGATTATGGCGGTTTCCGTAACTTTGTCATTAAACGAAAAGAAGATTCTTATTTATAAATGAAGAACCTGACATTCAGGTCTTGTTCACTTTACCCGCATGTTCATAAAAGGGTATTAAAAAAAGCTTCCGCTGCACCGGGAGCTTTTTTATATGCGATCAATGACAGCGAGTGTACATCTTGACGTACAGATATGACGGTCTCGATCATCTTTTATATCGATTTGGAATACCATTGTACGCCGTCCTACATGTACAGGAACAGCTGTAGCTGTCACCACTCCATCACGTACAGATTTTAAATGATTGGCATTGATTTCAATACCTGAACAAACCTGCTTCGTTAAATCCAAATGAGCAGCAGCACCCATGCTTGCCACTGTTTCTGCTAGAGCAGCTGATGCTCCTCCGTGCAGTAATCCAAATGGCTGTTTTGTTCGGTGATCGACTGGCATTGTCGCCACGCATCGTGACGTATTGCATTCCACAATCTCAATCCCCAGTGCCTCAAGCAGTGTATTTGAACCACTCACATCCATCAAGGCCCTCTCCCTTCACACGTTTACAGGACACTTTCCGATTTTGCAATTAACACCGCTTCTGTTCGAGATCCAACATTCAGCTTATTAAAGATGGAGGTCAAACTGTATTCAATCGAGCGTTTGCTCAAATGAAGCACATCGGCGATCTCTTGGTTTGTGTACCCTTTTTCCACTTCTCTTAAGATTAAGCATTCACGCTCTGTTAACAGCTCATGATCCGTCTGCTGCGCCTGTTCTGGCTTCTCTTGTTGCTGTGAAATTAATTTCTTTAAATAGGATAGCTGAATGACAACTTCTCCTTGCAATGTGCGGTGTATGTATTCAATGATTTTGTCTTTTGTCTCTGTTTTACTTATTGCACCATGCAATCCAGCTCGAATGGCCTCTTCGAAATAATCATCTACTTCATATCCTGTATAAATGATAATTTTCACTTGTTGATTCGTTTCTAGAATTTGTTTGGCAATGTCCATTCCATTGATATCCCCGAGATTTAAATCCATCAAGATCACATCATAGATGGAAAAGTCATGCGTCTTTAAAAAGGCGCCTTCTGCATCAGGACTTAAACAATCGACTGATAGCTGCTGATCTGATTCTAATATGCTTTTTGTCCCTTCCATGACAGCCGGATGATCATCAATGACCAATATCTTCTTCATGTCTTCCTCCCTTTAAATCACTCACTTCCATTTTATATAAAAGACTTGGCAGATGCCAAGTCTTATTCCTTAAGAAATCGTTACAATTCCATTTCAATTTTCACCTTGAGCCCTTTTTCAGGTGCTGTGTGAATTTGAAGCTTTCCATTTAGAGCTTTGACTCGTTCCCTTATGCCAGAAAGACCCATGCTCATCGTGTGCTGATCAAGCTGGCTTGCATCAAATCCGACTCCATCGTCCTCATAATGGAGAACAACTTGATCTTTAATACAAATGAGCATCACTAAGACTTGGCTGGCCTTAGAATGCTTCAACGCATTGGATAACAGCTCCTGCACAATCCGGTAAATATTCAGCTGTGAGTCAATATCAATGTCCAGTTCTTTATCAAAGCGGGTTGTATTCAGCCTAATATGAAATGGCGCTTCCTCTTGAATTTGCGAAGTCAGCTTCGAAATTGCCTTCACTAACCCCAAATCATAGAGGAGCTGCGGCCGAAGTTCATGACATGTTTCTCTCGTGGTTTGAATCACCTTAGACATTTGTTCATTCCATGAGATCAATGAATTTTCAATAGATGTTGGGCATTGGTTGTTTTGGAAATTGGTTAAGAACATCTCGGACTGTCTCTTCAGTGAAATCAAATCCTGCAGCACAGAATCATGAAGATCCCTCGCTAAATCTGAACGCTGCTTCTCTTCCATGGCGAACATGACTTTCTTCAGCCAGGCGGGATTGGCTTCCCGCTGTTTCAAATCCTCAAGATGCTCCATCAGTTCTTCGATCTTAACGACATTTTCTAAACTGACACTTGTGTAAAATGCCAATGTTTTCAGCCATGAGATTTCATCGCGGGTCAGCTTAGGTGTCCGTAAATTAGATAAACAGCAAATCACAAACGAGTGACCACCCCGCTCACCAATTTTCATCATGAATCCTTTATCCAACCCGATGATTTTACCAACTTCACCTAAAATATCTTGAAATTGATCCACATACTCTTTCCATAGCTGGCTTTCTTCTATTGATTCATCAATTTCAACAATTTGTCCATCTGCCTTCACTTCAAGCACAAAGGCTTTGTTCACAACAAGTACTTCTAAGATGGTGTATTTTAAATGATACAATACTTGATGAAGTGATGACGCCTCACGAATAAGCTGTGTAAATTTAAATACACTATCCTGATAATTATGCTTCTCTGAAAAACGCTTCAATCGAAAACGGAAATCGATAATTTCTTTAAAGTAGAAGACGGTAAGCATAAGAATGTACGTGATAATCGTAAATTTCACTGTATAGAAATTTGCATTTGGCTTTTGAATAAAATCAAAAAGAACAACCACAAGTATTGTTGGTGTAATTGCTAAAAAACCGTAGTATTTAATCCTTCCCATAAAGAAATCAACATTATATAGCTTATTTGACATAAATTGATAGACTAAGAAAAAAGGAATTAAAAGAACAAACGATGCAACAACATACGGTGAAATAAAATATATACCAAAAAAATAAGGAATGATAAAAAATAGCATGAATGGACTGAATGCTGAGATTAAAATGAGTGCAAATGCTCGAAGTACATTGCTGACTTCATTGTCTTTCAATTTTTTAGCAGCCCTTATAGTGATAATAATCGAAAGGAAAGCCAGAACAAAAAATGAAAGTAAATTGACATATGCTAATAGATCTACTGGTCCTGCTTTATTTTTATAGAATAAAACTAATAAAACGTTAGTCACTGGAACTAGATACAAATAAAAAAGAACTCGACGACGAATAATCTCTGTTCCTAATTCTTTTAAATATTGATACATAAAGTGCATATATAGTGGAGGTACAATATTCATTGTAACGATTACAAGAATACGACTGATAGCCTCACCTTTTCCAGAACCACCAGAACTTACATAACCTATAGACACCGCCAAAAGAAATAAAGCTAAAATATAAGCTGACTCTTTTTGGTTTGCTTTATTCATTTTTAAAATCATAAATATACAAAATAGACAGATGGAATAAAGAATGACTGGTATTAGATAAATAAACAGATTCGCTTGACTCAATAACCTTACATTCTCTAAATCAATTTTATCACCATGTCTATCAACGACTAAACTTTTAACATTAGCTAAAAAACCTCTTTTAACTTCTTCAACTGGTTTTTTATTCCCATTCACTTCAAGTATGATATCGCCTTTCCTAACTCCAGCTAGATAGCTATCTGTAAAATTATCGACATCCACTACCTCAAGTTGACCGTGACTATTTTCCTTAACAGCTGCTCCAACAAAAATATTAAATACGTTGATATAAGAGATGTAAATCACATAGATGAAGCTAAGGATAACTAATATAACTGTTAACTTAGAGTAAAACTTTCTCATAATATTTATCTACTCAAGCAGTTGCCCATATGATTGCTTTAATAACGTCTTCTTTCTGGAATCCGTCAACAATAATACTTGCAGTTTCTTGATCAACGTGAAGCAATGATGCGTTCCCATTAGCGATTTGATTTAATGTTGAAGGATTCTCCACTAAATAACTAACCAATTCCTGAATTTTCATCTTCTCCATCTCCATTTAAAAAAAGTATCAGTTTTTTCTTTTTTGAAGCCTCTAAATGTAGTTTCTTGAATGCTTCTTTAAACTTATTTCTGAGAAGGTTTCTCATAATAAATACATATTGTTGAGCACCAGATTTTTTTAATTTATCCTTTAATTCTTCAGAGCCGGCACTCTTATCCTTTGATTGAAAATAACTGAGCAAGTCTGAACTAGATGGATTAAACTCATTTTTCAAGTAAACTAGCGGTAATGTTTGCATTCTTTTAAAGTCAATATTATCTTTATTAAAAAGACCTAGATAGTCATTTTCAAGCTGTTCCGCCATTCCTAGGTAATAAGCATATTCTTCTACCTTCTTTTCAAAAGAACCTGTTGCCAAAACAACACCTAACACACAAGGTAATACAAACAGTGACCCTGCTTTTAACTTCATGATATTTAAACAATCCTGCTCATTCTCTGGCTCCAGTGTCATATCTATATGCTGCCCTTGCATTGACTGAATGGAATAAGAATATACATTGTTTAAAAGCTTCGCTCCATGATCAAGCTTTGAAAACACATCAAAACTCAATGCAAAGAGAACATTCGCCGCATTAATCGCAATTCCGCTCTGACATTTCATCCAAGGATACGAATCATTATCCTGATCTTCAATATCATCTAATATATCGGCAGATAAGATGAGAAGTTCAATCCCTGCTGCCAGTTTTGTAATCGCTTGCTTGTCTTGTCCGCCAAATGCCTCATAATGTTGGTAAGCCAATTGCCCAAAAGGAAATTCATTCTTTATATCTGTAAATTCGAGAAGCAGCTTTTGTAAATCATTTTGCCTGACTGCATGTTGAATAAAATCAGACATTTTCTGCTTGATTTTTGTATTCTCTAGATAGTTTAGCATACTCGATCTTGATCCTCACCCTCTCGCCTCTTATTTTACTAAAAAGAAATAAGCAAATGTCCACTGACATCACTATTTAACAATTATATAATAATATATCCTTTTTTTGTATGTATTTGGATAAAAAAAAGACTTGATGGTTATCAAGTCTTTAAGAAATTTTCACATATTCATATTTGTCGTATTGATCAATGCTTTTGTTAATGTTATGAAGAGAAGCCGTTGTTTCTCTAATTTCGTTTTCAAGTTTCCATAATAGTTGTTTAAGTTCTTCGATTTCATACTTTTCCATCGATTCCACTCTCCTTTTTTGGAAGATCAATGTATTTGTGTATGTTGATTGGGTCATAAGTATTTGATCTGTTACTAACAGTGTAAATGCTATTGAGTATTTTTTCACCGAAAAGTATGCACAAAATGTGTGCGTGATACCGCAAAATTCAATAGGTCTTTTTTCATCATTTTCAGACTTTTCAAATGATACTTTTATCTCAATTTCAAAGGAAATACGTCATTTTTGCGACATGAACAGGCATCATTCGTCACAATTCTTGTGTAACAGAACGTATGATCCCTTCTGTTTCCTCGGTTTTTCATGTTATAGGTCAGACGACAGGCTCTACTGTAGACACCGCAATTTTTTGGCGACATTCACCGAAATTGACCGCAAAAGTACCTATTTTTATGATGAATATGCAAAGATAGAAAGATCATTTTGATTCTTTATTCGGATTTTCTTCATACATTTAGAACAGATATCCGTCCAAATTCACTTCAATGAGAGAAGAGGTGACCATGTGTTTTACTATGTTCCTTATCCTCCTTTGCAGGTTCCCGCAATGGGGAACGCATACCTGCGAACACCTATGACTTTTCCTCCAGTAGATGCTCATGCGTTTCAAAAGGCTGCAAAGGAATCAACCCGTCTCGTGGCTGATGCATCCCTCATTACACAGCAGATTTCCGGTTCGCTTTCGTTTGGACAGCGAATCATGGAAGCTGCTGAACGAGCTGACACCGCAAGTGTAATTCGAATGCTGAAGCAGATTGGGGTGAAAAGCAATATCGATATCCGCTTTAGTCCAGAAGGCATCCGTATCTACTTATCCCTCTCTTCCAGTAGGCTTTTTCTACTTTTACAGTGGGGATAACAAAGAAAAAGGCCGCTCTAGTGGGAGCGGCTTTTCTTAAGATTCAAACATTTTATGACACCATTCAATGGCTTCTATATAACAGCCGTAGGCTTCCTGCTTAGGGAGACTTCCACCTAACATTTCATCATCCCATTCATTTCGTTCAATACGTTTGGCAACGTCTAACACAAGGAAATAGTCATTTTCATAGCCAAGCAGTGCCTCACCTACTTCATCCGAAAGAGGCAGTTCTTTCACAAGTTCAGTAATGTCCGCCCTGACAAGCGTATCAATGAGTGAAAACATACCTGTTAGCATATAAGAAGCGGGATGCTCTCGTTCAGTCCGACTAGCAATGAGTTCACACGTTTTGGCACGAATGAACGACATTTTGATGATTTCCTTTTGGCTTGAGTTGGCTTGGACATTCAGTTCTTTAAATGAGAGGATAAAGATCCATCGCCGTATTTCATTAAACCCAAGCAGGATAATCGCCTGACGAATACTCTTGATTTGATAAAGACGTCTCATGCCGCCAGAATTCAGCATTTTTAATAATTGATATGAAAGGGAAAGATCACTTTCTATAAAGTGCGTCACGGTCTGAATATTCGGCTGCTCCTTGCTCAGCTCATTCAATAGCTGATGGTATGCGTGGAAGCTAGTCGATAAGGCTCGTCCCGAAATGACGTGCGGCTCACTAAAGAAATATCCTTGAAACAAATGGAAGCCAGCTTCTAACGCTTCTTCATATTCTTTTCGCGTTTCTACCTTTTCAGCAAGGAATCGAAGTCGATACTTTTTATATGTATGTAAAATGTCTCTTCGTTCTTCACATGTTGTTTTCAGAAAATCAATTTTTAAAATATCAATGCAATAGAGGAGTTCATCGAGTAACTTGTCATGAAAATGTGTTCCACTCAGAAAGAAATCATCGAGCGCAATCGTGTATCCCCACTTTTTTAATTGCTTACATCTCATAATAAGTGCCGGAGTAATCGGTACATTTTCTAATATTTCGATCACAAGCTGATGTGGATCAAAATAAGTGAGCAGATCAGACGAAAGCAAGCTTTCGGTGAAATTGATGTAGCATCGTTTTCCTTCTGTCAGTGTTTCGATGCCAATGTTTAAAAAACTATTGATAATGAGGTCGGTTGTCGCTTGATCACCATCTTCAGCGCTATATGTATTGGTTTCACTATCTCTATAAAGCAGCTCGTATGATACGACTTGTTCTTTTCTGTTAAAAATAGGCTGCCTTGCAACAAACACCCTCAACTGCTCCATTCCTCCTTTATGCAATGACAAACAAGATGTGCTTTCAGTATACCAAATGATTGCCCATAAGGTTCATTTTGAATCGTCCAACATTAAAAAAAGAGACCATCTGGCTTGATGATCTCCTTTCCCGGGGTAATCAGCTTTCATAAAGCTCTTTTTTGATTTTATTTTTCACATCATGGATAAACTGCATCTTATTATCCCAGCATTTTTGACTCAAATCGACTGGGTATTCTTCTGGTTTGCTGATTCGTTTGTATTCCTCCCAGAAGAGTCCGAGACTGTCCTGCACATATGCTTGAATCGTTTGGATATCTGGATTATCATACACCAGCTTCCCTTGTTCAAAAATTGGGACATGAAGGTCCTTTGCCACAAAATTTGTCACAAATTTGCTGATAAATGTATGAACTGGATGGAACATTTTCAGCTTATCTTCACTTTGAACATCTTCTTCTTCAAGGGCAATGTAGTCTCCCTCAGAGTGATGATTCAATTGATTGATAATGCGATACACTCGTTTACGGCCTGGTGTTGTCACTTTCTCTGGGTTAGAAGAAATTTTGATCGTGTCATTCATCTGACCGTTTTCTTCAATCGATACAAGCTTATATACAGCACCAAGAGCTGGCTGATCGAATGCGGTAATCAGTTTCGTTCCAACACCCCATACATCAATTTTTGCACCTTGTGCTTTTAAGTTCATAATGGTGTGTTCATCAAGATCGCTTGATGCAATGACTTTTGCGTCATGGAATCCAGCTTCATCCAGCATCGTTCTCGCCTTTTTAGACAAGTAGGCAAGGTCTCCGCTATCAAGTCTGACTCCAATAAAGTTGATTTTATCACCGAATTCTTTCGCTACCTTAATCGCATTTGGAATGCCTGATCTGACCGTATCATATGTATCCACTAAAAAGACACAGTCTGTATGTGTTTCGGCATATTTTCTAAATGCAGTATATTCGTCGCGATATGCTTGTACAAGTGCATGGGCATGTGTGCCTGATACGGGAATATTGAAGCGTTTCCCTGCACGGACATTACTTGTTGCCTGAAATCCGCCGATCAGTGCTGCTCTTGCTCCCCACATGGCTGCATCCATTTCATGGGCACGTCTTGTTCCGAATTCTAATGCTGTCTCATCTTCAATGATTCCTTTAATACGAGCCGCCTTTGTTGCAATTAGCGTCTGGAAGTTCACGATGTTGAGCAGTGCCGTTTCAATTAGCTGCGCTTCAACAAGTGTTGCCTCGATGCGCATAATAGGTTCATTCGCAAAGACAATTTCTCCTTCTCTCATTGAATGAAGTGTCCCTGTAAATGACAATCCGCTTAAGTATTCAATGAAATCGCTTTTATAACCGAGTTCATCTTTTAAATATGCAAGGTCGCTCTCGGTGAAAGAGAAGTCCGATAAATATTCAATCGCTTTCTCTAAACCAGCAAATACAGCGAAGCCGTTGTCAAATGGAAGCTTTCTAAAGAAGAGTTCGAAGACTGCCTTCTTCTCATGAATGCCGTCTCTCCAATACGTTTCTGCCATGTTAATTTGATAAAGATCTGTATGTAGTGATAAACTGTCGTCAATAAACCGATGCTCCAACTTCCATTCTCCTTCCCTTACTTAACCACTTTCGCACCAAGCGTATGCTCAAAGTGAGAAAGTGCCCACTCGTGCCCCGCTTCATTAAAACTCGCCACGGCATTCTCATGAATCACAAGTTCAAAGCCTTTATTGTACGCATCAACAGCTGTATGAAGTACACAAATATCGGTACACACTCCGGCTAGGTGAAGTTCAGTGATGCCACGCTCGCGCAGTTTCATTTCTAATTGAGTGCCTGCAAAAGCAGAGTATCTTGTTTTTTCCATATAATAGACATGTTTTAAATGTGTTGACGTGTGAAATAGTGAACTTAGTTTTCCGTAAAGTTCAATTCCTTCTGTTCCGCGAATATTATGGGGCGGAAATAACTTTGTCTCTGGATGATATGGATCTTGCTCTTCATGATGATCGACGGCAAAAACAACAAAGTGTCCTTCATCAATAAATGAAGAAGTGATCTCTGTGATCTTCGACTCAATCGCCTGTCCAGGCTTTCCGCACGTCAGTTTTCCATTGTCTGCAACAAAATCAACTGTATAATCAATACAAATCAATGCTTTGCCCATCCGCATCTCTCCCATATGCTCTTTTGAATCATTATAGCTTATTCATTTCACTAGGGAAACCTATTCAACAGATTCACGAGAAAAAGCTTTTTGAAAAAGCTCATCTTCTATATAGATGTGCTCTTGATTGATCGCATGCGGCACCTCTATCACAAGCCCAAAAGGTGAATGTGACTCGTGATGGTTGACCACTTTAAAAGAACAACCAGCGGCATTTGCCATTTTGACATATGGAGAATAAGAAGCATATGACAATTCACCATTTAAAAGAACAGTGGCCTCTCGGTTTGCCTTCAATACTTGCTCTACCTCTTGATACGATTTATGTCTCGATACTTGTCCTTTTGTCAGAGCGAGAAGTGCACGTTCTCTTAATGAGCCGAGAAACATTCTTCGTTCATCTGGTTTTGTTTCAGCATGTCCAAATATCCCTTGCTGCAAATAAAAGTCTACGGATTCTTCTTTCATTGCTGTGTTCACTCCTGGTTTCTGAATTTACATTTCTGTGACCCAGTGCACAATTTTTTGTGCGAGTTCACGGGCTTCGTCTATTTCTACTCTTTTATTTAAAGATTGTTCTAGTGCTTGCTCAAGCTGCGTTTTTTCGTCTTCATACGCGATAGAAATACTCCATTCCATATCAGGTACAGCGACAAGCGTTTTATATTCTTTTTTATTTTCATGTAAATATACATTGTAGGTTGTTGGTTGCCCGCTTGTCAGATGCGCTTTTCTTATTTTCATTTGATGTGTTTTCCCCCCTTTTTCTTCTTCCTTCTTCTATCCATTGTACCATAAAAAAAGACAGCTTCTGAAAAGGAGACCCTTTCAAAGCTGGCTATGCGTTAAAGCTCTTTTGCTGGCTGATCAGGTTTGAATCCCACACAAATGTGACGTTCGGATTGTTGAAGAATTGAACAAAGTCTCCTGCATTATAGGTGCCTGAACCACCAGCGGAATGATCCACACTTTTTGGCGAAATAGCAAACACATCGCCGAAATGTGCAGAACCGTTTCCTATGACACGGTCAATATGAATGGGTCCAACAATTGCTGGCATCTTTCCACCACCTTTACTACCCTCATCATATGCCTAGCGGAACAATACGTGTCTATCCAACATAAAAAAGACAGCTGATATGTCATATGATCAGCTGTCTTTTATGCATTAAATGATTGAGGCTGGCCAAATAGTGTAAAGTCCCAAAGCATAGTGGCATTCGGATCGCTTGTCAGGGACATATAATCACCTGAATTAAAAGCTCCCGCTCCACCGGTCGAGTGATCTACAGCCAAAGGGGCAATGGCGAGAACGTCACCAAAAGTAGCCGAGCCGTTTCCGCCTAAAGACTCAATATGGATGGGTCCAACAATCGCAGGCATCTTCCTTCTCCTCCCTATTCGCTTATGTGAGTTATGTTATGCAAAAAGGGAAAAGTTGTGCATCTGCCCTAAACGTTTAAATGCTGTTCTTTTCGAGAGCGCTGACGCAGCTGAACCAATCTGACAATATTGAGTGTGATGGCTTTCAGCAACGCATAGACAGGAACGGCAAAAATCATGCCAAGGATTCCGCCAAAACTTCCTGCCCCAATTAATAGCAAGATAATTGTTAACGGATGTGTGTTGAGACGTTTTCCAATGATCAATGGAGAAATGACGTTTCCATCGATCTGCTGAACAACAAGAATGACAATAACAGTCACAACCGCTTTTCCAGGCGAATCAAGAAAAGCAATGAGCACAGCTGGCGCCGCACCAAGATATGGCCCAAGATATGGAATGACATTTGTCACCGCAATAATGATGCCGAGAATGAGCGCATATTTCACACCAATTAATAAGTATCCGATAAAACAAGCAACTCCGACAAATAAACAAACAACGATTTGCCCTTGTATGTAAGCAGCAAGCGTATCGTTTAATTCTTTAAAAATCTTCAATCCTTCCTTACGGTAAGGCATTGGCAAAAATTGAACGAGCTTGTCCGGAAACTTATGCCCGTCTTTTAGCATGTAAAATAAAATGAATGGAACGGTAATGACAGCGAGGGCAATATTCGCAATCACGCCAAACACCGCCGACATACTGGAAGCAATATTTTCCGGTAAATCTTTTAATGTCGAAACGATCGACTGTTCAAACTTCGAAACAGACACATAATCTTGGTTCATCATCCATGTAAATGTTTTAGAATGCGAGAAGTCGTTGATAAATTTCTGCATGTCCGTGACATACCCCGGGAAGCTTTTGACAAGTCCACCCACCTGCGTGACAATGACAGGTCCAGCAGCATTGACAACAAACGTGATAAGCCCGATGAATAGGAGATAAATAATCAGAATGGCGAGCGTCCTAGGTATCTTCTTCGACAAAAATCGAACAATCGGATTAAAGATGAAAAAGAGAATACCTGCCAGTAAAATAGGAACAAACAACGTTGAAGCAAATAAAATGATCGGCTGAAATAAAAACGAAACTTTTGTTGATACATACACAATCAGTAAAACCAGTAATATTTGGAATGTCCAAAAATGAACTTTAGATTTTAACAAAGATGCTCCTCCTGTTACGTATTGACCTTATTAAAAAACTACTATTCAACCCACCTTCTGTCAACTGCTTCTTGTTTTAGAACCATATTTTTTGAAAAAAAAAGAACAATTGGTATATCATGCACTTTTTCCAGATATACATTCTGTAAGCATTGAAAAAAGCAGACACCTGTGCGTCTGCTTGTTACACTCTTTCACTGTGATCAGGCATCACCGACACGATTTGCTGGATCCGCACATAAAACACTGATTTTGCCCCCGCCTCAATCACAATATGATCCGGCATCACTTCCTTCAACTTTCCACGTACTGTATCTTTCACTGTTTGAACAATCAATCTCATACCGACTACTTTCTGCAATGTTTGATAAACATATGGATCAACTAATGAAACAAGCTGTGGACTTCCTTGTTGTGCCATGCTACCTGCCCCTTTACTTGTGTATTTACCCACAGCGTATGCAATGACCCATGTGAGTGTCACTCAGCAAACCCACAACATTATTACCGTATTTTTACATTTCATATTTTTTTACAATTTTTAGAAGTATAATAGATTGGTGCTGCCAACATCTTAAATTATTTGAAGAGGTGAATGATCTTGAAAAAATTAATCTGTATCGTTGCTGTCATGCTCTTACTATCCTCTGCAAGTTATGCGCACGCAGGCACAATTGGAGATGCACCTGGTACACCAGGAAAGTGGTTTAAAGGCGAAGAACCGGTACAAAAAGACCTGTCAAAACCCCCACTTGTTTTTGTACATGGCATAAACAGTTCTTCCTCCACATGGTCTGATCGAAACGATATGGCAAAACAAGCTGTTCTGAACGGATACGAAAGCGCGTTCATAGATTTATATCCAGATCAGGACATGAAAAAGAATGGGAAACTATTAGCAGAAAAGTTAAAAGAAATCTATGAATTTTTCGGCAGAAAACTGATCATAATCGGTCATAGTAAAGGTGGAGTGGATACGCAGGCTGCACTCGTGTATTACAACGCTCATCCATATGTAGAGAAAGTCATCACACTTGGCTCTCCACATTATGGGACGCCGCTTGCGGATTTAGCCTATAGCAAAGGCGGAAGCTGGCTTGCGCAAATCCTTGGACAAAAGAGCGACGCGCTCTATTCTCTGCAAACCGGGATGATGGCAGCTTTTCGAAGTGAAACCGACCAGCTGGAGACGTTCCCTCATAAATATGTAACCTATTCTGGTTCAGATTGGGGAACCTTTGGCGGAGTGCTTTATTTAGGCGGCATGTATTTAAAAAGCTTTGGTGCAAACGATGGCGCTGTGACGGTCAGCAGCACAAAGCTAGCATATGCAAACAATATTTTAACAGGAAAATGGGATCACTTTTCGATCAAAAACGGCACAAGCATGTTCCCCGTATTTCAGGCACAGCTGCGTGCAAGTACCGCAAGCGCTGAAAGCGAAGACGAACAAGAGCAAGAACCAGTCTCTTCAGAGCTAAATACAAACGTTTATGTGAAAGGTGGAGAAAGTGAAAAGGATAAAACAGAAGCGTTCTATGTAGAGGAAGGAACGAATGGCCTATCGATTCAGTGGTTAAATGAAAGACAGGAAGCCAATCCGGAAATCGTTGCGCCAAATGGAGATGTCTTAACCAATTTGACGACATCCGAAGCATCATTCCCATATGAAGGCGCCTATTCACACCATGTGCAAATCAATAAACCCGTTCCAGGAAAATGGACGATTCGATCAAATTCAGGAAAAAAGGATCCTTATTTGCTACTTGTATCCTTTGATTCACCATTGAATGAAGAAATCAAAATCGCTGCAGCGAAATCAGGAGATGCATCGACACATTCGAGCAAGCTGATTAAACGATTAAGCAAAACTGTAGAGACCACTTATTTTAAAGATGCCGAGAAGGATCATCCACTGAAAACGAGCTCTTCATCTGCCGTTCAATTGAAAAAAGAAGGTGCTTATTCCGTCACGGTTCATTACACAGGTCTCACTGCGTCAGGGACGTCGGCATTTAACCGTACTGTGATCCGCACATTGTATGTGGATCAGCACGGAACGATTCATGGAGATATTCCATATTAAACAGAGCGTTTCATGGGCTGAAGCGCCTGCTGCACCTTCTCATCCAAATCAGCAATTTTTTTGAGCGCAAGTGATTCATCTATTTGTCTGTAATGATGGTGTCCACCAGGCTCTTCGTCCATTTCATCTGCTTTCTTCACAATTTGCTGGAGTGTGTCCTTATGCAGGTCGCCCTCTGGCAAATATGAATCTGTGTGAAGCAAAATCGCAAGGGCAATCTCTTTGGCTGCTTTTGGTTCCTCGCCGAGCCGTATGAGCAGTTTATGTGCCCGCTCTGCCCCTTTAATGGCATGAATATCATTCCGTCTATATGTCTCGTAATCCCATTCTCCGCCTGCTGTATACCATTCATAGTGGCCGATGTCATGCAAGAGTGCTGCTTTCACAGCAAGATCCGGGTTAATCCCCGCCTGCATCGCCAGTTTGAATGCGTGATAAGCACAAGCAATGGCGTGGGCTTTTCCTGAACGATTTAAATATTTTTGAGCGACTGGATGGGTGTAAACATCCATTAATGTAACCTTTCTCATGGAAACCCCTCCTTATCTATATTTTTAGCATCCTAACATATTCTGAAAAGAAACTCAAATGTTCTGTCATATTTCCGATGAGTCTCAAAATTAGCTTATGCTTAATAAGCTGTCTTTGCTTGTACAATACGAAAAAAGCAGCCGTTATGACTGCTTTTTTTCATACTCACGGGCATCGTATACACAACCGCCAGCTGGGTCATCTGCTAGAAGGTCGAGTAAAATACCGGCCACTTCATCTGGGCTCTTTAGCGTACCTGTTTCATGTAATTGCTGAAACCGCTCAATTTGTTCAAAGTCCTGTTTGGAGGATTTCCGAATCTCTCCCTGCATATCCGTATCAATCGTACCGGGTGAAAAGGAAAACGTGGTGACAGGATATGCTTCGTCCTGTTGTTCCTCATGTAAAGTCCTCATAAACATATCAAGCCCTGCTTTTGAGCTACAATAGGCACTCCATCCTTTGTACGGATTTTTAGCTGCTCCAGAAGAAAGATGCACGATGGTTTTCTTCCCTTCAAGAGATTGTGTCTCTCTCACAAACACATGACTGAGCAAAACAGGGATGACAAGGTTCAGCGTATAATGCTGATGAAGCGTATCTTCTCCGCCTTGCCCTGCACGCTTGATAGGAGTGACCATTCCTGCATTATTGACAAGCAAGACGTCATCAGCGTCTGCGAGAGTTTGCGAGGACAAGATGCCCTGAAGCCACTTTGCAGCCGATACCTCATCAGTGAGATCGACCTGTGAATGCGTGAGGTGTGGATGGGATAGTGGCGACTCACTTCTTGCAGCGGTATACACGTTATCCCCGCGTGAAAGTAGCTGTTTGACAAGTGCTAAACCAAATCCTTTTGATCCGCCTGTGACGATTGAAATTCGAATGACAATCTCCTCCCTTGATAACACTATTTTAAATAGTGAATCGGTCTCACATCAAGCAATCTGCATCTGCATAAAGAAAAGCCTGCCCTTTTCATAAGGCAGGCTATTTCTTTTCCGTCTTCACATTCACCTTTGGAATGAGAATGATCATGACCATGATGCCAAAGGCGATCAAGATGCCAAAAATGATTGGTAGAAGCGCCGATCTCTGCTTTTCATGATCATCGCCAGAAGGCGTTGATACAGCCGAATCGCTGAAAGAGATATTCATCTCTTTCATCATACGAGCTGGCGTTTTAGGCGGATTGTCTTTCAGATCACTAAAAAGCTGCGGCGCAAGTTGACCACCAGAGGTCTTAGGCGGGTCAGCAAAGTGAATGTCCGTTTTGACTTTAGATGTTGTTTTGCTTTGTTCGTATTTCGTTTGATCCCTCAATATACTCGAATTAATATTGAGGTTCTTTTCTTGATATTCATTCGGCTTGACATTCGTATCCGTATCTTCACCTGTAGCAGCAAAAGCAGCAGGACTGAGGAGAAAAAGGGATATGACACCAAGTGCCATCCCTTTGACGAATAGATTAAGTCTCATGAGTGACATCACGTTCCTCTGTTTTGTCTTTCCATAGCTTCTTCACTAGTGGAATGACCATGAACAATATCGTTAAAATCAGTAGCCCTGTGATGCCCATACCGAAGTTGTCTCCATTTCCATATTGGATGGACAGATACACGTCTGTCACTGGATTTGTAAAATGGAAGTTTGGCATGACCAAATCAATTAACGGTGCAACAAAGAAGAAAATAAGCGCCGTTGCTGCCATCCATCCGGCAATTGAACCGAAAAGGAAAGCTGTGCGAATGAAGGCAGAGCATGCCACTAGCAGCAAAATCGTAAAGATCGACCATTGAATGGCTTGGTCATCAGCTAGTTTGTAAATGTTGAGTCCAAACAGGCTGATCATGAGCCCGACTAGCAGATTTAAAATACCAAAGAGTGCACCTTTGACCAGCATTGGCGCTGACGCATAATACGAGCTAAAAAAGCCAATCAACAAACTGCTGATCATGACAATAACCAAAATGACTACTGGCGGTACAGTCTGCGTTTTTTCTTCTGGCACATCGCCGCTAATTTTCAACGGATTGGCTAAATGGTTATACACATAGTTGCTGTTGCCTTGATCGTCTAAAGTGTTGCCTAAAATACCCTTTAAATCTTGTTGAACAAGCTTTGTAGAATTGACATTCTTACTCCAGTTTTCGTTCAGGGTATCTGCTTTTTCTTGAACGGTTGTGACACTTTCTTCAATGTTATTCGTATAATCGGCCACCCCTTTTTGGCGGTCGGTTAACGAACTCATATTTTCAGAAAGACGAAGCACTTCCTGACCAATTGAATCCTGTGCACTCACAACAATCGAACTGCCCGCAAGGTCTGCCGTATACACCGCATCTCCTTGATCAGCCATTTGTTCAGCTACTGTGTCCGCACTTTCAGAAATGGCATTTAACTCCTGTTCCATGCTTGCCTGCTGAGTCGAAATGTATTCTGCGTAGCCATCTGAGAATTTTTGCATCTCATCAATAAAGGTAGACACATCATCATTTGACGTCAGCATTTGATTTTTGAGTGTATCCCAGTTTTCCGTTTCTTCTTTTTTGATGGAAAGGATGGACTGGATTTCATCTCCTTTTGTGTCTAGTAGAGATGAATTGTTTGTTGGTTGATATAGGTTCCCAAGCATCATCTCTAGCTGAGACAGTTGATTGGAGTATTCCATTAACTTTTTGGTGCTTGTTGAATTTGTTTTAAACTCTTGATCAAATATTTTCGTATTCACAGTGTTGCCAATCGGCGAGTTTACTCGTTTCAGCTCTTGCACTTTGTTTAAAATAGAGGATTCCTGATTTTTGATTTCATTCGGAATGACGTTATATCGATCTTGTAACCTTAGAATCATCTTTTCAAGCTTCTCTACTTTTTTCGTGAGGCTTTCAAGCTCCTTACTCATTTGACTTACTTTGTCTTTCAATTGGTCGTTATGAGCGGCCGCTTTTTCTTGAATCTTCTTTTTCACTTCTTCTAAACGATTAGACAGTGCTTTTAGGTCATCTTTTGATTGATTCGTGCCGCTGTTATCTGGCTGAACAGCATCCTGACCGTTTTCACCCTCTTTATCATCTTCATTAGTAGGAGGTGCAGTCTGATCTTCTAATTGATCAGCTAGATCGTTCATTTCTGATGAAATTTGCGAGAGTTCATTTGTTTCATCATCTAAGTTAATGCCAATCTCTTCTGGGTTCTCATTATCTTGATCTGATTGCCCGTCATCATCAGGATCAGCTGGCTGCTCGGGTGCGTTGATTAGCTCTTGCCTTTTTGCTTCTAGCTTATTCTGCAAGGCGATGATCTTACTTTTATAGGCCTCTAAGTATTGACCTTCATAATTCTTCAATAGTTCTTCTTGAGACGCCTTCACAAGGTCCGTTAATCCCGACGATTGCTTAGGAATTACGTCTTCTCTTGCCCTTTGAACAGATTGAATTGCGCTGTCCGTTGTTTTAAGCTGACTTTGGACCCCATTGATATCGGTTTTGAGTCCGCCCATTTGATCGCTAAAGCTGCGGGCATTTTGGTTTTGAATCTCAGCAAGCTGTTTGAGTCCTTGCTGGATTTGTTTTTTGCTTGTCGATTGCGCTTTGATCAAGAGATCCTTTTGTTTGTCTTGATACTGCTGATATTGATCGACTACTTTGACGAAATCCTTCAGCTGGCTTTTCGCTTCTTCTGTTGTACTTAAACCGTCTTTATACTGTTTTTGTGAATCGGCCATCGCATTTTTTAGTTCTTCTATTTGTTTCTTCTGCTGCTGGACGGCATCAGATAGTTTGTTTGAATTTGGCTTATAGAAGTTGTACATCGTGTTTTGGAATTCGACCTCTTTGCCAACAATATGCTCAAACTCTTCTCTGACATTGCCGATTTCCTGTGATACAAAACTCCAATATAAAGTCGACATTTGTTCATTCATTTTCTTTTGAGCATTTTCTAGCTCTCTTTGTACTTTTTCTTTATTCACTGCATTGAGCTGATCTTGGATTGAGAATTGGATAGATGCCTTCTCAGGATGATCCTTATCATAGCTCAGCACATTTTTAGAGAAGTCAGATGGAATATAAAGAACTGCATCGTACTTTCTATTTTTCAGGCCATTTTCTGCCGCACTTCGATTGACGACTGTCCATGTGTAATCTGGACGCTCTGATAATGCCGCCACCACATCCTGTCCGAAACGAGCGGTATTTTCACTTTCGCTCGCCCCCATATCCTCATTGACCACGGCTATGTTACGTGTGGCATTCTTTTTCTGTTTTGCCGGATCATCCCCAATGAGATGGAAAAATAGAACCGGCAAGACGAGAATCAGTATCATGGTCGACACGATTTTGATGGAGCTTTTTTGCTGCTCTGTCATTGAACACTCTTCCTTTCTACCGCACATAAAGGAACCTGGATTTTCTTCTCTTTCCCGTTTTCAACCAAATATCCGAATCCTGGCTGAATCTCTGGTTCTTGTCTTGCATACGGAAGCGGTATGATGTTTTGCTCTGATTTTTTCATCAGTAACATGGCATGACGAACTTGTTTGATTTCGTTTGTGAGTGCATCATAGCCTTTACTGAATTCGGTATGATTTCCTGATGCGATCAAGCTGAAGCCTAAGTGTGCATATGATTTCATGAAATCAGCCAATTGATCTTGAAGGCGTGGGTCGATTGTCTGCTGAAAACGCGTAATGCCATCAATCACAAGCACAATTTGAGAGAACGACAACTGATCAGTCTCTCCTCGGCGCACAGCTTCGACGTACATCTCTTCACGCACCTTGAATAAACGATCTATTTCCTCTGCCCATTCTGTGATATCATCCTTTGTTTCAAGGTAATCAATGTTTTCTTCTTTTGCATAATGAGAGAGCCCCCGATCAATCGAATCAAAGACGGCCAGCTTCTCAGGTTTTGCTACTAATAGCTGATCAAGCATTAGTTTGGTCACATTCGTTTTCCCTCGCTGCGTTTGACCGATGATGAGGCAATGTTTATTCTTCTTCAAGTCAAAGTAAACAGGTGCAACAGATTCCTCATCTAGTCCGACTGGAATGTGATACGGCTGTTTTTGTTCTTCTAAGCGACTCTCTAGCTCCCAAATGGTCAGCTTATCAGGAAGCATTGGTACAGGTTTTGGTTTTTCAGCTGATTCAAAGCGAGCATCTAGAAGCTGGATCTCTTGTTTTAAATGCTCAAACAATTCGAGATCGTTCTCTCCTTCAACTGGCAGGAACATTTGGGCAAAGTAAAGCTCTTCTTTGTTGATAATGACTCGTCCTGGAATCGGCTCTAAGCTGAATTTCGGTCTGCCAATAATGGAGTATGCCTCTCCTTGATCCATTAAATAATGGACAATCTTTGTTTTCAAGTTGTTCATAAGAGATTGACGGACTGCGTTGACACGAGTCGCTGTGATTAAGAAATAAATGCCTAACGACTGTCCATCACGGCTTAACTGAATAAATTCAGATTCGAGTTCATGCATTTCGTCTTTCACAATGTCAAAGTTGTCAATCACGATAAATATGAATGGAAGCTTTTTCTCATTCAGCGCATTGTACATTTTGATATGACTCATTTCCTGCTGTCTAAATAAACGCTTGCGATATTCAACCTCTTCACGAAGACGCTTCATCGACTTTTGAATCTTTCTCATTTGATCCATTAAGAAATAATCAGCCGTATGCGGAAGTTTGGCAAGCGGTAGCAAGGTGCCGTTACCGAAGTCATAAATATATGCATGCCATTCTTCAGGTGAATATCTTTCTGCGAAGCTCATGAGCAGTGTTGTCGCAGCAAGTGATTTGCCGTAGCCGGATGAACCGAAGATGCCAATATTTCCATCCTCCATCATTTGATAAGAAAGTGGATGCTGGCTTTGCTGATCTGGCTCATCGACAAGAGCGAAATGGAAGACGTGCTCTTCACTTGATGCATAACGTGTTTTTGGAATCCGTTCTTCAAGCGGTGGAAGCCATGGACTCGGAAGCTTTTCAATTCCAAGCTCCTGCTGCATACGTTCAATTTCATCCACAACAGCGGAAATTTCCGTCACTGTCTCTTTTTTCACAGCCGGCTCTGTACTTACCCCTGATAATGGGATCAGTCCAGTGTCCGTTACAATGGCAATGTCATCTTCTGATCCGTAGCCGTCTTCCATATACGGTGCACCGCTCCAAGCCGACTGGAATAATTCATAGATTTCATTGTTCCCCACTTGTAAATATCCACGACCTGTCACGGTAATCGACGCTGCATCACTATTTTTCAAAATTTCCTTACTGTCTGATGCATCTTGTACCTTTAATGCGACTTTAAAGCGGGAGTTACTCCAAATTTGATCATCAATGACCCCGCCGGGCTTTTGTGTCGCCAAAATGAGATGGACACCGAGACTTCGTCCAATCCGCGCGGCACTGACAAGCTCTCTAATAAAATCTGGCTCTTCACTTTTTAATTCAGCAAACTCATCAGAGATTAAGAACAAATGAGGCATCGCCTGTTCCGCCTTTTTCTCTTTATAGAGTTTCGTATAGTCATTGATATGATTCACATGATACTGATCAAACAAGCGCTGTCTTTTCTTCAGTTCACTTTTAATAGAGGCAAGCGCTCTTTCACTAAAGTTTTTGCTGCCTTCAATGTTTGTGATCGTACCAAGTAAGTGCGGAATATTTCGGAACGGCTGCGCCATTCCGCCCCCTTTGTAATCAATGAGCAGGAACGCCACTTCATGCGGGTGAAAGTGTACAGCCAAGGATAAAATATACGTCTGTAAAAACTCACTTTTTCCTGATCCCGTTGTTCCTGCTAATAGACCATGTGGGCCATGTGCTTTTTCATGCAGATTTAGATCGACAATATCGTTTTTTCCTTTATAACCGATAGGCACAGATAATGACTTTGCTGTTTCAGATGTCAGCCATTTTTCACGAATGCCAATGTCATCTACCTGTTTGGCATGAAACAAGTCAAGGAAGGAGACTGTTTCTGGAATCGAGTTGGTCATCCCGACTTGATGATCTAATGTTCTTAAGGTTCTGGCAAACAGCTCATTGTCCGCTCGCTCATGTGCATCCAGCTGAAATGGAATTCGTACAGCCTTCTTATGCTGAATGAGAATATCTCCTTCTTCTTCGTTAATGTAACGAACAAGCGTTGAAATATTTTCAGCCAAGCTTTCCTTTGTTTCTGCCGCAAAGATAATTGAGATGCCTAAATCCGTCCGGCTGCCTTCTAGGTATTCTAAAATCACATGTTCCGCAATGAGTTCATGGTTTGTCACGATAAACACAAAGTGAGGCGTAAAGATTTTTTTCTCTTTTTCCTCTTCCAGATCACGCTCTCGTAAAATTTCATAAATAGAAGACAAAAGCTGATCACGTGTTTGTTCGTTGTATATAAACCCTTTCCCGTATGTATGAGGAAGTTGGAAGTGCGGCAGCCATTTCATCCATTCCCAGTTCTCATACTCCTGTTCATTAAAGATAAAAACAAATCTCAAATCATGATAGCTGTGCGAGAAAGCAAGCTGACCGACAAGCTGGTGAAGCTCATTTTTGACAATTGCCGGTTTTCCTATTAATCCGGTTGGACCGTCCGCAAGACCGAACGTAATCGGTACATCTTTTACCTCGCGATAGACGTTTTGCATATGCTGTGTTTGTTCCATTAAGTCATCGATGTCACGATTGGCCATATCGCCGCCGCTCGTCGATAATTCATAACTTGAAGGAACTGCACCTGTCCCTAGACGCAACTGTAAAAAATCATCACTGACAAGCGTCTTTTCCCAAATACGCCCGCTGATTTCTGACGTCAAATATTTCATTTGTTCAAAAGACGGATAATGATACGTTAAAATAAATTGTTGACGGTCATACAACTCTTGCAGCTCTTTCCGCTTATTTTCTAAGTAAAGAGAGTAAACGCGTTGCCGCTTCTCTTCTCGTCTTTTGCGCTGTGATTTCTCTTTAAAATATTGAACGGACGAAGTAATTAACGTCATAATAAACATCGCCATCGACACGACAATAAAGATACCTCGCGGCTGTACAAGGGCCACGATCCCCATGACAATCAGCATGACAAGCGGCGGAAGAACCACGAGCCAAAGTCCTCTGCCGTTATTTTCACTCTCCTGTGAAGGAAAGCTGAAAGACACCCGGTCATCTGGCAGATCGTAAATCAAACGTGGTGTTCGTCTATATAAAGGATATTTTTGTTTCGTTTCGGTACTCGGCGGCCTTGTTTTTTCTAAACTTGTTTGAAATGGTTCAAATGCTATTACTTGCAATAAATCATCATCTTTCAATGACAGCGTCAAAAAGTTCCAAAACAGCTCATCTCCAGCAAGAAGCTGCTGTGGACCGTGCAGCTGTTTCCCGTTCACATAGATCGTTTCATCTTGGGGAATCACATACCAAGCGCCTTCTATTTTTTCCAACGTGAAGGATTTGGCATTTTGAAACATTGAATGGGCTTCTTCTTTCCACACATCCGCTTCATCTATTTCTTCACTTGAAATAGTCACTTCGACTCTATTTCCTAGGTAATAAATGATTTGATCATGATGTGAATCCATCAACATGAGTGTGAGTGAACCAACCTGATATGGTTCATGTGGAAGTAAGTGACCTTTCTTTTTTTCGCCCTGATAAAGAGAAAAGCCGTCATTCGTTTCATCTGGAGATAAACGAATCAATCCTTCATCAAACGAAAGGGAAGGAATCGTTACTGTATGCTCTATTTCAGGTCCAATCACAGCTTCCCGGTTGAACTGCTCATCTAAACGGACGGTTTGATAATCTTCTTCATAAAAAACCCATAGAAGACTCAAACGCTCCACCTCCTCATCGGACAGCACCAACTGTCAGTTGTATCGAAAGAATTATTTTTTCTCATCTTTTTTCGTCTGAGAGGTTTTCTTTTTTGCATCAGATTCTTTCTCTTTTTTCTCCTGATCGGCTTTTGACTGCTCTTTTTGTTCAGCTGTTTCATCTGTTTGGCTTGCATCTGAGGAGTCATTGGTGCTCGTCTCCGTTGTTTCTTTTTCTTCATACTTCGCCATTTCCTTAATGATTGGATCTAGCTGTTTTTGTTTTTCTTCAGCAGATAGGCTGTCGTCATTTTGAATTTCATTGCGGTAGGCGACGAGTGCTGTGAATATGTATCGGTCGTCCCCGAGCACCCTTGCAATATCCAGAGCTTCCTTGCTATTGCCTTGTCCAATATGAATCCAGAACAGGAAGTATTGCGGGTCTGTCTGCAATGTGTACGTATCCGTGATTTCTTTTTTGTGCTGGTCAAGCAATAGATTCCCTTGATTCGTTTGCACATACGAAATGGCCAGTTCATATTGAAGAGAGACTGGCATTTGATCGGCTTTGTATTTTTCGAGCGTATCCACCACTTGGCTGTACTGTTTGTTGAGATAATATTTGTTCGCTTCCACATACGCTTCTTGTTTCGGCATGGCGAAAAAGAACGTGTAAATGGTATACACCAATGCAGGAATCAAAAGAACAAGGAGACCAAGTCCAATGTATCGTTCAATCTTCCATTTCTTTTTTGGAATGGTTAAGAGCGTCTTTTCTTTTGCTTCGATGGCTTCTATTTTTTGTTGAATCAAAGCAGACAATTCTTCCAGCGACTGTGTGTCACTTATTTCCTTTGCCTGCTCAGATAATTTCAACGTATCATGATAAGCCAAATATTCTTGAAACTGATATTCATGGTCCACCACTCGAAGAATGACGGCTTTGACCTCTTTTAATAGACGATGTTGGTCGGTTTCATATGGCGGGATGCTTTCTTTGACCCCGTAATGCAAAAATGCAGGCGCTAAGCCTTGATGAAAAACAATGTTTTCAGGAGAAACAATAGGATGCAGCCGCTTCACGTCGTGTTTGCACACTGCATCGACAAGCTGGTATGAAAAAATCCATTTGCTTTTTTCATCCTTTGCATGGATGAAACGAAATTCCTGATAGGCAGGAGGCGGTTGAATCGAAATGATGACCTCACCTTCGGTTAATTGGATCTCTTTTTTAAATGAAGGATTGATGTCTTTAATCGGTGCCGCTTCTAAACCGTCTAAGAGTTTAATTGTCTCTCTTTGAAAAATGAAGGTGTAAGTGCCTTCCTCTTTTTTCATGACTGCTTCTAATTGTTCTTCTAAATAGGAACTCTTTTTATCTGCCATTTACAAAAGTCCTTTCATAGTATTTCCAGCCTGTCTCCTGTGGTGATTCCACAGTCTGACAGCTTATATTCGCCTGAAAACACAGCTTTCTTATTGACTACACGCACCCATCCGCCATCTCGTTTAGGTAGTGAGATTTGTTTTGCCTGCCAGGCGATATGGATGACTTGTTTAATATGTAAATAATTTGATAGTCTCAAATCAAACACACTGCCATCATAGTTTTTTAAGTCGATGGTAATATCGATATACACAAATTTCCACCTCACAAAATAGAAAGAGCGCCGGCATCAACTGACAGACTCGGCGCTTTTTCTGCTTTTCACACTTAGAAAGGAAATCCCTTTGATTAGCCGCGGATTTGGCTAGCGATGTCTTGGTCAGTGCTTTCAAGTGTATTTGCAGTTTGATCAAGCTGATTGCTGACATCTGTTAATAGATCAGACATTTTGATGAATGAAGGTTTTAGCTGTTCGTATTGATCAGCGAATGCTTCACTAGAAGCACCTTCCCACATTCCTTTTAGGTCAGAGATCATTCTATTTAGACGATCAACTTGGTTTAACACTTCTTGACTTTCAACACCATATTGCTTAGCGGTCGCTCTTAGTTCTTCTGGGGTTACGCGAATAATTCCTGACATATTCCTCATTACCTCCCGTGCATAGCCGCCATATAATGGGCTAATCCACTTATTTTTTGACGTTATTATTATAAAAACAGAAATGATACACAGTCAAACAAATCTGTTTTTATTTTACAAAATGAGTCTATAGAATTACTGTTTTTTCGCTCTTTATCTAGTATTTAACAATTTTTTGGTCATATATTCTTAATAAAAGGGCGTGCACTTCGATGAACCTTTCCGCCTATTGATTTTTTACTACATTATTATTGTACTATTTCTTTTTGTGATAAACGCATGACCAATGTGCTCATTTCTCAAGCTTTTTGTTTTTTTAATGATTATGGCATTTTCTTGTTGATTTACGTACCTGATTCTCTTCATAATGTAAGTACGTGAAATATTCGAAAAAGCAGGGGTTTTTTATGACAAAAAAGACAGATCCATTTAAGTATAGCCTTGATCGTTTAGAGGATGTGGCAGACCAAATTAGTGATGTGCTCAATTGCCCTATTACTATAGAAGATACTCATCATCGATTATTAGCCTATAGCACACATAATGATTTCACTGATCCCGCCAGAACTTCAACCATTATCTCCCGCCGTGTACCGGAAAAAGTCATTAATCGGCTTTGGAAAGACGGTATCATTCCTACACTCCTTAAAACAGATGAACCGCTTCGCGTACCTCAAATTGCAGAAGTCGGTCTATCCAGCAGGGTTGCCATTTCCATATGGAAAGACAAAGAGGTGCTCGGTTTTATCTGGGCAATTGAATCCACGCAGCCTTTTTCAGATGAAGAAATGGACCTTCTCAAGATGGCAGCACATGCCGTGAAAAACAAATTACTCAATTTACAAATTCGAAAAACGAAAACAGAAGAACGCAATCAGGAGCTATTTTGGAAGATGCTCACAGGACATATTCATGAAAAGGATGAGATGCTTGATCTCTTCTTGAGGCTTGGGATGAGGTGTCCAGACACGTATGCGATTATTATTTTTCGCCTTCGTGATGAACTGACAGAAGATACGGAAAAGAAGCTCTCCTATCTGCTTGAAACAACGCAGCAAGTGCAGGTGCTTTTAACGACTGTTGATTTTAACGAATTCATTATTCTTGTCTCGCCAAAAACAGAACATCCGCTTCAAGATATTAAACAATTCACAAGCGGCATGCTAAAGCAGTTGTCTGATCGGTATCAGCTCCATGACGTTCAAGCGGCCATTGGTGGAATTTACGATCACATTACTCATATTCAGCCATCCTATAAAGAAGCACTGGCCGTCTTAAAAACAAAAGAACGCTTTCCTGTGGAAACAGAACGTTTAAACAGCTTTTCTGAACTGGGTATTTATCAATACTTAGATGTGCTTGCAGAAAAACGAAAGGGATCGTCTTATTCCAGTTACTCTTTATCAAAGCTTGAGGATTACGATCTCAGGCATCATTCCAACCTCGTCGAGACCCTTGAACGATTTATTGATTGTGACAGCAACGCCAATATCGCCGCAAAGCAGTTAAATATTCATATCAACACACTGAATTACAGACTGAAACGGATTACGGACATTGCAGAAATTGATTTAAAAAACATGAATGAGAAAATGACCATTTATCTTGATATGAAGCTAAAAAACGTCCCTTTGTGAAATTTCACAAAGAGGCGTTTTTTAATTTTTTCATTCAACCGAAGAATTTTCTAAACTTTCAGTATACACTAGACATACAATATCAATAGATAAGCATAGGAGGAATTGACATGATCATCGGCATTCCGAAAGAAATTAAAAATAATGAAAACCGGGTCGCATTAACACCAGGAGCAGCATCTCAATTGCTTTCAGCTGGACACCAGATTTTAATTGAAACGAACGCTGGTTTTGGAAGCGGATTCACTGATGACGATTATGTATCTGTTGGTGCAGAGATTCTTGATCAAGCGAAAGATGTGTGGGTATCTTCTGATATGATTATGAAGGTAAAAGAACCATTACCAGAAGAATATTCATATTTCAGAGAAGGTCTGATCTTATTTACGTACTTGCACCTTGCAGCAGAGCCCTCCTTGGCTGAAGCATTAAAACAAAAAGGTGTAACAGCCATTGCTTATGAAACGGTAACGGACGGAAAATCACTCCCTCTATTAACGCCAATGTCTGAAGTTGCAGGTAGAATGTCTGCTCAGATTGGTGCTCAATTTTTAGAAAAGCCAAAAGGTGGAAAAGGCATTTTGCTCGCCGGCGTGCCAGGAGTATCGAGAGGGAAAGTCACCATTATTGGCGGCGGTGTCGTTGGAACAAATGCAGCGAAAATGGCGATCGGACTTGGCGCAGATGTCACCCTTATTGATGTAAATGCGGAACGATTACGTCAGCTGGACGATCAGTTTGGTCACCAAATGAAAACGTTAATGTCTAATCCTGTTAACATTGCAGATTCAGTGAGCGAGGCAGACCTGCTCATTTGTGCGGTTCTCATCCCAGGTGCCAAAGCTCCAACCCTTGTCACAGAAGAAATGGTGAAACAAATGAAGCCTGGTTCTGTCATTGTCGATGTAGCCATTGACCAAGGCGGGATTGTGGAAACAATCGATCATATTACAACACATGATCAGCCTACTTATGAAAAGCACGGCATTTTACATTATGCTGTTGCCAATATGCCAGGAGCGGTTCCGAGAACATCGACAGTTGCTTTAACAAACGTCACGGTCCCATACGCACTGCAGATTGCAAATAAAGGCGCTGCAAAAGCGATCAAAGAAAACAAGACAATTGCTGAAGGCGTCAATGTGATGAACGGACATATCACCTATGAAGCTGTCGCTCGTGATCTCGGCTATGATTATGTGCCTGTTAGTAAAGCCCTTGAAACCTCTTCCATGACCGAAGCTTAATATCTAGCCCGCCCTTTTCAGGGGCGGGTTTTATTGTTAACCTAAAATAAAAATGAGTTGACAAAAAAACCTCTTCCCCTTAATCTATTTGTACAGATAAGACAGGGGGAAATATCATGCAAAAGAAGACAAGAACAGCTGACTTTGTGCTCGTCGGGATGTTTGCTGCACTCATGGCTATCGGAGCCAATATCACATCCATTGTGCCATTTTTACAGGTCGGCGGAATCCCACTTACGATGCAGCCGTTTTTTTGTGTGCTTGCTGGTCTTTTGTTGGGCAGACGACTTGGCGCATTGGCCATGATTGTCTATGCTCTTGTTGGGATCGCTGGTGCACCTGTATTCGCACAGTTCTCGGCGGGTCTCGGCGTTATTTTAGGAAAAAGCGGTGGCTTTGTGTTATCATACATTCCTGCTGCTTGGCTTGCCGGATTCATTCTTGAAAAAAGACAAAACCCTGGTTTTGGCCGCTTTTTATTTGCAGCCATTGCAGGAACGACCGTGATGTATGTGATCGGGACAACTTATACATACATCGCATTAAATGTATGGCTGAACGCACCAATCTCTTATCAAACTACATGGTTCTTCATGATTTGGTTTATGGTAAAAGACTATGCGCTGACCATCCTCCTTGCGATGCTGGCACCTAAAATTTATCGATCAGTTTCAAAAGCCACATCCTTTCGAAAAGAACAAACAGCTTCCTAATATCAGAAAAGGTTCCTTTACTCTATGAGTAAGGAACCTTGTTTCATTTATAGCATAATTGCCGCAAGCCAGCCGAACAAGACGAGCGGGATATTATAAAAAGCGAATGTTGGGACACATGTACCCCAAATGTGGTGATGCTGTCCATCCATATTCAGTCCAGATGTTGGTCCGAGTGTACTGTCGCTTGCAGGTGAACCTGCATCTCCTACCGCCGCAGCTGAACCAATAATCGCAATAGTCGCCATCGGGCTGAATCCTAAGTGTAAACAAAGCGGGACAAAGATCGTCGTAATAATCGGAATCGTTGCAAATGATGAGCCAATGCCCATTGTCACTAGCAGACCCACCAATAGCATGAGAATAGCCGCTAAGCTTTGGCTGTTTCCGATAAATTGAGAAGACGCCTTGACGAGAGATTCAATATCTCCTGTTTTCGTTAAAACATTGGCAAATCCAGCTGCAACAAGCATGACAAATCCGATAAATGCCATCATGTTCATGCCAGATGTAATCAGCGCATCTGCTTCATCGCGTTTCATCATTCCCGTTACAAACAAGACAAGCAAGCCTGCAAGCGCACCGAAGATCATCCCTTCGACTCCAAGGCTTTGAGAGAGATATAACTGAACAATAAGTGATACAAGGATCGCAAGTCCAGCAAAGAATAAGCTCTTTTTTGTATATGCTGATTTTTCTACATCCGTAATGTCACGATTCTCATATGTTTTTGGCTTACGATAGACAAAGAGTGAAACGATCAAGCCAAGAACCATGCCGCCTACAGGAATCAGCATCGCATACGGAATGTCTGCTAAATTCACTGTTAAACCTGCATCTTTCATGTTGTCACGAAGCATTCCGTGAAAAATCTGTCCAAAACCGACCGGAAGCAAAATATATGGTGCAGTAAGTCCGAAAGTCATCACACATGCTAGCAGTCTGCGGTCAATTTGAAGCTCGTTAAACACCTTTAATAATGGCGGGATTAAGACCGGAATAAAGGCAATATGAACAGGAACAACGTTTTGAGAAAAACAAGATACGATCAAAATGACCAGAATAATGAGCACTTTTGATAATGTTTTTCTTCTTGAATCGCCTTCTTTTCCAAGAAGCTTCACAGCTCCTTCGACCATGGCATCAGGAAGACCCGTTTTCGTCAGTGCGGCTGCGAATGCACCTAATAGTGCGTAACTAATCGCCACTGTCGCATTTCCGCCAAGACCGTCAGTGAACGCTTGAACTGTTCCCCCTAGACCTAATCCACCTGCAAGTCCGCCCGCTAAAGCGCCAAGTGCCAGCGCAATCACGACATTGACCCGCAGCAAGCTTAATATCAACATTAAAACAACCGCTAAAACAACTGCATTCATGGTGAAACCTCCGAAATCCTTTAGTTTACTAATGTAGTAGATAATTAAAGTACCAACGTATGTTACCATAGAAAATTTACTTCGTCAAATGGCGTATGTCCTACATAAAAAGCTCTGCCAGTTGGCAGAGCTCAGATTGTTGACAAAGGGCTAAAATGAACTTTATTTTAGCCCTTTGTCTTCTTTTCAGCGTGATAGAAAACCTTTGCAGTCTAGGAAGGACGAGCATCGGCGCGGAGCGAATTTGACATTCGTGAGCACCGAAGCGCAGGACTGACACCGAATGCGAGGGTTTGTCTACACGCTGAGCTCTGCCAGTTGGCAGAGCTTCCGTTGTTATTTCTTCGGTTCAAATCGTTCCACAAATGTTGCTAATGATCTGACCATCACACCTGTTGCTCCTGTTGGACCAAAGCATGAAGGCTTTTCTGTCGTGGCTGTTCCTGCAATATCTAAGTGAACCCAAGGGGTGTCTTCAGCGAATTCCCCAATGAATGCACCTGCCATGATCGCATGACCATCACGACCTGGTGAGTTATTCAGATCAGCCATTTTGCTGTTTCTTACTCGTTTTTTATCTTTTTCGGTGATTGGCAGCTGCCAAATCATTTCCCCACATTCTTCTGATGCCTCTTTAAACTGGGCATACAGTTCATCGTTATTGGTCATCACGCCTGTTGTTTCATTCCCAAGTGCCACAATGACACCGCCTGTTAATGTCGCAACATCCACAAGCACAGAGGCACCATGCTGCTTCGCATAGGTCACACCATCTGCTAAAACAAGACGGCCTTCTGCATCCGTGTTAAGCACTTCGATTGTTTTGCCGCTTAGTGAGACAATGACGTCATCTGGCTTCATCGCATCTGCTGAGACCATATTATCTGTTGAGGCGATGACCGCAATGACATTCTGCTCTGGACGAAGTTCACCAATGATTTCCATTGCACCTAAAACAGAGGCTGAGCCGCCCATATCTGTTTTCATCCCCACCATACTTGCTCTTGGCTTTAAGGAATACCCGCCTGTATCATACGTAATCCCTTTACCGACAAGACCGATGACGTCTGTCCATTCTTCCTTGCCTTGATATTTCAATACAATCAGCTTCGGTGGTTCTGTTGAGCCTCTATTAACGGCTAGAATAGCGCCCATTCCGAGCTCTTCCATTTGTTCTTTATCTAAAATTTCAATCTCGAATTCATATTTATAAGCAAGCTCTGCCGCATAGGATGCAAGATCAGAGGACGTGAGCATGTTCGGCGGCATATTCACAAGTGTACGAGCCGAATTGACCGATTGTCCGTAGACTTCGCCCACTTTCAGACTTGCCTGAATTTCGGCAGCATCATGATCCGTTGTTGCATAAACAAATTCGATAAAGCGATCCGGTTCATTCGTTTTATGTTTAAAATCTTGTAATTCATATGTAGCTAAAAGGCAGCTTTCAGAAAGGGCATGGGCTGCATCTTGAACAGGCAGATCCTTTCCTGTAAATGTATCAAGCAAAACCGAAACTGCTTGCTTTTTATCTTGATGAAGCTTTTTAAATAAATGCGCAAACACTTCCTTTGCCTCTTCAAACGTGTAATCTGACTCCTTCCCAAGCCCGACAAAATAAATACGTTTAATGCCGGTTTCAGGGGATGGGAAAAATTTCGAAAGCTGATTTCGCTTAGACGAAATATCGCCTTCTTTTAGTAATTCAGTGATTCTTCCTCCATGTAATTCATCCATTTCTTTTGCTTTTCCTGATAATTGGCTCTTTTGAAAAAGTCCGATGGCCAGTGTATCTTTATGTTGCAACTCATTTGTCGAGAAAAACATATTTATCACACGCTCCTTCAATGAACTCCATATTTCACATTGGAACTTCTATTATATCAAAATTTATGTGCTGATACGATCATTGCCAGCCTGTCTTCCCTTGAAGAACATTTATATTTTGGCACGCGGAAGGGCATCATGAAAAAGCGGCAGCGATCCATAGCAGCCTGTCCATGGTCTCCTCGTTCCACATCTACTTTCTTTAATGTTATAATGAACATGGACTTGGCAACAGTTCTTACTGCCATCATTTTTTTATCTTACTAGGGTAAATACTTTATCATTTCGCACGTTATTTTTTCTTAAAGAGAGGATGTTTCTTGTTCATGAGCGTACTGACGAATTTTCCGCTGCTTGCCAGCCTTGCAGCCATCTTTTTTGCACAATTTGTAAAAGTACCGATTCAATTTATCATTTCTAGACGACTAGATTGGTCGCTCATTACAAGCACAGGCGGAATGCCAAGTTCACACTCCGCAGCAGTAACAGCACTCTCAACAGCAGTTGCTTTAGAGCACGGGCTAGGAACATCTATTTTTGCCATTTCCGCCATCTTTGCCATTATTACAATGTTTGATGCGACAGGTGTTCGCAGACAGGCAGGAGAACAGGCAACTGTCCTGAACAAACTGGTCACAGATTTTAACCGGTTTGTTGCCGAGGCAAAGAACTTCCCAAATGCGGAAGAAAAAGAGAAGCAAAAGAAATTGAAAGAGCTTCTTGGGCATAAGCCGATTGAAGTCTTCTTCGGCGGCTTAACAGGAATCTTGCTCACACTCATCTTAGATTATTACTTCATGTAGAAACGAAAAAGCTTTGGACCTTTTGAGATCCAAAGCTTTTTTATTCTTTATTGGCTTGAAACTGCTGCCGGAACACTTGCATCGATTCTGCTTCATTCAACTGATTTAAGTCTTTTTCTGTCAGCGTCCCTTCACCCTTTTTAATCACATAAACGTCCAGCACTTTTTTACCCCATTCTCTATACACATCATCAACCGTTTCATAATATAAATCAAGCTTATGACCTTTAATCGCTTTCCCAGTATCTGCGACTACACCATAGCCATAATTGGGGATAAACAGGACAGTTCCTATCGGAAAGACAGATGGGTCCGCTGCCACGGTTGAATATAAATCACGTTTTACTTTGACGCCTGAATATGTAATGCCATATGCATGATGTTCTTTCGTCTTACCTGTTGATTCTACTCCTGCTGTATAACCTGTGGCGACAACCTTTTGCTTCGGATAATCGTTCCAATTAAATGCTTCTTCGAGAGAAACAGCACGCAAATCATCACTTTTCACCGCCATCGTCTGCCTTTTTGGATGCTTTAAAAAAGAAGATACGTGCTTACCGGCATCGGTCTCTTTCACCCATGCAGCTAAATCACTTGGTTCTACGCCAGATATGCCCGTAAAGCTTGTCATCAAGGCAAGCATAAACAGACCTGTCATGAACAATCGTTTCATCCATGTTTTCATTTCTATTTGTCACTCCTCTACCCATCTATTTGTTTCCAAACAAAATGGAAACTATGCAAAGGAGAAACAAAAAAACCCACTTGCGTGTAGACAAGTGAGTTAAAACATTTGATAGCCTCTTTTACGAAGGGCATTGATGACAAAACCTGAGGCAATGGCACCAATTAGACCACTTAATAAAATGATGATATCTGCCGCAGCAAGAGAAACGATGCGGTCTCCTATCCCGGAAAAAGCAATGCCTGGTTCTCTTACATAAGCGATCATCTTTTGATTATTGATAATGAAAAGGCATACAATTGGATATAAAATTGCCATAATCCATGACATTCTCAGCAGCATATTCAGCAAAAAGCCAATGCCGAAGAATAACACGAAAAATAAAATAACTGAAATGATAACGACTGGTAAACTGATCACTTCATCTCCACCCCCAAATATCCCATCATTAGTTTAACTTGGAAATAGAGATGAAGTCAATCAATGGAAAAAGCCGTAAGATTAATGCTTCTTTCCTGTCCCTTTACATTCCTCACATGTTTCTGATCCGCCGAGCAATAACTGAAAATATCCTTTTCCTGAACAATACTGACAAGTTGACTTTTTTTCTTTCGTTTGTGCATTCATATTGCTCACTCCTTAATCTAAATTTTCTGATAATTCATCATAACATATTTTTCTGTCCAGTACCAAGTGAGAAAATATTCCGTAAAACATGAAAAAACGTGTACCACAGGGATACACGTTTTTGTCTATATCGGTTTAGAAGAACTTGAATTTTCCTTTTTTCAGAACAAGTCCTGGTCCGCCAACCATGAATAATGAACGGTTGTCGATGATTTTTTTCATTGCAGAAGCTTTTGTTCCTTGAAGTTTTTTACCAAACGCAACACCTACAGCGTCGTGTTCACCAAGAGAAGCAACTGTTCCTTTGATGTCTGGCTTAAAGCTTTCAAGCGTGCCACCTTTTACTAGTGCAGCAAGGTTTTTCGCTACTGTTTCACCTTGCTGCATCGCAATTTGTGCAGTAGGTGGGTATGGACGATTAATTTCTTCATTGATGATTAATGAGCAGTCACCGATGATGAATACATCTTCATTTTCCGGTACACGAAGATCTGGAGACACTTTTACGCGGCCGCTCATGTTTTCAAATCCAGCTTCTTCAACGATTGGGTTACCACGTACACCAGCAGCCCATACAACAGTTTCAGCTTTGATTTCTTCTGTATCATCGTCTTTTCCAACAATGATGCCCTCAGGCGTACATTCTTTGATCGCTGTACCGATTTTGAACTCAACACCTTTACCTTGAAGGTAGTTCATCGCATAGTCGATCAATTCAGGATCAAATCCTGGAAGAGCTGTTGGTGCAGCTTCTACACAGATAATACGCACGTCTTTTTGATCAATATCATACTCTTTGCAAAGCTCAGGTACACGGTTTCCAAGCTCACCAAGGAACTCAATACCTGTGAAGCCTGCACCGCCGACAACGATAGTTAGACGCTCTGGGCGCTTTTCAGCATCTGTATTATAAGTCGCAAATTGAAGCTCAATATGCTCACGAAGCTGACGAGCAGAGTTGATGTTAGAGATTGAGAATGCATATTCTTTCAGTCCTGCAATACCAAATGTTTCAGGAACAGCACCAAGCGCAACAACAAGGTAGTCATAAGAAAGTTCGCCATCTGATGTCACAACTTTCTTCTCTTCCTTATTAATGCTTTCAACTGTTGCTTGTACAAAGTTGACACGGGAACTGTTAATCACATCTTTGATTTGATAACGACAACGGTCATGATGAAGAGTACCTGCACTTGCTTCATGTAACCATGTTGTTTCGTAATGATAATTATGCTTGTTCACAAGAGTAATGTCCGCATCATTTGTGCCAAGCTGTTTTGTTAATCTTGTTACAGTCATTAATCCGCCATAACCTGCACCTAATACAACGATTTTCGGTTTATTCACTGGAATCACATCCACCTTTTTTAAATTTGCTGTAAAACGGATAAAGAATTACATATCGTTATTCTCAACCGCTTTGCGGCATTTTATGAAATTTAAACAAAAAATAAGTATGTGAAAATCTGAACTTTCACCTACAAAAAACGAAAGCATTTGACCGTTTCCGACAAAAATTCATAAAAAATTAATATTTAGTTCCCTTAACAATAATAGCGAGTTCTGCTCCTTTTTTCAAGGCTTTAAACTGAAAATCCTTAGGATAAACGGTCTTTCTCTCTTTTTTCCCCTTTTCACAGCATCGGCATCAAAAAACGACAAGTTTTTCAAAACAAGTCAAACGACGATATGTGTTATGATATGATATAGTGATAACAATTTTCATTTGGGAGGATTAAGGAATGCAAGAAGATTCTAAGGTATATGACATTACCGTTATCGGGGGCGGCCCAGTCGGATTGTTTACTGCGTTTTACGGAGGCATGAGACAGGCAAGTGTGAAAATCATTGAGAGCCTTCCTCAGCTCGGCGGTCAACTATCCGCTCTTTACCCTGAAAAATACATTTATGATGTGGCTGGTTTCCCAAAAATCCGCGCACAAGAATTAGTTGATAATTTAAAGGAACAAATGGATAAATTTGATCAAACCATTTGCTTAGAGCAAGCTGTGGAAACGGTTGAAAAACAAGCAGACGGTATCTTCAAACTCGTTACGAACCAAGAGGTTCATTATTCAAAAACGATCATCATTACAGCTGGTAACGGTGCATTCCAACCGAGAAAGCTTGAGCTAGATGCAGCAGAATCATTTGAAGGAAGCAACCTGCATTACTTCATCAATGATCTGAACCAATTCGCTGGCAGACGTGTCGCTGTTCTTGGAGGCGGAGACTCTGCGGTCGACTGGGCACTGATGCTTGAGCCAATCGCAAAAGAAGTATCGATTATTCACCGCCGTGATAAATTCCGTGCACATGAGCACAGTGTAGAAAACTTGCACAACTCGAAAGTCAATGTGCTGACACCATTTGTCCCAACGGAGCTCATTGGGGAAGACCGCATTGAACAAATTGTGCTTGAAGAAGTGAAAGGCGATAAAAAACAAGTACTAGATGTGGACGACGTGATCGTCAACTTCGGTTTTGTTTCCTCCCTTGGACCAATCAAACAATGGGGCCTTGAAATCGAAAAGAACTCTATCGTGGTCAAATCCACAATGGAAACCAACATCGAAGGCTTCTATGCGGCAGGAGACATCTGTACGTATGAAGGAAAAGTCAAATTAATCGCAAGCGGATTTGGTGAAGCACCAACTGCTGTGAACAACGCCAAAGCTTACATGGACCCGAAAGCCCGTGTACAGCCGCTTCATTCCACAAGCTTATTTGAAAATAAATAAGAACGGATCAAAAAAAGGAGTCCCATCTGCGGAACTCCTTTTTTGTTTATTTAAAAATCCCAATATAGGCATTCGCCATTCCAAGTACCATTGCAGCAAGTAGCACCACAACAATTCCTGCCACAACCAAAATCACCCGATCCTTCACACGTTCCTTTTTCGGAAGCGGCTTATCTATCCCGCAAGATGGACATGTTTTTGAACGATACGGAATCAGTTCATGACAGTTCCTGCAATTGATTTGTTCACTCAAACCTCAGCAACCTCTTTTCTGATGACAGTTTATGTTTGGTTCTCATGATACTCTTTTCGAGGGGAAATAGCCAGTTGTGAGGACAAGCTGTAACAAAATTGAGCGATTTACAAATTGTTTAAGAAGGAATGGAATGAATGAAGGTTTGATTGGTTCAACCGATATAAGAAGTAGAAGATTGTCATGAAGGATAGGTGGAAAGATGATAAAGCGTTTCATGATTAGTTTGAGCTTGTTACTGATGATTGGCGGCTCAGTAGAAGTGTTCGCAAAAGATTATAACAAACATTATGCTCAATTCGCTGCCGGATCGAATATGGATGTTGATCAGCTAGAACCTTTTTTAAAGCGTGTATCCACTTCGGTTTTAGATGCTGGTTTGAGTGATCAAGAAATCAAACAGATACTCACCAACGTTCAAAAAATGAATAAAAACAATGATACAAAAAGAATGGGCATCTTTGAAGTGGTATACCATGAAAAACCAGCAAAGATTAAAATTGAAATTGAAGTCCATGTGGAAGATGGCAATAAAGAAGTGGTGATCTATATGTTTAGCACCCAAGAGTTGGTGGATGTCTTGGATAAAGAACTATTGAAAATAGAAGAAGCCATTTGAGAAAGAGACGCTGAATGAGTATCTTTTTTTGGTCATCTTTTCTCTTCAAAACAAAAAGCCTCCTCGATCGTGTTGTTTACAAAAACAAACGAACAAGGAGGCTTATTATTATCCATGATCAGTTGTTAACACTCTTCCGGCGTACCGGTATTCGTGGCTGTTCTGAACGAAGAACCGCATCCGCATGATGCGATCGCGTTCGGATTGTCAATCGTGAAACCGCCGCCCATTAGTGATTGTTTGAAATCAATGATGGTGCCGTTCATGATGTCAAGGCTTTCGGAGTCGACAAGAACCTTGATGCCGTGCTGTTCGAACTGCGTGTCTTTCTCTGAGACTTCATGGTCAAAGCCCATCCCGTATGAAAGACCGCTGCAGCCGCCACCTTTTACGCCAACTCGCAGGAACGCATTTTCTTCTTCATGTTCTTTCATCATATCTTTAATCTGCAATGCAGCAGCTTCTGTAATCGTTACTGGTGTACTCACGATCATCCCTCCTTTTGACTGGATGTTTCTTTTCAATTATAAACGTGATGTTGCCTTTTCTCAAATAAATGGTTTAGAGATAGAATGTGCCGTCACAAATTGTTTCAGCAGGTCCTGTCATCAGCACATGGTCATTGTCTTTCCAGCGAATGATGAGGTCTCCGCCAGCTAGATGAACGGTCATATCCGTTTCTTTTTTCGCATGTCCATTCACAATCGTTGATACAGCCGCAGCACATGCTCCTGTTCCGCACGCTTGCGTAATCCCTGATCCTCTTTCCCACACGCGAAAATGCAGTTCCGTTTCACTGACACGTTCCACAAATTCTACATTGACGCCTTCTGGAAACATGTCATGCTTTTCAATAATTGGCCCAACTGAATCAAGCGGCGCCTGTTCAATGTCTTCTAAATAGAAAACGATATGGGGATTCCCCATTGAAACAGCTGTTCCATTTAAGGTCGTCGTGCCAAAATCAAGCGGTTCATTGATCGTTGTACTGGCCGGTTCACCAAGCATTGGCATCGCTTCTTTTTCAAAACGAGGTTTACCCATATCAACTGTCACTAACTGAACGTGACCATCCTGCACATGAACGGTCGCCTCAACGAGTCCTGACAATGTCTCAATCTGGAACGTTGTGTCTGTTACGATTTGATGCTCATACACATATTTTGCCACGCAACGCAGACCGTTACCGCAGTTTTTCCCCTCTGATCCATCATTGTTGAAAATGCGCATCTTCACAGGCGCAACATCTGATGGGCAAATGAGGATCATTCCGTCTGAACCGATACCTGTATAAACAGAAGAAACGCGGATCGCTATCTCTGACAGCTGCTCTTCTGGAAGCTGTTCCTTCATCTGATTGACGTATATATAATTGTTTCCTAGTCCGTGCATTTTCGTGAATTGAAATGATGTCATGAGCGTCCTCCAAAAATGTTGTTTCTTTATAGTATAAAAGGAGTCGATTCAGGAGACAATCTTATCATCCCCCGTTTTTCATACATAGAAGCTCTTTGCTGCCATGGCAAAGGGCTTTTATTATGCATATGCCTCTTTTTCTCTCGTGTGATGCTTCATTTTGATGATATTTTATTAGCATAACATATTGGATGCGCTTTCTACATTTTTTCCTGAAAAATGGAAACTTAATATATGAAAAAAATGCACCTCATGACCCATGTGGTGCATTTAAAACATGTCGTTTTCCTCTATAAAAGCATAAATACGCTCGACTAGCTGCTCTGCATTTTCTCCAGAAACAAATTCTCCATTCACAAGAGCAAATGGGGAGTCCATACATTTGCCGCAGTAGCTTAAACAGCCGTATTCCATTACATCTAAGTTTGGGTCTTTTTCTAGCTTCTCTTTTGCTTCTTGAGACCCTTGTGCAAGATTACTTACACAAAATTCGATCAGTGGAAACACTGTGCTTCACCTCACATTTGCCTTACTATCCTACCGAAATTCCTTCTATTAGTCAAAACATGAGCTTCAATAAATCGTTACGCCTATTCCCCGTAAAATGTTTTACTATTTAGGACTAAGTAATGAATATGTAGGTTATTTTGAAACAATTATTGTGGTTTCACAGTAAATTCGATATAATTTTATTTGGTATTTTAACTTAAAGTTTTTTAGTATAAGTGTTTTTCAATGTCTAGGGGGAAAAGGAGAATCGTCATGAAAAATTTAGTCTTGATCGGCGGAGGTTACGGGAATATGCGGGTTCTCCACCGCTTATTGCCAAATCAATTACCTGATGATGTTACTATCACATTAATTGATCGAAATCCTTACCACTGTTTAAAAACAGAATATTATGCACTTGCTGCTGGAACGATCTCTGATCATCACATTCGAGTATCTTTTCCAGAGCATCCGAAGCTGGATATTCAATACGGGGAAGTAGAAAAAATTGATATTGAAAACAAACAGATCTTATTTAGCGACCGTGAACCGATTCCATATGATGATACGGTAATCGGACTCGGCTGTGAGGACAAGTATCACAATGTCCCTGGGGCGAAAGAACATACATACAGCATTCAAACCATTGATCAGTCAAGGCTTGCGTATAACAAATTAAACAATTTGAGTGCAGGTGCAACGGTTGGTATCGTCGGTGCTGGACTTAGCGGGGTAGAGCTGGCCAGTGAACTGCGTGAAAGCCGTTCTGATTTAAACATCATTCTTTTTGACCGCGGAGAACTGATTCTTTCCAGTTTCCCAAAAAGATTAAGTTTATATGTACAAAAATGGTTTGAAGAAAACGATGTAAAGATCATTAACTGCGCCAATATTACGAAGGTTGAAGAAGGAGTTGTGTACAACCATGACGATGCCATTGAAGCAGATGTCATCGTGTGGACAGCAGGAATTCAGCCAAGTAAAGTCGTGCGAGATATGGATGTTGAAAAAGATGCACAAGGCCGTGTCGTCTTAACTCCTCATCACAATCTCCCTGGAGATGAGCATGTCTATGTCGTAGGTGACTGCGCAAGCTTGCCTCATGCACCAAGTGCACAGCTTGCCGAGGCACAGGCAGAGCAAATTGTGCAATCTCTACAGAAACGCTGGAAGAACGAACCGCTTCCTGAGGCTTACCCACAGTTTAAGTTAAAAGGCGTACTCGGCTCTTTAGGGAAAAAAGCCGGCTTTGGCTTAGTGGCGGATCGTCCACTTGTTGGTCGTGTTCCAAGACTCTTAAAATCTGGACTTCTTTGGATGTACAAGCATCACAATGGATAAAATGATGTGAATTTTTTCTCAAAGCTCCTTCTAATGAAGGAGCTTTTATTATGAAACGGCATGTACCGATGAATGGTTCACTTTGATAGGAGCAAGCGCAAGGATGCAGTCTTTACGAAACGTTCTGATCGTCTTCTTCGATAAACAATACGCTTGTATGAACTGTTCAGTTTGACGATGTACAATGATTTTTCGTTTCGAGCACTCTCCATTTTTCTTCATATAAATCATATCAATCGGTATTTGTTGATGAAGAGATTGTTTTAGTAAATAATTCATGATGCTCACGCTCCTTTCATCTCATTATAAACGAACAAACGTTCTAAATCAACCTAAAAAGGAACGTTTGTTCTGTTTATTTTCCTAAAAAAAGAACAGCTCATTCACTGCTCTCTTCGTACCCGTATTTCTCCATTTCTTGATAAATATCTTTTAATTTCGGATTGCCCTCTCCAACAATTTGATCCTCAACAAGGACAAGCGGATAAAAGAATTCATCATCAAGAATTCGTTCAGACAATTCTTTTTGGCGTTCGTTTTCAGGCGGGTGCTCAATATCGATATATGTGATGCGAAACGGCTGATTTGGATATTTTCGTTTTAATGCTGCATCTAGCCACTCAAATGTATCTTTTGAAGAAGGCAGATTCACGCAACTAGCGCACAGGACATCTCTTCCATATACATAAAGGTCAACGGTTTTGTTCATTTGACAAGCCCCCTATTCTTTCTTTATTTTAGCTGAATTTTCTGTATGAAAAAAGTCAAAATCACTTTTTGTTTCAAGATGAGATTGTGCTATAATGAGAAGGAAACTTTGAAACCAATCAATAGATTTTTATCGTCCAGATGAATATAATGGTGATATGTTGTGAAAGGAGCGATTATATCTAATGACTGAAGTCGAAATGAAAGACCAAGTACAGGAAGTACTGGACAAACTTCGTCCATTTCTATTACGTGATGGTGGAGACTGTGAGCTTGTAGACATTGAAGATGGCATTGTGAAATTACGCCTTCTTGGTGCATGCGGCAGCTGCCCAAGTTCAACCATTACATTGAAAGCCGGTATTGAGCGCGCATTATTAGAAGAAGTACCTGGCGTTGTAGAAGTTGAACAGGTTTTCTAATTCATATATGACATGAAAACGACCCTTACTGGGTCGTTTTTTAATTGTTGACAAAGGGCTAATTTTAGCCCTTTGTCTTCTTTTCAGTGTGATAGAAAACCTTTGCAGTCTAGGAAGGACGAGTACTGGCGCAGAGCGAATTTGACATTCGTGAGCACCGGAACGCAGGACTGACACCGAATGCGAGGGTTTGTCTACACGCTGAAACGACCCAATCAGGGCCGTTTTTTGATTAGGATAACTTCTCTCTAAACCATTCTTGAATAAAGGTCAGTCTTTGAATACGTTGCCCAGGGTGGCCACTTCTGGATAAATCATGAGAAGCCTTAGGAAACTTGACTAATCTCGTGTCTTTTCCAAGCTCCTTCAATGCCACAAAAAGCTGCTCTCCTTGATCGACTGGGCAGCGGTAGTCTTCATCACTGTGCAGGATGAGAAGCGGTGTGTTCACCTGTTTTACATACTTTAGCGGCGAACGATCCCATAGCTTATCAACAGAGTCATAAATATCCCCATCAATCTGCCATTTTGTAAAGAAATAGCCGATATCACTGATGCCATAAAAGCTAATCCAATTTGAGATGGAACGCTGTGTAACAGCTGCACGGAAACGGTCGGTCTGTCCGACAATCCAATTGGTCATAAAACCGCCATAGCTGCCGCCCGTTACGCCAAGCCTTGTTTCATCAATAAAGTCATAGGCTTCGAGCACATGATCAACAGCCAGCATGACATCCTCATAATCAACGTCACCATAGCTGCCTCTTACCCGATCCGTAAACATCTGTCCGTACCCATGACTGCCATGAGGATTGATGTACACAATCGCATACCCTTCAGCGGCGAGCATTTGAAATTCATGAAAATACGTATGACCGTACATCGCATGCGGTCCGCCATGAATTTCTAAGATTAGTGGATATGTCTTCCCCTCTTCCATCTGAGCAGGCTTCATCAACCAGCCACGTACAATGTCTCCATCTTTTGACTGGAAAGAAATTGGTTCAGGTTCGGATATGACATGTTCCTTTAGAAAGTCATCATGCTCAAACGTGATTTGCTTGAGTGAGGATTCCCCTAAAGTCAGCTCATACAGCTCACTAGGCGAGACAGGCGAAAGACGGCTGATCAGCATTTTTGATTCGTCTGGATGAAGACTGAAATTCGTCACATGTTCTGCCTCTAAACGAACGGGATAGGCTAAGCCCTCAATAGAGAAATAATAAATTCCGGTACTCCCTTGATCAGAAACAAGCGCATAAAACCCCTGACTATCCTTTGTCCATTGTGGAAACTGATTGGCCTCACCCATAACACTATCCCCTGCCATACAGTTTCCTACATACATATCGAGCATTTCTGATAATTGAACGGTCTTTTTCTCCTTCAGGTCATGCAGCCACAATGATGGGAAGGTTGCATTCTGAAATTCACGTTCGTGTCCAATGTACAAAAGGCTTTCTCCATTTGGAGAAAATGATACAGTCGTGTAAGCGCCTGTTGATTGGGTAATTTTCTTGGATGTACCGTCCTCTAAGGAAAGGAGACAGATATCACTTATGTAAAACGTCTGAGGATTTGATTGAATATACGCAAGCCACTTCCCACAAGGAGAGATGACATGATTCACATGATGATGCGGCTCACTCGTAAGCATCTCTACCTCGCCGGAACGGACATCGATTTTTACAATTTGCGTCAGACGCCCATCTAAAAAGCCTCTGCCATCTGCTTTATAAGTCAAATCATCATATACGGCCGGAGCAAAGTCATCACGCTCTTCTTTTTTTTCATCATGAACAGATTCTTCTTGTTTTAATGAGACCGCTGCATAAATGAACGCTCCATCCGGTGAAAATACAGGTTGAGAGACGCCGTAAGGAATATTCGTTAAGGTACGAATGCCGCCGCCATCGCTCTGAATGAGTGCGAGCTGAGGGACTTCCTTTGGCTTCTGCAAAATAAACGCAAGCTGCTTTCCGTCTTTTGACCATGCTGGTTGATGATGCTTTCCATCATCAAATGTCCATTGAGACAACTCCCCTGTCTCTTCATCTCGAACCCATAAATGAATATTGTAATCATCCTTTTTTTCATTCACCGATACTTTTGTAAAAACAGCCTTTTTTCCATCTGGTGAATAAACTGGATGAGAAACAGACACAATTTGTGTTAAATCCTCTGCTGTTATCAATTTCTTCATCAATAGATCTCCCCCTTTTATGTATCAAAAATAGTTCGCTTCTCTAAATAATAATCCCTGCTTTTGTTATGAAAAACAAGGATAAAAAAAGAACGTGCGTCTTCACAGCACGTTCTTCATTTGATTCACAGAATGATGCTCGACGACGACACCTTCTACCGGCACCGTCAGTACATCCACTTCACAATGCGGGAAATTTTGGGCAAGCTGCTTTTTCAGCGCTTCTCCCTTCCCTTTTTCCACTAAGGTCAAAATAGTCGGCCCAGCACCGCTTAATGCCGTTCCATACGCGCCTTTTAATGAAGCAACGTGCTCCACCTTTGATAGCTCTGGGACAAGCATCGTGCGGTATGGCTGATGAAATAAATCTTTATTCATCATTTCCCCTACAAGCGGCCAGTTCTGTGTCATTAAGGCGGCGACAAGGACGTTACTCACTGCACTCGCACTCACGGCCTGTTTATAGGAAAAATCCTCTGGCAGGACATCACGGGCATCCTTTGTGAGCACTTCATAAAAAGGAATCACGACGACGACATCTACATCCACATGCTGCACTTTAACGGCATGTGTCTTGTCTTCTTCATGAAGACCGATGAGTAAACCACCGAATAAAGAGGCACCCGCATTATCTGGATGACCTTCTACCTCACTTGCAAAAAAGAGCTTCTGATCATCGGTCATCTTTAATTCAAGCAACTGATTGGCGAGCTCAATAGCGGCGACAATGGCAGCAGCGCTGCTGCCCAGCCCCCTCGCTAATGGAATATCACTCCACACTTTGACATGAACAGGCGGGAGTGTTTTTCCAAAGTCATCTGCGACCTTTTTAGCTGTTTGGTAGATCAGATTATCGGTGCCTGATGGAATACCAGACACAACATCTGTTTCTGCTTCAAACAGCCAGCTATCATGGTCATAGACCGATAGCTTTAAATAGCGGCTGAGCGCCATTCCGACTGAGTCAAAGCCTGGTCCTAAGTTGGCAGTGCTTCCCGGTACTGTGATTGAAAAAAGCATGGAGGCGTTACTCATACGCGTGCGGCCTTTTCTAAATGTTCAAGAATTTGATCTTCATCTGCATCCAGTGTGACCGGTTTGATGTGTGAAATATCAATCGCCGTATTCGGATCTTTTAATCCGTTTCCTGTCAGTACTGCGACGACTTTACTGCCTGGCTTAATTTCTCCAGATTTCACTTGTTTGAGTACACCTGCAATTGATGCACAAGAGCCTGGCTCTGCAAAGACACCTTCTTCACGTGCGATCAATTGATAGGCATGAAGAATTTCTTCATCTGTCACTTCATCAATTTTCCCGTTTGATTCATCTGCCGCTGCTACAGCTTGCTTCCAGCTTGCAGGGTTTCCGATGCGAATGGCTGTTGCGACTGTTTCTGGCTGCTCAATGACTTCATTTCGAACGATGGCTGCAGCTCCTTCTGCTTCAAAACCACGCATGACTGGCAGTGCAGTGCCTTTTTTCTCATGATATTCTTTGAAGCCTTTCCAGTACGCTGTAATATTCCCCGCATTTCCAACAGGAATCGCCAGTACGTCCGGTGCGGAGCCTAGCTGCTCACAGATTTCAAATGCCGCTGTTTTTTGTCCTTCAATTCGGTATGGATTGACGGAGTTAACAAGTGCGATCGGTGCTTTTTCACAGATGCTACGGACAATTTTAAGTGCGTCATCAAAGTTGCCGTCAATGGCAATGATCTCTGCTCCGTACATGACAGCCTGCGCCAGCTTACCGAAGGCAATTTTTCCATCTGGAATGATGACAATACATTTCATATCAGCGCGCGCCGCATAAGCTGCCGCTGCTGCAGACGTATTCCCTGTCGATGCACACATGATCGTATCATTGCCTTCTTCTTTTGCCTTTGCGACAGCCATGACCATCCCGCGATCCTTAAAAGAACCTGTAGGGTTGACGCCTTCTGTTTTCACATGAAGTTCAATCCCAAGCTTTTCAGATAGCTTTGCGAGATGAATCAGCGGTGTATTTCCTTCATTTAATGTTAGTTTAGGTGTTTGTTCGTTTACTGGTAAGAATTCTTGAAATTCTTCAATGAGTCCATTCCACTTCATCAGCTTAAACCGTTCCCTTCTACTCGGTACGTGCTCTTCACTTGAACCACCACGTCGAGATCGTTTAATGTTTGCAGGATATTTGAGAAATCTTCTTCTGATGTTTGATGTGTAATAATCACAATTTCAGCCAGCTCATCATGCCCTTTGACAGGAATCTGCAGGATCTTTTCAAAGCTGATGCCTCTTTCAGAAAAAATCGATGTAATGCGGGAGAAAGCTCCGACTTGATCTCTCACATGTATTCTTAAAAATTGCTGAGCAAATACTTCGGATGATGATTTGATTTTCTTCTCAAATTGCGGTGCAATAAATCCACTGCCATTCACACCAAGACGCATGTTTTTCATAACAGCGACTAAATCAGAGACAACAGCTGTTGCCGTTGGCAGGCTGCCTGCTCCAGGTCCGTAAAACATCGTTTCTCCGACAGCACTTCCGTAAACATAGACAGCATTAAATTCATTGTTGACGGAAGATAACGGGTGATGATCAGGAAGTAAAGTTGGCTGTACGCTGACCTCCACTTTCTCTCCGTCCCGCTGGGCAATTCCAATCAGCTTCATTGTATAGCCAAAACGTTTACTGAAATTAATGTCCTCATCCGAGATGTCCGAGATGCCTTTCACTTTCACATCCTCTAAGTCTACATTCATGGAAAAGCCGAGTCTTGCCAGGATGGCCATCTTTCTTGCCGCATCTAGTCCTTCTACGTCCGCCGTCGGATCTGCTTCTGCAAAGCCAAGATCCTGCGCTTCTTTTAATACATCTTCATACGCACTTTTATCGACATTCATTTTTGTTAAAATAAAGTTCGTTGTCCCGTTCACGATTCCCATCATTTTTGTGATGCGGTCAGAGGCTAAACCTTCCTCTAGTGTACGCAAAATCGGAATCCCACCTGCGACACTCGCTTCATAGTAAAGGTCACAGCCGTTTTCTTTTGCTACATGTAAAAGCTCTGTGCCATATAGCGCCATTAAATCCTTATTAGCTGTAATGACATGCTTCTTCTCATTTAGTGCATCTATTAAATATTGTTTTGTCTCTTCAATGCCGCCCATCACTTCAATAATGACGTCGACCTCTGGATCTCGAATCACATCGTATACTTCAGTTGTGAAGACCTCTCTTGCCACATCCACATCTCTTTTTTTATCGGGATTGCTCACAAGCACTTTTTGTATTAATACCGGACAGCCGATCTGGTGCATTAATTTATCCTGATGATCTTGAATAATCTTAACGACACCGCTCCCCACTGTTCCTAATCCTAGTAGTCCAACTCGAATTGCCTTCACCTGAAATTCCACCTTTCTCCGTAAATGTCCTCTCTAAAAAGACATTTGTTAACCTAACACAGACATTCAATGTACACACATTATAAAGGGGTATCCTCATTTTGACAAGGTAATAAAATAAGAGAATATGAGAATGAAACCGCTTAACAGCTATTTATATCAAGATTCTATATTTTCAAAATATTTTTGTGAGAAAAGCTCCCGAAGCCGGGAAGCTTGAGATTACGCCTGAACTGGCGTTTTGGCTTGCTGATTTTGCAGGACAAGCGCAATATTTTCAGCACATAAATGCATCATGTTTTTTCTCGTTTCAACACTCGCACTTCCGATATGAGGAAGCACTGTCACATTTGGTAATGTAGTTAACGGGTGATCCGGACTGACAGGCTCCCTGCTAAATACATCCAGACCTGCTCCTGCAATTTTTCCTGTCGTGACAGCATCATATAAAGCCTCTTCGTCTACCGTCTGCCCTCTGGAAACGTTGATGAAGTAAGCCGTGTTCTTCATCTGCTCAAATGCTTTCTTATTAAACATTTCTTTCGTTTCAGGCGTTAAAGGCGTCAAACAAACGATGAAATCAGACTGCGTAAGTAGCTCATCAAATGCGGCATAGGTCACACCTAGCTGCGCTTCTGCTTTTGGCTTTCTTGAACGATTATGATAAAGAACATTCATATCAAAACCTTTTGCCCGCTTGGCCAGTGCGGTTCCAATACTGCCCATTCCGACAATCCCTAACGTTTTATGATGAACATCAGCACCGGCTAGAAGAAGCGGCCCCCAGCCTGTCCAGTTCCCATCCTTAATCCAATCACTCGCTTCGACAATTCGTCTTGCTGACGCCATCAAAAGCGCAAAGGCTAAATCAGCTGTCGATTCTGTTAAGACGTCCGGTGTATGACATACCGTGATCCCGTGCTTTTTAGCTGCCTTTAGATCAATATTGTCATAGCCGACCGCGAGATTCGCGACCACTTTTAGATTTGGAGCATTTGATAAAAGTGCCTCATCTACTTGATCTGACAGCATCGTGAGCAGCCCATCTGCTTGAGCCGCTTGTTTTTCTAACTCTTCTCTTGGACACGGCTCATCCTCGCTCGTCCACATGTCAATATGAGCGACTTCTTTTAATGGTGTAAGTGTTGTTTCATCAAGCTTTCTTGTGATATAGACATAAGGTTTCGTCAAGAAGAACACTCCTTTGGTTGATTTCTTTAAGCATAACGAAAAACGCCTCAAGAGAAAAGAGACGTTTCGTCTGTTCACTGAAACTTCAAATCAGCGGATTGATGAATCCATCCAACAGGAGGAATGAGATGCCCACCGCTGCGCATGGCACTCAATTCTTGAAACACCTTGAGAAAATATTCGTAGCGGTTCGCATCATTTAAAACATAATCTAATCGTTCTTCATAATAAGATTTTTCATTTTCTCCTGACATATAATAACCTTCGACAATTTCAAAATAATGAAGCGGAAACAGAAGACGGCTGTACAGCAGACGCTTTGAAAATGATGAAAGAGGCGTAACCTGCTCATATTGCTGCAAAAAGGAGAATCCCTCTTCAATTAAATCCTCCTTATGCTGGACAAAGGTTTCTCTTAAATATTCTGCGATGTCTCTTGTTGGATGGTCAAATACCCAGTCAACAGGTAAACGAAGCGGCTGCTCATGTGGCCAGGTCATACGTGAAAAGCGCTGATGACAAACAGTACCTGAATCACATTCTTTTGGTTCATCATCAAGCTCTGTATCCACTAAATATTGAATGGCATTTTCCGTTAATCCGAGATAATACGGAAAGGATTCAATAAATTTCTTTTCAAATCGTTCAAGTGGTTTTTGATGCATTTGCTGCATCCAAAAGCCTTCCAGCTGGTCTAACCGTTTTGCCCATAATTCCTTCCAAGCTCCGACACGTTTTGTTTCAGACACCTCATAAGGAAACCCTCTCCCTCTGACATGAAAAGCCGCCAGCTCTGGTGCGTGCTGAAATGAGCGGCTTGTAACCCGCGGTGCTGCCTTTAATAGAGCGTACAGTTCTTTTCCATGGGTAAAAGTCGGTTTCTCTTCGTTTGTTAATTCAAACACGGCAACGTATGGGTCACCGTCATTCAGTAAATACTGACTGATATGATAAAGCTCTGTGAGTTCTTCTTCTCGCAAATGAGACACGGGAACAATGATGAAGAGAGCTTTCGCCGTTTGAAAGCTCTGATAACTGCCATATGGCATAAATTGACGCACATCAATACCAAATGTGTGATAAATGGTTTCTTTCATGATTTCACCTGCGTTCATAAAATCAGTCTCTTATCATATCGTAGTCGCAGGTTGAGGGATTTATGAATACTATTTACTATCCGAAGCTTTTTCACACGTTGTGGACAAATTACGAGGATTGGGTGAGGAACATGCCGCATCATCATGAGATGAACGAAGTAGAAAAAACAGCGAGGCGCCGTTTACAAGAACGAGGCGTAACCATTCAAGATATAGCAGACCTTGTCTTCTTTTTACAGGAAAAATATCATCCTGGCTTAGACATGACAGAGTGCATCCACAATGTGGAACGTGTCATCGCAAAACGTGAAGTCCAAAATGCCATCTTAACAGGCGTTGAGCTAGATGTTCTCGCTGAGCAAAAAAAGCTGACAGAACCGCTGCAATCTATTCTTGAAACAGATGAAAGTCTATATGGGGTTGATGAGATTTTATCCTTTGCCATCGTTAATATTTATGGCTCCATCGGCTTTACGAATTACGGATATATCGATAAAGAAAAACCAGGGATTCTTGGGAAACTCAACGATAAATCCTCAGGCGAATGCCACACCTTTTTAGATGACATTGTCGGTGCTATTGCTGCGGCAGCATCAAGCAGACTGGCACATAGTGCGAGAAATGCAGAATAAAACACAAAAGAGGACGTGCGTCTCACGCTTGTCCTCTTTTCATTAAGATAATCGTTCAATCCACTCAGATAATGAATCAATGACATAGGTTGGCTGTTTGTCATATTTCTGAAGCAGCTCTTTTGTCGTGACGCCTGTATGGACAAGCAGTGTATCCATCCCTGCATTCATCCCTGCCATAATATCGGTATCATAATTATCGCCCACCATGAGCGTCTCTGACACATCTGTCCCGAGCACCCGCATGGCCTGTTCCATAATGATAGACTCTGGCTTTCCGATAAATGTTGGCTGCACTGTTGTTGTAACCGTCAGCACAGATGTTAACGATCCATTTCCAGGTAACAGCCCTCTTTCTGTCGGAATGGCAATATCTCCATTTGTTGAAACAAATTGTGCACCTTGACGGATCGCAATGGCTCCTACTGCTAGTTTTTCATATGTAATACCGCGGTCTATTCCAACGACAACGAAATCAGCGTCTTCTTGACCAAACGACAAGCCTTTTTCTTCGATGGCCTGCTGAATGCCTTCTTCTCCGATCACATACACCGAGGCATCTTTCTTTTGTTCTGCGATATAGTTTGCCGTCGCCATACTTGTTGTAAAGACTTGTTCTTCCGTTGCTGGAATATCGAATGAAACCAGTTTCTCTGCTACTTGCTTCGGTGTGCGTGAAGAGTTATTCGTGACAAACAAATAAGGGATGTTCAACTCATTTAACTTGTGAACAAATTGCCCCGCCTCTTCAATCTTTTCTGTTCCTTTATACATCGTCCCGTCTAAATCAATTAAATAGCCTTTGTATTTCATGCTGCTTACAACTCCAATGGTTTATTTAAACGCTGATACTGGTCCAAGCTCCTGCTCCAAGTAAGTGCGAATTCGATTCGGGAAGACTTGCAGCGCCTGTTCTACCTCACTGATGACCTGCAACAAATCGTGATGAACCACTTCTTGGTATTGCTGAACAAGTGTTTTACGGCACGAGACCAGTTTTTTCAGGTGAGTGCCTTCTTCTGTTGGTACAACCTTTTCGTCCACAAGAATATCCATGATGTCGTCATAGCTTCCTGGGTCCCGCATGATAAAGCCGTCAATCATATCATTTCCTGTATCAAGAATACATTCGACGAGCAAATGAACAATTCGTTCCAGCGCTTTTTTTTCTAAAGGGCTTGACCATGTTTGATGACTGCGCATCAAATTATATTGCTCCTCAAAAAAACGTAATGTCTCTTCAATCTTCTTTCTGTCTACGAAATACATCATGACGCCCCCTTTGCGTTATTTTCTAATCCGCTTTAAGACAAAATAGGCACAGCCAAAATTACAGTATTCATAAATGTATTCATCGAGTGTACTGATTTTTGTATCGAATGTGGCCTTTTGGTTTTGGTCATCAAAAAACCCCTTCAGCCTAAGCTGGTTGTAGCCCCAATCCCCCACAATATAATCATACTTATTTAAAATATCTGAGTACCTTGCTTTAAACGCTTCCTCATCAAAGCCGTCTTTGATTTCTCTGACAAGATCAAAGGTAGCATTCTGAATGACGATCATCTTCTCACCTCTTTTTAAACGATCCATCTTTAATGATAATTCATTGGAACAACTCCATCAATTGCTAAAGCATGTTTTTTCTGATTTAGCCGAAGCTAAAGAAAAAAGGAGGTCACATTTATGATGAAACAACTGACAGCCACTATTCTCCTATGCATGCTTTTAGGCGGGTGCGGCTTTCAATCAGGCATGAACCGGCAAGTGGATGAAGATTCTTCCAGCAAGACAATCCGCCTGTCTGATCGTCATGAAGGAAATAATTCCAACATGCCAGAAGCAGATACGAATCGAGCAGGCTATGTTCGTTATCAGCGCCAGCAAGTAACCGATCAAAAGGAAAGAACCCCTGCTTTAAATCGTGAGCACCTTGCCCACGTGATTACAAGTTTAGCCATCCAGCTGCCAAATATAAAGGATGCAGCAACACTTGTCACAGACGAGGATGCCCTCATTGTGTATCGAACAGGCAACAAAAACCGAGATGAATCAGCCGATCAAGTGAAAAAAACAGCGGTTTCTGTTCTCCCTCGTTATTATCATGTGTACGTCTCTGATAACCCAGAGCACTTTCAATCCATTGCCAATTTTTCACGTCTTCAAACCAATTCACGTGATTTTGATCAAATTTTAACAAAAACGATTCAACAAATGAAATACTCTCCTCAAGGCGGAGATATTTCAACGAAAGAAGATGCCAATGGCATGACGAATTCCGATCGGACCATGAGACGAAACGCACCTTACGGCCAAAATTAATACGAGAAAAAACGCCAGAGAGCTCTGGCGTTTTCTTTGTTATGCTTGCGCCTGACGCTTCTTAGACGCTTCGTTTACTTGTTCGTCTGCATGATAAGAAGAACGGACAAGCGGTCCAGCTTCACAGTGGCTAAAGCCTTTAGACATAGCAATTTCCTTCAGCTCTGCAAACTCATCTGGATGGTAATATTTTTGCACTTTCAAATGCTTTTTCGAAGGTTGTAAATACTGACCAATTGCCATGATGTCAACGTTATTGGCAAGAAGATCATCCATAACTTCAATGATTTCTTCCTTCGTTTCACCAAGTCCAATCATAATGCTTGATTTCGTTGGAATGTCAGGCTGCATTTCTTTTGCACGACGCAAGAATTCCAATGAACGATCGTATGTAGCCCGTGCACGAACTCTTGGTGTTAACCTGCGTACTGTTTCAATATTGTGATTTAAAATATCAGGGCGTGTATCCATTAACGTTTTCAAATTATCATAATTGCCACCCATGTCTGAAGGGAGAACTTCAATTGTTGTGAATGGACTTTTTCTTCTAATGGCACGAACAGTTTCAGCAAATACACCTGCTCCGCCATCTTTTTGGTCATCCCTTGCAACCGCTGTTATAACAGCGTGCTTTAAATTCATCAAAGCCACTGAATCTGCCACGCGTTCTGGCTCTTGCAAGTCTAATTCAGTAGGAAGTCCGGTTTTCACCGCACAGAAACGGCATGCGCGCGTACAAACAGATCCGAGGATCATAAATGTAGCAGTTCTTCTCACTGCCCAGCATTCGTGAATATTCGGACATTTCGCTTCCTCACAAACGGTATGCAGGTTGTTTTCCCGCATCATTTTTTTCAAACCGGTATAGTTTTCATTCGTATTCAGCTTAATTTTAAGCCAGTCCGGTTTTCTTACGTGCTCTTCCTTCTTTGCCAATTCCATCATCTCCATATGAATTCGTTAAAGGTGCATATACAATCATCTTCCTGCTATATACGATGGATGCAGCTGTTGCCGCAAAAAATTGAATCTTCGGCCTAAGGCCTTTTCTTTAGACACTTTAACATAGTACAGATTGAACAACAAGGGAATGAGCTGCAAAAATACCCAAAAGACTCCTAAAATAACAGAAGAAAATTACTAACATTTTCTTCTTATGAAATAACGTGATCAAACCACACTAAACGGTAGAAGAAAGGAGATGGACGTTTGTGAAAGTGGTTTTAGCGATCATCATCGCTCTTTCAATGATTCCCGCATCAGTCCATGCACAAGGGGCAAACAAACAGCCTGATGAATTAAAACAGCGAATGGCACTGTATGAAAAGATCGCCATCACCACACAGGTCCCGTGGTATGTACTTGCTGCGGTTGATCAGTATGAACACAATATACGCAAAAGCAGAAGAGATTTACCCAAACAAACAGGTGTGATTGGCATCTACATTCCCCGGGAAATGTGGATAGGACCAGAAAATCCAAATAAGCAGGATACCTCTCCATTAAGCATTAAAGTGTTCGACGGTATTGGGCTTGATGGAAATGGGGATGGAAAAGCGGAAATCGATAACGATGAAGATGTCCTGTTCACGTTTGCTCAATACTTGCTCCATTACGGCAGCAGCATCGATCAATTAAAAATTGCGCTGTGGGATTATTATGGACGTGATCAAACCGTTGGAATTATTTCATCTTTTATGAAGCTCTATCAGCATTACGGCCATCTTGACCTTGGAAAGCATGCGTTTCCTCTTCCGGTTGGCGCTGACTACAGCTACAGGAGTACATGGGGTGATGCGAGAGGCTTTGGAGGCAGAAGAATTCATGAGGGCACTGATCTTTTTGCTCATTACGGTCTTCCTGTTCGTGCGACATCGTACGGCGTGATTGAAATGAAAGGCTGGAATCGCTTTGGCGGCTGGCGGATCGGCATTCGAGATATTCATAATCATTATCATTATTTTGCCCACTTAAATGGCTTTGCAAAAGGACTCAAAGCTGGGCAGATTGTAGAACCTGGTCAAGTCATCGGATCAGTCGGAAGCTCCGGTTACGGTCCACCTGGCACAGCAGGAAAATTCCCGCCACACCTTCATTACGGCATGTATAAAGACAATGGACGAACTGAATGGTCGTTTGATCCTTACCCTCATTTAAGGGCATGGGAAAGAGCCGAGCGGAAACGTCGATAAATAAAAGGAGAAGTTTAGCGATACCGCTTGCTTCTCCTTTTGATATGTATCAACATTACCTTGTCTACTGTTACTGCTTATGCTTCTCTTTCAATCCTAAAACTAAAAAAAGAATACCCATGATGAAAAAAAGGAGATACACAACTGTTACTTCAAGTGGAATCATGTCAAACATCCCGCTAAATAAGTCGACACTCAAACTGTCACTCCCAGCTAATAATATCGATGCTGACATATATTTAGCACTAAATACAATGGCAAATACTAAAAAACAAAATCCGCTTACATGAATTTTCTTCATATCAATCAAATCCTCCTCTCACTTTCATAACTGACGATCGTGAAAAATCAGCCTTCAGGATAGCTACACTATTCAAAAAGGAAAACAATGAACATTTATCATGGCACGCGATTCGTATGGAATCAAGTGGTTAATTAGGATAAGATGAACAGATCACATAAATAAGTCTAAGCATCGCAGCCAATGAAAGATTACTTCACAAAGAGTAGTTAGGGGGTTGTTTTTTTGAAAAGAGGAATGACCTTTACCATTCCAAATGAATACGGAGTCTTCCTTGGAGAAGTGCTAAAACCGATCGACATCACCAAATTCAGCTGGCGAATCGATACCGAAGACTCGAATATACTAGTTGATGGCGAAAAAGATGAAGAACTTTTTCCTGAAGGTAAAACAGAAATGGACGGTATAGAACTCAAACACCTCATTGAAAACAAGATGTATTATATGATTTTCGCCGATTTACAAGCATATCCAAAAGGGACATTGTCTCATATTAAGACCTATGAAGAATTTATTGAAAGCCAATGCGAGCTTGTTCTTTTAGTGGCCGATTGCTCCTATGTTACGATCTATTGCAAAAATAAGGGAACACTCGAATGGCTATACAAGAATGCAGTTGAATGTGGATTTGAAGACGTGACCTATATCACCGATGAAAATGATGCAAGGACAAGACTGTCTGTTTCGTAACAACAAAACGTTCATCACAAAAACACTATATGCAATCACAGCGTATGAAAAAAACAGCCCAATTCGTCCATTGGGCTGTTATTCTTTCTTCTCCTTTTTTTCTGGCAGAACAATCGATGGAGCGCCTGAATTTGTTCCGCTGCCATTATAATAATCTGGGACGTCTCCTTGAACGGCTTGGATGGAGACAGGCACGGAATTTTTGACGACGATGGTTTCTGAGGCGAATGGGATGATGACTCTCACCTTCACCTCAATGAGCACACTAATATCAATCAAGGCATTGTTAATGCCATATGGCTTGATGTTTTTTTCAACGTCTGTATGCGGGTCACCAATGACACTGAATCGTACAGGCACTTTTGGTCCTAGGTTGGCGATAAGTGCATTTCCGGACGCTTGCCCAAGCGGAATGTTATATATAATGCCGTCATGTCCATCTGTTTGATCTTTTAATGCTTCTTTTGCCTCTTTTTGAAAATTCCCCTTTTCAATGTCCTCTAGATTTTTTTGAAGGTGACGTGACAGGTCAGCCATTGCTTTCGATGTTGCTTGCGCATTGAAGTCGATGGTTGTTACTTTGCCGTTCTCACTTGTATTCATCACAACCATATCCTTCATATTCTCCTGATCATCTGCAAAATCCTGAACAGAATATTGGATGAGATGATTGGCGATTCGTTCTGTTTCTAGTTCAGCAATGTGAATCAACGTTGGTTTAATGGAACGATTGATGAAGAATAGGCTAATGACAGTTGAGAGCACAAAAAATAATACGGCAAGCAGCATGACATAACGAAATGGCAGAGGGCCCTTTTTATAGGGGCGATAACGGCGGTTCAATCTCAATAAAAAATCCCCCCTTCTCCATTACAAGTGTATGCAGACAGGCGGGGGGATAGGAATCATCTGTACATTTTATTTCACCATTTTTAATAATGCATCTCTTCCAATTGTGCCAGCATGAATGCCGAGTGACTCAGCGGCATATGTCACAGATTCTAAAGGTGCATCCAGCAATTGCTCGATGGTTCTTACACCGACTGCTCTTCCTGCGATGATTCCTCTATCTGCAAGCTTTTCATTTAGGAGCCCGACATCAAGTGCACCGCACATAATATAACCATTCTCATTTGTCACTGCCATGAAATTGGTCTTTGGCAGTTTGACGGTGACGGCTGTAAAGGAATGGCCATCAATTGTAATAGGTGTTAAATTCACCATATCCCTTCACTCCCTTCAACACAATCTATGTGAAGGGAGGGCAAGTGTTGTTAGGCTGGAGCGGATTTCACTTTGCGTCCTTCAATCGCCAGCTCAGGACATCACGTAAAAATTCCGGCATAAAATATTCGATGTGTTCATGGTCACGTATATGAGGAAAAAGAGAACCAAGTGTATACATATCCACTGTGCCAACCGTATAGGAATCATCTTCTTTGACGAGTTGATCGTTTACATAGACCTCTTTTACTCGTTTGGTTTCGCCCTCTTCTAATGAATAAGTCAAACCGCTGTATAGCATTTTCCCCATCAGTTCGCCTCTAAAGCCAAAGCCTTTGATGCGCAGTTGTTCCATTTTTTCTTCACAGCCACGAGAAACTGTTTCGATCAATTGCTTCCCAGTAAGCGTCACCCGGATTGGATTAATGGGGTGCGGGCATATCCGGTGAATGTCTTCTCTAGTGACGATGCCAGCCTCTAATGAATCAAGCACCATCCCTGCATTCATCATGCCGATATCTGCCTCGCACCATTCTTTAATGGCATCTGTTAAAAGTTGCGGAAGCTGGGAGTCATCAAACCACTTTGTTTCGAGCTTTGATTTAATGGATGTCACTTTTTCCTGCATGAGTGACTTCGCTCGTCTTTCTGCTTTCTGTAAAGTCGTGATCGCTTCATCGGATTCACTGATCAGCTGGTCGACTGATTGCACCGTCGCTTTTTTCTCGATGAGCTCGCAACTCGCTGTGTCAATGGTCAGCTCGACACAGCCAATATAATGCCCATACTTTTCAGCACAAGCAAGAAGAACGCCATTATCCATCTCGCCCTGTTCTAAAAGATGATGCGTATGTGAACCTAAGATGATGTCGATTTCCGGGAAGTCATGAGCTACCTCTCGATCATGGATGATGCCTAGATGAGAAAGTAGAACAATGACATCGGCTTGTCCTTTCACTTCTTGCAGCATCTCCCGTATGCTCTCAAATGGGTCTGTAATGTCCCAGCCCAGCTTTTCATAGACAGGTGTATACGCAATGGTCACCCCTAAGACGGCGATTTTCAGTCCATTGTTCAACGTGATCACTTCATAAGGCTTTGCCCACGATGGTCTTTTGCCTTTTTCAAATAAATTAGATAAAATCACCGGGAATTGCGCGTCTTTGTACAATTGGTCGAGCCGCTCATGAGGCAACGTAATGCCTTCATTATTACCAATTGTGACGCCATCATAGCCAAGCTGATTGAGGAGTTTGACATTCACTTTTCCATAATCCGCTTCTGATACAAGGTTTACTCGATCCATATGATCGCCAATATCAAATAAGAGCATCTGATCGTGAACTTGACGCTTTTCTTCAATATAAGCTGCGATTTTTGGCCAATTTTCAAAGTGGCTATGCAAGTCGTTTGTATGATATAACCATAGCTTCTGCAGCATGTTGATCTCTCCCTCAAGTTGTCACTGAACCGTCTCGTTCAAGTTGAAAGCCGCAGCTCTCGTTTAACTAAATAAATCTAACTGCTTCGGGGATAAGCTTGAATACGTCAAATCCAGCAAATCAATCATTTGCTGGCCATTCGTCGCCGCATCTCCGCCTGAGTTATTATTAAATACGACATATACATCTTTCGACTGCTGATGCAGGATGTCGAGGTTCTTTTTCCATTCCTTTAGTTCAGCTTCATTATATAAATATAAGTAACGAACTTCACGCCAGTTCTCATAATCTGCCGGGTGAAGCCAACCTTGTTTATTTCTTCCGTGGAAACGGACCAATGTTTTGTCACGGTGTGTGGCTTTTATGACTGGCGGTATAGACCCTTCTCCGACTTGCGGTTCATCACAGACGGAATGAATCCACCCTTCTTTCTCCATAAAGGATAAGGTTTGTTCATAAAACTCATCTGAAAACCAAGTCCGGTTTCGGAATTCAAGTGCACAAGGAATGTCCCCCATCTTCTCCTTACACCATCTTAAATAGTGGACGTGCTCCTTTTTGCAATCAAACCATGGTGGAAATTGAAACAGAACCATCGCCAGTTTCCCTGCTCGAATGAGAGGAGTCAGTGAAAGAATAAAGGCATCAAACATTTCTTCCTTTGAAGCAAACGGGATCTCGCCTCTTTGATGCCCGGTCATTCCTTGATATGCTTTCACGACAAATTGAAAGGCGTCTGGCGTATCTTTTATCCATTTTTCATGGTTGCGCTCAGGCTGAACAGCATAAAAGCTTGCATCCAGTTCCACAATGGGAAACGTTGATGCGTAGTGAAACAGCTTTTGAGAGCTGCCGATTCTCGGCGGGTACAGACTGTCATGATCGCCCCAACCAGTTAATCCGATATAAATCATCTATCTCACCTCTTGCCACTTGCTTGTCTAAACGGATTTTCCCATTGAAAGTCTTTGTTTCTTGGGATACCCATCTTTCTGAAAGAAATTCTTCTGTCTACAACATATCATATTTACCCATTTTTCTGAATGAAGATGACTGATGTGACGTGTTTTTATCCTGCCATCTTTTTTGTGATATTACATCACAACTTTCTATCTAAATTGAATGGAGCTGATAACATAATATTGATATCAGAGACTTTGACAGCGATTGTCCATTTTTTTATTCATCTTCACCAAAGGCTTAAGCTCTAAAAAAAGGAGAATGAGTGGATATGAACATTGTCGATCATCATGTTGAAGCATTGCAAAAAGTGGCCCTTAGAATTCATCAGCCTGTCTATTTGATCAATCAGTATGGACGTATTCTTTTCACCTCATCCCAAGGTATGACAAACCCAGATTGGATGCAAATGCTCCGCTTGTTTCACGGTACGCAGCAGCATTATTTTTCTATGGTTCATTCAAAAGAAAGCGTTTCTGTTTTTCCTATCTATATAAACGAACAAGCTTATGATTATTTAGTCGTTCCCGCCTTCATTCATCCTCAAGACGACATGGGGCTGCATTTGATAATTGAACAAGCTGTAAATGCCATGTCCATTTCACGCATCAAACAACATGCCATCAAGCAATCGACAGAGCGAGCCAAAAATGAATGGTTTCGCAAATGGATGGAGGGCACGATTTTCCCAGAGCAAGATGTCACCCGCCTAACACGCATGTTTGGATTAAACACAACGATTCCCTATCTATGTATCGTCTGTCAACTTGATCAGAGCAGTCATTTCTCTTGTTTCCTTAAGCAGCAAACCCTTGTAGATGATGTGTTTGCTTTACTTGAAAGCACCCTTTCGCACTGTCCATTTCCCGCCTTTCTTTTTGTCAAAGGAGATATCGGCATCTTCCTTATAGAAGAGACTGGCGGCTGGCAGGCAATGAACAAATCGATCTGCTCTTTTTTAAAACAAATGCAGATCCTTATTAAACAGCATGTGAATGCCACCATTTCCTTTGGTGTAAGCTTAAGCGGTTATCTCATCACCGATCTGCCAAAAGGATTCAGTGAAGCTGTCCATGCTCTGCAATCAGCCCAGCTCTCATTACGAGCTGAATATATTCAGTTCTATCAAGCAAAAGATGTGTCAGATTTACTGAAGCTCATCCCAGCAAAAGATTTAACAACATTCTATGAGCAGTACCTCCACCCATTACATGAACAACCACAAGTCGATCCAAACCTTCTCCACACCTTATCTGTTTATGTCGAAACACATTGCCATATTTCAGAAACAGCCAAGCGTTTATCTGTTCATCGCAACACCGTGATATATCGACTGGAGAAATGTGAAGAACTGCTTCAGATCAGCCTAAAAGATCCTGACGCAACATTGCGCTTGCGCTTAGCTTTGCGGATTCAAAAGCACCTTTCATACGATTCCAATTGAATCTTTTTTTCTTACGCCTCATATATTTTGGAGGAGAAATGTGAATGACAAGGAGTGGTGTCAAATGGATGAGGAGATTCGTCACATCCCGCAACCGATTCGAGACGATGAAGCCGGCGCAACCGATTTAGGCCCGCGAGACGTTCTGCGCGATTTGGAGAACCCAGATATGTTCGTTCCCCCTAAAACGGATGCGGGGACGATTCCTAATTTAAAATTTTCATATTCTGATACACATATGCACTTGAATCATGGCGGCTGGTCGAGGGAAATTACTGAGCGAGAGCTGCCTGTTTCAACAACGATTGCTGGTGTGAACATGCGGCTTACGCGCGGAGGTGTTCGTGAGCTTCATTGGCATAAGCAGGCGGAATGGGCATATATGATTTTAGGCAAAGCCCGGATCACATCTGTAGATGCAGAAGGACGGAATATGATCGCTGATGTAGAAGAAGGAGACTTGTGGTATTTCCCGCCCGGTATTCCGCACTCCATTCAAGGTCTTGAGGATGGCTGTGAGTTTCTCCTTGTGTTTGATGATGGTGCTTTTTCTGAATTTGATACGTTCACCATCACAGACTGGTTTGCTCATACACCAAAAAACATTCTTTCTGCTAATTTCGGCGTGCCAATCAAGCTGTTTGACCGCATTCCACATAAACAGCGCTATATGTTCCAAGGCTCTTCACCGGCATCCATTGAAAGCCAAACAGTCTCTGATCCATACGGCGGCATCAAACCGCCATTTACCCACCAGCTCCTTCGTCAAAAGCCAATCGTGACCGCTGGTGGAACCGTGCGAATCGTCGACTCACGCAATTTTCCAGTATCTAAAACCATTGCTGCTGCACTTGTGGAGGTAAAACCTGGCGGGATGAGAGAAATGCACTGGCACCCGAATAATGATGAGTGGCAATACTATTTAACCGGTACAGCCAAAATGACGGTTTTTGGGGCAGGCGGGACAGCTCGCACTTTTAATTACAGAGCAGGTGATGTTGGTTATGTTCCTTTCGGGATGGGGCATTACATACAAAATATCGGGCAAACGAGCCTTTGGTTTCTAGAAATGTTTAAAAGCGATCGATTTGCTGATATTTCATTGAACCAATGGATGGCCTTAACCCCTCCTCAATTAGTGAAGGAGCATTTGCATGTAGACGATGCATTGATTCATGCGTTGCATAAAGAAAAATCACCAGTTGTGAAGTATGAGCGATGACGAAAAAAACCGATCCATTTGTGCTGATCGGTTTTTTCTATGCTGTCATTACGATACGGCATGGGAATGTTGCTGCGCTTTTTTCGCCCATAAAATAGAAGCAATGAAACTCATACAAAGCACCAGCGTTCCAAACATAAATGGCAGCTCAATATTCACATCAAATAAAATACCCGCAAGACTTGGCCCGACGATATTCGCAAGGCTCATAAAGGAGGTATTGAGGCCGCCTGCTACCCCCTGCTGATTCCCTGCCATTTTAGAAAGTAATGTATTAAGAGCTGGACGAACAAACGAGGTGGCTGATAAAAATAAAATGGAGCCCGTAAAAATGAGCCAAAAGGAAGGAGCAAAGCGGCAGGCGATCAGCATAAACGCCGCAGCTAAAAGGGCATAACGGACGACACGCATTTCGCCAAATCGTTTCACAAAGGTATTTACTAAAGCACCTTGAACGATGACACCCGCAAGTCCAGCTACTGTAATGACAAATGCAATATCCTTCGGTGTAAAGCCATGTTTTTGGTCCACATATAAGCCAAAGATCGATTCAAAATGAATGATTCCGAAATTCAAAACAAAGGCCAAGATAAACAAAAAACCGTATGGTGTTTTTAAAGCCTGAATCATCTGCGTAAAAGGATTGAAATGAAGCTCTTTATTCAATCGTGCTTCTTCCTGCTTTTCCTTTGTTAAAGTTTCAGGTAAGAACAAGAAAGACAACAGCGTCGACAGGGCTGCAAAGGAACCAGCGATGAGGAAAGGAAAAGCAATCCCAAACTCAACCAAATAACCCCCAACACCCGGTCCAATGACAAAGCCTAACGTCATTGCTGCACTAAATAGCCCCATTCCTTTCCCTCGATCCTTTTCACTTGTGATATCAGCAATGTAGGCAAACATGGCGGGCATCAGCAGCGCACCAGCAGCTCCGCCTAAAAACCGAGACACAAACAGCATCCAAAGCTGATCGGCAAATGCAAAAATAAATTGAGCTACCGTAAAGCCGGCAATCCCGGCAATAATCAATTTTCTGCGTCCAAATCGATCAGTCAGCGCTCCGGCGACGGGTGATAAAGCAAATTGTGTGAGGCCAGTTGCAGCAACGAGGAAACCAAGTGTTTTCCCAGTTGCGCCAAAGGCTTCAATATAACTTGGCATGACAGGAACGATCAGACCAAATCCAAGCATGGCAATAAAAATATTGAGCATCAAAATGTACAATCTGCCCATTTTTTTCATATTAAAACCTCTTTCTTCAAAATAAATGAAAATGATGACAAAAATGATAAGAACTTCTTCAGTATAGCTATATCGCTCTCTATAAGTCTAGTTTTTCAAAAAACAGCGTTTTTTCCCAAATAAAAAATACCCGCTGGTGGCGAGTATTTTGAGTATCCCTTTTTTATTCAGCTTGTTCATAGATGGAAAGAGCCGCCTGTAACCCGGCGCCACAATTGATGGCTGCTCCGTACTTCATCAAGATGGCTTCAAGGCCTGCTAAAACAAATAGAATATTTTCCTTTCGGCAGCTATAGCCCATTGAGCCAATTCTCCATATCCGTCCTGCAAGCGGCCCAAATGAACTCGCAATTTCAATTCCAAAATGATGAAGAAGATCAGCCCGGACCGCTTCTCCGTCGATATCATTTGGAATGACGATACACGTCACGACCGGCATTTTGCAGTCTGGATCACCAAATAATTCAAGCCCCATCGCTTCAAGTCCTGCCATTAAAGCCTTCTCATGAAACAAGTGGCGCTGAAAACGTTCCTCCAGACCTTCCTCTAGCACAAGTCGAACCCCTTCTCTCAGTGCATAAAGCATCGTTGTCGCTTCTGTATGATGATTTAACCGCCTCGGGCTCCAATAATCTTGCAGCTGGCTTAGATCAAAGTAATTGCTTTTGATTGGAGAAATGTCTACCTGTTTTTGCAGTTCGTCCTGTGTTGCAATCCCTTTTTCTACTTTCTTTCTCGATTGTACGACGTCTGCCACTCGTTCATTATATGTGATCGGTGACATCCCTGATGGAACAGACAAGCATTTCTGCGAGCCCCCAATTGCCGCATCGATTTTCCATTCGTCTACCTTGACCTCGACACCACCAATTGTCGCCACAGCGTCTACAATAAAAAGCGCATCAAGCGCCCGGCATGCTTCACCAATTTTCTCAAGCGGCTGTAATCTTCCGGTAGATGTTTCACCGTGAACCATCGCAACAATTTTCGGCTTGACTTGATGCATCTCTGCGATGATGTCGTCTTGCTTAAAAACCGTTCCCCATTCACATTCCATTGTATGTACCTCAGCACCATAGCGCTGTCCAATTTCAATCAGCAAATGACCGAAGCGTCCAAAAACCGGAACGAGCATGACATCTCCGGGCTCGATCACACTGGCAAGCACAGCTTCAAGTCCTGAGCGGGACGTCCCATCAATTGGATAAGCCCATTCATTTTCTGTTTGAAAAAGTGATCGTAATAAGGTCATCGTTTCATTCATGATCTCTGTAAATGCAGGATCAAATTGACCAAGAATTGGTGTACTCATCACCCGAAGGACTCTCGGATCTACTTCGACAGGTCCTGGTGTCATAATTGTTCTAGTAGGTGTGTGTAGTTCTTTCACGTTATCCATCCTCTCCCTTGCTGTGTCCATCCTTATATGCCCACTTATACAGCAATGCTGATAAAATAGCAATCTCTTTTCTTACGAATTAATTACATAAAATTTACGATAAATCCATTTATTTCTTTATGGCAATATGATAGAACTAAAGAGTATACATTCCCTATGAAGGAGGAAATAGAATGAAAAGATCTTTATTTGGAACTGTGGCCGCCGGAATCATGATTTTCGGTACATTTGCCGCTCCGTTGCCTCCCGCTGCAAATGCTCAAGGCTTTACTCTGAATGAACCGAGTCAAACCATCACCTTTTCCCCGTTACAGCTTCAAACCGAAACATCTGCTCAACAAGCGAAAACAACCGCTTCAAGTCAAATTGATTCCTATTACCAATCTGCTGCTGGCAAATCTGGGCCTGCTCTTAAGAAAGCATTACACGATATTATTGATGATCATACGCAGCTATCCTACAGCCAGGTTTGGGATGCATTAAAGAAAACGGATGAAGATCCAAAAAATCCAAGCAATGTGCTCTTGCTCTATAGCGGTATCTCCAGGTCAAAGCAAGCAAATGGAGGAAACGTGGGACAGTGGAACCGGGAGCATGTGTGGGCTAAATCTCACGGCAATTTTGGGACGAGCCAGGGACCTGGTACAGATCTCCATCACCTTCGGGCAACAGACGTACAAACGAATAGCACACGAGGAAATTTAGATTTTGATATAGGCGGAAATGAATACAAGGGAGCGCCGGGTAACTTCTACGACAGCGACTCATTTGAACCTCATAGCCGGGTGAAAGGAGATGTAGCAAGAATGCTCTTTTATATGGCCGTCCGATATGAAGGTGATGACCGTTTCCCAGATTTAGAATTGAACAACAAAGTGAATAATGGAAGCGCCCCTCTTCACGGCAAAATGTCTGTCCTATTGAAATGGCACAAGCAAGATCCAGTCGATCAAATCGAACGGAATCGTAACGAAATCATCTATCAAACGTACCAGCACAATCGCAATCCTTTCATTGATCACCCTGAATGGGTAAGCGATATTTGGGAATAAAAAAGAGAGGCACTGCTATGAGCAAGCAGTGCCTTTCTTTTTTTCAAGCGGACAGACGAGACAATAATCAAGACTTTCCGATTTCTTCTCAAGCTTATAATACATACAGCAAGTCTTTCGATTTGATGTGTCTAGCAAACTTTCCTCTAAATTTAAGCTGTGCTGAAAAGGATTTTGCTTCGCTCCGAAAAGATCACCCGACGCCTTCTTCAGAAACAAATAATCCTCCCGTATGCGCTCTTTCATTTTAGGCTCTTCCGTTTCTCGCATCATGCTACGGTAAAGAGAATTGATACGTACCGCTACATTTTCCCATAAAATTGAATACGGAAGTCTTGAAGTACGTTTCAATACATCTAAAAGAGGTGTGACACACTGCGTAAATAGCGTGCGGACGACCTGCTCTCTCCACTCATGATGATCTCCTTCTAACTGAACAAAAGAACAGAGCGTTTCATCTAGCTCAATTTTACGATCTTCTCTAAAGACACACGCCTCTGGTGAAAACCGGTAGACAGCATCATACATCGTCATCAAGTACAAAGTAGAACTAACAGCTAAATAGGCATAGCGTTTTGAAAACATGGACGCCGCCACTGCTATATTCGGTGCATGCATCGCTTCCTTTTCAGCTTCTAATAAACGTCTGATAGATGCTTCTGAAAAAAGCGCAGCAAGTGTGCGATCAGATGTCATTGGTCCATTTGTGATGTGTACCCCGAAATCAAGTAATTCTCTCTCAACCCACTCTGGCTTCATATCAAAACCCCCATCTTTCGTTTAACGATTTCGCTGTTGATATAACAAATAAATAAAGAACGGTGCGCCAATCGCCGCCGTAAACACACCTGCCGGGACATCTAACGGAAGAAAGGCCGTTCTCGCAACTAAGTCTGCCAGCATCACGAGAATACTTCCAACAAGCGCAGATGCTGGAACAAGCGCAATAAAGGAACGACCGATGATCATCCTTGCAACATGCGGCGCCATCAGTCCGACAAATTCAATACCACCTGCGAATGCAACGGCAATACCGGCTAATGTCACACTCATCAGTAGAAAGAATAACCGCTTCGCCTGAACCTTGACCCCGAGACCTGTTGCAAGATCATCTCCAAGCTCCTTCACATTCATCGTTCTTGCAAGCACCATGACAATCGGTAAAATCATCAATACCCAAGGAAGCATTGCGATGACGTCCTTCATTGTAGAACCATATAAACTGCCCGTCAGCCAGATGTATGACTTGGTCGTGGTCATCGTATCGCTGAGCACAAGAGTAAACGTCACACACGCCTTCATAATGGCGGAAATCCCAATCCCCATCAAGACGAGCGTGATCGGCTTGACGCCTTTTTTCCATGAAAGCAAATAAATCAGGCATGATACCGCAAAAGCGCCTGCAATGGCCCACAACGACTGATAAGCAATAGGCACAGTGCCCATCCAAAAGACGATGAACATAATGGCGCCAAACGACGCACCGCTCGTAATTCCTATGATGTCAGGCGATGCAAGCGGATTTCGAATGAGACCTTGTAAAATAAGCCCCGATACCGCAAGTGCCGCTCCCACTAAAACCGCAAGCAGGGTCCTTGGAATCCTCAACGTATTTAATACAAACGTATTTCCCTCGCCTTGTCCGAAGATATGCAGCAGCACATCCGTAGGCGGAATAAACCGGCTGCCCATACAAAGGCTCAGAATAAATAAACCAAAGGCAATGCCTGTCAATAATAGTAAAATCAAAAACGTCCGCTTTGAAAATTGAAATGAAATGCGTCCGCCCTTTGAACGCACTGTATATGTTTTAGCCACCTGTCTTCAACCCCTTGCGCACGAGATAAACAAATAGAGGCGCTCCTGCTACCGCCGTCATGACACCAATCGGTACTTCCTGCGGCATGATCAGAAAACGAGCGGCAAGATCTGCGACAAGTAAAAGCGACGCCCCTACAACGGCACAATACGGCAGTACCCAGCGGTGGTCAGGTCCAACGAGCTTTTTCACAATATGCGGCACAAGAAAACCAACAAATCCAATGGATCCTGCAACAGCGACGGAACCTCCTGCTAAAAAGACGACAAGTACCCCCATCGTCATCTTCAAAAGAAGCGTACGCTGGCCAAGCCCTTTCGCAATATCATCACCCGATAAAAGGACATTGATCGAGCGGCCAAGAAGCAGCGCCACCACAGTTGCCCCAAGAATATAAGGCAGCACAGGCAGCAGCATATCTATACTTCTTCCTGACACTGAACCAGCCATCCAGAACAGGATGCTTTGAATGGACTGTTCATTCACGATTAAAAGTCCTTGAGTAAAGGACGCAAACAGAGCAGATATCGCAGCACCTGCGAGTACAATTTTGACCGGTGTCAGTCCGTCTCTTCCAATGGAGCCTAGAAGAAAGACGAGCATACCTGCAATGGCAGCGCCTAAAAAGGCCGTCCACATATAACCTGTTAACGACTCGGTAGAAAAGAAAACAATCGAAATCACAATAAAAAAGAGTCCACCTGCATTAATACCTAAAAGATCTGGTGCAGCCAGCGGATTCCTCGTCAATGCCTGCATGAGTGCACCTGAAATCGCTAGACTTGATCCAACGACCGTTGCAATTAAAGCTCTTGATAATCTGGATGTCATGACAATCACACTGTTTGGATCTGACTCATCGAACTGAAGAAACGCATGGATAGTGGCTTTGAGGGGAATGGAGGTTTGCCCAAGAGAAATACTGAGCATAAAAAAGACCAACATCAATACGATGAATCCAGCAAATAGCAGTGCCTTGCTTGAATCCTTTTCTAATAAACTTCTCATCTGATTCCCGCTTTCAATCTGTTATGGAAAAAAGGAGAAAATGGCATGTTCACATTTTCTCCTCCGTTCTACTTATTGATCAATTCCTAGACGATCATAAATATCATCAAGCATCATGTTTGCAGCAATGATTCCGCCTGCCATGTTCCAAGTGATTTCATCCACTTTATGCACTTCTTTTGCTTTGACTGCGTCAAGCTGTTTCCATAAAGGATGACTTGTCCACTCTTTATATGTTTTTTCAGCAGCCTTGTCTTGTTCACCTATGAAATAGTAGATCACATCCGCATTCATTTGTGGAATGCTTTCCTTGTCTGTTAATTGGACAACATCTAGTTTTTTATCTTTAATATTCTTAGGCCCTTCAAATCCTAACTCTGTCAAAATCGAACCTGCAAATCCAGTTTGGTAGATTCGCGTATGATCCGCTCGGAAATTAACAACTGCGACATTCAATGGCCAGTTTTTAATGTCCTTTTTCGCCTTTTCTTTGAAATCAGCGACACGGTCATCCCACTTCGTCAGCAATTCTTTTGATTTATCTTGCTGATCTAGCGCTTCACCCATTAACTTTACTGTATCTTTAAAAGTATACACTGTGTCAGTTGCAACAGTTGGCGCGATTTCTTTCAGCTGATCAAATATTTCTTCGTGGCGAATCTTTGATGCAAAGATGACATCTGGCTTCAGCTTTTCAATTTCTTCTAAGTTTGGTTGTGTTTCCTGCCCAACAATTTTGACACCCTTTAAATCATCTCTTAAATATTTATACGTAGGTGCTTCAAGCCAAGATTCTACAACACCCACTGGTTTAATGCCCATAGCGACGGCTGCATCCGTTGCTCCTTGATACAACGTCACCACACGTTTAGGCGATCCTTTAATTTCAGTTGAACCGATAGCGCTTTCAACGGTTCTTGTTTTCTCATTACTATCTGACTTGCCTTCACTGCTATTACTGCCACAAGCCGCAAGTAATACGATGGAGAGCACAACTAATAGCGACCAAAAAGATTTTTTGAACATGTACCTCACCTATCCATTCTATATGTAGTCACATCGTTTGATAACGATTCTCATTATCACACTATGATTTTATCATAGAAAAGGATGGTGTCAATGTAAATTTTTAAGAAAAAGGTAGAGTGTTGACTAGTTGTTCAGGTTAATTGGAACTTTTCCACATTTGGATTGTATGCCCAATCTTTTTTCCCGATTCTAGTAAAATGGACAAATGAGTATGGTTTTCTATCACTTGGTAAACAGATTGATTTTTCACCTGCTGATTTGGAAGCGCCAGATACGGATGAAATTTGTCTACGTCGTATAACTCATCCTCGCTTCCAACAAACATGCCATAAGGCTGGTCCAGCCTTGCAAATTGTTTTTGAGGTGCAGATGGCGTTAAGGCAAGAGCCATATTGATGGTGATGCCTGTTAAAAGAAGTGGATCTTGTGCAATTACCCATGCTGGGTAGTGAAATCGTACAGCTTCTGAATGCCCCATCAGCCTTCCTTTTGTCATCGCAGATAGCACAAATTTCCAAACTTGAACTGTGGCAAAAGGGACTTGATTAGACTTCGCTGTGTCAGATTTGTAGCCAAATTCAGGAGCAATAAAAAAGTAACCGTCTACTTTTCTTTTTTCACCCCAAGATAGATATTGAAGCAGCAATCCAGCTCCAGAGGAATGACCACAAAGATAAAGTGCTCCTTCGTGCTGCTGTTTGATGACATCCACAACTTGCGAAATATCTTGCCATACGTCAGTGACTTTGGGTGTATCTCCCTTTTTTCCTCCAGAATGTCCGTGACCTCTCAAATCCAGCAAAAACACATTCACGTGAAAATCATGTTGCAATGTATAGGCAATATGCTCATAACCAGCCAAGCTGTGAGCGCCTCCGCCATGAATGATGATCACATTGGTCTGCGTGTTTGTTTCTGATAAAAACGGATAATAAGCAAGACGTATGCCGTCATGTGATTGAATGAACTGTCTTTCTGGAATAGCTACAGGAGCTACTTCCTGCATACTTGTAAATGAGAACGGTTCTGTTTCGTTCATAATTAACTTTTGATCCTCCAATTAGAAACGAGAATGACTAGAGCATTGCTGGCCATTCTCATGTTCGCATCCTATTTTGTCATATCCCTCAAAGGGAAAGTCTCGCTCTCAATAATAGCGACAATTTGTTTTAACGCTTGGTTCGCTTCGGGAATAGGGAAGACAGGAAAGACGTGATTCATTTTTGGGTATTCGATATAGTTGATGGGAACACCCTGCTTGTCTGCCATCTCTTTGAATTTCCGGGCATCTGGGAGAAAGAATTCATGAGTGCCAATAAAAACAGAAATTCGTCCTAACGATTTGATTTCTCCATAGATCGGGCTGATCAAATGATGTGTTTCATCTGTATCACCTGCATAGGTTTTGCCCGACTCGATCAGTAAATCTAGGTTGAGCATTGGCTCTTTTGGAACCATTTTAGCGATATCAGGATGACTTAATGTCACATCAAGCCATGGTGATAATAGAATCATGTTTCCAGGCTGCGGGAGACCTTTTTTTGCTAAGTATTGAGCAAAGGCGAGCGATAAACCGCCGCCAGCAGAATCACCCATGATGACGATTTTTTCTGGTGTTCCTTTTTCTAAAAGAGCTTGGTAAACTGGGAGAACACTCTCGATTGCATCCATATACTGATGATTCGGTGCTTTTGGATAAACTGGCACATACACCGTACTATTTAATTGCTTCGTCAATCGATCCAAGAAACGCCAATGCCATACGAGCGGCTGCTCAATATAGCCTCCTCCATGTAAAAATAGCACCTGATGATCATCTGGCTGCACATCTGATTTCAACATGTACGTATCGACTGAAAACGTGCTGCTTTTGGTGATGTGATATTTCTTTTTCAACTTCTCAGGCAGCACATAAGGTAATTGATTCGCCATTCTTCGTTCTTCTAAATACCCCTCAACATTTAGTTTCTTCTTTGTAAGTACAAGTAACCATTCAACAAACAAACTTTGAATACTTCGCATACGATCGACCCCTATAGATAGAATGATGACAATCAATGTCTAGGAAAAGAATGGTTTCTCTTTTTCTAAAGCATAACATAAGAACTTGTGAATCCGTTAACTGCTTTGGACAGAATACTTTTTCTATACATCTATTCATTTATGAACACCTGTCTATTTATATTATATTTTCTAGATACATCATCATCAATTGTCAATCTTTCAATCATTGTTCATTAATCAACACATATTCAAAAACTGTTCATTTAAACACAAAAAAGACGAGTGTTGACCACTCGTCCCAGATTGTTGACAAAGGGCTAAAATGAACTTGATTTTAGCCCTTTGTCTTCTTTTCAGCGTGATAGAAAACCTTTGCAGCCCTAGGAAGGACGAGCATCGGCGCGGAGCGAATTTGACATTCGTGAGCACCGAAGCGCAGGACTGACACCGAATGCGAGGGTTTGTCTACATGCTGAGACGAGTGTTGACCACTCGTCCTTCTTCTTCCTCACTTCACTTCCTCATGCTCATGAGCAGTATCTCTTTTGCTCGCGATAAAGAGTGCACAGGTCATCGCAAGAATGGCCAGTGCCCACCAGAATGTCGATACGGCTTGTTCATGATCAATGATAATCAAACGGATGACAGCTGTGATGCCAATATAAATAAAATAGCGCAGCGGAAAATGAAAGTTGGATTTAAAGTATTTAATAATTAAGGCGATAAATTCAAAATACATAAAGAAGATCAGCAGCTCGCCAAGCATTCCATAATAGCTTTCTCCTTTGTTAAACAATGTTTTATAGACGAATTGCACGATGTACCATGTTTCACTAATTAAGAGTACGCTTAGCGCAATCGCTAGAAAGAACAGGCAGATATTCAGAAGGGCTTGCAGAAGATCAGGTACCTTTTGGAAATTGTTGAATCGTTTCATCAGATTGTTTCCCCATTCCATGATGTTGTTTTTGCTCTCTACATTTTGGTATTCCAAAATCGCAATACGATGTAGTAGGTATCGTGTTTTTCTACACTTTCAAACTGTCCATGCATTCGGGACATCATCCGCTTGATGCTTCGTTCCCCGAGTCCATTGCTTTCCGGGATGTTGTCTGTCTTTTTTATCGCATTGCTCACATGGATTTCAAAAACATCTTGGTCGGATAAAAAAGTGATCTGAATGTCCTTTTCAGGATCTGCGTATTTACGTAAGTTAGACATCACATTATCAAATACTCTGCCAAGCTCCTCGACATTCACATTGATATAGCTATCCGGCATTTCGCCTAAAATATGGACCTTGAAATTCTCCTGATGCAGCAGAGCGACCTGATCTGATAGAAGATCATAAATCACTTCTTTGACTGCAACGGTTTCAAGCTCTGACTCGTGCTCTTTATCAAGCAGAAAATAGGCAAATAGATGATCAGACAGGTTCTTTAATTGCAGTGCTTTTCCATATGCACTCGCTATATATTGCTCCTTGCGTGTATCCGCTAGAGCCTCCTCTTTTTTCGCAAATTCCAGATTCATGATCAGTGATGTCAGCGGGGTTCTCATATCATGCGACATTTCGGTCACCAAGCTGCGGCTCTCTTCCTGCAGATCATCAATAGCCTGAAGCTTGTCCAAAAAGGCTGTTCTTAAATCCTCAATGCTCTTTGCAATCATGGCCAATTCATCATGCCCCTTCACTGTCATCTCATAATCGAGCTCACCGCCTTCAAGAATATGAATCTCTTCACGGATCGTTTGCAAGTAACGCAGACTTCGGCGAATGCCAACAAGCACAATCAGGAGAAAAATGAGTGTTGCACCAAGCAGTTCTAGTGTAAAGGCGAGATCGTGATATCGAGATGAGTAAAACCCGTCTACCATAACCCTACCTTCTCCGTCGCTAAATTGAACCGGGTAAGAATGACGCTTTGCGTAGTCGGTCACCTTTTCTTTCCCATAGGCCGATTGGTCAGCGACAGAGTAAATCGAGTCATATTGAAGTACTTCATCTTTGTAAACAGTGAGATTAATATAATCTTCTTTTTTCACCCACTCACCGAATGCTTTTCGATCCGTTGAAGTTAGCTCATGTTCTGAAACGTAGCGGTTGAATTTTTGGATGTATCTGGCTGACTCTGCCTGATTATACTCATCTGAACTCAAATATCCTTCGATCAGGTGATCGGTGATCTTTTGCAATGTCAAAAAGACAATACCACTTACGATGACAGCGACTAATATAAGTAGTGACAGCTTTTGGGTCAGCGTATATTTACGATGTGCCAAACCGGTATCCTCTCCCCCATTCTGTTTTGATATACACGGGATGAGCCGGGTCATCCTCAATTTTGGCACGCAGCTTTCGGATATGCACCATGACCGTATTGTTTGAACAATAAAAATAAGGCTGCCCCCACACGCTTTCATAAATATTTTGAGCAGAAAATATTTTGTTTCGCTTGTTCATGAGCAGTTTTAATATCCGATATTCTAAATCAGATAACTTGATTTGCTGGCCACTTTTCCACACTTCATTAAATTCTTCACTCAACTTCAGGCTACCGCCAACTAAATAGGTTTCTTCCTGTTCTTTTTTTTCCTGATAGATGGTATATCTGCGCAATTGCGCCATGACCCTAGCGTGAAGCTCCTCCTCTGAAAAAGGTTTTGTCATATAATCATCTCCGCCAGCGAGTAATCCTTCTGTCTTATCCAATGTACTTGATCTGGCTGTCAGAAATAAAATGGGAACGTTTGAGGAGGCTCTTATTTGCTGGCACGTTTCTATACCGGAGATACCTGGCATCATGACATCCAAAATCACCAAATCCAGCGAATCATCTACAACATGCAATGCCTGCTTGCCATTCATGGCTCTCAACACCTCATACCCTGTACGTGTCAGAGATTCCTGCAACAGGTCACCAATATCCTGATCATCCTCTACAACTAATATTCGATGGGTCATATCTCTCTCACCTCATCCTCCATGACTTCATTCTTATATGTTATTACTATATATCATCTAGCTATGTGAAAAGATACACCATAAATCTTAAGTGTTTATGAATATGATCAATTGCCATCAAGTTGTCACATTTATTTTCAAAAAATTGGATCTTCATAAATGATTAAGAATTGACCTGTATATTGATTCATTGAAGGATCTATCTTTAGATCCAATACATGAAAAGGAGCATTAATATGAATGTAAGCAAAGTAGAACACGGACAACCAATGAGTCTCAAAGAACGGGTGCATTTTTTGGATATCGTACGAGGATTCGCCTTAATGGGGATTATTTTGGTCAACTATTTTTTGATTGTGGATTCGGTCAAGGGATTTGAGATGGAGTCTAATGATGTATTTCACAACTTGGTGAATTGGTTCGCCTCAGGGAAATTCATTACGTTATTTTCTTTTCTATTCGGGGTTGGTTTTATGATATTTATGGATCGAGCCGCTCAAAAGGTGGACAGCCCGAACAAGTTGTTTGCTCGCAGATTAACCATTCTCTTAGGGATTGGTCTTCTGCATGTCACGTTTGTATGGATTGGAGATATTTTAACCTATTATGCTGTCGCGGGCTTCTTACTGCTTTTCTTTTACAAACGCACAGCCAAAACCATCCTGTACTGGCTGATCACACTCTTTGTGATTCAATTGCTCACGCCTCTTTTCTCAATGCTGCTCAACACCATCAGAACAGGATCATCAGGCAAGCCGGATTTTGCCGATTTTGAATTGAACAGTCACAACAGTCTGACTTATTTAGCATCGATAGGTGACCGGTGGACAGATATGTTCACGATGGCTTCGAGCTCATTTTCCACCGTCTATTCCATGTTCTTCATGTTTTTACTTGGTGTGTATTTTGTGAAAATGTCGTTTTTCAAAAACATGGAGACGAAAAAAGCGATTTGGAATCGTATTTGGATGATTTGTACAATCGCTTTTCTTATCACACAAGGCAGTACGATTATGACAGCGGTCACCCCTTTTGAACATACGCCATGGATGAACATTGTCTCTGCACTTGAGCAAAATGGGGGATTGACTGGCAGTATGTTCTATATGAGTTCACTTGCGATGCTGTTTTTGCATGTTCCTCAGCTGCGAGGTGCTTTGATGATTTTTACCAAGGTCGGACGGATGTCCCTGACCTGCTATTTGCTTCACTCGATCATTGGAACAGTGCTGTTTCTGAAATATGGAGCCGGACTTGCAGATCATCTTCAACCCGCTGGTACGTTCTTCATTGGCATTGGCGTGTATGCCTTCCTTGTCCTTTTCAGTACGTTATGGTTAAAGCGATTTAAGTCTGGACCGATGGAATTTATCTGGCGTCAGCTGACGTATGGAAAGATCAATGACAAATCGAAAACAAATACATTTCAGGCGGCGAAGTAATAGAAAAAAGGCGAATTACGACAGTTCGCCTTTTTTCATGTGTTGAGTTTTTGTGTTTCAGATACAATCCGTTCATTTTATATATTGATCCATCATTTCTCGCAATTGAGTCAAATAACTCTCTTTTAATTCATCGGGGTATTCAATTTTGATATGTTTCCCAAATGAGATCAAATAGTGAGTCATATACGATAATTCTTCTTGGTTGTACCCCCCTACAATATAAGGCGTATCATCAATGATCTCCAATCTCATATTCGGATAATGATTCTTCAAAAACTTCTCTTTCCCTTGTTCCGTTAATCGACATTTAAAAGAGATATCATGATAAGTTTTTTCGTACTCGAGCTGCAGTGCTTTTAATTCTTCCTTCGTAAAAGTGTCTTTCGTTTCTTCTTCGATCATCATGTCCGTCATACAATCACATCTGTAGACGCCCCACTTTTTATTCTGAACATCAAATGCTTCGGTAAACCAAATTCCATTTCGATAAAACAACTCAAGAAATTGTAGCCTGATCCTTTTATGTTCATATTGAGTGTATGTCATCTTCACGATTTGATCTTCCATCATTGCCTGCAATATCAAATCCAAATGATTTTGTTCACTCACTGGCGCGACATGATAGTAATGAATCACATCCAAAATCTCCGTGATCCGATGTTTTCTCTCATCAGACATTGTAGCAAACAGTTTTTGACGAATCTGTGAGTAAGACTTTTTAAACGGTGTTGCTGACAACAGATCTAGGGCTTTAAGAGCGAAAAAAATGGCTTGAACTTCATCTATTTGAAAATAGATCGGAACCAATGGAGATTGATTCACGAGCCGATATCCTCCATGTCTGCCATTTTCAACATAAAAAGCTAAGCCCATGGACTCTAGCTCTTCCATATCTCTTAAAGCCGTACGTTTAGAAATACCGAATTCCGCTTCTAAATCTTTTAATTGAAATGAGTATTTATCGCTTAAAAAAATAAGCTCTTGGTTTAATCGTTCTGATTTTTTCATTTGATTTTCCTTCTGAAAAAGGTGCCATGTTGTGTCACCTTTTTATTTTATACTCAGTTTATCAAAAGAAAAGGAGCATGTATATGCAAACACTAATCATTAACGCGCACCCAGATTTCACTCATCGAGAAAGTTATTCAAACAAACTGCAAACACTATTTTTAAAGCAGTTTAAAGAAAGATTTCCTCATGAGGAACCAACCATTTTACATTTATATGGAACTGAAATTCCTCGTATCGAAATAGACCAGCTGCTAGGAATTTGGGATAAGCAAGCATCTGAACAATCATTAACAGCTGCCGAAGAAAAAATCGCCGCTGCTTCATCTGCTCTATTGGCTCAATTCAAAGCACATCATCGAATTGTGATTGTATCACCTGTTCATAATTTCAATGTGACTTCACGAATGAAAGATTATATAGATAATATCTTTATTGCGAGAGAAACGTTTAAGTATACAGAAGAGGGTTCAGTTGGTCTGATGACTGATGATTATCGTGTACTTTTGCTTCAAGCAAGTGGCTCAATTTTCACAAATAACGATCGGTACACACCACTGGAATTTTCATATTATTATCTAAAGGAAATATTCCAAAACTTGATGGGTTTTCAACAATTTCATATTGTCCGGGCACAAGGAACAGCGATTTTAGATCAAAGGACTATCTTACAATCTGCATCTGATGATATGACGAAAACCTTAGATGCGTTTTATGCACATCGTTAACCTCTATATTTTCAAGACCCAGAACGAAAAATTTTGCTCACTTGTCATCAATCTTATTTTTCGTTTTGGGGTGACTCCTATCTACTAGTACAAATATTATTGATGACTAATGCTGCCGTTTCACTCGGGTGGCTAAGAGGGAAATGGTGGCCATACGGAACAAAATCAACCTTCCCAAGATGCGATGGCGCAGAATAGCCTCTGTCATACTCCCCCCAAATCATGTGTAAGTTATCCTTTGTAACTTCTTTAAAGTCACCTTGATCGGTTTTCCGTAATAAATGGTTAAGCTGAACCGTTGTATTTAAAATTCTAGGAGAAGTAAAGCTGTTTCTGATTTTTTCAATATAATTTTCAGGGATGCTCTTCGTGCTTTCAAACAAACCATTTCTTAATACATAACGCTCTATCAAATGAGTCGTTGCCAATCTTAATGTCCATTTGTTCAGAAATTGAGGAACATGAAGTGATTTTGCCTTTTGTTTAGCAACAGGCGGCTGAAGTAAAGTGATGGAATACTTCTTATCTATGTAATTTTGTGCTAAAGCTTCTAGAAGAATATACGCACCGAATGAATGACCGATTAGATGTGCACCATTCGTCGCTTTCTCTATTACTTTTTTCACTACATTTAAATAGATGTCTAGAAGATGTTTCGCTCGTTTAAATGGAGAACGCCCCAAACCAGGAAGGTCCAAGATCCATACAGGTTGACCTGTTTTCTCATGAAGCTCTTGTGCTAAAGGAAATAAATCTTCTCCATCACTCAATAAACCATGTAATAAAATAAACGGCTTCCCCTCTCCTTGTAATTGGTAAAGGGTGTTATTATCGCATAATGTTCGTTTAAATAAATGTTGGTGCTCACCATTTTGAGCCATCATTCGATAATCTAGATCAGCTACTACAGCAGGGAAAAATGTCATGACACTCGTCTTCTTAAACCAATCTTCTCCCATTATTTTTTTCGCTGAAACATTTGAAAACGTTCGTTTTGTCATAAAATTCAATCCGTCAGAAGGAATGTTTGTGAGTTTACTTACACCACTCTTCATGATAGCTTTCATCAGTGGCATTGGGACAGAGATGTTTGGTGCCTTCATATTCATACTTTCTGACATCATACTTAATAGTCCAGCAACGTTCTGATCGTGCTCTTTGTCTTCAACAAGTGTATATGTTTGAATAGCCGGCTGCTCCAACTTGAAAACCTGTACAATACACTTCGCAAACTCATCGTTTGAAATAAGTGGTAACCGATAGTCCTTACCTCCAGGAATCACCGGCATGAGCCCTCTTCGCATACTCTTTACAAGCAAACCCAATCCTGCAATTTGCTCTGTACTCCCTGTTTGACTACTACCAACGACAGTTGGCGGATTAATGACAGAAAGCGGATAACCTACTGCTGATGCCTGCTGACGAATATAAAGATCTGCTAAAAACTTTGTTCTCTCATAAGGATTTTTTATTTTCAAGTAATCGTTTCCTTCTTCAAACACGTCGATGGCAATCTTGCTATTTTGATCATCAAAGGGACTCATATAACCGACAACATGAATAAATTGCTGCAAGCCCTTCGATTGATGAATACTTTTAGCTAATTCACCAATATATTTGGCGCCATTTAAAAAGGCGGAAGCTGCCTCTTTACTTGTCGCTTGAATATCCATAGGGCCTCCTGCGTGAATGATCACATCCGTTTTCAATACCCTCTCCTGATCTTCAGCACTTAGACCCAAATCGACTTTCGTCAAATCACCTTCAACAAAGTGCATCACTGCCTCTTTTAAAATGCCTCTTTCTTGAAAAATGCGTGTTGCTTTACTTTTTGACCTCACTAAAAGAAGAATGTTCACATCCTCTTTGACTAATTCTTTCACTAATTGCTTTCCAATAAAGCCTGTTCCACCAATTAAAAATACTGTTTTCATATGAGGTCTCCTTTTTAGTACTAACCAGTACTAATTTGATGTAAAAAAAATGCTTCTTTATCGAAGCAAGTTAAATAAATGATCTGCTGTTTTTGTAATGACAGTGGCATCCTTCAATGTTTCTGAAATAAATAACGCTCCTTCAAGATTTGTCATAAAAAGTGATGCCACCTCATCAATCTGAATCGAATCTCTGAATTCCCCGTTCTCTACCCCTTGTTTCAGTAATAGAGAAACTTTCTCTTGTAATCCTGTAAAAAAAAGACCTATTTTTTCTTTTATTTGTGTGGCCTGTGCAGGACTTTGAATATAAAGAGTAATAAATGGACAGCCGCCCTTATACTCTCTCGCCTGAACTCCTTGTGATAATTGCTTTAAAAACAGTTGAATACGATCTTCAACTGAAAATTGGGTCTGAGACAGTACGTCATCCATTGCAGCTTGATACATATCAATCCAATAATCAACGACCCCTTCTAATAATTCCTCCTTATTAGAAAAGTGATAATACACATTAGACTTTGAAACTTTGCTTACACGTACCAATTCATCCATACTTGTATAAGCAAACCCTTTTTCCAAAAATAATGTTGCAGCTACTTCAAGTACACGTTTTTGATTCATTAATTTTACCTTTGTCATAATTAGAACTATACAGTACTAAATTATATGTTGCAAGTATTTATGATCATTTAGAAAAGAGTTTGATGAAAAAGTTTTCTCAATGCGGTCAAACGCAAATGAGGAAACTAACAATAAGAGAGTTTCTTTTAATTATAATCTTCTCCTACCAGTAAAGTACTATACTTTGCTTTAAATTTTTCATACTTTCTCTCATCCTTAAATAATAAGAATGCCCCTCTGTCATCATAAATATGATAAATAAAATCTTTATTTATAAAGAAAATTTCAGGATAACTACTATATTTGTCATTGAACCTCGGAGCCATACTTTTAAAATCTTGATTACATATTGCCTTGATTATTTTCTTGTACTCTATATGCTGTTTTTTTGTTTCTAAAGAATATTGAATGACTTTTCCATTCTCATCTTTAGAATTTTTGACATTGAGTCTATATTTATTAATTTTTTTTGAATACTTACTATATACTCCTATCGGCCTCTGTAATGAATGCTCGCTTCGAACAATTGTGACGACGAACAATAAATCGTTCTCCCCAAAAAGTTCATCAAATATACTTATTGCAACATTATAAACCTTATTAAAAATATTGAGGATTTAAATGGCCTTGATCATTAAACTGATACATGTCTTTTTCGAGTTGAATATGAAGGCTTAGAGGTAACTCGTTAAAGGAATCATTAATTAAATCAATATTGAATTCACTTTGTAAATAATCTAGGTGAACCATATCTCATTCTCCATTCATTCTTTTATGTACAATTCTTATTTTATTCATACTCGACCACTTTTATTTAGTGTAGCTATACGCTCTCCGGATTTATTCATTAATTTGTAGTAACTTCCTCCATGAGAATTCCCTTTCCCAAAATCTCTTAAAATGGACCAACCAGATGTAGGATTTTTCCACTTTTGTCTACCTTTAACCTTCTTAGTGAAAAGAGGAATCTTAACTCCAGTATCATTCAATAAAGATTTTTTACATTTTTTTATACATAGTCAACTTAGATGTAACCAATGAAATAGAAAAAGACGAACTTAAAAAGTTCGTCTCATACACTAAAAGGTCATCTTGATCGGCACAAATTCGGCACGCTTCATCAACCTCTTATATCAATCATTTTCAACCCTCTGTATTAACCAATAGAACCTTCCATTTCAAACTTAATCAAACGGTTCATTTCAACGGCGTATTCCATTGGCAGTTCTTTTGTGAATGGCTCGATGAAGCCCATGACGATCATTTCTGTTGCTTCTTCTTCAGAAATTCCGCGGCTCATCAAGTAGAATAGCTGCTCTTCTGATACTTTTGATACCTTCGCTTCGTGCTCTAATGAAATGTTGTCGTTTAAGATTTCATTGTAAGGGATCGTATCAGATGTTGATTTGTTATCCATGATGAGTGTGTCACACTCGATGTTTGAGCGTGCACCCTCTGCTTTGCGTCCGAAGTGAACGATTCCGCGGTATGTGACTTTACCGCCTTGTTTGGAAATCGATTTCGATACGATCGTTGAAGATGTGTTTGGTGCAAGGTGAATCATTTTTGCACCTGCATCTTGGTGCTGACCTTTACCTGCTAGGGCAATACTTAATGTCATACCACGAGCGCCTTCACCTTTTAGGATAACCGCTGGGTATTTCATTGTCAGCTTAGAACCGATGTTTCCATCAATCCATTCCATTGTTGCATTCTCTTCACATACTGTACGTTTTGTCACAAGGTTGAAGACGTTGTTTGCCCAGTTTTGAATCGTTGTATAACGGCAGTAGCCGCCTTTTTTCACGATAATTTCAACAACCGCACTATGAAGTGAGTTTGTTGTGTAAACTGGAGCTGTACAACCTTCTACGTAATGTACATGTGCGCCTTCATCAACGATGATCAGTGTACGTTCGAACTGACCCATGTTCTCAGAGTTGATTCGGAAGTATGCTTGAAGTGGTGTATCTACTTTTACGCCTTTTGGTACGTAGATGAATGAACCACCAGACCATACAGCCGAGTTAAGCGCAGCAAATTTGTTGTCAGTCGGAGGAATGACTTTTGCCCAGTGCTCACGGAAGATGTCTTCGTTCTCTTTTAATGCACTGTCTGTATCTTTAAACACAATGCCTAAATCTTCAAGATCTTGCTTCATGTTGTGATACACAACTTCAGATTCGTACTGAGCAGATACACCTGCTAAGTACTTTTGCTCTGCTTCAGGGATTCCAAGCTTATCAAAGGTTTGTTTGATTTCTTCTGGTACTTCATCCCAAGAACGCTCAGAGCGTTCTGATGGTTTTACGTAGTACGTAATTTCATCAAAGTTTAATGCATTTAGATCTCCGCCCCATTGTGGCATCGGCATGTTGTAAAAGTGCTCAAGAGATTTCAAACGGAAGTCGAGCATCCACTGAGGCTCTTCTTTCATACGAGAAATTTCTTCAACGATCTCTTTTGTCAGTCCGCGCTCTGAACGGAAAATGGAAACGTCTTTATCAGAAAAGCCGTATTTATATTCACCAACATCTGGCATTTTTTTAGCCATCCATTTTCACTCCAATCTTATGATTTGCCGTTATCTTCGGCAGATGCGCCTTTTTCAAGCGCCTTCCAGGATAATGTTGCACATTTGATGCGCGCTGGGAATTTTGCCACTCCCTGCAGCGCCTCAATGTCACCAAGATCAATGGAATCGTCGTATTCTTTTCCTAGCATCATATCGGAGAAAATCTGAGACATTTTCAAAGCTGTTTCAATATCTTTCCCTTTAATCGCCTGCGTCATCATAGAGGCAGATGCCATCGAAATCGAGCATCCTTCTCCTTCAAATTTCGCATCGATGACTTTTTCGTCTTCGATTTTCATCGTGAGACGAATGCGGTCACCACACGTAGGGTTGTTCATATCGACGACAATGCTGTCGTTTAACACACCTTTGTTTCTCGGATTTTTATAATGATCCATAATCACTTGTCTGTACAGTGTGTCTAAGTTTACATTAAAAGACATTCGTAAAATACTCCTTTGTCTTACGGAGCGCTGCCATGAGCTCGTCAATCTCCTCTTCTGTATTGTACAGATAGAAGCTTGCTCTTGCAGTCGCTGATACACCAAGCCATTTCATGAGCGGCTGTGCACAGTGATGTCCAGCACGAATGGCGACACCTTCCGTATCTAGAACAGTTGAGGCATCATGAGGATGGACGTCGTCTAAGTTAAACGTCACAAGTCCAGCTCGGTGCTGCGGTCCGTAAACCGTGGCACCTTCAAGCTCCTTAAAGCGCTCAAGTGCATAAGTCGCAAGCTGATGCTCGTAACGACTGACTTCCTCCATTCCGATGTCATTTAAGAAATCAATCGCTTTTCCGAGCCCAATTGCTCCTGCAATAATCGGTGTTCCCGCTTCAAATTTCCACGGCAGCTCTTTCCATGTAGAATCATATAGATCCACAAAGTCGATCATTTCACCGCCAAACTCAGCAGGCTCCATATTATTCAAAAGGTCCTTCTTCCCGTAAAGAACACCAATGCCAGTCGGTCCACACATTTTATGCCCAGAGAAGGCGAAAAAGTCGCAATCCAAGTCCTGAACATCAATTTGCATGTGAGGGGTGCTCTGGGCACCATCGACGACGATAATTGCACCGTGATCGTGAGCAATTTTTGCGATGTCTTTAATTGGGTTGATGGTTCCTAATACGTTTGAGACATGTGTGACAGCAACGATTTTCGTTTGATGTGTGATGGTTTGCTTCACATCTTCAAGCGACAGCGTGCCGTCTTCCTGTAACGGAATATATTTCAATGTGGCGCCAGTTGCTTTTGCTGCCTGCTGCCAAGGGATGATATTCGCATGATGTTCCATATGCGTAATGACGATCTCATCGCCTTCTTTAAGGTTTGCTCTTGCATAGCTGATTGCCACTGTGTTTAGTGCGGTTGTTGTACCTCTAGTAAAAATAATCTCCTGGACAGAAGAAGCACCAATGAATGCTCGAACTTTCTCTCTTGCACCCTCGTATGCGTCCGTTGCTTTTGTGCCAAGGGTATGAACACCCCGGTGGACGTTCGAGTTGTAAGACCGGTAATACTCATTCATTGCATCAATGACAACTCGTGGTTTTTGAGATGTCGCTGCACTGTCCAAATACACCAAATCATGTCCGTTCACTTGCTGATGAAGGATTGGAAACTGCTCACGAACGTCTTTGATATTCATTATTTTACTTTCCTTTCAATCACAGAAACGAGCTGCTTTTTAACTCCTTCAATCGGCAGTTCTTTGACGACTGGATTTAAGAAGCCATAAATGACAAGTCTTTCTGCATCTTCTTTGGAAATCCCACGGCTCATGAGGTAATAGAGTTGAATTGGATCAACACGCCCAACAGACGCAGCGTGTCCTGCTGTTACATCATCTTCATCGATTAAAAGAATTGGGTTAGCGTCACCGCGTGCTTTCTCACTCAGCATGAGAACACGAGATTCTTGCTCTGCATTTGACTTCGTTGCGCCATGCTCGATTTTACCAATTCCGTTAAAGATAGAGGATGCTTGATCCTTCATGACACCATGCTTCAAGATATACCCTTCAGAGTTTTTACCGAAGTGGATGATGCTTGTTGTGAAGTTTTCCGTTTGATTCCCGCGGCCAACAACAACTGATTTCGTATCTCCGAATGTACCGTCGCCCATAAGCTTTGTGATGTTTTCAGACACAACGTCTCCATCATTCATCAGACCAAGCGCCCATTCGATTTTACTGTCACGACCATTTGCCATACCACGTCTATTCACATAGACTGTCACACCTTCTGCAAGGTTATCCACTGCACCGTAAGTGACGCGGGCATTTGCACCTGTGAAGACTTCAGACACGATATTGAAGATCGCTTCTTCTGGTGTTGCCGTACTGATGTAGTTTTCGACATATGTCACAGCACTATGATCGTCTGCTACAACGATGACATGGTTGAACAACGTTGTTTCGTCATTTTCATGAAGATAAACGGCTTGAATTGGTGCTTCAAGCTCTACGTTTTTCGGTACATAGAGGAAAGCTCCGCCATTCACTAAAGCAGCATGTAGAGCTGTTAGTTTGTGCTCATCCACTTTCACTGCATCTGTCATGAAATATTTCTTTACTAAGTCTCCATGTTCGCGAATCGCTGTATGGATATCAGTGAAGATCACGCCTTTGTCTTTTGCTTCCGTAGAAAGAGACAAGTATGCTGGCGTTTGATCACGCTGTATATAGACTGTCTTATCTGTGTCCTCTAAATCAATAAGAGACTTCACTTCTTCAGGAAGCTCTTCTAAAGATCCAAATGGCGCACTTTCGACTGTATGCTGTTTGAAATTGGTTAAATTCCATTTAGAAATATTCGTTTTGTCAGGCTTTGGCATTGGAAGGTCTTCTGCTTTTTCAAGAGCCTGTAAGCGAAGGGAACTCATCCATGCCGGTTCCTGATGCTTCTCGGAGAAGCTTTTGACATAATCTTGATCTACTGATAATTTCGTTTCTAATGTCATCAATAATCCTCCTAACGCTTACGCTTCTTGACCAACAGTTTCGTCTTCAATTCCTAACTCTTTTTTAATCCAGTCATAACCTTCTGCTTCTAGACGCTGCGCAAGTTCTGGTCCGCCAGATTTCACAATACGTCCTTGCATCATGACATGAACGTGATCTGGTGTGATGTAGTTCAATAAACGCTGATAGTGAGTGATCATTAAGCAGCCGAAGCTTTCGCCTCGCATTTTATTAATCCCTTTAGAAACAACTTTCAGTGCATCGATATCAAGACCAGAGTCGATTTCGTCAAGGATGGCGATTTTTGGTTCAATCATCATTAATTGAAGAATTTCGTTACGTTTTTTCTCCCCGCCTGAGAAACCTTCGTTTAGGTAGCGCTGTGCCATATCTGGGTCCATTTCAAGGAATTCCATGTTTTCGTCCATTTTGCGGATGAATTTCATGAGAGAGATTTCATCGCCTTCTTCTCTGCGTGCGTTAATAGCCGAACGAAGGAAGTCTGCATTTGTTACACCACTAATTTCAGATGGATATTGCATTGCAAGGAAAAGACCCGCTTGCGCGCGCTCATCTACTTCCATTTCAAGAACATCTTCGCCATCAAGCAAGATGCTGCCTTTTGTCACTTCATACTTAGGGTGGCCCATGATAGCAGCAGATAAAGTAGATTTACCTGTACCGTTTGGTCCCATTACTGCGTGGAATTCTCCACCTTTTATTTCTAGGTTTACACCTTTTAAGATTTCTTTCCCTTCAATCTCAACGTGCAAGTCCTTAATTGTTAATGTCGAAGCAGTCATATATCGATACCTCCAAAATAATCATTATTCTCAATTTATTCTCATTCTAATTTTATAACAAATTAAAAGTGAATACAACACATTCACGACAAGCGTGAGAGGATGCTCTCAAAATTCTAACAAAAAATACAGGTAGATAAAAGGATTTATGTCGAAAAGACTGTTTTCATAAAGAAAGGACGGGAAACTATTCTCCCCGCCCCTTAGCTATCAATAGCCTCGTATATTCATTTTTGCGAGCTGTCTTTTCTCATCTCGATAGGACTGCTCTCGTTTAAGTTCTACTTTCATTCGTAAGTCATGGTCTCTTTCGTACTCTGCATAACTCATGCCATGAGATTGATGCATGGCCTTTTCCATCTCGGCGGTATAATCCAATCCCAGTGTACTCTGGTCCGAACAAATAATAAACCATTCCCTTCTTTGAGTGTAGCTCCATTGTATCAAAGGCATGCTGCTTCACTCAAAAAGGATATGACGCAGTATACTGGCATATTTTCTCACACACTTGGCTGAGAAGAACTCAACTCCCTGATATGGAAAAATACCACCTTATCCTTCCCTTAATGCGTCTGTCCTCCAAATTCATCAATACATTGCTGAACAACTGTGATGCCTTGACTTAGCGCAGCACCGCCGCCAAACGCTGCAGCCACACTGACGACCTCCAGCAAATTCTCTTCTGTTGCGCCTTGGTCGAGCGCTCCCTTTGTATGATAAATCATGCAATATTCATCCTGTGCATGAATGCTGATGCCAAGGGCAATCATTTGTTTTTCTTTTTGCGTTAATGAATCGCTCTGGAAGCACTGCTCCGTAAATTCATTGAATTTCTTGCCAAACACCGGCATTTTCTTCTGAAATTCACCCATTGCCGTTTTATAATCCGTCAGTGATTGCTGCATCGATCCGCTCATATGTTGTTCATTCATCTTCATTCCATCCCTTCAAGTCATTTGTTCGTTTTTATTATGAGCGAGATTTGAAAAAATACACAAAAAAACCCCGCTTTGATGAAAGCGAGGTTGCAGATTATTGACAAAGGGCTAAAATAAAGATCATTTTAGCCCTTTGTCTTCTTTTTGTTATTCAGATACAGGCAATACTGCACCATCATACTTTTTGTCGATGAATTCTTTGATTTTATCAGAGTGAAGAACTTCCATTAATACCTTGATCTTCTCTGATTTTTCGTCACCTTTGCGAACAGCGACGATGTTTGCATACGGGTTATTTTTCGTTTGCTCAAGTTCGATTGAATCTTTTTTCGGATTCAATTTATTTTGGATCGCATAGTTAACGTTGATAAATACAGCGTCGCCTTCACTGTTTTCATAAGCTTTTGCTGTTAGTTCAGGAGCGATTTTTTTGAATTTTAGGTTCTTCGGGTTTTCTTTGATGTTTTTGACTGTTGCGTTGATTGTATCTACTTTTGGATCAAGCTTGATCACACCAGCATTTTGTAATAGGGCAAGCATACGTCCTTGCTCAGCTACGTTGTTTGTCATGATGATCGTGCCGCCGTTTGGAATATCTTTTACTGATTTGTATTTCTTAGAGTAGATACCGAAAGGCTCAAGGTGAACGGCACCAGCACTCACTAAGTTGTAATCTTTGTTTGATTTATTTTCTTCGTTCAAGTAAGGGATATGTTGGAAAAAGTTCGCATCCACTTCTTTTTCAGCTAATGCTTTGTTGTACATTTTATAATCGCTCAGTACTTTCACTTTTAGATCGTAGCCTTTTTCTTTTAGAAGTGGTTTTGCTTCTTCAAGAATCTCGGCATGTGGTGTTTTTGAAGCGGCAACCGTGATGGTTTTGTTATCGCTTGCGTTATTTGATGAACCGCAAGCAGCTAAAATGCCTGCAAATGCTAGAAATAGTGCACTTAAAATCAATTTCTTCATGAATAATTCCTCCCTTAACGTTTATCAATTTTATTTGTAATCAAATCACCGATTATTTGAATGATAAAGACGATGATCAGAATAAACACAGTGGCTACAAGTGTGACATCTGTATTACCAGATTGGTATCCTTCTACATAAGCAAGGTCACCAAGTCCGCCTGCTCCAATTGCTCCTGCAATCGCAGTAGAGCCAATCAGAGCAATCGCTGTTACAGTAATTCCTGAAATAAGGGCTGGCAGTGATTCTGGAAGCAATACTTTGAAAATTATGGTCGACGTTTTTGCTCCCATAGATCGTGCTGCTTCAATGACTCCTTTGTCTACTTCACGCAGTGCAATTTCGACAAGACGTGCGTAGAAAGGGGCTGAGCCAATGACAAGGGCTGGTAATGCTGCATTTGGACCTAATATCGTGCCCATAATTAGTTTAGTAAATCCTAATAATAGAATGATTAATATGATAAAGGGAATCGATCTGAAAATGTTGACTACTGCGCCGATGACAGCATTAATTGGTTTGTTTTCCCACAAACCGCCTTTACTTGTCAAAAAGAGCAACAGCCCAAGGATGATGCCGATAGCAAAAGCAAACGCTAATGCAATGAGTGTCATATAGACCGTTTCACCCGTCGCGTTCCAAATAACCTCTAGATCAACGTTCGGAAACCATTTCTCAAACATGTGTCATCACCTCGATTTCAACCTGTTTACTTTGGATATAGGCGATGGCTTTTTCAACTTCGTTCTCGTCTCCATTAATATGGATAAAGAGTGTTCCAAACGCGCCTTCCTGCGTTTGAGAAATCTTTCCTTGCAGGATGTTCACATCGACCTTGAAGGATCGAATAATTTCCGTGATCAGCGGCTGTTCGGCAGAATCTCCAATAAAGGACAACCTGACGACCTGACCTTCTTTTACTCTCTCTAGGACGTGCTCGATCGTTTCTTTTGCTTCTTCTGGTTCAGCAAGCTGTTTCACGAATCGCTTCGTCATTTCTTCTTTCGGCTGTCTGAAGACACGTAATACTTCGCCTTCTTCGACAATACGGCCATTCTCCATCACTGCCACACGGTGACAAATTTTGCGAATGACGTGCATTTCATGTGTGATCAATACAATGGTGAGTCCTAGTCGTTTATTAATATCGGCTAAAAGCTCAAGGATGGAATCCGTTGTTTGTGGATCAAGCGCAGAAGTGGCTTCGTCACATAGCAGAACTTTTGGGTCATTCGCTAATGCTCTCGCAATCCCTACACGCTGCTTTTGCCCGCCGCTGAGCTGAGAAGGATATGCATTTTCTTTTCCTTCTAAACCGACCAATTTAATCAGTTCGTTTGCACGAGCTCTCCGTTTTGACGTTGGTACACCTGCGATCTCGAGCGGGAACATAATATTTTGTCTCACTGTTCTTGACCAGAGCAAGTTAAAGTGTTGGAAAATCATGCTGATTTCTTGTCTTGCTTTCCGAAGTTTCGCATTCGATACTTCATTGATCCGGTTGCCTGCCACTTCAACGATTCCTTCTGTTGGCAACTCCAGACCGTTTAATAGGCGAATCAAGGAGCTTTTCCCAGCGCCGCTATACCCGATAATTCCGAATATTTCACCTTTATCGATATCCAAGTTGACGTCTTTCACGGCATCAACATTTCCGCTTTTTGAAAGATACGTTTTTGATACATTCTGTAAATGGATCACAGTCTGTTCACCTGCTTTCTTGCTGAATCTATAGGTTGCCATCACATACGTTCAATTATTCTTCCGACTGTTATGACGCTAGCCTGACGCAAGGTCAGTAAAAAAGACCTAACTGCAACGCAAGCAGAAAGGCCTTTTATATCAAATACGCCTTTCTCTCATCTTTCAAAGCGTTGCGGCTTTGAGTGAATTGGCACCAATTTCAGCTATGCTGACGGTTGCCGGGTTTCATAGGGCACGTCCCTCCACCTCTCTTAATAAGAGAAAATATGTTGTTTTATGTGATGTTCATGTTTTTACTAACGTAGAATATCATGCTATCTGAGATATGTCAACGCTGTAAATCGCTAATTTCCAAGTAAACGACTACGTTATCATTTTTCGAAAAAAACCGTTCGTCAGCCAAAGTACCGCTTCTAGTCTTAGAAGAGCTCGAAATGAGCCTTTCACTTTCACTTGTCCTCTGCTGATCAGCTGCTGTAAGGACATGTCTCCATCTAATAATTGCAAAATCTCTTTTCGCTCACCATAAAAGATGAGATCCGATAACTCAATTGCAGGTAGTTTCTTCACTTCACCACGTTCATCCACAATCAATGTACAAGAGTCCGTTTCCGCCTCAAATGTAATCTTCAAGGATGATGATGAGAGCAACGGCTTTAACAATAATCGCTGCCCTGCACTTCCATGGGCTTTCACATTTTCCACATGTATAACCTCCCTGTCATTTGGTTATACATAACATTTCTCTACAAACATCGGCTTGTCCTTTATAAATAGCTCGACAAATTTTCAAATGAATTGCTTGAAATATGACAAAAAACCGCTTTATTTAGCGGTTTCAATCATTTCGTGAAGATATGGAACGGAGTGAAAAGCATAGCCTTTTTGCACCAATTCTCCTTTTTTAAACAGTAGAAAGCAAGGAACACTCTCGATCTCAAATGCTTTTGCAAAACCTGGTGAATAGTTTAAATTGTTTTCGTAAAATGGTACATCCGGCTGCATGGCGTCTACGACTGCCAGCATTTTCTTTGCCAGCTGGCATGTTCCGCAAAACGGTGTATATAAGTATAAAAGAAATAAATCGTCCTCTATCTCCTTGAATTCATGCTCTTCAATCTCTTTCATATACGTCACCCTTATAAATATTTCGAATGAACATCAATGTTTGCAGCTAATAGAATAGATGCAATGTGGGCTGACGGTGAAGCGGCCACTTCGCGGTACGTTCTGTCGACAAAAAGATGCAGTGCTTCAGGGAATTCTTTTCGGAATTGCTTCCGCAGTTTGTCGCCAGCATCGTCACTGTCTGCTAATATGTAAACGTCTTTCCCGAATAAATCGTCCACAAGCTGATCCAGCTTCGATGTACTGATCGTGCCATTGGTGCAAATGATGGTAACAGGTTCACTTATGACTTCTTTTAGCTTCTGTTTATCTGATTTACCTTCTACAATGATGACCTTTTCTATCTCGACATTCATCACGATCACCCGGCCCTTTTGACGTTGATTCACTTCTTCCTTAGATTACAATCTTTCATTCGGGTTGTAAAGATTGGGCAATTGATCAACAAAAAGACTGCAGCACTCACTGCAGCCTTATCTGTGATCAGCACCAGCCATTTTCATCGTCACAGTCTACATATTTTTCAGTCCCATGGGTCAACGTATCTGACAGACGATAAAAACGGTTTTGATCATAGGAATAACCTGATTTTAATTCATATTGATTTTCACTAATCATCGTGCCAATCTCTTCGTTTTGATGGTAAAGCACCATGCCGCTCTCTTTGAATCGTCCAGTGACATGCTCTGTTATATCCACCTGTTCTTTTTGAAAAGACAAATTGGACACCCCCCATATAGGTAGAGTGTCCAATTTCACATGAATTAGTCTTCTTTTGTCATTTCTTCATATTGCTCAGCTGTCATTAAGTTCTCGATTTCAGATGCGTCCGCTGGCTCTACTACGATCATCCAAGCTTTTTCGTATGGAGAGTCGTTGACGAACTCTGGGCTGTCATCAAGCTCATCGTTTACTTCAACGATTGTGCCGTTAATCGGTGCGTATAGTTCAGAAACTGTTTTGACTGATTCTACACTTCCGAAAGGCTCGTCCGCTGTAATTTTGTCTCCTACTTCAGGAAGCTCAACGAACACGATATCGCCTAGCTCAGATTGAGCAAAATGCGTAATACCGATACGCACCTTATCTCCTTCTACTTTGACCCATTCGTGTTCTTCTGAATAACGTAAATCTTTTGGTGTGCTCATTTCATACCCCTCCAGTCTTTTCTTACAATCTATATTGAAGATACCACAATCTGAATGAAAGTTACATCATTTCCAGACGCTTTTAAATGTATCTTCATTAAATCCAACTGTCACTCGTTTGCCGTCTGTTGTAATTGGACGCTTGATTAGCATTCCGTTAGACGCAAGTAATTCAAGCTGCTCGTCCTCTGACATTGCAGGAAGTTTATCTTTCAGCTGCAGCTCTCTGTATTTCTGACCGCTCGTATTAAAAAATTTCTTCAGCTCTAAACCGCTTTTTTCGTAAAGGGCTTTTAATGTTTCTTTATCAGGCGTCTCTTCGACGATATGTATGCTGTTGATGTCTTTATTGTGTTCTTCCAGCCATTTCTTTGCTTTTCGGCATGTACCGCAAGATGGGTATTCGTAAAAATCTAAAGCCACCATTTTCACCTCCTGCAAATAGTGACAACATTTTATCACAAAACATATGAAAAACCTAAATGTATGCTTACAAAAAGGTGCGACATGATATCCGCACCTTTTCAGCCGTCTTATACGATATATTTCTCTGCTTCAAAGATTCGTTTCGCCACTTCGCGCTTTTTGGCGATGACATTCATTGGCGTGAATCTTGTCAGCTTGCGAAGGGCTGACAGACTCATACGGAGTGAATCTCCTTCTTCCATGGCAATCAATGATTCTTTCGCATGAGCTTCAATCTTTAAAAAGGCTTCCTGCGTGAAAATTTGTGTATACGCAAGCTTTTGTGCATTTTTTTCTGCGCCTGATGCTGCGATTGCTTTTTCCGTACGCAAGACCGCCGACTCAGCAGCAAAGAGTTCATTGACGATATCTGCTATATTCACAAGGATTTCTTGCTCTTTGTCTAATGCTTTCCCATATTTCATGGCGGCCATACCTGCCACCATCAAGGCGATCTTTTTCGCATGGGCAAGTAAGTATTTCTCTTGATCAAGCGGCTGATCACCCGGCTCTTCCGGCATCATCATCATTAGCTCTTCCTGTAGGGTTTGCGCTTTTTGAAGAAGCGGAAGCTCTCCTTTCATCGCTTTCTTCAAGAAGGTGCCTGGCACAAGCAATCGGTTAATTTCGTTCGTTCCTTCAAAAATACGGTTAATTCGTGAGTCGCGATAGGCTCTTTCGACTTCGTATTCTTGCATGAAACCATATCCGCCGTGAATCTGCACACCTTCATCCACAATATAATCGAGCGTTTCAGAGCCAAGCACTTTACAAAGAGAGCATTCAATCGCATATTCTGCAATGGATTGCGCAATTTGTTTCCCATCCTTTTGCTCCTCGTCACTTAACAGACCCATTCTTTGTTCAAATAACCCGACTGTGCGGTATACAGCACTTTCCATGGCATAAAGCTTTGCCGACATGTTGGCTGCTTTTTCGCCAATTAAGCTAAATTGAGAAATTGGTGTTTTAAACTGCTTGCGCTGATTGGCATACTCTGCCGATAATTGAATGACTCGTTTTGATGCTCCGATTGTCCCTACAGCCAGCTTATAGCGTCCAATGTTCAAAATGTTAAAGGCAATGACATGACCTCTGCCTGCTTCACCAAGCAAATTCTCCTTTGGCACTTCGGCATCTTCAAGGATTAACGTTCTCGTCGATGACCCTTTAATGCCCATCTTTTTCTCTTCAGGTCCTGTTTTGACTCCAGGAAAATCCTTTTCTACGATGAAAGCAGAGAAGTGTTCACCATCAATCTTCGCATACACGACAAACACATCGGCAAATGCGGAGTTTGTGATCCATTGTTTTTCCCCATTGAGGACATAATGTGTTCCAGCTTCATTCAGGACTGCCGTTGTTTTCGCACCTAGCGCATCAGAACCTGACCCTGGCTCTGTTAGGGCATAGGCCGCAATTGTTTCTCCAGAGGCGAGTCCTGGCAGGTACTTTTCCTTTTGCGCTTGATTGCCGAACAGCACGATCGGCAAAGAACCGATCCCAACATGGGCGCCGTAAGAAAGAGAGAAGCTGCCTGCTCTTGCAAATTTTTCAGTAATGATGGCTGAGCTGATTTTATCTAGCCCAAGCCCGCCAAATTCCTCAGGAACATCAGCACCAAGCAGGCCAAGCTCTCCAGCCTTTTTCAAGAGACGAACAGAATGCTCGAATTCATGATTTTCAATTTGATCGATGTGCGGAACGACATCTTGTAAAATGTAATCTTCTGTTGTTTTCCCGATCATTTGATGTTCATCAGAGAAATCCTCTGGTGTAAAGATATGCTCATAATTCGTCTCATCAATTAAGAAACTGCCACCCTTTTTTACTTCTTCCATTGCTTTCATCCTGTTTTCCCCCTTTAGATCAATTCAAAAATGCCTGCTGCTCCCATGCCCCCGCCGATACACATCGTCACAATACCAAATTGTTCATTTCGCCGTTTCATTTCATGAATGAGGGACAGCGTGAGTTTCGTTCCTGTACAGCCTAGCGGATGTCCTAATGCAATGGCGCCGCCGTTGACATTTACCTTCTCTTCATCGATCCCTAAATGACGAATGACTTGAATCGCCTGAGAAGCAAATGCTTCATTTAATTCAAACAGCCCGATGTCCTTCAGCTCTAGACCAGCGATTTTCAGCGCACGCGGAATGGCTTCAACCGGCCCAATTCCCATGACTTCAGGTGGTACACCACCAACAGCAAACGCTCTGAACTTGGCGAGCGGCTGAAGAGAAAGAGAAGATGCTTTTTCGCGATCCATCATCATGACACATGCCGCTCCATCACTCGTCTGCGAAGAGTTTCCTGCAGTCACTGTGCCTTTTGTTGAGAAGGCAGGTCGTAACGTTGAGAGAACCTCCTCTGTTGTGCCCGCTCTGACACCTTCATCTTGTGAGAACGTAAATTGGCGTTCTTCTAGTTGATTCTGCTCTCCTACCCGTCTTTCTGTCACATCAACGGGAACAATTTCATCTGAAAATTTCCCTTCTTGAAGTGCCTTTGCTGCCTTTTGATGGCTCCTCACCGCAAAAGCATCTTGATCTTGCCTTGTGACCTGATACTTTTGCGCCACTTGCTCCGCTGTGTGGCCCATGCTCATATAGTATTCAGGCGCTTGCTCTGTCAAAAGAGCGTTTGGACGAATGGAGTGACCCATCATTGGGACTTGCGACATCGATTCGACGCCTCCGGCCAAAATGGTTTCTGCCTGCCCAAGCATAATTCGTTCACCTGCATAAGCAATTGACTGCAGACCAGAAGAGCAATAGCGGTTAATGGTAATAGCAGGTACTGTATATGGCAAACCTGCTAATGCCCCAATATTCCGGGCCACATTCAGCCCTTGCTCTGCTTCTGGTGTCGCACATCCGATGATTAAATCATCGATTGTTCCATCATAATCACCGGCACGCTTTAGCGTTTCTTTTACACACAATGCGCCCATATCATCAGGTCTGACATGTTTTAATGATCCCTTTTTGGCTTTCCCTACTGGTGTTCTTGCGCCAGCTACAATCACTGCTTCTCTCATTTTGACTCCCCCCTAGTTACGTAAAGGTTTTCCTTTAACGAGCATGTGCTGCATGCGTGCCTGAGATTTGACTTCCCCTACAAGACTTAAAAAGGCTTCTCTTTCAAGCTCTAATAAGTATTGTTCATCCACCTCTGTACCAAATGGCAATTTGCCGCCAGAAATGACATGTGCTAGTTTTTTCGCAATGGTCATGTCATGGTCTGAAATGTATCCAGACAATCTCATGTTTTCAGCAGCCAGCACCATTGCTGCGTAGCCTGTTTCCCCCATCACGGGCACCTTTCGCTTCAGAGGTGCACGATAACCCGCTTCATCAAGAGAAAGAACGAGTTGTTTCGCATCATGGATTAAATGATCACCATTCATGCTGATCCGGTCATTCACTCGGAGCATCTTCATATCACGCGCTTCCTCTGCTGATGTAGATACCTTTGCCATCGCAATGGCTTCAAAGGTTTGTAGCGCAGCATCTTGGATCGCAGTTGCTGATGGCTTTTCCGCTCCTTGCAGATGGCGAATATAGAGTTCTTTGTTTCCGCCTCCGCCCGGAATGAGTCCGACCCCCGCTTCGACAAGCCCCATATACGTTTCACTGGACGCTTGGATAGCGGCTGCTGGTAGACAAAGCTCCGTCCCTCCGCCAAGTGTCATACCAAATGGTGCAGCCACAACTGGACGGTCACTATACTTCACCTTCATCATCGCCTGCTGGAACCTACGAATGACAAAATCAATTTCAAAGAAGTTGTCGTCCTGTGCTTCCATTAAAATTAAGGCGAGATTCGCACCAACACAGAAGTTCTTTCCTTGGTTACCGATGACCAGCCCTTTATAATTCTTTTCTGTTTCATCTACAGCACGGTTGATCATATCAATGACATCAAGCCCAATGGCATTGCTTTTCGAATGAAATTCAAGCAAGGCAACATCATCCCCGATATCGATCAAGCTTGCACCCGTATTTTTAAAAATGACATCGTGTTTCTTTTTCAATCTAGCTAACGAAATATTCTTGTCGTTTCCCTTTTCCTGTTCATAAGCACCAGTCTGATAAAATGCACGGTCTCCTTTGGCATTTTCTTGATAGAACGTGTCATGTCCTTCTGAAAGCATATCTTGCACCCATGTCGGGGTGCTGTGCCCTTCCGCTTCCATTCGACTGACGGCTTTTTTCACACCAATCGCATCCCACAGCTCGAACGGGCCATGCTGCCAGCCAAATCCCCATTTCATGGCGTTATCGATGGACTGAATATCATCCGCAATGTCGCCTTTTAGATGAGCTGAATAAAGAAGAACAGGTGCGGTCATATTCCAAAGCAATTGCCCAGCACGGCCGTCTTGATAAATAAGCGCTTTCAATTTCGCTTTTGTCCCCTTTTGCTGCTTGGTAATGTCAATGCCTGGATCCTTCAGCTTTGTCCGTTCTCCGTATGTGAGTGTGACAGGATCAAGCTCTAAAATGGTCTTTCCGTTTTTTTGATAAAATCCTTGCCCTGCTTTGCTGCCGATCCACCCTTTTTCGAGCATTCTTTCCATAAACTCAGGCAGCTGAAAAATATCTTTTTCCTTTCCTTCTACCTGTTCATACACATTGCGGGCTACATGAGAAAATGTGTCGAGTCCCACCACATCAAGTGTGCGGAAGGTCGCACTTTTCGGTCTGCCAATGAGTGGACCTGTAACAGAATCGACCTCTCCGATCGTGTATTTGTTCTCAAGCATTTCACGCACTGTGACAAGAAGCCCATAAGTGCCAATTCGGTTGGCAATAAAGTTCGGTGTATCTTTTGCTTCGACCACACCCTTGCCAAGTACATCTTCACCAAATGTTTTCATATATGAGAGTACTTCTGGATCTGTTTCTTGAATAGGAATTACTTCTAACAGCTTTAAATAACGAGCTGGGTTAAAAAAGTGAGTGCCTAAAAAGTGGCGTTTAAAATCAGCTGATCGGCCTTCTGCCATTTTTTCAACAGAAATACCGGATGTATTGCTGGATACGATGCTGCCTTCTTTGCGGTGTTCGTCGATGAGAGAGAATACGTGTTGTTTAATGCTGAGCTTTTCAGTGACGACTTCAATGATCCAGTCAGCATCGTGTAATAAGGAAAGGTGATCTGTGAGATTTCCGGGTGTGATGTATGATAGGTTTTTGGCTGAAGTAAGAGGTGCTGGCTTTTGCTTTAACAATTTTTTCATTGCGTCTTGGCTTAATCTATTCCGAACACTAGGGTGATCAAGCGTTAGCTTTTTTGCCGTTTCTTCCTTTGTCAGTTCATGTGGCACAATATCTAGCAATGTTACTGGTATCCCGATATTGGCTAGATGTGCAGCAATGCCTGAGCCCATGACACCTGAACCAATGACAGCCGCCTTGCGAATATGTTTGCCCATAAATATCCCCCTAAACATTTTGAATGAACAGTCATTCATTTTTTGTCCAAAAAAAAGCAATGCCTCTTTCTTTATCTTAAAAGATTTTCCGAAACAGTTCAATAGCAGATTTCAAAAATTTACACATTCTCATGCGTCTTTCTTTACAGCGTATGAATTAAAGACGAGGGGGAATTGTAAGAATGGAGGTGATGTCCACATGTCTCGTTTGCAAAAGAACCCATCAAAAGCAGGCGTAAGTGCTGCAAGTGTGAAAGGAAACGCAGGTCCATCACAAGAAGCAGACCTAGGTGGTAAAAAGACCAGTCAAAATCAGCAATATAAAAAGAAATCGTAAGGAGGAACACATCTTGAACAACCAGCAAATGAATATGCCCCCACAGGTGATTTCAGTAAAAGATTCCTTGTACCTAGAGGATATGCTGAACTGGAATTTGATCGCCATGAAAAAGGCTCATTTTATGGCCGAGCATTGTCAGGATCAAACATTGAAACAAGAACTCAATCAAGTTGGCCAAATGCATCATCAGCATTACACACAAATTCTTCAGCATTTAGGCAGCTCAGGGCAAGGCCAGTCTTCTGGCTTTATGCAATAGGAGGTAACAGACATGGAACAGCAAAACCAACAAAAAATCGGGAATCCACAAACGCCGGTTCCAACAACGACAAACATGAACGATCGCGACTTTGTCACAGACCTTTTGTCGACTGAAAAATATATGACAAGCGGATATAACACAGCGCTCAATGAATTCAGCCATGAATCTCTTTACCAAGATATTCAGCGAATTGCGCTAGAAACACAAAAAACGCAAAGACATTTATATGATGTCATGTTCAAATATGGCTGGTACTCTGTCGAAGCCGCTGACCAGCAGAAGCTCCAGCAGGCACATCAAAAGTTCCAGCAAACACTGACAGATCAATCACCGTACGGATCATCACCCATGTCATAAAGAAAAACTGCCAGTTTGAGCTGGCAGTTTTTTAACGGTCTTTATTCGCACGATGAGCTTCATTTAATTGCTTGATCCGCTGAATCATTTCTTTGATGTCTTCTTTTGCCTCTGGATACATGTCATTAAAATGCTTGGCTAAAGGCGGCATGCTTTTGGCAATATGAGAATAGATGATCCACTGCGTGACCTCTCTTTTCAGTTCCTCATTCGTTTCACCAAGCAGCAGCTCTGTATATTTATCAAGTAGGCCTTCGAGCTTTTCATCTAATTCATTTCCCATTGGTATTCCGCTCCTTTTTTCAGAAAAAAGCCTGACTCTGCATGTAACAGATGTCAGGCTTTTCACATACGATTATCTTGCAGCAAGAAATGTCTCAGCTTGTGCCTGTTGGACAATACAGCGTCCTCTGCCGTGCGGAATACATAACGGCGTTCCGAATAAAGGATCTGTTGTGACTTGGCAGTTCATATCAAAAACATTTTTCACAAGATCACAGTTAATGACAGTTTCCGGTCTTCCTTCTGCATAAATCGCCTTGTCTTTAATGGCCACAAGGTGATGCGCATATCTGCAAGCGAGATTGAGGTCATGCAGAACCATGACAATCGTGCGCTGCTCTTTTTCATTTAAATCAAAAAGAAGATCCAGGATTTCAATTTGGTGCGTCATGTCTAAATACGTTGTTGGCTCATCTAATAGAATAATATCCGTCTCCTGAGCCAGTGTCATCGCAATCCATGCACGCTGCCTTTGTCCACCTGATAATGAATCAACCGTTCGATCAGCAAGGTCTTCCATCTTCGTTGACTTTAGTGCGCGATTAACCGCTTCTTCATCTTGCTTTGACCATTGCTTCAGCCAATTTTGATAAGGATATCGCCCTTGCTTGACGAGCTGATGCACCGTTAATCCTTCTGGCGCTTCTGGTCCTTGCGGAAGAATGGCGAGCTGTTTCGCCACTTCCTTTGTTGGTAATTTTGCAATGGAATGACCTTCAAGAAGGACAGAACCACCCATTGGCTTCATGAGACGGGCCAAAGAGCGAAGTAGCGTGGATTTACCGCATCCATTGCTGCCAATAAATACTGTGATTTCACCCTTAGGGATTGACACATTTAGTTCGTCTATGATCATTGTTTCTCCGTAACCTAAGCTTAAACCTTCAGTAGAAATGGCACTCATTCCGCTCAAACGCTCCTTTTCTCATCCAAATTTTTTATATTGAATATCGTCTATGTAGACGTCAAAGATCACTTATCTCAATTTAGTGTATCAGATTTAAGTGATCTTGAAAATCATTTTCAATTAAAAAATGAGAAAGTCTCGTTTACTTTTTCTTTTCGAATGCACGTTTTGTCCCATCTTCGAGCTTGATATCGACTCGTATCCGCTGATAATCATCATCTAAATTAAAAGCAGATAATAACTCATTGACATATGTTTCATTCAGCTTTGCACTAGGAATCGACATATCATTGAGCTTCATTTTCATTTCACGTAAAGCTTCTTCCCCTTCATAGCGGACACCATTCATATGATCTCGAATCAGTGCTTCTTCTCTTCCACCAGCTTGACGATAGGTAGCTTCATATAATTCGCTTTTTTGTCCATATTGTACGTGCAATTGCAAATGCTGAAATGGCAATTCCTTCATTTGAACAGCTGACAGACTTTCAGCTTCTGCTTCATGTGGATGTTGTATTGGTTCGATTGAACGACAGCCAGACAGCATAAAGAACAGCACTCCTAGCAGTCCCGCCTTCTTCCAGCACATCATGTGTTTCCTCCTATTTCATAGCATCGTTTTTTATTCTTCTCCAAGCCCCTTTTGGTTATTCAATAAAACAGCAGACTATGGTAGATTAAAACAAAAAGGAGAACCGGAAGATGAATAAAACAGCCATTGTGACTGGTGCCAACAGCGGTTTCGGAAAGCTCATCACACTGCGTCTCGCTCAGCAAGGGTACACTGTGATTGCTGGCGTAAGACAGGAAACCAATGCGAAAAAGCTTGCCGAAGAAGTAAAGAACGCCGCTTTATCCGAATCAATACATATTGAAGCATTAGATGTGACAGATACACAGTCCATTCAAGCATTTCAAAAAAGGCTTAATGCCTATGCTCCCATTCACCTGCTTGTGAACAATGCGGGAACGGCCTATGCTGGTTTTGCTGAAGAAGTGCCTGTTGACCAGTACCGTGAGCAATTTGAAGTCAATGTCTTTGGTGTGATGGAAATGACACAAGCAGTCCTTCCGTTGATGACGAGCGGTGCAAAAATATTGAATATGAGCAGTATCAGCGGACTCATGGGAATGCCCGCACTCTCTCCATATGTATCGTCAAAGTTTGCGCTAGAGGGCTATACAGAGAGTTTGCGAATTGAGCTGGCTGCGTTTGGCATTCAGGCCGCTTTGATTGAGCCGGGTTCTTTCCAAACGAACATTTGGAACACCTCCATGAATGAGCAAATGACGCCGCCTGCAGAAGGTTCTAAATACACAGCTATTTATCAAAAGATGATGTCCTATATAGAGGCTCAAAAAAACAACTATGGAGATCCCGGCGAAGTTGCAGAGCTTGTGGTTTCGCTTGCAGAGAAGAAGCGGCTAAAGAAGCTAAGGTATCTTGTCGGGAAAGGTGTTCGTCTTTCATTCATAGCAAAGCAGCTCCTGCCTTGGAATGTATGGGAAAACATTATTTTACGGACACTATCCTCAAAAAAATAGGCACAAAAAAACAGGTGGATCGCTTATCCACCTGTCAGCGTGTAGACAAACCTTCGCATTCTTTGTCATCCTGCGTGCTGGTGCTCACGAATGTCAAATTCGCTCCGCGCCAGTACTCGTCCTTCCTAGACTTCAAAGGTTTTCTATCACGCTGAAAAAAAGAAGACAAAGGGCTAAAATCAAGTTCATTTTAGCCCTTTGTCAACAATCTAACAGGTGGATCTTTTATCCACCTGTTTTCTTTTATTCGTTATCAGACTGCCCAAGGGTAATATCAAGATTTTTATTCTTTCCATCACGAATGACAGTCATTGTCGTTTTATCGCCAATTTTTGTTTCTTTATAAAGGATTTCTTTCAGTTGTGAGCTGTTCGCTACATCTTTTCCTTTGAACTTGATGATGACATCTCCAGACTTCAAGCCTGCTTTTTGTGCAGGAGATCCTTTTGATACATCTTTTACATAGATTCCTTTACCGATTTGTTTATCAAATAGGCCAAGTGTATTTTCCTGATACGTTTCAGGCACTTGCTCAAGGTCAATCATTTGTACGCCAAGGTAAGGACGTTCGACTTTTCCATTTTTCAACAGCTGATCTACGATCGGTTTGACATCGTTACTTGGGATCGCAAATCCGAGTGATTCTACTCCGCTTTCGCTAATTTTCAAGCTGTTGATACCGATGACTTGACCGTCTGTATTGATCAGTGGACCGCCACTGTTTCCAGGGTTAATGGCAGCATCTGTTTGAAGCACATTCATCTCAACGGTTCCAGATGATGTATTGGCTTCAACGGTACGATCGAGACCACTAATAATCCCTTCTGTTACTGTACCAGAGAACTGCGCACCGAGCGGGTTCCCGATTGCGATGACTTTGTCTCCAGCCCGAAGCTTAGAAGAATCTCCAAAACTTGCAACTTTATCAATGCCGTCAGCATTTATTTCCACGACAGCTAAATCTGTCATTACGTCACTGCCGACAAGCTTGGCATCTTTTGTTTTCCCATCGTATAGTGTGACCTTTAATTTATTGGCACCCTCGACTACATGGTTATTTGTGATAATGTATGCTTTTTTTCCATCTTTTTTGAAGATGACACCAGAACCCGTTCCAGCTTCTGCTTCAGTTGAATCACCGCTAAGACCGAACGAGTTTTGTGTAGATTGATAGTTTGAGACCCCTACAATCGTCGGCTCTAAATCTTCTACCATATCAGCAACATTCGTCGCATTGGTGATTTGTTTTGTTGAGAAATTTTCAGATGAAGCCGGTTCGCTTGATGCTGTTTGGGTTTGAGTGTTTGCCGCTGTATCTTGTGACTGCGGTAAAAGCGGTGTAATGCCAAGCACAAGACCGCCTCCAATAATCCCTCCAAGAATCGGACTTAGCCATGCAGCCTTTCGTTTTTTCTCCTTTTTAGACGAACGGTCATCAATCACTTGAGGAGACCCATTTGTCACCCTCTCCTGAGAGGCAGATGCTTCGTTTTCATGATGGTGAAAAACGAGTTCTTTCTCTTTTTCTGGTTCTTCTATTTGTTTCTCATTCTCTTGATGTGTGTGTTCTTGATCATTCATTTTTTTCTCTTCATCTTCTCTTCGGAAATCCATCGCTTGCACTCCTTTGCATCATTTTCATGAAATGCTTCATTCATATGTCTAGACAGGACTCATGTCCTCTTAATGGCAATATCATTGAAAAATTCTTTATGACAATATGTCAAATTATATAATACTTATTCATAGAAAAAAAGCAAGGTGTGCACATTGGTGAAAAGCACCTATTCATTAGCCTTTTGTCTATGCCCTTTTTTCCCTTGAGCTTATCATAAACAAACATTATGGGATAATGATGAGAAGAATATGTGAAATTGTGAAAAAAGCGTGTGATTGTTGACATGCCGCCTTTGTATCCCGTTATAATGACGTTGAGAGGATGTGGAAGACTTTGTCGTACACCATTTATTTAGTTGAAGATGAGCAGAATTTAAATGAACTGTTAACCAAATATTTAGAGAGTGAAAATTGGAATGTGTCCTCTTTTTTAACCGGAGAAGCGGCACGCGAAGCAATGAACAAGCCCCCGCATCTATGGGTTTTAGATATTATGCTGCCTGATACAGATGGCTACACACTCATTAAAGAAATCAAAGCAGCCTCGCCTGACGTACCGGTCATTTTTATTTCGGCACGTGATGCAGATATTGATCGTGTGCTTGGCTTAGAACTCGGGAGCAGTGATTATATTGCGAAACCCTTTCTTCCGCGCGAGCTGATCATCCGCGTGCAAAAGCTGCTGGAGCTTGTATATAAAAACAGTGACACACCGCAGCAAAGCGTCACACCCGTTTCTTCCTATATCATTCATGAGGACGTAAGAGAGGTGTATGAAGGAGATCAGCTGATTAATTTAACGTCTAAGGAATTTGATTTGCTGCTCTTATTTACCCATCATCAAGGACATGCCTTTTCCCGGGAAGATATCCTCGTCAAGATCTGGGGGCACGATTACTTCGGGACAGATCGTGTGGTCGATGATCTTGTCAGACGGCTGCGCAAAAAAATGCCTGACTTAAAAGTCGAGACCATTTATGGATTTGGCTATAGGATGCTAAAGGGATGAAGAACAAACCACTCGCTTTTCAAATCTGGGTTGTCATCTCTGGCATTTTACTCACCATCTCGATTGTCCTGATCATTTTATTTTCAAATACATTACGCAGCTTTTTTACGAATGAAATTTATAAAAACATCGAAAACGAGCAGCAAGTGTTAACAGAATACCCTCTGAATCGAGACGGCTCACCAAAGTCGACACCAGAAAACCGCTCGGTTCAGCACATTCTGATTCCGTCAGATGAATTAAATCAAATGGCTCAGTTTTTCCCGCATGCCTTTATTGAAAAAGTGCAGTCCTTTGTTAAAAAACAAAAAAGCGCAACAAAACGCTATTCTGAAGAAGTGAATGGTCAGCATATCTTCTTTGTGATCAAAAAAGTCTCAACAGGCAATACACAATATATTCTCTTGTCATATGCACCCGATTCTTATCGAGATGACTTGTCCTTTACACTGTTTAAACAGCTGATTTTCATCTTAGGAACGGTTATTTTACTAAGCTGGATTCCATCGATTTGGCTCGCCCGCTACTTATCACGTCCAATCGTCGCGTTTGAAAAGCACGTCAAGCGCATTGCACAAGAAGACTGGGACGATCCTGTGATGGTTGACCGGCAAGATGAAATTGGCAAACTGGGGCATACGATTGAAGAAATGAGACAAAAGCTCATTCAAAAGGATGAAACAGAACGAACGCTTTTGCAAAATATATCACACGACTTAAAAACACCTGTGATGGTCATCCGCGGTTATACGCAGTCTATTAAAGATGGAATTTTCCCTAAAGGAGATCTTGAACAAACGGTGGAAGTGATTGAAGGCGAAGCGGAAAAGCTTGAGAAGAAAATCAAAGATTTGCTGTATTTAACAAAGCTTGATTATTTATCAAAACAACATCCGGCGCATTCTCCCTTCCTTGTGAGTAATACAATGCTGGAAGTGGTTGACCGTTTACGCTGGTCGAAAAATGAATTGCAGTGGAACGTGGACTTAGATGATGAGGCTGCACTTGAAGGCGATCCAGAACAATGGAGCAAATTATTTGAAAATGTATTAGAAAATCAACTTCGCTACGCAAAAAATAAAATTGATATTCATATGAAGCAGGAAGAGGATCAAATTCGCATCGTCATTCGTAATGATGGCCCTCCAATTGAAGAACACATGCTATCCAGCCTATACGAACCTTTTAGTAAGGGAAAAAAGGGCGAATTCGGCATTGGATTAAGCATTGTCAAACGAATTCTTTCAATGCATCAAGCGTCCATATCAATTGAAAATGATGAACTAGGTGTACGCTATACGATCACTGTTCCAAAGAAGAGGCTGTAGGTTTTTACCGCAGTCTTTTTTAGATGAATGAATACCCATTGAAATCACGGTATGTGGCTTTGATCTTCTTGCCAGCTTGATACATCCATTTCTTTTCAATGGTTGTCTCTTTCGGCATTTTGACTTTTTCTACTTGAATTCCTTTTGCTTTCAAGCGTCTAATCATATCATCAATTTCTCTCATGGAACATCATCCTTTCACATTTTTTGACCGGTTGGTCACCTTACTTTATAATATAAAGAATTACACTGTAAAAAACAAGTTACAATCTGATTAATTTTTGAAAAGTTTTGTCGTTTATGACCGATAAGTCACATCTCTTTGCGCACGTTTCCTAAGACATTTGTCTCTCGGTAAGAAAGGATGACATTCATATTGAAAAAGAAAGAAAAAATGATTATTGAGGCTGGTATGAAGTTATTTGCCAGCAAAGGCTATAATACAACGTCTGTTCAGGAAATTGCGGATGAATGCCACATGTCAAAGGGTGCGTTTTACCTTTATTTCAAATCGAAGGAAGCACTACTTATTTCGATCTTGCATTACTATTACGATAAGGTATTTACCCGGATTCATGAGGTTCAAACAGAGGGCGGCACACCAAAAGAGGCCTACCGGAAACAGCTCACTGTCTATTACGATAATATTTTGCAGCAAAAAGATTTTATTAAAATGCAGCTAAGCGACAGGGCGCTCCCATTGAACGAAGAAACACAGCAGCTCGCAAAGCAAATTCGACTTGCGACGATTCAGCTGCACATTGATAACATTAAGCAAGTGTATGGAGATGCGGCCATTCCTTATATGGCTGATCTATGTTTAACGATTGAGGGCATGAGTCACGTTTACTTTGAGCTTGCCATTTTATATGATTTTCAGCTCGAAGCAGAGGAGCTTGCCGCAACAATGATTCACCGTATTGATGATCTAATGGGCGGTATGATGAAGCGCAATGACCATCCGCTCATTTCTGTGGACCAAGCAAGCGACTGGTTTGGCCCGATTTATGAACGATCATTTGACCCGCTCACAGAATCTCTATTAAAAGAATTAAGAGAACTGGCAGAAGCACATTATGAAGTGAAAGACGAGCCAGATTTATTTGAAGCGCTTGGCATTTTAGAAAACGAGTTAAACAAACAAAAGCCAAGACAAGTCATCGTCAAAGGCATGCTTTATCAATTGAAATTATACACACCGCTTCAGCCGGTCTCCGGCTCCTTATTACGCATTCTAAAAGAAGATCATTTATAAACCCAGGGCTTGCTTGCCCTGGGTTTTATTGTGACAAATAATCAAAATTCTTTTCTGTTATGTCAGGAAGTTTGTTCGCTTGGACTCTTTCAAGCAATTCATCTACATATCTTTGAACAGCCAGCATGTCATACGGAAAATCAAAATCAAATTCTTCCTCCACCGGCAGTATATCCATATAATACGAACAGGCTGGTTTGTTACCAAGCATATCGTTATTGAAGCTTAACACATCTTCATACGATTCTTCTGACAGTTCAAAATGAGAAATCAAGTATATATCAATATGATTTCCGCTCTTTTGGCACCTTTGATCAACATATAATAAAAAAGCAGACTCCTCCGTATCCTGTGATATCACTTGGAAAAATTCAACATCCCGTGTCCGTAACCACCTAATAAATCTTGTCTTCAACTGCCTCAAACACCATTCACCTCGATAAGTTTCCATATAAAAACCAGAGGCACAGAGGCCTCTGGTGTCTTATTTTGCTTTCGGTGTCACCATTTCTTCTGGTTTCACAAACTCTTCAAACTGCTCTTCTGTTAATAGTTCTAATTGAAGGGCAGCTTCTTTTAGCGTTAATCCTTCTTTGTGCGCAAGCTTCGCAATTTTCGCTGCATTTTCATATCCGATGTGCGGGTTGAGTGCCGTCACAAGCATCAATGAATTGTTTAGGTTTTTCTCGATTGTTTCTAGGTTTGGTTCAATTCCAATGGCACACTTGTCATGGAATGAGTTCATACCGTCAGCTAGCAATTCAACTGACTGCAAGAAGTTATAGATGATGACCGGCTTAAATACGTTCAGCTCGAAGTTTCCTTGGCTTGCGGCAAAACCGATTGTTGCATCATTCCCCATGATTTGTGCGGCAATCATTGTTAAAGCTTCACTTTGAGTTGGGTTGACTTTTCCTGGCATAATGGAGCTGCCTGGCTCGTTTTCAGGAATGATCAATTCACCAATTCCGCAGCGAGGACCACTTGCAAGCCATCTCACATCATTGGCAATTTTCATTAAGTCAGCTGCAAGAGCTTTAAGCGCTCCGTGTGCATATGTGATTTCATCATGGCTTGTCAGCGCATGGAATTTGTTTGGTGAAGAATTGAACGTTTGACCTGTTAACTGGCTGATTTCTTCTGCCACGTATTTACCAAACTCAGGATGTGCGTTAATTCCCGTACCAACAGCTGTTCCGCCAATGGCAAGTTCTCTCATTTTTTCAGTAGATTCTAAAATCATTTCTTTTGAACGATCAAGCATGTACACCCAGCCGCTAATCTCTTGGCCCACTGTAAGAGGTGTTGCATCTTGCAAATGCGTACGGCCAATTTTCACGATCTCTTGGTATGCTTTTGCTTTCTCATCAAGCGTCGCTCTTAACTGGTCAATCGCAGGCAATAGCTTTTTGTACACAGCTAAAACAGCTGCCACGTGCATAGCCGTTGGGAATGTATCATTTGAACTTTGGCTACGGTTCACATCATCATTCGGGTGAATGCTGAATTCACTATTTTTATCTTTCAAGTAAGCAGTTGCTCTATTTGCAACGACTTCGTTCATGTTCATATTACTTTGTGTTCCACTTCCTGTTTGCCATACAACAAGCGGGAAATGCTCGTCATACTTACCACTGATGATGTCATCACATACAGCAGCAATCGCTTCAGCTTTTTCACTTTCTAAGTTGCCAAGACGTTCGTTCGCAATCGCTGTGCTACGTTTCAAAATTGCAAACGCATTCACAACTTCCTTTGGCATTTTCTCAGAACCGATTTTGAAATTTTCTTTACTTCGTTGTGTTTGTGCACCCCAGAACTTGTCCTGTGGCACCTTGATTTCGCCCATTGTATCTTTTTCGATTCTAAATTCTGTCATTATGTATCCCTCCATAGCTTCATCACTCAACTCTATTCTATACAAAAAACGAAAATCCTTTAAGCGTTTTCAATTAAAATTTTATCTTTATTTTAATTTTAGTTCAATATAAACACGAACATCTTTGGAATATTTGTATTTTGGATTTGTTTTTCCGTAATCTTTTGACGTATAGGTCACCTCATAATGCTTGTCAAACGACTGTAGAATACGGTCGATCTCCTCTTTTGTTCCTGCTAAACGAATTTGCGCCATCTTCTTTCCTCCAACACCGTGATTCTTTCATATACCACAAAATAATGTAACACAGAATATTGTTTTTTCAAGCAGGTAATGCTAAGAAAAAGAAATTGAGGCGGGTGATCCATTTGAATCAAACTCCATTGAAAGAGCACTTATACGATAATCTCTCTGTCATTCTCCCTCAGTTAAAGGACATGGATGATTTGATCCATGAGAAAAAAACATTGCCTCATGGACAGGTTGTCTACTATTTATACATTAAAGAAATGAACGAAACGATGCAGATTCAAACCTTCTTAAAGCTGCTATTGCAAGATCATGCCTCTCTGACAAAAGAGAAGCTAGAATCCAATTTATCAATGATGACAACTCGTACGGTGAAAACCTCTGAAGAGCTGGTAGATGCCATTTTTCAAGGACATTGTGTCGTAATGATTAACGGATTTCAGCACGCTTATATTTTAGAAACGCACGGAACGAAGAAACGCAGTTTAGGAGACGCTACATCTGAAACCGTCGTAAGAGGACCAAAGATTGGTTTCATTGAAGATATCAACACGAACTTGGCTCTCATCAGACAACGTTTGAAAAACCCTGATCTCAAAACAGTAGATATGAAAATCGGCGAAAAAAAATACACCAAAGTATCGATCATGTACATTGACGGGATCGTTGAGCCCTCTGTTTTAAAAGAGGTAAAAAAGCGTCTCAAACAAGTCACCATTGATGATATTCAAGACTCAGGCGTTCTTGAGGAGCTTATTGAAGACAATGTGTATTCTCCTTTTCCGCAAATTCAAAACACAGAACGGCCTGATAAAGTCGCATCTGCTTTAAACAATGGGCGCGTCGCCATCTTTGTTGATCATTCGCCTTTTATCTTAATTGTGCCTGCTTCCCTTGCGACGATTATGCAGTCACCTGATGATTATTATGAAAGGTGGATCGCCGCCTCTCTGATTCGTTTGCTGCGTTTTACGTCCATCTTTCTCACATTGTTTTTATCAGCCATTTATATTGCCCTTGTGTCCTTCCATCAAGGTCTTTTGCCCACAACTTTAGCTATTTCCATCTCAAGCACACGTGAGAATGTCCCCTTTCCTCCTATTGTGGAAGCACTCATCATGGAAATGACCATTGAGCTGCTGCGGGAAGCTGGGTTAAGACTGCCTAATCCACTTGGACAAACAATCGGACTTGTGGGCGGTGTTGTCATTGGGCAGGCAGCCGTACAAGCCCATATCGTCAGCTCCATTATGGTCATTATTGTCAGCGTCATTGCACTTGCATCCTTTACCTTTCCTCAATATGGAATGGGGATATCATTTCGTGTCCTTCGCTTTGTGTCCATGTTTACTGCAGCTGCATTCGGTTTATATGGACTTGTCCTGTTTATGCTCGTCTTACTCACTCATTTGACAAGACAAAAAAGCTTTGGCACCCCATATTTTTCACCAGATTTTGTGTTCAGTTATAAAAATGAGGACAATTCCATCATCAGATTGCCTTTGAAAAATCAAAAGAAAGGGGAACGACATGGTCAATCATAAAGAGTCGATCACAAGCTATCAGGCAAGTGCCATTATCGCCAATACCACACTAGGTGCAAGTATGATGATTCTGCCAAGATCAATGGCTCAAGCTGCGCCTACACCTGACGGCTGGATTGCACTCTTACTCATGAGTGTGATATACATTGTGTTCATTTTTGTCAATGTGCTCATGATGAAAAAGGTCTCCTTTTCTTCCTACTATGACTATACAAAAGAAGGACTTGGGAAATGGATTGGCTCACTTGCCAACCTGTTGATTATTATTTACTTTCTCGGCGTTGCCAGCTATGAAGTACGAGCCATGTCTGAGATGGTGAAATTCTTTCTACTTCAAAACACACCGGTAGCCGTGACGATGATCAGCTTTATTTTGGTTGGTTTTTACCTTGTGATTGGGGGGATTGGAGATTTTGCCCGGCTGTGCCCTTTTTTTCTGATTGTCACACTCATCATCTTATTTGTAGCCTACGGACTTAGTGTACAAGAGTTTAAGCTCGATAACCTACGGCCAGTTTTAGGAGAGGGCATTTCCCCTGTTTTCAATTCCTTGAATGCTTCGGCCATTTCGTTTGTCGGCATTGAAATGATGCTTTTCATGCCTGCCTATATGAATACGCAAAAACACACTTTTGCATATGGCTCCATCGGCTTTTTGATTCCTGCGATCATCTATATTTTCACCTATATTCTTGTGGTTGGTGCGCTCACGGTGAAAGAAACGGCGACTCTGACGTGGCCGACCATTGCCTTATTTCAATCATTTGATATTCAGGGGATTTTTATTGAACGGATTGAATCCTTTTTGCTGATTGTTTGGCTTGTCCAGCTTTATACGAGCTTTGTAGGATATACGTTTTTTGCTACGATAGGAGTCATCAAATTGACTAAATTCCCTAAAAAAATCTCGCTCGCCTTGATGGGCATTGTGATCTTCTTTGCCGCTCTTTTCCCAAAAGATGTTGATACGGTCCGAGACTATTTAACCTACGTAAACAACTTGTTCTTTCTTCTATTTGGTATACTCCCGTTTCTTTTATTTATCATCGTATTTTTCAAAAGGAGGCGGAAAACAGCATGAAAAAGAAAGCGGTTCTTGCGCTCTTCTCACTGATTCTATTATGCGGGTGCTGGGATAGTACAAATATCGAGGAGCTCAACATGGCAATTGGATTTGCTGTAGATAAAGGAGATGACGGACATAAATTGAAGCTGTCTATGCAGGTGCTCGTTCCGCAAAAAATTGAGCAAGAATCAAGCGTGAAAGATCCGACGAAGATTATTGAGACAAGCGGTGATTCCATACACCAAATTTTTCGTACAACGGCCCTAAAAACACACCGCATTTTTGCTCAGCAGCTGAGGGTTTATTTGTTTTCTCAAGACCTTATCAATGAAAATAATTTCGATTTGGTCATCAATCAATTCATTCGGGACAATGAAACACGAAGAGGAAGCCTTGTCTTTATGGCCTCTGAGAAGCCTGGAGATATGCTGAAAATCAATGACGACGGCCAGCCTGCCGCTTCCACCTTATACGATATTTCTTCGAATACAAAAACGACCATTCGTATGTTCAAGCCCGTTTCCTTAGGAGATATTTCTTCTGCTATGCAAAACAACGTATCCTTTGCCATTCCGAAAGTCAGTGTCAGTCAGGGCAAATTAATGCTGGATGGTGCCTCGATTATTCAGAACAAACGATTTCTCACCAACATCTCTCCTTTAGCGGTGCAGTCCTACAACCTGCTGACTGGAGATGCAACAGGCGGAGTGATTGAATTCCAATATGAACATAGCATTTATTCTTTTGAGATCTTTAAAATCAAACACAACATTGACACCCATAAAACAGCCAGTGGCAAATATGAATTTGATGTGTCAGTGGAGCTTGATGGAAGATTGTCTGAGGATTGGAATGAACGGGAAAATTCATTTAATGAAAAATACCTCCAAGAAATTGAGAAAGTCGTGGCACATCGACTTGAGGAAAATGTAAAAGATTTTATCGGGGAATTACAGCATGAAATCAAAGCAGATATTTGTGGGTTTTATCAAAAAGCAAGCATTGCATATCCGAAAGACTATCGAAAAGAAGCAAAACATTGGGATGACATTTTTAGTGAATCGGATATTCGTTACAAGGTAAATGTGAAAATCCGTGACTTCGGGACTAAGGGCGCAACACAATCCTAATAGAGTATGTTAAAATGGTAAGAAAAAAAGGGTGTCAATCATGAAACGAGCTTTACTTTCGGCCGGCATTCTATTTTTGATTCTAGGAATACTTCTGTTAGTCGTGGTATTCATGCAATCAAAAGAAGATTTCTTCATTGAAGCCGACAGCTTTTCAAGCACATTTTTGATCGTGATTTATTATGGACAAACCCCTGCGCTCCTTCTGATTGGAGGCGGTTTATTTGTTGGACTTTCACAGATCATTGATTTGCAAGAGAAAAAAGCTGCAGTGGCAAAGGAAAGCGTCAAGCTGCTTTCCGAGATGAAGAAAACCCTGGAAGACAAATCGGCCGAGGAGCAGGAGGCTTTTCCAGTTCCTGAGCTCCATCAACTATCCGAACGTCCAATCACAGGACAGAAGGACTAATTTTGTGCATGTTCCAGCAGCTTTCATTTGAAAGCTGTTTTTTTATTGAATCAGCTTATGGCGATGTGCATACACGGCTGCTTGTGTGCGGTCTTCTACATCAAGCTTGGAAAGAATGTTGGTAATATGCGTCTTGACTGTTTTGATGGTAATAAACAATTCCTCAGCAATGACCTTATTCGATTTCCCATCGGCAATCAGCTTTAATATTTCCATTTCTCTTGCGGTTAACGAATCGTGCAGAATGGACCCATTTGATGAATGGCGGAGTTTGTTCATGACCTTTCCAGCTACTTTTGATTCAAGCCTTGGTTCGCCGATACTTGCAGACCTGATGGCATCAGCAATTTCTCCTGCTTTCGATGTTTTTAAAAGATAGCTTAAAGCACCAGCCTCAATCACTGGATACACTTTATCATCATCAATAAAGCTCGTCAGTACAATAATCCGGGCATCCTCTATTTCCTGACAAATTCTTTTCGTTGCTTCGATGCCATCCATGCCTTCCATGACAAGGTCCATTAAAATCACGTCTGGCTTTAATTCAACCGCTAGTTCTACACCTTTTTGTCCATCTGACGCTTCACCGATGACTTCAATATCCGCCTGTGCCTCTAAAAAAGCAGCAAGACCCATTCTCACCATTTCGTGATCGTCAATTAAAAGCACTCGAATCATCGAACGTTCTCTCCTTTTCCTTCATCAAAAATGGGAACCTTCACATCAATTTGTGTGCCTTTTCCCTCAAATGACATAATCTCTGCGACACCGCCTACTTCACTTGTTCTTTCTCGTATCGATTCAAGTCCGTAGGAAGCAGTCTTCACATGATCTGTTTGAAAACCAATCCCGTTGTCGATAATTTTCAATTGAACTTGACGGTTCCGAATAAGCAGACGTACTGTCACCTTTGTCGCCTTTGCATGCCTAAACACATTGGAAAGGGCTTCTTGCACAATTCGGAACAGATGGTCCTCCACCCCTTTAGACAGCGGAGCATCATCTTCTATTTCCCAATCAATATCAATTGGCTGCTTTGCCTGAAATTCATTGAGTAGCTCAATCAAGCCTTTTTTCAAGTCTTTTCCTTCAAGGGTGATCGGTCTTAAATGCAAAAGGAGTGCACGCATCTCATTTTGTGCATCGCCAGCCATTCGTTCCACAAGACGCATTTGCTTTAAAATCTTTTCATCCTTTTCCTTCATCCCTTCAAGAATCGCAGACGTCATCATCGAAATGGCGAATAGCTGCTGGCTGACTGCATCATGCAGCTCACGCGCTAGACGCTGACGCTCTTCTGAGACAACCGATTTTTTCATTTGAACCTGCCATTCAGCTCGCTCATTTGAGAGCTTTTGTAAGGAGGCTACTTGCCCTTCCACTCGTTTCGCCATTTCATTTAATTGATCTGCCGCCAAACCAATTTCATCATCACCTAGAGAAGGCAGTCTATAGGCAAAATTCCCATTTTCAAACTTCAAAATCGACTCTACAAGCTGATCCAGCCGCTTCTTATGCTGATAGCCAAACACATGCCCCGCTGATACACCAATGGCGAGACTAATAATGAGCAAAATACAAAAAAACGGGATGCCGAACCACCGCGTAGACAGTAAAATCATGGGATCAAGCTGGTAATAAAAAAACATCGGGAGTGTCGTCATGATGACAACACCAAGCGAGATACCGACTGCAAGACGAACAGATTGCCACTGGATGCCTAAATGCAGTTTCCTCATAAGTACCTCACATCCACATCCCCTATCAGGAGAGAAATGGAGATTTTCACTTTTCGCTTGCTCTCATCATAATCATTTGTCATGACATACACTTTACTGCCGAACCCGCTTCTTTTTTCATCAATGATTTTCATATCACCAATCGCCGCCGAAGCACTCACACACACTTCAATATCCTGCGGTACATAAATATCGACATCTCCGATGAGTCCACTAATGACGATCGTACTCTCTTCCTCAGCAATAATCGCCTTTGATAAGTCGATTTTGACATCGCCAATAAAACCTGAAATGGTCAAATCACTTAATTGAAATGGTTTTTTCATCAGCCTGACTTCACCGATAAAGAAATCATGTTCTTTGCGCGGCTTTGCCTGGCTTTTTGTTTTCTTCTGATCGCCCTCTTTTTCAAGATTGACTTTCAGTGAAGGCTTTCCATCGTCTGATGAATCCTTTTTATCGACATCAAAAACAGGTTTGTTTTTCAATAAACGATAGCCCGCATAGATCAAAAAGGCAGCAAATAAATACCCAGTCAAACTAAACGTGATATTTAGTAGAAACTTCAAGAAGAGAAAGCCTGCAAAAATATAGGAAACCGAACCGAGCCAACGTTTAGATCGAGAGTGCAGCCAATAACCAAATAGAGCAAAAAACACTGGCCAAAATAGGTCTGCCCCAATCCCAATAATTTTGAGAAAAAGATTAATACCAAAAATCACCACAATGATGCCTAAAATTTGATTTCTAGAAAAACGCAGTTGACTCGCCTCCTTCCTTTTTTCGTTTGTTTACCGCAATTTTAAGTTTCCGCTTGTCATCTCAATATCGACTAAGTGTGTCCCTTTCCCATGCGTGCCTGTAAAACCTCGGCCTTCACTATCCGCTTGGTCAAAATCATACGAATGATCAATACTTCCACTCGTTTTTTTCACTTGAACTTTGAAATCTCCCTCATCTGGCAAGTTCAATTTCGCACTGCCTGATGTCATGTGAAAGTCGACTGGTGAATCAATTGTATCAAAGCTTGCTGTCAGCCTGCCGCTTGTCATGCCTAATTGCAGCTTTCCTTTTACATCTTGAATATCAGCACGACCAGAAGTGGCACCAATATCACTTTCCTTCGCATCAATATGAGACACTGAGAGTCTGCCAGAAGTCGCCTTGATTTCCACTCGATTTGCTGAGAAGTTCTCAGCTGTGAGGTTTCCGCTCGTTGATTTGAGCGTCACATCTTGAAGAGACAGCTTTCCTTCGCCATTTACTTCGCTCACGCCGATTCCACCTGTTATTTTCACATCTTTATGATAATCTGTTGGAATTTTGACTAAGAGTTCTCCTTTTTCAAATGCAGAGAAAAACAAAAATCCTTTATTTTCAGCACGGACTTTGAATGTTCCGCCTGTTTGTTCCGCATACATTTTCCCTTTTCCATTCACAACCATCACAGAAATATCCGAACGATCTTCCGGCTTCACCTTGATGCGAAATCCAGAAAGAGAGATATCTAATTGTTCAACCTCATCCTTTTTCGCTGAAGCTGTTGTGACCGCTTTATCACGAGAAAAGCTCAAATGAAAGAGATCTCCATTTTTGAAAAGCATCCCAATCATCAAAAAAACACCAACAAGTATACAAATTAGACCAATGAACCGTTTCATTTATATCATCCCTTTATCCTTTGACCTTTTTATTATAAGGAAAAGCGAAACAGAAAGAAATCAAATAACGGAAGAAAAATCCTGTTTTTCTTCCGTTTTGACACATTTCCATTAGTTTGCCGGCTGTTTCTCAAGCTGCTTTGATCGCTTAAGCTTTTGCCATTCCTTTTCAACCTCATCAGTGTAATCAAGATGAGCATATGCACCCTGATCGGCAAATTGTGCATAACTACCCGCTTTTGTCTCCATTTCCTCTATACGATTCTCCATGCGTAGAAATTCTTTATAAGCACTTTCACTATCAACCTTATTCATAGATTCATTCATATGCTGCTTTGCCTGTGCAGCATTGGCTCTTGCAATCAGCGCTTGCTTCTTGTCTTTAACATCACGCAGCTTTGTTTCTAGATGCTGCAACTGTTCTTTCAGCTCTTTCAACTGTTTAACAGATTGCTGGTAGGCTTCTTGATATTCGTTGTGCTTTTCTTCAAAATACTTCATTTCAGTCAGTGCTTTCCGTGCAAGTTCTTCTTCTCCTGCATGAAACGCCAGCTCCGCCTGTTTCTTTCGCTTATCAGCAAATGCTTCTGTTTCTTCTGCTTTTCTCAAGAAACCTTGCTGAATGGTTTGCTGTTTAATGATCGCATGTTTCGCTTTGGCAATATCGTCCTCCATATCACGAACATATTGATTCAGCATGACACGCGGATTCTCCAATTTATCTAAACCTTCATTGACTGTTGCAACAAACATATCACGTACTCTTCTTAATACCATTTCATATTCCTCCCTTTATTTTTTCTTTAAAAAGTCTTCCCATTCTTGATCAAATGACGTGTGCATCGGTTCTTCCATGTTCGGTGCCGTGTTTGGCTCCATATAGGATGATCTGCCTGATGATTCCTTTGCAGATTCACCATTGATCATCTTCCAGCCAAAGTAGAGAAGTACTCCAGCAAATGCGATTCCGAGTAAAAATGGCAGCGACTGCACGACGAGCAATACACCGATAATAGAGAGAATGACCCCTGTTGTTTTACTGCCTTTATCATATTTTTTGACACCTACATAAATGAGCCACGCCCCAATCAAAGTCGGGATCAGCCCGCCCAATGAACCACCAAAGAAGATGGATAAACCGATAAACATCAGGATTGAACCGATGATGGTTTTACTTGTGATTTTCATCTTCATGCCTCCTTTCTTGCTCCTTGCTTTCACTATAGTCAAAAAAGGAAGCTGGCAAAACGTGTCGTAGATTGATCTTTGATTGCGACCAGAGTCGTAACATGGCTCAGACTGAGCGGTTGAATCTATAGAAAAAGCACTCTTCGACTAGAAGAGTGCTTTTCCTCATTTAGAACGAAACACGTCTGCACTTCGTTCATATTCAACATCCGCTTCACCAAGCCGATGATTTACAATACGGGCGACAGCAAATAAATAGTCGGATAGACGGTTCACATATGTGAGCGTAACTGCTGGAATCTCCTCCTGCTTTGCGAGTGTCACAATATGCCGCTCGGCTCTCCTGACGACTGTTCGCGCTACATGTAAGAGGGCAGCACCTTCCTGGCCGCCAGGTAAAATAAATTTAGTCAGCGGTGCGGCTTCTTCTACATACACGTCCATTCGCTTTTCAAGGACTGTGACAGACTCTTCTTTTAACTTGCCTTCTTTCGGTGGTTTCACCGCTGCCAAATCACCGCCGCAGTCAAACAGCTCATGCTGAATGACCATTAGCTCAGATAGAATATCTTGAAACAATTCGCCATGCTGCCTTAAGTTTGCATGGGCTAGTCCAATCAAACTATTCGCCTCATCTAATGTACCGTACGCTTCTACTCTTGCGTCATCTTTATCAGCTCGCCCGCCAATCAAGCCTGTTTGACCTTGATCTCCAGTTTTTGTATAAAGTTTCATTGAGGTTCCCCCTTATCCATTGCTTGTTCCTTTTAGTATACCCTGAAGTGGAAAAGATGTATTTGTTTTATTATGAAACACTTTTATTCAAAATCTCTTCATTTCTACTTTATATGTTGAATGATGAAACATCACATTTTATAATAAATGAAAGCGCTTTTTAATTATGACTGATGGGTGGGATGATAGATGACTTTACAAAACAAAGTAGCAATCATTACAGGTGCAAGCAGAGGGATTGGCCGCGCCATTGCGGAGGCATTTGTCTTTGAAGGAGCTAAAGTGGTGCTGAACGGAACGAATGAAGTGCTATTGCAAGACGTTTGCTCCTCTCTGAATAAAGAAGAGACACGCGCTGTTTCTGTCACTGGTGATGCTAGTTTACCAGCGACAGCTGCCTCCCTCGTTGAGAAGGCAAAAAACCATTTCGGACAGATTGATATATTGGTCAACAATGCTGGGATCAATTTGCGGAAATCAACAGTCGATACATCTGTTGATGAATGGAAAAGACTAATTGATATTAATTTGACGGGTACGTTTCTCATGTGTCAAGCAGTCATTCCTGACATGATCAAACAGCAAGGCGGGAAGATTGTCAACATGAGTTCAACTACTGGCAAAACCCCTCATCACAATGCATCACCCGCTTACGGCGTTTCAAAGGCAGGTATCAATTACTTAACGATGCATCTTGCCAAAGAATTAGCAGCACATCACATTCATGTAAATGCTGTCTGTCCTGGGCCAATTGAGACAGACATGAGCAAACAGTGGAGTGATGAATACCGTAGATCTGTTTTAGAAAGAATTCCTCTGAAAACAATTGGAACACCGCAGCAAGTCGCAAACGCCGTCACCTTTTTAGCCTCTGATCAGTCAGATTTCATCACAGGGGAAACCATCAATATGAATGGCGGAACGTATATGAACTAAAGAAAGAGCCTCCATTGGAAGGCTCTTTCACTTTTACTATCGGTTCTCTCTCGTACCAGAAAGCATGATTGCCTGCCGAATGGCTTCTTCCATACTCGCAGAATCAGCCTTTCCTGTTCCTGCAATATCAAATGCTGTCCCATGATCGACACTTGTACGGATTATAGGCAATCCAACTGTAATATTAACGCCTGATTCTAAGCCAAGCACCTTGATTGGTCCATGCCCTTGATCATGATACATCGCCACAACGATATCAAAGTCGCCTCTTGTCGCCCTAAAGAACAGTGTATCAGCTGGTAGCGGGCCAAATACTTGAACCCCTTCATCCTGTGCTCGTTCTACCGCTGGAATGATCTTCTCCTCTTCTTCTCCGTTTCCAAACAGACCATTCTCCCCGGCATGCGGATTAATCCCGCACACAGCAATTCTAGGTGCAGGGATACCAGATCGAACGAGGGTATCATGAGCCAGTTTAATCGTTGTGTATACACGCTCAGGATTGATTTTTAAGATGGCATCCATTAATCCGATATGTGTCGTCACATGCACCACTTTTAAATTAGGAGCTGCCAGCATCATGGCATAATCGTCCGTACCTGTCAGGTCAGCTAATATTTCTGTATGCCCTGGATACATATGACCAGCCTTATGAAGTGCTTCCTTGTTTAACGGTGCTGTACAAATGCCGTCAATTCTACGGTCATTCGCAAGTGTAATGGCTTTTTCAAGATATCGAAAAGCGGCATTCCCTGCTTCTTTTGAAATCTCTCCTACTGGAATATCACTTGTTAATAGATGAAGATCAAGACAAGGAACGGCACCAGCTTTTACTTGTTCCGCCTCCTCCGGTTCTTTAATACTGACAATCTCCACATGTGTATTCACAAAATCTTTCGCCCTATTTAATATATGGGTGTCTCCAATGACAAATAGAACGGCTTCTTCATGTAAACGGCTTTGCTGGAAGGCTTTTAAAATAATTTCAGGACCAACCCCAGAAGCATCTCCCATCGTTACAGCAATGATTGGTTTTGCCATTCGTCTACCCCCTCTATGTTTTTCAACACTTCAACCGCATGGAGCACAGAATCTTTTTGACCATATGCCCCTGCTTTTGTGACCGCATATACACTCGTATCAACGAGCCGCCCAAGCGGGATGCCGGGTTCAATTTCTTTCAACAGCTGAATCCCGCCTGCTCCAAGCTCATGGCATATCGCACGCGCCGTATCTCCACCAGTTAAAAAAAGGCGTTTCATCCCTGTTAATTCAACAATGTCTTTTGTGATCTTACCAAGACAGACAGATAAGGTACTTCCTACTTCTTGTCTTGTCATGCCATTCGCTTCACCGTATGCCAACATCTGTTCAACCATTTCTGGCCTTGCGTCTGTATAAAGGAGAATATCTTCATCCTGACGCATGAGCAACTGATCCATGACTGATTTCCTTTCCCATGCTTCACGGCCGTTTAATACATTCAACGGGTTCACTTTCACCTCGAGACAATCGTGTTTTTCTCTTAAAAAAGCAAACTGCTCATTTGTTTTTTGAGAAGCACTTCCTGAAACGATGAGAACAGATTCATGCTTTTTTGCATGAGAAAGATTGCGGTGTTTCGCGACATAGGATGATAATGCGCCAGCGAGTCCGGCTGACCCGACCCAAAGCACTCTTTGATTGATCTTCATAAACAAATCAACGATCTGTGTTAAATCATTGTTCGTTTCTGCATCACACACAAACCATTGATGACCATGTTTTAATAAAGATGAAACGTCATGACTCGTTTCGTTTAGCTCTGAATAGATCGCTTGCTGCGAAAGATGTTTTGGCTTGATGTTTGTCTGCTCGTCAATTAAGTCTGAAATACTGGATGTCAGGACAGGCGTTTTTGGGTCCTTCGCTGCTTCTGATAGATGAACAGGCACACCCTCCACATAATGAATCCCATAGGCCGTAGATCTATTCGCATCGGGGTAAGCGGGGGCAATGACTGCCGCATCAAACCGGCCAAGATCCATTAGTGCCTGAAGCTCTACTCCTATATTTCCTCTTAACGTTGAATCTATTTTTTTAAAGAAAAGGTGCGAATCCCCTTGTAGAAACGGCTGGACCACTTGACTGACCTCATTATACGCTCTTTCAGAAGACATACTTCGTGAGTCTGTATCGACAATAAGTACATCTTCCTCCTTGTACCGGCTCATATCCTCAAATGACGGCTGGAACAGCACAGAGGCTTTTAAACCGGCCTTCACAAATTGAACACCTGTATCACTTGCGCCTGTTAAATCATCAGCCACAATGATCACCTTTTGCTCTAAGTTCGCTCCTTTTTTTAATAGATCGTTTGTCATTTAGACACCTCGGTCTCATTGCATATTATTCCTTTAACTTTCTCCACAGCGTCGTGCGGTTAATATTCAGCCGCTTTGCTGCTTTTGATTGATTCATATTTTCTTCTTCCAGCACCGTCCGAATGATTCGTCTTTCAATCTCGTCAAGCGTGCCATGTAAATAGCTGGACAGCTGTTTTTCTTCATTCTCAGAAGCAAGTTGCTCAATTGCCGGCTTTGCTTTACTCAACGTGATATATCCACTTTTTGTTGTCAGCACCAGTTCCTCCATAATCCGCTTGAACTGCCGGACATTTTCTCTAAATCGCTCGTTTTGAAAGGCGGCAATCACATCTGCTGACAGCCCAACAACCTGCGTCCCATAAAGAGAATTTAATTCAGCTATAAATAACCTGCTCATATCCTCAATATCTTCTGCCCGTTCAGATAACGGCGGGACATGAATGACGAGCTCCTGCAAACACGTATATAGGTCTTCATGAAACGCCCCAGATTGCATCAATTTGAACAAATCAACTGTAGATGCAGCCATCCAGCGAATGTTCTGCTGATGATGAATAAGCTGCTCGGCCATAATGGGCTGCATAGCCATTGGGACACGATCAATATCCTTCAGAAAGATCGTCCCTTTTTGATGCACCGGAATTATGTTTACATCATCTAATTCAGTCAAACGGCTGCAATGCACCGTCATAAAGCTCTCATTTTTCCTCTCGCTCAATTGGTGAATAGCAAAAGCAAGGCTTGATTTACCAGTTCCTTGTTCACCATAAAGACAAATCGATCGATCTGTTTGGCTGAACGCCTTTGCCCTTTTAATCACATCTTTCATATTTGAACTCTGCTCAGTAAAAAGAGCAAATGGATGTGCTGAATGAACAGGTGCAGCCAGCGTCCATATACGCTGCCCCTCCCTATTAATCACAGCAGAAGGCTTCTCAATCGTCAAAAGCAGCTCACCTTTAGATAATAAGCTTCCTTTGACATGCCACACTTGCTGCTGAAAGGAGATTTGAGAATATCCATTTTGTTTTCCTTCTCGAACTGCTTTTACTGCTAGTTCAAGCGCCGGGCACCAATCCATCACATCAACATGAGACGTAAACGGTGCAAATAACCCTTTTTCTGTCCATTCTTTCATTTGCTGATTGATAAAATAAAGCTGATTGTGCTGATCAATGATCAGCATCCCTTTTGACTCTTGGTCAATCATTTCACGAAAGAGGCGCTGCTCAGCTGTCGCCTCTTTATATAAACGGTACATTTGTTTTGCTTGATGAAACGCTTCTTTGACAGATTCACGTCCTGAGGTAATGAGCATGCTTTGCATCCCCAGCTCCTTGGCCGCTTTATCTGTAATCACATCACCCAGTACAACCTGTGTCCCTTGCTCCTGTAACTGCTGTAAAAGATCCCACACTTCTTCCTCTTGCTGTATCGTATAAATATCAATTTTGATCCCGTATAACTCTCCGATGGTGCGTACACCATGTGTAATATTTTCAAATCCAACTACTGCTTTTTTCCCTTGGTAATCTTTAATCAGCGTGAGGGCACGAAGCAAGTCGTAGCCTGACACAGGGATATCCACCACTGGAATGTTGACGTGTTTTTGAATAAGCGCAGCTGTCCCCCCGCGGCTCATAATAATATCCATTCCTTGAGCCTCGGCCTGTTCTGCCAGTGCAACACCAGACCTAAGATCTCCGACTTCAAGCTGGAATGTGATGCTTTTTTCGTCTTTGGCAAGGTCGGTTAATACATCGCCTAATCCTTTATACGGCGCAATACCTAATACTTTTATATTCATGAAAAGGACCCCCATTTTTTATCTCTTCATCGTGAGACATACGTTGAGGGAGTCCAAATGTTAGCAAATTGAGACAACCCTCCAAACATCAATTATAAATGAAGAAAATGAGGGTTACAATTCACGGAAACACTGATCCCTTGCGGTTAAGACGTGTGATGAGTCCATTCTTCTTTCACACACACATACTTGATGGCCTGCCGGTAAAAAGTAAACGCAATGTGCAGACTACCATCTTTTCCTTCTGTGATGGATGGATAGGAATACTCTCGATTCAATTTGTCCTTTGAGTTGTTTGTCATGGCATATCCATCGCCAATTTCAAGGTTACGTCTGACGGGCCATGTCGCACCGTCATCCGTCGAGATGGCAAGTGTCATTGGCGCACGCGGTGTTCCCCAAAAGGCTGGACGCGCCTCTGTATCAACAGCCGTTCGTGTATCGCCTTCATCCTCAATTTCATCATACAAGGACGCTCTTCTTTCTGTTTGATCATCCGCGTTGATATGGTTATAAACGAGGGCAAGATGACCATTATGGAGCACCGTAAATTGAATGGATGAGTTATTGTTTGGCAGCTCTGTTGCTCTTGGCTCAGACCATGTCCGTCCATGATCCACTGAACGGCTCATATAAATCGAATCAGCAAACCGGCTTCTAAAGAGGGCAAGCAGGGAACCATCCGCACATTTTCCGATATTCATATGAACACAGCCAGTACTGTTGGGCACAGTGACCTCTTCCCAGGTCTTCCCTTGATCTGAGGAAATCTTCACAGCACTGACATCACGGTTTCCTGTCCATTTTACGCCAGGAATCGTTTTACAATAGAACACCGGAAGGAGCCAATCATCATTATCCAATACAACAATAGGCTGTCGTATAAACGTCCCCGGCTGATCAAATAAAGTACCAATCTCTCCCCAAGTCTCTCCTCTATCCTCCGATAAACGATATCTCACAAGAGCTGTATCTTGATTGCCAGAAAGTTGTGCTGTATAAAGCAGCCACAGCCTGCCATCTTTCTCTTGAAAAAGAACTGGATTTTGTTCAGATCGTGTAGAATCATCAGACAGCTTCACAGCCTTCGTCCATTGATTACTTCCTTGCTTGAGCCTTGACATATAGATAGAGATATCAGGAATTCCTTCTTGCGTACCGCCAAACCATACACACAGCAAATCTCCATTATCCAGTTCGATGAGATTTGCCGCATGGTTTTGCACGCAATCTGTTGGTAAAAAGGCTTCTTTTCTAGCTGCGTCTTGTTCATTTTGTCGCAATTTTCCATCTATTTTGATCATGATGTCTTCATTTGTCATCATAATTCTCCTTTCAGTGATTGATCCTTTTTAGCTGGCGGGCTGATCCATCGATCCATCACCAGAACTAGGAAAGGAATGATAATGGCCACATACATATTATCGATTCCAAATGGATTATCGAGTAAATACCACACCGTCGTGGCGATGCCTGAAGCGGCAAGACCAATGGTTGCTCCTCTATTTGAATTAAAGTATGGCAAGTAAAAGCCCATTGCTGCTACAACTGCAATCGATGTTCGAAGTGCTCGTGTAAAAAAGGAAAGTGACAGCAACTCTGGTGCAAGTGCGACCCCCACAAGCGGCACAATCCCAACCATGACGGCTACATACCGAGTCACCTTCATACGCTGCTCTGGTGATGGTTTCTTTTTCGGTACATAAAAGTCATCAATAATCAACGTGGTTGTAGCAAGTGCAACCGTCGAGACACCAACAAAAATGGATGCGACAAGCGATGTTGCCACAATAGCGCTCAAAATCGGATTCATATGCTGTAAAAAGACAGGGAAAGCATAAATAGGGTCAATGTCTGGATACAAATAACGGGCTGAGACACCGATGATCCCGATCGCAATGGCAAGCGGCAAACAAAGGAGTGCTGCATACAGGGTCGATTTTTTCGCTTCTCGTTCACTTTTCGACGAGGTGATCGCTTGAATGATAAACTGCGTCGCAAAAATGGCACCCATATTTCCTATAAACCAAGCTCCAATCGTTCCCCAACCGATGGTCCCATCCCATGTAAAGAAATGGTCGGGTAATGTTTGTTTCATTGGCTCAAAGCCTTTTGTTAAATAAAGGGCTACCCCTAGTGTAATCAAAATCCCCGCATACTTCACAATTGAATGAAGGATCGTGACCCATGCAACCCCCTTCATTCCTCCGAAAGTAAAATAAAATGTACTCACAACCGCCGTGATGATGGCACAGGTCATTAAAGGAAGACCAAGAATGGATGCAATGGCAGCTGAACCACTTAAATAGTTTCCTAGATTCACCAAGAGCAGGGCTGCAATCATAATGACAGAGACAACAAGCTTTGTTGATTTCCCAAATTTTTGATCAATAATACCTGAAATCGTGTATTGTCCTGTTCGATAAAACTTTCCCACTAAGAAAAAGGAAAAAATAAAAAAGGCAATAGCAACTGTGATAACAGACCATGAAGCGGAAAGCCCGTGTGTAAAAGCAGATTCAGCTGTTCCGACAGTTGACTTCGTCCCAATGAATTCACTCATTAACAAAATACCGACCACAATAGCTGGAAGTGACTTAGCGGCATTGTTAAATTCTGAGTTAGACTTACTACGGAAACGCATCGTCAGCCAGGTCGTAAACAGAATATAGAGAATAATGACGATTAAAATAAATGTGATGACAGAACTGCTTAAGACATTCACTTAAAATCCCCCTTTGTGTGCAAGCCGTATGAAGCAACTTCTCATGTCCCATCCCAGTGACGTATGAAGTGTTAAACGTGGAGCAGTTTCATGTAGATCTGTTCAATATCAGAGACAGACATCGGCTTCGGGTTGTTATCCATTAATCTCTTCACCTCTGAAGCAGCTTCAGCAAGTGCCGGCACATCTTCTTTTGACACGCCGAAGGCTTTGAGTTGTTGAGGAATGTGTAAATCCGCTGTCCACTCTTCAACCTGACGAATCACTTGCTCTGCAAGCGTATGCTTTGAGCCTTTCTCTTCGATCCCTATCACTCTAGCAATATCTTCAAGACGATCTTTGATATGGTCTGCATTAAACGCCGTGACATGAGGAAGCAGCATGGAATTAGCGACACCGTGTGAAATCTTGAATTTCCCCCCTAACGGATAAGCCATTGCATGAACAGCAGCGGTTCCGGCACTTGTGAGCGCCATCCCGCCATACATGGCACCAACCAACATATCTTCCCTTGCTGTCATGTTATCCCCGTGATGATAGGCCTCCTGAATACTTCCTGAAATGAGCCTCATCGATTCGAGTGCAAACATATCACTAAATGGATTGGCTTTATTTGAAATATACGATTCAAGCGCATGCGTAAAAGCATCCATCCCTGTAGCTGCGGTAATGGCTTTTGGCAATTTGAGTGTCAGTGCGGGATCTAAGATCACAAGATCAGGCAAAAGGTATGGGCTGACCATGCCAATTTTTAATTCTTTTTCCGGAAAGGTAACAATCGCGTTTGGTGTCACTTCTGATCCCGTACCTGAGGTTGTTGGAATGAGAATCGTTGGAATTCCTCTTTTTTTAACAAGGTTCGTGCCAACGAGATCAGAAATTGGCTGATCATTCGTCTTTAGAACAGCTAATATTTTGGCCGCATCCAGCACACTCCCGCCACCAATCCCAATAATGGCTTCATGCTCCCCTTTTAAAAATGTCTGGAACACGTCCTCGATATTTTCTTCCGTTGGTTCAGGCTTAATCTCTGTGCTGATCTCACTCGCAATCCCTTTTTTCGCAAGTTCTGTTTTGATTTGATCTGCGTAACCAAGAGATACGATGGATGGCTGCGTTAAAATAAAAATCGATCTCAATTTGCTAAGTCCTAATAGCTCTAGTTTCTCCCCAAGGAGCTCTAGAGAGTGGGCGCCAGAAACAATGTGTGATGCCGTTTGAAAGTGATAATGTGATATCGTCATCTCTTCACGACTCCTTTGCTGCTTTTGCTTGTATCCGATAATTCTCCATCATGTTCACCACAGCTTCTAAAGCCTCGCCGGATAATGCTTTGACCGGGCTTTTTGGCGGACCTACAGGAATCCCTGAAAGTTCAGCTGCTTTTTTCAAAGGTGCTGGTAACGTTCCTAATGTGAATGTCGCTCTTAACGGCTGTAGCTGCTGCTGACATTGCTCACTTTGGTCAAGATTTCCTTGCTGAAACGATTCATAAATGCCAACGACGGTTTTGGGAAGCACATTTGCCGTTGCCGCCACTGCACCTGTTCCGCCTAGCTTCAATGTCTCTAAAATGAGGGAATCCGTTCCTGCAAGCACGACAAACTCTTCATCCTTTGTGACATCGAGATATGCTTTGATATTGGCAATATCTCCACTACTGTCTTTAATACCTAACACATTCGGTAGAACGCTGAGCCTTGCAACCGTCTCTGGCGCAAGTGACACACCTGTTCTTGATGGAATGTTATAAAGTAAAATGGGGATGGTCACATTCTCTGAAATATGACGAAAATGCTCATACAGCTCCTCTTGTGATGGCGCAACAAAATAAGGGGTGATAACCGACAAGACATCTACGCCTAAATCTGCGAACTTGTTTGACAGCTTAATGGTTGCCTTAGTGCTATTCTCACCTGCTCCCATGTATACAGGCACCCTGCCGCCCGCAGCCTTTACAACAGTTTCAGCAATTTGAAGCTTTTCTTCCTCTGAAAACAAATGAAATTCGCCGTTTGTCCCTAAAGCAAAGATGCCGTGCACACCTGAGTCGATTAAATGATCAATAAGTTGCTTTGTCACTTCTGGATGAAAATGCTCTTCTTCTGTAAGCGGTGTCAAAATAGCTGGAATGATTCCTTGAATGTTCAAATGATCCTCCCCTTCCGGTTGTTGCATTTTTAAACAATTAATTATTAAAACGCTTTCATGATTCTTATTATAAAAGCAATATGATTTATTTAGCAACATATTTTTCGTTTTTTTCAAATATTCAGTGGATGACATAAGTAGATGTTGATGTTTTCAACAAAAAAAGTGAACCAGCCGGTTCACTTTTTCATAGCATTCAATGTATGAAGAAGATGCTTCACTTTCAGTCTGACTCTTTCATGTAAATGAGCAGTATGCTCCTTTTCTTCTGCATTGGCAGCAGCGATACAAAGATGATGTACCTGGATACTTGTCTCTTGTTTAATGAAGTGCGTCAGCTCGCCCATCAGCTGGACAGACGCACCATCTGATATCGTTCCTTTCAGCACAAGCCAAACGGACAGCTCTCCTTCTTGATGCATCCCATAAAGAAGGACATCTTCATCATCATCTTCAGCGGCGTATTGCTTCGGCCCATCAGATTGACCAAGAAATAAGTACCCTTCCTCATCATCCAGCATGTCATGGAGTGCTTCAGTTCCCGTTCCAAGGGACCGTGTCCAAAAGAAACCCCCGCTTTTCTCATGTGATGAAAGGATGCGCAATGGCTGATGAGTAGAAAATGTCATTCCGTTTGCGCCATATGTTTTCCACCCATCCGCTAAGTTCAGCCTTGAATGTTCAGAGATGGACGCAGGTTCAATTACCAGCTGAGGGTTTGCCCGCAGTGGATGTTGGAGAGGTGTTACATTTGTTTCATACACCCGGTTCACCCGTTCGGTGGTCAACACATGATGCGGTTCTCCCAGCATGTCCGTCTTTCCTTCATTCAGCAAAAGCAGACTGTCACAATACAAACTGGCAATGTTCACATCATGAAACACACCGATCACCGTTAAGTTAGAGGAAACCGTCTCTTGTTTAATCAAATCGAGTAACTCTTTTTGATAAGCTAAATCAAGAAAACTCGTTGGTTCATCCAGCAATAAATAGTCAGGGCACTGAGCCAGCGCTTGAGCTAAGTAAACCCGCTGCTGTTCTCCACCGCTTAACTCATGAATGGATTGATCTTTAAATTGAGCAATATCTGTTTGGTCCATCACCTTGCTGACAATCTCGATATCTGCTTTCGTAACAGATTGCAGCCAACCTTTCTGATAAGGATAACGCCCAAACTGGACCGTTTCTTCCACTGTAAATGAAAAGGCTTGATCGGTCTTCTGGGGAAGAACCGCCAATTTTTGCGCAAGTGCCTTTGGCCGGTAGGATTGAACTGGATGGCCATCTAGTGTTACTTGGCCGCTCTCAGGTGCTAAAATACCTGCGATCATTTTAAGCAGTGTCGTCTTACCGCTCCCATTTGGACCAAGGATGCCGAGGAATTCCCCTCGCTCCACTTCAAAACTCACGCCATGAATGACCTCTTTTTCACCATATCCTCCTCTAACTTCCTTCACTTGAATCATAGATGCGTCCCTCCTCTATATCTGCGGATGAGGATGATGCCAAAGACAGGAGCACCAATTAACGCCGTAATGATGCCAATAGGCAATTCAGTCGGTTCAATGATCGTACGGGAGAGCACATCTGCTAAAACGAGAAAAGAAGCACCATTCAGCATCGACAAAGGCAGCAAATGACGATGATCCGTAATGGATAAAAGACGGATAAAATGTGGAATCACCAATCCTACAAATCCGATCGTTCCTGACACAGCCACCGCACTTCCAGTCAGAATCGAACCAGCAAGCAGCACCACATATTTGCTCCGTTTCACATGCACCCCTAACAGTTTTGCCTTTTCTTCGCCATATGTCATCACATTTAAATCTCTTCCCATCAAGATCAGTGCAAATGTACCAATGAGGAAAAAAGGAAGGAAAAGAGCAATATATCGCCAGCCTCTCATAGACACACTGCCTAGAAGCCAATGAATAATCTCTTTTAAATCATCACCTGTTAACGCAATCATTAATGAAATGAGGGCTCCTAAAAAAGAGCTAAAGATGACCCCCGTCAAAATTAAAGAAGAAATGCTCATTCCTCGGTGAACCATACGGGCAAAAAAGAGGACGAGACATAGTGTGGCAAGCGCTGTTGTCATACTCAAAAAAGGCAGTGTAAAACTGCCAAGCAAAGGAAACTGCAAACTGAAAAACAATGTGGCTACAGCCCCCACAGATGCCCCTTGAGATACCCCAAGTGTATAAGGGTCAGCGAGAGGATTTTTTAATAAACCTTGAAAGGCTGCACCAGATAACGCCAGAGCTGCTCCGACTAACGCCGCTAATATCACTCTCGGCAGCCGGATATTCATCATAATATTGCGGTCAATTGCATCAATGGTTCCGGCCTCGATTCCAAATACTTCATGAACAAAGATCCGAAGTATAGAAGGAATGGGAATCCCTAAACTGCCAAATGAGATTCCCATTCCAATGCTCACGACAAGAAGTAAAGCACTTGCTGTGTATGCAACGATGATTTTATTTGAACGTGTCAGGATAGATGCTTTTCGCAAGAGCCTCCACTCCTTCAACCAATCGCGGTCCCGGTCGTGATGCCAGATCCGTATTCAATTGAAAGACTTGTTTTTCTTTGACTGCTTTGATCGCCTTCCAGCCGTCTCTTTTTTTCAGATCAGCTAAGCTTGCACCATCAATCGTAACGATGGCATCAGGATTTCGTTTAATAATTGATTCTTCCGTCATTTGCACCCAGCCTGTTTGGTCGCCAGCAGCATTTTTTGCATGAATGACAGACAACATTTCGTCCATAAACGTTTGTTTACCTGTTGTATAAATTTCAGGCGCACCCGATACTTCGACAAAAACTGTTTTTTGTTTGTCTTTGGAGATGGATTCTGCTTGTTTTTTGATGTCATTCAGTTTTGATTTCATCTCATCTACAAGCTTCGTTGATGCCTCTTTTACGCCAGCTGCTTCACCAATCATATTAATAGACTTATACACATCTTTGAAAGAGGCTGCATCATTAACAGTCAGCACTTGAATACCTGCATCTTCAAGCTGTTTAAATCCGTCTTTTGAACTCATTTGTGATGCATGTGCTAAGACAAGATCAGGCTTTAAGGAAATGACCTTCTCTACATTGAAATCAAGACCGCCAATCTTCTCCACCTTTTCTACTTCCTTTGGATAGTTGTCAAAGTCTGATCTACCAACGATTTTATTTCCAAGGCCAAGGGCATAGGCAACCTCTGTATTACTTGGAATTAACGAAACAATTCGTTTAGGCTGTTCTTTGATTTCAACGGTTTTACCAGCTGCATCTTTGATGGATACAGGAAATGCCGTAGCCGCTGTCTCTTTAGGCTTTGAACTGTTTGTTTTTTGATCCGTTTCCGCACCTGCACACCCTGCTAAAACACCGATCACAAGTAACAATGATAGCCAAATACCAGTTAACTTCTTCATCAATAAACCCCCTGCTTTATGTACTGCTTGACGTCATCTCTTTCGTCAATTCTTTTCTAATTTCGGGAATATTATACTACAGTGCAGATAGGTTGTATATGTGATTCCGAATACGTCTTGTCTGTCCTTATAAAAGAAAAACAGCCTTTGACGTGGCTGTTTTCACTTCCGCTATTGGTTGATATGTTCACCATTAATGACAACTTTCTGAAATGAAGGAGATACTGCATGTTCCAATGAAAGAGGGTACGTGACATCGTCAATGACACAGTCTTTCATTTTAAAGTGTGTGACCGGGGAATGTGAGTATGCGGCGATCTTCACGCCATATCGCCCTCCGCTACTTTTTAACCCTTCTACTTCAATATGACGGACTACAGGTCTATGCGGACCGGCATCCCCTTCCTCATACATCATGTCGATACAGACCACCTCATGCTTTAAGCTTTTCACTAGATTGTTTTTAAAATAGATGTGTTCAATGGTACCGCCCCTGACAGAGTTGGTCTTAATGCGCAATGCCCTGTCGAGGTTCGGACTGTCCATGACATTATCCTCTGCATATACATACTTGACGCCTCCAGAGATTTCACTCCCGATCGTTACTCCGCCATGACCATCACGCATCGTATTTCTACGAATGACGATATTTTCAGATGGAACACCGATTCTCCGGCCGTCCTCATTTCTGCCCGATTTAATGGCAATACAATCATCGCCATTATCAAAATAACAATCTTCAATGAGCACATGTCGGCACGACTCTGGATTCACACCATCTGTATTTGGGCCATGACCGATGATATTCACCCCACGGACGATGACGTTTTCACTTAACACCGGATGGACTTGCCACATCGGTGAATCCTTTACTGTTACTCCTTCAATGAGAATGTTTTGGCAATTGTATGGCTGGATAAAGCTTGATCTTAAATAATGTCCTTCGCCAAACACCCTTTCTTCCACTGGTATTCTTTTTTCAGCCATTTCAAAAAGAAGCTGTCGATCCCGATCTTGAGAGGGTTGACCATTTGTTCCATACTTCCAAGGCCACCAGTGGTGTTCATCGCCCCTCCCGTCCAGCGTGCCTGCTCCTGTAATCGCGATGTTTTCTGCATGATGGGCATAAATAAGTGGTGAATAATTATAAAGCTCAATTCCTTCATATCTTGTTAGAACAAGTGGGAGATAATCACGTGTATCTTGGCTGAAGCTCACATAGGCGTTTTCATGAAGATGAAGCTCTACATTGCTTTTCAATTCAAGAGCGCCTGTCAAAAATGTCCCTTCAGGAATCAGCACACGCCCTCCTTTCAAACGATGTGCATCATCGATGGCAGACTGAATAGCATTTGTCGAAAGCTCTATCCCTTTGTTATCTGCACCATAATGAATGACATTGAATTCACGATCTGGGAACTTTGGCGCTTTTATCTGCTTTAACACATGATCTATACCATCTGTTTCTTTGTCTTTTTTCCCTTGCTTTGCTAAACGTGCGAGTCCAATTCCTGTTAGTACTGTTCCTGCTGTCACATACATCAAATTCCATTTTTTAGACATTTCCTCATCCCCCAGACGCCTTAAAGTGTCACACCTGTTTTAAAAATGGCCAGCTCTCTAAAATTGTTTTTTTCATGATTTAACAGCTTTCCACTCGCCACATCAATCACCGTGGCAATGAATTTCTCTAGCACCACATCTTCTGGTACATCTTCAAGCAATTCCCCCGCATTAAAGTCGATCCAATGTTTTTTTGTTTCATATAAAGCGGTATTGGTCGATACCTTCATCGTTGGAACAAATGTGCCAAACGGTGTGCCTCTGCCTGTTGTAAAGAGGACGAGCTGACAGCCAGACGCTGCGAGAGCAGATGAAGCAACCAAATCATTCCCAGGCGCACTTAATAAATTCAATCCTTTTCGTTTTAGTAGCTCCCCGTATGTTAAAACATCCTTTATAACGGAAGTACCCGCTTTTTGTGTGCAGCCGAGAGATTTATCTTCTAATGTCGAAATTCCTCCTGCTTTATTTCCCGGGGAAGGATTTTCATATACTGGCTGTCGATGATCCATAAAGTATTGTTTAAAATCATTGATCATCTGCACAATACTGTCGAATGTCGCTTTTGATTCCGCTCTCTCCATTAAGATCGTTTCAGCCCCGAACATTTCCGGTACTTCTGTTAAAACGGTGGTCCCTCCTTGAGCCACAATAAAATCGGACAGTCTGCCTAAAAGTGGATTTGCGGTAATGCCTGAAAACCCATCTGATCCTCCGCATTTCAACCCAATTTTCAGCTCAGATAACGGAATGTCTTCACGCTGATCTTCTTTCGCTGCGTCATAAATTTCCTTGAGCAAAGCGACACCTGTCTCAATCTCATCCCCTACTTCTTGGCTTCTTAAAAATTTCACCCTCGTCTGGTCATACTCCCCTAATGTAGCTTTAAAATCCTCAATGTCATTGTTTTCACAGCCAAGCCCTAGAACGAGAACCCCTCCAGCATTCGGGTGCTTTACGGCATTTTGTAAGATGGTTTTTGTGTTTTCATGATCATCCCCAAGTTGGGAGCACCCATAATTGTGCTTTAATACTAACGCCGTTTCAAAAGGATGGATGCTTCCCCCCATTTCAGCAGTAAATATTTGAATGATTTGATCGGCAATGCCATTGACACACCCAACTGTTGGGACAATCCAAAGCTCATTTCGTATACCACTTGCGCCATTTTTTCGTTTATACCCTTTGAATGTCAGATTCGTTTTTTCATAGGGGTTTTCTGTTAAAGAAGGTCGGTATTCGTAATCGAGCTTACCTGATAGATTCGTTTTGATATTGTGCGTATGCACCCATTCTCCAGTCGAAATCGCAGTGGATGCATGACCAATGGGGTAGCCATATTTGATGATATTCTCTTTTTCTTTGATCTCAGCCAATGCAAATTTATGACCTTTAGCAACGGTTTCTTTTAAAATGATTGTATGTCCTTGGTGCTGAAGCTCTTCGCCTTGCTCAAGCACTTTTAAAGCGATGCCAACATTATCTGAAGGATGAATCACAACAAAGTCTCTCATACCTTCTCCCCCTGACTTTCATATTGAAGTATTTGGTGAACAGCAGCTCTCATGCCATTTTCATGAATGCAGGTGAGCTGCTCGGCTACTGCATCCTTCAGCCCTGCGATCCTCGTCAAATCCATCCCCCATAAAACTTCGTTTGAAAGAAGTCGATCGACCATTAATTCATAGGAATGTTCCACTTCCTCCCATGCTTCCTTCATGAATGTCATCACAGACTCATCATCCTTTATTTGCTCTGCTTGGATTTGATAAAAATAAATCAAACTGCTCAGTGAGAACATAAGTTTCGTAGGCAACTGTTTTTTTAGCTCTATATAATCTAGAAGAGACGGGAGAATACGTGCCCGAAATTTAGATACACCATTTAAGGCAATATCGAGTAATTGATGTTTGACAAAAGGGTTGCAGAATCGATCCCAAACGGATTGTGTATAAAGCAGCAGCTCTTCTTCAGGAAGTGGCAAACTTGGCAGCACTTCCTCCTCAAGCATGCGGCGAATGAACACACCAACATGCTCATCATCCACCGCTTTTTTGACAGTATCCAAGCCACATGAATATGCAATCGGCACCATCGCTGTATGCGCACCGTTTAAAATGCGAACCTTGCTCATACGATAGGGAGCGATATCTTCCACAAAAAGTACGTTTAACCCTGCTTCTTGAAAAGGAAGCTCTTTTTGAACAAACGGAGGTGCTTCAATGACAAACAGGTGATAATATTCTGCCGTGACAAGCAATTCATCAATATACCCCTCTTCTTTTTGAACAGTCTCCGCTGCTTTCTGAGAAAATCCTGGGACAATCCGATCAACTAACGTATTACAGAACGTGTTGGCTTCCTTGACCCAAGCCACAAAATCAGGCGGAAGATTCCACTCAGCTGCCATTGTGATCACATATTCTCTTAATCGATCACCGTTTTGTTCAATCAATTCACAAGGTAAAATGATCAAGCCCTTTTTCTCATCTCCAGAAAAAGCTTTGAAGCGGTGATACAAGAAGGCTGTCAGCTTTCCTGGAAAACTTGCTTGCGGCCGATCTTCTAATCGGTCCTCTTTTCTTAACACAAGTCCTGCCTCTGTTGTATTAGAAAAGACAAAGCGCACATCAGGACTTTCCGCTACATGTAAAAAGGCTTCATAATCTGTATATGTGCTGATTCCCCTGCTGATGGATTGAATGACGATCCGTTCGTTCATTTCTTTTTGGTCATGAAACCCTTGAATACATAAAGTGTACAAACCATCTTGTTCATTTAGAGCGGTCACTGATCCTTTTCGAGGAGGAACAACCACTGCTCTTCCTTTAAAATCTGTACAGTCGTTTAACTTCTGGATCTGCCAATTCATAAATCCCCGCATAAAGTTCCCTTCGCCAATTTGTAGAATGGTTTCAGGATATTCAGCCACTGGGTACACATCTTTGGATAATCGTCTCAAACGCTTTTCCTCCCCGCATTTTTTGCACACGTGAACATTTTCATTTAAAAGATGCTGATTACTGCACCTTTTTTACTGAATCTCTAATCATCAGCTCTGTGTGGACATACACTTTTTCCAGATGATCGTCTTCTTGCTTTTCACCGTTGATGACTGAAAGGATCGCTTCTGCTCCAAGCGCACACATTTTTTCAATTGGCTTTTTGACTGTTGTGAGGGCAGGCGTTGTATAAGATGAAAATGAAATATCATCAAAACCGATAATAGAGAGATCATCAGGACACCTTTTACCTTTTGCAAACAATGCATTCATCGCACCAATCGCCATGTCATCGTTTGAGCAAAAAAGGGCAGTTGGCGGATCATCAAGAGTGAGTAAGGCTTCCATTGATTCATAGCCGCTCTTCATATGATAGTCGCCTGTGATCATGTATTCCTTCTTCATGGGTACATGATGGTCAATGAGTGCTTGCAAAAAACCAGCTTTTCTTTCCTGTGTGGATTTAAACCCTTCTTTCCCTTCAATAATGGCAATTTGTTTATGCCCCTGCTGAATGAAATAGTGTGCAGCTTGGTATGCCCCTTCACCATCATCCGCTAATATATTCATCACTTGATTACTTTCTACACGGCGATTCAGTACAATAATGGGAATGCCCTGTTTTTTCACATGATGGATAAACGCTTCATCATGCTCGCTTTGGCTCATAAGCAAAATACCATCATACCGCTGTTTATGAATGGTTGTGTAATCGTGAAAATCGTCAATTCCTCTTACAACCAAATGATAGTTTTCTGTTATTACACTGTTGACGCCTTTTAATGCATCAACAAAGAAACTTGAGGATGTGCCTTCTGTTAAACTCGTAAAAAACAGACCAATTGTAAATGATTTTTGCGAGACAAGGCCTCTGGCATGGACATTCGGTGAGTAATTCAGCTGTTTTGCAATCGACAAGATGTTTTGTTTTGTTTTCTCTTTAATAAAAGGACTGTTATTCAAAGCCCTTGATACTGTGGTATGAGAAACGTTTGCCAATTTTGCTATATCTTTGATTGTGACTGTCATGCTATTCCGCCTTTTATGATTTTTTATCATCTTATCATAAAAACGCTTTCATATTCTTGCTTTTTGTTCATATCATCTTGCTTTTATGCGAAAGCTCATTTGCCCGTTCAAATTGAAAATACTGCTTTGCATTTTCATAGCTGATTCCTTTTACCATTCCCCCTAGCAAATTGAGATCATTAGGCGCTTCACCTTTTTCCACCCAATCTCCAATGATGTCACATAACAGTCTACGAAAATATTCATGTCTTGTGTAAGACAGGAAGCTTCGTGAATCTGTCAGCATCCCAATAAATCGGCTGATCAGTCCGATACTGGAAAGTGCCATCATCTGCTCTGTCATTCCCTGCTTTGTATCATTAAACCACCAGGCTGTTCCATGCTGCATTTTCCCAGGAGTCTTTCCATCTTGAAAACTTCCAGCTATCGTTGAAATCACCACATTGTCCCTTGGATTCAAGGAATAGAGGATGGTTTTTGGCAATGCATGTGCTTGTTCTAACCGATCTAATACGCGGCAAAGAGGTTTTGCAATGTCTTCATCATTCATTGCATCATATCCGGTATCTGGTCCAAGCCGCTCAAACATTTTCGAGTTGTTGTTTCTGAGCGCATTGATATGAAGCTGCATCGCCCATCCCCGCTGAGCATATGCCTGACCGAGTTCAATGAATGTGTACGTTTTAAATTGAACCTTCTGCTTTTCCGTCAATGGATGTCCAGACATTCTTTTATGAAAAATGATCGTAGCTTCTTCTTCCGTCGTGTCTTCGTACGTCATTTCATTGATGGCATGATCTGAAATCAAACAGCCCTGTTCATGAAAGAAATCGATTCGCATATGAAGTGCTTTTATGAAGTCTTGATAGGATTCGATCTTGATAGATGAAACCTCCGCTAGCTGATGAACATACTCGATAAACAAGTCATTTGTGATATCTAATGCCTTATCTGGCCGAAACCCTGGCAGTACTTGCACAGAAAAGCCTTCTTCCCGCAGTTGTTGGTGATAAATCAACGAATCAACCGGATCGTCTGTCGTCACAACCGTTTCAACATTTGATTTCACAATGAAATCTCTCGCACCAAATCCATCTCCTTGCAACTTTTCATTTACTTTTTTCCAGATGATGTCTGCGCTTTCTTCATTCAAAAGTTCTTCAACATCAAAATATCGTCTTAGCTCTAGATGGGTCCAGTGATAGAGAGGATTTCCAATCGTCATCGGAACAGTTTTCGCCCATGCTAAAAATTTCTCATCATCTGAGGCATCCCCTGTGATATGTGTTTCAGGTATCCCATTTGCTCTCATGGCGCGCCATTTGTAATGATCCCCGTAAAGCCATGCTTCGGTTATATTTCGGAACGTTTTATTTTCATAGATTTCTTTTGGACTTAAATGACAATGGTAATCAATAATCGGAAGGTTCTTTGCAAACTCATGGTATAGCTTTTCCGCCGTTTGACTGTTTAATAAAAACTGCTCATCTAAAAAGGCTTTCATCAAACTCCCCCATCTCTTATAATGATGAAAATCAATTTGTTCACGTTAACAATTTTATTGTAATCGTTTACAAAATTGATTTCAATCCTAAAACAAGAAAAAACGATCTCCTTTAGAAAAGAAAATCGTTTTTTGGTTATTTTACAGAGGGTGTTTTCTTTAGGATAATCGCAATAGTTGTTCCTTGACCTAATTCACTTTCTACTTGAATATCGCCATCGTGTAGCAAGACAAGCTCTTTTGCAATCGCCAGTCCTAATCCTGTTCCATTTGTTGGATCATTCGTATTTGTCCCTCTATAGTAACGATTAAATAAATGATCCACCGTTTCTTGCGCCATTCCGCGTCCGTTATCTTTCATTTCGATCCGAACTTCATCATTTGTTTCAGATAGAACAGCTTGAATAAGAGTACCTTTCTGGTTATGCTTCACTGCGTTCGCCAGCAGGTTCTCAATGACTCGTCTAAACCAGGCTTTATCGATCTCAAACATGACACCCTCTGTTTGATCTTCAAAGGATGATAAATAATCTTCTGAAAGCGTGCTTCTTGAAAACTCGTCCATAATGGAGGCTAAAAATTCACCAAGCTCAACAGGTTTTCGATTAATAGGCAATGCACCATTTTTCAATCGATACGTGAGGTTTAAATCCTCAATCAAGGTCGACATGTATTCTGATTTCTCACGAATGACTTGTCCCATTTCCATGACTTCTTCCTTGGACCATTGGTATTGATCTGATTCTAGCATTAATCCATAGCCGTAAATCGTGCTAAGAGGCGTTTTTAGATCATGAGACAGCCCTGCGATCCATTCTTCCCTTGTGGTTTGAATTTTTCTTCGGTTTGCTTCATTCTCTTTTAACGTATTGGTGAGCTGATCCATTGTTTTGAGGATATCCTCAAACAGCCGGTACTCCCGCTTAATACGGCCCTTTTTATTTTTACTTACTGGAATACCTTTTCTATTTGTTGGCTCCTGCAACTTATTTCTTGATAAGAAAATCAGCCAGCGGATAATGTGATAGATCGGTAGCCCATAGCGATACGAGTACCATAATGTCATAACGATAATAATCGTAAGCGCAAGACCTGCAATCAAAAGCGTTGTATATTGGTTTAAAGCCTCTGTCTCTTTATCATAAAGCTCGTCTGGGCTGTATACTTTGTTTGGCACCGAAACAATCATATACAAATCCTTATTCACTTTGATATACGACAGGTCACTTCTAAACTCCCAAGGCTTTGATTGATACTTGAGCAGTTCAACATCCGTTACGTTATTTTTCAAATTATTTTTGGCTCGGATACCTTTTAAGTATTTTCCTTCTTCATTAAACAGATGCACCGATCCATTCATTCTTTTCAAAAATTCTTTTGTTTCAACCGAATATTGAGACAATGCAGCCAGGTTTTTTTCATGCTGCTTGAGATAATTGGCTACCTTTGTGCTGTTCGTTTTAAATCCATATAAGACGATAAAGCTTTCTTGATCAATCTCAATTGGCCAGAAGTACATCTTGTAATCTTTAAATTGTCTTTTTTCAAAGATCTTGATCATTTCATCCTTTTGATAGGATGTTGGAATGTTTTTAGGGAGTTGATAGCTATAGACGTTGCGTTTTTTGGAATCAATCACTTGTAGCCAGCCATCACGTTTTTCCACTGCTTGTTTGAGCTGATCATCGGCTTCCATTTTTCCATCCTCGTTAAAATAAAGCCAGCTCATGAGTGTATCTCCATCTGCCTTCGTTAAACCAGTTTCAGTCATATTCTCATAGCGCTTTTGAAAATAAAGATTTTCAGAGAATGTTTGCCCGATCGTTAGAATGACGATGACAATAAACATTTGTCCGACAAAGTGAAAGAAAAGTTTTGTTCGTAAATTCATAAACTATTGAAGAACCTTCACAGGTTGCGGAATGAACTTATAGCCCATACCACGGATCGTCACAATATATTCAGGCTGGCTTGGATCTAACTCTATTTTTTCTCTCAGCTTTCGGATATGAACCATGACGGTGTTGTTGTCACCATATGACGGAACACCCCATACTTTCTCATAGATTTGATCTTTTGAAAGTACCACATTCGGATGGTCACAAAAATACTTCAGCAAGGACAAAAGCTGAGCTGAGCAAGCTGTCACCTTTCCCCTTACTTTCAACTCGGCTGCATGAGGATGGTACGAGAAATGAGCATATTCATATTGACTGTGCGCTTCTTCCTGCTCCTCCTGTAAGGAGATATAAGTTCGGTTTAAGTGCGCCTTAATTCTAGCTACTAGCTCTAACGGATTAAATGGCTTTGTGATGTAATCGTCTGCACCTTGTGCAAATCCAGTCAATTTGTCTACATCAGACGTTCTTGCTGTTAAATAGAAAATCGGTGCCTTCGTCATTTTCCTGATGTCAGGCAGAACATCAAAGCCTGACTTACCGGGCATCATCACATCTAGAAGTAAGAGGTGGATGTCCTCGTTTTTGACAATATCTAATGCTTCATCTGCATGATAGGCTTTATAAATATGTTGAAACCCTTCTTTTTTTAATACGCGTTCAACCATTTTTACAATTGCTTCTTCGTCATCTGCAATCAATATTTTTGCTGTTTCCACGCATCTCTTTCCTTTCTAGCTATGATCTCTAACCGTATATTACCATTGTCCAAAGTAAAAAAGTACCTCTTTTCTGCATAAAAGCGAAAAAAGATCAACTGGAGAAAATGGCATCACAAGGTAATATCAAAAAATGCAAAAAAACCCGGTCATACATACCGAGTTTTTTGTCCATCTATTATCCGTTCACAGCTTCAAGCTTTCTTTCATGATTCATTAAGTCATATGTTAAACAGATTGGCTTATTCGTTCTCGGATCAAGAACAATTTCTGCATCGATGTGGAACACCTGACTGAGCACCTCTTTTGTCATGACTTCATGAGGCGTACCATCTTTAATGACTTTCCCTTGATTGAGGGCAATCATGTAATGTGAAAAGCGTGCAGCATGATTGAGGTCATGAATCACCATCAGCACCGTTCTGCCCTGCTCTCTGTTTAAGCGTTCTAATAGCTGAAGGATCTCCAGCTGATGAGCAAGATCTAAATACGTCGTTGGTTCGTCTAATAAAAGCAGCTCTGTTTCCTGAGCGAGTGCCATCGCAATCCATACCCGCTGACGCTGTCCACCGGAGAGTGCTTCAATTGGCCGGTCATGAAATGCAATCATTCCCGTCTCCTCAAGTGCCCATCTGATGATTCGTTTGTCCTCATTTGATAAGCGGCCAAATCCATTTTGATGTGGGAAACGTCCATATGACACAAGCTCATAAACGGTCAGACCACTTGGGGCTTCAGGCGTCTGCGGTAAGATAGCCATTTGTTTTGAAATTTCTTTTGTTGGTGTTTGATGGATCGCCTGGCCATTTAAATAAACAGCACCTTGATGGGACTTCATAATACGAGACATTGTTTTTAAAATCGTTGACTTCCCGCACCCATTCGGCCCAATTAATGTGGTCACCTTGCCTTTTGGGATGCTGATATTTAAATCGTCTACAATCAAACGGTCATGATAGCCAATACAAAGCTTTTCTGTTTCAAGTGATTTCATCTGTTGTACTCTCCTTCCTCATTAGTTCGTTTTCATCAATAAGTAAATGAAGTAAGGTGCGCCTAAAGCAGAAACGACAAGTCCAACGGGCACCTCTGATGGAGCAAGTATGACACGCCCAAGTGTATCTGCAAGTAATAACAGCAGTGCACCAATCATAGCGGACGCCGGTATCATTCCTTGATGTTTCGGCCCAACTAGCTTTCTTGCGAGGTGTGGTGCCGCTAACCCTAGGAACGATATACTCCCTGCAACTGCGACACTTGCACCGGCTAATGCAACTGCAATCAGCATGAGAAAACTTCTTTCTTTATGAACTGAAATCCCTAAGCCATAAGATATCTGATCACCCAAATTCATGATATTTAAGTAGCGTGCCCTCACCATCGCTAATACAAGAAAAATCAGCATCCATGGCACGACTGATAAGACATATGTCCAGCTTGAGCCCCAAATACTTCCTGACAGCCACACAATGGCTTGGTTAAAATCATTTGGGCTCATCTTTAATTGAATGACTACAATTGCTGCCGAAAATGCAGCATTGATCCCAATACCAGTTAAAATCAATCGAACAGGCGTAATGCCCTTTTTCCACGCTAGCACATAAATGAGAAATGCAGCAAAGGCTGCACCTGCGAAAGCGAAAAGCGGCAGTACAAATATCGTAAAATCACCTAAGTTCGACATCGAGCCCTGAAAGGCAAAGATAAACAAAACAACCGCAAAACCTGCACCCGCATTTACACCTAGAATGCCGGGATCAGCTAAACCATTTTGAGAAACACCTTGCCAAATGGCACCTGATACAGCGATAGAAGCGCCAACAAGTAAAGCGATGACCATCCTTGGAAGTCTGAACTCGAATAATACAAGCTCATCCATTTCACTTCCGAGTCCAAAAAATGTTTTGAATGTATCCATCGGAGAAATCCTTATCTCTCCGGTATTTAAACTAATCAGGAACACAGCCACGATGGCTAAAAAGATCATGACCATCGTTCGTTTGTATTTCTTTTTCTTTGCCTGCTGCACCATTTCCATTTAAATTCCGCTCCTTTCACGTCTCGCTAAATATAAGAAGAAAGGAACGCCTATAATGGCTGTAATGGCACCAACTGGCGTTTCAAACGGCGCATTGACAAGCCTTGCCGCAATGTCTGCATAAATGAGCAAAATAGCCCCTAAAATAGCTGAGCAAGGTATAATCCAGCGATAGTCAACGCCGACCAAGAAACGCGTAACATGAGGAATCACAAGCCCGATAAAGCCAATAGAACCTGCAACTGACACGGCTGCACCTGTTAAAAGGATCACGACCAATATGCCAAGTACCTTGACTGTTCGTGTATATTGTCCAAGCCCTTTTGCTAATTCATCGCCCAAGCTTAAAACCGTAATGGAGCGGGCAAGAACCATAGCGATGATCAGTCCTACAACCGCAACTGGAATGATGATCTTAATATTGCTCCAATTTACCCCAGCCACACCGCCTGCGTACCAAAAACTCATATCTTGCGCGACGTCAAATCGAATGGCAATCGCTGAGGAAATTGAGCTTAAAAGTGCGCCAACAGCCGTACCGGCTAATGCGAGTTTTACAGGAGTAAGCCCCCCTTTTGAAAGGGTTCCAACCCCAAATACAATAGAAGCACCGAGTGCGGCACCCAAAAATGACCAAAGAATTAATGTAAAAGAAGATTGGCCTGGGAAAAAAGCAAACGCAATGGCAATCGCAAATGCAGAGCCATTTGTCACACCCATGATTTCAGGAGACGCAAGCGCATTTCTTGTCATGCCTTGCATGATGGCACCCGATACTGCTAAAAAGGCACCGACAAGTGCGGCACCAACTGTACGCGGCAGCCTCAGTTCCCTAATGATTTGATGTGAGGTTTGTTGTGAGTCAAAATGAAAGACGGCTTCCCATACCGTGTGTAAATGAATGTTTGCCGCTCCTAGCGATACTGATAAAAAAAGACCGAATGCTAAAGCAATGATTCCTATGATGACAACAGCTGCTGTACCAAAAGGCTTTGTCACAATATCTATCGCATCATCTTTAGCTGACAGCTGTTTATTCGATTGTGAGCCCAAAACCAGTCTCTTCCTTTCCGTTCATATCTATTCGTTATTAGTGATAATGATTATCAATCTCGGAGTCTAGTATATCACTTTCTTCACGTTTTGAAATCCTTGTTCTGATAAATTTCTTTATTTTCATCAAAAAACCGGGAGAATTTCACCATTTTCATTTTGGTCATAAAATAGCCGATGCATTTTTTCTTCTATCATGTTAAGATATAATCGCGAATGAGAATCATTATCATAAACAATTGAATAGGAGCGAACTTTTGTGAAAAAACGAACTGGACTTCTTTTGATTTCCTTCATGACCCTTATGATTTTTACTGCTGCTTGCGGCAGCACTTCCAATAAAGAATCGGGAGCCAAAAAAAATGACACGATCACCTATCAAGATGTAAAGGGTGAAGTGAAACTGCCTCAAAACCCACAACGAATTGTGCTTCTGGCGGAAAGCTATTACGGGGATCTCGTCACACTCGGCAAAACCCCAATTGCTGCCACTGCGCCCATCTTTAAAAACCCTTTCTATAAAGGAAAAACAGATGGAGTGAAGAATATTGGAAAATCTCCCTCTGTTGAGAAAGTAGCCTCTTTGAAGCCAGATATGATCATTGCTTGGGGAGAAGATGAGAAATTTGATCAATACAAAAAAATTGCACCTACAGTTGCCATTCAATACAATCAATATTCGTTTAAAGACCAGCTAAAAGAATTCGGTAAAATGACAGGCACATCAAAAAAAGCAACGGATTGGATCACAAAATGGGATGCCAAAATTGCTGAAGTGAAACCAAAAGTAACAAAAGCTGTAGGAAACAAAACCGTTTCGATCGTATCACCATTCGATAAGGGCATTTACATTTTCGGTAACACTTTTGCACGCGGTGGTGAAATCATTTATGACGAGCTGAAATTAAAAGCCCCGAAGGCCGTCCAAAAAGAAGCCATCGACAGTGGTGTCGGTTATGCAAACATTTCTCTTGAAAAGCTTCCAGAATTTGCAGGTGATTATATTTTCACAAGCCCATGGAGCGGTTCAAAAAGTAATGGCGATCAAGTGTATAAAAGCAGCATCTGGGCATCACTTCCTGCTGTCCAAAACAAACGCGTATTTGAAACAGATACAGTCGGTTACTTCTTTAATGACCCTGTGTCACTAGAAGGTCAGCTCGAATTTATTGTGGATCGATTAACATCTGCCTCATAAAAAAATACGTTTCTCCAATGCTGGAGAAACGTATTAGATTGTTGGCAAAGGGGTGAAATGAACTTTATTTTACCCCTTTGTCTTCTTTTCAGCGTGATAGAAAACCTTTGCAGTCTAGGAAGGACGAGTACTGGCGCGGAGCGAATTTGGCATTCGTGAGCACCAGCACGCAGGACTGACAAAGAATGCGAGGGTTTGTCTACACGCTGAAACGTTTCTCCAATGCTGGAGAAACGTATTTCTTATACTGTACCTTTGGCAAATTTTTTGGACATGAATGGGTAAAGTAAAATGCCAACTAAAAACAATCCAATACCAAGACCAAATGTTTTTAAATCAGCTGTGCCTGAAATAATGACCCAAGCGGAATACCCCATGGCCACAAGCGCAATGATCCCGTCTCTTGTCCGATTTCCTTTTTGGAGCTCATATGTGTCACCTTGCATGATGACCTTAAAGCTGTAGATCGACGACACGATATACGGAATGAGATACGCAAGTGTCGCTGATGTTGTTAAGAAAGTAAAGGCTTCATTAATCGTACGTGACATGACTGAGAAAATAAACAGCTGTGACATGATATTTGTGACAGTCAAAGCAAAAACAGGACTGCCTTTTTTGTTTGTTTTTGCAAACACTGCTGGGAAATCGCCAGCCTTTGCTGCTTGATAAGGGACTTCAGAACCAAGCAAAATCCAGCCGAGCATCGAACCAAATAAACAAATGATCGCAAGAAGTGCCATGACAATGCCGCCAGCCGGTCCGATAATCAGCTGAAGCACGTCTACGAATGGTTTATCAGAACCTTGCAATTGATCATGCGGCAGAACGCCCATTGTAATCAAGGTAATAATCATATAAATAGACAGTGCAATTAAAAGTCCTGTAATCGTCGCACGTTTGACATCACGCTGCGAGGAGGCTCTTCCTGATAAAATGACAGCAGATTCAATGCCGATAAATGCCCATAGTGTGGAAATGGCCGCATGATGAATTTGGCCTCCAAGTCCGAGCACTCCTTCACCACTTGCTGCTTCAACAGGGAAGTAATAATGTTCAAATAATGCTGTTTGGAATGCAAATAAGCCTGCGACAATAAAAAGGACGAATCCAAGCACCTTTGAAAAGGTCGTAATAAAATTCAGCTTACTTGCTGCGCTTAAGCTTGTAATTAAAATCGTATGAGTCCCCCATAGAAGGATTGTACATACGATAAACGTTGTGAGCTGACCAAGTGTGATCGCTTCTTTTCCAAAAGTAAAGATCTCCGTTTTCACGGTTAAAATTGGGAAAAAGGTTGTTAAATAACCAGCTAGGCTTGTGATAATGGCGACATTACTAATCCAGCTTGCCACCCAATATCCCCAAACCATTGTAAAACCGGCTGCTTTTCCTTTTTTCGGATCTTTAAAAAGCGCTCTTGCATAGCTTTGTGGTCCAGCTGTCAGCTGCGGTTTATGAATGGACAAATGTCCAAACACAAAGGCAATCATCAGTACGCCGCCACCTGTGACAAGCCATGCCATCGTCACACCTAAAGGACTTGCATGCTGGGCAAGTGTACTAGGCAGCATAAAGATGCCTGAACCTACCATATTTCCGACGACAAAAGCCGTCAATAACCAAAAACCCCATTTTTTTGTCTGTTCCATTTTCGTACCTCCGTTATATTCACTTTGGACCAGACCCGGCAGTATCTTCATTGATATATTTGTGAAGCAATGACTTGCATTCTTTATGTTCATGTTGGGTCACTTTCTTACCAGCATACCCTTTTCTTAGGCAATCAGAACATAAAAAAAAGCCTGAACAAAAGTCCATGCTTTTCAAAACATACACCTTGATCTCCGGATAGCCCTCCACGCTTCAAAGACGTGGCAGTCCTGCATTTGTTCAATGCAGACCCAGCATAAAGAAAGTTGGAGCTCTCTCTACACTTCGGCGCTGATGCCTTTTTTCTCATGATCAACGATTCCATCTCTCCCATGAGTGACTCATCATCCGCGCAACCTCTACCTCACTGAGACATAGCGTGAGGATTTCTATTCATTTTTACTACACGAAGGTTATCAAACATTCTCATATCTGTCAAAGGGAAAAACATAGAAAAAAGGCAGAGAAATGATTCTCCGCCTTTTTGTCAGCTTATTGATGGTTGTTTTTCTTCTTTTGGACAGCTTCCTGAAGCGGATCGCCTGCTAGTTCTTTACTTGCTTCTTCTAACAGCTGATCGACCTGCTGATGGTCTTTCTCGCTTTTCGCCTTTTTATCCTTTTGGAAAAATGACATCGCTATTTCCCCCCTTTTCATAAAATGCCTTTGCCTGTTTAATTTGTGCTACAGCGCTCAGCATTATACAAAGAGGAGCGGTTCATTCATCGTGAAAGGTCTGTCTCATTTTTTGCAAATACGTTAGAAAGGTCTTTAAGTCTTCCTCTGTGAAGTCTGACATCATATGCTGAATCACCTTTCCAAAAAGACGTGTATGCTTTTCGTAAATAGCCAGCCCTTTTTCCGTGGCTTCTAGCCGAACAAGGGAATGATCGTCCTTGTCCCTCTCTCTCTGAATGTAGCCTTGCTCACATAATTTATTGAGGGCAATGGAAGCGGCACCTGGGTTGAGAGAGAGTCTTTGTTTGAGCTCTTCAGCATGTGATACTTTTCCTTGTATCAATATAGAAAGAGCATATATCTGTGGAGGCGTGATGTCTTTTTCTAACTCAAGTAACTTGCGGTTTAATTTACGGCTGACTTCATAATGTACAAGAACAATTTCTTTTAAAATGTCTGCATTACTCATCCGAATCGCATCCTTATCGTTAGTGTCAACATGACTTCCTTCTTATTATAGAATGTTTTTCCAAACAGCCAACTATTTTATCCCATTTTTCTTTAGAAATAAGCCTTGCTGAATGGATTCACCCTTGATATAGTGAGTACTTGAACAAAAAACAGAACAGGAGTACGCATCATGACAGGAAAAACACATATTATGGGCGGAATTGCCGCCTCCACAGCCGTCGCCTATTATTACGGATTCGAACCAGTGACGATGGCTGCTGCAGGATCAGTAGGTGCCCTCATCCCAGATCTATGTCATACGAAAAGCAAAATCGGCAGGAAATTCCCGCTCCTTTCCACACTGATCAGTAGTGTGTTCGGGCACCGCACCTTTACACATAGTTTATTATTTCTGCTGATCATTTATTTTATTGCGACAACATACATTCCAAATGACAGCCTCAGTACCGGGTTACTAGTTGGGATGGCAAGCCACCTCATCCTTGATGCAGGCACAGTGAACGGTATTAAATTTTTGTTCCCTGCAACCATGAAAGTACGTCTCCCCTTTTATGTCAAAACAGGCAGCACAGGAGAACAAGTCGTACTAGCTGCTCTGACCATTGTCACCTGCTATCACATGGCTGTCATTTGCGGAATATCCATCCCATTGCCGTTTTAGAAAAAGAAAAAAGAGTTTTGCAAAAAAGCAGGATATGAATTGATCATTCCTCATTTTTTTAGTAGTTTTAAGATAAGTGTTTTTGCCTTGCAGCTGAATACAGAATGGTGAGGAGTTACATAAATGAAAGCGTTTTTCAAAAATCACTGGTTTTTAGTGTACTCCATCCTCTTTATGTGGATGAAAACATATATCATTTATCAATTCGGATTTCATATACGAACGGCCAATCTGTTTCACGAATGGCTGCTTTTGATTAATCCACTTAGCTTTTTGCTCCCTTTGTTTGGGATTGCTCTTTTCTTAAATGAAACGAAACAAAAGGTCTTTTTATTGACCACAAATTTTATTTTGACAGCCATTTTGATATCGAATACGATCTTTTACGGTTTTTATATTGATTTCATTACCATTCCTGTCTTATTTCAAGCAAAGAACATGGGAGATATGGGCAGCAGTATGACTGAATTGTTTCATCCGCTATTTATACTCATGCTGATTGATTTTGTGGTGCTGGCATGGCTCTTAAAACGGAAACCGCTATCACCAAAAGCGTCTTTTAAGACGATCAAAACATACTATGTGGTTTGCTGCAGCTTGCTATTGTTCCATGTCAGCTCAGCTTTGATGGACCACCCTCGATTTTTGACAAGCTCGTATGATCGAGAAGTCATTGTACGCAACCTTGGGCTGTTTCAATTCCATTTGTATGACGGTGCCGCTCAAACAGCACGTATTGGTCAAAAAGCCTTTGCTGACGAAGATACACTTTCAACAGTGGCAAACTACACAAAAGCTGATTACAGTGCACCAAATGAAGACTACTTTGGACTTGCTAAAGGCAAAAATGTCGTGTTCATTTCACTTGAATCAACGCAGCAATTTGTCATGAATCAAAAGGTGAATGGACAATACATCACACCATTTTTAAATCAACTTGCCAAAAAAAGCTTCTATTTCGATGAATTTTATCAGCAGACAGAGCAAGGCAAAACGTCGGACTCAGAGTTTATCGTCGCAAACTCCCTCTATCCATCTAGCAGTGGCGCTGTCTTTTTCACAGCGAGTGACAACGAATATGACACACTGTACAAGCAATTGAAAAAAGAGAATTATCAATCCGTCCAATTTCATGCGAATAATAAAACGTTCTGGAATCGTGATGTGATGTATGAATCTCTTGGGATTGACCGCTTTTATGATGTCGATTCATTTGATGTCAATGAACAGAATTCGACTGGCTGGGGCTTAAAGGATATCGACTTTTTTGACCAATCCATCGATTATTTAAAAAAGCTGAAAACGCCTTATTACAGCACGTTTATTACCTTAACCAATCACTTCCCATTTGAAATTGATCCAAAGGATCAGTTCATTGATGAATACGATTCGACTAGCACCATTTTAAACCGCTATGTGACCACCGTTCGCTATCAAGATGAAGCCATCAAAAGGTTCTTTGAACGAATGAAAGAAGAAGGACTATATGAAAATACAATGTTTGTCCTGATGGGAGACCACTATGGCATTTCAGAAGCACATCATGAGGCAATGGCAGAGCTGCTGAAGCAGGATGAAATCACACCGTTTGATGCGGTTAAACTGCAGCGGGTCCCTTTTTTGATTTACATTCCTGGGGTGACAGACGAGGCCCCTCAAACCATTTCTGAAACAGCCGGTCAAATGGATGTCAAACCGACACTTCTTCATTTACTCGGCATTGAATCAAAAGATTCTATTCAATTTGGAAATGACCTTTTCTCCAATGAGCGTACACCGTTCGCTGTGCTGAGAAATGGAAACTTTATTACGGATGATTATCTTTATACAAAGAACACGTGCTATGATCAAAAAACAAAACAACCTGTTGAAGAAGATGAAGTATGCCAGCCCTATATAGAAAAAACCAATAAAGAGCTGTCTCTATCAGATAAAGTGATCAACGGGAACTTACTACGTTTTTATCAGCATTAAAAGCTGCCCTCTGGCGGCTTTTTCTTTTCTCTTTTCCTGAAAGCCTATGAATGGTCAAATAAGTTTGATTATAATAAAGGATACACATGATGTTGAATGATAAAGAGGTGTGATCATGAAATATTTATTCTTAACCTTCGTCGCCATCTGTTTGCTCCTGACTGGGTGTCAAACGGAGTCGACGTCACCAGATCAAAGCAAAAAGACAGAACTTGTGATTTCAGCGGCGGCAAGCCTGCAGGATGCTTTGAAAGAGATTGAATCTGCCTATGAAGATGCTCATCCAAACGTGACACTCACGAATAATTTCGGGTCATCCGGCGCATTGAAGCAGCAAATCGCTCAAGGAGCAAAAGCGGATCTCTTCTTCTCAGCAGCTGTAGAGCCTTTTGATGATCTTGTTCAATCTGGCGACATCGATCAGGACCATACAAAAGATGCCATACAAAATGAGCTTGTCCTCATCGTGCCAAAAGAAGGTTCCTCTTCTATCAAAACCTTTCGCGATGTTGATCACATAAAAGGAAAGATAGCGCTTGGTACACCTGAAACTGTTCCTGCTGGTACATATGCAAAAGAGATTTTCACAAAACTGAATATATGGGACCAGGTGAAACAGAACGCTGTCTATGGCAAGGATGTTCGTCAAGTATTAAACTATGTCGAAACAGGAAATGTGGAAGCTGGTGTCGTGTATAAGACGGACGCGCTCGTTTCTCGCAAAGTAAAGATAGTAGATGAGGCAAATCAAGACATGCATTCCCCCATCATTTATCCAGTTGGCATTGTCAAACAGACCGAACATATGAAGGAAGCGAAAGCATTTTTTCAATATCTCCAATCAGATCCAGCCGCAGCGATTTTTAAAAAGTACGGCTTTCAAGTGAAATAATGCCGATGCTGACCGAAGATTTTCTTTCACCTATCTGGCTGTCCGTACAAGTGGCTGCTTTCAGCGGGTTATTGGCTGTCGTTTTAGGAACGTCCATTGGTTTTTGGATGGCCCGTACATCTTTCAAAGGAAAAATGATCGTGGAAACGCTCCTCATGATGCCGCTTGTCCTTCCGCCAACGGTCGTAGGATTTCTGCTGCTCGTCGTGTTCGGGAAGCACAGTGTGATTGGACAAGCCATTGAATGGATCTTCCATCAGCCTGTCATCTTCACTTATTGGGCAGCGGTCATTGCATCGACGGTTGTCGCATTGCCGCTCATGTATCAATCAGCGAAAGCTGGTTTTTCTACGATTGAGTCAGACATTGAAGGTGCTGCAAAAGTTGATGGTGCGCATTCTTTCCAGGTCTTTGCCTATATTACCGTCCCACTCGCACTGCCATCTCTTCTCTCTGGTGCGGTTCTAAGTTTTGCAAGGGCCTTAGGAGAATTTGGAGCGACTTTAATGTTCGCTGGCAACATTCCTGGGAAAACGCAAACCCTCCCAACAGCCATCTATGTGGCGATTGATTCTGGACGAATGGAACTTGCGTGGGCTTGGACGATTTGTATTGTGATCTTGTCTTTTCTCATGCTGTTGGCTGTGCGCCGAAGCAGGACTTAAAAAATCCCCTTCTCAAAAAGAGAAAGGGGATTCAGATTGTTGACAAAGGGCTAAAATGAACTTGATTTTAGCCCTTTGTCTTCTTTTCAGCGTGATAGAAAACCTTTGCTAGTCTAGGAAGCACCAGTACTCACTGACAAAATATGCGAGGGTTTGTCTACACGCTAAGGGGATAATTTTATTTATTCAAACCCAACCGTCATCGTTTCTGGATTAGACCCGACACGTTCGTTATTATTAAGTGCATTGATTTTTTCCATGTCTTCTTGTGAAAGCTCGAAGTCAAAAATGTCGGCATTTTGTTTAATGCGATCTTCATTGATTGATTTTGGAATAGTGACAACGCCGCTTTGCAAATCCCAACGCAAGATCACTTGAGCCACAGATTTGTTGTATTGTGCTGCAATTTCCTTTAATACGTCATGATCCAAAAGCTTTCCTTGCATCAGCGGAGACCATGCTTCAATTTGAATGCCTTTTTCTTTCGCATATTGTCGTAATTCGACAAGTGTCAGTTTTGGATGAAACTCCACTTGGTTCACCGCTGGAACAACCTCCGCATCTTTTAACAGCTCTTCTAAATGCTGCACGTAGAAGTTGCTGACACCAATCGCTCTTACTTTTCCATCTTTATAAAGCTTCTCAAGCGCACGCCATGTCTCTTTAAATGTATCTGCATTTGGTCCAGGCCAATGAATCAAATAGAGGTCTAAGTAATCAAGACCGAGCCGGTTTAAACTTGCATCGAATGCAGCAAGTGCTTTGTCATATCCTTGATCTGTGTTCCATACTTTTGACGTAATGAACAATTCTTCTCTTTTGACGCCAGATTCTTTAATGGCTTTCCCTACGCCTGTCTCGTTTTTATAAACGGCAGCCGTATCAATGCTGCGATAACCGTTTCGTATGGCTGCTTTGACGGCATCAACCACTTGGTTGCCGTCCTCCACTTTGAATACACCTAAACCAAACCATGGCATTTCTACTCCGTTATTTAGTGTTACGGTATCATTCAAGCTTTTGACCATGTTAACAACCACCTTTTCATAGATTCCATCTTTTTCATTATCTCATGTTGCGTTTGAAAACTCTATTATCAGGCGTTTCTCTTCGCTTCAATCGCTAACAGCAAAGCACCTGTCATACCTGCCTTGTCCTCAAGTCCAGGAGAGACAATGTATGTATCAAGCGGCGGCATGTCGACATAATCATTGACATACGCAACCAGCTTCTCTCGAATGAGCGGAAATAGCTGTTTTTGCTTCATGACGCCTCCACCCATTATGATTCGCTCTGGGCTTAATATCAGCGTGTATTGCATTAATGCCTGTGCTAAATAATCTGCTTCAAGAGACCAAACTTCTTCTTCTTCGGTAAGCTCTTTAGCCGGCTTTCCCCACCTTGCCTCAATAGCTGGTCCTGCCGCCAGTCCTTCTAAGCAAGTACCATGCGCCGGGCAGACACCCTCAAACTGATCTGATTCATGCTGCCTGACCAGGATGTGTCCCATTTCTGGATGTGAGTGACCGTGGAGAAGCTCATGTTTCACAACAGCCCCGGCACCAATCCCCGTACCGACCGTGATATACAGACAGCTGCTTAGCCCTTTGGCGGCACCTTTTGTCAGTTCACCTAATGCTGCGGCATTGACATCTGTCGTAAAGGACACAGGTACGCCTAATTGTTTCTCCAGCTCAGGTATCAACGGGTAATGCTTCCATTCCACTTTCGGCGTATTCATGATGTAACCGTAAGAAGGATCGTCATTCTGGACACAAATCGGTCCAAAGGAACCGACCCCTAATGCTGCAATTTCATGTTGCTGAAAAAATGGAATAAGTGATTGGATCGTTTTTTCCGGGTGCTCTGTTGGAATGGTTAATTCCTCTATGATATCACCATGTTCATTGCCAATGGCACAGCAGAACTTTGTCCCCCCAGCTTCAATCGCTCCGTAATATGTCATCCTGCCTCTCCCCCTGCTCGTCTCTTTTTTTCATCATAAAACATAGGGGAGAAGATGACAACATCATGTATTGGTCAGTAAGACTGCTTCCATGTCATTGATATATTCCCTTAAATGATGGGCAATATCACGATTGATTTCGCCATTTTCATATAAGGTTTGGATTTCATTACGAATCGTCTGTACAGCTTGGAAGTTAAGTTCTTTCTTCTTCCGGTCAAACGTACGATCCTTTTGCTGGAAGAAAGAAGGACCATGTTCACAGCGGAAAATCACTTGATTGTAAAACCCAATGACTTGATGACACGTTTGTTGATTGTCTTCAGTCATATGGTGCTTAATAGAATCCACCGCAGCTTCAGCCGTTTTCTTACGGATTTGTTTATACGATTCCTCGTTTTCTAATATGCCGCTCGAAATACGCTGATGCGGACGCCACAATTGAAGCCATTGTAGTAAGCGCAGAAACTTCACTTTTGAGAAACGAATTTTAAAGGAGTTGGAATAGAGCATTTCCAGCTCATGAAATCTCTCTTGCAGCTCATATGCTTCTTCTTTGTCGATTTTCTCTTCCTCAATCAACTGCTGAAGTTTCATCTGTTCTGCTTTAATGCCGTGCAGTCTGATTTTTCTCTCTTGTTTTCTCATACCAAACTGGTACGGTTCCCGCTGAATATTTCTCAGCTTCATTCGGTAATCATTGATGAGTGCAAGGGAGACTTCTCGATTGTCTTCATTCATTCCTTCTTTTAAGGTTTTAATGGCACTTCTCAGCAGCTTCCGTTTTGCGTGCTGAATCTTTGTATCTAAGTCCACATCCACTTGCTTATCTTTTTTCTCCGATAAAATAGGCAGCAAGACACTCGCTAAAATGAGTGTACATAAAATGACGCCTGCTGCGAGGAAAATAATTAAATGACGCTCAGGAAATGGTGATCCGTCTGCAAGCGTAAAGGGGATGGAGAAAGCACCTGCTAATGTAACAGCACCACGAACACCAGAGAATGTCATCAGCATGGAAGCACGCAGCTTCGGTTTTTTCGCGTTCTTCTTTTTCGATACACTCCAGTTTCCTGCCCAGAATAGCCATACCCATAGGAATCTGAGAATCATTAGACAGAATGTAATGATTAAAATGTAACTGATGACCTGCATATTATTAAAGGCTTCATCTTGGAAAATGACGGTCGATACATCAGGAATTTGTAACCCAAGTAAAACGAAAACAAGGCCATTTAAAATAAATAAAATAATATTCCACGTGTTTGAAGAAGCAATTTGCAGTTTTGCTAAATTCGCTTCCATTCGGTCTTGCTCGATGGCATGTGTCACACCACCGGCAACAACGGCTAAAATGCCGGATACGCCAATTTCTTCCGCTGCTAAATAAATCACAAACGGCGTGAGGATTTGCAGGATGATGTGCATTGTGACATCGTCCATGCCTAAACGGCGGAGAAAATAGCGAAAACGAATGATAAAAAACGACAGAATAAATCCGGTCAATAATCCGCCAGCAGCAATCAGAACAAAGCTAAAGGATGCCTCTGCAATGGAAAATGCCCCTGTAACCGTTGCAGCAATAGCAAATTTAAAAGCAACAAGTCCTGACGCATCGTTCATCAGCCCTTCGCCTTCCAGCAGTCTCATGATCCCCTTCGGCATATTCACACGGCTGGAAAGTGCACTTACAGCCACTACATCTGTCGGTGATAAAATCGCTGCAAGCGCAAATGCAGCTGGAAGTGGTATGCTTGGAATCATCCAATGGATGGTATATCCTGCGACAATGACCGTCGCAAATACGAGCCCTAAAGCTAATAGAAGAATGGGCGCTCTTAATTTCCACAGCTCGTCCCTTGGGGTACGCTTCCCATCATTAAATAACAGCGGTGCAATGAATAAAACGAAGAATAGCTCAGGATTTAAAGAAATATGTAAACCTGAAGGAAAAGCTGCGACCAATATCCCTAAACCCACTTGGATTAATGGAACTGGAATAAAGGGCAGAAAACGATTGATAATATTAGATGATGCAATGAGTGCTAGTAGTACGAGCACTGCCAAAAAAATCTCCACTAGTACATGTCCCTCCCATTTCATTTTTTCCGTCATGTTTTGCTTACATGCAAAGATGTGTTCATTTCTTTCAGATCCATCCGTTCGGTCATGAGCGTTTCTTTAGTATCCCGCAAAAAGCGAAACCAACACATAACAATCCATCTAGGCAAAAAAAGACTGAATCTACATATTCAGTCAAATGACAACATTTTCATCTCGTGTATTGTTCCAATGATGAATAAAGAACCTACTTTTATTTTACACGAAAACAGCTTGACCTGCTGACATCAAGCTCGAATAACACATAAAAAAAAAAGAGCGACACATCGCCCTCTTTTCGTTTTACCCTTTATTTAAAAAATAAGACCTAGCGGGAAGCCGCCATTTGAATAAGTAGGAACAAACCCTGCATATGACGAGGATGACAAACAGCAGATATAAAGCAAGCTCTCCTTGCGCTAAGCCGAGTCCGACGAGTAAACCGCCTAGGGCTGCCCATACTGCGTAAATCTCTGCTTTTAGCACAAGTGGCTTTCGTCCTGCTAATAAATCTCGCACAATGCCGCCGCCGCTTCCAGTCAAAATGGCTGCCACAATGACCGCACTGAGCGGGAGCTCTCTTTGTACAGCAAATAATGCACCTTGAATTGCAAAGGCTGCTAAACCGATCGCATCCGAGAAATTCCCCCACGTGCTCCAGTGCTTGAGCAAAAGCTTTGGAAATAGAAACACGATCGTAATGGATACAAGGGCAATGGTAAACATTTTGCCCTGCGACCATAAAGCAGACACCGGAAGACCAATTAATAGATTCCGAATCGCTCCACCGCCAAATGCTGTGACAATCCCTAAAATGTACACACCAAGAATATCGTACTCTTCCTCCATTGCGACAATCGCACCACTAATGGCGAATGCCACAATGCCTATAATACTTAAGACTTCCCATGCCATTTTCCGCTTATCTCCTTACCATTGTCTGATCATCTAACACTCTCCCCTTAATGTATATCTGACACAAATGAAAAGCAATACAAATTTTCTTTAAATTTTATCTTTTTGCAAAAATAAAAAATAGCCTGCTTAAAAGCAGGCTCAGATTGTTGACAAAGGGCTAAAATGAACTTGATTTTATCCCTTTGTCTTCTTTTCAGCGTGATAGAAAACCTTTGCAGTCTAGGAAGGACGAGTACTGGAGCGGAGCGAATTTGACATTCGTGAGCACCAGCACGCAGGACTGACACCGAATGCGAGGGTTTGTCTACACGCTGCAGCCTGCTTAAAAGCAGGCTATCTCCTCAATCTTCTTTTGCATTTAAAAGTAGCATACTAATGATGATCAGAATAAATGCAATGAGAGCTAAGAGTGGAATGGTGATAAAACCAAACCAGTTCAGATAATCAACGGAACAAGGAATACCGCTTAGACAAGGACGAATCGATGCAAAGCCTGGAATCTTTTGTTCCATATAATGATAGATGGAAAAGCAAGCACCAATCCCGGCCAAAGGGAGAACGTAGTACTTCACTTTGACATCGCCACGGAATGTAGCAATTCCAAGTAAAAGCACAAGCGGATACATGAAAATGCGCTGAAACCAGCACATATCACATGGTATAAACTTCTTTACTTCACTTAAATACAGGCTGCTCATCGTCGCCACAATCGAGACGATCCAAGCGCTGTATAAGTAAATCAGTTTATTCTTCATGATTTTTTCCCTTTCAGCTCTTGATCAATTAATTCTTTGATTTCATCATAGTCATAAAAGTTTTGGACTTGTTTATTGTTAATGAAAATAGTTGGTGTTGCATTTACTTTGTATTGATTCACCAGCTGATCATCTGTGTTCAACTGTGGCTGATATGTTTTCTTTGATAGGTTATCTTTCAGCTTGTCCGTATCAATTTTCGTTGTCTTCTTCGCCAATTCGGTGAGCTTTGCTGGCGTTACCCATTCTGCTTCACTATCTGGTTGTGCGTTGTAGACCGCTTCATGAAATGCCCAGAAGTTTTTCGGATCTTCTTTCCACACTTCTTCAGAAGCCAGTGCTGCTAATACCGCACCGTCCCCATGAACAGGCAGTGGTAAGTTAATAAATGAGAAGGATACATCGCCTTTATCTATGTAGTCTGCTTTCAATTTTGGGAAAATGTCTGTCTCAAATGATTTACATGATGGACATTTGTAGTCCCCAAACTCGACAACTTGCACTTTTGCCTTTTGATCTCCCATGACAGGCTGTCCTTTAATAGACGGCTTACTGTCGACTGTTTGTGCTTCTTGGCTGTTGTTGTTACCGATCACAACGAAAATACCGATGAGAAGAGCTGCAATGATGGTTAATATAACTGCAAACTTGATGGATGAAGATTGATTATTTTTTTTACTCACAAAAGCACCTACCTTATCTTTTTCATTCATTCCTTTACAAAGAAAAAGGATAACAGCTCAGGAAAATGCCATTATCCAACTTCTTCTATTTTAACAAGAGGGGGTCTATTATGAAAGACGCTATTCATGAATTTTTCCTTACAATTTTATTTCATGACCCTCATCGCATTTAAAACAGCCAGAACAGTAACACCAACATCCGAGAAGACGGCTTCCCACATCGTTGCAATACCGAATGCACCAAGTATGAGGAAGACGGCCTTCACCCCAAGAGCAAACGCAATATTCTGCCATACGATGGCTCTCGTTCTTTTAGCGACAGCAATAGCTTCCGCTACCTTCGATGGCTGATCTGTCATAATCACAATATCAGCCGCTTCAACTGCTGCATCTGAACCAAGTCCACCCATGGCAATACCTATATCCGCTCTTGCCAAAACCGGCGTATCGTTTATGCCGTCACCAACAAACAATAATTTGTCTTGAGATGCTTTTTTCTCATACATGTCTTCGATTTTGGCGACTTTATCCTGTGGCAATAATTCAGTGTGAACTTCGTCAATGCCGATCTGTTGTGCGACTGCATTTCCTACTTGCGCAGCATCCCCTGTAAGCATCACGGTTTGAATGCCCGCAGCTTTTAGAGAAGATATCGCTTCAACTGCATCGTCTTTTACTTCATCTGCAATCAAGATCGATCCCGCAAACTCACCGTCTATTGCTAAATACACAACCGTTCCGCTTCGTTTTTCTTTTTCAAAAGCAATGCCCTCTCGTTCCATCAGGCGATGGTTACCTGCCAATACATGAGCTCCGCGAATTGTCGCTTTGATCCCATGACCCGCAATATCCTCGTAAGATTCGATCTGGCTCTCATCAAGAGACGCCCCGTAAGCCGCCTTAATCGATTCCGCAATCGGATGCGAAGAATGCGCTTCTGCCAGTGCCGCAAAAGAAAGCAATTCCTCTTCTGACCATTTCTCATTCGCTGCTTCGATATGAGTGACTGTAAAGTTCCCTTTTGTCAAAGTACCTGTTTTATCAAACACCGCATAGCGCACAGAGTTCAAGGCTTCTAAGTAGTTACTGCCTTTCACTAAAATACCTCGTTTTGATGCGGCACCAATCCCGCCAAAGAAACCTAATGGAATGGATACAACGAGAGCACATGGACACGAAATGACAAGAAAGACAAGTGCCCGGTACACCCAATCAGACAATTGAGCTGATGGGATGAGAAGCGGTGGTACAAAGGCTAGCAATAAAGCTAGCACGACCACAGCAGGTGTATAATATTTAGCGAACTTTGTGATAAAGTTTTCTGTCTGCGCTTTACGGCTGCTTGCATTTTCGACTAAATCCAAAATCTTCGTAACCGCTGACTCACTGAGCTCTTTTTGCACTTCAATTTCAAGAATGCCGTTTTGGTTCACAAATCCAGCAAGCACTTCTTTTCCTGCTTCCACATCTCTTGGAACAGACTCCCCAGTTAGTGCAGAGGTATCCACAAGAGAATAACCGTCTATCACGCGTCCATCTAAAGGAATTTTTTCACCTGGTTTGACGACAATACGGTCACCCGCTTTGACTTCTTCCGGCTTTACCTTTTTTGTTTCTTGCCCCACTTTGAGGTTTGCGTATTCTGGACGGATATTCATTAATTCGCTAATTGATTTTCTAGAGCGGTTCACAGCTGCCCCTTGGAACAGTTCTCCAATTTGGTAAAACAGCATGACTGCCAGTGCCTCAGGATACTGCTGAATCACAAAAGCACCAACTGTAGCTATTGTCATTAAGAAGTTCTCATCAAATAATTGACCGCGCACAATATTTTTCAGCGCTTTCAAGACAACATCTCCACCAACTAGTAAATACGCGGCGAAAAACATGATGAACTTCAGTAAGCCATTATCAGGTATAAAATAAGCCGCCGTTCCAATGACTGCACCACCAATTAATTTCAGTACAATCGTTTTTAAATTCTTTGTTCCATGATCGTGATCGTGGTGATGTCCTTCTTCTTTTGGTGATACACTCACATGAGGTTCAATGGACTGAACGGTTTTTTCAATACGCTTTGACATCGTTTCTTGTGCATCAGCATGTGTCACAGTTAATGTACCCGTCGCAAAATTAATTGAGCAGGCTTCAACCCCTTCGAGTTTGCTGACACCTGTTTCAATTTTACGTGCACAGTTTCCACAATCGAGACCGCTTAATACGTATTCATCCTTCATCTTTTTCATGTTCTCACCTTTTTCTATATAAGTAGCCTTCCCTGATTCAATCAAACCTATCAGCTGCTGTAGATATTATATATGAGCACATATTCATATATTGAATTACCCTTATTATATGAGGAGTTCTTACAAACTGTCAATCATTTATAAGCAAATGTTTGAGATTTTTCGTATTCAAGGATGTCACGTGAATTTTCAATAATCCATGCTCATGTCCCCTCTTCGTTGCATAACATAAAAACGATCGCTTGATGGGAATATTCAGCATTTCTCTTTACAAAAGAAGGACATACGATTAGAATAAGATAAAAGTTTCCTTAAGGAAACAAATTAGCGTTAGAGAATCATTTCATCCTTTAGTCAAAATTATTAAATGTATGCATATATTTTTAGGAAACGCAATTGATGATCGAAAGGGGCCGCAAGAGATGTCAAACGCTTTAACAATCGACCGCCTGTATGTCTCATACCACGGACAGGATGCACTAGAAAACGTCTCTCTTTCCATACAGGAAGGAACGATGACTGGAATCATTGGTCCAAATGGTGCTGGTAAATCGACTTTATTGAAAGCATGTTTAGATTTAATTGAAAAGGATCAAGGGGATATTCGTTTTTTTGAACAACCCTTTAAACAAGTGAGAAAACAGATCGCCTATGTACCGCAAAGAAATGATCTAGACTGGACGTTTCCTATCCATGTGCTGGATACCGTACTGCTTGGCACATACCCAAAGCTCGGATTGATCAAACGACCGAAAAAAGAAGACCGTGCCTATGCGTACCATTGCTTAGAAAAAGTCGGAATGCAGGACTTTGCCAAAAGACAGATTGGGGAATTATCTGGCGGTCAGCAGCAGCGTGTCTTCCTTGCACGAGCACTCGCTCAAAACGCACAGCTCTTTTGTTTAGATGAACCATTTGTCGGAATTGATATGGCAAGTGAAGAAACGATGATCGGCATTTTGAAGGAATTACGAGATGAAGGAAAAACCATTCTGGTCGTCCACCATGACTTAAGTAAAGCTGATGATTACTTCAGCCATCTCGTTCTTCTAAATAAGAAGCTGGTCAAAGCAGGGCCTGTCCATGATATTCTTCGTCCTGAGGTCATGCTCCAAGCATACGAAACACAGCTGCCATTTTTAAAATCAGCAGGAGGAGACGCGTAATGGAATTCTTAACCGGACTTTTTGAATATGCGTTTTTACAAAAAGCGTTATTTACATCCGTTATGGTAGGGATCATCTGCGGCGTCATTGGCTGCTTTATCATATTACGGGGAATGGCTTTGATGGGAGATGCGATTTCACACGCTGTACTTCCAGGTGTCGCCATCTCTTATATGCTCGGCATTAACTTTTTCTTTGGTGCGGTTCTAACCGGTGTACTGACAGCCATCGGCATCGGATATGTCAGTCAAAACAGCCGCATTAAAAATGATTCTGCCATCGGGATCGTATTCACTGCTTTTTTTTCCATTGGGATCATTTTGATTACATTTTTGAAAAGTTCCAGCGATTTATATCATATCTTATTCGGAAACGTACTAGCCGTTCGTTCATCTGATATGTGGATCACGCTTGGCATCGGAATTTTCATTTTGCTGGCTGTCATTGTTTTCTACAAAGAACTGCTCATTAGTTCATTTGATCCAGTGATTTCTTCCGTTTACGGTTTACCGAATCGCATGATCCATTATTTCCTCATGACCTTATTGACCTTAGTGACCGTGGCATCCCTGCAAACTGTAGGTATTATTCTTGTTGTTGCAATGCTTATTACACCAGCTGCCACCGCTTATTTATTGACAGACCGGCTATGGATCATGATTTATTTATCTGCTTTTTTTGGAGCAGTTTCAGCCGTCGTAGGACTTGGGCTCAGCTTTACGTATAACTTGTCGTCTGGTGCTTCCATTGTACTGGTCGCGACCATATTATTCGGCAGTGCCTTTATCTTTTCACCGAAACAAGGGATATTGTGGAGATCCTTAAAATCGAAGCGAAAACGAACACAGTTAAAAAAGGAAGCGTCTATGTAAAAGGAGGACATATATGAAGAAGGTATTAGCAATCCGTTTGACCGCAGTATGTATTGCCCTTTTGGTCATCACAGGCTGTTCTACTCAGCAAAAAAGTTCCGGAAAAGATGACGGTACATTAAAAGTTGTCACGACCTACTCCATTCTTTATGACATTGTGAAGGAAGTAGGAGGACAGCATGTCTCTATTCACAGCATTGTTCCCATTGGTACAGACCCACATGAATTTGACCCACTGCCAAAGGATGTTCAGTATACGACGGATGCAGACCTTGTTCTATCTAATGGCTTGAACCTTGAAACAGGGAATGGCTGGTTTCAAAAACTGCTTGAATCGAGCGGCAAGGACGGGGATGATGCACCTGTAGCCGAACTGAGTAAAGGTGTCAAAGTGAAGCATTTGTCTTCAAAAGGGCTTGAAAGCCAGCAGGACCCACACGCATGGCTGAATGTCGAGAATGGGATTCTTTATGCGCAAAATGCCAGAGATGCGCTCATTCAAGCAGATCCTGAGCATAAAGAGGATTACGAGAAAAATGCTGAAACCTATATCAAAAAGCTTCAAACGCTTCACGATGAAGCAAAAGACAAGTTTGATCAACTACCAAAAGACAAAAAACTCCTTGTCACAAGCGAAGGGGCATTCAAATATTTTGCGGATGCGTATGGACTGAAAGCCGGCTACATTTGGGAGATCAACACAGAAAGTGAAGGAACACCTGGACAAATGAAGCGCATCATTCATTTTGTCAAAGACCATCAAGTTCCTGCCCTTTTTCTTGAAACAAGTGTAGATAAGCGCAGCCTTGAAAGCCTATCTGAGGAAACCGGAGTTCCGATTAAGGGGAAAGTATTTACGGATTCTATTGGCAAAGAAGGTGAAGATGGGGACAGCTACTATAAGATGATGAAATGGAATATTGACACCATTTATAAAGGACTGTCATCATAAGAAAAGACAGGTGGAGTAAATCCGCCTGTCTTTTTTGTCATCCTGCTATATTCTCCGGGTGTTTTTTCGGCCAAATGACGTAGCTGATGCTAATGATGAAATCAATGGTTAAGACCATCCCCCACACACTGACAAGCTGCATCAGAGATTCCGTTCGTTCTGGTGCTTGGATGAGATAGGTCAATCCATATAATAGCCCCGCTCCGATGACATAAGAGATGAAATGACGCGTCCAGCCCACCATTTCATACAAAGACCGCTCCTTCCCGTACTTTGGTTTCCCCTTTGGCTTAGGGCCTCCTGCAAAACGATAAGCAAACTTAGCATCCGCCCATTTCACCATTTGATGTCCAAAGGCCAGACTCACACCAATATAAACAGCCGCAAGCCCGTGAATGACGCTCGCCACAGCCCCTTGCTTTAAATCTATATAAGTAGCCGCAAGAAGGATGAGATCTAAAACCGGCGTACAGACAAGAAAGAAAGCACCCCATTTTTTCTGTTTAAACACATAACGCAGTGTTAAGCCCATAAGAATAAACAGCCAAAAACCAATTTCACATGCCACAATCAATAAACCGACCAATTTCCCCCACATCCTTTTTAACACAATTGTATTAAATAAAAAATAACACAACTGTGTTAAAAAAACAATAGCTGTGCTAAAATCAACGTATGCCAAAAATCGTCGATCACCATAAACAAAAACAAAAGGTCGCTCATGCTGCTATGAGAGTGATTAAACAAGAGGGATTGGAAAGCGCTTCTGTACGAAAAATAGCCGTAGAAGCTGGCATTTCAGCCGGCTCTATGCGTCATTATTTTTCCACACAGCAAGAATTGTTTCTATTCTCCATGAATTTAATTCAGGAAAGAGTGAAGGAGCGAATTGCTAAGCTTCCATTAAACGGTTCAACAGAGGAAAATGTATTCACTTTATTGGAGCAGGTTCTTCCACTAGACGAAGAACGAATATTTGAAATGGAGGTGTGGCAGGCTTTTACAGTCAAGGCACTGACTGAACCAGATTTACAGCCGCTCAATGCAAAGATGTATGACGAGCTTTTTCAAACCGTTCAATTTTGCTTAATGAAATTGAAAGAGGATGAGCTACTGCTAGATCATATTGATCTTTTATTAGAAACTGAGCGGCTTTATGCGGTCATCAATGGGCTTGCATTGAATGGAATCGTACAGCCCCATCGTTTACCGCCTCAGCTTATGCGCTCCGTGCTGCAGATGCATCTTCAATCCATCACAAAAAAAGACATGCCCTCCTTATAGAGAGCATGTCTTTTTAATCTTCCATAAAAATACGTTTCGCCTCGTAATAGAGCACCTGTACAAATTTCTTCACATTGATACGTGTGTGCTCTTCTCTTCCACTTGTCTCTTTTGTGAGTTCACTCATTTTCTTACGCACAATGGTAAAATCGAAAAATTTTGATGCATAGTTTTCAAAGGTTGGGTGAGAAAAATCGGTTAACCCGAGCGAGGCGATGTGTTTCAATGATTGGTTGATCGCACGTCTTACCCGCTGTTCCGCTGCTTTTGCTTCTCTTGCGATGTCTGCTGATGTAAAAGGTTCGTTTAATTTATCCTCTGTGATGCCAGTGAAAATTACTTTTAATGAAGGAAAAGAGTCGTGCTGATCGGCATGTAACGCTAAATACTGATCTGTGAAAAGAATCATATCTAGTAAATCCTTAGACCCCTTTTCACCGACAATCCCAAGCTCCGCGAGCAAAAACTGACCTGCCTCTGCAAGACTTTTCCCGCGCTGCTTCGTTTTTGTCTGTCCGCGCTGCTGGAACTGCATGACCGATTTGAGCGAATGCTGAATATTTTCAATTGAGTGCTCTAAATGTAGTCGTTCAATCATGAGATGGAGCACACTTAAGACCTCTACCCTGTTGATCGGCTTTGTCACATAATACTCGACACCGAGTGTATATGCCTGGCCGATGAGTTCCTTTGTTTCTACTTGTGACAGCATTAAATATTTCCCATGAAATTCATCCTTGATCGCTCGAATCGTCTCAAGACCGTCCCTTTCCGGCATCAGAAGATCAATACACAAGATATCAATATGCAAATCATTTAAGTAGCTCGCTGTTACTTCAGCACCATCCTCTGCTTCCCCTGCCACAATGCCAAGCTCTTCATCTTCAATGAGCTGTGCCAGTGAAGAACGAACGGCTTCATCATCATCAACAATAAAAAATCTCATCTCCCATTCCCCTCTTTTCTGCTGACTTGATCAATTGGTATCGTTAAAGTGAACATCGTTTGTTGATTTGGGATACTCTTCATTTCAACACTTCCGCCAAGCTTCTCGGCTGTGTCTTTCACATAGGAAAGACCGATGCCGCTTGATGGGTTCCCGGCTTGGTCGTATTTTAAAGTGAAGCCCGGTTTAAAGATCACATGATGGTTACGCTCTTTAATGCCTGGACCGTTGTCACTGATTTGAAAAATTACATCATTCTCTTTCCGCGAAATGGATAGTGATACCTCTCCATTTACTGGAATCGCTTCAACGGCATTGGATACAATGTTATTTAATAAAGATAGAATGGTATACACATGATAAGCAGGGTGCTGTCCTTCTTCATCATAATGAAAAACGATGTGTTTTTTAAGAGATTCCGCGTAATTTTCATGGATACGAATCACAAGTCCAGCGATATGAGCAGGACTTGCATACTCCTGAAAGTTTTCCTCATGAATCAGTTTTGATAAGGCAGAAAAAATCCGCTGATTATCCTTTTTGATTTCGTGTACCTCACCTGCAATTTGCAGGGCTGTTTTTCCGAGTTTTTTCAAATCTAATGATTCCGTATCCTTTGCATGATGCAGAGATTGATACAATTGATATGAAGTAGCTGTAATGTGCTCAGCATGTGCAAGGGTTTTATAAAAATATGTAGATTCCGTATAAAGATTCGACAGCAGCATCAACAGGTGTTCCTTTTCCTTCTTCATTTGGCGCTCTCTCGCCTGTTCTTCGTATAATCGAATCATCGTATAACAAGCCAATACGAAAAAGCTTCTGAAAATCGCCAATACAAATAGTTGAAACAGCGTTCTCACTGTTAAAATTTCATCAATGGCTCCCCTGAGTGCAATCATTTCGACTACACTTGCACATAGTTCCATGATAATCCCTGTCGCCCCAATGAGCCAAGGCTTATCACGGAAACGTCTGACCTGTAATACATAAAAAAGCGTACCATAGACGACGTAATACAGCAGGGAAGGAAATCTTAAAGAAACGGCCTCTTCCAGCGCTAAGTGGCCTGACACAGCGGTATCAAGAAGCACCCGGAATGCAAACACGGATCCCCCCGCAATGATGCCGCTTGCCCATGCCGGGAATTTTTTCATTTGAAGCAGAATAAAGAAAAAGACAACGGTTCCAAAGCTGACCCGAAAGCTATCCTCAAATGGATAAAATTTCAGCTCTCCCCCAATCGGAGTCAGAACAATGAGCATGATAATTAAATAAGGCTCTGTATTCAACCATTTTTTCAGTAGATTCAAACGCAGTCACATCCCTAATAATTGACGATAGTATACTATGTGAGCTTCAGAAAAACAAACAGTCCATGAAAAAACGCACACCGGACATTTGTCGGTGTGCGCTTCTCATGATGCTGCTTAATCTTCTAAACGATCCTTTTCTAAAAGTGATGCACCAGCAATACCTGGTTTCGTCATTTCAAAAGGATTTAAGATGACATCAAGCTCTTCCTCTGATAACACATCATTTTGCAGACAAAGCTCACGTACAGATACGCCTGTAAGAATCGCTTCTCTCGCAATTCGTGCAGCAGCTTCATAACCAATATGCGGATTGACCGCCGTCATGACACCAGCACTCTTTTCTACATATTCTTTTAATCTAGATTCATCTGCTTTTAGGTCACGCAAGCAGTTATCGACAAAGGATTCAAATACATTTTTCATCATGCTGAGAGACTGTAGTAAGTTGAATATTAAAACTGGCTCCATGACGTTCAGTTCAAGCTGACCAGCCTCTGATGCAAGGCAGATCGTGTGGTCATTTCCAATGACTTGGAATGCCACTTGGTTCATGACCTCAGGCATCACTGGGTTGACTTTCCCTGGCATGATAGATGAACCTGGCTGTCTCGGCGGCAAGTGCAGCTCACCAAAGCCTGCTCTAGGACCTGAAGCCATCAAACGAATATCGTTTGCCATTTTGGACATATTCATCATACATACTTTCAGTGCAGCTGATACTTCTGTATAAGCATCTGTATTTTGCGTAGCATCGACCAAATCTTCTGCTCCAACTAACGGCAATCCGCTAATGTCAGCTAGATAACCAACTACCTGGCGAATATATTTAGGATCAGCATTCAGTCCTGTTCCAACTGCTGTTGCGCCCATATTGACTTCATATAAATGCTGTCTAGACTGCTTGATTCGTTTAATATCACGAGCAAGAACCTTTGCATATGCACTAAACTCTTGACCAAGTCTGATTGGAACAGCGTCCTGAAGATGCGTACGTCCCATTTTGATGACATGATCGAATTCTTGCGCTTTTTCTGTCATGACTTGATGCATGTTTTCCATCGTATAAAGTAGTTTTTCAATCATATTCAATGTTGAAATATGAATCGCTGTTGGGAAAACGTCGTTTGTTGACTGCGACATGTTCACATGCGTGTTTGGACTTAGCTCAGTATAAGCGCCTTTTTCCTTTCCTAGTAGTTCAAGCGCTCTGTTTGCAATGACTTCATTGGCATTCATATTCATTGAAGTGCCAGCCCCGCCTTGAATTGGATCGACAATAAATTGATTGTTCCATTTTCCTTCAATCACTTCATCTGCGGCTTGAACAATTTTTTCTCCAAGACCAGCATATAGTCGCTTTGTATCCATATTTGCAAGTGCGGCTGCCTTTTTGACAATCCCTAGTGCTTTGATGAGTTCCTCATGAACATGGTAGCCTGTAATTGGAAAGTTCTCTACTGCACGTAATGTCTGAATTCCATAATACGCTTGAGTGTCTACTTCCTTTTCACCTAGAAAGTCTCGTTCGATACGAACTTGCTTGTCCTGTAGCTTCGTCATTTGAAAAGATCTCCTTTTACGCTGCTTTTGTTTGTTGTTTTAATTCCTCAATATACTTCTTCGATTTCTCTTGATCAAACACTTTTTCCCACTTAGACATGACAATGGCTGCAAGTGAGTTACCAAATACGTTAACAGTTGTACGAACCATGTCAAGGATACGGTCGATCCCAACGATGAAGGCAAGTCCTTCAAGCGGAAGTCCCATTGCTCCAAGTGTTGTGATGACAACAACGATCGATGCACCTGGTACACCAGCCATTCCTTTTGATGTGAGCATTAAGATTAATAGTAACGTAATTTGCTCATAGATGGAAAGAGGCATGCCGTACATTTGTGCAACAAATATGGCGGCAATGGATTGATAAATGGCACTTCCATCTAAGTTAAAGGTATAGCCTGTTGGGATAACGAACGACGTGATCGCTTTCGGGCATCCGAACTTCTCCATTTTGTCCATTAATCTAGGCAATACAGCTTCTGAACTTGCTGTTGAGAAGGCAAGAATGATTTCTTCTTTTAACACTCTAAATAGTGTAAAGACGCTTGTTCCAGCTAATTTTGCGATAATGCCAAGTACGACAATCACGAAGAATGCCATTGTGCCGTAAACGACAAGTACCAGTTTACCTAGCGGGAGAAGCGCTCCGACCCCGAATTTGATCACCGTCACACTGATGAGCGCGAATACACCAAATGGTGCAAACTTCATCACTTTATTGGTCACCCAGAACATCGCTTCGAGGATGCCCTCAAAAAATCCTAACACTGGTTTTCCTTTGTCTCCAACTGCTGCAATTCCTAATCCGAATAACACTGTAAAGAAGATTGTTGGTAATAGATCACCTTCTGCAATGGATTGGAACACGTTTGTTGGCACAAGATGCACAATCGTTTCAGAGAAACTAGCTTTTTCGGCAGAAGACTTAGATGTCTCTTCATATTTAGAGATATCGCCTTTCTCCATGTTACTCATATCAATTCCTGTACCAGGATGGAAAACGTTTGCTGCAAGCAGTCCAACTGCTAATGCAATCGTTGTCACAATTTCGAAGTAAAGAATCGTTTTCCCACCGAGTCTTCCGATGGTTTTCATATCGCCTACACCTGCAACGGCTACAATCAATGCAGCAATAACAATTGGAAGAACGATCATTTTAATTAAGTGGATGAATATATCGCCAATCGGCGTTAACACATTAATAACGGTTTCATTTTGATAAAATAGTGCTCCTACGACAACACCCAAAACAAGTGCGATGAGTATTTGAGAAGCTAACCCTAACTTTTTCATACGTGGACCCCCTTTTTTTGATAACGCTTTCTTTGTTGCCTAATCGCATCTTAACGATGAACCTACAAAAAACGACAAAAAGGAACAAAAAGAAGTGAATTTTTTATGAAAAATCTTTTAAAAGGTGGGTTTTTCCACAAAATTGTTAAAAAAAGACTTCGCTTTTAGCGAAGTCTCAGATTATTGACAAAGGGCTAAAATGAACTTGATTTTAGCCCTTTGTCTTCTTTTCAGCGTGATAGAAAACCTTTGCAGTCTAGGAAGGACGAGCACCGGAGCAGAGCGAATTTGACATTCGTGAGCACCGGAGCGCAGGACTGACAAAGAATGCGAGGGTTTGTCTACACGCTGAGACTTCGCTTTTGGCGAAGTCTCAGGTTGTTGAGAAGAGCTAAAATGAACTTTATTTTAGCTCTTTGTGATAGAAATCCATTGAAGTCTAGAAAGGACGAGCACCGACGTGCAGGACTGACACCGAATGCGAGGACTTCGCTTCTGATGAAGTCTCATGTTGCATATGATCAGCTGGCGGCTCTTGAAGAGGAGAAAGTTCGACATAAACCGCATAGCCTATCAGTACAATGGCTACATAAATCACAGCACTAAACGTCCACACCCATTTGACATTCAGCTTCATTTTGCTACACCCTCTCTGACAGGTTTCAATCGCTGTAATCTTAGTGCGTTCAGCACAACCGATACAGAACTAAAGGCCATTGCCGCTCCTGCAAGCCATGGTGCCAGGAACCCAAATGCGGCGACTGGTATACCAATACAATTGTAAGCAAGCGCCCAAAATAGATTCTGTTTAATGTTTCTCATCGTTTTTCTGCTAAATTCAAGTGCATCTGCAATGGCATGGAGATCTCCTGTCATGAGCGTAATATCTGCCGCTTCCATGGCAACATCTGTACCTGTTCCGACGGCCATCCCGATATTTGCTGTTGCAAGGGCAGGGGCATCATTGATGCCGTCTCCAACCATCGCCACTTTTTTTCCTTGTTTCTGAAGCGCTACAATATGAGCCGCTTTTTCCTCTGGAAGAACTTCAGCGATGACATGATCTATGCCTGCCTCACTCGCAATCGCTTCTGCTGTGCGTTTGTTATCTCCTGTCATCATCACGACGTGAATCCCTTGCTCTTTGAGACGAGCGACCGCTTGAGAAGAAGACGATTTGATTGTATCAGCAACGGCGACAATACCTGCAGGCTCGCCGTCAATGGCAATGAGCATCGCCGTTTTCCCTTGTTCTTCAAGCTCAGTCACAACTGTTTCTAGTGCTTCGCAGCTGATATGATGTTTCTTTAGGAGTTTCCGTGTGCCAATCAAAAGCTCATGTCCTGCAGCCCTTGCTTCAATTCCATGACCAGGATCTGCTTGAAAAGCTTCTACCTCGACCGATTGGAGACCCCGATTCTTCATGCCTTCTGTAATCGCTCTGGCAAGTGGATGCTCTGACTGCTGTTCTGCCGATCCTGCTAACTGAAGCAGCTTATCTTCTGTCCAATTGGCAGATCCAATCACATCTGTAAGACTCGGCTCCCCTTTTGTCACAGTCCCTGTTTTATCTAGCACTACTGTATCTAGTGATTGGGTTACCTCTAAGTGTTCTCCGCCTTTAAACAGAATCCCTGATTCAGCTGCCCGGCCGCTGCCTGCCATAATAGAGGTCGGTGTAGCAAGGCCAAGAGCACAAGGACATGCAATCACGATCACAGCAATAAACGTCTCAAGTGCCGATGTCACATTTCCTGGATCAACAAAGATATACCAAGTCAGAAAAGTGAGCACAGCCAATCCTACAACAATGGGGACAAATATCCCTGAAATTTGATCTGCCATTCTTTGAATTGGTGCTTTTGAGCCTTGCGCTTGTTCGACGACTCGAATGATTTGTGAAAGAGCCGTTTCTTTTCCTACTTTTGTTGCTTTCACTTTCACAAATCCATTTTTATTGATGGTTGCCCCGATGACTGTATCTCCTGTGGTTTTATCAACTGGCAGACTTTCTCCTGTAATCATCGATTCGTCGATCGCTGTTGTTCCTTCGATGATGTCTCCGTCTACCGGGACTTTTTCACCCGGCTTGACGAACACAAGATCATTCACTTTCACTTCAGAAATAGAAACGGTCATTTCTTTCCCATCTCGCTCTATCACAGCTTCTTTCGCTTGTAAGCCCATCAGTTTTTGAATCGCTTCTGATGATCTCCCTTTCGCTCTTGCTTCCATTAACTTTCCGAGCACAATCAACGTAATCAGCACAGCACTCGTTTCATAATAGAGGGACGCTTCATGTGTGCCTTGAACCGCTGATTGAATACTTTCATATAAACTATAGAAAAAAGCAGCCGATGTCCCTAGTGCCACAAGGACATCCATATTGGCACTTTTATTTTTCAACGCTTTATAAGCACCTACATAAAAAGGCCAGCCGACAATGAACTGGACGGGCGCTGCTAATGCGAGCTGAACCCATGGATTCATAAACGCTTCTGGCAACCAAATAAACGATGTGAAAGAAAAATGACTGACCATTGCCCAAAGAAGAGGCAATGACAAGATCATTGAGAACAAAAAGCGTGCCGTTTGTTTCTCAATCGCTGCTTGACGATGGTCTTTTTTCCCTTCCTCCGCATGCTCTTCGGCTGGTTCGGTTAGTGAATATCCAATGGATTTCACAGCCTCTTTTATGTCACTTGGAGATATTTTCCCTGGATGATATGTCACCTGAAGTGACTCAAGCGCAAAGTTCACTGATCCTTGATCAATACCATCCATCCGGTTGACTTTTTTCTCAATTCGGTTTGCACAAGCCGCACATGTCATTCCCTCTATATCAAATTCAGCTTGCTCCATCACCACATCATAGCCAAGAGATTGAATTTTTTGTTTTAGATCCTCTGCTGTGAGTTGTTCTGTTTCATACACAATGTGGGATGTTTCAAGCGCAAAGTTCACACTGGCGTCGTCCACACCTTCCAACCTGTTCAAGCCCTTTTCAATGCGGCCTGCACAGGCGGCGCAAGTCATTCCCGTAATTTGAAAATCAATTTCTTTTTTCATTTATCTCACCTCTCCACATACTCCATGGGGGTATTGTTATTTTTAAAAAAATACGTGCTGTCTGATGCAGCACGTATGCTCATTTTATACGACATCATATCCCTGTTCTTCAATGACATCAGAGATCTGGTGTAACGTGATTTGATCTGGGTGAAAGGAAACCTCCACCTGACCCTTATCTAAATGGACTTTTACAGATTCAACACCTGCTAATTCTCCTACATTTCCTTCGACTGCTTTCACACAATGTCCGCAAGACATGCCTTGCACTTGTAGTGTTGCTTGTTCCACTTCTCATCGCCTCCATCAATCATTTTCTATTTTTACTATACCCTAGTAGGGTATCATTGTAAACATAAATGATCCTCTGTTTGCTACGATTTTGTCAGCTTCGTGAAGACATTCATTAACTCCTCAATGGCTTCATCCCCATTACCGCTCTTAATGGCATCCGCTACGCAGTGGTGTGTATGCTTTTCCATTAATTGAAGACTCACTTTTTTTAAAGCTGCATTGACAGCAGAAATTTGATTCACGACATCTATGCAGTAACGATCGTTTTCAATCATTTGCTGAATCCCTCGCACTTGACCTTCCACTCGTTTTAAGCGATTGATTAATTGCTCTTTTTCCTTCTCAGCTCTAGGCGAAGCGATATGTCTTTCTTCTTGTTCTGTCATCTGATCACCTTTTTTCTATCATACTTGTGTTACATTCAATTAAAGCATATCTTCACCTGAAAAGGCAAAGATATGCTGTGATCACCATTTGCTTATCCTAGTTTGTTAGTTGTTCAATATCTTGCAAAAGGCTGACCGATTGCTGAAGCTGCTTCATGAGCCCTTGTTGATCCTCTAAAATAGCTGCAGCATCGAAGTTGTCCATTTTCAATTGCTGTAAATAGGTTTGAATCTCCTCTGACAGCACTTTATTTTTCTCTATGATTTGTGCATGCAGGTCTTCTGCTATTGATGGGGCTGTGAGTTCATTAAATTCTTGAATGTCTGCTTTCAATGATTCAAGTTGCTGCGTCAAATCTGCTCTTTTGGCAGCATCTTGTACAGCTTCTTCCGCAAGCTGTGGAAAATCCTCTGTGAATTGCTGAATATCCGTCACATACTCATTCGCCTCTGTGACATATGTCGTTGTATCGTTTACTTGGTCTAACAGTCCTGAACATCCACTTAACAAAAACGTACCGGTAAATAGAAACGCCATCACATATTGTTTCAAGATCCATCATCCTTTCATCTGCTATGTTGAAACCCCTCATTTGTCCAGCTCCCAACCACACAGATGCAAAAAGATCTTAAAAAAAGCCAGACCTTTGCCTCATGTGTGATAGGCAAAGGTCTGGCTAACATGTTCATGCCGGAATGGCCGAGAAACAACGGATGTTTCTGTAATGACGACCAAACCGTAAAAGCTACTCCCCTTTAGGATACCGTTCAAATGTTATGTTTATCATATCTAAATGAAGGACAACAGTCAATGAGAAGCAGGCGGAAGATCCTACTTTTGGTATAGCATATAGTCGGAACCAGTTGATGCATAAATCCGATTACGTCCTTGGCGTTTTGACATATACAAGGCTTGATCTGCCTCAAATAGAAGCGTTTCTAATATAGAGGGATCATTCGCTGTATGGGCGACGCCAAAGCTTGCTGTCACTCTTACTTTTTTCTCATCTGTCTGAAAGAAACTCACTTCAAATGAATGTCTCATCTGTTCCGCAATATGACATGCCTCTTCAAATGAATGATGCGGGAGACAAATGGCGAACTCTTCTCCACCATATCGGCCGAATAAATCATCCATCTTCAAATGCTGCTGACAAATGGACACAACATGACGCAACGCCTCGTCTCCAATATGATGTCCGTGCGTATCATTGATTTGTTTAAAGAAATCAATATCAAATAGCAATATCGCAGTATCCTGCGCATCCTCTTCCAATAACATCTGCGTTCGTTCAATAAAGGAAGACCGATTGAAGATATTCGTCAAACCATCAATATATGCTCGGCGCTCCAGCTCTTCCTGCAATAGTCGCTGCTCCGTAACATCGCTGATCACAATTTGCCTGCCCTCGACTTCGCCTCTTCTATTAAAAAGAGAAGAAGCAGTGAGATGATAATAGAAGGGCTGCTCTTTTTCCCACATTAAATCATACTGTGAATGATCCTGCGGAGAACGCAGCCACTGTATAAACGCTGGTTCTTTGATGATTCCTGAGAATATATCATCGATTTTATAGCCGATTCCCTTTTTAGCGAGCACAGGAATGATCAATGCAGCCGCAGGGTTATAATCAATCAGTGTTCGGTATCGATCCAATAGAAGAACACCTTCTGACATATGTTCAAACACACGCTCCATGGCAATGGGAGAGAGCTTAAAGAGATGAAAAGACATAATCGCCCATAAGTAGAGTGCGTTGGTTAAAAACATCACCACTGGTACTGGGTCAATGTGAAAAGGCGTGACACCTAATAAATAGATAAAAGAGGTCGTGATCGGCAATAATATTCCAACGAGCAAGATCAGAACCTGTTTCAAATATTCTCTCTTCACACGTAAAAACCAAAGCAGCATAAAAATAGCGAGCATAGAACAGCCAAATGTATAGACCCCATGAATGATATACCAATAACCAATGGTAAAATCAACTAATAAAAACCCGTCTACTGTATTCATCGTGATGCTTCGGTAAAAGAGTGAATGAAAAGAGTTGGTGAACACCAGAATGGTGGTTAAAATTGGAATCAACAAGAAGAGAAGCACGCGGCGCTTTGTTACATATTGATGGAAACCAGTAAACTGCAGCACAATCATTAGGCTGAACGGTGCAATGAACGGAAGACCTATGTATTGAAAACTAACCCAGAATGTAATTTCTTGAGGGGTGCGCGCCAATAATTCAAATGTATGTCCAAAAATATAAATCGCAGTTGCTCCAGACATATACATAAACAATTGACAGCCAATATACCGATGGCGATTTGCATGAGCAATGATTGATAATATTACGGACAGAATGCCAGAAACACTCATGATCACAATAAAATGTAAAACAATCGAATCCATGTAAACGCCCCAATTTCAGTTATTTAGAACTAGTCTAATCTTACTATATATGAGGACGTCTCAAATGGGAAGATGTGATTTTGAATTGGTTGGCGGTTTTTTGGAAAGCGTTCGTCATTTTACTAGTCGTGGCGCCCCATCTATTCATTACTTCTTACTTAATTTAAGGATAAAGCATATTGTAGCAAGTGAAATATCTGTACAATGTGGAGATGAATGAAAAGGAGGCTTGATAGGAGATGACTTTTTTGATCATCATGGCAGGTTTGTTTATGCTGATTCTTTTAGAAAAGCCATTTCAGAAGAAACGATCTGGGCTGTTATTTTTAATGGGTTATTTGCTGCTGATTGCGGTTTATGTGATTCAGACAACATTTGTGGAGATTATGCCTGATGGGCTTTTGTTGATGATGGCGGTGATTGTGGTTTGTCCTTTGTTTGTTCGAATGATGCAGTCTTTTCAGAGGAACGCTTGACTTAGTAACAGAAAAAACCTCTACTTGTACCATCGCAAGTAGAGGTTTAACTTTAATGATTACGAGTAAATACTTCCTTCACCACTCGTTCACTTGCTTTTCCATCTTCTAGTGAACAGAATCTATCATGGAATACATCGTATTTTTCCTTGTAAGCATCTTTTACGCTTTCAATGTTCTGAATGCTATGAAGCACTTCTTCAGACGTATACAATAACGGACCTGGCAGATCTTTTTCGACATCAATATAAAAACCTCTCAGCACATCTTTGTATTTATCAATATCATACGTAAAGAAAAGAATCGGCTGCCTTAGGTTTGCAAAATCAAAGAATACAGACGAGTAATCCGTGATAAGGATGTCACTTGAAATATATAAGTCATTGATATCATTATATTTAGAATAGTCAAAGGCAAACCCTTCAAACCCTGTTAAATCAATATTATCTGAAATGAAATAATGCATTCGTAAAATGATGACATATTCTTCGCCTAACTTTTCTTTTAACAAATTTAAATCTAAAGTGAGATTAAATTTGTATTGCCCCGCTTTATGAAATTCATCATCTCTCCATGTTGGAGCATATAAAATGACTTTTTTATCAGCAGGTATACCAAGCTTCGATTTAATCTTCACTTTATCTGCATCTGTAAAGTTTTTCAGAATATCATTTCTTGGATAGCCATATGTTAATATTTTTTCTTTCGGATACATAAATGCACTTTCGAAGATTTTTTCAGAATATGGGTTTGCTGCAATTAGGTAATCCCATTTTCGAGATTGTAAATAAAATTCTTTTTTGTAATCTGGATTTGCAGATACTACATTATCCATATCAAATACTAATTTCTTAAGTGGTGTACCATGCCATGTAGATAAGATAATTTGTTCATCTTTTTTATAAAGTGACTTGGGCTGTCTCATGTTTAAAACAAAATATTTTGCCACTGTGACATAGTAAAAATAGCTCCAGCTAAATCGCTTAATTACTTTAACGTTCTTGTGCTGAAATTCTTCTTCATTTGCCACCATTTCTTTATCATTCAGAATCCAAACATGCTTCCATTGATTTGGCTCATGCTCAAGAAGATATTTAAATATAGCCTTAGGGCTATCCGAATAGTTTCTTCCTAAAAAGCTTTCATAGACAATGGTGTTAGGTTTAATAGGCAATCTTGAGAAGAACAATTGTTGAACGATTCTTTGTCTTGCTCTCTTCTTTTTCGGTTTTATGCCCTGATACAGATTATAATAGAGAACTCTCTTTTTACTTAGACGATATGCCTTACGATAATTCCCGACCTTAATTGCATTAATTTCTTTTAAATGTCTTTTCTTCAATTTGATTGGATTTGACTCTGCATTCAAAATGGTTTGACAGGACTGATAAATAGGCGTTAAACGTTGAATGCCCTCTTTAAACACTGGGCTTTTTACAACCTTATATAAATATTGGCTGATCGCTTCAAGCTTCACTTGTTTCACTAAAGCCAAATCGTCACATTGTTCGATTGATTTGCTTAATGTTCGGAACATTTCTTCAAATCGATGATCCTGTTCTTCCTGGGAAAGTGAAGGGAAATTGATAGGATCGTTATGGATCAGCTTATAGTATAGACAAATTGATGTTTCCAAAATAGAGAATGCATCTTGATAAATTTTCATTAAGAACGGAATATCACTATACAATGGTGCGCTTTCATCAAACTGTATTTGATTGTTCAACAAATATTTCTTTTGAACAACGAACCCATGTGATTTTAATTGATAAGAAATCTTCTTAAAGAACTTTTCCTTTGCAATTTCATGATAATGAGCTGATACAACGTTCTCCTCAAAAAGCATCTGCATGACTTCGTTTTCATTTGCATCAACATTTAATTTTTTCAAAACATGACTTAAGTTATCCAACGTATCATGCTGATACAAAGCCTGCTTCTTTTCCTTTAATGTTGTGTTTCTGTCTACAATTGTCTTTTTCACTTTCAGCTTAAACACATTCAATTGTTCTTGATCAATGATCTGCTTCGCATATATCAGCGCATTTGGATGTAAGAAATCATCAGCATCTAAAAATAAGATGTACTCTCCTCGAGCTTCTTCTATGCCTTTATTTCTACTAATGCCTGCATTTGTATGAGGTCCCATATTGATTGTTCTATAATTAAAAGTATAAGGCGCTAAAATTTCTTCTAGGTGTTGACTATCTTGATGGACCAAAAGGACTTCGAAATCTTTAAAAATTTGATCATCTAAACTTTTCATGCAGTTATCAGTATACTTTTTATTGGTATCCTTATAAGGAATAACAATAGTAAATAACATAAGATCCCTCTTCCAAATTTTATATAAACAACAATGTTTGATCTTTTCATCACTTAATATGATTTAAAAAACAATAAATATTATAACAAAAACGTGTTTTTATTCAAAAAAAAGATTCGTCTAAAAAGACGACTCACTAGAAATTCGTTTATCCAAAATGTTTTCCATCTATACTTCTATGATACAACAATTTATCATACTTAACATAAAAAAACCACTGTTCTAGCCGACTTGAAATAAAAATAATAAGAACGTATTTTGTCTGTATGATAACATCCAGTTTTGTTTAAAATTCAGATTGTTTAAGTTTCTAATAGCAAAGAAAAATGACGCTGTGATAGCGTCATTTCATATAACCATTCATTTTTTAAAGATGCCAGCCCCGCATCAAGGGCTTTCAAACCCTTGATACGACTGCGTTCTAAAAGTTTTGATGGAGACGGTGGGAGTCGAACCCACGTCCAGAGACATCGATTACTTAAGCGTCTACGAGCGTAGTCAACATATTTACGTGTTCGCTCATCCTCATGCCTGCTGACGGGCGCTTGGAGAGCTAGTCTGATGGATCTCTTCTTACGTCCTCAGACAAAAACGTAAGCGTAGCCTACTTCATTGGGCTCCTCACAGACACATAGGCGATGTCAGGAAGAGCTCGCTGCGCTTATTAGGCAGCTAGTGCTAAGTTTTGGTTAAAACTTTTAGTTTTGCCAGTTACATTTAGGTGCGTGTTAACGAGATCGCCTCTCGGCTCGCAGCCTAAGCTCGAACCATCCCTGTCGAATCCGTAACGTCCCCTTGTAAAAGGGATATACGGGATGGAAACGTTCTTTAGCTTAACTGCTTCCGTATATGACTATTATAACAATCTCATCGCTCGAAACAACTGGTGGTTTCTGTAAAAAAACGACGATGATTGTTTACTGCATAACATATTGTAGCATAATGCTTCCGCTCTCAGCAAGCCATCTGCATGCGTCTAGAATTGCTTTTGCCGGTCACGGAAAGCTCGCTCGATTTCACGTTTCGCATCTTTTTTCTTCAGATCTTCACGTTTATCATATTTCTTCTTCCCTTTACCGACTCCAATTAGCACTTTGGCAAAGCCATTTTTCAAATAGAGTTTAATGGGAACAAGTGAGTAGCCCTCTTCCTTTGTCGCACCAATCAACTTACTGATTTGTTTGCGGTGAAGCAGCAGCTTTCTCGTTCTGAGCGGATCATGGTTATAACGGTTCCCCTGCTCGTATGGGCTCACGTGCATATTGTGAAGAAACACTTCTCCTCGTTCGATTTTGGCAAAGGAATCTTTTAAATTCACTTTTCCTGCTCGAATGGATTTGATTTCAGTTCCTTGTAATACAAGGCCGGCTTCGTATGTTTCTTCTATAAAATAATCATGGTTGGCTTTTTTGTTTTGGGAAACAACCTTTCCCTCTCCCTTTGGCATTGGCGTACACCCTCCTTTTGACACAGACACGGTCCAAATCGTACGGATTATTTTATCAAACAATCCAGCTTTCGACAATGCTGCTGCCACTTGGTCAAAAAGCAAATAGAGCGTGATGCCCTATTTGCTTTTTGTCACGTTACTTTTTCTTTTTGCGCTTTTGTTTCGGTGCGTTATCAAATACGCGTTTTTTCTTTTTCTTCTTTTTACGACCTGTAAACCAGTCGCCGCCTTTATCCTCTTTGCCTTTTTCCCCAGAGGCCTTTTGACCTCCGCGTCCTTTTTTGGCTGGTGGATCTGTCCGTTTTTTGAACTTGAAGTCTTTTGGTGATTTACGGCGAGTGCCTTTCATCCCGACGATTTCAAAATCAATGGAATGCTCATCTTTATTTACACTCACCACTTTGACAGTAATTTCGTCACCTATGCGATATACATTCCCTGTCCGCTCACCGATCATGGCAAAGTGCTGTTCATCAAAACGATAGTAATCGTCTGTCATGTAGCTCACATGGACAAGGCCTTCTATCGTATTCGGCAGTTCAACGAATAGTCCGAAATTCGTGACGGAACTAATCATACCATCAAACTCTTCACCGATTTTATCCAGCATAAACTCTGCCTTTTTCAGGTCATCTGTTTCGCGCTCAGCATCAACAGAGCGGCGCTCCATTGTAGATGCATGATCTGCGATTTCTGGCAGCAGTTGACCCCACTTTTCAAGGGTCGCTTCGTCTGTCTTTTTCTCTATTAAATAGGTTCTGATCAGCCTATGCACGATTAAATCCGGGTAACGGCGGATCGGCGATGTGAAGTGTGTATAAAATTCGGTAGATAATCCAAAATGTCCAATGCTTTCTGGATCATACTTCGCCTGTTTCATTGAGCGAAGCATCACAGTTTGAATGACGACTTCTTCCGGCTGATCACGGACGGCATCAAGTACACTTTGAAGAGCACGCGGGTGAATATTCGTTGACGTCCCTTTCACAATGTAACCAAATGTCGTCACGAACTCTAAAAAGCGCTGAAGTTTCTCAGGATTTGGTTCTTCGTGAATTCGGTAAATGAACGGAACATTCATCCAGTGGAAATGCTCGGCAACTGTTTCGTTTGCCACCAGCATGAATTCTTCAATTAATTTTTCGGCAACAGAACGCTCACGAATAACTACGTCTTTCGCTGCGCCTTCATCATCTACAAGCACTTTTGCTTCCTTGAAGTCAAAGTCGACTGCTCCACGCTCCATTCGCTTGTCACGCAGAATTTCTGCAAGCTTCTCCATCTCTTGGAACATTGGTACTAACGGCTCGTATTTGTCTAAAAGCTCTTCATCTTGGTCAACTAAAATCTTATTCACATCGGAATAGGTCATTCTTTCCGTCGTTTTGATCACACTTTGGAAAATTTCGTGTTTGACGACTTTCCCACTTCGATCAATGATCATTTCACAAGAGAGTGTGAGACGATCTACCTTCGAATTCAACGAGCAAATGCCATTTGACAGGCGATGAGGAATCATTGGAATGACGCGGTCGACAAGATACACACTCGTTCCACGCTCATAGGCTTCCTGATCAATCGGAGAGTTTTCCGTTACATAATGAGAGACATCCGCAATATGCACACCCAGTTTGTATTTACCATCATCCAACTTTTGCACAGTAACCGCATCGTCCAAGTCCTTTGCATCTGCACCGTCAATCGTCACGATCGTTTCATTGCGCAGATCACGTCTACCTTCAAGGTCCTTTTCATCGATCGTTTCAGGTGTGTCTGCTGCCTGCTGGAGCGCTTCTTCCGGAAACTCACCTGGTAGACCGTGTTTATGAATAATCGACAAAATATCGATGCCAGGGTCATTTTTGTGACCAAGGATTTCAGTCACTTCACCCTCTGCACTCATTCTTCCTTCAGGGTAGCTTGTCAGCGTGACAACGACTTTATGACCTTCAACCGCTCCGTTTTTAGCGGATTTTGGAATGAAGATATCGTTTGTGATTTTTTTATCATCAGGAATGACAAAACCAAAACTTTTCGTTTCTGTATAGGTACCGACAACCGTCTGAGTATTACGCTCCAGAATACGGATGACCGTTCCTTCTTTTTTGGTGCCATTTGATTTGTGGCTGACACGAACCATGACGGTGTCGCCATTCATTGCTGTGCCTAGCTCATTTGGCGGAATGAAAATATCATCCTGTCCAAACTCTTCTGGTGTCACAAATGCAAATCCTTTTGCATGCGCAGACAGCTTCCCTTTTACCAAGTTCATTTTTTCCGGTACACCATAGCGGTCGCTGCGGGTACGGACGATAAGTCCCTGATCCTCTAATATCACAAGTGCTTTGACGAGCTCTTTATAATCATCTGGATTGGTAATTTCCATCATGACTTCTAATTCCTGCACCGTTAATGGTTTGTACGCCTCTTCTTGCATAAACGCAAGTAATTCATCCATAAATTCTTCTTTTTGCACACTCTAACCCCCTATATATTTAAATTGACCAATCGAGTGATTCTAAGAATGCATATACATCCTGATGAACCTTCTCTCGCTCTTTATCAAGCGTGATAACATGGCCCGATTCTTCATACCACTTTAAATGTTTTTCATCTGTCTCTACTTCGTTATAAATAATGTTTGCACTGTCTGTATTAATCATATGATCATGACGTGCCTGAACAACAAAAGTAGGTGAATAAATCATGTCAACATTGTTTCTGACATCTGCAATGAGTTCTTGAAGAGCCTTGAGTGTACCCATTGGTGTTTTCTTGAACTCTTCCATCTCTTGCTCAATTTGATCCTCTGACTTACCCTCGAATTTTTTATAGTTACGGGCATAATCTAGTACACCCTGGTACATGACTTCTTCACTTTTTATGTACATAGGTGCACACATAGGTACAATTCCCTTTACAGGTACAGTGTAACCTAATTTTAATGAAAAAACTCCTCCGAGGGATAGTCCGCAGACCGCAATTTCCTCATAACCTTCGTCTTTTAAAAATTGATAGCCTTCTTCTACATCTTTCCACCAATCTGTAGGACCTGTATGAACAAGCTCCTCTGGCGGTACACCGTGTCCTTTGTATTGAGGTGCATGGCATGTATAGCCTCTTTCATTCAAATAACGCCCAAGCATACGAACATCGGCTGTATTCCCAGTAAAACCGTGAAGAAGAAGCACCGCCTTTTCTCCACCTTTAAACGTAAATGGTTTTGGTGTAACAACTTTCATGATGTGACTTCCTTTCCTTCTGATATGGTTTATATTTTCCACTTGTATGTATGAAACAAACACAAAAGAGTGCTGATAATAAAAAAAGGTCTGAAAAAAGATCAGACCTTCTGTTACTCGCGCCTACACGCCTAAATATGCCAATGCAAGTGTTAAGATGAAGAAAAGCACTGACAAAATGACAGTTAATCGGTGAAGAATCAAGTCAAGACCTCTCGCTTTTTGCTTACCGAAAAGCTGCTCGGCTCCACCTGAAATAGCGCCTGACAGTCCTGCACTTTTACTTGATTGTAATAATACAACGATGATAAGTGCGATACTGACAATTACGAGTAATGTGATAACAAATGCGTGCATGAAAACACCTCCAGACAAACTGGTACACATAACTTTATTTTACATGAAAACAAGGTGCATGTCACGAAACATCAAAATAAAGATTTCCTATATATTGTCGACTTTATTTGTCATTTTGATTCAATTTCGCTCCAATGGATTGTATGCAGCATTTTTTATATGCAATTTTTGAGGTTAAAAAACGTTTTTAGCGAGTTGCTTCTTCTTTTAAGAGCTGTTTTAATTCTACTAACAACCGTTCAGCTCCTTCAGGACTCAGCACGACGTTACCGTTTCCATAGCTTTTGTTGTATTTCGTTATTTGGCCAGTTAATAAGCAGCTCTTATCTGCATCATATTTTTTCAGCATAATGGTTTGATCTTCGATGAAAATTTCTAACAGCTGCTCTTCTTTTATATTGAGTACCTTTCGCATTTCTGAAGGCAGAACAATTCTGCCAAGCGAATCAATGTGTCTTACCATTCCAGTTCTTTTCAATGAAGCCGCCTCCTTAATGATCATACGATGATTTCATTTATTGACTTTTGTCAACATCTTCATAGTAAAATAAATCTTCAAATTTTTTATCAAAGTAATGAATCATTTTGCCAATGACAAGCTGTCCTGGCTTCCGGTGACCATTCAATACCCTGCTGAGTGTGGCAGGAGAGATACCAATTTCATCTGCGAGCTGATTTAAAGACATATCGTTTTCGATCATATACTGCATCACAAATGCCCGCCTGATCTGAATCTTTTCGACCATCATTACAACCTCCTATAGGATCAATATGTACAACATGTAGGACTCTCATATCTCCCGGATTCATTAACTTATGTCAACACTTTTACGCCCTTTCTATTTCCTTTGGTCAATGATCATACTAAAATAAGTCATATACTGAAATGTGAGGTTCGATGACATGAATCACTTTGGTGAACAATTACGCATTTTAAGAGAGAATAGAAAGATGTCTGTCAATCAACTCGCCATGTATTCAGGCGTAAGCGCTGCCGGTATTTCTCGGATTGAGAATGGAAAGCGTGGTGTGCCAAAGCCTTTAACCATAAAAAAATTAGCACGCGCTTTGAAGGTGCCTTATGAGGATTTAATGCTGCTTGCCGGTTATATTGAACAGGAAAAAGTGCATGAAATGAAACCGAAATATGAATCCATATTAAAAATCTATCAAACGGCGCTTCAAAAGGATGTAGAACATCTCCCTATTTTCGATGGAGACCAATGGGAAACACTCACCGCACAAGACATCAGCCAGCTGAATCAATACTTTCTCACGCTCATTAACCAAAAAAAGGCGAACAAATAGCGGGGCATAAACATAAGATACATCCACTATTAACTAATGTCAATATTTTCATGGTGCACTTATTGCCAATAGTCAACAAATCGAGTACACTAGAGATAACTAATCTTTAACCATGTGAGGTTTTGAGTTGATGAACTTCGGTGCATATTTAAGAGCATTACGTGAGAAAAGGAAACTATCGGTGAACCAATTAGCGATGTATTCAGAGGTCAGCGCTGCTGGTATTTCTCGGATTGAAAACGGGAAACGCGGCATTCCGAAACCTCCTACAATTAAAAAACTAGCAGGTGCATTAAAAGTACCTTATGAGGACATGATGCAGGCTGCAGGGTATATTGAAGAAGCGTCTTCTGCCTATGTCATAAAGGAAGAAGAAACGGCTTTTACCCAAATAAAAGAAGCGGCAGAGCAATATGAACTTGATGATCTTGAAATATTTAATGGGGACATATGGTCCACTCTTTCTAAACATGAGATAGAGGATTTAAACCGCTATTTGTTATTTCTACTAAACAGCCGTTCGTCATCGTAAAATGTTTTGATCATTGACAAGCTTTTTGCGCCGATTTTTGACAGAATTACGGTATAATGGGTTCAGATTGGAGTGAAGAAAGATGAATCAATCTGATATGTGCCCGCGGTTTGAAAAAGCAGTTGAGTTATTAAGTAAACGCTGGGTGGCACTGATTGTTTTTCAGCTTCTCTCAGGTTCACAGCGCTTTAGTGAAATCGAAGCAGCTCTGACCAATTTAAGCGGAAGGGTTTTATCTGAGAGATTAAAAGAGCTGGAAGCAGCAGGCATTGTAAAACGGGAGGTTTTTGCTGAAACACCCGTGCGTATTGAGTATTCATTAACTGATATGGGGCGCTCACTTGCACCCGTTTTTGAGGAAATTGCGAAGTGGTCCTCTGAATGGATCACACTTGAATCATAAATGTCTCCTGATGTGAGCCGCCTAATCATGATAAAAAAACCTCCCCTACAGATGTAGAGGAGGTTTTGTCTTTTCAAGCATTTATGCGGATGTCATGTTTTTTTCAGCTAACGCCTTGCTTTCTTTTTTCTTGTTGGTTGGGCTTAAATAGCGTTCAAGCCAGCCCATGACAAGGTCGGCAATAATGGCCATGAGCGCAGTTGGAATAGCACCTGCTAAAATAATGGCTGTTCCGTTTGTCGCGTTTGATCCTCTGATGATGATATCACCAAGTCCTCCAGCACCAACAAATGTCCCAATCGCTGTAATACCGATTGCGATCACAAGTGCGGTTCTTAAACCAGCCATAATGACAGATAAAGCAAGCGGTAATTCAACCATTCTCAGCACTTGCCATTTCGTCATGCCCATCGCTTTCCCCGATTCTAAATAGGCATGCTCAATGCTGACAATACCTGTGTACGTGTTACGGATAATCGGCAGAAGCGAATACAAAAAGAGTGATAAGATGACTGTATTTGCGCCAAGTCCTAATACAAGCATCAACACAGAAAGCATCGCTAACGCTGGAATGGTTTGAATGACATTGGTTATTGCGAACACCCAATTGCTCAGTTTGCGGTAATGCGCCACAAAGATGCCGACTGGTATTCCGACAATTGCCGCAAATAATACCCCATACGCTGACATGAGGAAATGCCGGTAAAATTCTTCTAACACATATGAACCGTTCTGTTGATAATACGCCCATAATTGCTGCAGTGTGTCCATCAGCTCTGACACCTCCCAATCTTACTCAAAGTAATTGTGTTTCTTTAGAAAATCTCTCGCAACAGTCGCTGGTTCTTTTAGTTCTCCATCGACTTGATAATTGAGCTCTTGCATTTGTTCGGTATCGATTTTTCCAATCAACCTGTTGATCACCTTGTCCAGTCCTGGATTTTCTTTTAATACCTTCTCAGGGACAACTGGTGATGCATCGTATGGTGGGAAGAATCGTTTATCATCTTTTAAGATTTTGAGATTATACGCTTTGATCCGGCCATCTGTTGAATAGGCAAGCACAATATCCATTTTTTCATTTTTCAATGCGTCATAGACTAGACCGATCTGCATCGGAAAGGTGCTTCCAAATTCAATTCCGTATGTTTTCACAAATCCTTCGTAACCGTCACCTTTCTTTTTCAGCCAAATATTATCCACACCGAAGCGATAATTTTTGGCATTCTTTTTTAAATCAGAGACTGTTTCTAGGTTGTTTTCCTTCGCCATCTTCTGCGTCACAGCAAAGGCATACGTATTATCAAACCCATAGGAATCAAACCATTTGTAATCATAGCGTTTTTTGAATTCTTTCTGGACGATTTCCATTGCACGCTTTGGATCTTTTTCTGCATCCATTCCTAGCGTACTTGTTAAATCCGTGCCTGTATATCGTGTTGCCGAAATGTCGACATCACCGTTTTCCATTGCTTTCTGCTGCACCGTATTTGAGCCTAAATTCTTCACAATGGTTGTCTTTTTATCTGTGTAATGCTCAATGATGTCTCCCACCATATAGGCCATAATTTCTGATTCTGTAAAGTTTTGTGCACCGATTCGCAGCGTGCTCCCTGAAGAGCCGGCTAGTCCAGGAAGTGAACAGCCACTTATGAATAGCAAGCATCCGGCAAGCAGTGCACTGATCCATTTTGTTTTTCGATTCTTCACATGAGCCAACTCCTTATGAAACTTCCTTCAATCCTTTTAAGCCTTCTGGTGTTACTTTTTTCTCAAGCTTCATCAATGTAAGGTCAATGATGACGGCTAAAATAGTGACAGGGATCGCACCCGCAATAATGTATTCCGGCTGGTAAAGCTGAAGCCCAATTAAAATGTAGTCACCAAGACCGCCTCCACCGATAAAAGCAGCAAGTGTTGTCCACCCAATTAAATAAATCGTTGAGGTTCTGACCCCTGCCATAATGACCGGAACAGCAAGCGGCAGTTCCACAAGACGAATTTGTTCCCATGTCGTCATGCCAATCCCTTTACCAGATTCAAGCAAGTTTTTGTTCACACCTTGAACACCGGCATACGTATTTCTTAAAATAGGCAAAACGGAATAGAAAAATAGCGCAACGATCGCAGGTATTTTTCCAACTCCCAAAATAGGAATAAAAAATGCAAGAATCGCTAAACTAGGGAGTGTTTGAAAGATATTCACGACGCCGATGACAAAACCGGCGCCTCTTTTCATTCGTGTAAGAATGACGCCTAAAGGAACGGCCACGATAATGCCTAACACAACGGCAATTAAAGAAATGTATAAATGCTCCCACATTTTTGTGAGGAGTTCCCCACCATTTTTCTCAAGAAAATCGATGATTTGATCCATGTGTACACCTCCCTTAGTTCATTTCAGTGACAGCCTCCGGGGTATCTTCTCCCCAAATAGAGTCATATACGACATCTACAAGACTTGCACGTGTGACGATGCCTTTTAAGTGCCCTTTTGCATCGACAACCGGTACATATTTAATGCCGCGTATTAAGATCTTTCGGACAGTATCTCTAAGAAGCGCACCTTCTTGTACTGTATAAAATTCTGTATTTAAAATATCGCCAACGAAGGCTGCTTTTCTGCGGTTTGCATCGATGGTTTCAATATCGATATAGCCTTTCAGCACATGATTTTCATCAACGACAAGCAGGGAATCAACCCGCTTTTCTCTCATAATAAAGATGGCATCTGTCAATGTTTTTTCGACGGTAATTGTGACTGGAGACGTGTTCATCATTTGTTCCACACGTTCCATATTCGGGTTTGATTGAAGCAGACGTTCTTTCCCGATGAATTCTTCTACGAATTCGTTCACAGGGTTACGTAAAATATCATCTGGCGTGCCCACTTGGACAATCTCTCCATCTTTTAAAATGACAATGCGGTCTGCAAGTTTAATCGCTTCATCCATGTCATGTGTGACGAATACGATTGTTTTATTTAACGTTTTTTGCAGTTTCTTAAATTCTTCCTGCAATGAATCTCTTGTGATCGGGTCAAGTGCTCCAAATGGTTCATCCATCAGGATTAAAGGGGGTTCTGCTGCGAGTGCGCGAAGAACGCCGATACGCTGCTGCTGTCCTCCACTGAGTTCATGCGGGTAACGCTCTAAGTATTCCGGCCCCATATCGACGAGTTTGAGCAATTCACGCGCTCGTTCTTTTCGTTTTTCTTCCGGCCATTTCAGCAGCTTCGGCACAAGGGAAATGTTTTGTGCGATGGTCATATGAGGGAAAAGTCCAATTTGCTGAATCACATAACCAATTTCTCTTCTTAATTGGACTGGATCTTTTTTCATAATGTTTTCTCCCTCGATCAATATGTTTCCTGAGGAAGGTTCAATCAGTCGGTTAATCATCTTCATGGTTGTTGTTTTTCCACAGCCACTCGGTCCAATAAAACAAATAAATTCTCCTTTTGCTATTTCTAAATCAATATTTTTGACAGCTTTTTTTCCGCCTTTATACGTCTTAGATACATTCTCTAGTTTCAGCAAATGAGACACCTCCAATTAGTCGGATATATATTTTCAGAAAATTTACACCTTATTTATTATAGTGCAAACTTTATAAAATAAAAAGTTTACGATGTGTTTGTATTGCATAAGATTTATTTAAAATTTTCAGTTAACGGCCTGATATGTACCGATCCCTCCTTTTTCCTCCAACTTACGAGCAAATACTCAATATTTATTGTTTTCATGAACAAACAGGTATATGATATATTGTGTTACAAATTGTCAGTCGTGAAGGGATGAAGCGGGGAATGGACAAGCAAGCGTTAGGCGCCATTCAAAAAGCACAGGATCATTATATTGAAAAAGCTGCCGAGAACATGAATGCCTTTGGTCTTTCTGCCACAGTGGGTAGAGTGCTTGGTATCATTCATATGAACCGTAAACCAATGACGCTCGGTGAGCTCTCAGAGGCGACCGGCATGAGCAAAACAAGAATGAGTCAAGTCGTTCGAGAAATGCTTGATCTGAATATTGCTGAAAAGGTTTATGAAAAAGGAATACGCAAAGATTTATATGACGTTGAGCAAGATCAATATCAAACCTTTATTTCATTGTTTGCAGCCAATTGGTCACGTGTTGTCAGCAAAAATCGCAAGGCACATAAAAAGACATGCAAAGAATTGCTGGAGCTGCTTGAACAAGATGACCTGCCAGAAGAAACAGTAGATAAAATCAATCTTCTTCTTTCAGAAATCAAGGAAAGTCTCGATTATTATGACTGGATTAGCCGTTTAATTGAGTTCTTTGAAAGTGAAGAAGTATTTCAACATGTGCCAAAACCTTAAAAAAGCTGTTTTATTTTACAATTTTGTAGAAAAAAACAGCTTTTTTATATACACTTATGACATCAGCATTGGGAACATCCCTTTGATCCCTGCGCCAATCATCTCTACTGCCACAACAGCTAGAATCAATCCCATTAATCGTGTCACGACATTCATCTCTGTTTTCCCCATTTTTCGCATAATGAAACTTGAATAATGAAATGCATAATAGGTCATGGCAAGTACAACCACAATGCCAATAAGAATCGCAAGCAGATGAAGCGTTACTTGGTGGCTTCCTGGCGTTAAGCTCATGACAGTCGCAATTGTACCAGGTCCGGCAATGATCGGAATGGCGAGCGGGGTCACCGAAACATCGGCCTTCTCTTTGCTCTCTGCCTTTTCATCCGAATGAGGGTTTTGAACATGTGATTCTTTTGCATTCAGCAAATTGTAAGCGATACCAAAAATAAAAATACCTCCGGCGATACGGAGTGCATGGATATCAATGCCAAACAATTTGAAAATGAGCCTGCCTGCCAAAAGAAAGGCAATCAAAATCATAAAAGACACAACAATCGCTTTTTTGGCCGTCTGGGCGCGTTCTTTTTCTGAGTAGCCTTCTGTTAAAGTGATGAAAAGAGGCACGTTTCCAATGGGATTTGAGACAGCAAATAATGACACAATGACATGAATCATAAAGGAAATCAACAGACACCCTCCTTTTTTCATAGTGTCTGCTAATCTGATGCGAATATTCCCTTGTTCTGTTAAAACCTGGTTTGTTTTAACCGATGATAATAGAGGTTTAACGAAAGGGGAATAGAACATGAAAAAAAACATCACGATCATTGTCTTGTCTGTGATCATCCTAGGTGCAACTGGCTGGATTGTGTGGCAGCAGCAGTCGCTCACCGCGGCAGAGAAAAAACACCAGCAAGAAATGAGAAAGAATGATGAGCAGCTGACACAATTAAAGTCAGAAGGAACGGATATGAAAGATGAAATGGATGGTCAAAAAAAGGAATTGTCCACCGTCACAAACAAGCTGAAGAAAGAAAAGAAGGCGCATCAAAAAGAAACCAAACAGCGTAAAGCGCTTGAGTTAAAAATAGATCAGCTTCAAAAAGAACTGGCATCAGCGAAAGCAACGGCTCAAGCGAATAAGCAGGCAGCACAAACGACTAGGAAAACAACTGTTAAGAAAGACCCAAATGTCACCCATCATCCTCCTTCTCAATGGGTGCAGGATCAATATGATTGGGGTGTTAAACAAGGGTATATCAAAGAATAGAGAGGATGAAATGATTTGATACAGATTCGGCCATTGTCTCATGATCAATCTGTTCCTATGGATCTTTTACTATTAGCTGACCCTTCAACTGAAAAAGTCATTGCCTATGTACAATCTGGTTCTTGTTATGTTGCTTTTCATAAACAGGACATGATTGGTGTGTATGTTCTGACGCCTCTGTCTCAGCAGACAGTGGAAATCATGAATGTCGCCGTGAAAGAGTCATGGCAAGGTAGAGGAATTGGGAAGCAGCTGATCCGCCATGCTATTTCAGAAGCCCAGGCAGCTGGCTTTCATACAATTGAAATTGGCACAGGCAACTCTAGTATTCAGCAGCTCGCCCTTTATCAAAAATGCGGTTTTCGCATGGCGTCTATCGATCACGATTTCTTTCTGAAGCACTATCATGAACCGATTTATGAGAACGGTATTCAGTGTATGGATATGGTGCGGTTGTCACTCGTTCTTCAAGCAGACTGACTTCATTCAGCCTGCTTTTTTTATGTTCTGCTCTTTTTCACTGCATGAATCATATATTGAATCAAGAAGTAGAGAGCGGCACCCGCTAAAAAACAGACCACGCACCCAAAGAGCGTTGCCTCTGAGCTGAATTGATACTGTTCAATTTTCATGATATAAAATGGCATACCAAATAGAGTTGGACTTGATTCAACATGATGAACCTCTAGCAGCATTAAAAATACTGGCGTCATAAACACAGCAAACACATAAAGCATCGCAAGCGTTAAACCGCTAGAAAACGAATGAAATACTTTAACCATTTAGTTCTCTCCTTTCATCTCTTTTAAACTGGCGATGATATTTTTCCCGTCTGGGCAAGCTGGATGCAGCATCACTGTATTTAATAAAGAAAATAGCAGCAATGGATGCGTCAATGGATGCCTCCACATGAAGAAAAGCACACCCGAGCAGATCACTGGAAACACAGGACCTGCAAGTGCCACCATCACATTAAAACCCGGCCGTGAAAATTTCTCATGGACAATCGACACGTGCTTCCAATCGATCATCACCACATAATCAAAGATGGGTCTTTTTTCGATTTTGTTGCACACCATCACCATCAGGATATGTCCGAGTTCATGAATGAGCACAACGGCTATTAAGCAAAATAAAAGCGTCATCATCGCACAATCGGCCTCTTTAGCATGGCAGCATATATGAAGATGAAGAATGCGGCTGAACAAGCCATATAGGCAGTTGAGAGCAGCTGAGTATTTGCTGAAAGCCACTGGACTAAAAGCATATCCAACATACTGAACACAGCAATCATCATCACGATCACAAACAGTTTATTAAAATCACTAATCTTCACGACAAACCCGACACATGCTGCCATGACAGTAATCAATAAAATGGACAAGCTTGCCAAACCGTGCCCTTCACTTTCAACCCCAATCATGAAATAAGCAAGCCCGATATAGACAAAATAAATCAATATATTCATTGTGTAATAAAATAAAATTCTTGATAATAAATAGGCACCCTTTGATGTATTTAACATAAAAATGGCTCGCTGATGGAGATGATATTCCCTGCCAATCATGAGCGGTAGCATAATAAGGATCTCCTTTAAGGCAAACTGCACAATAAAAGTAAACAGCCAGCCAGTCTCTGCCGGAGTAAAGATGAATGGGAGACCTATCGTGAAACAGACAAGAAACAGGAACAAAATACCTTGTTCTTTAAACACAGCTGATCGGCTAAAATAAACAAGCTCCTGCCGCAGATGTGTGAAAAATGAAGAATCCGATCTGACTTTTTGGTAAGAAAACGACTTCACCTCTACCTTTAGCTGCAAAAACATCCGATTGACATAACAAGCCGCCAAGCCTTTCAGCCAAAACCACCCTGCACTTAGAAAGATCATCAGAAATACAAGATAGATAGACGGCCATACGTAAATCATCTCAACCGCTTTTTGAAAAAGGAGAAATACGAAAGCACCGAGCGTCACAAATCCAATCGTTTGCAGCAGTAAATGCTCTTTTGTTTTTGATATAAAATGGCTCACACCAATGCGTATCAGCATCCAAGAAGCAAGCGTATACAGCGCCAATCCACAGCAAGTGATCCCTACCACAATGATCCAATACAAAGATAGTGTAACGCCGCTAATGATCAGTCCTAATAGGATGGGTAAAAAAAGAAGACCAAGCATGATGAAACAAAACAGCACTGGAAAGAAATACACACAAAGGACAAATGAGACACTTTGCATCGCACTATTCAAAAAGAAGAACTGATACTCTTGACGCTTCATTTTATGACGGGAAAAGACAATACCTGCTCCCAAAAGCAGCAGGGTCATTTTCACAAATTGAAGGTATAAAGCAACTGGTTCGCTCTCCCCTACTTGCATAAAAAAACGCAGGCTCATGACAACGTATATGGCGTAGATCAGCAATAAAAAAACGGCTGCGGCGAGAAGCTGCAAAGGATATTTTTTGCCGAGCTGCTTGATTTTCGTTGTGAGCATGCCCCATTCTATTTTATGAAGAACGTGTCGTGTCCAAGTCATTGAGCAACCTCTCCACCTGCATATAGTAATCTTGATTCACTTCTTTATAAATATCCTCAAGTGCTTGATGAGGAAATGTTTTGTTTGTTTCTTGACGTGACATATCCAGCTTGATATCACCGTTTCTTAAGATCATAAGGTGGTCATACAATGTCTCACCAAAGCCCAAATGATGGGTAGAAATGAGAATGCCTGCACCTTGATTTCTCAGCTTCATGAGCACCTTTTTTAAGATGATCATCATATCTGGATCAAGTCCATTTGTAGGCTCGTCGAATACATAATAATCACAAGACCTAAGGAGCTGTGAAATGATTTGGGTTTTCTTTTGATTGCCATGAGACAGCTGGGCAATTGGCTGATCCATATAAGGTCTCAGCTCAAACAGATCGACGAAGGCCTCTTCTCGAGGTCCATTTCGTTTGTCTGGAAGCTGGAGTAAATGAAAATATTCTCTCGGCGTTAAATAATCAAACAAAGCATGATCATCAGGAATATAGGAAACATGTTCTTTCAAAAAGGAGATATGTGCTGAGGATTGAAAATTCAGCTGTTTACCATCTAAAGAGACAACACCCGTAAATGGTGTCAGGCCAAACATAGACTGAATCATCGTGGTTTTTCCTGCCCCATTATGCCCCAAAAGCAGAAGCATACGTCCTTTCTCTACATTTAACTGAATATCGCGGAGAGAAAAGGTGCGGCTATACGTTTTTTCTGTTAAGTGTAATGTCAGCATCATGTCCCTCCATTTATTTCAGATAGAACAGATGACCTCGCATCTGTTCTCACCATTTGTTAGAAGCCGCATTTGATTTTAATATACAGGCCTAAAAACTTGAACTCTCCTAAAAATTTCGAGCCTTTTCCAAATGATTTGCATGCCCAAATCAAAGCTGCAGCTGTCACAATGCCTAAGATAGCGGCAAGGACATAAATCCAAAATGCATTTTTCTGTACGTTCTTAGAAGTTAGAATTCGTTGCTTCCTTTCATCATATGCCGCCAGTAGGTGAAGGACATACATGTACACGCCTACTGGAAAACGAAGGCTAAAAGGATTCAGCATCTCATCACCCCCTAATATATGTAAAATGATACCACCCCCATGCAAATAGCATAAGTTCAATTCAGATCATATTTTTAGAAGAGTTTTCATGATTTATTGCTTATAAATCGTCAAGCTCATCGTTTCACCTCTGACTGAAGGATGATTTTTTACAAAAATAGGATATGACAAAGGAAGCAGAGCCTATTCGCTTGAGCCAGCTTTGCGTCTTTATTTCAACATAAAAAAAGCGCTGCGATACGCTCTTTTCAAAAGAGCGCACGCAGCGCGTTGCTTTACATTACTTATTCAAGTTGTAGAATGTAGCAATGCCGTGGTATTGAGCTGTTTCAGCCAATTGATCTTCGATGCGAAGTAATTGGTTGTATTTCGCCACACGGTCCGTACGAGATGGAGCACCTGTTTTGATTTGTCCAGCGTTAGTTGCAACTGCAATGTCTGCAATTGTGCTGTCTTCTGTTTCACCAGAACGGTGAGAGATAACAGCTGTATAGCCTGCACGTTTCGCCATTTCGATTGCATCAAATGTTTCAGTTAATGTACCGATTTGGTTTACTTTGATGAGGATTGAGTTACCAACGCCGTTTTTGATTCCTTCAGAAAGCTTCTTCGTATTTGTTACGAACAAGTCGTCTCCTACTAGCTGAACCTTGCTGCCAAGACGCTCAGTTAATAGTTTGTGACCTTCCCAGTCGTTTTCATCAAGGCCGTCTTCGATTGAGATGATTGGGTATTTCGATACCATATCTTCATACCAGTCAACCATTTCAGCAGATGTTTTCACAACACCTTCGCCTGATAAATGATATTTACCGTCTTCTTTGTTATAGAACTCAGAAGATGCAGCATCCATCGCAAGTTTCACTTCTTCACCTGGTTTGAAACCAGCTTTTTCAATCGCTTCTACGATTGTTTGAAGTGCTTCTTCGTTAGAACCAAGGTTTGGAGCGAATCCACCTTCGTCACCTACAGCTGTGTTTAAGCCTTTTGCGCTTAATACAGATTTCAGGCTATGGAAGATTTGAGCGCCCATGCGAAGTGCTTCACGGAAGTTTGGAGCACCTACAGGCATAATCATGAATTCTTGAATGTCTACGTTGTTATCCGCATGCTCTCCACCGTTGACGATGTTCATCATCGGCACTGGAAGCGTTTTGGAGTTGAATCCACCAAGGTATTGATAAAGTGGAATTTGTAAGAAATCAGCAGCCGCACGTGCTACAGCGATAGATACGCCAAGGATTGCGTTTGCACCTAATTTCCCTTTGTTTTCTGTTCCGTCAAGTTCGATTAACATTTTGTCAATTGCTACTTGTTCAGTGACATCAAAGCCTAAAAGCTCTGGTGCAATGATTTCGTTTACGTTGTTTACAGCTGTCAAAACACCTTTTCCAAGGTAACGGTCTTTGTCTCCGTCACGTAGTTCTACTGCTTCATATTCACCAGTAGAAGCACCACTTGGTACTAGTGCACGGCCAAAGCCGCCAGATTCTGTGTAAACTTCTACTTCAACTGTTGGGTTACCGCGAGAGTCTAATACTTCGCGTGCATATACGTCAACAATGTATGGCATCGTTATTTCTCTCCTTTTGAATCAATTTGTTATTTCTGAATCAATGATGTTCCTGTCATCTCTTTTGGTTTTTCAAGTCCAAGTAAGTCTAAAAGCGTTGGAGATAGATCAGCTAAAATGCCGCCTTCTCTAAGCGTCGCACCTTTTTTCGTTACGATGACTGGCACAGGATTCGTTGTATGTGCAGTATGCGGCTTTCCTTCTTCGGTAATGAGCACGTCTGCGTTACCGTGGTCTGCCGTGATGATGGCGTGTCCGCCTTTTGCAAGGATTGCGTCGACTACAGCTCCTAAGCACTCATCTACTGCTTCAATGGCTTTGATTGTTGGCTCAAGCATACCTGAATGCCCCACCATATCTGGGTTAGCAAAGTTCAGAATGATCGCATCATGCTTATCAGCATTGATGTCTGCAACAAGTGCATCCTTTACCTCATAAGCGCTCATTTCTGGCTTGAGGTCATAGGTTGCGACATCTGGTGAATTGATTAAGATGCGGTCTTCTCCAGGAAATTCTTCTTCACGTCCACCGCTCATAAAGAACGTCACGTGAGGATATTTCTCTGTTTCAGCAATCCGCAGCTGCTTCAATCCATTTTGAGAAAGTACTTCTCCTACTGTGTTATCCAAATTCACTGGTTTGAAAGCCACATAGCCATCTACCGTTTCACTGAAGTGTGTGAAGCAGACGAAGTGTAAATCCTTCGGATGTGCTTCCCCGCGGTCAAACGAGCGGAAATCTTCATTTGTGAATGTGTTTGAAATTTGAATCGCACGGTCTGGACGGAAGTTATAGAAAATCACAGAGTCGCCGTCGTTTACTTTTGCAACCGGCTCACCATTTTCTCTCGTAATGACAGATGGAATAACGAACTCATCGTAGATTCCATTTTCATAGGAGTCATCAACGACATCATAGATGTTTTGATAACTTGGGCCTTCACCATACGCCATCGCGCGATATGCTTTCTCCACACGATCCCAGCGCTTGTCACGGTCCATTGAGTAATAGCGTCCAGAAAGTGTTGCGACTTCTCCGACACCGATTTCTTTGATTTGTTCTTCAAGCTGTTTTAAGTACACTTTCGCTGTCTTCTGACCAACATCGCGTCCGTCTAAGAAGCCGTGAATGTATACTTTTGTTAAGCCTTCTTTTTTCGCTAGTTTCAGCAAGGCAAAAAGATGCTGGATGTGGCTATGCACACCGCCGTCTGACAAGAGACCGAATAAATGAAGCGCCTTGTCATTTTCTTTTGCATAAGTCATTGCATCTAGGAACGTTTCGTTTTTCTCAAATTCCCCATCACGAATGGCAACATTCACTCTTGTTAAGCTTTGGTACACGATGCGTCCTGCACCGATGTTCAAATGCCCAACTTCAGAGTTCCCCATTTGACCTTCTGGGAGGCCCACTGCCTCACCTGAAGCCGTTAAGGTTTGATGCGGGAATTCGTTCCAGTAGCGGTCGAAGTTCGGTTTCTTTGCTTGGGCAACAGCGTTACCGACTGTTTCGCCTCTTAAACCGAATCCATCTAAGATGATTAATGCAGCTGGTTTCTTACTCATATTGACCTTCCTCCAATAATTGAACGAAAGACTGAGGTTCTAAGCTTGCGCCGCCTACCAAAGCACCGTCAATATCGGATTCTGCCATATATTCTTTAATATTCGCAGGTTTCACGCTTCCGCCATATTGAATGCGAAGGCTGTCTGCCGCTTCTTGACCAAATTCACTTGCAACCGTTTGGCGAATGTGCGTACAAACATCGTTTGCATCTTTCGCTGTAGAAGATTTACCTGTACCGATCGCCCAGATTGGCTCATAGGCAATCACAGATTCAGCGACTTGCTGCTTCGTTAAACCAGCTAGTGCTTTCTTCACTTGATCAGCGACAAGTTCGTTTGTTTTGCCTGCTTCACGCTCTTCAAGCGTTTCACCTACACAGATGATTGGAACGATGCCATACTTGAATGCAGCATGTGCTTTTTTGTTCACTGTTTCATCTGTTTCAGCGAAGAATTCGCGGCGCTCTGAATGACCGATCACTGAGTAGCCGATGCCAAGATCTTTAAGCGCAGCAGGGCTGATTTCACCAGTGAATGCACCATTTTCTTCAAAGTGCATGTTTTGCGCACCAATTTTAAGGTCTGTTCCGTTAGAAAGGCTGTTCAGCTTTTCAAGGAAAAGGGCTGGTGCACAGACAATAGATTCCACTTTGTCAGGAGATGGAATAGATGACTTGACTTCTTCAACGAAGCTTACAGCTTCACCAAGTGTTTTGTTCATCTTCCAGTTCCCAGCTATAATTGGTTTTCTCATGATTGACACTTCCTTATAGCAGTTTTGGTCTTATTTATCGTTTAATGCAGTCACACCTGGAAGTTCTTTGCCTTCCATAAATTCAAGTGAAGCGCCGCCACCTGTAGAAATATGGCTCATCTGATCGGCAAGACCAAATTTCTCAACAGCTGCTGCTGAATCTCCACCACCAATGACAGAATATGTATCTTTTGCTTCTGCCAGTGCTTCTGCGATTGCTTTTGTTCCTTTAGCGAATGCATCGATTTCAAATACACCCATTGGTCCGTTCCAGACAACAAGTTTGCTGTTTTTAATGACATCAGCATACTTCTCTCTTGTCTCTGTTCCAATATCAAGTGCTTCTAGATCACTTGGAATTTCAGAGATTGGCACAATGCTTGTATTCGCATCATTTGAAAAGTCGTCGGCTACCAGAACATCTGTTGGAATCAGGAAGTTCACGCCTTTTTCTTTTGCACGGTCCATAAAGGATTTCGCTAAATCTACTTTGTCTTCTTCTAATAGAGATTTTCCTACTTCGTGGCCAAGTGCTTTGACAAATGTATAAGCAAGTCCGCCGCCGATGATCAGGTTGTCCACTTTATCAAGAAGACTTTCAATTACACCGATTTTATCCTTTACTTTTGCGCCACCGATAATCGCTGTAAATGGGCGATCAGGGTTTGAAATGGCTTTCCCTAGAACCTCAAGCTCTTTTTGCATGAGGAAGCCTGAAACAGCCGGAAGATACGCTGCAATACCAGCTGTGGATGCATGTGCACGGTGTGCAGCACCGAACGCATCATTGACATACACATCGGCTAAATCAGCAAACGCTTTTGATAATTCAGGATCGTTCTTTTCTTCACCAGGATAGAAACGAACGTTTTCAAGCACTAGCACATCTCCTTCTTTTAAGTCAGAGATTTGCTTTTTCACGTTGTCGCCGTAAGCTTCATCTGCTTTTTTCACTTCTTGTCCAAGAAGCTCTTGCAGACGTTTTGCTACAGGTGTCAGACGCAGTTCTTCAGTAACTTGACCTTTCGGACGACCCAAATGACTAGCTAGTAGTACCTTTGCGCCTTGTCCTGTTAAATACTCAATCGTTGGTAATGCTGCGCGAATACGAGTATCATCCGTCACTTTTCCGTCCTTCATTGGAACGTTAAAATCTACGCGGCAGAACACAACTTTACCTTTTACGTCAATGTCTTTTACTGATTTCTTATTCATGCTCGTCAGGAGATCCTCCTTTATTCTGGTTTCCTTACGCATTGGACAAGTCTCTCTTTATCCTTTTCCCATTTTGCCCTCATCAAAACGAGAAATCGTGCAGAACGGATAAATACAGAGAAAAAGGGAAAGGGATGCTTCCCCTTCCCTTGTCCGTCTTCATTATATCGTGTCTCTAGGAAAGAACCAAGTGAGTTCCTTCAGTGTGAGAAATTAAAGACCCTGTTTTGCAATGTAAGCTGCAAGGTCAACAACGCGGTGAGAATATCCACTCTCGTTATCGTACCAAGAAATGACTTTCACCATGCTGCCTTCCATTACCATTGTAGAAAGAGCATCGATTGTTGAAGAGTTTGCATTACCATTGTAGTCACCAGATACTAATGGCTCTTCGCTGTAGCCAAGGATTCCATTAAGTTCTCCTTCAGCTGCTTCTTTAAGTGCTGCATTTACATCTTCAGCCGTTACATCTTGATTTAATTCAGCAACAAGATCAACTAAAGAAACGTTAGGTGTTGGAACACGCATAGCGCCACCGTTTAATTTACCTTTAAGTTCAGGCAATACAAGTGAAACAGCTTTCGCAGCACCTGTAGAAGTTGGGATGATGTTTTCCGCAGCTGCACGAGCACGACGGTAGTCTTTGTGCGGAAGATCAAGAATTTGTTGGTCATTTGTGTATGAGTGAACAGTTGTCATCATACCGCGTTTGATACCAAATTTATCGTTAAGTACTTTTGCAAATGGAGCTAAGCAGTTTGTTGTACAAGATGCATTAGAGATGACATCGTGGCTAGCTGCATCGTATTTGTCTTCGTTTACACCCATAACGATTGTGATATCTTCTTCGTTAGCAGGAGCAGAGATGATGACTTTTTTAGCGCCAGCTTCTAAGTGTTTAGCAGCGTCTGCACGTTTTGTGAAGAATCCAGTAGATTCAACAACGATTTCTACGCCTTGTTTACCCCAGCTTAATTTCGCAGGGTCACGCTCAGCTGATACTTCGATTGTTTTACCGTTCACTACTAAGTTCGTACCGTCTACAGAAACCTCTGCATCTAGTTTTCCGTGAACAGAGTCATATTGTAAAAGATGTGCAAGCATGTTAGCGTCTGTTAGATCGTTAACCGCTACTACCTCAACTTCAGGATTGTTTAATGCTGCACGAAATACGTTACGTCCAATACGTCCAAATCCGTTAATACCGACTTTTACTGCCATGATGTTTCCTCCTTTTATAGGTCACAATGTTTTATATTGAGGGATCTATTGACTCCCTTAATAACTCTTTTGCGGCTCCTTCGTCTGTGACGAGAACCGTTCGGCGGGGTTTTTTGAAATAAGCTTCAATGGCCCCAGCCTTTGATGATCCACCTGCAACAGCAATGATGTGTGGAATGCTTTCTAAATCATCTAGCTGCATGCCGACGGAGTGCACTTTGTGGACGACCTCACCATCACGATTAAAGTAATAGCCAAAGGCCTCTGTCACTGCGTCATGCTCATCAATCTTTTTTAAATCTTCAGCGGGTGTGTTTCGTCTCATCGCCATTGTTTTTGCTTCACCGATTCCATGAATAAGCATCGTGGATGATTTAATTGTTTGAAGCACTTCTTTGACAGACGGCTCTTCAATAATGGAAGAGTAAGCACCTTCTGACAGCTGTCCTGGAACAAACAGCAGTTTGTAAGTACCGGAAGCTTTTTCAGCCATGTGGGCACAAATGGTGTTTGCCTGATTTTTTACATTCTCCCCAAGACCGCCTCTCGCAGGGACAAACATCATGTCGCGATTTTTGGCATCAGGGGTCATCATTTCGGCAACAGCTTCCATCGTCGTTCCGCCAGTGACGGCGACGATATTATTTCCAGTAAACCTTTTTTTCATACATTGGACAGCAGCTCTTCCCATTTCTTGCTTCACCCACGGGGATTCATCGCTGTCACCAGAAACAATGATGACTTCTTCCAGGCCTAATTTCCTCTTTAATGTATTTTCCAAAAAGGTTAAACCTAAAACGTCCTTCATCATTCCTTCAAGCATTTCAAGCAAAGCATGACCTTCAGTCGTCAGCATCATACCGCTCGTTTTGACATCCAGCAGATTTTGTTCCTTTAAGAACTGAACTTCAGCTCTTAAAATACGTTCACTCAGACCAAGACTTGTCGCAAGACTTCTGCGACCAATTGGTTCAGCTAATCTGATGTACTGCAAAATGTCGTAGCGTTTTTGCATAACTGTGAGAAGATCTGGTAATAATTTTTTTTGAGCTTCCAATAAACGATTCATGGCTAACGACCCTTTCTTTTCACGTTGGACTAAAAACGTCCCACTGTGACAAAAAACGTCCCGCCACAGCCAAAAAAAATCAATCCCTGCTTTCTTTAATTATTTTAACAGGATAATCTTGCATTTTCAACTCTTACAAACACATTTAGACAAAAAATAGACACATTTTGACCGATAACCTGCTTGTCATCTAGCTTTCCGCCATTTTATTTTTTTAAAACTATTTATTTTCTTCTATATTGAATGCATTTGTCTTTGAAAAGGTGCAGGCGGTCAAAAGCCGCCTGCTTATGTTTTCGGTATCGTTTCTTTCTCTTCATTAAATCGTTTCGCATCTTCCTTCGGTTTAATCTTGAGGTAGTAAATGATGTAGCAGGCGGCCATAAATGGAACTCCGCAATAAAGACCAATCCGCTGATCCTCAATAAAGAATAAACTGATAAGAACAATGCCAAATGCGATAAAGCCTGCTAATGGCACAAATGGATAAAAAGGCGTTCGGAAGACAAGATTCTTTACATCTCCGCCCTCTTTTATGAATTGCCTCCTAAAGAAGTATTGGGATAAACAAATCGACATCCAAACCACGACAAGCACCATACCCGAAATGGATATGAGCCAGACATATACCGTTTTTGGTGCTACAACACTCGTGAGCAGTGATAGAGCGGATACACCCATTGTCACCAATAAGGCATTGATCGGGATTTTACGCTTGGATAATTTTTTCGTGAAAACAGGTCCTTTCCCGTCTTTTGAAAGCGCCCAAAGCATACGTGATGATGCATATAATCCAGAGTTCGCTACAGATAAAACGGCTGTAATGATAATAAAATTCATGATATCTGCAGCGTATGGTATGCCGACCTTGTCCAACACCACAACAAACGGACTATCCACTGCGCCGGCGGTCTGCCATGGAAGAAGTGCTGCAAGAACCGCAATCGATAAAACAAAAAAGACCATCGTCCGCCAAATAATATTCCGAATAGAGCGCGGGAGTGTTTTTTCTGGACTTTCACTCTCCCCTGCTGCAATCCCTACAAGCTCTGTTCCTTGAAAGGAGAAATTGACTGTGACCATGGTTAATAAAATCGCAAAAACACCATTAGGAAAAAGTCCACCATGATCCGTCAAATGACGAAATAGAGGGGCTGGTTCCCCACCTTTCAAGTGAATCATTCCGAAAATTGCGCCAATTCCAATGATAATAAACAATAAGATCGCAGCAACCTTGATGGCTGAAAACCAAAACTCTGTTTCAGCGAAACTGCGTGCCGAGATGGCATTGATGGAAAATAAGATGACGCTAAAGGCAAGACACCAAAGCCAAACAGGGATATCTGGGAACCACCTTTGGAGTAGAATACCTGCTGATGTAAACTCAAGTCCAATTGTACATGCCCAGCTAAACCAATAAAGCCAGCCGATCATAAAGCCTGTGGACGGACCTATATATTTGGTTGCATACTCCTGAAAGGAACCAGCTGTCGGCATCGCCACTGCTAATTCACCAAGACAGAGCATCACCAAATACATGAGCAATCCGCCAATGATAAACGAAAGAATGGCTCCCCCTGGGCCTGCCTGATGAATAATGAGTCCTGACCCAAGGAAAAGGCCTGTTCCGATGACCCCACCTAAGGCAATCATAAAGAGATGTCTGCTTTTCATGGAACGCTCTAATTCATTATGCTGTTCTGGCTTCAAATCCGCTTCCCCACTTTCACTCTTCTATTCATCAACCTTTGACAAAATTCGCCGTTCATTGAAAGAGAAAGGGAGAATTTGAAGTCTTCTCCCTTGATCATTTATGCTTGAAATAACGCTTCGATATGAGCGATTGCCCAATCCAAGTCTTCTTTTGAAATGGTGAGCGGCGGTGCAAATCGAATTACTGTCTCATGGGTTTCTTTGCATAACAGCCCGGCTTGCTTGAGCTTCTCGCAATAGGGTCTAGCTGCCTCAGTCAGTTCCATTCCAATAAATAGTCCACGCCCGCGCACTTCCTTAATGACAGGACTTTGAATGCGTGACAGTTTGTCTTTGAAATATTCCCCAAGCTCCAATGAGCGCTCGGCAAGCTTCTCGTCGATTAAAACATCTAGTGCAGCTAGCGATACTGCGCACGCAAGAGGATTCCCGCCAAAGGTAGACCCGTGAGATCCTGGGTTAAACACACCTAAAATATCACGATTTGCTACAACACATGAGATCGGGAATACCCCACCGCCAAGTGCTTTACCAAGAATCAGCATATCCGGCTCAATATCTTCCCAGTCGCATGCAAACATCTTGCCGGTCCGAGCTAATCCCACTTGAATTTCATCTGCGATCAATAACACATGTTCCTTCTCACAGATCGCTTTTGCCTCTTTTATAAAGCCCTCAGGCGGCATGACAATGCCCGCTTCTCCTTGAATCGGTTCAAAGAGAAAAGCTGCTGTTTGCGGAGTGATTGCTTCGCGTAACGCCTCAATATCTCCATAAGGGATGAGCTTTATGCCTGGGAGCATCGGACCGAAACCTCTTTGATATTCTGCTTCCGAAGAAAGTGACACAGCCGTCATTGTACGACCATGAAAATTCCCGGTACATGCAATGATTTCTGCTCGATTCTCTTCGATTCCCTTGACATCATAGCCCCATCGTCTCGCTGCCTTTATCGCCGTTTCCACAGCCTCGGCACCCGTATTCATCGGCAATGCCATCTCTTTATTCGTTAATTTGCAGATCTTCTCATACCATGGGCCAAGCTGATCATTATGGAAGGCCCTTGATGTGAGTGTCACGCGGTCAGCTTGTGTTTTAAGCGCTTCAATAATGCGGGGATGGCGATGTCCTTGGTTCACTGCAGAATATGCACTGAGCATATCCATGTAGCGGTTGCCTTCAGGATCAGTCACCCACACTCCCTCAGCCTCTGAAATCACAATTGGCAACGGATGATAATTCGCCGCACCGTATTGTTCTGTTTGATGAATCAATGCTTTTGTCTGTGTCATCGTGTATTCCTCCTTCTATAAGCTTGCCTCTTTTGATTGGGTTCATCTTCACTCTTATGTTATGCAAGGATCATGCCAACTTAGTGATCGCTCTGTGTCTAGGATTGTGCTCATCTTTACCGCAAAAATATTTTGCATATGCAAATTTTTTTAGAGGAAACCGCAAAATTTTTCATGTAAAATAGAGGTAATGTCTGGAGGTGGCGCAAGTGAAAAAAGATCAGCATACCGCAAAGCTCGAAAATGAGATTGATCTATATAAACAAATGCTCGATTTAATTGATGTTGGGGTTCACGCCATTGACGAAAATGGCAATACCATTGTTTATAACAAAAAAATGATGGAGATCGAATCTTTAAAACGTTCTGATGTCCTTTATAAAAATGTCTTAGACCTCTTTGTGTTTCAGGATGAGATGCACAGTACACTTGTCCAAGCGCTGCGAACCGGGAAACAGACGGTTCATGCAAAGCAGACGTATCACAACTACAATGGAAAAGAAATCACAACGATTAACCATACATACCCGCTCGTTCGAGACGGTTTGATTCAAGGGGCAGTTGAAATTTCGAATGATGTCACGAAACTGGAACGGCTCATTCATCACAATATGAAGAAAAAAGGAAACACACGCTTTACATTTGATTCAATCATTGGGGAGAGTCCTGCCTTTTTAGAAGTGATTGAACATGCGAAACGAGCCACACGTACCTCTTCTTATGTGCTGATTGTTGGTGAGACAGGGACGGGGAAAGAACTATTTGCACAAAGCATTCATAATGGCAGCAGCCGTTCATCTGGACCATTTATTACGCAGAATTGTGCAGCACTGCCTGATAACCTGATTGAAAGTCTGCTTTTTGGAACACAAAAAGGGGCTTTTACAGGGGCAACAGATCAGCCGGGTCTATTCGAACAAGCACAAGGAGGTACACTGCTTTTAGATGAGATCAACTCATTACACCCAGCTCTTCAAGCAAAACTATTGCGCGTCTTGCAAGAGAAACGTGTAAGAAGGTTAGGCAGTACAAAGGAAATCGCCATTGATGTGAGAGTGATTGCTAATATGAATGAGGACCCTGTAGATGCGATCGCAGGTGGACGGATGCGAAAGGATTTATTTTACCGGCTTGGCATTGTCACCTTGTTTATCCCGCCACTCTCTGAGCGAAAAGAAGACATCCCCACATTTGTCATGCATTTTATTCAAAAATATAATGAACTGTTTCAAATGAATGTGAAGGCGGCTGATGAAGAGGTACTTGCCCTGTTCCAAACGTATCATTGGCCGGGCAATGTAAGAGAACTGGAGCATGTGATTGAAGCTGGGATGAATATGATGATGGACGAAACATACTTAAGCATGCATCACCTTCCTTACCATTTCCGTTTCAAGCAAGGAGAAGGACGTCCTAGTGAACACATGCAGATGAGTCCGCTTAATCTAGCAGCTGCAGCTGATACGTTTGTCTACACGAGCTCAGATCATACAACTGATTTCCAAACCCAAATGGAACGATTTGAAAAACAATACATCGTCCATTACTTAAATAAAATGGACGACAATATTTCACAGACTGCAAAGATATTGGGCATGAGCAGGCAAAGTCTGCAATATCGAATGAAAAAGCTGCATATTTCTCTTCAATAATAGAGCTGTGCCCTTATGTGGCACAGCTTATTGAATATCTGGCTTTCCTTCCTGTTCTTGCAGCACATCACCAAGAAGTTGTTCTACTGTTTCCAAATGTGTAAGCATCGCCCTCTCCGCTTCTTCTGGCTGCTTGTCCATGACAGCTTGATAAATACGTTCATGGTCTTTGTAAAGCTGACGTATGGACGCTTTTCTTGAGAATAACACGATTTTTCTTGTTTCTCGCATCGTTTCCATTAACAAGGTTGAGACCTGATTCATTAACGCCGCTAGTAAATGATTCTTTGAGGCTTTAGCGATGGCAAGATGAAATGTGAGGTCTGCCTCCTCACCAATTTCTTTATGCGCCTCTGCACGCTTCATTTGTTCTAGTGCCTCATGCAGTCGATGGAGGTCATCGTCTGTCCGCAGCAATGCTGCCTTTTTGACAGCACCTGATTCAATGATTGATCTCACTTCAAGAAGCTGCACGATATCCTGCTGCTTCATCAAAAAAGCAGGAGATAAACAAAATGTGAGCTGCTCAGGATCGAACTGCTTCACATATGTGCCTTCTCCTTGCTTCATCTCTATTAATCCGATCGCTTTCAGAGCGGACAGCGCCTCTCTCACAGCGGAACGGCTGACTTGAAAGTTTTCAGAAAGTGCTTGAACCGAGTCTAATTTTTCGCCCGGAAGAAGCTCCCCCGTTCGAATGGATTCGATTAATGCATCCGCAATTTCTTCATATATTTTTTTCGTTTTGATTTGTTTATATTTCAATTGGTCTCACCTCATCACTGTTGTCTACCCTATCGGCTCATGCCCTATCTTATACTTTACCCCAAAATTCAGATCACACCTCTCCCCTTTTCTCAATTCTCAAGAAATCTTCAATCGCTCTTCCACTCATCAAAAAAGAAGCACGTGCCATTGTTTCTGGCATGTGCTTCTTTTTAATCATAGCGTTTCCGCAGCGTGGAAGACGGAAGGTTCATTTGCTCACGATATTTGGCAATAGTCCTGCGAGAGACACGGATACCAAAGGTTTGCTGAAGTTGCGTCATGATTTGCTGATCCGAATACGGTTTTTTCTTATTTTCTGATTGAATCAGCTCTGAAATGTGCGTCTTCACTGTGTAGCTGGATGCTTCTTCTAGCGAATGCCCTTCTAGTTTCGCTTGAAAAAACTGTTTCATTTCCATTAACCCATAAGGGGTCTGCACCATTTTTCCTTTGACTGTTCGGCTCACTGTCGACTCATGCACTTGTAATATATCTGCAATCCGCTTCATCGTAAGCGGTTTCATTTTATGCTTCCCTGTCAGGAAAAAATCAGTCTGTTGTAAGATAATCTCACGAATGACATTTGTCATCGTTTGTTTTCTCTGCTTCAGCGCTTGAACAAGCCAATTGTACTGCTGCTGCTTTTCCTTTAAATACGTGTATGCTTCATGCCGCTTTTGATCTTGAATCATGGCGAAATACCCTTCATTCATTTCAATGTCCGGAAAAGCACGCTGGTTCAGCTCGAATGTGATGTGACCTCCCGTAGCTGTAATCAACACATCTGGTTCTATATACACATCCTGGTCTTCATAAGAGAAATGAAGGCCTGGTCTTGGTTCGAGAAGCGACACCTCATCTTGTATGGCCTGCAAGGTTTTCAAAGGTATACCTGTTTTTGCCGCGATTTCCTTCCAAGCCTTCCTTGCGAAAAGAAAGAAATGCCCTTCGATGATCAGCTCTGCTTCATACCAGCGATCCTTTTTTCGTCTAAGCTGGAGCAGGATACATTCTTGCAATGATCTAGCGCCAATACCAGCAGGCTCTAATGATTGAAGCTGATGAAGAACAGCTTCTACTTCTTCTGCCGAAGCCCCTAGAGCAGCGGCCATTTGGTCAATCGGTTCATTTAAATAGCCATTGGAATCAATGGACTCAATCATAAATTGAAAAATCCTTTGATTCTTTTCACTTAAATTCAAATCAATGGCCTGTCTCTTTAAATACATTTGCAGGCTTTCTTTTTGATGCGTACGATACGGCTCTGTCATTCGATCTTGCGTTCTTTTATGATAAACTGGTTGATAGCTGTCCGTGTCTTTCCGCTCAATCAGAGGGTTCTCAAGCGCTAACTGATCCAGATACTCACCCAGCTCTGCACAATTCAATTGTAGCAGCGTAATCGCCTGCCTGAGTTCTTGCGTGAGTACCTGCTTTAATACTAGTTCTTGTTGCAGTTTAAGGCTCATTGTCTCCCCTCCCTCTCATCATTTTACATGAAGATTGACGGACCGTATATACGAAATAGGAGTGATTTCCATGTCTGAACTTTTTTCCGTTCCATACTTTATCGACAATTTAAAACAGCACATTGCCATGAATCAACATGAAGACAAGATTCATGCCATGAACGCTTATTATCGTTCGGTGGTTTCTACACTTGTGCAGGACCAATTGACGAAAAATGCTGTTGTCTTGAAGCGAATTCAGCATCTCGATGAAGCGTACCAAAAGGTGAAAAAAGAAAGCGAATAAATGGACGACAAACAACACCCTTTCTCATGATTGCAAAGGGTGTTTTTCATGCAGGAAAAGCTTTTGATCCAGCTTTGATTTGTACATCATCAAAAAGCCTGACCGTCCTAAAGTATAAATGATAAAGGCAAACCATAGTCCGTGATTGTGCCATATCGGAATGACTGCCGCCTGAACAGCCACAAACAAAATCATCGCAAACAGCATTGAATTCCTAACAGGAGCAATTTCTGTCGCACCTGTGAATACACCATAAATCACCAAACCAAAACAAGCAGCAAACGGATAAAGAACGAGCCAATCGGCATATTGCAGTGTCACATCAAGAAGCTGAGGCAAATTTGTAAACAGGCTCAAAATCGGTACTTTAAAGAAAAAGTAACCTGTCGCAATGACACATGCCATCACAACTGCCCATTGTCTCGAAAGGGTTAATGTTTTATCATAAAGCGCTCGGTCGTTCGCACCTACTGATCTACCGACAAGGATGCTGGATGCATTGGCAAATCCATCGAACAAATAGGCCATGATGTAGTGAATTTGAAATAAAATGGCATTCGCCGCCAATTGCTCCGTTCCGAAAGACGCTCCCTTCGCTGTAAACATGTTGATCACAACAAGCAGACAGATCGTTCGGATAAACAAGTCTTTATTCACATGAAACATTTTCTTTACTGCACGTGTGTCCATCATCTGCTGGATAGACGGCATCCGATAACCGTTTGACGTATGCTTCAAGATAATCCAGACCCCTAACACAAAAGCAGTGAGTTCAGAGATCAATGTCGCCGCTGCCACACCTTTGACGGCAAAAGAAAACGCATGAACTAAGATCAATGCCAAGATCATATTCATGACATTGATCAAAATTTGTAAAGAAAGGGCTTCTTTCATTTTTGCCATCCCCATCAGCCAGCCGAGTATGACGTAATTCATTAAGGTAAATGGCGCTCCCCAGATCCGAATGTGAAAATAGGCCGCTGCATGTTGGCGCACATCAGCAGCAGGAGAGATGATCCATAATGCGGATTGAATAATGGGCCATTGAAGAGCAATAAAACAAAGCCCGACGATTATAGCCAGCAAAAAAGGCCTTAGAAAAGCAAGAACACCCTGCTCCTCGTTCTGCGCTCCGTTTGCTTGGGCGGCAAAAGCAGATGTACTTACCCGTAAAAAGCCAAACAGCCAGTACAATGTACTAAAAATGAGACTGCCGACTGCGACGCCTCCTATATAAGCGGGGTTGGCAAGCTGGCCAACAACTGCTGTATCGACAGCTCCAAGTAATGGCGTGGTCATCGTTGAAATGGTTAAAGGGATCGCCAAAGCTAAATATGCTCGATGGTTCACGATGCCACCTGCCTTTCATGAAAAATAGCCTCTCCTAAAAGAGGCATTGAAGGGATGAAAAAGTTAACGAACCGGCCTGCCAATCGTTCGAGACAAAGGGTGACTGGCGAGCGTTGCCTCCTTCATTTTCAGCACAGCTTCGTGCTCTGATATAAAGAAATCATCCTTCGATTGAAACTGAGCCACAAGTTCACCTTGATCAAGAATCGCTAATTGATCACTTAAATGATAGGCCGCTGTCAAATCATGTGTAATAAATAAGTATGCAAGCTTCAGCTCTTTCTTTAATTCGACTAACAAATCTAAAATGACAGCCTGCGTAACCATATCTAAGCTACTGACTGATTCATCCAGCACAATGAGCTTTGGCTGAAGCACCAGTGCTCTGGCGATGTTGATCCGCTGTAGCTGGCCGCCGCTAAATTGGTATGGGTACTTGGACAAATCCTGCTCACTGAGCCCTACTCTTTCTAACCAGTGAATGAGTATATGCTGACGATTTTTACGGGTCATTGGTTCATAATTTTCAAGTGGCTCAGATAGAATTTGTTCCACTGTCCACCTTGGATTCACCGCCGAATATGAATCTTGAAATACCGCTTGTACATGTCGGCGGAAATGCTGATGTGTCCGCTGATCTGCACGAATGATATCCTGACCTTCAAACAGAACTTGTCCGCTACTCGGCTTCTCTAGTCCAAGGATGATGCGGCCGAGTGTACTTTTCCCTGCACCACTTTGACCTAATAGCCCAAGACAAGTGCCTTCTTCAATGGTCAAATGGACGTTTTTCAGGACAGGGGCTCTCCCTTTTGTCCTCATCAGAAACGATCGGTTGCCATATGAATGACTCACTGCTTTCACTTCTATTAAATGCAACGGTCTTCTCACCTCAAATCGTGCAAACAGCTGGCATGGATGGACGAGCTGCTAAAAGTTTCTTTGTATAATCATGCTTCGGGTGTTCAAAAAGCTCAAGAACTTCAGCCTTTTCAACGATTTTTCCTTGTTTCATCACCACAACCTCGTCTGCCATTTCCGCAATCACACTAAGATCGTGGGTAATGAGCAAAATCGCCGTTCCGTATTCATGACGAATTTGATTCAAGTGCTCAAGCACCAGCTTCTGATTGTGTACATCTAATGCGGTTGTCGGTTCATCTGCGATGATCAGAGGCGGATGCATACAGGCAGCCATAGCAATCATGACACGCTGGAGCATCCCCCCGCTTAATTCAAAAGGGTACTTACTCAGTAATTGATCTGGATGCGGCAGGTTCATTTTCTCTAAGGCTTTCATTGCCTGGACCCGTGCCTGCCTTTTACTGACAGCTGTATGCCGGCGGATTGTTTCAATCAATTGATGTCCAATTGTCCATACAGGCGTAAAGCTATTCATTGGATTTTGCATGATATATGAGAGATCTTTGCCACGAATAGACCGCATATGCTGTTCACTCAAACCGATCAATTCTCGACCTTGTAGAGTGATACTGCCAGTCACTTCCGTTGTTTTTCGATCAAGCATGTTTAAGATCGACATACTTGTCACCGTTTTTCCGCATCCGCTCTCACCAATTAATCCAACAATTTGACCGTGCTTTACCTCAAATGCTATTTCCTGAACGAGAGAAATGGTTCCTTGCGGCGTTTTCGTATGCACATGCAGGTTCTCTATGTTTAAAATAGACTCTTCCATCTGACTCATTCCTTTACACACGACGTTTGATGCCATATTTCTCTGAAAGGGCTTCTCCCAGTAAGTTGAATAGAATGACCACAGCCATAATCACAAGACCCGGATAAAGCATCAGCTGAGGATTTGTTTGAATATAAGATTTTCCTTCATGGATCATCGCTCCCCATTCAGGCGTAGGGGGCTGAACCCCTAAGCCTAGAAAAGACATGGCGGAAATGTCCATAATCGCCCAGCCCATTTCAAGTGTGCCCACAACTGCGAGTGGCGGCAGTACATTCGGAATCATATGCTTTCTCATGATATTCCAATGGGAAGTACCACTAATCTTCGCAGCTGCAATAAAGTTTTGTTCCTTTAAACTAAGCACCATCCCTCGAAAGACGCGGGCGTAATACACCCACTGCACAAGCATCAAAGCCAGCACCACTTGAGAAAGCCCTGGTCCAAAAATACCGACTAATCCGAGGATCAGCACCAAATTTGGAAATGCCATGACCCCGTCGCACAATCTCATCAATACGTGATCGATCCAGCCACCTTTATATCCAGAAATCAGCCCTACGATTAAACCGATAGATAGAGAGGAAACAAAGATTAACAACGCACAGCCTAGTGAAATACGAGCACCATATAGAATACGAGATAAATTGCATCTTCCCAATTGGTCGGTGCCTAGAGGATACTCCCATGAAGAACCCTTTAGCTTCATTGCAAGATTGACAGCCGCTGGGTCATGCGGAGCGATCCATGGTGCACATATCGTCACAATGAGCAGGAGACTGAGCAGCAGCACACAGATCGAGATCATCTTTTGATGATAGAAAAGATGTTTTACTTTTGTCATCATGGCTGGCGGCCTTCCTTTCTAGAAATACGGGGGTCAATGAGCAGCTGAAGGAGATCAACTATCAAGCTGCTTAAGATAAAGATACACGCCGCCATCAACACATAAAATTGAATGACCGGCAGATCCCGGTTAAAGATCGCTTCAATAAAAAATCGTCCAAATCCAGGCCATGAAAAAACAGCCTCTACAATAATAGTCCCTGTGAGCAGCTTGCCAAGATTCACGCCAAGTCCTGTCAGCATCGGTGATATCGCCATTCTGAAGACATGTTTGAACATAATCGATTGTTCCTTTAACCCTCTCATTCTCGCATATTGAACAAAAGGCTCGTGAAGCGTCTCACTCACACTCGCTCGCAATAATCTCGTATACATCGCAATTAACGGCACAGCCAGTGTAATGGATGGCAGTACAAGATGTTCCCATGTACCAACACCTTCAACAGGTAAAAGATCGAGTTTCACTGAAAAAAAGAAGATGAGCAAATATCCCAAAACAAAGGTCGGGATAGATGCTCCTAGGAAGGAAATCATCCGGCTCACATGATCTACAACGCCATTTTTTCTCAACCCGCTGAAAAAGCCCAGTGGAATACTGACACAAATTGCGATCAGCAGACTAGTGAACGCCAATTGAATCGTCGCAGGTATTCGATAGATCACCTCATCAAGCACAGGCTGATTGGTCATATACGACCGCCCAAAATCAAGACGGACGACTTTTCCAATCGTATGAAGGTACTGCATGTAAAAAGGTTCATCTAAACCAAATTCACTTCGTTTTTGGGCTAATACCTCATCAGTAGGCTGAATATGAGCCGCTGCTAAATATGCCTCCGCTGGATCAACTGGTGACAGATGAATCATGCCAGTTGTGAACAGTGTCGCTAGTAGAAAAACAGGAATGATGGATAACATTCGTTTGATGATATAGCGGCTCATTTGCTTACCTTCCTTCTGTTACTTCAGCTTGATGCCTGTGAAAGGATGTTCATCTCGATTCGCAGGGAAATCAAAGTCCTTCACATCTTTTTGATAAACAGCTGTCTTTTTAAAATAAGAGATTGGCACAATCGCCCCTTGATCTTGCAAGGATGATAAGACGGACGAATAAAGTGCTTTACGTTTGTTTTCATTAGTTGTTGATGGAATCTCCGTCATTTCTTTGATCAGCTTATCTTTATTCGGATACGCTGAGATCGCCTCTTTGAATCCAAAACCATCTGATGAGACAACGTTCATAAATGTATGCGGATCATACGGCGCTCCATAATTGCTAAAGAAGTTCATATCAAATTTGTTCGCTTTAAATCGCTGAACCTGCGTCGCCAGCTCGACACCTTCAAGTTTGACGCCGACCCCAATGGCTGCCCATTCTGCCTGCAGTGTTTCAGCCATTGTTTTTTGAATCGATTCTGCTGAGTCATACATCATACTAAACTCAAGCGTTTTTCCGTCTTTTTCCCGTATGGTTTTTCCTTTTGGAAGCGTCCAGCCCGCTTCATCCAGTAAAGCCTTCGCTTTGTCCACATCATACTGGAAAGATTTCACCCGGATGCCTGACGTATATGGCATGTTTGTCGGCAAGATGTGATCTGCTACATCCTCTAAGCCAGAGGTCACACCTTCCACCAATGATGTTTTATTGATCGCATACTGAAGGGCGTGACGCACTTTCTGATCTGACAGCTGATCGACTTTTGTGTTCATGACAAGCTGTCTTGTGGCTACAGGCTCTGACATCTTCGTTTCATACTTGCCGCTCGCCTCTAGTTGTTTAAAAGCATCAAGGCTAATCGTTCCTTCTCCATAAAGTAAATCTACATCGCCTTTTTCAAATGCCATCACTCTTGTTTCAGCATCTGGAATGACCTTCACTTTGATTTCTTTGACCTTTGGTTTCTCTCCCCAGTAGTGGTCATTTCGTTCAAAAATCGCGTAATCATCTTTTTTGTACGTCTTTAATACCCAAGGACCTGTCCCCACTGGTTTTTCGATTCCTTTTGATGTATCTCCGTTTTTCGGAAAACCTGCTTCTCCTAGGAAACGAACAGGGCGCACAACAGCTAACTCCTGAACAGTTGGATAATAAGGCTCAGTTAATGTGAGTTTAAACGTTTGCTTGTCCACTGCTTCTGTCTTTTTGATTTTCTTTATGACACCTAACCAGCTATGTACTTCTTTGTTTTTTAAAATCGTATCAAAATTCTTTTTCACAATATTCGCATTAAATTTAGATCCATCTGAGAACGTGACATTGTCTCTAAGATGGAACGTATACACCTTGCCATCCTTGGAAACATCCCATGATTTTGCTAATTCAGGTTTAAGCTTTCCATTTTTTTGATAGCTCACCAATGGTTCGTAAATCATGGATTGGGCAAACAATTGTGATGGATTGTATATGTGCGGATTCATTTCGCCAATATCTCTTGGCCATGCCATGGTGATCATATCGGGATGATCCTTGTCTCCACCTGCTCCATTATTTGCTTGAGAACAGCCTACTAGTAAGAAGATCAGTAGGATAGGTAATATTGTATTTATTTTAATTTTCGGAAAATTACTCCAAATCGACATAAGTTGGTTGCTCCTCCTAATTGATGCTGATAATCATTTTCATTTTAAGGAGGAAGGACTCTGTTGTCAATATCATATTTGAAACGAAATGACAATATATATTCCTTATTATTCCACAAATTAAGGGATTTGTTAAAAAGAGAGGCAGGCTGCTGATGAACGAGCAGCCTATGAGGAGGGTAATGCTTTCTTTTGCAGGGCGTTGTACAGTGTATCAATGACAAGCTCCTGTTCCGCGTCTGTCATGCTTGTACCAGATGGCAGGCAAAGACCTGTCTCAAATAACAACTCAGATGCAGGGACTTCATCGGCTGTTGTATAAAAAGGATAACCATGAAAGAGCGGCTGCTGGTGCAGCGGCTTCCATACACGCCTTGCTTCGATCTGCTTTTGTTCTAAAGCATCTATCATCTCTACTGGAGACATCTGTGCATGATGATCAATGGTGAATGTGGTCAGCCAGCGGTTTGATGTGGTGTCTTGATATTCTGGCATAAATTGAAGGCCTTCAATATCGGCTAAAGCATCTTGATAACGCTCGAAAATGCGGCGTTTTTGCTGAACACGCTCCTCTAACACTTCCATTTGTGCAATTCCTACACCTGCGAGCAGGTTGCTCATTCGATAGTTATATCCCTCCTCTTGATGCTCATAGTGTAGGGCATGTTCTCTCGCCTGTGACGCGAGAAATCGGCAGCGGTCGATCGCTGCTTCATCATCACTGACAAGCATTCCGCCTCCTGATGTTGTAATGATTTTATTTCCGTTAAAAGAGTAAACACCGAACCTGCCCATTGAACCGCTTTTTCTTCCTTTATATATACTGCCTAACGATTCAGCCGCATCTTCAATGATTGGCACATCATATGCCTCACACACTGCTATGATTTCATCCATTTTCGCACTTTGTCCGTATAAATGAACGACAATGACCGCTCGGGGTCTTTTCCCAAGTCGTTTTGTTTCAGCAAAGGCTTTCTCTAACGCCAGCGGACACATATTCCAAGTCTCTTTTTCTGAATCAATAAAAACAGGCGTCGCTTGTTCATATAAAATAGGATTTGCACTGGCAACAAATGTGAGAGTGGAACAAAAGACCATATCTCCCTTTTGAACGCCAAGGAGTTTTAAGGCAAGGTGAATGGCTGCTGTTCCTGAAGATAATGCTGCTCCTCTCTTCACCCCTGCATAATCCGCGACCACTTGCTCAAATTCATTTACAAGCGGTCCTAATGGTGCAATCCAATTGCTTTTAAATGCCTCCTCTATTTTCATCTGTTCTTTTCCACTCATATGAGGAGGAGATAAGTAGATTCGTTTCCTGTCTCTCATGATTTCCCACCTTCTCTTCGATCTTTGATCTCAATTGCAGGAACGCCTACAGCGACTTTCTGATCATGTATATCTCGGGTCACTGCCGCTCCTGCGCCGATTACTGCCCAGCTTCCAATGGTTCTGCCAGGTATGACAGCAGCCCCAGCTCCAATATGAGCACCCTCTCGCACAGAGACACAGCCGGTGAGCACAGCTCCCGGGGATAGGTGCGTAAAGGATTCGAGAAAGCAGTCATGCTCCACGATAGAACCGGTGTTGATAATGGCATGCTCACCGATCACTGCATCTGCTTGCACAACAGCCCTTGCCATCACAACCGTTCCCCCGCCAACCTTCGTTGACGAGCTCACAACTGCCTCTGGATGAATCAGTGTGGCAAATGCCCTCTCTTCAAATTCGAGACGTTCTTTGATCCTCTGTCTGATTTCGTTTTGCCCAATGGCAATAAGCCATTGCATATCAGGTATTTCATCTCTTACCTTTTGACTCATAGAAATCGGACCATACAGAATGCCGGTTTGAGGGTCAGCTTCCTCAAATCGATCGTCTAATACAGCACACAATGAGTACTCAGGATGCAAAAAAATCAACTCCTGAATGACCTTACTGTGTCCGCCAGCCCCTATTAAGCCAATGGGCTGCTCTTTACGTATCAGTTCCTTTGAATTTTTCAGCTGTTGCATGATTTGGCTGCTGCACCCCTTCTGTTTTGATGACTTTCAGTAAGGTCATCCATAAGATTTTCATATCGAGCCAAAACGATTGGTGCTCTACATACCAGAGGTCATAGGTGAATTTCTCCTCCCAAGAGAGAGTATTTCTTCCATTCACCTGGGCCCATCCAGTGATACCAGGCTTTACAAGATGACGCTTCGCTTGCTCCTCTGTGTACATTTGTAAATACTCCATTAAAAGCGGTCTTGGTCCAACGAGACTGATTTCCCCTTTGAGTACATTGACAAGCTGCGGCAATTCATCAAGACTGAGCTTACGAATAAAGGCGCCGGTTTTTGTTAATCGAAGATGGTCTGGAAGCAGTACGCCATGTTCATCGCGTTCCTCGGTCATCGTCCGAAATTTATAAAGCATAAACGGCTGTCCGTACAGACCAGGCCGTTCTTGTCGAAACACCACAGGCGCTCCGATTTTCCACCGAATGAGTCCATAGATGAGAAGGAAAAGAGGACTCCCTGCGATGAGCAGTGTCAGTGCCACGACCACATCTATTATTCTTTTCATCATTGCTTCTCCTTTCCACACTAGCGGGAGACAGCTCGTTCAATAGCAGCTTGTTTCACCTTACGCATGAGCTGTATCCGCTCTTGTTTTGTTCCTGCAAATTGATACAAATAGCCTAAGTAGAGAACGAAACATATTCCGCCAATACAAAATAGCTCCCACCATCTCGTCACATCATACACAGCCTGAATGCCGGCACAGATCCCCCATATGAACAGAGCCCCAAACAGCGGAACGACTGTATGTTTATAAAAGATGGTACTTTTCTGTTTCGTGATCTTGGCTGTATACAATGGGAGAAAGACGATATTTTTCATCAATAAAACAACGGCTCCTGCTGATGCAATGCCATATAACCCGAGCTGAAGTAGGTGAGTCAGTCCATAGGCGAACAGGACATTGGAACCGCCTAATATGAGTGTCACAACCGCCGGCACTTTAAATCGGTTAAAGGCAGTCGGTACATAGGTCAGCGGTAAAAACATCAACGTGAAACACAAATAAGCCGCATGAATCATCAGCAGCCATTTCAGCTCCTCAAAGGCTGGTCCAAGCCATAACAGCATGAGCGGACCGGCAAGACCTCCTAACAGAGCCGCGGGGAATGCCACAAATAAACCACTCCATTTCATGGCTTTGGCAGCGTATTGAATGAGCCCCTGCTCGTCTTGATTTGAATATAATTTTGTGATCGTTGGCGCAAACACAACCGCAAGTGTCCCTGCAAGGGTGCGCAATAATAATGGAAATTGTAAAATGGCGGCATACTGTCCAGTCGCTTCTGCCCCAATCAGTAAGTTGGTCATCAATAAATCGATTTGTAAAAACAACAAAATGCCCATTTGTTCAAATGAATGCCACACCCCTGATCGAACCAGCGTGAGACTTGAAGATAAAGAAACGTACCGCCACTTAAACGAAAACCAAGGAATGAGTTTCTTAAAATAATAGAGACCCATTCCCAAAGCGGCGAGACTCCCTATAACGGCTGCAAGCGGAATATGCCAAATGGCTGGTGTTGTCACGGTAAATAACAGAACAATCACAAGCGCCCTGCCAAACATCTGAATGGCCTGTCCAACACTCGATACATATAATTTGTTCGCATAAAATGGTGCCGCCCCAATACCAGACATGACGAAATTGAGCATAAATAAAAGACCCCCTAACACAAAGGCGATCTGTGTATCTTTTGCAAGATGAGCAGGCACATGGAGCCAGTCAACCAGCTGCTGAGACATGAATAGACAAAGTAAAAAAAGACAGATGGATAAAAAAAGAGAACTGACAAAATAGGAAGCGAGATAGCGCTGCGCTTGTTCCATCTCTCCTTTATGAGCGGCAACAGAAAAAAAACGCACCACCACAGCACTTAATGAAGCCGTAATGACCGATAAATAATTGATCATATTTTGCGTCAGATGAATCAGACCAAACGCTTCCACTCCAAGTGTATGAACAATGTAAGGCGTTAAACAAACAGACATCAGCATCATCAAGATAAACGTCATCACATTTGCACTGACATTGTAAAGAAACGCACGGTTCATGGTGATTTCACGCAGTGTTTAAGGGCCTTCATCCAGCTTCCTCTCCCTTTTGTCCGCTTGTTTTCATATGCTGATGAATGGCCTTTTTCACCGCTTCCTCCGTTGGTTCCTTCAAAAGGGTCATAAATGGCAAGTGCGCTACCCATTCATATCCTTCCATGACTTTATGATCAAACGACCTGATGACAACACACGGTGTATGTGTGATCGCACAAAAGATCATGCCATGCAGTCGATCTGTCACGACGACTTGTGCCTGTCTTAACTGCGTCCATAACGTGGATAATTCCTCTAAACGAGTCGTTCGATTCACTCGCTTCCCAATGGTTGTTGTGATAAAACCAACTTGATCATACGTTTCTTTGATATGCTCCTGCAGTTGTTCTCGTTTCTCTTTCGTGAGATATGCCTCCTTATCCTCACGCAGACAAAGCAGCACTCCTTTACGGGTTTGACTCTTTGATGTTTCGTCTAATGTCAGGACCATATCAGGCTGTTTCCACACCTCTTTATTAGGAAAATGCTGCTTCATCCATTGATAGGTGGTTTGATCTCTTGCCATCAAAAGAAGCCTCGGGTGTTGCTGATATGCTTGAATGGCGCGGCGTTCTTCTCTTTTCCCTCTCTTTGTTTCTGTAAAATGAGCAGTAGCGGGCAGCTGAATGACGGGATAGGACTTAAAGGCGTTCATGATAAATTGTCTTGTCCATTCTTCATATCGGTATAAATCGCCCATGTTGCCCCCGCCGATGATACAGACAATGTCCTCTGGGTGCCGCGCGTGCTTCAGCGGACGTGCTAGACGATACATCTCCTGCATGTCTACTTCTATGATTTGATAGTCTGGAAAATGCTTTTGTAAAAAACAGCAGCTCGCATAGGCAATCGCATGATCACCTAAGTTGTCATGTGCCGGTAGCAGCGTGAGAATGATCTTCTTCTGATGACGCAGCTCTGGCAGTCTTTGGCGGCTCAACCTATATTGAAGTGGATACTTGACCTTTAAGAGCAGCCACTCTGCGGCATGTGCTTTTAATTGCTGGAATGTCACACTCATCACCCCGATTTTCTCGTTTGATATTCAATCCATTTTTGATAGCTTGAAGCTGCGGCAGAGAGCGGATACACCCACTGCAGCCTAGCAAGGAATAAGATCATTCGCTTTCGCACAGTCAGCTTCGATGGTTCCACTTGTTTCACAGCCTTCTGAAAAGCTTCATGTGTCACCATTTCACGCATATGACCAAGCTTTTTTTGAAAGGACAGGGAATTTTGGCTCTTCCATTCATTGAGCATACAATGCAGCGTATGATTCACGATAAAAAAACAAAAAGCCTTCTCATATGGTGTCAGCTCATCATGCTCTTTTAAAAACAAACGCTGCGCGTCATAAAACGCCAGTCCATGCTGAAAATACTGCTTTTGATATCGCTGGACAATGGATGACAAATGAACCCGGTAATAATAAAGCGGCTCATGAACAAAGGCAATGACACGTGATAAAGAAAAACAGCGCAGCGTGACATATTGATCTTCAATATTCTCAAGCTCACCTCTCAACGGAAAACGGATATGATGCTTTTCGATAAATGCCCGCCGATACAGCTTATTCCATGAGAATCCCGTGATCTCACCATGTAATAACGATTCTATTAAACTTGTCTTATCGGCTTTCTGCTGAGCTAACAGCGTCGTCGGTATGATCCGTTTTGACTGTTCAAACTGAATCCAATATTCACTAACAACAAGATCGGCACCAGTGTTTTCGGCTTCTTGATATAAAGCCTCACAGTATTGAGGAGCGAGAACATCGTCTGAATCAACAAAGGCAAGATACGTTCCTGTTGCTTCTTCTATGCCCCTGTTCCTCACCGCTCCCAGCCCTTGATTGGTTTGGTGAATCACCCGAAATCGCTCATCACGCGCAGCAAACGCTTCAAGGATGTCTCCACTGTGATCGGTAGATCCATCGTTAATGAGGATGACCTCTATATCTGAAAAGCTTTGGTCTGCAATCGATTGAAGACACTGCTCCACATATTGACTAGTGTTATAGATTGCGACCAATAGACTGATAGCTGGCATGACAGCAAGCCCCACCTTTCTTCAAATCTACTTTGTAAAAATCGTTCGGTACGGTAAAACAGAAGAATCAAACGGCATCAGCATGATGCTGTACAAAATATAGCAAACCCCAATTCCGATATACATAAAAAAATTGGTTCGCTGATCAAAAATCCGTGTGAAATAAGGCAGTAAAATGAGCTGATACAGACCAAAGTAAATATGAAATCTTGCATAAATGACATCCTTCGTTGCAAGGATGCCAAACAAAAATCCAAGCAAGCAAAAATTCACAATATAATCACTCTCTGGCGTCAGCTCACGAAGTCGTTTTCGACAAAAGAACGCAAGCAATAACGGCAAAATCAAGACACCAATTTTCGTCACATTCATTCCATTCGTATTCGTTGTCAGCCACTCCTCGTAATGACCATAAGAACTCCCTTGCAGCATCACCACAAACACGGAGACAAAGCGGTCATACAGAGCGGTTAAGCCTAGAAAAATCATACATAACACAAGCATCATCCAAGACCATGCCTTTGTTCTGACGATGAAATAGACTGGAATCATAATGAGTGCCGAGGAATGAAACAGCGCGCATACAAGCACGAGCGGAAAATACCATTTCCACTGACCTTTGATGACAAATCGGATGGCATAAAAAAGAATCGCCGCCACCATATACTGCCGCATGCCATTAAACGAAGCGTAATAATGAAATGTGCCGAGAAATAGCAGCATACTAAGCTCAAATGGCCGTCCATATCGCACAAGTGTTTTGATAATAAAAAAATAGGTGATGATCCCAACTGTGATATACATGATTTGCGGCTCATGTGACAGTTGATTGAGCATCCACAAGATCAATGTAAAGCCCGGATCAGTGGCGGCCTTGTCTACACCGAATCCGAAAATATGCCAAGGCTTGTCATAGTTGACGGAGAACTCATACATTTGTCCATAGGTGACGAAATCAGTTCCTACTTTGTAGCGTATGCCCGCCACAATACAAAGAAATAAAAATGGAAAAAACACCAGAAGCTTGTTCGGCCGCCAGCCGCTTTGTATGGTATCATCACGTCTGCCATAAAATGCAGCAAAGCTCGACCATAAATAGACCATGATCATGTTCACCAAATAAACCGCCATCTGCCAATCCTTCCTTATAATCCATACACATTCATCACACGGGTGATGTTCTGTTTCACATCAAATCCTCTAATGCCAAGCTGAGAAATAATCGTCTCCTGAAGAGGAGGGTCTGCATGGTAGGCTTCTAGTATGGCTTTCATCCACTCATGTGCTGAATCTTGCAAGGACTTCCGTTTCACAAGCCCACAACCTAAATCGACTTCCTTTGTGATATGATCTGAAATCACACATGGGAGTCCAGATGCCTGCGCTTCCACTAATACGAGCGGAAGACCTTCAAACAAAGACGGCATCACAAACACATCAAATGCTTTCATATACTGCGGAACCTCTGAGACAACGCCCGTAAACACAATGTCTTCCATTAATCCTGCTTTCACTGCATACGATTCAACCACTGGCCGGAGCGGCCCATCTCCTATGAGAACTAGCTGAAAGGAGACCCCTTGTTTTTTCAGTGTCTGCGCTAATTCGATGAAAAAAACATGGTTTTTCTGCTCATGAAATCGGCCAATATGTCCAATGATCAGTTTTCTCTCGTGAAGATGGAGGTCTTTTTTCATCTTCACCTTCGCTTCTGGCTCCAACTGAAAAAAAAGGTTCAAATCAATCCCATTTGGCAAAATGTCCACTCGTCCATCGTGCATTCTTTTTTGTCCAAATAAAAAGACACCGGCATCTTCACCGCATGCAACAAGCTTCGTAGAAAAGGCAAAGATCAGCTGACGAAATCCTTTGAGCATCAAATGATCCACCCGGCTAGGAGACTGTTTCCAAGCCGTATTATGTGAATGGCAAATGCGTATCTTCACACCTGCCAGTTTCGCAGCAAGGGCAGAAAAGCCCGTTTGAAAATCTGTATGTGCATGCACCGCCTGATAAGGTCCCGTTTGCTTAATCGTCTTCGTCAACGTTTTGACAAACGTCCATGGAGAGGACGCTCCAATACTTGGGACATAAAAAATCCGCCCGCCAAGCTGACGAATTTCCTCATCGTAATCACAGACATCCTCTCGGTGGGTAATGAAATCAAATTGAAGAACATTTCGGTCGATTGCACGATAGATGTTCATGATCATCGTTTCTGCACCGCCTCTGTTCATTCCGCCCACAACATGAAGTACACGCTTTGGCTCACTCATCCCGAATCGTCCTCCTTTTCACCATAGATCCTCCAAGTTTCCGCTGATGATAAAACCTCATGATCTTTGGTGACATACAGGCACGGATGACCGGCTTAAGCGCAAAGAGATAATCAAACGGCGACAATTTTAATTGCTTGCATGCTTTTAACACAAGCCAGGCATTGTCCATTGAGTATCGGAATTTCCGGCGCTGAAAGGCCGCTTCATCCTCCCTTACAAGGTATAAGGGCTCTTGCAGATTAAAGCCTTTTCTCCCCGCAGCAAAAAAACGAATCCAAAGATCGATATCTTCCATCCGTCTGGTTGTTTTGACAGAACGATAGCCATTTAAAGCCTTGTAGGCAGACGCTCTCATCATAATCGTCCCATGACAAAAAGGCGTTCCTCTTGCTAGCACCCTTCGATCAGGCTCTGAGACAAGTGCTCGAACGCCCTTCGTCCCTGACTCATCAAACACCGTCATCGCCGTACCAACTACATCATATTCCGGATGTGCATCAAGGAAACGAACCTGTTTTTCTAATCGTGTAGACACCGATATATCGTCGCCATCCTGTCTTGCAATCAGTTCTCCATTCGTTTCAGTGAGACAACGATTTAAACTGGCGGCAAGTCTTTGATTGTGTTCATTTCGGATGAGGCGAATTCTATCGGGTTCACGCATGGTATAGTGCAGCACTTTTTCATAGGTGCCATCTGTTGATGCATCATCACATATGATGAGCTCCCAGTTTTCATAGGTTTGATGGAGAATCGATTCAATGCTTTCTTCTACTGTCTCTTGGCAATTGTAAACACCCATGATAATCGATACTTTCGGCTGACGCATGCTCACATCACCTTCTCTGTTTGATCCATATACGTTGTGTAAATTTCCTCCATTGCACTCACCGTTTGCTCCTGTGCAAATGCGTGAGCCATAGACCGTCCCGCTTTCCCCATCAGATGGAGCTGGTCCTTTTTATGATAGAGCTGCTGTAAATAAACGGCTAAACCATTCACATCATGCGGTTTGACTAAAAAGCCGTTCACTCCATGTTTGACGAGCTCACAATGCCCTCTATTTTCTGTTGCAATCACCGGCTTTTCAGCAGACATCGCTTCAAGAAGATTCATCCCAAGTCCTTCTCTCAAGCTGGTTGATACACATACATCGCTCATATGCATCCAATCTTCGATGTGTTTGCAAAATCCCGCAAACTGTACATGTTCCTCAAGATTCAGCTGACAGACCAGCTTTTCATAGGACGACCGACTTGTCCCTTCTCCAGCAAATACAATTTTCACTTGTGGTATATTCCGATACACCTGCGCGCAAGCTTTGATGAGCATTCCTTGATTTTTATTGTCATTTAATTCACCAGCACACAGCACGATAAAATCTTGCGTGGTAAAACCATATGCTTTGCGAAGGCGGTCTTTTTCTGTGTCATCAACTGGTGCAAACCGCTTCATATCGACACCCATACCGGGAACATAATGCACAGCTGCCTTCTCTTTTGACAGACGATCGGCTCTTTCATAGTCTTCTCCATTAATGGTGATGAGTGCATCTGTATATTGAACGAGCCATCTCTCAACTGGATAATAAAGCAGCCAATTTTGAAGCGGTGCCCCCTTCCAAAAGTGAAAGCCATGCGCTGTGTAAAGAACTTTCGTCCCTTTTTTGCGTGTTGTTTTCGCCGCTAGCCTGCCAATGACACTCCCCATCGGTGTGTGACAATGGATGAACTGATAATGCTCTTTTTCTAACAGCTTTTTCAGCTCCACATAAGCAAGCCGGTTGTGCAAATGAAAAGGGGAACGCTGAATCGGAATGGAATGCGCTTGATCCACATACGGCAGCTCCAGCTGGCCATTTGCCGCTGTATGCACTTCCCATCCTTGTTCCTGAAACCACCTGAAATACGGGAGATGGAACGCCTTAAAATGATAATCAACCGTTGCGCAAAACAAGACTTTTTTCTTCATTAGCAAGTGGCTCCTCCTCTCGTTGCATCGGTTCAGGCAATACATCATGCGACTCAATGGCGGCAAACAAGGCCTGTCTTAATTGATCGTCACTCATCATGTTAAATTCGTGAATAAAGCGGTTCAGCACATACGGATCACCATCCAAGGCATGGCCGATATGGATTTTCGGGAAAATTTGCTCCTGTGCTTTTTCATGCTGGTTGAGTAACTCCTCGTACATTTTCTCTCCGGGACGAATACCCGTAAATGTGATTGGAATCTGGTCTGTGGTGTAGCCTGAGAGGTGAATGAGGTTTTCTGCGAGGTCGACAATTTTGACTGGCTCCCCCATATCTAAAACAAAAATCTGCCTTCCTTCTGCTAGTGCACCAGCTTGAATAACAAGCCTTGATGCTTCTGGTATCGTCATAAAATATCTTGTCATGGCTGGGTGCGTGACGGTCACTGGCCCGCCTTTTTCAATTTGTTTTTTAAAGATTGGAATGACACTCCCCCTGCTCCCGAGTACATTCCCAAACCGAACGGCGACAAATTTCGTTTCACTGCTTGCCCCCATTTGCATAATCACCATTTCAGCAAACCGCTTTGTGGCTCCCATCACATTGGCAGGGTTGACCGCTTTGTCAGATGAGATGAGGACAAATGTTTCAACTCCGTGCTCATGTGCAGCTTCTGCCACATTTTTTGTCCCGATAATATTGTTTTTCACCGCTTCTTTCGGGCTAATTTCCATGAGCGGGACATGTTTATGAGCGGCGGCATGATAAATCATATCCGGCTGAAAATGACCAACGATTTCACTCATTTTTTGTTTATCTTGAATATCCGCAATTTGTGGATATAGGCTAATGCTATCTCCATACAATTCTTTCAGCTCTAGTAAAATAGAATGAATGCTAAATTCTCCATGTCCCACAAGCACGATCGCCCGAGGGGCAAATACACAAATTTGACGACAGATTTCTGACCCGATAGACCCGCCAGCTCCTGTCACCATAATCGTTTTTCCTTTTAGGTGAACGGATAGACGGCTTGTATCTAATTGAATCGGCTCTCTTCCAAGCAAATCCTCTGGCTGTACATCCCGCAATTGATTCAGCGCATGGGTTCCTTTTAAAATCTGTTCCATTTCCGGCATAATCTGTGTTTTGATTCCAGTCGCTACACATTCCTTATACAGTCCTTTTAATGTGTGACTGCTTTTGGATGGAATGGCGATAATGATTTTTTGAATATCCATCATCACAACAGCCGTTTGAATATGTTCTTTTCCCCCAAGAACAGGCAGCCCCATAATTTCAAGCTTATGCTTTGTTTTGTCATCATCAATGAAAGCGACCGGCTCAATATGTACATCACTCGACTGCTGAAGCTGACGAACGATAATGGTCCCGGCTGATCCAGCGCCAATGATTAGTGCCCGCTCCTTTTCAACTTGATACCGCTTCGCACCATCATGAAACAGCCTGGATGCCATACGAGATGCACCGATGAATAACACATGGAAAAGCCAGACAATAAATAAAAAGCGAAATGGCCATGTCTGCACAAAAATGTACAGCATCGTCATGGAAAATAAAAATGAACACGCAAAGGTCTTCATTAAAGAAAATAGCTCTCTAACCCCTGTATAGGCCCATACTTGCTTGTACACGTGAAAAATATACGAAAACAAATGGTGCCCGATCAGTAGACTGAGCGAAGAAATGACGAGCATTTCAAATGTATATACGGTTAACGCTGCCTCTTGAACAAATTGAAAGCCAAAAAAGACGGCTAATAAAATGAGATATGAATCTAGTGCCACGATGATTGATAATCTTTGGGCGTAAGTCAACGCTCCTCCCCCTTTTTAATGCATCACTATTCTTACATAAAATGGGCATCAAACCCGTCCTCACATCCCACTACCGATGACGAGCATCTAAGGCATATGTCATGCCCACAGCAGGATCGAGTGCCTCCGTTGTTAAAGATTAGGAGACATCACCTATCAATCTCTTTAATACATATAGTGCCTTCCCTTTTTCACTTTCTTGCCATTTAGCATCGCCCCAAGCAGTTTCCCTGTCGTCCCCTCTAATACTTCTTTTGATTTCTTCACAGCGGCAATCTTCGTTTTACCGCTTAAAACCACAAGAATGCTTCCATCCGTCCGGTTCGCTAATATTTTTGCATCGGCTACAGGCAGAAGCGGTGTGGAATCAACAATCACCATGTCATACTGCTGTTCAATCTCGTAAAATAGCTGCTTCATCACAGAGGAGGAAAGCAGCTCAGCGGGATTTGGCGGAATGGTCCCACTCGGAAGCAGCTCTAAATGCTCAATCGGAGTAGGCAAAATAGCTTCCTCCAAACTGCAATTATTTAATAGCACATTGGTCAAACCGGTGTGCGGACTCAGATCAAAATATTCATGAATGGCTGGTTTACGTAAATCAGCATCCATGAGCAAAACCCGTTTTTTCTGCTGTGCAAAAACAGCTGCCAAGTTTGCAGCCGTAAATGATTTTCCTTCCTTCGGCAAGGAGGATGTGACCAATATCGACTTCAGCCTCGTTTGAATCGACGTGAATTCGATGTTCGTTCGGATCGTTCGGAATTGTTCCGCAATGACAGAGTGAGGATTTAATACAGAAATACAGGATAAATCTCTTTTTTCTCGTTTTTTCCTCTTAAAAATCAATGTTCTGTCCTCCCGTTATGACGGACTGCTTGTCTTTTTTTGCCCTCCTGTCTGCATGCATCTGATAGACACTACCGAGCGACGGCAATCCGATCTCTTCTCTTATTTGATGTGTTCGTTTCACCGTATCATCGAGTAAATTCATTAAGAAAATGAGTGTCATTCCCCCTAATACAGAGGCGCCTAGTGCCAGAACGATGTGAACGAATTTACGTGAGTTCATTAGTATCGTGTTGGACAGCTTGGCTTCAGACAAAACATTAATGCGATCCATATTCATGGTTTTTTTGATTTCTTCTTGCAGCACCTCTGTGGCTGTATTCGCAATGGCTACTGCCTTCGCTCGGTCCTCATCTTGTACAGAAATATTTATGACCTCTGACTCATTTTCTGTACTTGTGGCAATTTTGTGTTTTAATCCTTCCGCCGATTCTGTAAGATTGAGTGTTTCTTTTACTTTTTCAATAACGATTGGACTTTTTAATAGGACTTGAAAGGTACGTGTATATTGAAGGTTCATCTGAATATCGTTTAAATTCGCTTGTGCATCATTGCTTCGTTTATGAACAAGAATTTGAGTGGTTGCCTGATATACAGGAGTCGAGACATAGAACTGATAGTAGGCTGAAATGCCCGTTACGATCAGGACAATCAGGATCAGAAGGGCCATTTTCTCTTTTATGACAGAAAACAGCTGCTTAAAACCTATATTCTCATTCATAGATACCTCCCGATTTCATCATAAAAAGGTTATATATGGTTTCTTTTTGTTAATGATTGGATTATAAAAGATAATACCCGCAAAGAAAAATGTCATAATAGGTCTTATAGTTCTTTTTAAAGAACGAAATCGTTCGTTTTCTTTTGTTTACTTCCTGTTTCTTACGTTTTTGAATTTTATAAAGAACAATTTATTTCTTATAATGAACGAAAAGGTCGCAGAACGATTCGCCGGGGAGAAGGGAGATCATATATCGAATGATAGGAAAGGTGATACGCATTTACCGAAAGAGGAAAGGATACTCAATCCAGCAGCTGGCTGAAGATGCCCATGTCTCTAAATCGTATTTGAGTAAAATTGAGCGTGGTGTCCATCGTAATCCATCTGTCCAGTTTTTAAAAAAGGTATCCTCATCACTAGACATTGATTTACAAGAGCTGTTTGATGCAGAAACGATGATGTTTCATTACGCTGAGGGCGGTGAACAGGAGTGGCGGGATCATATCGTTCATGCCGTCCAATCTGGCATGCCTAAAGAAGAACTGTATCAGCTGCTCCAAACCTACAGAAAGGAGCAGGAAGGAAAGACGTTACATGTCCATCATAGAAAGCTGACCGACTCAAATATGTCAGAATGGAAGCGTCTCATGAGTGAAGCAAAGGCCATTGGCTTAACCATCGAGGAAGTGAAAGCGTTTCTTACCAATATGGGAGAACACCGGGCGTAAGCCACTGAGATCAAACCAATTTGCGGGGAGAGGCGCTTGTCGCTTCGATGAAATAGAGCCTTTTTATATGAAAAGGCTCTTTTCAGTTTATGGACAAAGGGCTAAAATGAACTTATTTTAGCCCTTTGTCTTCTTTTCAGCGTGATAGAAAACCTTTGCAGTCTAGTAAGGACGAGCACCAGCGCGCAGGACTGACACCGAATGCGAGGGTTTGTCTACATGCTGAGAGCCTTTTTGCATGAAAAGGCTCTGTTTTCTGTTATTCTTCTTTTTTGGTTCGTGCTTTTTTCGTAATATCATTGTTCTTCCAATAGGCCCATAGTGATGTGATGCCAAGAAAGGCTAACGTAATGAATTGCTGCACACCTTCTTCATCAATTGGAATTGGGCTTTTTCCTGCAGCAGTGAGAGCGCTGTTCACAAGTGCCAATAAAAGCAGCACAAGCCTCGCAATAGTGCCTGCACTAATTTTTTGAACCTTCAACTGTAACCCCTCCCCTTATCCTTTCATACGGGCGATACTGCTCGTTCCCTCTCATATGTATGCAAAAAGCGAATGAATAGAAGAACGAATCAAAAAAAGAGACATCATTCCTAGATGCGGAATGATGCCTTGATTTATCTGCTGTTTATTTAGAGAACATCTTTTTTGCTTCATCCATTGCCATTTTGTTTCCTAGAGCTGAATAATCTAACCATGGCTGATCTGCAATCGGATACACTTGGTTTTTCTTCACGGCTTTTAGGCCTTTCCAAATCGGCGTCTGCTCTAACTGTTTGAATGCCTGTTGCGCCTTATCATCACGGTTCACGACGACAAAAATAGCATCTGCATCAAAGTCAGGAAGCACTTCTTGAGAAATGACTTCAAATGGACGTTTGCTGTCCAGTTTTTTCACACCATCTACAGGTGTCAGTCCTAAATCATCGTATAAAATTGGACCCATCGGACGTTTCATACTAAATACTCGAAGCTCTTTTGCTGTTACACGAATCGCCATCACTTTTCCATTTCCAATCTTTTTCTGGATGAGTGATTTGACTTCTTTTGCTTCTTGATTGTAGTCCTTAATATATTGATCGGCTTCTTTTTCTTTATTGACGAGCTTGCCGATTTTTTTCAAATGATCACGCCATGTGCCATCATTTAAATTAAACACTTCGGTTTTGGCGATTTTCTTGTATTTTGATAAGTCTTGTCCAGCCAGTTCTTCATCGACGTAAATGACATCTGGTTTTAAAGCAAGCAATGACTCCATATCAGGATCTGCTGCGATGCCCAGCTTTTTCGTTTGGCTAAGCTGCTTTTTCGCATGTGGAAGGAAATCTTTTAAGTCTCCCCCTACAACAGAGCCAGCAGGTTTTATCCCGAGTGCTAATAAGTCATTTGTTAAATGAATCGACAAGGACGCAATCTTAGGTGTTCCGTTTTCATCTTGATTTGTTGTCTTCTTTGTTTCCTGTTGACCACAAGCGGCCAGAATCAAGAAACAGAGCGTTAAACCAAACACAAGTACTTTTTTCATGATGAGTTCCTCTTTCTTATTTTGTTTTTGTTAATAAATAGAGAAAATAAGGTGCTCCGATAAAAGCCACAACCACACCCGCTGGGATGGCATTTGGGGCAAATATGGAACGTCCGAGTGTATCAGCACTGACCAAAATCAACAATCCAAGCAAGGCGCTCACTGGTAAAAAATATTGGTGCAGTGAGCCGACAAGACGCCTCGCCAAATGAGGTGCAACAAGGCCAATAAAACCAATTCCGCCTGTCATCGATACACTTGCACTCGCTAGACCAACAGCTAAGGTGAGTAGCAACAGACGTTTACGCTGTACACGTACGCCAACACTTGAGGCGACGGCATCACCTAACGTTAACGCATTGAGTGTGCTGGACTGCATGAGCGTAAGCGGGACAAGACATACGATCCAAGGCAGGAGCGCAAGTACATGAATCCAGTCTCTTCCCCATACATTTCCCACAAGCCACCTTGAAGCGAAGGTATATGTATCTTCATCCAGTTTCAATGACAAATATAACGTCAATGCACTAAACCCCGCAGCTACGGCAATTCCAACAAGGATCAGCCGGATAGGCACAAGCCCTTCATGCCTGTCGTACGCAAGAAGAACGATGACTGCCGCCGCAAGTAGGCCTCCACCAAACGTAAAGAGCGGAATGAGTAAAGATGGATTTCCTTCTAGTACGTGAAAATACGTCACAAAGATGATTAAGCCGAATGCGGCTCCTGCATTCAGACCGATAATCCCAGGATCGGCAAGTGGATTGCGGGATAAACTCTGCAAAATGCCACCTGCGATACCTAGACCTATTCCAGCTAGTATCGTCACGACGATTCGAGGCAGACGATAATCAAACAGCACCGTCTCACTTTGGAAATCTCCAAAGCCAAATAACGTTTTGACAACAACGAGAGGACTGAGTTTCAGCGTGCCGGTATTTAAACTATACAGCACGACAGCCGCACTCAGACAAAGCAAAACGGCTGTCACGACAAGAGCACGCCGTTTCTCTTTCATGACAGGTTCCTCCCTTCTTTTCTGGCAATATATAAGAAGAAAGGAACACCAACAAGTGCCACCATGACGCCAATGGCAAGCTCTCTTGGCGGATTTACTGTCCGGCTGGCAAGATCAGCGAAGACGAGAAGTATTGCGCCTAAAATCGCTGACATCGGAATGACGAAACGATAATTGACCCCAACCAGCTTTCGTGCAATATGCGGAATGACAAGCCCGACAAACCCAATAGACCCAACCGCCGATACAGACACGCCTGCCAGCAGAACCGCAGCAGCCATACCTAGTATTCGCACTTGCCTGGTTTTCACCCCTAAATTCGCAGCTACATCTTCACCAAGTGATAATAACGAGAGGGATCGTCCTAATAACATCGCCCAAACGATGACAATGAGAATGACTGGAGCAAGGATCATCAGCTGCGGCCATTTGACACCTGCCACACCCCCTGCATACCAAAAAGCCAGATCCTGACTGAGATCAAAGTAAATGGCGATACCCGAGCTTAGCGCATGCAGCAATGCGGCAACAACAGCTCCAGCTACAGTGAGCCGAAGTGGGGTCAGCACGCCGCCAGCCGCCCCAATGGCAAAGATCAGCAGCGTACTGAGAACGGCCCCAAAAAAAGAAAATAACATCAATGCGGAATAAGGCATTCCTGGAAAAAAAGCAAAACAGAGAGCGACTACAAACATCGCACCGCCGTTAATGCCTAATATCCCGGCATCTGCCAGCGGATTTCTTGTAATGCCTTGCATAAGCGCACCTGCCACAGCAAAGGCCGCTCCAACAAGTGCAGCTCCTAGCACACGCGGAAGCCTTATTTCATGAATGATCTGCTGCTCTGTCACATGAGACTGATAGTCAAATACAGCTGTCCAGACCGTTTGCAAAGACAATGACTTTGCACCGTATGAAACAGCCAAAAACATAGCCGCCAATAAACCAATGACAGCGAGAAAAAACAATAAAAAGAACAAAATAGGTGATGATCGTTTTTGTTGAGATGTTCGCTTATCCGGCAAAATCGGTGTCATCCTTTTCTTCATTAAAAGTCAGTTTGAAAATGAGAATCATAATCATCAAAATTATAGCCGTCAGCCTCTGAAAAATCAATGTGCGGCTCATTTTTTAATTATTGAAGGTATGTGTAGACGGCAAATAAGAGAATTCTTTCCTTCTGCTTTTTCTCGTTCTGAAAGACCTATCAATTTTTACAGTATTTTAATAGGAAAATAGTTGACATTCCGCATGAAAATCCCCTAAAATTACAAAAGTAAGTCAATTGTTATAAAAATATTACAAACAGATGTCAAAGGAATAAAGAATGACCCGTCATGAGAGGAGAATTGAAAGTTGTGTCAGTAAAGGGAAAATGGAGTATCATCCTATTTGCGCTTGCCATCGTCATTGGAGCAGTTGCATTCTTTCAAAATCAGCAAGCAAGCGGTACAGAGAAGAAAAATGTGAAGCAGGATACGAATTATAAAAATGTTGAAATTGTCACTCTTGTAAATGACGGGAAGTTTATGAGATATGCGGTGAACTATCCACTTTTTCATCAAAAAAAGCTAGATGACAAGATTCAAAGCTATGCGAATTCAGCATTAGAGCATTTCAAAAAGACATTTAGTGAAGCAAAGGACATTGATGAAAACAAACGGTTTGAACTGAATATTGACTATGACATGGTGCACTATGCAAAACAATCTGCGGCCATTTATTTTACGACCTACACATATACAGGTCAGCAAAATGGAACCACTCATCACGTCACAATCAATTTCGATTTTCAGAAAAAAGACTTTCTTGACACAAAAGATTTATTTCAACCCAAAAAGGACTATTTGAAAAAATTATCCTATATTACATACACGGAGCTTAAAAAAGATAAAACCTTGTCTAAGGATCTATCACTCCTTCAAAAAGGAACAGCCCCTACTGATCAAAACTTCAGTCAATTCGCCTTAAAAGAGAAATATATAGAGTTGTATTTCCCAGCTTCTCAATTAGCCGCAAAGGACTTAGGTCCGCAAACGCTGGCGATCAAAAAGACGCTGCTAAAAGATATCTTGAAGCCGGAATACATGAATAAGACCAAAAATCAGAATGAAATCAAAGAACCGAATCCAAAAAGAAAAGCCGTCAAGCTGCCGCAAAAGCCAAAGCTTGATCCGAATAAAAAAGCCATCGCACTCACATTTGATGATGGTCCAAACCCAGCCACAACTTCAACCATTTTAGCAGCGCTGAAGGAAAATAAAGGACACGCCACCTTTTTCGTATTAGGAAGCAGGGTTCAGTATTATCCTGGAATGCTTGCCGACATTTTAAAGGGCGGAAATGAGATCGGAAACCATTCATATAACCATCCTTTATTAACGAGACTCCCTCTAAAAGAAGCGGTCAAACAAGTAAAAGACACGCAGAAGCTGATTGAAAAGGCCAGCGGTTATACTCCTACGCACTTTAGACCGCCATATGGAGGAACAAATCCAGACATCAATCAAGCGGTGGGCATGAACGTTTCATTGTGGGATGTCGATCCTGAAGACTGGAAAATTCGCAACAGCCAGCAGATCACAAACCATGTTCTCTCACATGCAGCAGATGGCAAAACCGTACTCATGCACGATATTTATGACAGCTCTGCTCGAGCAGCGGTGAAGATCATACATGAACTCACCAAACAAGGCTACCAGCTTGTCACAGTCAGCGAACTTGAACAATTGAAAAAAGAACGAAACGAACAGACCCCTGTGCAGTAAACACAGGGGCTTTTTTTTATGACTCTAACAACTTCTTTCTTTTTAACAGCGCTTGAAACGTCTCTTCAAGCTCATGAGAAGGCTCGATGCTTAAACGACTGAGCACTTCAGACAGCTGCATATCAATCAGCAGGAGCTCTTCTTCTTTCTTTGTAGCAGCTGGCTTTTCTTCCTTTTGTTTATATTCTTCATAGGTGCCATCAAAGCGTTCAATGGTACCCTCGTGCACATGAAGAATACGAGTAGCCACCTGCTCAATGAGCCTCCTGTCGTGGGAGACAAACACGACTGTGCCCGGGTAATCTTTTAAAAGTTCTTCAAGCGCTTCTACTGCCGCAAGGTCTAAAAAGTTCGTCGGTTCATCAAGCATCAGAACATTGGCATCACTGACGAGCAGCTTGGCAAGCATCGTCTTCACCCGTTCCCCGCCGCTTAATACGTTCGTCAGCTTGTACACATCGTCTCCCCGAAACCCAAGTCTCGCTAAAACGGTGCGAACGACAGTCTCATCTTGAATCGCCTGTTCCAGTGCATTTTGTAAGATCGATTCATCTAGATTCAGTTCTGAAAGATCTTGGCTGAAATAACCGATCTTCACGGCTTCTGAACGAAAAATCCCGGGATGTCCGTTTACAAGCATTCGGAGAAATGTCGTTTTACCGCTCCCATTCTTCCCAATGATCGCGACTTTGTCTCCGCCTCTCACTTCTACATTCGCCTTTTTCCAAAGGACTTTATCTCCTGCCATGCCATCTACATGTTCGACACGAAAAATGGTGCGGCTCGCCACTTCCTTCATGGTGTGCTGCGTCATTTGAAGAGGCTGGGCTTCCTTTACCTTCTCCACCTTTTCTAATTTCTCCATTCTTGTTTCGATGGATTTGGCTGTTTTTTGAAGCTTTTTTTGCTTGTTTGCATAATAAGGCTTTGCAATTTTAGGCCCCGAGGATTTCAGCTTTGGAGATGGCTTTGTCGCTTTGTCAGCTTTTTTCATTTTCTTTTGCAGTGCATGTTCTAACTGTTTTTTCTTTTGGGTATACGCCTCGTACGCCTCCACGTGCTGGCGATGTTCGAGTTCTTTTTGCCGGGCGAAATCGCTGTAGTTGCCTTTGTATAGTTTGAGCTCCCCATCTTCCAATTCCCAAATGTCTGTACATAACGCATCTAAAAAAGCACGGTCATGCGAGACGACAATCAGAGCACCTTGATGATAACGAAGCTTTTCTTCTAGCCACTCAATATGCTCCGTATCTAAATGAGTCGTCGGTTCATCGGCTAATAAAAGGGCAGAAGGCCGGCTTAAAGCTCTCTCAATATAAGCTTGAGTCATCTCTCCGCCACTTTGTCTGCCATCTCCTGTCTTTAGTTGAGGAAGCAGCGTACAAGTTGTAGTGTGTGCAAATGTGCCGCTGTCTGGTTTTTCCCTACCCGCCAGTACATGGAGCAATGTCGTTTTCCCACTGCCATTCGTCCCTACAAGGCCGATTCGGTCCCCTTGATGAATGGCCAGCTCCTCTATATCAAATAACAAGCGATCCTTTCGAAATACTTTTAATTGGTGGGCTCTCAGTAACATCCAACCCTCTCCTTTCGTATCAGGAGACATGAAAAAGCCTCCCATTCTCAGAATAGGAGGCAAAATGGTGTACAAAAATAAGCGTATCGATACAGAATGACATGAGGTTCATCAAATGAGCACACATCTCCCCCGTATCCATCACTTCAATCTTTGATTCCCAAGCTGTACCATCCTATTCCGAAGCTAAAAAATGAAAACGCAGCAAACATAGCAACACATATCGTTTGCTCACTGCCTTCGTTCTTTCATTTTGCTTACAGGTCATAGGATTAGTACTTCATTGCATTGGGTCACCCTTCCGTCGTTTGTTACGTATACGATAAAAGATTGGTTATTTTTTGTCAAGTTGAAAAGGCATGAGTGAGTCTATTAGCTTGAGCGTAAATGGATGAGTCGCTTCAAACAGCTGGTCACTTTTACATTCTTCCACAAGTTTTCCCTCATGTAAAAAAAGAAGTCGATCACATAAAAAAACGGCTGCCTCTAGATCATGGGTAATCATGAGAATGGTCATATCTAACTCTTGCTTTAATGTCTCAAGAAGCTCCAATATTTGAACTTGGACAGAAACGTCAAGTGAGCTAAGGACTTCATCTAAGATGAGAATGGCTGGATTCGTCGATATGGCTCTTGCTATGCATACACGCTGGAGCTGACCGCCGCTTAGCTGATGAGCATATTGATTTAGCAAAGACGATGGAAGTCTTACTTGCTTGAGCAGGGACAACACTTTTTGGTTCACATCCATGTTTCGCTTTATTATTTGCATGGGTTCTGCTATGATCTCTTTCACTGTAAAGGAAGGATGGACAGAAGATAGATAATCCTGAAAAACAACACTCATTCCCCCCCGGTTCATCTTACGCCATGTATGAGCTGGCCATCCACCTATCTTTATCTCTCCGCCGTCTAATGTTTCTAAACCAAGCAGCGTACGTGCTATTGTACTTTTACCACTGCCGCTCTCACCGACTAACCCGACACATTCACCCTCTCCAATCTGAAATGAAACCTGAGCTATGCGTGCTATGGATTCCTCTTTATGAAAAAAGCGTCCTTTATCTTCTCCATGTTTAAGTAGTTGATTTGCTGTGATCAGCATGGGAATGCCCTCACTCTCTTCTGCTGCCTCAGTGCTTCAAGGGGTGCCGATAAGCGAAGCCTCGTTTCTAGTAAATGCCTCGTTTGAGGATGCTCAGGTGATGTAAATATCTCTTTTGCATGACGATGCTCAAGCATCTTCCCTTGGTGCATCACCAACAATTCATCAGCGATTGCCTGAACGACGCCTAAATCATGCGAAATGATGATCAAGGCAGCTCCTGTTTCTTCTTTCAGCCTCTGTAATTGTGTGATGACTTCACGCCGGTTATATGCATCTAATGATGCTGTAGGCTCATCGGCAATGATCACGTCAGGAGAAAGCATGATCGTAATGGCAATCATGACACGTTGAAGCATCCCTCCCGACAGCTCATGAGGATATTTTTTCATTAACATATGCGAATTGTTTAAATGGACACGTTCTAGCCCAGTAATCGCATGTGCTGTTCCTTCTTTGCCACGTAAGCCCAAATGCCGCTGGAACGTTTCAAGTATTTGATGACCAATTGTTTCAATTGGATTGAACGCATTCATAGCATCTTGTGGAATGTAGCCAATTCGCTTTCCTCTCCACTGCTGTGAAGTCTGACTTGTCAATTTTTCACCGTCAAACAAAATGGTCCCAATCATCTCTAGCGAAGGAGGGATAAGGCCAATTAATGCTTTTGCAACGGTTGATTTTCCGCTTCCACTTTCTCCAATAACGCCTAAACAACGTTGTCTATGTAATGTAAACGTGATATTTGCCGCCAAATCCTTTTGTTGAATCGGATCATGTACGGACAGGTTTTTTATCTCGATGAAAGGCAAATCGTCTCCCCCTTTTTTTGTTGCTAAGATGCATGGCAGGGTTCATGACCTGCTGAAGACTGTCTCCTAAAAAATTCAGTGCCATGACCACAAATAAGATCGCAAGTCCAGGCGGGAGCATATGAGCCGGGTGCGTCACCATGACATTCTTCGCCTCGTTGAGCATCATGCCCCATTCCGGTGTAGGTGCACTCACACCTAATCCAAGAAAAGACAGAGCAGAAATATTTAAAATGACCCAGCCTGCGTCAAGTGTAGCAAAGACAGCAATCTCTCCTGAGATGCGAGGAAATAGATGTTTTCGAAGGATATAAAAAGGTGAACCCCCAGATACTTTCGCAAACTGAACAGATGGTTCATTCGTATATTGCAGGACTGACGAACGAATCATCCTTGTATACCAAGCCCATTTTGCAAGGACATTGGCCAAAATAATATTGAAAAGCCCAGGTCCCATAATGCCCACAACGGCCAAAATCATCACCTCTGCTGGAAATGACAGCATGACATCACATATTCTCATTAGAGCTCCATCAACTTTCCCTCTAAAAAAGCCAGCTACAAGTCCAAGTATCGTGCCAATGAACATCGTGATACACATTGTCAGCACGGCAGCAAGCATCGTTGTCCGAATACCATATAAGAGCCGGGACAATACGCATCTCCCCAGCTGATCGGTTCCGAGGGGATATGTTAGACTCACACCAGCATATTTTTGAAGAATGTTCGTGTCAGTTGGGTCATGCGGCGCTAGAAACGGTGCAAACAGCCCAGCTAATGTGACAAGTACCAAAAGCCAGATAGACAGAATAGCCATTCGATCTTTTCTTAATTGATTCCATACGATCAAATTTTTTAGACCTCCTTTCTTAACTGCGGGTTCATGATCATTTGTATGACATCAGCAACGAGGTTGCACACAACGAACAGGCATCCCATCACAAACAAATAGGCTTGAATCATAGGGAAATCGGCGTGAAAAATAGCTGTTACACACAAACGGCCAACCCCTGGCCAAGCAAAGAGATTTTCAATAATGACGGTTCCTGCAATGAGCTTTGGTACTGACATACCGAGTGCTGTTACTGCTAGTTGAAGGGCATGTCTCATCACCTTCAATTGAATGGTTCGTTCCTTTAAACCACGAGCTCTTGCATAAAAAACAAAGGGCTCGTGCTGAAACTTTAGGATTTGATTTCGAATGAGTCTCACATAGGTCGATAAGTAGCCAAGTGATAAAGTCATCGCTGGCAAAAGAATCGATTTAAACCCTTCCATTCCACTCGTGTTGACCCAGTTAAATTTGACTGAAAAAAGCCAGATAAACAAAATGCCCAACCAAAAACTAGGCATGGAAGCTGCAATAAACACAAATGCTCTCACGATTCGATCCAACCATGTATGTGCCGCATATGCACACACCATTCCGAATAACAAACTCAGCACAATAATAAACAAAAGGGACATCCCTGCAAGCTGTAAAGTCGCAGGAAGTGCCTCCATCATCAGGTCAAGTACAGGCTCATGTGTGACATAACTACTGCCAAAATCACCTGTTAATCCGTCTTTAAGCCATGTGACATAGCGTATGAAAAACGGTTGATCTAAGCCTAGCTCTTGACGCATAGATTCAATCATCTCTTCCGTTGGGGTTACTTGGTTCACACGTAAAGCGACCTCAGCTGGATCACTCGCACGCATCGCAAGTAGCACAAACGCAAAAAACGTAATGAATACAATGAGCGGCAAAAGAAGCAATAATCGTTTTATGATATAGCGTGTCATGTCTCAGCCTCCGATTTATGACGAAAAATACATTCGATCAAAGGGAATTTCATACTGAGATACATGAAAATCTACACCTTTGAGGCGCTTATTATAAACGGCCTTTGTCACAGAATAGGAAATAGGGATATACACATTTTCATCATGAATATACGTCAAAATATCTCGGTACATTTGTGCCCTCTTTTGCTCATCCGGCTCCACCAATACTTTCGTAATGGTCTCATCCAGCCACTTTTTCTTTTTCAATCCTAACTGAGCTTGATAATCAGCATGGGATGCAACACGAAATGAAGAGACGTATGTTTGAGGGTCATAAGGAAGTCCCCAAGATAGAGAGTACATAAGATCAAACTTTCCTGTTTTTTGACGATCTAAAAATGCCTGTTTTTCTTCACCTCTAATATCAAGCTTGATTCCAACCTGCTTGAAGTCCTGCTGAATCGATTCACTAATCGTTCTTTCACCTGCATTATCCGAATTATAATAAATGGTCACGCTGAGCGGCTTGTCTTCTTGATAGCGATAGCCGTCTTCTTTTAGCTTCCAGCCTGCCTCATCTAATAATGCCTCTGCTTTCTTTTTTTGATAGGTTTTCTTTTTAAGCGGAATATTTGCGTAAGGGACTGATGGGGCGAGCAGTGTATGTGCCACCTGTTCAGTTCCATTTAAAATCCCTTCTGTAATCATCTCTTTTTGAATGGCATATTGAAATGCTTCTCTTACTTTTGGATCTTGTGTTATTGGTTGATTGGAGTTGATTACAATAGATCTTGAACCAACAGGAGGACTCACAGTCACACCATATTGACCAGCTTCTTTTAAAGCCTGAAATGAATCTCCATCAATCATGTCACCATCTGCTCCAAATAAGAGATCAACCTCCCCTTTTTGAAGAGCGAGTAAAATGGTTTGATGATCTGGCATGACCTTCCATTTCACCGTTGAAATCTTTGGATTCTTTCCCCAATAGTGATGATTCACTTCAAAAATGGCATATTGATTTTTCTTATGTTCCTTTAACACATAAGGACCTGTACCTGCATAACCTTTTACGCCTTTTGATGTGGTGCCATCAATAAAGCTTTTGGGAGAAATAAAACGGAATGGACGTGTTAAACCAAGTTCTTCTAATGTTGGATAATAGGGCTCCTTCAATGTGAGAACAAAAGTATGTTCATCTACAGCCTTTGTGGATTTAATTTCTGACACGAGATTGAGCCAAGCATTTTTTTCAATATTTTTGACAACTGCATCAATATTCATTTTGACAGCCTTCGCATTAAATGGCTCACCATCTGAAAAAGTCACGTTTTCTCGAAGATGAAATGTGTAGGTTTTTCCATCTTTAGAAATATCCCAGCTTTGGGCCAGGGCAGGTTGAATGCCTTTTTCCGTATTCACAACAAGCGATTCAAACACCATATTTTGAGCGGCCATCTCCCCGCCATATAGATGGGGATTAATGTCTCTTATATCTTTTGTACTTGCATACACCAGTTCATCATCTTCTCTTCCACTTAAACTGGAAGAGGTCTTATTTTCAGAACAAGATGCCAATAGAAAACAAGCCATGACTGAAAACAGCATCAAGGTATATGTCACAAAGGACTGCTTTTTCTCGTCCTTTTTCTTTATGTAATCAGGTTGATGATTCATATGTACTTCCCCCAAATGTTCATTTTATCGTAATCATTACGATTATTAATCGAAATGATTACGAATTGAATATTAGCATACAGATCTGGGAAATACAATGGCTTTTTTCACCGAAAAAACAGACTCATGATTGAGTCTGTTTCGCTTGCATAAACTGATCAATGACACGTAATGCTTTTTCTGTTCCACCTGCTGTTTGGAAACTTTCTTCAATCTTTTCAATCCCAGCACGATATGTGTCACTTCCGAGTACACTCTCTACAGTATCTCTCAGCTGTTTTGCTGTCAGCTGGTCTTTATCGAGTGCACGAGCAGCAGAGAGATCAGTCAGTCTTTTTGCCACCATCGGCTGATCTTTGTCAACCGGGATGACAACCATTGGAACATGATAATGAATACCTTCATTGACACTGTTCATCCCGCCGTGGGTCACAAACACATCTGTCAGTTCAAGGACTTCAAGCTGCGGCACATAAGGCTCGATAAGAAAATGAGATGGCGCTTCTTTTAGGAGAGACATGTCGATTTTTTCACCAGTTGCGAGAATCACTTTTCCATCAAAGTCGGCAAAAGCATCAATACACATATTAAAGAATGCTTCAGTATCTCCAAGAACCGTTCCCATTGAAATAAAGACGACCTTCTCTCGCTCAAGCGCTTCTAACGGGAAATCATGCTGGTCAGCACGTTTTAGAAAGCTCGGTCCAATGAAGACAAACGAATCATCCAATGCATCAACAGACGGCTGAAAATATTCACTTGTATACACCATATTCAGTTCTCCGCGGTTTTTCATGAATTGCATCAAATGTGTTGGCTGAACGCCAAAACGTTCATGTATTTCTTCTAACAGATGAGCCGCCTTCTCATCTTTTCTGTATAAAGGTGTATCAAAATGCGCCTCCTGCAGCACAAAAGAAGGATTCGAACCAATGCCTGGAATTTGTAAGTAATCCCGCACAAGCTCACCTGCTCCAAACATATCAAAATAGACCAAATCAAATGAATGCTGTTGAGAAAGAGTTTCCACCACTTCTAAAATGTCTAATGACGTTTGCAGCATGGCATGGAAAAATGGCTGCATGGACTCTAAATCGCTTTCTTCGACACTTAATGTGCGAATATAATCTGGATGTATATGTACGTGAGCGCCTAAGCGTTTGATCCGCTTTTGATAATGTTCAGTTGTGACCACATGCACTTCATCACCTCGATCAACAAATGCTCTTATCATTCCTAACATTGGGTTCACATGTCCTTCAGCTGGAAACGTAATCATTAAAACCTTCGCCACAAGAATCCTCTCCTTATTGTCAATTCTCTACCATGTTAATCTTATACAGTGATCGGGCTCAACAAATACGCCTGAAAAGGGGATAAATGAGACTTATGGCTAGTATTTTAAGAGGATAGCAGAAAAAAAGACAAAGCCTCCTGTTTAAGTGCTTTGTCTTCTTTTTATTAATTTTTAAGTAGCATTTGTTTAAACGCAGCAGACTGTTTTTCAATTGAGATTGGATCAGCATAGATAAATTCATTGATTGAATAGGATAAAACATGTCCTTGTTTCACTGCTTTATTCTTCTTCCATACACCGCTGCCTGTGATATCAGGATTCGGTGCTTTTCCATCCTTTGTTGGTACAAGTAAATAGTCACCTGTATACTCATTCATCTCTTCTAATGAAATACCGAGATACCCTTCTTTCGGAAGAGCCTTATCCGCTTTTTCAGGCAGGCTAAATCCATACCCTTGATAGATGACCTCCTCACCGCGGCCAAAGTCTGTACCAAATAAATACACTTGCTTAGGCTGCACATCCATGATGGAGAACGTCTTGTCTTCACCAATTTTTGCTTTGACCTCTTTGCCGTCTTTTTTCAGCTGCTCGTCCATTTCTTGTATTTGTTTTTTCGATAACGATTCTTTTCCAAGAATCTTTCCGATTTCAATATGCATCTCTTTAAAGCTATGTTCACTTGTTGTGAAAGTGATTGTTTTTGCGATCTTTTTATATTTTTCAACTTGATCATTTTGTGAATAAGCAATGATGAGATCAGGCTTCAGTTTGGCGATTGCCTCCACATTTTCTATCGGCACCCTCTTCACACCTGTTTCATCTAAAAAGGATGATTTAGGATAAACATCTGTCATGCCAACAGGTGTCACACCTAACTTTTTAAAATTTCCAAGCTGTGCTGTTAACACAACAATTCGTTTAGGCTTGTCAGGAATGGTGATCTCCCACCCGATTCCGTTGTATATGTACGTGTAATTGCTGATTGCTCTCTATCTTCTTTCTGCCCGAATGCCACTAACAAAAGTTCAAGTAAGCTGATCAACCAGATCATTTTTTCAAATATGAAACCACCTTAAATTGAGAATGGTAATCAATTATAGAAATGCTTAAAAATATTCTTTTTGTAAAAAATTACACATTAGTGTAATATTATGTATATGGATAGTTCTATAAGACTATCTAAATAATAATTGAGGTGAGATTAATGTATTATGCTACGCTTCGGCAAAAACAAGGGGAGAGGAGGGCTTTAAAGCAGCTTGTGGAATTCGGTAATGACGTAACAAATTTCGTACCTAATATTATAATTAAAGATGCTGATCAAAATAGTCTAAACGAAATACGTACTAGTTATAATAACTTTGTTTTACTAGATGTGAGAGAACTTGATTCAGATGACATTGACTCATTGGAGGAACTGTTAGAACTTGATCAAAATGATAATTTCGACATCATGTATCCCGTTGAATATATTTTGAATAATAATAGTAAGAGAGAAAAAAATTATGTAAGAATTGATAAAAATGTAGTTAATTCTTTTTTCATTCAATGGTTAAAAGAACAACATAATAGTTTACCTAAAGGGGTTATGTTAGATTTTGAATATATTGATAGTGTTAATACTGAAATAGTCTCAAAATTTAAACCGATACTCGAAATATTAGATAATCATAAAATTATTATTATGAGTGGTGCCGTTCCACAAGTACTACCTGTTTCCTCTGAAGAAAATTATAGAATAAGTCGAATTGAAAAAGAATTATTTCATGAAATTAAAAATCATGCTAATAAAACATCTGATTTGTTCTTCGGTGATTATGCTTCAGTTAGCCCAAAATTAACAACTGGAGGTAGAGCTATAGTTCAAATAAAATATACTTTGGAGACAGAGTATTGGTTTGTAAGAAATGGGCTACGCCGAGGGAATTATGATTTTGTTAAAGTTTGTAGAGAGATATCAAGTGCAACAAATTTTGACCAACATAGTTGTTGGGCTGATTCATTCATACAATCAGTTATTAATAATAATGAAAATAAGGGTAATCCTTCTGTATGGAGCTCTATTGGGATCAATAAGCATATAGTAGTTTGCTTAGATGAATTATAATACAGAAGAGTATAATAAAACCCGCACTTCAATGAGTGCGGGTTTTATTATACTCGTGTTTAAAGGAAACATACTTAAAATTCAACATTCTTAAGTGAGTATCTCACTTGATTTTTAAGCTTTTTTCTTAGAGAGGTAGGCACAGTCTCATCTAGCTTTTTGATAACCTCTTGTTTAAAAAGTAACCTTATTGTACTCTTTGGCAATCGTTTTCCTAAATATTCGTCAGATTGTGCGATTCTTTTTATGTCTTTTGAAGTTAATAGTGATAAGAAATATTGCATTGAAAGGTTGGGATTCAATTTTGCTTTTCTTAAAAAAGATAAACGCACAGTATTGATTCTTGTTTTCTCAGCAACTATAATTCCCCAGTGTTCTGGAAGTATTTTATGAATAGTTCTTGAAAATTTTAGACCAACAACGATATAAATCATTTCAAAATTTTTATCGTATTCGGGAATTTGATTTGAGAGACGCTTAATTGAATCAAAATCACTTTTTATTTCATAAGCAACCACATGTCCATTTATAGCGACTATATCTGCTCGAGCTTTTCCTGACGGCAATGTCATTTCTTCTAAAACCCTACAGTTTTTATATTTAGATAGCCTAGAAATAAGAGATGAACGAATCTCTTTATCATCAAGTTTCTTCATAATACAATCACCTACTAAATATTCTATTTCATTGGCTCAAATTTATCAATTCCTTAACCTAAAGAACACACAAAAATAGTACGATTAAATTTTAACTAGAATGTACAAAAAACATCAAGGCTACTGTATGTATCCTTGATGTTTTTTGTACGCGCTCGGAGGGATTCGAACCCCCGGCAGACGTGGTACCGGAAACCACCGCTCTATCCAACTGAGCTACGAGCGCACGATATGTTTTTTAAACGTCAGCATATCAAATTATAAGGGAAATGCTGCAAGAAAGCAATGATTAATCGCCAGCCCTGTCGATGTATTTTCTTCATTCCCATACATATAATCATATGATGGTTTGAAGTGAAAGGATTTTGGGGAAAATGGATAGGGGTATTTGATTTTAGGTCAGCATTTTGTTTGACCTTTATTGACCAAAAATGTATCATTGAATTACATACTTACCTAAAAGGTGAAGGAGGAACATTATGAATTTAATACCTACAGTCATTGAGCAAACAAATCGTGGGGAAAGAGCTTACGACATTTATTCTCGTCTTTTAAAAGACCGTATTATCATGCTTGGTTCTGCGATCGATGACAATGTTGCCAACTCCATCGTATCACAGCTTCTCTTCTTAGAAGCCGAGGATCCAGAAAAAGATATCTCTATCTACATTAACAGCCCTGGCGGTTCGATCACAGCTGGTATGGCCATTTATGATACGATGCAATTTATTAAACCAAAGGTATCAACTATTTGTATTGGTATGGCTGCATCTATGGGTGCGTTCCTGCTTGCTGCTGGTGAAAAAGGTAAGCGTTATGCCCTTCCAAATAGTGAAGTGATGATTCACCAACCACTAGGTGGTGCGCAAGGTCAAGCAACAGAAATTGAAATTGCGGCAAAACGAATCCTTTCTTTACGCGATAAACTGAACCAAGTACTTGCTGAACGTACTGGTCAGCCAATTGAAGTCATTGAGCGCGATACAGATCGTGACAACTTCAAAACAGCGGAAGAAGCACTTCAATACGGACTCATTGACAAAGTCTTGACCCGTAATACAGAAGAACAAAAATAATCACAAAACAAACCGTCTGCTCTTTGAACAGACGGTTTTTTGTTATGCATCTATTTTAAGACAGCTCCGTCCATTTCTGTTGAAGAGTTGGTGTTTGATAAGAAGCCATCTGTGAAATCAATTCTTTCGGTTCTCCAGAGGCATGTAGTAATTGAAGGTGTGATTCATTCGAAAAACCTTCCTGTACACTAAACTTCACCATGTCTATGAGCGGATTGAAATAGTCATTCACTTGATACAATCCGATTGGCTTTTTATGGATGCCAATTTGCGCCCAACATAGCACCTCAAATAATTCTTCATATGTACCAAAACCACCTGGCATGGCAATAAACCCATCGGCCAGCTCGCTCATTTTCGCTTTTCGTTCATGCATCCCTTTGACTTCAATCAATTCGGTTAGCTCTTGATGCACAACCTCTCCTCTAAAAAGCCCTTTTGGCATGACTCCGATCACTTGCCCGCCGTTTTTCAATACCTCATCCGCTATAGCTCCCATTAAGCCAATTCGTGAGCCACCGTATACAAGGCGGATTCCTTGCTCTGCCATATAAGCCCCTAGCTCGACAGCTTTTTGTTTGTAGATGTCATTCACACCTGGATTCGAACCAGCAAACACACAAATCGTTTTCATCAAAACAGCTCCATCTCTCTCTATGATTTCTTCACCCACTCATTCTACTATAATTCATTGTAAAGAAACAGCCGCTCTATCTATATATAGTGTAAAATCAGAAGGTGAACACCATATAAGGAGCTGTATAAAGAGAATGCAAACAACTGAAATGGAAAAATGGATCAAAGATTTCTACAAAATGAGAAATTGGACAGAATACGGGCCGTTTATCAGGTTAGGTTTCCTGATGGAAGAAACAGGAGAACTCGCTCGTGCAGTCAGGGCGGTCGAAATTGGACGCGATCGACCTGATGAGAAAACACAGGAGGACGCCGCGTTAAGAAAGGACCTTATTGAAGAAATGGGAGATGTCTTAGGAAATCTACTTGTTCTAGCTGATCTCTATGATGTAACAGTAGAAGAGGTCTTCTCTTCCCATCAACAGAAACTCACACAACGGTTTTCTAGTGAAAAAGAGCAGGTAAAAAGCCCGTGACCGACATGTCACGTGCTTTTTTAGCCTTTTATAGCTGCTGTGGTGAAATATCATCCGTTCGTTCAAAGAAATGCTGTTTTCCAATGTGATGGAAAAGACCGGTACGATGCAAAAGCTCTTTTGGCTGTGATTGAAGCCCTACAATCATCAATTTTCCATTGTGATGCTTTAAACGATTAGAAATGTTCATCAGAACCGCTTCTGCTGAGGTGTCCATATAATTCACTTTGTTCATAAGCAAAATGAGTGTTTTCGGCTTTGTCTGAACATGATCCAAAATCGAATTTTCCAATGAATCGGTTGTACCGAAAAAGAGTGGCCCTTCAATCGAATACATACTAACCCCTTTCTGATCGGTCTCCCTTTCTAAGGCAGCCGCCGTTTCGATTTGAGGAACAGCGACATTTGTGTGGATATTCGTTGTCTGGCTCATTTTTTTGATAAAGGCGATAAACGCTAAAATGAGACCTGCAGTCACGCCAATAATCAAATCACCGATGACCGTCAGCAGGAAGGTCACGACAAGCACAAGGGAATCCGCATTTTTGACTTTGACAATATTGATAAACTCTTTTTTCTCACTCATATTCCACGCCACAAACATCAAAATCGGTGCCATGGCAGCAAGTGGAATCATCGATGCATATGGTGCAAATAACATTAAGATGAGCAAAACAACGACACCATGCACGACTCCTGAAATGGGGCTTGCTCCACCATTTTTAATGTTTGTTGCCGTACGAGCAATCGCTCCAGTCGCTGGGATCCCTCCAAAAAGCGGTGCCGCCATATTGGCAATTCCTTGTCCGACGAGTTCTTTATTGCTGTCATGTTTAGAACCTTTCATATTATCAGCTACCATCGCGGACAAGATCGACTCCACGCCGCCCAAAAGCGCAATGACAATAGCCGGCGGCAGCAAATAAATCATTTTTTCAATCGTCAATTCAGGAAAAGCGAAAGTTGGTAGCTGACGAGGGATTTCGCCATATGCAGAGCCGATGGTTTCAACTTGTCCTTGAAAAAAGAGAACAGCTATAAATGTTGAAACGAGTAGACCTAATAGAGCACCAGGTATTTTGGGAATGTATTTTTGTGCCGCCAAAATCACGATGAGCCCAACAATCGCTGTGAGAATGGCGAGACTGTTTGCGGTACCGAGATGGACCACGATTTCTCTCATATTGAGGAAAAAGCTTTCATGTTTTTCAACACCCTTTAATCCGAGGAAGTTGGCAATCTGTCCTGAAAAAATAATGACAGCAATGCCGGCAGTAAAGCCGATGATAACCGGACGAGGAATAAATTTCATGAGCTTTCCTAGTTTGAATATTCCGAATAAGACAAGCATACAGCCTGCCATAAAACCAGCAATGAGTAAGTTTTCAATACCGTACTGGCTGACGATCCCGAATAAAATTGGAACAAATGCCCCGGTCGGTCCGCCAATCTGATACTTTGAACCACCAAACAATGAAATCAAAATGCCGGCAACGATGACTGTGTATAGTCCGTATTCTGGTCCGACACCAGATGCAATGGCAAAAGCCATGCCTAAAGGAATTGCCACAACGCCCACGACAAGCCCAGCGATTAAATCGCGTCTAAACTTTGATGAATCATAACCTTCAAATCTTCCATAAAAACGCATGGTATGTGTTGGCCTCCTTCAAGTATGTGTAGATGATTTAGGTATATTGCGGGTCGATCTGTTTATCTTTTATAACGACATCCAGCTTTCCTGTTGCCGGATGAATCACTAGTCCATGAACAGCTACATCACTTGGCATGAGCGGGTGCTCTTTGACTAATTTCACACTTTGGGATACGCTCTCTTCCACTGAATCAAAGCCTGTCAGCCAGCCCTTTAAATCAACACCTGCGCTTTTCACAATGCTCAAACACTTTTCCTCAATTCCCCGTGCTTTTGCCTTTTCAAGTAAAGGGTCTGCCGCAAGGCCTGCCATTCCGCATTCATGGTGTCCGACAATGCATACTTCCTCTGCTTTCAGCTCATAAATGGCTAGTAAAATACTCCGCATGACACTGCCAAATGGATGTGTGACGATGGCTCCTGCATTTTTAATGATCTTCGCATCACCATTACGAAGCCCCATGGATTGCGGTAATAATTCCAACAGGCGTGTATCCATACAAGTTAATATAACCAATTTCTTCTCAGGAAATTTTCCCGCCTTGAAAGGCTCATACTGTCTCTCTTTCACAAAATCTGCATTGTGCTGAAGAATCTGTTCTAATGTTGATTCCATCCTGTCATCTCCTATCTTTTTCAAGTGATTGTAACGCCTTACCTGGCCTCCTTTTCCCTTGTGTGTTCTCAAGCATAGAGAAGAAAAATGATAGAAAAAAAAGAAAAAAATGAGAAAACGATGAGAGAATATGTAAGCATTTTCTCTATTTTGCTCTTTGTTCCGCTTCAGCACAGGGGATATGCGGCTTTTGCTTACAAACGATGGCTCACATTTCACCAAAAGACGATGAAAAGGTTTAGTAGAAAATGACCGTCCCGTTTAATACACTGCAAATATAATAAATTTTCTATCAAAAAGTCTCGATCTATTTTCCAGTTTGTCAGATTATCTCCCGAAACATCTAGCATTTTTCTATGACTCATCTACTAATCACTCGTTTTTCTACATCATAAAAAGACATCAGATGGCCATGTCATTTACTCTTTCACTATAAAAATCTCTTCTTTTCCGTTATTTCAGTATATTAAATATTGAGCAGCTCATATTCAAACGTGTACTGCCAAAATGGTTGCTTTATAATAAAAAGAGAAAGATGACCATGTGAAAGGAGCGAGTTGATGATGAAACCACATATTTTTGTCGCCAAACCCTTACCTGCCACTTTTGAAGACATGTTAAAAGAACATTGTACATACGAGGTATGGCAGTCAAAGGACCCGATCCCAAGAGATCTATTATTTGAGAAGCTGCAGAAGGCTGATGGCCTTTTAACATCAGGTACGAAAATTGATCAAGATTTATTAGATCATGCACCTCAACTCAAGGTGGTAAGCAATAATTCAGTCGGCTATGACAATTTTGATCTAGAAGCCATGAGACAAAGAGGCGTGATTGGTACGCACACGCCTTATACACTCGATCATACCGTTGCTGATCTTGCCTTTTCGCTCATTCTCTCTTCTGCGAGGAGAATTGCCGAGCTTGATCGTTTTATCCGCAAGGGAAAATGGACAAAATTTGTTCAAGAGGAAGATATATTCGGCATTGATGTCCATCATCAAACGCTTGGGATCATTGGGATGGGACGAATCGGTGAGCAAGTAGCCAAACGAGCCGCTCATGGTTTTGATATGAACGTCCTCTATCACAACCGGAGCCGAAACGAGAAAGCCGAATCGGCCTATGGCGCTGTATATTGTGCACTGGATGACTTGCTAAAGCAAGCTGATATCATTGTGTTAATCACACCGCTGACGGATGAGACGTACCATATGATAGGAGAGCGGGAATTGAAATTAATGAAGCCGACAGCTTTATTCGTGAACATCTCCCGCGGAAAAACCGTCGATGAGAAAAGCCTCATTCAAGCACTGCAGGAAGGGTGGATCAAAGGAGCTGGTCTGGATGTGTACGAGCAAGAACCGCTTCAGGAAGATCATCCTTTCAAGGAGATGGACAATGTCACGCTTGCCCCGCATATCGGTTCCGCTACTGAAACGACAAGAGACCTTATGCTGAAACGAGCCATTCATAATGTGATTCATGGAATTGACGGCAAAGCCCCTGTTGATATTGTGAAGGAGCTTGCCTCATCTTAATTGAAAAAAGGCGCAGGGAACTGCGTCTTTTTGTTTACGTCATCTAGAGACAGTAGGTCAAAAAGCCTCATTTTCACCAATCTCCTGATTCTTTACATTCTCTTCATATGCCGGTGCTATAATATGAGATAGACAAGCATCAAGAGGACGGCATCCCATTTCCTTTTGAGGAGGATCAAGATGAAAAAAATAAGTTCGATTTTTACTCTGTTCGCTCTGATTGCTGCCATTCTGTTTTCTGGATTTATCCCGCAGCAAGCCCATGCAGAAACACCACTTACACCAACAGCCACAAATGAAACTGCTTCCGTACAGCTTGCACCAGACCTTCGTACCCTTGCCGTCATTAATACCTTTGATGGTGTAGCAGATTACTTAATCCGCTATAAACGACTACCTGATAATTACATCACCAAATCACAAGCGAGCGCCCTCGGATGGGTTGCATCAAAAGGAAATTTAGCTGAAGTCGCGCCGGGCAAAAGCATCGGTGGAGACGTATTCTCTAATCGGGAAGGACGCCTTCCATCAGCTAGTGGCCGTACATGGCGTGAAGCCGACATCAACTACGTCTCCGGTTTCCGTAATGCTGACCGCCTAGTATACTCAAGTGACTGGCTCATTTATAAAACAACCGATCACTATGCGACATTTACGAGGATTCGTTAATCATTGTAAAAAGACAGCCCTAAGTCAAAAGGGCTGTCTTTTTTCATATTGTTTACGGAAGCAGTTTTTGTACGTACTCCTCAAACGGTTGTGAGAGTGGTTTCTTCGATACTTCGTCCTGTTCATGTATCGTGACATGATCCTCTGTCACGATCACACGACCTGTTGGTGTCAGTTTGGATGCAAGCGGTCTTTTGTTAAAAGGAGAGGCTTCATTTTCATAAATCTCATGCCTCAATTGCACAAGTGTATCTTCACCGACTTCTTTCAATGTGAAAGCATAACCTGTTTCAGCACCCGCTCCCCTATCCAATTGGAGTAGATGGGTTCCTTTTTCTGTTTCCTCTTCGTTCACTCGAAAACGAAGGGACGGTGCTTCCACCCATTCACCTGTAAAAGGGACGGGCTGAAGGGGTAAATTCACACCAAATCCTGCATCAATGAGGTAGCGCTCATGGTGATGTTGAAGGACGATGGCTACATGCGTCCCATCCAGTGCCCACTTCTCTGCTTCTTTGTTATATACGGTCCCTTGAACGAGCTGTACAGCGAGACCTGCCTCTTTTAAGACATAATATAAGAGCGGATTGAGGTCATAGCAAAGCCCACCTCTGCTGCCTTCCAGAAGATGATGCTTCAAACCTTCTGGATCCAAAGCATAGGCGTGTTTACCCACCACAGATCTATTTTCAAAAGGAAAGGTATAAGCCATCTTCCTTAGTAAATCCGGCAATTGATCAAACGTAATGGACACGGCTTCGTATCCAATTTTCTGTAAAAAGGCTGATTGAATCACAACTTTCCCTCCTAAAAAAACTGAGCCCTTGAAGAGACTCAGTTTTCTTGATTGATAAAATCCGTTAACGCATCGATGGCTTCTTGTTCATCTGCTCCATCAGCTATTAGTTTGACGGTGACCCCAGAGCTGATCGCAAGGCTCATCAGTCCCATAATACTCTTCGCATTGACCTTTTTCCCATCTTTCTCTAGAAAAATATCAGCACCAAAACGATTGGCTTCTTGAACGAACAAAGCAGCCGGACGTGCCTGCAAACCCGTTTTCAGCTGAATTGTGACCGTTTTTTCCACCATATGATCTGCCTCCCTTTTTTATTTCCCTATTTGAGTGTAACAGCTTGTCCGTTTCTTAATTGTTCTGCAATCTGATCTAGCTTTCTTAAACGGTGATTAATGCCTGATTTGCTGATCTTGCCGCTTTCCACCATTTCGCCAAGTTCCTTTAGTGTGACTTCTTGGTAGTCAATACGCAGTTGCGCAATTTCACGCAGCTTATCTGGCAGAGCGTCTAATCCAATCTTTTCGTCAATGAATTGAATATTTTCAACCTGGCGCAGTGAGGCACCGATCGTTTTATTCAAGTTTGCTGTTTCACAATTGACGAGCCGGTTCACAGAATTCCTCATATCTCGGACGATGCGCACGTCTTCAAAACGAAGCAATGAGTTATGAGCACCCACAACACTTAAGAATTCCGTAATTTTCTCCGCTTCCTTCATGTATGTGATAAAGCCTTTTTTGCGTTCAAGTGTTTTACTATTAAGATGGAATTGATTCATGAGCTCACAAAGGGCATCATTATGTTCTTTGTATAGTGAAAAAATCTCAAGGTGATACGAAGAGGTTTCTGGATTATTCACAGAACCTCCTGCTAAAAAAGCACCTCTCATATAGGAACGCTTGCAGCATCTTTTCTTCACAAGTTCTTCTGAAATGTTGCGTTCAAATACAAATTGTTCACCTAATATCTTTAGGTCCTCTAAAATGGTTTTCGCTCGTTCTACCAGTCTGACAATATACACATTATTCTTTTTTAATCTCATTTTTTTACGAACGAGCAGCTCCACAGTCACATCGTATTTCTTTTTCAAAAGGGTATAAATACGTCTTGCAATGGCTGCGTTCTCTGTCTGTATATCTAAAATCAATTTTCGATTAGAAAAAGATAATGAACCGTTCATACGGATGAGGGCAGAAAGCTCTGCTTTTGTGCAGCAGTCCTTCACTTCCAGATTAGTCAGCTCTTTTTTTGTTTCGGATGCAAATGACATCCTTGCCACCCCCATTCCTATTTTTTCTGATGCAGCAAATCGACAAGCAGCGCAGCTACTTTCAGCGTGTCATGACGAATCACATGCTGGTCATATGTAATGATTTCCCCAGGGATGACTTCTAGTCCCATGGCTTTGAGTACATCTGTGTCGAATTGTACAGGCTGCGCCTGCTCTTCTGCATATTTTGCTTTGATTTCTTCTGGAATTTCTTTATTGTTCACAAATATCGTATCGATAAATGGTCGGTCCATATGATCGTTTAGTGCCTGCACATGATCAGCTGCACTGTAGGAAAGCGTTTCCCCCGGCTGTGTCATGACATTACAAATATAGACTTTTTTCGCCTTAGAACGAATCACTTCTTCGCCAATATGCGGTACAAGCAAGTTTGGCAAGATACTTGTATACAAGCTGCCAGGTCCGAGGACGATCAAGTCGGCTTCACGAATGACTTGAATCGATTCTGGGAGCGGTTCAATCGTATCGGGTGTGAGGAACACTCGTTTAATTCGCTCACCATAGGTTGGGATTTTTGATTCTCCTGTTACCACTTGCCCATTTTCTAATTCAGCATGAAGAACAACACTTGAATTCGCTGCTGGCAATACTTTTCCTCTCACATTTAAGACCTTGCTCATTTCTGTGACGGCATGAAAAAAATCACCGGTTATATTCGTCATAGCCGCAAGAATGAGATTGCCGAGAGAGTGGCCTGTTAAGTCATTCCCTTTATTAAAACGGTGCTGAAATAAATCTTCTACAAGCGGTTCGACATCAGAAAGTGCCGCAAGGACATTCCGAATATCGCCTGGAGGCGGAATATTCAAATCATGTCGCAGTCTGCCTGAGCTGCCTCCATCATCAGCAACCGTTACAATAGCGGTAATATCCACTGGCTTTGTTTTTAGCCCTCTGAGCAAAACAGATAAGCCAGTGCCTCCGCCAAGAATGACCACCTTTGGAAGTGTCGTCATCTATTTTCTGCTTCTCTTTTCAATGTCCCGGTGAGTGACATGAGTATAGTAGTCATTTTTAAAATACTCCGATAAGTAGTTCGCTAGCGTCACTGATCGGTGCTGTCCACCTGTACAGCCAATAGCGATCACCAGCTGACTTTTCCCTTCTCGTTTATAGGACGGAAGCATAAAGCTGAGAAGGTCGATTAATTTCTCTGTGAACTTTTGCGTTTCACTCCACTTCATGACATAGGAGCGTACTTCTTCATCATTTCCAGTCTGTGGACGCATGCTCTCAATATAGTAAGGATTCGGCAGAAATCTCACATCAAATACAAGATCAGCATCAATTGGCAAGCCGTACTTAAAGCCAAATGACATCACATTCACTGTAAACACTTGCCCCTGATTCGTAGCAAAGTGTGTGACAATCTTTTCTCGAAGCTGTTTCGGTTTCAAATCCGATGTATCAAAAATCATTTGAGCTCGGCCTTTTAACTCTTCTAACAGATCGCGTTCCATCGCGATTCCTTCGAGCGGCAAACCTGTTGTCGCAAGAGGATGCGAACGTCTCGTTTCTTTGTATCTTGAGACAAGTACCTTATCGTTTGCATCTAAGAATAATATTCTTGGTGTGATCCAACCAAGATCACTCATTTCATCTAAGGCTGCAATTAAGCTATCAAAGAATTCGCGTCCGCGCAAATCCATCACAAGGGCCACCTTGCTCATCTTTGAATTGGATTCCTTCATAAGCTCTAGAAACTTCGGTAAAAGTGATGGCGGTAAGTTATCCACACAAAAGTAACCTAAGTCTTCAAAGCTTTGGATGGCAACGGTTTTCCCCGCACCTGACATCCCTGTAATAATCACAAGCTGAATATCATCTTGTTTGTGCGTATTCATGCCTGCTCCCTCTCCTTCTTTATGAAAACGGTTCATTTATTAGTCTCCTTGAGGATCTAATCGATAAGCAATCAGCTCAAAGTCTGGTGTATACGTAAAAGTGCCGTGGAGAAGTCCTTTCCCTTTCAACATGAAGTCAAGAATATGGGAATCTCCTGGAGCCATCGGCAAGCTGGGTACATCTTTTACATCATGCCATTTTAAAATGCCTTCCTCCGACTCTGATACGTTTTTTCCTGTAAAGGAATCTGCCATAAAGGTGAACATCATCCACTCTTGAACGATTTGATCGCCTTCTTTTATGATAAAGGTAAACACGCCTTTTAGCTGCGGATTTAAAATATAAATGCCTGTTTCTTCTCTAAATTCTCGAACGACTGAATCCTTGACCGATTCTCCGCTCTCCATTTTGCCGCCAGGTGCTACCCACCAGCCTCGTCTTGGCTTTTGCAGCAAGAGAACTTGATCTTCGTGATGCAGCACACAATTGGTTACTCGTTGCATCAGCTGTCACCTACTCTTTTATGTCTTTTTCTTATTATACAGGTTCATCATGACTCCCACAATGAACATGCCCGTTCTTCACTGAAAACAGACAGGTTTTCGTATGAATATGGCGACGGGCACTTTCTCTATTCTTTATTTTACAACATGTAACGGTTCTCCATGCGTCATTTGTGAACATCTCGTGAATTTCTGATTTTAAGCAAAAAAAAAGGACACGGATTCACATCCGTGCCAAACATGTATTCCTTATAAAAGGGGGTCAATTACTAGTTTCATCATAACGGATAATTATTTCACCCGTGTTACATTCCAGTTAAAAGCCCGTGACGCAATATTAAGGATTTACGACAGCTGTTTATTTCATTGCTTTTAGCTTTTCAGCAAGCTCTTCTACATAATGCTGTGCACTCTGTGCTGCAATACTTCCATCACCTGTTGCTGTGACGATTTGACGAAGGGTTTTTTCACGAATGTCGCCAGCTGCGAAGATTCCTTCAACTTTTGTTTCCATTCTTTCGTTTGTCTCGATGTAGCCCTCTGCATTTGTAATCCCTAGATTTTCAAATGGTTTAGACAGCGGCAGCATACCGATGTAGATAAAGACGCCGTCTGTTTTGAAGTCTTCTTCCTCACCTGTCACGGTATCAATTAATGTCACACTGCCGACTTTCCCGTTCTCTTCATTGATTTCTTTGACGGTTTTGTTCCACATAAAGTCGATTTTTTCATTATCAAATGCACGTGCTTGTAAGATGCTTTGGGCACGAAGTTTGTCGCGTCTATGGACAATTGTGACTTTAGACGCAAAGCGAGTGAGGTAAACACCCTCTTCTACTGCTGAGTCTCCTCCGCCAATCACGACAAGCTCTTTGTTTTTAAAGAAGGCACCGTCACATACAGCGCAGTATGATACGCCGCGGCCGCCAAGTTCTTTTTCGCCTGGTGCACCGATTTTTTTGTATTCAGCACCTGCCGCAATAATGACAGAGCGTCCTTTGTATTCTTTTGAACCAGCTTTGACGGTTTTGTACTCTTCACCATCTACAATTTCTTTAATATCGCCATACGCATACTCGGCACCGAATTTCTTTGCATGCTCAAACATTTTATTTGAAAGTTCCGGCCCTAAGATGCTTTCAAAGCCCGGATAGTTCTCGACATCTTCCGTATTCGCCATTTGGCCGCCTGGAATTCCTCTTTCAATCATCAGTGTTGAAAGATTTCCCCGTGATGTATAAACAGCGGCTGTCATTCCGGCAGGACCCGCTCCAATGATGATCGTATCGTAGATTTTTTCTTCTGACACAACTGTCACTCCCTCTTCAATTGCTGCTAGCATTTCTTATTAGAATGCCCTTGGGTGATGCTTCCATTCATGACAGAGAGCATCATTTCCACTCTTAGCTTTTATTCCTTACCCATATCCTATTAAATCTGCGGATAATAAGCGAATCATTTGCTCATATCTTCAAAAAAAGAAAAAGCTTCCTTAAACTGCTGTTTAAGGAAGCCTGTTTACGGTTATATAGTAAGTAATGATTTATTCAACGACTCTTCTTACAACGCCTTTGAATGCTTTTTTCCAGTAAACGTTGCTCATTGAGTCAACTGAAACACCGCGAGAGCTGTTATCGTTCAAGAATGTACCGTTTCCTAAGTAAATACCAACGTGGCCATTTACTTTGTACGTATCAAAGAACACAAGGTCTCCGCGTTTCATGTCAGATGCACTTACAGCTCTTCCTTTACCTACAAGCGTATCTGTTGTTGTACCGCCAACTGGTCCAAGGTTGATGCCTGCTGATGCAAATGCCCAGCGAACGAATGAAGAACAGTCAAAACGACGTGCGTCAATATCGGCTTGTGATCTGCCGCCGCCCCATTTATATGGAGATTGTCCTACAATCGTAGAACCTGTGCTGATTGCACCTTCGATTCCGCCTACGTTATTGCTAACAGGTGATCCACCGCCAGAAGATGGCTTTTTGCTTGGTGAACTGCTGTTGTTGTTATTATTTGAAGATCCACTGTTATTTGAAGAAGAACCGCTGTCATTATTAGAGCTGTTGTCTTCTGCTTGAACACTAGCTTGACGTTGCTGTTGTCTTTGTGCTTTTTCTTCTTTTGCTTGTTGAGCAGCTTCTCTTGCTTCTTTTTCAGCTTGTTTTTGAGCAGCGATTGTTGCGTCTTTTTCAGATGCAATGCTGTTTGCCTCAGTGTTTAACTCGCTGATTTGAGAAGAGGCACTTCCTTTTTGCTTTTTCACTTGCTTGAATAGCTTGTCTTTCTCATCAAGCTGTTTATTTAAGTCTGTTTGAAGTGTTTCAAGCTTTGCAAGCGTCTTTTGAACATCTTCAAGCTTTGTGTTTAATTCGTTTTCAGACTTTTGTAATTCCGCTTTGTCTCTTTCTTGTTCTTTAATGATTTCGCTGTCTGCGTTGATTAATGTAGATACAGCACCTGCACGGCTGATGAAATCGCTAAAGCTTTTTGCTCCTAGTAATACATCTATGTATTTCGTAGAACCACCGCTTTCTTGAAGCGCACGTACACGCTTTTTCAAGAATTCGTTTCTTTCTTCGATACGTTTTTCTGTATCAGCAATTTCTTTTTTCAGTGCTTTGATTTCTTTTTTTGTTTTTTCGTTTTCTTTTTGTTTTTCTTCGATTTGATCACTTGTTTTTAAAGCTTTTTCGTCAATTTCTTTTAGCTTTAGCGCAAGTGCCTCTTGTTTTGCCTCAAGCTTTGAAAGCTCTTCTTTTTTCTTTTGAAGATTCTTGTTTACCTCTGACTGCTTGCTGTCTAGTTCTTGTTTCTTTTGTTCAAAGTTCTGTGCATTTGCTTCATGAGTAAATGGAATAAATAAACCGCTCGCTCCAATCACCGAAGCTAAACCGAAAGTAATAAACTTTTTCACGTATAGTTCCTCCTTTGACAATTTCCCAAGCGACATGAGAAAGCAGCAAATTCTCTGCGACCAATCTGTGCTTCCTGTGTCTTTCTTCCTGATGATTCAGTCAGATGTTGACCAGATTGTTTCTATCACTAGGTGTTGCATTATGTATAGTAAAATATTTAAATATATATCTTTGTTTTAATCCACGAGTTTCATTATACATGACACATCGACAAAATGAGCTAATATTTTTATTACATTTATGTTTCAAATAGATGTCGAGATTGTCATACTTCGCCAAATCCTAGCAAATCCCACCTTTTTATCCAAGAAAAAAGCATGACCTTTTCGGCCATGCTGCTGTTATCTGATTCTATTTACCTATTCAAACCATGAACGCACAAATAACATTCTCATATTTTGACAGCGTTTGAACGCTGATCTGAAAAGAAGCTGCGATCTCTTTTTTGCTGACAGCTGATTCTTCTTGTTCATTCATCCATAGATAATAAGAAGCTGCTGCCCATGCAATGGCATTTTTCTTCTCTACGCCTGAAGCGCGTGCTTGCTGAATAATATGGAATAACCAAAAATATGGCATGTGGCTATCAGGCTGCACCGCTTCTTCCAAAGCAGATGCCGCCTGTTTTGCGAAGACCGCATCTTCTGAAAACGATCGTTCTTCCATTTGATCTTCATATAAAAGTAACTCAATAAACTGCTGTTCAAAGGCCGTTTTCGCAGCGCGGGAATCAAGAACAGATTGCAAGACGTCACGTTCACCTTTTTGTTTGCTGACATAGTAGGCAGTGAGTCGTTCCTCAATTGAAACCATTGGCTCAGACTCCTCTGGTTTGTCTTGCCACGGCTTGATTTCATCTGCATCAATATCTTCTTCCACCATCTTATCCCAGACGGTTTGCGCCAGCGTTTTGTGGCCCGTATAATAGGCTGCACTTGCCAGCCAGTATAAAAACGTACTATCACCTTGGAAACCTGTTTTATACAAAGAATAAAGCCATTTAAATGCCCATTCAAATTCTCCAACAAGGGCAAATGTTGCGCCAAGCTTATAACGCTGTTCACTTAATATTGGATACACGTGCGTTAATTGCTTCGCTAACAGATTGACCTTTTCTTCTTCTTTTTCATAATGATAGAAAACAAGCTGATTACAAAGGGCATGCAGATTACCGGGATTTTCATGAAGGACCCGGTTCAACATTTCTTTTGCCTGATCGATTTGGCCAGAATAAAAATAGGCCAAAGCGAGATTATTATACGCTGACCAAAACTCTGGATACTCAACAATCATCTGTTCCAGCATCTCGATTGCTTCATCTAGCCTGCCGCTTTCTAGCAAATGGTTGGCTTGATCCTGCTTTACAATCAGATCATCCTGATCATAAGGAAAATCTTCATCAACATCGTCACTCATATCAAGCAGATCGAGGAGATCGTCATTTTCATCTGCAAATTCCCCGTCTTCTTCCAGCGCAGCATAAGCAGTGGCGCATCTATATGCCTCTTGAAACAAACCGAGATTCGCATAATTATTGGCTTTAAAGTAGTGACACTCTGACATGTTCTCATCCAAGTGTTCAAGGATAAAATCAAGCAGTTCATTAGATTGTTGGTAATGACCCATTTCAGTATAAATAATGGCAAGCTGCGACAGCATTTCTACATTTTCAGGCTCAAGTACGATGGCCCGCTGGATCAACTTACTTGCCCTAGACAGATTTCTTTCTCTATATGCTTTTAGACCTTTATGAAAAAAGTAATGCCCATCTTGGAATAGCTGGACGACTTGTGTGTGATTATTTTGAGAAGTGTATTTACTCACCGATACCCTCCATTTCGAACAGTGTACCGTGTGTAGTATAACATACTTCATGAGTCGTCACATAGAACAAAAGGAAAGGAAGGATTTGTTTTTCATTTAAAAGCAAAAAGCTGGGGGTACCCCCAGCTTTTCATTCCCCTTGATGGCGCTTTTTCAATACCTTTAATACATCATCAAGAGGCAGCTGCTGTTCACGTAATAACACAAGAAGGTGATACAGGAGATCTGCTGTTTCCCATTTCAATTCTTCTTGATCTCGGTTCTTCGCTGCAATGATAACTTCAGAAGCTTCTTCCCCTACCTTTTTCAGGATTTTGTCGACTCCTTTTTCAAATAAATAGGTTGTATACGCTCCTTCTGGCATTTCCATCTGCCGTTTCGCAATGACCTGTTCCAGTTCATTTAAAATAGCAAAGCGGTCTTGTTCTCCCCTTTGCTGTTTCACGCCCTCTTCTGAAAAACAGCTATAGCTGCCTGTATGGCAGGCTGGGCCGCTTGGTGTCACTAGAACAAGCAGGGCATCTTGATCACAGTCATAGCGAATAGATGTAACACGCTGGGTATGTCCAGATGTGGCTCCTTTGTGCCAAAGCTCATTTCTCGACCGGCTAAAAAACCATGTTTCCCCTGTCTCTAATGTTTTTTCATAGGATTCTTGATTCATATACGCCAAAGTAAGAACTTCCTTGCTTTGAGCATCCTGTACAATGGCAGGAATGAGACCTGCATCATTAAAGGTTAATTCGTTTGCCTGTTTCATCTTACCTTCACCCCGTGTTCTCTCAAATATGTCTTCACCTCTTGAATTGAGGTTTCTTTATAATGGAAAATAGAGGCTGCGAGTGCGGCATCAGCTTCACCTTTTGTAAAAGCCTCCAGCATATGCTGCGCATTGCCAGCACCTCCTGAAGCAATAACTGGCACTGTGACTGCTTCTGATACAAGCCTCGTCAAACGATGCTCAAAGCCCGTTTTCTCACCATCGGCATCCATGCTAGTCAGCAAGATCTCGCCTGCTCCTCTTCGCACGGCTTCTTTCGCCCAGTCACTCACTTCTAAATCCGTTTGACGGCGTCCTCCGTGCGTATAGACCATGTATGCTTGTTTCTCTTCATCGTATTTCGCATCAATCGCAACAACGATGCACTGTGAACCAAAAAAGTCGGCTCCTTCTGTTATTAGCTCCGGTCTTAAAACAGCCGCTGTGTTCACAGACACCTTGTCTGCCCCCGCTCTTAATATACGCTTCATGTCATCAAGGTGGTTAATCCCGCCGCCCACCGTGAACGGGATAGCGAGAGTGGATGCCACTTGTTTGACCACATCCACCATCGTTTTTCGGCCTTCATGAGAGGCAGATATATCAAGAAAGACGAGTTCATCCGCACCTTCCTCGTCATAGATCTGCGCTAATTCGACCGGATCACCAGCATCCTTCAACCCTAGAAATTGGATCCCTTTGACAACACGCCCTTCCTTTACATCAAGACATGGAATGATTCGTTTTGTCATCATATGCTGTCAAGCCCTTCAAACGCTTCAGCTAAAGTAAATTGCTTTGTGTACAGCGCCTTGCCAATGATGGCACCAGACACACCTGTCTGCTTTTGTGCTGACAGCTTTTGCAGATCACTCACTGCACTGACACCACCTGAGGCAATGACTTGTTTGCCAGTTGCTTCTGCTAATCGAACCGTACTTTCCACATTTGGACCAGACAGCATGCCATCCATTTGAATATCCGTGAAAATGAAGACCTCTGCGCCTTCCTTTGCCAGTTCCTGACCAAGTTCCTCCGCCTTCACTTCCGACGTTTCAAGCCAGCCTTCAGTCGATACAAAACCGTTTCGTGCATCAATGCCAATGGCGATTTTCTCTCCATATTGCGCCAGCATTTTTTTCACAAAAACCGGGTTTGACACCGCTGAACTGCCAAGAATGACTCTCGATACGCCATTGTTTAAATAAAATGCAACATCTTCTTCTGTCCGAATGCCGCCGCCAATTTGGACATTCACATCTAATGAGGAAGCAATCGCCAGCACATGCTCATGATTCACGCGTTTTCCTGCTTTTGCGCCATCTAAATCAACGAGATGTATCCATTTCGCTCCTTCATTTGCAAACAGTCTCGCCATGTCTAACGGTGAATCTCCATAAATGGTTTCTTGGTCATAGTCTCCTTGCACAAGTCGTACACATTTGCCATTTCTCATATCAATTGCTGGATATAATGTAAAATCACTCATTTGCTCACCCTCTGTTCGTTTGCTAATTGAATAAACTGTTTCAACAGTGCCATTCCTGTTGTACTGCTTTTTTCAGGGTGAAACTGCGTTCCAAACACATTCCCCTTCCCAACAACGGCAGGTACTTGCACACCATAGGGTGCACTTGCCAATAGGTCTTCTGGATTCATGCCGCTCACATAATAAGAGTGAACAAAGTATGCAAATCCTTCCGGCACACCTTCAAACAATGGAGAGGGCTGATGAAATGTGAGCTCATTCCAGCCCATATGAGGCACCTTCAGCCTTTGTCCATCCTGATCACGATCCTTCAAAAGAACGACACGTCCTTTTAAAAGGCCTAGCCCTTTTGTTTTTCCTGCTTCTTCACTTTCTTCAAACAACAACTGCATGCCAAGGCAAATGCCAAATAACAGCTTTCCTTCCTGCACGACTTGGTGGATAAACGCCTCAAGTCCTGTCTGTCTTAACAGCAGCATCGCATCACGAAATGAACCGACTCCTGGCAAAATATACGCATCTGCCTTTTTCAGCTCCTCTGCTTCAGAAGACACGATATAAGACGCTCCTGCTCGTTCCAGTGCTTTTGATACGCTAAACAAATTTCCCATTCCATAGTCAATTACGCCAATCATTAGAGCATCCCCTTTGTCGACGGAATCCCTTTCACACGCGGATCAATGGTTGTTGCTTCATCTAAGGCGCGTGCCATCGCTTTAAAAATGGCTTCAATCATATGGTGGGTATTGGTTCCATAGTGAACGATCACATGCAGATTGATTCGTGCTTCAAGGGCAAATTTCCAAAGAAACTCATGAACCAGCTCCGTATCAAAGGTGCCGACCTTCTGACTAGGGAAATCGGCTCTCATTTCCAAATGAGGACGATTGCTTAAATCCACGACTACTTGGGCGAGTGTTTCATCCATTGGAACAAAACTAGAGCCGTAGCGCTTAATTCCTTTTTTATCACCGAGCGCTTCTTTAAACATCTGCCCAAGCACAATGCCAATATCTTCTGTTGTGTGGTGATCATCGACATCTGTGTCTCCTTTTGCATCTACAGTTAAGTTAAAATGTCCATGCTTCGTGAATAAGTCGAGCATGTGCGTCATAAAAGGGACATCTGTCTGAATATCTGCTTTTCCTTCGCCATCAATCTCTAGCGCTAACGAAATGTTCGTTTCATTTGTCTGTCTCGCTGTTTCCGCCTGTCTCATTTTGATTCCTCCCGCTTTCTCGCTTCAATCGATCTGGCATGTGCTTCAAGCCCTTCTAATCTTGCAAAAGCCGCAATGCTTTCCCTATGTGTTTCAAAGGCTTCTTTACTATATGAAATGATGCTCGTTTTCTTTTGGAAATCCGTGACGCCGAGCGGACTAGAAAACCTTGCCGTCCCGTTTGTTGGCAGCACATGGTTCGGTCCTGCGAAGTAATCCCCTACCGGCTCTGGGCTGTAACGCCCTAAGAAAATTGCTCCAGCATGCTTGATTTGACCAAGTAGTGATTCTGGATACGCCGTCAGCACTTCTAAATGCTCTGGGGCTAACTGGTTCACGATATCAACTGCACGATCCAAAGATTCTGTTACGTAAATATAACCATGGTCTTGAATAGATTGTGCTGCAATTGATTTCCTTGGCAAAGTATCAAGCTGCGCTTGCACCTCCGCTTGCACTCTTTCAGCCAATCCTTTAGATGGTGTCACCAAAATACTGGATGCCAATGCATCATGCTCTGCCTGTGAAAGCAAATCAGCTGCCACCTCATGTGCAGTTGCCGTTTCATCTGCTAAAACAGCAATTTCACTTGGACCCGCAATCATATCAATGTCTACTTGACCAAATACTTCCCGTTTGGCAAGTGCTACATAAATATTTCCTGGACCGGTGATTTTATCAACAGGCTGAATACTTTCCGTTCCATATGCAAGAGCGGCTATCGCCTGAGCACCGCCCATTTTGTACATTTCTGAAATGCCCAACTCCTTCGCAGCTACTAGCACAGCGTCAGACAGACGGCCGTCATTTCCTGGCGGTGTCACAAGGACAATTCGCTCAACGCCGGCAACAAGTGCTGGGATCACATTCATTAAAACAGATGATGGATAGGCGGCCGTTCCCCCTGGGACATATACACCGACCGCATCAAGCGGTGTTACTTTCTGACCTAGCATTGAGCCGTCCTTTTGGTGATAAAACCAAGAGGAGGTTAGCTGACGCTCGTGGTATGTTCGAATATTCCGGATCGCCGTTTGGATGATTTGGATCATCTCCGGGTCCAAACGTTCGTAGGCTTTTGTCTTTTCATCCTCCGTCACAAGTGGCTGTTCAATAGAGACACCGTCAAATTGCTTCGTGAAAGACCGTACGGCTTCGTCACCATTTTTTCTCACTTCTTCGATAATCCGCTGAACAGCCAGTCGCTGCTCTTCCGTTCCTGTATCTAGAGAACGCTTGAGTGAGAGAGTGTCTGTCTCACCTTCTTGTATGTAGGTGATGTTCATGATGTTTCCTCCCCTTCTCCTTCGATGATTCTTGCCAGACGCTGCGCCATTTCATCGATTACCGCATCCTTCATTCGATAGCTCACAGGATTGACAATAAAACGTGACGTAATGTCACAAATATGTTCCGTTTCGACAAGCCCATTTTCCTTAAGTGTTTGACCGGTGGAGACAATGTCAACAATTCGATCGGCAAGTCCGATGAGCGGTGCTAATTCAATGGAACCATTTAGCTTAATGATCTCCACCTGCTCACCTTGTTCTCTAAAATAAGAAGAAGCGACATTTGGGTACTTTGTGGCCACACGCGGCGCAACACCGCCCCAGCTGGCTCCCGGCAAGCCCGCTACAGCTAAATGACATTTGCTAATGTTTAAATCGAGCACTTCGTACACATCCCGTGCTTCTTCAAGCATGACGTCTTTCCCTGCAATGCCCACATCCGCTACACCATGCTCTACATATGTCGTCACATCCATTGGCTTCGCTAAAATAAAGCGGAGATTTTCTTCCGGTACATCAATGATTAGTTTTCTTGAATCTTCAAATTCCTCCGGCAGCTGATATCCAGCCTGTCTTAATAGCCCTGCTGCTTCTTCAAATATCCGCCCCTTTGGCATTGCCATTGTCAACACTTTACCCATTTTGCTCTTCCTTTCTAGCGCCGATAAAATAAGTCACTTGCTCAAATGCCTTGGTCATGGCATCGATATTTTCAATACCTGCTAAGTCTTGGAGAACAATCCTTTTGCCCTTTGTCCGCTCTTTTTCTGCAAAATCAAATGCTTCAAGCCGTTGTTCTTTACTAAAAATCACAGCCTCTTGGGGCTCATTTATTTCTTTTGCGTCGAGTGCCTCAAGAAGACGGTCTAATCGAAGTCCGAAGCCTGTAGCGGGTGCGGGTGCATCAAAGTGAGCAAGCAATTGATCATACCTTCCTCCACTTCCGATCACAGACCCAACATGATCTGCAAATACTTCAAACAAAATTCCCGTATAGTAGCTCATATGACTGACCATGCTTAAATCCAAACGGATATATTCTGTACAGCCGTAATCTTCAAGTGTCTCCCACAGCGCCTTTAACTCCGCCAGCACTTCTTTGCCCTCTTGTGACACCACAATTTCTTCAGCCTGCTGGGTCACTTCTTGACCGCCACGCAGCTCTAAAAGCTGGAGCAGCCTTGTTTTATCGATGGATGAGAGCGGCAATTGTTTGACATGCTGCCTGTATCCCACATAATTCTTTTCATATAAAAATCGGCGCAATACGTTCGCCCGCTCTGTATTCCCTAGTACATCTAAAAACAAGGTCTCAGCCAAAGCCACATGCCCGATCGCAATTTTGAAGGATTGAAGTCCAGCATTTTTTAATGCAAACACGACAAGCGCTATGACTTCAGCATCTGCACTAATCGAACCATCACCGATCAATTCAATACCGACTTGCTCAAATTCAGAAGGTCTTCCGCCTTCTCTTTCCTGTGCCCGAAACACGTTGGCTGCATAACCGACTCGAAGCGGATATGCCTGTTCGTGAAGCTTTGAAGCCGCCACTCTCGCAATTGGTCCCGTCATATCAGGTCTAAGCACAAGGGTTTGACCATTTTGATCAAGAAGCTTAAACAGCTGCGTATCTGTAATCGCCGATTGAACACCGACTGTATCGTAAAATTCAAGCGTTGGCGTTTCCATTAAACGATAACCCCAACTATTTATGACCTCTGTTAAAGAATGCCTAACTCTTTTCTTCGTCTCATACAATCCTGGTAATGAATCTCGCATACCATATGGTTTTTCAAACATGAACATGTTCCGCACCTCCAACACATTAAAACAAAAAATTCCGAATCCTTTAGTTCGCTAATATGATAATATGCTAACAAAATAAAGTGATTAAATCAATCATTTTTATTTTCCCCTTTTTTTCCTTAATCATTTGTTCATATATTACATTAAAATGACACCTAATCCTTTTTGATCTCTTTGCTTTAGGAACATGCTATAATACTTAAAAATATTGAATAACACAGGAGATTACAGTGAAATTCATCCAGACATTAATCTTAACTTTGTTGTGCGCATGTCTTGTTTATTTCGGCTTTATTTTCATTTCACAATTCGACCAAGTCAAGAAAACAACGTCACCGCAAGAAGCCAAAGAAAAAGAAAATGACACCGCACTAGCAGCAGAAGAAACGCATTCTACGAAAAAAACAGAAACAACACATTCTAGTTTAAAAGGAAATAAAAAAGCCATGGACGTCATCCTCTTTAATCAAATGGATGCACCAAAGCTTTATAACGGATGCGAAGTCACGAGCTTAGCCATGCTTCTTCATTACAGCGGCTATGAGCATATAACGAAAAACGCATTGGCAAACGAGATTAAGCGTGTCCCGCTCAATTATGAGAATGGCTTAAAAGGAGACCCTCATGACGGGTTTGTAGGCGATATGGAGAATGGGCCAGGTCTTGGTGTGTACCACGAACCCATTTATCAGCTTGCGAAAAAATATGCAGGTAATCAAGCGGTGGACTTAACCGGCAAGCCAGTCAAAAAGGCCATCTATCAATCACTTGAAAAAGGTTATCCTGTCTGGGTCATTACCACTTCGACCTTTGCCAAAACAGATAACATTGAAACATGGAATACACCAAATGGGAAAATAGATATCAGCTTTAATATGCATAGCGTCGTCATCACTGGCTACGACAAGGATCACATCTACTTAAATAACCCATACGGAGAAAAAAATCAAAAAGTCGATCGTGAACAGTTTGAGGATTCTTGGAAACAGATGGGCAGCCAGGCGATTATCATTAAAGCATAGACCACTTCTCCCATTGAAGAGAATTCACACATGCATCAAAAACATCCTCCATACGAATGGAGGATGTTTTTGAATGATTTATTTTGTTAGTATTTCCTTCAGACGGTCTTCAAGCTTTTCAGCCGTCATCGCACCCCCACCAAGGCTGATGTATTCATCCCCTTTTTTTAGTAAAAGTGTAGGATAGCCATTCACGTTCAATTGCTGAACCTTTGCAAAATCGGCATACGCATCATTGATCGTTTCTGTCTCATTCATTCGTTCAACCAATACATCAGGGTCAAGTTGGTGTTTCATAGCGATATCTCTATAAGTTTCTTCATCACTTAGGCTTTTTCCGTCTTGATAAAAGGCCTTTTGCATAGATGAAGCCAAGTACAATGCATGCTCTGGTGCGATGGATCTTAATGCTGAAAATCCAATTGCAGCAGCCTCAGAGTCTAAAATGAATGTTCCGTTTTCTAGCAACTCTTCATAACGGTCTCCAAATTCGACACCTGTCAGCTGACTGATACGCTCGTTTGCTTCTGAAATGTGTGGATAATTCTTTATCGGTAGACGACGCTCTCCTACAAATAAACCGCCCGATACAAGTGTCAGTGATATCTCAGGGTGATTTTCGTGTAAAGTACGGATGCTGTTTGAAAATCCATAACACCAGCCACAATACGCATCCCATACATAGATAAAAGATTTTTCTTGATCATTCATAAGACAGACTCCTCACTCATCGTTTTTTAGCGACAATGAAACGCATGTTATTCTACTTATTCTGCTTCAGAAACCACAGTAAAACGTTCTCCAACATGAGCAGCTTGTTCTATCTCATCGACAAGCGCAACGGCGTAGTCAGCATAACTCACATAGCTGTCACCCTTTGAATTGACGATAAGATGGTCTTTGCCTTTCACATAAGCACCTGTCCGTTTGCCTGCTGGATTAAAGAAGGCTGCTGGACTTAAAAATGTCCATTTTAATCCTTCGGTCTTTTGAAGATCTTTTAAGTTTTCTCCTTGGTGTGAAGCAGTAGCAAGGTATTCCTTTGGAAACTCCGGTGTGTCCATCAGTCTAGTTGTTTTGGCCTCATCTACAAATAAACTTCCAGCACCTCCCACGACGATTAAACGCGTTTCTGGTGTCTCTTTCAAGAGATGAATGAGTTTTTTCCCTGCTTCTACATGAAGGTGCTCTTGTCCTGCTGGCGCACCAAATGCATTTACGATCACATCAAAACCTTTGACGTCTCCTGCCTCTAAGTGAAAAACATCCTTTTCTAAAACAGCTGCTGATGAATTAGTCACTTTTTGTGCATCTCGAACGATTGCCGTTACTTCGTGCCCTCTCGATTGAGCTTCTTTTAAAATGTGTTGTCCTGCTTTACCTGTTGCGCCAATGATTCCAATGTTCATGTAAATTCCTCCTACAATATAAGGTTATTTTGATCACTTAAGATGTAACCAAAATGGTTACAACAGAGGTAAAAAAAATTGAATAGATCATCCAATTTTTTTGATTAAAACCTGCGTTAATTCACTTAATTTGATCTCAGCAAGCACTTGCTCCATCGCACTTTGAGCACGGCACAAAATTAATTCTAGTACAGCTTGAATATTTGCACCGATCGGACAGTCAGGGTTTGGGCTTTCATGAATTTGAAACAACTCTCCCTCATCCACCACTTCAACCGCTTTATACACATCGAGCAGTGTAATGTCATCCTCACTTCGGTTTAATTGAGAACCGCCTTTGCCAAGACTCGTTGAGATTAGGCCTGCTTTTTTGAGCTTACTCATGATACGGCGAATGACCACTGGATTTGTATTGACACTTCCTGCGATATCCTCCGATGTCTGTAATGATCCTTTTTCAAGTGATAGCAAGGCCAGAATATGGACAGCGACAGTAAATCTGCTGCTGATTTTCATGTTTTCTCACCTCTGTTGTAATCATTATAGTTACACCAAGTTAGAATGTCAACAAAAAAGTCTGCCGAGCTACTCAGCAGACGTAGATTGACGTGCTTCCATTTCCTCTTTTGTATATATCATCCGCATTGGATTACCTCCAACAAAGGAGCCTGCCGGAACATCTTTGTTCACAAGAGTTCCTGCCGATACAATCGCACCATCACCAATTGTCACTCCAGGTAGAATCGTTGAATTTGCCCCAATTAAGACTTCATCACCAATATAGACTTCCCCAAGCCTATACTCTTTAATCAAATACTCATGGGACAAAATGGTCGTGTTATAGCCAATCACACTATTTCGACCGACAGTGATTTTCTCAGGAAACATGAGATCGACCATCACCATTAAAGCAAACGCCGTATCCTCCCCGACTTTCATTCGAAGGAAGGTGCGATAAATCCAATTTTTCATTCCCATAAAAGGCGTATACCTTGCCATTTGAATAAAGATAAAGTTTTTCACAACCTTGAGAAAGGGGACCGTCCGATAGACTTGTCTAAGCGAATTGACCCCTTTGACAGGATAACGATCTGTTTTTCTCAACTTAATCAGCTCCAACAATCGCCAAGAGATCACTCATTTTCTGCAGCATATAATCAGGGCGATGCTTTAACAGGGCTTCTTCTCCCTTAATAGACCAAGCAACACCTGCTGTTTTCGTCCCTGCCGCTTGACCAGATAAAATGTCGTGATAGTTATCGCCAACCATGATCGCCTCATGCGGATCACTGCCGAGCTTGGATAATGCCAGCTGGACTGGTTCTGGATGCGGCTTCTCATTTTGTACATCATCAAGTGTGACAATGACCTCAAAAAAAGGCTCCAAACCAGTCAGCTTTAATCCCATTAAAACCGTATCACGTATTTTTGTAGTCACAATACCAAGCTTAAACCCTCGATCCTGAAGAATTTTCAACGTGTCTAACACCGTCTCGTACTCCGTCACAAGCAGGTCATGCTGTTCATGATTAAACGTTCGATACATCTGAATCATGTCATCTGTCAGATTCGGATCCATTGCAGAGAATGTATCAAATAATGATGGACCAATGAAATGAAGGATATCCTCACGGCTGTATTGACCAGGGTAATAATGATCAAGCGTATGCTGAAATGAAGCAATAATTAATTCATTTGTATTGATTAATGTGCCATCTAAATCAAATAGCACTGTGTTAATAGTTGATTGGTTCATATGGCTTCCTTTCTAACAGCTGTATGTTCGCGCCTCCGCCAGATATAGCTGATGGCAGCTGTCAATAAAATAGCAGAAATAAGGCGAATAAGAAGAAGCGGCCAGACTGGAATACCTAAAGGAATGAAAATGAGTGTATCTTCGACCACCGCATGACACGCCACAAGGAAAATGAAAGCAAGCGTTAAATCCTTTTTGCTGACACCGTCCTCTTCCACTGCCTTCATCATGACGCCTGCCCCGTAGGCAAGACCAATGGTTAAACCAGCCACCATCGTCATAGACGTATTTTCTTTCATTCCAAGCATTCTCGTAAAAGGAGACAGCCACTTAGACAGCGTATGGAGCCACCCTAAGTCTCTCATAAATTGAATGATGATCATGAGAGGAATGACAATACAAGCCAGCTGCAGCACACCAAGAACAGCTTTCTGTAAAGCAAGAAGTACGATCATATACCAGCTAGAAGGCACATCAGCCGACTGAGCAGCTGTCAGCAAACCATATTGCGCCGGCTCCTCGCCTCCCTGCCAAACGAGGTGAATGACAATTGCTGACACGACGGCAAGACTGATTCTCACCAGCAAAATGACAGACACCCGCAGCCCAACCTTCGCCGCCACTGTTGATTCGATGATCAAGTTGTGACAAAAGGAGAGCATGACCGCTAAAATGAACACTTCCTTCACAGGCAGCTCTAATGTCAAGATGGCTGCAATACCCGCATACAAGTTCAGCATATTTCCTAAAACAAGCGGAATGGCCGCTTCCCCTGAAAGACCAAACAGGCCCATAAAAGGACGGATGAATTGTATCATCCAATCCATCACAGGTGTATGCTGCAAGATACTAACGAGAATGGTAACCGGAAAAATGACTTTTCCAAGTGTCCAAGTTGTCGATAACCCTGCTTTCAAGCCGTTTTTCCATGTCTCACCCATCTCTTATCCCCCTTGCTTAATTTGATGAGTTGTTCTCTTTATACCGTATAGATGCATATCCCTTGATTCTTCTAAACACAATCAGCAAAACAGCCACTGCAAATATGGCAATCGAAATCATCTGTGCAATTCGAAGATGCTCAGTCAGCATTAAGCTGTCTGTTCTCATTCCTTCAATGAAGAAACGGCCGATTGAATACCAGATTAAATAAGACAAGAACATTTCGCCTCGACGCAATGATGTTCTACGTAATAAGATTAATATCAAAACGCCTGCGATATTCCATAATGATTCATATAAGAACGTAGGGTGATAGTAGGTCCCGTCAATGTACATCTGATTAATAATAAACTCAGGCAGGTGCAAATTTTCTAAAAAGGCTCTTGAAACAGCCTCACCATGCGCTTCCTGATTAATAAAGTTCCCCCAGCGCCCGATGGCTTGCCCTAGTAAAATACTAGGCGCTGCGACATCGGCGATTTTCCAAAAGGACACCTTTCTCACTTTAGTAAAGACAATCGCTGTCAGCACCGCCCCTATTAGTCCGCCATGTATGGCAATTCCACCATTCCAAATCTTGATGATTTCATTTGGGTGCTGCTGATAATAATCCCATTCAAAGGATACATAATAAATTCGTGCACAAATAATGGCGATAGGAATGGCAAATAAGATGAGATCAATAAACATATCTTTATTGATGCCTCTTTTTTCACACTCCCTTAATGCGAGCCAGAGTCCAAGCAGGGCTCCGACCCCAATAATCACACCATACCAATGAACCGAAATAGGTCCGAGCTGAAAAGCAATCGGATCAATTGGTTGAATTGCTTCATTCATATAGACAGCTCCTATTCATCCTGGCCATTGTCTTCAATGACATCGGCAAGTTTACTTGTAAATTGTTCCGCTGCATTATGTCCCATTCGTTTCAATCTGAAGTTCATAGCAGCTACCTCGATGATGACCGCTAAATTTCGTCCCGGACGTACAGGGATGGTCAGCTTTGGTACATCTGTATCGATGATCCGCATTTTTTCTTCCTCAAGTCCTAAACGGTCATACTGTTTGCCTTGTTCCCAAAGCTCAAGGTTCATAACAATCGTAATTCTCTTATAGCTTCTGACAGCGCCCGCTCCAAATAAGGTCATCACATTAATAATGCCTAATCCACGGATTTCTAGAAGGTGCTCAATCAGCTCTGGTGCGCTTCCAACTAACGTATCCTGATCCTCTTGCCTGATTTCCACGCAATCGTCTGCAACCAGCCTGTGTCCTCTCTTCACCAATTCTAAAGCCGTTTCACTTTTTCCTACGCCACTTTTTCCAATTAACAGTACACCTACACCATATACATCTACGAGTACGCCATGAATCGCAGTCGTTGGTGCAAGCTTGCTTTCTAAGAAGTTCGTTAATCGACTCGAAAGTCTTGTCGTTTTTAAGCTTGAGCGTAAAACCGGCACTCCATTTTCATTTGAAGCTTCGATCAATTCCTTTGGTACTTCACGATCTCGTGACAAAATGATGGCAGGGGTAATATCTGTACAAAGAGACATCATTCTCTGCTTTCGTTCGCGTTCTGGGAGCTGTTCAAAAAAAGAAAGCTCTGTCTTCCCTAAAAGTTGAACTCTTTCTTTTGGGTAATATGTAAAATATCCAGCCATTTCAATACCTGGTCTGGAAAGATCACTGATTGTAATGGGACGATTAATCCCTTCTTCCCCACTTACCAGTTCAAGATGAAATTGTTCCATTATGTCCTTCGTACGAACTTTCGGCACGCTTCTTCCTCCTTTTATCACAGGCGTTTCAGAAATACAGCTCTATTTTATCACTTTCAATGATGAACCCAAAACAGTATTTTATCCTGATCCTGTTTCAACACATTCACTGGTATAGACAACTATACTTAAAAAAGGTAAACTGAATCTAACGACGAGAATAAGGGGGCACAATCATGAGCAGTTCTTTATTGCTCTCCAATATTCATATTGTGACAAAGACAGAAATCATTGAAAACGGTTTTGTCGGTTTACGCGATGGCAAGATCGACTATATTTCAACATCACCACCGACAGGAAATTATGAAAAAGTATATATTTCCCGGGAAAACTTTTATTTACTCCCCGGAATGATTGATATTCACATTCATGGGGGATATGGTGCAGATATGATGGATGCGACACCAGAAGCCATGAATACACTTGCTGATCACTTACCCGCAGAAGGAACGACAAGCTTTTTAGCAACAACCATTACACAAAATCATCAAGAGATTGAGCAAGCACTTAAAAATGTCGCACAGTGGAGACCCTATAATGAAAAGCAGGCTGGAAGTCAGGCACAATGTTTAGGCATTCATCTAGAAGGTCCTTTTATTTCTAAAGATAAAGCTGGTGCGCAGCCTGCTCAATGGATTACGCAGGCTAACCTTCCTCTTTTTGAGAAATGGCTGAGTGCATCTGATCAGCTGATTCGAATTGTCACTTTTGCACCTGAGGAAGATGATGATTTTGCATTTCTTTCCTTACTAAAAGAAAAAAATATCATTCCTTCTATTGGACATACAAATGCTCCTCATGACATGATTGAACTAGCAGCAAAGCACGGTGCGCGTCATGTCACGCATCTTTATAATGCGATGAGTTCATTTCAGCATCGTGAGCCCAATGTTGCAGGGGCTGCGCTTACAAACGAAAAGCTTTTGACTGAGCTGATTACAGATGGCATTCATTCACATCCTCTTTCCGTAAAGCTTGCGTATTTGGCAAAGGGAAGTGAACGTTTGATCATGATTACAGACTCAATGCGTGCAAAAGGACTTGGAGAGGGAACCTACGAATTTGGTGGGCAGACAGTGACAGTCAGCGGTGAAAAAGCATTGCTGGCAGATGGAACACTTGCAGGATCGATTTTACAAATGAAAGATGGGGTCAAACGTATGAGACAGATCACACAATGCGGATGGACAGAAATTGCTCAAATGACCTCAACAAATGCAGCCACTCAGCTCGGGATCGATCATCAGCTCGGTTCGATCGAAGTTGGAAAACTGGCAGACTTGGTCATTTGGGATGAAGCTGGCGAACTCATGATGACGATCTGCCATGGACAAATCGTTTATGAAAAAAAGGAGGCCACACACTGATGAACATCATCGAATTTGCAGATAAAGATCAATTAGGAAAAGCAGCAGCTGCTTTCATTGCACGTACCATTGAATCAAAAACAGATGCGGTTCTCGGTCTGGCAACTGGCGGTACACCAATTGACACTTATAAAGAGTTAATTCAGTTGCATCAAACAGAACAATTGTCTTTCAAACAAGCAAGAACAGTGAATCTGGATGAGTACGTGGGAATTGATCCAAATCATGAAAATAGTTATATGACTTACATGAAGCGTCATTTATTCGACCATATTGATCTCCCGTCAGATCAATATTTCCTTCCCAATGGTGCTGCTTCTCACTTGGAAGAAGAGTGCTTAAGGTATGATCAGCTCATTGAAGATTTAGGGGGCATTGATCTTCAGCTACTTGGTATCGGACAAAATGGACATATCGGGTTTAATGAACCTGGTACTCCCTTTGACTCAAAGACGCATGTCGTTCAATTAGATGAACACACTCGCCACGCCAATGCAAGATACTTTTCTTCTATTGATGAGGTGCCTACACATGCCATTACAATGGGAATTGCAAGCATTCTTTCAAGTAAAAAAATTCTCCTTCTCGCATCAGGAAAATCAAAAGCGGACGTGATACAATATTTAGAACGAACAGAGATTCACCCAGACTTCCCTGCATCTGCTCTGAAACTTCATGAAGATGTGACGATTTTTATTGATCGAGAAGCTGGTTCACTACGCTAAACACGAGAGGATTTTCACATGTTTATTGATAAGCAGTCACCTATCCCCATGTACCATCAGATTATGGAGAACTTGAAAAAGCAGATTGAGGATGGAACGTTAGCACCTGATACACTCATTCCTTCTGAAAGAGAATATGCCGAACGCTTTGGTATTAGCCGAATGACTGTCAGACAAGCCTTATCGAACCTTGTGAACGAAGGATATTTATACCGGCAAAAAGGAAAAGGAACATTTGTTAGCCGAAAGAAGTTTGAACAACCGCTTCAGGGCTTAACAAGCTTTACAGAAGATATGCGTCAACGTGGGTTCAAAGCTTCAAGTCAGTTGATTGATTTCAAAAAAGTCGCATGCCCAGAGCACTTGCTGCAATCATTACAGCTGTCGAACAGTGAAGATGTCTATGAATTAAAACGAATCCGCCTTGCAAACGATGAACCAATGGCTATTGAAACGAGTTATATACCTGAAAAATTTGCTGGCGAGCTCACAAAGGACCATTTAACTGGATCTTTATATGAATATATAGAAACGAACACAGGTCTAACCATTGCCCATGCCAAGCAGGAGCTTGAAGCCAATGTTGCTTCAAAGGAAGAAGCTGACCTGCTGTCTATTTCATTAGGGGACCCTGTCCTCTCCATTGTAAGAACAACTTATTTTCAAAATGACCTTCCATTCGAGTATGTCATGTCCATTTATAGAGGGGATCGATACAAACTCACTCACACAATGGAAAGATAAAACTGTGCTCCTGAAAGCACAGTTTTTTTATTTCCTAAGAAATGTTGATTGATCATCATTTTTTGTATGAATTTTCCATATAGGCGAAATCGCTTTCCCTTCGAAACGGTCTTTTGCGACAGTGTACCAATAATATTCTTGATTTGGCTTTAACCCTTTCCATTCAAAGCTTGCTTTTTTACCACTTTTCACACCTTTGACTTCTCCAAGAAGAACGTTTGTGTAGACATTCAATTCAAAATAATTGGTTTTGACGGATTTCATTTTTGGTGTTAAATCGACATCAATTGAAAATTCATCTTGATCTCCATACGTTTTTGGATCATAGAAATGTTCTTGATTCAAGTAGGGTGAATATGTGGTGAAATGAAGTTTATTTTTTTCTTGATCCGCAGTGATCAGCCGCATAAAACCTTGACCGCCTTCAGGACCTGACTGGTAATCTGCAAGGATTTGATATACTTTTCTGTCCACTTTTCCATCATGATCATCGTCAATCTCATCTACTTTTCGACTGGCTCCGTGGTAGTGACCGCTAAATACTGCGACAATATTCGGGTGACGCTTTACCACTTGATGGAAGATCAAATCTCCAATTGGGCTTCGATTGCCGCTCACTAACAAATACTCATGGAAATTTAAAATGACAATGCGATCTGGATGTTCAGAAATGACTCGATTTAACCAGTCAATCTCATTTTGCTTGATCCCCCAGCCCATATACACCATCATATAATCATTGCCACCAGCAGAGATAAGATCATAATGACCTCGATTGTTTTGATAAGATTCACCGTAATATGGCTTGTCTTCAAAGCGTTTCGCTCCAAAGTATCTCCCATATTCCCTATAATGGCCGTCTTTGTGTCTGACATCATGATTACCAGCTAATACACCGTAAGGAATCTGATGCTGATCTAACACACGCATAAATGTATCGGCACGATTCCATTGCTTATCCTTTGAATCATCCACAATATCACCTGTATGGAACACATATTGAATATTTAATGGGTCCCTTTGATCTCTGATCCACTCGACCATTTTTTTGAAGATATGAGGATAACTTCTGGCATAATATTGAGTATCAGACATCCACACCATCTTATAAGGCTTTAACGTCTGACTGATCTCATCTTGTACAAGCAAATCAAACGTTTGATTTTTCATATACTGTCTGACTGACAGCAGCCCTTTTAGGTAAAATTCCTTTTCATCCTTGGCAAAGTGATGAGTGATTTTATCCCACTTTTCTTGCTGATGATTCCAAGCGTACATCGTTACCTTTCTCCCTGATAATGAGCTTCCTTTCCATACAGCCTCGACAACATCCTTTTCACGTACATCGTGATGAACCTTGATTTGAAAGCGATGATAAGGAAAATGCTGTAGATCTTTCGTTTCCACTGATTTACCATCAGCAAATGCAATGCGATTTCTTTCTCGATCAGAAAAAATCATTTCCCCTGTTTCATTTAAATGTTTTGGCGGCTCTGTTTCCGCTGCATATTTGAAAATCTTCATGGACGGATGCAGCGATGTATATTGATAGGCACGGTAAAAGGAGTAATCTAACTGATCATTAGTAGGATCATTGGTTAGCACTGTTTGCTTAGATGATTCCTTTTTTGTCCTATCTGACACTCTCTCTGGCGTTTCAGGGTGTTCATGTACCGTCTTAAAAACCTTTTTCAAAGTTGATTTGTTTCCAGCGGCATCTTTTGCTTTTATCTTCAATGTGTGCTCCCCAGGTTCTAATTCGCTAGAGGACGTTTGATAAGGCAAAGAGATCGGTTTTCCATCTAAATATGCCTTCATCTCCGCTATGTCACTCCAACGATCCGTTACCTTTGCCTTTAACGTAAAGACGCCTTTATATTGGTCATTTGCCTGTATATTACTCTTGATTTTCGGACCCGTGTTATCGACTTTCACACGTACAGATTGAGATTCGTCTGCGGTTTTAGCCTGAACAACATGTACTCCTTCTTTCAGCCTTCTTGTATCCCACTGAATATAGCTTGATGCATATGCTTGCTTCGGGATTTGAAACTGAAATGCTCTCACCTTCTTAGCGCTGCCACCGTCGCCCATTTTCCATTCCTCATGCTGGCTCGCATTTAGAGGCAGAATTTGAGTTCCATTCGATAAAATCATCTGGACATTTTTCAATTCAAAATCATCGTGATTTTCTCCAGGAAATCGGTCAAACGGCGATGACTTCGTCCCAGCATGGAATGATATCGTTTGTGGACCTGCCTTTTCTAAGTGTTTTTCTGGTATTGGTATCGTATAGGTGCGATACACTTTTGTCGAATCATCAAAAATGGAAAGTAAGTGCTTACCTATAGACACACCATTCTTAAAATATAAATTTGTCCCTTTGACATCAAATGCAAGATATGGATCTGCTTCAAGTGCAGGGAATACTTGTCGAATCGGTTTTCCATCTATCATTAATTTTATGCTTTTTTTCTGATCTGCTGTTGCTTTTAAGTGAAATACGCCAGAAACGGTATCTCCTTCTTCTACATTCAATCGAAGGCCGTGAGCTTTGCTTACTTGTTCCACATCAATTGTTTTTTTCATTGTCATTGCTTGATTTTCGCCGTCAGACGCTTCAATCTGATATTCCAATCGATCTTTACCGATGAGCTCAGGTGAATAAATAATATAGTGAAACAGCCGATCATTATGATCCTTTTGAAGCAGCACCTCTTTAAAATCTTCATGACGATTGGTTCGATATCGCAATTTGACCGTTTTGACGGACTGATCATCCTGCACATCTGCCCTCATTTCAATGCCTTCAGTTGGTTTTATCGGTTGATTGTCTGTCATATCTTCGATCACAGGTTTATGAACATCTTGTGATATTTCTTTTTTTTCAGTTGGAATTTGTGCTTTTAACACTTTTCCGGGTGTTGGCTCTTCCTCCACTTTCGAGATCAGCTTCATTTGTGTCGTACCATCCATTGGATACTTGAACAGTAACGATCTGTGCTCGCTAAACAATGAAGGCCTTAAACGATAGGATGCCGACGATACCTCTTCTCCTATATTTGTTGTGATAGAAACAAGGCGGGATTTAGAATTGGACAATCCTTTACTCTCAATGACCGATAGTTGCTCGCCCTCTTTTAAATGGCTTTTGTACATCGCATTAAAGTCCGCTACCGTTAAATGCTCCTGCCCTTTTTTTCTAAGCCAAAATACGTACGGCTTTCCAGGAGAAATGGTGATAGGACTTGTGTGAAATGAATATATATCATCCATCTCCACGCCTTGCGCTGGATTGCGATAGCGAAGCTGGTAATGTCGAAGTGAAATGGGTGCATGTGTTGTGTTATACACCTCGATGAATTCAAAAGCATCCTTGCCTTTGCGGTTTTTTGAATTCACGACGATTTCTGTCATCAATAGCTCAGGAATTTGTGAGAGATCCTCTTCAAATCCGTTTAAGTGAACTGCTTGTTCGGTTGTTTTGATGACAGACTTCTGCGTCAGGAATTCTGTATAGTAATGAACTGTTGGATTCCACAACTGATCTGTCGGGATTTTCGCTGTGAATTCTGGTTTCATCCCCGGTAATCGTTCCATTGGGATCAATCGATATCCTAGTTCATCACTCTGTTTATAGTACAAGTTTGCAGACAAAATTTGCTCTGACTGACTAATAGATGCCCTAAATTGAAGATCACGTTTTTTTCCTTGAACCGGACGGACATCTACTTGAAATTGATCAAAGATAAAAGGTGAAAAGGGCTTATTTCGTATGTTCACTTGTGTTTGTGTCAAAGATCCTGCTGAAGCAGGCTGACTGAAACAAAAAAGAATGCTCAAAAAAAGCAAAAGAATGATTTGTCTGCTCACATTCACCATCGTGCACCGCCTCCCTTCGGATATTGTGTCTCCTGAAGACGGTTTTTATGACAGATGGAACGGGGAAACGATATAAATTCACACAAAAAAACCGTTAGCTTTTTTTCGCTAACGGTTCCACGATTCCTTTCTGTATGAGCAGATGGAAAATGGATAAAATGACAGCCATCCAAATGGCCGTTCCAAACCCATCAATGTTAAAACTATCTCCCATAAAGCTTGAGGTCATCATCAGTGTGATGGCATTAATGACAAAGAGGAACAATCCTAGTGAAAGTACTGTCACTGGCAGCGTTAAAATGATCAAAAACGGCTTCACTAAAATATTGAGCAAGGACAAAATAATACTTGCTACAATCGCTGCGCCAAAGCCTTCAATATACACACTACCAAGGCCTGGCAGAATGCCTGAATCAAAATATCCAGCAATGACGATTAAAAGTAATGCATTGACGAAAATACTAACGATCCATCTAAGCATTTAGTTAGTGCCTTCTTCCGGAACAACAAAATACCAGATGAAGTAGATCAAGAATATCGGCATAAATGCTGTCATAAATCCGATGATCACCGTTAAAATACGAAGCAGGGATGCATCGACACTTAAGTATTCAGCAAGTCCACCGACAACACCCGCTATTTTTTTATCTGTCGCTGAACGATAAAGCTTCTTCATGTAGAATCACTCCTTGTCTGATTGGTGCTTTACTTGGATTGAGCCTGTTTTTGTTTCTGCAAAAATGGATATATTGTGCTCCGCCTGTTGATTGGCTTTGATCATTTTCTCTTTTTGCAGCGTTTCATTTTTCTCTTTAATCATATTTGCATCAAGCAGCTCATGAGAGATCGATCCGAGATTGCTTTTCAGCTCCGCAGTCACTGCACAAGCACGCGGAATCTGAACGTCTACACTGCCTGTTGTCGTTTTTGCATAGATCGAACGGCATTTCTCATCTGACAGCTGAACAGCAATGTTCCCATTGAAGCTCTGTGCATCAATTGATTCACTTTTCCCGCGCAGGTCAATGAGCCCATTAATGGTTTCTACTTCAATCATACCACACTCGTGATCAGCCAGTTTGATTTGTCCATTTGCTGTTTCAATCCCGACTTTTTCTGCTTGTAAAGAGGCAAAAGAGACGACGCCATTTGTTGTTTTTGCAGCCAGTTCTTTTGTCTTTAGCTTTTCCCCGCGAATCGGTCCATTAAACAGTTTGACTTTGATCTTATCGTATTGGATACGTGGCACATACAGGGTGACATTGACCTTCATGGTCTTCTTTTCAGTTCGGATAAAAAATTTGTCCCCTTCAAGCCCGCAATCCAGATGTTGAAGAAATTGCTGTCTTGCCTGCTCTCCATCCTCTGCACGGTAAATTTTCGCATGACACTCTGCCCGAACATCCCCATCATCCCAAGGCATCAAATTGAGACTGCCGTTTGCCAATTGAATATCTAAATGAGACAGTGCCGCGTCTTTGAATTGAAAAATGTGTTCAACGTCGACGGACTGTCCAAAGTTCAAATCAAGATCTACATCTTTGACCTTTTTCACCGCCGAATCTAACCATCCAAACAGCTTTGCACCGAGGTTTTCAGTACCAGTTCCTTTATTCTCTGCGCCAACTTTTTCTTCATGAAAGGTATGATCAGCCGTTGATTTTTCTAGTGAAATGGACTGATTTTCTTCTAATTTTTCAAGCAGCGTAATCGCTTCTTTTGCAGATAATGTCCCGTCTTCTACTAATTTTAAAATGCGTTCTTTTTCATTCATACAAAGCCCTCCTACGATTTGATGGATTGAAGCACTTTAATACCTTGAATGATATTCCAAATGACAGAGATCAAAAAGCCAATGGCGACTAAAAAGGACAAGATAAGTACGGTGAACACTGGAACGAGTGAGTCGCTTGCCTGTGTCGTCAATAAAAAGGGGATAGCTCCAAAAACCAGCAGCACACACGCTGCGACTGGCAAAACATGTGACCACAATGCACGCAGCGAATGCCGTTTCGTTTCCTTTTGATCCACTACAAAATATGCCACGATCGGTACAATAAACGGCATGAAAAATACACTAAAATAACAAATAGATGCAATGATCGACTGATCTCTGTTCATATATATTCGCTCCTTCATGATGAAAATTCCTTTCTAACTCATACGTTTATGGCGTATAAAAAGTTTCAAACTCATTCGATTTACATATGACCTTAGACACAAATTATTTCTTTTTGCACCTAAGTGTAGATTCTTCATGGATTACCCTTTAAAATATGTTGAAAAGATGGTGATTATCATTATAGGGGGTAATTATTTTGACAGATCATCATAATGCTAACCACACGGCACAAACGCTTTTAGACCTTATACAGAAACAGAAAAGCATGAACAGCGATATGATCAAGGAGCTAGAGGCCATTCATCCGTCTCATCCGAAGTATGGTGATATCCGTTATTTAAAAGTACTGCTCGATAGTAGCAGCACTCATATTTTAAAGGATTTAACGCACCTCAGTAACTTAATGCCAAAGGAAGATGTGCAATAAAAGGAAAACCCCTCTTTTCCGAGGGGTTTTTCTTTATGAGGATGTCACACTTTCTGTTTCTTTGACTAACTGTTTCATTCGCTCACGATCACGCTCTAAAATCGGTTTTAAGTATCGACCGGTGTAAGAAGCTTCTTCTTTAGCAATGTGTTCAGGTGTTCCTGAAGCAATAATCGTTCCTCCACCAGCACCGCCTTCTGGTCCTAGATCAACAAGGTAATCGGCAGCCTTAATAATATCAAGGTTGTGCTCAATGACCAATACCGTATCCCCGTTTTCGACCAAGCGCTGGAGCACTTTTAACAACCTAGCAATATCATCCACATGAAGACCGGTTGTCGGTTCATCTAAAATATACAAGGATCTTCCGTTTGAACGGCGATGAAGCTCAGATGCCAATTTCACACGCTGCGCCTCTCCACCAGACAATGTCGTGGCAGGTTGCCCAAGTGTAATGTATCCTAATCCAACATCAAAGATCGTTTGCAGCTTCCGCTTAATTTTCGGGATATTCTCGAAAAATTGAAGTGCGTCCTCTACCGTCATTTCAAGAACATCGGAAATATTTTTCCCTTTATACGTGACCTCTAACGTCTCACGGTTATAACGTTTCCCGTGACACACTTCACAAGGCACGTATACATCAGGTAAAAAGTGCATTTCAATTTTAATAATGCCATCTCCACGACACGCTTCGCAGCGTCCACCTTTCACGTTAAAGCTGAATCGCCCTTTTTTATAGCCTCGTACCTTCGCTTCATTGGTTTGCGCAAAGACATCCCGCACGTCATCAAATACACCTGTATACGTAGCAGGATTGGATCTTGGTGTACGGCCAATTGGAGATTGATCAATATCAATGACTTTGTCTAAGTGATCCATTCCTTTGATTTCTTTGTGCTGTCCTGGCTTCGCTTTTGCTCTGTGCAGTTTTTGGGCGAGGGATTTCAATAAAATTTCATTCACAAGTGTACTTTTCCCTGATCCTGACACACCTGTCACAGCGGTAAAAACACCTAAAGGAAACTTCGCATTCACGTTTTTAAGGTTGTTTTCTTTTGCCCCCTTAATTTCAATGAAGCGGCCGTCAGGCTTTCGTCTCTCAATCGGAAGCGGAATGAATTTCTCACCAGATAAATATTGTCCAGTCAACGATTTTGGGTCATTCATGACTTCTTCTGGCGTTCCAGCTGAAATCACTTCTCCTCCATGAACCCCTGCACCTGGTCCAATATCAATGAGATAATCAGCGGCAAGCATCGTATCTTCATCATGTTCTACGACAATCAGTGTGTTTCCGATATCTCGCATGTTTTTCAATGTTCCAATCAACCGGTCATTATCCCGTTGATGCAGACCAATCGATGGTTCATCTAAAATATAAAGAACGCCTGTCAGTCTTGATCCGATTTGTGTCGCCAAACGAATCCGCTGCGCCTCCCCGCCTGATAATGTGCCAGCAGACCGGCTTAATGTCAGATAATCTAACCCCACATTATTCAAGAAGGACAAGCGCTCTTTGATTTCACGTAAAATGAGCTGGGCAATCTGCAAATCTTTCTCAGACAACTCAATTTTCTCATAGAAATCAAGGGCATCAGATACAGACAAATCGGTCATTTCTCCGATATGTTTGCCATTGATGAGAACCGCAAGCGTTTCTTTTTTCAGGCGATATCCTTTACAGGTCGGGCATGGCTGATTGGCCATATATTTTTCCATTTGCTCCCGAATATAATCGGAGCTCGTTTCCTTGTAGCGTCGTTCAATGTTACGAAGCACACCTTCAAACTCGATTTCATTTTCACGGACCTGGCCAAAATCATTTTCATATTTAAAATAAATCAGCTCAGAGCCGCTACCATATAAAATTTTATCAAATAAATGCGGCGGGATATCTTTTACCGGAATATCCATGTCAATTCCATAATGTGTACATACCGCCTCAAGAAGCTGCGGGTAATATTGTGAGCTTTGAGGCTCCCATGGGGCAATGGCATGCTGACGTAAAGTCAAATCCTTATTCGGAATCACAAGCTCTGGATCTACTTCTAGTTTAGAACCAAGCCCATCACAGCTTGGACAGGCACCGAAAGGGCTATTAAACGAGAACATTCTCGGCTCAAGTTCCCCAATAGAGAATCCGCAGTGTGGACAAGCATGATGCTCACTAAACAACAGCTCCTCTTGTCCAATCACATCAATCATCACGCGGCCTTCCCCAAGTCGGAGTGCCGTTTCAAGAGAATCAGACAACCGTGCAGCCACACCTTCTTTCACGACAATTCGATCAATCACCACTTCAATGGAATGCTTTTTATTCTTTTCAAGCTCAATCTCTTCTGACAGGTCCTCCATCTCGCCATCAACTCTGACTCGAACGTAGCCCTGCTTCCGAATTTGATCAAGTACTTTCACGTGTGTTCCCTTACGTCCAGATACGATCGGAGCAAGCACTTGTAGTTTCGTTCGTTCTGGATACTCTAAAATACGGTCTGTCATTTGCTCAATCGTCTGTGATGTAATTTCGATCCCATGAATAGGACAAATCGGTTTTCCGACTCGAGCATATAATAGACGCAAGTAATCATAAATTTCTGTAACTGTCCCAACGGTTGATCGAGGGTTCCTGCTTGTCGTTTTCTGGTCAATACTAATCGCTGGAGAAAGCCCTTCAATCGCATCTACATCTGGTTTGTCCATTTGACCGAGAAATTGACGTGCATAGGCCGACAGTGATTCAACATACCTACGCTGACCTTCTGCATAAATGGTATCGAAGGCAAGCGACGATTTTCCCGAACCAGATAAACCTGTAATGACCACTAGCTGATCGCGCGGGATATTGACATCAATATTTTTAAGGTTGTGGGCTCTTGCCCCTTTCACCTCTATTCGTTCCATAGCCATCTGGCATTCATCCTTCCGCTTTTAGCTCTAGCAATAGATCTCTTAATTCTGCTGCTTTTTCAAAATCAAGCGCTTTTGCTGCATCTTTCATTTCCATCTCGACGTTTTCGATCACTTTTTCTCGTTCTTTTTTGCTCATTTTTGACAACTTTGGTGCTGCTTTTGTTTCGTATTCTTCTGAATCCTCATGTACTTTTGTTGCCTTGATCACATCTCGAATCTTCTTATGGATCGTTTGCGGAGTGATACCAAATTTCTCATTATACGCTTCTTGCTGCTCACGTCTCCGCTTTGTTTCTTGTATGGCAATGTCCATTGATTTCGTCATATTGTCTGCATACATGATAACTCGGCCTTCTGCATTTCTTGCAGCACGACCAATCGTCTGGATGAGGGATCTTTCTGAACGTAAAAAGCCTTCTTTATCCGCATCTAAAATCGCCACGAGCGACACCTCTGGAATATCCAAGCCTTCTCGAAGAAGGTTGATCCCTACAAGCACATCATATTTTCCGAGACGTAAATCACGAATAATCTCAATCCGTTCTAGTGTCTTAATTTCTGAGTGCAGATAATTGACCTTGATTCCGATTTCTTTCAGATAATCTGTCAGATCCTCAGACATTTTCTTCGTTAAAGTCGTCACAAGCACACGCTCATTTTTCTCAACCCTTGCATGAATTTCCCCAATTAAGTCATCGATTTGTCCTTCAATCGGACGAACTTCAATGATTGGATCAAGCAAACCGGTTGGACGAATAATTTGTTCCACGACCTCTGGCGTTTTATCAAGCTCGTATGGGCCCGGTGTTGCGGATACATGCACAATATGGTTAATGTGCTTTTCAAACTCATCAAATGTGAGTGGTCTATTATCAAGTGCTGACGGCAGACGGAATCCGTGATCAACAAGCACTTGTTTTCTTGCCTGGTCCCCATTGTACATGGCGCGAATTTGCGGGATGGTCACGTGTGACTCATCGACAACAATCATAAAATCATCCGGAAAATAATCAAGCAATGTGTAAGGTGTTGAACCAGGCGGACGTAAGGTGAGATGTCTTGAGTAGTTCTCAATCCCTGAACAAAAGCCCATCTCTCTCATCATCTCAAGGTCATACCTTGTCCGCTGCTCAAGACGCTGTGCTTCAAGCAATTTCCCGTTTTCACGAAGCTTTTCCAACTGTTCCTCAAGCTCTTTTTCAATATTAATAATCGCTTTTTCCATCTTTTCTTCTCTTGTGACGAAGTGAGATGCTGGGAAAATAGCAACGTGGTCACGATCACCGAGAATTTCTCCAGTGAGAGCATCTACTTCACGAATACGTTCAATTTCATCACCGAAAAACTCCACTCTGATACAATGCTCATCTCGTGAAGCAGGAAAAATTTCAACGACGTCTCCTCGAACTCTGAAGGTTCCGCGCTGAAAATCTATATCATTACGAGAATACTGAATATCCACAAGCTTACGCAGCAGCTGATTGCGTTCAATTTCCATTTCAGTTCGTAAAGACAGCACAAGCTCTCTGTATTCTTCAGGAGAACCTAAGCCATAAATACAGGACACACTGGCAATGATGATGACATCTCTCCGCTCAAATAATGAGGATGTGGCGGAGTGCCTTAGCTTATCGATCTCATCATTAATGCTGGCATCCTTTTCAATAAATGTATCAGTTTGAGGCACATACGCCTCAGGCTGATAATAATCATAATAACTCACAAAATATTCAACAGCATTATTCGGAAAGAATTCCTTAAACTCGCTGTATAATTGTCCGGCAAGTGTCTTGTTATGCGCAATGACAAGTGTTGGTTTGTTCACTTCTTTGATCAGGTTGGATACAGTAAAGGTCTTTCCCGTACCTGTAGCACCTAACAGCGTTTGATGCTGTTTCCCCTGATGGATGCCCTCCACAAGCTTTTCAATGGCTTTTGGCTGATCCCCTTGGGGCTGATAGTTAGAAACTAATTCAAAGCGGTCACTCACATCAAAGCCTCCGTTTCGTTACGAAATCTATCTAATGAATATATTATCATAAAAGAACACAAAAATACGAACTAAAGTTCGTGTCTGACTTGATTTTTATTTCCAATACAACCATACCCTCTCTGCCGTGGCTCATAACCCTCTAAAGAAACCTTCCTTTCAGTATGGAACATTTTGGAGTGAGATATTCGATCAGCAGAAAAACCACAAAAAAGAAAGCTGCACTCACTAGAATCGTAAGCACAGCTCCTGCAATCAAAAACATTTTCTTTTCATCAAGAGGGATCACATCAATGATGTTTTTCAGCCTTCTCTCTTTTTTCGACTTCTTTCTTGGCCATAAACAATGCCCCGGCCACTAAAGAAATAATATCTAATCCTACGATAAAGTAGGTTTCTGTATAGCCTTTCATATACGAAGCAAATAAAAGCGCTGCTGTTAATGCAATGCCAACGTAATGATTATAAGTAACCTTTGAAAATAAAATAACGAGCAAGAAAGGAAAAACAAGTGCAAATATGGCTTTTGTAATCACAAAAACCCTCCCTCTACATGGTCTACTCCCTTGATTATAGTAAAGATTGGCATAATGAACAATTCACAGTTTTCGATTTCAGCTTTTTTTCTTCTCGGGTGAAGACTTTTGATATAGATGAGGAGGAAAATTAGTGAAAACGTCCCCTTTCTAAAGATAGGTCTTTACGTCTTTGACAGTTACATCCAATAAATTCTATGATGAAAATGATAGTGCGCACTATCATTCAAAAAAACAAAAAGAGACAAATGAAACCATTGGCTATTTGGATAAGGGGGCATTCCCATGTATTCAGTATTATTTCATGCGGCTGAAGAATCCGCATCACTCGCAGGGGCAAAAGGCGTGAATTTAATTAAATTAAACAATCACGGACTGCCAGTTCCAGATGGATTTATTATTAAAACGAACAGCTTTGCAAGCTTTCTTTCATATCACAATTTCCATCCAACTGATCAAAACCTTGCCCGAAAAATCACAGAAGCTTCGTTTCCTTCACAAATGGAGACAGAATTACTTTCATCCTTTCAATCATTGTTGAAAACATATCCATCCGTTGCAGTGCGATCCTCTTCTGTTGCGGAAGATCTCGAAGGCGCCTCCTTTGCAGGTCAATACGAGACCTATTTAAATATCAAAACAAATGAAGAATTCTTGCAAGCCGTCAAAGAATGTTGGTCGTCTTACTTCGCAGCAAGAGTCGCAGAATATAAGGAAGAAATGATTGAGAACGAGGAAGAGATGCCGCTCATGGCTGTTGTTGTACAAGGATTGATCCATTCTGACATCTCTGGTGTCATCTTTAGTGAGAATCCTGTATCAGGAAAAACAAACGAAGTCATGATGACTGCAAGCTATGGACTAGGAGAAGCCATCGTCTCCGGCCTTGTGACACCAGATACATTTATTGTAAACAAAGAAACGTACTCTATTAAAAAATCACTAGGAACAAAAGAAGTGCAAATTGTCCCCTGTCAAGAGGGCGTCGTTGAACAACCCGTAGGTGAGGAGATGGCTGGCCAATTTTGTCTTCGAGATGATCAATTGATCCAAATCACGAAAATGACAAAACAAGTAGAAGAACTGTATGGACATGGAGTAGATATCGAATTCGGCATGTCAGATGGTACTTTTTATTTACTTCAAGCAAGACCGATTACTGCTTCTTTTTCCAATACAGCAAATGGCTCCTCAGGTGCAGCCTTTCAAATGAAACCTGAAGAGCTGCAAGACTTCTGGATCTCAATGGACGATCATATGCCTGGACCAACAAGTCCTCTTTTTTCAAGTTTGATCATACCTGCTTTAAAAAACGGGATGAAGAAAAACGGAGAGAAGTATCAAGTACCAGACCTTAATATTAAAGATATCAAGCTTTATAGAGGCCATTTGTATTCTTCACCGTCTATGCCAGAAGCGTCAGCTGAACCAGTTTTTGACGAGAGTCTATTCGAACTGTTTCCTCGTTTAAGCGAAAGAATGTATCACATTTTAGAGCAAGACTTGTTCCCATTATACGAAAAACTTGATCGGCAAATCACTCAACCGCTAACAATTGATGAAGCCATTAATGGTTTTCAAGAATTAAAAGAAATTTATCTAAGAGCATATGACGACCATTTTGATATTGTCATACCTCAAGTCATTCTATCAGCGATCATTGAAGACATGCTTGTCACATATACTGGGGATCAAACACAAGTCGTTCTGCTGCATGAAATGATGATAGGTGTGATGAACAAGTCTCTTGAAACAGATCAAAAACTATCTCACTTGGCAAAAGACGTTCTTCAAGATTCCGAGCTTCTTCAGGCATTTAAAGATCATTCAACGAATGCTGAACTATTATTTGCCCTCAATCACACAGATAAAGGAAAAAACTTCATTTCCGACGTAGAAGCTTTTCTCCAAGTCTATGGTTGGCGGTCTGTTAAAAGCCATGATTTCACAGAGGAAACATGGGTGGAAAATCCTGAATTTGTCTTGGACATCATTAGAAACAACATTCGGTATCAATCTGATTTTGATGAAGAATTTGCACAAGCCGTGATCAAAAGGCAAGAAACGTATGAACAGTTTATCAGTCAAGTGACAGATGAAGCGTTTAAAACAAAATTTGAGGAACTTTATCATTTTGCACTCCATGCAGCCAATATTCGAGATGATCATCACTTTTACATTGATGCCATGTTAGATGCAAAAGCGAGACTCTATCTCTTAAAAATTGGTGAACTTCTTGTTCAAAAAGGAGCGATCCCTCATCAAGAAGACCTTTGGTATCTTTACGATGATGAAGTACTCAATGCGCTCACAACTTCGACCACATACGATTCGATCATTCAGCAAAGAAAAATTGAAATGAAGGAAAATGAATCCATCCAACCACCAGCTTATACAGGAACGCCTTCTGAAGCTGAATTGCAGCAAGTAGAAAGAATGCTCGGTTCGCTAAGGGAAAATGAAAACAACACAGACGATGCAATCTATGGAATTGGTGCATCTAGCGGCATTACTTCTGGAAGAGTCAGAGTCATTACATCTGCTGATGAATTTTCACAATTTGAAAAAGATGACATTTTAGTTTGTAAAACAACGACACCTTTATGGACCAGCTTATTTAGAGACGCCAAAGCAGTCATCACCGATTCTGGCGGTATTTTGTCCCATTCCGCTATTATCGCTAGAGAATATATGATACCGGCTGTCTTAGGCACACGGATCGCAACTGAAAAACTAAAATCTGGCGACCTCGTGACAGTAGATGGAGCCAATGGGCGTATCCAGTTATTAAATCAGCATTCACGGGCATAGTCGTCACTGTTTGGATCATATTGGCGGTCACAGATTTTATCGGTATACTTACTTTGTTGCAAACACATTCATAACCTGAGGTGAGTATGCTTGTTAAAATCAACAAATCAACGGATCATTCGCGCAACAATGGAATTATTGTCTGAAAAGGGCTATCAAAAAACAACGACAAAAGAAATTGCTACAAAAGCGAATGTAAGTGAAGCGACAATTTTTCGTAACTTTAAAAACAAACGCGGCGTGATTGCTGCCATTATGAAAATGAAATCAACACCGACCAAAACCCTTGAAGCAGAATTTAAAGACGATTTATACACCGATTTAAAATTTCTCGGTAGCTATTTCCTTGAAGATTTGACTTCAAAAAAAGAATTTATCTATATCAGCATGAGAGAACCCGCTATGTTTAAAGATTTAACAGACCATGAAAAAATTTATCCTCAAGAATTGAGAGACATGCTGATTCATTATTTCAAAAAAATGGGCGCTCAGCATCGTGTATTAGAAGGAAAAGAAGACATCTATGCAGATATATTTATTAGCACGTATTTTGGCTTTTTCATTCAACAGCTAGAGCAAGACATTCAGCTTGTTTTAACAAAAAAAGAAGACTTTATTGAGACATGCACACACATTTTCATGAGAGGAATTTCCCCCACTTAATTGGGTGAAATTCTTCTTTTTTACAAAGGTGGTAAACACATTGAATCTTAAAAAAGAGAACTTGATCATTTATTCTTTGCTGCTTGGAGCTATTTTAGTTCCAGTCAATTCAACCATGATCGCAGTCGCTCTATCATCTATATCAACTTATTACGATCAATCCATATCAAACATTACTTGGGTGGTCACGATTTATCTAATTGTCATGGCAGTCACTCAACCTATTGCGGGTAAGCTGGGAGATATATACGGCCACCGCAGCATGTATTTAGCTGGTGTGATACTCTTTTTGATTGGCTCCATTGGATGTGCTTTCGCACCTAATCTTGCTTTTCTTATTAGCTTCCGATCAATTCAAGCGGCAGGCGGAGCTATATTAACGCCGAACAGCATTGCTTTAATTCGTGCAACAGTATCACATGAAAAGCTTTCTAAAACTATGGGTTTTTTCGGTTTTGGAGCGGGAATTGGTGCCGCACTTGGACCTTTTATCGGCTCTATTCTCATTCAGAGCTTTGACTGGCATTCCATTTTCCTAGTGAATATACCATTTTTGATTCTCACACTTGTGACAGGCGTTTTTATGATTCCGAAGATGAAACATACACGTTTACAAGCCAATGTAGATATCATCGGTTCGTTATACTTAACAATCGGGATCGCCACACTCATTTTGTTTACTAAAAGCCAAGTATTAAACGAATACATGATCTATGGCGTTCTAGCGGTCATTTCCATTCCTTTATTTTTCAAACACGTACGGAAAGTTACAAATCCCATCATTGATTTGACATTATTTAAAAACAGTACCTTTACGAACGCTAACCTTTCTATCATGCTTAGTAATTTTGTGATGTACGCGATTCTTCTCATTATGCCGCTGTTTATGGAGCAAAAACTTGCGCTTTCTCATACACAAAGCGGGATTTTCCTTTCGATCTTTTCACTCTGTATGTCGATTAGTGGATTACTCGGGGCAAAGCTCCATCCAATAAAAGGTGCCAAAAAAATGATTCGATTTTCATTTCTCTGTCTTACTTTATCAGGTGTTATGCTGATCACACTAAGCAGCTACCCAAATTTACCACTCCTTATCATCACATTAGTCGCTGGGGGGATCTCATCAGGTATTGGCATGACTAGCATGCAGATGGCTTCTTTAACATCTGTTGATCAGAGTTTATCCGGCTCTGCATCTGGGATTTTTTCTACCTTTAGATATTTCGGAAGTATCATTTCATCTACTTTAATTGGTATATTAAGTGGTTTTCAATCTTTATTTATCGTATTAATGGGCGCAGGTATTCTTGGTTTCCTCCTCTCTCATCGTCTAAAAACGAAATCCACTTCTCATTCATCTGAACACTCTGCTTAACGACTCCCTTCGCTCTATTTAGGGCGGGGGAGCTATGATTATTTGTTACTGTAACCGATTATGAATACAATGATCAAACTGTGAAAATGATCTTTTACTCATGAAAAAATGTCATATGAATAAACGAAAAAGAAATTTCAGCTTTCATTTACCTCTACTTCCCCACCTAAAAACTTCTTTTCATATCTTCCAGCATTCATAACTTCGATTTTTTTTCACAATTTTTGTGTTATGCTTTTTGAAAATAGAGCACCAAAGGAGCAGAAGGATGAAACGAGTGAAATATTTTTTAATATGCTTGTCAGCTCTACTATTTTTCCTAGCAGGCTGCGGAAAAGACCAGCAATTTACGCCCCCTGGCAGCTCTCAATCAATTGCTGTCATTTCTCAACTAAAAAAAGCCTCCTTTTCAATCGTTGATTTACAAAAAAATAAAATTGTCTCTTCCGTTGATTTAAAACATCCTCTCACTGATCTTGTTCACATCAACAAAGACGTGATCATTGCATCAAGTAAGGAAGGACAATCTCTTATAGAAATCAATTTAAAAAAAGGAACAGCAGCGGACTATATGGATATGAATAAAGGTCTGACTTCACTTGCGTATGATGCGGATACCAACACTTTACTTGTGACCGATTCAGAGAAAAATGTCGTTTATTTTATCGATACAGTGCACAAGAAAATAAAAGCAACTGTGAAGACCGGGACATTCCCCTCTTCTATGGCGTTGTCTTCTTCAGGAACGTTGTTTGTTTTAAATGCAAAAAGTCATTCTGTTTCAGTCATTGATATTGAAAAGAAAAAAAAGATACGAACGATTTCCGTCCTAGAACGGCCATCTGGCATTCATTTTGATGGGCATTCCATTTGGGTTGGAGGGCACGGTAAACCGGGCACATTAAATAAGAGCATTTTTGCTTACGACCCTAAAACAGGTAAAAAACAGCGAGAAATCAAACTAGGTGTTATGCCAGTCGCATTTTTTTCAGAAAAAAACTCTTCTACTTTATATGTATTATGTCATGGAGACCACACACTATATAAAGTAAATACCGAGAAAAACAAACTGCTTTCCTCTGTTGAGACCGGTCAAAATCCGAATTATATCACTGCTGATTCCTCATCTATATATGTCAGTAACTTAGATGACAATTCAGTATCCGTCATCGACAAACATACATTTATGTTGAAGAACCGACTGAACATCCCAGCAGGACCTTATGCTATCATGTTGGAGGAAAAGAAATGAAAGAACAGATGAATATTTTAATAGTAGATGATGAATTAGATATGCTTGAGTTAATCGGATCCTTTTTGCAGAGACAAGGCTTTCACGTGATAACTGCAAATAATGGCACGGGCGCCTTACATCAGCTTGAAAAAGAGGCCATTGACCTTGTTGTATTGGATATTATGATGCCAGATATGGATGGATTCGAAGTCTGCCAGCGCATCAGGCAAACCTCCCAAATCCCCATTTTATTTTTAACAGCTAGAAGTTATGAAGAAGATCGCATTAAGGGGCTGGAAATTGGCGCAGACGACTACATCATGAAGCCTTTTAGTCTACGTGAGCTTGCAGCTAGAATTGAAACGACATTAAGACGAATTAGAGGTCTTTCTTTAAAGCGCAGTCGAATCATGATTGGTGACTTGGAGATCGATCAAGACGGCAGACAAGTCTATCTCAAGCAAAAGCCCATCAATTTAACAAGAAGAGAATTTGATTTACTTATGTTTCTTCTGCTCAATCAAGGCCAAGTCTTTTCCCGTGAACAGCTCTATCAAAAATTGTGGGAATCACACTCACCTAGTGGCTCTTTAAGAACAGTCGATACACATATTAAAACACTAAGACTGAAATTAAAGGAAGCGGAACGGTATATTAAGACCGTTTGGGGTGTCGGCTATAAGTTTGAGGAGGACAAATGAAGCCATTATCTATTAAAAGGAAAGTGCTTTTCTTAACCCTTTCCGTTATAGGCATCGTTGCTGCCTCAGCTCTTGCCCTGACTTATTACTTATACCAGCACTTATATATAGATAAACAGATTGACTCTTTAAGTTTACAAGGAAAGAAGCTGGCAGAAATCTATCACAAACACGGGAAAGACACATATTTTACTGACAGAATGAAGTGGGCAAATGACTCAAGTCAGGCAAGTGTTATTTTTACTGATGATCCTATGGAGCTTTCAAGCGGTATTCCTTTTGATACGAATACAAACGATAACCTCATTACGTTTAAAGAACGCCAAAAACTTCTTCAGGGGGAAACAGTTGTGTTAATTAGAGAACACCCCCAGTTTCATCAAGATATTCTCGGGATTGCCATCCCTGTGTTCTCAAACAAAAATGATTTATCAGGAACCATTTTCCTCTCTATGCCTTTATCTGATGTATATGAACCGTTTGTTCAAATTCGATTAACGCTTGGCATCTCTATTTTAATTATCCTGCTTTTGATTTTCTTTATTGGATATAAAAGTTCTAATAAAGTCGTAAGGACGATCAATCAAATGAAAGAAATTGCAATGGAAATGGAATCTGGTGATTTTTCAAAACGCATGGCTGTGACCAAAAAAGGGGATGAGTTAAATCAGCTGAGCCGTTCCTTTAATAAACTGTCCTCTACGTTAGAAAAAGTTGAACAGCATCGCAGAGAGTTCCTTGCTAATGTCTCCCACGAACTGAGAACGCCTTTAAGTTATATGAAAGGCTATGCTGAAGGAATTGAAGAAGGCATTATTGATCAAAAGAAAGGCATGCAGATTATTCAAGACGAATCCACACGATTAAGCCGGCTCGTACATGACCTTCTTGATCTCGCACAGTTAGAGGGGGAATCTTACCCACTAACGATGGAGCCGATCGTCTTTGCGCAGCTTATTCATGATGTTCTTGATCAAATGACATTCATTGCTAGTCAAAAGAAAATCTCGTTCATCCGAGAACTCGAAGAGGATTGTATTATTTATGGTGATAGCGATCGACTTGAGCAAGTCGTTCGTAATTTATTGGACAATGCCATCCATTACACGCCTTCAGGAAAATCGATTTCGATTGAATTATTCGTTCACCAACAAACTGCTGAATTGAGAATTACAGATAAAGGCAGCGGAATTCCAAAAGGAGATCTCCCTCATGTCTCTGAGCGTTTTTATCGAGTGAATAAAGCCCGCACAAGAAAAGATGGCGGCTCTGGTCTTGGACTAGCCATTGTTTATCAAATTATAAAAAAACATCGTGGCACGTTCGTTCTTCAATCTGAACAAGGCTTAGGTACGTCCGCTATTATACAATTACCAAGTGCAGAGACCACTGAAACTCCGCCTGTCTCCTCATAAAATAAGATGACATCTTTTAAACAAAACAGCTCTTTTCTAGAGCTGTTTTTATTCAACAGAAAAATAAAGAATTGGCCTTTTTTTATTAACAATTTATTCATATTTGCTTGTTACACTTTTTTCAAGTTAAGAAAAAGGAGTGACAAGCTTTTGATTAGACGCTTTCAGAAATTTGATCTTTATTTATTTTTCATATTGATTTTATCTGCCATTTTAAACATTTATAACATTTGGAACGACGATACGGTGAACGCTTATTATACAGCGGCGGTCACAAGTATGATGCAAAGCTGGCATAATTTCTTCTTTGCTTCGTTCGATCCCTCAGGTTATGTCACGGTGGATAAACCACCGCTCGCCTTCTGGCTGCAAACGATCAGTGCCAAAATTTTTGGCTTGCATGGCTGGAGTGTGATCTTACCCCAAGCTTTAGCTGGCATTGGATCTGTTTATTTAATCTACCGCCTAGTCAAACCTACATTTGGCCTGGCTGCTGCAAGAGTGTCAGCGCTCATTATGGCGTGTACACCAATCGCAGTTGCTGTATCTCGTACAAATAACATTGACAGCTTACTCGTCTTTATTCTTTTACTCGCAACAGCCATGATGTTCAAGGCTGTGAAACAGCAGAAAGTGCTTTGGGCGATTGCTTCTTTTGCAATGATCGGTGTCGGTTTTAATACAAAAATGCTACAAGCGTATATGATTGTACCGGCTCTCGTCCTGTTTTACATCATTGCCTATCGAACGACATGGAAGAAAAAGTTGTTATCGCTGATGATTTCAATGATTGTTCTTTTAGGTGTATCTGCTTCATGGTCTATAGCGGTTGATCTCACTTCCAAAGACAATCGTCCTTATATGGGATCAAGTCAATCGAACTCAGCACTAGAATTAGCCTTTGGTTACAATGGTCTGCAGCGGTTAACTGGTCAACAGTCTGGCGGAGGAGGCGGCACAAATCAGGGTGAGGGACAGCCACCTTCACAGCAGGGTGATCAGCAAAATAACAATAATTCATCCACCATGCCTCAGCCGCCATCGAATGGAACTCAAAACAACTCAGACAATTCAAACCAATCATCCAGTCAGGAACAGCCTTCAATGCAAGGACCACCAATCAATGCAAACGGCACAACACCACCTGATATGCCATCAGGCGGTAATGGTGATGGACCGCCAAGTGGTGGGGGCGGAAAAATGGGAAGTGGTTCTGGCATGTTTGGAACAGGAACAAAAGGGCCATTACGTCTGTTCCAATCTGAACTGTCCGATCAAATCAGCTGGCTGCTTCCATTTGCGCTCTTCGGTGCGATTGGTATCTTCTTCTCGACAGCCTTTGAAAGAAGACGTCTCAATACAAAACAAAAAGAAACACTATTTTGGCTAGCTTGGCTTATACCTGTTGCTGCATTTTTCAGTGTCGCAGGATTCTTCCATCACTATTATTTAATCATGCTGGCACCTCCAATTGCTGTATTAGCAGGAGCAGGATGGGTTTCTATGACTAAATTGTTCCAAACAGGAACTGGCTTTAAAAAATGGTTGCTTCCAATTGCGATATTCGTCACAACCGCATTTGAAATCTTTATCCTATCCACTTTTACAAGCACGATTGGACTTGGACTAAGCATCGCAGTCGGTATCATTGGTGTTGGAACGATCCTTTCTCTGCTCTTGATAAAAGGGAAAGAAAAACTAAAACAATTCATGTCTCTCATTGCCATCCTTGGGATGCTGATCGCACCCCTATACTGGGCAAGCACACCTCTTCTTTACGGAGGAAACAGTATGCTGCCAGAGGCTGGTCCTCAGCTTGCAACTTCAAGTGGCAGCATGAGTTCACAAGTCAATGAAAAGCTGATCAGCTTTCTGGAGAAAAACAATACGGGAGAAGAATTCCTATTCGGGACAACAGATGCAACCACTGCTTCGCCTTACATTATTAAAACAGGAAAAGCTGTTATGGCATTAGGTGGATTTAGTGGATCTGATAACATTCTCACGCTTAATGAATTCAAACAGCTCGTTAAAGACGGCAAAATCAAATACTTCTATCTTTCTGGTATGAGAGGCGGTAGCTCTGACATTCTCACTTGGATTCAAAAAAATGGCAAAGAAGTATCTACTTCTAAATGGCAGAACAGCTCTACATCCAAAACGAACCAGCAAACAGACAGCTCTGACAGCCAACAATCAAAACAAAATGATCAGTCAAATGGACGAATGGGCGGAATGGAGAGCGGTACTCTTTATGAACTATCCGTTGATTAATTCATCTATTAAAAGGGAGGAACGATGACTGATGGAAAAGAACATACAATACTCTGTTGTAGTCCCAGTGTATAATGAAGAACTTGTGATCCATGAATCGTATCAGCGCCTCAAGACCGTCATGGATTCGACGGGAGAAGCATATGAGCTTCTCTTCGTCAATGACGGCAGTATGGATCGAACAGCTGAACTGATTAAAGGGTACTGCCAGACTGATCCGCATGTGAGACTTATTGATTTTTCTCGTAACTTTGGGCATCAAATTGCCATTACAGCGGGAATGGATTATGCAAAGGGAGAAGCTGTCGTAGTGATTGATGCGGATTTACAAGATCCACCTGAATTGATTTTAGACATGATTGAAAAATGGAAGGAAGGCTATGAGGTCGTATACGCGGTCCGCACGCAACGAAAAGGCGAAACAGCTTTCAAAAAGTACACGGCTTCCCTTTTCTACCGAGTGCTACGTCAAATCACTGAAGTAGATATTCCTATTGACACCGGCGACTTTAGATTGATGGATCGTAAAGTGTGTCATGAAATGAAAAAAATACGCGAGAAAAACCCATTTGTCCGGGGATTAGTGAGCTGGGTTGGCTTCAAACAGATTTCGGTAGAATATGTTCGGGATGAGCGGTTGGCAGGAGAAACAAAGTACCCTCTCAAAAAAATGCTCAAGCTCTCGATGGATGGGATCACATCTTTTTCTTACAAACCTTTAAAGCTAGCCAGCGTAGCAGGTATTGCCCTTTCAGCTATTGGCTTCATTTCGATGTTTCTAGTTTTATATTTAAAGCTTTTTACTAACAGCACCATCACCGGCTGGAGTTCATTAATTGTCATTCAGCTATTCTTTAGTGGGATCATCCTCTTTATGTTAGGCATGATCGGGGAGTATATCGGCCGAATCTACGATGAAGCCAAGGACCGGCCGCTTTATATCGTCAGGGAGAGCTATGGCCTTCAGGCAAAGCCACATCCCGTTCAATCCCCTGTCCACTTCAAGCAATATAAACAGCATTAAAAAAAGCGTGCGAGACCCTTCAGAAGGTCCTGCACGCTTTTTAATAAATTAGACGGCTGTTTCAAACCGTTTTCTGTTAATAAAGAAAGAAAGTGTAATGATTAAATAAATGCCCATGGTGACCAGCGTTTGAACAATTGGTGTATTGAATACAACGCCGACAAAAATGGCCATGATCGCAATAACGGAAAACCACGTTGTGAAAGGATACAGTTTCACGCGATATCCGCCTGGCTGTGCGACGCTTCGAGATTTCAAATGACCGACGGCAATGATAAACCAGATGAATAGAACTGTGTAACTTAAAGAACCCATTAAGTAATTAAACGTTTGACTTCCTACAAAAAGAGAAATCAATACAGCTGCATACAAGGTAGATGTACATACAAGGATGGCTCGAACAGGTACCTGCTGTTTTGACAGCTTGGAGAATCCTTTCCATACACGGCCATCCATTGCCTGTGTATAAAGCACCCGTGATGAAGCATACAATCCAGAGTTCATAGAAGACAAAATCGCTAGTAAGATAATACCATTCATGATGTCACTAGCATACGGTACTCCGATTGTTGCAAACACTGTCACAAATGGACTTACTTGCTCATTGTTTACTTGATTCCAAGGGATTAAGCTGACAATGATAAAGAACGGCAGTACATAAAAACCGATGATGCGTACAAACGTACTTTGAATGGCCTTTGGGATGACTTTTTCAGGGTTTTTTGTTTCTGCTAACGTGACCCCAATCATCTCCGTCCCACCATATGAATACACGACAACCAGCATTGCTGCAATTAATCCGCCAGTACCATTTGGGAAAAATCCACCGTGATCCGTTAAGTTAGACAGTCCAGGTGCTGCATGCTGTCCGAATGAGACAAATAGCATGGTAAATCCAATGATAATAAATAAGATGATGACAGCAATTTTAATAGAAGCTAACCAATACTCCGTTTCAGCAAACATTTTGACTGAGCAAACATTAATGATTGTGACCACAAGTGAAATGATTAACACAAGCATCCAGATTGGTACTTGTGGGAACCAGTACTGAATAAAGATGGCCGACACAATCGCTTCTGCTGCAATGTTCAGCACCCACATCTTCCAATAGATCCAGTCTAAGAAATAGGCCGGATACTTTCCTAACACAGGTTCAATCAAGTCACGGAATGTTCTTGCTCCAGGTCGTGCAACGGTCATTTCGGCAAGTCCTTGCATAATAAATAATAAAATAAGACCACCAATCATGTATGCCAAAATGACAGCAGGACCCGCAATATCAATGGCAGAACTACTTCCTTTAAACAGACCAGCACCGATGGCACCGCCAAGCGCAAGCATCATAATATGCCTTGATGTCATTGTTCGTTTTAACTGCACATGTTCCTTTTCCATTTTCTATAGCTCCTTTAAATTTGAATCTTCAGACAAATATGAGATAAAAGCATATAAAAAGGCCAGCCATCTCCCGGAAGAGACGACTGACCTTGCAACCGCGTTACCACTCTTATTGATTCAGCCATGGCTGAATCCAACTTAAAACCCGATAACGGAGGTCACACGTAAAGACTTACTATTCATTCAGTCTTACCGCTCTTTGAGCGAGTTCAATGATTCGTTTTACTGCGTTGCACCGACCCGCAGCTCTCTTAGAAAACGGATGTTCATTTACTATTCTCAAGTCAAAGCGTTTATAGTCAAATTTGTATATTCGTCAAAGATTTTATTTTTTAAATATACTGACTAACCACGCAATTGTCAACAGCCTTTTTCAGACAAACAGCGATTAACGAATCCAAACAGCTACTTCATCCATCGGGCGACGTGTTTTGCCGCGTTTTGGCTCAGTGACACGATAACCAAAGGCTGCCATGACAGAGATGTCGTATTGACCATCCTCCAGTAACCCTTCTTCTTCTAAGATACGATGGATGTGATCGTAGCTAAATCCTTCAACTGGGCATGAATCAATGCCGATCTGTGCCGCAGCTGTCATCATGTTACCTAAGGCAATATACGTTTGTTTTGAAGCCCAATCAAATAATGTACGGTCATTTTCTAGTAGATGAAGATCGTTCTCTTGGAATTCTCTGTAGCGCCCCTTGACCATTTCAAACGTTTCGTCTGTCATTCCTTTGATTTGCTTGTTGATGTATTCTGCATATGCTGAATCATAGCGGGCATCTGTTCTTGCCAAGATGATCACAAAATGGCTGGCAGTTGGAAGCTGCTTTTGCGCCCCCCATGTATACTCTTTTAATTTTTCTCTGAATGCTTCATTTTGAACAACGAGGAACTTCCAAGGCTCAAACCCTACAGAGCTTGGAGAAAGTCTTCCTGTTTCTAAAATAAATGCAAAATCATCCTCTGGAATCTTTTTCGCTGGGTCAAACTCTTTTGTCGCATGACGGAATTCATACGCCTCAATGATTTCTTTTTTTAATAGCTCTTTGTCTCGCATGTTATTCATCCTTTCTAATGAACAGGTGTGTTCCCACAATCCAATTTCTTTCCATTCCCTAATAGAAATTGTTATGATAGGAAAACAAACAACCCGAATGTGTGATGTCTATCTCTATGGTAAAAGAAAAGCTTCCATTGATTCAAGTACGCACATTTTTGTTCGTTAGGTACAAACATGTTCGTTTATGACCATTTTCGTTTAAGAAAGGAATGTTGAGATGAGTGCACCATCCAATCCAGTCAGTATTGTGAATCATGGCTGTCCCGTGTCTATCACTACAAATGTCATCGGAGGAAAATGGAAAGGCGTCATCCTTTATCATTTGACTTGCGGTCCAAAGCGTTACAACGAAATACGCCGGCTTCTGCCAAGAATTTCGCAGCGTGTCCTGACGTTGCAATTACGAGAACTTGAACAAGACGGGATTGTTCACCGTGAAGTCTATGAGGAAGTTCCTCCTCGTGTCGAGTATTCACTGACTTCTCTTGGAAATACGTTAAAGCCCATTATCTTTGCCATGCGTGAATGGGGCGAATCCTATGGAAGAGAAACGCGCCCAAAAGAAAAAAGCTGCCATCTCTAGCAGCTTTTTTAAGATGAAATCGCCGTTGGCTCTTGCTGAGGATCGTCCTTCACAAACAGGATACCAAGCTGGTGATGCTCCCCTTCGTAAGAGGCGCGTTTCTCAAACCTTGTCTGACCATTGAGACCAATGATCTCAAGCTTTGTCAGAGCACGGTTGGTTTGTAGTGCTTCATAAAATTCTGAAACGGTTTTGATCTCAATTCCATTGACCTTTGTAATCATTTCTCCGATCTCAAGCTTTAAATCAGCCGCAGGGGTATTCGGAATGATACCAAGCACCATAAGCCCTTGATTCCGCTTAGAGAAAAAGAATGGTGCAGCGTTGTCATTCGCCCTCTGCTTCCATGATAAAAAGGCTCTTCCTGCAATCGCTAGAACAACAGCTCCCCACGCAATCGGCTCAAACCAAATACTTGCCGCACCTACTACAGCAACAACTAGACCGAGCATCATTATTCGGCGTGACGTAATTTGAATACTCACAATTGGCAGCGATCCTTGAATACGCTGGCCAAAGCCGATGATGTACGGGATCACAATAAATGAAAAGCTTTGATCGTGCACTTGAAGCACAGGCCACCATGGCAGAGAAGAAGTCCATTCACCTGCCGGCATCAGCAAAACAAGTGGTAGAAGCCACAGACGGTTCGCTCGCTGCTGGCCGATCAAAAGTCCTCTCGCACTCATCACCATTGCAGGCGATGTACGTAAATGCGCCGTTCGATAGGCTAAGATGCCTTCGGTCATTAACAGTAGCCCTAACAGGATCACAACGGCTGATGCATTCATCATTGAAAGCTGCGGCAGCCAAGAATGGCTCACTTGAACAGACATCAGTCCAAATGCCGCAATAAAACTGAAACCGAGTGTGTATGCAGACGAAAGCGCACTCGCCTTAAAGAATAAAGAGAAAACGATGGTCATCGCTGCAATCAGCACGATGAATCCAGGCGGAAGGGAAATCCCTAAGCCTACAGATATGATCGATAGACAAATTCCTGGAACCCATCCCTTTGAATATGTAAATTTCAGTTCATCGTAAACATCTTCTATTCTTGTTTGAAACGCTTTTCTCTCCCGCTTTACGCGGATGTAGCCATATAATAGGCTGATTAATATCATAAAATAAAAAAGAGGATGGATTAAAAACAGACCGACCGCTTTTAATCCGGCTCCCATCCACTCCGAGCTCATTATCGTTTCACCGCCCAAGTCAAGCATTTTCTCTTATTCTATCAAATAAATCGATGCTTGACATCAGGTTTATTTCTCCTGATTCATCCAAAGTGTGACATTCGACAGTGAAAAATCTTTTAAATAGTGATTCACATCTACATCTAGTATGCCGCCGAGAAGCTGCATGGACCTCTTGATGTCGGTTAAGTTTATACCAAGTCTCTTATGATTATCCATTAAATAATTGAAGTATATCTCAGCACAGTCTTCATCGATCTCGTCGACTGATTCTACCGTTGTGTAATTGACCAAGTACCTGCTTAACAGCATGAGTAGACTTAATGCCTTTGTAGCCGAAAACGTCACATCTTTCGTACGACTCTTAAGCTCCTCTACCAACTCGTAATATTTTTTCTCTCTCACAATACTTGCCCTTTTCAATTGTGTACCCCCATTTACTAGTTCTTTTAAGAAAAGCGCAAACCTCGGTACAGCTCAATGCTTAAGCTGAATATCCGCAAAAAATAAAATATTTAAAATGAGTGCTACTTTTTATTGTAAGAATTATTTATGTAACATACAACTTTCAAAAGTTTCATTTTCATGACATGTTTAAATCAACAGAAAGTCTCTTATATAAATATGTTATCGGGTAAATTCGAAGGAATGTTATGTTTTTTGTAAAATAAATGAATATATTTCTCGATATAATATATTTTTAAGAATAAATTATTACATGTTCGTAACACTTATGAACCAAAAAAAAGAGGCATTTATTCGCCTCTTTATTTTTTGAGATATAGTGCTTTTAGTGCAGTTTGCAGCTGAAGATCATTCTTTTCATAAGATTTCACTTCATCTACCATCTTGTTCATCATTTTCGCTGTCTTTAAATCAATCACACCTGATTTTTCGAGATTGTATGTGCTTTGAAATGCGAGTACAGCCTTTTTCGTTTCTTCGTCAAAATATCCATCTACTCTGCCAGGGTCAAATGATAACCCTTTTAACAATGTCTGTGCTTGTCTGACTTCTTCATTGTTCATATCAAGCTGAAGCGGTTCTTTCAGCTGGAGCGGGCCAACGGTGAAGTAATCTGGTTGATGAATCGCAATGGTCGGCACAACGCCTTTTTTGTGAATCCAATTCCCTTTCGGTGTCAGCCACTTATACAGCGTTAATTTAATGTTACTTCCATCTCCCATTGGTACCGCCTGCTGCACAGTCCCTTTACCAAAGGAAACGTCACCTACCACTTCATACTTCCCTGCTTCTTTCATGGCACCAGCCAGAATTTCAGAAGCAGATGCACTTCCTTTATCAATTAAGACATTGATTGGGTATGGTTTTTGTTCTTTTCGTTTTGAAAAATATCGTTTTCGATCGCCATTCCGTTCTGCAATTTGAATATATGGCTGATCCTTTGTGATAAAATGTTTTAAAATGTCTTCCACACTTTGTAGATAGCCGCCAGGATTTCCTCTCACGTCCAGCACAAGGCCTTCCATGCCCTTTTTCTCGAGCTTATTCAAGCTTGCCGTGAAATCCTTCGCCGTATCTTCAGAGAAGCTAGAGATCGCAATATAGCCTGTTTTATGACCATTGACCTCTTTCATTGAAGCCGTTACGGTTTCAAGCGGGATTTCTTCTCGTTTGATATGGAATGTTAGCTCTTTTTCAATTCCATTTCGTCTGATTTTCAAGGCGACAGACGTTCCTTTTTTTCCTCTTATTTTCAGTACAGCATCGTTTAGGCTTTTTTCTTTCATCGACTCACCGTCAATGCTGATGATTTCATCTTTCGGTTTCAGACCCGCCTTTGCCGCAGGGGATTTTTTAAAGGCAGAGACAATGATAATCTTTCCTTCATCCATTCCAACTTCTGCCCCAATTCCTTCAAATGAGGAATCAAGTGAATCCGAAAATTGCTTTGCGGTTTGCTTGTCCATGTATACTGAATACGGATCATTTAAGGTTGAAAGCATTCCTTGAATGGCACCTTCAAGCAGCTTTTGACGATCCACTTCCTCTACATATTCATTCGAAATGAGGTCATAGGCTTTCTCAATTTTCTCCATTCCGTTTTCCTTCGCTCGATCACTTGATTGAGCTTGTCCAGCCACTGCAGCAGCCGCTTTCGGTGACTCCGCCTGAGTCGCCTCTTTATGCGTCACAACCCCTGCACTGATGATGAGAATGACACTTGCCATGATGGATGCGATTTGTTTTTTCATATTTGGCCTCCTTCTTCAACTCTTCCTGATGACCTGAGTTATTATATGCCAGAAGAAGGGATTTCATGTAAAGACATTCTCCTAAGGAGGCTTGACTAATCATTTCATTAGGTGTAATTTTTATTTTGTTACGATCGAGAAGGAGTCTTCGCTATGTATATTATATTGACAATGCTTTTATTAGGAATTTTACTAGGGTTTGTAGGAGCTGGCGGGGCTGGCTTTGTCATCGCATTGCTGACGTTAATCTTTGATGTACCAATCCATACTGCACTTGGAACATCTTTAGCTGCTATGGCATTTACGACTTTATCTGGTGCATACAGCCACTACCGAGAAGGAAATATCCAGCTCAAATCAGGTTTGATTGTCGGTGCACTAGCTTGTATTGCTTCATTTGCCGGAGCAAAAGTGGCTCCTTTTATTCCAGAGGATAGCCTGCACTATTTAACAGCTGGTATGCTCTTTTTATCTGCTGTTTTTATGATGATCAAATTGTTTGTCCTAAAAGAAGATGCTGAACAGCAGCCGCTTTCTTCACGCCAATTGCTGATCAGGGGCATTATATTAGGCCTTGTATCAGGGATGCTTTCAGGGATGTTCGGTATCGGATCAGCACCATTTATTCAAGTGGGGCTTTTGATTTTGCTGAAGCTGTCTATTAGACAAGCTGTTGGCACAACGATGCTAGTGATTATTCCAATCTCTATTGGCGGTGGAATTGGTTATATTTCAGAAGGCTATGTTGACTTTATCCTGCTCGTTCAGATCTTAATCGGTACCGTATTAGGGGCTTTTATTGGGGCAAAATTTACACGCCTTGCGCCAAAACTGTTATTAAAATCCGCTGTGCTTTTAACACCTATTATTGCCGGATTACTGCTGTTATTTTAATTTCATCTACATGAAAAAAGCCGATAACATGCTGTTATCGGCTTTTTGTCAGCGGATATATTGCGCTGGATTGACTGCATTTGATTTCGCGCCATTCCATAATCCTTTATGAATTTCAAAATGAAGATGCTGGCCATAAGACTGACCTGTGTTGCCCATATATCCAAGGAATTGACCTTGCTCGACTCTTTGACCTGTTGACACACTTCTTGTTGAAAGATGAGCGTATACCGTTTGATACGTTTGGCCATTGATGTTATGTGTAATGAACACCACGTTCCCATAACTCGACGAGTAGCTTGAGTTCGTGACTGTTCCAGATGCGGCTGCAACGACAGATACAGTGCCTTTTGCAGCGATATCTAATCCGTAATGCTGTCCGCCAGAACGTCCGCCAAAGCCTGATGAGAAACGGCCTGCAGCTGGTTTAATGAAACCTGAGCTACTTGTTGGTGTATCTGACACTTGATCAGATCCTCCACTTGGTGCAGGTGCATTTTTTTCAGCAGCTGCTTGTTCTGCTTTCTTCGCTTCTTCTTTTTGACGGCGTGCCTCTTCAGACTTTACCGCCGCTTTTTGATTCGCTAAAATTTCTTGTTCATTTTCAAGCTTTCCTAGTTCATCATGTGCATGTTCTTTTTCTTCCGTTACATGACCAAGGACTTTTCCTTTTTCTTTTTGCTGTTTAGATAGGTCCTTTTTCAACGTTTCAAGCTCTTTCAAAGATGTTTCAAGTCCACTTAGCTGTTTATTTAGCTCTGCTTCTTTTTGCTCTACTAGCTCCAAATCATTTTCGTGTTCTGTAATCATGTCTTTATCTGCTTCGACGATGGTTGTAACAGCTCCCACACGACTGACAAAATCACTAAAGCTACGAGCACCTAGCAGCACATCTAAATAGTTGATTGTACCGCCACTTTTTTGCATAGAACGAATTCGATCTTTGAAAATCGCTTTTCTCTTTTCAATTCGCTCGTTGATGACTTCAATCTCTTTTTTTAGTTTTTTGATCTCTTGTTTCGTCTGTTTGACCTCTTTTTCTTTTTCAGCGACTTTTTCAGTTGCGGCACTTACTTTTTGGTCAATTTTTTCAATTTCTTGCTTGAGCTTTGATTCTTTCTTTTCAAGCTTTGCCAGTTCTGATTTCTTTTTCTTCAAGGTTGATTCAGTCTTCGATGTTTTCTCTTCAATTTGTTGACGTTTTTGATCTAGGTCTTCGTATGCGAATGCACGATTTTCGTTCCCTGGAATGTATAGCCACGTTGTTCCAATAAACGCTGCCATTCCAGCCATCATCAGCTTTCTTTTCAAAACGATATTCCCCTCCCATGACAACTGCCTGCATGAAGAGTCGACCGGATGAATTGGATCAACCGGTCACATCTTCTATAGAATCTTCGAGTGCTGCCATCAATATAAATAGATTTATACTTTCAAGAATTTACGGATGGACGTTAAACTTCCCCACACACCGATAATGGCACCGATCAATAGAAGGATCAGTGATACTTGATAGACAAACGGATTGTATGGAAGCATTGAAATAAATGAACCTTGTACCCTTGGTGCCACCCAGCCGACAGCATATTGATACGTGCCAAGCAATACAGCGATTGGTATAATCGAGCCAAATACACCAAGTAGTAATCCTTCGATGAAGAACGGCCAGCGGATAAACCAGTTCGTTGCACCTACTAGTTTCATAATCTCAATTTCTTTACGTCTAGCAAAAATCGTAATTTTGATCGTATTGGAAATCAAGAACATCGCTGTAAATAAAAGCCCAATAATAAGTGCGATGCCGACATTACGCGCCACTCCGACAACATTAAAGAGTCGGCTGACCTCTTCTTTTCCATAAGTGACTTTATACGTCCCTTTTAGGTTTTCTAATTTCTTCGCTACTTTTGGTGTATCGTGGGGATCTGTTGTTTTCACAATAAACGCATCATTCAATGGATTTTCTTGATCAACCAATCCCATAGATTGTCCATTTTCACCAAAGCTTTTAATCAGTGCTTTTAGTTCATCATCCTTGGATGAATATTTCACATCACTGATTTCAGGAATCTTCTCAATTTCTGCTTTTAATTCATCCTGCTGCTTTTGATTCGCAGTTAAATCGATGAGAACTTTTACTTCTACTTCTTTCTCAGCGTTCGATGCCATGTTATTCAAGTTGAGCATAATGACAAGAAAAACCCCAACTAAAATCAATGTGACAGTGACCGCACTAATTGATGCAAATGTCATCCACGTGTTTCTTCCAAGTGAACGGAAGCTCTCACGTAAATGCCGCGAGAGAGTTTTAATCATAAATTCCGTACTCCCCTCTTGCTTCGTCACGCACAATCATTCCATCTTCGATTGCGATGACGCGTTTCTTCATGCTGTTTACAATCTCTTTGTTGTGTGTCGCCATGACGACTGTTGTTCCGCGGTTATTAATCTCTTCGAGTGTCTTCATGATTTCCCATGAAGTATCTGGATCAAGGTTTCCTGTCGGTTCGTCTGCAATGACAACCTCAGGATGATTGACGATCGAACGAGCGATCGATACACGCTGCTGTTCACCGCCGGAAAGCTGATCTGGAAATTGACGAGCTTTGTGCTTTAATTGCACCAAATCAAGTACTTCAAGCACTTTTTTCTTAATAATACTTGGCTGTTCACCAATGACTTCAAGAGCAAATGCCACGTTCTCAAAGACCGTAAGACTTGGAAGCAGTTTGAAATCTTGGAATACTACGCCAATTTCTCTTCTCACATAAGGAATTTCTTTTTCCTTCATCGAGCCTAAATCTTTGTTATTAATTAAGATTTTCCCTTTTGTTGGTTTCTCTTCACGATACATCATTTTAATGAACGTGGATTTACCAGCGCCACTGGGACCAACAACATACACAAACTCTCCTGGATGGATAGAGACATTGATTCCATTGATCGCCTTTACACCATTAGGATAGATCTTATAGACTTCCTTCATTTCAATCATGTAATCACCTAATCTTTTCTTATTCGCTGTCAAACAGCTTATCATGATGTTCTGACACTTCTCGTCAAAAAACGTTATGTATGGTCACGCACATACCCTTCGATACGCACAAGCAATTTATGTCCTTTTCATCCAAAAAGATGAAAAAATTGAATCGTCTAAATTTCAACAACTCCAATTATACGTCATGAATCGACGCAATGGTATTACATTTATATTTCAAAACTTATAAATAAAAGGTAAATAGAGCAACCAAAACCGAAAAACATGTCTTTTTACCCTTATTTTTTAAATAAAATTTAATATAATACGTTTTCATACTATCCAAAAGTCTTTTTCTACAAATAGAAAATAAAAAAACCTTGTCGATTAGACAAAGGTTTTATTTTTTCTCTGCAAGCCATTTGGCGACTTCTTTTGCTTGTTTTTCATCTACCATTCCGCTTGGCATAGATCCTTTACCGTTCTGGGCAATATCTGCAATTTGGCTTTCATTATATTTCTTCCCGACTTCTTTCAGGCTTGGTCCGCCTCCGCCAGATAAGTCTTTTCCATGACAGCCAATACAGTTTTGCTGATAAATCTCTTCACCACTACTCACATTTGAAGCACTTTTACTGCCTTCTTTGTCACTGCTGCTTGAATTTCCTCCACAGGCCGCAAGTACAAAAAGCATAGCGACAAAAAGAAGCGTTAATCCGCTCTTTTTCATGTATTTCCCTCCCTTACAATCATTTGGTCAACGTTATTATATCCTTGTTTATGCCCTTTTAAAACCCTCACCAAGCACCTCTTTTGCATCCATGACGATGACAAACGCTGATGCATCGATCGCTTTTACCACTTGTTTCAACTTTGTGAATTGTGACTGCCCTACCACACACATTAAAATAGGCCGGTCATGGTCGGTGTACCCACCTACTGCTGAAATCTTCGTTACACCACGATCAATTTGATCAAACACCGCCTGTCTGACCTCATCCTCATGACCCGTAATAATCATGGCCATCTTCGAGTGACTAAAGCCTGCCTGAACCACATCAATCGTCTTACTAGAAATGAACACTCCGATCACAGCGTACAGTCCTTCTTCAATCCCAAAAACAGTCATGGCCGCCAAAACAATCAAACCGTCCATCATCGCTAAACAAGTACCTAACGTCAGCCCTGTATATTTATTGATGATTTTGGCCGCAAGTGCCGTTCCTCCCGTTGAACCATTGCCAAGGAAAACGAGCCCAATTCCGATCCCAATCACTACACCGCCAAATATTGCGGCGAGCAGTGCTTCATGGGTGACAGGAGCAATGTGTCTTGTTAAGAACACCATTAAAGGTAAAAAGACAGAACCAACGAGCGTTTTTATCCCAAATGTTCCACCTAATAAATAAAAGCCTGCGATAAAGAGCGGAATATTGAGACCCCATTGTACATATGCAGCTTCAAAACCGAATGACTGCATAATGGTACTGATTCCACTCACACCGCCAGCAGCAATCTGATTTGGTAATAATAACGTATTAAAGCCAACCGCCACGATGGCTGATCCTATTAAAATAAGTACATAATTTTTCACTTCAATCCAAAGTTGAGAATGTTCCTGCTTCATGTCTTTCTTCCTCCGTTACTTCTGAATGCACACCTATTTTAAGCCCTCTCATTCAGATTGTAAATAACAGCCAAATGCAGTGCTAATGGATTAATACTTTATCACACAGCCGGATCAGCGTACTTGCCGTTTGGCAGAAGAGTAAATGATGGTATATTTAATATGTACATGAGAAAGAAGGGACATACGATGAAGAAAATACTGAAGATCACCGGTATTACATTACTTGCACTCATCATCTTAGCTTTTGGTGCTTTCTATACATGGAGCCGCTTTACATATGGACCATCGGAAGCGTTAAAAAAGCAGATGAAGATTGAGCAAGTCGATCATAAAAATGGGGTATATTCATTTGAAGCATCAAAAAGCGATACTGGCATCATTCTATATCCTGGGGCAAAAGTTGAACCTCTTGCTTATGCCTATCTAGGGAATGCGCTGATGAAGAAAGGCTATTCGGTCTTTATCCCAGACATGCCATTTTCCTTCGCGATTTTTAATACGAAGAAGGCAGAGGATATCCTCAAAAGTCATCCAGCCATCAAGCATTGGTACATTGGCGGACATTCGCTAGGCGGGACAGCTGCCGCTATGTATGCAGAGAAAAATCAAAGCAAGCTGGACGGCCTCTTTTTCCTTGCCTCCTATCCTGCATCAGATGATTTGAAACAGGCTTCCTTGCAAGTATTATCTATTTCAGGCGAAAAAGATGGGCTGGCGACACAAGAAAAAATCAAAAAATCGAAAAAGCAGCTACCTTCTCAAACGGTGTACCATGAGATAAAAGGCGGTAATCATGCTCAATTTGGCATGTATGGCAAACAAAAAGGGGATCAGCCTGCAGACATTCCAGTCCTCACGCAACAAAAAGACATCGTTCAGACGATGCTGGAATGGTTAAAACCAGCAAAAAAGCTCCCGTAATGGGAGCTGCAGGATTGTTGACAAAGGGCTAAAATGAACTTGATTTTAGCCCTTTGTCTTCTTTTCAGCGTGATAGAAAATCTTTGCAGCCCTAGGAAGGACGAGCATCGGTGCGGAGCGAATCTGACATTCGTGAGCACCGAAGCGCAGGACTGACACCGAATGCGAGGGTTTGTCTACACGCTGAAGCTCCCGTAATGGGAGCTTTTCATTTTTTATGCCTTCGTCGCTTCTAAAAACTCTTCAGCATCTGCCACAGCCAGTGAAATGGCCTCTTCCCAAAATGCTTTTTGAGTCAGGTCGACACCTAGGTGCTTATATGCCAAATCTTCTACAGTCATTGACGCTGTATCTTTTAATAGCGCAATATATTTCTCTTCAAATGATGCCCCAGCCTGCAATGCTTTCGCGTAAATACCTAGAGAGAACATGTACCCGAAGGTGTAAGGGAAGTTATAAAACGGGACCCCTGTAATATGGAAATGCAGTTTAGACGCCCAGAAATGCGGATGGTATTCATCTAAAGAGTCACCAAAGGCTTCCTTCTGTGCTTCTACCATCAACTCATTCAAGCGGTCAGCTGGCACTTCTCCTTGTTTGCGCTCTTCATAAAAGCGTTGTTCAAATAAGAAGCGTGATTGAATATTCATAAAGAATGCCACACTGCGCTGCAGCTTATCCTCTAGCAAACTGAGACGCTCTTCTTCATTGGCCGCCTCTTTTAATGAAGCATCTGCCACAATCATTTCTGCGAATGTAGACGCAGTTTCAGCTACATTCATCGCATATTTACGATTCAACATCCGAACATCCTGCATGACTTCCTGATGGAACGAATGACCAAGCTCATGTGCTAGTGTCGCTACATTGGATGGAGTCCCTGAGAAGGTCATAAAAATACGTGATTCTCCGCTATCAGGGAAATTCGTACAGAAACCGCCCACTCGTTTGTTTGGGCGATTCTCAGCTTCTACCCAGCGTTCATTAAAAGCTTTTTCAGTAAAAGCAGCAAGCTCTTTTCCAAACCCTGCGAAATGCTTGATAATAAAAGCGGCTGCGTCTTGATAAGAATAGGTTTTTGTCTCACTTCCAATAGGCGCTCCCACATCAAACCAGCTTAGTTTATCAACCCCAAGCATGTCAGCTTTACGTTGTAAATAATCAATGAATGGCTGCTTACGTTCATCAATGACAGACCACATTGTATCGAGCGTCTCTTGTTTCATCCGGCAAATATCAAGGGGCTCTTTTAATATATGATCCCATCCTCTTGCTTCATATACTTGTAGACGAAAACCAGCGAGATGATTGAGTGTACTTGCAAACAAATGTTCATCCTGTGTCCATGCATGTTCTAAATTATGATAGACGGCTTTTCTCACTTCACGGTCTGAATCATCCATCGCATTTTCTGCTTGGCCTACAGAAATCATTTGTGTTTCACCATTTTGCTCAAATGGAATGGTAATTTTGTTCACCAAGCTAGAATAAAGTTCATCCCACGCATGATACCCATCTACTGCTAGTTTTTGAATGAGTGTTTCCTGTTCAACAGGCAGTTGATCTTTTACATGTTCTCTTCGTTCATTTAATATGTAACAAACATCTGAAAAAGCGGCTGAATCCATTAGTTCTTCCCACTGGCTAGTAGGAATCTCAGCAAGTGATTGATCAAACCCGGCTAGAATGGTTCCTAATTCAGCTTCCAGCTTGGCAATGGACCCCCGGAGGCTGCCCGCCTTCATATCCTTTGTATTTTGAGATTGTAGACAAGATACAAATGAACCTGCTTGTGCTAATTTTTTATATGTGATTTCATACGTTTCAAGGACAGCTGTTAACTTTTTTTCAATTTGTGTATCTTCTTTTGAAAAGGCATCTACCTTTTGTCGTAACTCATCTAATAGCTGCTGTATATGCTCTAAGTATGTGATAAATTCTGATGAAGAACTGCCTCCTTTAAAAAAGGCATCTAAATCCCACGTCTCTTGTAATGGTTTTAATCCCAAATTATTTCCCCCTTTAATTGCTAATTTCATCATACAAAGGATATAGAGTCAGTATGGCATATGTATTCCTTTATATTCATTATATTTTCTCACAATTAAAAAAACCCGGCAAGAAGCCGAGTTTTTATGATAATTTTGAACGTAAATACGCATCGATAAAGGAATCTAAATCTCCATCCATCACCGCTTGAACATTTCCCATCTCCGTGTTGGTACGATGGTCTTTCACAAGAGAATATGGGTGGAAAACATACGAGCGAATTTGGCTTCCCCAGCCAATTTCTTTCTGTTCTCCTCTGATTTCATCCAATTCCGCCTGTTGTTCTTCGATCCGTTTTTGATAAAGCTTAGACTTCAGCATTTTCATTGCACGTTCTCTGTTTTTGATTTGGGATCTTTCCGTTTGGCACGTCACGACGACATTTGTTGGGATGTGTGTGATACGAACCGCAGAGTCCGTCGTATTGACGTGCTGCCCCCCTGCACCACTTGCACGATACGTATCCACCTTAATATCCTCTGTACGAATATCGATATCAATTTCTTCATTAAATTCTGGCATGACATCACAGGAAACGAAAGATGTATGTCTACGGCCAGATGAATCAAATGGAGAAATACGGACTAAACGATGGACACCTTTTTCTGCTTTTAAGTAACCGTAAGCGTTATGTCCTTTAATCAGTAATGTCACAGACTTAATTCCTGCTTCATCACCAGGAAGATAATCAAGTGTTTCGACCTTAAAGCCTCTGCGCTCTGCCCAGCGGGTATACATTCTGAGGAGCATCGATCCCCAGTCCTGTGATTCCGTTCCACCTGCACCCGGGTGAAGCTCAAGAATGGCATTGTTTTTGTCATACGGTTCACTTAAAAGAAGCTGCAATTCAAACTCGTTAAATTGTTTTGTTAAGTTCTTCAGTTCTTTTTCAAGTTCTGCATGAAGATCCTCATCGTAGTCTTCTTTTAATAAATCATGCGTCATTTGCAGCTCATCATGAGATTCACTGAGCTCATGATATGTATTCACATAATCCTTCAGTGCATTGGCTTCATTAATGACACCTTGCGCTTTTTGCTGGTCATTCCAAAAGTCAGCCTCTGACATCGTGGCCTCAAGCTCTGCAATTTTCGCTTCTTTTGTATCGAGGTCAAAGAGACCCCCTAAAATCAGCTAGCCTGCTAGCCATATTTTCAAGCTCTTGTCTAATTTCTACTAATTCCATATCCTTCACCTCATAGATGTATGGGGGCTGACATGAATAGAAAGAGGTTTTCACCTCTTTCCATTACTTATTCTGTCTTCCCATGACAATTTTTATATTTCTTGCCGCTTCCGCAGTGACATGGTGAGTTTCTTCCGATATCCACTACTTTACGCACCGGCTTTTTCTTCACTGTTTTCTCCTCATCGCCTTCTTGAGGCTGATGAGCAGTTGTTTGTCCTTGAACGACTTCTTCACGTTCTAGGTTGTTTTGGATTTCTGATTTTAGCACATATTTAGCGACGTCATCTTCAATTGAAGCGACCATATGCTCAAACATCGCAAATCCTTCCATTTGATACTCACGAAGCGGATTGGTTTGTGCATATGCACGTAAATGGATTCCTTGACGCAGCTGATCCATTGCATCGATATGATCCATCCACTTCGAATCTACTGCACGAAGAACGATGACTTTTTCAAATTCACGCATTTGTTCATCGCCAAATGTCTCTTCTTTTGCATCATATTTCTCTTTAATCCGCTCCATGATGAATTCGGTGATCTCATCTGCTTCTTTACCGAAGATATCTTTGACCGAAATGGCACCTTCATCTAAATAGTTCGTGTTAATTAATTCAACAAGACCATCTAGTTTCCATTCTTCTGGAAGTTCTTCTTTCGGCGTGTAAGATCCAACAGCCCGCTCAATAGACGATTGAATCATATTGATCACAATCGATTTCAAGTTATCAGAATCGATGACTTCAAAACGCTGTTTGTAAATGACTTCACGCTGTTGACGAAGAACATCATCATATTGCAGAAGCTGCTTACGGGAATCAAAGTTATTCCCCTCAACACGTTTTTGAGAAGATTCAACAGCTTTTGAAACCATTTTACTTTGAATTGGAGTAGAGTCATCCATACCGAAGCGATCAAGCATCGCCATTGTCCGCTCTGCACCAAATCGGCGCATCAATTCATCTTCCATCGAGAGATAGAATTGAGTAATCCCTGGGTCTCCTTGACGACCAGAACGACCACGGAGCTGGTTATCAATACGGCGTGATTCATGACGCTCTGTCCCAATAACAGCAAGACCGCCTAGTTCTTTCACACCTTCGCCAAGCTTGATGTCTGTTCCACGTCCCGCCATGTTTGTCGCAATTGTGACGGCACCTTTTTGTCCAGCTTCCTCAATAATTTGTGCTTCACGCTCATGGTTTTTCGCGTTTAACACTTGATGTGGGATGCCTTTATTTTTAAGCAGTTTTGAAATTAATTCAGATGTCTCAACCGCAACAGTTCCGACAAGGACCGGCTGTCCTGTCATATAACGCTGTGCGACGTCTTCAGCTACTGCTTTAAATTTGCCATCCATCGTGCGGTAAATTAAATCAGGTCTGTCATCACGCACAACCGGTTTATTGGTTGGGATTGTGACAACCTGCATATTGTAAATGTTACGGAATTCCTCTTCTTCCGTTTTCGCTGTACCTGTCATACCAGATAGCTTTTCATACATACGGAAGTAGTTCTGGAACGTAATGGTTGCAAGTGTCATGCTTTCATTCTGCACTTCAAGACCTTCTTTTGCTTCAATGGCTTGGTGCAGACCTTCACTATAGCGACGTCCTTTCATTAAACGTCCTGTGAAGGAGTCAACGATGACGACTTGACCATCTTCCACAACATAATCAACGTCTTTTTGCATCGCAACATGTGCCTTAAGAGCCTGCGCGATATGGTGGTTAAGAGCGACATGTTTGACATCAAACAAGTTCTCAATGCCGAATGCTTTTTCCGCCTTCGTCATTCCGCTTTCAGTCAGCTGTACACTTTTTGTTTTAATATCATAAGTGAAATCGTCTTCTATTTTTAACGTACGAACAAAGGCATTTGCTTGTACGTAAAGTTTCGTCGATTTTGCAGCTTGTCCAGAAATAATAAGAGGTGTTCTCGCTTCATCAATTAAGATGGAGTCAACTTCATCGATGACGGCATAATGAAGTGGTCTTTGAACCATTTGCTCTTTATACAGCACCATGTTATCTCGTAAATAATCAAAGCCAAGCTCATTGTTTGTTGAATACGTGATATCAGCAGCGTACGCTTCTCTTTTTTCATCTTTGTCTAAACTGTTTAAGTTCAAGCCAACCGTTAATCCAAGAAATTCGAAAATCTTGCCCATTTCCTCTGCATCACGGCTTGCCAAATATTCGTTGACTGTCACAATGTGGACGCCTTTTCCAGAAAGAGCATTCAAATAAACAGGCATCGTTGATGTCAACGTTTTCCCTTCACCTGTTTTCATCTCAGAGATATTCCCTTCATGTAGGGCGATCCCCCCCATGAGCTGCACCTTAAATGGGAACATTCCTGTCACGCGGCGGGAAGCCTCACGAACCGTTGCAAATGCTTCAACCAAAAGGTCGTCTACAGATTGTCCTTTTTCAAGTTTTTCTTTAAATTCGATCGTTTTATTTCGTAAAGCCTCGTCAGATAATTTCTCGAAATCTTGAGCGAGAGCTTCGATTTCATTTGCCTTTTTTTCATATCGGCTGATCGTACGTTTCGTAGGATCAAACACTTTGTTTAAGATTCCAAGCATATAATAACGCTCCTCTATTTCATGCAATTTTTCGGCATGTCCAAAAGTTTGACAGGTCCATATTTACCTGCATTTATCATACCATACCTTCCTTGATTTCCAAAGAATTTGCAATGATTTAGCACAAAAAACCCGCCCCTTATGAAGGGAACGGGTTTACTTTTTTTTAGGTCATTTTCGGATCAAAAGGAACGAATGATTAAGCGTTCGGCTCAATGAGTCCGTATTTACCGTCATTTCGGCGGTATACCACATTGGTCAAATTTGTCTCAGCATTTGTGAAGACAAAGAAACTGTGACCTAACATGTTCATTTGGAGAATGGCCTCTTCGCTATCCATTGGTTTTAGATTGAAGCGTTTTTGTCTGACGATTTCTGTTTCATCAATTTCTTCGTCATCTTGAACTGCTACTTCGGAAGCACCGTTTCCTCCAGCAAATAAATGCTTTTTCGCACCTTGCTCACGGAATTTACGGTTCACTTTCGTTTTATGTTTTCTAATTTGACGTTCTAATTTACTGGTTGCTAGGTCTACTGCATTGTACATATCCTCATTATGCACCTCTGCTCGAAGTGCTAGATCAGTCATTGGAATGGTAACCTCAACTTTAGATTCTTGATCGTTGTAAAATTTCAAGTTCACGTTGACTGAAGCATCAACATCTGACTCAAAATAACGCTCCAACTTTCCAATTTTTTTCTCGACATGATCTCTTAGTGCAGGTGTTACTTCGATGTTTTCTCCTCGGACATTGTAATTCATGTAAAGAACGCCTCCTTTAAAATTAAGGATATGTAAACTTATTTCTACTTTTCCCTCCTTTTCTCCTGCTCAAACGTAAAAAAAATGTGAATTTTTATTGAAATTTGTCGAATCCTGCGGTGCTTCAGCTTTTACTTGATAGGTGATGAATATATATTCGATTGATTCTTGAAAAAGACCATGGCGCTGTTAAATCTTGAAAGATGAAATAGATGTTTTCAGTGATTGAGACAAAGATTTTAAATCTTCCGCAGCTGCTTTCATTTCCTCATTCGCCGCTAGTGATTCTTCAACAGCCGCCGACATGTACTCTGTTTCCTCAGAATTTCGCTTGGCTCCTTCTTCTATCACACCAACTGTTTGAGAAATTTCTTCTGTACTAGCTGAGATTTGCTCTGTCGTGGCAGAAAGCTCCTCTGCTTTCATCGAGATATCACGGATGGATTCCAGAATTTCTTGAAAGCTCTGTTCAGACAATTGCGATACTTTCACACCTTCTGCTACATCTCGTTCCACTTTCGTCATAGATTGAGACGATCTTTCAGTATCTTTGTTCACGTTGGCGAGTAACTGACTAATTTGATCAGTCAGCTGACTTGATTCTTCCGCCAGCTTTCTGACTTCATCTGCAACAACCGCAAAACCTCGTCCATGTTCCCCAGCCCTTGCTGCTTCAATGGCTGCGTTTAAAGCAAGTAAATTTGTCTGATCTGCAATGGCATGAATATTCCCCAGCAGGCCTTGAATACCGGTAAACTGTACTTGTACATTGGCCATTGTAGAATGATGTTCATTCACAGATTCCTTAATAGAACTCATTTGTTTCACAAATTGTTGAATGAGGGATGCGCCCTCTTCAGCCTTTTCAGTCACTGAAATTGAGTGACCCGAAACATCAGACGTATGTTCAGCCGCATTATGCATACCAGTCGAAACTTCTTGAATCGCCGAAGCTACTTTTCCTACTGCATCAGATTGTTCACGTGAAGCTTCACTGACCTGTTCAATCGAGCTAGACGTCTGTTCACTAGCCGAAATGGTTTGACTGATGGTTTCTTCAAATTGAGCAGCAGAATCAGCTAATTGCCTTGACCCGTTTTGCACCTGTAAGATGAGCTGACGCAAATGAGCTGTCATTTGGTTAAAAGCCGTACCGAGCTGGCCAATTTCATTTTTAGAGGTTACTTCAATCTCTTCAAGTGTGAGGTCACCATCTGCCATTCTTCTTGCTGCATGTGTGACAGAGACAATCGGTTTTGTCATACGATGAACAAACCTTGTGCCAATGACTAAAAAGCCGACTATAATCGCTGCGCTAACGAGAATGAGCGTCAGCAATAATTGGTTACTTTCTTCATTGAGCTGACTGATTTTTTGATCACGCTGTTTCAATTGTGTTTGAGCAAATTCTTTTGTAAAGGTATGTATTTCTTGTTCGATAGGTTGTAATTCTTGACTGAGGCGGGTGTTGAATTCTTTTTGATTTTGCATATTCAATGAATTAAATAATCGATTTGTTGAGGTGTAGTAAAGATAATTTTTTTCGGAAATTTGATCTAACAGATTTTTTGCTTGTTTAACGGTGCTCATTTTTGATGCTTCAGTTGTTTTCTTATTGATTTCTTCATATGTTTGCTCAATCTTCTGTAAATTTTCAGCATCTTGAACAACCACGTACGTTTTAATTTGTGCTTCCTGTTTTTGTAGCAGTGTCTCTAATTCCAGTGAGGTCTGGTACAGCTTTACTTCTTTGGTGAGGAGTGCTTTATACGATTGATCTGTTTTGTAATAGATAAAGCTAGAAAATCCCAAAATACTGACAAACAATACACATATGACAATAAGCCCAAATAAAAATTGATTTTTTAGTCTCATAAATTCCTCCGAATGGTCTGAATTAAACAAAAATTAATGAATGACATACGGCCTCATACAGGCATGTATTTCATCCATCCACTTTCTATATTCAGGTATAAAATATGATGTAAGGAATGACTGGAAGTGATTTGAAGGGAATGTATAGAAAGCTAGTATATCGAAACTTAAAAAAATTTGGTCAAACGATCGAATCGTCTTGGCAAAGTGCTCATTTTCAATAATTGAAAGCAGAAGCGGGTGTGTTGTCTCTAAATGAAAGAAGGCATGGATCAGATCATTAAAGATCCGATCCCCTTCTGTTTTAGCGAAATCCTTCTCAATTTCATCTAAATATTTTAGACTCTCTTCTATCGTATATAGAAGGTCATAATATGTGGTTAATAAAATATAGTCATCTGAACGATACGCCACAGGTCTCACCTATTTATTTCCGTTTATCGTAGTATACGCCGTCACTTGTCATGGGCTGATACGGATTTTGATAATTCAGCTGTTTTGTTTTCTTACGTTGAATGGCTTGAATATCCGCCTTGATCCCATTTTGAATCTCCGTTAATTGCTTGGCCATCAGTTGATCTGTTTGAATGATTTCTTTGATTTTCTCTTTTTCTTGAACGGAAAGCTCATGTTGAATATCTCTCATTAGTTCGTCTCTCTCAACTAAAAAAGCATCAAAGTCTTCAACGAGTGTTTCGCTTTGCGGATTGGCCTCTATTTCCGCTGCCATTTTTAACGTTTGGTCGTGCAGTTGGTCCACAATACTCATAGAGATCCCCCAATAGAGTGGTGACGCCCTTTTCGATCGGTTTGAATGACTTCCTTCCAAGCATCTCGGAAATCAGTCACATATTGCTCTACTTCATTCAGGATCTCTTCGTCATTTTGCAGATTGGCTTCAATCAGTCTTCGATAGATGTAGTCATACATACTTGCCATGCTCTTTGATACATCATACGTACGATTTAAGGTGACATTTAATTCTTGGATGATGTTTTGAGCCTTTTTCAGGTTCAAGTTTCTCATTTCAGCATCTTCTTTTTGAATGCCATGCTTTGCTAGTCTAATAAACTTTAAGCATCCTTCATAAAGCATAAGCGTTAACTCGGCCGGTGTTGCGGTCTCAATAGAATTTTTCTGATAGGCGGCATAAGGGTTCTGAATTGCCATATGTTATAAACCTCCAATTATTGTCCAAGCAGTTGAGAAAGATAGCCAGATTGGTTGTTTAGCTTTTGAATCGCACTATCCATGGCGTTAAACTTTTTGTAGTAACGAGCTTCCACTAATTTTAAACGATCTTGGAATGTATCCATTCGTTTTGCCAAAGAATCTAAATCCTTACCAAGTCCATATTCTTTTAGCTCCATTGTTGTACTACCAGCTTTTGTTTGAATACTCTTTGTGAAGGCTGATAAGGAATTTTTGACGCGATAGATGATTCCTTGTTCTTTATATTGCTGCTGTGCTTTGTCTTTGTCTTTAGAATCAACATTTAAAGAACCAGAGATAAACATTTGTCTTATCTTTTCTGGGTCTTCTTCAATGGCTTTTTTTAATTTCTCTACTCCATTAATATTAATTAGTTCAAGCTTCCCGCCATCTTTATACGAGGATGAAGTAGAAATACCGATTTGTGTCATGTGAATCTTATTTCCATCACTTGTCGTAATATCAGCATAAAAATCACTTCTTATTTTAGAGGCACCAGCTCGTAAAATAGAATCACTTCTCAGTAAGCCAGACTTAGCGGTTGTTTCCCATAACTCAATTTCTTTTTCAGACATGGCTTTTTTCTCTTCAGCCGTTAATGGTTGATAGTCTCTATTTCGCTTTTCATTCACTTTACCATTGACCAATTCAACGAGTTCGTTGTATTTATCAACAAATTGTTTAATTTTATCAAAGATGGCATCAACATCTGTTGAAACGTTTAAGCTGACAGGCTTATCTGTTGTTCCTTTCAGCTCATATGTGATACCAGCCTGCGTGAAGGTATTATTGTTATTTTCCATTTTGAGACCATTAATTTCGTATTGCGCTTTCTGCCCTTGAGTAGTCGCAACTAATTTATTATCTCCATCCACTTGGAATCCTAATTGCGTTAAAAATGAAGCAGAATTGCCATCTGCTGCCTTAATACTGACACCTTCACCAGTCGTACGCGAAGTCAGAGCGATCGTATCTACGTAGTTGGTTCCATCAAAGATCTGGCCTTTATAAGCCGTGACACCTAGTTGAGCATTGTTCAATTTTGACACGATTGAATCAAGGGTATCTGTATCAGTTGTATTAATGGTCACTGTTTTAGGTGTTGTAGAATCTGGTGTCGTCACCTCAAACGTGAACGTACCGTTTGCAGCAGTAAATCCAGATGTGCCAGAAGATTTGAATACGGATGCTGTCGCTAGTTGGGTCACATTAATCGAGCCAGAGGTAGCATTTGTTGAGCCAGTTGCTGTGACAGCAGATTCATTGGAGCTGGTGACCTTTTTTGCGCCATAAGTACTCGGATATGTTAAATTTAGTTTGGCAATGAGATCATCTAATTCTTTGACCTTTGAATTGACCTCGCGGTAGCTGTCTCTTTGCCATTCAAGTGTTTGTTTCTGACGTGTCATTTTATCAAGTGGTGCTTGCTCAGTTTTCATTAGCTTTGAGACGATTTCATCAATATCAAATACATTTGAAAATCCAGTAATTCGATTAACCATGGTTTATGTTCTCCCTTCACATTCTTTTATCGACAAATAAACCGACAATCTCTGTCATTGCCGCATAGAAATCAAGCCATTCTTTGGAAGGAATCTCTCTAATGACTTCTTCGGTTTGGTTATCTACGACTTTGACATAATATTCATTGAGTTTTTCATGCAATTCAAATTGAAGATGAAATTGAGTAGGTTCAATCAGCTTATTTGCTCCTTGAAGCGTTTTCTCAATTTCTTCTTTTGAAACGACTTTTCCATTTGCTTGTAAATCAGTGTTTGCATTGTCATTTTGATGATTCGTAACACGGGTTTGAAATGCATCAATCAGTGGCTCTAGCGAAGTCAACTTACCAACAGACATAGTTATTCAGCTCCTGTGCTTTAATCTATCTTTTATATCGGCTTTGAATTATTAAATTAAATATAGATGGACCGATTTGTTAAAGTTTCATATAGATGGTGTACTTCTATGGTTTCACACGGAGGAGGATAGACAAATAGGATAAAAAAATCCTCACTTTTTTTGTGAGGATAATTGAGAAAGTAGATCAAAGGACAAGCTAGCAGCACGGCTGTTTTCTTCTTGAATAGACAGGTATACTTCCTTCCTGTGAATATCAATATGCTTAGGAGCCTCAATTCCAACTTTTACTTGGTCGCCTTCAATTGCAATAATTTTAACTTCAATATCGTCGCCTATTTGAATCGATTGATTTAATTTACGAGATAGAACTAACATGAGGAAGCCACCTCTAGCAAATGTTTTGTATGATAGGCTGAATCATGCAAAATGACCTGCTTGGCTTTCATGTTTTTCCGATTCACAATAATAGGCGCTCTTAAATTGGCTGTCGTTTTTTCAATAGAAGATCCCATTGTTAAAATAACCATGACTTCCACATCATTGGCATCTTCCACCTCAAGAATGTCTACAACCGATTCTTCTAAGTCAAATTCATATTGATTGAAGAATAAAAATGGGCTGCTGACAATAAAGCCTAGTTCTGCATTTTCCAAAGATTGGAGAACTAAAAATGGGGATTCCTCTGATAAAGGTAAAATGACAAATTGTTTTTGATCCAGAAATCCTGGTATCCCATTAGAGAAGTGAATGATTTGCTCCTCTTTAATCGTCACTTCACCATGGTATTTTGTTTGAATGATCATAATTCACGACCTTTTTCATTTTTCTTAACTATACCTTATCACCATTTTGACCTGTTTCGTCAACTTCTATTTTTAATTCTGGGAATTGTAACATATCAATATGAACTTTACCTGGCTGGTAGTTAACAATTGGTTTATGAGGTGTTGCCTCTATAATAGCTTTTTGCGGCTCCACATCAATTTTAAGTTCAGATGGCTGATAGTGAATTTTCACACTAAAAAATGAAGGAATCACACCGATGTTGAATTGTTTTGCTGGAGGACTGCCGTTGATTTTCGCAAACTCAGCAATCGCATTCCCACCATTCTCGATCTTGATGAGTTCACTTCCTTCTTCCGCTCTACGCCCCATTCCTTCTCCAATCGCACGTTTCCCCTCAGCAGCCCATTCCTCAGAACGCCTAAAAATCGACTTAATATCCATATCGGCAAATGCCTCGGTTTGATCTATGGTTAATTTCGACGGTGTCCTTGTGATATTCATGACAGCTCTTGGCTGCTGAATCTCAAGATCCGCTCTTGGCTGCTCTACTTCTTGCCTGGAAGGGGTTGTCGACATTTGCAGCTTTGCATAAGTTTGCTCCATTAACAATCTAGGAATTTGCATAGGTTCACCTCCATGATGCAAAAAAGCACCCAACGGATGCTTTTTCTTATCTTAAGAAATCGACAAGGGACGGCTGAATCACTTTAGCTGTCGTCGCTAGAGCAGCTCTATTCACAGTCTCTTGTTGAAGAAGATCAAGAATGGCTTTTTCACTTTCTACATCTTCGGCATCTGATTTAGCCTTTTTCAGCACTTCAAATTGCGAAGTCAAACGGCTTCCGACTAAGTCGATACGATTAGATCTAGCCCCAAGGTCTGAACGCTCAGCACTCATCACTTCTTTAAACTGATCGATATTTCCTAATGCATCATCTGAATTTGTAAACGTTCCATTTTTTAATGAGTTTTCTAAATCAGTCAGCATTTCAATGACATTTTGACCACTGGCAGATTGCCCACCAAAAGCTGAAAGAGGATTTGAATTCACATTTAATGTGATTCCATCAGAAATGTTCGATTGAACCACGTTTGTATCTGTATAGTTTTCAAAGTTAAATGTAAACGTACCATCTGCATTCTCTACAACTGGTTTAACATTTGTATTCGTCCCATTAAAAACAAACTTACCTAACATCTGCGTGTTCATTGCATCAATGATTTGATTCTTCATCTGACCAATTTCTACCCCGATAGCAGCTAAATCTTCTGGCTGTTTTGTTCCATTGGCCGCATCGAGTACTTTATCTCGTATATTCGACATGATATCAATGATTTCAGTGACACTTGTTTCAGATGTATCAATCCAGTTTCGTGCCTCATTTAAATTAGTTTGGTATTGCTCATTTCGAAACATGGCTGTACTATACTGAAGACTTTTCACTGCTGCCACAGGATCATCAGACGTTTTTGTGAAACGTTTTCCAGACTGTGCCTGCTCATTAATTTTAGAGAGTTTTTCATAACTTTTACTAATATTTCGAAGTGAATTTTGAGAAATCATACTTTGCGTGACTCGCATCAGTTACCCTACCTTCCTACGACTCCCATGCCGTTTATTATTTTATCTAATACTTCGTCTTGCATCGTCATAATTCTTGCTGCTGCATTATACGCATGCTGAAATTGAATCATGTTCGTCATTTCTTCATCTATAGATACAGCACTAGTTGACATCCTGCGTTCATTGGCTGAATTCACAAGAGCTGCTGAACTGCTTTCAAGGGTCATGTTCTTTTTAGCTTGTATCCCCATTTCAGCAATAACATTCTGATAGTAATCCTGAATCGTAGTGGTAGTTCCGCCGATTGGCAGCTTTAAGTTTTGAATATTAGCTAATTTCGTAGCATTCGAACCATCACCTTGCGTTTGATTAAGAGATGCAGCAATGTTATCTGTCGATGCTAAAATCACGTCACTCACTTTGATACGTGCTGCCAAGCCTTTATTCAAATCATTGTTATTCTCAATATCGAAAAAGTCTTGTCCACTTGTGCCATTTAACGTGTACCCTTGCTTATGGACGTCGTTAAAAGTATCCATAAATACTTTTGCTACTTCATCCAGCTCAGCAAGCATATCCGGGTACATGCCTTTTTCATCTCCATTAGACATATAGCCATACGCCTCAACAAGTGCTTTTACTTTACCATTCACTTGTAATTGATCAGCTGCGATGGTTGTCGTTCCAAATTGGAGTGAGTTAACAAGTCCTGTCGTATTATCATAGGAAAGTTGCAATTCAGATTTTTCATTGGTAATGCCATTTAAAATTGTTCCAGCAGATTGCCCATTAGCACCGATAATGTCGATGTTAACGGTTCCTTCAGCAATTTCAAGAGCATTTCCTCCAGAAGGGTTGTAGCTCACTTTAATATCAACAAGTGAGGAAAGCTGATCTATAAGAGCGTCTCGCGTATCATAAAGATCATTGGGAAGATAACCATTTGGCTCAACTGTTGCAATCTGTTTATTCACTTCATCAATTTGAGTTAATAGGGTGTTCACATTTTTTGCCGTTGAATCAAGTTCAGTTTTTAAATTCTTTTGTATCGTTGTTAAAGAAGAATTTAGCAGGCGGAATTGATCTACTAAAGCCTGAGCACTTGTCTTAACAACTGTACGGGCTGAAGCAGTATCAGCATTTTTCGATTCCGATAAGACTTGTAATGATTTCCAGAGATTATCGAAGGCTCTATTCAAGCCTTCATCTGTCAAATCATTCATCACTCCTTCCATTTGTGAAAGAGCATCAGACTTCGTCGCATAATAAGACAAATTATTGTTATGATCTCTATACTGAAGATCTAAAAAGCTGTCTCGAATTCTTTCAACAGTTCCAACTTGGACACCTGTCCCCATTTGGCCGTATGTCTTGCCATCATAAACAGAAATCACTGGGTAAGGATTCTCTGCTTTAAAGGTAACTCTTTGTCTTGAGTAGCCATCAGTATTTGCATTGGATACGTTGTTTGATGTGACATAAAGCCCTGCACGCTGGGCTGTGATTCCTCTTTTTGCCGTTTCTAGTCCCATGAATGTAGAACCCATAGATATCCTCCTTGTTTACGCCTTTGAATCAAACAAAGCCCTATGCTGTTTAGGCTTTGAACTCTCAAGACCATTTTGTCCGTAATTCATATTTTCTTTGTTAGGATTCACTAGATCGAATGTCAGTGAAATAAATTGAAGTGACTGCTGAATAAGCTGTTTGTTCAGTTCGTTTACATCTTTCAGTTCCACCATGATGTCATTCAGCTTCTCATATAACGAAATAAGCTCTTCTTGATCCGTTCCTTCAGCTTTTTCGATACATGCGGTGATTGTCGGCGATTGATCACTTTGTAAAAATTGAACTGCTGCTTCAATCCGCTTTTCTTCTAATTGTGAAATGGCCTGAATATATTTTTGCTCAAGGTTCAGAACCTCTGAAAGAGCATCGATCTCATTATTTTTCAGCATTTCTGTTTTATTCTTAGACAGCTTTAGAAGCTGTTCATGTAATCCGTAGAGACGGTGCAGTTCTTCAATCATTATTTTTACTGACATTCACGCTACTCCCTTTTGTTATTGTTGTTTATAAAAATTCAACATTTTATCTGCAATGCCTTTGGTATCTACTTGATATGTTCCGGCTTCAATGCTTTTTTTAATTTGGTCTATTTTATCTTGACGTTCTTTCATGATATTCGGCACCTTTTGCATTTCGATTGCCTTTTTAGAAATTTCGACTTTGTCAGTTGATTTTGCTTGATTCGATTGCAACGTTTGTTTCTCATATGTTTTCTTGTAAGGATTTACTGGTTGTGTTCCATATCGATTAATTTTCACGGGATTCCTCTCGCTTTCCGTTACAGTCTGTCTTGATTCTATCCATTTTATCGACCAAACTGCAACTTAGTTTAGGGAATCAGTCGTTTTTAGGATTAATGGCATAATAGGTGTCTTTTTTCCTAGATTCAATCTCCCTTTTACGCTCTTCTTCTTGGTCCATTTGGCTGATTTGCGTCTTTATATCCTTTTCACAATGGCTACACAGCTTGTTTTTCCTGATCGGTTGGCCGCATCTTTCACAAGGATAATTGATATTAGGGAATTGACTAATTTGAAGTCTTTTCAAACGGATAAATTTCAGGATTAATTCTTCATCAACTTCTGTTGCGTCTACTATTTCAGCAATGGTTGATTGTCTATTACTTTGCTTACGCAAGAATTTATAAACGATATCAAAAGAACGTTCTTCTTCTTCAAAGCATTTGTTACAAACCGTTTGGATGGTGGTTTTTAAAAATAACTGATTACATTGTGGACAGTTTGCCAATTGATTCATAACCAAAACCCCTTACGTTATTTTCTTTTCTTAATATCGGTTGATTGTCATGATTTTTAACTACGAATCAACGTAAAAGAGGAAACACTTTTGGCGCCTGCTTCTTTTAAAATTTTTGCTGCATGATAGACTGTCGCCCCAGTTGTATAAATATCATCGATTAATATGATATCGTTTGGAACGATCGGGTTTGCCTGCCTTAATTGGAACAAATTCTGTTGATGTAAACGTTCATTTTTTCTTTTCTTAGACTGCTTCCTTTGATGTACTTTTATAAGTGGCTCCAATATAGGTCCGCCAATCATGGAAGCAAGCATCATTGACTGATTGAATCCTCTTTCCTTTAATCTCTCTTTACTCAAAGGAATTGGGACAAGCACCGGTTCTTTGATTGAAAAAGAACGTTTAAACGCTGACTGTACATCTTTTTTAAATAGATCAGCTAAAGCCGTATCACCTCGAAATTTAAATCGAGCTAGAATATCTTTCATAAAGTTGTTGTAAGCATAAACAGACCGATTCATTACAAGAATCTCAGCAAAATCCCGTCGTTTATTCCACCTTGAACAATCTTGACACAATTGATCATTTGATTGCGCTCTTCCGCATTTGGGACAAGTAGGACCTTGAATCTTCATCAGGTGGTTCTTACATGCTACACATAAACGATCTTCATTTAATAGTAGGAATGATTTCCATGTAAAATCAGCCACAAAATGGCTCTCACAAATTGGACAAATCAACGCTTTTCTTTGTTCAACGGCAAATGATTTTCGCACCTTGGATATGTAGTGACCGTTGAAGCAGCTTCTGTCAGAATGACGAGCATCGCTGTATTTTTCTGTTTATCCACCATCTCGGATTTACTGTAGGATATTTTATCGATATCTGTTATATATTGCGGTTTCACTTGATTTAGAGAAATGGCTAATACATCTTCTATACATTTTTCACAATGACAAATCATATTTAATTGGTTGAGATATTGATAGAGAATTTCTTTAAGTAGTATTTCTTTTGCGTTGAGTAGCATATTTTGTCTCTCCTGCCATTTGTGTTTTGTGAATATAATGTACCATGATTTAGTTGAACCCACACTATTTTTCAGAAAACTCTTTTTCAGCTGTATTATTCATTTTTACGATATGTTTCTTTGCTTGTTTCATACTTCTCGTTAAGCCAAAATGAAAAAAGTACACGTCTCCGTTAAAAAAATCTGGATGTCTCCCTGCTCTACCAGAAATTTGAACAAGTGCACTTTCTGTAAAAATAGGAGATTCCGCACCTAATACGCCCACTTGAACATCTTGAATGGTAACGCCTCTTTCTAGAATAGTTGTTGTAACCAATACATCGTATCTATGATCTCTGAAATGCTGGACTTTTTGCTTCCTTTCTTGATCATCCGCAGAAACACCCTGTACATTTACATCTTGACCTTGAAGAATATGAGTTACCTTCTTCATAGTAGAAATAGAAGGAACAAAGAGTAACACTCTTTTTTTCTTTGTGATATGTTCATGCAGCCAGTTCATTGTAGATGCTGGAAGCCGATTTCTTTTTAATCTCTTTTTCCAATCTCCAACCCATTGAAATGTTGGGACAGGCAACGGTTTTTGGTGGAAGCGCAGAGGAATTTTGATCGCTTCTAATTGTCTACGAGCAACATCTTTTTGCATTTTTTTAGATGGTGTGGCACTTAAGTAAATTCTAACTCCTGTTTTTTTCATTGACTTTAAAACAGCAAACTGAAGCCGTTCATCCATTGAATAAGGAAAAGCATCGACTTCGTCTACAATGAGGACATCAAAGGCGTTTTTATATCTCATTAGCTGATGGGTTGTAGCGATCATAAGCGGTGCCATTTGAAATCTTTGAGAACTCCCGCCATAAAGTGCAGCTATATTCAGTCCTTGAAATGCCTTTCTCATTCGAGGTTCAAGCTCAAGTACAACATCGGTTCTAGGCGTCGCAATACAAACACTCATTCCGTTATTTAACGCATATTTTATTCCATGAAAAAGCACCTCCGTTTTCCCCGCACCACAAACAGCCCAAACGAGCAGATCAAATTTGTTTTGGATTGCTTCTACTAGCCTATCGGACGCTCTCTTTTGCCCTTTAGAAAGCTCTCCCTGCCATGTTAATTCAACTTGTCTTGTTTCTTTCTTTTGTGGACCCGTCCATTCGTAGAGAAAGCCACATTCGCTTACTTTTCCCAGCATGATGCAGGATCTACAGTATACACAGTCTTTTTTACATGTTTCACACGAAGAGAGGGCAAAGTAGCGCTTGTTTGATACACCACACCGGCAGCAGATCAAACCACTCGCCACCCTATCGACTGCAGGTGTTCTATGGATAAATCCTTGATTCTCCAGCCACTCCAATTCGGACTGTGTACATTGACATTCAACAGGAAGAAGGTGCCTTGATTGTAGCTTGTGACTGAGTTCCATTGCTTTTTCCAGATTCAATTTCACGCACTACCTTTCCATTCATGTTGACCCATTATGTACAAAGAGAAGGCCTTTCGTCTAATTGTAAAAATAGAAAAACAAATCCCCTTTTCCATGAGAAAAGGGGATTTTGATATCTACCTAATGATCCAGCCAAGTGCTAAAGAGCCTTCGCCTAGATGAGTGCCAATCACGGCACCAAAGTAGCTTTTATAAAATTCAACATGAGGATACTTTTCTAATAAGTGCGCAATTAATTCATCTGCTTCTTCTTCTCTATTACCATGTATCAGAGTTGCTCTCATTGGAACACCACGTGATGCATCTTCATCAAATAATTCAAAAATACGTGAAATGGCTTTTTTGCGTGTACGAATCTTCTCAAAAGGGACAATTAGCTTGTTGTCAAAATGCAAGATAGGCTTTACCTTTAAGAGGCTTCCAATAAAAGCCTGAGCACCATTTAATCTGCCGCCTCGTTGTAAATGAGTTAAATCGTCTACCATAAAATAAGCTCTTTGATTTTCTTTCAGATAATTGAGATGGGAAATCACTTCTTCTGGAGAAGCACCATCTTGGATTTTTTCAGCAGCTTCTAACACATAAAAACCTTGCGCCATACAGCTAGTCTCTGTATCAAACGGATAAATGTCGATTCCGTCAACTAGTTCATTCGCTGAGGCCGCACTATTGTATGTTCCACTAATTCCGCTTGACAGATGTATACTAATCACAGCATCATATGTTTCGCTAAGTTTTTCATATAATTCTATAAGTTCACCGAAAGCAGGCTGAGAGGTTGTTGGAAGATCTTTATGTTTCTTGACTTCTTCATAATATGTCTTCCAATCCATTTCTACTTCTTCACGGTATGATTCAGTACCAAAGATGACATTCAGAGGGATCATATGAATATGATGTTTATCACGTAGTTCTTGTGGTATATAAGCAGTACTGTCTGTTACAACGGCTATTTTCATTCTTAAATACCTTCCTTATCCGTTAAGTTGCTTTTTAAAAAAGAATGATCATTGTTTTTCACTAGATTTATAATACTAATCAAAAAAGCTTGCCTAATCAATAGGCAAGCCCGCTATATCCGAAAAAGACTCCTTACCTGCCTATCATTGCTCTCTAACTTGAATGTGAGAGAACTAAAAACAGGCGAAAAAGGAGTACTTGTCCGGAACATTATCTCATTTCTACCCAGCCGTTTTTAATTGCTACAACAACAGCTTGAGTACGGTCATTTACATTCATTTTTTGCAAAATGTTACTCACGTGGTTTTTGACTGTTTTCTCACTAATAAAGAGCGACTCACCAATACCTCTGTTGCTCTTTCCGTCAGCTAACATTTGAAGAACTTCACATTCACGTCTTGTTAAGATATGAAGTGGTCTGCGAATTTCAGGATATACCTCGTGCTGTGGATGTGCTGAAACGCCGCTTGTTGCTAAGCGTCGGAATTCATTTACTAAGTTATGAGTGACTTTCGGATGTAAATAAGAGCCTCCGTCAGCTACTACTTTTACTGCTTCAATGAGGGTATCTGCATCCATTTCTTTTAACAAGTAGCCTCTTGCTCCTGTTTTTAATGCATGTGTCACATAGTTTTCATCGTCATGAATAGATAGGATAATGACTTTTGATTCGGGATAAAGCTCTACTAGCTGTTTTGTAGCCTCCACACCATTTACATTCGGCATATTAATGTCCATAATGACAACATCCGGATGATAGTGTTCTACGATACGTGCAGCTTCGTCACCGTCGTCTCCTTCTGCAACTACTTCAAAAGTAGGTTCAAAATCTAAAATCCGTTTGACACCTTCACGGAATAATTGGTGGTCATCGATAATTACAATATTTACTTTAGTCACAAGCTACGCCTCCCCATGTTTATTGTTCTACACCTGAACTTTATGGTCAATATGTCTTTTGTCTCTATTTTACAATTTTATTTTGTAATGTTAACGGTACTCTAATCATGATGAATGTCCCTAGACCTATTTTTGAGTCTATGGTCATTTTACCTTCTAGTAAGTCTACGCGCTCTTTCATACCAAGTAACCCAAAGGATTTGTTTTTATTTGTTTTAACATCCTTCATATCAAAGCCTTTTCCATCGTCTTTGATAATTAAGGTGACAAAGTCTTTCGTCACTTCAACCTTCACAGAGATTTCTTCAGCTTCAGAATGCTTTAAAGAATTTGTGACAGCTTCTTGAGCTAGTCTAAATAGTGCCACTTCAAATTGAGAAGCAATTCTTTCGCTTTCAGTATCACCTAAGCACTGGAACGTAATTTTGGTTTTTCCATCATATTCTTCAATTGTGTTTAAGTATTTTCGCAGTGTCGGAATGAGACCCAAATCATCTAAAGCCATCGGTCTTAAATCATAAATGATTCTTCTCACTTCGTACAGTGCATTTCGCACATTCTGTCTTAGACTTCTAATTTCTTTAAATCCTTCTTCTGTTCCACGGTCTCTAAAAATCCGTTCTATTAGTTCTGAACGCATCATCACGTTTGCCAGCATCTGAGCAGGTCCATCATGGATTTCTCGTGATACCCTTTTGCGCTCTTCTTCCTGGGCTTCAATAATTCTTAGTCCAAAATCTTGTTTTGCCTGAGCATCTTCAAGTAAAACACCGACCTGACGTAAATCTTGGTTCAAGTAGTTGAGGACGACCGTGATCTGGCTCACAAGCGTTTCTGAACGTTCAATGACGTCTTGTAAGCTTAACAATCGTCTTTCGAGATCGTCTCTTCTTTCCCTGAGCTGTTTTTCGCGCTGCTGGATCATGGTCAATTCTACTTGCAGGTTATGTGCTTTTTCATAGGCTTCTCGTATTTCTTCTTCGCTGAATTTGTTGAAGTTTCTGCTGACCTCAGATAATCGATTTCTAGCATGTCTCGTATGTACTTCTAGTTTATCCCCAAAATCAATTACTTCGTTGACTTGCTGTTTAATTTGCTTGAGCTCTTCTACTAGGCTTTCATATTGTTGACGGGACTGTTCGCCGATTCTAAATACTTCGTCCTTACTGCCATCAACTGTACTTAGCATTTTCATGATGATTGAATCCAATAACTTCGGATCCATTTTAGGTGTTGTCATGGCTTTTCCCTCCCGTAACAGTGATGTCATCTTTTTTTATTATAAATGTCATTGATCTGCATTTTATGTCGAATTATAATGAAAGAATGCGTATAAATCATGAAATTTTTATGACGACCCTTTTTCCGCTCCTATCATCATAACAAAATACGCTGTAAAATTCTAAAACCAATGCAAATTTTCTCTAGCCTTACAATTTGCTTGTCAGGAGGGTATGTCTTTTGCTGAACCGCTATCTCACAGTAAAAAGCCGTGGCGAGCATGAGATCGTCATTGAAAAATCACGTTTTATTTGTCATATACAACGTGCTGTCACAGAAGAAGAAGCACAAGCCTTTATACAATCCATAAAAAAACAACATTGGAACGCCACTCATAATTGTTCCGCCTATTTGATCGGTGAACATGATCTGATTCAAAAAGCAAATGATGATGGTGAACCAAGCGGTACGGCAGGGGTACCCATGCTTGAAGTGCTTAAAAAACGCAAGCTGAAAGATACAGTTGTTGTCGTCACTCGTTATTTCGGCGGTATTAAGCTAGGTGCCGGTGGATTAATTCGCGCGTACGGAAAATCTGTGTCTGAAGCAATCAATCATGTTGGTATGGTAGAACGCTGTTTAATGCGTACGATGCACACAACAATAGATTATACATGGCTTGGAAAGGTAGAGAATGAGCTTAGAGCCTCATCTTTTCAGCTAAAAGACATCCATTATGCAGAAGATGTGATTTTTGAAACGTATGTAGAAGAAACACAAACAGAGCAGTTCATTGAATGGATGACTGAGTTGACTAATGGAAAGAGTGTTACTAAAGAAGGCGAATTGATTTATTTAGAAAAGGACGTTGGTCCGATAAAGGAGACAGATGAATGGCACAACGAGTAAAAGTGCGTGTACGAAAGAAAAAGAGTAAGAAGAAAAAGATTTTCAAACGGATTCTGGTCTTATTTTTGCTTCTCTTCATCTGCATGGGCGGATTTGCAGTTTATAAGATTGTGAATACACTCCAAGCTGCTGACAAAACTTATGATGAATTAGAGCGCGGAGAGAAATCGAAACTCCGTGATGCTGTCATTGATATAAAGAAAAAACCTTTCTCTGTCCTATTTGTTGGCATAGAGGATTACGCCACAAATGGTGATCACGGCCGTTCAGATTCACTCATCGTCGCAACGATTAATCCTCAGGATAAAACGATGAAAATGGTCAGTATCCCCCGTGACACACGAGTACAGCTTGCTAGTGACACAACGGGAAATAAAGTAAAGATCAATGCGGCATTTGCTAAAGGCGGTAAAGACGAAACGATTGAAACTGTCGAACAATTCTTGCATATCCCAATTGACAAATATGCAACAGTAGACTTTGACGGTTTTAAGGATGTCATTGATGAAGTTGGGGGAATCGATATAGACGTTCCATTTGACTTCAATGAAAAAAGTGACGTCAAAAAATCGAAAAAGATTTACTTTAAAAAAGGGAATATGCATTTAAACGGGGAAGAGGCACTTGCTTATGCGCGAATGAGAAAACAAGATCCACGTGGTGATTTCGGGCGTAACGATCGTCAGAAACAAATCTTACGTGCCATGATTGATCAAATGGCGAAACCTCATAACATTGCAAACGTGGATAATATCGCAAAAGAAGTAAGTGATCATATAACAACCAACTTCCGCATCACAGAAGGACTTGCTCTACAGCAAATTTATAGTGGTTTCAAAGGAGACGATACTGAAACACTATCTATTAAAGGATCAGACCTTTATTTAGGACCAAATCGAACATACTTCTTCGAGCCAGATCAAACCAACTTGGCTGAGGTGCAAAATGAGTTAAGGACACATTTAAAGCTTCCTGCTGAGTCATCGTCCTCAACTGAAACAAATACACAAACCGATTCATCTTCTGATGCAACAGGGTCAGCCGATACACAGGCCCCTTCGACCAGCACATCAGGACAATAATAGGAAAACAGCCCGTTCCTTGGAAGCGGGCTGTTTTTTATTGTCTTTTGACCATACGTTTGTAGAATTTCGTAAATGGTTTAAACTCTTCGTTCACCAAACCAGTGACTTCAGCGATAACTTGCATAAACATGACCAGTAAAAAGATGATGATCAATGACAGCCAAATGGTGGCACTTGTCAGCAAAATCGCGCTTAAGCTGAAGACTAAACCAATCATGTAAATCACAATCACTGCCATTCGATGTGATAAGCCAAAGGCCATCAGTCGATGATGGATGTGTGATTTGTCAGGTGCTGAGATAGGCTGTTTATTCAATATTCGTCTGATGATCGCAAAGGTCGTATCAAAAATAGGCACACCTAAAATAATTACAGGGACAACAACACTAAACAAAGTAACACTTTTGTACAATCCTAAAAGTGACAGGACCGAGATCATATAGCCTAAAAATAACGACCCTGTATCACCCATAAATATTTTTGCTGGATGGAAGTTATAAAAAAGAAAACCGATGGTACTGCCAATGACGACAAGAGATAACGAAAGAATCAGGATCTTGTCCGCAGAAAATGCCATGACGGCAATCGTGGTTAAACCGATAACCGAAATTCCGGCAGCCAGTCCATCTAATCCGTCAATTAAATTGATCGCATTTGTAATCCCAACAATCCATAGTACAGTCAGGGGATATGCCATCCATCCTAACTCCAGTCGATCTGTTAAGAAAGGAACAGAGAAAAAGTCCATTTTTAAGCCCGTGCTCACGATTAAGCAAGCAACGAGAACTTGCACAAGAAATTTAAATTTTGCACTTAAATTATATTTATCATCAAATATACCTAAAATGACGATGAGTACAGCGCCAACTGATATAGCTGTAATTTTATTATGTAGAAACAGCCCGCCTGCTAGTGCTCCAGCCGCTACCCCAATAAAAATCGCCAAACCGCCCATTCGAGGCATTACTCTATCATGAACTTTTCGTTTATTCGGCTGGTCCACTGCACCAATCTTAATTGCAAACTTTTTGACGATTGGTGTCACAATTAAAACTGTAGCCAGAGAGACAAAAAACGCTAATAAGGCGCGTTCGTAATCCATAGGTCAGTCTCCTTCTAAATTGAAATCTGTATTTTGTATATTGGCCGCTCTTTCCATTATACAATTGAATATAGGATGATCACAAGCTCCCCCTAAGAAGAAGAAACAAATAAAAACGCACAATCCTGAATGAATTATGCGTTTTCTTTAATATTCGTTAATTCCACCATGTTTGTGAACAGTGCGTGCCAATCTTTTTTCTTTGCCCGGCTTTGTCTTAGATGTCTGCATGTCATGTCATCTTTTTTACTGATCACTTTCTGGCAGGCTTCTACGAAGAGAGCTGGATCTTCGCCCTCTACATATTCATACACATCATTCTCTTTTAGCCTTTCCGTTGATGGAAGATTTAAACCAACAACAGGGATTCCGGCAGCTAAAAATTCATACAGCTTGAGCGGAAAAACCGCTTGATTGTAAGGAGACTGTTTGTATGGCATCATCCCTACATCAATTAATTTCATATAAGCAGGCACTTCTTCTGGTGCGACTGCTCCTGTCCATATGACATTGGGCAGTTTGAGTGCATGCTGAAAAGATGGATCTCCATTCGTTCCATCCGGACCGACAAATAAAAATGTCCAATCTGGCTGCATTCGAGCAGCTTGAGCGATCATGTCAAAATCGAGCTTCGGCTTGATCCCACCTATAAAGCCAAGAACCGTTCCCTCTCTTCCCTCTAGCACGTCTTCCCTGCTAGGGAGGTTGCTTTTTGCAAACACATCATACTCGACGCCATTTTCTACTGTAAAGACATCTTTCGGTTCACCCATGAGCCTTTTTTTGATTTGATCATGTAAGTATTGTGAAGAGCATGTAATGCTGTGTGCATATTTAATAATGCGGTTTTCAGCTTTTACAATGACTCGCTGTCTCATATAAGAGAGAATGTTGTTTTTTCCGCTGATGGGCTCTCCCCACAGGTCACTGCAATCATACACAATATGTTTCCATTCAAATAAAGAAGATAAGAGCGGAAATCCCGGAAACGTATACCATAAACAGACGGCTATGCCCTGCTTTTCTTCTTGACGCAAATGCTCAAGAAGAGGAGATAATTTATGAAAATAAAACATATCTTGATAACGGCCAAAGCGAAAAAACTTGCTCTTGAGCACATCAGGAATGGTCATTTGCTTCATTCGATCCGTTATAGGCTGAAAGGGAGTTGAATGACGAGTGGAAGATGGGCATACCCAGATGACCTCTTTCGTTTCTGGATCAGATGCAAGAAATTCCGCCAGTCGATGCCGTCTGTACCTTAAGCCATCGTGGCCCCATTCTCCCGTTGCGACAATCACATGTATGATCGAGTCTGCTTTCACCTTTATCACCTTTTTTCCCTTCTGTTTATAAACGCTTTTTGACAGCATTTGTGGCATAGTGCATAAAACACCAAGATGCTTTCACAAAATGAAGCTGCTCAATTTCTCTATAGACAAACCATGTTTTTTTCGCTGCTTTCCACTTGTTACTAGAAATCGAGTTTCCCACGATGCGATATTCACTGAGCGGCTCACTCATTCCATAGGCAGTAAATCCTTTTTTTAAAATAGAGAGCCATGTGGCTAAGTCCTGCCTTGTTCGAATGTTTGGCATTTCCACGTGTCCTACTTGTTGAAGATCGAGCATCACCGTCAAACAGCCGATAATCGTATTTTTTAAAGCTTCATTGTAGTTCAACTGAGCCGGCGCTGTGACGGTTTTTTGTAATGACTCTCCATTTTCTGAAATGATGTCATATGCCGTGAAAGTAAAGGCATGATCATTTTCTAACATAAACTTGACCTGCTTTTCGAGCTTTGTCTGTTTCCACATATCATCGCTATCTAAAAAAGCGATAAAGCGGCCTTTCGCCTGTTTGATGGCTGTGTTTCTAGCAATAGCGGCTCCCCCGTTTTCCTCTAAATAAATGACGTTGATTCTGTCGTCCGTCTGACTTAATTCCCCTAACAGCTTCCTTGTGCCATCTGTTGAGCAATCATCTGCAATGATCAGCTCCCAGTTGGAATAGGTTTGGGCAAGGACGGAATGAACTGTATCCGTTAAATAACGTTCCGCATTATACGCCGGTGTAATAATTGATACTAACGGTTGATTGTTCACCTAAGACTCATCTCCAGTTCATCATTAAGATTCTTTGAACACTTCAGGTAACACCACAAACATAAGCGAGATGCTAAGGCCAATGACAAGTCCAAGCAGTGCTCGTTTTTTCGCTGACATACCTTTGTTCCCTTCATCAAGCACTTGGGCAGGATCGACAATTTTTGCCTGCTTCATACCCAGCTTTGTCGATTCCAATTCATATAAAAATCGTTCTTTATCGACCTTGGAGTCATTGCTGACAGATTCATCTTCAAGAGCGGATAGTCTTCTTTCAATGACTTGCTGTCTTTTCGTAAATAAGGCTTTGTCCTGCTTTAAAAATGTATCTGACACTTGTTTCACTACCGCCAAAGCTCGAGCTTGATCAGCATCTGTAAACGACAACTGCAATTGTGTATCGGACTGGTTAGTGAGAATCAAACGATTTTTCACATCCTGCCTTTCTTCTTCCTTTACATCACGGAGTGCTTGATTCAGAAATGCATCACTTTTTAATAGAGATGTCACTTCTTCCATATTGTTATACACACCGTCGTCATATTTCCCAAGCGTCAAGGTCACAGCAGCTGTGTAACTAGACTGTTCTACTGTCCCCTTGGCAAAAAAGAAACCAAAAGCAGCTAATGCAACAGGCAGAAGCACAAGCCAGACGATATATTTTTTCATTCGCTTCCCTATTCTTAACATCAAACCAGACATGCTCATTCTCCCAACATTGACGTATTTGCTTTTTCACTAGTGTAGCCATCCAAACTCAGCATCACACGTTTGCCCACGGCTTGAAGCGCTGTTTATTTTTCATGATATTGACCGCTGCGATCACCAGACCTAGAAACACCCAGTGGAAATATAAATTCGATACGGAACTAGGACTGATACTTGAGACGAGAAAGCTCAGCATGGCAGCAAATAGACCTTCAATGATCATCTTGGCTGATCTCGTGTCAGCCAATTGGTATTGTTTGTACAGTGAGAACATGAGATAGGCATACACTGAGATATAACCTAGCATGACGGCAAACCCAAAATTCGTCATCACCTCTAGCAGCCAATTGTGAACTTCGACGACCTGATCTGTATCAAAGATAGAAAAGTGAGCTAAGTAATAAGACACATTGCCCGCTCCGACTCCGAAACCGTATGAATTCGTAAAGAAATGCCAGGCGTTTTTGATTAAATTCGCCCGGGCAATGTTGGACGGGAGTGGTTCGCTAAAAGAATGAGCGACCTGAGAAGCGAGAAACAAGTCATAAAAGACAGAATAGATTTTGGCTGAAAAAATGGCGATACAGATGATACCAAGCCCGCCTGCTGCCATGATGGACCACTTTTTTAAAAAGCGAGGCATCAGTAGCCATACATAGATTGCCGCTCCAGCTAATATGCCAAGCAAGCTGGCGCGCGATTCTGTTAACAAAATAAGATACAGCGCTAAGATGGCTCCTAGTAATCCGAACGCTTTGATATAACCATTTTTCATTTGGCGCATGCACGCCACATATAAGAAAAAGCTAATAGATAAAAACGTCGCAAAGTCATTTTGGTTAAAGAAGACAGCCGTAGGATAGTGCTGTTTGTACGCTGGTCCAAGATACAATGAGGTATTCGGTAAATGATTCAAGGTCAAGTGATTATAGAACCCGATTCCCATCACAAATACAGTCATGACTAGCCAAATACTATAAAAAGTCACGATCTGATCCATTCGCTGAATGTACATGACCACAAGAAAGACAAAACCCATTCCCATCGCAAGAAGAGACATATATTTCAGCCCGTCTGTGACCGAATGAGCCCAAAGCAGTGAGATGAGCCCGTAAAGAAACCATGCAGCGAAAAAACCAAGAATGCCTTTAACACGAATTTGCTGCCACTGGGATATGTACGTTCCTTTGTCTCTCATCCGCCATATGAATAAAGCAAAGACAGCCAAGAGCATGATGCGGTAGAGAAAGAGACTAAAGAACCCGGCACTAATAGAGAAAAAAGCATTATTGAGAAATGTTAATGCAATTAAAAGGTAAATGGCTGACATGAATATGTGTTCACCATTCATGTAGAGCTTCATACATATAGCAGCCGCCATGAGCACCACAAGTAAAACCGAAATGACCACCATCTTCTTTAACCCGATAGGCTGTGCGGATGCCATTTGTACAAGCCCTATACCCGCTGCTAATAACATACATCCGATCATGATTTGCCATGCTGTTTGTTTCACACTCATACCTATTTTCCTCCTAAGCAACCCATCCGATTTGAGGGATTAAGCCTTTACTTCCTGTTCATAGTAGGAAATGGTACGAGCCAAACCTTCTTGTAAAGTCACAACAGGCTCCCATGCTAAGACTTGTTTCGTTTCCTCATTTGCCAATGTACTATGCACAATATCTCCTGCACGCTGCGGCTTATAAATCGGTTCAAGATCTGATCTCGTGACTCGCTTCATCGTTTGAAACAGCTCATTCACCGTGATGGAATGACCACATGAGATATTTAAACAAACGTTTGATTGAGCTGTTAAAGCTGCAACATTCGCTGCGGCTAGATCGCCTACATAGATGAAATCTCTTGTTTGTTCCCCGTTTCCGAAGATGAAAGGTGCCTCATGTTTTGCAAACTTATCAGAAAAAATTGAGACAACACCACCTTCACCAAGTGCGTCTTGGCGCGGACCATATACATTGCTGTACCGCATAATACAATAGTCCACATCATAGAGTGATTTTGCCATCTCTAAGTATCGTTCAACTGTCAGTTTCGACAAGCCATAAGGTGAACCAGGCTGTAGCGGATGAGCTGTGTCGACCGGCAGATAGACTGGGTCTCCATAAACTGCTGCCGATGAAGCAAACACCACTTTCTCTACCCCGGCTTCAGCCGCTGCTTTGATCACATGCAGCGAGCCTTTAATATTGACCTCTTCGTCGTAGACGAAATGTTGAACCGAAACGGCTACACTCACTTGCGCTGCAAGATGAATGATATAATCTGGTGCAATGTGTTTGATCAAATCGACCGTTTCTGATTTTGTGACATCTGCTTCAATGCATTGTACGGATAGATGAGCGATATTTTCCTTCGATCCAGTTGAAAAGTTATCAAGAACGATAGGCTCATATCCTTTCTCTAATAAAGCCTCTACCGTATGAGATCCTATAAATCCACTTCCCCCAGTGACCAATACTTTCTTCATCCAAGTTCCCCCTATTATTGTGCCTTCGATACCAATTCTGTTTCCCATACGCCTGGGCGGCCGATGGACTGGTAAATAAATCCTCTCTCTTTCATTTCTGCTGGATCAAACAAATTCCTTCCATCAATTAAAATGGGAGAACGAAGCAGCTGCTTGATCTGATCTTTATCCATCTTCTGTACGTCATCCCATTCCGTTAAGATGAGACAAGCATCTGTATCTTTCACTGTTTCATAGAGATCATTGCTGAAGACCGCCTGCGGGCCAAGCTCTCTTTCTGCTTCTATATAAGCAATTGGATCATAGGCTTTGACAAAAGCTCCGAGCTCTCTCAGCATTGGGATAATATCTAGTGCTGGTGCTGAACGCATATCGTTTGTATTTGGTTTAAATGCGAGCCCTAAAACGGAAATCGTTTTTCCTTTAATATCACCGAACACACTCATCAGTTTGCTGACAAGATGGGCTCTTTGGTGGTTGTTTGTTTCAATGACAGATTCGATCAGCTTGAACCGGTAGCCAGCTGTTTCGGCAATTTTGAGAAGAGCCATCGTATCTTTTGGGAAACAAGAACCACCAAATCCAATGCCTGCTTTTAAAAATTTATGCCCGATCCGGCTGTCTAACCCAACGCCTTCGCTGACTTTTTCCACATCAGCACCAACTCTCTCGCAAATGTTCGCAATGTCATTGATGAATGAGATTTTTGTGGCGAGCATGGCATTTGCCGCATACTTAATCATTTCTGCACTTTCTAGATTGGTCTCAACCACTTCTGTTTGAAACGGATCATGCAATTTTTTAATGATCGTGGATGCATCTGCACTTGTAGAGCCAATCACCGCTCTCTCCATATTCATCGTATCTTGAATAGCTGAACCTTCCCGCAGAAACTCTGGATTGGAGACGACGTCAAATGGATATTTACTGCGTGAAGCCTTTTGAACAATGGCTTGAACAAGACGTCCTGTTCCAACTGGCACTGTGCTCTTATTCACGATGATTTTGTAGCCATTCAGGTGTTCCCCAACCGTTTGAGCCACAGCTTTCACGAATGTTAAATCCGCTTCCCCCTGAGGTGTCATTGGTGTTCCTACCGCAATATAAATAATCTCTGATTCTCGAATTGCAGCGGGAATATTGGTTGTAAAACACAATCTTCCCTCTTCTGTATTCTTCTCAATCAATTCCTTTAAGCCCGGTTCATAAATTGGAACGAGACCGCTTTTTAAGCTGTTGATTTTTGATTCGTCGATGTCACAACAAATGACGCGATTTCCGATATCAGCAAAACAAGTACCCGATACTAACCCGACATATCCTGTTCCAATCACAGCAATTTTCTTCAACATGTTTCATCCTCTCAGTAAAAGCATATTGGTCGTTCCAAACTGTTTATCTATCAGTCTTTGCACATTTCATCCTGTTTAAACGGTGGATGTTGATTGATTCAGCACCTTTTCATATTGCTGAATTAGGAGCGTAGCATTATGTGATGATGAATAATCTGTATGGACGATGTGGTGAAGATCGTTCTTCACTTGCTCGTTCCATCTGTTTTCATAAAGATAAGCGTGAATCGCTTCTTTTAGCTGACTCGTTGAACGCGGTTCAATGAGCAGATGTTGATAGGTAGAAAATAGTGATGGGAGACCACCAACCCGTGTTGCGATGACAGGCAGTTTTAAAGCGAGCGCCTCAAGGACGACAGTCGGCATTCCTTCACTGTAGGATGGAAGGGCAAACAGGTCAGCTGCCATTAAATAATGTTTGACTTGTTCATTCGGCACCTGCCCCGGGAGTATAATGGATTCTCCCGCCCGTTCGGCCAGCTCCTTTGCGAGGGGGCCTTTTCCGACAAAGACGGCTTTTACACCCTCCATCCCGCTGACAGCTTCCGCTAATTCAAGCAAACCTTTCTCTTTGACTAAACGGCCGACAAAAACGACGAGCTTGTCGTGAAGCGGTAAACCGATCTGCTTTCTGATGGCTGTTTGATCCTCTGGTGTTCTAGAAAATGACTTGAGCGGAATTCCAAGCGGAAGACATTGTGCATCCACCTCTGTCATGTCATGTGTTTTCTTTGCCAGCTCTTCACTCACTGTGAGAACAGCAGACGCCTGTTTTACTGCTGCTTTAAAGGCTGCAAGCGCCCCTTGGCTATAGGTTGGATAGACGTTCACATCACTGCCGTGTAAGGTCAGAAGATAAGGGATGTTTGCTTTCTTTTTGATCACAGCTGCTGCGCCGCCAGACGGCATGGCAAAGTGCGCATGGATGAAATCCGGTGACAGTTCATAACGCTCCATTGTGCGCAGGACAGAAGCTGCGATTCGTTTACCCGGCTGAGCCCATTTTAGCTGTCCAGGCAGCGCTGTATAGGGCGGTCTGTAAACCGGCACGCCGCACCTCACTTCCTGCTCGGGAAGATCTTTTCTCTGACGATAGGAAGCTTTAAGCATCCGTAAGATGGGCGGATTGACAGGAGTAGGACAAATCACGCTCACTTCTACGCCTTTTTTGACCAGCTCCTGCACTTGCGTTTCATGGAAGACTCCTTCACTTGGATGTTTTTCACTAGGATATACACTTGTCAGCCATAGCACCTTCATGACGAACGACCTCTTCTCCATAATTTCCCTGCCATCTGCGGATACATTTTGACAAGTAGCAAGCTATATAAAACCGCACTTAAACCAATCGTGAGTAGTAATTGAAGCAGTATATCCGCTGATGTCAGCTTCATCCCTTGATGAACAGTCACTGCGCAGGCGGCCATTAACAGCGTCATGACAGCAGGCTTTACGAGTGATTTTACATACAACTTCATATCTAGCTGAATGACATAAGCCATCAGCCACCTGCCGACAATGAAGTTCAGCAGGCTGACCCCTGAGTAGACCCAAGCTACAGTCAATAGACTGCCAGTATGGACTCCTGCATATAAGGCGCATCCATATACGATGAGCATGCCTGTATCCCAATAAAAAGCTAAGTCAGCTCTTCCTTTTGCAAGAAGGATGGAACCATTTGGATTCATCAGCACACGGAGTAGACCAACAATGCACAAAATATTCAAAACCGGGACCGCCACTAGCCATTTCTCTCCAAACACCACTTCTATAAAGCTATCTGATACGGCAGCAAGACCGATGAGGAGTGGAAAACTAATGAGTGCGAGCATATTCGTCATACTGAGGAAGCCCTCACGCAGCCTAGAATGATCACGCTGACTTTTTGCGAAAACTGGGAAAGCCACTCTCGTCACAATCGGGTTAATTTTCAGCACCGGGATTGTGACGATTTGATAAGCCAGGCTGTAAATCCCTAAAGCTTCTGCTCCAAGAAACCGTCCTATTAAAATCATGTCGATATTTGAGCCTGCCCGATTGACTAGTCTTGACGCAAGCTGGAAAGCCCCGAAGGAGAAAAACTCTTTCACTTCCCCTAATGCGAAAACGGGTGCTGGGCGCCACTTCTTCCAATAAGCCGCTGCATACATGAGTCCTTTTCCTGATTGAAGCAGTACTTGAGAGATCACATAGGCCACAATTGGATTAATAAAAAAGGCTAGAATCAGTAGAACAATCAGCGAAATGATCGTCGCTATCGTCTCAATCGTACTTAAGGTTTTAAAGGCTAAATCTTTCTGCATCATATATTGGTATTGCTGACCAATTGGTGCAATAAGAAACATGATCGATAATAACTTGAGCAAGCCTTCCAGCTCAGGTCTGGCATAAAAGGCGGCAATCAAGGGACTTGCGAGGATCAATACACAAAACAAGAGAATTCCCGTCAGCAAGTTGATCCAATATAATGTAGATAATTGACGTTCCGTCGTTTGTTCCTTTTGAATGATCGCAGCACCGATACCTAGATCAAGTAAAATCTGTGTAAATATTGTGACCGTTGTGATCATGCCAACGAGTCCAAATTCTTTCAGTGACATTACGTTTCCTAAAAAGGCGAACTGTGCAATTTGGATGATGGTAATGATCAATGCGGACAAGCTTGTCCATTTTGCTCCGCCCAGCAGGCGATTTTTCATACTTGCCATTTCTCTTCCCTACTTTACTTATCTGGCTCCGTCACCAGTCACGATGACTTTTAACGTTTTTACCATAATCTTCGTGTCGAGAGAAAATGTCAAGTTTTGAATATACTGTAAGTCGTGTGATAATTTCTCACTTGGACTCATTTCATATCCCCCATTTACTTGAGCAAGACCAGTCAGCCCCGGCTTCACTGTCAGTCTTTTTGTAAAGCCTGGAATCGTCCGATTAAATTCGGCAGTAAACATTGGTCTTTCAGGACGTGGACCTACAATACTCATTTCTCCTTTTAACACGTTGATAAATTGCGGCAGTTCATCAATTCTTGTTTTTCTGATGAATGCCCCCACTTTGGTGATACGAGGGTCATTTTTTTGCGCCCATTTCGCTCCTCCGCTTTCTGCGTTGGTTCTCATCGATCTGAGCTTCCATAATTTAAAGTAGACACCGTCTTTTCCGACCCTTTCCTGCATATAAAAGGCTGGCCCTGGTGTTTCTAGCTTAATTAAAAGGGCAAACAGTAAAATGATTGGCGTACTCAACATCAATCCGATGAACGAGAACACGACATCTATGAAACGTTTTGCAAATAAATATCGAACCATATGTTCTGTTAAAGCAAAAGAGTGGTTTCGTCTCACTTCATATTCTCTGTAAAGGTTCATCGCTTTCTCTGCGCTCACTGACCTGCACCTCACCATTCAAAGTAGTTGTTGTGTAAAGAGATGTTCTATGAAAGTCAGTTTAGCAGAGCAACATTAAGCAAATGTAAATGGGCTGTTAAGTCTTGTAAAAGTGTGTTAAGAATGTGCCCTTATATCAAGTTATGCCCTTTTAAACGTAAAAAAGACCCGCATTTCTGCGGGTCTACGTGTCTTTTTTTATTTTGCCTTTACGGATTCGATCGTCTTCAGTCTAAGCGTTCCGTTTGCATCTTTTGTATAAGTTACTTTCACTTTTGATTCTTCTTTTAGGCTGTTCACTTGTTTAGAAAATGTATTTCCGAATTGAATGGCTACTTCTTTTCCATCAATGTTGACAGCAATTGTATGTCCATCAGCCAAACCGACATATGTGCCTTCTTTGGTGACTTCATTTTTCTTCGTTGTAGATTCTTTTTTTGTTTTAGATTCAGCTTTTGACTGATCATTTGTCGTTTCTTCTTTTGTGATTTCCTTACTTGAGCTTTCTTTTGCATCTTCATCAGATTGACCTGCTTGGTCTTCTGTTTGAGCAGCTGTTTCTTTGCTTTCATCATCTGCTTTTTCACTTGCAGACTTGTCTTCCGTCTTTTCGTCTGTTGCATTTTCTTTCTTTTGATCTGCTGCTTCAGTTGTTTCTTTTTTGCTGTTATCCGTATTGTTATCGTTTGACTGATTTGATGTGCCGCATGCTGTGAGCATTACACCTAGAAGTAAGACTAAAAACGGCATTGTGATTAATTTTTTCAAGATCGTCACCTCTTCATGATTTGTCGATTTGCTGTCATTGGAAGGCAAATACGTGAAAAATCCACCCTCTATGTTTCGATTATAACAAAAATAACCTGAAATGAAATGTATTTTTAACTTGACATATCATTCATCCGATCTATTTTATTCAAAATATTGAGATACACCTGCTGCGATTCCTGAAGCCAGCCGCTCCTTGGCAGTCGTTGATTTTAATATACTGGCATCAATCGGACTAGTTACGAACCCCGTTTCAAGCAAGATGCTGGGCATTTTTGAATACTTGATCACGTAGAACCCTGCTGTCTTCACACCACGATCTCTTGTGCCAAGGGCTTTCACCATCTGGGGCTGTACCTTTTGTGCCAGCTTTAAACTATTGGCCGAAGCATACGTCGCATCATAATACGTTTCTGTTCCATTTGCACCGCTATGATCATTTGCATTGGCATGGATGCTGATGAACACATCCGCACCAGCCTGTGATCCTTTGCTTACACGTGTTTGCAAGGAATCAAATGTATCAGATGTTCTAGACATGACCGTCAGCGCACCCGCTTGTTTGAGCCTTGCTTGCAGTTTTAACGCGACATCCAGATTAACGTTTTTTTCAAACAGCCCATTTCCTACCGCTCCAGCATCCTGTGCACCATGACCTGGATCAATAAAGATGGTTTCACCTAACACATGATTTTTCAGCTGTGTGATCACACTGGTTCGTATGGTTGATGTTCCGCCCAACACTGTAAATGTTGAAATCTTTTTAGACCCAATGACACGACGAAGCGCATCTGGCACTGATTGAGCGTCTGTAAGAAGAAGGGTTTGCCCTTGCTTGGCTGCCGTACTTGCCGCAGCTGCCGCATCGGCATATGCATAGCCGTTACTCATATACGTTTGGGTTGTCTTCATCGGGTATGTGTTCGCAATTCGGGCTGCCACTTCATACCGATTGGCTCCGCTGATTCTCACGGGTGATGGCAGCTTTTGATAGGCTGCTTGATTGACACTTGTTTCCCCGCCAATCACAATCGTCCGTTTCACCGCTTTGCTTTTTAATAGATTGGCTGTTTCCTGCCGCAGCCCTTTTGCATCGGTTAATAAAATAGGAAAACCCTGTTTTGCAGCATACGGAGCAATCGCCACAGCGTCTGCATAAGCAGAACCATTCACAATCACAGCTGTATCAGCACTCTTCATTTGCTTAGCAACGTTTGCCGCCAATTCATATCGATTCTTTCCTTGTATTCGCGATACGGATAGATTCATTGCTTTTAGCTGCGCTACGACTTTTTGCGAAATGCTTGCGGTTCCGCCAAGAATGATGACACGCTTCGTTTTCAACTGCTGAAGACCTGACTTAGTTGCACCTGAAAGACTGCTAGTATTCGTTAACAGCACTGGGGCTCCTTGCTGAAAGGCATACGGCACAGCACTTAGCGCATCTGCATAAGCTTCACCGCCTACTAAAACAACTGTAGGTGCTGTCGACCAGCCTCGTTTTGCAGCGTTAACTGCCACCTCATATCGATTACTTCCCTCAATTTTCGATACATTGTGCTGCGCAAATGCTGATGGTGCATACAAACATAGTGAAACCACAATCAAAACAAAACATTTGATATAAGAACGCATGAAGTCAACCTCCTTGGTTTTGAACCCTTCATCCTGGAACCCATGGAAACACTTCATGTACTTTTGAAAAAAGGCTGCCGAGAGTCGTTTCTCGAGCAGCCTAAGAGGTGTATCCAGCACCCCTCATCTGTATGTTTTCTTATCTAAAATAGCCTGAAACACCGCTTGAAATACCTGACGCCAATCGATCTTTATAAGTAGCGGATTTCAAAATATTTGAATCAACTGGACTGGAAACAAAACCAGTTTCTAAGAGAACACTTGGCATCTTAGAATATTTAATGACGTAGAAGGCAGCTGTCTTCACGCCACGGTCTCTTGTGCCTAATGCACTGACCATTTTAGGCTGAATATTTTGCGCGAGCTTCAAGCTGTTTGTTGCCGCATATGTTTTGTCATAATACGTTTCAGTTCCATTTGCACTGCTGTTATCATTTGAGTTCGCATGGACACTGATGAAGATATCTGCATTTGCTGACGCACCTTTGCTCACCCGTGTTTGAAGACTGTCGAATGTGTCTGATGTTCTTGACATGGTAGTGAGTGCACCAGCATTTTTCAGTTTAGTGTTCACTCTCTTCGCTACGTCTAAGTTTAAATTTTTCTCATAAAGACCATATCCTACAGCACCAGAATCTTGAGCACCGTGGCCAGGGTCAAGGAATACTTTTTTACCTACAACCGGGTTCTTTAATTGAGATGCTACAGTATTCGTCACTGTCGTTGAATTTCCGACTACTGTGAATTTCGATATGTTTTTACTGCCGATAATTGACCGAGTATGGACAGGCAGAGTTTTCTCATTTGTTAATAAAAGAGCTTTCTTTTCTTTTGCTGCAATTCCAGCAGCTGCTGGTGCAGAGGCATAACCAAATCCTCTTGCGACATACGTATTGCTCGTACTTAGTTTATACTTATTCACAATCTTTGCTGCAATATCATAGCGGTTAGCGCCCTTTATTCTCGTTGGCGACTTTAGCTTGTTGTATGCTGCTTTGGTAACATACGATTCGCCGCCAATCACAATTGTTTGCTTAATATTACTAGCTTTTGCGAAAGTTGAAATTTCAGAACGAAGTCCCTTTTTATCTGTATATAAAATTGGGAAACCTTTTTGTGCAGCATATGGCGCAATCGCAATCCCATGCGCATACGAATGACCTTCTACAACCACTACACCAGCTGGTTTTTTCATTTGCTTTGCAATATTCGTAGAGATTTCATATCTGTTCTTTCCCGTAATTCGTTTTGTTGAAATCCCTAGTTTTTTTACTTGATTGATGACATTATTTGAAACACTTGCCGTCGTTCCAATCGCAATCACATTTTTCGCTTTTAATGACGTTAATCCTTTCTTCGTTTCTGATGAAAGGTTTTTACTATTTGTAAAAAGAACTGGCGCATTATGTTGATACGCTAAAGGGACAGCTGCTGTTGCATCAGCGTAAGCTTTTTTCCCTACTAGCACAACGGTATTCGCTGTTCCCCAACCTTTTTTCGCCACATTGACAGATAATGAGTAACGATTTCCCCCATCTATTCGTGATACAGAATTGTCCGCTGAAGCTGTTGGAACAATAATGAAAATGGCGATGAGGCTGAGGATGGCTGTTTTAATCATTGAGCGCATCTTCTGTGTCCTCCCTTAACTTTAATAATTTGTTAGTTTTGTACCTGGATAGTAGAACGAAAGTATAGAAGAATACGAGTTTCCAGATTCAGCTCTAGCTTTGGCGCCGTATTGACTCATCCCAATGCCGTGACCATAACCTTTTCCTGAAATCGTGAAATCATTTGTATTATTCTTTACTGACGCAAACGTACTTTTCACCTTTGTTGCGCCCATGACTGTTCTAAACTCTGTCATTTTCATACTTGCCGTTGTACTTTTGTTCACTGTATACGTACCTGTTTTGTTTTTCAGATGGTAATTCAGCTTGATTGAAACGGTCTTCGCACGCTGACCTTTTGTTTTTCCTGAGAATGTCAGGCTTGAAATAGATGCAATTCTCATGTCAGATGCAGCTGTTTCTTTATTTTTCAACAGCCATGATTTTAGACCAGCAAGGTCGGCAGCATTGGCTTCTTTTGCCTTAGACCACTCAGAAGCTGCTGTACTTGCGGTCAACGTAGTGCCTAATTGCTTTTTAGACAACTTCAGTGTCCACGCATTAACAGGATCTTTTGTGTCCTTCTTGGCGACTAAGTATGGCAGTGCATTTCCCCATACTTCTTCACTCGCCTCAGTGTATCCACCATTACTAGAATAATAGGTGGCTGAAATAAGTTGATTGTTGTATTTTAGAACCTTGCCTTTTGTGGCATCAACAGCTTTTGTCGAATTTGTGTACCAGTTATATCCTCCATATACTTGGAAGGCTGTTGTATCAGGTACGACTTTTCCAATGCTTTTCACTGAATACGTTCTAGCGGCAACCGCTTGTGCTTTTAATGCCTCAACATGCCAACTTGCAGGCATTTCGTTTGGCACAACACCTTTTAGATAGTCTTCAAATGGAATATTTTCATTAGTCGGTCTGATATATCCTGATTCAATAGCAAAGTTGACGTTACCTAAGTAAGGCTTCCCTGCGATTTGAAGGACATTTTTGGTTGAATATTTCTCAGGAACAACTCTTACTGTGTTATACGTCTTAATGCCTTTTAATGAAATTTTTCCGTTAGAAATATTCAATTGGTAGTTTTGATTTTTTTTCAGATAGACTTGTTTGGCTAAAGCGTTTTTGAGCGTATCTGAAAGCACACTTGAACTGCCTGCTATATGATATGTATGTGTGCCGTTTTCTTTTAAAAGTTTCTTTAAAGAAGAAGAGTAAGAATCTTTTTTGACATAAATCATAGTACGATTGTTTTTCGCTGCTAAAAGTGACATAGGAATTGCATATTTTGAGCTAGAACCTTTAGCAAGATATACTTTATCTACATTTAACTTTAATTTTTTAATGATGTTAACTGAAAGTTCATAGCGGTTTTCTCCACTGATTCGTGTAACTTGTGATGTCTTTTTTAATTGTTTTTCTACTTTTTCGCTAATGCTTTTTGTACTTCCAACTACAATTACCTTACTAGGAATCTTATAAGTAGGAATTGAATTTTTCTTTGTTAATAAGATTGGATACCCTTTTCTAGCTGCATAAGAGATCATGGACGTTCCATTCATGAAAGAGGCTCCGCCCGCAACGATTGCTTGCTTATAGCTCCCCATCTCTTTTGCTACTTTTTGCGAGATTTCAAATTTGTCTTTCCCACTAATTCGTTTAATCTTACCGTACTTTTTTAACGCTTTTTCCGTTGTTGACGAAATACTTTTTGTATTCCCAATGATCAAGATGTTATCTGGTTTCATTTTCTTGATTTGGTTTTCAGTTGTTTTTGTAAGTTTTCCAGCACCAGTATAAAGAATTGGTGCATTTAATTTATAAGCCAATGGAGAAACGGTCATTGCATGATCGAAAGCATCCTTATTTACGACAACGATAGTTGATGGATTCTTCCAGCCAGCATCAGCAATACTATTGGCTACTTCGTATCTATTATTCCCCTCATATCTTTTCGTCACAGCAACATTGGATCCTGACAGCTTGTATTCCCCAGTTGTTGAAATATCCATGCTTGTTTTGTTTCCGATATAATTAGACAATTTCACTGAAATGGTCGAGCTGGCCATGGCAGACTGAAAAGGTGCAATTAGTAGTGTCATTGTCATGAGAATGATAAGTGTAATGCCTGTTTTCTTCAATTTTGTTCATCCCGCCCATCTTTTTTTACTTCTGTTTTTCAATCTTCTGAATTTCTTTTTGACCATTGTCATTGATAAAGTAAGAGATTTCTACTTTGTCACCTGGTTTAAATTCATTTAATACATCTTTAAAATTATCCGTAAATTCATAGCTTAAGGTCGTATTCACTTTTTTTACTTCGACTGTATGTGCATCAGCCATTCCAATAAATTCAGCTTTTTCTTCCAGCACCTGAGGAGTTGAACTGCTTGTCTTGTTTTCTCCTGAGGATTGCTCAGCCGTTCCACATGCTGTGAGCACGATACCTAGTAGTAGTATTAAGAACGGTAAAACGACGATTTTCTTCATTTTTTTCACCTCATGTCTTTGTATCGTCTTATAACTTAATATTTTAAGGTAAATTTAAGGTTTTTTGAAACCTTTTTTTTGTTACAACGTCTATATCTAGGTTCAGAGTAAAAAAATAACTTGTTTATCAAGATTCGTAAACCTATAATCATGGAAGAATCATAGAAAAGGTGAGGGACAGAATGAGAGCAGAGAGAAAAAGAAAGAAAAAGAAGGTTCTTTGGATTGTTTTATCGATTATTGGCTTATTCGTATTAGCCACTGGCGGATACGCGTATCATCTTTGGAATACAGCCGCATCAACTGTCGCAGGCATTCAAGAGAACTTAAAGAAGTCAGATAAGCGTGACAAAGATGTCGATTTAAGTAAAAAAGACCCGATCTCCATTTTAGTCATGGGTGTCGATGAAAGAAAGAATGACCGAGGCCGTGCAGATACATTAATATACATGACTGTGAATCCGAAAACGAAAACAACTGAGATGGTGAGTATCCCCCGTGATACGTATACAAAAATTGTCGGAAAAGGCACAATGGATAAAATCAACCACTCCTATGCTTTCGGTGGTACACAAATGGCTGCAGATACAGTAGAGGAACTGCTTGATGTACCTGTAGATTACTTTGTAAAAGTGAATATGGAAAGTTTTAAAGACATTGTGGATACACTTGGCGGCATTACGGTGAACAGCACGTTTGCTTTCAGCTATGATGGCCATTCATTTGGTACAGGAGAAATTAACCTGAACGGCGATCAAGCCCTTGCCTATACAAGAATGAGAAAGCAAGATCCTAAAGGTGATTTCGGCCGTCAGCAAAGACAGCGTCAAGTCATTGAAGGCATCATTGCAAAAGGCGCTAACATTTCATCTATTACGAAATTCGGCGATATGTTTAAAGTCGTTGAAAAAAACATGAAAACCAATATGTCCTTTGACGACATGTGGACGATGATGAATGATTATCGTGATGCAAGACAAAATGTGAAACAGCACGAGCTAAAGGGAACAGGCACACGGATCAATAATATTTACTACTATCAACTTGATGACAGCAGTTTAGCGAAAGTGAAGAAGGAATTGAAGGAAAGTTTGGAGCAGTAATACATCGCTATAATTGAAGACTAAAAAACACCTTTCAAATATTATATTGAAGGTGTTTTTCTATGAACTAAATATAAATTCTATTTTAAGGGATAAACAGGAGAAAAACTATACATCATTGCTACCGTTTATGGATTGTATTACTCGTTCACTATTTTTATTATCTCTAAAAGCAAAAAAATTATTAATTCTATCTTCATATTTAGTTTCATTATAAAAATCATTTTTTATAATTACTTTAATAGATTTTAATAAGTCTTCAACTGTTAAACAAATCGGGCCAAAACCGCTATCTTTAAATGAGAAGTATCCTGGATTATAAACGGCATTTTTGTAGATTTGATCTAATTCATTATGAATATATACTACTGGTTTATTTAAATAAGCAAAATCAACAGAAACTGACGATATATCAGTTATTATTGCATCTGAGTTTGATATTAAATCAGAATAACTAAAATCATTCATCAACTCAATATGTGAAAATGAAAAATAATGATTAAATTTAGCAGCCATCCTTGGATGTTGTACAAATTGTAGTTTAACTCTATATTTGTCTAATATACCTTTCAAATCCTCATGACTAAACAACTCGTTATAAAATTTGTAATAATTCGAGTTAACAAAATCATCTTTAGTCGCGCTCTTTTTAACAAGATTTGGCCTCCATGTGGGCATAATTACAATTGTTCTTGTATTATTTTTTTGAGACAATTCTAAATTATCATACCTTGGGATGCCGGTCAGTAAAACTTCTTCTTCTAAATAACCATAGGAATCTAGAATGCTTTGCTTTTCAAATAATGAACTTGTTATGAATTTATCAATAGGTTTATTACTTTTATTCAACCACATTGATAGGTCGTTTTGGATTACCCCATGTTGCAGGAAAACAAACTCAAAATCTAATAAGTCACGAGTGTATATTCCATTTTTTTTACCAAAAGGATTAAATAAATAATCTTCTGCATGAGAACATAAAAATTTATCTGCTATAATCATTAATTTATGGTGTTTTTTTGAATGGTACTCAACAATCTTACCTGGATAGCTATTATTTAACCTTTTAAAATCCGGACAGTTTTTATTAATTAAAAAATAACAATCTATTTTATTCGAATTAGCCATTTTATTGAACAAGACCTCAGCATTATCTGAGCCCCTATCAATCCGATCCATGAAAACCCAAATAGGTTTTTTCTTTATATTTTTATTTAATAAAGCATATGATCTATACAGACCTGATTTAAAAGTTTTTTTATTTATCAACAATTTAATAGTGTATAAGTATTTTTTTAATTTATCAAATATAGAATTTCTTCTAATATCATAGGTACTAGGTTCTTTTCTAATAACTGTAGTGTTTTTAAACTCTTTCATAAAGCTTTTATTAATGCGTAAAAAATTCGTTTTTACAGGTGAGCTTATATTTTTGACATCAATACATATTTCATTCCTCAATAAATACTTTATTTGTAATGAATTTATTTCTTCATTCAAATTAAGATCGAATCGATAATAGGTATTACTGCTAATCCATTTATCGGTAATGTAATGTTTGGATAAGTATATTTTTTTCTTAGCTTTTATGACGTCTTTATTGTTCACTACTAGTACAGGTTCCAGAACTTCATTTCCTATGAAATTTAACATAGAAAAGCCTAAATGCAATTTATTCTTTTTAAGAAACAGCCCATCTTGAGTTAAATACCAATCAGAAAGATTTTTAATTTTGTGTCCATGTGAAAATAGCCAATAATGATCTTCAAATAATTCAATTTGACAATCTGGTTTATTATATTTAATATTCAATAATTCCAATCTCATTATAGGAGATAATTGACCAAAAAGAGGATTTAATATTATCTCATCATCGATATGTTTAAAAATTTCGTTCAGATGTTTATAATATTCTTCTCTACTTTCTTCAGTTAAGAAGCTTAGTTTTTCATGTGGGATTTTAAGCCTCCACTGTAGATCATACATCAACATAAATTGGGCATACTTAGGGATTAAACCATTAAAGCTTTCTAAAATATATAGATGTAAATTTTTAATTGTATCAAGATAATATTCTTTCGTTTCAAGAGTCCTATCCATAGCTGACTTCTGGTTGCTTCTTTTTCTATACCAATAACACCCTGATGTATAGGAGAGTAAACCTAATCGAGGGTTATCTTTTAGAATATTAAATAAAAATTTTGTATCTTCGCCATATTTTAATTTTGTATCAAATTTCCTTCCCTTTATGGCTGACTTCCTAATAAAAGAAGAACTTACATTCATTTGGATATTGGAGGGTTCTTCTAAAAGAGGAATTGTTTTCGTTACTATATTATCAAATTTATAGTTCAGTGGATGTTCACCCGTTACAGCATCAAATAAACTTAATCTTGCAGAAACAACATCCACATCTACATTATTATTCAAATATTCCAGGGCGTTTCCCAATGTTGTAAGACCCCATTTATCATCTGAATCTAGAAAATTTATTATATCACCCTCTGCATAAGACAGCCCTTTGTTACGAGCTGCTGATACTCCTTGATTTTCTTGATATAAATAGATAACATTATTCGGATATTCCAAAACCACATTATTACATATCTCTTTAGTGCTGTCTTCAGATCCGTCATCCACTATAATTAATTGTATATATCTTTGAAAATCCAAATCTTGTTTGAGAATACTATCAATTGTTTCTTTTATATATTCTTCTGCATTATATGCTGCAATGATAACCGATATTTTAAAGCGGTTTTTCTTAGGAACACAGCCGCTATTATCTAATTTTTTTTCAATTCTCAATTGATTAACACCTTCCCGTTAATAAATCCTTTAATACTGGTCTTCTATTCATTAAACTTTATTAAAATAATTAAGTAGAGTTTTAACAATGCGTTCTGAAGCTTTTCCATCTCCATATGGATTTGCTGCTTTAGACATTCTGTCATATTCACATTTATTTACCAACAGCTCTTTTGCTAGTCTGTAAATTGTATTCTCATTTGTCCCGGCAAGCTTTAGTGTGCCTGCTTTAACACCTTCTGGACGTTCAGTTGTATCGCGCAACACTAGAACTGGCTTCCCTAATGAAGGCGCCTCCTCCTGCACACCGCCGGAATCCGTTAAAATAAAGTGTGAAGCAGCAGCAAAGTTATGAAAGTCAACAACTTCAAGAGGCTCAATTAAATGTACTCGGTTGAGATTACTAAATTCCGTCTGTGCTGCATCTCGAACAGCAGGATTTAAATGTACAGGATAAACGACCTGAACATCTTCAAAATCTTCTACAATACGTCTAATTGCTCTAAACATGTTTTTCATAGGCTGTCCTATATTCTCCCTGCGATGAGCCGTTAACAAAATCATTTTATCTGTGCCTATTTTCTCTAAAATAGGATGTTGATACTGTTCTGTGACCGTTGTTTGCAGAGCGTCAATGGCGGTATTACCTGTCACAAAAATAGTCTCTTCTCTTTTATTTTCTACTAACAAATTCTGTTTTGCCTCACTTGTCGGCGCAAAATGAATATCTGCAATAATACCTGTCATTTGGCGGTTCAATTCCTCAGGAAATGGTGAATATTTGTTGTGCGTTCTTAAACCAGCCTCGACATGACCAACTTTAATTTGATGATAAAAAGCAGCTAAACTTCCAGCGAAGGTTGTCGTTGTATCACCATGGACAAGTACAATATCTGGTTTTTCCTCTTGAAACAATTGATCAAGCTTCAAAAGAGCGTTTGATGTGATTTCGGATAAAGTTTGACGTTGTTTCATAATATTTAGATCATGGTCTGGTGTAATAGAAAAAGCATTCAACACTTGATCAAGCATTTCTCTATGCTGAGCTGTTACAGTAACGATTGAGTTTATTTGTGGATATTTATTAAGTTCAAGGACAAGTGGAGCCATTTTGATTGCTTCAGGCCTTGTACCAAAAATAGTCATTACATTTATTCTTTTCACTTGTTTACTCCTCTTTCCTAGTATACTATCATCAATTATACACAATTTGGACGATAAAAATAATGATATAGCAGAAAGAAATTTACACTGAAATAACTTTAACTTTCATTTTCCTTTACATTTAACAATTAAAATAGAGTTATCTAAAGCTTATCTTAATGAAGACAAGGCATTTGTCTTTCTTATTTTTGTAAGTTAAACTTTAATAAGACAACCAAGAACACACATTGATTGATTAAGTCAGTTATCTATGTAAGGAAGGTGCAAAGTTCATTGAAAAAAGTACGTAAAGCCATTATACCAGCTGCAGGTCTCGGGACACGTTTCCTCCCTGCCACAAAGGCTATGCCTAAAGAAATGCTACCAATCGTTGATAAACCAACCATTCAATATATTATTGAAGAAGCTGTTGAGTCAGGAATTGAAGACATTATTATTGTCACTGGAAAAGGGAAAAGAGCCATTGAGGATCATTTTGATTTTGCGCCAGAGCTGGAGCGCAATCTTGAAGAAAAAGGAAAAAGTGAACTTTTAGAAAAAGTGAGAAAATCCTCTAATATTGCTGATATTCATTACATCCGCCAAAAAGAACCTAAAGGACTCGGACATGCCGTTTGGTGCGCACGCAACTTTATCGGTGATGAACCCTTTGCTGTTTTATTAGGTGATGATATTGTCCAAGCCGAAACACCTGGACTTCGCCAGCTAATGGATGAATATGAAAAAACCCTTTCGTCCGTGATCGGCGTTCAGCAAGTCGCAGACAGTGATACGCATCGCTACGGGATCATTGATCCTCTTACCCAAGAAGGGCGCCGCTACCAAGTGAAAAACTTTGTTGAAAAGCCACCGCAAGGAACCGCACCATCCAATTTAGCCATTTTAGGGCGTTACATTTTCACGCCAGAGATCTTTATGTACCTTGATCAACAAGAAATTGGTGCAGGCGGAGAAATTCAGCTGACAGATGCCATCCAAAAGCTCAATGACATCCAGCGTGTATTTGCCTATGATTTTGAAGGAAAACGATATGATGTCGGAGAGAAGCAAGGTTTCATTGAAACGACGCTAGAGTTTGCCCTACAAGATGAAGAGCTAAAGAAAAAACTCATTCCATTTATGAAACAGCTACTTGAAAAAGAAGAAGTGAATTAAAAAAGCTGCCGGCATCGGCAGCTTTTTATTTGCTCGCTGAAACAGTCAGCGTATGCTGTTCATTATCGATAACAAATAGATGATTTTCGCCTTTTACTGCGAATTTCGTTTGTTTTTCATTCATCCAGACATTCTGTTCTGTCAGCCCAAGTGTTGAAGGAGAGATGGGCATGACCTCGTGGAACACCATCGTATTTGCCTGGCCATTTTCAATCACATAATCGGTTTTCTCAGTGGTCAGCCGCTCAATGGTATCGCCTTGTTCACTTTTGACCGAGCTAAGTGTCTGCATTCTTTGCTTCAGCACAGACTCTTCTTTTCCAAGAAAAGAAAGTAAGTACTCATACGAACCTGCAGATGCGGGTGATACGTAGGAATTGAACTGTGCTGGTCCGATGGATAACGACTTCAATTCGTCTGCGTTTTGTAGCGCATCAGGTTGCACATAATATGTCTCTGATGCTATTTTGATTTGAACGACTTGTTTATTTTTAGCCACAGCCTTTACTTCTTGTCCAAACGATAATGTGACGTCTGCCTTTTTTTTCATGGCCCTGTCTGTATAAACCGTCATTGGATCTGCCTTAACTATGGCCTGTTGATCAATCTTTTTCATATCATCAGAGGCACCTTTCGTCTCATGGTTCGTTGACTGGGGCGCCTCTGTTTTACCTGAGGGAATTGCACCAAATGTCGCCAGTGTACGCAGCGGACGATCCGAAAACATAGAAAGGGCAAGTAAGATGGTTAAAACAGCTATTATGGTGACTTGAAACGCCGGTCCGAAAAAGGAACGTCGTTTCTCGTTCTCATGATAACGAGACACCTTCTCTGTCTTTTGTACGCCTTTTCGACCTTCTTTGTGCTTCAATTGGTATTCCTTTTTTTCTTTCTTGGAAAGCTTGTTAAACCAATCAACAAACTCCTTATACTCTTTCACAACCTTTTTCGTATCATCAAACATACGAAGTTCACCATAATGCATCCAAGCCACCCGATCACAGATTTTTTGGATTTGACTAATAGAATGACTGACAAAAAATATCGTCTTTCCTTGCTCTTTAAATTCTGTAATGCGATCTACACATTTTTGATAGAAGGTTTGATCTCCTACAGACAGTGCTTCATCAATAATGAGGATATCTGGATCAATATGTGCTGATATGGCAAAGCCAAGACGGGATTTCATTCCGCTTGAATAGCTCTTTACAGGCTGATCAATAAAGTCTCCAATATCCGCAAACTCTACGATTTTTTCATAAAGATCGTCAATTTCCTTATTTGTTAGACCCATCATTAAGCATTTTAAACGAATGTTGTCTTTACCACTTAACTGATTGTTCAGCCCTGCCGCAATGGCAATTAACGATGGCTGGCCATCCATATCAATCTCACCGCTTGTCGGTGGAATGATTTTCGCTAGAAGGTTCGACATCGTGGATTTCCCAGAACCGTTGATCCCTACAAAACCAATCGTCTCTCCTTCATAGACATCAAACGACACATCACGAACGGCAAAGAAACCTTTTTCATTTTTATTAGGAAAAAACAGTCCTTTGATCTTGTCAGACTGTTTTTTATATAAGACGTATTGCTTGGATACGTTTCGAAACGAAACCTTTAGTTTCATCGTATAATCTCCTTACTTTTTAAAGAAAATCGACAAATTTATCCCTAAATTTCATATGAAGTAATGAACCGACTGTTAAAAAAAGAAGCGTAATCAGCCAGAAATAAAGCGTATATTTCACATCATGGAAGAACCATTCTCCCTTTAACAAGCTATTTCTGAAACCATCAATAATGTAGAAAAGAGGATTTAATCTTAAAATATCTCCTATCCATGCTTTGTCTCCAGTGAGCTTCTCTGAGATATTCCAAAAAATCGGCAGCAAAAAGAAAAGTAAACGTGTCACTGATTGTAAAAGAAATTGATAGTCCCTTACGAGTACACTAATTGTTGAATTAAATAAACTAAACGAAAACATAAACGCGATCATACAAATAAGGTAGTAAATATATTGTAGCCAATGCGCGTCAGGATATATGCCATAAGAAATCAGCACAATCAGATAGACACCCATCATGACAAAATAGCTGAACAAGTTGGACATGATGACCACAGACGGCAGCGCACTAATCGGAAAATTCATTTTTGACACCATATTAATGCGTTTAAACACACTGTTTGATCCATCAAGGATCGTCGGACTAATGAAGAACCAAGGTATTAATCCAGCAAGCATCCAGATGATAAATGGAACCTCCATGCCTCCAATGACAATCGGCTGTCCTCCACGAATGCCTAAACCAAAAACAAACCAGTAAGCCAGCATTTGAATCAATGGATTTAAAAACTGCCATAAAACACCTAAATAATTCATCTGATATTTTGATTTTGTTTCATAAACAGCAAGTCGCATAATCAGCGAAAATGAGCTGATTTGCTCCTTCAGTATCGTCAACATTGCGTTCATTCTAATCTTCCTTAGATATAAGTTTTTGGGATCACTTTTTTAAAAAGCACCGCTCATAATTGTAACAGATGTTGAAGAATATTTCACTGATATACATCTAACAGTGAAAAAATCAAAAAGAATGGATACTTTATTTCTTAAAGAATATCAGCTTTCCTAAAACTTTATCTAATAACTTATTCAACAAATTCACTTCATTAATATAAAAATTTTTACCATTAGTAGACAATACAAAAGAGAATTTAAAGGCATAAATAGGTATTTTAGCTTTGACTAAGGAATTATTCCTTTCTCTTACTATCCTATTCCATATTTTCAACTCTTTTAAGTCTCTCTCATAGATAATTCTCAGTTTCTTATTTCTTGATATTATGAAAATATGGTCATTTTTATTGGTTGAGTAGTACTCATTACTTAAAATTGCGAAAATTTCATAATAACCTTTGGTAAACTTCCATTTGACAATAATTACTTTTTCATCAGTAATTTCCCCAAAATTAATTAATTTATCAAATTCAATCCCCTGTCTTTTTAAAGTTATTAAATATTCTTTAATATACATTTTAAAATTTTGTTCTAAAATAATCTTCTCATCAATATATTCCAAGACATCATACAATTTACTGAAAAACTCAAGCCTCTCTGAATTGTTTAGAACTTGATAAATTATATTATTATACTTCTTAAAAAAATAAAGCTTCATATGATATATGATTAAATATTGAACATAATCAATTACATAACCGAATTCATTTATAGAGACTTTTATTAACTTTAAATACCCTTCTTGTAATAAATTCGTGTATCTATCTTTTTTATACCACGCTATGTCTACTAGGGAATTATTGTTTTTTCTTTTTCGATAAAAGTATTTTCCCTTATGAACTAGCCCATACTCTTTTTCCTGAATTAATATTTGATTAATTAGTAAAGCATCTTCCCAAAAACTTAAGTTAGGATTAAAAATATTTTTCTTATTATCTAGAATGCTTTTGCGGACAAAAACACCACCGATATGATAATGAACAAAATTATATTTTTCTAATATATTCACAGTATGTATTTTATCTTCGAATCTATAATTCAAGCCATGCGATCCTTTTCGAGCATCAAAATAGTATATAGGTAATACAGCAATATTTACCTTTATGTTCCTTTCAAAAAAATTATACACTTCTCTAAGTGTATTTTTTGAAATTTTGTCATCAGAATCTATAAATCCTATAAAAGAAGAAAATTTAGAACACTCCTTAATCCCCACATTTCTAGCAACGCTTACATTGGGTTCTTCAATTTTTCTAACTTTAATGTTATTAGGATATTTTCTCAAATAATAATTACAGATTTCAAATGAATTATCATCACTGTTATTATCTATCAATATAATCTCTACGTTTTTTTTAAAATCTAGAGATTGTTTTAGTATACTTTCAATTGCTTCATTTAAATAAGTTTCTGCATTGTATACTGGCATCACTATAGAAAAAAGCATAAGAATCCTCACTTTTCATATTCTTAATTTTATTAACAATTTTATAAATTATAGCATGCCGTCATAATTAAGTTAAGTTGTTTTCCTTTTTCGTTTAATTTTTACAATATTTTTATCCTGTATTTGTACTAGGTTTGATAAAATATAACTAAAATCAAAAATATTGCCGTGACACAATTGTATGGTCACGGCAATATGATATTAACAATTATTTAAGCACCACTTCCATCACTCGCTTCGACGACTCTCCTCTCTCTAAGTAACAGAATTTTTCATAAAACGGTGCGAATGCAGCTGGTAATGTAAAGCCTGGCTGTTCTGTTTCTCTTACCCATTCAATGACACGTGATGTTTCTTTCACAAGCGGACCAGGTGCATCTTGTTCAAAGTCAAAATAGAAGCCCCTCAGTTTGTCACGATATGTTTCGATGTCTGGTACATAGAACAGCATCGGACGTTTAAGGTTTGCATAATCAAAGAATACGGAAGAGTAATCTGTAATGAGTAGGTCAGAAATCATATAAAGGTCTCGAATGTCTTCGTAATGAGAGAAGTCATAGGCAAAGCCTTCATATGGTCTGAGATCAAAGTTTTCCGCTACTAAATAGTGCATACGAAGGATGATGATATATTCTTCTCCGATAGATGACCTCAACTCATGCAGATCAAGGTCCAATTCAAATTTATACTTTCCAATTGTATAATATTGATCGTCTCTCCAAGTCGGTGCATAGAGGATGATTTTTTTATCAAGAGGCAGGTTCATCTTTTGTTTCAGCGCTCTTATCGTTCCTTCATTATTCTGATTGTACAGAAAATCATTTCTTGGATATCCTGATTCAATCATAGTCTGTTGAAATTGGAACGCACGTGTAAAGATCTCAGTCGAGTATGCATTAGGAGAAATAAGACAATCCCATTTCGATGCTTCTTTCGTGAAATTCGTTTTATATTTCTTCGTGTTTGCTCCAGGAATATGAACTTCGTCCATATCCACAGCCAGTCGTTTTAAAGGCGTCCCGTGCCATGTTTGCAAGTAAGTTGTGTGGCCTGGTTTTGGAATCCATAGCGGCAAACGGCTGTTTACAACCCAATACTCGGCTCTTGCCATTGCAAGAATCCATTTAAACGACAGACGATGAATATAATAGATGCCCTTTTCTTGAAACGGCGCTTCATGCCCCTTTTTAACGCTCCAAATCAACGTATAGTCAGGGTGATTTTCTTTCATATACTCAAAAATAGCACGCGGGTTGCAGCTGAATTGTTTTCCATTAAAGCTTTCAAAAATAACCGTTTTCTTTTTTGGCTGCAGTTTACTGACACCCAAAAACAAGAGTTTAAAAACGATGATATATAAAATTGTAACGATTTTTTTCATTTTCATTCACATGCTTTCACAAAGAATACAGTTCGTTCTTTAATTGATCTTCCAAGAGTAGTAACCATTTTTCGTTTGGTAAGACCACCCATCTATTGGCGAAGGTTTGTTGGTGAGCAGTTCTTCTTCCACTTCTAAACGCTGTAGCACCTCTTGATGATGTGTTTTTGACTTGCTTCGGATGTAAAAATCGACATGTTTCGTTTGATTGAGTTCGATCTGTTTCTTTGTTTGAAAATGACCAATCGGGAAAATCACTTGTTGATTTTCGTTGATGGTTTGAGAAATAATTTCAGCACAATTGACTCGATCAAACCCTACAAAATCTATTTCTACCTGATCCGCAATGTTCATTTCGCCTTCCATCTCAAGCTGCAGATGAAGGACATGATGCTCAGAGCTTACATCACGCAACATCCATCTTACATGTTCCACAACACTTCTTAGTTCTTCTTTAAGTACTCGATTATCAAGCATATTCTGAAGAGCTGCTCCCCAAGAAGAACCATCATCCTGTGGCAATAGATAAAAGGAAGATTGTTCCCCTAAAACTTTTTCGACATCTTCCTTATGTTTCGGATGACAAAAGAAAATAGCATCTACCTGCTGCTTCCTGATTTGTTTAAATAGTTCTTCATAATGAGTGTGCAATTGACGGGGATTTTCCTCGTAGTGTGCGTCATGCACAAAAGCAGCATAAAATACTGAATCAGATTTTTCCATTTTAAACAGATCGTGATCTATCTCTCGATCTTCTGCAATCATCAATTTCATGCGTTCATTTTTTGTTTGAATATCAGATAGCCATTGCTGTACGATATCGGATTTTTTCACAAATGTGGTGATGCCTGTCTTCTTGTACCAATTAATATGCCTTACTGTATTCTTCTTGGCACTCCCAGAATATATGGTTTCCATGTAGATACTTCTATCATCTCTAATGAATTCTTCCAGAAAAGGGACACCCTTATGCGGAACATAGTGAAGTACTCTTCGTAAAGCGCCATGTATATCGTATTCTTCCCGTTTCATCAATTGCTGTTCTTCATTAAATTGATCTATATACAGAATGGGGGAAGAAGGTAGTTCGTATCTTGTCACTTGAACGGTTGAGTTGTCCTCAGATATAACGACTTCATTAATCGATTCCAATACGGTACCTGTAATAAACTCCGAATAAACCCTTTTACTCCCGCTCTCCGGTAAAATATAGTGTTCAAATACATTCAAGATGGAAATTTGAGGGTGGAAATTCTCCTCCAGGCTTCGAATATGCCCCTTTACATTTACATCAAAATTCAAAGTTAAGATGGTAGCTCGTTTATTCTTCTCAGCCAATGATTTTAATCTTAAGTTTAATGAATCCGTTAAGGTGTTGTCCTGTTTTGGCACATCCCCCATCATAAAGTAGTAGTCCATGTCAGGAATTTCAACCGATTTCATTGTTTCATTTAGTTCAGGTTGATCCAATGTGTGTTCACCTTTTTTCTTCATCCAATTTTGAAACACAGGAAGCTCTCCTTATAAAAATGATCACTTGCTATTGTATTTTACATGAAAAAGCACTTCTCACCAAAAGATAAGAAGTACTTTTTTCAATCTATTATAGTCCAGCAATTTCTTCCTTAATTTGTGTTGTCGAAATACCTTCTGTTCTCTTCAAGTAAACGACTTCGCAATGCTCTTTCAAGAAATCGAATTTACCTTCCCAGTCATCTCCCATAACAAACACATCAATGTCATGTTCTTGTACGTCTCGGACTTTTTGATCCCAGCTGTTCTCTGGAATGACTTCATCTACATAACGAATGGTTTCTAAAATCAGCTTGCGATGCTCGTAGCTATGATAAGCCTTTTTTGATTTTTGTAAATTAAACTCATCTGTAGAGATGGCTACCACTAAGTAATCTCCAAGCTGTTTTGCACGCTCTAGCAGCTTGATATGCCCCCAGTGTAATAAATCAAATGTACCGTAAGTAATAACTTTCTTCATTGCAAACATAAACTCCTTTCTTCATCCTTATTCGACTGCTTCAAGCAGTAATGTTTATCCGTAATCCTATTCTCATCGGTCATGTTTTTTCGCTCTTCGGAACTTCATTATATCATAATGCCTAAAAAACGTTAAGAAAATGTAAAGACAAACTATTTCCAATTTAATGGATGGAATAGTGAAACTGCGTCAATACAGTATTTCAACGTTTTTAGAGACTAGTTGTTTATTAAAATGTCATGAAATTAAAAGGATTGTAAAGTTATTGTTAATATTTCATGGAGCAACTGTGATAAAATGATCTGTAGGTTAAGAATGAATTTACAATGATCGTACAATAGATAACAAAAAGAAAAAGGGGGTTTATACAGTGGAAACAGAAGTGGTCTCTAACCTTTCTTATGTAAATGGCGACTTAGACGAATTTATTAGTTATATGAACCAACACCACCTTTCACAGCGAAGAGGCGCAATGATTGCAACGGTGAATCCAGAAATAGGCTATGCAACTATGAAGGATCATGCATATCATAAAGTCATCTCTTCTGCAGACTATGTCTTACCTGATGGTGTAGGTGTTGTCTTGATGTCACGTCTTATAAACCATCCGTTGAAATCAAGAATTGCAGGCTTTGAGGTTTTCATGTCTATGCTTGATCTCGCAAACAAGCAATCTAAAAGTATCTTTTTATATGGGGCGAAAAAAGAAGTGCTCGAGGCTGTCAAACAGCGAATTGATACGGAATATCCGAATGTGGTGATTGCAGGCAGCTGTGATGGTTATCAAGCGGATAAACGATTTGTGGCAAAACAAATTGCTCGTTCAAAAGCAGATATGGTGTTTGTTGCTTTAGGTTATCCAAACCAAGAGAACTTTATTTATGAATACCGTCATTTGTTCCCGCAAGCTGTTTGCATCGGTTTAGGTGGAAGCTTTGATGTATTTAGCGGAACGGTGAAGCGTGCACCACGCTGGATGATTAAAACAAATACGGAATGGCTGTACAGACTCATTGTCAATCCGTGGAGATGGAAACGAATGCTGAATATCCCAAAGTACGCTTTTGCCGTATTAAAAGAAAACAAAGGGAAAAAGCGCTACTATCCTGAGCAAGTAAAAGATCAGACGAAGCAGCTGTGAGAGACTGATACATGATGAATATACACTCAATGATCATCTCATGCTATGCAGCTTTTGTTTCTTTTGCTGGATGGCTCATGAGCGGCGTGAAACCTCGTGATAATCAGGTGACGCTGCTTGTTTCATTCCAAGAGAATGCAGCTGCTCTCATTGATACTTATCAACAACAGGCGAATATGACAATGAAGCTCACTGTCCTCTATACGAAGCATGCTTCCGTGATAGAAAAGGACGTGCCTCATGTGTCATTTCGCTATTTTCATGAAAAAAATCCCTTTCATCTCATTCAATGTATCTATACGATGCTAAAAAGCAAAGTTGTCGTCACAGATAATTATTTTCTGATGACAAGTGTGCTAAGAAATAGACCTTCTACCACTTGTATTCAAGTGTGGCACGCCAATGGTGCTTTGAAAAAGTTCGGTCTTGAAGACGCTTCAAATCATCACCGTAGTTCTCGTGATCTGCAGCGTTTCAAGCGGGTCTATGCGTCTTTCGATTATATCGTTACTGGCTCAGATCACATGCGCGAGATTTTCAAAACTTCATTTGGCGTCAACGACGATCGTTTTTTGCCAACAGGTGTACCATTCACAGATGCGTACTATGATGAGCGCCCTATTTCCTTTCAGACGGATATTTTTCCAAAAGGCAAAAAAGTGCTGCTGTATGCGCCGACCTACCGGGACTTTGCAATGGACGGTCTTGTCTTACCTTTTTCTAAAGAACAATTGCGGAGAGAGCTGAATGGTGACTATATCCTGCTCGTCAAACTTCATCCTGCAGTGAAACATTTAGCCAAAGCAGAAACAGATGGTGAGTGGATATTTGATGTGTCCGATCAGCCGCTCTTTCCATTGCTCTCTGTATGCGATGTCCTGATTACAGATTATTCGTCCATTGTGTTTGAATATGCGCTGCTCCGAAAGCCTGTTTTGTTCTTCACTTACGATCTAGAGACTTATCGCATGAAACGCGGTTTAGTCGAACGTTATGAAGACATCATTCCAGGAAAGGCTTGCGTCACTCAAGATATGCTCTTAGAGGAGCTTAAGCAGCTAAACGAATCAGCCAATCAAGACTTATTGAAAACCTTTGCTGAGGAATGGAACCAATATTCAAAAGGGAAATCAAGTCAGCAGCTTCTTTCCTTTATTGAACATCAGCTGTTACACAAAAAACGTCCGGCTTCTCATTAAGAAGCACGGACGTTTTTTTATTTGTTATACACGGGGATATCATAATACAGCGTATAGTTATCAAGTAAGTTATACAAACTATACATACGTGTGACCTGTTTAGAAGCCCAGCCAATATCCGTTGCATATTGGTGAGTGGCTGTCGCAGACCACCGCATTTTGTAAATGGTATCTTGTTTGTATGTGGCGTTATTGATGTAGCTGTTGCCAATGAATTTTGCCCCGCCAATAATGGCTGCCTCTGGTGTGAACCATTGCTGTTCATACGCATATTTTGCTCCGAGATAATTCGGGTTGCTGTCATATGCGCCTATACCATACATGTTATATACTTTTTTCCCATTAAACATCGTACCATTCGCTAAAATGGAATTTCCGTTACCTGTTTCAAGCAATGCATGTGAAATGAGATAAATTTCGTTAATATGATACGTTTTCGCTGCTGTGATAAAGGCTTGTCCTTTTCCGGCAAGAATACCTTTCCCTGCTAAAATCTTCGTATTCACTTCAGTCGGATTGAGATTTGCAGCTTCAGAGAGTTTGAGAAATTGAAAATAAGATTGAGTGCCCTCCGCGATATTCGCTGGGTCTACATATTTTAATACTTCTGCTGAACTCGCATTTCTCCAGCCGAGGCTGATCTTGATCCAGTTGCCTTCTTTTCCAAGCTGCTTCACTTTTGTCCCTTTGTTCAGCTGTGCGACGATGTTGCTAGCCGAACTTGAATCAGGTGTAGAACGTACATTTAGCCCGTCTGTATTCACTGTGGACGTCGCTGGGTCTACATATGTCGCATAGACATAGGCTGCACCATCTGTCTGCGGTGACACCTTCATTTGTTTGTTTACCATCTCATTGACTGTGAGGTTATAATTCGTCTGCATCACCATTGGACCATTTTTGATTTTTGTCGCTGTGGCTGTCCAGCCGTATTGGCTTTTCACAAAAGCAATGGCCGCATTCGCATTTGGTAAACCTGTAAACTGCTGTGTGATGTTGATTTTATATGCCGGTTTTGTCGTTGTTGTATAAGCAGCTGGTTCATTTCGTTTTTTGAAGAATGTCATGCCTTGATCTCTTAAGGCAGCAGTCGAAATAACCCCTGTTTTGATCTGATATTGACCATAATCAGTTGCTCCCGTTTTTTGAGCGGCTGCTTTCATTTTTTGTTTGGTTAAATAACTTAAGGCTTGATTCAGTTTTGTCTGATTCACAGTCGCCTCTGTCGTAATACGGTATTGCTTAACAGCTTCTGTTAATGTTTTTGTACTACTGGCAACTCCATTTTTTTTCATGATCTCTTGCGCCTGCTTTACTTTGCTTTGATCATATACAGGAGTTGTCATCAGGCTGTATGCTTTACTGACTGCTTGCCCCTTGCCTGTTGTGATGCTGCTTGTCACCTTTTGTGCTTTTAAGTATGTAGCACCTTTATTTACTTTTGTCTGATCCGTTGCTTGATTCACAACTAGTCGATACGTGCTGTCAGATGCTTTGCCTGTTTTTTTCGTTGTGGCGGATACTTTTTTCTTTTGGAAAAATGCCGTTGCTTTTTTCGCTTGATCATCGCCCAAAAGATTCCCAGTCACTACTTGATATGGCTGTGTAGAGGAGATCTTTTTAGATGTATAGCGCCATTTCTTTTTCTTGAAAAAGGCAACTGTTTTTGCGTAAGTTGTGTCATTTAATTGATTGAGCTTTACGATATAATTTTTCGTTTTTCCTACTCGCTGCACAGTACCTGACGCACCAGCTTGTTTTTTAATCTGAGACGCCGCTGAGGCTGCTTGCTTACTGTCTTTGAAATAGCCTGATTCCATGCTATATACATTTTTAACAGCTCCAGCCTTCTGAATCTTTCCGCTGATTTTCGCTTCTTTTTGCAGCTGGGTCAGAAGGGTTTGCGCTTTAGACTGATTCGTTTGTGCAGCAGATGTGACGATGTAATACGGTTTGCCTGCTGCTACCGTTTGGAGTACTGCTTTTAAACCAGATTCCTTTTGAAAACCTTGCAGGATGGTATTTGCCTTACTCTGTCCAACAATATTGCCTGAGATCAGCTGATACACGGTGCCGGCCTTGTTTTCAGTTTGGTATGTACTCGTGACTCCGGCCTGTTTTTGTAGTTCGGTTTGAATATTTTTGACTTTCGTTTCAGAATCAATGGCTCCTGAAATGACCTGATAAGATGGTCTGCTTTGATTGATAGCTTCATACGTGCTATTGAGTCCTGATGTTTTCGTCAGCTCGAGCGTCAGTTTTTTCGCCTGACTTTCATCGTTGATTGGATCAGATACGATTTTCTGTAAAGGAAGGCGGTCACCTACTGGAGACACCGTACCGCTCATACCTAACTCTTTTTTTAATGCAGCGGCACTTGCATTAGCTGCTACTTGTGAGTCATATCCTGAGGCAGTCAGTTGATAAGTCGATGTATTTCCTGAAGTTTGATAAGTGGCTGTCCACTTCTTATCCTTTTTCAACGTGTCAACCGCTTTTTTCACTTCTGCTTCTGTTGTAAATACTTTTGAGGTGCTAATCGTATAAATGGATTGATCGACATAGGAGGCTGCTTGCACTTCTTTGCCTGTGTGTAATGTCATACCAAAGGCAGCTGCGAGTAACATAATCTTGATGGTTTTTTTCACGTTCCCTGTCCCTCTCTTAACTTTGCATAATAGTCTACTAATCTCTTTATCGACAAAAACAAGTCTCTTTCAAGTCTTTTATGCAATAGAAAAATAGAGGACTCTCGAAGTCCTCTCAGATTGTTGACAAAGGGGTAAAATGAACTTTATTTTACCCCTTTGTCTTCTTTTCAGCGTGATAGAAAACCTTTGCAGTCAAGGAAGGACGAGTACTGGCGCGGAGCGAATTTGACATTCGTGAGCACCAGCACACAGGACTGACAAAGAATGCGAGGGTTTGTCTACACGCTGAGAGGACCTCTCGAAGTCCTCTTCCTCTTTTTCTTTATATATGTGACACAATCAGTTCACAAGATCCTTCAATTGTGAAGTTCCCTGTTTCAGCAGGCAGGATAAAATGGGCTCCTTTTGGCAGCGGATATGTATGCCCATTATGCTCTAAGGACCCTTCCCCATTAATAACGCTGCACAGCAAAAACGGATAATCTTGCGATAGCTCTACTTTTTGATCAATTTCCCATTTATACACAGAGAAGTATTCTGCTTCTACAAATGTTCTAATGGTCATCCCTGGACGAGTTTCTACTGATTCATCTGCATAACCGTCTACATGAGGAACCGTTGTGACATCAATGGCCTGCGTGAAGTGAAGTTCACGTTCATGGCCATTTTGGTCTTTTCGTTCATAATCATACACCCGATAGGTCGTATCTGAACTTTGCTGCGTTTCAAGAACCAGTGTGCCTTCACATAGCGCATGAATGGTACCGCTTGGCACATAATAAAAATCACCCGGCTTAATTTTCACTCGCCGCAAAAGGCCTTCCCAATCTCCGCTGTTCATCATGGTCACAAGCTCAGTTCTCGTCCTTGCATTATGACCGTAGATCATTTCTGCGCCTTCTTTGCAGTCAATGATATACCAGCACTCTGTTTTCCCAAGCTCGCCATTTTCATGTCTTTCCGCATAATCATCATCTGGATGAACTTGAACGGATAAGTCTTGGTTTGCATCTAAAATTTTTGTTAAGAGCGGGAAGCGATCGCCTTCTATTCCCCCAAACAATTCTCTGTGATTGTCCCATAGTTCGATCAACGTTTTCCCTTTATATGGACCGTCTTGCACGACACTTGGTCCGTTTGGATGAGCAGAAATTGCCCAGCATTCTCCCGTTTGATCAGAAGGAATATCATAGCCAAATTGATCCCTTAAGGCTGTACCTCCCCATATTCTCTCCTTCAATTCAGGCAGTAAAAAAATTGGTGACTGCTTCATTCAGGATGACTCCTCCCTTTGCTACCCTTTGATAATCCTTGCCTAGCATGATGAAAACTAGCAAGTCTCAACTTTTATTATGACGCTATCTAAAGAGAAGTCAATCCTTTCAGTACACCGAATGAAAACGATAACAAGAAAATGAATTTACCCTTTGACAGAGCCTGCAAGAAGCCCTTTCACAAAGTATTTCCCAAGTAGAATATAGACCAAAAGTGTCGGCAGTGCAGCCAAGATGGCACCTGCCATTTGAACATTCCATTGCACAATTTGACTGCCTGATAAATTTTGCAATGCGACCATGACCGGCTGATTCTCTGCTGTGGTCATAGTGACCGCAAATAGAAACTCATTCCACACATTTGTGAACTGCCAAATGGCAACCACGACAAACCCTGTGATGGAAAGCGGCAGAATCATATGTCTGAAGATCCCGATAAACCCGGCTCCATCCATCTTCGCTGATTCAATCATTTCATCAGGAATGCTCACATAAAAATTGCGGAACATGAGTGTTGTGATTGGCAGGCCATATACGACATGAACAAGCACAAGTCCCGGAATGGAGTTATACAAGCCGATTTCACGTAAAAATTGAATAAGTGGAATGAGGATACTTTGATATGGAATAAACATACCAAACAACATGAAGGTAAACACCACTTCTGATCCTTTAAAGCGCCATTTAGACAGCACATAGCCATTCATCGCACCTAATACAGCTGACAATAAGGTAGCAGGAATGACTAGATAAAGAGAGTTCATTAAATTGGGTGATAACTTTTCAAAAGCAATTTTGTAGCTTGAGAAATCAAGTGTAGATGGAAGCGACCACATTCGCTCAAGGGTGACTTCACCTAATGGCTTTAAGCTTGTGACGAGCATGACATAAACAGGCATGAGAAAAAACAAACTGCACAGTATTAATAACGCATAAAGAACTGGACGGACAAACCCTCTTGCGGTCATGATGAAGCCCCCTTCCGGCTAGACAGGAGATACGGCACGATAAAGATCGCAACAGAAATCAGCATGACGATCGCAATGGCGGCACCACCTGCATAATGGTTTCCTCTAAAGGTCATTTCAAACATATAAACACCTGGCACATCGGTGACAAAGTTTGCTCCTGGTCCTGTCATCGAGTAAATCAAATCGAAGATCTTTAAAGAAATATGTGCCATGATAATGACGACACTCGCTGTGATTGGTTTTAACAGCGGGAAAATGATTTTCCAGTAGATTTGCCACTCGGTTGCGCCATCCATTCTAGCAGCCTCTCTCACTTCCTCTGGAATACCTCTAAGACCAGCCAAATACATCGCAAGTGAGAACCCTGTCATCTGCCACACAGCAGCGATGACAACTGCAATCATTGCTGCCGGTACACCAAACTCAATTTTCCCCCAGACAAATCCAGCTAAAATGTTCGTATCCGTGTACCACTTGGGCTGGATGCCGAGAGTTTTTAAAAACAGATTCACCCCAGTTGATGGATTTAGGATCCATTGCCACACAACACCTGTGACCACAAAGGAAAGGGCCATCGGAAAGAAGAAGAGATTCCGAAAAAGTGATTCCCCCTTGATCTTCTGATCTAGTAAAATGGCCAGTACAAGCCCAGAAGCAATGACTGCTCCAATAAAGAATAAAGTAAAAAAGACCGTGTTTCGAAGATCTGACTGAAAGCGAAAATCTTGAAACAGCATGACATAATTTTTCATACCTGCGAAAGAAAAATCAGGAACAAGCGATGTCCAGTTCGATAATGAAACATATCCTGTCCAGCCAATAAATCCGTAAACAAAAATGAATAATAAAACAGCTGACGGTGCTAAAAATAGCAGGGCAAGCAGCTGGTCTCCATTCCATTTTTTCCGAACACGTTTCACTTTTGCTGCTGGTGTTTTTGTGATCGGCGATGTGTCCATGCGCATGAAGCTACACTCCTTTTTTTAAAAAAGAGGCGGTGCCTAACGGCCGCCTCTTTCATCTTTATTTCATTGAATCTTTTAAAGAAGAAACGAACTGGCTGCTGTCTTTTTGTGTCACGAAAATATTGACGGCTTGGTTCGCCTTCGTGACAAAACCTTCTTCAGCAGCTGAGCCATGCGCAAGAGACGGTGCCAGCTTTGACTCTTTAAACGCCTTCATTGCCGATTTTCCGTATTCATCATATTTTGATACATCTGCATCCACACGAGCCGGAATTGACCCTTTCAGCGGATTAAACGCATCCTGTCCTTCCACAGATCCTAAGACAGATAAGAATTTTTTCACGTTTTCTGGCTGTTTGACACCCTTCGGTAGTCCGAATGTATCCGTGATGACCATAAAGCTGCCCTCCGTACCAGGAGTTGCCACGTATCCAAAGTCTTTATTCACCTTCAAATCTAGATCATTCACAAAATATCCTTTTGCCCAATCGCCCATGACATTCATTGCAGCTTCCCCTTTTGCCACGAGTTGTGAGGCATCCTGCCAGTTACGCGAGCTATGATCGTCGTTGACGTACTCGAGCATACGTCCAAAGATGTCTGCCGCTTCCTTCACTTTTGCATCATCCATTTTTAAGTCGCCCGCCCAAAGTTTTTGATAGTCATCTGCACCTAGTACTCCTAGAAGAACGCTCTCAAACAAATGAGTCGCTGCCCAAGGTTCTTTATCCCCAAGCGCAAGTGGAGTAATCCCTTTTTTCTTTAAGGCATCGGCTGTTTTGAAAAATTCATCAAACGTCGTTGGCGGCTGTAAGCCCTGTTCTTCAAATACTTTTTTGTTATACCAAAGCACATTGCCTCTATGAATATTCACTGGAACGGAATAGATTTTCCCGTCTTTGCTCACAAGGTCAATCAGTGATTCTGGAAATTTATCCTTCCAGCCTTCTTTCTCATAAAGGTCATCCAGCGGCTCCATTTTACCTGCGGCTACCCAGCTCTCATTCAGCTCTGCTCCCCCGTGTACTTGGAACGTAGCCGGCGGATCATCTCCTTGCATCCGGCTTGTTAGAACAGCCTTTGCATTCGTACCAGCGCCACCAGCGACAGCTGCATTTTCAATTGGAATGTCTTTATTTTTCTCTTCAAACAATTGAATGAGTGCCTTCAGCCCGTCTTCCTCACCTGCACCAGTCCACCAAGAGAAAATTTCTAGTTTCTCCGCTCCGCCCTCTTTTTTTGCATCTGAGTTCGTCGATGAACTGCAAGCAGAGACGACCAGCATACAGAGTGCCAATAAAGTAAAGCCTAATTTAAACTTCATCATGGATCCCCCATCCCTATTTTGTAAGCGTTATCAAAATAAGTATACTGGCAGATCCTTGCCTTTTTTCAGGCAAACTTCTTCACTTTTTTATGAAATTCTTCATTTTTTTACGACCTGTTTTCGATATTCCTTCGGTGAACAGCCAACCATTTTTTTAAACACACGACTGACGTAATTTGGATCAGTATATCCAGCTTGATAGGTGATTTCTTTTAAACTAAGCGAACTCTCTTTCAGTAGCTTCTTCATTTTATCCATCCTACAGGTCGTCACATATTCTTTAAACGTTAGACCTGTCTCATCCTTAAAGCGTTTGGTGAAATACGTCGGGCTTAAATCAACATAGGCGGCCGTTTGCTCCAGCGTGATATGTTCGCAAAAATGTGTTTGAATGTATCGTTTCGCCCGTTCTATATCATTCACCGTCTGGGTTCTTGCTTCATACAGATCAAATAAATGTTCACAGCATTGGCGGCATTCTGTTTCTGTGGTGATAGCTAGAATTGGCACATCTGCACGAAGTCGTGATTTGAGTAAAATGAGCAGCTCTTTCACATGAGAAATGGTTGCCCCTTCTAATTGGAAGGCATCATAGTAAGCAAGAGCATCATCTCTTCTCCCTTCTTCTAGTGCCAGCATCATGTCATCGGCAAGCTCAGGCAAGTTGATCAATACGTAAGATTGTCTATCTGTATAGTAAAAGCCATAACGAACCGCACCGTCATCTTTTTTTCGCTGATAATAGGAAAGCTTCGCTTCTGCCGCACTTTTCTGAAGTTGAAGTGGATTTGAGACAGGATGACCCATGCCAACAATGACAGGGGAATGCTGCTCGCTTGTCATGGCAGCGCGAATCGCTTGCAGTACATTCGCCTTTAGGTGACCAGGTGATTGATGGCTGTAAATCAAGCATGTAAACAGCTCACCGCTCACTTGGATAGGCACTGCTTGAAAAAGAGCAGACTCCTGCAAATGATTCAGGAGTTGATCCCCGCCTGTCCGCTGAACAGCGATCACTAGACCTGCTTGAAAATCCTGAAACAGCCGCTCAAACGCTGTTGAAGTATAAGATTGACCATTCAACACATGAGCTTCCAGCCATTTTGACTGCTGATTGACTTTCTCCGCCTGCCGCAGGGAGACCTCCTGCTGAATTTCTGCCGCAACAGAACGAATCGCTGTAATGGTTTCGTCTTTATCAGCTGGTTTGACAAGGTATTGTTTGACCCCTTCCTGCATGGCTTGCTTGGCATAATCAAATGTATCGTAGGCTGTCAGCATAATAAATTTAGTATAAGGGCAGCTTGCTTTGATCTGTTTGATCGCTGTGAGTCCATCCATGCCAGGCATCTGAATATCCATGAGCACAAGGTCAATTGGCTTAGACCGCGCCAATTCCACCGCCTTTTTTCCATTCGCAGCTTCCCCTGCAATATGACAGTCTGGCAGCCATTCGGTCATGAACTTACGCATCGCCATTCGTTCAATTTTTTCATCATCCACAATCAGCACGTTCAGCATGCTCGTTCCTCCTTGATTGGTATTGTCAATTGAATCGTGGTCCCTTCGTTTGGCTTTGAATCAATTTGAAGGGCATCCTGCACTCCGTAAAACAAACGCAGCCTCGACATCACATTTCGAAGACCAATTCCTGTCGAGTGACCTTTACTACGTGTGTCTGGATGATCTTCTTCCTCTTGCGATAGCAATCTCTTTTTCTCTTGATCACTGATGCCAAGTCCATTATCCCGAATCCGAATCATGACAAAGCCATCATCTCGATCAATAGAGAGCTCTACAAGCCCACCCTCTTCTTTTGGTTCTACCCCATGAATAAAGGCATTTTCGACAAGCGGCTGCAATGTAAGGCTCGGAATGTGAACAGATAGACACGACTCATCTATGGTCGTTTTGCATGTAATACGATCGGAAAATCTTGTTTCTTGTATATGAAAATATTCTTTTACCACTTTCACTTCTTGTTCTAACGTAACAGATGCGCTGAGAGGAGATAGAGAATACCGCATCAGCGTAGAAACGGATTGTATCAATCTCGATGTCGCATCAGCTGATTCTAAGTACGCCATACGTGAAACGATGTTTAATGTATTAAATAAAAAATGTGGATTCATTTGGTTTTGTAGTGTTTTCAGCTTCATGTCTTTAATTTTCTGATCTAAAGCAGCCTTTTGTTTCATCTCTTCAATCATGACCTTCATCTCTCGCCGCATTCGCTCAAAGGCATGATTTAACACAGAGATTTCGTCCTTTGATGACACATGCAAATTCGGACCATCAAAATTTCCTTCTGATACTTCTTTGGCACTTCGTGATAGATGAACGATCGGTCTTGAAATTCCGCCCGCAATGATATAGGCCATCCATAAAGCGATACCTATCGATAATGTAAACAGACATAGAGTAAAAAGCGCATACGTTTGATGTCTTTTTTGAAGGGATTGGTAGAGTACTTGATACTCAGATAATTCATCATCCAAAAGAGTCATTGTCTGCTCTTGGATATAAGAGGACACGGTTCTTACTTCTTTCACACTTGCAGCATATTCTTTGATTTCCCCTTCTTTGACATGATTCATTGTCGCATCACTTTCGTTTATGAGCGTCCGCATCATATATTGATATTTTTCAATGGAGGGGATGGCGGCATGAAGCCCTGCATTTTTGAGCAATGCTTGGTCATATGATGTCATTTTCTGTTTTGATTTTGCATACCCCTTGGCAAACGCCTGATCCTTTTCGATGGCAAAGGCGTTGACCTTTTCATACATCGTTTTTGCCTCTGTCGAAATATCATTCAGCAGGAGAAAGGAACGAAAGCTCTTGCTATATTCTGATGTGATTTTTGAACTGCTCCAATACACAAAAAAAGCGGCCACATTGCCAAGGAGCACAAGAATTAAAAAAGCCAATAATAACTTACTTCGAATTCTCTTCATGGCTGAACCCCCTGTGGTCTTTCCGTTTGATGAAGGGGCAGGTCTCCTCGCCGAATCACACTCGTCCCTGTGTACTGCAGCGGTTCTTGTTTATCCCCTTGTTGCAAACGAACAAGAGATTCAACCGCTTGATAGCCCATTTCATAAGGGTGCTGTACAACCACTGCATCAATTTTCCCATCATCCAGCGCTTGAATCGTATCAGGCAGAGTATCAAATGCGAGCACATAAACATCTTTAGATGAATGATATTGCTCTGTTGCTTGAATAATGCCGACACCGTCTAATGCACTTGTTCCATAAAATGCGGTGAGCTGCGTATGATCATTTAACAATTTATACGCAGCACCGGAAGCACCTGATTTCGTAATCGCCGACTCTTCTATTCCAGCAATATGAATGCGTTTCTCACCAGAAACGGCATCTCGAAACCCCTTCACGCGAAGCTTCTGGTGAATCGCATCAAGCCGTCCCGTCACAATGCCCACATACTGCTCGCCTTTTGTATCAGCGATGAGTGCCTGTCCGGCGATAAAACCGGAATAATAGTTATCTGTCCCGACATACACTTGACGCTTGCTCCCCTCTGCATCGGTATCGACTGTGACGACATCTATACCTTTCTCTCTTGCTTTTTGAAAGAGCGGTTTGTATTTCTTTGCATCAAGCCCTTGTGTCATAATGCCGTCCACATGACCAGCAATCGCCATATCAATGGTTTTCAGGTGATCATCCAAATCAGCCTGCTTTGGACCTAGGTATTCAAGATACACCCGATGAACTTCCGCCGCATCAGCAGCTCCCTTTTGCACCAATTGCCAATATTCATTATCAAGTTCCTCCGGTACAAGAACAAAGTGATATCGATAAGTTGATACCGCCTCATCGGAAGCGCTTTCAATTTTAACTAAATCTTGACCTAATACAGATAAAAAAAGAACAGATATAACACAAAATGTGAGAAATGCGCCCATTCCGAACAACTTCGACCATTTCATTCACATTCCCCTCCTTCCATTGTTGCCTCATAAAAAAAGAGCTGCTTATAAAAGCATACTCTCTCGACCTCTATAATTCCTTTGTCATAAATAAACTGTTTGGATCTTCTTGGTATGAACCAAAAGGCGGACAATATTGAAATCCAAAGCTTTCATATAATTTTCTTGCCGGTTCAAAGAAAGCAATCGCACCTGTTTCAAGGCTGACTCTTTTATACCCCCGCCGCTTCGCCTCTTGGAGAAGGTGAGTCAACAGATGCTTCGCCACGCCTTTTCGCATATGGGCTGCTGCCGTCCTCATCGATTTGAGTTCACCATGTTCACTTGATAGCTCCTTGATGGCTCCGCAGCCAAGAAGCGCCTCTCCATCCCTTGCACTCCATACTGTGACGTCTTGTTTTTTCAGATCGTCTAACGGAAGGGCATGAATGCTTTCTGGCGGTGAATGTTTTTTCATCTCTTCTACATGAGCTTGAATCAATTGCTCAATTTGACCATCTTTTAGTTCATCTTGTTGAATGTACATATCGACCTCTCCTTTATGCTCATTTTACGTGAAAAGATGCGTCTTCTGAGCTTTTTTGTCAGATAAACGAACAAACAACCGGCAGTCATCCGCCGGTTGTTTATGTGAACTACAAGATTGTGGAAGAAAGAACAGCCTGTAATTCTTCTGCTGTACTGCTTTCAAGCTGGCTGCCGACACCTACTGCCACGGCTCCTGCTTCAAGCCACTTTGGCACATCGACTGGATGAATGCCTCCTGTTGGGATGAACTCAATCTCTGGAAACGGACCTTGCAAATTTTTCATATAGGACAAACCGAAGGAGCCGCTCGGAAAAAGCTTTAACACGCTGTATCCATTTGCTTTTGCCTGCATAATTTCACTCGGGGTCAAAACACCTGGCACGTAAAGTGTATCGTGAAAAGATAGGTGCTCTCCGATAATAGGAAGATATCCCGGGCTGACGATAAATTGAGAGCCGGCTTCAATGGCTGATTGTGCCTGCTCAAGTGTTGTAATCGTTCCGGCTCCGACAATCAAGTCGTGGTCATGCTGGTAAGATGCAATGATCCGCTCTGCTTTGGGCGTGGTATATGTCACTTCGATGGCCCGCACCCCTTTTTTCTTTAAACGACCAATCATCTCTATCCCCTCTGCTTCACTACCTGCTCTGACCACCGCAATGAGTTTACAAGCTGCGAGCTTCTCTTTAACGCTCATACTTGCTGACTTTCCCATACCTCTCATCTCCCTTCATATCGTGTCGCCTTTGATATCGTTTGGCTTCTTTTATAAATGCCTGAAGCTCTTCCCGAGTCGGCAGTCCCTCGTGATCTCCTGGGGACATGACTGCAAGTGCTCCAATGGCATTGCCTCTTGTCACCGATTTTTCATATGATAATCCGTCCAGCAGACCGCTCATCACTCCCACTGCAAATCCATCACCAGCTCCGACTGTATCCACGACATGAGACACATGAAAACCAGCCACTACACCTTGGCCGGATGCACTTTTGAAATAGGCTCCTTCTGCTCCCAGTTTAATGACCACAAGCTTGACACCTTTTTGTAAATAAAAATCCGCAATCGCTTCCGGCTCATGACATCCTGTGAGTCTTTGACCTTCTGCAAGCCCTGGGAAAAACCAATCTACTTGAGCAGCCATCTGGTTCACCGTATGAATCATGTCTTCTTCCTCTTCCCATAGTTGAAGTCTAAGGTTCGGATCAAAGGAAATGGTTTTTCCTGCTTTCTTCATTTCTTTAAGGGCATGAAAAGAAAACGCTCTCATTTCACTAGACACAGCAGGCGGGATTCCGGTCATATGAAGATGTCCTGCCTGCTGAAAATAAGTGGACGGGAAATCGCTTGGGTTCAATGTACTCGCAGCAGAGTCTTTTCGGTAGTACGTCACATCAGGGTCTCCATCGATGACTTTTGATTTAAGCAATATCCCTGTTTTGGCCCCATCATTTGAACGGAGCACTGCCTCAGTATCGACCCCTTCTTTTTGAAGCTCTTCTAAAATAAATGTACCAAGTGAGTCCGCCCCGACCTTGCTCATCCAGCCAACGCTAAAGCCTAATCTTGCCAAGCCGACCGCAACATTACTCTCTGCACCAGCAAGTGCTTTTTGAAACGTATGCACTTGGTGAAGCTCGCCAATTTCTTTTGCATAAAACATCGCCATTGATTCCCCAAATGTGATCACATCCAATGCTTTCACTGATTTCTCCCCTTTCTTGGTACCGGTTTCAAAACAGTTGAAAAAGAGAGAGCATGCACGTATGTATACTCTTCTCTGCCTGACGTTTATAAAGATTTTCTCACAATGATTTCTCCATCAAGTTGAATGGTCTGGGGTGCACTCTTATCCCCTTCAAGACGCGTCTTGATTTTTTGCATCGCCGCTCTCCCCATCTCATGAGATGGCTGCGCCACCGTAGTGATGCCTGGCCCGATCAGCTTATACCATTCTGTATCATCAAATCCAGCAATGCCTATCTCCTCAGGTATCTTCACCCCAAGATCGACGAGTTCACTGATGAGCTTCAGCATAAGTAATCCATTGCCTGCTAAAATCGCTTTTTTCTGATGGTTTGATTGTAAAAACCGACAAATCTCATCTCGCATTTGTTCCTTTTGCTTCAAATTGATTTCTGCAATCATAGGTGTCTTATGTTGACTCATGGCCGTCTGTTCATAGGCTTCTTTTCGTTCTTCACGTGGACTAATCCCATCGACCGGCTCAGTAAAGAAAGCGATATGTTCGTAGCCTTTTTCATACATCTGATGAAGTAGACGAGCCGTGATGTCACGGTTATTCGTTGTGACGGTATCGACCTTGAGTTCAGGTAACTTACGGTCAACAAGAACAATCGGTACACCGTTTTGCTTAAAGTCTTGCAAAATGTCATTGTTTTGACCGGTCGTATTGATGATCAGCCCTTCAATATAATGCGCATTCAGCTTCAGAAGCATTTCTCGTTCTTTTTCTGGACGATTATCTGTGTTGCACACCATGATGCTGTATCCATATTCATCACAAATCTCTTCCACACCACGAAGTGTCGCAACAGAGAACGGGTTCGTAATATCAGCCACAATAAAACCAATGACCTTGCTCTTTCTTACTTTCAATCCTTGGGCAAGCTGACTCGGACGGTAATGGAGCTCCTCAATGGCTTTTTTAATCTTTTTTACCTTTTCAGGAGAAATTTCATTTGTTCTGCCATTGATGTATCTGGATACCGTTGATTTTGAGACACCTGCATATGCAGCAACTTCGTTAATGGTGACTTTCGTTTGCTTTTTCTCTTTCATACAAAAAACTCCCAAGATCGATCTTCTCATTTGTTTCGAAACCGATTTCAAATAAACTTAAAAAAAGCATACCACAAGTTAAGCTGTATCAGAAGATTTTTTTCATGAACATGAAGAAAAAAAGCTTTTATACAATTAAAGAAAGCGATTTCAAATTAACGGTTGACGTCTCTCTCTTTTTCCTCTAGAATTTTCCTTGAAACCGATACCAAATAAAACAATCATATGTTTCAGATGGAAAGGGAGGCTTATCTCAAATGGAAAATCGTTATGCTGTACATCCTGAGCAGGTCAAGCGTTTTACAACAGAGGAACTTCGTCGTCATTTTCATATTCCGATACTTTTTGTCAGTGGTGAATTGAAGCTGTATTATTCGCATGAGGACCGTGTGGTGATTGGCGGTGTTATGCCGACATCAGAACCGATCAAGCTAGATGCCGGCGACTTTTTACGTACAGAATATTTCCTTGAAAGACGGGAAATTGGCATTGTGAATGTCGGCGGCCAAGGTACGGTTACAGTCGATGGTGAGTCATTTGTGCTGGAGCATAAAGATTTCTTATATATTGGACTTGGACACGAACATGTACAGTTTGCTAGTTCATCAGGTGAGCAGGCCAAATTTTATCTTGTGTCAGCCACCGCTCATAGAGCGTATCCGACACAAAAGGCTGCGATCGCTGAATTAACACCGAATCATTTAGGGGAAGCATCCGCCTCGAACGTACGGAATCTGTATCAGGTCATTCATGCAGACGGCATCCAAAGCTGCCAGCTTATGATGGGCATCACTCAGCTTGAAACCAATAACACATGGAACACGATGCCTGCTCATATACATGACCGGCGGATGGAAGTGTACTTATATCTTGATATAGAGGAAGACGCACGTGTCTTTCATTTTATGGGGGAGCCATCTGAAACGAGACATCTCGTTGTGGCAAATGAAGAAGCCGTCATCTCACCTGCCTGGTCCATTCATTCAGGCTCAGGTACCGCAAATTATTCATTTATTTGGGCAATGGCGGGAGAAAACTATACGTTTAAAGATATGGACTTTGTCCCGATGGACCAGCTGAGGTAATGAGATGACGACGACATCCTATGTAGCGTCCCTCTTTTCCCTCGAAGGCAAAACAGCTCTTGTCACAGGTCCTGGAACTGGAATTGGGCAAGGTATTGCCGTAGCGCTTGCCCGTTCAGGTGCAGATATCATCGGTACCTACCACCATACGCCGCTTGATGAAACAAAAGAACTTGTCGAACAGACCGGCAGATCATTTCATGCGATTCAAGTAGACTTTTCAGATCCTAAGTCCGCAAAGCGGGATGTTGATGCCCTTTTAAAGCAGCATTCAATTGATATTTTAATCAATAATGCTGGTACCATTAAAAGAGAAGAGGCTGCTCAATATTCAGAGGAAAACTGGCATACTGTGATGGATGTGAATATCAACAGTCTCTTTTTCCTCACGCAAAAGGTCGGACAGCAGATGCTGCAAAAAGGGCAAGGGAAAATTGTCAATATCGCTTCCCTTCTATCATTTCAAGGCGGTGTCTTTGTTCCCGCTTATACAGCAAGTAAGCATGCTGTCGCAGGTTTGACGAAAGCATTTGCAAACGAATGGGCAAGTCAGCATATTCAGGTCAATGCGATCGCGCCTGGTTATATTGCAACCAATAACACGCAAGCCATTCGTGACGATGCGAACCGGAATGAAGAGATTCTGAAACGAATCCCCGCTGGACGCTGGGGAAGGCCTGAAGATCTAGCAGGTGCCGCCGTCTTTCTCAGCTCCCCTGCATCTGATTATATGAACGGGCATATTTTAGCCGTAGATGGCGGCTGGCTGGCGAGATAAACATGTGAAGAGAATTCCTATTTTAGGGGATTCTCTTTTTTCTATTTGCATAATTCTTCTCCTTCCGAGTCACTCTATAAAAAAAGACATGAGGGTGAGGTATTATGAAAAGTCGTATTGAACAAGATATAGAGTCCGTCATTCAGCGTGTCAAAAGCTTTGCCGGCAAAAGTGATGATATCGTGTTCCACTCTTTTTCATTTGGTCCTTCCGCTGTCTCTGCATGTCTCGTGTACGTTGAAGGACTCACAGAATTTGAGATGCTTTCCAAACAAATCATTTCACCTATGCAAAAGGAACTGACCATCACCAAGGTCGACCACACCACACTTTCTTCCCTTTCTAAAACGTTCTTTGGTATTCAAAATGATGTGCTGGAAGATATGAACCTTGCCATCGAGCAGTTATACAGCGGCAGGGCTATTTTATTTGTGGATAGGGCCACTCAAGCGCTTGCGCTCCATACGAATCTTTTTCAATTTAGAGAAGTAGAGGAGCCGCAATCAGAAGTCCTTGTAAGAGGACCCCGGATTGGATTTATTGAAAATCTTGAAAAAAACACGGCATTGCTTCGTGAAAGAGCAAATGATCCGAACCTTGTCATTCAAAAGGTAAACATAGGAACTCGCAACAAGAAATCTGCTGCTCTTGTGTATGTTCGTGATATCGCAGACCCCAAACTAGTAGATGATGTATTCTCTCGTATGAAGCAAATCAAAATGGATGATATTCCTGAGTCCGGCTATATTGAACAGTTGATTGAAGACAGTCATGTCTCTATTTTTCCACAGATTCAAAATACAGAACGTCCTGATCGGGTGATTGCCTCTGTGCTCGAAGGAAAGGTGTCTATTTTGCTCGATGGGACGCCGTTTGCCCTCATTATGCCGATGACTCTCACTGCCTTGATGCAATCACCGGAGGATTATTATCAAAGATGGACAAGTGCGACTCTTTTGCGTTTGCTCCGTTATATTGCCGTGCTTTTGACGATCTTTTTACCGGGACTCTATATCGCCCTTGTTTCCTATCATCCTGGTTTATTACCAACACGAATGGCACTGACCATCGCAGGCAGCCGGCAAAATGTGCCCTTTCCTCCTGTAGTGGAAGCCATTTTGATGTCGTTTACGATTGAACTGCTGCGGGAAGCTGGACTTCGTCTTCCTAGGGCGATTGGGCAGACGATTGGACTGATTGGCGGCGTCATTATTGGACAGGCGGCTGTCCAAGCCAATATCGTCAGTGCCTTAATGGTCATTATTGTGTCTCTGACGGCACTAGCCGATTTCACTGCTCCATCATATGATTTCAGCTTTCCCTTACGCATCCTGCGGTTTATGGCGATCTTCAGTTCAGCCATGTTTGGATTATACGGCCTCATCATGTGTTATTTATTTGTACTTTGTCACTTGATGCAGCTCAAGACCTTTGGTTTTGACTATTTCACACCTGTTTTGTCTTCACCGTTTTCAGATTTAAAAGATACGTACGTTCGTTTACCAATAGGGCTATTTAAATCGAGACCGAAAACAGCCAAGACAAAAAATCTCAAAAGACAAGGAGATTAAACGATGTACAGAGCTGAGAAGCTATCATTGTTACAAGTCACCATTCTGTGCAGTTCTACAATGATAGGCGCTGGAATTTTAACCATTCCACGCAGTTCTGCCAATTCAGGATTCCCTGATGGCTGGATCATTGTATTGATACAGGGAGTCATCTTTGCTTTCGTTGCTTTTTTGCTAGGTTGGATTGCGGAGAAGAATGCACCGGATACCATTTTTGAATCGAATACAAAAGGAGCCGGTGCCTTCTTTGGCACGATTTTTAACCTAATGCTGATCGGTTATTTACTAGCCATTGTTGGTTTTGAGGCGCGTGTACTGGGGGAAGTGGTTCAATTTTTCCTGCTGCAATCGACCCCGATGACCGTGATTGTGATGATTTTTTTACTGGTGGCCACCTATCATTTAAAAAGCGGAATTTTTCCAGTAGTAAAAATGGTGACATACATTTATCCAATGACCATGATCATTTACATTGGGCTCATGCTGTTTAGTTTGAAAATATTTGATTTTGATTATTTACGCCCGGTAATGGCTCACGGGTTTAAAGATTTTAGTAATTTGTTCTCTCAAACATTTATTCAATTTACAGGCTTTGAAGTCATTTTGTTTGTCGTACCGCTTGTCTATAAAGACAAATGGTCAAAAGCGAAATGGGCCGCAGCGATCGGGGTAGGGATCACCACACTTATTTACTCCCTCACGCTCTTTATTGTGATTGGTTCCATGACAGTTGGAGAAACGAAATCACTCACCTGGCCCACTGTCTCACTCATTCAAGCGCTAGAACTAGAAGGGGTCTTCATTGAACGCTTTGATATTTTCTTACTGACGATCTGGACGTGCCAGCAGTTTATTTGTATGCTTGGCTTTTTCCAATTTGCGATTAAAGGCTGTCAAACGGTGTTTAAGACAACCAATTTAACGAGACTGCTATGGTTACTGTTTTTGCTGACCTCAGCTCTCTCTCTTTTTCCGAGAAATATCAATGAAGTCTTTTACTACTCGACTTTACTCGGCTATGCATTATTCGCTGTTTTAGCGATTCCTTTTATAACAGCTATTCTGCTCATGATACGTAAAAAATGGGGAGGTCGATCTGCATGAAAGGACGGCGTTTATGGCTCATCTTTTTGTCTTGCTGTCTTTTGCTTTTATCGACAGGTTGCTGGGACTTAAAAGATATTGAGAAATTATCGTTTGTGCGCGGTGTTGGCATTGACGAGGAAGATGATAACGGAGTCAAACTCACCTATCAAAACCTTGTCCCTAAAATGGGCGGAACACAAGAAGCAGACTCCCCTGGCTATGTGAATGTCGTCTCAAAGGGGAAAAATGTACTGGAAGCAGTCAGCAATGTCGCTTTGAAGGACCCGCCGATTTACAGTGATCACCTCAAAATCTTTTTGTTTGGCAAAGATCAAGCTGAACATCATGATATTCAAGGGACACTCAACCACTTTATACGAGATGATGAGGTTCGAAGAAGCAGCTACCTCTTAGTGTCACGCCATGAGGCATCAAAAGTCATCAATCAAAAATTAAAATCACAACAAAAGGTTCCAGTCGAGCATATTTTTGAAACATCAAAAAACCGGAGCTTTAACGGGAAGATTTTACTGCCAACACGTATTGGCCGAGCGTCGGATTACTTTCAGATGGGTACAAGCTTTCTTGTCCAAAGTGTGGATGTCGTAAACGGAGAACTCACCTATGATGGTGCAGGCATTATCCATGGGAAAACGCGAAAGCTGATAGGATTCATACCAGCAAAAGATGTCCAATCTTTAAACTGGGTCATGAATCGCATCTCAGGCGGAGTCGTACCTGCCACCTACAAAGGCTTTCCGATTACGTATGAAATCAAGAAAGCAAAGTCCAAGATTGAACCCTATCTGAAGAACGGAAAGATCTCCTTTAAAATTAGTGTACAAACAAACGGGAAACTATCAGAAGATCAATATCCCCCTGAAAACTCATACGATGAGCAATACATCAAACGATTTGAGCGCATTTTTGAACGCAAAATCAAAGAACGCATTCAAAAAGCTGTCCACCACATGCAAAAAGAAGTTGGTGTTGACCCGATCCTTTTAAATCGGCAGGTGCGCATCAAGTATCCAGACTTTTGGGATCAGCACCGCAACGAATGGGATACACTATTTCAAGAAGTAGACATTGCATATGACGTAAAAGTGAGCATTTTGAACTTTGGTGCAGAAGGCGCAACGAAAAGCTTTAAATGGTAGCACAAAAGGCGGTCATCCGCCTTAGATGGTTGACAAAGGGCTAAAATGAACTTTGTTTTAGCCCTTTGTCTTCTTTTCAGCGTGATAGAAAACCTTTGCAGTCTAGGAAGGACGAGTACCGGAGCGGAGCGAATGAAGGATTCGCGAGCACCGGCGCGCAGGACTGACAAAGAATGCGAGGGTTTGCCTACACGCTGAGGCGGATTACCCGGAGGGGGAACCGCCTTTTTTACGTGCAACGATCAAAAGCTGATAGAGCGTCACTTGATCAGATAATGCTTTTGTTTGAAAGCCAAGTGACTCTCCTACTCTCGCCACTTCGTCAAAAAACAATTGAACGTTTTGATCAATTGGCACATTGATCGGCTGTTCAATCACGCGATGAAATAAATGGTCTGGAAAGAGCGCCCGCATTGTGTTTGGTGTGAAAAATCTCATATGTGTTCGATCTAAAATCCCCACATCTTGATACGTAAAATCACCTGCCAATAAAGGCAGCAGTACTTCCGCATGCATCATATTAGGTAAGCAGCAAATGATCACGCCACCTGGTTTTAAAGACGCATGCGCTTGAGCAATCATCTGCCATGGGTCTGACACATGCTCTAACACATCAGAAAAGATCACAGCATCAAAAAAAACTTCTTTCTCTGACCAAGGATACGCCTCCGCTTTTGTCTCAATCACTTCTTTGTAATACGCCTTTGCCATCTCTGCTTTTAATGCATCCGCCTCTACTCCGTACATGTCAACGGACTGCCGGTTGATCAGTTCAAGTCCTGTCGCCCCAGCACCGCAGCCAACATCCAGCACACATCCGGCATCCTCAGGGAGCAGTGCTGCAAAATATGGATGGGGCGTTATCAGATTTAAATCAATGCCCCATTTATCTAAAAAACGAAGCCTGTTCTCCGCAAACAACGTAGAGATGTTCGTTTCTTCATTGGCATTGAAGGTAGCATGACCATGATGATGTACAAATGAATCATGGACGATTTGCAACTGGTATCCCTTCAGCAACGAACGCAGACAAAGGTCATCATCCTCAAATGATCCATATACAAATCGCTCATCAAATAACCCTACATCCTCGATCAGCTCTCTTTTGACCAGCAAACAAAAACCAACAAGTCTGTGCACATATGTTCTTTGACCTTTTCTCGAAGCCGTATATGCCTTCGCAAAGGCAGGAAGCTCCTTCACATCTGTGTAAGATGGCTGAACGAGCTGAGGACCACTCACATAATTGGAGACAGGGCCTACCATGCCAATACGATCTGATGCAAAAAGGGCTTCTCTTAAAGGCAAAAGCCAGTTTTCGGTCACAATCGTGTCGTTATTTAAAAAAAGAAGACTATCTCCTGTTGCTTTTTTCGCCCCTTGGTTACAGCCCTTGGCAAAGCCTTGATTCTTCTCGTTGTCAATCAACACGACATCTTCCAGTTGTCTCACATATTCCTTTGTTCCGTCTGATGAAGCATTATCCACGATAATGAGTTCATATTCATCAGGCCGAGTATGCTTCTTGATACTGTCGATACATTTTTTCGTTAGGTGCAGTTCATTGTACGTCAGCATCACAATGCTCGTTTTTCCTTTCATCTCATTTCCACCTTTCGCCCGCCTGTTCCATATGTATGTCATAGGCAGCACGTTCAGAAGATGAGTGATTGTCCTTTCTTGATTAAACGTTTGTTTAACAAAGGGCTAAAATGAACTTGATTTTAGCCCTTTGTCTTCTTTTCAGCGTGATAGAAAACCTTTGTAGCCCTAGGAAGGACGAGTACTGGAGCGGAGCGAATTTGACATTCGTGAGCACCAGCACGCAGGACTGCGGGCGAATGCGAGGGTTTGTCTACACGCTGAGACCAGCTGCCTCATGCAGCTGGTCTTTTTTCATACCGTTTCCCCTTCGTCATTCACGACGGCACGGTTTCTCTTTTTTAAATCTTCTTCAATCTCTTCAAGACTTTTCCCTTTCGTTTCTGTGACTAAATATTTCACAAATAAGATGGCACCTATACCGATGGCTGCATAAATAAGGAAAAGGTTACTGATGCCAATTGCACTTAACAAGGTTGGGAATGTGAGCGAGATGATCAAATTCCCTGTATGCAGTAGGAAGGTCGATACCCCCGTACCAATTCCCCGGACATGTACAGGGAACAGCTCCGGCAGCATCACCCATACGACCGGGCCCCAGCTGACAGCAAAAATGACGATGAAAAGTCCTAAACATATAATCGTTGTCCACCCTGCAGCTGTTGATCCCTCGAAAAAACGATTGACCACTGCTAGAACAATCAAACTAAGAACCATCCCTACATTTCCAAATAGGAGTAACGCTTTCCGCCCGACACGATCAATGATTTTAATCGCAACAAACGTCATGACAACATTGACTGCACCGATTCCTACAGTTCCTAAAATGGCTGCTGAATCGCCAAAGCCGACACTTGTGAATGTTTTTGGTGCATAATAAATGATCGTATTTGTCCCAATAAACTGCTGTAAAAAGGCTAAGCCGACACCAGCAATTAAAGCGGGGCGCACCCATGGCTCGAGTAATTCCTTAAGACCGCCTTTTTCTTCACTTTCTGCCTTTTGAATATCCGCAATTTCGTCTTCAACTTCTTGCTTGCTTTGTCTAAGTTTTGACAATATTTCTTTCGCCCGGTCCGCCTGTCCTTGGACAAACAGCCAGCGAGGACTTTCTGGCATAAACAAAATACCACATAACAAGAGAACAGAAGGAACAACGGCAATTCCAAGCATCAGACGCCATGCCTCTGCATCTGCTAAAACGTAGTTCACAATATAGGCAAGAAGAATACCAAATGTGATCATGAGTTGGTTTAATGAGGAAAGTGCCCCTCTTGATTCCTTTGGCGCAAGTTCAGATAAATATAATGGAACAATCGTCGTCGAGCATCCGACAGCAAGTCCTAGCACGATTCGGAATAAGACCATGACCTCCGTATTCGGTGCAAGGGCTGTTCCAAATCCGCCGATAATAAATAAAATGGCTGCGGCAATAATCGCTTTTTTCCGTCCGAATTGATCTGTCAGTTTTCCAGAAAGAGAAGACCCGAGCATCGCCCCAATTAAAATCGAGCTGACCACAAGTCCCTCTGTAAATGCATTTAAACCTAAATCCTCTTTCATAAATAAGATAGCGCCAGAAATGACACCTGTATCGTAACCATATAAGGCGCCGCCAAGTGCGCCGAAGAAATAAAGCCACCCATTCCGATTTTTCATGATCATAACCCCTCTTTTATCTATGTAATGACTGGATGTTTCTCTATGAAAAATCATTTTCCTCACTTCCTGTCATTTCAAACATTTCGATGTTTTATGACAAATATATTTCATTTGCGTATCATTGAAACTTTTTTAGATAAGGAAACGTCAATTAAGCGTTAGTGAAAAAAATGTCGCACTATATCCCGTTTTAAGGTATATTTGTTTTAGTTTGTAAGCAGGAAGAAGGACATCTTTACTATAAAATCATAGCGAGGGTTTAAATATATGGATCAAACAAGAAGTAAACGCAAAGGCAAAAAGCGTTTAAAACCATGGGTGAAAGTCACTCTTTTTATTTTTGGTATTCTTTTACTGACAACCGCTTCTGTCACCGGCTATGCCTACTATAAAGTGACATCGGCTGCGAAAAAAGCACAAGTCTCTCTAGACCGCGGTGCACAATCTGTCAAACGGATTGAAGCATTTGATCCTGGGAAAGACAGCTTTTCTGTCTTGCTGCTTGGCATTGACAGCAGACCAGGCGAAACCGTCAAACAAGCACGAAGCGATGCAATGGTATTAGCGACAGTAAATCGTACGAATAAAACCGTGAAATTATTAAGTATTCCAAGGGACTCATATGTTAATATTCCAGGTCATGGTTATGACAAAATTACACATGCACACGCATTTGGTGATGCAGACCTCACGGTGAGTACAGTTGAGAATTTACTAGATATCCCTGTCGACTTTGTAATTGAAAGTAATTTCAAAGCGTTTAAGGAAATTGTGAACGAATTAAACGGTGTTTCCGTTAACATTAAAGATGAATATGTTGTGAAACAGATTCTTAAAGATACAAAGGGCAAAGTTCAGCTGCAAACGGGTACTCACACACTAGATGGTAATCAAGCTCTCGCTTATGTGAGAACAAGAAAAGCAGACAGTGATCTCATGCGCGGACAGCGTCAAATGGAAGTTTTAAAAGCCATTTTCGATAAATCAAAATCAGTAACGTCCATTCCGTCTTATGACAATATCATAGATACTCTAGGTGATAACGTCTCAACTAACCTGTCAATGAAAGAACTAGTCGGTCTTTTCCCACTACTCACTTCATTGAAATCTGTTGATACGATTCAACTAAAAGGATCTGATTACCAGCCAAATGGCGTTTATTATTACCAATTGGATCAAAACCAACTGAACGAAGTCAAAACAGAATTGAAGAAACAGCTTGAATTATCATAAACACAGAAAGCGTCCTTTTGGGCGCTTTTTATGTGTTGAAAAAGGTGTTTGCCCTTTTTCTTCTTTTCACCCTGATAGAAAACCTTTGCAGTCTAGGAAGGACGAGCACCGGAGCAGAGCGAATTTGACATTCGTGAGCACCGAAGCGCAGGACTGACAAAGAATGCGAGGGTTTGTCTACACGCTAAAAGCGTCCTTTTGGGCGCTTTTTCTTATATCCTTGATCAATTGACCATTTTTGTTTAGCCTTAAAGAGAGGAATCCACGATCCGACTCTTTCATGAGAATGAAGGAAATCGTACATACTTTGAAGAGGCTATTGCATGAATGAAGGAGGATATAACAGCAATGAAAAAAATGATTGCGATTGATTTAGACGGTACACTCTTAAATACGAAAAGTGAAATATCCGCTCAAAACCGGCAAGCATTGATTCGTGCGAAGGAAGCTGGATATATTGTGACCATTTGTACAGGGCGCGCGACTTTTGATGTAAAAGAGCTTCTTGGGGATTTAGACATTCCCATTATTGCGGCAAATGGAGGAACTGTCCATACAGAAGGGTACAAGCTCTTCAGCAGAATCACCCTTGATCAAGAAGCTGGTAGACGTGCCGCAAAGGAATTAGTGGAACGGAACATTTATTTCGAGGTCTATACAGACGATGCCCTCCTTTCCCCATTTGATGGAAAAGATAAGCTCAAAGCTGAATTTGATATGATCAAAAGCGCCAATCCTAACGAGGATGTAGCTGATTTATGGGAAGGAGCGATGACTCAATTTAAACAGTTTGGCATCAAACCTGTCGATGACATCCGTCAAATTTTTGAGTCGAATGAACCAACTTATAAATTACTATGCTTCTCATTTGATATGAATAAGCTGCAAGAAGCACGAGATCTTCTTTCTAAGATGCCTGAGCTCTCCTTGACCTCATCTGGAGAACATATCATTGAGGTACTGCCAAAAGAGTCAGGCAAAGGACATGCCCTCAAGAAACTTGCAGCCCATTATGGCGTTGACCGATCCAATATTTATGCGATCGGTGACAGCCCTAATGATCTATCCATGTTCGATGAAGCAGGACACAGAATAGCGATGGGGAATGCGGTGGATGTCATTAAAGAAAAAAGCACCTATATCACAAAAGGCAACCATGAAGATGGCGTCGCCTATTTTATTGATCTGCTTTTGCAGAATCAATTTCAAGAAAAAAAGACGCTTGTCTGATCAGCGCCTAGTGAGAAGTCGAGAAGTCCGATCTGAGCATTGATCGGGCTTTTTCTTTATTTTTTAATTCTAACAGCCGTCTCATATTTATCCTTCCAATACGTACTTGTTTTCATATTGGTAATGACAACGCCATTTGAAACCGTCACATGAATGACTTGATTTGAACCAGCATAAATGGCTGGCATCAACGAAGTCCCTTTAAAAAAGACAAGATCTCCTGGCTTTAGTTCCGATCGTTTCACAGGTGTACCTGCTTTAACTTGTCCCTGCGCATAGCGAGGCATCTCCATTCCAAGCACTTCTTGATAGATATACTGCGTGAATCCTGCTGTATCAAAGCCTTGCTTTGGGCTCGCACCACCTTTTACATAGGGTACTTCTCCAATATACGTGGCAGCTTTTGATACGACTGGGTCTTCTTTCGCTAGTTTCAGCTCAGTTAATCGTTTCGCACCTGTCCATTTCTCACGCCAATACGATTCAGACAAATAAGAAATCGTCACACTTTCCGAACGGCTCGCATGAATAAAGCGGTCTCCTCCGATGTACATGCCTACATGTGAAATTCCTTTTTTATACGTGTTGCTAAAAAAAACAAAGTCTCCAGGGCGAATATCGTCTCGTGCTACTTTCTCTCCAACCATCCATTGCTGCTCAGCACTTCTTGGTAAATAAATCCCAAGTGATTTTTCAAATAAATATTGTAAAAAACCTGAACAATCGAATCCTACTTTTGGATCTGATGCCCCGAATACATAAGGGATTCCTAAATATTTCATCGCATCTTTCACCAGTTGATCATCCGACATCTCTTGGGAGACAGGCAGCCGTTTGACCGCATAGAACCGATCGGTCCAATATTTACTTTTGCTGACATCTGTTTTCACCACCCCTTGACTGAGTGTGATGTGGATCACTTGATCATTTCCAGCGTACAAAGCAACGTGTGTCGGGATGTCTTTTGTTTCTTCAAGACTGCGAAAATAGACAAGGTCTCCGGGCTTTGCTTTTTCCCATGATACATTTTCACCGATTTGGTATTGATCGATCACCTTTCGCGGCAAATCAAATGCACCTGTTGTTTTGTATACATATTGTATAAAGCCAGAAGCATCAAAGCCCGTTTTCGGATCGATTCCTCCTTTATGATAAGGCGTGCCTATCAGCGTTTCCGCTTGTTTTAAAGGAGATGTTGTTTGAGCAGACACCTCTGTTTGGGACATAAACATGAGTCCTACAATGGCACATCCTCCAAGCAGTATTCCTTTCCATTTCATCCTCTCTTCCCCCTTTCTTTTATAGTTTCGACATGCCCCCTTTCATTTTACACCTTTTTCCGTCAAAAAAGAGCACGCCTCGCGTGCTCTTTTCATCATCATTTCTTTATTTACTCGCTTCCGCTTTTGACTGCTTTTGCTGTTCAATTTTCTGCATTTCAACCGAGATCTTTTGTTTCTCATGATCTGTGAGGCTGTCACTGAATTTAAAAGCAGACATAAAGACAAAGACTAAAATTAACGCAACAAACGGCCAGCTTGCTTTAAGGAATTTCATTTTTTATCCTTCCCTTCGTTTTCTTTTAATGTTTGAACTTTATCAGAATGATCGACTTCAAAGAAAATATGTCCGTCTTTTTCTTTCCAATCCGCATTCGTGCCATTTGTCAGCATACGGATAATCGATTTTGATTCAAGAGATCCTGCTTTGACTGGAGCAGGTGTCGCTTCTTTGATGTACATTGGAACCACTTCAAATGTCGCTTTTCCATCTTCATTCAGATGATACTGAACAATGGCAGAATCACGTGTTCTTGACCAGCCTTGGTCAAAAATAAAGTTCCCCAAGCTATAGAAGATCGCTGTTCCGTTATAGACTTCCATCGGCTCAAGAACGTGCGGGTGTGCACCGATAATGATATCAGCACCAGCCTTTGACATCGCTCTTGCCAGCTCTCTTTGTCTGTCGTTTACTTCATTGTTATATTCCTGTCCCCAGTGCGCATGAACGACAACGATATCTGCCTTTTCAGCAGCTTGTGAAATCATCGGAATAAAGATAGATGGATCAGCTGGTAGAATACCTGCCTTGCGATTTGTTGCTTTAAAATCTTTTCCATATACATCTGTAAAACCAAGGGTAGCGATTTTAACGCCATTCACTTCTTTGTATGAAATGTTCTGCTTCGCATCATTGACGTTGCGCCCTGCCCCTGTATAATCCATGTCAGCTTTTTCAAAGGCATCAATCGTGTTATTTAAGCCTTTTTCACCGTAGTCTGCTGCATGGTTATTCGCAAAGTTTAGTACAGAGAAATTCAAATCCTTTAACGCTTGTACAGAATCTTCATCTGTTTTCAAATGAATATTCTTTTGTGCTGCCTGTTCCTTATCTGAAGCCACTGGATGCTCAAAATTCCCAGTTACATAATCTGATACATCAAAATACGGCTTCGCATAGCGGAACAGGTGCTGCTTTCCATAGCGGTCTGTTACTTTCTCTACATTTCTTCCAAACATAATATCTCCGACAAACGAAGCGGTCAGGATGTTTTCTGGATTCTTTTCTACAGTTGGTACTTGTGCTTTCCCGATAAATGTAAATAGAAATGTACAAGCAATGACAATCGGTAAAGCAATCAGTACGTGTTTATTCGTCTTTTTCTTTTGGTTCTTTGTGATTTTCAGCAGCTTTTCCTGAAAGCTCAATTTTTTATTCATCATTGGACACACCTTATCTTAAAATAGATAGTAAACATACATGATGGCAAATGTTGCACCACTTAGAAGTAATGTGCTTCCAAGGGTAATCGTAAGACCTTGCTTTTGAATCGTATTCGCAATCAATCCAGGCACGATGATTCCGATTCCGCGGAATTCTGCTATTTCAAACGGAACCACTGGATAGAAGAAATCAAATATGAGCTTTAGGGCAATTCCTGTAATCAGCATCGCCGCAAACTTTCTGCGTCCGTACAAAATCATAAATTTCGATAGACCAAAACGAACGATCACATATGTCAACAAGCTGACAGATAAAACAACTAAAATGAAGACTGGCTGGTTAAAGACGAGCGCCAGATAACCTGGAACAACCAACCCAGCTGGTACGATTCCTGTTTTTTCTGCAAAAATTAAACTGAGTAGAACACCTAAAATTAACGAGATATAAAGATCTGATCCGAACATTTTCTATATTTCCTCCTAGCTGACAAGCTGCTTAATTTTGTATTCTTGAATTTTTTCGATTAAAGGTTCAGCGGCGCCGTGAATATTGCCGACTCCATAAACCACTCGATTATGAAGCTTTTTCTCAAGCATGTTCATAATTTGTTCTGTAGATTGATATTCAAGGTTGTGTAAGTGGTCAGCCGGAATTTTCCCATCCTCAAATGCCTTCACAATTGGATCTGTCGTTTCACCAATTAAGACAAGATCACTTGCTTCAATATAAGGAAGTACATCCTCCGCAAACTGGATCGTTCTATCTACGCGATCCGCACGACAGTTCATGATAATAATCGGTTCATCTGTTGGATACCCAATTTCCTTCACACGCTTCCAAATGTTCAATGTAGATGCTGCGTCATTAGCCGCAAATCCATTTACAAAATGTCCAGGTGTTTTTGCATCCATTAATGGAAGAATTCTCATCGCTCCTGGATCAGGCGGCGCATTTAACATGCCTCTAAATGCCGTATCTTCATCAATTCCCAATGCTTGTGCGACACCAAGTGCAAGTGAAGCATTATCCGGGAACACCATATACTCAAATTTCCGTAAATACTCATCGGTAATCTTGGAATTATCTGCAACAATCACTTCAGTATTGCGTTTTTTCGCAATCTCTTTAAAGAAATCTGTATATTCACTATCCGTAATAACCAAGTGCCCATTGTAAGGAATTGTCGCTGTAAAGGCTTCAGCTATTTCATCAAGAGTTGGCCCCATCACATCCATATGATCTTCAAGAACGTTTACGATCACGCCAATATTCGCTTGAAGCAGCTCTTCCTGAAAGATAATTTGGTAATCTGGATTCACCGCCATACATTCACTGACGATGGCATTTGCTCCTCTTTCAACTGTTTCTCTCATAACTTCTTTCTGCTCTCCGATATTTGGTCCTTGCGGTTTCCTTTTAATCGGTTTCTCTTCTGGCGTATCCCAATAAATCATTCTTGCATCCGTTCCTGTTGTTTTGCCGACAGTTTTATAACCTGCCTCCATTAAGATACCGGTTGTCAATCTTGTAACGGTAGACTTTCCGCGTATACCATTAATATTGACGCGTACCGGCAGGGCATCGATATTTTTCTGATGACGCTTCTTTTCAATAAAGCCAATCCCTAACATGATGACACAGGCTATAACGATTAACCACATCGCTTATCTACATCTCCTTTTTTTATGAGTGTGATATGTAAATTCAATCAACAGTATATAGGTTCAGCATAAAATCACAATCGGTATTATGTAACATAATCTTTCACTTCCTCGTATGCCAAATTCCTCTAATCAGAAGGCGTATTTGCCTACCTCATGCTCAAATGAAAAGGCCAAAAGACGGACAAAATGACGACTGAATTTCTGCTTCAAACAAGAGAAAGCGTTACCATCAAACAGTGAAAAATCTTTTGTCCTTTTCTCCCTAAATTTTTCGACAATTATTAAGATGTATTTTGAATCAATGTTTTAAAGTCCTTTCATCTCTATGAAATCAGTCATATCAGTGCTTTAAATGAATAGTGCGTGTTTTAGAATATTTTATATTTTTAAATGAACAGGTTAGAAAGTCATCCTCATTGGTCAGAACGCTATGTGTTGACCTATGACAAAGGTCACCTGTCAAAAAATCAAGTCATCTGCTTATTTTCAGGTCACAAAAAATTGGGATAAGATGTCAAATATTAATCATTTTGTTATAGCCTCTCTTTACGATATTCACTCCTTATGACCTAAACAATGAAACATTATTCATTTCTTTTTATCAAGATTCATCATTTCTTAACATTTTTAATGTGATTTTAGTTGAAAGTTGTCGGTTCGTGTCATGCTTTCCCCAAAGATGACGCATAAAATCATCTTCTCGGCTTACACTATGGTTAAAAAATCTGTGAGAGGAGGCTAAAGATGCCAAATACGAATGAGCAAACACGCTTACACTTTTTATCAGGCGGTTTTGAGGAAAAGATTCGGATTCTGAACAAAGCATTTCAACAAAGCGCTGATTTTGAATACCGGGAATTGATGGTGAATGAAACGAAATCAGTGCTGTTTTTTATTAAAACTAGAGTCGATGAAAGCAAATTAAACGACTTCATTATCGGCAACTTGCTCGGTCCTCCTGGAGAGCAGAACTATACAAAATCTCTTAGTTCACTCGAAACAGGTGACTTGACGCTGATTGTCGACAGCATTATTGCCGGAAGTATTGCCTTCCTTGATGAAAAATCCGCACAGATCAAAATATTTGCTGTTGGGCAGCCGCCGCTGCGTTCCATTTCTGAACCTTCTTCTGAAAGTATTATTGCAGGCGCACATGATGGGTTTGTTGAGAGTTTAGATACCAATTTATATTTGCTGCGTTCACACTTAAATGATCGAAAACTTGCAATCCAGTATCATAAGGTCGGTACAAAATCTGAAACAAAGGTTGCAACGGTTTATATTTCTGATATTGCCAATCAAGAAAAGATAGATGAGGTTAACAAACGAATTTCTTCTATTAAAGTAGACACGCTGCTTAGCCCCGGTTCTATTGTAGAGGCGATTGAAGATGATTCGTATTCCATCTTCCCGCAGCTTATTGACACAGAACGACCTGACAAAGTGAGATCTGCCATTCTTGAAGGAAGAATTGTCGTCTTAATGGATGGCAGCCCAATGGCTATCATTTTGCCTATTACGTTCTTTAGCTTCTTTCAATCACCAGATGACTATAATAGCCGCTGGATTCCGGCTACATTTATTCGTATTCTTCGTTATATTGCCTGTATCATCGCTGTGATTTTGCCTTCTTTTTATATTGCAGTCATCGGCTTTCATTATGAGGTAGTCCCGGATGAATTAGCGATTACGATGAAAAATTCCATTATCGGCATTCCTTTTCCGCCGTTAATTGAAGCAATGCTGATGGAGATTACGATTGAGCTCATACGAGAAGCAGGGGTGCGACTGCCAAAGCCAATTGGTCAGACGATTGGGATTGTAGGCGGTTTGGTGATTGGAGACGCTGTGGTAAAAGCTGGACTCATTTCGAATGTCCTTGTCATTGTTGTTGCCGTGACAGCTGTTGCATCCTTTGTCCTCCCATCCTTTGAAATGACGTCCACCATTCGTATGCTTCGTTTCCCTCTCATGTTTATGGCATCGATGTTTGGGTTTATTGGCATTTCATTCGGCCTGTCGATCGTATTGATGAATTTATGCCGCCTCGAATCACTAGGTGTCCCGTACTTATCACCAGTGGCTCCATTTAACTGGCAGGACTTAAAAGATACTGTGATTCGATTACCGATGTGGATGTACAAAAAGCGCCCTGTTTACTTAAATCCAAAAAAGAAAGAGCAAATTGAAAATTTGAGAGGATGGAAAAATAAAGATGAAAAATAAAATATCTCCACCTCAAGCTGTCTTTTTTATCATTCAATCTCAAATTGGTGTCGGTATTCTAGCCCTGCCTCATTTGCTGATGAAAGACATGGGACACGATGGGTGGATGGCGATTATCTTAGCCTGTTTTTTCATTCAAATCATTAACACCATTTTTATTTACATCATTCAGAAGTATCCTGATATATCATTTTTCCAAGCCTTAATTGAAGTGTTCGGAAAATGGATCGGCCGGACTTTGGTGGCACTATATACGTTATACTTCGCCTCCGTCTGCATTGTTGTTTTATCCATTTTCACAAGAATTCTTGGCATTTGGGTACTGCCGCTCACACCAAATTGGGTCATTAATCTGTTACTGATGATCTCCATCATTTACATTGCAAAGGAGCAAATTACGGCCATTGTCAGGTTTAACTTCGTTTTGACGCCCTTTTTGCTCATGCTCTCTCTCTTAATGCTCTATTCATTAAAAGGAACCAATATCGACTACCTCATGCCTTTTTTCCAAGTGGATCTTTCTCAAGTTTCACTTGGATTAAAAGACGTCGTTCTATCTATGAATGGGTTCGAGATGATCCTCATTATCTCTCCATTGATGAAAGGAACCATTAAGGAACGATATAAAGTCATGACCATTGCCAATATATGCACGACGCTTTACTACCTATTTATTACATTGATTTGTTTTATGTTCTTCAGTCCGATTGAGCTCAATATCATTCCCAACCCAGTTCTTTATCTATTAAAAACCATTTCGTTCGGTGTGATTGAACGGACCGATTTAATTTTCCTTAGTTTCTGGGTATTTGTCATTTTAGCTACACTCAGTAATTACCTTTACTTTTGTGCGAAAGGCGTGGCAAGTATTCTTAAGAAAAAAGAACACAAAAAATATGTCTTATATTTTGCCATTTTGATTTATGCGGCTAGCTGTTATCTTGCAACTGATAATTTTAGAATACAGCGCTTTAATGACTTTACCACCATCGCTCAATATTCATTTATTTACACACTCCCAATCTTTATGGCCATTATCATCTTTATCAAACATCGCAAAGGGAAGGTGAAATCACATGCGTCATAAGTACATACTGACGTTGCTTATGTGTCTTTCTCTCATATTCATGCCTGGCTGCTGGGATCAAAATTTATTAAAGAACATCTCTCTTGTGTTAACCTCCGCGGTTGATCAAGGAGAGGATGACAATGCGAAGTACTCAATCACTTATCGAAAAGTGCAGCAGTCTCAAAGTATGGAGCAGGGAAATACCGGCAGCTTTTTAACCACTCTTCTCACAACGGAAGCACCTACTTTAAGAAAAGCAAGAACCAACTTCAGCCGGATAGTGGATCAAAAAATAGACATGTCGAAAATGCGGGTGATGCTGATCGGTGATGAATTTGCGCAAAAGCGTCTTCTGCCCTACTTAGATATGTTTTATCGTGATCCAAAAAGCCCTCTCCTTGCAAACCTTGCCGTTGTTCAAGGGGGAACCTGTGAAGAATTGATAAACGCGCTGCTCAAGGAGAAACTCATCGTGAGTGACTATTTAAATAACTTGATCACAACCGCATCCCGCTCCTCCCAAGTAGCACCTAAAAACATTCAAAGTATTCGATCTAAAATGCTCCAAACTGGAGAAGACTTCACACTGCCGTTGATTCATTTCGATCAATCGAAGAAATTAATCAGTGTAAAAGGGGTTGCTCTATTTGATAATGAGAAGAAGAAAGGCGAGTTGTACGGTCAAGATGCAATTCTGCTCACCGTCATGGACGGAAAAATGGGCAAATATGCCAACTTCACAAAAAAAGTGAGAAGCGACATGAAGTCAAAAGAAAACAATTACATCACCATCCAAGTCACTGATGTGAAGAGAGACATCGAGATTCTGAATCCTGATCATCGAAACTTAACATACTCACTCAAATTTGAATTTAATACTTCTGTCCTTGAGTACCCAAAAGATAATCTAGATACAGACAAAAAAATTGAAATGCTGAACAAAAGACTTTCAACCATCTTAACAAAAGAAGCAGAAAAAATTGTTGCTACATTACAAGAAGCAAATTCTGACGTCTTAAGCCTCGGCAGAAAATACAGAGTCAGACATTATGATGAGTATATGAAAATGAATTGGGTCACCGATTATCCAAAAGTGAAGATCATCCCAAAAATCAAAGTGAACATTACCCAAACGGGCATTATTAGTTAAGAAAAGGAAGACGCCCTCTTTCTTTTCTTTTTTTATTTTTTTAAGATTGTCTTTTTAATGCTTTCGTGATAATCTATCTATGTAAACGGTTACACATCAAAGAAGGGAGGCACTCCATTGGCTACAATTAAAGATGTTGCAAAAGCTGCTCAAGTGTCTGTTGCGACTGTTTCACGCGTGCTTAACGATACTGGATACGTCCATATTGATACGAAAACCCGTGTGACACAAGCGATGCAGGAGCTAAACTACTTCCCCAATGAAGTGGCACGATCCCTTTTTAAAAGAGAATCAAGATTAGTTGGTCTCATCTTACCTGATATCACAAACCCCTTCTTCCCTCAGCTGGCTAGAGGCGTTGAGGATGAGATTCATGCAAACGGTTTTCGCTTATTATTCGGAAACAGTGATGAAGATCGGGAGAAGGAAATGGCCTATTTACAAACCTTTAAGCAAAACCAGGTGGTCGGTGTCATCGCTGTCACAAACGAACCTGAATCGGATTTGTACAATGATGATGAACTGCCTGTTGTCTTCTTAGATCGTACCGTTCCAAATGCGCCTTCTGTGTTTGCAGATGCTACGGCAGGCGGGAAAATGGCTGCAATGGAATTAATCAAACGCGGCAGTCAGCAGATCACATTGCTAAAAGGGCCCGCTCATCTTCAAACGGCGCGGCAAAGATTCAAAGGCGCACTTGATGTTCTGACTGAAGAAGGTGCTCACTTTCATGTGATGTCTAACGCTTCTTTTTCTTTTCAGGAAGCCCGAAAAAGCGCCAAGGCTCTTTTCAAGCTGTACCCTGAAACAGATGGCATCATTGCCAGCAATGACATCGTCGCAGCAGCCGTCGTACACGAAGCACTTCGAATTGGAAAAGCCATTCCAGAAGACGTCCAAATCATTGGATTTGATGATATTCCGCAAAGCGAACTGCTCTTCCCTTCTTTATCAACGATCCGGCAGCCTGCCTATGATATGGGGAAAGAAGCCGCAAAGCTGATCATTAAAGCCATTCAAAAACAGCCTATAGATCAAGCAGTTATTCAAATGCCCGTCTCTTTTATTGAACGAGAGACCACAAGAAAGGTGGATTCACAATGAGTCAAATTGTTGTCGTAGGAAGTTGTTCCATGGATTTAGTTGTTACATCGAATAAACGTCCTAGTGCCGGAGAAACCGTCCTAGGCGAATCATTTAAAACGGTTCCTGGGGGAAAAGGAGCCAATCAAGCAGTAGCAAGCGCAAGGCTCGGTGCAGATGTATATATGATCGGCCGAGTTGGTGATGACGCGTATGGTCAGGACATTATGAGCAATTTGCAAGCACAAGGTGTTCGCACCACCTATATGAAACCGGTTACCGAAATGGAAAGCGGAACAGCTCATATCATTTTAGCTGAAGGAGATAACAGCATTGTTGTCGTCAAAGGAGCAAACAATGAGGTAACACCTCATTATGTAAAAGATGCTCTTTCTTCTATTGAAAATATCGGAATCGTCCTCATCCAGCAGGAAATTCCTGAAGAAACAGTCGAAGCCGTCTGCGCCATTTGCAGCGAAAAAGGGATTCCTGTCATCTTAAATCCCGCACCAGCTCGCAAAGTCTCTCAGCAAATATTAGATCAAGCTGCCTATATCACGCCAAACGAACACGAAGCAGCTCTTATGTTTGATGGACTCACCATAGCAGAAGCTTTGCGCCAATATCCAAACAAATTACTCATTACAGAAGGAAAAAATGGGGTTCGTTACTTTGATGGATCAAAAGAAGTGTTGGTACCGGGCTATCCTGTGAAAGCCGTCGACACTACAGGCGCTGGTGATACTTTTAACGGCGCTCTAGCTGTAGCACTGACAGAAGGAAAATCCCTATTCGACGCACTTGCCTTTGCCAACTTAGCCGCATCTATCTCAGTCACAAAATTTGGTGCCCAAGGCGGCATGCCAGCAAGAGAAGAATTGGAGAATAAGAAATGAAGAAAAATGGTATTTTAAATAGTCATATCGCCAAGGTGCTTGCTGATCTTGGTCATACAGATACGATTGTCATCGCAGACTGCGGCCTGCCCATTCCAGAAGGCCCGGTCAAGATCGACCTTGCATTATCCATCGGCACACCATCCTTTCAGGAGGTTACTTCCCTCCTTCTTGAGGAAATGGCCGTTGAACACATCACAATCGCCAGTGAAATCAAAGAAGCCAATGAGAGAGATCATTTATTTCTAAAGAAAGCGTTCTCACATCCGTTAGATGAAGTCGATCACGAGACGTTCAAAGACATGACCAAACAGGCAAAAGCAGTGATTCGTACGGGTGAAGCCACCCCATACGCAAACTGCATTCTTCATGCCGGTGTCATCTTTTAAAAGGAGGAGCCACTTATGAACATTGAAATGCATAACATCCATAAGGCCTTTGGAAAAAACACCGTTCTCGCCGGGGTCTCCTTTGACCTCGTCACAGGTGAAGTCCATGCACTTATGGGTGAAAACGGGGCAGGAAAATCAACGTTAATGAATCTGCTGACAGGACTCTATTCCTTGGATCAAGGAACGATTCAAATCGACGGAAAAGAAACCGCTTTCAATAATCCAAAAGAAGCCGAGCAGAACGGGATTGCCTTCATTCATCAGGAGCTGAATATATGGCCTGATATGACGGTACTCGAGAATTTATTTATCGGGAAAGAAATCTATACAAAACTTGGTCTCCTAGACACCAAAAAAATGAAAACACTCGCCCAAGCGCAGCTCGACCGATTGTCTGTCAACTTATCGCTCGATCAAGAGGCAGGAAGCTGTTCTGTCGGCCAAAAGCAGATGATTGAGATTGCGAAAGCGTTAATGACCGATGCAAAGGTCATTATTATGGATGAACCAACGGCCGCTCTCACAGACCGTGAGATTGAAAAGCTATTTCAGGTCATTGAATCACTCAAAAAAGAAGGCGTTTCCATCGTCTACATTTCTCACCGGATGGAAGAAATCTTCGCCATTTGTGACCGGATTACGATCATGCGTGACGGAAAAACGGTCGATACGAAAGCGATACCGGACACGAATTTCCATGAAGTCGTCAAAAAAATGGTCGGCCGCGAATTAACCGATCGTTACCCTGAACGCACACCTTCTACTGGTGATACCGTCCTAGAAGTGAAGCAAGCAACGAGGAAAGGCCGCTTTCAAGATGTCAGTTTTTCCGTCAAAGCTGGAGAAATTGTCGGTGTTGCAGGCTTAATGGGCGCTGGCCGGACGGAAATGATGCGGTCGCTCTTTGGACTCGATCCCCTGGATCAAGGAGAAATTTGGGTTCATGGGAAAAAGGCTGTTATTAAAAAACCAAGTGATGCGGTCAAGCTTGGCATCGGTTTTATTACGGAGGATCGCAAAGATGAAGGACTGATGCTGGATGCATCCATTCGGGAAAACATCGGGTTACCTAACTTAGATAGCTTCTCTCCAAAGGGGCTGATTGATAAGAAAAACGAACAGGATTTTGTTGACCTGCTTATCAAACGACTCACGATTAAAACCGCTTCATCTGAAATCTCTGCACGCAGCCTGTCCGGTGGAAATCAGCAAAAGGTCGTCATCGCCAAATGGATCGGCATTCAACCGAAGGTGCTGATTTTAGATGAACCGACAAGAGGTGTCGACGTCGGGGCGAAACGAGAAATTTATCAGCTCATGAACGAGCTGACAGATCGAGGTGTTGCCATTTTGATGGTCTCCTCTGAGCTCCCAGAAGTTCTTGGGATGAGCGATCGAGTGCTTGTCATCCATGAAGGAACCATCAGCGGAGAATTAAGTAAAACAGAAGCTACACAAGAACGAATTATGACACTAGCTACAGGAGGGAAGTAACATGAAACCACTTACTTCAAATGGACGATTTGATCACATCATGCAAAAGCTTGGGCCATTCTTAGGACTCATCATCCTTGTCGCCATTGTTTCTATCTTAAATCCGGCCTTTTTAGAACCATTAAACATTTTAAACTTACTCAGACAAATCTCCATTAACGCCCTCATTGCCTTTGGCATGACATTTGTTATTTTAACCGGAGGAATTGATTTGTCTGTCGGTGCCATTCTAGCGCTGTCTAGTGCTCTGACTGCCGGCTTTATTGTATCTGGTTTGGACCCAATTCTTGCCATCATCGTTGGATGTATCATCGGTGCCATCCTTGGAATGATCAACGGTCTTTTAATCACAAAAGGAAAAATGGCTCCTTTTATCGCAACACTTGCGACGATGACGATTTTCAGAGGATTGACGCTTGTTTATACAGACGGAAATCCAATTACAGGGCTTGGCTCTAACTATGCATTTCAGCTATTTGGCCGTGGATATTTCTTAGGCATTCCTGTTCCAGCGATCACCATGCTTCTCACCTTTATCGTACTTTGGGTCTTGCTTCATAAAACACCTTTTGGCAGAAGAACGTATGCCATTGGCGGAAATGAAAAAGCAGCCCTCATCTCAGGTATTAAAGTACCACGCGTCAAAATCATGATTTACTCATTAGCCGGCTTTATGTCTGCTTTAGCAGGTGCGATCTTAACATCTCGTCTCAACTCAGCCCAGCCAACAGCTGGTACGTCGTATGAACTTGATGCAATTGCTGCCGTTGTACTTGGCGGGACAAGCCTATCCGGTGGAAGAGGGCGAATTGTCGGCACACTCATCGGGGTACTCATTATTGGGGTCTTGAACAATGGTATGAACTTACTTGGTGTTTCATCATTCTATCAGTCTGTTGTGAAAGGGATTGTCATCTTGATTGCAGTCCTACTCGACAGAAAGAAATCTGCTTAAGGAGGCAGCTGCTATGAAAAAATATGTAATCCTGATCATGACTCTCTCATTATTCATGCTTTCTGCCTGCTCGCTCGAACCGCCAGAGTGGGCCAAATCAACAAAGGATGGCAAGAAAAAAGACATAAAAATCGGACTGTCGATCTCGACTTTAAATAACCCATTCTTCGTTTCTCTTAAAAACGGCGTGACAAAAGAAGCAAAAAAGCTTGGCATCGAAGTTGTCATTGCCGATGCACAAAATGATTCAGCGAAACAAACGAGTGATGTAGAAGATTTAATTCAACAAGGGGTTGATGCATTACTCATTAACCCAGCCGATTCCTCTGCCATATCAACGGCTGTCGAATCTGCGAATGCTTCAGACATACCGGTCATCACATTAGACCGTTCGGCAGAAAGCGGAAAGGTTGAAGCGCTCGTTGCTTCCGATAACATCAAAGGCGGCGAAATGGCAGCTAACTTTATTATCGACAAGGTTGGTAAAGATGCAAAAGTGGCTGAACTAGAAGGTGTACCAGGTGCTTCTGCGACACGTGAACGAGGAAAAGGTTTCCATCAAATAGCAGACAAAAAGTTAGATGTCACAGCAAAACAAGCCGCTGACTTCGACCGGACAAAAGGGCTCAACGTGATGGAAAACCTTCTTCAAGGAAACCCTGACATCAAAGCCGTTTTTGCCCACAATGATGAAATGGCGCTTGGCGCACTAGAGGCCATCCAAAGCTCTGGAAAAGACATTCTTGTCGTCGGTTTCGACGGTAACGAAGATGCACTCAACTCGATCAAAGCAGGAAAACTATCTGCAACAGTCGCGCAGCAGCCAGAGCTGATCGGTCAACTGGCAGTCGGCGCTGCGGACGATGTATTAAAAGGAAAAAAGGTAGAAAAAAATATCGCCGCTCCATTGAAACTAGAACAAAAGAAATAAACACTAAACCCCCGATAGCCTCGGGGGTTTTAGATTGTAGACAAAGGCTGAAATGAACTTTATTTTAGCACTTTGTTTTCTTTTCAGCGTAATAGAAAACCTTTGCAGTCTAGGAAGGACGAGGACCGGAGCAGAGCGAATTGACATTCGTGAGCACCTAAGCGCAGGACTGACAAAGAATGCGAGGGTTTGTCTACACGCTGGACCCCCGATAGCCTCGGGGTTATAGATGTTATTCCGGTCTCTTCAGTACAAATGGCGTACCTAAATGGGCATAATCATTCCCTGCTAGGCGCGCAACTGGCTTTAATTCATTCGTAAAAATATATCCTTTTTCCGCATCATAGACGGATTCATCTAAATGCGCACACACCACCCGGCCAATGATATGATCGACTGTGATCTCCCCTTCATCATTTTGAAAGGTCAGATGTTTTTCCAGCTGACATTCAAAGCGAATGCGTGCTTCCTTGATTCCTGGCACTGACACCACGCTGCTCTTCACTTGATGAAGACCGGTACGAGTCAGCTCACTCTCTTCCTCTGGCAAAGTAGCAGCTGTTTCATTAATATCTTCAATCATCGCTTCATCACTCACATGGACAACAAATTCTTCCCTGTCGATGATATGTTTTGCTGTATCTTTCATCTCTCCTTGACGACGTCCAATAGAAACAGCGATCAGCGGAGGATGACCGCTGATGACATTAAAGAAACTAAATGGTGCAGCATTGACGATTTCTTCTTTAGAAAGGCTTGTAATAAATGCAATGGGTCTTGGAACGACGGAACCAGATAATACTTTATATGCTTCTTTTCGTGACAACTGATCCATTTGTAATGTAATCACTTCAGACATGCCTCCTCTTGTATGTAACGACATCATACCATACCCCGTTCTCTCTTCCCTTATTCCGGCTCAGCACGATGGAGAATATGATGGACAAGATGAAACAATGCCGGATTATGATTTTCTCGTCTATAAGAAATGGTCCATTCCGCGAGTAGCTGCTCACCTTCAATTGACCGATACACCACATCTAAATTAAATAAACGCCGGGCCGATGTTGGAATGATAGCAATTCCGATTCCCGCTGTGACAAGACCAATGACCATTTGATATTCTGCTGCTTCCTGCACGATATTGGGTGAAAATCCGTACTTTTCACAAAGTAGGACAAAATGCTGATAAAGGGACGGCCATGATTCCTTTGATAAAGAAATAATCGGCTCATCACGAATATCTTCAATCGTGACCGCTTCTTTTTCCGCCAGCGGATGGTTTTTCGGAATCGCAAAAATACATTCACTTTGCTTCATTAAACGACTGACCAATTCTTCTTGCGGTGATGTAGGATGCAAAAAACCAATATCAATCTCACCATTCAAAAGCGCCTCAAGCTGCTGCGGGACAGAGAGCTGTTGCAGCTCAATACTGACAGAGGGGTACAGCTCTCTGAATTCACGGACAACTGGCGGCAGAATATCATATGTCGCTGTACCAACGAAACCGATGATAATCTTCCCAAGCTCCCCTCTTGCCGTATGCCGGGCATGATCAACGGCTTTATCAAGCTGATGCAGCACCCCCCGGACCTCATGTAAAAAAACCTTTCCAGCAGCTGTTAACTCCACCACCCGTTTAGACCGGTGAAACAAAGGAAATCCCAATTCTTCCTCAAACTGCTTAATTTGCTGACTAAGTGGAGGCTGTGTCATGTTCAATCGTGCGGCCGCTCTGCCGAAATGCAGCTCCTCCGCGACTGTGACAAAATACTGCAAATGTCTCAGTTCCATCCTTTCACTCCTCAAACACTTATTCGTGAAACATATTAAAACTACGTTAAACATATATTGGAAAATTTATTTTGTGAAATGTATAGTAAATCATATCATGAAAATATATTTTCATAAAAAATTTTACTTGCCGAAAGGAGTGCGGGGTAAATGAATTCTCAAACACAACCCCTAACAAAACGAGGAGCAGAGTTGATTGTCGATACGCTCATTGCCCAAGGTGTGACCCATGTTTTTGCGATTCCAGGTGCAAAAATTGATGCAGTATTTGATGTATTAAAAGACAGAGGTCCAGAGCTTGTGCTATGCAGACACGAACAAAATGCGGCATTCATGGCAGCAGCTGTCGGTCGTTTAACTGGCAAACCAGGCGTTTGTCTCGTCACATCAGGTCCTGGCGCATCCAATTTAGCGACAGGTCTATTAACAGCCAATACAGAAGGTGACCCTGTTGTTGCAATTGCTGGAAACGTCATCCGTGCGGATCGGCTCAAACGAACACATCAATCACTCGACAATGCGGCATTATTCAAACCAGTGACAAAATATAGCGTTGAAGTACAAGACGTAAACAATATACCAGAAGCATTAACAAATGCTTTTCGCGCGGCACAAAGAGGTCAAGCTGGAGCAGCATTTATCAGCTTTCCACAAGATGTCGTGACCGAACACACCACACAAACACCAGTGTCTGCTCACCCTTCTCCAGAACTAGGTCCTGCACCGGATGCTCTCATCAGTTCGGCCATCGCCAAAATTCAAAATGCGCACTTACCTGTTGCAATTGTGGGAATGAAAGCTAGCCGTCCAGCTGCGGCAAATGCGACAAGAACATTATTAAAAACACTTGGTATCCCATTTGTCGAAACGTACCAAGGAGCCGGTGTTCTCTCAAGAGAGCTTGAGCCTCAATATGTGGGCAGAATCGGTTTATTCCGTAATCAGCCAGGCGACCTTCTCATTGAGAAAGCGGATGTGATTTTAACTATTGGCTTTGATCCAATCGAATACGATCCGAAGCATTGGAATTTGAAACCGCAGCAGCGTCACATCATCCATGTAGATGACATGCAGGCAGATATTGACCATTTCTATGAACCGACGCTTGAGCTTGTGGGCAATATATCTGAAACGGTGCAACATCTAGCCCTCGACAGCGTTCCACTTTCATTATGCAAAAAGAACGTAGATCTCGTCACAGAATTACAAGAGCTGTTAAGTGATATCGAAAAAACACCAGAAAGAGAAAGTCATTTATCACACCCGCTGGATGTCATTCATACGTTGAGACGTATCATCCCAGATGACACGAAAGTGACATGTGATATCGGATCGCACGCCATTTGGATGTCTCGCCACTTCCGTGTTTATGAACCGAACACGTTCCTAGTGAGTAACGGAATGCAAACACTTGGCGTGGCATTACCATGGGCGATTGCAGCCTCCATATTAAATCCAGATGAAAAGATCATTTCAGTCTCAGGTGATGGCGGTTTTCTCTTCTCCGCCATGGAATTAGAAACAGCCGTGCGCATGAAAACAAATCTCGTTCATCTCGTTTGGAACGACAGCACATACGATATGGTGGCATTCCAGCAGGAAATGAAGTATGACCGTACGTCTTGTGTTGAGTTCGGTCAGATCGACTTAGTGAAATATGCAGAAAGCTTTGGAGCAACTGGATTACGTGTCAACTCACCTGAAGAGCTTTCAACTGTCCTTCAAAAGGGTATAAACATAGAAGGACCCGTTATTATTGATATTCCGATAGACTATCAAGACAACCCAGACCTCGCCAGTCAAAAATGGCCAGAAGTCTTTCGTGAAAAACACACAACGAACGTCAGATAAGACTTCGATACATTACGTTAAAGGAGTGAGCGGATATGGGTATGATGCACCCAATGAATCAACAAAACAACACAATATCGCAGGACAAAAAGCAAGAGGTCTATCAAGTATCAACCATGACCTCCTTGCTGGAAGCCGTATACGATGGAGATTTCTCCCTATCACATATTCCCGAGCATGGTGATTTTGGCATTGGCACATTCAATCAATTAGATGGGGAACTAATCGGCTTTGATGGCGCTTTTTATCGACTGCGCTCTGATGGAACAGCCACACCAGTAACCGATCAAGATTATTCACCATTCTGCTCTCTAGCATTTTTTGAAACGGACATCGTTCATCGAATTGATGCACCGATGACGTCCAAAGAGCTAGAGGAAGAAATCGACCGAATCTTACCGAGCAAGAATGTCTTTTATGCGATCCGCATCGATGGGTCATTCAAAAAGGTTCAAACCCGTACGGTTGAAAAACAGGAAAAACCTTACGTTCCGATGGTGGAAGCAGTCAAGTCACAGCCTATTTTCGATTTTGAAAATATTCGCGGGACGATCGCAGGCTTCCGTACACCACAGTACGCACATGGCATTGCGGTAAGCGGATATCATCTCCACTTTATTGATGATGATCGCAGCGTAGGCGGGCATGTATTTGATTACACTGTGGATCAAGTGACCATTCGAATTTCCCAAAAACGTCACATGAATTTACACCTTCCAAATACGCAGGAGTTCTTCCAAGCAGACATTGATCGTGCTGACCTTGCACAACAAATTGCCAGTGCGGAAAGCAGCCCAGAAAAATAAAATGAACACACCCCGGTGATACTGGGGTGTTTTTTCATGCAAAAAGATATGTTATCTTCTTTTATTATTTCATTTCGTTACTCAATTAAAAATCAAACATTCTATTCGTAATAAAATATGATAGAATATCAACAGAAGAAAGGTGGTTATACGGTGGCACATGAATATCGCATTCCAAACTTAACATTAGATGAAAGAGATAAACAAATTCTTTCCTTATTACACGAGGACGGGCGTATGTCCTATACAGATCTAGGGAAACAAGTCGGCCTTTCCCGTGTTGCTGTACAAGCCCGTATTCAGCAGCTCATTGAAGCAGGTGTCATTGAACGATTCACCGCTGTCATTAATCCAGCAAAGATCGGCATTCATGTCTCTGTCTTTTTTAACGTAGAGGTTGAGCCGAAATGTTTAGAAACAGTCGCCCTTCAGCTTGAGCAGGAAACAGCCGTCACAAGCCTTTATCATATGACAGGACCAAGCAAGCTGCATATGCATGGCATTTTTCAAAATGAACAGGAAATGGAGACGTTCCTGACAAAGAAGCTGTACCCACTTGAAGGCGTCGTCAGTGTTGACTGTCAAATGCTCATTAAACGATACAAAAGCCGAATGGGCATGAAATTGTAGATAGGAGTTGAACCACTTGCAATCATATCTTGAACTCATGATCGCCATGGTGCGAACCGGTATTCTGGGATTTGGCGGAGGACCTTCCGTGATCCCACTCATTCGCCATGAAGCGGTCGTCAAATACAAATGGATCAATGATGACGAGTTTGGAGAAACACTCGCCATCGCCAACGCATTACCCGGACCGATTGCTACGAAAATGTCGGCATACCTCGGCTATCGATTAAAAGGTGTATCTGGCGCCATTGTTGCAACAGCTTCACATATTTTACCGACATGTCTCGCTATGGTGGCACTTGTTACACTTGTCAGCGTCTTAAGCTCTTCAGTCATCATTCAAAATATGATCGGTGCTGTGACACCAGTGATTGCCGTTCTGTTAGGAATGATGGCATATGAATTTGGACAAAAAGCGTTGAAGGGCTTCGGCATGATCCTCGGAATCGCCCTATTCCTTTTGGCATTTGTCGGTCTTCAAGTACTCTCGATTCACCCAGGAATCATTGTCATCATCTTTTTATGTTATGGTGCCTTTCATTTCAAACTGAAAGATCGCTGGACTCGAACAAATAAAGAGAAAGGAGTGTCTTCGTGATGCTAATTCTCTTTTTATTCTGGGCATTCTTCTTATCCAATCTGTTAGGGTATGGCGGAGGACCTGCCTCCATTCCACTCAATTATGAAGAAATCGTCAATCATTTTCATTGGATGACGAACGAAGGGTTCTCCAATATGCTCGCATTAGCCAACGCACTTCCAGGTCCAATCGCTACGAAAATTGCGGCTTATGTAGGCTATGATGTCATGGGATGGCCAGGCTTTATCGTTGCACTGCTTGCGACGGTACTGCCGTCTGCGATCGGATTGATCTTACTGCTAAAACTCATTGATCGTTTTCGCCAATCTTCTGTCGTCAAAGGCATGACCCTATCTGTACAGCCTGTCATTGCCATGATGATGCTTTTATTAACATGGGAAATTGGCGGAGATGCCGTGAAAGCCATTGGCTGGACACAATCACTTGCCATTGCTGCCATTTCATTTTTCTTTATGACCAAATTCAAATTGCACCCTGCCTTTCTGATTGTGGCTGCATTTTTATATGGCGGATTCATTCTTCCTCATTAACGAAAAAAACCGATAATCTCACTGTTATCGGTTTTTTCATTTACATATAAATAGGAGAGACAGGCCTACGCCCAATAGAATGATACTCGACCCCAGCTACTTCTGCCGCTTCAAGCGTATGACAATTCCGGCCATCAAAAATGATCGGCTGCCTCATGAAATCTTTATAAGCTGAAAGTGGAAATGACTGAATATCCGCCCACTCAGTTAATATACAGACAGCATCAGCATCCTTGATCGCCTCTTCAATCGTTTGAGCAAAAAGGACTTGATCAGGCAGTTCTTGAGCTGCATTGCGAGCGGCAGCAGGATCATAGGCTACGATCTCCGCTCCTAATTGATGGAGCTGATGAGCGATCGGGATTGACGGCGCCTCTCTTATGTCATCTGTATTCGGCTTAAAGGAAAGGCCAAGGAGAGCCATTCTCTTCCCTTCCAAGTTTTCTCCCATCCGCTCCTTCACACTTCGAATAAAACTTGCTCGCTGCTCATTGTTGACTTTGATGACAGCCTTCAATAGCTCAAAATCATGGGACACATGCCCTGCAATTTGGACAAGGGCATTTGTATCCTTCGGAAAACAGGAACCTCCGTAACCAATGCCTGCCCTAAGAAACGAAGCACCAATCCGCTGATCGAGTCCCATCCCTTCTGCAACTCTCTCAACATCAGCTCCTGTTTTTCCACAAATCGAAGCAATTTCATTCATGAAGCTGATTTTTGTGGCAAGAAATGCATTTGATGCGTATTTGATCATCTCTGCGCTTTTCCGATCTGTTCTCACGAATGGAATGTGGAAATCCGCATACATAGACTCTAGCTGATCTAATCCGTTCTTTGTTTCGGCTCCAATCACCAGCCGATCCGCTCGCAACGTATCTGAGATGGCAGAGCCTTCTCGTAAAAATTCTGGATTCGATGCGATAGATAATGGCTCCTTACGACCTAACACGTGATGAATCAAATGATCAATTTGATCGCCCGTTCCGACAGGCACTGTACTTTTCACGACAAGCACTGCGCCTGGCTTTGCTTGTAAGCCCATCTCCTTTGCCGCTTGAAAGACATACTGCAAATCAGCTTGACCGTCTGCCTGCTGCGGGGTACCGACAGCAATCATTAACACGTCAGCCTGCGAATAGGCTGACGCTCCATTAATATGAAAACGAATGCGTCCTTGCTCCATATTCCGTTTGAGCAGTTCTTTTAATCCCGGCTCGTACATCGGAGGATTCCCTTGCTTCAGCTGCATGACCTTCCGCCGGTCAATATCCATACATGTCACATCATGTCCCGCCTCTGCTAAACACACCCCTGTGACAAGCCCTACATACCCACAGCCTGCAATCGCAACCTTCATGACACATCAGCTCCCCATACTCCTTATGCTTGTAATGTCATCGTATGCCGGGAATTTTCGTTCCATTCATAAAAGCATACAAAAACCCCCTGCTGAGAGAGCAGGGGGCTACTTTTATGAAACAAGGCCATTTCGAATATGAGCAATCAGATTTTCAAGCATTTCTTTTGTTGTGACATCATTGGAATTTTCACCAATATCATGAGCGTACATCAAAATCTTTAAAAACTCTTCTTGATTTAAACCCTTATTATCCATGTCTGTATCCTTTCGATTCCACTAATTTCATTATTATATGCTGTATGGTTGGTTTATGCAATACTCTAATACATCATTCGACAGCTTTTGAAATTTATGACCATTTTCATGAAAAACTTTTTTATAAATCATCATTGAGCTATAATAAAAGAATTGGAATCTTTTACTTGGTTAGGAGCGGGTCAAATGCTTCAGCACAACATCAACGAAGAAGAAATCAAACAAACAGCCGAACAGATCAAAGAACTTCTTCCTGCAACAGATGAAAACAAGCAACTCATCAAAAAAGCATTGATTACTTATAGACAGGACAGCGTATATCGGCTCAAGCAAGAGTCTGATACCGAATGGTCAGCTTATGTACATGATGTCGTGGCAGCAAGAGTTCACCTTCATGTGCTGTTTCCAGTGAGAAGCAGCTGCTCATGTCCAGCTGATGGACTATGTAAACACATCCTCGCTGTCTTCTTTTCGCTATACGCTCAAGTAGAGAGTGTGACCGGCTTTACAGAAAATTGGTCAGAGAAGGATGAATTACAGCGCAGCAAAGAACTCATTCGCCAGCACTTCCAAGTGAAGCGCCCAGATGAACAATCACTTCAGAGCTGGCTGAATTTTTTCCAGGAGGAATTTCACCTCTGGCTGAAACGGACACCGAAGCACCAGCAAACACCACAGCATTTGTATTACGGCTATTTATCGATCCTGAAAAAACACGCACCCACTTCACCTGAATTCAAGAGTTTGTATGCGATTCATACGTCCATCGATGTGTGGTTAAGGCTCCATGAGCTAATCGATCTCGGCCGTCTTGATGCCGAAAAAGACTTTTATTCGATGAATCCATATGTAGAACAGCTCATGAACACCATTTTTGATTCAGTGGATCATTTGAGGACATACGCCCTTTCCTTTTCCCTCGATCCGTTTCTTGAAAACACACCAACTGCCGTTCGGACACTTCTTCAAATCAGCGGACCTTTCCAGCATGAACGAGTTGCGGTCTTTATGGAAATGTGGGGAACTATATTAAATAGAGGGAAATGGGTCAAAAAAGAAACAGAACTACTCAAGAGCGCCCAACAGCAGGAGCAAACGGTTGAGCGCACCATTGGGCTGATGCATATGGATTATTTGCTAAAAGAAGACGAAAGACTCTTCCAGCAATTAAAATTGCTCAATGCAGATATGCTGCCGAATGTGCTCAATTGGCTAAAGGATCTCACAAACCGCAAGGACTGGAAGCGTCTCAAACTTTGGTATCAAGAGATCACATATGTATTAGAAGAATATTGCCAGCTTGACCTATCTTATAGAGAACTGCGTGGAGCCGTCAGCGATTTCTTCTTTTATTTAGACGCGTACTTTAAACAGACGAAAGATCATTTCTTGTATGAACGCTATCTCCAAATCTGTATGCCTTATGCATTTACTGAATATAGTCAGCTCTTATATGCACAAGAACGCTATGCAGAATGGATTGAAATACACAGCCTCGTTGGTTTCTCTATCAGTGAGTTGGAGAAAGAATTAATAAAACAGATTGCAAAGGAAGAGCCTGAAGCACTCATTCCTTCATACCACCGGGAAATCTCACTGCTTCTCGATCAAAAGAATCGAAGTGCTTACCGGGAATCTGTGAAAATGCTCAAGAAACTGCGTACGCTTTATCATAAAACGAAGAAAAACGCGGTGTGGGAAAGATATGTACAGCAGCTGCAAGATTCAACAAAACGGCTGCGTGCGTTCCAAGAGGAAATGAAGAAAGGAAAATTAATTGATGACACGCCATAAACAAATTGTCATTCATGCAGAACAAACCGAAGATTTCTCTTTCACCATTTCAGCGCAAGCAGAGGACGGACAGCCTGTACCGCTAAATGAAATGAAGAGGCAGCTTTTCCAATGGCACGAATCATCTTTTTACGGAACATTCTTAGAAGATGTGAGCTTTATTGGCACACCTGCCTTCCTGTTAAGTCCTTGGATGACCGTTGAATTGTTAGGGAAAAATTCATTTAATACTTTCAGCCATGTGACGTTAACGGATGAAACAGAGCCGCTTATGAAAACAGCCTCAACCATTTACGAATTCATCGAGGATGAAGATTTTGTCCCAGATTTCGAGGCTTGGACAAAAGGCATGCTTCGCTTTAAAGACAAAGAAGGCCTGTTAGATGGCTACACAGCTGATTGGTTCTCCTTTGCCGTACAGGATTACATTCAATATGATGATGCCTTGCAGCACAAATGGAACCGAATGACTGCACAATCGCCTGCTCTTTCCTCCTTCCAAGGTCATTTTTTAGATGAACAGGATTTCTTGGAAACGATCGGCTGGATTGATGATGAGACGCCTTTCACTGTCGGCTTGCGTTTAAATGAGCCTGATTTCGACGGAGATGATTGGAAAATTGAATTGTTTTTGCGTGATAAGAAAAACAGTGATCTGCATTTCTTTGAAGGCATCCGTTCTTTAAAAAAATCATGGCGTCCGTTTCAAGAAAAAATCACCAGAGAGCTAGAGCGGTTCGGTCAGATTGTCCCTTGGCTCTCATTTACATCTGGTACCACCCTCATGTCAGAAGAAGAAGCGTGGCTCTTCCTATCTGAAGCGAGTGAAACACTTGTGAACATGGGGATTGAGATCCTGCTTCCATCATGGTGGCAAATCGTCAAAGAAAGCACCATGATGCTAAAAGCACGGATTTCCTCCACACCACGAGGCGAATCGCACGTTGGAATGGATGCCCTTATGGACTTTAATTGGCGCTTTGCCACAAATGGGATTGAGCTGACAGAAGATGAGTTCAACGAGCTTGTTCAAAGTAAACGTCGTCTTGTCAATATTCGTGGACAATGGATTAAAATTGATCCGACCTTTATCCAGCAAATGAAGAAATGGATGGAGCGCGCTGAGAACGAAGGACTTCATATGTCGGATATTTTATCACGTGAACTCGCAGACCAAGAAGCCTCTTCTGAGTCGATTCCTGAGCTGCTAGACAGTTCAGCCTTTGCCCATATTCAATTTGAACTTTCGTCTCAATTACGAGGGCTTGTTCATCAGTTAAATGATACACAAGAACTGCCATCCTATGAGATGAGTGAGTCCTTTAAGGGCACACTGCGCCCGTATCAGCAACACGGTGTCAACTGGCTTCTGTTCTTAAGGTCTCATGGATTCGGGGCTTGTTTAGCAGATGATATGGGGCTTGGAAAAACGATTCAAATGATCGCTTATTTCACCTATTTGAAGGAGCATCAACAAGACGCTGCTCCATCTCTCATCATTGCACCGACTTCCGTATTAGGGAACTGGCAAAGAGAGCTTGAAACATTCGCACCACATTTGAATGTCGCTCTGCATTATGGACCGTCACGTCCACAAGGTGAGAACTTTACAAAAGCGTACGAATCAACAGATATCGTCCTCACTTCGTATGGTCTCTCACATTCTGACCGTGATGAATTAACAGCAGCCAAATGGAATACCATTTGCTTAGACGAAGCCCAGAACATTAAAAATGCCCATACGAAACAATCGAGAGCCATTAGGCAATTAAAAGGACAGCACCACATTGCCCTCAGCGGGACACCGATGGAGAACCGCTTGACAGAGCTTTGGTCTATTTTCGACTTCGTGAACAAAGGATATCTCGGCAGCCTGACCAGTTTTCATAAAAAGTTCGTCCTTCCGATTGAAAAAGACCGTGAAGAAAAAAGAATCCAACAGCTGCAGCAGCTGATCAAGCCATTCTTATTAAGACGAACAAAACAAGATGAAGAAGTCGCACTCAATCTGCCAGAGAAACTAGAAGAAAAAGAATTCATCCCGTTATCTGCAGAGCAGGCATCTTTATATGAACAGCTGGTCAAAGATACATTCGAACATATGGCCTCATTAACAGGGATGCAGCGGAAAGCCATCATTTTAAGTATGCTTGGCAGACTCAAACAAATTTGCGATCATCCTGCTCTTTATTTAAAAGAGAGCGGGACAGATGTGAAATTGTTGAAACGTTCATTAAAAATGGATAAATTAGCAGAGCTGTTAAAAGCCATACACGAACAAGGAGAAAGCTGTCTCATTTTTACGCAGTATATTGAAATGGGCAACATGATCAAACAGCTGGCTGAAAAGATGTTTGGAGAACCAGTTCAATTTTTAAATGGGAGCTTATCAAAACATGATCGGGACAAAATGGTGGAACGCTTCCAGAAAAAAGAGTTCAACATCTTAATTCTTTCTTTAAAAGCAGGAGGAACCGGACTAAACTTAACCGCCGCCAATCATGTCATTCACTACGATAGATGGTGGAATCCTGCTGTAGAAAACCAAGCAACAGACCGTGCTTACCGCATCGGGCAAAAGCGGTTTGTTCACGTCCATAAGATGATCACAACCGGCACGATAGAGGAAAAAATTGATCAAATGCTCGAAACAAAACAAACGTTAAATGATCAAATTATCCAAAGTGAAAGCTGGATTACAGAGCTGTCAACGAACGAACTAGAAGATTTATTCACGTTAAGTGCAGCCGCTCAATCATCTTAATGACAGCAAAAAGAGGACTTTTCTCAGGGCGTGATGAAAAGTCCTCTTTTTTTAATCTCATCTAAAGGAATGCTTAAATTTGCAGCTTTTTCAATGCAGATTTCACATTCATATACGTGTTCAACTCACGGAAGTCCTCTCTCATTTCTCCCATTTTCATCGCAAGATTTGGTTTAATACCTGTCACGATCAGTTCTGTGCCAGTCATTAAAATCAAATCATTTAGCTTAAAGATCGCATCCGCCACAAATGAATCCACCTCTAATAAACCAGACAGATCCACAATGAAGTAATCGTCTTTGGATTGAGAGATATAAGTGGAAACCGTTGAGATGATTTTATCAAATCTTGGCGCTGTTAACGTACCTATGATGGGCAGGACAGAAATACCATCCTTCACCGGAACAATCGGGACAGAAATATTCAATACTTCATCAATGGATTGCTCAAGAAGCTCTTGCTGTTCCTTCTCTTTCGTAACATCCTTTTGCAGACCAACGAAATAAAGGCGTTTCCCTTCATTTTCATCAATCCATAGAGGCGCCACACTTAACTCGTTCCAAAACATTTGACCAGATTTTTTATAGTTTTTCAACTGAACAGTGACAGCCTCTTTGTTTTCAATGGCTGTCCTAATTTGTTTGAGAGCAATCTGTTCAGTTTCATCTCCTTGAAGGAAACGACAGTTCTTTCCTAATACTTCGGTTTCTTGATAGCCTGTCATATCTAAAAAGCCCTTGTTCACATATATTAAAGGATTATCAGGTAAAGACGGGTCCGTCACCGTCAGGCCAACCTGAGTATAGTCTAAGGCTTCCTTGATTAAATGCAGATTGTCGGACTTATAAGATTCCAGCGCCATTCGTTTACTCTCCTTAACTTCCTTACAAGCGGGTTATATTCATAATTAAATTATATGATGTTCCATAGCAGGTGTAAATAGAAGTAGTTCTGAATTCCTCTTTTGTAGAATGCGCTTCACCCTATGTCATTTATACAAATACATGCGATTCAATTATTTCAAAAGATGTTGAATCATATGTGCCACACCATGTTCATCATTTGTTAACGTGACGTGATCAGCTAATTCTTTTATATCCTTTCTCGCATTCCCCATTGCAATTCCAACCCCAGCTGCCCGAATCATCGATTCATCATTTAAACTGTCTCCTACAGCCGCTGTTCGGCTTAATGGAATACCGAGCTTTTCTGCCAGCCTGGTTAACGCCTGCCCTTTCGACGCTTCCTTTGCTCCAATTTCAAAGTTATGATCAGCCGAACTAACCAATGTTAATTCAGAATCATGTCCAAACGCCTCCCATCCGGCTTTCAATCTGTCTTGAAAAAATGAGAAACCTAAGATGTTATAAAACGAAAGATTCTGATCCTCACGAAACAATTCTTGATATGTATCAATATAAGCAAAACCTGACTGGCTGTATTGAACTTCAGCCGCTTGCTCAAGAACACGCTGATCCGTTTCTGGATTTGCACTCTTTAAGCGGTCCATTTCTATCGCCAGAAGCTCCCTGCCGCGGTTTGGTGTGTAAATGGCTTCATTCGTAAACACTTCATAGTAATAATCACGCTCTTCAAGCCATGATAAGATGTGTTTTGCTTTTTCTTCTTCTAGAACAGCCGAATGATATACTTGACCTTCTGGATCATGAATCACAGCTCCATTTGCACTAATGACCCACGTATTCATCCCAAGCTGATCAAAAATAGATTTCACATCAAAATACGCTCTGCCTGTTGAAACGACAACCTCAATCCCACTCGCTGCTGCTTCCTTTAACGCCTGCTCGTTTTCCTGACTCACTTTGTGCTCACTGTTCAATAAAGTTCCGTCTAAATCCGTTGCGATTAATTGAATGTTTGTCATCGGTCTCTCCTTTTTTGCCTTCATTTTCAGTTGACCTTCCGTTTATCAAATCCATCATCATTATGAAATGAGTATCCACTATTTGCAAGGGATGATCGGCTTATCAATGAATATAAGAGTACCCGGTCACGCTACATGACCGGATACGCATAAGGGGATTCACAGGGGACACATGACTGATACAAATAAACCTTGGTTCTACTATTACGCAGTGAATATGTGTACAAGGCAAAGTCTATCAGCTATAGCTAGAGGGGGGCCGCGAGATGCTAGACCTTTGCCTTTTGCCTCCTTTCCTTTCAGCTAACCCTAGTCTACTGAGAAATAGCACAAGAGACAAAAAACGAAAATGACAAAATCGTTCTTCAAATTCTTTATTTTCTCAATCATTTTTACTTTTTACCGCTTGCGTATAAAACATCATCTTATTTTGTTTGACGAAATACTTATTTTTCATAAATTGATAAAAAACATCTGAATGAATCCAATTACTAGAAGGCATGTGAATATAGTCAGACCCGTCCCACGCAAACCAATAAAAACAAAGCCTTCCATCATGAATTGACAACTGAAATTCAAAACAGTCCATTTGATCGTCTGTCACGTATTGAAAAGTGAGGGACTCCCCTTCTTCCATATACACATCACAAAATGAGAGAATATCTCCCCATGTATAGACCCTCACATTGCTTTCCTTTTCCTCACCAATATGTATGTTTCGAAGTTGATAGGACTCCATAAAACATCTCCTTTCACTTATATGCAGCTAGTTCTGAGTAGGCAGCGGTTTCATTTATACAGATGTTGTATGCTATAATGATACTTACGAATAATGAACGCTTGTGAGGTGATAAATATGAAAACCTTTAGGCTGATTGATTTAAAAATCGAACTTGATCCAAAGCAAGATAAAATGTCCAGCATTCCCCTTCGTGACGGCTTAATCATTAATAAAGAAGATGGCGAAAATCACTGGATGATCGAGGCACTGATTCCAAAGAAGCATAGACAAGTGTTTGAGGTGCTCTTCCAGCAGCATACAGAAGTAAAGATTCTCGTGACGATTACAAAAGAAAACAACCGCCCTGTTCATCTATCGGTCCAAGTCAAAAACATCGTTGCCTTAGAAGAAAACATATCTGTATTACTCGACGGTAAAATGATCACAAATCGTTACAGAACAGAAACCGAAGAAGTATTAAAAGACCTCGTCAAAGAGGGGCTATCAGGAGAAAAACTGCTGGATGCTTTTAAACAGAACACATAAAAAAGAGCGGGATGAGCCGCTCTTTTTCTATTGCACATCTTTCGATTGGCTTTGATTTTTCAAAAGATCTCTAATTTCGGTTAACAACACTTCCGTTTGATCTGGCGTTTCAACCACTTCTTCTTCCTCTACCTTTTTCCGTTTTAATTTATTTAAATAACGAATAAAGATAAAAATGGAAAAGGAGATAATCAAGAAATCGACCACTGTTTGAATGAAACTTCCATACAAAATTTGAGCAGAACCGATTTTAATAGACAATCCACTAAAATCATGCCCCCCGACAATAATACCAACAAGCGGCATAATTAAATCATTCACAAGAGAAGTGACAATTTTGCCAAATGCTCCCCCGATGATGACACCGACAGCCAGGTCAATCACATTCCCCTTGACGGCAAACTCTCTAAATTCTTTCAGCATTGTTTATCACCTTCATCTTTTTTTGTCTAATATGACGTTTTTTTGTCAAAAAAGCAAGTCCTCATCCGATCTGGATGAATGTTTCCATATAAAAAACGGTTCATACAAGATGAACCGTCAGACACATTACGATACTTTCGGACCGATAGAAAATGTCAGTTCTGCTTCACATGCCACTTCGCCATCTACTGTTGCAACTGCTTTTCCTTTGGCAACTGGACCGCGAAGACGTGTGATTTCAACCTCTAAACGTAGCTGATCGCCTGGCTTGACCTGTCTTTTGAATCGGCAGCTGTCAATCCCTGCAAACAAACCAATTTTCCCTTTGTTCTCTTCTTTACCTAACATGATGACCCCAAAAACTTGAGCAAGCGCTTCTACAATAAGCACACCCGGCATGACGGGGTATCCTGGGAAATGGCCATTAAAAAATTCTTCATTTACTGTCACATTTTTGATTCCAACCGCTCTTTTCTCACCATCAACTTCTAAAATACGGTCAACCAATAAAAATGGATAACGGTGTGGAATAATGTCTTGAATTTGCTGAGCATCAAGCATATCTTGATCTCTCCTTCTTTTCTATATCGCTGATCTTCATTTGATTCCTATTGAAGTATATTATGAATGCAATCATTTTTCAACGTCCAGCCAACATTTATGGTAAAAAATAGAATCTATCATTACCTATTGTCATGAAATATAATCCACTCTACACTCATCGTTTTTTCACAAATATGGTAATATATATTACATCATTGATTGAATAAGAGGGTAAAAATGAATTTTATAAGCGATAAATCCATTAAAAAACTTCTCCATTCGTGGTATACAATGCTAAAACATCGACATTTTTCGAAGGCTGAAGAGATCAAAACGTCCTTAACCAAATATAAACGTAGATTATCAAAGAAACAGGAGCTTCATTTACATTATCAGCTTATACTTTTTCGGCACCAGCTCTGGATGAATCAAACAGAAGACTTAGAAAAACTGAAGCATGAACTCATGCTCCACAAAGATCAAATGAATGATCAACTGCAATATTATTTTTACTTTTTTCTCGGTTTATACGAATCTTTAAAGAGCGATCAAAATGATGCCATTCATTATCTTGAAAAAGCAGAAGAAAAACTGCCCCTGCTAGACGATGAGCTAGAGGAAGCGGAGTTTCATTTCCGTACAAGTGGTGTTTATTATAACAACCGCTATTCACTGTTATCCATTCGACATGTTGAAAAAGCCATGGATATCTTTGCAAAGCACGGGGATATCCACAGCATTTATCGGTGCAAAATTGTGCTCGCACTTAACTTTAGTGATCAAAAAAAATATGAAGAAGCAGAATCTATTTTTATTGAAATTATCGAATACGTGAAAATGATTGATGACCAAGAACTGCTTGGTATCGTGTATTATGACGCTGGTTTTATCAAGTCGAGACAGAATCGTCATAAGGAAGCACTAGAATACTTTAAAAAAGCGCTTCGGCTCCCAGCATACCGGAAATCTGCCCACTCCTATGTATCGTGTCTCTATGAAACTGTGCGTTCCTGCTTTAAAGAGAATTTAACTGATGAAGGAATGAAGTATATTCAAAAAGGACTAAAAGAAGCCGTTGATGCCCAATTTGATCTATTAAGAATCAAGTTCCAAATTTTATTCCTTCTCTACAGCCAAACGCCCAAGGCAGATGAACAGATTGCTACACTCGTCACATGTCTTGAACGAAAAGAAGCCTGGATTGATCTTGAAGATCTGCTTGCAGATGTCTCAGATTTTTATAAAAAAAAGGGCGACTTTGAGCGAGCCGCCTTTTTTATCATGAGAGGCTGACATCCGCCTGCTCATTATCGAATGGTATTAATGAGTCCTAGCATCTGATCGCCCATCGTAATGGTTCTTGAGTTCATCTGATACGAACGCTGTGTTGTCATGAGGTCTGTTAATTCTTTAGACATGTCCACATTCGACGTTTCAAGTGCACCTTGCTGAAGTTGAATGGCCTGACGGTTTGCCCCATTCAGTGCCGTTAAAGCGCCTTGATAGTTGCCGTCGACTGAGAACAAATTTTCTCCTTCAGAGATGAGTGCTGAAGAATTATTCACTTGAACAACCCCAAGGTTCACCTGCTGATTCGGTTGATTGCCTCGAGAGATAGCTGTAAGCCGGCCATTTTTATCGATAGAAATATCACGGAAATTCGCATTTAAGACAATCTCATTCCCGTTTTCGTCAAGAATCGGATGGCCTTCGCTTGTCACCAGCTGGACTTGATTCCGATTATTTCCTGGCTGTAAATAAAGAGAGCCATCTCTTGTATACCGGATGTTACCGCCAGCATTGACCTGCAAATACTGAGATGGCGCACCAAATGCAACATCAAGGTCACGGCCTGTTTCTTTAATAGACCCTTGCAATGAGTTAATGGATGCATTGACCATCGTTCCAGTTCCAAGCCTTAAACCAGCAGGTGTCAGACGACTGTTTGCCACCTGCTCATTTTTTTCATCTACCTGATTAAACTGTTGTCTGACCAGCTCTGAAAAACGGGTGTTTTTCGCGCGATACCCTGTTGTTTCACTGTTTGCGATGTTATTACTAATGATATCAAGCTGCTTTTGCACCTCGTTCATCGACACAGCTGCATTGATCATCGTTCTAAGCATGAGAATCCTCCTCTCTCTTCATTTCTTCATTAATACACTCTTCCGATTTCGTTCACTGCTTTTTCTAAACTCTTATCATATGCCTGAACCACTTTTTGGTTTGTTTCAAATGCGCGGTAGGCTGTTGTCATTTCTGTATATGATTTCGTCACATCAACGTTCGACAGCTCTGATACACCTTGGCTTAATGTATAGGACATTTGACCGTTATTGACCGCACTTGGAAGAGGCTGATTATCAGCTGTACGGTATAAATCATTTCCTTCACGCGCAAGGTTTCTTGTATCCATTGCAACACGTACATCAATTTGTCCAAGGTTTTGTCCGTTTTCACTCACGGTTCCATCTGCGTTCACTTTGAAATTCTCACTTTGAACGGTAATCGGCTGGCCCGTCACGGAAAGAAGGGCACGTCCATTGATCGTCAACTGATTTTGATCATTCAATGTAATGGAACTGCTTTTCGTATAACGAACGCCTTCTGGTGTATTCACAGCATAAAAAAGCGCTGACTTTTGATTTGTCTCTGGGTTGATGGGTACATTATTTTCTACTAATGCGATATCCGTTGTTTGATCCGTTGTTTTTAATGTTCCTTGTGTAAATTGAGGAATTAACTCCTGCATGTATGTTCCCGTATTAATTCCGCCAATCGCCGTTTGCTGCGGGATACTAAAGCCTTTGCCTGAAGATGTTTGGAAACGTCCTGATTCCATTCGGCTTAGCAGCATTTCTGGAAATGCGCGCATGGCCCCTTCATCTGCTTTATAGCCTGGAGTATTCGCATTTGCGATATTATTTGAAAGCATTTCTGTCCGCCGCTCTTGAGCGATCATGGCAGATGTTGCGGTGTATAGTCCTTTTAACACGTGCTCACCTCATTCAAATTCTTTCACATGACCTAAAATCATCAGTACACAATCTTCTATGAAATATATCGGCATATTGGCAGGCTTCTTTAATAAAAATCCCCCATTCTTTCTAAAAAGAATGAGGGAAATCATTAGCTGAGTTTACGCTTTGGCAGCTTGTCCATATTATCAAGCATCACGCCAGTACCAACTGCTACACAATCCATTGGGTTTTCTGCAACGAAAACTGGTACTTTCAGCTCTTCTGCAAGCAATTGATCAAGCCCGTTTAGAAGCGCTCCGCCACCAGTAATGATGACGCCGCGGTCAATGATATCAGCTGATAATTCAGGTGGTGTTCTTTCAAGAACTTGTTTCGCAGCCTGAACAATGGCAGATACAGATTCACGTAATGCTTCTTCTACTTCTTTGCTTGTGACGGTAATCGTTCTTGGTAATCCTGTCACCATGTCTCGTCCACGAATCGAGATCTCTTCGTGACGTGCGTCTGGGAATACCGTTGCAACTTGGATCTTAATGTCCTCTGCAGTTCGCTCACCGATCAACAGCTTGTACTCTTTTTTGATGTAGTTGAGAATTTCCAGATCAAATTTGTCTCCAGCCATTTTAATAGAAGAGGCGGTTACAATGTCACCCATCGAGATGACAGCGATATCTGTCGTTCCGCCTCCAATATCTACGACCATGTTTCCACTTGGCTGAAAAATATCCATACCAGCACCAATTGCTGCTACTTTTGGCTCTTCTTCAAGAAATACATGCTTCCCGCCGCTTTTTTCAGCAGCTTCTTTGATTGCCTTCTGCTCAACAGATGTAATGTTTGTCGGGCAGCAGATGAGCATACGCGGCTTAGAGAACAGCCCTTTCACATTCAATTTGTTAATAAAATGCTTGAGCATCGCTTCAGTTACTTCAAAATCAGCAATTACGCCATCTTTTAATGGACGAATCGCAACAATATTCCCAGGCGTACGTCCAACCATACGTCTCGCTTCTTCTCCAACAGCTAATACTTTCCCGCTGTTTTTATCAAGAGCGACAACAGATGGTTCATTTAACACAATTCCTTTTCCTTTGACATGAATCAGTACATTTGCAGTACCAAGATCAATTCCAATATCCCTAGCAAACATCTATATATATCCTCCTTGAAAATCTGTTTCCATAGCAAATACCACATTCTGCCCTAATTATATATTCTATCATAATTTGAAGAAAAAAAGATATTTCTTTACAAAAGTCTTTACAAAATTTGTGGTTAGAAACTACCGATAAGAGGAAGATATATATATCATGTTTATGAACAAAGAACTAAAGCTTACTGTTTTACAGGCTCACCTTCTAAAATTTCTTCTTTTTTATACTTTAACTTTGTGGCTTCTCCCCCTCGCAGGTGACGGATTGATTTATGATAATCCAGTATCTCCTTCACTTCGTTAGCCAGATCTGGATTAATTTCTGGCAGTCTTTCTGTTAGATCCTTGTGTACAGTACTTTTAGAGACTCCAAATTCTTTCGCAATTACACGAACGGTTTTCTTTGTCTCCACGATATACTTTCCTATCTTGATTGTTCGCTCTTTGATGTAATCGTGCACACCACTCGACCTCCCTAAAATGGATGTGAGAAGTGTGAAATGAGATCCGTATCAATATTATCCATTTTCAGCGGCGCTTGTTCGTCTTAATTTCTCATCCATTAGGTAGCAAATGCCAAACACGATCCCTCACCTCAAACACTCTCTTTGTCAGGTTTGTAACAGTGTATTAGCATTGCATAGGGAATATGCTAAAAATGAAGATGGGACAAGGGATTTATCAGAAAAGACAAAACAAAAAATCATTTCGAGTGCCGAAAATTTTCACTTTACAAGCATCGGTGTAACACGTAAAATAGGAAAGGTGATTTTATTTACCTAGATAAATAATGAATAAAGGTGAGCCTATGGATACGTTAAACAGAGAGTGTTTACATCAAATACATCAAAGCGCGCGGCTGCTGTCTAAAAAAGCGAACGAAGCGCTTGCTGCTTATGACTTGTACATGTCCCAGTGGACTGTACTTTTTTGTTTGGATACATTCGGTCCTAAAACGCAAAAAGACATTTGGACCTATTTGAACGTCGAAGCACCGACGATTACCAGAACCGTGACGCGTCTAGAAGCAAACGGCTGGGTGAAACGAGTCCAAGGAAAAGACAAACGTGAGAATCTCATCGTCATGACAGACGATGCAAAAGCAAAGTTTAAAAAAATCAAACAGACGATGGAACAATTTGAAGAAGAATGTCTTTCAGATTTTACCTACGAAGAAAAACAACTCCTCCATACACTTTTACACAAATTATCAACTGAATAGGAAGTGACTTACACCATGAACGAACGCATTTGGACAAAAGACTTTATCATGATTGTCCTGGTGAATTTATTTACATTCACCTCTTTTTATGCCCTTTTGACACTACTCCCCATATACACAATGGATGAATTAAATGGAACAGAATCACAGGGCGGCCTCCTTGTGACGGTCTTCTTATTATCAGCAATTGTCACAAGACCATTTTCAGGGGCCATTATTGAGAAATTCGGCAAGAAACGCATGGCGATTTTTTCTTCAACGGCTTTTGCCCTGCTCACTTATTTATACATTCCAATTGATCAATTCCAAACACTTCTCATGTTGCGTTTCGTGCAAGGAATCTTCTTCAGCATTTTGACAACCGTAGCAAGTGCTATTGCAGCTGATATGATTCCGAAACATAAACGAGGAGAGGGTCTTGGATACTTTGTGATGTCGATGAACCTCGCCGTGGTCATCGGTCCGTTTATCGCACTGAATCAAGTCGGAAAAGTAGGATTCCATTCTTTATTTCTGCTCTTTTCCATCATCGTCTCCATCGGCGCAGCTTTCACGATGCTGATTAGACAGCCAGAGCCTGAAAACGGCGGAAGTGTCATCTTTCGATTCACTTTTTCTCACCTGTTTGAAAAAGGCGCTTTAAAAACGGCAGCAGTTGGAATCATTATCTCCTTCTGTTACTCGCCGATCATTTCATTTATTTCAGTCTATGCCAATTCACTTCACCTGATGGGTGCAAGCAGTTATTTCTTCATCGTTTTTGCAGCTGCAATGCTTGGATCACGTCCATTTACAGGCAGACTGTTTGACCGAGTCGGGCCTCATATTGTGATCTATCCATCTATTGCTCTCTTTGCGATTGGTTTATGGATGCTGACCGCTACACAAACAGCCACCATGCTTCTTTTATCCGGCGCTGTCATCGGCCTTGGCTACGGCTCTTTGGTGCCATGTCTACAAACACTTGCGATACAGCACTCACCAGCACACCGTACAGGCTACGCCACAGCAACTTTCTTTACCTTGTATGATACGGGGATTGCCGCTGGATCCTTTGTCTTCGGACTGCTTGTCAGCTTCACAGATTTTTCAAATGTATATCTCATTGCTGGCGTTGTCGTGTTACTCAGCATGGGCGTTTTTTATTGGAGCGAACGAAAACCGCAAGAAGCAAAAGCACAAAAGGTTTCCCTATCAGAATAGGATACTGTTTTAAACTTCACTGAAAACATGCTAAAATATAGGATATTTCAAATGAACAGATAGGTCTTTTGAAAAATAGTTGGCGTTAAGCGAAAGTATAGGTGATGTTTTGAATTACGAATTGTTTAAAGTCATACACGGGATGGCTCATCATTCTGAGTTTTTAGATCAGGCCATGATTTTCATTACGAAAAAGGCCATTCTCGTATATGCCCTCGTCTTATTGATTTGTTGGTTTTTAGGTAATCACAAATTTAAGAAGCATGTCTTCTTTTCTGGTGTAACAGGCATCGTGGCACTCATCGTCAATTTTGCCATTACGCTGTTTTATTATGAAGAGCGGCCGTTTGTGGCGCACAAAGTCGACACACTCATCCCGCACTCAGCAGACGCTTCCTTCCCAAGTGACCATACAACAGGTGCACTGGCTCTTTCACTAGCCATTCGATCCCGTAATAAAAAACTCGGCAATATTTTGCTGGTTTTTGGATTACTGACAGGGTTCTCCCGCATCTGGGTCGGTCATCATTATCCATTTGATGTATTAGGCAGCTTGATCGTATCGATTGTGGTTGTCTTTATCATGAATAAATTATGGAAGTTCTTTGACTCTCCAATTGACCGTATCGTGACATTTTACGAGAACATTGTGGGCAAAATTTTCAGAAGGAAGCAAAAGGACCAAGGATCAGACCTGTCCAACTCTTAAGCGGCTTGCGATAAAGTATGGAAGACCTCTCTTCTACTTTATCCCAGCCGCTTTTTTCATTGTTTGTTTTCCTCTGACCATACTCGAAAAATAAAGGCTGACGCTAATGCCGACAAGAGAAATCATGATCAATGTCCAGCCTAATTGGTCAAAATGAGAACCTGCAATTTCCTCACCAAACAGCATGCCAAGCACGGCAGATGACAGAATGGAACCAAGGTACCTGCATGTTTGAAAAAGCCCAGAGGTCGTGCCAATCATTTGTTGAGGGCTCGCTTTTAACATCGCAGCTTGAAGCGCAACATTTCCAATCCCGTAACTGAGTCCAAGCAAAGCAAGAACCAGTCCTTTCCCCCAGAATGGCGCAGGAATAAAAAAGAAAGTCATGGCGGAAGCGCCGGCCAGCATGAGCACAGCACTTGCCAAAACAGGATGCCGTTCATCGCCGCGATCTACCCACTTGCCAGTCAGCGTCGATACCATAATGCTCACGCCAGACATGCAAAGCATAAAGAGACCCGTCATCTCCACACGCCAGCCCAATTCATCCTGAAAATAACTTGGCAAGCCAAAAAAGAGACAATAGAAGAAAATATTTAAAATGATAAATTGCACATACACAAGTGAAAGCCGTTTCTCCTGCCTGAACATCCGAATTTGGATAAATGGCTCATCCACCTGATGCTCCCACCATATAAAAGCACCCGCACTCACAAGACAGAGAATGCCCTGTACATACTGAATACCATCAGAAAGTGATAATAAAAAAGAAAGCAAAAGGACAATACAAACTGTAAATAGCAACATCCCTGGCAAATCAAGCTTTCGGACAGTGTCTCCTATACGCAATTTCTTCTTCTTCTCCTTAGGAAATAAGGAAAGGCCTAGAAAAAAACTGATCAATATGAATGGCAGATTCACTAAAAAGATCGCCGGCCAGCTGCCGATCGTCATCAAAAACCCGCCAAGTGTCGGACCAAGTGCTGTCATCGCTGAAGCAAAAATAGACAATACCGCTAAAGCAGAAGCTTGTCGTTCCTTCACATGATCCCGAATCAGTCCAACACCTGAAGGATAGATCGCACTACTTCCAATCGCCTGAAGAAGCCGGATTACAATCAGCACCGCAAAAGTCGGGGCAAACGGCGCACAAATGGCTGAGACTGCCACTAGAACTAGTCCAAATAAAAATAAAGTTCTTCGGCTCATCACATGATCTCCAATTCGTCCACTCACCGGCTGCGTGACCGCGCTGGCCAAATAAAAGGTTGAAATGAGCCAAGATACCGTCGTAAACGACAAACCGAACTCATGCTGAATTTGATGCAAGGCTAAAGAAATCATTGACGAATTCAGTGGATTTAACATCGTGCCAAAAGCAATCGCCGTTAAAAAGACTTTTCGGTTGTTTTTCCATTTGATCATACACCCGCCCCCTTCTTTTGACATACACGTTCTTTGTCTATCTCCTCGTTATTATGAGATTCATTTCCCTTTTTTACCCTGATCAATTCAAGTTCTCTCTCCGAAAAGCAAGACATACATTTTAAAAAGGGCAAGTGTTGGAAAAGCGCATATAAAATTGAGAATATGAGGAACAAATGGTAAGATTCTACACATATTGAAAAGCCTACTTTCTCCTTATACGGAGAACGGCTGAAAAGGAGGAGAAGCTTATTATTAAAAAAAGACGGTTTTGGGTCCCAGCCCTTTTCTCGGTTGCAGTATTACTTCTGTCTTCGTGCGGTTCAAATGAAACAAATGGGAACGGAGATAAACGTAATTCTACAGCGAAAGGGTCGCCGATTTTGGAGGATGGGAAATTTATTTTTGCAGCATCAGGTGAATTCCACCCATTCAGTTACATGGATGGAAATCAGATGTCCGGCTTTGATATTGATGTCGGCAATGCGATTAGCGACAAGATGGGCCTAGAGCCTGTACAGAAAAAATATAAATTCGCAGGCATCGTCGAAGGCGTCAAAGCAGGTAAATTTGATGCCGCCATTGCAAGTCATACCATCAACGAGGAACGAAAAAAACACGTCCTTTTTTCTCAACCGTATTACTACTCAGGTCCGCAAATCTTCACAAGACCCGGCGCAGACATTCACAGTGCAGATGACTTAAAAAACAAAGAAATCGCTGTCTCTAAAGGTTCGTCTTATGCGGATATTGCCAAAGAACATAGCGGTCAGGAACCGAAATATTACGACAGTGATGTTGTCGCTTTAGAAGCACTAGCCAATGGCAAACACGATGCGGTCGTCACTGATTTTGCCACAGGTGCAGAAGCCATGAAGAAAAAACTAAAAATTGAAGCACAAGAAAGACTCGGGCAAAGTGAGCAAGCAATTGCTGTCTCTAAAGACAATAAAGAGCTCATAAAAGAAATCAACGATGCGATTGATGCACTCAAAAAAGACGGAACATTAAGACAAATAAGCGAAAAGTATTTTGACGAAGATATTACCGTCAAACAGGATTAAAACCACGATTGTGCGCCTTTCTCTAGGCGCACTTTCTTCAAATGGAGATGATTGTTTTGCCTACCTTATCACATTTTTTTCAAACGCTGATTGATTCTAGAGGCGTTTTCTTAGAAGGAATGCTGCTCACCTTACAACTCACTGTCATCAGTATTTTCATCGGCATGTTCATCGGGCTTTTCTTTGCCTTACTAAAAATATCCCGCGTGGCCGTTTTCGGATATATTGCAAATGCCTATATCTTCCTTGTACGCGGGACACCACTCATTGTGCAGATTTTTATCCTGTATTTTGGGCTTACAGAATTAAATATACCCGACTTTTGGGCAGCCTCTATTGCGCTTGCCTTCCATAACGGTGCCTATATAGCAGAAATATTCAGAGGGGCGATTCAATCAATCGATCAAGGTCAAAAAGAAGCAGGACGTTCTCTTGGCATGGGGCGATTTCTAACCATGAGACGTATCATTCTCCCGCAAGCGATGCGGCGTGCCCTTCCCCCTCTCGGCAATCAGTTTATCATCGGCTTAAAAGATTCATCACTTGCTGCCTTCATCAGCGTCAATGAACTCTTTAACATAGCCACCACTCAAGGCTCCAACAGTTTTGACAACATGACGTACTTACTTGTCGTGGCTGTCTATTACTTAGTTCTTGTCCTGCTGTTAACATTCGCTGTGCAAACCGTTGAGAAGAAACTATCAGTCAGTGATCATTAGGAGGAGAAGCATGACAGAATCAAAAGAGATCATTCGTGTTGAAAAACTGAATAAATACTTTGGAGAACTGCATGTCTTAAAAGATATCGACCTCACTGTATATGAAAATGATGTCGTCGTCTTAATTGGTGCAAGCGGCTCTGGGAAAAGCACCTTACTCCGTTGTATGAATTTTTTAGAAATAAAAAATGACGGTCAGATCATCATTGATGGCAGTCCCGTTCATCCAAAACGAGATCAATTAAACGAAATGAGGCAGAAAATAGGCATGGTGTTTCAGCATTTTAATCTCTTCCCGCACAAAACCGTGCTTGAAAACATCATCGAAGCACCGGTTATGGTGAAAAAAACAAAGAAAGCACAAGCGATAACTGAAGCCAATGTCTTATTAGAGAAAGTCGGACTAGCGGATAAAGCAAAAGTGTACCCTTCAAAGCTATCAGGCGGTCAAAAACAGCGCGTTGCCATCGCACGAGCTCTCGCCATGAAGCCCGATGTCATGTTATTTGACGAGCCTACTTCTGCGCTGGACCCAGAGCTTGTAGGCGAAGTGCTGCAAACCATGAAAAGTCTTGCCAAAGAAGGCATGACAATGGTCATCGTCACTCATGAAATGGGCTTCGCAAAAGAAGTAGCTGACCGAGTTGTTTATATGCATGAAGGACGAATCGTCGAACAAGGTACCCCATCAGAATTATTTGATTCTCCTCAAGAGGAGCGAACCAAATTGTTTCTCAGTTCGATTTTATAGGTCAAACGCCCTTTATTTTTCGTGATTCATGCACGTTTATTCTCATTTTTTACGAACTTTTCATCCATTTATATTGATAATGACCAAAAAACCATGTTAGATAAACTTACATGAATATGTTATATATGACTTTTCTCTCTATAATGAAGAATTAAGAAATCTATTAATTCTGAATGATTCGGGGGAATGCAGCATGCAAATGGGTGATACAGTATTTATGTTCTTCTGCGCACTACTCGTGTGGTTAATGACACCGGGTTTAGCCTTATTCTACGGAGGACTTGTGAGAAGTAAAAACGTGTTAAGTACGACAATGCACAGCTTAACCTCACTAGCCATTGTCTCTATCGTCTGGATCGTGTTTGGCTATTCACTGGCCTTTGCGCCAGGCAATGCATGGATCGGAGGCTTTGACTGGGTTGGACTAAAAGGCGTTGGCTTTGAACCTGGTTCATATAGTGACACGATTCCACATTCATTGTTCATGATGTTCCAAATGACCTTTGCCGTCCTCACAACAGCCATTATCTCTGGTGCGTTCGCTGAACGTATTCGTTACTCAGCGGTGGTCGTGTTTACACTCCTTTGGGTCACATTTGTATACGCTCCAGTCGCACACTGGGTATGGGGCGGCGGCTGGATTGGAGAAATGGGAGCACTTGACTTCGCCGGTGGAAACGTCGTCCACATATCATCCGGTGTGGCTGGTCTAGTCGTAGCCATTGTTCTCGGGAAGCGAAAAGAAGCGGCAAGTTCTTCTCCGCATAACTTGATCTACACACTTCTTGGTGGAGCTGTGATTTGGTTTGGCTGGTTTGGGTTTAACGTAGGAAGTGCCCTCACATTAGATAGTGTCGCCATGTATGCCTTTATTAACACCAATACAGCAGCTGCTGCAGGAATCATCGGCTGGCTGTTAGTCGAATGGATGATCAACAAAAAACCAACGATGCTAGGTGCAATCTCTGGAGCCATTGCAGGCCTAGTAGCGATTACACCTGCCGCAGGCTTTGTCACACCATTCGCTTCGATTATCATCGGAATCATCGGCGGGATCGTTTGTTTCTGGGGCGTCTATTCACTCAAAGCCAAGTTTGGCTATGACGATGCACTGGATGCATTCGGTCTCCACGGAATCGGCGGTACTTGGGGAGGCATTGCTACAGGCCTTTTCGCCACTACATCTGTCAATGATGGCGGAGCCAACGGCTTATTTTACGGCGATCCAAGCTTACTTTGGAAACAAGTTGTCGCCATCGTGGCCACATACGTCTTTGTTGCAGTTGTCACATACGTGATCATCAAAGTCGTCAACATCTTCTTCAAGATTCGCGCAACTGAAGAAGAAGAATCAGTCGGTCTTGATTTAACGATGCACGGCGAAAAAGCATATCAAGATTAAAGAAAAAGGGGTGTCTCTATGAGCAAAATGTATAAAGTGGAGATTGTCACACGTCCAGCTAATTTTGAAACATTAAAGGTGGAGCTTGGAAAGATTGGTGTCACCTCGATTACCTTTTCAAATGTGCACGGCTGCGGATTACAAAAGGGACATACGGAACTATACCGTGGCGTCAAAAAGGAAAGCAATGTGTACGAACGGTTAAAGATTGAAATCGTCTTAAGCAAAGTACCTGTTGAACAGGTCGTGGAAACGGCTCAAAAGGTACTTCGTACAGGCGAACCAGGGGATGGGAAGATTTTTATATATGAGATAGAAAATACAATCAACATTCGGACAGGTGAAGAAGGACCTGCCGCCTTATAGCATCCCCTCCGCCATATGGCGGAGGTTTTTTAAAGACAGAAAAAAACCTCTGTGCATTTATCTACACAGAGGATCTGACATGACATTAAGATTGTTTTGTTTCTTCTGACTGACTGCGGTCTTTAGAGGAATCTGAAGACTTTTCTTGATCAGAGGATTTCCCCTTCTCATCAGACTTATCTTCAGATTTTTCTTCAGTCGGCTCTTTTGCCTTATCGTCAGCAGCAGGTTCCTTCATTTTGTCATCAGCTTTTGGCTGAGCAGGTTCTTTTGCTTCTTCCGTCACTTCTTGCGCTGCTTTTTCAATGGAAGAAACAGGCTTATCAATGAAGCTAAGTGGATTAAGCGCTAAACCTTCCATACGAATTTCAAAGTGAACATGGTTGCCGCTTTCAGCACCATATAGATTCTTACCAGAAGCACCGATGACATCATTCTGTTTCACTTCATCGCCTTCTTTTACACTCACTTGAGACAACGATTGATAAACAGTAGACAATCCATCTTCATGTTCAATTTCAACAACGTGACCGAGAACTGGATCTTTTTTCGCCTGAACGACTGTTCCACTAAGAGCAGCTGTGACATCAAACACTTTGCCATCTTTATCTGCAAGATCAATACCTTTGCTTAAGGTATAGGTGTTATTATAGTTTACAAGTGCTGCTTCTTTTTCTTTTTGATCAGCATCTGCTTCATAGAACTTTTTCACGACAGAAACATTCTCAGAATTCTGGACCGGCATAGCAACATTTTCAATTGGCTTTCCGACTTCAACGGCATCATCACGCTGTTCTTGTCCTGTTTGATTTCCATCAGATAGTTGGTCTTTCACATCTTTCGATACAGCTTGATACCAAAGAACGGCTGTTAACACGACCGCTGCGCTGACCAAGTAAATAGCAGGGAATACCCAGCGCTTACGGAAAAATTGCTTAACTTTTGTGATTTTGGAAGTACGTTTCTTTTCTTCCTCTCTCATTTTTCATCACCTCAGCAACATTCTGAACACTTTTCAAAAAATATATACACACGAAATCATTTTTCTTTTTATTTTGCGCAATCGCATCAATAATATGTATGATGAATGAAAAAAGATGGGGGTACATATGGTGAAAACTTTCAACCGCATGGCAACAGAAGATGACCTCAAAGAGATCGTCGATATCTACAATTCAACGATTGCTTCAAGAGAAGTAACGGCCGATACAGAACCTGTTACAGTAGAAGACCGCCGTCAGTGGTTTTTGAATCATTCAGAGAAACGTCCTCTCTATGTGAAAACAGATGAGGAAGGAAATATCTACGGCTGGCTCAGTTTTGAAACGTTTTACGGGAGACCTGCATACAACGGTACTGTTGAAATGAGTATTTACTTGAACCAAAACTATCGAGGAAAAGGTTTAGGGTCACTGTTCTTACAAGAGGCGCTCGAATTGGCACCCTCATTAGGCATCCGAACGTTACTTGCCTTTATTTTCGGCCACAACGAAGCCAGCATCAAATTATTTAAGAAGCACGGATTTGAGACTTGGGGACATTTGCCACGCATCGCAGAAATGGACGGCAATCGGTACGACTTAGATATTTTAGGAAAAGAATTATAAACGGAGCGTCTCTTGAAGAAAGAGACGCTTTAGATTGTTGACAAAGGGCTAAAATGAACTTGATTTTAGCCCTTTGTTTTCTTTTCAGCGTGATAGAAAACCTTTGCAGCCCGAGGAAGGACGAGTACTGGCGCGGAGCGAATTTCACATTCGTGAGCACCAGCACGCAGGACTGACAAAGAATGCGAGGGTTTGTCTACACGCTGGAGCGTCTCTTGAAGAAAGAGACGCTTTTTTTATGAAGCATGCACCAACTGCTCAAATTGCTTCGCATTTTGAAGCGTTTTTCTTTTCAGAATGATACCATGTTCATCAATCAGAAGCGCTTGCGGAACAACTGTTACTCCATACAACTCCATAATTTGTGATGAGCGCATATAAACAGCTTGCTCCGGCAGCAATTGAAGAAGCGAGGCATCATCGGCTTGTTCATCTCCATTAATAACAATCACATGAGCATCATCATGTGAAGTTTGAGGCTGCACATCAGACAAAATACTTTTACAAGTCATACAAGTAGAATTCACAAATAACAGCATCACAGCTCGCCCATTTTGCAAATACTCCTTCAAGATCACCTTTTCACCTACATGCGAATAACTGCGAAATAACGGAGCCGGGTCACCAATATCCGCTTCCTTCAATTCAATTCCATCAAGAGATTTTATTTTATTCATAAATCTCCCGATAAAACGGGCAAGCAAAAACACGACAGCCAGCTGGGCAATGACAATTAATAACACAATGATTAATAAAATATCTGTCATTTCATTTTATCTCCTTCTATAATTGATCCATCTGCAATCTGGAATGAGTCGATCCACTTTCGCTTCAATAGCACAATTTCTTGGCTGACCGCTATGATCAAACAGACAGCCGCTGCAATGAGAAAACAAATCATTTTCAACCGCAATGAAATCATTTCAACACTAGGATGTACATAAAATAACCCTGCCACAAGAGTAAGCATCAGCAGATTACGAATCACAATCCCCCAATGCAGGCGATCGTTTTCCAGTAATCCTCCACAACCGCACGAAATATCACGATGCCCCCTCATTAAATTGAACGTAACCGCTCCAGAGTATATACATAACAGGGCTGTAAGGCCCACTGCAGGCAGGACAGACATGTTCCATATAAACAAATGAACCGTACAAACCAACTCAATCAACAAAAATACATAAAACATGGGTGCCGCGAAAGAAGGCGGCAGCAGCCGATAAGCATTGATCTGCTGGACATGTGCCTTCTGTTTCCTTGCTTTATCCAGCCATGCACCTGCAAAAATGATTCCTAGTAAATAGACTCCTATGAAATAAAAGACACTCACCTTACACCATCTCCTTTTGTTGAAATAGTTGAGATTGTGCCTCGTATAGCCTTCTGTATTCTCCCTGTAACGCCATCAGTTCATCATGGTTGCCCTCTTCAATGAAAGCACCATCTTTCATGACGATGATACGGTCTGCTAAGCGGGCCGCTCCCATACGATGTGTAATAAACAAAACACCTTGATCCTGCGTATGATCGAACAACTTTCGAATGAGTGAGATCTCCGACAATGGATCGAGAGCAGAGGTCGGTTCATCTAAAATAATAAAATCACTTTCTCTAAAGAAGGTTCTCGCCATCGCAAGCTTTTGCCATTGTCCGCCAGACAATTCATGTCCCTCTTCAAAAAAGCGACCTAGCTGCGCATCATATGTGTCTTCCATTTCATTAATTCTTTTCTCTATACCTGCTTGACGGGCGGCTGAAATCAACCGCTCTTCCTCTTCTATATCATCAATACGGCCAAACCCTATGTTTTCTCTCACAGTGAACTCGTACTTCATAAAATCTTGAAAAAGAACAGCCATTCTCGCATGATAGGTCTTTTTATGGATGGTGGAAATATCCTCTCCATTGACTTTGTGCATATTCTGTTGATCTGGATCGTATAAGCCGGTTAAACATTTGATTAAAGTGGTTTTACCGGACCCATTATCTCCTACTAATGCAATTCGTTCACCTTTATTCATATGAAAATGAATATGCTCAATCGCTGGTTTTTTCATATTCGGATAAGTAAAAGAGAGATTGTCTAATGTAATGGACTGGATATGCTCAATTCCCTGAAGCGACGCTGCCTCTTCCGTCTGTTCATGCATTTCCTCTTCTCTCTTTAGAAAAGCTCTCATTTCATCAACATATAGGCTCGTTTCATATAAACTAGAACATTCCCTCGTTAAATCTTGAAACCCACTTTGAATGTTTTGTACAGCTTGTAGCACTGCAACAAACGTACCCGCAGCTAATTTTTTTTGAAAAATAAGAAAGACAATCAATAAACCACAGCACACATAGGCCAATGTCATGAGCAACCCGCCTGCCATCTCCCAGCGCACTTGGCGTTTCAGCAAATTATATTTTTCATCTGCACTTTTAACGTAGTGACCTCTCCACTTTTGAAGAAGATAATTCCCTATTCCATATAAACGAACTTCCTTTAAAGAATCTCGCTGTGCGACGAGATCAGATACATACATTTCTCTTCGATCATTAGCCGTTAACAAACGATTTAATCGATAACGTGCGCCTCCAAAGAAAAGTTCAATCCATAATACTGGCAAGGTAAACAAGAACAATATGACCGCTAAGCCCCAATGAATACCGATCATATAAATAAGAAGTGATACAACAGTAATCAACGCGCTCATCATTGTAAAAATACTTCTCACCATACTGAGAACATGCTGATGACTGTTCATCACACGTTGACTTTCATTGTAAAAGGACGGGTGCTCAAACGTAATAAACGGCAGTCTTATCGCTTTTTGAAGCAATTCACCTTTCAAATGGAGACCGATCAGATTTGTTGCTTTCTGTTGACTAAGCTGAAGAATAAATTGAAGCCCATATCCTAAAATCACAATGACCATTTGCAGTCCAAATAACCACAAAACCTTTTGGATGTCACCTGAAGACGTCATAAATAAAATAATTTCATTAATCAAAGTTTGAATAATCCAGACACTAGCCAAAGGCATAAAACCAACGATCACTTGAATGAACAAAGTTAAAAGAAGATAAGAACGACTTTTTTTCCAAGTATAGGAGATTGCATATAAACAATGGTTCACTGTACTCATGAGATGCTCCACCTTACACCATTTAGTATAATTGACATATTTTTGATATTTGTAATATGATAGCTTTGCGTAACTTCACTTTGAGAGGACGATATACGATGAATTCAATTTTTCTTATACAGCTCGCTCTTATGATTTGCAGTCTTCTATTAACGGCTGGAATTATCATCTATTTAAAACAACAGATGCAGCTTATCATCTTACCTATAGAACACGTGGGGCAGAAACTTGCGCATCCACTTCTCGAACAGCCATCACCCATTCACATGAATGATCTGCTGCAAACAAATCGTACACAACAATTACTGATCTTCACTGACACAGCATGTCCGCACTGCATTCCATCACTCGAACAATTCCTAGAAACAAAAAAGCAGCGTAAACTAAACGTTTCATTGAGTATTTTGTTGAAAAACGGGCAAAAAAAGGACCAAGAATTATATCGTGATAACGAAACAAACTTGCGAATTATTCCGGTAGACGAACAATTGATAAACGCATTCCAAATTCAGGAGTTTCCGTTCTACATTATGGTAGAAGACAATGATACCATCTCATATGCAGCACCTTTTCCAGACGGTCTTTATTCAAGACTAGCTGCAAACTAAAGATAAATGAGGCATGTGAAGAGCATCAAACACATGCCTCATTTTTTATTATTGTGAATTCGGCTGAACATCCTTCCCTTTTTCCTCTGCAGCGATTTCATTAGCTTCGCTTGAAGCGGATGTTTGTTCCTCAGCTTGTTCAAACTCACTGCGAGCTTCATTTGAAATGTCAACTTGATCACCGTGCTGATTCACAGTAACGGAAGAAGACCCCTCTTTTTGAACCTCTTTCTCTAGTTCCTTTAATTTAGAAACATGAAGCTCTAAATCTTTTCCTTGCTGAACTAAAGTCAGTTGTTGAAATAACGCCTTTCTCTCTTCTGGAGAATGGTCGCCTTGAACAATTTGCGCTGCTTGGGTCAAAAAAGAATTTGATGTATGGCCAGCTTGACGCTTATTTGACGTCTGCATAGCATTTGTTACTAATGAAATTGGAGTTATGCTCATGCGTTCACACCCTAATAAATAAGATACTTAAATTTAGCAGCCACATTTAACGCGTTCTTGGCTAGTACAAATCTCACCTGTGTCACGATCCACATAGTAACGGAAAGTTCCAACGCCTTGAAGGAAACAAGTTGGTGCTGATTGGCAAGAAGTTACCAATCTTTGCAAAATACATCTAGCAGCTGCAGGTTGAACATTGGTCATTTTGTTTAAAATTCGATCTAACATATGAATTCCACCTTCCAATTTTTATGGTAATACAATACAATAATAACTAATTTATAGACAACTAACAACATATTTTGATAAATTTTCTAATTACTTCAAACTACTTTTCTTATTTAAGACAAAATTTTTCGATTATAATTGTAGTAATTGTTACTTTTTTCTTATTCGAAAATAATTCATTTATCCATAAAAAGTAAATAAAAGATAGAAATAAGGTCAATTCACTCTTCCTAAAGTACTACTTGCTCAAGTATGATATAGAGTGAATACATAAAGGAGTGAACACAATTGCAACAAACTGAGAAAATCATTCAATCTCTTCATTCAATAACAAAGTGGGGAAAGGTTGGGAGCATCTTTCTCTATATTTCAGGTGGTCTATCCATCCTCAGTGGGTTTTGGCTTGTTCTTCCCGCTGCCATTGGCGTTTTTCTCATCATGATGGGAATACATGTCCAAAAATCCGTGAAAGCAGCTGAACAATTGATTCAAGCGCCTGATACTTCTTACGAAGAATTATTGGAACAATATGCTAAGATGATGAAAATGCAAACACTGTTTGCGATTTCAAGTATTGCCGCCGTTATTCTCTCATTCATCGCGATTGTTTTGATGTTTATACTAGGCGGACTAGCCTTTCTCCAAGAACTCCCTACCGATGTCCAACAGTACGAAGATTATTACGAAGAAGAACTTGGTGACTTTTATTAATAGAAAGGGGTATCAATGAAATACGATACCCCTTTTTTATTTGAGTTGGCATAGACTTGATACTAAACTTGACAATCAGCCTTTATCATTTTAAAATACAAATCGTAATCGTTACGAAATAAAGGAGGATTATAGCAATTATGCGCGTGAAAATCACCTTAGCCTGTACTGAAACAGGTGACAGAAACTATATCACTACAAAAAATAAACGAACGAACCCAGACCGATTGGAGTTAAAAAAATATTCTCCACGATTAAAGAAATACACCCTTCATCGGGAAACAAAATAATTTTAAGATTTAAATCGTAATCATTACTATATAAGTGAGGCGGCATACAAAATGAGCATGTTCAAAAGGATTAAACCAAATGGATAAAAGAATACCTGTCACAGTTCTAAGCGGCTTTTTAGGAGCTGGAAAAACCACGATATTAAATCATGTTCTTCAGAATCGTAAAGGGCTAAAAGTAGCTGTTATTGTCAATGACATGAGTGAAATAAACATTGATGCGGAATTAGTTAAGCAAGGCGGCGAACTCTCTCGATCAGATGAGAAACTGGTTGAACTATCTAATGGTTGTATTTGTTGCACATTGAGAGAAGATTTATTAATTGAAGTAGAACGCCTTTGTAAGGCTGGGAATATCGATTATATTGTCATTGAATCTACAGGTATTAGTGAACCAATTCCTATCGCTCAAACTTTCTCTTACATTGATGAAGAAATGGGCATAGATTTGACACGTTTTTGCAGATTAGACACGATGGTAACGGTGGTAGATGCAAACCGTTTCTGGACAGATTTCCAGTCAGGAGAAAGTTTATTGGATCGTAAAGAAGCAGTTTCAGATGATGATGAACGAGAGATTTCCGATTTACTTATTGATCAAATTGAATTTTGTGATGTGCTCATTATCAATAAATGTGATCTTGTATCAGCATCAGAACTAGATCGGCTTGAGCACGTATTAACTAAACTTCAACCAGAAGCAACTATTATTAGAACCTCTAAAGGTAACGTACAGCCTAGTGATATTTTGAATACTGGTTTATTCGATTTTGAAAAATCTAGTGCTTCTGCGGGCTGGATCAAAGAAATCAATGCTGGACACTCTCAGCATACGCCTGAAACAGAAGAATACCAAATCTCATCTTTTGTTTATGAAAGAAGGCTTCCTTTTCATACTGGCAGACTGAATGCATGGTTAGATCAAATGCCAGAGCAAATCGTTCGAGCGAAAGGATTTACATGGCTAGCGACACATCATGATTTAACCATTTTAATTTCACAAGCCGGAAAATCTGTGGCAATTGAACCAATCGCATACTGGATTGCTGCCTTGCCTGAGCAAGAACGATCACGGATCTTAAATCAGGAACCAGACATTCTAGATGAGTGGGATGCAGAGTTTGGTGATCGACATACAAAACTTGTCTTTATCGGTGTAGATTTACCAAAAGCAGATATTATTCGTACACTAGATCAATGCTTACTCACACCTGAAGAATTTGATCAAGATTGGACAACGTTTGAAGACCCCTTTCAATGGAACATACACACTTAAACCAGGAGGGTTTTAAATGGCAAAGAAATCAAAAATAGCAAAAGAAAAAAAGCGGCAGCAGCTCGTTTTGAAATATGCACAATTAAGGAAAGAGCTAAAAGAAAAAGGTGACTATGAAGCTTTGCAGAAACTACCTAGAGACTCTTCACCCACTCGCTTAAAAAACCGCTGTGAATTAACTGGCCGTCCTAGAGGTTACTTGAGAAAATTTAAAATGTCTCGAATTGCTTTTCGTGAGCTTGCCTATAAAGGACAGATTCCAGGAGTGAAAAAATCGAGTTGGTAAAGATTGATTTGATCTTAGCATAGTTCCTGTCAATGTAAAGTAGGACAAAATGAATAAAAATCTTTTTTTCATCCTTACTCCGTCAATTTTGAGGTACAAAATAGCATTTTAAAAAAACAGCAGAATCTCTGCTGTTTTTTTATGGGGATGAGCTTATAGGAAAAATTGTCCTGATGTTAAAAGAAGATTTTCAACAGTGATTATAGCATTTTCTCTTCTTTTCAAAAATCGATGATCATGATACTTTGTTGTCATTACCCGCCGATGTAGGACATCTCAACTTTTTTCTGATCTTTCTTTTGCTCTCTCTCAGCTGAATATTGATCCTGTCTGTTTGACCAAAGTTCCTTCAATATGTTCACTAGATATTCATCATTTTCTGAATTACGGATAAATCGTCTCAGATCAAAGCCCGATGATGCAAAAAGACAGGTGAATAATTCGCCACGTGCAGATAGTCTAGCTCTATTACACGATCCACAAAAAGCATCTGAAACGGAAGAAATAATGCCAATCTCTCCTGACCCATCCTCATAAAAATAACGCTTGGCTACTTCCCCTTGATATCGAGGAGGTTCTGGTTTGATAGGGTATTTTGAATGAATTAGCTCCATAATCTCTTTTTTCGTCAATACATGCTTGAGATTCCATTTGTTCGTATTGCCAACATCCATGAATTCAATAAATCGTAGAATGTGTCCTTCTTTTTTAAAATAGGCTGCCATTGGTAAGATATCTTGATCATTCACACCTTTTTGGACAACCATATTGATCTTAATAGCAAGTCCAGCTTTTTTTGCAGCCTCTATCCCATCAAATACTTTTTGGATAGAAATGTGTCTTCCATTCATCTGCTTAAAACGATCTGGATTTAAAGAATCTAAACTAATGGTGACTCTATTCAGACCTGCTTTCTTTAGCTTATCTGCGTACAAAGGTAACAGCGTTCCATTGGTTGTCATCGCGATGTCTTCAATACCTGGAATTTTTGCGAGTTTTTCTATCAAAACGGGCAAATCTTTACGCATTAAAGGTTCACCGCCCGTAATACGTAATTTCACCACACCTAATTCCTTTGCAAAAAGCGCAGCAAGTCGTTCAATTTCCTCGAAGCTAAGCAGCTCTTCTTTATCTAAAAAAGGATAATCTGGTCCAAAGATTTCAGCAGGCATACAGTACGTACATCTAAAATTACAGCGATCTGTTACGGATATTCTTAAATCGCGCAATGGTCGATGTCTTTTATCCATAATACTGACCATACTTAGCCTCCTATTCTGTAATACGCTGATGATGAGTATAGATATTAAAAGATTCTCCTCTTACGAATCCAACTGTTGTTATATTTAATTCTTCTGCCATTTTAAGTGCTAACTCAGTAGGAGCTGATTTTGATATGACGATTGATACTCCTAATTTTGCTGCCTTCAACAGAACTTCAGATGATATCCGGCCGCTAAATACAAGAATTTTATCTCTCAGTGGGATTTTATGAAGTAAACAATATCCATAGATTTTATCCAACGCATTATGCCGTCCGATATCCGTCCTAGTGATGAATAGCTTTTCTGTATCACACAGTCCAGCATTATGGACACCACCAGTATGTTGAAATAACTGACTTTCCTCCTGTAAACATTTCATTAAATAAATACAAGTTTCAGCAGAAATACTGATTCGGTCAATGGCTGTTTTTGCTGTCTTCACGTCTTGGAGAAAATAAAAATGCCTTCCTTTCCCACAGCAAGATCCGATCACTCGTTTTGTAAAATCTGAGGATTGGAAATGAGTTGTGTGATGTAAGTCAACATATGCAAAACCCATACTTTCATCTATTGTAAACCTTTTAATCTCTTTTTCAAATCGAATGACTCCTTCTGAAGCTAAAAAACCGATCACCAATTCTTTCAAATGATCCGGTGAACAAACGAGTGTGACAAACTCTTCACCATTCACCAGCACGGTTAAAGGGAATTCTTCTACAACTTCATCTGTTTTACATGTCATTTGACCTTTGCGATATTGGTGTATGCGTCGTTTCGTTTTAACAGAAGGATTCATGATCTGATCTTCCTTTCAACACAAATTTAGTTATATGAACCAGACGAATTGTGATATTATTTTAAAAAGTCATAAAAATGTAACATATTTCTATCTTATCAAACTTTTTGTTTGCTTTATATGGAGGGAACACAATGAATAAAACAAAAAATCGTTGGCTGATCGCTACAAGTGCTGTGGGGATTCATTTATCTATCGGATCTGTTTATGCATGGAGTGTTTTTACGAATCCTTTACATCAAACCTTTCAATGGTCATTAACAGAAATAAGCCTGACATTTAGCATCGCTATTTTATTTTTAGGTTTATCGGCTGCCTTTATGGGGCATTTCGTTGAAAAGTATGGGCCGAGGGCATCAGGGCTCTTCTCAGCTATTTTCTTCGGCATTGGGATGACTGGATCAGGGTTTGCTGTCCACATGTCTTCATTACCTCTCCTCTATTTATTTTATGGTGTACTCGCTGGAATCGGATTAGGTGTAGGCTATATTGCTCCAGTATCAACATTAGTCAAATGGTTTCCAGATCGAAGAGGACTCGCAACGGGTTTAGCCATTATGGGTTTTGGGTTTGCTTCTCTGATTTGCAGTCCCATTATTCAATTTCTCATTGTAAAAGTTGATATTGCAAACACCTTCTATATTCTCGGAATCTCTTATTTTATCATCATGGTCGTTTCATCTCTTTATTTATCACCACCAACACCTGATGATGTCAAACAATTTAACGTGCTAAAAACAAGCCAAAGGAAAATTCCTCAAGATTTATCACAGCTCACCGCAAATGAAGCCATTAAAACACGGCGCTTTTATTATTTGTGGATCATGCTCTTTATCAATATCACATGCGGAATTGCTATTATTTCTGTAGCATCACCACTTGCTCAAGAAAGTGTTGGTTTCACGGCCGGTGCAGCAGCTACTCTTGTTGGAATTTTAGGTGCTTTTAATGGGCTAGGACGGATCGGATGGGCATCCTTCTCTGATTATATCGGAAGGCCAAATACGTATACGATTTTCTTTACTATACAGCTCATTGCTTTTCCCTTACTTCCCTACTTAAAAGAACCGCTCATCTTTTCAATCGTGATGGCAATCATTTATACGTGCTACGGAGGAGGGTTTGCTTCAATTCCAGCCTATATCGGAGATTTATTTGGTACGAAGCAGCTAGGTGCCATACACGGTTATATTCTCACCGCTTGGGCCGCTGCTGGTTTAGCAGGACCTTTATTTTCCTCCTTTATTCGTGACATTACAGGCAATTACACACAAAGTCTCATGGTCTTCTCTGGCCTATTTTTCATTGCGTTTATCATATCTCTTCTCATTCGGAAGGATATTAAACAACTTCGTGAATCAAATCTTACTGCTCCTTCTTCTGTCACGGTCCGCTCTTAAGATGAATTTGACAGAATGACAATCTACAGGTAATTTTTAGATATGAAAACGCTTTACAAAGTGATAGGAGGGTGACGATATCATGGGAAAAACAAAACACAAGGGGCCTATTAAACTCAACAAAAAACCCTCACCAAAGCTATGGGCCTCTTTTGCTCCTATGGGGCTTGGAAAAGTAAAACCGAAACACATTCGAGACACACTGAAAGTGGCATGGGAGAACAAAGATAACCTCCCCTATGCGTACCGTATATTGACTCAGGGCGTTTGTGACGGCTGCGCTCTTGGTGTATCAGGTTTATACGATCAAACACTAGCAGGACCCCATATATGCACAACAAGACTGAATGTGCTACGGCTTAACACAATGCCAGCTATTGATCCAAAATGGTTCGAAGATATTGAGCGGCTCAAACAAATGGATAGCACGTCTCTTCGAAAACTTGGGCGTATTCCTTATCCCCTGATTCGAAAAAAAGGTGAGAATGCCTTTACACGCATTTCTTGGGATGGTGCATTAGATCAAATCGCCGCTAAAATCAAATCGATTGATAAACGTCAGCTTGCTTTCTATTTAACAGCTAGAGGGATTACGAATGAAGTGTACTATACTGCGGCGAAAGCTGCGCGATATATTGGAACAAATCATATCGATAATGCTTCTCGTATTTGCCATTCACCAAGCAAAACCGCTCTTAAACGCTCCCTTGGTATAGGTGCATCCAGCTGTAATTACAGTGATTGGATTGGAACAGATGTATTGATTTTTTGGGGCTCTGTTGCAGCAAACAACCAGCCGGTTTCCACTAAATATATGTACGCCGCTAAAAAGAAAGGAACCAAGATCATTGTCATCAATCCATATAAAGAGCCTGCAATGGAAAAATATTGGGTCCCTTCTATCCCAGAAAGTGCTTTATTCGGCACAAAAATAGCGGATGATTTTTATCAAGTCAATATAGGCGGCGATATTGCGTTTATGAATGGTGTCATCAAACATTGGTTTGATATGGAGGAGCAAGCGCCCCATTCCGCTCTTGACCATGAATTTATCCAAGCGCATACAACCGGCATAAAAGATGTAAAGCAGCATGTCACTCAGTTAAAATGGTCGGATCTCGAAGCATCGTCAGGATTATCTAAAGAAAGAATGAAGGAATTCGCTGTACTGCTTGCCAATGCCAATTCAGGGGTGTTTATTTGGAGTATGGGTCTCACTCAGCATCGCTTTGCCACTGATAATATATCACAAGTCGCAAACCTTGCCATGTTACGCGGATTTATTGGCAGAAAACATTGTGGCGTTATGCCGATTCGTGGCCATAGCGGTGTCCAAGGTTCAGGCGAAATGGGTGCTGATCCATTCGTATTGCCCGGCAGTGATTTTGATGAAGAGAATATTAAAAGAATCGAGAAGATATGGGGATTTGATATTCCAAAATGGCATGGTGACACGATTGGGCAATCATTTGAAAAAATGGCTCTTCCAAAAGAACACCCGCAAAAGCTGAAGATGCTGTTTACTAGCGGTGGAAACTTTTTAGAAACAATGCCAAATCCTGAAGCGATTGAAAAAGCACTATCCGAGCTTGAACTCCGTGTCCATCAAGATATTATTTTGAACACCTCTACACTGGTAGAAGCAGAAGAGACTGTGATTGTTCTGCCTGCAATGACAAGATATGAACAGCCAGGCGGCGGTACATCAACCAGTACGGAACGCATGGTGTATTTCAGTCCGGAAATTGAAGGGCCACGCATTGAAGAAGCCAGAGCTGAATGGGACATTTATATTGACCTAGCAAAAAGGGTTCGTCCAGAAGATGCGAAGCTGATTCATTTTGACCATGCTGAAGACATTCGTCGTGAGATTGCCATCGCAAATCGGAACTATGATGGGATCCAGCATTTGCGTCATAAAGGGGATGTCTTTCAATGGGGTGGCGCATGGCTTTGCGAAGATGGGGTGTGTCCAACACCGGATGGAAAAGGACACCTGCTCCCAGCACAGCTGCCCCAATATCGAAAAACTGAGGGGCATTTCAATATCACGACAAGACGAGGCAAGCAATTCAACTCTATGATTTACAGTGAAAAGGATGCCTTTAATGGTGGAAAGCGGCATTCTATCTTGATGAATGAAGAAGATGCGAAAGAGCTTTACGTCCAAGAAGGCGATCCTGTTGTCCTTTTCAATCAATATGGATCCTACCAAGGAGTTGCTCAATTCGGAGAGCTGAAACGTGGAAATATCGCAGTTTATTGGCCTGAAGGAAACGTGTTAATACCAAAAGGAGTTTACGAAAGCTATTCCCAGATTCCAGAATACAATACCACCGCAATATTAGAAAAAGCCGAAACCTTTCATGCAAGAAAAGATCAGCACTACGTGGAGAAAAGGATTGATGAATTAGAAACGACTTTAAATTGATCCTTTATGAAAAAACAGCTGGGGGTTTCTCCCCAGCTGTCTATTCACATCTTATTGACCAAAAGAGTTCGCTTCTTTTTGAAGAATATGATTTAATTCTTCTGCATTTGCTGCTGGTTGATATTGTCCACCACCAGCTTTGGCAACAGATTTTAGACTTTTTGCTTCTTTTTCATTTACATCGAAGCCAATGATATTGACGATTGTGTCAATACCTTCTTCATGTAATTGCTTCGCTGCTTGTGATGGGCTTCCGCCACATGTTTCCTCACCATCGCTGACAACATATACAATATTTTTTCCTTCAGCTTGGTGATCTTCAAAATCTTGTTTCGTATCAGTTAATGCTTTGGCAAGTGGTGTCCAGCCTGTTGGACCATACACATTCAGCGCTTGTTGAAAGGCTGCTTGCTCATATGTTCCAAATCCATAAACTGCTTCGGAACTTGCACAAGAAACGGCTTTTCCTGCATTTTTATTCGTTCCTTCATGACCAAAAACACGAAGCAAGACTTGTGTATCTTCTGATAAAATACTTACGAAACTTTGGATCGAGCGTTTTGCGATATCAATTTTCTTTTCGCCTTCAACTGATTGTGCCATGCTTCCGCTTAAATCAAGTAAAATCACCACGTGAGCAGGCTCCTTTTTCGTTACAGCATGAGCTGGTGAAGAAAGAAGCAGAACAAGACTCGCTAAAATGGTTAATATAATATTTCTTTTCATTAAAAAATCTCCCTTTTTTTCATTTGTACAGAAAAAGAGAAACGAAAGCATCAATCAATCGTTTCCCTTTTCTTCAGCAAGTTATTCGTGTAGTTTTAATGATTCTGCTGTAAGGATAGAACCCATTTCTTTCCCAGTGCTTGCTTGGTAGTAATGACCTTTACCAGCTTTAGCTACTTGCATCAATTGACCTTCATAGCCATCGTTAAAGTCTAATCCAATCACATTGACTACAGTAGATCCCTTTGAGTTATGAAGCTCTTTCGCTACTTTCACTGGATCTCCACCACAAGTTTCTTCACCATCAGTAATTAAGTACACAATGTGTTTTGTTCCTTTATGAAGCTGCTTATCTGCTTGCTTTGCACTTTCAAGAGCACGTGCAATCGGTGTCCAGCCATTTGGTCCAAGACCGTTTAGAGAGTTTTCGAAACTATCCTTTTCATAAGGCTGAACGCCATAAACGCCTCTAATGACTTCACATGATTGAGCTTTACCTGAGTTTTTGTTGTTTCCTTCAGACCCAAACAAACTCATACGGATTTTAGCATCTTTCGGAAGAGACTGAGCAAATTTAAATACCTCTTGTTTTGCTAAATCGAATTTGCGCTCTCCATCCACTTTTCTTGCCATACTTCCACTTGCATCAAGTAAGATGGTCACTCTTACATCTTTCTTATGTTTTTTGGCTGATGCTGCTTCTGCAAATACTGGTGAAGAGATTGACATTGATAATGTCAATACAGCTAAGGTTACGAGTGTAAATACTTTTTTCAACATGCTTTTCCTTCCTCCTTATGTATTTGATTGAAACATCTTAATCGTAAAATATTCTGTCTTGGAATGGTATAGGACTCGATCCCTTTTTCTCTTTCATCAAAATCACTAAAATTCTGTCAGATGTCTAGATATATTCACCTAAAGACTCTTTTGTCACCCTCGTTTTCTCATTCTTTCGAGGGGCTTTGTATCGGCCATCGGTTCTTGTCGGGATGTAAATGTTTAAGATTTCCTGAGGTGCGTCTTAAGTCGCAATTTGTCACATTCTGTTCAAACCTCTTCACACATAAAAAAAGATGCCCCCATTTTGAGGCACCTTTGCTTTTATTTCTTAGCCATATATGTGTTCAGAAAGCGATCAGCTGATTCAATTTTTATCCCTTGATAATAATGTTTCACGATCGCCTCTACTTTTTTACCTGACTGTGCCATATAATGTGCACCATACTGACTCATGCCCACACCATGGCCATACCCTTTTGTCGTAATCACGATTTGCTGACCCTTTCGTTCCCATGTAAAGTCCGCAGAGTGCAATCCTAGTGATTCGCGAATGTCTCTACCCGACAATGTTTTTCCGTTAATGACGGCTTTGGCTACTTGATTGCCTGGTGTACGTTCTACAATTTCTCCCACCTGCTGCTGGCCAAGGGTCACACCCAGTTTTTGCTGAAATTCGCTCACTGTGATGGTTTTCTTGTTTTGGAATTTGGGTGATTTTTCGTCCCATTTACTTGAGACGCTTTTCAAATAAGGGATTTCATTTTTCCAATAAGCTTCTGCATTTTCGGTTTTCCCATTACTTGTTGAAAAGAAGGAAGCATCAATTGGTTTTTCGTCATACGTCAGTACTTTCCCTTGTGTACTGGCGACAGCTTCTGTGACCTTTTTTAATTTCCAATTGTACGCTTTTCCCCAAATTTTCTTCAGTTCCTGTTTATTTTTGTACACTTGGAACATTTGAGTGTCATCTACAAGAGAACCTTGTGGAGATTTGACGGTTTTATCAATGATCATTTGTCTGACGATATACGTTCTAGCGGCGAGTGCCTGTGCCTTGAGCGCCTCAATTTCAAAATCGGCTGGCATTTCAGAAGCGACGACACCGATCACATACTCTTCTAAGGGGATGTTTTCTACCTGCTGATGCGCTGAACGGTAGACGGGAATGGAGACGGGTGATTGTTTCAATTTGACTGAACCTTTCACTTCTTTTTTAACTGATGGTTCTGCTGCTACGTGTTGGCTGGCTGCTGGTTTTCCTTGGAACGTTGGCAACACGAGTAAGGTTGGAATCATTAAAATGATGATGCAAATTCCTGCGATTGTCCATATCATTGGTTTCATATTGGCTGCCCCCATTTGTCATTGAATCTCTTTTATCCTATGGGCAAGGACAAGCTAATATGACAGCTTCTTTCATTCATTGGACAAGTCTTTTGCTGATATGTTTGTGCTCTTCTTCATTTGATTTACTGTTCGTCTTTATGAATAAAATTTAAAACGATTGGATACACTAATGATAAGCTTTTGAAAATGCAACCAGTCTATGATTCTAAAAAAAATCAGCATGCCCAAATGGACACACTGATTTCTTTTATGATTATGCGTTTAGATCTGATACAACTTGTTCTTGTGTCACATCTGCTGATTCATCATTTACTCTTTCAATGTCTGCACCGATTGCTGCTAGTTTTTGGTGGAAGTTCACATATCCACGGTCAATATGCTTCAATTCAGTGACACGTGTATGACCTTCTGCCACTAATCCAGCAAGTACAAGTGCTGCTCCTGCTCTTAAATCAGTCGCTGCCACTTCAGCACCTTGAAGTTGAACAGGTCCATTGATTATCACAGAGCGACCCTCAATTTTAATATCGCCATTCATGCGGCGGAATTCTTCAGCATGCATAAAACGATTTTCAAACACAGTTTCTGTGATCATGCTTGTTCCGTTCGCACGAAGCAATAGCGCCATCATCTGAGATTGCATATCCGTTGGGAAACCAGGATGCGGCATTGTTTTTAGATCGATTGGCTTGAGCTCAGATGGTCCAATGACTCTTAAACCTTCTTCTTCTTCAATGATCTGAATACCCATTTCTTCCATTTTCGCCACAAGTGAAGTCATGTGCTCAGGCACAGCGCCTTTTACAAGAACATTTCCTTCAGTAATGGCTGCTGCCACCATAAACGTACCAGCTTCAATTCGGTCAGGGATGATGTTGTGTTTTGCACCGTGAAGTGTTTCTACACCTTCGATTTTGATTGTACCAGTTCCAGCACCGCGAACCTTACCGCCCATGGCATTGATATAGTTTGCCAAATCAACAATTTCAGGTTCTTTTGCTACGTTTTCTAAAATCGTCGTTCCTTCAGCCAATGCTGCTGCCATGATGATGTTTTCAGTTGCCCCTACACTTGGGAAATCCAAATAGATTTTTGCACCTTTTAAACGGCCATTTACTTCAGCCTCGATGAAACCATTACCTACTTGAATTTTAGCTCCCATTGCTTCAAAGCCTTTTAAATGCTGATCAATTGGTCTTGAACCAATCGCACAACCACCAGGTAATGCAACTCTTGCATGACCTGTTCTAGCTAAAAGTGGTCCCATGACGAGCACAGATGCTCTCATTTTACGGACATACTCAAACGGAGCCTCAGTTTCTAGTGCATGAGATGCATCTACTGATACTTCGTTATTTTCAAAATGTACTTCTGCTCCTAAATGACGTAACACTTCATTGATTGTATATACATCGGAGAGCGTAGGTACATCACAAATTACGCTTTTTTCTGTACTTGCTAACAAAGATGCAGCGATAACTGGTAAAACGGCATTTTTTGCGCCTTCTACTTTAACTGTGCCGTTTAACTTTTGACCGCCGCGGACGATGATTTTTTCCAAGGTCTTCCCCTCCGCGTCCCAAATTCTCTATATTAATATTCAGTCGTTACGATTGGTGTGCCAACCGTAATCGTATGATTTTCGTTCATTTCCGAACTTCTGATGGCAATTTGAACATTCATTTTATCATTTGAAGTCATAATGAACTGTTCCCACTTCTCTGTGTAAGCGGAAAGCGACACAAAATTAGACTCAACGAGATACTCAACTGGTTTTGCTTGAAATTCATTTGCTATCATTTCAGCTTTTTTTTGCAAAACAACATCCATCATACCATTTACATGACCATCGAGACAAGTAAAAATCACAAATTTTTCTTGTAATATGCTTTTTGCATGACGTACGAACTGATCATATGTATGCTCCCAGGTATTCAGTGGGCGAGCACCTTTTTGCTCATATAATAAATACGACTTTTGGTTTGATTTTGTGTCGGTCTTCACGAGTAAAATTTTCGATAATGTATCATTTTTTTCATCTTTGTAAATTCCTGTGACTTTGGTGACATGTTTCTCTTTTTTTTCGGTCCACTCATACTGTCGTAGTTCGTCTTTCAAACGTTTCACTTTTTTTGAAAATTGTTCGGATGAAATGTTTATATTTGTTTTGGCATGAAGCGTCCATCCACTTACTTCGATTTGCTGGTTTTTCATACCTTCTGCTATTTGGGCGAGCGTCGATGTTTCTTCTGCCCGAACACCTTGAATCATCAGAACAAAAAAAAGAATAAATGCAAATAATGGCCAACCTTTTAAATACTTTCTCACTTGTCATTCCCCCTTGCTACAAGTGTTGCCGCAAGGAGATCAATGCATACGTGGAAAAGTCATCAAAGGCCATATTTTTGACACTTCTTTTTACGTTCCCGCAGAAGGCAGTGACCAAACCTTTTATGTTAAAACATATAAGGGATTTGTCTGGAGAAATTTAAATAATCAAGGAAGAAATTGCTGACTGCCGATGCAATAGCAATCGTGAGCAGCATCATGAGCAATCTAGCTTGAATAATTTTTCCTTTTTTAATCAGTGGATCGATATTCACCGCAAGCAATGCCCACCACGTAATGGCGATAAAAAATAGGTGGATCACAATACTGACAATTGCTTGTTGTCCTACGTCTTCCATACACTTGAATCCTCCTTTTATTGATTTCTGTAAAGGAAAACTCCCTTTCATTATATCCTCCAAAATCGGAAAGATGAATCATTTGGAAAAAAGAGCTACATTTAGAGTGAATCCCCTCTTATTCTGATGCGAAGGAGATGATATACTGCGGTGGAAGGAGCTGATCATATTTGAAAGATTCTTTTCCTGACTTTGTTGATTTGTACGGAGAACTGGTTCCCTCATTTGAACATGAATGGGAAGCCATTGCTTTCTACTTTGATTATAGACAGACACAGCTAGAAGAATTAGCACAATTGTGTCATTTTCATAACATTTCTTTGGATTACTCAGAGGAAAGCCTTTATCAGTTAGAGTCATTATACTTCGATGCCTTCCGTCAGCAGCTTTTTGCTGAGTGGAAAATGCCTATTGATGCATTGGAAGCGATGTTGAGTGTGTACATGGGAGAGGTTGTCATCAAGCATCATTCAGATGCTGATTGGGTCGTGCGGCCTTATATGGACTCTTCGCATCAATATACCCTTGGCTTGCGCCGAAACAATAAAACGTGGCATAGTACGCATTTTTGCGAGCATTTATATCTTGAAAAGCAAGCATCTCATCCGTATGTGTCGATGTATCAGTCTCTCATGTCATCCTAAAAAAAATCCTTCTTATCGCAATGATAAGAAGGATTTTCTGTTTTATTTCCCTGCTACATTTAAACGGTTTAATGCCCGTTTTAATGCGAGTTCCGCCCTGCGTACATCACTTTCATTCGGGTGGTTCAAATGCTCTTCAGCACGCTGTTTCGCTGACTTTGCACGATCGACATCAACTTTGTCTGATGTTTCAGCAGCCTGAGCAAGAATGGTTACTTTTTCGGGGCGAACTTCAACAAATCCACCGCTTACTGCAACCAATTCAGTTGATCCACTATGTTTTAAGCGAACTGCACCGATTTTTAGCGGAGCAACCATTGGAACGTGGCCAGCTAAAATTCCAAGCTCACCGCTTTCTGCTCTTACACTGACCATTTCCACATCCGCTTCATACACTGGGCCGTCGGGAGTAACGATATTGACTTGAACGGTCTTCATGCTTTTACCCTCCTAAGGACCAGATTAGGCCTCTACACCCATCTCTTTGGCTTTTTCAACCACTTCTTCAATGCGACCGACTAAGCGGAATGCATCTTCTGGAAGGTGATCGTATTTACCAGATAAGATTTCCTTGAAGCCTTTAACAGTTTCTTGCAATGGCACATAAGAACCTTTTTGGCCAGTAAACTGTTCTGCTACGTGGAAGTTTTGAGATAGGAAGAATTGAACACGACGAGCTCTGTGTACCACAAGCTTATCGTCCTCAGATAATTCATCCATACCTAAAATGGCAATGATATCTTGCAATTCTTTATAACGTTGCAATGTTTGCTGAACTTCACGCGCGATCGCATAATGCTCTTCGCCAACAATCTCAGGTGCAAGGGCACGAGATGTTGAAGCAAGTGGATCTACCGCTGGGTAAATCCCCATCTCTGTCAACTTACGCTCAAGGTTTGTCGTTGCATCAAGGTGAGCGAACGTTGTAGCTGGAGCTGGATCTGTATAGTCATCCGCAGGTACATAGATCGCTTGAATCGATGTAACCGATCCTACGTTTGTAGACGTGATACGCTCTTGAAGCTGACCCATTTCTGTTGCAAGAGTTGGCTGATAACCTACCGCTGAAGGCATACGTCCAAGAAGGGCTGATACTTCAGAACCTGCTTGTGTAAAACGATAGATGTTATCGATGAAGAACAATACGTCTTGACCTTGTTCATCACGGAAATGCTCTGCCATTGTCAAACCAGTTAGAGCTACACGCATACGTGCACCTGGTGGCTCGTTCATTTGGCCGAAGACCATCGCTGTTTTTTCGATAACGCCAGAATCTTTCATTTCGTAGTAAAGGTCATTTCCTTCACGTGTACGCTCTCCAACACCAGCGAATACAGAAATACCGCCGTGTTCTTGTGCGATGTTGTTGATCAATTCTTGAATCAGAACGGTTTTACCAACACCGGCTCCACCGAATAGACCGATCTTTCCACCTTTGATGTAAGGAGCAAGAAGGTCAACAACTTTGATACCTGTTTCAAGAATTTCAACTTCTGTAGAAAGTTGATCAAAAGAAGGCGCTTGTCTGTGGATTGGGTCTCTTTGCGCTTCCACACCAAGTGGCTCATCTAAGTCAATGTTATCTCCCAGTACGTTGAATACACGTCCAAGTGTTACGTTACCAACTGGTACTGAAATTGGTTTTCCAAGGTCTACAGCTTCCATACCGCGCTTCACACCGTCTGTTGATGCCATTGCGATGGTTCTCACTGTATCATCACCTAAATGTAGTGCTACTTCTAAAGTTAAGTCGATATCAACTTCACTTTCGCTTTCCGCTTTATGCGAAACTTTGATCGCATTATAAATCTCAGGCAAGTGACCGTCTTCAAAACGAACGTCTACGACTGGTCCCATGATCTGACTGATGCGTCCTGTTTTCATTGCATTCCCTCCTGACAATTATTTCTATTCTAAGGCAGCTGCTCCGCCGACAATTTCTGTAATCTCTTGTGTAATCGCTGCTTGACGAGCACGGTTGTAAGAGAGTGTCAGGCTGTCGATCAATTCTTTTGCGTTGTCTGTTGCACTCTTCATTGCTGTCATCCTTGCAGCATGTTCACTTGCTTTGCTGTCAAGAAGCGCACCGAAAATCAAACTCTCTGCATATTGAGGAAGGAGAACTTCAAGAATTTCTTCTTCAGAAGGCTCAAACTCATAAGATGCGGAACGTTTATTTGGTGTCGCTGCGGCCGAAAGGTCCGTTAGCGGCAATAATTTTTTCTCTGTTACTTCTTGTGAAATGGCACTGACGAAATGGTTATAGAACATGTAAAGCTCATCAAACGCTTCATCAGAGAACATTTGCACTGTACTGCTTGCTAATTCTTTAATATCAGCAAACGCTACTTCGTCTCCAAGCCCTGTTACTTCAGAAATAACTGGAATACCACGCTTTTTGAAGAAGTCGCGTCCGATTTTACCAATCACAATCACCGCATATTCATCAGCAGATTGATGACGAGATTGAATGGCTTGGTAAGCGGCACGTAAAATCGAGCTGTTAAAAGGTCCTGCAAGTCCTCGATCAGATGTAATGACGAGATACCCTGTTTTCTTAACAGGTCTTGAAAGAAGCATTGGGTGCTTAGCACTTGTTCCAGTTGCGATTGCCGCAACGACTTCTTGGATTTTCTCCATGTATGGAACAAAGGACTTCGCATTATTTTCAGCACGATTCAGTTTCGCAGCTGATACCATTTGCATCGCTTTTGTGATCTGACTCGATTTTTTTGTTGACGTGATCCTTGACTTAATATCGCGTAATGAGGCCAAAGATTTCACCACCTTTTTTCAGGAATCCGTGTTCATTTACGTGAAAAGAGAGAAAAAGAGAATCTTTTTCTCTCGGAAAGATTACTAATTAGTTGCTTGGTGCAAACGTACGTTTAAAGCCTTCGATCGCTGTTTTCCACTCTTCATCAGCAGGCATGTTTCCTGTTTGAGAGATTGTGTCAAACAAGTCTTTATGGTTTTCTTCAATGTACATGAATAACTCAGCTTCAAAGCGTTTGACATCAGCAATCGCTACATCATCTAAGTATCCTCTTGTCAGTGCATAAAGAATCGCTACTTGTTTTTCAACTTTCAGCGGTTTGTTCAAGTCTTGTTTTAAGACCTCAACTGTTCTAGCACCACGGTTTAATTTGGCTTGAGTCGCTTGGTCTAGATCAGATCCAAACTGAGCGAATGCTTCAAGCTCACGATAAGAAGCAAGATCCAGACGAAGTGTACCTGCTACCTTTTTCATCGCTTTGATTTGTGCAGAACCACCTACACGAGATACAGACAATCCTGCGTTTACCGCTGGACGTACGCCTGAGAAGAAGAGATCAGATTGTAAGAAGATCTGTCCATCTGTGATTGAGATAACGTTTGTTGGGATATATGCAGAGATATCACCAGCTTGCGTTTCTACGAAAGGCAATGCTGTGATAGAACCGCCACCCTTTTCATCACTAAGCTTCGCTGCACGCTCTAATAAACGAGAGTGAAGATAGAAAACATCACCAGGGAATGCTTCACGGCCTGGAGGACGACGAAGCAATAATGAAAGCTCACGGTAAGCTGCCGCTTGTTTAGAAAGGTCATCATACACAACAAGCACATGCTTGCCGTTATACATGAATTCCTCACCCATCGTTACACCTGCATAAGGAGCAAGGTAAAGAAGTGGAGCTGGCTGTGATGCAGAAGCTGTGACAACGATTGTGTAGTCAAGCGCACCATGCTTACGAAGTGTTTCAACAACACCACGAACAGTTGATTCTTTTTGTCCGATCGCTACATAGATACAGATCATGTCTTGATCTTTTTGGTTAAGGATCGTATCGATTGCAACAGATGTTTTACCTGTTTGACGATCCCCAATGATCAATTCACGCTGTCCGCGTCCGATTGGAATCAAGGCATCAATTGCTTTAATTCCCGTTTGAAGCGGCTCATGTACCGATTTACGATCCATAACGCCTGGTGCTTCACTTTCGATTGGACGTGTTTTGCTTGTTAAAATTGGACCTAGTCCATCAACAGGCTGACCAAGTGGGTTCACAATACGTCCGATTAACTCTTCTCCTACTGGAACCTCCATGATACGACCTGTACGTTTTACGTCGTCACCTTCACGGATATCTTTGTAAGGTCCTAAGATTACGATACCTACGTTAGACTCCTCAAGGTTTTGAGCCATACCCATTACACCGTTAGAGAACTCAACAAGCTCTCCTGCCATAATGTTGTCAAGGCCATGTACACGCGCGATACCGTCCCCTACTTGAATGACTGTACCGACATCTTTTACTTCAATTTCAGATTGATAGTTTTGGATTTGCTGCTTTATCAGCGCGCTAATCTCTTCAGCTTTGATACTCACTAAGGTTTCACCCCTTCTAACGATTTTCGCCTGCAAGCTGACGTTCAATGCGGGAAAGCTTTCCGCTGACACTGCCGTCATAAATGCGGTTTCCGATACGGATTTTCACTCCGCCTATTAGATCCTTGTCAATCACGTTTTCAACACGCAGTGATGTGACTCCGGCTTTTTTGGCAAATACTTCAGATAAAGATTGAATTTCAGCTCCGCTGAGCGGTTTAACTGAATACACGATCGCATCGTCTATTTGTTTCGTACGGTTTGCAAGTTTCACAAACTCAGACGCCATTTCAGGAAAAATATTCGTGCGCCCGCGGTCAATCAGTAAATACATTGTGTGCAAAACATATGTCGAAACACCTTTGAAAGCTTCTGCAATCAGATGTTTCTTTTTGTCTGCCGTAATCTTCGGATGAACAAGAAAGTCATTTAATTCTTGGTCAGCCTTCAGAACTTTTTTGATCTCATTCAGCTCTTTTTCAGTTTCGTCTACTGCCGAAGAAGCAAGAACGATGTCAAAAAGAGCAGAAGCGTAACGCTTAGAGACAATAGTCACGCTCATCGGCTTTCGCCTGCCTCTTTAAGATACTCTTGAATCAATTTCTCTTGTGCCTGCTCATCAAGTTCTTTTTCAATCACTTTAGAAGCAATTAATACAGATAGTGATGCAACTTGCTCACGCAGTGCAGCCACAGCTTGTTCTTTTTCTTTCACGATTTCAGTTCTAGCAGACTCTTTCAAGCGCTCTGATTCTTGACGCGCTGCTTGAATGATATCTTCTTTTTGTTTCTCACCAATCTTTTTCGCATTTTCGATGAGTGTATGTGATTCTTCGCGTGCTTCTTTTAATAAGACACGTTGTTCTTCAAGAAGCTTTTCAGCTTGAACGTGCTTTTCTTCAGCACTTGAAATTTCATTTCCTATATAATCTTCACGCTGTTTCATAATCCCTAATAAAGGCTTAAGCGCAAATTTCTTTAAAAGTGCAAGCAGGATGAGCATAGCGATCAGCTGGAATATGATATCTCCGGTGTTTAGACCTGCTCCTAAAACTACTGGTAACTGAGACATTTAGTACGGCAACTCCCTTCTTTAAATAATATGTTAAGAAACAAAACATAAAGGAATGGCGAAGTTTCGAACTAATCTGATCTTCGCCATTAAAATTCATATTAGAACGCTTCTCACATATTAACCAAAGAATGCCAAGAATGCGATAACGACAGCGATAATTGGAAGTGCCTCAACTAAAGCTACCCCGATGAACATAAGAGTTCTTAGTTCTCTACCAGCTTCTGGCTGACGAGCGATTCCTTCAACTGTTTTAGATACGATTAGACCGTTACCAATACCTGCTCCTAGTGCTCCTAAACCGATTGCAATTGCTGCTGCTATTAAATTCATTAAAAAGCTCCTCCTTTAAAATAACGTCCTTTTTGGACTCTCAATTTTTTAGTGTTCGTCGCTGACTTTATGGGAGATATACACCATTGTCAGCATGGTGAAGATAAATGCCTGGATGGTTCCGACAAACAAACTGAATGCCTGCCATACAATCATCGGCACGATGGCACCTAATGTACCAATGATACCTAGTGCAAGGTTTTGCGAATAGAAATTAGTCGCAAGTCCTGCAAGTAAACCAAGAAGAATCTCTCCAGCGAAAATATTTCCATAAAGACGCAAACCAAGTGTTAATGTGTTTGCAAATTCTTCAATAATTTTCAGCGGTACTAAAAGTGGGATTGGTCTAAAGTAGTCTTTTGTATATTCCTTGACTCCTTTTGCTTTAACACCATAGTAGTGTGTCAATCCCATGACCATAACCGCTAGTGTCATTGTGATTGCAGGATCAGCAGTTGGTGATTTCCACCATAAGTTGTGATCGACCGTAATCGAGAATGGCAGTCCAAGCATGTTTGAAACAAATATGTACATGAGTAATGTAACGCCAAGCGCTAGAAATGGGGCTCCTGTTTTCATGTCCATCGAACTACCTATGATATTTCGAACAAAATCAACAATCCATTCCATGAAGTTCTGCGCCTTTGTCGGACGAATAGCCAGAACACGAGTAGTCAGCACCGCTATGAGAAGAACGATGATACTAGCAATCGTAATCATGAGAACATTGGATAAGTTGAACGTTAACCCTAAAAATTCTGTAGTTTTTGAACTGTGACCCAAAGAGTATTCACCTCTCTTCCATAGTAGAACGTTTAAGTTGAATGAAGGAATCTATCATAATGACAGGATATATTGTCATTAATCCTATAACAACACCTGCCAGATGAACTTCGTTAGGGTAACGCCAAGCAATCGCTACTGCGAGAATTGCGTTGGCCCACCTGGCTGTACTTCCCATTGAACGAATAGATTTTCCTTTTTTAACTGCTCGATCAAAAGCATGCATTCTCCGAATAAGCAGGAATAAATTAAAGAAAGCAAAAATTGTGCCGATAATGAAACCAAGAAACAGTGGTTTAAAACCAGGCATGGCATAGCCAAACACAAAAATTGCCAATAAATAGAACATATATTTACTCTGTCTGCGGAAAATGACGTTTGGATCGTTCATTCATCTGACTCCCGATGAAAAATATTGTAAAAAAGGTGATAAATGGTGATGAAAACTGCGTAGAAGACGCTTATGATAAGCCGTCCTATTTGAAAAAAATCAATCACCCATCGGTCTAATTGTGCAATCAGACTTGAAATCTTTAGATCTATGGGATTCTGCTTCATTCGCTGATACAAACCCTGATTATTAAAGGGTTCACAATGAGGATTAGTAGAGTGCTATAGGCTATGAAAACCTTACCATAATACCCTCGTTTAGCATACAATAGCGTCTATGATGTGTCAATCCGTTGAAAGTTAAAAAACTTTTCTATAATGAGAGAGCACACAAAATGTTCACAATTTCATCAAACTTTAGGAGAGTTGTGACATTCATTCAAAAAAACTGCTAATGTTCAGTATACATTGATTTTTCTAAGAACGATATCAACCGTTTGTCATATTTTTCAAAAAAAGCCCACATGCACGTTTGCATGTGGGCTTTTCATAATCATTCTTATTTTGTTCCATACATACGGTCACCAGCATCACCAAGACCTGGGATGATGTAACCTTTTTCGTTTAACTTCTCATCTAATGCTGCAATGTAGATATCAACATCTGGATGATGCTTTTGCATTTCTTCTACACCTTCTGGCGCAGCAATCAGACACATGAAGCGGATGTTTTTCGCACCGCGTTTTTTCAAGCTGTTTAATGCTTCTACTGCTGATCCGCCCGTTGCAAGCATTGGGTCTACTACGATAAATTCACGCTCTTCCACATCAGATGGAAGCTTCACATAATATTCAACAGGCTTTAATGTCTTCGGATCACGGTATAAACCGACATGTCCCACTTTGGCAGCTGGAATGAGTTTCAAAATCCCGTCTACCATTCCAAGACCTGCTCTTAAAATCGGCACAACTCCGAGTTTTTTACCTGAGATCACGTTTGATTTAGCGACTTGTACAGGTGTTTCTACATCTACCTCTTCAAGCGGTAAGTCTCTTGTGATTTCAAATGCCATTAATGTTGCGACTTCATCCACTAGCTCTCTAAATTCTTTTGTTCCTGTATGAACGTCACGAATATATGTAAGTTTGTGCTGAATAAGCGGGTGATCAAATACATAAACCTTTGCCATTGCTTGCTACAACTCCTTTTCTGTCATCTTCCGGTGAACTTTGCACACTTCCTACAATTCTACATAAAAAGACATCATCTTTCAATATGATTCGCAAATCCTACAAAAAAAACCCACATGCCAAAAATAGGCAAATGGGTCTGCATCTTAATAATCTAATTCTTGATATAGAGGGAAACGAGCTGTCAGATCAGATACACGCTTTTTCGCCTCTTCTAATTTCGCTTCATCTTCATGATGTTTCAGAGCAAGCGCAATAATGGAACCGACTTCTTTCATCGCTTCTTGATCGAAGCCACGGCTTGTCACTGCTGCTGTACCTACACGTACACCACTTGTAACAAATGGTTTCTCTGGATCATATGGAATTGCATTTTTGTTCACCGTGATACCAATTTCATCAAGAACGTTTTCTGCAATTTTTCCTGTAATGCCAAGAGAGCGCAAGTCGATGAGAACAAGATGGTTATCTGTTCCACCAGATACAAGCTGAATATCCTCAGATAAAAGTGTTTCAGCTAGTTGTTTTGCGTTATCAATCACGTTTTGTGCATATGTTTTGAAATCTCCGTTCAATACTTCACCGAAAGAAACAGCTTTTGCAGAGATCACATGCATGAGTGGTCCACCTTGAATACCAGGGAAGATCGATTTGTCGATCTTTTTACCAAACTCTTCACGGCATAGAATCATTCCGCCGCGAGGTCCGCGCAATGTTTTGTGAGTTGTCGTTGTCACAAAATCAGCGTAAGGAACTGGATTTGGATGAAGACCTGCTGCAACAAGACCCGCGATGTGAGCCATGTCCACCATAAAGTAAGCACCGACTTCATCGGCAATTTCACGGAACTTTTTGAAATCAATTTGACGTGGGTAAGCACTTGCCCCCGCTACGATTAGTTTCGGCTTATGCTCACGTGCTTTTTCAAGTACATCTTGGTAGTCGATATGTTGTGTTTCTTTATCTACACCGTATTCTACAAAGTTGTACTGTACGCCGCTAAAGTTTACAGGGCTTCCATGTGTTAAATGCCCGCCATGTGATAAGTTCATGCCTAGCACTGTATCGCCATGCTCAAGGATTGTAAAGTATACGGCCATATTCGCTTGAGCTCCTGAGTGAGGCTGTACGTTCACATACTCAGCGCCAAAAATTTCTTTTGCGCGGTCACGTGCGATATCTTCTACAACGTCTACATGTTCACAGCCGCCATAGTAGCGTTTACCAGGGTAACCTTCTGCATATTTGTTTGTTAAGACAGAGCCCTGTGCTTCCATGACTGCTTCGCTTACGAAGTTTTCTGATGCAATTAATTCGATTTTGTCCTGCTGGCGTTTCCGCTCTAGTTGAATTGCTTTGAATACTTGTGCGTCTTGCTCAGGTAAATGTTTCATCAGCGAAATCCTCTCCAATCTATTTCCATTCGATGTTTTCACCATCTCATTGTACACGGTTTTTGAGTAAAATGTAAAAGTTTTTTTGGAAAATCGACTTCTTTTTTATGAAAACCCGAATATTCAAAGGGTGAAGCGTCTTCATCATTCAACATTATATTAGAAATATATCCGAACTATGATCTTGTATAAACGGCTCGTTCTCCGCCAATCAGCTTTGGACGAGTTTTTGCAAACGTCACATGTGCTTGTCCTAATTGATGACGGCTGAGACGGACCGGTACGGCTACCCGCTTTAAGTGCATGCCGATGAATGTATCACCGATATCAATCCCTGCATGTGCTGAAATGGATTCAACCAGCACAGGGTGTTCCATTTGCTGATACGCATGCGCCGCCATAGAACCACCCGCCTGACGGACAGGTACAGCCGCTACAATTTCTAAGTTAAGCCGGTACGCCACCTCTTCTTCCACAACGAGGGCACGATTCAAATGCTCGCAGCATTGGAAGGCCAATTCAATTCCTGTCTCGCGTCTCAGTTGATCGAGCTCTTGATAAATAGCTTCAGCAATTTGCTCACTTCCCGCTGTCCCAATGTGCTCGCCAGCCACTTCTGATGTACTGCAGCCAATTACTAAAATGTGGCCGGCTCGCAGTTCAACTGTTTGATGAAACTCTTTTAACATCTCAAGCCAATCTTGACTAATGTTCATGTTAAGCGCTCCTTACAGGTGCTTTTCTTCGTAATCAGCGATTTTACCAATCCGCACAGCATGACGTCCTGCAGTAAAATCCGTTGTCAGCCAAATGTGAGCAATCTCTCTTGCCAATCCTGGTCCAATGACTCGTTCTCCCATCGCAAGAACATTTGTATCGTTATGTTCTCTCGTCGCCTTTGCACTGAATGTATCATGCGCCAGTGCACAGCGGATGCCTTTCACTTTGTTTGCTGAAATGCTCATACCGATACCTGTCCCGCAAATCAAAATGCCTCGATCGACTTCCCCGTTTGCCACCATATTGGCTACAGGAAAAGCATAGTCAGGGTAGTCTACAGAACCTGATCCACATTCACAACCCATATCAATGTATTCAATCTTTAATTCATCCATTAGTTGTTTGATTTCTTCACGAATATTCGTTCCGCCGTGATCGGATGCAATGGCTACTTTCATCGGGCAATTCCTCCTAAGGGTGAGTTAATCTGTCATGTCTTACATTCATTCTTTATTTACAGTTATATTTTAACCTCTACCTAGTCATTTGCAAACAAAAGCAGAAAAACCGTTTGCGCAACGGTTTTACAGGTTGTCCATTTATGAGGATTTGTGATCCTGTTTAAGCTTTTTAGCAAGTTGATACAATAGCGTTTCTAGTTCATCTCGTGTCTCCTGATAAATGGAGAGACTCCCTCCAAATGGATCCGACACGTCACCTTCTGATCCTGTCGCAAATTCTTTTAGAGTGAAGACCTTGTCTTTCACATGAGCATATTGCTCCACAATCAACTGCTTATGCTGAATCGTCATGGTGAAGACATAATCTGCTTCATGAAGAAGTTCTTCTGTTAGTTTAGACGACGAGTGATTCAGTGGAATGCTTTTCTCAAATAATGCTTCGACTGCTTGAGGAGAAGCCTTCCCTGCATCAGAGGCGAAGATGCCCGCTGATTTTACAGTGACCTGTAAGCCTTTTTCATCTGCAATGGAGGAAAAAAGGGCTTGAGCCATCGGACTTCTGCAAGTATTTCCCGTACAAACAAATAAGATATTCATCTTTCGACCTCCTTTTCTTCTATTATATAGCATTTCATTCTACATGTTATGTAAGGAGACTGGCTAGAGCGGAAATAATAATTTGATTCCAAAGGCTAGTAAAATCAATCCGCCAAGCGCCCCGCTGTATGAACCTACCCATGACCGAACCTGTTTACCGAGTAATAATCCAAGCCACGTGAGCATCATACTAAAGAAGCCAAACAATAAAATGGTCATCAACACCCGAGAACCGTAAATCCCCAGGCTTAAGCCAACGGAAAAACTATCTAAACTCACACTTGTTGCAAAAAGAACGAGACCGGCCCCAACAGGTGCGATAAATGGCTTATCTTCTTTTCGGATAGAAGCGATGATCATTTGCAGACCCAGCACCAAAAGCAGCGCCCCGCCTATATAGGTTGCTAGGAGCCCAAGCCAGCCAGATAAAAGCTGACCTGTTAGCATGCCAAAAAGCGGCATAAACATATGAAATATCCCAATGACAAGTCCAATATAAAGGATCTGGCGGAATCTCAGCTGAATCATCCCCATGCCGAGTCCAACCGAAAAGGCATCCATTCCAAGTGCAAAAGCCATGATACTGAGTGTCAGCAATTCGCCAGCTAGTTCATTCATGTAAATCCCCCTTGGACACGCATTCTCCTTTAACCTATGTTTGTCCAAGAGAGGTTAGAACTATTTGAATGAAGAGAGAGTGCGCCCTCCTGCCGCTTTTTGCAGACGGTTCATGATCGCAGAACCAACTCCCTGCTCTGAGAAGGCTTCTGAAATGATCAAGTCTACATCCGTTTCATCAAATTGTCTCAGCACACGATATAAGTTTGCCGCAACCGTTTCAGGCTTTTCTCTCCATCCACAGCTAAAGATAACATCTGCCGCAAACCATTCCTTCTTTTCTTCTGTTGTCAGCACACCTACTTTTAGCCCTTCAGCTCGGTACTTCTGAATGTGCAGCTGCATGTCTTCATCACTTCCATGAAATATATACATTTGTGCTTCAGGTGCATAATGTGTGTATTTCATTCCCGGCGATACTGGTGCCTCATCCTTTTTCGTCAGCCCTGGATCCATGTTGACCGTTCCTACGACCTCTTCTAACGCTTCTTTTGTAATACCGCCCGGCCTTAAGATCACTGGAATCTCGTCTATACAGGATACAACCGTTGACTCCACGCCAATACCTGTTGAACCACCATCGACAATGCCAGCAATTTTCCCATCAAGATCACTCGCGACATGATCCGCAAGTGTCGGCGACGGTTTTCCCGAACGGTTGGCACTAGGCGCGGCAATTGGCAGACCAGCTGCTCGGATGAGTTCAAGCGCAACAGGATGATCAGGCATTCTTACGCCTACTGTCGTTAAACCTGCCGTCACCTGCTTTGATAATGTGCCCGGCTTACAAGGTAGAACAATGGTGAGAGCGCCTGGCCAAAAGGCATCCATCAGCGCTGTTACTTTTTCATTTTCTATTTGCGCAAATTCATGAAGCTGTTGAACATCCGCAATGTGAACAATCAACGGATTATCACTTGGGCGTCCTTTCGCTTCATAAATTTTCTTCACAGCCTCTGTCTCTTTTGCATTTGCCCCTAGTCCATAAACCGTTTCTGTCGGAAAAGCGACCACTTCATTCTGCCGCAACAACAGAGCTGCTTGTTCAATTTGTGGATAGTATGTGGATAAATCCTTTTTTAAATCCACAGACCACCTTTTTGTATTTAACATCATACAAACTCCTTTTAAAAAAGATAAAACTGTTGATATATCTCAATTATCCTTTTGAAAGTATAAAAGATGATGCTAAATAAAACAAGCGTTGTCCACAATTTGTGGATAACGCTTGTTTTACAGTGGATAAGTATGTGAATAAGTCCGGTGTTATGTGATTAACTCGCTGTTTTTTGCAGCACAACCGCCTGCTCTTTTCCCAACGACTCTTTTGCATGCGCAGATACCCACACACTTTCTGGGATTTCCTCTATAGGCGTAAAGCCCATCAGCGCTAAAAAATCATGTGAAGAGGAGTGATTGGCTACAACATAAAAGGTGTCCACACCTTGCTTTTCCCCTAGCGTTTGAACACTTTGGAATAGAGAAACGATATGCCCCTGACCAAGTTTATCTGATATCACAAGTGATCTTAGCAATCCTTCTTGTTCATTTAGTCGTTCAAGACCTAAACAGCCTGCAAGCTCACCGTCTGCATCTTCCATGACCACAAATGACGTACGCTCTGCAATCGTCACCCCGCCTTTTGCTTGGCCTTTTTCAAGAAAAGCATTAATGGCCGGGGCATCTTCTTCTGTCGCTATTCTTAATTGATAATACATGCTTTCACCTCTTTTTGTTCTCTTACTTCAACTCTATGAGGCAAAAACAGATTTAGACCTTTTTTAAGAGAAAAGACTAGAGACCCATTCGAACAGAAAGAATTTCACTTCACCCGTCTCTTCTTCTTTTACCACTTCATTGACAGATTCATTTGATGGCTCTGCGGCTACCTGCTCTTTATCATCTCCTTCTGGTGAGGCGATCGCTTCTCCGTTTGAAAAATCGATAAAGCAGAGCGGTGGGAATAACACACACCACCAATTGGCTCCGTCTCCTTCCCCTAACGTAATCAAAATGGCTTCATATTTCCCAGCAGGATAAACAAAGTTGCCATATAGCTTTGTTGGAAATGAGGCTTTTTGAAAGCTGACCGATACGGATTGATCAATGTGTTGTTCCTTTAATTTTGCTTTGGCAATACGATTGATGTCTGGAAGCTTTGAACGAATCACACGTCTAGCTTCTTCAATGGATGTGAGGTCTTTCACCCACTCCGTTATATTGGCATTGACCTCATCTCGAATACTTCGTTTCACATCTTGATCTGCCGACTGGTCACTGTTGGCTAAAATGCGTAAACGAATAGCTTCATCTGGAATCACAACAGGCTGATTAGCAGAAGCAGCCGCCGTCTCCTCTTTTCCAAGGTTTGCAAAAGCACCACATAATAATAGAAACATATATAGACAAATCATCATTTTACTTTTGAACATGATGTGTTCCCCCCACTTTTTCTCTTTGCTACAAACATTGTGTCCAGGAAACGCATCTCGTAAACAGCAAAAATGATTTTTTTAATAGATTATGAGTAAAAAACAACTACATGAGGTGAGCGAATCAATGTTTTTTCTGCATGCAAAAAAGCCACTCAACAACTTATGAACGGCTTTTTAGTGAGGATTGGTAATCGGAAGGGTACAGTCTCCCATCCCAATCTCGGCTGATTTTTAATCCCGAATCTGTTTTGATCACTGTCATTGCACCTTTTTTCTCAATTTCCTTTTTGACCTTTCCTTTATGGTCAATAAATTGAATGATCATTTCATAGTCAAATTCAATCCTGTCATCGCTTTCATCTGAAGGTGTAAACGTAATTTTTTTCAGTTTAATTTGACAATCTTGATCTTTTGCTGCTTCTAATACACTTGGAAACATGCTGTCTTGTGTATATTCTTGATATTCATGCTCGGTTAAATAATCCTTCAACTTCTCCTTCATGTCAGATAGGTCATCCGTCCGATTCACTGTGTATTGTGCTTTTTTATAGTTTTCCCCAAATGCTGCTGCTTCTTTTTTAAAGCTCGGTTTACCGCAAGCACTCACAATCAATAGTACACTGACGATGACCAACACCATCGCATACCTTCTGTTCACACCATTCGCTCCTTCAAAACAAATTTATGTAAAAAATCATGATCAGAATGTTCATTCTTCTATATATACGTTTCCCTTTTACCATAAGTTTCATCTTTACATAATAAAATAGTCCGACTTTATTCAGCCGGACTTCCGTTTTGAATGTGTGCGCAAACCGCTCGATCCTTTCCGTTGATGTCCTTGATGATATGAACATCAGCTGAAGGGAACGCCTGCAAAAGAAGCGCTTTTACATCTTGTGCTTGTGTATGTCCTATTTCAAGGACAACCACTGCTTGCTGATGAAGTACCTTGTGGAGATCACAGGCGATACGCTCATAAAACCACAGGCCATCACGCCCATCTGTCAGCGCATTGACAGGTTCATGCTTTGTGACAACCTCTGATAAACCATCCATTTCTTCTGCCGCAATATAAGGCGGATTGGAAATAAACACATCGACTTTGATGCCTTGAGCCATAATCGGTTCAAGTAAATCCCCTTGGACAAAATGAACGTCTGCACCAAGCGTTTCTTGATTTCGCTTTGCTACTTCAAGTGCTTCATGTGAAATATCCGTCGCTGTCACAGTGAGAGATTCTTTTTCAAGAGCTAACGTAATCGCAATTGCACCGCTACCTGTTCCTACATCAACCGCTTTGAGCGGCTGATCATCAGGAAACACACGATTCATCATGTTCAATGCCGCCAGCACCACTTCCTCCGTTTCAGGACGAGGAATCAGAACGTGTTTGTTTACCTCAAAAGGACGCCCATAAAAAAATTCAACACCCGTTAAATGCTGCACAGGCACTCCACGCTTGTGCTGCGCGACGAACTCGCTGAATTGTGAATCTTGCTCCTCTGGCAGTGGATCATGAAAACGGGCAAGAAGTTCACTTCTGCTCCATCCAAGCACATGCATCAACATTAACTCTGCTGCGTTTTGGTCTCTGCCCGCTTCCGTTAACAAAGAAGAAGCCCATTTAAGGGCTTCAAAGATCGTTCGCTCTTTATTTTGCATTTTGAAGTTTTCTTGCTTGGTCTTCCATAATTAATGCATCAATGACCTCGTCAAGTTTTCCTTCTAAAATTTGATCAAGCTTTTGAATCGTTAATCCAATGCGGTGGTCCGTCACGCGGTTTTGTGGGAAATTGTACGTACGGATACGTTCTGAACGATCCCCTGTTCCAACAGCAGATTTACGGGTTTGGTCATATTCAGCTTGTGCTTCACGCTGGAATTTATCATAAATTCTCGCACGCAAAACTTTCATCGCTTTTTCTTTGTTTTTGATTTGTGATTTCTCATCCTGACAGGAAACCACTACACCTGTTGGAAGGTGAGTCAAACGAACAGCAGACATTGTGGTATTAACACTTTGTCCCCCTGGTCCGCTTGATGCGAATGTATCCACACGAATATCTTTTTCGTGGATATCAATTTCAACTTCCTCAGCCTCTGGTAATACAGCAACTGTCGCTGTTGATGTATGAATACGGCCGCCTGACTCAGTTTCAGGAACACGCTGCACGCGGTGTGCACCGTTTTCAAACTTTAGTTTAGAATATGCACCTTTACCGCTAATCATAAAGATGATCTCCTTATAACCGCCAGTTCCAGTGACACTCGCTTCCATGACTTCCGTTTTCCATCCTTGCATTTCAGCATAACGGCTGTACATACGGTACAGGTTTCCTGCAAACAGCGCAGCCTCTTCTCCGCCCGCTGCACCACGAACCTCCACAATAACGTTCTTATCGTCATTCGGATCTTTCGGGATGAGTAAGATTTTCAGCTCGTCTTCTAAACGTTCTGTTTCCTCTGTGAGCTCTGAAATTTCTTCTTTGACCATGTCGCGCATATCGGCATCGAGCTTATCTTCCAGCATGGCTTTCGCATCACTTAGCTGATCATATGCCGCACGATATTGTCTATATACCTCAACAGTTTCTTGAATATCAGATTGTTCCTTCGAATATTCACGAAGCTTCTTAGGGTCGTTCACCACTTCAGGGTCACTTAAATATTCATTTAGCTTTTCATAGCGTTCTTCAATTGATTTTAAACGGTCTAACATGGTCTTCACCTCTGTTTTGTGCGTAACAGTCTAATTATAGTATAGCGGGGTATGACAGTCAAAAAAATTTCCAAAACAATTGATTTTCTGCAATTTTTCACTAGAAAACACGATCTTTGGCGATTGGTTACTTGTTTTGTCTAACGTGAAGGAACGGATGCTCACGAAAGAGAATGGTACTTGTAATTGAAAAAAGGGAGGGCATTTGGTTTGAATACAAATGAGGTTGCAAAGGAAATTGGTGTATCTTCAAAAACCATTCAGCGCTGGGTCAAACAGCTCAACATCCCTGTCGCCCGGAATGAACTAGGACATTATGAATTTCATGATGACATTGTCCAGCTGCTCAAAGAGGTCCAACACCAAATGAACGAAGGTGTGATTCTCCATGACATTAGACTGCCGATCCATGAAGAAACCGCCCAGCAATTATCACCTACTGTAGAAACTTCTGACTCATCAAAACGGATAGAAGCCTTAGAAAAACAAATGAAACAGCTCCTTCAAGAGCAATCACACGTCAGTCATATTGAAGCGCGTTTTCAAGAAATGGAACGGAAACTCGCTAAGAAAGCAGATGAAGGCGTTTCCTACCAGCTCCTCCAGCACAGAAGAGAAATTGAAGAATTAACTGCAAAATTAGAACGCCTCACAGCCACATTGACAAAACCAAAACCATCAAAAGAAGAAGAAAAGGAAAAGGCACACCCCGAAATGAAAAAAAAGCGTGCACTCTTCCCTCTGTTTCATTCATTTCGCTAAGAAAGGCTGCCTAACGAGGCAGCCTTTCTACTATATTATACGGTAAGTGCAATAATGATCGGTAATGTAATGAGTGACATGATCGCACTGATCACAAATGCGGATGCTGTTTCTGCTTCCTGTTTCTCAAATCGAGTGGCGATCATAGCCGCAACAGCTGAACCTGGGAAGGCAACAAGCAATACAGCTTTTGTAATTTCATCAGCCGAAAGTCCCATAAGAATGGCGATAAAATACATAAGTAACGGTTGTACAGCTACTTTGAGCAATGCGATACTGAAAGCTGGTAAGCTCAGTTTAATTTTGCGGATACCGACTGTGACACCGACTGCAAAGAGCGCAACCCCTGATGTCACACTTCCAATTTCCTCTAGCATTTCATGTCCGATTTCAGGAAGTTTAAATCCTAAAAGAACAAGAATGATACTTGCTAACGGTGCAAGCGCAAGCGGCTCTGATAAACCGTGCAAAATCGCTTTCGTCGTCATTTTTAGGAAACTTTCGCCGTCTTTGGCTTTTCCTTTTGTTTTTTCACCGACAGTTGACACAATAATAGCAATTGGATCAAGCAATGCATTTACAACTATTCCGGTAATAGCAATCGGAATTGCAACTTCTTGAGCCCCAAATAAACTGCCCAAGACCGGAATCCCCATAAATGCAAAGGTCGGTTGTGCTGAGTTTAATGAGAAAACAGATGAATCTGTTAAATCATATTTAAAAGCAAATTTCGTAACTAAAAGGATAATGATATAAAAGCCTACGATTCCGAAAATCAATGCAACGAAAAATGGAATTTGACTATAGAATTTATCTTTTGGTGTTGACAGAATGCTGGCGATAAAGTGCGCTGGCAAAGCATACTTTGTAACAAGTGTACTTACACCTTTTGCAGATTTAGCGTCATAGCTGCCGAAGTTCCCTGCGAACCAACCCAGCGCGATAACGAAAAAAATCGGTGCTAGGAGGATCAAAATATTTAAAAAGTCCATCTTACTATTCCTCCTTGAATCCTTTACATGTTTCTTATTTTATAGCGGCATTGCTTACATTACCCGAAACAATGCCGCGTTACACATTTTATTATGCTCTTACAATTTTTTTATATTCAGGAATCCACATAGCATCTTTCACAGCTTGTTCAATGTTTTCAGGTGTTTTTCTTGCGACACCATCTTTAATTGCTGCTTTTGCCACTTCAATAGCTACTTTGATAGAAACTTCTTGTAACTTATCAATGCTTGGAAGTAGACCAGCACCTGGTTTATCATGATCAACCATTTCAGCAATCGCATCCGCTGAAGCAACGAACATGCCTTTTGTGATGATTTTTGATTCCGTTACGATTGAACCAAGACCAAGTCCAGGGAAAACGAACGCATTGTTTGATTGTCCGATTTCATGTTCAATTCCGTTATACTCGACATTTTCGAATGGGCTTCCAGTTGCAACAAGCGCACGACCGTCTGTCCATTTGAATAGATCTTCCGGTACTGCTTCAGCAAGTGGTGTTGGGTTAGACATCGGCATGATCACTGGACGCTCTGTATGAGCTGCGATTTCTTTAATAATTTCTTCAGTGAATGCGCCGCCTTGACCTGATGTACCAATAAGAATGGTTGGCTTCACCTTGCGAACTGCTTCAGCAAATGAGATTTGTCCTTTTTCATCACGAGCCCAGCCTTCTACTTCATCAGAAGAACGAAGGTATGGTTTTTGGAAATCAAGCACTTCATCTTCAAACTGATCTGTTAGTAACCCTCTGTAGTCTAACGTCCAGAATGCATTGTTTGCTTCTTCTTCACTTAGACCTTCAAGAACCATTGTGTCACGCATTTGATCGGCGATTCCGATTCCAGCTGATCCAGCTCCGAAAATCATCACACGGTGATCTTTCAATTGAGTACCAGTTTTCTTGACAGCTGCAAGAACACCCGCTAAAGTAATGGCACCAGTACCTTGGATATCATCATTAAATGTTAAGATGTTGTCGTTGTATTTTTTCATGATGTTACGCGCATTTTTGTTTCCAAGGTCTTCCCAGTGAAGCAATGCTTTCGGGAAGAATTTAAGTGCTGCTTTTACATACGCATCAATGAATTCTTCGTATTTTTCACCTTGTACACGTTTGTGATGGTTCCCAATATACAATGGATCATTTAATAATTTTTCATTGTTAGTTCCAACATCTAATACAACTGGAATCACGCGGCTTGGATCAATTCCTGCTGCAGCCGTGTAAACAGCTAATTTACCAATTGCGATGTTGATACCACCAACACCCCAGTCACCAATTCCAAGAATACTCTCAGAGTCAGTTGCTACGATGAGGTCGATGTCGCCTGCTGTTGCATGTAAGTTTTCAAATGCTTTCTCAATACCGTCAATGTTGTCGATTGAAAGGTAGACACCATGAGGTCTTCTGTATTCATGGCTGTATTCTTGAATCGCTTCACCAACAGTTGGTGTGTAAACAACAGGAAGCATTTCACGAAGCTTGTCCGTTAGAAGCTTATAGAATAATACTTCGTTACGGTTTTGCAAATCACTTAAGTATACGTTTTGACGAAGACGATCTGGCTGAGCTAGAAATTGCTTGTATGCTCTCTCTGCTTGCTGTTCTAAAGTCAGAACAGTTGGAGGAAGTAATCCTTCTAGTCCAAGCTCTTGTCTTTCTTCTTCAGAGAAAGCAACGCCTTTGTTCAACGTTGGAATCGATAATACATCTTTACCTGTCAAAGTGGTTTCGAGGTACCCTTCTTTTGTTTTCTTCACGTTGTTCATCAAAAACTACCCTCTTTCTAAAATATAAATAAAGTGAACTATTAATACAAAGAACGATCAAGGAGAAAAATCCTTAATCAAAAAAATTATGACAAGAAATCGAACTTTTCGTTTAAATGCTTTACACTACAGTTAGTCATTTTATGCCTGCTTATACCAAAACGCAAGCGTTGAAAATTAGATAATTTTTTCGTAGCGTTATTTAATTTATTTAAGTACAAATGATGGGTGTTCAGCCAAAATCTCGAAAAACGAAACACAGCGGCATTTGCTATTTTTTTAATTGTCAAGTGTTGTACCAACATCTAGTTTTGGTACTTCATGGTGATGTCTGCATCGTGCTTCGTATGATTCCTGCGCACCTACTAAAATAATGGGATCATCATAGGATGCGGGTTTACCGTCGATCAAGCGTTGTGTTCTACTCGCTGGGGAGCCGCATACCGAACAAACTGCTTGAAGTTTTGTTACAAGCTCTGCACATGCCATTAAATGCGGAACAACACCAAATGGCTCTCCTCTGAAGTCTTGATCAAGGCCTGCAACAATGACTCGGTAGCCTTTATCAGCCAATTGAGTGACAATATCAATGATTGTCTCATCAAAAAATTGCACCTCATCAATGCCAATGACATCGGTTCGTTCTGATATGTGCGTTATTATGTCTTTTGGTGAGGTTACTGCAATCCCATCGACGGATGAACCGTTATGTGACACAACTGAGCTTGTGCTATACCGGTTATCAATCGCTGGTTTGAATATTTTTACTTCTTGTTTGGCAAAGGTGGCTCTTTTGGCTCTCCGAATCAATTCTTCCGACTTTCCAGAAAACATACTTCCGCAGATGACTTCAAGCCAACCGCTTTGTTTCATCACATACATAAGGTCTTCTCCCCCGTTTTAAAGTTCCATCAATCCACGTAAAAAAACAGGCAAGAACGGATTCCTGCCTGTTTATTGTATCTATTATTACTTAAGACCGTATTTTTTGTTAAAGCGGTCAACACGTCCATCAGCAGAAGCGAATTTTTGACGGCCTGTATAGAAAGGATGGCACTCAGAGCAAATCTCGATGCGTACCTCTTCTTTTACTGATCCAGTTTCAAACTCATTTCCACAAGCGCATTTGACTGTAGCTTTTTTGTAGTTAGGATGAATTCCTGTTTTCATCTACTGTCATCTCCTTCCGCCCTGAATCCAATTCGGAAACAGAGTTAATATCTCAGAATAAATTCTGAAACGCACATGATAAAATTATAACAGTGTAAGTCTATGATTGCAAATGTATTTTTTCAGGAAGCTATCTTCTTGATGCAGACATATTTGCTTGTTTCCACTCTTGCGTTAAAATATCGAAAAATTCTTGGTTTGTCTTTGTTTTTCTCATTTTGCGCATGAATTTCTCAGCGAAATCAGGTGTATCTGACATTGATTTTCTCATCGCCCATAGACGATCAAGATGCTCTTTAGGCACAAGCAGTTCTTCTTTTCTTGTACCGGAACGACGAATGTCGATGGCTGGGAAAATTCTTCTTTCTGCAAGAGAACGATCTAAATGGAGCTCCATGTTTCCTGTTCCTTTAAACTCTTCATAAATCACATCGTCCATACGTGATCCCGTATCAACAAGTGCAGTAGCTAAAATGGTCAAGCTTCCACCTTCTTCGATGTTACGCGCAGCACCAAAGAAGCGTTTTGGACGGTGGAAAGCCGCTGGATCAATACCACCGGAAAGCGTTCGGCCGCTTGGCGGGATGACAAGGTTGTATGCACGAGCAAGCCTTGTGATGCTGTCCATTAAGATGATGACATCTTTTTTATGTTCAACTAGACGCATCGCACGCTCTAATACAAGCTCTGCTACTTTAATGTGGTTTTCCGGTACTTCGTCAAAGGTTGAGCTAACGACATCCCCTGCAACAGAACGTTCGATATCTGTTACTTCCTCTGGACGTTCGTCAATAAGAAGAACAATCAGTTCTGCCTCTGGATGATTTTCAGAGATACTGTTGGCAATTTCTTTGAGCAAAATGGTTTTCCCAGCCTTAGGCGGTGCAACAATTAAACCACGCTGTCCAAACCCAACTGGTGCCATCATATCCATAATTCTAGTAGACAGGTGATTAGGCTGTGTTTCAAGAATCATTTGACGATCAGGGAATAGCGGCGTGAGTGCAGGAAAGTGAACACGTTCCTTAGCTGATTCTGGGTCGTCCCCATTTACCGCTTCGACATGAAGGAGGCCATAGTAGCGTTCATTCTCTTTTGGAGGTCGTACCTTTCCAGACACCTTATCACCATTTCTTAAATCAAAGCGTCTGATTTGTGAAGCTGAAATATAAATGTCTTCAGAACTTGGGGAGTAGTTAATTGGTCTTAAGAAACCAAATCCCTCTGACTGAATAATTTCTAGAACCCCTTCCATAAATAAGAGATCCTCTTGCTCAGCATTCGCCTTTAAGATGGCAAAAATTAATTCTTTTTTTGTTAGTTTGCTGTAATAAGAGATTTTGTACTTTTTTGCTAACTCATACAGCTCTTTTAATTTCATATTTTCCAAAGATGAAATCGAAACATCTTTCAATATGGACACCACACTTTTCTAGTCAATGTATTTCATTACGAATGCATGACTATTGTATTTGATTAGCTTTTAATTCCGTTTTTGTTGGAATGACCTCGCTCTCATGGTAACGCTCCCACTCGTTTTATCGTAAAGATAGGAACAATGTGAAATTGAGCTTTGTCAACATAGAGAAGGATAATGAGTATATCGTCATGATGCGGCAGTATTTAAACTTGTTGAAGCTTAAAAGAAGTAAATTCGCAGAAAATTTCGCAGCACTCTTTAGTTTTACCTCATTTGCAGGGAATATTCAACTTTAAAAAGAAAATGATATATATTTGACACCTATATGAAAAGCGGGTAAAGAATACCCGCTTTCAGATTACGGACGAATGACAAGATTCGGTTTTTTCTTTAAACTGTGTCTGCCATCGACGAATCGAACAGTACCTGATTTCGCACGCATGACAACACTATGTGTTGTTCCAACAGAGCCTTTAAATTGAACACCTTTTAATAACTCGCCATCTGTTACACCTGTCGCTGCAAAAATGGCGTCATCGCCTTTCACGAGGTCTTCCATTCTGAGGACTTTTCCAACATCCAGTCCCATTTTCTCACAGCGTCTCAGCTCTTCTTCACTTTGTGGAAGAAGCTTACCGTGGATTTCTCCACCAAGTGCTTTAAGCGCAACAGCAGAAAGGACACCTTCAGGCGCTCCACCTGAACCAAATAGAATATCAACACCTGTGTGATCAAATGCTGTATTAATGGCTCCTGCAACGTCACCATCATCGATCAGCTTGATTCTTGCTCCAGCTTCTCTCAGCTCAGCAATGATCTTTTCATGTCGCTCTCTGTTTAAAATTGTCGCAACAACATCTTCAATATCTTTGTTTTTCGCTTTTGCAACAGCACGAAGATTGTCAATGACAGGCGCTTCAATGTCGATGCAGCCTACCGCTTCTGGACCTACTGCGATCTTATCCATGTACATATCAGGTGCATTCAGCAAGTTGCCATGATCTGCAACAGCAATAACAGCTAAAGCATTCCAGCCGCCGCTTGCCACAATATTTGTTCCTTCCAATGGATCAACAGCGACATCCACGCGAGGTCCATATCCGTTTCCAAGCTTTTCCCCAATATAAAGCATTGGTGCTTCGTCCATTTCTCCCTCGCCGATGACCACAGTTCCCTTCATCGGAATCGTATCAAATACATCACGCATGGCACTTGTTGCAGCATCATCCGCTTCGTCTTTTAAACCTCTACCCATCCAACGAGCAGATTTTAATGCAGCTGCTTCTGTCACCCGTACTAGTTCCATCGATAAACTTCTTTCCATTTTTGTCCAAATCTCCTCTCACAGTCAAAGCCTTATGAATTTTGAAGTTCTTCTATTTCTTGGTCATTCAGCTTTTCACGCCAGATGGTTGCACCCAAGCCTTCAAGCTTCTCCTCAAGCATACTATATCCTCTGTCTATATGTTCAAGCCCTGTGATTTCGGTCACACCGTCTGCCATTAACCCTGCAACAACGAGACAAGCACCTGCTCGCAGATCACTTGCTTTGACCTTTGCACCTTGAAGCTGCGTTTGACCTGTAATAATGGCAGATCTTCCTTCCACCTTCATGTTAGCACCCATTCGACGCAATTCGTCAATGTGTTTAAAGCGGGCAGAGTAAATGGTATCTGTCACGACACTCGTGCCTTTCGCTTTTGTTAACAAAGCCGTCATCGGCTGTTGAAGATCAGTCGGAAAGCCCGGATACACAAGGGTTTTGATATCGACAGGCTTGAGTCCTTCATTTCTGCCAACGATCAGCATTTGATCGTTGCTTGTTTCAATTGTGAATCCCATCTCTCTAAGTTTCGCCGTAATTGATTCTAAATGAGTTGGGATCACATTATCAAGCACAACTTCATCCCCCATCGCTGCACCTGCAATTAAAAATGTACCTGCTTCTATGCGGTCAGGGATGATGGAATGCCTGCAGCCATGAAGAGATTCCACACCTTCGATCCGAATCACATCCGTCCCCGCACCTTTGATTTTAGCTCCCATGCTTGCAAGCAGTGTCGCTACATCAATAATTTCGGGTTCTTTTGCGGCATTTTCAATCACTGTTTTCCCTTCAGCTAGCACGGCTGCCAGCATGATGTTGATGGTCGCACCTACACTGACAACATCAAGATAAATACGGGCTCCGACTAATTTTTCAGCGCGCAAATAAATCGCACCCTGTTCGTTTGTCACCTCGGCTCCAAGTGCTTCAAAGCCTTTGATATGCTGATCGATCGGTCTAGGTCCTAAGTGACATCCCCCTGGTAATCCAATGACAGCCTGCTTGAATCTACCGAGCATGGCGCCCATTAAATAATAGGATGCTCGTAGTTTCTTCACTTTCCCATTAGGAAGCGGCATACTGATCATGGAGGCAGGATTGACAACCATCTCACCTTTTTCAAACGTGACCTTTCCGCCAATCTCTTCTAACAGATCTCGTAATGTGTCAATATCTGAAATATGCGGAAGGCCTTCAATGGTTACTGGAGAATCAGCGAGAATCGTGGCAGGAATCAGTGCCACAGCACTATTTTTCGCACCACTAATATGTACGGTCCCGCGCAAGGGGTCACCGCCGGCAATGTTTAACTTTTCCATATTTGTCTCCCTTCTTAAAGAAGATCACTGTTGGAGTTATACTGTTTGTGGATGTCGCGCTTTAAAAGGTCTTGTCCAAAATTTAGCCAATATCAAGAGAAAGAATACAGGTTAAACGAAATTTGTCGGAAGAAAAATAATCGAAGCTTTGCGAGGCTGTGATGTTCTCTTCTTTGCACAAAACATTTCTTAGCGTATTTAAGGAAAACTGCGGCAAACGGATGGGTATCCGTCTGCCACAATCACTTATTTATTCCAGTCTGCTAAAAATTGCTCAATGCCTGCATCCGTTAATGGGTGTTTTGTCAGCTGCTTGATGACTTTCAGCGGCATTGTGCCGATATGAGCACCTCTAAGCGCAGCTTCTGTCACATGTTGCGGGTGACGAATGGATGCAGCAATGATTTGTGTATCTAATCCATGAACATCAAAAATGGTTTTCACTTCACTAATGAGATCAAGACCATTTTGGCCAATGTCATCTAAGCGGCCGAGGAATGGAGAGACATACGTCGCACCAGCTCTAGCTGCAAGAAGTGCCTGGTTTGCACTAAAAATCAACGTGACGTTTGTTTTAATCCCAAGGTCTGTTAACGCTTTGACTGCTTTAAGACCGTCTGTTGTCATTGGGATTTTAACTGTAATATTTGGTGCAATAGCAGCAAGCTCTTTTCCTTCTTCGATCATTTCTTCTGCTTTGAGGGAAATGACTTCCGCACTAACTGAACCTGATACCACGTCAGTGATTTCACGAAGGCGGTCGTGGAACGATACGTCCTTTTCTTTCGCTACTAAACTAGGGTTTGTTGTCACGCCTGCTAAAATGCCAAGCTCGTGTGCCTCTTTGATGTCTGCGATATTCGCTGTGTCTACGAAAAATAACATAACTGTGCCACTCTCCTATCAATAAATTGTCTGAAATGTAAATTTGATTGCGCTTTCTCAAGATATGGAGAAAACCGCCTGTGACTCAGGCGGCTTTCGGTTCTCATCAAATTATGCTTGGTTAGAAGAACCAAATTCACGCATTTTGCCGATAACAGTCGCTTTAATTGCGTCACGAGCTGGTCCAAGATATTTACGTGGATCATACTCTTCTGTTTTTGCAGCAAGTGTTTCGCGAACTGCTTTCGCAGAAGCAATTTGGTTTTCAGTGTTTACATTGATTTTTGCTGTACCAAGTGAAATCGCACGCTTGATGTCAGCAGTCGGGATACCTGTTCCGCCGTGAAGAACAAGTGGAAGTCCAGTTGTTTTACCGATTTCTTCCATTTCAGCGAAACCAAGGTTTGGTTCACCTTTGTATGGACCATGAACTGAACCTAGTGCAGGCGCAAGGCAGTCAATACCAGTACGTTCTACAAGCTCTTGGCACTCTTTTGGATCAGCATAAATAACGCCCTCAGCGATGACGTCGTCTTCTTGTCCACCAACAGTTCCAAGCTCAGCTTCTACAGATACACCGTGGAAATGTGCAAGCTCAACCACTTTTGCAGTTGTCGCTACGTTCTCATCAAATGGATGGTGAGAAGCATCAATCATCACAGAAGTAAATCCTGCATGAATCGCTTTTGCACAAGATTCAAAGCTTGAACCGTGATCTAAATGAATCGCAACAGGAACTGTTACATTATATTCTTCGATTAACGCTTTTACCATTGCGACAACTGTTTTGAAGCCGCCCATGTAGCGTCCTGCTCCTTCAGATACTCCTAAGATAACTGGAGATTTCTCTTCTTCAGCAGCTTGTAAAATCGCTTGCGTGAATTCTAAGTTATTTAAGTTAAACTGTCCAACAGCGTAACCTTTTTCCTTTGCGTCTTTCAACATTTCTGTCATTGAAACTAAAGGCATGATGAAAAATCCTCCCTATGTAGCTAATTTGCTTACTAAAAAAAGCTCTCCACCCTAGCATGACCAGAATTTCTCGCCATATGTAAACTTTCAAAGTCAGATCGCTTTCTTCTTCTTATCTAGAATACCAATTATTCGACAAATCGGCAACAGAATGACTTGATTCAATCATTTCCATCTAGCCATTTGTTTCGAGCGGCAAGTATTCTTTGACCGCATCACGGATTTCATCAATATCAAATGGTTTAGCAAAATGCGTTAATGCACCGAGCTCTTTAGACTCTTGAATCATATCTAGTTCGCCATAAGCTGTCATAATGATCACGCGAATGTCTTCATCAATTAATTTCATGCGTTTTAAAATCTCAATGCCATCCATTCCGGGAATTTTCATATCAAGCAGGACAAGGTTTGGTCTATGGTTTTTCACAATATCTAATGCCTGTAGTCCGTTAGCGGCTTGAAAGGTTTGATAGCCTTCTTTATGAAACACTTCATTCAGCAATATTCTAATACCGTACTGATCATCGACAATTAAAATTTTCTCATTCATCTGTTACACCCCATTGCTTTCATTTTTCGCCATAAAAAGAGCTGTTGTTAAATAATTCTGTTTGATTTTCACATTTCCTTTAATTATAATAGTTTACTTTACGACATTTTCTGAGCATTTTTCCTAATATTCTCTTTATATTCTATTATAAAATGATCTGACAGAAGGAGGAAATGAGTCTTGTTAAAAATTTTCACTACCCAATTATCAGGTATTTTTTCACGTATTGGAGATAAGCAGGCCGAAGCGATCGAAGACGGTGCACGCCTTCTTGCTCAGGCCGTTGTCAGTGGACATGCCGTGTATTTTCATGGCAAGAATGAACTGGCGGCTGTAGCCTTAGAGGCATCTGAGAGCAAGGAGCCGTTTCCGGGTGCGAAGGTTCTGCCGCTGGATCAAAAGGAGCGCAGCTTACTTCATCCAAGTGACAGGGTGCTTTTATTTTATTCAGATCCAGAAGATCAAGAGATTCAATCCCTTGTTAAAGAGCTGCACAAACAAGGTACACCTATTGTCGGGGTCGGTCCTGCACAAAAGGAGACGTCATTTATTGAAGAGCATTGTGATGTCCACATTGATTTTCAGCTCAAAAAACCACTTGTGCCTGCTGAAGATGGAACAAGGTTCGGCTATCCTGCACTGATGACCTGCTTATATGTCTACCATGCTCTATCGTTTACTGTGAAAGAAATCGTTGAGGAATATGAATAAAAAAACTGCCGAGAAGATGATATTCTCGGCAGTTTTTTGTTTTATTTTGATTCAGATGCCTGTAGTGAAGCACCAACGAAATCTCTAAATAACGGTTGTGGTCTTGTTGGTCTTGAAATGAATTCTGGGTGGAACTGAGAAGCAAGGAACCATGGGTGATCCTTCAGTTCAATGATTTCAACAAGGCGTCCGTCTGGGCTTGTACCAGAGAAGACAAAACCTGCTGCTTCCATTTGCTGTCTGAATTCGTTATTAAACTCATAGCGATGACGGTGGCGTTCGTACACGACTTCGTCATTGTATGCAGCAAATGCTTTTGAGTCTTCGTTTAATTTACAAGGGTATAGGCCGAGGCGAAGTGTTCCACCTAAGTCATCAACATCCTTCTGTTCTGGAAGAAGGTCGATGATTGGAAATGCTGTTTCTGGATCAATTTCAGCGGAATGTGCTCCCTCTAAACCTAGTACGTTTCTCGCATATTCGATAGATGCGACTTGCATACCTAAGCAAATTCCGAAGAATGGCACTTTGTTTTCGCGCGCATATTGTGTTGCAATGATTTTCCCTTCTACTCCGCGGTCTCCGAAGCCTCCAGGAACAATAATGCCGTCTACATCTTGAGCGAAATCAGCCATATTTTCCGCTGTGACTTCTTCTGCGTTGATCCATTTGATTTGAACATCTGCATCAAATGCATAGCCCGCATGACGAAGTGATTCAACGACAGAAATGTATGCATCTTGCAGCTCAACATATTTCCCTACAAGACCAATTGTGACTTGTTTTGAAAGGTTTTGCACTTTATCAACAAGCGCCGTCCACTCCGTCATGTCCGCATCTTGACAGTCAAGCTTCATGTGCTCACATACAAGCTTGTCTAATCCTTGTTTTTGTAAATCAAGCGGAATCGAATAAAGGGTATCTGCATCCTGACATTCGATGACTGCTTTCGTATCAATATCACAGAATAGCGCAATTTTGTCCTTCATGTCTTGTGCCAATGGCATTTCAGTTCTGACCACAATGACGTTTGGCTGAATACCTAGACTACGAAGTTCTTTTACACTATGCTGTGTTGGTTTTGTTTTCAGTTCGCCTGCAGCACGGATGTAAGGAACAAGGGTACAATGAATGTACATCACGTTTTCACGGCCGATGTCACTCTTCATTTGACGAATCGCTTCTAGGAATGGAAGGGATTCAATATCTCCAACTGTTCCACCGATTTCTGTAATGACCACATCTGCACCCGTTTCTTTCCCTGCACGGTACACACGGTCTTTGATTTCATTTGTAATATGGGGAATAACCTGTACGGTTCCACCTAAATAGTCGCCGCGGCGCTCTTTTTTCAGGACTGTAGAATAGATTTTACCAGTTGTGACGTTGCTGTATTTATTCAAGTTAATATCAATGAAGCGCTCGTAGTGACCTAAGTCAAGATCTGTTTCAGCACCGTCGTCTGTGACAAATACCTCACCGTGCTGATATGGACTCATTGTCCCTGGATCTACGTTGATATATGGATCAAATTTTTGAATGGTGACATCCATCCCTCTATTTTTCAGAAGGCGGCCTAACGATGCAGCCGTGATCCCTTTTCCAAGTGAGGAAACAACTCCTCCTGTTACAAAAATATACTTTGTCATTTCGTATGCTCCTCTCTTTTTTACCCTTGCATGACTAGACATGCACAGCTTCATCCTTTTAGAGTGTATCCCTAAATCTCTTGAAAAATAAGAAAGCTCCCTTTCAAATAAATGAAAGGGAGCGTAAATGAACGTATCTTTACGTACTCTTTTTTAGAGAGCCCAAAATACATACTACATAGTTCGCTCTGGAAAGTCAAGACGGTTTTGTCCTGTTTTCAGGACCGGTTTGTGAGGGTTATTTGTCTTCCTCATCATCGTCTAAATCGTCTTCATCAATTTCCGTTAAGCCGTCATCATCTTCATCATCATCTTCGTCGAAGTCTTCTATCTCTTCATCAATTTCTTCATCATCTAGGTCAAGGTCCTCGTCGTCTTCAACAAGATCAAGATCTTCTTCAAGCTCGTCGATTTCTTCTTCCTCTTCAATATCATCGAAGTCTTCTTCAACGACAGCTGCTTTGGTTTTTTTCTTTTTCGCTTTTGTTTTCACAGCTGGCTGAACTTCTTCTTCGATTTGATCAACTGGATACCAGCTGCGAAGTCCCCATCTCTGATCACCTAACGAAATAAAGCGGCCATCTATATTTAAGTCTGTATAAAATTGAGCAAGTCGATCATCAAGATCAGATTTTTGTATCCCTTGCAAACGGACCATTTCATCTATTAACTCGGAAAACGTAATCGGTGTTTTGCTGTCTCTGAAAATTTCATAAGCAAGTTCAACTAAAGACATTTGTTTGAGCTGTTCCTGTGAGTATTCTTTCAAACTCAAGGTCAGACACTTCCTTTCTATTACATGTATGTATCCATTTATCAGTGAAATAATAAGTATTTATACCTTATTCTTACGACAAACCATACCTCTCATTATAAACAAATTAGAGGAGTTTATGCCACCTTTATTGATGTTAATTTTTGATTTTTTCGCATGAGAAGCCTCTAGCGGTCAATCATTTGAGCCGAATTGGCATAATTCATGTGTGAAGTACACATTTTGCATGCTTTTTTGTCTTCTCTTTTGATGAAGACAAAGCCATTTACTCTTCTTAAAAAAGGGGATTTATTCCTTCACAAAATGTTCACTTACGACGAATTGATACAGAAATCTATAATAAATAGACTAATTTTGAGAGGTTGATCGAATTGCCAATGACAAAAAAAGAAGATATACAATTTGGTGTCTTGATGTGTTTTTGTATGTTTTCAGTGATGTTCTTTTATAACCTATTTCTAAATGGACGGCTTGGACATATGACATGGTTAGAAGGTGTACTCACCTATGTGATCGGTTTTGCCATCACGTTGTTGATTGAGATGTGTATTGTTGGGCCTTCAGCAAAAAAAGCAGCCAGCCGGTTTGCCCCAAAAGGCAAGAAAGTCTATTTTATTCTCACTCTTTCTATCTTTATCGTGTTTGGGATGGTGTGTCTCATGTCTTTATGCGGATATGTCGTTCAAAGCATCAGCACAGGATTTCAAACACAATCGATTCTATCTGATTACTTAACGATTTTCGGTCATAATGTCATGTTGGCGTTCCCTTTGCAGATGTTGATTATGGGACCACTTGTCCGTTTTGTTTTTTTCAAATGGGTGAAATTAAAACAGACAGCAGCGGTTTAGTCGAATGGATAGGTTACAGCTGGATATTCTGAATGAGTGAAAAAACCAAAGGTACGGTGAATAAAGTGCCCGCAGACACGAGTACAATGAGTTTTCTGCGGCTGTTTTCTTTTTCTTCCTTCTTTTTTGGAGACTTTGAAAGCTCTGTGGAGACCATAATCCATATGATCATCGTGACGATTCCTAAAATGCCAATAAATGTTGTGTTCATCATGATAACCTCCATTTTGGTTCTTTTCCCAATTTTACCATAGTGATCAGGTGATATGAGATCACATTGGAGAGATTTCACATTTGATACAAAAACAGACCACCTCACATCAGGTGGTCTTTGCTTCGTTTCTACATATCTAGCAGTTTCCGTGAGATGACCAGCCGCTGGATTTCTTGTGTACCTTCATAGATTTGAGTGATTTTCGCATCACGCATGTAGCGTTCGACTGGGTAATCCTTTGTATAGCCGTATCCGCCGAAGATTTGTACAGCTTCTGTCGTCACCTTCATGGCTGTATCACCGGCAAAGAGCTTGGACATAGCTGATTCTTTCCCATACGGAAGTCCTTTTGTTTCAAGCCATGCTGCCTGATAGGTGAGCAGTCTCGAGGCCTCAATTGCCGTTGCCATATCCGCTAACTTAAAAGCAATGCCTTGCTGCTGAATGATTGGTTTGCCGAATTGTTTACGCTCCTTTGCATAATTGACTGCTGCATCCAGAGCACCTTGAGCAATACCAACAGCTTGTGCGGCAATACCGTTTCTGCCGCCGTCAAGTGTCATCATCGCTATCTTAAAACCTTCGCCTTCTTGACCAAGCCGGTTCCTTTCGGGTATACGACAGTCTTCAAAGATGATTTCTGTCGTTGGCGATGAGCGTATGCCCAGTTTGCTTTCTTTTTTGCCGATTGAGAAGCCTTGCGTCTCTTTTTCTACAAGAAAAGCGGTTGTATTGCGCGATGAAGCATCCTTGTCAGTAACAGCAAACACAATATAATAATCCGCAATGCCTCCATTGGTAATAAAAATCTTTGCCCCGTTCAAAACGTATTCATTCCCTGCTTTTACTGCTGTTGTTTTCATTCCGCCGGCATCTGAGCCCGAGCCGCTCTCGGTCAGTGCGTATGCGCCGATCTTCTGTCCCTCTGCAAGCGGCTTTAAATACGTCTCCTTTTGCTCATCTGTTCCGAATGTATAGATCGGCCATGAGGCGAGTGATGTGTGAGCAGATAGGGTGACGCCTGTTGAGGCGCACACTCGTGAGAGCTCTTCAACCGCTATGACATAGGCCAAATAATCACTACCAATCCCCCCATTTTCTTCTGGCCAAGGGATTCCTGTTAAACCAAGCTCCGCCATTTGATGAAAAATAGCGGGATCATACGATTCTGTTTCATCTCGCTCTGCTGCTGTTGGCTCCACTTCATTTTTCGCAAAATCTCTCACCATTTTTTGTATCATTTCGTGTTCGTCACTTAATTGGAACTGCATCATGAGCCACCTCACTTCATATTAGCTGTTTACAAATAACCAGCCTTTGTATTTCACTTGTTCCTTCATAAATCTCACAAATTTTCGCATCACGAAAGTACCGCTCTGCTCGGTATTGCTTCATGTAACCGGCTAGACCAAGCAAATGGATGACTTCTGTACTAATATCAACCGCTGTTTTAGATGCAAATAATTTCGCCATCGACGCTTCCTTCGTGACAGGGCGATTGGCCTCTTTATAAGAAGCCGCTTGATAGACAAGAAGTTTTGCCGCTTCCAGCTTGGTGCCCAGATCGCCCAACCGAATGGTCGTTTCAAGGCCCGCTGGATGCTGCTTTAAATACGTGACCGCCTCAGCTAATGCGGCTTCTGCAATGCCAAGGCTTTGAGCGGCAATACCAATTCTCCCCGCATTTAAGCTAGACATGGCAATCCGAAAGCCTTCTCCTTCTGCACCGAGCAGCTGTTTTTTTGGAATTCGAACACCGTCAAAATGAAGTGTGACTGTTTTTGATCCATGCAGGCCCATCTTCTTCTCATCTTTTCCGATCGTAAATCCTGGTGTCCCCTTCTCCACAATGAACGCTGATATATTTTTCTTAGCAGAAGCAGGGTCTGTCACGGCAAATACAAGATAGACTTCCGCTTCACCGCCGCTTGTGATAAAAATTTTCGTTCCATTTAACACATAGTGATCGTCTGTGCGCTCTGCTTTCAACTGAATACTAGAGGCATCTGATCCTGCCTTCGGTTCAGTTAGACAAAAGGCGCCCAGCTTCTGCCCGGACGCAAGCTTGGGAACGTAGGATTCTTTTTGTTCAGTCGTTCCAAACGCCAAAATCGGCATCGTCACAACAGATGTATGAACGGATACAATGACACCGACGGTTGCACTTACTTTGGATAATTCATGAATCGCCATGATATAGGTTGTGAAATCTGCCCCTAATCCGTGATACTTATCTGGGATCGGAATGCCTAAAAAGCCTTGCCGACCCATTTCAGCTAAAAGCGTTTTCGGGAACACGCCCTGTTCCATCGCTTCTATTTCAGGGAATACATGCTGGCGTGCAAATTCTGCTACTCGTTCTCTCCAAAGACGTTGTTTTTCTGTCAGCAACACATCCATCTTGACTCCCCCTATGAGTGGTCGTGGTAAGTGTAAAAACCTCTCTTTGTCTTTTTGCCCAGCCAGCCTGCGTTCACGTATTTTTTCAAAAGAGGACAAGGTCGATATTTGCTATCTCCAAGACCCTCGTGAAGGGTATTCATAATAAATAAACAAGTATCGAGCCCGATGAGGTCGGCGAGACGAAGCGGGCCCATTGGATGGTTCATTCCAAGCGTCATGATGCCGTCAATACTTTCTACATCTGCCACGCCTTCATAAAGGGTATAAATGGCTTCATTGATCATCGGCATCAAAATGCGATTTGACACAAAACCGGGGAAGTCTTCCACTTCAATTGGCGTTTTGTCTAATGTCTTCGCGGTGTCAAAAACAAATTGGTACGTGGCATCATCCGTTTGTAGCGCACGGATTACTTCCACAAGTTTCATCACGGGAACTGGATTCATAAAATGCATGCCGATCACTTTCTCAGGCCGCTTCGTCACGGCTGCTAATTCTGTGATCGACAAGGAAGACGTATTTGTCGCAAATATCGTGTCATCAGGTGCAAATTGATCGAGGGTTTCAAAGATTTGTTTTTTGATCTTCATTTGTTCAGATGCGGCTTCAATCACTAAATGCGTCTGCTGTACATCCTTTAAATCTGTTGAAACAGCCAATCGTTGTGTAATATCACGGACTGCCTGATGTGCCAGCTTTCCTTTTTCTGCTCGTTTCGTCAGTTGTTTGGTCATAGAGGAAATGGCTCGATGAATCTGCTCCTCTTCCGTATCATGGAGCAGGACGGTATAACCTGACTGTGCAAATACTTGGGCAATACCCGAGCCCATTTGACCAGCCCCAACGACCATGACGGTCTCTTCTATACTCATGACAATGAACGCCTCCCTTTTAATCCACCTTGATCATGATCGCATCACCTTGACCCCCGCCGCTGCAAATCGCCGCAATGCCGATCCCGCCGCCTCTTTGTCTGAGTGCATGGATCAAGGTCAATATAATACGTGTTCCGCTTGCTCCAATCGGGTGACCAATCGCGACTGCCCCTCCGTTCACATTCATTTTCCGCCGATCCAGCCCAAGCATTTTTTCGCATGCCAATGCAACCGCTGAAAAAGCCTCATTGATTTCAAACAAATCGATATCCTCTACTCGCTTCCCTGTTTTCTTTAACACTTTTTCGATGGCATAGGCTGGTGTTTTCGGAAAGTCCTTTGCCTCTACTGCCACTTGCGCATGCCCAAGCACAACTGCCATAGCTTTTTCACCTTGCTGCATGGCGTATGTGTCTTTCATTAATAGAAGCGCACTTGCACCATCATTGACACCCGGTGCATTGCCAGCGGTAATCGTACCTGCCTGATCGAAAACGGGCATCAGTTTTGACAAACGTTCATATGACGTATCACGCCGCGGGGCTTCATCTTCTGAAATCAGCTGATCTCCTTTTTTATTCTTGACGGTAACGGGGATGATCTCATTTTTAAAAAAGCCGCTTTTTTGCGCCTCAATGGCTCGTTCATGACTTCTTAACGCCCAAAGGTCTTGTTCTTCTCGTGTAATGTCAAGCTCTTTCGCCGCCATGCTTCCATACTCACCCATATGAACACCTGTAAACGAACAGGTTAATCCATCTAAAATCATGGCATCTTGTACAGCACCATCTCCCATTTTGTAACCCCATCGTGCTTTTTTCAGAAGATAAGGAGCATGAGACATGGATTCCATGCCACCTGCCACGATCACATTGGCATCTCCCGCTCGAATGATTTGATCGGCTGTCGTGACACTGCGCATTCCTGAAGCACAGACTTTGTTGATGGTTTGCGTCGGAACCGACCAAGGAAGATCTGCATGTCTAGCTGCCTGTCTTGAAGGAATTTGACCTTGTCCTCCTTGAAGCACACTGCCCATGATGACTTCATCCACTTCATGGACATTTGAGGCTCTTTCCAGCGCAGCTTTTATCGTCATCCCGCCTAATTCTGCAGCAGTCAAACGACTTAAAGTTCCACCTAGTTTTCCAAATGGTGTTCTCGCTCCAGATACAATGACCGTCGTGCTCATTTCTTTCCCCTCCTTTTTGTTACCGCTTACATAAATGCTAGACAGTTCATAAAATATCGGTGTCCACTGGCCGATGAACAGTCGATTCATCGGCCTGACACCTTTATGAAGCCTGCGTTCTCGTTTCGCCAAACACTGATTTTTCAAGAAGTTCTGCGACATCAAATGTGCCGACCTGCTCTTCTACTTCCTTCGCTTTCGTCCCATCCCCAAGCATGGTTAAACAATATGGGCACCCTGAGCTGATGATGGACGGCTGTACCTGTAAGGCCTGCTCCGTTCTCGCTGTGTTAATCCGAGTACCTGTCTCTTCTTCCATCCACATTAAACCGCCGCCGGCACCGCAGCACATCCCGGATTCACGATTCCGTTCCATTTCTTTCAGTGTCACACCCGGAATGGATTTTAAAATATCTCTTGGCGGATCATAGACCTCGTTATATCTGCCTAGGTAGCAAGAATCGTGGAAAGTAATGACCTCGTTCACTTCATGAATAGGCGTTAATTTTCCCTCTTTTACTAGCTCTGCCAGTAATTCTGTATGATGGTACACCTCTGCCTCGAGCCCGAAGTCTGGGTATTCATTTTTAAATAAATTGTAAGCATGCGGATCGATCGTGACAATTTTGGTTACGTCATTTTTTTGGAATTCTTCGATGTTCTTTGCAGCAAGTTCTTGGAACAAAAATTCATTCCCAAGTCTTCTCGGTGTATCGCCTGAGTTTTTCTCTTTATTACCTAGGATGGCAAAAGAAACCCCTGCTTCATTGAGCAGTTTTGCAAAGGCAAGAGCAATCTTTTGGCTTCTATTGTCATATGCACCCATCGATCCAACCCAGAATAAATAGTCAAAGGTCTGATCTGCTTTTTTCAGTTCTTTCACTGTCGGAACATGCACATCTTCTCTTAGTTCACGCCAGTTTTCTCTTTCTTTTCGGTTCAATCCCCATGGGTTCCCTTGGCGCTCGATGCTTGTCATCGCACGCTGTGCATCTGCGTCCATTTTTCCTTCAGTCAGCACTAAGTATCTGCGCATATCAATGATTTTGTCGACGTGTTCGTTCATGACAGGACACTGATCTTCACAGTTTCGGCATGTCGTGCATGCCCAGATTTCTTCTTCTGTAATGACCTCACCAATGAGAGAAGGATGATACATTGCGCTCGCCGCAGATTCTTCCGCTCCAGCTCCTCTTGCCTGCATCGCCAGCTGATTTCCTGTCGTCTGTTTGAAAGCAAGCTGCGGAACCCACGGTGTCTTTGAAGTAATGGCAGCCCCTTTATTTGTTAAATGATCTCTTAATCGTAAAATCAAATCCATTGGAGACAGCATTTTCCCCGTCCCTGTCGCCGGGCACATATTCGTACAGCGCCCGCACTCCACACAAGCGTAAAGATCAATCAGCTGAGATTGACGGAAATCTTCAATTTTCCCAACGCCGAACGTTTCTTGTGTCTCATCTTCAAAATCAATTTTTTGCAGTTTGCCTGGCGGGTCCAATCTGCTGACAAATACGTTGACCGGGCCAGCGATGAGATGGGCGTGCTTAGACTGCGGGACGTACACTAAGAACGTCAGTAAAATAAGAAGATGCACCCACCATGCGACATAGAACACAATTGTTGCCACAAGTGGTGACAGCCAGCCCAGCAAGAAAGCAATGCCGGAAGCAATTGGCTCAGTTGCTGATAGTGAGTGCCCATGCCAAATGATGTTCATTCCGTTTCCCAGTAATACGGTCAGCATCAATCCGCCAATAAACAAAAGGACAAGCCCTGACTTAAAGCCCCTTTTTAAACGGACTAACTTCTCGACATATCTTCTATGGAACGCCCAAACCACCGCCACTAAAATGAGAAGTGTGACTCCCTCTTGGAAGAATGTAAAGACACCGTAAAGCGGACCTAATGGTAGCCCGCTGTCTGGAACAAGTCCCTTCATAATAAAATCAAGGGCTCCGAACTGCACTAAAATAAATCCATAGAAAAACAGCACATGAATGATGCCGCTCTTCTTGTCCTTGAGCAGTTTCTTTTGCCCAAACACATTCACCCAAACACGTTCTAAGCGTTTTTTCATGTCTTTTTGAAATTCTTCTTTTTTGCCAAGACGAATATACGCCGCTCGTGTTCGAATGAGATAAATAAACAAATACACAGCGTAAGCGGTCACTGCCGCAAATGCAATCAAGTTAACAATTAAAAGGCTATTCATCTTGCTCCCCCTTTCATTCCCCAAGACCCACTTTGTTCCGTTTCCATGTTGTACCTCTATCATAAATAATGAATGAGTATTCAGTCAATATTTTTTGCCCATTTGGGTACACTATCGTCATATATAAAAAAGGAGGAACCTTCATGATCGCATGGATCATTCTACTCGTCGTCTTCGTCATTGTTCTACTCGTCAGGCTAGATCTTTATATAGGGAGAAAATATTTTTCTACCCATGCTTTTGAACGGTCTTTTGACCAAACAAGCGGCGATGCAGCCTTTTATCATGATGGCGAACCACTGTTTGATCAGCTTCTTACGGATATACAGCAAGCCTCTTCTTCTATTCATATGATGTTCTTTATTGTAAAGAACGACAAGATTGGGCAAAGGATTCTGCAAGCACTTAAAGCGAAAGCAGAGCAAGGTGTTTCGGTTTTTTTGCTCACTGATCGGTTAGGCTCCTATTCATTTGATCAAACATCCATTCAGATGCTAGAAAAAAGCGGCATTCAATTTTACTTTTTAAATAAACCACGTTTTCCTTTTTTCATTTATCGCTTGAACATGAGAAATCACCGGAAGATCACGGTGATCGATGGGAAGATCGGCTACATTGGCGGGTTTAATATTGGCGATGAATATGTAGGGAAAAACGGTAGGTTTGGCATTTGGAAGGACTATCACCTGCGCATGACAGGACAGGTTGTCGCAGACCTCCAGCATGTGTTTCTGAATGATTTGTACCGGTCATCTGGTATTCACCAGCTGCAATACGAGGTTTTTCCTGCACTGGAACCGGGAACATTACAGTGCACTACACGTGCGACGGCAGGTTTTTCTTTAGAGGCCTTATTTCTTCACGATATTCAACAGGCGAAAAAGCAAATCACCATCTGCACGCCCTATTTTATTCCATCTGCTCCTCTTCTAAGCGCCCTTCTTGACGCACGGAAGCGAGGCGTGACTGTCGACATCATCATCCCAATGAAGGCAGATCACCCGCTTGTGAAAGAAGCTGGATTTCATTATTTGAAAGATCTGATTGCTGCTGGATGTCTTGTGTATCGTTTTTATAAAGGGTTTTATCATGCGAAAGCCATTCTCATCGATCATAGCCGTTGTATGATCAGTACGGCGAACTTTGATAAACGAAGTTTGTTTTTCAACGAAGAAGTGGATGTGGCCATTGATGATCCCGCCTTCACCGCACATGTAGAGGAAAAGATTCGTGAACACATGGAAGTGTCAGAACTGATGACTGAAGAAAAATACAAACAACGCCCACTTCTCACGCGTCCAATTGAGTGGATAGGCGCCCTGTTCTCATATTTTTTATAAAGGAGTTGACCTATGCGTTATCGATTTGGTTATGTATCCAACGCCGTCACTTTATGGGAAGCTTCACCTGCCAAGTCGCTGACCTTTGCAAGATACAGTAAGCTCTCAAAGGAAGAGAGGACAGAGGCTCTATTGCGAACGACGAAAGCCAACCTCGTCAATACATTAAGAACGCTTTATTTTGCGATTGCCCATGATATTCCGCTTTACCGTTTTTCAAGCTCGATTGTCCCTCTCGCCACCCATCCTGAGGTGCGGTGGGACTTTGTGACACCCTTTCGCAAAGAATTTATAGAGATTGGTCAACTCGTAAAGCGGCACGGATTACGAGTGAGCTTTCACCCCAATCAATTTACTTTGTTCACAAGTCCAAAGCCAGCCATTACAGAAAACGCCGTCATTGATATGACCTATCATTATGAAATGCTTGAGGCCATGCAGCTTGAAAAGGAAGGCTATATGAACATTCATGTCGGAGGTGCATATGGCGACAAAGCATCTGCTTTACAGCGTTTTGATGAAAATATAAAGCAGCTTCCTGCACATATCAAGGCGAGAATGACGCTTGAAAATGATGACAAAACCTATACGTCATTAGAAACGCTTGATGTTTGTGAAAAGCATAGCATCCCGTTTGTATTTGATTACCACCATCACATGGCAAACAAAGATGATGATGCGGCGCTTGATGACATTCTGCCAAGAGTGTTTGACACGTGGGCAAACACTGGCATACCGCCTAAAATCCACTTATCCTCACCAAAATCAGAAAAGGCGATACGGAGCCATGCGGATGGTGTGGAGATGTCCTTTGTATTGCCACTTTTTCAAGCTTTAAAGCCGTATGGTCGTGATGTGGATTTTATGATTGAGGCAAAGAAAAAGGATCAGGCTTTGCTCCGTCTTGTTGAGGAGCTGTCAGCGATCAGAGGCAATCGGCGGACGGGCGGAGGCACCATTGAGTGGAAATCGTAGAGAAAGGTTTACCTCTATCACAACGGGGGTAACAAAGCTATTGTGAGAAAGTATTTAACAGGAGGATATGAAGATGTCACAAATCTATTCAATCCGAATTGCTGCGAAAGCATTGAATTTACATAAGCTTATTTCTCTATACGAAAAGTGCCAGCACGCTCAGCATCGTTTATATGTATATTCTAAAAAAACAATGTGCAACATTAAGAACATCGTAGAGCTAGAAACCTTTAGGCTCACTCATTTAGAATCAGACTATTTAATCGTGGTAGAAGGAAAAGAGGCACAAGACCTTCTACAGCCATTTGAAAAAGAGAATGCTTCGTAATCGTAAAGAAAGGCAGTCTTAGGCTGACAAAGGGATAAAATGAACTTTATTTTATCCCTTTGTCTTCTTTTCAGCGTAGTTAAAAACCTTTGCAGTCTAGGAAGGACGAGTACCGGCGCGGAGCGAATGTCACATTCGTGAGCACCGGCACGCAGGACTGACACCGAATGCGAGGGTTTGTCTACACGCTGGGGCAGCCTTAGGGCTGCTCTTTTTCTTATATCCATGCTTCTGTCAGCCAAACCTCTCCTGACGTTGCATTCATTTTTACTTGTGTACCGATTGGCATCGTGAGCATCGGATGCGTATGGGCACTGTCAAATTCTGCGATGAGCGGCCTCTTTGTATCTCCCAGTACTTCAAGTAAGAGATCGTGCGGCCTTTTGCCCGTTCCTTCATCATCAAACAGCTCATGTTTCCCTAAGAGGATACCAGATACCCGTTCAAACACACCATTTATCTTTAACAGAGAGAAGTTCTTTTCGACGATGGAGGCTGTTTTCATACAATCTTCAATGAGAAGGATATCGCCTTTTTGGATTTGAGGCATGAATTCACTTCCCCATATGCCATACATGGCATTTAGGTTCCCGCCGATCAGTCTGCCTTCTGCCTGCCCTTCAATGACGCACATCCACTCGTTTGGACGTTTTTCTTTTTCTCGTATTTTCTCTTCCCAGTTGATCCGTTCTTCCGTCCAGAAGGGCGGTTTTTTCACCTGATATGGGATGGGCTGCGGATGAATGAGAATGTCCTCGAAAGATTGATATGTATGATTGACAAATGGTTCAAACTCTCCAAAAGACGGCACAAGTGCAGGCCCGTAAAAAACAGGCAGACCCGTTTTTTCATAAGCCGCTAAAAGAATTGCCGTCGCATCTGAATAACCAATCATGATTTTCGGATGCTTCATCAGCAGCTCAAAGTCGAGATAAGGAAGCAAACTATTCGAGTTCGTCCCCCCAATCATCGACATGATACAGGACAAATCTTCTCTCGCCATCAGCTCATTCAGCTCAGCTGCTCGTTCTTGAATTGTTCCCGAACGATAGTGATCCTCTTTCCCTTTTAATGATCCTGGTACCACAATGAATCCTTTTTGTTCAAGCCATTCCTTCGCCCGCTCATACCTAAGAGGCGAGGTGGCAGATGCTGGACTTGAGGGAGAATAAATACCTATTTTATCGCCCTTCTGTAAACGCCGAAGCCCCTTCATTCCATCAGATCCTTCCTACACGAGTTTTTACTATCCTAGCAAAAAAAGCCCTTTTTCAAAAGGGCTCAGATTTAATATAAGAGCTTAAACAGCCCAAACAATATGACAGCAAAACTGATGGCCAGCATCACAAATATCTTTTTTCTGCTCAGAGAACTATCTATGACGCTCACTCCAGTATTGATGCCAAACAAAATCATTCCCACATAAAAAAAGACTGGATTGAGTCCAGCGGGAATGATTAAGATAAATAAGCCAACGAGCGTCACGTAGTGAATGCTTTTGATCATGACTGTTTTTGCCGTTTCACTCAAGCCATCCTCTCCTTTTGAATCCAATTGCCTTATAGTATATCAACATTCCATTTAAATGGAAAAGAAGATTTTATCCTATCAAAAAGAGCCCAGCTTAATAACTGGACTCATTCAATCACTTCTCTTCAATGACCAAACTGCGCTTCGTGCAGTCTGCTATAGACACCGCCCATTTGGATTAAGTCTTGATGGCGGCCTTGTTCTTGGGTGCCTTCCTCTGTCACGACGATGATTCGGTCTGCATGTTTAATTGTCGCAAGGCGGTGAGCAATGACGAGTGTCGTCCGACCGACTGCCAGTTCGCTTAGTGCGTCTTGGATCGCTTTTTCTGTTTCTGTATCAAGTGCTGACGTCGCTTCATCCAAAATAAGAATAGACGGGTTTTTCAAAAACATCCGTGCAATTGACAGGCGTTGCTTTTGACCGCCGGATAGCTTAACGCCGCGTTCACCAATGACCGTATTCAACCCTTCTGGGAACCGCTGAACGAGCTCCTCTAAATGGGCACGTCGCACCGCCTCCCAAATGTCTGAATCACTCGCTTCTAGGTTGCCGTACGCAATATTCTCACGAATGGTGCCTGAGAATAAAAAGACATCCTGCTGCACAATGCCAATCTGCTGTCTTAAAGAGGACAAGGTCATCGATTTTGTGCTCACACCATCAATGGTGATGTCTCCTTCGTCCACATCATAAAAACGAGGCAGCAGACTGCAAATGGTCGATTTCCCCGCTCCTGATGGCCCGACAAACGCAACAGTTTCCCCTTGTTTGATCTTTAAGTTGATATCCTTCAATACATGACTGTGCTCATCGTAGCCAAATGTCACGTTTCGATACTCAATTTCACCTTTCAAGCCGTAAATATCACGTGCTCCTTCTGTATCCTTCACATCTGGCTCTGTTTCAAGCAAATCGACATAGCTTTTAAAACCGGCAATGCCTTTTGGATACATTTCAATCACCGTGTTGATCTTATCAATTGGTCTGAATAACACATTTGTGATCAAGACAAAGGCGATAAATCCGCCTGCCGTTAATTGACCTTGAAGGACAAACCATGTACCTGCCAGAAGGACAAACAACGTCACAAGCCTTGTGAGAATATAGCTGATTGATCCGTTAACCGACATAATTTTATAGGAAAGAAGTTTCGCTTTTCGAAAGCGGTTGTTGTTTTCAGCAAAGCGCTTTTTCTCAAAATGTTCATTTGCAAAGGCTTGAACAAGACGAATACCGCCAATATTGTTCTCAACCCTTGCATGAAAATCTCCAATGTCATTGTTGAGTTGTGTAATTGCCTGTGTCATTTTTTTATTAAAATGAAGGGCTAACCAGATGATGACTGGCATAATCAAGAACGTTAAAATGGCAAGCTGCCAGTTAATCATGAGCATGACGGCAAAGGCGCCAAGAATGGTCATAATCGCAATAAACAAATCCTCAGGTCCGTGATGAGCCACCTCACCAATGTACATGAGGTCATTGGTCATTCGAGACATAAGCTTACCCGTTTTGTTGTTATCAAAGAACTTAAATGAGAGCCGCTGAAAATGATCAAATAGCTTTTTTCTCATATCGGTCTCAATGTTAATGCCAAGCATGTGCCCCCAATATGACACGATAAATTGCATCACTGAGCTGAGTGCGTAAATGACAAACAGCGCAAGTGCGGTCCAGGCAATGACCGTCCAGTTCCCTGTCGGCAGTAATGTATCAATGAAGTAGTTCACGATCAGCGGGAAACCGAGTTCCATGAGTCCGACGGCCACAGCGCAAAAGAAATCTAAAAAGAACAGACCACGATAGGGCCTGTAATAGGCAAAAAAGCGTTTTAGCATATGTAAAAGAACCTCACTTCCTCTATAATTGATAATCATTTTCAATTATAGAGGAATCATTATAGAATTACTAGATCAGGAAATGATTTCTTCCCCTAGAAACCCTCACAATACACCTGAAAACAATCGCGCAAACGATTCCTTTAAACGTTCCTTTAAGCCCCTTTTATAAAAATGAACTGGCCCCATTTGCTCACATTCTTTCATATCTTCCTCATAATGAGCCATCAATTGCTCGATCGGTTTCTTTGCCGCTGTAAAGACATTGACCTCAAAATTGAGTTGAAAGCTTCTCATATCAACATTGGCCGTTCCGACAGAGGCAAGTTCTCCGTCTGCAATCATGACCTTTTGATGCATGAATCCTTTTTGATAGTGATACACCTTGATGCCCTCTTTCAAAAGCTCAGAAAAATAAGATCGTGTGGCGTATTGCGTGAGAAATCCATCATTAATCTCAGGCACCATCACACGCACATCCACCCCTCTTGTCGCCGCAATTTTTAACGCTGTGCGAATGGATTCATTTGGGACAAAATAAGGCGTCGCAATCCAAACAAATTGCTGTGCATTCGAAATGAGCGCATCGTATAAATCACTCATACTTTCCTTCATATCAGGTCCAGTCGGCACGACCTGTATGACATCTTCTCCTGTCACAGGATGCGGGGTGTGATACTTGGGATCATCAATTAACACTTCATCTGATACATACTCCCAGTCCAGCATAAATATGGAGTGAAGTGTCTGAACGGCTTCACCCTTTAACATCGTATGCGTATCACGCCAAAAGCCGATGTTTTCATCGCGTCCTACATATTCCTTCCCCACATTGAGCCCACCAACAAATCCTGTTTCTCCATCAATAATCACGATTTTTCGGTGATTTCGGAAATTGAATTTTTGATTAAAGAATCCGTATTTTAATGGCAGAAAAGGAGCGACCTTTATCCCCGCCTGCTTCAATCGTTTAATATCTTTTCGTGAGAAGCGAATGCTGCCAGCCGCATCATAGATGAATCGAACCTCTACTCCTTCTTTCACTTTTTCAATCAAGATCTCCATCATCCGGTGACCGAGGAAATCAGATTTGAACATGTAATATTCTATATGGATGAACGTTTTTGCCTTTTTTAATTCTTCAAAAATACGTGGAAAGGTTTCCTCTCCATTCTTTAAAATCTCCATATCACTATTTGTATTTACATGCATACCTGTTGCTTTTTCTGTGTAATGAAAAAAAGCACGCTGATTATCGGTTAAACGCGTCTCATCCGGTTTACTCTCAAGCTCTGATATTCTGCGTAATTTTTCTCGGTTATACATTCTCTTTGATTTAAACAAATGTCCTTTGACATAAAGCTGCCCCGAGAACAAATAAAACATATAGCCGATGATCGGGAAAAAGATCAGTACATACATCCATAACAGCGTGTGCTGTGATGTCCGGTTCTCTAGCATAAGCGAGATAATACTAAATAAAATGATGGCGATATAACTAGCTGCGTAAAGCTGAAAACCCCACGCTGGAACCGGCCACCAAAACACCACATATGCCCCAAATATCATGAAATATAAAAATAGAAATTCCAGTCTCCTCTTTTTCACATTCTCCGCCCTCATTCTGTCTTTTTCTTTTCCATACCCTTTGCACAGCTTGTCTGAAACGCACGATTTGCTGCTTTCTTTTAGCTTTTACAGACTGGAGCGTTTTGATCCGATATAATGGAAAATATGTGAAGGAAGGGACGAATGACTTATGCGTACACCACCTGCTTTAAAAAAGGGAAGCCACATTCGGGTAATTGCTCCAAGCCGAAGTGCCAGCATTTTATCAGAAGAAGGAATGGCTCAGGCGAAAAAACGTTTAGAGGCATTAGGATTTACTATTTCTTTCGGACAACACGTGTTTGAATGTGATCTGCATTCCTCTTCTTCTATTGAACACCGTCTATCTGATCTACATGAGGCATTCTCAAATGATGAAGTCGACGGCATTTTGACAGCAATCGGCGGCTTTAACTGCAATGAGCTTTTGCCTTATATAGATTATGATTTGATCCGTCAGCACCCAAAATTTCTTTGCGGCTACAGTGATATTACCGCACTTGCAAACGCCATTACCGCCAAATGTGACATGGTGACGTACTCAGGTCCTCATTTCTCCAGTTTCCAAATGGAACAAGGCCAAGAGGAGCAGACAGCCATGTTTCAAGCGTGCGTGATGAGCAGCGAGCCATTTGATGTCACCCCTTCTACAAAGTGGAGTGATGATGCGTGGTATCTTGATCAAGCAAATAGGCAGTTTCATCCGACAACATGGGGGATTTATCAAGAAGGAACAGCTGAAGGCACCTTGTATGGCGGAAATCTTTGTACACTGAACTTACTGCAAGGGACACCCTTTATGCCTGACATCAAGGATGCCATCTTATTTGTAGAAGATGATGACTTGGTCTTTCCTGAAATGTTCGCCAGAGACCTTGCCTCGCTCTTGCAGCATGCCGAATCCATTAAAGGGTTAATCATCGGACGTTTTCAAAAGAAATCCAAGATGACAGAGGAACATTTGAGGTTTATTCTAGATAAACATCCAATGCTCAAACAAATCCCGGTGATTTATGATGTAGACATAGGACATACACAGCCGGTCTTCACCTTGCCGATTGGCGGGAGTGCCGAGCTATCCTGCTACGACGGACAAATCCAATGGCATGTTCATCCATAAATAAAACCTAAAAAGCACCCTCATTTGTTGGTGCTTTTTCTATGCCATCATTTCTTTTTAAAATTTTTTTAGAAAAAGTGATCCAACCCTTCATCCCCATCGTTAAGTAGATGTAAAAAGAAAAGAGAGGAGGCAAAAACATGTTCTCTGATGTACTTAGCCAATTATTCGATTCTATCTCTAACATTATTAATACACTTGGATAATTCCATTAACGCACACATACTACATGCTTGCCGAAGGGAGGATACAAACTATGTTTTCTGATGTACTTAGCCAATTATTTGATTCTATTTCTAACATTATTAACACACTTGGGTAATCCCATTAACGCACACATACTACATGCTTGCTGAAGGGAGGATACAAACTATGTTTTCCGATGTACTTAGCCAATTATTTGATTCTATTTCTAACATTATTAACACACTTGGGTAATTCCTATGACACGCACATACTACATGCTTTCTGAAAGGAGGATATGCTCTATGTTCTCTGATGTACTTAGCCAATTATTTGATTCTATTTCTAACATCATTAATACGCTTGGTTAATTTTTCAAAACCCGCTATTTCTCGAGAATAGCGGGTTTTTTATATAAAGAAGCCCCGCTCATAAAATAGAGCGGGGCTTTTTGCATTACATTTTTTCCGGTGCAGATACGCCAATGAGTTTTAATGCATTCGCAAGCGTGATTTGTGTTGCTTTCATGAGCGATAGACGTGCTGTTGTTTTTGTTTCATTTTCAACATCAATGACCTTTTCGGCGTTGTAGAAGCTGTGAAGGGCTGATGCTAGATCATAGATATAGTTTGTGACGCGGTGCGGAATACGTTTTTCTGCCGCTTCTGCTACAACCTCTGGGAAGCTGCCGATGATTTTCAGAAGATCGTATTCTTTATCGGACTGAATGTGAGAGAAATCTGCTTTTTCAAGGTTTGGCTCGTAGCCTTTTTCTTCCCCTTGACGGAGCATGCTGCAAATTCTCGCATGTGCATATTGCGCGTAGTACACAGGGTTTTCGTTAGACGTAGAAATCGCTAAGTCTAAGTCAAAGTCCATATGTGTCGCCGCACTTCTCATCGCAAAGAAATAACGAGTGGCATCTAAGCCCACTTCTTCAATCAAGTCACGCATTGTGACGGCTTTACCTGTACGTTTACTCATCTTCATCTTTTCACCGTTTTTGTAAAGGTGAACGAGCTGAATGATTTCGACTTCCAGTTTGTCCTCTGGATATCCGAGTGCTTGGATCGCCGCTTTCATTCGAGGAATGTAGCCGTGATGATCCGCTCCCCAAATGTTGATGAGCTGGTCAAAACCTCTGTCCAATTTGTCCTTGTGATATGCGATATCTGGAAGCAAGTACGTGAAGCTGCCGTCTTTTTTAATCAGGACACGGTCCTTGTCATCACCAAAATCAGTTGAACGTAACCATGTTGCGCCATCTTCTTCAAAGACATAGCCTTTAGCGCGAAGTGTTTCTAGCGCTGGTTCGATTTTTCCGTTTTCATATAAAGACGTTTCAGAATACCACACATCAAATGGGACACGGAAATTCTCTAGGTCGACACGTAGTTTTTCTAGTTCATATTTTAAACCGTACTCACGGAAGAATTTCATACGCTCTTCTTCTGATTCATGCACGAAACGGTCACCAAATTCATCCGCAAGTTTCTGTCCGATGCCTTTGATGTCTTCTCCTCTGTACCCGTCCTCTGGCATTTCTTTTTCAAGACCGAGCGCCTCAAAGTAACGTACTTCTACAGATAGAGCAAGGTTATTGATCTGATTGCCTGCATCGTTGATATAGTATTCACGGCTCACGTCGAAGCCTGCTTTATCAAGGATGTTGCAAAGAGAATCTCCTACAGCTGCGCCGCGGGCATGTCCAAGGTGAAGGTCACCTGTTGGGTTGGCTGAGACGAATTCGACTTGTACTTTTTGACCGTCGCCTGTATTCGTTTCGCCATAAGCCTCTTTTGCTTCAAGAACAGCTGGAATAAGCTGTGTTAAATATTGATTGTTCATATAAAAGTTGATGAATCCTGGACCTGCGATGTCCAGTTTTTCAATTGACGCTTTGCCTTTGTCAAATGCATTCACAATGTCCTCGGCGATTTGACGAGGTGCTTTTTTCGCAATGCGGGCAAGCTGCATCGCCATATTGGTGGAATAATCACCGTGAGTTTTGTCTTTTGGCACTTCCAAAAGAACATCCGGCACCTGGCTTTCATCAGCAAGTCCTGCTTTGACGACTGCCGCAATGATTTCTTCTTTTAACGCATCTTTGACCTGTTCTGCGATATTCATGAACGTAAATCCTCCTTATATGAAATCGATAATGTATGTAAATGCTTTTGATCTTCACCTGTCAGCATATCGTACGTAATGTGCAGAAGCCCATTGTCTACATCAAGATCAATGCCATGTGTATGCACATCGAGCTGAAGTGTGCCAAATGGCATCGTGTAATGTGTCACGGTCGTTTCTCCAATGAGAAAGCGCTGCTTCATTTGAATCGCACCTGATCTCATGACAAAAATTTCTTTTTCACTTATTTTGACAACAGTTTTTACTTGACCCATTTCATGTTCTTCATGGTAAGTGAGATACGTTTTGTCATTCTTCTCTTGATACGTTCCAGTTGTTCGGAATTCGATCGTTTCAGCCGGTTCCGTCTCTGGTTTCATCACTGACTTTACATGAATTGAAATTTGGTTTTGTGTCATTTTGCACTTCCTTTGCTAAGACCCGTTTAACTAAAATAGTATACCATAATCCCGATTGCCTATCATCCCATCATTTCTCATCTTCACGGTGATTAAACTTTTTCTAACATAAAAAAAGAGCAGATAAACTGCTCTTTAGAAAAATAGGAAGATAAAACTGACTAACACAACAAGTACTGCCTTTAACCCCAAATCTTTTCTTTTAATTAAATAAAAAAGAGCTTGTATTCCCGAACTCGCCAAAAACACTTGAAAAAAATCAAATGGAACGATTTGTCCCTTTTTAAATACCACCTGCATAAATAAAGCAATGGCCGTAAGATAGAAAAAACCTCGATCCTGAAATAAACCAACTAACTCCTCCTTTGCTTCCTTTTTAGAAGCAAAAACTGGTGGATCAGTTGCCAACTCTTTTTTCAGTGTAATAAAGCCTGCCGCTAAAACACATAAAGCGAGTAACACCATGAATATAGAAGATAACATTTTATTCCTCCATTTACTTATAATATAATTTATGTTAAATATTATATATGGAATCTACTAATTTAAGAAAGAGGAGTTTTTATGAAAAGAAAATTGTACTTATCAATCCCTATTCTAATCACGTTAGCTCTAATTGGAACGATTATTAACCCTAAAATAACGCATGCTAAGGAAGAAATGAACCCTGCTAGTGATATAGAAAATATTACAGGAATAAACGGAATATTGAAATCAATCAAAAGTAATAATACTTACAAGTATGGAAATACTACAAAAGGATATGAAGTGTCAAAAAATCCCAATAAACCTATTCAACTTGATGTCTCAACTAATATATCTTTGCCTTCCGGAAATATTAAAAAAGGTGTAATTTCTCCAAATGGAACTGTAGTTTATAAAAATAATGATAAGGAAAATGTAATTTACGCTGTTCAACCAACAAATGACGGTCTAAAGAGTTTAATACAGATTAATGACCAAAAAGCTCCTAAAGAATATCGATTTAAAATGAATCTGCCTAGGGGTAGTAAATTGGTAACTGCAGCGGAGTATTTGGGTAGTGAATTCGACACAGGAGAAGTTTATGTAGTTAACAAAGAAAATATGATCACTTCTATATTTAGTCCAGCTTGGGCAAAGGATGCCAATAATCAAGATGTCCCTACTTATTATAAAACTGATGGAAATACACTAATACAAGTTGTAGATTTTAATAGCAAAACTGCTTTCCCAATTATTGCTGATCCAGATTGGTCTAAGATCGCTGCATGTTCAGCAGCAATAGCTTGGTTTATAGGTTCTAACTTGTTTGCTGCAGCTAAAATTATAAAAGTAAAAAAATACGTAAAAGAATTAGGTGGAATAAAAGAGACTGCAAAACTATTAGCTGGTGCTACATCATGGGAGGAAAAGTTAAAAATTGGCGGAGAAGCTTTTAAAGGACTTGCTGCCGAAATCACAGGTGTTGGCGGCCTAGCCGTTTGTATAAATTGGTAAAAGTTACTTTTGAAAAACCTGCCCAATTAGAAATTGGACAGGTTTTTTTTATTTCACAAACCCAAGCAGCATTTCACGTAAAAGTTTGCTTGCTGTATTCGCCGTTTGATCGGAATGATCATATACAGGCGCTACCTCTACAAGGTCTGCACCGACGACATGCACATCAGAACCAGCAATGGCATGAATAGATGCCAGCAGTTCTTTTGACGTAATACCACCAGCATCTACCGTTCCTGTACCAGGTGCATGAGCTGGGTCAAGTACATCAATATCTATTGTCACATAAACTGGACGGCCTTTCAGCTTTGGCAATACTTGCTTCAATGGCTCCAGCACTTCAAATTTAGAAATGTGCATGCCTACTTCTTTTGCCCATTCAAATTCTTCTTTCATCCCTGAACGGATGCCGAAAGAGTATACATTTTCAGATCCAATAAGTCCTGCAACTTTACGAATCGGTGTCGAATGTGAAAGCGGCTCACCCTCATATTCCTCACGAAGATCGGTATGTGCGTCCATATGGATGATGGCCAAATCAGGGTATTTCTTATACATCGCACGGAAAACCGGCCAAGACACAAGATGCTCGCCGCCCATTCCTAATGGAAACTTCCCTTTTTCTAAAATGCTGTCGACATACTCTTCAATTAAATCTAAGCTTTTCTGTGCATTGCCAAATGGAAGCGGGATGTCGCCAGCATCAAAGAATGGCACCTCGTGCAGTTCACGATCTAAATAAGGACTGTATTCCTCTAATCCAATGGATACTTCACGAATACGGTTCGGGCCAAAACGAGAACCTGGACGGTAACTGACGGTCCAATCCATCGGCATCCCGTATAAAATGACTTTCGCATCTTCCCATGTCGGATGACTTCCAATAAACACTTTTCCTGAATAAGCCTCGTCGAATCTCATGCAAGATTCCTCCTTTTACGCTTCAAAAAATGCGCAAACTTTCATTTGCGCATTTCCACTTCGCTTGATTTATTTGATTAAGTCGCTCACAAATTTCGGCAGAACGAATGCCGCTTTGTGCAATTCTTTTGTGTAATATTTCGTATCGATATCAAAGAAGCGGCTGTCTTCTACAGCAAGTGGATCATACTTCTTAGAACCGATAGTAAATGTCCAAAGACCGCTTGGATATGTTGGGATATTCGCTGTATATAGCTTGGTAATCGGGAAAATTTCTTTTACATCACGCTGTACATTTGTAATTAACTCAGGTGTGAACCAAGGGTTGTCCGTTTGTGCAACGAAAATACCGTCTTCTTTGAGTGCTTTTGAGATTCCTGCATAGAAACCTTTAGAGAACAGGTTTACAGCTGGTCCAACTGGCTCAGTTGAGTCAACCATGATCACGTCATATTCGTTGTCAGCTTCCGCAATGTGCATAAAGCCGTCTCCGACTTTCACCTCTACACGAGGATCGTCTAGTTTCCCAGCAATTGAAGGAAGGAACTTCTTCGAGTATTCAATGACCTTGCCATCAATATCAACAAGTGTCGCTTTTTTCACACTTGGATGCTTCAGGATTTCACGAATGACACCACCGTCTCCTCCGCCTACGACAAGAACATTTTCCGGATTTGGATGAGTGAAAAGAGGAACATGTGCCACCATTTCGTGGTATACAAACTCATCTTTCTCTGATGTCATCACCATACCGTCTAAAAACAGCATATTACCAAACTCTTCTGTTTCCACCATTTCTAAATGCTGAAAATCTGTTTGTTCTGTGTGAAGGGTTTTGTTCACCTTCAATGTAATGCCAAAATTCTTCGTTTGCTTCTCTGTATACCAAAGTTCGCTCATTGTTCATCTTCCTCTCATCCAATAATAAACAAACATCTATTGTTAGCGCCTTTTATCGGCTATGACTATATCGATTGTCCAAGAAAAAAGTATAGTGGATTCATATCAAATTGTAAAGAACCGCATGAGATAACTTCATTTTTAAAGCACACCCTTGCAGTCACCTGTTTAAAACGGTTTTCTTTGTCCCATACTGATAAAAAACCGTCAAAATGGGGGCTTTGCATGGACACAATCATGAGTAATAAAAAAATCCGCATGACCGTGAAAACGATTCGGGCCTGTTTTTTTATCGGCTTGCTCGCTTTTCTATTTGCAGGCACAGTCTTTTTGACGATTCTTTTACTTGCTAAGTGGCAAGGCGCTCCCTCTGTTCAAGTTCCCCAATCTACGACCATTTATGCAGCCGATGGGTCTAAACTTGGCGAATCGAGCTTTGGAGAAAAGAGATACTGGGTTCCGTTAAAGGACATGTCTCCTCATATACAGCAGGCAGTGGTCGCGGTTGAGGATAAAACCTTTTATCAGCATCACGGCTTTGATGTGAAACGAATGGCAGGTGCTGCGGTGGCAGATATTCGTGCAATGGCAAAGGTACAAGGCGCCAGCACGATCACCCAGCAATACGCACGAAATTTATATTTAGATCATGATAAAACATGGAAGCGGAAGTGGAATGAAGCCTTTTACACGATCCGCTTAGAACAAAACTATACAAAAGATGAGATATTGGAAGGATACTTGAACACCATTTATTATGGCCACGGCGCATACGGTGTGGAAGCGGCATCCCGCCTTTACTTTGGAAAAAAAGCGAAGAACTTAACTTTAGCTGAGTCTGCCTTGCTTGCCGGGATTCCAAAGGGGCCTTCTCTCTACTCCCCTTATGTGAATGAGGAGAAAGCCAGCGCAAGAAAGAATATGATTCTGAGGCAAATGCAAGAGGATGGCATGATTACGAAAAAAGCGGCTACTGATGCCAGCAAGGAAAAGCTGTCCTATCGCCCGCTCAAACAAAAGCAGCTGCAAGCAAAGCAGGCCCCGTATTTTTATGATGATGTGATTCGCGAACTGAAACAAACGCTGGGCTTAACTGAGGAACAAATTGAAACGTATGGTCTTCATATCGAAACGACCTTACAACCTGAATTACAAAAAATCGCTAAAAAGACTTTAACCAACATCATGGATTCTGAATCAGATATCCAAATCGGCTTTGCTGCCATCCATCCCCAAACAGGGCATGTACTCGCCCTCATAGGCGGGAGAGATTACGAGAAAAGCCCATTCAATCGGGTCACACAAGCAAAAAGACAGCCGGGTTCAACAATGAAACCACTTCTCTATTACATGGCTTTGCAAAATGGGTTTACACCAGCAACCGTGATGCGCAGTGAAGAAACTGTTTTTGAACTCGATGAGCAAGGAAGGGGCGCCGCTTATTCACCAAGCAACTATCATGGCTATTACGCCAATGACGGTATTACGATGCTTCAGGCTTTGGCTCTATCTGATAACATTTATGCGGTCAAAACCCATCTATTTTTAGGAATGGAACAGCTTGTACGTGCAGGCAAAACGTTCGGGATTCACGAAAAACTAGATCAAGTGCCTTCACTTGCGCTAGGTACTTCACCTGTCAAACCAATCGAAATGACCAATGCTTACGCGATGCTGGTCAATGGAGGAAAACGTGTCAAGCCAACCTTTATTACGAAAGTAACGGACGCAAAGGGCAACGTACTCTTTGAGGAGAAACAAAAACGAGAGCAAGTACTAGATGAAAAAGCAGCATTTGTCACCACTGACATGATGTCAGGGATGTTCAATGATCAATTAAATGGCTATACAAGTGTCACAGGACGTACCATTTCAAAAGATCTTACCAGAAATTATGGAGGAAAATCAGGGACGACAGGCGCTGACAGCTGGATGATCGGCTTCTCTCCCCAGCTCGTCACAGGTGTGTGGACCGGCTACGATAAAGGACGCACCATTGACTCGGTCAAAGAAACCGCCTATGCGAAAAAGATATGGGCTTCCTTTATGGAATCAGCCCTCTCAAACCAGCCAGCCTCCTCCTTCATGCCGCCAGACGGTGTAAAAGGCGTATATATCAATCCAAAAACGGGTGATCTCGCAGGCCCAGGATGCGAATCAAAGGTATTTACCTATTTTATAGAAGGAACGGAGCCGACCGGTGTCTGCTACGGTGCCGAGAACAAAGCATCTGAGCAAGACACGGCTCAGGATCAACAGCCTAAGAAATGGTGGGAAAAGTGGCTGAAGCGTTAAAAATGGACATGAAAAACCCCGAGATCTGCATCTCGGGATTCTCCATGTCCTAGCTTTAACACCAGTTTACTGAAAAAACGACTGGAATTGGTATCCATTCATCATTCTTCACAAAAATTTCACAATTACTCAGGAACAGCCAATCCTTCTTTTAATTCATCTGTGGATGCTTCCCATAACGCCTCATTGTGACTCTTCAAGAAATCAGCGAGCACCTTTTTCGAACCATCATCCATATGATTGACAACGATTTTACGCTTCATGGATTTATCCATTAAATTCACATGCTCAGGAAGCGACTTATATCCTCTGCGGATCGAGCGGTCAACCGTCATTTCACAAGCTGTGACTCCTGCATAATATGGCCCCTCTTCTCTGCGGTCAATCGTCACCCATACGAGCCAATACGGTTTTCCGTTAGGCACCTCTTCTTTGGTTTTTAAAAATTTAATTCCTTTTTCGACGGCACTTCTTGCATGCATCGCACCAATATCAATGACGGCTTCCTTTTCCTCCACATCAATGATGACTGGCGAGATATTATCAAGGCTGAGGGCACCTGCCCCAAAACCTCCATGTCCATCCGTTGCATCTGTTTTTTTAATGATATTAAAACCAATTGGTTTCTTCTTTTTACCTTCCATTCATTAAACCTCCTAAAGCAGCGGCTTCAAAATAAGATTAAACCAGTATATGATTTGATCCCGCATTCCGATCAATGGAACAAAAACAAACTGACCTAGCGGCGTGATGACGAAGATGAGGAAAATGATGATTCCATACTGTTCAAACTGCGTCATCTTTGCACGGATGCCGGGACTGACAACATCCTCAATAATACGATATCCATCCAGCGGCGGGATCGGTAATAAGTTAAATAGGAACAAAATCACGTTCAAGTTAATAAAGATTTGGAAGAAATAATCGACCCCCGGCTCAAAGCGAATGAGCGACTCCCCACCAAATTTCTGAAGAAGCGCATACACACAAAAGCCCAAAAATGCCAAAACCAAATTGCTTAATGGTCCAGCAATCGAGACGCAAATTCCTGCTAAGCGCGGGTTTTTGAAATGGTACCGATTCACAGGTACAGGCCTCGCCCAGCCAAACCCAGCCACAAAGATCAAGATCGTCCCGAAAATATCAAGGTGCTTCAATGGATTGAGCGTCAGTCTGCCTTGATTTTTAGCTGTCGGATCTCCAAAACGATACGCAACATATGCATGCGCCAGCTCGTGCATCGTAAAAGCCACAACAAGCGTAATGGCGACATATGGAATCAGTTCTAATGGATAAACAAGAAATTGGTCCAAAGGCATGAATCCCTCTTTCTTTCTATACAATGATTTACTTCATTCAGTATACTATAAGAAGTACCTTAAACTAAAGGGAAGCGTAGGATGAAAGGAAAAAGGAGGTTTTCGCCATGCCAATTATCACCGTTCAAATGCTTGAAGGAAGAACAGATGAGCAGAAAAGAGCTCTTGTGGAGAAAGTCACAGATGCCGTTGTTGAAACAACAGGCGCAGGTGCAGAAAAAGTCTCTGTCATTATTGAAGAAATGAAAAAAGAACATTATGCTGTAGCAGGAAAGCGAATGAGCGACCTGTAAGCATATAAAAAGGACAAACACTTTTTCGGTGTTTGTCCTTTTGTCTCTTACCTTATCTGTACCAAGCTTTATTACGGTTCACTTGATTTTTATGAGCCGCATCGAAGTAATCGACAGTGTAAGAATAATCATAATTCATTAAGCAGACAATTCCGCTGCCTTGAGGGTCATGCGGCAAACCAAAGTTATGGCCATATTCATGTGTAGCCGCTTTTGCTGTATTCGCTGTTCCTTGATCAAGGTTGACACTGAATGCACTTCCGCTCGGTGCACTATTGTAAACATAAGCGATTCCGCCAGCATCAAAGTTTGGATTTGCTGTAAATCCTGTGACAAAATCGTATCCTCTGCCATCAAAGCTGCGCTGAAGGTTGGACAAAATTTGTGATGAATTTGATCCTGAAGACGTCCAAGACCCTACGGCTTGTACAACAAAGTCCACATCATGATCACGGTTAAATGTCACATCCGCTTGCTCAATGATGCTGACAATGCGTGTCTGCCAATCACTATATTTCGCACGATACTGCGCATCAGCTACTGCGTAGACGGTCACTTTCTGACTGCCTGTACTAGCTTTTGTTGAAATCGAATCTCCTGTATTTGCTTTAAAGGTTCTAGACCCTACCTGTTTACCAGACTCGTCTAAAATTTTTGTTGTCACATCTCTTTCAATAGGAGGTGCCTTCGTCAAATCTTTAAAATCGTTTGCCTTTGGCAACCCTTCACTAATATGTGTTTCGAACGGCGCATGACCATGATCATGCCCATGACCTGCACTTGCAACTGGTGCTGAAGCTGAACTTACCCCCGGTAACAAACTACCTACCAATAAAAATGACAAAAAGACTGAACGCTTTTTCATTCCTATCCCTCCTTTGTTTTTCACAAGGTTATATATTCACTGAAAATTCACCATTTTCCTTCTATTCAGTCAAAAACAGGGAATTTGATATACAGGAAGAAAGTCGAATCATGTCATTTTCACTAATTTTTCGGATATTTTGACACACATTTCATCAAAAAACAGAACTTTTGGTCTGGGTCATTTACATAGTAATCATCCGCCTTTTTCTAAAATGATGTCATAGACCCAGCCACATCATATAAGGGAGAAAAAATTGATATTAGAAAAGATAAAGTCAGACTTTACTGATACGAATTATACTTCTTTGCGATTCTCCCTTATGATGAAGAACATAAAAACAATGCTACTTCAAAACAGAAGGGACGATCCACATGTCTGAAAAAAAGCACATACAATTTGGATTAATGTTACATGGTCCAGGAGGTCATATGAATGCATGGAAGGATGAATCCGTTCCAGCAGATGCAAGTGTGAACATTGATTATTATCAAGCAATGACAAAAAAGGCAGAAGCAGCGGGTTTCCGTTTTGTCTTTGTCGCAGATGGCTTATATATTCATGAACATTCAATTCCTCATTTCTTGAACCGATTTGAACCATTAACCATCTTATCCGCTCTTGCAGCGGTCACGAAACAGATTGGACTTGTGGGCACCGTATCCACTTCTTACAGTGAGCCCTTTACCATTGCACGGCAATTCGCATCCCTAGATAAATTAAGTAAAGGCCGGGCCGGATGGAATGTTGTGACTTCCCCACTTGAAGGCTCTGCTGAAAATCACATCATTCGTCCGCATCCAAGCCATTCACTTCGATATGAAATTGCAGAAGAATACTTAAAAGTAGTGAACGGCCTATGGAGCTCATGGGAAGAAGATGCTTTTATAAGAGATCGATCAACAGGGGTTTTCTTCGATCGGGATAAACTGCACACATTAAACCATCATGGCAAACACTTTTCTGTCAAAGGTCCTTTGAATATCGAACGATCTGAACAAGGTCAGCCCGTGATTTTTCAGGCAGGTGCGTCAGAGGCAGGAAAGGATCTAGCCGCAAAAGAAGCGGACGCAGTATTTACGAATGCAGACTCACTTGAGAAGGCGAAAGCATATTACCGCGACGTGAAAAATAGAGCCGCAGCGCTGGGCAGAAATCCAGCTGATATCAAAATTTTCCCTGGCATCCACCCGATTACAGGGAGAACAGTCGAAGAAGCAGAAGAAAAATATGAAGCCATTCAACATCTGGTTTCTATTGAAGAAGCCCTTCATTACCTGGGCAGGTTCTTTGATCACTTGGACTTCAGTCAATTTCCACTTGATGAGCCATTTCCTGATATCGGTGATGCCGGTTCAAACAGCTTTCAATCCACAACAGAATCGATTAAAAAAATGGCGAAAGAACAAAACTTGACCTTAAGAGAAGTCGCTCTACGAGTGACCACTCCCAAAAGTGCTTTTTTCGGAACTTATGAACAAGTGGCAGACCAGCTGATCCAATGGATCGAAGAAGATGCCGCAGATGGATTTATTTTTGGCGCGCCTATTCTAGCAAGCGGTTTATCTGAATGGACGGAACACGTCATTCCGATATTAGTAGAAAGAGGATATTACGACCCGAATTATCCAGCTCATACCCTTCGTGAAAATTTGGGTCTGCCTATTAAGAAAAATCAGTTTCTTAAACAAACCGTGAAATAAACATGAAAAGAGGGGTTAGCTCAAAGGCTACCCCTCTTTTCATGTTGGTTGATGAAGTCGATTTTCGATGAGATCAATGAATTGAAGTACGGCTCTTCCTGGCGAATCATTTGTTTTCCTCAATAGACCAACTGGCGGGGAAACATGAATGCCCTTTATTTCTAATACCTTGGTGCCTGGAAGGGTAAAGGAATGAGCAGTTCGTGTAAAAAGAGAGACACCTAATCCAGCCTGAACATAATGTTTATGGGACATGCTGCTCGTAATCTCTAACTTATTGTAATTGGTCCCAATGACATCGACGATTTGTTGTTCAATTTGAATACGGATGGGGCAATTGTGTGGCGTGAATAAAATGGTCTCATCCTTTAAATCTGTCACCTCCACTACCCCTTTTTCCGCTAATCGATGGGAAGACGGGACGAGCAGCACGATATCATCTTGAAAAAGAGGCTTATAGCTATTCTCCATCGAAGCTTCTGGTGCTCCGCAAATCGCAAAATCAATCTCATCATGAGAAAGTAAGGAACTCAACGTATTCGCATCCGCTACTTGCACAGAAAATTCTACATTAGGAAACCTTTCCTTGAATTCTGCAATAAGTGCAGGAAATTCTAAGCTGGCTGTAGGCTCAGAAACACCGATGCGAATGAACCCCGCAATGCCCACTTCTAAATCTTGGAGTGTTTTCGTCAATTTCTCATATTCATTGAGTAAAGAATTGGCTCTTTCATAAAAAAGCTGTCCTGATGCTGTTAACTTTAAGGTCTTCCCTCTTTCTAGAAGCTTCTCTCCAATTTCCTCTTCTAAATGTTTGATGTGCAAAGTGATGGTTGGCTGAGAATAATTCAGCGCTTCTGCTGCTTTTAAAAAATTTCCGTATTTCAAGATCGTGGCAAAGGTGCGTATCGCTCGAATCTCCATGAAAACCCCTCTTCTCCCTGTATTTTAAATATCTGAATCGTGTATTTATGATTACTAATTATACTTTTCTATTGGTTTGCCTTATTATAATTTATATTATCAACTATTCCAAGTTGTTTAGAAGGAATTATCAGAAATGGAGGAGACGAATTGGCAAAAGTAACGATTATAGCAGGCGGGCATTCCGTCCAATCTCGGTTAACCGGTGTCCTGCAACACATCCATCATCGTTTGGCGTTACATGGGATTGATGTTCATGTCATTCAAGTCCACCAGCTTCCTAGCAGTGCCTTAATAGGAGCAGATTTTTCAAACGAAGACATTGTCAAAGCCATTGAGCTTGTGAATGAGAGCGACGGTGTCATTGTGTTAACACCTGTCTACAAAGCGTCTTTTTCCGGTATTTTAAAAACTTTTTTAGATCTACTCCCCCAGAAAGCGTTACAAGGGAAACCCGTTCTTCCCTTTGTTTTAGGAGGAACATACGGACATTTGCTCGTCATTGAATATGCACTTAAACCGATCATTCATCAACTCGGTGCAACCGTCGTTCAATCTGGCGTGTATGTTGTCGATCAACAGGTCTCAAAGCAGGATTCAGATAGCTATGTGCTTGATCCAGATGCCACAAACAGATTAAACCTCGCACTATCTCAATATCAAAGTCTAATAGGAGGAACAGCCAATGTCGCTCACCCTTAGTATTCTTGATCAAAGCCTCGTCAGTGAAAACGAGAAAGCAGAGACCGGTATTCAGCATACTGTCAGATTGGCTGAAGCAGCAGATCAGCTTGGTTATCACAGGTTTTGGGTGTCTGAACATCACAATAATTCTCAAGTGGCAGGATCATCCCCTGAAGCCCTCGCCGGTTATCTTTTAGCAAAAACGAACCATTTGCGAATTGGGTCTGGCGGTGTCATGCTTCAGCATTACAGCCCGTTTAAGGTGGCTGAAACATTTCATGTACTGGCATCACTAGCGCCTGGCAGAGTCGATTTAGGCGTTGGGAAAGCACCGGGAGGGTTGAACCTCTCGACACAAGCGCTTCAGGAAGATTATCAAGCGTCACGGAAAGACTTTTCTCAAAAATTAGTGGATCTCAAAACGTATCTTACTGAACAAGCAAATGAGTTAAATGCTCAGCCAATTCCTAGCGTATCACCCGACATGTTCCTTCTAGGCGGCAGTAAAGAGAGCGCGGAATTCGCAGCGAAACTTGGGATATCCTTTGTGTTTGCCTATTTTATTAACGGGGATGACGCATTATTAAAAGAAGCAAGAGAGACTTTTCAAAAATTCAAGACACAGAACACGCACCAGCAATTTCTTCTCGCCATCACCGTATCTGTAGCGGAAGACCATGAACAAGCCCTCTCGTACATCAAGCAAAAGGAAACAGTAAAGGTCTCCTTTTCCGATGGAAGAAAGCTTAATGTGACGTCACTAGAAGATGCAGAAAAGCTGGTGAAAGGAACAAAAAAAGAACACTACAACATTCACGTTCAAAAAACCGGTTATACCGCTGGCACAAAAGAAACCGTTCATCACCGGCTGACTGAACTAGCCGAGACATATGAGATCAACGAGTTCATTGTGCTATCTCCGATTGTAGACATTGAGGCAAGAATAGCGTCTATCACATTATTAAAAGAAGCATTTGATCATGAACTAACAGCCAAAAACCAAATAAACCAAGAGGTGAGCGTCTAATGTCAAATAATCAAAAAATCATTTTATGGAGCAAAAAAGGATGCAGCTATTGTCAGGACATTCAGTCCTATTTCAACGAACAGCACATTACTTATTCAACCATTGATGTAACAGAACATGATCATTACAGAAATATTTTAGAAGAAAAATACGGCGTCCGTTACGTGCCAGTAGTAGAAATCAGCCGTGATCCCCACGTGTATCAAGCATTGCTGAATCCAGATATCGATGCTTTACGAAAAGCGTTGAGCTGACATTACACACTACCCTTTTGATTGGAGGTTTGTCATGAGTCGAGATATTTTTCGCATCGCTACCGAAGAAGATGCACCGGCTTTTCTAGAATTGCTGTCCAGTGCATTTAAACCGCTTGGAGAAATGGGCATTGATTGGCCATCCACGAACGCCACACTTGAAATGGTCACAGAAAACATCAAACAATCTGTTGCTGTTGTGTTAGAACGAGACGGGCGTCTCATATCAACCATCACCATACGTTTTCCATGGGAGAGCACTCAACCGGTTTCAGGCTATCCATTTGTTTGGTGGTTTGCCACAGCTCCTGATTTAGCCGGTCAAGGGATTGGAAATAAGCTGCTCGATTATGTAGAAAACACCTTGCTTCGGCAGACATTTAAAGCACCAGCATACACACTGGGTACTTCTGGCCGGAAACACCCCTGGCTTCTAGAGATGTACGAACGAAAAGGCTATACAGCATATATTGAACGTGAAGCCGATAATGGCGACTTAGGTGTATTAATGTATAAAGTCCTCATCCCTGAACGGTTCGATGCCGCCATATTAGGCGCACCGCCCTCAGAAGAAAAAGTCCAAACGACTTCAACATAGGAGGTGATTCAACATGGGGGAGTTTTTCAAATGGGAGTATGTCGTCACACTCTTCCCTAAAGTATTGTCAGCCCTTCCAACAACCTTACTGATCGTTTTATTTGCCACTTTGATTGGCAGTTTTCTTGGATTCATTCTTGCTTATTTTCGAATTGAGCGTATTCCCATCCTGCATCAGCTCAGTGCAATTTATGTCTCATTTATTCGCGGAACACCTATCCTTGTTCAAATGTTTATTGTGTTTTATGGCCTGCCTGGTGTGCTTGCAACAATTGGGCTTGATATCTCCATGTGGAACAAATTGATCTTTCTGTATATTACATATGGACTCAATACAGCTGGGTATTTTTCAGAAATATTCCGATCTGCCCTATCGAGTGTCCCAGCATCTCAATATGAAGCGGCCGCCTCGATTGGACTGACGAAATGGCAGATTTATAGAAGAACGCTTATCCCTCAAGCAGGGAGAATCGCCCTTCCTAATATCGGCGTGGCCATTGTCAACTTATTACAAAATACCTCCCTCGCCTTTACATTAGGTGTGATGGACATGATCGGAAAGGTTCAAACATTAGGGGCTTTATACTATCGCGTATTAGAAGGATACTTTATTGCTGCCGTTATATTTATCATTTTAAGTATGGTGTTAGAAAAATCATTTGACCTATTGGAAAAACGGATCAATACACCGAAAACAAAAAAACAGCGTCAGACGGCATTGCTTCCCTTAAAAAGAGCCGAAGCGGCCTTTACTGTAGAAAAACGTGCAAAATAAACTGAGGAGGAATTCACATGAAAAATAACAGAATATTCAGTAATCATTACATCATCGGCCTGCTTCTACTTGGTTCATTGCTCCTTGCCGCCTGCGGAAATAATGAGCAATCGGATGAAATCAAAGCAGAAGCAAACAATAATGACCCGGATGCAAAAGAAATCGTCATTGGGACAGGGAACGCCTATCAACCCTTCGTTTACTTAGATGAAAACGGCAAATTAACAGGCTACGAGAAGGCTGTATTAGATGAAGTGGATCAGCTGCTACCACAATATAAGTTTAAATATGAATCCTTTGAGTTTAAAAATATTCTGCCTGCTTTAGATGCCGGTAAAGTTGATCTCGCTGCACACCAATATGAAATCAATGACGAGCGTCAGAAGAAATATCTATTTGGAAAAGTTGGCTACACAGATTATACAAGCTATGTGGTGGTAAATAAAGCATCCGGTCATGACTTTCAAAGCCTGGACGATTTAGCTGGACACAAAGTGCACACCTCTACAGGAAGTAATTTCGCTTATCTTCTAGAGCAATATAACGCAAAGCATGATCGGAAAATTGACATTGTCTACGGGGATGGCGGGAACGAAATTTTAGTCAAAAACCTGCAGAATGGCACGGTCGATGCTGCCTTACTCACAAAGTATGACGTCAATAAGCTAAACAAACAGTTCAATGCTCATCTTGTGACATCCGGAAAGCCTGTAAACGTATCTAAAACGTATTATTTATACCAAAAAAACAATACGAAACTTCAAAAGGACATTGATCAAGCCCTGCAAAAACTGATTGATAACGGCAAGCTCGCTGAATTGTCTAAAAAAATATTGGGCGGAGACTTTACTACATCATAAGAAAGGAGCGATCTGAGTGGATTTTGACGTTGCTTTTATGTTTCAGGCCTTTGTAGCCGCACTTCATTATTTGCCAACGACGCTGCTATTAGGCTTTCTTCCGCTAGTATTCGGCTCCATCTTTGGCTTTGGTATTGCCCTTATCCGTTTTTATCAAGTGCCTGTATTGTCTCCATTGTTCAAATGGTTTGTGGCGATTTTTAAAGCCATTCCTGTTGTATTAATCTTGCTCGTATCTTATCTTATTTTTTCCGATTCGCTCGATCAATTGGCTGCATCTCTTTCGTTGCCCATCCGTTTTAGCGATTTAGATAGACGATGGATTGCCATTTTCGCCCTTTCTTTATATGCCGTCAGCGGGTTATCAGAGATATTTCGAAGCTCTCTTGCGTCCATCCCAAAGGGTCAATTTGATGCCGCTCTATCCGTTGGTTTCACAGGCAGGCAGGTGTTGCGAAGAGTGATCATTCCACAAGTCTTTCCCATCTCTCTTCCTTTACTGAACAACATGCTCATCAGTTTAATCAAAGCCTCTTCTCTCGTCTCTATGGTATCTGTGGTCGATATTTTAAACGGTGCTTTAATTAAAGCCAATGTGAACTATCGTTATCTTGAAGCATACATTGCTGTTGCCCTTATTTACTGGGCTTTGTGTGCCTCTATTGAAGCCATCACTGCTGGATATGAGAAATATGTACACAAAAGTAAAAGGGGGCGGTTCGCATGATTCACATCAAACAAGTGCATAAAGCATTCGGTCAAAACCAGATTCTAAAGGGAATTGATTTAACGGTAGAAAAAGGCGAAGTCGTTGTCATTTTAGGTCCGAGCGGCTCTGGGAAATCAACATTTCTCAGATGCTTAAATTTTCTTGAGCGTGCGGATCAAGGTGAAATCAGCATTGATCAGACCACTGTCACATTCAATCAAGCAAAACCGAAAGACATTCTAGCAATTCGCAGAAAAACAGCCATGGTCTTTCAGCAATACGACCTGTTTATTCATAAAACAGCACTTGAGAATGTCATGGAAGGCTTAGTCATTGCCCGTAAACAACCGAAAGACCAAGCCTATGACACAGCACTCCAATTGCTCAAAAAAGTAGGATTACTAGAGAAAAAAGATGCCTATCCGCATCAATTATCTGGCGGACAGCAGCAGCGAGTAGGCATTGCAAGAGCACTTGCATTGAATCCGGAGGTCATTTTGTTTGATGAACCGACCTCCGCTTTAGATCCCGAGCTTGTAGGTGAAACACTTGACGTCATTAAACAAGTGGCACAAACAGGCGTCACCATGATCATCGTCACGCATGAGATGAGCTTTGCCTATGATATTGCCGACAGGGTCATTTTCATGGAAGATGGTGTGATTGTCGAAGCAGGCACACCAGAAGAAGTCTTTGAACAGACGAAAGAAGAACGGACAAAACAATTTTTAGCAAGATTTTCTTATCATCATTCCTAAAAAACAAGTCAATCCATGAGGTCGACTTGTTTCTGTTTCTATATGCGTACAAAATAAAAACCAGTCTGTTCTAGCCATTGGCTATCACAAACTGGTTCTTGTCGTTAGTTCAATTCCTTCAACTGATCAATATAAGCAAGGGCTGCCTCAAATTCTTCGTCCGTATAGCGCTGCTTGCTTTTAATGGTGAAGACCTTTTCCTTTACCTCATCTTTTGGCAGATCATCAAAGTATAAAATCGTTGAGACAAGCTCTAGAAAACGAGACGATTGCTCATTCATCTGCTGCGTCAGCACTTTGAGGTCAGGCATGTCCACTTCACACTGATCGAGAAACTCTTTCCCATTGTCCGTCAGCGAATAACGATATTGATAGTATCCGCCCTTTTTTTCCTTCATTTCGTCCAAGAATCCAAGGTTGCACAGCTCTTCAATTCTGAGCGTCAACTCCTCTGAATAGGGGCCATAAAAATGAAAATCGTATTTCTCGTAAAAAGGCAAATCTAGCTTTTTTGCTATGTAAATCATTTTTTGCAGCTTCTTCCGTCCAACGATTTCCCCAGATTCAGAGAACACCTTCATCAACTTTGCATGCTCTTTCAACAAATTCCCGACATCTCCTTTTTCAGTACTTCCTTATCCCAATCCAAGCAGCTTCATGATCGCCTTCTTTTCTTCAGCTTTTTCCGACATATCTACAATTAAGTCCATCGGGAAATAAAGTTTATGATCGGTTCTTCGTTTACCGGAAATGGCGTCAACAATATCTGACTGTCTCGACAGTTCTTTAATATGACCACTTTGCGTCAAAAGGTGGATCGGCAGCCGCTCTTCTTCTTCGCCCGGTCTATAAAAGTCATAAGGCAAATCAGAGGAAGAATCGACCACTAAATAATAGTCAGGATCAATTCCTGCTTCTTTGAACAAAGCAGTCAGCTTGAAATATTTCGTCATTTCTTCGTTAGGATTAAACTCTGTATATTGGAATAAACGGCGGTTCATAAAACGGCGGCACAAATCAGCCAGCACGTGATCTTCTTCATCTTCCCACGCCTGAAAATAAAATAAGACAATGGATTCATCCAGCTTAATATAGTCCTCTGTGGTGACATTTCCTTCAAAAATTGAATAAAAATGAACCGGGGCATGTGTAAAAATATATCCCGTTTCATGCAGCTCTTTTGCACGATGGAGGATTTTTGTTAAAATGACTTCCGCACTGCGTGTCACTGGGTGGAAATACACTTGCCAGTACATTTGATAGCGGCTCATAATATAATCCTCTACGGCATGCATCCCGCTCTGTTTCATCACAATCTGATCTTCTCTTGGACGCATCACGCGTAAAATACGTTCCATATCAAAGTGACCATAGCTGACGCCTGTATAGTAAGCATCGCGCTGCAAGTAATCCATTCGGTCGGCATCAATTTGACTTGAAATCAAACTGACCACCTGTTTGTTTTGATACGTTTTGGCAATGACTTCTGCTACATGCTTTGGAAAATCGTCACTGACCCGGCGCAGCACTTCATTGACTTCCGTCTGCCCTAAAATGATATCTCTTGTAAACGATTCATGATCTAAATGAAAGACCTTTTCAAAGGAATGAGAAAACGGACCATGTCCAAGGTCATGAAGCAGGGCGGCACTCAGTACAAGCTCACGCTCCCCTTCATCCCATTCGGGTCTTCCTTTAAACACATCATCCACAATTCGTCTGACAATCTCGTATACACCGAGTGAATGATTAAATCGGCTGTGTTCTGCCCCATGAAACGTTAAATAAGTGGTGCCTAGCTGTTTAATTCGTCTAAGGCGCTGGAACTCTCTCGTTCCGATTAAATCCCATATCAATGCATCCCGTACGTGAACATAGCGGTGCACAGGATCTTTAAATACCTTTTCTTCGGATAATTTCCCTTTTGGATACGCCATCGTTTCGTCCCTCTTTTTTTAAGACGTGTTTCTATTATATCGGGTAACTTTTCCCGAAAACATCCTTGAATTTGCTGGCGAATGTGTTCTCATAGATTGAACGGACGTAAAAAGCCCGACCTGACAGGGACGGACCTCTTTTTAGGTCGACTGAACACATTCAGTGACATTTATTTGACTTTTTTTTGAACCTTTTCGAGTAACTCATCTTCTGTTGGTGCGGATAATGGGCGATTGTTCACAAACGCAAAAGCCTTTTTTCGTCCTGGACCGCAATACGATTGACAGCCAATCTCAATTTTTGCATCAGGGTCAACCGATTTAAGTCGAGGCAATAACGTTTTTAGGTTCGTCGCATCACAATCGTCACATACGCGAAACTCATTAGCCATGTTCTTACGCTTCCTTTCAATGATGAAACTTCATTCTATATGAAACAGTTGGACAACTAAGAGTGAATAATATACCACCCAACATTGTACATCGAAGCGACTGGAGTTGCAAGACGCATTGTCAGCACAGAGACGTATTCACATAAAAGCTAGTATTTTCCACTATCCTTTTAGCAAACTTGTATAAACCTTCTTCAACTTGGCTAATCTAATACCATCAAATCTTATGGGGGTTTAAACACATGTCAAAACAAAGACAAGATGCTTGGTCAGAGGAAAATGATCTCCTTCTGGCAGAAACCGTCTTACGTCACGTCAGAGAGGGCAGTACACAGCTGAACGCATTTGAAGAAGTGGGAGACAAGCTAAACCGTACCTCAGCGGCATGCGGATTTAGATGGAATGCTGTCGTGAGACATCAATATGAAAAAGCATTGGCACTTGCCAAAAAACAGCGTAAACAACGCATGCGTGCACTCGGCAATGGGCAACCTGCGAAAAAACGTTTGCTCTATCAGCCGCAAGTTGAAGAAACGATCACACAGGAAGAGTTCTCTCAAGAACTGGAACCTGCACAAGAAGAAACGTTTGCACCTGCAGCCGAAACAGCCGAACAGCTTCAGTTTGTGGATCAAAGCTACAATGAAGAGTTAGCTAGTTTATCACATTTATTGTCACAGGCTTCTCAAGTGACAGAGAAAAAGCTAGAAGCCAATCCATTTGGGCAGCGCCAAGAGTTAACCATTGAGGATATCATTGATTTCTTACGCCGCTATGAAGGCGATGGACAGCAATCAGCTGCCTTACGGATGGAAAACAGCCGGTTAAAACAAGAAAACAATGAACTTTCACATAAAGTGTCGCAGCTAGAAGCTGAAGTGAAAAAGCTTGAAAAGGATCAGCTCACCATTCAAGAAGATTATGAAACACTCGTCAAAATCATGAACCGTGCAAGAAAACTAGTTTTGTTTGAAGAGGACGACAGTGCCGCACCAACCTTTAAAATGGACCGGAACGGCAACCTTGAAAAAATGGCAGAATAACCAAAAAGTGCTCCCCACCTGCGGGAAGCACTTTTTTAAATATCCAAAAATAGCATCACGCTAAAAAGGACATTGATCAAGAAGACGAACATAAAAATATACCTAACTTGCCTCACCTGAAAATCACCAAAGATAAAAATATAAAGCCCTGCGATACCAAGCGTCAGTACAGGCTGAAGAAACGGCACGAAAAGCGAAATGCCGTAACCGGCTCCTATGATGACAGGAAGCCATAGTAAATAGAGGTAACCGCCATTTTTGGATTTCAAGAAACCACTCCCTCTCTTTCTTCTATCTGCTTGATTTCAGGCTGAACAAACTTGAGTCCGGCCATTGTACGTCTGCGTTTTTGTGATGTCCAAATCGCAATCGCCGGCTGATCCGTTAGAGATTCTGTGTCAATGGTGATCAGCACTTGCCCATTTAATTCAATTGAATCTTCAAACTCAATTTTGCACCCAGATAAACTGATATCATGTATGATCACCGGCACCTTCTCTTCTAGTCGGTCCTCATAGGCGATCGTGCCTGTCACACCTTGCAATGGCCTTCTCATCCATTTGCGCCGCAGAGCCTTTGGTACCTTCTCCGTTTCTCTTAAAAAGCGGAGAAACGTGCGAACAGCATGAGATTTTTTCTCACGATCCGTCACCGCTACATGCTCTCGTGTGAATAAGAAACGGATCAGTGATAAATACTCTGATTTTTTTGTGTCAGTAAAAGCAACACCAACCATCAGCTTGTCTCCCTCTGGATAGCTCCAAACCACGTCACACGACACGCTTTCATTCTCTGAAAAAAATAATTGCGTTTGTCCTTGATAAAGAGAAGACGCTTGGTCCAATGGAATGGACAGACGCGCACCTGAATCACTCATATCTAGTAGAAAACAAGCTATCGACTGATCTTGATGATCAGAACGAAGATGCCCCTCTTTTTCAATGACAAATCGCTCTGATTTCCGATAACGCGGTCGATCAAACGCCACAAGCAGTGCCATGAATAAGCCTGCACCGTTATAAAGCACCCAAAAAATATTAATCAACATAAGATCAGCGTTCATCGTCCCATTTACCTTCACATCGTAACCTATTTTCACAAGGGCAAGCAATGAGAGCAGCAAGAAGATCAGATGGGGAATCATCGTTTTCAAATGAAAATGCCTTTTGTCCGTTTGAATTCCCTTCGGTGTCACCAGAAATTCAACACGTTTCTTCAAGAACAGTTCACTGAGTGCCACACCAGCTAAGTGGAATGCCATTGAACTTTCATAAATATGACTCCAAAACATACTTCTTTTTTGATTCGACACAAGTTTAAATGCTAAATACGAGCTAAAGAACGCCGGCAGCCAAAACATGAAAACGGACTGGAAATCTGCCCAGAAACTTTGAATACCAAACAATAAAAACAAAATCGGTGTGAGAATATAAATCATTTTAAACAAACCGTTAAACCAATACACAATGCCATCTAAATAAAGAACACGCTGCATCAGCGTTAAGCCGCGAACCTTCAATGGATTAAACTTACGGGCACACTGAATGTTCCCTCTCGACCAGCGATCTCTCTGCTTTAACAGATCAAGCCAGCTTTCAGGTGCCAGACCGACGGCTAATACTTCTCCGACAGACACAGATTTGAATTTCCCCTGAAGAAGCATTCCTGTTGCCATGTCTTCTGTAATTACTCCTGTAGCAAATCCGCCAATTTCATCTAATGCCGTTCTTCTAAATACCGTATTACTCCCAACATACATGACGGCATTAAACCGATCCTTACCAGCTTGGAGAGTTTGCATGAAGAAGTCCTGCTCATTTGGAATTCGATCTTTCGAGAACATATTATATTGGAAAGGATCTTCGTTATAAAACGCCTGTGGAACTTGAACAAACGCAGTTGCCCCATCATGAAAATAGGGCACTGTTTTTTCTAAAAATGAAGGAAGAGGGACCATATCTGCATCAAGTGTCAGAATCAGCTCTCCATCCGTTTGAGACATCGCATGATTTAAATTACCTGCCTTAGCAAATCTGTTATCTGTTCTTGTCAGATAATGAACACCAAACTCAGAAGCAAGCTGCTCTACTGCTTCCCTATTGCCATCATCACATAAATAAATTTGAACGCTTTCCTTCGGATAAGAGAGATTCAAACAACCTGCAACAGTACGTTTCAGCACCTCAATTGGTTCATTATATGTAGCTATGAAAATATCAACTGTTGGCAGCCTGTCAAGATCACTAATCATGACTTGTTTCCGATTTGAAGGCTTCCAAACCAGTGTATAAAACACAAGCAACTGGATAAACCCAATGCATTCACAGGCAACAAGCAAAATGCCCATGACAACATTAAAAGTACCTTCATGCGGCAATGTAAAGAAGAGGCGCCAGCAAATATAGGCAGCATTTGTTAACACACATAGCACAATGATGACTTTTTTCACAGTAGAGGCCATTGGCTGGATACGATATATCATATACAACAGAGACAAAATACAAAGCATAAACAGCGGGTAATACGTGGTGATGAATGACAAAACATTTTCCTTCTTTCTTATGTCATAAAGGACTATCACATATAAAATGTCATAGCAAAGGAGGGGATTCTTCCATTACATTGCCCCTCCATGTCTATATAAATCATTTCCACAATCGATCTAACTGATTTGAATAAAAATCAATGGCCTTTCGATAACTCAAAATAGCAGGATCGTTTGTCGTTTCAGTTAAACAGTTCAGTAATATTTCCATGGCTTTGTTATGTTCATTTAAATTATACAAAGTCATGGCATAAAACGTTTGAATGGCTTTATTATGCGGATAAGCTTCCATCGCATGGAGGAATATCTGTTTTGACTGTTCATATTCCCCTATGGTTCTGTATGTACTTCCTAATCCTAAAAAAGCATCTTCTCTTTCTTCTGAAGACAAACCTAGCTCAAGCGCCCTCTCATAAAAAAAGACAGCTTGTTTTTCCTTCCCTAACACATCATAGCTCCAAGCACATTGATAGTGAATGGAGGCATGATCTGGATACTCTTCTACAAGACGGATGAGCATGTCATTGGATTCTTGAAGATGTCCACTTTCTCGAAGTTCAATCGCTTTCAGAAGTTTCGTTTCCATTACATCACCCCTATTTTTAAGATGGCTGGAAAGATATGTTTACGAGAACACTTTCTCATTCCGCTCAATCATCCGTGTCATGTTCTTCTCAAACTCCAGTTGTTCCTCGGTGGTCAACCCTGAAGCGGTCAGTTGCTCGCTCAGCTTTTGAAGTTCTTCTAGTAAAAGACGCATGAGAAGCGCACAGTCAATGGGTTCTCCAGTTAATTCTGATAGGGATGCCATCGTATCAGGCTGTATATCAGGGAATACCGCTTTCACCTCATGCCGTTTATCCTTTAAGGCCGCCTCATAAAAACGGCGAATCAAATCAGCTCGTTCCCGGCCGCTTCCATCTGCACACAAATAGATCTGCACAGCGACCCCTCCGCGTAATCTACGCTGAGAAATGCCGGCAAATTTCTTTCCATTGATGCTTAGATCATAGCTGCCCGGACAATAAGATCCGACAATCTCATAAGCTTCAATGTCCACCTCATACAGCGACAGCATCCGGCGGATCAATTCCACCATCGCATCATATCCTCGGTCAATATCAATGCCCTTCTTTTGTTCCGCAAAGATTAAAGACACATTCAGTACGCCTTCATCCAGCACAACAGCAAGACCGCCTGAATTGCGCACAATCACGCGATATCCCTCTTTCGCAAGAAGCTTTACACCATCTTGGAGAAATGGAAGTCTTGTATCCTGAATCCCAAGAACGATCGTATTGTGGTGCACCCAAGAACGCGCTGTCGCTGGTGAGAGTCCTTTCCCGACCGACGCACAAAGCGTATCATCCATCGCAAAAGATTGCTTTGGGTCTACATAGAGACCAAGGCTCGATTGATCTATGATTCGCCATGTCGGCTGCGTCAATAACTCAATAGGTTCATTTTTCATGTCCTGCATATCCTCTCGTTCATAAACTGTGTTTATTATAACATGGAGGGAGAATGAGAGAGAAAAAAGCTCTATGACAAGGAACGTCACAGAGCTTTTCAACTGGATTTGGTTTTCTTGTTCTTCCTTTTCGAAATGAAATAAACAGCTACAATCAAAACGACAGGAACCCCAACCACGAGGCATGCAGCGATCAATGTGTTCCACGGCAAATCGATCATCTCCTTAATAGACTAAACTTCTATGAAACAGCCGTGACTTACCCAGCTTAACAAGTCTTCAGCCACCAATTCCGCATGCTGAGGGTCCATCACACCAGCATCGACGATCCACACTTTTTTCTCTTCTTCTGCCTGCCGCATAAGAAATACTCGCCAGCCGCCATCGTCACCAATGGCTACATAGCCGCTGGCATAATGATGGACTTCCCATGTTTTATTGCGTTCTACTATGTCTTCAGTTCCGTATAAAAGCAGGTCGCCTCCAATGGAACATCCATTTGATTGTTTCAGTAAGACTTGATGGGCATGAGGAAACATCATATTTAGTTCAGCTTCTGCCTCTTTGATATGTATGTCACTTGCTGGTTCGTTCATGACCAAGTTGGGAATCTGAGAAAAATGAATCATTTTGAATGCCTCCTAAAAGGTTGAACTAGCGTTTATTCAGCTGATTTTGTCATAATCATTTTATACACCCGCAGGAGCACCTTTAATAGAAAATAGAAAATGATGACATCGAGTATAAAACCAAAAAATAGAAATTCAACACCATAATTTGAATGCAGGACTAGCCAATCAATGGGAAAACCCCGATAAACCGAACCGGCATGTGGGACATAAACCCCTCTCATAAAAGCTGTCCCAATGACGAGAAGAACACTGATGCTTAATAGCCAATTGACTGTTTTTTTGTTGATGTGTTTTTTCTGATTCATACGAATTCCTTTCTGTGTTTTTGTATCGCTTTCTAATAGAAAGACTTCTACATATCACTATATAATCAATACAACAGTTCTTTTAGTAGACTTTCCGCTTTATGTAATTCATCTAAGAATGGATTTAGATAGTCATTATGACTATCCAAGTAAGCCCTAACTCCGCCAATGATAAAGATCTTTTGGAGATCATCATTGGCTTGCATGATTCTTTGGGCATTCTTGTATCTTCTATATATTAATTCAAGTACACCTTGATGGATCTCTTGCGAATATTCTTTTTCTAGGATGTTGATGACCGTTTGGATTTGTTTCGTTAGTTCTTGTTTTTTGTGCATTTAATGCTCCTTAAGACTTCGGCTCATACTAATAAATATCTAACCGTTGACAATTAAAACTTATAAAATCGCCTTCATTTATATCTCCCGGTATATTGTAATCTAATTCTAATAAAAGTCCGCCTACCTTCACTTTTTCATCACGCTTATCAATTAATTGTCCTAAAAAACTATAACTGAAATTATCATCTAATTTTTCAATTCTATACTCTGACAATTCAGCTTTCACTAAGTCTGACACATCTAAACAATAAATAGGTTCTAATAGTTCATTTTCTTCAAGGTAATTTAATGGTTGAGCAAAACACATTATTTCCAGTTCGCCATCTGTTACAATCACTTCAGCTTCTGAGGCTTCTTGTGAAATCCAGTTTATTTTTTTTATTTTCAATACGGTCACCTTTTCTATCACTTATTCTCATTTTTTTCGAAAAGAACCTGGTCTTTCCCACTCCTATTAGAGGTTCAGTTAACGATACATTCAGGTGAAAATTTCACAAAAACAGAGTTTGTACCATCATCCATCATTCTTTTTAATTCCTTACCTAATGAATAATTAGAATCTGGTTCTGTTTGCAATACACAAACAATATTTCCACCCTCACCTTGAGTAAGACAGGTTAATTGTAAATATTCATTGTTATCATAAATAAAAGAAACGATGTAATCATAGAAATTACCTTCTAGGTTATCCTTATTTAATTCCTCCGTAAAAACTCTAACTACGGTTCCGGCCCATATTTGAGTATCATCTTCAACTTCCTGAACAGTTATCCAATCATTATTCATCATTCTATTACATCCCTACTTTAATCCTACTTTCACTTCACCATCATGAAATATTTCAATAACATAACCAGAAGATGGTGAAAAAATCCATGTATCAAAACTGACTGCAGTAACATCATCTATAGCTTCAAAAACTTTATCTAAAGTAGATTGAATAATTGGTAACGTCCCTTCATCCCAAATGATATAAACAACATCATTATACTCATCCATTTTTTGATTTAAAAAGGATTGTATCTCATCAAACGTATTCACTTCAGCATAAGAAGATAAATTTTTCCATTCAATTTGCCCCCAATCAGAAAATGGAAATGAACTTTCAAAATGGCTTAATATTTTCTCCCTACTATTATCATATAAAACGTGTACATTCTCACCAAGTGCCTCAATACATTCTTCAAATAAACTCATATAAAATCTCCTTATCTATTCAGATGTTTTAATAAAGATTTAAAAGTACCTTCGTTACCTTCAAATGGTATAGCGATTTTCTTTGCATTAGCTCCTTTGCCATTACGAAAATCTTCAATATTTATATGTGGTCCCTTATTAGGATCATAATCTAATCTCCATCTTACTTTTCCGTCAGCAGACTGCCTACCAACAACTTTACCATACCCAGCACTCGACTTAAGCGTACCTGTATATGGTTGTACATTGGGTCCTAGGTCTCCAACTAAGTCTACTGTCTTATTTCTGGCTTGTTCATAGGTTTTAACTTTATCTAATATTTGTTCTCCTCTTCCAATACCCTTTGCACTCTTCTCAACCCTCTTAGCTACCTTCTCCCCTTTAATAATCTTAAAAACATATTTCCCCACTTTAACAATGTTAGCGCTTGGAACCATGTACACCCCTGATACCAAACGATCCATACCTGCGACTTTATCACCTGTTATTGGATCTCTTCCTGTAATAACCCGAATCGCGTCGTTTATTCCTGTAAATTCAACTGCTGCATTTAAAATATTTTGGGGTTGATCGCCTGTTTTCACATCAGAAATCGGTTTAACGCTCTCAATCGTTACTTTGTTTTTTTCTGATATCCGTAACCGATACAGCATTCCATCTCTCATGACTTCAACCGTCTTTGCATTTTCGAAGTTAATCTTTTTGTACTCATTTAACTTGTATACTTTTCCATTTAAGGTTACGGTGGTTTGATTAATTTTACTAGACGACATTTCCCGAACCACCGTCTCCACATCCGCCTGTTGTTTCTCTCTCAGCTTCTTCAACATGATCATCATCGGGTTTTCTTTCATGTTGTCTATTTTGTCATTCAATCCGCTGATCGTGCTGCTTATTTTTTCTTCTTTTCCATTTTTGAAAATAGACCCTTTTTGATAGCTCGTGATGTCAATTTTTGGGCCGGTGAACATGGTGCTTAGCGTGTTGATGTATTGCTTCATTGTTTGCAATGCACTTGTTGTTTCATTCATAGCACTTGTTTGTTCTCTGTCAAAGGCATGGAGCAGTCCAATGGTTCTGGATGTCTCAAGCCACGCTTTTTGATAGCTCCGTTGAAAAGCAGACTCGTCTACATGAGGCAAGTGAACGATATGACTGACCCTGCTGATCGCCTGGCTCACATCTGAAACAATATCAGAAATCGCTCGCTCTGCTTTTTTTAAACCTGAATCAAGTTCGTGTTCAATAAATGTTTGTGATATAAAGCCGTGCTGATTTGATTCAAGGGTATGAAGCGCCTGCTTTGTTTGTTTGAGCGCAGAGCTGTATTCCTCAATGACAACCTGAAAAAATTGCAGGAAGGGAATATGGCATTCTGTATAAAAGGAGCGGATGGCTTGTCCCGCCTCTCCCTTTAGTGCGCCATCAAGTGAGATGATCTGTTGGATTTGTTTTTCTATGGAGCTAATCTGTTGTGATTGCTGCTTTAATGTATTCAGCGTTTGGTCAATTCCGTTTATTAGCGCAAAAGCATCAAGGGTTTTCATTGCGTTCTCCTTTATTTTCTTTTACTGCCGGAAGTAAGCGCCTTATCCGTTTCGATCATGGTGTTCACCGCTTGTTCTGTTTGTACAAGTTGTTTCTGAAGAATGTCTATATAGGATGTACTTAATTCGTTCAGCTGCTGATTGATTTTTTCTAATGTGTCTGCCGTCAGGAGCTGATTTCTTCCTTTGATGGTTGTTGGAAGTGTTGCATTCATTTGAGCGCCTGATTGTTTTGCATGCTGCAATACTCGTTTGACCTGACTGGCATCTATTTTAATTTCTCTGCTCATGTGACTACCCTCTTTTTTCTTCCAGTTGTTTCTGCTTTTCTTTCTCTATTTTTCTTTCAACCGAATGAATTTCATGTTCTAATGAATGGATCTCTGATTTTAAGTCGCTGATTTTCTCATCAATTCGGTTCACTAGATTGGTCAGCTGTACACTTTTTATCTCTTGACTGGCGGATGCCATCTCGTCTCGAATGTCATCAAACGTATCTGCGAGATGGCCAAACCATGTATGTGATGTCAGATCTGGATGAGTCATTTTCTTGTTAGCATCTGCCAGAGCAGACTTTGCTTCTTTTATTTCTTTTCGACACATGTTCAGTTCTATGATTTGTTCTTTTTTTATGGATATGTCTGCCTTTAACGAATACAAGGCTGTTGTATAACCGATGATAGCTCCAGACATCGTCAAACACCTCTATTCCTCAAATAGTCCTCCGTTATGTTACCATTTACTAGCACAAGAGGCATATGATTGAAAACGAATTCACTAAAAAATGAATCGTATGTATTGGGTTTTTATACCTAATCCATACGCACAAAAAAGCTGAATTCATCAACTGAATCCAGCTTTTCATGTTTATTTGAGCGAATCACCTGCTGATGCTGATGGATGATCGCTAAATGAGGTGTCTTTCTTCTCAGGTATATAATGGAGTGAAAACCCGACAAGGCTAAAAAAGGCACTTAACACCAGTGTTGGGTTTTTAAATAGGTTCGTACTAGCAATGATCATATCTCCCTTTTGCAAGAGAATTCCTAGTATTTGACCGAATACCAACAACGTTCCTGACGTTAGGAATAGGACAAGCAGCACTTTAAATAACAATTCCATCAATACTCTCATCTGTTTCTCCTTTCTATACGGGAAGTATCTCCATTCCAATGAGCCAGCCAATGCCAACGATCGGAAGCATATAATAGAGGATCAGTGGGATAAAGGTTTTTTCTGGTCTGGCCCCTGCAAGACCAGAAGCGATAAATATGGACCCTGATGCAGGCGGGGAAGCGCCTTCAGTTGATGAAAAAGCAAGAATGGCAACTACAGCCACAACTGGGTCCACTCCAACTGAGATTAAAGCTGAAAATGAGACAAGCCCAACTGCTGTTAATGTCGCTGTTGAAGATAGAGGGCCTGCCACCAGTGTGACAAGAACACCCACAATGAGTACCATGAGCCATTTCGGAATGGCAAGTACTGATGTGATTTGCGTCAAATCATCTGCGAGCCCTAATTCAGCAAGCACTTGACTAGCAGCCACTGCAAACAGCATCAAGGCTCCGATCGTTGTAAACTTAGGAATAGCCGACTTGAAAAACTGAGACCAATCAAGTGCAGACGCCTTTTTTCTTCCAATTGTTAGACTAATTAATATCATGAGAATCGGAATCCACGTAATTAAAGAAATTTGATCCATTGCCTCCGGTCCGATGTTTGGATTACTTTTTAAGTAGTTTGCAAACGGACCAATGGTGATCATGATAGGAATCAAGGCACCGAAAAAAATAAAGATCGACTTCCACCCTTGTTTTACCGCTTCCCAGAAAGGAAGAATATCATCTGGCGGCATGGCCTGAATTTTATTCTTTTTCACCAGAAGATACACCAAAATAAATCGGTATACGACTTGATACAGTCCTCCTATTAGAAGAGCAATATATAAATCTCCCTCAGATACAAGGGCCGCAACCGGGGCAAACCCAAGCATGATAAACATGGAAGAGTTCGGAGGCAGTGCCGCTCCAAGTCCGCCATTCCCTGCTAGAATCGTGGCCGTATGGGTCCGGCTCCACCCGGATTTAATCATCCAAGAGGCCGTGATAGAGCCAGTCGCAGCTGTGTTTGCAGAATTTGAACCTGAAAGAGCGCCTAACACTGCTGAACCTAACGTACTCATATAAGCCGCTCCACCAGGAAGTTTGCCTACAACCGAATTTAGGATTCGTAAGAGTGCATGAATTAATTCCAACTTTTCGATTAAATAGGCCATAAATACAAATGCGACAGCTGCATAAAGCACCTCATATGTGGATGCAAATATTAAACCATCCCAGAAAAGTCTTAACGCATCCAATCCGCCAAATAATGTGGTCGCAATAAAGCCTAGTAGCATGGCTTCTCCCATATTCCGTTTCACCATAACATTCCATATAATGATGACAGCTATGAACACAATCAACGCAATAAAACCCATATCGTTTCTTCGCCTCCCCTTTATTAAATAAAACGCTTACAATTTATTCCCCTTGCTGCATCACGTCAATGACTTCTTCCCAGCTAGCAGGTTTTACCCCGTCAAATCGTTCAGCAAAGTGAAAGTCTGCTAATCTCTCAAGCTTCTGTTGTGCTGCCCGAGACATACTAGCATCAATCTCTGCTTCATCTAGCATTTCAATAGAGCCAAGCAGCTCAATCGCCCGTCTTTTTGCATGCAATGCACTCCCTGTCACAAGACGGTTCATGGTCTCTTCAAAACTTTTGCTATCGATTGTATCGCTTAGTGAAGAAATCACTTGATGTTCCACATTATATTTTTTGGAAATTTCCAAAAATTCAATCAAGAGACCGACAATTCCCTTCATATAAATGCTTCTGATTAGCTTTAGTGCCGAAGCATCTCCTGGCTGGTCACTAATTTTTGTGATATTCATACCATAAGCATTCATGACTTTCATGAATTGGTCAACTCCACTGCCGCTTGCCGTGATCGGAACCTTGTGTTTGTTGATTGGAAGAGGCCCTAGCATGGCGGCATCTACAAATAGAGCTTCTTGCTTTTCAATTTCGTTTGCTACTTGTTTTTTGATGTCTGGTGTTGATGCCGATACATCTACATATAATTGATTCTTTTTCAAACTTCCCGATACGGATTGTGCTACTTCTAAGGTTTTATTCGCTGGTACAGCTGCAATCACAAGATCAGATTTCTCAATGACTTCGCTAATACTGCTCGTTAATTGAACGCCTGTTTGCGATGCTTTTTCTTTCAATGAGCCAGCTAATTTCTCACTTTGTAATAGGACATCATACGCATAAAATTGATTTAATCCTTCTGTTTTCAATCCCGTTGACAGCTCATATGCTGCTTCACCATATCCGATAAAGCCTATTTTCATCACCGATTCCCCTATCCTTGAAATTTTTTCATTCTGCCTTCCAGCCATGCCGGTGCTAAGAGACTGATGTCTTGCTTTCCTTCGTCCACATACTGTTGAATCGTTTTTAATCTCTGATGTTCATACGCTTGTTTCTCTTCCGCTAGTGTCAGCAGGTGTTCCGCCTTTTCCTTTGGAACGATGACGACTCCATCATCGTCAGCAATGACTAGATCACCTGGGGCTACTTTTACACCGCCGCACGAGATGGTTTGATTCAATTCCCCAGGACCATCTTTATAAGGTCCGTTTGGCATAAATCCCTTACTGTAGATTGGAAAAGCCAGCTCCTCTAAAGAGAGTTTGTCGCGAACAAGCCCGTCAATCACGATTCCTTCTATTCCTACAGCCTTTGCTGAATGTGCCATCAATTCCCCTAAATAGGCATGACCCTTATGGTCTTTTCCATCAACAATCAGTACATCTCCTTCTTTAGCAGAGTAGATCGCTTGATGAAGAAATAAATTATCCCCTGGCCGTAAGCTAACAGTAAAAGCTGTGCCGACTACATTCATTCCTTTCGCAACTGGTTTGATCTGATGATCCATCGCGCCGGTGCATCCCATTACGTCTGACAGCAAGGTCGAGTTAAGCTTTTTTGCCCTAGCGATAAGATCATTTGACACGAAATGAACAGTACTCATTGTTTCCATCATCCCCTTTGAGTTATATTCATTACACTTATTTTTATTAAAGTAATATTTATTACTTTTGTGATATGATCATACCACCTCATTTTCAATTAGTAAAGCGCTTTCAAAAAATAAAAAAAATGAGTTCCACACGACTAATGTGTTGTGTGGTAACTCATTTTCGTTAACATATGATTGATTTGATCTAAACGTGGTTTTGTTCTTTCAGGATCATTCATCGCTAAGGCACTTAAAATGTAATCGACGATAAAGATAGCAGATACGACAGAGTTATGAGAGCCTACACTTGCTGAGGAACATGGTAATACATATTGTGCATATTTGGTTAGTGGAGAGCTGTAGCTGTCTGTGATTAAAAGCACATCCACCCCATAAGACTTCGCTACTTCGAGCAAGTCCTTCATGCGTTTTGCATAACGCGGATAGCTGACCGCTATAATGAAATCACTAGAGTTGAAATGAACCAAATCATCCACCCAGTCGCTTTTGTCTGCATCAATGTATTGGCAATTCCCCAATAACCGATTGATTCCGAGTGACAGATACTCACCAACAGGTCTTCCACTTCGAACACTTGTACACAAAACGTGGCGTGCGCTGGCTATTTTCCCAACAATCTGCTGAAAGGTTTCTTCCGTGATATTGTCTAGTGCATACTGGATATTTTGAAATTGCAGTTCTACATGGTCATGCAGGAGCTTATTCTTATTTGAATGCTTGAGATTCGCTTCAAGTCTCGTTTGAGGGTCGGCTTTATGTTTCATAGCTGATTGAAGCTCTTTTTGGAATTCAGAAAAACCGGAATACCCCACAGCAGCAGAGAATCGCATGATCGTTGCTGTACTCGTCCCGACTTTTGACGCCAATTTATCGACAGTTAAAAAAGCGACTTCCATTGGATTTTGTACGATATAATCTGCAATTCTCCTCTGCGCATCGGTTAAAAAAGCGACCTTATGCTGAAGTTTATATATTAAATCCTCCATTATAGCACCTGCCTATCCTATCGACTTTATCTACGATTCGTGTTTTCTTTTCACCCTTTATTGTACACATTTGGACAAAATAAAAAAACAGCCAGCACGAATCTATCGTACTGACTGCTCTAGTCGAGATGCTATTTTATAGTGCTTGAGCTGCTGTAATAAGCGCAAGATTGTAAACGTCTTCGGCGTTACAGCCTCTTGAAAGATCGTTTACTGGCTGATTTAGACCTTGTAGGATTGGACCTACAGCTTCAAAGTTACCTAAGCGTTGGGCAATTTTGTAGCCAATGTTTCCAGCTTCAAGGCTAGGGAAAACAAATACGCTAGCATCGCCTTTGATGACGGAATCTGGTGCTTTTTTCGCTGCCACTGAAGGAACGAAAGCTGCATCGAATTGGAACTCTCCATCAAGAACAAGCTCAGGTGCTTTTTCTTTTGCAATGCGAACCGCTTCAGATACTTTGTCTGTTTCGTCTGATTTTGCTGAACCTTTTGTAGAGAAGCTAAGCATTGCTACACGTGGTTCGATGTCAAACATTTTTGCTGTGTTTGCACTTTCGATCGCAATTTCAGCAAGATCTTGGCTGTCTGGTGCAATGTTGATCGCACAATCAGCAAACACATATTGCTCTTCGCCGCGAGCCATAATGAAGACGCCAGAAGTTTTCTTTACGCCTTCTTTTGTTTTAATGATTTGAAGTGCTGGGCGCACTGTATCAGCAGTTGAGTGTGCTGCTCCGCTTACAAGGCCGTCTGCAAGACCTTTATAAACAAGCATTGTACCGAAGTAGTTTTCATCCAGTAATGCTTTTCTCGCTTGCTCTTCTGTCGCTTTGCCTTTACGTCTTTCGACGAAAGCTTGTACAAGATCTTCAAAACCTTCATATGTATGAGGATCATACACGTCAACACCATCAAGTGTAAGACCTAATTCTTTTGCTTTTGCTTCTACTTCTTCTTTCTTACCTACAACAATTGGCTGCAATACTTTGCCATCTGCTAGTTTTTGAACGGCTGTTAGAATGCGTTCGTCCATTCCCTCAGGAAAAACGATCTTAACTCCTTTACCTGCAACCTTTTCCTGAACTGTTGAAAAAATATCTGCCACTTCAATACCCTCCTTGATTTTACAAAAAAAGCGTTCTCTTTTAAGCATACTCTTCTTCTACATAAATTCAAACTACCAACTTACATTATAGCGCTTACAAATTAAATTCTTATTATTCAAACTAATTAAATCAATTTCTAGAAAAGCGATTTCGTCGTTCAAGTTTTGATCACATCTTCATTTGGACAAACTATGTTATAGTTGGAACAGATGGAAAACTGTAAATAGGAGTGAAAGAAATGAGCGAACAACATACAACAAATGAAGCAGCTCAAACACTAGATGGCTGGTATGCGCTGCATGATTTTAGAACGATCGACTGGACAGCTTGGAAGCTGCTGACAAGCGATGAGCGTCAAGCGATCATTCATGAGTTCACAGGTCTATTAGAAAAATGGAAAACAGCTGAGCACCATCAGGCTGGAAGCCAAACAATCTATAGTATTGTCGGCCAAAAAGCAGATATTATGCTCATGATTTTACGTCCGACCATGGAAGAACTAGGTGAAATTGAACTTGAATTCAACAAGACACGACTAGCTGAGTTTACGATTCCAGCTTATTCTTACGTGTCAGTTGTTGAACTCAGCAACTACTTAGCAGGAGGCGGAGATGGCGGAGACCCTTACGAGAACCCGCACGTACGTGCGCGCCTCTATCCAGAGCTTCCTTCTTCTCAATATGTCTGTTTCTATCCAATGGATAAAAGACGTTCTGGCAATGACAACTGGTACATGCTTTCAATGGATGAGCGAAAATCCCTTATGAGAAGCCACGGCTTAATTGGCAGAAGCTATGCTGGGAAAGTAAAACAGATCATTACAGGTTCTGTTGGCTTTGATGATTATGAGTGGGGCGTCACTCTTTTCTCTGATGATGTGCTTCAATTTAAAAAATTGGTTTACGAAATGCGATTTGATGAAGTGAGTGCACGTTACGGCGAATTTGGTTCCTTCTTTGTTGGAAACCGATTAGCAAACGAGCAGCTAGCGTCTTATTTCCATGTATGATAAACTCTTAAGGCTTCGGATCTTTCCGAAGCCTTTTTATGTATTTGTTTAGAAAGGTGATCTCATCATGAAAAACTTCCCCATCGCTATTTTTGCGTTAACGCTCGGTGCGTTTTCGATTGGCATGACTGAATTTGTGATCATGGGACTTTTGCCAAATGTAGCAGATGATCTTCATGTATCTATTTCTGCTTCAGGTCAGCTGATTACCGGATATGCACTCGGTGTCGCAGTTGGCGGCCCTATTTTAACGTTATCAACTGGAAAAATGTCGAGAAAACGTCTCCTCATCCTATTAATGATTCTTTTCGTGGCGGGAAATGCTGTCGCCGCTGTATCGACTTCTTATGGTCTGTTGATGGCTGCACGTATTTTAACGTCATTTGCTCATGGTACCTTCTTTGGTGTCGGCGCCATTATGGCTGCACGGCTTGTTCCTAAGGAGCGAAGCGCAAGTGCGATCAGCTTCATGTTTACAGGACTGACAGTAGCCAATGTACTGGGTGTGCCATTTGGTACCTTTATCGGAAATCAATTCGGCTGGCGCATGTCATTTCTCGTCATTGCCGTCATTGGTCTCATTTCCTTAATCGGTATTATCAGTTTAGTACCAAATCAATCGAAAGAAGAAGTATTAGATATTCGAAATGAAATATCGGTGTTGAAAAAGCCGCAGGTCCTCGTCTCCTTTGCGATGACGATTTTTGGTTTTGCGGGTGTGTTTACCGCCTTTACGTATATCAGCCCGATCCTGCTGCAAGTGACTGGCTTTCAGGAAAACGGGGTCACCCTCATTCTTGTCCTCTTTGGGCTTGGGGTCACCATTGGGAATTTAGTCGGCGGAAAGCTTGCCGACTGGAAGCTGATGCCGAGTATTATCATCACATTGATCTTGCTGATGGCTGTTCTGTTGTTATTCACATATACATCTGCCTTTAAAGTGCCTGCCGTGCTGACGATTTTTGTGTGGGGAATTATTTCATTTATTCTCGTTCCTACCTTGCAATTCCGCACGATGAACATGGCACATGAAGCCCCGACACTCGCATCAACGCTCAGTCATTCTGCCTTTAATATTGGAAATGCCGGCGGTGCAGCGCTTGGCGGTCTTGCTATTGAAATCACACATTTACAGCTTGTCCCGCTCTTTGCGGCAGGTGTGACATTCATTGGATTGATCATTACGATCATGAGCTATCAGTCAGATAAACGAATCAAAAGGACCTGAGGGCAGGTCCTTTTTCTATTTCACCACGGTCATTTCTGGCTCTTCTATTTGTTTCACACGTTCCTGAATGGGATGGGTAAAGGAATGCTCTGATAAGACAATATGGGAGACCGTTTTTGTAAAGCCAGACACATCTTGAATAAACGCTTCAATTTCTTCAAGAGAAGAAACAGACAGCTTAATGAAAAAACAGGACTGTCCTGCCACTCGATAAGCAAAGAACGCACGTGGATGCTGGTTCATAAATGTCACAAAACGCTGATACTCCCCATTTAATACGGTGACTTCCAGTAAACAGTCTATCATCAGACCCAGCTTTTTATAATTGACTTGAACAGAATACCCTTCGATAATCCCTGCATCCTCTAGTTTTCGCACTCTTTCTGCTACCGCAGGCGCCGATAAATTCACTCGTTTGGACAATTCCCTCATTGATAAGCGGGCATCTTCTCTCAATTCGTTTAAAATATGCACATCCACATCGGTGATTTTCATTCGTTACGCTCCTATCCCAAAATCGTTCCATTTGAAAAGTATTTTATGATGATACTTATGATACGAAATGTAAAATAAAACTAAATAATGGTAGAATTTATTTTAACGGAATTGAATGAAAAAGCAAGTATGGAGGGATCACTTGATGAAAGAATCTTTAGACAGCCAGGCTTCTAAAACATTTCCCATCACACTTGCCATTGCACTCACACTTGGCGTTTTTGCGGCGGGATCGGAGGAACTGGTGATTTCACCACTGCTGCCTGATTTATCAAACTCCTTTCAGCACTCTCTTGATGTTCTCGCTCTTTCCATCAGCATTTATGGGTTAGCTGTGCTGGTTGGAGCTCCGCTACTCGTTCCTTTAGGGGACCGATATTCAAGAGAGCTTTGTTTGATAATTGGGCTGTCTTTCTTTTTAATTGGAACAGTGATGTGTGCTGCTGCCCCAAATTTGGCCGTGTTTTTTGCAGGCCGTGCTATTTCTGGGCTGGCAACTGGTGTATTTGTGCCAACAGCCTATGCTCTTGTGGGCGACCGGGTTCCATACGAATACCGCGGCAAAGTGATGGGACTCATTGTATCGAGCTGGTCTCTTTCTCTTGTCCTTGGTGTGCCCATTGGCGCCTTTATCGGCCAGAGTTTAAACTGGCGCTGGACGTTTTGGATCTTCGCTATGATGAGTCTCATTGTCCTGCTACTCGTCATCCTTGAATCAAGAAAACAAGTCAGAGCAGCTGATCCGAAGGCACCTCAAGCTAGAGAGAAAACAGGCGCTTTATGGGGAGCTTTGAAAATCGATCGTGTGCCTGCCTATTTGACTGTGACGTTTTGCAATATGCTTGGATTTTACGGCATGTACTCGTTTTTAGGTGCTTATTTGCAAAGTCTGTTTGATGGCGGACAATCAACTGCTGGACTTCTTATTATGGCTTATGGCGTCGGCTTTTCTATGAGTATGTTTACTGGAAAATTAGCAGACTGGTTCGGTAAAACCCGTTCCCTTGTCTTCGTGCTGGGTGGAATTGCGCTTGTTCTAGCCTTGCTTCCTTATGCGCCATTCTCGTGGATGTTGCTGATTTTCGCCCTATTTATTTGGGGTGCAATGCAAAGCTTATCTGTCACGCTTCTAAGCACCGTTCTAAGCGACTGCTCTCAAACCCATCGCGGGAAAGTGATGGCTTTTTACAGCCTGGCCTCCAACCTTGCTGTTATGCTCGGTTCCGCACTGATGGGACCCGTTTATGTCCATTTCGGATATCATACGGTAGGTCTTGTCTGTGCATTGATCACACTTGTTGGTTTTATCATCAGCTTCGGCAGCTATAAACGAGAACGTGCCTTACAGAAAAAACAGCCAACTACACTTGAAACGTAAGCACATTTCACTGCACATCTCGATATGTGCAGTTTTTTAGATCAATTTTTAATATCATTGTATATTACATTTTTTATAAAATTTGTTGACAATTGCCAATTTTAAATTTTATAATCTAGTAAAAATTTGAAAAAGATTGGATGGTAAACATGATCCTAAAGAATGATGTGTTTCATTTCAAAGAAGAGCCTAGCCCTTCACCCAAGATGTTTACAGTCAACACACTAGGTCCTAAGGGGACAAGCAGTGAATACGCAGCAAAACATTTCATCTCTCAATCCACCACTACACTCGGCACTCATACGAAACTATCCCTTTATGACACATTCGAAACTTGCATTGAACATACTCTCTCTCAACCACTTCAATTTACTCTCGTTCCACACGCATATGAAGGCATCAAACACTTCTACATGAGACCAGATCTACAGCTTTTACAAATTTTCAGATGTGACACGCCCATGTATGGTTTGGCTGTCAGACCTGATTTCCCATTCAATGAACAAATGCTCCACCATTTAAAAATTGTCTCACATCCTGCACCTGTCAATTTAATTCAATATTTCATTCACCAAAATGCTGAATTTGAACTTGTTAATTCTACAAGTACTGCCGCGCAGAAAGTAAGGGACGGCGAATTTGATTTTGCTTTAACGAATGAGGTGGCAAGAGCCACATATGGCCTCATCTTCATTCGAACGTTTAAAAGTATACCCATGAGCTGGTCCATATTCGGAAAAGGAGAGATGTAAGATGCAAACTGAACAAAAGACGCAAGAACGATATTTTCCTCAAGCGAAAAAATTAGAATGGGATAATGGCGTTATCCAATATTCCACTGTAAGAGGCGGTACGGAAGTGTTAATTTCATACGTCCCTCCCCACACAATCATTGAACCTCACGAACATCCCGAAGCACAAATCGGCATTGTATTAAAAGGCGAGCTTCAAATGACTGTCGGCCAATCGACTCAACTGCTCACCCCTTTAGAATCAGCCTATATCGCACCACCGTTTGTCCCTCACGGCGCTTCAAATCTGACAGATGAAGAAGTGATCGCCATTGATATTAAGAGATTAAAGGATGACGAAGAATATACAGCTCCACCCACTTATTTCTTAGACATTTTCAAAACACGGGATTTACTCCCTGGCATGGAAGTGACTTTTTTTGTGGAGGATTGGATGGAGCTGATGATTGCCAATATCCCTGGAAACGGCGGAGAAATGCCTTTTCATAAACATAGAAATGAACAAATCGGCATTTGCATCAGCGGAGGGTATGATATGACGATCGAAGGCTTTACAGAAAAGATGGAATTTGGCACCACCTATTTCTGTGATCCAAGGGAAGATCATGGGGCCATCAATCCAAAGCCAGAAGCATCAAAGTCTATTAATCTCTTCTTCCCTCCTCGCTATAATCGCTTAAAACCAAAGGCATCTAAGGTGAAGAAATGAAGCTGGACGGAAAAGTTGTCCTCATTACAGGAGGTGCGTCGGGGATTGGGCTTGCTGCCGTCAAGCTCTTCCTCGAGCATGGAGCAAAAGTAGCTGTCGCTGACATCAATGAAAGCAGCGGCAACCAACTCATTGAATCATTGCCGCATGAGCACCTTGCATTTTTTAAAACAGATATTACGAAGGAGTCTGACTGTCACCAAGCCGTTCAGAGCGTGCTGAGCCGATTCGGTGCCATTGATGTCCTCATTAACAATGCAGGTATCGAAATTGTCTCACCTATTCATGAGATGGCACTGGAGGATTGGCATCGTATTCTTCAGGTCAACCTGACCGGCGTCTTTCTCATGAGTAAGCATACATTGCCGCATATGCTTGAAAAGAAGAGTGGAAGTATTATCAATACCGGATCTGTGGGAGGTCTTGTGGGCTGGCCTGACATTCCGGCATACAATGCAACAAAAGGCGGTGTCATTCAGCTCACCAAATCAATGGCCATCGACTATGCCGCTCATCAAATCAGGGTGAATTGTATTGCCCCTGGCATCATTGATACACCATTAAACGAAAAGTCCTTTTTAGACAATCACACAGAAAGTCTCGAGATCGTCAAAAAGGAAAAAGCAAAGGTAAATCCTATGCTGCGGCTTGGAAAACCTGAAGAAATTGCTGGCGTGATGCTCTTTCTCGCCTCTGATCTATCCAGCTATATGACTGGAAGTGTCGTCACTGCAGATGGCGGTTACACCGCTAGATAAAAAGGAGTGCTTTCATTGAGTAAAAAAACTGTACTTGTCATTGCTGACTTAGGAGGGTGCCCGCCCCATATGTTTTATGAAAGCGTGGCGGCATCGTATCATATCGTTTCTTATATCCCGAGACCATTTGCGATTACAAAGGGACATGCCGAGCTAATCGAAAAATACTCCATTGCGATCATCAAAGACCGTGATTATTTTGAGACACACCCTTCTTTTGAACACCCTGATTCTATTTACTGGGCACATGATGATTATCCGAAATCAGAAGAAGAGGTTGTGGAAGACTTCATTCAAGTGGCTTCCTTTTTCAAAGCAGATGCAATCACCACCAATAATGAATTATTCATTGCACCGATGGCAAAGGCCGCTGAACGTCTTGGGCTACGAGGTGCCGGTGTCAAGGCAGCCGAAATGGCGCGTGATAAAAGCCAAATGAGGGCTGCATTCAACGCCTCTGGCGTCAAAGCGGTGAAAACTCAGCCTGTCACGACTTTATCTGATTTCCAAAAAGCCATTGAGTCTATCGGAACACCGCTCATTTTAAAGCCTACATATTTAGCCAGTTCTATTGGCGTCACCTTGTTTCATGACAAAGCCGGAAGTGATGACTTGTTTTTACAAGTACAATCGTATTTGGAAACCATACCAGTCCCAGACGCTGTCACGTATGAAGCACCGTTTGTCGCTGAAACGTATTTAGAGGGTGCTTACGAAGATTGGTATCAAGATGAAGGTTATGCTGATTATGTCAGTGTAGAAGGGCTGGTCGTAGAGGGCGAATATCTCCCTTTTGTCATACATGATAAAACCCCTCAAATCGGTTTTACAGAAACGGCTCATATCACTCCGACGATCTTAGACAATGAAGCCAAGCAAATCATCATTGAAGCAGCAAGGAAGGCAAATGAAGGGCTAGGTCTTGAACATTGTGCAACCCATACAGAAATCAAACTCATGAAAAATCGAGAAACTGGACTGATCGAATCAGCGGCTCGATTCGCTGGCTGGAATATGATCCCGAATATTAAAAAGGTCTTTGGCGTCGATATGGCCAAGCTATTGATTGATGTATTAGTTGATGGAAAAAAGGCTGTACTGCCAAAACAGCTGCTTTCTGGACATACATTTTATGTAGCGGACTGCCACTTGTATCCTCAGCATTTTAAAGAGAGTGGGCACATACCACCTGAATCCACACATATCACCATTGATCATGTGTCTATTCCGCAGGAAGCATTCGTTGGAGATACTGCGATTGTCAGTCAATCATTCCCTGCCAAAGGGACTATGGTGGATCTTGATTTATTTGAAGCTTTTAATGGAATCGTATCTCTTGAATTAAAAGGATCATCCTCACAAGATGTTGCCGCGTCCATCCGCAACATTCAGAAACAGGCAACGATTCAGTTAATGGATGAATTAGTGAAGGGATAGAAAGAGAGGCTGCTGTGGTGAAAATGTTAGCATCTAAAATGATTGAACGGCTGCCTGAACAGAAATTCGGCACCGTCTTTGAAAAAATAGCTCAAAAGACAAAAAACGGAGCAAACATCATGAATCTAGGTCAGGGGAACCCTGATCTACCAACTCCTCCCCATATCGTGAGTGCCCTACAGGAGTCAGCGGGTGTTTTGCCATTTCAACAATATGCCCCTTTTAGAGGCTTTGACTTTTTCAAACAAGCCATTGCAGATTTTTATAGATCGGAATTCGGTGCTGAGATTGATCCGCAGAAGGAAATTGCTCTTTTCACTGGCGGAAAAACGGGGCTGTATGTCATGAGTCAGTGTCTGCTTGATCCAGGAGATATCGCACTCGTTCCCGATCCAGGATACCCTGAATATCATTCAGGCATTTTGATGGCGGACGCCAAGCCATACAGTATCAAACTTGAAGAGAAAAATGGCTATTTACCAGATCTCTCCTCAATTGATCCTGACATAGTCAAAAAAGCAAAAGTACTGTTCTTGAATTATCCGAATAACCCCACGGGTGCTGTTGCAAATGAGGCATTCTTTGAAGAGGCTGCTGCCTTTGCGGCCACTCACGAGCTGTATGTTATTCATGATTTTGCCTATGGTTCATTTCATTATGAACAAACACCCGTGAGCTTCATGAATACTCCTCTCGGGAAAAGTGTAGGAGTGGAATTATATTCTCTATCAAAGACTTTTAATATGGCAGGATGGAGAGTCGCTTTTGCTGTTGGAAATGAGGAGATCATCCAAGCCATCAACACCTTCCAAGACCACGTGTTTGTCAGTATGTATGGCGGATTTCAACATGCAGCGACTGCTGCCTTGCAAAGTGATGACCGTCATATTCAATCATTAAGGGCGATATACCTTGAACGAATCAATTTCTTCATCCGGCAAGCGGCGAGAAAGCTTGGTTGGACAATCGAACGTCCACCCGGCGCCTTTTATTTATGGGCTCCGATTCCTGATGACTTTGAACATTCTCATGCCTTTGCTGACTATTTACTCGAACATGCCGATGTTGTCGTCACGCCTGGAGGAGTATTTGGAGCCAATGGAAGCCGTCATGTACGCATTTCCATGGTTGCCCCGATTGAGGAGCTTGCTCTCTTTATCGATCGCCTGTCCATCCTCCCCATTCGATTTCATCAAAAAACCCGCCAATAGCGGGTTTTTTTCAGTTTATATACTTTTCATCGTTCCACCGTCTACGGAGATTTGTTGACCTGTGATATAAGAAGCTTCCTCTGATGCCATAAAAGCTGCCAATGACGCCATCTCACTCGCTGAGCCCACTCTTTGCATTGGAATACCTGATGCGACAGCTTGTACAGCCTGCTCTCGTGACAATCCCTGATTCGTCATCATATTGCCGATAAATTGTTCATACCGATCGGTTGCAATAAAACCTGGATTTAAACAATTTACCGTAATACTAGACGACGCGAGCTGTGTCGCTGCATTTTTACTGGCATTAATAATCGCTGCATTCATCATACTATTCGTAAACATTTGTTCACCAGGTTCCTTCCACAGGTTCCCGACAATTTGAATGATCCGTCCATATTCATGTCTTTTCATCAATGCTGCTGCACGCTTCATTGTATCGACGTAAGCGATGGCTTTTTGGGAGAAAGCAGCCAGCATCTGGTCAGTTTCACATGAATCAAATGTATCTGGCTTTCCTCCTGGAATGTTATTGATCAGCACATCGAGTCTGCCAAACTCCTTTTCTATTTGTTCAAAGGCTTCCGACCTCACTGCTTCAAGCGACATATCTCCACAGAATAGAGACAGCGGTTCCTTTGTTTCTGTCATATCTTGAATGTGCTGTTTCGTCTGTTCAAGTGAGGCCATATTTCTAGAGTTGATGATCACCTTCATATCGCTCTGAGCGGCAAGTTTTATTGCGATTGCCTTTCCAATGCCTGTACTTGCCCCTGTTACAAATGCAATTCTTTTAGACAAACTCATCCACATCCCTTTTCATCAATATACATAAAATGACACATACAGAATGTATTTCAACAAAAAAAGACCTTTCTCCTGCGAAAGGCCTCTCTTCTCTATTTAAATGTCGTTTCCCAATTAAATCCGATCGCCTCATCATTCCACGCAATTCTCTTCTCATCTGGGTTTTTTGGGTCGTACGATTCTGTTGTAAAATACACAATCTGCAGCGGCGTCTCCCCTAATACGCGGTAGCCATGGGCAACTCCCTTTGGGATGAGGAGCAGCATCGGATTATCTTCCCCCATATAATACACATCGGTTTGACCCTTTGTCGGAGAATCCTCTCTCAAATCGTATAAAACGACCTGTGCATGACCTGCTGGGAAAAACCAAACATCGTCTTGTTTTTCATGATAATGAAAGGCTTTGATGACTCCTGGGAAACTTTTCGACCACGACGCCTGCCCAAAGCGCTTCAGCATCGGTTCGTCATCTCGAATAAGCTCTGCGAAAAAGCCGCGATCATCACAATGTTTCATGAGTTTTTTCGTTTGTACACCATCAATCATGCTGCTCGAATCTCCCTTCTTTCTGCAAGTATTCATGAAGTGAATCTTTCCAATGTCTTGGCTTCCAGCCTGTCGCTTCAATCGCTTGCAGATCTAAAACAGAGTAGGCGGGCCGAGGTGTTTGGAAACCATACTCTTCAGTGGAAATGGGTTCAATTATCGTAGACAGACCGCTTGCTGCCACAATTTCTGTCGCAAAGTCAAACCATGAACAGCTAGCTCGGTTACTGACATGATAAATACCTGCTTTCTGGTCAAACAAGTGAATCAAAGCTTCTGCGGCATCCTTTGTATAAGTAGGAGACCCTAACTGATCATTGACGATGCGCAAATGATCCTTCGTTTCAGCCAGTCGAAGAATGGTATTCACAAAATTATGTCCCTCATGTCCATAGAGCCACGATGTCCGAATGATCTTCACTTCATCTGACACAAGATGAATCAATTCTTCTCCAAGTTTTTTACTCTTTCCATAAATGGTTTGCGGATCTGCTTGTGCATCAACTTGGTAAGGGGTATCCGCTTGCCCATCAAATACATAATCTGTGCTGACATGTAACACATCTGCCCCTACGTTTTTAGCTTCAAGCGCTGTATAGTAGGCGCCAATCCCATTCACAAGATAGGCTTTTTCCGTTTCTGTTTCGCATTGATCGACAGACGTATAAGCAGCCGCACTGACAACAATATCCGGACGGAAATGTCTCATTGCATGTCTGACTGCCTGTTGATCTGCGATATTCAGCATACTCCTTGTTAAAGCAATGACGGTGATGTCTTTTTCTTTCAGCTGTTTCGTCAATTCTTTCCCTAATTGGCCGCCTGCACCGGTGATTAAAACTTTCATCGGTCACCCTTCTTCACTTTGATCATATTTGGCACGATACCAATCGATCGTTTTTTCGATACCTTTTTCGAATGAAGTTGCCTGCACCCAGCCGAGCTCTTCTTTTAGCTTACTGGCATCAATGGCATACCGCCTGTCATGCCCTTTCCGGTCTTGAATAAACGCGATTTGGTCATGAGAGATGCCTAGATGTGTGAGAATGGTTTTGGTTAAATCAAGGTTTGTTTTCTCGTTGCCGCCGCCAATATTGTACACCTGACCGGCTGTTCCGTTTTCTACTACTTGCTTTACGGCTCTCGCATGATCCTCTACATAGAGCCAATCGCGAATCTGCTGGCCGTCTCCGTAAATCGGAATCTTTTCACCATTGACCGCTTTTCTAATAATGGTTGGGATTAATTTTTCTTCATGCTGATAAGGTCCGTAGTTGTTGCTGCATCTTGTGATCATTGCGGGTAATTGGTGGGTGTGGATATAAGATTTCACAAGCAGGTCTGAACTTGCCTTGCTTGCTGAATAAGGATTATTCGGTGAGAGTGGTGTTTGTTCTGTGAAAGCAGGATCATCCGGCTCCAAATCTCCATATACTTCATCTGTGGAAATATGAATGAGTTTATTCGCCTTTCCCTTTAAGACAGCTTCAAGCATACGATAGGTACCAAGGACATTTGTTTGGATAAAGGGTTCTGCTGACTCAATACTGCGATCGACATGTGATTCTGCTGCGAAATGAATGATGGCATCATAGGCTTCATCAAATACTTGATCTAGTTCGTCTTGCAGCGTGATATCTCCTTGGACAAAACGGACATGAGGCAGCTTTGATAAATATTCCATCTCCTCTGGATGACTGGCATATGTTAATTTATCAAATACGGTCAGCCGGACATCGGATTCTTGAAGCAGCAGCTTCACAAAATTCAGTCCAATAAACCCTGCTCCACCTGTAATTAAATAAGACTTCGTCATTCGTATCCCTCTTTTTCCTTCATCGTTTCAAACATTTTTGTTGATGCTTCGTGGAGAGATTCATGAGTTCCTGCATCAATCCACCACCCTTTTAACATATCATAGGTCAGCTGGCTATTTGAGATGTAGAGATTATTCACATCAGTAATCTCTAGTTCACCTCGATCTGACGGCGAGATTTCCTCGATATATTGAAAGACGTCTTGATCATAAAAATAGATGCCCGTGACGCAGTAAGATGACGTCGGATGCTCTGGCTTTTCTTCAATTGATAAAATTCGGTGATGAGCAGGATCAATTTCTGCAATGCCAAACCGTTTTGGATCTGCCACCTCTTTCAATAAAACCTTGGCTCCGCTTTCTTGTTGCCTAAAGGCGTCGACAAAAGGGCGTAAAGAATCTTCAAATACATTATCACCAAGCATCAGCACAAATTTTTCCCCTTGAGCAAAGGACTTTGCATAGGATAAACCATCGGAAATACCAGACGCTTCTGGCTGTACTTGATACACAATGTTCATCCCAAGTTCACGATCATCTTCCAGTAACTTTTGAAACAACGGAATTTGTTCTTCCTGTGAAATCAGCATCACATCTACAATTCCTGCTTCTTTCAGTTTGAATAATGACCAATAAATCATCGGGTATGGACCAACCGGCAGCAAGTGTTTGTTGAAAATCTTCGTTAATGGTGCCAGCCGTGATCCCTTTCCTCCTGCTAAAATAACTCCCTTCACATCTACACATCCTTATGTTCTTTTTGGTGTGAATTCATGAGGTGTATAAGAATGTTTTTCACTCGTTCGATTCCTTTTCCATCAATGAGTGAACGTCCATTAAGATGAATGCTTCTGCGGAGAAAATAGCTGTCAGACAGTTTTTGAACAGCTTGCAACAGGTCTTTTTCTTCCACAAGGTCACCTAATCCAAGGTGAAAACAAGCGCCCTTTTGCGCAAACATGCTCGCTGTCACTGCTTGGTGGTCTACTTGCGATAGGACAATGCTGGGCACCCCGATACAAATTACCTCATATAACGTCATACCGCCTGCTACGATAGCCACATCAGCTTCTGATAAAAGAACCGGTAGTTGATCTGTATGTTGAATGAATTGGATATGTTCCGCCTCTACTTGCTCTTTGATGTGAGAGGCTTTTCCTGCGACCGCTAAAATGTCTAGGTGATTTGTTTGAAGAAGCGCCGATACAGCCTTTGATAACAGGCCGCACGGATCACTACCGCCAAGACTGATGACCACCTTTTTACATTCTTTCCGAACCTCATATGTGTCTTTGAATCGTTTAAACTCGTGATCTAACAATAAATAGGGCGTTCCATGATAATAAGCCGTGCCATTAAGCTGCTCGTGCTTCCCGTCCAGACCGCCATAAATGCCGTTTATGACCGTGTCTGCAAGCTGACAGGCTTCCTCTCTTTTTTCCTCAAATAAGACAAGCCTCGCACTGCCACAGGAGTCTTTGATCGTTTGAAGAAACTGAAGATCACAATCAAGCACATCTATGACTAAAAGGTCAGGCTTTAGCTTTTTGATGTCTTGTTGGACCTGGAGAAGCGCATTCGACTCATGCACCATGTGAACGTACCACTCTGGGTGCGAAAGCATTTCTACACAAATCTGATCATTTGTATAGAAATATAGGTCGTTCCCTTCTTGAAGCAGTTCTTTTGCCAAACGTTTCATTCTGACGACATGACCCATTCCTCTTAAAAAACCACCATAAACAACAATCATGATTTTTTTGTTCATTCAGCATCCTTCTGTCTCACAGATTGATTCAAACGAACAATGTCTGGATGTTGTTCACAGATGGAAATGAGCTCAGCTGTCGGCACAGCAATAGAACCACCAGCTTTCTCTAGTAAACGGGTAGCAAACACATAATCTTCTTCTGTATCAATCGTGAATCGATAAGCAGGATATGCAAGTTCTTTGGGCGGTGTGAATAATTGAAGGGAAAATTGCTCGGGATGCTTTCTGATATACAGCGTGACATGCTCACGTTCTGAATAAGTGAGGGGAAATTTGTCGATTTCACATAAAATAGATGCTTCAATCATTTCCCCGGAAATACCGAGTGGTGTTCCGTTCGTATATGTGTAATCAGCCTTTTCCTGTCTATGTTTTTCAAGCATTTTCGACAAAAGCGAAGGATCTATAAATGGATTGTCTCCCGTTAAACGTACAACCGTTTTAGGTTCAAATTGGCGGACAATCTGTGCAAACCGCTCAAGCACATCTGCCTCACTGCCTCGAAACACCTTATAACCCTTTGACATACAATATTGAGCCAAATAGTCATCCTCTGGCTCGACCGTTGTGGCAATCATAAGGTTTTGCATGTTGTGATGGTAATCATCTGATTGCTTCACCCGCTCCACAATCAAATCAATCAGCGCCATGCCGCCGATCGGTTTCATCACTTTTTTGGGCAGTCTTGTTGACCCCATCCTAGCCTGAATGACAAAAAGCACATCATGCATCATCATGAGACTCCTGCGTGAGTACGTCTTTCCACGAAACACCTGTATGAGCTGGGATGTCTCTCACAGCCTTTGTGCCAAGTAAAATCGGCATATATCGCGGATGCAATCCCTGATTCTTTTGTCCAGGGCGCAGCACGGCTACATTTTCTGACGTGAGGGTCTCACCCTTTGCAATGCCTTTTGTCGTAAAAATTCCTCGATACGCAAATTCTCGAATCTGCCCTTCAATGGCTGTTGTCGTTTTATAAGAACTGCCAAGAAGCTCCTCTGGTAATGAATGAACGTCTATTTCTGCTTGATTCCGCTGCTTTTCTGCCGCTCGAATGTGCTGAACCATTTCCTTTAATTCTTCAGGATTAAGAGCAAATGAATGATCCGCTCCGGGTAATGTTTTATCTATTGTAAAATGTTTTTCAATCATTGCTGTCCCGAGCTTCACAGCGGCTACTGGCGCTTCCGTCGGGTGTTCACTATGATCTGAGAAGCCAATGACTGCTTCAGGGAAAGCAGATTTTAAGGTTTGAATCACCCGCAGGTTCGTATATGCTCTAGGCGCTGGATACTTTGCCACACAATGCATGATAGCGACTTGCTTATTTTGCTGGCTCGTAATCGTTTCGTATGCTTCATGAACATCTGCAATGGTGGCCCCAGCTGTTGAAAAAATGATCGGCTTTTGAAAAGAAGCCGTATGACGCAAAAGAGGCAAATGGTTGATTTCATAGGATGCCAGTTTAAAAGCAGGCGGATTCGTTTGATTCAATAAATCAGCAGATTCTTCGTCACACACGGTGCTTAAAAACATCAGTCCTTTTTCCTTACAACGTGTCAATAAGACAGGCAGCCATTCAGGCGGCAGCTCCATTTGTTCCACTAAAGAAAAAATAGACACTTCTTCTCCTTTGGCCGTTTCGTATAACCCCGGTTCCTTTTGATACATCCGATCCGCTTGAAACATTTGAAACTTCACCGCATCAGCCCCTGCTTCTTTTGCCACATCAATTAAAGCAAGTGCCTGATCCAGCTTTCCATCATGGTTAATGCCTGCCTCTGCAATGATAAAGACAGGCGCATCATCTCCCACTTTGCGATCTCCGATATAGAAATGCGCCATCTTACCTCTCTCCTTTTTTCGGCCACACATGGTAATACAAAAAGGCATTTGTTGTCCTAAACCCCATCTTTTCGTACAGCTGGATGGCTGTCGTATTATGAAGCTGTGTCCCCGCAGAAATGAAGTGATGCCCTCTGTCATGAGACACTTTCATCATCTCAATAAACAGCTTTTTTCCGATCCCTTTTCCTTGAACATCCGGTCTAATCGCAAAAAGCTCAAGCCCCATCTCATGCCCCTTTGTCATACCTTGAATCAAGCCAACCACTTCATCATTTACCTTGGCAACGAGGTTGATATCTGCGCGTCCGAGTAGGTTGTTTCTCATCCACTCCTGATAAAAATGCTGAACAACACGCTGGTCTAAATATGGATCAAGGGCATAACGACTTTTCACAAAAGCCTGATCACCTAGTAAGACCGCCTCATCGTAATCCTTTTCATCTGGCACACCCATCACCACATCTTGATCTGATGATGGCATCTCCATGAGAGCAGGCGGTGCCTCAAGCCTAGTGAGACCACCGACATAATACACATGGGATAGTTTTTGAACAATGCGGTTTTTTTCAAGATCAGCCGCCTCAAGCCGTAAAAAGAAAAAATCACATTTTTCTGTTCTCATCCAATTGATGAATCTCTCCATCAATTCTTTAAAGAGCAGCGCTGATTCAGCTTCCACAAACTTCACATGAAAAATATGCTTGTCAAAAATGCCGCTCTCCCATTTGGACCATTCGTATAGCAGCACTGCTTTGAGCTTAGCACCGCTGACAAGAGCAAACTGCTTGAATCCTGCCATGCGTTCCGCTTCATGACCATATGTTTTCAGCCAAGTTGCCAGCACCTGATCGTCTATTGCATGAACGACTTTCATGAAGAGGCCTTCTTGTCTTTTAAAATTGACACGACTGCGGTGATGACATCCTGCACATCTTCATCTGTCATACTTGGATAGAGCGGGAGCGAAAGCGTTCGTTTGTAATAAGTGAGTGCCTCAGGGAAATCCTCTGGTAAATGGTTGTAGGTCTCTTGATAATATGGATGCAAGTGAACGGGAATAAAATGAACACTCGTGCCGATTTTATATTCCTTTTGCAGCTGATCAATCATGTCATCGCGTGTGATCAGTGCTTCTTTTGGATCAACTTGTAGCACATATAAATGCCACGCATGTCTTCCCTCATCATGTACAGGCGGTAAGATGAGACCAGCTTCATGTTGAAATGCCTGATTGTATGTCTTCGCAATCTGTTCTCTGCGTGTCTGCATCTCCTTCAACCGGCTTAGCTGAACGAGCCCTAACGATGCTTGCACGTCAAACATGTTCATTTTATAGCCCGGTTCCTCGACCTCGTAATACCATGTTCCCTTTTCTCCATAACGATTCCACGCTCCCTTACTCATCCCGTGAAGCGCCAGCCTTCTGATTCTAGCTGCAAGTGCATCATCGTTTGTCGTGAGCATGCCGCCTTCACCAGTCGCTATGTTTTTCGTTGCATAGAAGCTAAAAGCGGTCGCATCACCAATTGATCCAATCGGTTGATCATGATAGGTCGTATAAAGGGCATGAGCGGCATCCTCCAGCACGAACAAATTATACTTTTTGGCAATCGTTAAAATTCGGTCCATATCACACGATTGACCAGCAAAATGTACAGGGACAACCGCTTTCGTATGTGGTGTAATGGCCGCTTCTAATTTTTTCGCATCTAGATTGAGTGTCGCCGGATCAATATCGACGAAAATAGGGGCTGCCCCCGTATGGATGATCGTATTGGCTGTTGCGCAGAACGTCAGAGGCGTTGTGATGACCTCATCACCAGCTCCAATGCCTCTCGCCTTTAACGCTAAAAATAGAGCAGCTGTACATGAATTGACTGCTATTGCGTGCTTCGCTCCAGTCAGCTGCCTAAACTCTTCTTCAAACTGTCTCACTTTTGGTCCGGTGGACAACCAGCCGGACTTTAATGTTCCAATGACTTCATCAATTTCTTCCTGTTCAATAAAAGGCAGTGCATAAGGAAGAAATTGTGCTCTCTTTTGTCCCATATCGCTTGCACACCCCTATCTTCATCTCTGAAAATCCACGCCTGTTTTTGTTTTGAGCAGAGAAAGCAGAACATCGGTCGATTGTGCATGCGGATAATGTTCTTGAATGAAACGAGCCCCTTGCTGTTTCGCCAGCTTCATTTCTTGTTCATCCGATAAAATACGGATCGCTTTCTCGGCCAGCTCAATAGGGTTTTCCATGTGGCAGCTGCCAAGCGACTCGTAATAAGGGTATCTTCTGCCTTCTGTCATTTTTCCAATCAGTACACTCTTTTTAAAGAGCATTGCTTCCAGACCAACTGTTGATGTGAGCGTAATGACCATATACATATACGGCAGGAGGTCATACAAGTCGATCTCTTTTTTAATTAATCTCACATGGTTCCCCGCACGCTCAATCGCTGTATAGTCATTTAAACGATTTCGAGCGATTTCCCACGGATGCGGCTTCATAATCAGCTGAATATCTTTCCGTTTTGCAATTGTTTTAAGAACATCACCGTAAAAGGCTTCTGAAAACGGCTGTGTCGCCACGAGCACAGTCTTTTTGGCAGGATTGAAGTTCAATTTACGAAAGACCATTTCCTGTTGAAGCGGTGTTCGCTCCTGCACCAAATCAAATCTCGGGTGACCTGTGATCTCCACCTGCTCAGGCTGACAGCCTTTATCTACATACCAGTCCTTTTCATATTTTCCAAACACCCCGTGGCAGGTGGTGAAAATCGGCAAAAAGGCTTCGTCTCCCATGAGCGCACCGTGCTGAAGACAAATACTTGTGAGATGGCGTTTCACAGTTTGCAAGGCGAGCACACGGCTGTAGGCGTCCTCCGTCGTACCAACAACGACAGCTGTGATCGGCTGCATCTCAAATAGCGTTTCTATTTGGTCAATCACATCAATAAATTGCACAATGTCCTTCCGAAGCTTTTCTCTAAAAAAGACATTGCCAAAGACAGGATGCTGGGCGTAAGGTTTCAATAGAGCATTTGCTTTTTCAATATATTCAACATGGGCTTCTTTATTAACCTCTCCGGCTAATTCAGGCTTACTGATCACTGGTAATCCGAAATAATCAGCCTTCTTCCAGCGCGCGAGCACCACTGTTTGGTTCGGATGGAACCGCGTGTAATTTTGTTCAGTAAAACGTAAGTGTTCAAAGTGAAGAAGCACCTTTCCATGACTCGGACGATAAGGGGTACGCTTGATCTGCTGTTTATGCTGATCAAAAAAGGGCTGAATGTCTTGCGGCTTTGGACAAGTCGTTGACAGCTCTTCACCAAACGCCTCATCTTCCATACGTTCTCTCACTTCTGGGCTGATGTATTGATAAAAATTACTGATTAACCCAAGGGGTATATGGCGATAGGATAAGTCTTTCATCAGATTCACATACTCAAAGTACACTTGCCAATAATGATGAATATAATGCGACACTTAAGGTCACCTCCCATGTCTCTGTTTTAATATATGGCGGAGCTCCCTGCAGGTAGACTGCGGAGGAAGTGCTTGAATAAAATCGCTTTTCTCATCTTCTGCCAACTGATAATGAATAGACTGTTCTGTGATGTAGTTTGTATCCAATACCTCATCAAAAGGGTAGAACGGATAAAAGTGATTTAATCTAAAAAAGAACCGGGCATCCCCTATTCGATAAAAATGCGGACTCTCGTCCCAGTAGGATCCAAATTCAGCACGAATCTTTGTTAAAATGGATGCACGATGTACAACCGAGCAGTGATCAATGGCACAAGGTGCATTCCACTGCACCGTTTGCGCAGGTCGAATCGTTTCCTTTACTGGCTCTTTTTCGCTATTTAAATAGATAACTTTTGAACTAGAATAGACAATTTCTTCATTCGGACGAGCATCTAAATATTTCGTGAGCTTCTCTAAACGGTCTGGTGCATAGACATTGTCATCTGTGGCATAGGAAATATACTCGCCCTTTGCCTGTTCTAATGCTTGATTAATGAGTACGGCATAGCGTGTTTTCGCCGTTCTTTCCTCCAGCGTTTTCACCCCGCTTTGGATAAAATGGACGCGTGGATCTTTACGGAAAGGCTCAATAGCAGCAAGGGTTTGTTCGTTTGATCCATCATCCATGATAAAAAGTTCAAGGTCTGACAAGGTCTGCTGCAGCACCGCTTCAATTGATCTGCCAACGTAGGCCGCTTTGTTGTAGCTCGTCATAATGACCGTTACTTTCGTCAATTTTTCCACCTCGGTCTCTTTTAAACTATGGTTATCATATGTGTCTCCTCTTAAAGAGACTGTAGAGTGACCTATTTTTTATAAAATTGGATTTTTTTCATGATCTATCTTTGAAAAACGTAAAAATTTTGGTAATATAAGTAATCATTTATGTGTATTAAAGGAGTAAAGAACATTGGAGTATATGAAGAGTGATCTCTCCCAAGAAGAGGAAGCAAAAGGTTTTTTTCGATTCTTTAAAATTTTTGTCGCGACAAAAACGATTATTCGCTCATATGAACATACCTCTATTCCCATGTGGCTGATGATACTCCTTGCAAGTATCGCTGGTACAAGCTGGATGTACGAAGGGTATTTTAGTGAGTATATGGGCAATCATATTCCATATCCTTTTATTCTGTTACACGGAGCAGGTTTTGGTATTTTAGTAGGCAATTTTCTTCTATTTTTCGGTTCTTTCATTTTACAGTGGTTAGGACGACTGTTTTTTGGCAGTAAAGCGCCGTATCGAGATGTGCTCAAAGCTTGCACACTGACGGTCATTTTCCCTTCCACCTTATTTGCTCTTACTTGGATTTTTACTGTGGGGTTGCTTGGTCCGTATACATTTGTGAAAATCTCACCCTATTTAGACCAGCACTATGAAGTATGGTATTATCTCAGCGTTTTACCACTGGTTGATGCGTATACCAAAGCATGGATATTTGGGATGGCTGTTTTAGGCCTTGTTGCTGTGATGAAGCTGAGAATATGGCAGGCCTTTATCATTGCCATCACACCGATCGCCTTATTTTTTCTCATCATGACCCTTCTCTATGACGTGCAGCGGGCTATGAATTGGTTGATGTAAACAGGCATTCCTTAAATTGTTGGAAACCTTTGCAGTCTAGGCAGTACGAATACGGGGTTTGTCTGAATACTGAGGAACTGCACAAAGCAGTTCCTCAGATTGTTGACAAAGGGCTAAAATGAACTTTATTTTAGCCCTTTGTCTTCTTTTCAGCGTGATAGAAAACCTTTGCAGTCTAGGAAGGACGAGCATCGGCGCGGAGCGAATTTGACATTCGTGAGCACCGAAGCGCAGGACTGACACCGAATGCGAGGGTTTGTCTACACGCTGAGGAACTGCACAAAGCAGTTCCTTTTTTTCGTTCAATGTACATATTCTCTCTTCCTGTCTCATAGTGTGAAAGAGAAAAAGAATGCTATGGAAACAACAGGCGCTTTTCCGCCTTCTGTTTAGAACACCATGAGGAAAGAGGAGGAACGTTATGAAATTGAAAAATCAATTTGGGCAAGGTTCGGGTTTCGAAGGTCAAGATTTTCGCCAGCAACAATATGGAGCAAATCCGTATCCTGCGCAGCAGATGGGTTATTCAGTCCCTCCCCAAACGCAGGGTCAAATGCAAGGTCAAATGCAGCAGGGGTATTCGCCAATGCCGTCTACTGGTACTTCACAAGGAGGCCAAGGTGGGCAAAGTGGCGGGCAGCCCTATCAAATTCCTTCTGGACCGATTTATCAGCAGAACGTCACCGGTCAGCTGCCGCTTGAGCAGTCCTATATTGAAAATATTTTACGATTAAACCGCGGCAAAGTAGCCACGATCTATATGACGTTTGAGGCAAGTAAAGAATGGAACTCTAAGATTTTTAGAGGAGTCATTGAGGCCGCAGGACGTGATCACATTATCATTAGTGATAACAAAACGGGGACACGATACTTATTGTTAACAATCTACCTTGATTACATTACGTTTGATGGGGAAATTCAATATGACTATCCATACTCGATGTCTACGTATTCTCCGAGATAACCTCAAGGTCATATCAGCAGCAAGGTGCAGACGCCCTTGCTTTTTTCTTTTGTCTAGGTTTTTGACACACCTTCGGGGGAAGGCTCATAAGATGCCTAGTAGTTTTTATTAAACGCCTAGAGGTGACATCAATGACTGTTGAGCTGGATTATACATCGCCGAATGTCAAATATTCATTTGATTTGAATCAAAGCCCCCTTGTGAAATATGACCAACACAACCTGATTAATGTTTTAGGAAAAAAACAATTAAATTCGCTCGATCAAGTATCTCTGCTGGATATATATTTGAGTAAAAGCAAAGTAGTAGAGCCTCATTATCATCAAAATGCTGCCGAGCTTGTTTATTGTATCGCCGGCTCTGCTGCTGTATCCATGCTGAACCCTTTTACAAAAAAGCTGTCCACCTACACCATTACCCCCGGGCAGGTAGCCAATGTGCCACAAGGCTGGTGGCATTACGAAGTCGCCTTACAGGACAAAACCCATTTGTTAGCCATTTTTAACGCATCGACGCCAGAAGTCATCTTAGGTTCAGACCTTCTAACCCTCACGCCTTCACACATCATGGCACATACTTATTGCATGAACGAAACGCAGTGGAAGCAGGCGACGCAGCCTGTGAAACCTGGTGTATTTATCGGGCCTTTCTGCCACCGGGAGGAAGAGACACAAACGCACCCTGTCCCGCCTTCTCACTATGTACCTTATTATCAAGCACCTCCGAACTATTCTCCTTATTGGAGTTAAGAAAAAAACCGATGCCCCTATGAGGGCATCGGTTTTCCTAGCTTATAAATTTTTTGCTGCTGCAATCACTAGCATGATCCAAGAAGCGATAAATGCCACTCCGCCAATTGGCGTAATAGCACCTAAAATCTTCACCTGAGTCAAGGCAAGCACATAAAGGCTTCCTGAGAAAAATAGAATGCCTGCCAGCATCACCCAGCCAGCGGTCGGCACTAGGGAAACACCTGACAGCTTATCTGCCAGAAAGGCGACAATAAACAGGCCAATGGCATGGAACATCTGATATTGAACCCCTTTATTCCATATCTCAATATACTTTTCAGGAATTTTCCCTTCCAGTCCATGTGCACCGAAGGCTCCAAGACCAACCGCAAGCATGGCGTTAATGGCACCTAATATGAAAAATAGTTTCATTCGTCATTCTCCTTATCTCATCAATTATGTTTATCATAGCGCGGGTCTTATCCAACATTCAACTTTCCTATGATGCTGACACGAGATTGTCGGATTTCTTCTTCTTTCGCAGCAGCACTTGATCGACCACAATCGCAATCAGTGTGCCAAGCACAAGACCATTGCTCAATAAAGAAATCAGCACAGGATGCATGCCTTTCAATGCCCCTTGTGGCACAAACATTGCGCCCACGCCTGCTAAAACAGCGATACCAAGCACAAATCGAATGCGCGGGATGTCTTCTTTTTCATACTGATCGAATTCAGACATAGCAATCCCAATCATAGAAGAGAACACCACAAAGTTCACAGCCAGCCCCACAGGAGAAGGCAATGCAGAGAAAAAGCTCATCAATAATGGAAATAAACTAATGAGGACAATGAGCAGACTGCCAAGGAAAAATGGCTTTCTCGATGGAATTTTGGTTGTTTGTATAAAACCCGCTGCCCCTGAAATAGGAACAGGCGCAATCGCTCCAATCAGTCCGCTTAGCAAATGACCAAATGCGGCGACAAAACCAGCCGGTCTGGCTCGTTTCCGCTCACGCAGTTCACCGAATGCCTTCACGGAACTTTCCACAATTCGAATACTTGCCAGCATATTCACAATGAGTAAGATCGTAATAAAAAAGGACGTGACAAGCAGTCCACTGTCAAAGACCGGCATGCCAAACGGAAACAGTTTTGGAAACTCAATGATCTGCTCAGGAATGCGAACAGGCTTCGCTAGTCCGAGTAAAGCAAATAACAGCCAGCCGCCTGCAAGTGCGAATAACACAGAAAACTGTCTTAAATAATGCCATTTTGAGCGGCTGATCATGAAGGTGATGACAATAATCAAGATCGATAGACAAAAGACAAGCCCATCTACCTGATTTCCCCGATAGCCGATCCCCATCAGCCCTTTCATGATTGGCTGACTTAACTGCACAACAAGCAGCAGCAAATAAATACCTGTGACAACCGGCGTAAATAAAGACGCAAGCCAATTAATGATTTTAAAAAGACTAAAAATAAAAAAGAACGCAGCACTAAAAATTAACGCCCCTTGTAACGCTTGCAAGGTTTCAGGATATGTAGCAAAAATCGTCCCTGTCATGCCTGCATAAAGGGTATATACCCCCCACCACAGCCCTGCTGGACTTTCATTGATCGGCAGCATATGACCGCATAAACACTGCACCATCGCCACAAGTCCAAGTGAAAAGAATGTACTCTGAATCAGTTCCGCCGACTGCACTTGATTTAATTCAAATGCTTGTGCAATCGCAATCGGCACAGCAATAGAAGCTGCGATAAAAAATGCCATCCACTGAATGGCGCCCAAAAATAGTTTCAACCCGATCACCTTCCCTTTGTCGTGACAAGACCATTAAAAATCAAAAATAGAGTCACCGTTGCCATCTTTCTCTTGTTGACCCTCTTCTTTATGCTGAAATTTCTTTGCACCGCTAGTGCCCATCAATTTCTCTAGCATGGCTTGATCCGTAGACACAGCCGGTGCAGATGGTGTCTGTATAGATGGAGGTGGTGAAATGACCGAAGACTGCGGCATTTGCACCTGTGATGACGTGTCGAGAATGACATCACATAGTGAAGAGATGACCGCCGCTTGGCGTTTCACCTCTTCATCATTTCCACTTTGTTTTGCTTTTTGAATGGCTTCCTCCATTTTTTGAAGCAGACTTGATATATGAATATTCAAGGGTAGACCCTCCAATCTAAAAAATTCGTTTTCCAACATTATTTTACCAAATGAACAAACCGAATGGGCTCATTTTTTCAAAGCTGTGTGCTTCTGTTCATCTGATTTGACCCTTACCCAAGATTCACACATAATAAAAAAGAAACAATATCGTCTTTGAAAGGACTGAAAGATGAACAAACTCACTGAACTCATTCACAAACAAAAAAACGTGCAAACACCAGCGGTTCAAGATCGAATCCGTCTTCTTAACGATTTAAAAAAAGCCATTAAACATCATGAAAAGGACATCTTACAAGCCTTAGCCCATGATTTACATAAATCCGAACAGGAAGCCTATACAACAGAAATTGGCATGGTATATGAAGAGATCAATCATACCGTCAAACATCTTCACAAATGGGCCAAACCATCTCGCGCGAAAACACCTCTGACCCATATCGGATCAAAAAGTATGATCATTAAGGAACCGTACGGAAGTGTTCTAATTATTGCCCCTTGGAACTATCCTTTCCAATTGGCCCTTTCGCCATTAGTTGGAGCCATTTCTGCGGGAAATGCCGTTACTTTAAAACCGTCAGAATTAACGCCGCACGTCTCAAACGTGATTGGCACGATTGTGGAAAGCGTGTTTCAAGAAGATCTTGCAGCGGTCGTTGAAGGCGGTGTGGATGTCAGCACAGAGCTTCTGAAACTGCCTTTTGATTATATTTTCTTTACTGGGAGTGTAGCCGTCGGCAAAGTCGTCATGGAAGCGGCCGCAAAACATCTCACACCTGTCACACTTGAGCTCGGCGGAAAAAGTCCATGCATTGTCATGCCTGATGCAGACATCAAACTCGCTGCAAAACGAATCACCTTTGGTAAATTCACGAATGCTGGTCAAACATGTATTGCACCAGACTATTTACTTGTTCATGAATCGATCAAAGAGGACCTATTACGTGAAATGACGACCTGTATCCGTGACTTTTACGGGGACCAGCCTGAAACAAATCCGCATTTCGGAAAAAATGTCAGCCAGCGTCATTTTGATCGACTTTCACAATTTCTCTCTAATGGCACGATGGTGACAGGTGGACAGCGCAATGAACAAGAGCTCAAAATCGCACCGACCATTCTAGATCACATTACATGGGAAGACCCTGTGATGCAGGAGGAAATTTTCGGACCTATTTTGCCGGTCATCACATTTGGTTCTCTTCAAGAGGCAGCTGACATGATTAAGGCAAGACCGAAGCCGCTCGCTCTTTACTTATTTACAACAAATAAAGAAACAGAAGCCTATATTCTAGACAACCTCTCATTTGGCGGGGGCTGCATTAATGATACACTGATGCATGTCGCCACTCCATACTTACCATTTGGAGGCGTTGGTGAAAGCGGTATCGGACGATATCATGGAAAAGAAAGCTTTTTCACCTTTACACATGAAAAAAGCGTCCTGCGGCAAACCAATCGCTTTGATTTTTCTTTCCGCTATCCAAATGCGAAAAACGGACTCGACATTGTCCGTAAATTTTTAAAATAAACAGGACGAAGGGATTTTCCCTCGTCCTATTTTGATTCGATGTCCTTGATACACCAGTTGATTTCATCGATCCCCATTTGCTTTAAATAGGCGTTTACTTTTGAGAACGGACGACTGCCAAAAAAGCCGTTTCTTGCGGAAAAAGGACTTGGATGAGGTGACTCAATGATGTAATGCTTGCTTTGATCAATGCGTTCTTTTTTATTTTGCGCATGTCTGCCCCAAAGCACAAAAACGACTGGCTGATCTCGGTCATTCAGGACGTCGATGACGCGGTCTGTCACAAGTTCCCAGCCTTTGCCTTTATGCGAGTTCGCTTCCCCTTTTCTTACAGTGAGCACGGTGTTTAACAGCAAGACACCCTGCTCTGCCCAGCTGACAAGCGAGCCATGGTTAGGGACCGGACAGCCGAGGTCATCCTTTAGCTCCTGAAAAATATTTCTCAAAGATGGAGGATGTTTGACACCAGGCTGAACAGAAAAGCTTAATCCGTGTGCCTGTCCTGGGCCATGATAAGGGTCTTGTCCCAAAATCACGACCTTCACATCTTCATACGACGTCAAATGGAGGGCACGATAAATGTCATCTGGCTTTGGAAACACGATCTGCGTACGATATTCTTCCTTTACCCACTCACGTAATTCCTGATAATATGGCTGTTCAAATTCACTTTTCATCACAGCCCACCAGCTATCATTTAAAAATGGCTTCATTTCGGTTGTCCTCCTTCTGTCTGCTGTGCCAATCTTGAGATCATCGGTTTTCCATCCCATACAATCTCACTCTCTGATTCTCGTTTTTTCATCGCTGGTTCTTCTAATAGGACAGCAAAGTTCGCTGTCGGCAAATCACCGAGCCCATGCTTTTCACTCAGATCATCTAAATAGTTCTTCCTTGTTTCACCAAGATCACTCGACTGATTGCCCCCACCATCAAAGAACGCATAGATCACACTGGCAGCTGGCACTCGTTTGGCTCGTGCATGCTGCGTAACACGCAGGAAAAAGTCCCAGTCCCAGTAGTGATGCATCGCTGGATCAAAATAGCCGATCTCATCATGTATGCGGCGTTTGTACATACTGCCAGAAGGAACGTATGTAGAAAAAACACGCATGTCCTCAATGTCCGCTGTATAAGCAAACAAACGTCTTGATACTGGAAAACGAGTCGCACCTCGTTCTTCAAACGAAACAATTTCCGCATCCGAAAAGACAAAATCAGCGTCTTCCAGCGCCTTGCTCATACGTTCAATATGACAAGGTGTAAAATAATCATCGTCATCACTCAGCATAATGACGTCACCTGTCAGCTCCCGCACCCCAACATTTCTTGCGTTCACATGCTGGACATTCTCATCTAAATGAATCAAGCGGATTGGCAGCTCTGGATAGAGTTCCTGAATCACGTCCACTCGCTCTCCTGCATCATTTACGACCACAATTTCAAAAGGCTGTACGCTTTGTCTCGAGATGGATTCAAGCAGTTCACACAATGCGCTCAGCCGGTTATGTGTCACAATTAATAAAGAAATCTTCATATCGGCCTAACTCCTTTAATAGATTCGTCTTTTTCATTAAAACATAAATCGGCTTTCTTCTCATGATATAAAAGGCGGTTTGATTGATCGAGAAAATGGGAATTTTTGATGAAAAGGAGTGATCACGATGGAATTTTTCACAGTTGAGAATAGTAAAGAAGCCAAACAGACGATCGAACAGATACAATCAGCAAAGGACGATGTGTTTGTGTTTGCGTATGACCCCGAACGCTCTGATACCGTTACTGAGTACACGGAAGCAAAGAGCATGACAGCTGTCGATCAAGGGATTTTAGATCAGATCGCCAATGTCATTCGCACCAGGGATGATGAACTGATGGCCAAAATCATGTCGACCGGCGCCGATCAAGAATTAGCCTTAACGCTTTTAGAGGAGCTGAAAAAAGGGAAATTGGTGATTTGTAAAAGATAAAGAATGAGGCGTTCCATGAAGAGTGGAACGCTTTTTTATGCCGTTTCATTGTGATAAATGGAAAAGCTGATTATAATAAGGGGTAGAACAGTAACTGTTACACATCACATTGGAGGTTCAGCAACTATGTCTATGAATAAAGCACTCACCATCGCAGGTTCGGATTCAAGCGGCGGTGCAGGTATCCAAGCAGATTTAAAAACGTTTCAAGAAAAAAACGTCTACGGGATGACAGCTTTAACCGTTGTCGTTGCAATGGATCCTCATAACAACTGGGATCATCAAGTGTTTCCAATCGATACATCAACCATCCGCGCGCAGCTCTCGACGATCGTGGAAGGCATCGGTGTAGATGCGTTAAAAACAGGTATGCTACCAACAGTTGACGTCATTGAACTCGCAGCTGAAACGATCAAAACATATGAGCTGAAAAATGTCGTCATTGATCCTGTTATGGTATGTAAAGGTGCGAACGAAGTCCTTTACCCAGAGCACGCTGAAGCATTGCGCGAAAAGCTTACACCACTAGCAACAGTTATCACACCTAACCTTTTCGAAGCAGGTCAATTAAGCGGCATTGGCGAGATCAAAACGATGGAACAAATGGAAGAAGCCGCAAAACGCATCCATGAACTTGGTGCAAAGTATGTGGTCATCACTGGCGGCGGTAAGCTAAGCCCTGATAAAGCGATTGACTTGCTTTATGATGGACAAACCTTCGAACGCCTTGAAACAGATAAGATCGACACAGAATACACACACGGCGCAGGCTGCACATTCTCAGCCGCAGTCACAGCTGAACTAGCAAACGGCTCAGACGTGAAAGAAGCCATTTATGCAGCAAAAGAATTCATCACAGCTGCCATTAAAGACTCTTTCCAACTAAACGAATACATCGGACCAACGAAACATTCCGCACATCGTTTGGACAAATAAGTTGAAAACTCAAAGGATACAGAAGCAACGCAATAAACCATATGTATAAATAAATTTCAAAGTAATTTATAAAACTTACAGAGCGTATTGATGTGTAAACTAGTCATTCCTTTAATATTGCACAATTCATCAACAGTTGAACTCCCTTTTTATATTTGTTGCATTCTATATGTAATAAGTCAATTTTGGGGGTTCAACTTATATCAGTATTACAAGCCTTCCGCTCAGTCATTATAAGAGTTCTTCCACTTAGATATTTCCTGAATTCTCCTATTTTTATAAACTCCGAATGTTCCATTCATTTGATTTAATCAATCTTAATTCGTTTTGATACTATCTTTTCCAAAGATACCTTTCCACATCTTCCGTGGAACATAGAGTTCACATAAAGTTGCAACACGACAATTTTTGGTACTCTTTAAGTCGAACTTTTCCTGATTTCATCTCGTAGCAGTTATTAATATTAGGCGAGAAATCATCATCACGACAAATATTCTTATTTCAACCCGCAAAATAAACACAATTTTAATACTCAAATAAATATTAAACCAAGGTCAAGAAAAATAAGAAAAATTGTCGCCATTATGAATACATATGATGTTTTTCTATCTTCATTCCAAAAATAAAAAATTAAAATAAAAGATACTATTGTAGTGATTAAAGCCCAAATTATCATTTAGTCAACTCTCCTCTATATTTGTAATGCTGTTTATAAATAGTTCTCTACGCTTTTTTCAATTTCCAGGATTTATTATATTATGGTATGAACCATTCATAACATTTTAGTCAAATAAGACTGAAAGGGGACATTAAAATTGCTTAACAATATAGGACAGACTATGCGATCAATTAGAAAGAACAAAGGATATACTCAGCATTATGTTTCTAGTGGTTTGCTATCACAAAGTGCTTATTCAAAGTTTGAACTACATCGAATCGACATACTTGCGTCATCTTTTATGGCTTTACTGGAAAAAGTAGACGTTTCTTTAGATGAGTTTCACTATATTATGAACGATTTTCAATATACTCGAAGGCAAAAGTTTATTAACGATTTTTTTCGTACGACTTTCAATCATCCGAACAAATTAAGACAATTGATAACAGAATCTGAAAGGTTGCTATCAGATTCGGAGGACCAATTGGTCAGTGATATTCAATGTATTTGTACAGCTTTAATAGTGCTTCATGAAACGGGTAGTATTGAACAAGCATGCAATCACGTAGATACTGTTTGGGAACGTCTTTCTAAGCATGAAAATTGGTACCTGATTGATATTAGACTGATAAACTCTATACTTTTTATATTTCCTATAGAAACCGCTATACATATAGCAAAGAATGCATTGAAAAGACTTAATATATATAAGAATTTTCAAGATACTTATAAAATTGAAATTAATATTCGAGTTAATTTTTCGCTTCTTTTAATAAAATACAATAAATTTAAGTCGGCATTAGTTGTATTAGAAGAAGCAATCCCTCTCTGTAAAAGACATGGTGCATACAGGGAGATGGCAATCTGCTATGGTCGTAAAGGGATATGTCTAAAAAACTTAAACATGGATTCACCTGAAGAGTATACTGAAAAAGCTGTAACAGTCCTTAGTATACTAGAGGAAAAAAAACTAGAAGAAATGTTATATACGGAGATCAAAAACTATTATTAAAGCCATAAAAATAAATTCCACAATTCCATAAGATACAAAATACAATAATTGATCTCACTTTACTGGATTGAAAGTGGGTTCAAGAAATACATAAAAGAATTTCAAAAAATAATCCTAAGACAGACCTTAGGATTATTTTTACTATCTACTCATATATTAAATAAAATATGGATATCAGTTCTCTGTTTTGAAAAAAATGGTTATCCTTCCGCATTGTAATGTTTCTTGCACTTTTATAACTCATATACATTAAATATTCTATCTACAAATTTCTATTATCTTCATACATTAAGATTTAGAATAAAACTGACATAGATAATCTTTAAATAAAAAAAGCATACCCGCTCCCAGGTACACTCTTTCACCATAATTTTTCACCTACTTTTGCTGATCAGATTCTTTCGCCATTTTTCGAATAAAGGCTTCAATGGATTCAACAAATAAGGCATATTCTTTCATTTGTTTATACGTATCTGACAGCTTCTCTTTTAATTCTTCCTGCTCTAGAGAAGGTTCACCGAGAATAGATTGGACTTGAATTAGCAATTCTTTATATTCTTCACGTTTATCTTCAACATGATCTGCCATTGTCTCCAAGCGTTTTCTAGTCGTCGGCTGCTGTTTTGAATTCAAGTAAACAACCCCTTTTTGTCCTACCGCATTTGGATAAACGTCAGCCTCAGCTGTATATATTTTAAAATGATACCATAATTGAACCTGTTATCATATATGTAAAACGTCATCAAACCGCTTTAGGCCAACCTTGTATATACATGATATAGGCTTTAAGATACAGGCTGATCTCCTAGAAAAAGCAGATCAATGATCTGCTTCTTTTTGCAAATGCCATGTCTTCAATTTAAGCTTCGTTTCATTTCTACCACTGATGGAGATTGATTTATTTCCCGGGGAAGGAAAGTAACGTGCAGTAAATACTTCCCGGCCTCCGTTGACAAAAATCTCAATCGATGATGCATCAATAAAGATATGCAGATCCTGTAATTCCTCAATTTCTACTTCACGAACTTCCTTTGTTCGATCTTCAAATCGATCTCGCTCTAACGTTAGTTTGCCTTCATCTTTATCATAAATGATACGAGCAGCAGCACGGATACAGCATTCAAATCCTTTTTGAGTTTCAATTTGATCAATGAATACCTCTGCGCTCGTCAAATCTTCAACAGGAATGGAGTGAACAGATCGTTTAACGTGAAAAACATGCTCCTGCTCATTTGTCCGCATAGATCGAAGTTCACTTACCGGCTTTTGAATAAGACGTCCCTCATCATCTAAACGAAGCTCTCTCGGAATCGTCAAACAATGGATCCATTGATAAGAGATGGTTGGATGATGCTCTTCCCCTTGATCTGGTACACCCATCCATCCCATTAAAATGCGTCTGCCCGATTCATCTTGGAAAGTCTGCTGTGCATAAAAGTCAAAGCCACGATCCAGCTCCTCAAACGCTCCATGCGTATATTGGTAGGTACGATCATCGAATGTACCAACAAAATAACCAGATTGATGTGTATTGTTGTATTTGAATCCATCAGGCTTCAGCCCCTGTGGTGACACGATCAATACATCCTGACCGTCTAATTCAAACAGATCTGGACATTCCCACATGTATCCGAAATGATCTAATCCATTCTTTCCACTGCCTGCAATAATGCCTTGAAACGTCCAATTGTCTAATGTATCAGATGTGAATAAGACAAGATGTCCTTTGAGATCTTCACTTTGTGCTCCAAGGACCATGTACCACTTTCCATTCCGCTTCCACACCTTCGGGTCACGAAAATGTGCAGTGAATCCCGCTGGCAAAGTCGCCACGACACCTTTTTTCTCAAAATGAACCCCATCCTCTGACACAGCTAAACATTGATATGTCTCACGATTCCCTTGCTCGTCACGGACATTTCCGGTATACATCACGTACATACGACCATCGTCAATGACTGCACTGCCAGAATAACAGCCATTTTGATCAAACCAATCACTTGGCGTGAGGGCAGCCTCTTCATGCTGCCAATTCACTAGATCGGTTGATGTGTAGTGACCCCAGAATTTTGCCCCATGTCCTGTTTTAAATGGCTGCCATTGATAAAACACATGGTAGACTCCCTTCCACTGAATCAATCCATTCGGGTCATTTAAAAGACCGACTGGCGGCATTAAATGGAAGTTCTGACGGTACACATCTTTTTTCACCAAATGCTCATAGTTTCGAATACGATCTGTTACCTTTTGACGAAGTGCTGCGTCCGTTGTTGTCATCACTGTGACCACTCCTTGATTATTTTTCGACTTCTTTGACTTTAAAGATGATGGTAAGAATAAATGAAACAGCAACAGCTATTAACATACCAATAACATAATTTACCACATTTTGTAAACCAAATGGAGCTGCAATGGCAATCATCGGAATCCCTGTTAAACCATAAGCGTTGGCGGCTACCTTCGTGAAGACGACAAACGCCCCGCCTAATGCACCTCCGATCATTGCAGCAATAAATGGCTTACGATAACGAAGATTCACACCGAATATGACCGGCTCTGTAATACCTAAGAAAGCAGAAAATGCTGCTGGTAAAGCAATTTCTTTCGTTTTTGCACGCTTTGCTAAGAAAAAGACCGCTAGCCCAGCTCCGCCTTGAGCGACGTTGGACATGGCCCAGATCGGCAGCAAATAATTCCGTCCAATATCATTCAGAAGTCCTGCCTCAATCGCATGGAAGCTATGATGAACACCTGTCAGTACAATTAAAGAATAAGCGCCTCCGAAAATCAGTCCAGCTAAGAATCCTGCATGGTCATAAACATAAGTGAGTGCATTCGAGATCCCTGTACCGAGCATTCTCCCTAGCGGTCCTACAGCAATAAACGTCACAAATCCAGTCACAATCACCGTCACAAACGGCGTCACAAGTAAATCAATACTGTTCGGCACAACTTTTCTTAAGTTCTTTTCAATCACGCACATGATATACACAGTTAATAACACGGGAATGACCGTTCCTTGGTAACCAAGAAGCGCAATATCAAAGTTGAATAGATGCATATATTCTGGTTTTGCGTCTGTCAGTCCCCATGGATTCAGCAAGCTCGGGTGAATCATAATGCCCCCAATGACAGCTCCTAAATATGGATTTCCACCAAACTCTTTGGCTGCACTAACCCCAATTAAAATCGGTAAAATGATAAAGGCAGCACTTGAGAACATATCTAGCATTTGGAAGATGGCAGAGCTTGGATCAGCCCATTTGAAGGCTTTCATCATACCTAATAGGCCCATTAATAAACCGCTTGCTACAATCGCTGGAATGATTGGTACAAAAATATTCGATAGCGTCTTGGCAAAACGTGCAAGTGGATTCATTTTTTGCTTCACGGCTTCATCATGGCTGGCTGGTTTTTGATTCTCGTCGTCTGCCTCAAGACCCGCCTCACGCGCAAAAGGCTCATATACTTTGTTGACAGAACCTGTTCCAAATATGATCTGGAATTGACCCGAGCTTGAGAAGGCACCCTTCACACCCTCAAGTTCTTCAATGGCATCTTTGTCAATCAACGCCTCATCTTTCATCACCAATCGGAGTCGTGTGGCACAATGTGTTGCGCTAATGACATTTTCTTTGCCGCCTAATAATGTTGTTAATTCTTTGGCTGTTTTTTGATAATCCATGTTGTCTCCCCCTTTTTTTAAAACAAAAAAGACCTAAAATTCACTAACGATGAAAGGACATACACGTCCCCTCGTTACGCAAATTTTAGGTCTTGCCTGCCTGACAGTCACAATCCCACGATATTGGTTTTTGATTACGCTTTCATCATAGTATAAGAGCGTGACCTGCGTCAACCTATTTTTTCGAATCAAATGACCCATATACACTAATTAGAGTAGTGTGCATAAAAAAAAGCCTGCGGACAGGCACAACCTTTACACCAATTCGGCATCCTGCAGACGCTGGACATGCAGCGTGATGTAGCCGATCTCCGATTCAGGGAGATGAAGTCCATATTCTTTTTTCAGCAAATCAGCCAGTCCAAGTGCACACCGGTAAGCCGAATCATACTTTGTTTGGATAAAAGTCAGCATGTCATCGTCCATGATTTGAAATGCTTCATTCGATTCCAACCTGCCTAATGCATACCTCAAATGTGTCACAAGGCGCTGATATGAAATACTATCCTCATCAATCGAGCGCTCAAAAACGCTTTCGATATGCTCGATCATTTCTTTGATCATCGTTGTGTATTTGACCGTCTTCTTCATGGACTCCGTATTCATTTTGGCCGTATGAATATGAAGTGCCACATACCCTGCCTCATCGTCCGGCAGGTCAACCCCAAGCCGCTCCTTTACATAACGAATGGCATACTTTCCAATATCATATTCCTGCTTATATAAGACTTTGATCTCACCAAGCAATTTATTATATAAGACAATGCCTTTTTGAACGCGTTCAATGGCAAAGGATAAATGATCTGTCAGTGAAATGTGGATATGATCACTGAGCGGCATCATGAGTTCACCCTCTGCATAACTAATAATATGCTCTGCCACCTCAATATGCGCTTCTGGCAATGTCGCAAGAATTTGTTTGAATTTCTCATTTTCTTCACGCACAACAAAAATCTTCTCTATTTTTTGAACGGGAACGACGTCATTTTTCCCCTTCTGAAAAGCAATTCCGGGCCCCATCACAATTTTCTCCTGATCACCCTCCTTTACAACCACTGCATTGTTATTCAATATTTTATATATCTTCAAGGGGCATCCTCTCCCACAGATAACGTGTCTTATGTGGGATTTTACCCTGTTTCAACTTTTCTGTAAAGATAAGAACGGACCGGCACGAGCCTCTCTCGTTGTCTTTTCATAAAGCATCATCAGACTTTCTTGAAACGGCTTTTCTATCCTGCGCTTCTTCTTCTTTTCATCTGCCAGTTTCTCTAGCTTTCTCTCATTCACCGCAAGAAAGAATCCTCCATCCACTGCTGTCACTTTCACCCCTTGCTTCTTCAGCAGCTCACCAGGATTCACAAGCACATTCATCACAAAACCAAACCATACACTCAACCAGTTCTTCCATTTCTTCACTGAACATCCCTCCGATTTACTTAGAATCTAGCAGTTCTAGCAAATTAACTGTTCCTATCATATCCCGAGAAAAAAGAGAGGTTTGTCACAATCTGGGTGAAAAAACGAACTAGTTTTCAGAAGTTTTGTTGAAAAGTGCAGAAGATGAGCATGTTCCACAATGTTTCTTTGAAAATTTTATACACACACTATCCCAAAGATAAGCACATCTTATCAACAGGGTTTATCCACATATCAACACCCTCTTACTAGATTTTGTGTATGAGATTTTTTTATTTTCCATATATATATATCTGAATAATCGAGTTATCAACAGATTATTGTGCATAAGTGTGACTTTATAAACAAAATAGTTCTTTATGACTATGTAAAATAAGACCATTTTAGTAAAGGAATTGGTTTCATCGTATGGAATACTTAATAACGGGCAGTGAATCTTTCCTATTTATCCACAAAAAGAAAGGCTATCTCCCTAAATACACAGCTAGAAAGGGGAAAATTAATTGAAAAAAGTAATCTCTCGTTCTTCTGTTCTATTGTTCTCCACTATTTTTACCTTATCCACATTCTTTACAGGTCAGGCTGCTGCCGCTCCATCGAACAAACAGGTGGAACTGGAAAAAGCAGAAATCTTCGGCGAAATCAATGTTAAGTCTAGAAAACACACCACTGTCATTGTTGAATTAAAGGAAAAATCCTTAGTTGAAGCCAAGCAAGAAGGCGAAGCACAAACAAAGGCCTCCCTCAAAAAATCTCGAACGAAAGTAAAGAATGCAGCACTCAAAAAGCTAGATAAAGCGAGTGTTCATCAAGAATATGAAAAAGTCTTCTCTGGTTTCTCTATGAAACTTCCTGCAAACGAAATCCCGAAACTGCTCGCAGTTGACGGAGTAAAAGCCGTTTATCCGGATGTTACATATCAAACAGATGAAGTGAAAAAGAAAAGCGTCCAGCTTCCTAATGAGGATGTCTCTCCACTCATGGATAAAAGCGCCCCATTTATCGGTGCCCCAAAAGCTTGGGATGCCGGCTACTCTGGAAAAGGAGTAAAAGTCGCTGTCATTGATACTGGAGTAGATTATACCCACCCTGATTTAAAAGGAAACTTCGGATTATACAAAGGCTATGACTTTGTTGATAATGACTATTCTCCACAAGAAACACCAAAAGGAGATCCTAGAGGCGAATCGACAGATCATGGTACACACGTCGCAGGAACAATTGCGGCAAATGGACAAATTAAAGGTGTCGCAAAAGATGCTACCCTTCTCGCCTACCGTGTCCTTGGACCAGGCGGATCAGGAACAACTGAAAATGTCCTAGCAGGCATCGACCGGGCTGTCACTGACGGAGCCGATGTCATGAACCTCTCTCTTGGAAACAGTGTGAATAACCCTGATTATGCAACAAGCATCGCACTGGATTGGGCCATGTCTGAAGGGGTTGTCGCTGTGACATCAAATGGAAACAGTGGGCCAAACAGCTGGACCGTTGGATCTCCTGGGACATCAAGAGATGCTATTTCTGTCGGAGCCACTCAGCTTCCGTACAGTTTATACAACGTGAAATTCCCGAACTATTCAACAGCAAAAGTGATGGGCTACTATCAAGAAAATGATTTAAAAGCACTTGACCAAAAACAAGTCACACTCGTCCAAGCAGGCATCGGTGACGAAAAAGATTTTGAAAACATCGATGTCAAAGGAAAGGTGGCAGTGATTGAACGTGGAGCCATTGCCTTTGTTGATAAAGTGGACAATGCGAAAGCTGCTGGTGCGATCGGCGTTGTCATGTACAACAATACCGATGGAGAAATCCCTGTGGATGTACCAGGTCTAGCCCTTCCGACGATTAAGCTGTCAAAAGCGGAAGGAACAGCGCTTGTTAAAGCCATTGAGGCTGGTAACAATACAACGACTTTCTCGATTCAATTTGTGAAAGAGTTAAGTGAACAAGTCGCTGACTTCTCATCTCGTGGACCTGTTGTCGATACGTGGATGATCAAACCAGATCTTTCAGCACCTGGCGTGAGTATTGTCAGCACCATTCCGACACACGATCCTTCTCAGCCATACGGCTATGGATCGAAGCAAGGAACAAGCATGGCATCTCCTCATGTAGCCGGAGTAGCAGCGATTATTAAACAAGCAAAACCATCGTATTCTACAGAGCAAATTAAAGCGCTGATGATGAATACAGCAGAAACATTGTATGACCCAAATGGTAACCCGTTCCCTCACAATACGCAGGGCACAGGCAGCGTTCGAATCATCGAATCACTTCAAGCGTCTTCTATTGTGTCTGATGCAAGCTATTCGTACGGCACTTTCTTAAAAGAAAAGGGCGTTCAAATCAAAACGAAGAAGTTCAAGGTAGAAAACCTGTCAAAAGCACCGAAAACCTATACCATTGATTACAAGTTCGATGGCAACGGCATTAGCACAAACGGCACGAAAAAAATCACAGTAAAAGGGAATTCCACAGGGTCCTTTACTTCCGCAGTACAAGTGAATTATGGAAAAACGAAAAAAGGAACGTACCAAGGCAGTATCACCATTCGCGAAAATGGCAGAAAGGTCACTGAAATCCCTACTTTATTGATTGTAAAAGAGCCTGATTACCCGCGCGTCACTTCGGTTTCCGTAGAGCCGGATAACCGTGCTGGAAGCTATGTTATTAGCAGCTATCTCCCAGGCGGTGCTGAAAACCTTGCATTCCTCGTCTACTCGACAGATGGAGAGTATTTAGGTGAAGCAGGAGTTTATCAACATGTTGATAAAGGAGAGCATCGTGTGAAATGGAATGGCACGATCAATAAAGGACAGAAGTTAGAAGCAGGTGAGTATACAATGCTTGCGTATGCAAGCCTGAAAGGCAAATCAGATACGGTTCAAACAAAAGAACCATTCGATATTTATCCTGAATAAACAAGAATCACATAAAAAGCCTTGTATGAGCCCATCAGCTCAACAAGGCTTTTCTATCATGTATGGAGGAAAGAGAAATTCATGTTGATATGGCTATGGATCGTTTCTTTTATGACGGCTTTTTTTCTCACGATCACCTTGGTTTATTTTTTTACCTTTTTACATGCAAAACAGCCTCGTCCTTTTCATCAAGCATGTGAACTGACTGTCTATACCACCTGCATTTATCCGCTTAGCTTGGCGGTGACAGCTGCCTTTATTCTCACCATGATGCTCCTCTATCCCTTTTATTGGCTGCGCGGTCGGTAAAGTTACATACGTTATGCATCAAAAGCTTCTTTTAATAAACGATACGATGTGAGACGGTCTTGCATGTGATGTGTGATGGTCACAGCGATCACTTCATCTGTACGATACGCCTTTGCGAGTGCTGTCAGCTGCTGCTTCACAGAAGATGGTGTGCCAACAACCATTCTCTGTCGATTGGCTGCTACTCGTTTTTGTTCATATGGACTGTAGGAATAGGCCTTTGCCTGTTCAAATGAAGGAAAGCCGCCAAGGTTCTGTCCTTGTTCGCTAGCTAATAATGATAAATCTAAGCTGACAGCCAATTTTTCTGCCTGTTCCTCTGTTTCTGCACATAAAACGAAGACCGCAAGACTGACACGCGGCTCATCACCAAATTCCGAAGGTTCAAATCGGTTGATATACTGCGACACAGAGTCTTCTCCGCCTTCTCCATTAATGAAAAGAGCAAACGTATAACCTGCACCTGCTTTTGCGGCAAGCCGTGCACTTCCTCCAGAGGAACCTAACATCCATACCTCTGGGGCAGTATCTACTTTCGGAGAAGCGGTCAGGTGAGGCAGCGGATAAAATTCATCGGCTAAATCATGTAAATACACCCTTAATTCTTCTACCTGCTCGGGGTATTGATCACCAAGTCGCTTCCGTTCTCCATGATGAAGGGCAATGGAGGAGATCGGCATACCTCCAGGAGCACGTCCAATGCCAAGATCAATTCTGCCCGGAGCCAAGGCTTCGAGCACTCTGAAGTTCTCTGCTACTTTATAGGCACTGTAGTGGGGCAGCATGACGCCACCTGAACCAATACGGATATGTGACGTCACAGCTGATAAATGACCGAGAAGCACCTCTGGACTCGATCCTGCGAGCCGGTTTGAAAAGTGATGCTCTGATACCCAAAATCGATGATAACCCCATTTCTCTGCCTGCTTCGCCAGCTCGACTGTTTGCTTCAGCGCCTCAGCAGGCGTCGCATCTCCAATCAAAGGAGATTGATCAAGTATACTTAATTTCATGATGTCGCACCTCCTACACAAATCCCCCTCTCTCACTCGAAAGGGGGATTTCCTGATTTATTTTCGATTAAAGCCCTTCTCTTTCACAAAATCTCCGAGGAAGGCACGTTTTGGCTGGCTAAAGCCTCGAAGCATTTGCTCAGACCATGTATCTTTTCTCTCACCGTTTGTTCGTTCTTCATAATATGATGAAATACGATCATCGTATTCTTTTAAATAACGATCCACATGAGCTTCGTCTTGCTGATATGTGTTTTCATGGTAGATCAGCTCAACGGGTAGCCGTTCCTTTTGAGATGATGGATTGGCAGGATGTCCTATGGCCAGACCGAATAGCGGCAGCACATAGGAAGGCGTTTCAAGTAATTCTGATACTTCCTTCAGCTGATTACGCAGTCCGCCGATATAGCAGATGCCAAGTCCCATAGATTCTGCGGCGACACTGACATTTTGCGCAGCGAGCGCCGCATCAATCACACTGATAAGAAAGGCTTCTGTATTCTCAAGCGCTTCTTGATGGTTTTTTCCTGCTTTTTTTGCGATATAGTCGTGGCGTTTCAAGTCCGCACAGAAAACAAAGAAATGCCCATTCTTCTCAACGTATGGCTGATTTCCAGCCAGTTCAGCAAGCTTCGCCTTCTTCTCCTGATCTGTTACACCAATGATACTATACGCCTGTACATAGCTTGATGTCGAAGCAGCCTGTGCACTTTTGATAAGTGTCAGCACTTCTTCGTCTGTCAGACGCTCATCTGTAAACGAACGGATGGACCGATGATTTAAGATGGTTTCTATCGTTTTATTCAATTCGAAGACCTCCTTCACTCCTACTATCATAAGTCAAATGAACATTGCTTTTCAAAAGTTAGAACTCACACCAAAAAGGCAGCCTACGCTTAGACTGCCCTTTACCCGTTTTATTTAAATAAATAACTTTGATATTTCGTTAACTGAACACTTGCATTATAGGCGATACCAAATCCAATCAGAACAGATAAAACAGAGCTTCCCCCGAAGCTGATGAATAAGAGTGGTATCCCCGTTACAGGCATGACGCCTATGTTCATGCCAATGTTCTGGAATGTATGGATGACAATCAATGCTGTATATCCTACACAGAAAAATGACGCAAACCGGCTATAAGGATGGATACGGTCAATCAGCACAACAAGCCTGTAAATCAGGAAGAAGAACATGATCACCACAAATGCGCAGCCGACAAAACCAAAGGCTTCCCCTATGATAGAGAAAATCATATCTGTCTGAGCTTCTGGAACATATACTTTTAAATTTTTAACACCGTTCCCGAAAATTTGTCCTGCCCCAATTGCCATAATGGCTTGCTCGACTTGATATTTATCCGATCCAGATGCATCCTGTGTCTGGGCTTGGTTGGCTGTCGAAGAACTATCAGGCAGCCAAGCGGTAATCCGGTTGATCTGATACTGCTGAATTCCGATCTTTTGTGCGAAATCAGGGAATAGAATAATCACGGCTAACACAGCGGCAACTAAGAGCACAACCACTGAACCGATGAGAGAGATCAATTTCCAGTTGACCCCTGATAAAAAGACCATGACAACGACAATAAACATACATACCGCAGCCGTACCTGCATCTTGCAAAAAGATGAGTCCGACTGGTACAGCAGCCACGCCGGCAATTTTTAATAGTAGGAAAATATCATCTTCTAATGTTCGTTTTCCTCTTGGGGTTGCCTTCCCAATGACAGAGGCGAGCATCATAATCAAACCAATTTTCATGAACTCTGAAGGCTGAAATGTTCCAATTCCCGGTAACACAAACCAACTTTTTGCACCATTTTTAATTGGAGCAAAATCATGACCTGCAATTTGTGCAGGAGCAATTTTTAAAAGAATTAAGAGCATAATGCCGCCTATAAAAATATATAAGCTCAACTTTTCTAATTGTTCCAGATCGAAGTAATTAATAGCCACAATACAGATGACCCCGACCATGTAGTAAATGATCTGTCTGGTCCATGCATTAGATCCATATTGCCCAAACTGTCCCGCAGCATAAATAGCGATGACACTGATGGCAAAGAAGGCTAAAAATATAAAAATCAAATCTCCCTGATAGTAAGGAGATGTATTCTGCTTGTTCATGAACTAACCACCCTTATTACAAAACATAAAAGCCCTTATTTATATTAGATTGAAATTTTCACAAAAGCAACTCACCTTAAATATGACGGAAGTGACACCTGAAAGGTTCCATTCTATTTTCAAAAAATGAAATACTTTTCATCCTAACAATAGAAAAAAATTCCTTTCCACTCTATCATGACAACCGATCATAAGTCCTTTAAAAAGATTATTTTACAGATTTTAAGGGGAAAATTCAATGACTTATGTGGCGATATGAAAGGTGAACATCTTGCCAGCATAAGCTTAACTGAGGTATAAGAAAAAAACAATTTCTGCGGAATAAGGCCCATTTTCCAATTATTGAGTTTACTTCAAAGTCAATTGTGGTATAATATTTGTAACAAAATGTTCACAATATCTCCTAAAAACAGACACAATTGCATCCTGACCTCTCATTTGAATTGAACATCAACTTACAAAGGAGTTGGATACGATGGATATGTTCTTTGCGTACCTATGTATTGCAACAGCTACACCCCTGTTTTTATGGTTGGAAAACAGAAAGATTGCATTAGCATCTATTCCACCCATCATGATTATGTGGATTTTCTTCGGTCTTTACATGACAAGCAGTTTATCTCCAGCAGGACATACCTTCATGATCGCATTCTTTGCCATTAACGTGATTCTGGCTCACATTGCAGCTTTCCTCATCTATGGACTTCCATTCATTCGCAAAAGATTCAGCAGCAGATAGATATCGCATCATCAATTGGAAGCGTTATCACAATCAGCATAAAAACCACTCACCTATGAAAGATGAGTGGTTTTTTATTATTTCTCTGAATGCTCAGACTGCTTTGGCGCAGATGGTGAATAACCGTCTTTGCTGTTCTCTCCGTGGCTGTAGTGAGCCGCGAAGATCCAAACAGACCCGATGACGAAAATGATCGCACAGAACAGACCAAACAAAGTATTTCCGACTTGAACAGTCCCGTTCTCACTCTCTGTCATGTGCATGAACATGAACAGCTGCAAGAATGCTTGAATGAAGGCAAAACCAAAGATAATCCATAGTTTCGCAGAACTGCCAATTTCAGCTCCGATGGCAATCCAGAATGCTAAGATGGTTAGCACAATGGAGAGAATGAAGCCGACTACGTGTTTCCAAGGGAAGTGTTCGTGCTCTGCTGAGGAATGTGTTTTTCCAGCCATATCACAAAAGCCCCCCTAATCCGATCAAGTACACAGCTGTGAAGATGAAAATCCATACAACATCAAGGAAATGCCAGTATAGACTTGAGATAAAGATCTTCGCTGCTGTTTGTGGTGTTAATCCACGTTTTTTAATTTGGAACAAGACACCTGTAATCCAGAAGATACCGATGGATACGTGTAATCCGTGAGTTCCTAAAAGAACAAAGAATGCAGACCAGTATGCACTTGTATGGATGCTCGCACCCTCATGTACATAATGGAAGAATTCGAAAATCTCAAAACCAACGAAGCCTGCACCTAGAAGCAGTGTCAGAATCGTCCAAATGACAACCCCTTTTGTACTTCCACGGCGCATTTCATGAACGGCAATCCCACATGTAAATGAACTCACCAATAGCAGGAATGTCATGATCAATACAAGCTTCATATCAAATAGCTCAGCTGGCAAAACGCCGCCAGCTGTTCTGCCATGAAGAACAAAGTAGGTCGCAAAAAGTGTTGAGAATAACACGATTTCCGCGCCAAGGAATATCCAGAAACCAAGGATGTTTAAACGTCCTGTTTCAGACTGATATTCAAGCGGTGCATTTGCATAGCTGCTATCATTATGTCCCATTACTTCTGCGCCTCCTTATTCTTTTTCTCTGTTTCAATCACTTCTTCAACAGGAATATAGTAGCCATCGTCATATTCAAATGAACGTAAAATCATTGTTGCGAATACACCGATTAAGCCGATAACGCCAATCCAGTACCATTCAAATACAAGACCGAATGCACCAAGTCCGAAGAATGCAGACATGATCAGCGGTCTGCCTGAATTGTGCGGCATGTGAATTTTCTTGAATTCTTTTTCAGGATGAACGTCTACATTGTTTTGCTTCCAATGATGGAATGCATCTGGTGACGTCACTTCTGGAAGTGCTGCAAAGTTATAATGCGGCGGAATTGCAGAAGATGTCGCCCAGTCAAGCGTACGTCCTTCTCCCCAGCTGTCTCCAGACACTTCACGTTTCGCGTGTCTCCAGCTGTAGTAAATGTTATAGCAAAGGATGATGAATCCGATACCCATCATGAATGCACCAATTGTTGAAATAAAGTTTAGTGCAGTCCAGCCATCTTCTGGTCCATACGTATAAATACGTCTTGGCATTCCTTGCAGTCCTAAGAAGTACTGCGGGAAGAAACAGATGTTAAATCCGATCATGAATACCCAGAAGAACCATTTGCCGATTCGTTCGTTTAACTTGTAACCAAACATTTTCGGATACCAGAAAACAAGACCTGCAAAACAAGCAAATACAGTACCTGCGATTAATACATAGTGGAAGTGGGATACTAAGAAGTACGTGTTATGGTACTGGTAATCCGCAGCTGCCATCGCAAGCATAACTCCAGTCACACCACCGATTACGAAGTTCGGGATGAAACCAAGTGCCCAAAGCATTGGAGATGTAAAACTGATACGGCCTCGATACATTGTAAAGAGCCAGTTAAAGATTTTCACACCTGTTGGTACAGAAATCGCCATTGTTGTGATCGAGAAGAATGAGTTAACCGCTGCACTGTTCCCCATTGTAAAGAAGTGGTGAACCCACACAAGGAAACTAAGAACAGAGATTGCCACAATCGATACAACCATCGCTTTGTAACCAAACAACTGCTTTCTTGAGAACGTCGCAAAGATTTCTGAGAAAATACCGAAAGCCGGCAGGATAACGATATATACCTCAGGATGTCCCCAAATCCAGAAAAGGTTCGCCCAAAGCATTGGCATACCGCCCGCTTCGAGTGTAAAGAATGCTGAACCGAATAAACGATCGAATGTCATAAGTGCTAAAGCAACTGTTAAAACAGGGAATGCGAAAACGATAATGACAGACGTGATCAATGTTGTCCATGTAAACATCGGCATACGCATAAGCGTCATACCTTTTGTACGCATTTTTAAGATGGTCACCATGAAGTTAATACCTGTCATTAGTGTACCAATACCTGCAATTTGGAGCCCGAGCAAGTAGTAGTTCTGTCCAGGTCCTGGTGAGAAATCATTTCCGGCGAGCGGCATGTAACTCGTCCAGCCTGCACTTGGTGATCCTCCAATAACGAAGGAAATGTTGAACAGCATTGCTCCGACCATAAATGTCCAGAAGCTCAAGTTGTTCAAATACGGGAATGCAACGTCACGTGCACCAATTTGAAGAGGAACCACGACGTTGATTAAACCAATTAAGAATGGCATCGCCATGAATAAAATCATGATCGTACCATGCGTTGTGAAAATTTCATTATAGTGGTTTGAATCTAAAAACGTATTATTAGGAAGCGCCAGCTGCGCGCGCATCATCAGTCCGTCTACCCCACCGCGGAAGAACATAATCACAGCAGCAAGGATATACATGATTCCAAGCTTTTTATGATCAACTGATGTCAGCCATTCTTTCCAGAGCCATTTCCACTTTTTGAAGTAGGTTAAAACAAACACAATGGCAATGGAAGTAAGAGCGATAGAAATTTGCGCACCAAGAATTAATGGGTCTCCAGTTACAAAAAACTCATCCCATTTTAAATGCATAACGGCCTCCTCCTTTCCTTAGTCAGTTTATTCGTTTTCTAGTTTTCTTTTATAGTTCTTCACATTCTCGAAAGGATCTGTCTTGGAATGCGGAGAAACTGATTGGTAACCTAAACGTTTGCGTGCTTGGAGTGCATATTCAGAATCCTCTCCGTGCTTCGCAAAAGATAAATGTGTTGATGAGAATGTCTGCACATCTGCAGCATCAGGAAGCATCAAGTAGTCATACGTTTTCTTCGTTAACTTTGGTGCTTCTTTTTTCGTTTTATTTACCCATTTATCATAGTCAGACTGCGTCATCGCATTGACTTTGAATTTTTGCTGAGCAAAGCCTTCTCCTGTGAAGTTGGCGTTTCTTCCTTCATATGTGCCTACTTCATCAGCTTGAAGATATTGTTCCATTTCCATTCCAGCCATCGCATACTTCTCCCCGCCTAGCTGAGGAATCCATAGAGATGCCATTGTATCAGCGGAAGTGATTTTGAATAAAACCGGCTGATCTTTTGGAATGTTTAAGTAGTTCACTGTTTCAATATTTTCCTCTGGATAGCTGAAGATCCATTTCCAATCAACTGCTGTAGCATAAACGACAAGTGGATCTTTATGACTTGTTGCTTGAGGCGCCTCTTCCAAAGAGTAAATGGTTTTTACAGTTGGAACTGAAAGGGCAGCAACGATTAATATTGGGATCACTGTCCAGACAACTTCTAGAAGCGTATTCCCGTGTAGTTCTGGGTTATAAGAGGCGTTTCCAACGTCCTTACGCTCACGGTATTTAACCAAAATGATGGTAAACAGTACAAATACCGCACCAACGATAAAGAGCATGAATCCAATAGATAAAAGGATTAAGTCTTTTTGTTGTGCTGCGACTGGTCCTTTAGGATCTAAAACAGCGATATTGCTGCAACCTCCTAATACAAAAACACTCACGAGCATCGCTAATAAAAGCATAGGTTTAATGGCTCTGAACAAGAAGATCACCATCCTTCCTTAAATAATGTATAAATTGCTGAATAATTGTGAAAAGCCATCTGCCTTCGAAAACTTTTCTTCCCTTTGTAATGCTATCAAAATCTGTTGGAGTTAGCTCCCCTTTTTTCAAAAGTTCATTTATTTTTCAACAGATTTCTATTGAAATGTCATAAATTCGCCATAAATTTATATTATTGCACACACAATAAATTTCTAGGAATTTGAAAAGTTGAGAGTTGAAGGCAAAGGACAAACAATCAAGAACTTTGTCAAATTTAGGTTTACCACAATAAAAAAGTTTGGTCAAATTTCAATTTAACTTTATGAAATTTTATCTAGGTAAACAATTCTAAAATAGGTATCCCCATATTTAACAAAAACCTTACTCATTTTAACGCAAGTCGACAAGAAAAGAAAGTATCGATCCTCCCCCTATGCGCTGTAATGATTGGTAATGGTGATAAATGAGTGGAAACTCACTAAAGACTTCCAGCAAAAAACCGGCTCATCGCCGGCTTCTCATTATTCGTCTCTCACCAAAATGTCTGGTCGTCTATAGATGCTTCCTTCATGTTCTATGTCTATATACGTCCACTTGCCTGTATAGGTTAAAAAGCGATTCCCCTCTTTCTCGACGACCATCGTATCTTCTGATTTCAATCCTGGTAAGGAAGGATTCCAAGTGAATACTTGATGAAGCTGGATCTCTTCCACCGATGTAGGAACTGCAATGATCTCTCTAGACACAAATCCAGTCTTGCCACCTTGGTGAAGCTTTTTCCAGCTATCAGGAAATCCTTCTTTTTCATATTGAGCAATGCCGGCCTTCAATACATCTCCAATGGTGTTCCCTGGACGAGTAGCCGCATTCATGACCGTGTCGATTCGCGCAAGCCTTTCCTTGTTTTCTTCAAGCTCCTTTGGTAGCTGTCCAAAGTAAACGGATCTTGTGACATTTGCCACGAGTCCATGCCGTTCAGCACAAAGGACAACCAGTGCATGCTTTTGAAGTGCTTTTTCTGTTGGGATCGGGTGGCGATATTGATGAATCCGGTCATCTGTTGCCACAAGCAGCACTTCTATCGTCATTCCCTGCCCGATCGCTCTTTGAGCAACAAGCGAAGCAATTTCATGCTCCGTCTGTCCTGGAACGATTTCTTGACAGACACTTTCTACAATAACCGCAGTGTCATGACAAAGGGTTTCGTATTGGCTGAGCTGTGGCGCTGAAAGGATCGATCGAACACGAGACAAATCGGGTTCGATCCATTCCACTCCTTCCATTTGAATGTCCGCACCAATTCGTTTGTCTTTTATGAGTGTTTGAATGTAAGGAGTCTCATCCTCAAACCAATCCATTGTGACGACTTGAAAGGGATGGTCAAAATACGCCATTTCTTCTTCAATGATTCGTTTTTCTTCCATTTGATTCACAACTAGGACAATATCGTCTTTCAACACAAGTAGCTGACAAACGCCCTCTGGCGTGTTTAACACAATGTGGTTTCTTCTTCCTCCTGTAAGCCAAGAAAAGTTATTACGCTTTTGAATCAGAACACCGTCGAGTTGCTTTTCTTCCATTAAAGTTCTTACCTGTTCAATCATCAACTCATCACCTGCCTGTATGGAGTGTTTGAATGAAACGTTTAAATGCTGTTTTCCCTTGCTCTGTTCTTTTAAACACACCCGCCTGCGCGAGTATACGAGAAAAAATGAGGCCGATTTCTTTTTGTAAGATGGTTTCTACGTTGTCCTTCGTAAAGGTATTATCTTCGATCAGGCGCTCTGCCCATGACTCGTGCTTCATGATAGATGGGCAGGCTTTGATTTCTTCAAGAGGTTTTTTGGATAGCAGCGCCGCTTTTAGCTGGCTTAATTCCTCTGCTAATCTTCCAGGAAGGACGGCGAGACCCATGACCTCAATTAAACCGATATTCTCTTTTTTAATATGATGAACTTCTTTGTGCGGGTGGAAGATTCCGCCTGGGTGCTGCTTGTCTGTACGATTATTTCGTAGCACGAGATCTAATTCGTACTCATCCCCATGACGGCGTGCGATTGGTGTAATGGTATTGTGCGGGGTCTCTCCTGTATGAGAGAACAGCCCCGCTTCTGGATCTGAATACATTTTCCACTCATGTAATATAAAATCCGCTGCCTCCGCAAGTGTCTGCTGGTCGCTGCTTTGAAGCCTGATCACTGACATCGGCCATTTCACAATACCCGCCTTCACCCTCGGAAACTTTTCGAGAGAAAACACTTCTTCCATCTCTGCTTTCGCCATCGGAAATTCATGAGCACCACCTTGAAAGTGGTCATGACTTAATATGCTGCCGCCAACAATGGGAAGATCAGCATTTGATCCTATGAAATAGTGCGGATATATAGATATGAAGGAAAGCAGACGTTCGAAGGTCTTTTTAGATATCTGCATTGGTTCATGCTCGCCCTTGAACACAATACAATGTTCGTTGTAATACACATACGGCGAGAATTGCATAAACCACGACTCATTTGTAAGTGTCACCGGAATAATCCGGTGATTCTGTCTTGCTGGGTGATTGATGCGTCCCCCAAACCCAACGTTTTCTTTACAAAGGAGACAAAGAGGATATTGCTTTTGACTCAGCTTTTTGGCTTCAGCGATCGCTTTTGGGTCCTTTTCCGGTTTCGATAGATTAATCGTGATCTCAAGCTCACCATCTTCTGTCGTTGTAAACCACCGCACATTTTTGGCGATTCTGCCTGTATGAATATAGTGGGCATGCTGCTGCATTTCATAAAACCAGCTTGTCGCTGCCTTTGGCCCGCAATGCTTGCGTTTCTCTTCAAACTTTGCATAGATGACACTCGGAGGCGCCACCAAGCAGCCCATGATTTTGGCATCTAATAAATCACGATACGTATCTGTCCCGTCAGGAATAAGACCTGTTTCAACTGCCCAATCGAGCATCGGCATTAAGATGTCTTCAAGGTCGCTGTCTCCTGAGACTGTTCTTGCCTCAGCATCATCGAGACCAAGCACCTCTAGCAGCCGGTTCCTTGTATAATCCATATCTAGTGGTGATATCAGCTCTTTATTAACCCCATATTGAATCAGCTGTTCTAGCTTTTCAAAAATATCAATCGCCATTCCCTTTGTCTCCTCCCCTGCCTGCTACACGTTACTCACTTTGATAGCCATCTGGATGTTTCTGAAACCAATCCCATGCACTTTGAATGATGGTGTGGAGATCTGCATATTGCGGCTTCCATCCTAGTTCTTTCAGCGCTTTTTCTGATGAAGCAATCAGCTTAGCTGGATCACCCGCACGTCTTTCTGCCACCTGTGCTGGAATGGCATGCCCCGTCACTTCTCTTGCAGCTTCTACGACCTGCTTCACAGAGAAGCCTGTGCCGTTCCCTAAGTTGTACGTCGCGCTTCCTTTTCCTTCACGCAGACGCTCAACCGCTAGAATGTGCGCCTCTACTAAATCCATGACATGAATGTAGTCTCTAATGCATGTGCCATCCTCTGTTTCATAATCATCACCGTAAATCATGATTTGATCACGTTTTCCTAAAGCCACTTGCAGAATAATTGGGATTAAATGCGTTTCTGGCTGATGATCTTCACCGACAATCCCTTCTGTATGAGCACCGGCTACATTAAAATAACGAAGCACAACGTATTCGATACCATATGCCTGCTCAGACCACTTCAGCATTTTTTCAATCGCGAGCTTTGTTTCCCCATAAGGATTCGTTGGGTTCGTCTCATCCGTTTCAACGATCGGTACACGCTTTGGTTCACCATATGTCGCAGCAGTTGAAGAGAATACAATGCGTTTCACATCAAATTCATTCATCACCTGAAGTAAAGCCGTTGCCCCTCCGACATTGTTGTCATAGTACTTCAGCGGGTCTGTTACACTTTCTCCAACAAGTGAATCTGCCGCAAAGTGCATGACTGCTTCAATGTCATGTGTTTGAAAAACACGTCTTAAAAAAGCGTGATCCCTTAAATCCCCCTCTTCTAATACGGCACCCTTTACGACTGCCTCTTTATGACCTGTCTGCAAATTATCCACAATCACCACTTGTTCTCCTTTAGCCAAAAGAGCCGCTACCGCATGACTGCCAATAAAACCTGCTCCCCCACATACTAAAATTGCCATCAAAATTCCTCCTTCGTTAATTCTCTAGCGCCGCCTCCAATTCCAGCTGTGTAAAAAGAGGCTTGAATGCCTGTTTTTTCTTGATAAATCGCACCTGTTTCTTCTATAAATGAGTCCAGCAGCTCTTCTTTCACAATGCTGACGGTACAGCCCCCAAAGCCAGCACCTGTCATACGCGAACCAATCGCCCCTGGATGTTGCCATGCGGCTTCAGCCAGTGCATCTAGCTCAAGCCCAGTGACTTCATAATCATTCTTTAAAGAAAGGTGAGATGCCTTCATGAGTGCACCTAGTTCTTCCATTTTATCATCTTTCAGAAAATTTACTGCTTTCATGGTCCTCTCGTTTTCCGTGATGGCATGTCTTGCACGTCTTCTACACGTTTCATCTTGTATCAAATGATCATGCTTAGCGAATTCATCCTCCGTGAGCTCACATAAATGACCGATATCTAATTCTTTTCTAAGATCGTTTAAAGCAGATTGACATTCTGAACGGCGTTCATTGTATTTGGAATCTGCAAGTGTTCGTTTTTTATTTGTATTGGCAATGACAAGTGCCAGACCCTCTTGCCGAAATGGGCTGTATTCAAAGGAAAGCGTGTCACAATTGAGCAAAATAGCGTGACCTTCTTTTCCAAGACTAATTGAAAATTGATCCATAATGCCGCAGTTCACGCCAATAAACTCATTTTCAGCACGCTGCGCAAGAAGGGCTAGGTCGATTTGCGTTACGCCGAATGACGACCATTCATTGATCAAGACAGCCGTGACGAGCTCAATAGAGGCAGAGGATGACAGGCCTGCGCCATTTGGAATATTGCCAGCATACACAATATCAAAGCCTTCTTTCACATCCATGCCTGCTTCGATAAACTGTTGGAATACTCCCTTCGGATAGTTCGCCCAGCCGTCCGATTTTAAGAAAGCGATTTCAAAAAGGTCGAACTCTTTCACACCTTCTTCTTCAAAATTCAAGGAATACATTCTGACGCGTCCATCTGATCGTCTTGCTCCCGCAGCATATGTACCAAGAGTGAGTGCACATGGAAAGACATGGCCCCCATTATAATCTGTGTGTTCACCAATCAGATTGACTCTGCCTGGGGCGAAAAAATAGCGGAGTTCATCCTGATCTCCAAATTGCTGGTGAAATGCTGCTCGTAATGTGTCGATCATATCCATTCCCCTTTTCTCTTCTGATAATCTTATTTTAGTTGCCCCGTCAGCTGAAGTTCAATGGTAAAAAAATCGTTAAAAAATACCCTTTTTTTGCTGTGAATGGTACGATGTGATATGAGGTGTAACATGATTCAAAATAGAAAAAGGTTGTTTTTTGCTGTGAAGGAGGGTTTCCAATTTGAAGAAGGAAGCATTTGCATTTCGTTTTCACCATTCTGATGTGACATTGCCGGCCCAAATCTGGTCTGTTGGCTGGGAAGTTCAATCATCTTCGTTATACAGCTGGAATGGCGTAGAGCGGAAGGATCAGGGCAAGTGCATCTTTCAGCTCACACTGTCTGGACACGGCATGATTGAAATCGGACAGAAACGATTCAAAGTATTGCCTGGACAGGCCTTTCTGGTGAAAAGCCCCAGTGCTTATCAATACTATTTTCCAGAAGACAGTGAACATTGGGAATTTCTCTATTTAACACTTTATGGGGAAGCCTGTGACCTTTGCTTTGATCAATTTATCGATCAAGGAAAGCAGGTCATGCGTTTTCATCCGAATTCCAAACCGATCCGCCTGCTAAAGAAGATTTATGATGAAGCCAGTGAAAGACGGATTACCAATCCATTTGAGGGGTCTAGCCTTGCTTATCAATTTGTCATGGAACTGTATTCATATTTGCCAAAGCTTGAGGGACAAATGGAGAAATGGCCTGAGCCCATCGTCCAAGCGGCCTTATTTGCAAGCCACCATTTTCACGAGGAGATTGGGCCTGACGATATGGCAGCTGCGGCACGTTTATCCAAAAGTCATTTTACGAGGGAATTCAAAAAGGCAACTGGCTTCACACCGATTCATTATTTAACCAATATTCGTTTAGAAAAGGCGGAAACGTTACTGAAAACAACGAAATACTCGATTGAAGAAATCGCCATACAGTGCGGCTACCGAAACGCGAATTACTTGAATAAAGTCTTTCGAAAGAAAATCGGCATGTCTCCAAAGCAACTCCGGGAAACAAGCGATGCATAATAAAAAGCAGCCGCTTTTCAATTGGCTGCTTCTTTTACGCTTTCGTCAGGTCAACACGAATTCTCCCTTGTCTTAAAACAATGGTCATTTGCGTATCAGGGGTCATTAAATTTTCTAAAATGTCCGATGCCGTTTGAAGCGCAATGTCCATTCGGTTGATCTTTTCCTTTTCTTGTTCAGAAAATGCTTCTGGATGTGCGGTCATTTCTTTGACTAGCCTCAACACTTGTTCATGCTGCTTTTCTGTTTGTTGATATATGGCATCATATAATTCGTCTGGCCTGCTGCTCATTTCACATCACCTATCTTTTTCATGTGTTAAATCGCATCTTCTTTTGTTTTCTTGAAGACGAACCATTTACTGGCGACATAATTGACCACGACAATCACAAAGTTAACAAGAATTTTTGCGACGGTTTCGTTGAGCGCCATTTGGCTCACAAATAAAATCATCAGCCCCAGATCTACACCTAGAGACATGAGACGGACACTAAAAAATGAAGAAAGCTCACGCATCAGGCTTTTTGTGTCACGAGCCTTTTGCTTGAAGACATACTTCTTATTGGTGATATAAGCAAAGAGCACAGCAAATACCCATGAAACAACCGTTGCTGTTTTGTAATCCATAGAAAACATCTCAACGAATAAATAGAAGCTGACTATGTTGACAATGGTTGTACACACACCCATGATCAGATACATGACAACTTCTTGATACTTTTGAAAAAGGCTATACATGTCTTTCTTCATTCCTTCTTGGTGAATTCTGTTTCTTTTAGAATACCATCTTAAGAAGAACTTCCCAAACGAACAATATGTGCGTCCTGTAAAGATGAAATTTGTTCTCGCTGATGGCATATGTCAACCTTATGGGTTTATATGAGTCAAATGATTTAGGTCTTTATCATTATTTTAATTTATAATCTTTTAACTGACTTTACAATTGTTTATTATGAGAAGTAAGAATTCAATATTTATGGGTTTTTTAGTCATTTTTTTAGGGACGTGGTAGGTGATAGATTTTACAAAATAGGTTAAATGTCATCATTTTTCGACAAAAATCTATTTTTGTACTCCATTCACATACACGTACAGTTACTAGACGGTTTGTTCAAGTCATTGGTTGCAGATGAATATGTCTTATTGAACTGGAGGATATTATGGATACGCAAGTGAAAAGAAGAGTTGACGAAGAGTGGGTTTATTTGATTCAAGAAGCGAAAAAAATTGGACTAGGCATCGAGGAAATACAAGCTTTTTTAACATCCAACGGTGATCAGAAGATGATAAACAAACCGTAATCAACGCCGTTATCCTTTGTCTTTCAGATTGCTTTGGCTAAAGTTCTAACCTGTCAATTGACCTTTAAACATCCTTTCATGACGATACGCTACAATAATTGAACACCTCATCATACCAATCCCTTCCACTCAATGGGGTTCTGTCTTTCTATTTTTAGGAGGACAGTCCGTTCCCTGTTCTTTATATGACCCCTTTTTAGCTGTCATTCATGAAAATTGCCCATTTTCGTTATAAAACCAAGCTCCCCACCCATATATTAAGCATAAGACACAAGAAAGAAGAAAGGTGGGTGGCGCGTGAGTTCAGATTCCCTATCTTATTATCATCAAAAGAAGGATCAATATTATCACGGTGTGAACCCTGTGATTGTCCATCGTATTCGCAAGGAATGGACGTCTATCTTGGATATCGGATGCGGCACAGGCCAGCTTGGAAAAGTCTTAAAACAACAAGACCGTACCATATATGGAATTGAATCTTTTGAAGATGCAGCAAAGCAGGCTGAGAAAGCGCTGGATCATGTTTTATGCGGCAATATTGAACAGATGGCGCTGCCTTATCAGCATGAACAATTTGACTGCATCATTTTCGGAGATGTTCTTGAACATTTATTGGACCCTTGGGCCGTTTTAAAAAAGGTCAAACCTTTTCTGAAAAAGGAAGGGGTCATCTTGTCTTCCATTCCGAATATTGGTCATATTTCAACGGTTTTAGAATTACTGGCTGGGAGATTTTCTTATACAGATGCAGGATTAATGGATCAAACACATTTACGCTTCTTTACCCTTCACGAAATTCATGCCCTCTTTCAGTCAGCCGGGTTTCATGTTCGTGAGCTTGAAACCATTCGTGTACAACACCCTTCCTATACGGGCGTCATGAATGATCTACATGAATTACTCGTAAAACATGGCATCCGTTTTGATTTTAACGAGGCAGCGACAGCCTATCAATACGTGGTTGAGGCGGTTCAACTCAATGAGTAGCCCCACCATCTTATTTGTTTTATGTGTAAATGATGAGTCGATGTTTCAAGCTTGCTTCCGGCAGCTCGCTTCACTTCCTGCTCCGCACGGGTATCATGTAGAGGTTTTGCCCATTAGACATGCATCAAGTATGGCCTCTGGATACAATGAAGCTCTCACTCATCCTGCACAGTTTAAAATTTATCTTCATCAAGATACACTCATCGTCAAACAGCATATGCTTCTCGAGCTGATCCCACTTTTCTTGCAAAATCCATCTCTTGGCATGCTTGGGGTAATAGGTGCAGAAAGTGTGCCAGACAATGGAATCTGGTGGGAGAGCCATGATTGCAGAGGGAAAGTCATTGAATATCGGCACGACACCTATCAGCTACTGACGTTTGAATCTGGTCATCCACAGACAGAGCCCCAAGGTTATATCAAAGCTTCTGCTATTGACGGTCTTTTTATGGCAACACAATATGATATCAAATGGCGTGAGGATCTTTTAGACGGCTTTCATTTTTATGATGTGTCACAATCTTTTGAGTTTGCACAGCAAGGATATGAGGTTGGGATTGCAAGGCAAGTGGAGCCCTGGTGTATTCACAAATGCGGAGATCATTTTGATGCAGAAGCATATGAAAAAGCAAGACAAACATTTCTTGCGCATTATCGGTAGAAAGCACCCTTTTCGGGTGCCCAGAATGTAGAGAAACTCATGTTTTTCTACATTCTTTTTTATTTTCCACGTCATGATGTTAGGTGAGAATGAATGAAAAGGCCTTCCACACATGTCTTGAAATGGCCTTTTGGTGCTTTTGAGATCTTGTGCAGCTTTCAACATGCTTTCGGATCTGATTTGTAGAACCGATAACCACTCCGATCCGTTATTGTATATGCTTTTCTCTATTATAAAATGGAGAGATGTAAGTTTTAATGGGGACAATTAGGCTGTCGAGATTTCCTCGACAGCCTGACAGACCCTAAAGATCTGTTTGATTCATCAAGTAGATAATCTAGAATCACGGGTTCCAAAACGAACATCAGGATTTTCACTAGAACGGGTTCCGTTCCTCACAGCAAAATCGTTATCTTGTTGAGATAAAGTTATAAGAGGAAAATCCTCAGTAGTAACGCTACTGCCTGTAGCATTTCTTACAGTCAGATCAGTGGATTCTGGAGAAGTAGCATTTCTTGAATTCACATCAAAATCGACAGATGATAATGAGATCACACCTAGCAATGCTGAAGCACTCAAAAAACCAGTAAGAACCGTTTTAAAATTCATATGAACAGTCGCCCCTTTGGATTTGTTTTCGGGCGTACATCACTTTTTCATACATTTTTACAGATTCATCCATACGCCCATTCTCATTATAGTACCGAGCCGCTTCGAGCGCTAGGTCTTCCATGTATGGATAACCCCTCTCATTCTCTAATTTTTCCAATGAGCTCAAGACTTCACTTAGGTTTGCTGTTTTTAAAAATAAAATGTCCAATACCATCAGTAACGATAAAAATAGATCATTTTTTCTATTCTTCGCTTCTTCCAAGCCTCTTTTGAAAAATCTTTCACCCTCAATAAATTCCTTTTGACTCAAATGAAATAACGATAATTCATAATAAACCAAAAGCAACTCTGTAGCATTAATAGGCTCTCCTTCTAGAATCACCTGATTAAAATAAGCTAGTGCCCTATTAAAATCACCTAATCCTTTAAAACAACACCCAATATTAAATAATGACTTCACAATCATTGACTTATTAGACATTGCCTTAGATTTTTCTAAAGCTGACAATAAATGAGGAAGCGCCTTTTCTCTGCATTCAAAATCAATGAAATTACCTGCCATAACAGTTAGACAATTAATTTCTCGAATCATATAAAGAGAATTGCTCTTATGTGCCTTATAAGTATCATAAGAAAGACCAACGTAATACATAGACACGTGTGTCTGTTTCATGTGATAAAACACTTCTGATAATTTATAATAAAATTCCGCTCTCTCTAACTCATCCCCTACTTGCTCTAGGCGCTTTTCCGCGCGCTTATAGAACACAATAGCTCTAATAAACTCTCCTTTTTTGAATTCATACATCCCTTGAAAAAAATTAAAATAGTATTCAAGAATGGCTGACATCTTCTTTCCTTGTCCTTCTACAGCTTTCAAGTAATCCGATTTTTCAAGTGGTTCTTTAGAAGGCTGCACATAGTCTGTCATCAATTGATGACGGAACTCCATCAACTGAAAATAAAGAACCGCCTGTTCATCTTCTTCCATGACATCGATTTCTTTTCTAACCTCTTCTCTTAGCTTCTGAGCCTCTTTAACATTGAATCTTTTTATTTGCTTATACCATTCATTTATCTTGATCGCTACAACTGGAGACGGTATAGAAGCCATTTACAATCCCCCTAGAAAACCAATTTTTAATAAATGTTAGCATAACAACTCCTAATAAAACCCTATTTATCCATTGATTTGTAAAATTTTCGGCATAGCGCAAGCACTTTTTAAGCAAGTAGGGCACAAGACATATCGATTTTTATACGTAATCGCAGTGGTGTTTTTGAAATAGGCGCCATGTATTTTAAGTAACAAAAAACAGGCTCTTCAGCCTGTTCTTTATTATCCAGTAATGACCATATTGATGAATGGGACACTCAATAAAAAGAAAACAACAGCAAAAATAACTTTATACCCCATCTCTTTTTCTTTATTATTCTTACGTTTTTTCATATAAACAGCAAAATAACAAGCACCATTTAACATCATCAATACTGATATTACCGTCATCATACATTCGCCTCCCTTATAAAAGAACCTAAATTGCGGTCACCGCAACCCAAAAAGGAATTTTCCAATGAATTCCCAAATTCAAACCGATCAATGATAGGATGAAAACATGTCAAAAAAGGAGGGAGTACTATGAATTATTATGCTGTTGTATTTTTTTACGCCGCCACTTAATAAAAGCCACTGAAAACACAAGAAGCAAAATCGCAATAAGCTTGAAAATAAAGCGAGTGAAGAAAGTAGCATCTTCGAACTCCGTTGCAAAGATACAAGCCCCTATGATTATCCCGATCATGCCTACTACCCAATTCCAAAACACATCAATCACTCCTCAATTAACTTTTTTAAAAGAAAAGCATTTTTTATCCATATGTTTATTATTGCACAAAAAACAAGGGGGAAATATCCAAAATGAAAAAGTTCATAATCGGGCTTTTAGGCATGACGCTATTTTTAACAGTTCCATTACAAACCGTAGCCGCAGTAACCCTAGAACCTCAAGGAATTAAAGAATCTTATCAAACTGAAATTGAAGGCAAACTACATACTTTCAATTCTGTAGTTAAAGGCAGCACTCAAACAATAACGATTGATAATGGTGAACAAATAGATACCGTCTCTTTTGATCGGGCAACAGAAGAACTTCGTATCAACAATGAACTAGTAGAGTTAGAGGAGTTTAAAGAAGCTGGCAAAGAATTGATCAATGATGACGGTGAGGTTAGCTCAAAGTCAAACAAAGATTACCAATGGAGACTTGTAAAAAACTTTAAAAATAAATTCAACATCACTGTTGCTATCATAGTTGTTGTGACAGGTGCGATCTTAGCAATACCAACAGGGACCGGTGCTATAGCTGGCGCAGTCTTGACACTGAAAGCAGTAGCTTTAATCGCTTCAGCAGTAACTTCAGCTTCAGGATCAACAGGTCAAAAAGTCTTTCATTACACATTCAAAACATACTACAGCCCGAAAAATGGTTACTGGAACAACAAATTTGTCTTATCTGTCTACAAAGATTCCAAGCGTAAAAAGCATGTTAAAACAGTTTCACATACGACACGTCTTGGGAAAAAATATTAAAAGAGAAGCAGGCTCCATCAGCCTGCTTCTCTACATGTTTATGTAATGTAATTCTTGATGTTAATATGCCAACGCATTGACCTCAAATGTTTCATTTGCTAAATCGAATCTACAGACCATGTGACAATGGATATCATAGAGTTTTTTTCTTTGATCTTATATTTGATTTCCAGCTTCTTGTGTTTATTTTCATTTTCCCAATATTTATATCCACAATTGATCAGGCTAAACACCCTTTTCGGGTGCCTTTTTTATGATATACTGTCATAAACAACCAGATCGTCTCATATGCATTGGAGTACCTTGTCCCTAATTCGTACAAAGGAGGAAACAATGGCAGACAAAAACGTTCATTATAAGAAGGTTGCCGCTTCAAAGGATTTTCGAAAACTTCTTGAGGAAAAACGCAGATTTATCGTACCGATGACGATTTTCTTTTTTCTCTTTTACTTTTCACTTCCGGTTGCTACATCCTACTTCACCTTTTTGAACACGCCAGCAATTGGAGCGATCACGTGGGCTTGGTTATTTGCCCTCACGCAATTTGTGATGACATGGGTTTTATGTGGGCTTTATGCAAAAAAAGCAGCTCAGTTCGACAAATATGTAAGCGCTTTAAAAACCGAATCTAGAGGTGATGACGAATGAGTATGACCGCTTTTATTTTATTCATAGCGATCGTAGGGCTCACATTGGTCATCACGTATTTTGCTGCGAAAAAAACAAGCAATGCGAGTGATTTTTACACCGCAGGCGGCGGACTGACTGGATTTCAAAATGGCCTTGCCATCGCCGGGGACTATATGTCTGCTGCTTCATTTTTAGGGATCGCCGGCATGATCGCCTTAAATGGATTTGACGGCTTTTTCTATAGTATTGGCTTTCTTGTAGCGTATCTTGTCGTCCTTTATGTCGTGGCTGAACCGCTTCGAAATCTAGGAAAATATACGATGGCTGATATGATTGCTGCACGATTTAAGCGTCCTGCCATTCGAGGAGTAGCCGCATTTAACACAATCACAGTCTCGACTTTTTATATGATTGCGCAGCTTGTTGGGGCAGGTGCATTAATCAAGCTGCTTCTTGGCATAGATTACTGGATTGCGGTGCTGATCGTAGGTGTCTTGATGACCATTTATGTCGTGTTTGGCGGCATGATCGCAACCAGCTGGGTACAGATCACGAAAGCTGTGCTTCTCATGCTGGGCACGCTGATTATTTCGCTGCTTGTGTTTGCCAAGTTTGATTTTAGCCTGCTGAAGATGTTTGAACAGATGAAAACAGCGACCCCGCTTGGTGAAGCTTTTCTTCACCCGGGAAATAAATATGATGTGCCTTTAGAGACCTTGTCTCTGAACCTTGCACTTGTGCTTGGAACAGCAGGTTTGCCGCATATTTTGATCCGTTTTTATACGGTAAAGGATGCCATTTCTGCGCGTAAATCTGTTCTATCCGCTACGTGGATCATCGGGATTTTTTATTTAATGACGGTTTTCCTCGGCTTCGGTGCCGCTGCTTTTGTCGGAACAGATGCAATTACGGCAGCCGATGCAGCAGGAAACATGGCAGCACCACTGCTTGCACAGGCCCTAGGGGGAGATTTATTATTTGCCTTTGTTTCCGCTATTGCCTTTGCGACCATTTTGGCAGTGGTGACCGGTCTTGTTTTATCCGCCGCGTCTGCCTTTGCTCATGACTTTTATAGCCAGATTATCCGCAAAGGGAAAGCGAGTGAACGGGAACAGGTGAAGGCGGCACGCTTTGCTTCTATCGGCGTGGCTATCCTTTCCATCATTCTTGCATTATTTGCACAATCTTTAAACGTCGCTTTTCTTGTGTCACTTGCCTTTGCAGTGGCAGCAAGTGCGAATTTACCGTTGATTATCTTCACTGTCTTTTGGAAACGATTTAACTCAACAGGTGCTATCGCAGGAAGCTTAACAGGTCTTCTGAGCGCACTCCTGATCGTGTCACTCAGCCCAAGCGTCTGGGACCCATCAGGGGCAGCCATTTTCACAGGAGAGCCGCTTATCCCACTATCGAACCCTGGGATTATCTCGATCCCGCTCGGATTCCTTGCGGCTTACTTAGGCACCATTTTCTCCTCTGAAAAAGCAGATGAAGACACCTTTACTGAAATTCAAGTAAAAGCACACACAGGTATGCATATGGATACAGATTGATGCGAAAAAGCCGGCTGCTCTGCCGGCTTTTTAATATCGCTGGAATAACTCTGGGTTTTTCGGGACGTTTTCTAAATAAACGATCTTTCCTTGATCATCCAGCTCCGCAATATCAATGCCTTCTGCTGTATATACACGACCGTCTGTTAACTTTCCGCAAACAGCCCAGTTTGTTTCATACTTCCCATCTTCACGTTTCACCCAGCCATCCCACATATGCTTAATGTCTTCATGTACGTGGAAAAATGTGTTCAAAAACTGTGTGAACGCTTGGATGCCAGGCTTTTCAGCACCATTTAAGACAATCATGACATCATCTGAAAACAATGCCAGCAATTCGTTCATTTGCTCTTGCCCTTTTCCCGCTTCATCATATCGGCGAAAATACGTATCGAGCACTTCCATCATTCATTCTCCTTTATTTACCTGTCATTTCGAAAATAATCGAACAATTAGATTGTACACAATTGTATCTCTACTGTCTATTTTTCACGCAGATAAGAAAAGACATGGATGAGTCAATCCATGTCTTTTACAGATGAAAGAGCTGCTTTCTCTGACTCGACAAGAGATGTTAGTTCTTCCGCAGCTTTTTTCGGATCAGCGCTTTGGCTAATGGCGCTGATGATGCTAATGCCATCGGCTCCCGCTTGGATGACTGGTGCCGCATTTTCATACGTGATCCCGCCGATGCCCACAATAGGAATGTGAAGACCGTGTTGACGTACTTCGTTGATTAAAGAAACACCTTGGACACTGCGTGTATCCTTTTTTGTTTCTGTAGGATAGACTGGACCCATCCCAACGTAGTCTGCCCCGTCCTTCATCGCTTGCCTCACTTCATCTAGATTGTGCGTGGACACGCCTAATATTTTATTCCCGATTCTTTGCCGTACGTCTAGTGCAAGTGTATCTTCCTGCCCAACATGGACACCATCTGCATCAAGATCTATTGCAAGCTGTACATCATCATTTACGATAAAGGGGATATTCGCTTCTTGGCAAAGTGCTTGAATCTGCTGAGCGATTTTTTTCTTTTCTTCACCTTGCAGAGCACCTTCACCCTTTTCACGAAACTGAAACATCGTGATCCCGCCTTGAATGGCCTCTTTCACCACATCAAGCGGATGCCGGCTTGTATTCGCTGTTCCCATAATAAAATAAACCGATAATTGCTGTTTGATTAGCTGCTGATCAACCTTCGTCATGCAAAACTCCCCCTATTTTCCCTAACGTGATCACATCTTGACCATTTGTATTGGATAGTGCGTTTAACAATTCGATTTGAAAGGTGCCTGGCCCTTTCTCTTCTGTCTGCTGAGCTGCCTTTTCTGCAGCGACACCATAAAACAGCAGAGCTGATGCCGACGCATGAATTGGCCGTTCCCCTGTTGCACAAAATGCCCCTATGACAGAGGTGAGTAAACAGCCAGTCCCTGTCACCTTGGTTAACCATTCGTGTCCATTATGAATAGATAGAACCTCTTCTCCATCTGACACGACATCCACTTTTCCCGTAATCGCCACAACGGTTTGAAGGGCTTTTGCCGCCTGCTTTGCTAAAGACGATACATCTCCATTTGCCCCTTTTGCATCAACCCCTTTTGACTGCCAGCCATTCACTCCAATTAAATGAGCTATTTCAGCAGCATTCCCTCTGACAACAGTGATGTCCACTTGCTGTAACAGCTGTTTCGCCGCACTCGTCCGAAACGTTGTCGCACCAACACCAACAGGATCTAATAGAACCGGTACACCTTTTTCATTGGCCGCTTGTCCAGCAATGACCATTGCCTCCACTGTATCCTTTGTTAGTGTGCCGATATTCAGCACAAGTGCATCCGCTAATTGCGCCATTTCTGCCACTTCTTCTTTGGCGTTTGCCATGACTGGAGAAGCACCTAAAGCAAGCAGTCCATTCGCTGTAAAGTTCGTCACAACTTGGTTGGTGATATTATGGACAAGCGGATTTTCCGCTCGAACCTTTTCCAAAAGATGAGACACGCAGCTTAATTTCATCTGTATCGTCCTCCCTTTTACTCTGCATCCCACACATAGGATTTTGTATGCTTTAACCATTCTCTTGCAGCAAAGGACAAGTAGCGGTCCTTTCGCCAAATGACACCCAAATGCCACGGAATAGACGGATTTAAGGAAATGATCCTCACTTTATCAGGATCTAGATCACGGCAAATCCGTTCAGGCAGAAGCCCGATTCCAAGGTTCTCAGCAACCATTTCACTGATGAAATCCCATTGTGACGTTTCATAAATAACGTTCGGCCTGAATCCAGCATTCATACATTCATTTAAGATTCGGCTGTGCAGAACGAAATCTTCTCGAAAGAAAATAAAAGACTCTTCCTTTAAATCAGCCAAATGAACCTCATCACGACCTGCCATCGGATGTGATGGATGGGTGACAAGCTTCATATTCTCTTTAATGATGGTGTATGTATGAAAAATTTTATCATTTGCAGGCAGAACAATGACACCAATATCTAATGATCCATCCTCTACCCCTTCCTCTACTTTAATGGAGCCGTGCTCCACCAATTGAAAGGTGACATCTGGATACTGCTGGCGGAATTCTCCCATCACATTTGGGAAAAAGCTTGATCCAATCATGGGCGGCAGTCCTATTCGGATATGTCCTTTTTTCACATTCATTAAATCATTTAATTCACTCGTTAAATTCTGAAAGGATTGTGTGATTTCACTCGCCTGTGTATACATGGTTTGTCCAGCATCTGTCATTTCAACCTGTCTGCCATTACGGTAAAACAACTGTACACCTAGCTCATCCTCCAGATTTTTGACCATCTTGGAAATGGTCGGCTGCGACACATAGAGCGATTGCGATGCTTTCGTAAAACTCTTTAACCGTGCCACTTCTAAGAAATATGTTAAATGTCTGATGTCCACATGGTTCACCCTTTCTATAGACAAAAGGAATACTAACTATTCGATATATGTATTTTACCTATAATAGAACGTGCTGTACACTTTAAAGTAAGCTCACCGATTAGAACGTTGTGTTGTTTTTGTGAAACAGTGAACAATTTATATAGAAAAAGGAGTGAACAGAAAGTGCAATTGCTCAAAACGTCGCTGATTGCTACCCTTCAGATTATGGCTTTATTTGCTTTTGCGAAATTGATGAATGTGCTGGCGGCCTTTTTGCATTTAAGAATTCCGGGCACGATCTTAGGCATTCTTGTCATTTTCTTATTACTTCATTTTAACATCATTAAATTAAAATGGATTGAACTTGGCGCCGTATGGCTGCTCGGAGAACTGCTGCTCTTCTTTATCCCTTCAGCAGTAGGTGTGATTGATTACGGAACATTACTTTCTCAATCTGGCACAAGTATTGTCCTTGTGGTTTTACTTAGTACCTTTGTGGTCATGCTCTCGACTGGCATAATGACGCAGATGATTGCGAAAAGAAAGGAGCGAAAAAAGCTATGTTAGTTGGTGGACTATTTTTGATCCTAACCATTCTGATCTATCTCGGATCAAAAGCGGTTTATAAACGTCATCCGAAAGTCTATGTCTCCCCTTTACTTGTAACACCGGTTGTTCTTGTGGTCTTGTTGTTAATCGTGAACATTCCTTACGATGCTTACAATCAAGGCGGAAAATGGCTGACAAATATGCTTCAACCTGCGACTGTGGCATTTGCCATTCCTTTATATAAGTATTTTCACATTCTGAAGAAGCATGCAGTAGAAATTATTTTAAATGTGGCTTGCGGTTCTATCGTTGCGATTTTATCAACAGCGTTTATCGCCAAATTGTTTCATTTGGATACGAGTCTGATCGAGAGCCTCGTCCCAAGATCCGTCACAACACCTGTTGCAATGAGTGTGTCTGAGATGATTGGCGGGATGCCGTCCGTTACGGCTGTATTCGTCATTTTAACAGCATTATTTGGCTCAATCATTGGACCATTGGTTATCCGTTATTTCCGTATTGATAATGACATTGCAATGGGCGTTCTGCTTGGTACAGGAGCACATGGTGCAGGCACATCGAAGGCCTTTGAACTGAGCTCGGTCTCAGGCACGATCTCAAGTGTGTCCATGATCATTTCGGCCATTATTACATTATGTGCAGCGCCTATCCTGATGTCGTTTGCCCTATAGAAAAAGCCATTTCCCCTTATCGGAAAATGGCTTTTTCTTATGCTTGGATGAAGACAACCTTTAAATAGTTCCCCTCAGGATAATTTTTCGTTGTACGGAAGTCCTCAGGAAGTGAATATTCCTCAAGAATACGATACGTTTTCCCAGATTCTTTAAAGGCCTGTGCAATAAATCCTTTAAACTTTTTCATCCCAAATGCACTGCTATTGGTTGACGCCACAATGACGCCGTTCTCAGCTGTGATCTGGATGGCTTCTTTTAATAGTTTCTTATAATCCTTCGCTGCACTGAATGTGTGTTTCTTCGTTCGTGCAAAGGATGGTGGGTCCAAGATCACAACATCATAGCTCCAGCCTTTTTTCGCCGCAAACGGGAAATATTTAAAGACATCCATGACTTTGATATCCTGCCCGTCTACATCAATGCCATTCACTTCAAACTGCTCAGATGTTTTTTTCAAACTGCGGTTTGCAACATCTACACTTGTCGTACGGCTTGCCCCGCCAAGCGCTGCTGCTACAGAGAAAGCGCCGGTATAAGAGAACGTATTAAGGACGGTCTTTCCTTTTGCATAGCGATCTCGAATTGCTTTTCGCACATGACGCTGATCAAGGAAAATACCTGTCATCGCACCATCATTTAGATAAACCGCCACGTTCATCCCATTTTCTTTGACGATAAGAGGAAATTCACCTTTCTCCCCTTTTACAAAATCGTCATCTTCGATATATTGTCCAGACGTATCAAACCGCTTCTTTTCATAAATGCCTTTATAGTCAGGATACACCTGCTCAATCGCAGTCAATACATCTTCTTTTAATGTATAAACACCTTCGCTATACCATTGGATGAGATAGAATCCATCATAATAATCAATCGTGATTCCACCAATTCCATCCCCTTCCCCATTGAACACACGGAAAGCCGTCGTCTGTGCATCACGAAATAGATGCGTTCTGCTTTTGGATGCCTGTTCAAGTTTAGAAACAAAAAAGGCCTGATCTATTTTTTCGTTAGCGTCAAAGGAAAGTACCCAACCGATGCCTTTATTTTGCACACCATAATATCCTTTCCCTAAAAAAGAGCCTCTTTCATCTACCCATTCAATAAGTTCGCCTTCCTGTACACCGTTCACACGCGACACAGCATCTTTTGAAATAAGCGGATATCCCTTTTTCACTTGTTCTGCAAATGTTTGTTTTAATGAGATTTTTTTCATTTGTGTCATCCTTATCCTAAATTGACTCTCTCTATCCTACCATATGAATGTATACGATACTTCTATTATGATAAGATGAGGAGAAAAATATCAACTCGACATAGAGGAGGCTCTTTTTTGACAACATTACGCTTAGATCATACAGGGATTATGGTGACAAATATTGATCAGTCCATTGATTTTTATGAAAAAGTGGTGGGCATGAAATTAAAGGATCGCATCACTCATACAAACGGAGTCATTGAACTTGCCTTTCTTGGCTTTAAAGACGAAGCGGAAACGGAAATTGAACTCATTCAAGGGTATAGCAGTGACCTTCCATCTGAAGGAAAGGTCCACCATCTCGCCTTCACAACAGATAATATCCACGCGGAATTCAACCGTATTCAAAAGCTGCAAATTGAGCTAATAGATGAAGAAATCACAACATTGCCCAATGGCTATTGCTACTTCTTTTTCCGAGGGCCAGACCAAGAGTGGATTGAGTTCTTCCAGCGATAATATTTCCTAGGAAATGCATGCGAATCGGTATATTCATTCTCGTCACAAAAGAAAAAGAGTAAGAGCATACCTGCTCTTACTCTTTTTTTATAGCACCTTACTAAGAAACAATTTGGTACGCTCATGCTGCGGGTTTCCAAAGAGTGCTTCTGGTTTGTCTTCTTCGACGATATATCCACCATCCATAAAGATCACGCGGTCTCCCACTTCTCTTGCAAAGCCCATTTCATGTGTGACGACAATCATCGTCATTCCTTCGACTGCTAATTGTTTCATAACAGCTAAAACATCCCCAACGACCTCAGGGTCAAGAGCAGATGTCGGCTCATCGAATAAGAGCACTTTCGGGTCCATCGCCAAGGCTCTTGCAATGGCAACACGCTGTTTTTGTCCACCAGATAATTGGTTAGGGTAACTTTTGGCCTTGTCTTTCAAGCCGACCTTTTCAAGCAAGTCTAATGCTTTATCGACTGCCGCTTTCTTCTCCATCCCTTTTACTTTCACCGGTGCGATCGTGATATTTTCTAACACAGTTTTATGAGGAAATAAATTAAAGTGCTGAAACACCATACCAACTTCTTGTCGTACTTTATTGATATTCACTTTTGGGTCTGTAATCGTATGTCCGTGGACAACAACTTCCCCAGCCGTAATATCCTCTAATTTATTGAGACATCTTAGAAATGTGCTTTTCCCTGACCCTGAAGGACCAATGACACATACAACCTCTTTTTCCTCGATGACTGCATTAATATCCTTTAAAACTTCGTTGTCACCAAAGGATTTCTTTAGGTTTTTCACCGTAATCATACTCATTTCACATCAAATCTCCTTTCTGCGTAGCTAGCCAGTAGAGAAAGTAAATAAATGATCACGAAATAAATGACACCGACAATGAGCCAGACATTCAAAGGATCAAATGTAGCCGATGCTTGAACTTGTCCCCGCTGCATAATATCAGCAATACCGATAATCGATAAGAGAGAGGTGTCCTTCAAACTGATGATGGCTTGGTTCGTAATGGCTGGAAGCATACGGCGGAATGCCTGTGGAAGGACGATAAAACGCATGTTTTGTCCACCTGTGAATCCTAAAGAGCGTGCGGCTTCTGTTTGTCCTTTATCAATGGACTGAATCCCTGCACGAATAATTTCTGAGAAATAAGCTCCTGCGTTAATCGCTACTGTAATAATCCCTGCCGGTACTCGGTCAAGTGAAATGAATTCAAGTGTATTAAGCCCAAAATAAATGAAGAATAGCTGTACGATAAATGGCGTACCTCGAATGGCATTGACAAAAACGAGTGAAATAAAGTTCAAGATTTTAAATGGTGACAGGCGGAATAGCGCCACAATCAACCCGATGATAAAACCTAAAATGATAGCAACAACAAAGATATATAAAGTGGTTTGCAAACCATCCATTAAATACGGAAATGCATTAACAATCGTATCCATGTTTCTCCCTCCCTAATTCACATACGGTTGACACATAAAGAAAGCGCGCTCTGAGCGCGCCTCGCTTGTGTTATGACTTCAAATATTTCTCAATAATTTTGTCATATTCACCGTTTTTCTTTAGGTTTTCCAGCCCTTTATTGATTTTCTTCAATAAGTCCTGGTTTTTCCCCTTCATCACTGAGATCCCGTATTGGTCTCCATTCAAGCGATCTCCAACTGTTTTCAATTTCAAGTCTTGCTGTGCGATCGCATACGTAATGACAGGATAATCCTCAATTAAAGCATCTGCATTTCCGTTAGATACTTCTTGGAACATAGATGGACTGTCATTGAATTGAACTACTTCATACCCATATTTGTCTGCGTTATCTGTTGCAAATTTTGCACCTGTTGTCCCATTTTTAACAGCTAGCTTTTTCCCCTTTAAATCATCAATCGATTTGATGCTGCTGTCCTTTTTCACAACAACTGTCAGACCAGCGTCGAAGTATGGATCTGAGAAATCCACTTTCTTTTTACGCTCATCTGTAATACTCATACCACCCATTCCAACATCAAGCTGACCTGCTTGCATCGCTGGAATGATCCCTGAGAAATCCATTGCTTCAAGCTTCACTTTGAAGTCTTGGTCTTTTGCAATGGCGTTAATTAAATCAACGTCTATTCCCTCATATTTACCGCCCTTTTCAAATTCAAATGGCGGATATGTTGTATCTATCCCGATTTTATATGTGCCTTTGCCTTCTCCCGAACCGCTGTCCGATTTTGAACCACAGGCTGCCATGACGAGCACAACAATTAGTCCCATGATCAGTAACATCGATTTCTTCATAAAACACGACCCCCAATTGTCAGTTTTGTCTAAATATTCGCAACAACAATCTTACTATACCACGCTAAAGCTATACTGTGTGATATTTTTTATCAATACCAAAGATCCATACAATTCTAGATCGATAGTCTCTTTAAATTTTACTTTTTTGCGAATAACTCATTTTATTCTGAAAGAAGCATGTTTCACAATATTCATGTGATATAATCTCACAAAAAACCGCGAACACTCCTTTTTCAATACCACTTCTTTCTCACCTATGAAAAAACCCTCTTTCACTGTCTCTCTTCCCCTATTGATATCCTGATATATTTTTTTCAACATCCTCTTTTTACCTAAAAAAATGTAAACGTATACAATTTGATCGCTACTCCCTATTTTTTTCACTACTGGTTGAATTTACATCAAAAAACATGTTTTACAAATTGAGATAGACCGCTTAAAATATAAGAAGATACTTAATATGGAAAGATGATTCAGACAAATAAGAATCCGCAGAAATGAATAGGTGAAGAAAGGAGGATACCAATTGGCAGAAACAGGTGTTTTGTCATCCGTTGATGTAGCAAATATGCTAAATGACTGGTATGTCTTGATGAAAAAAAGAGACATACAAGAAGCCATACAGCTAAAAGAAGAGATTCTTCAAGCATTTGATCGAATGGAAGAGAATCAAGACGTCTTACTCTACTATCAACTTTTAGAATACCGTTTCAAAGATTTAGTCGAAGATACAGCTTCGTTAGATCACAGTCTTTTTGTGGATGAAAATGCGATTCGTACAGATGATATGCTCAGCTACTATTTCTATTTCTTTAAAGGCATGTATGAAATGCGCAGAGGGAATCAAGATTCAGCATTTCACCATTTGAAATTGGCAGAGGATAAATTAGATCTCGTACATGATGACATTGAAAAAGCAGAATTCCATTATAAAACAGGCTGTCTATACTATAATATAAGATCCACACTTCTCTCCATCCACCACTTAAAAAAGGCTTCGTCTATTTACGACGCAGATCCATGTTATGTGAAAAAATCAATCAGCTGTCAAATGATGCTTGCTTTGAATTATGCGGATCAATCGAAATATGAAGAGGCAGAAACTTTGTTTGGACAGGTGATTCACTCACTAGAACAGATGGAGGATCCAGATTTACTTGGTCACGCATATTGCAATGCAGCCTTTATTAAAAGTCTAAGAAGTGAATACAGTGAAGCTGTGCCGCTCCTAGAAAAAGCTTTATTGATTGAGTCATTCGAAACTTCTTCCCCAGGCGGCTATTTACTGGCCTTGTATGCCTACACGAAAGCGCTATTTAAGCTGAAAAAGCCTGGTTTGTTCCACTATTATGTACAGCTTTCACTTCAAAAAGCAGAAAATTTAAAACAACGAAACATTTCACTTAAATTATCCATTTTAGAAACATTGATGCTCCAGCCAAACAACATGATTGAGCAGATCATTTCTTATTGTGATCAATTAGAATCTATGAATTTCCTTGTTGATCTTGAGGCTATCTGTCAGGATGTAGCCGCCTACTTAACTGAAAATGGTCTTCCGAAAGAAGCAAAGTATTTTCAGAACAAGGCATTGTCATTCAAAACTTGTTAAGAAGATGGAGTGATGTATGATGAAAAAATGGCTGATCTCAAGTGCGATTTTTACGTTCTTGATTACAGGTGTTTTGATTGGCACTTCTACACAAAAAGGCAGCCCGTCTGCACAATCGCAAGATGACGGTACGATCATTCAAAAGAGAGATCGAGGCACCAACCCTTAATAAGACTTAAAAGAGTAGCTGTCATTCAAAACAGCTACTCTTTTTATTGGTTAATCAATTTCCCGTTTGATATTTTGCATTTTTTCATCTAAGTAGTGAGCGATATCTGCCGCTTCCTTTAGTTCATCGGTGAGCTGATGAGGAACATCGTTTTGCAGCTTATAATAGATTTTATGTTCGAGACTCGCCCAGAAATCCATCGCAATGGTCCGCACCTGAATTTCAACCTTCACATGCTCCACACGATTCGTTAAGTAAACAGGAATCTCAACAATTAAATGAAGACTTCGATAGCCATTTGGTTTCGGATGCTGAATGTAATCCTTCACTTCAAGGATCTTTAAATCCTCTCTTTGCCTCAGAACATCAATAATGTTATAGATATCTTGAATAAACGAACAGATGATGCGGACACCAGCGATATCATGTATGTACTCCTTGGCACATTGTGTGGTGATGTCACATCCTTTTCTCGCTAGTTTATTCACGATGCTTTCAAAGGATTTGATCCGTGATTTAGTATGCTCTATTGGGTTGTGTCCATGGATTAAATTATATTCCTGACTAATAATCGAAAACTTTGTATCCATTTCATCTAATGCAAATTTATATACTAATAATTCATTTTTCCAGTCTTCCATGACACTTTTCAAATCTTCTACATGAGTTGCTGACATATTCATTTCTTTTTGTCATCTCCTTTTGGCAAACAGCTGTTACACTGCTTTCCGTTTACTAGACGGAGAGAGGACGCAAATGGTTTTAAAAAAATACATCTTAGCCCCGTTGTTTGTAATAAGTCAGCGCGAGTGCCAGTGCAAGCACAGATCCTTTCACGATATCCATTGCATAATACGGGACAGACATCATCACAAGTCCATTTTGTAAAATACCGATGAGCACCGCACCAATAAACGTACCGAATGCGTTTGGTTTACCTGCTCCCATGACTGAAAACCCAATAAAAGCAGCAGCTACCCCATCCATTAAATATGGCGTTCCTGCGTTAATTTCTGCTGTCATCACCCTTGATGCCAGCACGATACCACCGATCGCCGCAAATAAGGCAGACAACAGATATGCTGCGATTTTGTATTTGTTCACATGAATACCAGACAATCGGGCGGCTTCTTTATTTCCACCAATGATATACATCAACCGCCCATGCTTTGTGTAAGTCATAAAAACATGTGCAAAAAGCACAATGGCCGCCATAATCAAAATGATATAGGGGACCTGCCCAATCTTGCTGAAAAAGGCAGGGATGGTGCCAGTTGAAAAAGTACCATCAGGCAGCACCATATTTTCAGAAATGGTCGCACCTTTCGTATAGGTTTGTGCCAGCCCTTGAATGATAAACATCATGGCTAGTGTCATGAGCATATCTGGAATCTTCATTTTGACAATCATCCAAGCATTCAGCAAACCGACAATAAGAGAAGCCGCCAGCGCAGAAAGGATCGCAATGAGTGGGTTTTGCGAGAACCATACAAACATGGAGATCACAATTGCATTTGATAACGTTGCAACTGAACCTACAGATAAATCAAAGCCATTCACTGCTAATGAGATCGTCAGCCCTACTGCAATGATGGTTACAATCGAGATCGATCGTAAAATGTTGATGATATTTCCTGACTGTAAAAATGCCGGATTGGCTGCCGCAAAGACAACAATCAATACGACAATCGTTAAGATGGTGCCATATTGATAAAAGAAATCAAACAGATGAAAGGATGGCCGCTGTTTCTTGATTTGTTGAACTGGGGCTGAAACTTGTCGTTCACTCATGATTGTCCTCCTGTTGAATGATATAAAAGCTCTTCTTCAGTCATTGGTGCCGTCATTTCCCGGGCAATGCTGCCATCATATAAGACGTATACTCGGTCGGCAATTCCTGCAATTTCTGAAAGCTCACTTGAAGCATAAATAACCGCTTTTCCTCTTGCAGCTAGTTCTGCAATGAGGGAGAAAATGTCCTTTTTGGCTCCAACGTCTACACCTTTGGTTGGTTCATCAAAGAGATAGACATCTGCCTCAGCCAACAGCCATTTTCCAATCGCAATCTTTTGCTGATTTCCACCAGAGAGATGCTTCACCTTCGCTTCAAGAGAAGGTGTCTTGACGCCAAGCCGCTTGACGATTCCATCTGCTGCCTTCCGTTCCTTAGAACGATGTAAGAAGCTGAACGGCCGTGTAAACGAACGTAGACTTGCAGCTGTTACGTTCCATCCAACAGTTTCTTCTGTTAAAATTCCTTCTTTTCTCCGTTCCTCAGGCACAAGGGCAATACCCGCTCTCACAGCGTGATGAGGCGACTTGATATGAATGGTTTGACCATGCAACTGCACAGTGCCTGACTTTTTTTCTGAGGCGCCGAATAGGGCTTTGCACAATTCTGTTTTACCAGCACCGACTAATCCTGCAATCCCGAGAATTTCTCCTTTTTTCACATGAAGATGAATGTTGTTTAATTTATGCTGGTCATGCAACTCTTTCACGTCAAGCACAATCGGTGCATCCTCAAGCGGTGTACGGGATGGGAATTGATCCTCTAATGGCGCGCCAAGCATTTCTTCAATGACCTGCTTTGGATCGGTTTCTTTAATGAGGTGCGCCGCCACATCGGTTCCATTCTTCATCACAGTCAGTTCATCACAGATGTTGAAAATTTCTGGCATGCGATGCGAAATAAAAATGATGCCTGTGCCGTTCTTTTTCAATTGATGAATCATTGAGAATAGCTTGCTTGTTTCTGCATGACTAAGTGGAGCGGTTGGTTCATCTAAAATTAAAATGCTGCATTTGATCGACACAGCCTTGGCAATGAGCACCATTTGTTTTTCTGCCAGTGTCAAATCACTCACAAGACGCTTCGTCGAGATGTCAATATTCATCTCTTGTAACAGCTGTGCTGCCTTGCGGTGAATCTCTTTCCAACGGACGAATGGTTTTTTCTCAATTTCATGAATCATCATATTTTCGCCAACACTTAAATATGGCACTAGAGCTGTATCCACTTCTTGATGTACGGTCTGCACACCGTATGAGGCCGCATCCTTTGGTGTATGAATGGTCGCCTCCTCGCCATTGATGTGGATGGTTCCTTCAAAATGTGAATGAGCACCAGAGAGAACTTTCATTAACGTTGACTTCCCAGCACCGTTAGCCCCAATCAGGGCATGGACTGTGCCTCTTTTTAATGTGAAATTTGCTTGATCTAACGCTTTGACTCCTGGGAATTCAATCGAAATGTTTTTCATATGAACAAGCGGCGTTGTCATAGGTGTCCTCCTTCTCTCCTGATCGTCAATTGAAAAACGAAACACCCTCTATGAAAAGAGAGTGCACGTGGTTTATTTTGCATAATGCTTCTTCAAGGTCTTCATCCAGTCTTCTTCAAAAGCAGTCGATGATCCGAATCCTTTTACTTCTTCTGCAAGATTGACCATATTGATGGCCTTTCCTGCATCCTGAAGCTGCTTTTGTGAAATGAGAGAGGCCTCAAGGTCATAGGAAGATGGCGTTTTCTCGCCAGCTAGTTTCTTCGCAAGAATCCTTACGTCAATTGCGCCAATGAGCTTCGGATCGACAGCGGCAGTGTACTTCCAAGGACTGTCTTTCGCAGTCATTTCTTGGAGATCGGCATTAGACACATCAATACCGTATATTTTCACTTCGGTTCTTCCTGCTTCTTTTAAAGCTCTTGCGGCACCAATCGCAAATGCATCCCACGTGGCAAAAATCGCATCCAGTTTACCCTTTGGATATTTATTCAGCATAGCCGCAACCGCATTTTGTGTTTGAACTGATGTATCAGAGGCCGCAACGCCAAATCGGTCAAGTTCCTTGATCCCTGTATGCTGTTTGAGCGTTTCTTGGTACACCTTGTTTCGTCTCACCATTGGAGGGAATCCGTCTACCCAAAGATACGCAATATTTGCTTTCCCTTTAAAATCAGCCACGAGTGCATCTAATGATTTTTTCGCTAATTGCTCGTCATCTTGAGACGTCACTGTGACTCCTTTGATATCCTTCAGCTTCGGATTTGAATCAAACGCCACAACTGGAATGCCTTTCGCTGTGATCTTTTTCACATCAGCGACTGTCGCCTCATCATCCCCATGAGAGATGATAAAGCCATCATAGTTTTCTTCTAGTGCTTGAGAAATGGCATCATGAAACTTCGCCGTATCACCATTTGCCGTGTAGACATCTACTGTAAAGCCTAGCGCTTCCCCTTCTGCCTTCGTTCCTGCTAAAAACTGAGCAGTATGATCGTCCCCGCCAATTTTACGGATGACTTTAATTTTTGCTCCCTGTCCTTTTGCAAATCGCTTCGGGACATTGTCAAAGGAGACCTTTTCGTTTGCATTGGCTTTTGAGCCTGCGCTTGATCCCGTACCGCAGCCAGATAATAGCACGGTCAGGACCGTCAATAATACAAGAGATGATGTCCAATATTTACGTTTCATTGCTGTTCCTCCTCAAGTTGTTTTATTTTTCACATCGGAAAACTAGGTAAAAAAGTGGAAATATGCCTGTGAACCCAGTCTTTTGATTCTAAAAAAAGAGATCAAAAAAGCCTCTCTTGATAAAGAGAGGCTTGATCACCGTTGCATGAAACATGTATCGGGAAGTCTTCCTCTCTTATCTGTCAAAGCTGTAACAGCTTTGCAGGAATTAGCACCAATTTCTTAGATAGAAACGGTTGCTGGGCGTCATAGGGCCAGTCCCTCTGCCTCTCTTGATAAGAGATCCGTTATGAAATTTGTTTTAGTTGAAATGTCTTCTTTACTTTAATGTGATGTCTCATCAATGTCAATGACTTTTTTGAAAATTTCTAAAATGATCATTTGCACCGAATGCCTTGTTTAACTGCCGATGATTTTCTTAGCAGGTGATGATGCCTTAAGACGGAAATCATATTTTTTCTCATTCACAAATTGGGGATTGAGGTGTGCTGATCCTTTATCTTGACCGCTTTTCGAGCGATACGTTTTGTAGCCTTCCATCCATTTCCCGCGCCATACCCACTGAGAGGCTTTTGCACCTTTGCGGTCATCGTAGACATTCTTTTGGAATGTATTCTTCTTGTTCACTTCGTAGAGATTCACGACTAAATAATGCGAAGCACTGGCTGTCATGATATTATTCGTGATTCGATTGTTCACCGATTGATATTGCATCAGCAATTGACCGCCTTCTAACCCGGCTGTGTCATTTTTGTACAAAATGTTATGGGAGATGGTTGTGTTTGTGGTTCCGCCGCGCTTCTTGTCATATCCGCCAATTGAGATGCCTGTATAACGGTTTAAATATACTTGATTGTGCTCAATGCGAATGCGTTCGGCCATCTTCCCTTTATGTTCACTTGTGACCTCAATCCCAAGGTCATTATGATGGCTGATGTTATGATCGATCACGATGTCTTTCCCGCCATCCACATAAATTCCTCCTGCGGAGATGTCCTTGCCGTACGCTGGATTCCCAACACTCGTAATCTCATAAACTTTGTTTCTAGATACGACACCATTTCTCACTTGATCATACTTTTTAGAAGGTGCGACATTCTCAAAACCAATTAAATCAATCCCGATATTGTCCGTATGCCGGACTGTATTATGTGTCACGCGGAATTTTTTAACGTTTCCGTTTAGCACAAGGGCTTCACTAAAACCCAGCTTTAACTTTTCCACAGTGTTTCCTTTGATTTCGATGTCTTCAATGGCTGCTGGTGCTTTCGTTCCATAGACCGCAATCCCATGAGCATTCCCATTTTGATGTGTCGTCTGAATGTCGTACACACGGTTGTTAAGCAGTTTGACGCCTTTGCCGCTGCCTGTGATGAACATACCGATGGGTGTCACATCTTCTTTATTCGTTTTAATATGTCCGACTGTCAGTCCTTTCAGGGTGATATAGCTTTTTTGATCAATCTTCACAAGACCACCGTCTGCTTGATTTCCTTTAAGAGATGCTCCGCTAATGACAGGCTTCTCTTTTCCATACGCTTGAAAAACAACTGGTGCTTTCTTTGTTCCAGAATGGCGGACAATCAATTTCTCTTTGTATGTACCGCCTCTCATATAAACTGTTGTTCCAGCTTTCGCGATACTTGCCGCTTTTTTCAGCGTACGGAAAGGCTTTTGCTTTGTCCCTGGATGTTTGTCGTTCCCATTTGCTGCGACGTAATAGGCAGTACCTTGCTTCGCACCAGCCTCCTCCGTCATCGCTTGACAGCCAAAACTAATGGCGGTCATCAATAAAATCAATAAGGCGCCTGATATCATTCGTTTCATCTCGTTGTTTGCTCCCTTCCACTCTCTTCTACCTTTATCGGTTAAAAAAAAGAGGATTAAAATATGGCAATGCCCCTTGCAATGTACTAGTCAAAAGGTGTATGGTTGAAAGAATATCTTACAGGAAAACAAATCGCTTTTAAATTGTCAGATTAATCAGTTAATAATTAAATTGGATTTTATTTCTAAGGGGAAACTTCAGTAAAACCACGACAGAGAGGAGGAAAGCGCTTTAACAGATTTTTCTTGTCTGAATTCCAGAAAACCTATTGCTAATATTTTGTGAAGGTATAGAATAGAATCATAATTATTTCATATTATTAGAATTTTCAAATAATCAAACAGCAAGGAGATTTACGATGCCAAAACAACCCATCCGCGTTGAACTTAGTTCAACAAAAAAACCAAAACCTCAATCTGATCAACTTGAATTCGGAAAAATCTTCACAGACCACATGTTTGTGATGGATTATTCAATTGATAAAGGCTGGTATGATCCGAGAATTATTCCTTATCAGGCGATTCCAATGGACCCAGCTTCTATGGTTTATCATTATGGCCAATCTGTTTTTGAAGGCTTGAAGGCGTATGTGTCTGAGGATCAAAAGATTCTTTTATTCCGTCCCGAAAAAAATATGGAACGCTTAAACAGATCAAATGACCGCCTATGTATCCCACAAATTGATACAGAAACGGTTTTAGAAGGCTTAAATGAACTCATTCGCATTGACAAGGATTGGGTACCTGATGCAGAGGGCACTTCTTTGTATATTCGACCATTCATTATTTCTACTGAGCCCTATTTAGGTGTTGCACCGTCAAGCACCTACAAGCTGATCATCATTTTATCTCCAGTAGGTTCTTATTATAAAGAAGGCATCCATCCGGTCAAAATTGCGGTGGAAAACGAATTTGTCCGCGCTGTTAAAGGCGGAACAGGAAATGCCAAAACAGCTGGAAACTATGCATCGAGCTTGAAAGCACAGCAAGTTGCTGAAACAAAAGGATTTTCACAAGTCCTGTGGCTTGATGGCATCGAGAAAAAGTACATTGAAGAAGTCGGCAGTATGAATATCTTCTTTAAAATCAATGGAGAAATCGTGACGCCTGAACTGAATGGCAGCATTTTAGAAGGGATCACACGGAATTCTGTGCTTGAGCTGTTAAAGCATTGGGAAATCCCTGTGACAGAACGTAAAATTTCAATTGATGAGTTAATTGAAGCACATCAATCCGGTGAACTTGAAGAAATCTTCGGGACAGGAACGGCAGCCGTCATTTCTCCTGTCGGTGAATTAATTTATCACGATCAGCCATACGTCATTCAAAATGGTCAAACAGGCGAAGTATCGAAGAAATTGTACGAAGCGATTACCGGAATCCAAAAAGGAACTCAGCCAGATATCTTCGGCTGGACAGTAGAAGTCGATTCGGTCGTCAAGCAGGCATAAGCAAGCGAAAGAACCTTTCATTTGATGAAGGGTTCTTTTTTTGTTTCTTTATCTCCTTCACTACCTCATAATGGAAAATATGGATCTATTCCACGCTTAAGGAGTGATGGTATGTTTTTTACTTATTTACTTGCGTTCTTTGGGATTTGCATCGGATCAATCATCATCGCTACAGGTTTCGACGATTCACCGTTCTTCACCCGTTTTCTATTTAAGTTTCTCGGGATTTCTATCTTTGTTCTTTCCATTACTTTTGTAAAAGTGAGGCGAAAGAGGTTGCGCAACAAAAAGGCGAAAAAGACTTAGATGTCCATCAGCCTCTCATCAAATCGTGCACCAAAACAAGACCGTTATCCCCACAATGGCCCCTGCATATATCCACTGTTTCCCTTTGATACTCCGCTTTCTCTCGATCAGTAAAAAGATCTCTGGTAAAAAGACGATGATGATTTCTAGGATAAAAACAAGATGATAAACTGGCGGCATCGGCTGGAAATCAAAGTCTCTTTCATCTCCACCGATGGTTGCGAAATACATTAACAGATTGGTTACTGGAATGGTAAAACAAACGAGCAAGCGGAGAACATACATCCACACATCCTGTCTATGCCGAATCAGACCAATAAACGAAGCGATGATTCCATACAAAAACAAAACCACTGTGCCGTAACTAAGTAGAGGTTGAACGATAAAGCCGTAAAGCATTAACCCAATTGCCACCATATTCTAACCGTCCTTTCTGTGAAGCAGTACATGTTGTTTTTTCTATCATACACTGCTTTCTCCGGTTTCCATATGAAAAAATCATAAAAAACGGCCCCATTAAGGGGCCATTTTATTTTAAGCATTCACTGATTTGAAGAACTGCGGTAAATATTCACGGTGCGCTTCAAGCATTTCATCTAAGATTTGCTTTGCAATTTCATCAGATGGAACGAGTGGATTGATGGTCATGGCGACAAGAGCCGTCTCGTAATCTCCAGTCACAGCTGCTTCAGCTGCCACACGCTCGAAAGACTTGATTTGTTGAACGAGTCCTCTCACAGCCACAGGTAGATCACCTGTCGCGATTGGTTTTGGTCCGTCCTTTGTAATGATACAGTTCACTTCAACCGCTGATTCGGCCGGAATGCTGGCAATCGCTCCTCTGTTCACTGTATTTACCGGTTGAATGTCATGTTTATCATTATAGATGGAGCTGATCAAATTACATGCTGCATCGCTGTAATAAGCCCCGCCTCTTTTTTCGAGCTGCGGCGGTTTAATCGATAAATCTGGGTCTTTATATAACTCAAATAGTTCATGCTCGACTTGCTGCACAACCTCTGCTCTTGTTCCTTTTTCTTGAGCCGCTTTTTGTTCTTCCTCCAGCATATCTTTCGTTTTATAGTAATAACGATGATACGGACATGGGATGACCCCTAAGCCTTTGACGAAAGAAGGCTCCCAGTTTTTCGCTTCAATATTCCTCATGGACCACTGGCTATTTGGATTTCCTAATTCATCGAGTACTTGATCCATAATGCTGACCCCGTCTAAATACACATCTAAGCCATAGACCATGTGATTGAGGCCTGCAAATTGTACTTCAATGCGTTCGACATCGACATCCAGCGCTTTTGCAATGCCCATTTTGATTCCAATCGGCACATTGCATAGACCGACTACTTTTTTCAGATTCGTGTAGCGTAACACCGCCTCTGTGACCATGCCTGCTGGATTTGTAAAGTTCACCAGCCAGGCATCTGGGCAAAGCTCTTCCATATCCTTCACGATGTCTAGAATGACTGGAATGGTGCGTAGACCTTTAAATAACCCGCCTGGACCATTCGTTTCCTGTCCAATGACGCCATATTTAAGCGGGATTCTTTCATCCTTGGCTCTGGCTTCAAGCAGTCCTACACGAAATTGTGTCGTGACAAAGTCCGCATCTTTCAGAGCTGCCCGGCGGTCAAGGGTGAGGTGCACTTCAATCGGCAAACCCGCTTTTTCAACCATACGTTTTGCAAGTTCACCCACGATGTTCAACTTTTCCTGACCTGCTTCAATATCCACAAGCCATAATTCCTTTACAGGCAATTCTTGATATCGTTTAATAAACCCTTCGACGAGCTCAGGCGTATAGCTTGATCCACCGCCTATTGTGACAATTTTGATTCCGTCTTTCATGAATTGACACCTCCGAATTGCTTCATTTTTTCATGGAGCTCAATGATTTCAGCTGCAAGCTCCTTGACGGTCATAGCGTTCATCAGATGATCCTGTGCATGAATCATCAAGAGACTGACGTCGGTTTTCTCTCCTCTGATTTCTCCTTGGATTAGCTCTGTCTGTGCGTGATGCGCCTCATTTAACGCGTCTTGTGCTTCCTGCAATTTTTGCTTCGCCTCATCAAAATTGCCTTGCTTTGCACATGTAATGGCCTCCATGGCCGAACTTCTGCCATTACCACCGTGCAGGATGAGTTGAAACACAATTTGTTCCATTTCCATCGGCCGCATCCCCCTTGTTCCCTCTATTACATGCTGACGACATTTTCATCTGTTGATGCTTTTGCTTCAAGCTCATTTTCTTCTTTCAATTTCTGCTTATCCCACATTCTAAAGAATGGATAGTATAGCGCAAATGACAAGGCAAGGTTAATCAGCTGCATGACCGCGCCAGAGATTTTCCCGCCTGTTGCGAGATAGCCTGAAATGATTGGCGGCATTGTCCACGGGACAGCGATCCCTGCCGGTTTTGCTACAAGTCCTGTGCTCATTCCGATATATGTGGTGATGATCATCATAATTGGGGTAAGGATAAACGGAATGAGAAGCATTGGGTTCATCACAATCGGCATTCCAAAAATGATCGGTTCGTTGATGTTAAAGATGGCTGGCCCAATCGCAAGACGGCCAAGCTGTTTCATTTGTTTACTTCTCGCACGCAAGATCATAGTCAGTACCAAAGCAAGCGTCGCGCCGCTTCCGCCGACATTGATAAAGATTTCAAAGAACTGTGCTGTGAAAATATTCGGCAGCACTTCTCCTGCTTGGAAAGCAAGACGGTTTTCATCCATCGCACCGAGCCAAATCGGACCCATGACTCCACCGACAATGGTGGCTCCGTGAATACCACATGCCCAGAGGAGCATTTGCACACCGATGGCAACGATACTTCCGCCTAAGCTTCCACCAAGAATGGATAGTGGTGTGCCGATTAAGACCGTGATGATATTATGAATACTCTCAAAAGGTGTCATCTCAATCAGAAGCCTAGCGACCCAGATCAGCGTGATGACCACAAAACCTGGAATAAGTGCGATAAACGATTTACTAACTGCTGGCGGTACACCATCAGGCATTTTGATGACGATATTCCGCTGTACAATAAAGCGGTAAATTTCGGTGGAAAGCATGGCAATAATCATGGCAACGAATAGCCCTTTACTGCCCATCAGTGTGACGGGAATACCGCCATTCACTAGGATAGCTTCTGTTGATCCTTCAGGTGTGAATGGTACTTGATAAGGTGTGGCTAGGAGGAAAGCTGCGACAGCAATTGCACCAGATGACAGTGCATCGACTGCATACTTTTCAGCTAACCTGTACGCGATCCCAAAGGTCGCAACAAGTGCCATAATGTCAAAGGTGGCATTCACAGGATAGGATAGTTTCGTGGCCCATTCGGCTCCGAAGACACTTGCCATAAAATCGCTGTATCCTGGAATCGGAAGGTTGGCTAAAATAAGAAACAGTGAACCGACGATAATGAGAGGCATGGTTAAAACAATTCCGTCACGCAATGCTTGTAAATGTCTTTGAGCGGCAATCTTTCCTGCAAACGGCATAACCTTCTCTTCTAGAAATCGGTTGAATCCATTCATCCCTTCCGCCCCCTTTATCCGTTCACTAACTGTTCAGCAGATTTTAAAACCTCAGCACCATTACATACGCCATAATGCACGGTATTAATTACGTCTACTGGAATTCCTTTGTCTTCTCCGAGTTTTTTCATTTGCGGTAATAAATAACGAACTTGAGGTCCTAATAAAAGCACATCGGCTTGATCAATATGATTTTTTGCAGCATCTCCAGATACTGCCCAAATACGATAGTCTTTTCCTTGTTCTTGTGCACTTTTCTCCATTTTTGTGACAAGTAAGCTTGTTGACATACCTGCTGCACAAACTAATAAAATGTTCATTGTAAACGCCCCCTTTTTGAAGTATGAAGCTTTTCTTTACACATTCATCATATTATGAAACCGCTTTCATAAACACCCATACTTTTTCCTTTAGGAAGCGGAAAAAGTTAATATCACACCATTAGTTCTTGTACGAAGGCGCTTTTTTATCCATGACATCCAGCATGTCTTCAAAGGTATCACAGGTGATGAGGTGCTGAATAAATTTTACATGATGGACAAGCTCTCCAAGCAGACGGTACATGCCTTTTAAGTCTTTGGCGTTCTCCTTTTCGACACAAAGCAAGCACACAAATTGAACTTTTTTCTCTCCCCAAATGATCGGTTTTTCTAATGTACAGATCGCCCAAAACGTCTCTTCTGTCAGCGGGGTCATCGGATGCGGAATCGCTGTATAATGCCCAAATGAAGTCGGTGCAGACTCTTCTCTTTCCATCACAGATTGTGTAAGTTCTGCTGGCGCTAAGCCCATGTCAATGACCTTTTGCGTGAGAAAGTGTATGACCTCTTCCTTTGTTTGAAAGGCGCGTTTTGTAAAGACCAATTCCTTTTTCATATATTGCGTGGCTAATGTCACTCTTGTTTCACTTGTCAAAGCATCTTCTATTTTTAAAAAATCACTGCCTCCTAAAATCGTGTTCACTTGAATGACAGGAATCGGTAAATCCATATGAATGGGAATGGTCGTAATAATTAAATCCAATGCATGTAAAGAGACATGCGGAAGCGAATAAAGCTCTGCTGTGCCTAAAATGGTCAGCTTTGACCCAAATTGTGACCGCAAACGATCTTGAAGTAGCCTTGCACTCCCTGCACCAGACGCACAGACAATCAGGCATCGCTTCGGTGGTATCTCCATTTTCCTGCGCTCTAAGGCCGCACCAAAATGAAGTGCCATATAGCCGATCTCATTTTCATGAATGGACAAACCTGTCTCTTCTTCAATGACCCTGCTCGCCACAATCCCTGCTTCAAAGGCAATTGGATAGCCCGCTTTGATCTCATCAAGCATTGGATTTCTTAAATTCATTCCATACTTACACCGATTGATCGCTGGCTTTAAGTGCAAACTGAGGCCAATCAGCAATTCCGCATCTCCCGCTAAATCCAGCTGCAATTTTTGATCAATGGCTTTCAGCATCAGCTGAACAAGACGGCTCGTGTCATCATCCACAATTTGTTTTTGACCGCCCGTTGAAAAAGACTGTACCATTTTGGCTGTTCCTAGCAAATGAATGGTGATATAAACGATTTCCTCTTGTGGGAATGAGACATCCAGCAACCCTTCAAGACGCTCAACCATTTTTTTGGCTACCTTGTATTCTTTTGCCCTTGGGATTTCGTTGATTTCTTCAGGCAGCACAGATACATAGTTTCCGTGTCTAATCCGTTTACAGGCAATAGCAATATGAACAATTAAATTATTCATGCAAATGTCTGATAGATTCATTTTTTCCTCGTTGATATAATCAATCATGGTTCTCTGAATCAATTCCAGCTCATGTTTCGGCAAAATCGTAACCGCCGTGTTCAGCATGGTTTGATAGGAACGCCGTTCATTGAATAAATATTCTGACATGCAATAACGGATTTTCATCTCAGATCCTTTAATCCGGCAGCCTTTATTCGGCTTTGCTTCCAGCTTCAGATCAAAGGGTTCGAGCTTACGTTTGACCCATTTCATGTCATTACTCATCGTCGATTTACTAATAAACAGCTGCTCCTGTAAGTCTTCCAGCTTCACATATGATTCCGCTAGAAGCAGCTTTTTCAAAATAAATCGAACTCGCTCTTCTGGAAGAACAGCAAGCGGTTCTTCCTGTTCGACTTCTTCCTTCATAAAACGGCGAAAGGCATTCTCATCGTTGATCAACAGCTCATAGCCAGCGCCCCTAACAGCTGATACAGCTGCTTGATAAGGGGCTAGACGCTCATTCAGTTCCTTGATGTCTGTTCGGATGGTGCGGCTTGTCACTTGTAAACTGACAGAAAGCGCAGCGCTCGTGAGAGGAGTCTCAGCTGCCATCAGCTGACTTAAAATGTGCGCCAGTCTTTTACTCAGCATTAGGTCGGCCTCCTTCATTTAGGGTGGAAAATCTGCCTTGTTTGGACAGGTTGTATACGCTTACAGTTCTCTTCATTACTCATATTCTACTGAAAAGAAATAAAAATTGCCAACTCATTTATATGACAAACGCCCCTATTTATACATCCAACCATATCTAATGACCTATGAATCTTCTTCTAAGATGCTGTTGTGGAAATCATGAAAAAAAGGCGTTACACCTCCGTGTATCCGCCTTTTTCTTATGAGGAAATCAGTTGTGTAAAGACAACCAATCTTTTTTCATGTGTACCGGCTGCATGATCAAAAGTTCCCGTACATGTGATGAAATTGAGATTCCGTGTAAAGGCGTACCCGAAAAAAGCATTTGGTTTCTCTTCGCGCGGATAGCTTTTCACCTTGAGAACCTCAAAGGTTCGCTTTTCCCCTGACGAGGATGTCACAATGACTTTGTCTCCCTTTTTTAGCTCCTTTAATCGATAAAAAACAGCTGGACCCCATTTATTATCAACATGACCATTTATGACAGCATTCCCTTTATCACCAGGCTTCGGACCATCTTCAAACCAAGCCGTGTGATCTGTATTTTGCGGAACACCCATACTGCCATCCTTTGATAAAGTCGTTTTCTCCACTTTTGCTTGGACATCAATCGCTGGAATGGAGATGTCAGCGGGGACAATACCCGATGGCTCATCTTTTAACGTGTCGTGTGAATGAGATGGATTCTTGGCTTGTTTTGCTGTCATTGGCTCAGGAGATGATGCAGTTTCAGAGGATGACTTTTCATCTATTGATTGGGATGCGCAGCCCGTGATGATGAGAAGCGTAAGAATACCAAACAGCCATCTTTTCACGCAAGTCGACCTCCTTTTGAAGAAAGGAACGGCACGATTGTGCACGTTCCCTCTTGTCTTGATATTGTTTAATTTGATGGTTTACGGCGAATGAGGAAGAACGCCCCCACTGCACCTCCGGCTAAGATGAGACTTGCCATCATCCCAGCAAATGCTTCATATGACATACCTAATGGACCGGCTGTGCCTCCCATACCTGTTTTCGGCATCTCATTTGGCATGTTGGATTTGAATAATTCAGGATGCTGATCGACAATAGCTGATGCGACATCTTGACCAACCATGAACATATGGCCGTATGCTTCTCTGACAGTCGGGTACAGCTGATCATATTCGCCATTGTGATAAGACGTGTACGTTTTGATGAGTTCATCAATATGGGTTTTCAACCCGGCTTCTAAGTCAGCCGCCTTCAAGCGGCCATCTGTCGCTTGATCTAAAAATTTTGCTTGTTTCATACGGTAAGCATCTAAATCTTTAACAGCCTTCTCTTTTGCTTGCTCGTCTCCTGATGCATCCGCTTTAACATAATCAACTAAATATCCGATATGACTTGACCAGATCGTTTTAAATTGTTTTCCTGCATCTTTTCCATAAACAGAAGCGATCGCATCTGATAGATCATTCGTGTTTTCATTTAACGCTGCTGCCGCTTGTTCAAAGTCCTTACTGCCATCATTCCCTTTTTGCATAGCCACTACCGCGAGTGCCAAATGCTCTGAGAACAAGTAGTTTAAATCCTCACGAAGATCTGCCGCTGGAGTATCGACTGATTTTTGATCAAATTTCCCAGGAAATTGATCTGTAATCGCCCATGATACACCTTTACCTACTTCAAACATATGATGAATGGATTTTCTGACCGTTTCATAGGTTTTATCAAAATCCTTTTCTGTGTAACTGTCAAAAGCTTTTAGCAGTTCATTGACGTGCATCTTTAACCCTTCTTCAAGTTCACTTGCTTTCAATCTTCCACCTGTTGCTTTATCAAGCATATCAGCTTGTTTCATGCGGTATTGATCAAGCTCTTTGACCGCTTTCTTTTTACCTGCTTCATCTTTTTTCGCTGTTGCTTGTACATAATCAACGAAGTAGCCGATATGGCTTGACCAAATCTCTTTAAATTGTTTCCCTGCTTTTTTTCCATACACAGAGGCGATCGCATCTGATAGATCATTCGTGTTTTCATTTAACGCTGCTGCTGCTTGATCAAAATCTTTACTGCCGTCAATTCCCTTTTGCATCGTGATCACTGCTAAATAAGCATGTTCTGAGAAGAGCTGATCAAGCGCTGCGCGAAGATCCGTTGCTTTATTTGACACCTCTTGTGATGATGACGACTTTTTTGCATCCCCATGCATATGTCCTTCGTGTGCACTTGCCATTTGAGCAGTTGGTAATAATAATGCTGCACTAAGCGGGATCGTTAAAAATGCTTTTTTCATTTTCATCTGTTTTGCCTCCTCTTTCCGTTTGTTATGTACTTAACGGAGAGAGAAGTGAAATGGATCATTCCCACAGCATATTTTTTTGTTTCATTCATTTCATAAAAAAAAGCCGGATTACCCGGCTGATACGTTACGACTTTTGGATGCTTTTCGTTCTTTGTATATTTTCCTCACCACTGGATAAATCACTGGTGCCCATTTGACAATTTGTTTCAGCCACTTTTTCATTTTCTCCCGCGCCTCCTTATTGTCATTCTTACAAGACGATTCCCGATCTTGTGATGAAATAAACAGGTGCGGGAGAGCAGGAGTTAAATGACGCCTTGTGCGATCATGGCATCTGCCACTTTGCGAAATCCTGCAATATTTGCGCCTACCATTAAGTTTCCAGCGTATCCGTATTCTTCAGCTGTCTCAGTACACTGACGATAAATCGACTGCATCATTTGTTTCAACTGACCATCTACTTCTTCAAAAGTCCAAGACATTCTCGCACTGTTTTGCGCCATTTCTAACGCCGAAACACCCACTCCCCCAGCATTTGCTGCTTTTGCTGGTGCAAACAAAATATCATGTTGTTCAAATACTTTGACGGCCCCAAGTGTCGACGGCATATTGGCCCCTTCTCCTACAGCGATGACACCGTTTGCCACTAGCTGCTGTGCTTGCGACTCTGAAATTTCATTTTGGGTCGCACATGGCAGCGCAATGTCACAAGGGAGAGACCAAATTTGTTCACAATCTTCAATCAATTCAGCATGCGGGTGAATGTCTATGTAGGCACCAATTCTCTGGTTATCGACTTCCTTCAGCTGCTTCACTGTCTCAAGTGAAATGCCTTGAGGGTCGTAAATGGCTCCACTTGAATCACTACAAGCCACAACCTTTCCGCCCAATTCCAATACTTTTTCCATCGCATAAATCGATACATTTCCTGACCCAGACACAACAACAGATCGCCCTTCAAATTGCATTCCGTGGGCTTTTAACATTTCTTCCATAAAGTACACCAGTCCGTAGCCTGTCGCTTCTTTTCTTGCTAAACTGCCTCCGAAGCCAGGGCTCTTTCCTGTCAGGACACCTGCTTCATACGCACCACGCATTTTTTTGTACTGGCCGAACATATAGCCGATTTCGCGTGCGCCTACCCCAATATCTCCTGCCGGTACATCTTGATCAGGTCCAATATAACGACTGAGTTCACTCATAAAGCTTTGAACAAAACGCATGATTTCTCCATCAGATTTCCCTTTAGGGTCAAAATCTGATCCACCTTTTCCTCCGCCGATCGGCAAACCTGTCAGTGCGTTTTTAAAGATTTGTTCAAATCCTAAAAACTTGATGATGCTTGCATTGACCGATGGGTGAAACCGAATGCCCCCCTTATAAGGACCGATGGCACTATTAAATTGAACCCTGAATCCTCTGTTCACCTGTACTTTGCCTTCATCGTCTACCCACGGTACACGAAACATCACAAGCCGCTCAGGCTCAATTAAGCGTTCTAAGATCCCCTGTTTTTCATACTCTGGGTGTTTTGCAAAAACCGGGACGAGGGATTCCAGAATTTCTTTCACGGCTTGCTGGAATTCCGCCTCGCCTGGATTCCGTTTTTCTACATCCTCTAGCACACGGTGGATGTAGCTTTGTGCTGTTTGTGCTGCTCGATCTAAGGTCAACATGTCTCATCTGCCTCCTTGTCAATATCTCACTCTTTGGTTGTTAGATTTTCTAACGCATATTGAGATTAATTTAACACCATTTGTAAAAACTGATCAATATTGATAACAGATGAAAACGATGCCGAAATGAGATAGATCAAGCAGAATCACCTTCCGTCATGAAAATGACCCGCTCAAAGAATGACTATCGTGCTAGAAATGACGAACTGGATGTTCAACATCCCGCTTTCTTTGACACATTCATGAAACTTTCACTTTTTCTAGATGATGATCATTCAAAAAAAAGGTCAAAAGTTTTACAATGTCTTTCAATCTTTTCTGAGCTTTTCTCCTCTTTTTTGATCAGGTAAGACAACACACAGCCAATATAAAATAGAAGAAGATGGGAAGTTGATTAACCCAATGATGCCCCAGAACCATTTATAACGCCCTCTTTTCTTGGCATCCATAAATAAGAGAAATCCTTGTGCAAACAGTAACGGCAATACGCACAATAAGATGATCATTTCTGTCTGACTCATAAGGAAGACCCTCCTTTAATCTGTTGATATTCCTTGATGCCGACAACCACACAGAGTGGCACGCTCACCACTTGGAGAAGAATGAAGATGATGGGCAAATGAGTAATGGCAGCTGCAAAAAGTGTCATGATGGTCAGACTGACGAGGATGTACGCCAGCACTTCTTGTTTAAAACGTTTTTTCTCTTTTTCCTTTGCCTGCTTTAGCATCAACATCAAAGCTTGTTCACTCGGCTTTTCTACTTCAATTTGTTCATCGAGCTCCTGCAGCTCCTCTTTTAAACGATCGGCGAAACGATCTTCTTTCATCAGTCCCACTCCTTTCGAATTTTCTTGATCCCATGATGAACCCTCGATTTCACCGTACCTTCTCTCACCCCGAGCATCGAAGCGATTTCAGGGTAAGTAAAGCCATAATAATAATGGAGAAGGATCGGTGCTCTCTCCTGAGCCTTTAACTCATTTAAAGCATCCCACATGTCATGCCAAGTATGGCCTTTTTGCTGAACATCCCATTTGAACCGGCGGATGGCTTCTTGATTCGCCTTTCCTTCTCTCGTTTGTTCACGTTTTCTTTTCTTTTGATGATCTAGAAATTGTCTAGATGCAATGGACATGAGCCATGTTGAAAATAATGAATCTCCTCTAAAAGAAGAAAGTTTCATGTACGCTTTGAGCATCGTTTCTTGCATGATCTCCTCTGTCAGCTCTTGTTGAAGGGTCAATTTCATCAAATAACGGTAAAGAAACGAATAATGATGCCGATAAAGGGCGGTAAATGCGGCATCATCCCCCTGTTTTGCCCGCTTGATCCATAAAGTCTCCTCGGTCTGCTCCAAACACGTCCCTCCTTCCTTTCTATCTCTTATTGATTAGACGACACCGGTGATCGCATCGTTTAAAATAGACCTTCTTTTTTTAATTGGAGCCTTTTTTTACCTGCTGTTTAGCGCACGGATTTATTTGATATCCAATTTTTTCTTATGTAATGATTATGACATGTCTTTGTCTCTAACAAAATGACGCTTTCGTAATCATCTTGATTTTCCTTAAAAAGAAGAACGTCCTTTTCATAATCACTAGGTTACCCCAGTACCTATCGTCAATGATCCTTGTCTCATGTAGATAAATTGAAATAATCATTGCCTTAGTTTCCTTGAAAATCGTGGAATACTTCGTTTCAATTCTTAGCCGATGATACCTTTTTGCGTGCTATGCTCTTCCTACATTCCGAAAGAGGCGATGCTGGCGAAGGAAGGAGGAGCGGTTGAATCGCAGCTTATTTTGGAAACGTTTACATTAAAACAAAATAGAGAATGGAGATGTTCATGTTGAAGAAAAAAGTTCCAATGTTAGCTGGTGTGTTAGCGGTTGGTCTCGTGACTTCATTATTTGCACCAAATGGGGAGGCAAAAGCAGCAACGAAATATCCAGAAAGCCCTTCGATTATGGCCAATTTTAATCAGCAAGGATTCTCCACATTAAATGGCGGTACAACAGGCGGTGAAGGCGGTAAAACGGTGACGGTGAAAACCGGAAATGAACTATTAGCTGCCCTCAAAAGCAAAGGAACAAATGAAAAATTGAAAATCGTGGTAGACGGAACGATTACTCCTTCTAATACTTCGGCCAATAAAATTGATGTGAAAGATACAAACAATGTCTCCATCGTCGGTAAAGGGACAAACGGCGAATTTAACGGGATTGGTATTAAAGTATGGCGCGCTAATAACGTCATCATCCGCAACCTCAAAATCCATCACAGCAAAATCGGTGATAAAGATGCCATCGGAATCGAAGGTGCCTCTAAAAACGTATGGGTCGACCATAATGAACTCTACAACACTTTAAACTCTGATAAAGATGACTATGATGGGTTATTCGATGTGAAAAATGACTCTGATTACATTACGTTCTCATGGAACTATGTCCATGACAGCTGGAAAACGATGCTGATGGGCAGCTCCGATAACGATAACTACAACAGAAAAATCACGTTCCACAACAACCGTTTTGAAAACTTGAACTCTCGTGTACCGTCTATGCGCTTCGGGGAAGGCCATGTGTATAACAACTATTACAAAAACATCCTAACAACAGCGATTAATTCACGTATGGGCGCGAAAATGAGAATTGAACACAACGTATTTGAAAACACGAAAAATGCCATCGGCAGCTGGGACAGCAGTAAAGTTGGTACTTGGCATGTCATCAACAACTCTTATATTAACAGCACAGGTAGCCTGCCAACGTCTTCAACAGGTACGTACAACCCTCCTTATAACTACTCTTTGCTTAACGTGAACAATGTGAAATCAGAAGTTGTATCAAATGCGGGTGTAGGAAAAGTAAATCCTTAATCTCAAAAAAACGTTCGGGCAGAAATCTTCTGGCCGAACGTTCTTGTCATCCATTTTTTACACGACCGAAAATGGACGGTCCATTTCATACAGCTTTTGATAACGCAGGTTTTCTTTCAGCAAATCATGATGCTGCCCCTGCATCTCAATGCGTCCACCTTCAATAAACATCATACGGTCACATGCCTCACAACCAGTGAGATGATGGGTGATCCAAATGACTGTTTTTCCTTTTAACACACGGAAGATTGTTTCAAGCAATTCACGCTCTGTGCGTGGATCAAGCCCGACGGTTGGCTCATCTAATACAACAATCGGTGTGTTTTGCAGCAAAATCCGAGCTAGAGCCATACGCTGCCTTTCTCCACCAGAGAAACGAACCCCTGTCTCTTGTACACCTGTGTGATAACCTTTTGGCAAAGACTCAATGTAATCGTGCAGCTGCACTTGCCGCGCGGCTTCTTTTACTTGCTCTTCTGTCGCTTCTGGAGAGCCTAAGCGAATGTTGTTTAAAACAGATGTATCGAATAAATAGGGCTGTTGATTGAGCACAGACACATAAGAGGATACCTCCTCTTGAATGCTTTGTACCGGTTTCCCCTGAATGCTGACAACCCCTTGATTTGGCACGACTGCCCCTTCTAACAATTTTAAAATGGTCGATTTGCCTGCACCGCTTTTTCCTAAAAGAGCGAGCGATTCACCTTGCTTCAGTGAAAACGAAAAATGCTTTAGCACATGTTTATTGACTTCATATCCGAAGGTGACTTGATCAAAACAGACCGCTTCAACGCCATCAGAGACGGGTGTCTCGTCTGCTGCCTCCCTCTCCACTAATCCTTCATACGATTGCTTTTCATAATGATTTAATCTGCTGACGGCATGCTGATAAACAGGAATGTCGCCTGCTGCATCTGACAGCGGAAGAAAGGCTTCTGTTAATGGAAACAGCACAAGCACAAAGGCTGCGATGAGCGTGTGCGGCATAGAACCTTCCTGAACGACCGAGCCGCTCCAATACACAACAAGGACGACTGCTCCTCCAATGACTAGCTGTGCTAAAAATTGGCGCAGACGGATAAACCGATGCTTTGCCGCTTCGAGTGCTAATAGCTTTGCTTCTTTTCGTTCATAGCCTTCAACAAAATCGTTCTGTCTGCCGCTAAACAACCAGTCACTCACGCCCATGACGGCATCTGTTAAATGGCTGTACAGTTCATTTCTGCCTTTCTTCATTTGAATTTGTCTCGCCCGGTTCACAAGTACTGTGATGTATGGGAATACAAATACGAGCAGCGCCATATAAAGCAGCATCAACCCGGCAAAAGGCCATGAAAAAAGCCCAAGGGCTCCAATCGAAGCGGCATATAAAAGCAGCGCACCGATGGATGGAAAGATTGTTTTTAAATACGCATCCTGTAATCTCTCCACATCTTCTGATAACAGCCCAAGCATTTCACCTGTTCCCAGCTTAGTCTGTTTGGCACTTCGTTCAGCCATATCATAAAGACGTACCCGCATTTTTTCAATCATCGTCAAAATGAGCTGATGACTCGCCAGTCTTTCTGCATAACGAGCAGCTGAGCGTGAAATACCAAAGGTACGTACTGCCACGATGGGGACATAGACCATCAAGATATTCTCAGGTCTTGTGGCAGCTTTTGAAATGAGGAACCCTGACGTATACATGAGCATAGAAGCAGAAAACACCGCAATCGCCCCTAAAAAAAGCACCAAGGCAAACAGCTTTTGATTCTCCTTGATATAAGGTATAAACCAGCCTTTACTGACCATGTGTGACCGCCCCCATTTGTTCCTGTACCAATTGATAGTACACACCTTTTCTTTCCATTAATGATTCATGAGTCCCCATCTCTGCAATCGTCCCATGATCCATCACAATGATTTCATCCATATCCGTCATCCAATGAAGTCTGTGTGTGGCTAAAAACACAAGTTTATTTTCAAACAATGGAAGCATTGTTTTCTTTAATTCATACTCTGTCTCAATATCCAGATGAGCCGTTGGTTCATCTAACAGCATAATGGATCGCTGGCCGAGCACTGTGCGAGCGAGTGCAATCCGCTGCGCTTGTCCGCCGCTCAGTCCTCTGCCCTGTTCGCCAATGACCTCATCCAGTCCATTGGGGAGTTCCGCTACGAGATGAGACAAACCTGCCTCTTCCACCGCTCTTTCGACGTCTTCATCGGTTGCATTCGGTTCATAAAAACGAATATTTTCTCTCAGTGTCATGTGAAATAAATAAGGATGCTGCGGCATATAAACGACTTCTTTTTGCCATGCCGCCAGCTGTAAATGAGCAAGCGGCTTTCCGTTTAGGATGATTTCACCTGCAGACGGTTCAACAAAACCGCCGAGAACATCCGTTAACGTCGATTTCCCCGAACCACTGGCACCGATGATCCCAATTTTTTTCTTTCCTTTCACAGTGAGGTCGACATCCTGAATCGAATATGGTGCATGCTCATCATGCAAGACACTGACATCTTGCAGTGTGAGCTCAGATTGCTCATTCCACTCGTTCAGCTGCACGGATTGTGTCTCCTGCTCTCGGAAGCCCTTTTCCTCTAAAATCACTTGAATCGCCTCATTCGCTTCTTTACCGTTTAACGTCGCATGATAATCATTCCCCACTTCACGGACTGGCAAAAAATATTCTGGCGCAAGCATTAGTGCGGTCAAAGCGGGCAATAACAAAAGATCTCCTTCAATTAAGCGCAAGCCGAGAAATACAGCGACAGTCGCAATGGACAGCATAGAAAAGAAATCGAGAGCAAAAGAAGAAAGAAAGGCGACTTTCAGTGTGCTCATCGTCGCCTTTCGATAACGCTTTGAGACCTCTCCAATATTACGAGAATGCTTTTTGCTAATCCCTAAGTAGCGAAGCGTTTCAAGGCCACGGAGAGAATCAGTAAAATGATTGGATAATTTCTCATACGATCTCCATTGTTTGGCCGCTTTACGCTGAGCGACAAGTCCTAGCAAAATCATAAAAACAATTAAAATCGGCAGCGTGACAATGAGAATGACAGCAGATGTTTCATCTAATGTCCAAACATAGACAAGCACCATCACCGGAATAACTGCCATGTTCACCATTTTCGGCAAAAACAGCTGTAAATACTGACGATATTGGGCAATGCCCTCCATCGCCAATGTCACAAGCTTTCCTGTTCCTTTTTTCTTCGTGAAAGCTGGCCCTAAACGGAACAGCTGGTCCAACAGCTGCTTTCTGACGTCTGCTCCAATTCGGGAAGAATAGGTGAACATGACCTTCTCCCGCATCAAGGTGAGACCGTGCCGCACCAGAAAGGCAGCAAGAAACAGCAAGACATAAGGCGTTGCCTGCATGAGGCTCTTCCCGTCAAACAGCGTTGTTATGGCATGTGCCAGCCACTGTGCTTGAAAAATAATACTTGCTCCTTGGATGATTGACACAATACCTAAGAGGGCAAGAAGCCCCCTCATTCCTTTTAGTTGAAGCAAACGTTTATCCATTAGTAGGTCATTGGCTCCTTACCGCTTACACGTTTACGGAAGACATAGTAGCTCCAGATTTGATACCCAAGCACAAAAGGCAGCAAAGAAATGGCAACAATCGTCATGACCGTCAGTGAATAAGATCCTGATGCAGCGTTTTGAATGGTGAGGTCGAATGCATGGTTGATCGAACTAATCATGACACGCGGGAATAATGCTGTGAAAAGCATGGTCACCGTCACCATAATACCTGCACCTGTGAATAAAAATGTCCATCCATCACGCTCTTTTCTCATAAAGAATAGAGCCGCTACATAACAAACCACAATGAGTACAGTTAAAGGGATCGTAATGATCGGACGCACGGTATAAATGTCTGTTTCAAGAATAGACACACCAACAAATACAACAAGAACCGGCAGTGCAATCAATAAAACACGCTGACCGAGCTTTCTTGCACGATTTCTTAAATCACCCTCAGTGCGGAGTGTGACGAAAATCAATCCATGCAGAAGGCAAAGAACCGTCACAGCTACCCCGCCGATCACTGAATAAAGATTCACAAAGTCTGTAAATCCAGCGTACATATTCATGCTTTGATCAATGGGCATTCCTCGTAAAATACTTGTGAATAGCACGCCGAGTAAAAATGGCGGAAGCAGGCTGCCAAAGAAGATCACCCAGTCCCACGTTTTGATCCATGAAGCCTTCTCGACCTTCCCTCTAAATTCAAAGGCGACCCCCCGCCCAATGAGCGCTAGCAGGAGAACCGTAAACGGAATATAGTATCCGCTGAACATCGTAGCGTACCAGTGAGGAAAAGCGGCGAAAATAGCTCCGCCTGCTGTAATCAACCAGACCTCATTCGCATCCCAGAAAGGGCCAATCGTATTGATTAAAATGCGGCGCTCGTGTGCATCTTTTCCAAGAAGCTGCATGGACATCCCGACACCAAAATCAAATCCTTCTAAGAAGAAAAATCCAACAAACAGTACTGCGACAAGAATAAACCAAATCTCGTTAAGATATGCCATGATATGCGCCTCCATCAAATGGATCTGTAGACAGGTCCGTTTCATCCTTTTGATCTGTATTCTCTTCAGAATGTGCACCTTTTTTAATTTCTCGAATGAATAAGTAGGCAAGCACGATGGCAAGAATCAGATAAATGGTCGTAAAGCTAATGACTGAGAATAGCAACATGCCGTACGATACGTTTGGTGAAATGGATTGTGCGGTTGTCATCATACCAAAGACTGTCCACGGCTGACGCCCAATTTCCGTCATGATCCAACCAGCTGAGTTTGCAATAAACGGGAACGCAATCATCCATACCATGAAGCGTAAATACCATTTGTTTGATTCTAGTTTTTTTCTAAAGCTCAAATACAAACCAATCATACTAGCAAAAATCATCAACATGCCGGCACCCACCATGATTCTAAAGCTCCAGAAGGTTGTTTTGACTGGAGGAATGTAATCTCCAGGACCAAACTTGGCTTCATATTCTTTTTGAAGGGTCAGCATGCCTGGCACATCTCCACTAAACTTCGAATAAGCCAAGTAACTTAAAGCAAACGGAATATTGATCTCCGCAGAGTTTTCTTTTTTATCTGTGTCAATGTTGGCAAATAGTGTCCAAGCCGCTGGATCTCCACTATCCTTCCAAAGGGCTTCACTTGCTGCCATCTTCATCGGCTGTGATTCCATTAAGTGCTTTGCTTGATCATGTCCAGAGAACGCCACACCTAAGCCAGAAATGAAAGCAAGCACCATGGCAATCTGAAAAGATTTTTTGAAAAAGGTCACTTCTTGTTTTTTGATCATTTTATAGGCACTGACACCCGCGATAAAGAAAGCACCGGTTGCCAATGCACCAAACAGAACGTGCGGGAACTCTACCCAAAGTTGCGGATTTGTCACGAGCGCCCCAAAGTCATTCATTTCTGCACGGCCATTTTTAATCACAAATCCAACTGGCTCCTGCATAAATGAGTTGGCGAGTAAAATCCAAAACGCCGAAAAGATCGTACCAAGAGAAACAAGCCAAATACATAACAAATGAATTTTTTTCGGCAGACGGTCCCAGCCGAATATCCAAAGGCCAATAAAGGTCGATTCAAGGAAAAAGGCCAATAGCGCTTCAATGGCAAGCGGTGCACCAAAGACATCACCGACAAACCTTGAATAATCAGACCAGTTCATCCCAAACTGGAATTCTTGCAGAATCCCTGTCACCACACCTACTGCAAAGTTAATTAAGAAAAGGTGACCCCAAAATTTCGCCATCTTTTTATAAATCTCTTTTTTCTTGACGACATAAAGGGTTTGCATCAATGCAACGATAAATACCAAACCTATAGACATAGGAACAAAAATAAAATGAAATAATGTCGTTGAGGCAAATTGAAATCTTGCTAAAAACAGCTCACTCACAGCCTTACATCCTCCCTTACTTTCGCATGCCGAATGATTCGAGATATTTATGCTCACCATTTCACAAAAAGTTCACTATTTGTTCAATGATTCACAAATGAAAGTCCATTTGATATAGTTCACTCGGTGAAATTTTACTCTTGATTTTCATTCGGTTAGTTATTTATACCTGTACTTTACACCCATGCGCTTCAAAAATAAAGTAAATTTTACCTAAAATTTGGATAGGATTGTGTCAGTTGTTTGAATACTTTGTCAAAAATATGTGACGGAAAGAGACAATCACAAAAAAAATAGCGCTGCTTCTTCGCTGCAGCGCTTTTGAATATTTAGGCTTTTTTCTGTAAAGCGGGTCTTGTGACTTGCACTTCATAGTACGTAATTTTGTTTTTTAACAGGCCTTCAGGTTTCGCCTTTCCATGAGCGTGCGCATCACCAAATGCCTGAGATTTTGTCCAATTCACAAAGTCTTCTTTTCGATTCCAGCGGGTGTGAATGGTCACTTCATCGTAATCAGTTGTCTGTTGAGTGACCCATACTTCCATTCCTAAAAAGCCTTCCATAAATTCTACTTGTCCCTGCTTGTTAAACCGTTTAACAAGGTGGTCTGCACTGCCTTTTTCTACTCTTACTTGGTTGTTTACAATAATCATGTTTGGTTCATCTCCCTTTTGTTGTTGAATGGAGGCAATGGGGATAATGAGCGGATGCGGTCCGTCTAAGTGAACCTCCGCCTGAATCCCAAAAACCTCCTTGAAAAAGTCTTCTGTTAACACTTCATTTGGTGAGCCAATTTGATGCACCTGACCTCGCTTCATAGCAATGAGACGGTCACAATATTTTGCGGCCTGCTGCAAGTCATGGAGAACCATTAAAATGGTGATGCCATGTGTTTGATTCAGCTGTTTGAGCAGCTCCAGTAATTCAAGCTGATGCGCAATGTCTAAATAAGTGGTTGGCTCATCCAGAATGATAGTCTCTGTCTTCTGAGCCAGTGCCATTGCAATATATGCCTTTTGTCTTTCTCCGCCTGATAATGTATGGAGCATTCTGTTTTCATTGGTGCGGCTATTCGTCACCTCAAGCGCCCACTCAATCGCTTCATGATCTGACGTGGTACTTTTTTTCCAGATGGAACGATGCGGACTGCGTCCAAGTGCGACCAGCTCACGTACTGTCATCGATGGAATGGCGGTTCTTGTTTGCATGAGAACTGCCACCTCCTTGGCGATCTCCTGTGCCGTCATCTCTTTTTGCGGGATGTCGTGAATGTAAATCATGCCGCTTTCGATTGAGGTCAGTCGTGCGGCCGCTTTGATAAAAGTCGACTTACCTGACCCATTCGGGCCAATGATTCCGGTCACACTCCCTTTAGGAACAGCTGCTGAAATGGAAGACAGCCGAAAGCCGCCTTGACTGAGACTCACGTCATCCATTGCAATGACATCCATCTTAACCCCTCCCTTTCTTTTTTAACAAATAGAGGAAGAAAGGTGCACCGATGCAGGCAAGCAAGATCCCTACAGGCAATTCAACCGGTGTAAACCAGACCCGTGCTGCTGTATCGGCAAAGACCACAAGCACGCCCCCTCCAAGCATTGAAATCGGTAGCAAATACCGGTAATCATCTCCGATTAAAAGACGGATAAAATGGGGTACAACAAGCCCGACAAAACCGATTAAACCGCTGACACTGACAGCCGCTCCAGCTAAAAGAGCGGCCAGCGCAATGAGAAAAAATCGAGTCCGCTCTACTCGAAGACCCAATAACTGAGCCGATTCATCGCCAAGCAAAAGGAGATTGGACGGTTTAATGGCGAAAAAACAAAGACATAATCCAGCCAGCGCATATGGCGACACAAAGCTAAGATGATGCCAGCTCCGCCCGTTTAATCCCCCTGATAGAAAAGGCAAAACAGCCTGCACACGCTCACTGTAAAGCACCATAAACCCATTCATCACCGCACCAAGCAAGGCATTGACGGCAACACCTGCCAAGATCAATTTAAGCGGTGAAACCCCTTGATCAAATGACAGCATATACACGACAAGAGCTGCTAATAAGGCGCCCAGAAAAGCGGCTGCCGGAAGCAAATACGTGAATTGCGGAAGAACAATCATGCTGAGTACAGCAGCTAACCCGCCGCCCGCAGTCACACCAATGATCCCAGGGTCAGCCAGTGGATTTCGGACAACTCCTTGTAAAATCGCTCCTGATGCTGCGAGACAGGCCCCAACGAGAAAACCAATGAGCACACGCGGCAGCCGTAAATCCATGACAATTTTTTCATGAACAGGCAGACCTGATCCCGTGAAGACAGCCATTAAATCCGTCAGCGATAATTGGACAGAACCTACCGCAAGTCCTAGACAGACGCCCACACATAAAAAGAGAAACAATCCTGGTAACAGCCATTTTCGTCTTGACTGCCTTTTTTGAAAATCTAGTTCTGCATTCATCTTCATGATGACAATCGCTTCAATTTCTTCTCTAATTCATCGATCGCTCTGATGACTTCTGCGCCTGGATTTGTCCCAAATAGGTCACTTGGCAGAATCTCAACGTGTCCATTTTTGACAGCTGATACATCGTGCCACGCCGCATTTTGCTTCATTTCACTCATAAAGCCTGCTTTGACATCTTCAGGATTGCTGTGGGTCATCAGCAAGATGAGATCTGGATCGGCCTCGATTACCTTTTCTGCATTGATTTGTGCATATTGCGGAAACTTTTCGAGTGCTGGTTCGTTTTCAGCAATATTCGCCCCACCAGCGATCCGCAGCAGATCACCACTTAAAGATTGTGGAAGTGCCGCCATATATGTGCCGGGCGCACCATATACAACGAGTGTCTTTACTTTTTTCTCAGGCTGCTTCACTTGCTTAATCCGCTGATCGATTTGAGCATTGAGCGCTTTTGCCTTTTGCTGCTTTCCAAGTAAATCACCAAATAAAGTAACTTGACGCTGGATGTCCTTCACTGAGTTGGCACTTGTCAAAAGAAGCTGTGAACCAATCCCTTCTATAGTAGAGATATCCTTGCTGTTTAATGATTCATTCCCAAGCACCACATCGGGCTTTAAGCTCGTGATCAACTCGACATCAAATTGATGGGTTGTGCCAATTGATTGTACGGACTTTGCCTTTTGTAGATTGTCTGGCAATTCGGCAGTTGGCCGGCCGACAACCTGGCCACCTAAGGCATAAATGATGCTCATGTCGCCAGTTGACAACGAGACGATCCGTTCAGGTGATTCATGAAACGATAATGTTCTGCCGGCAAAATCCTGAATGTTGAGCGCACCTTGCTTGCTCTCATTCTCGACAGGCGCCGCCTGGCTGCATCCGCCGAGGAGAAGCACGACGACGAGTCCTGCCCAAATCACATGTAAACATTTCAACCGTCTGTCTCTCCTTTTCTAGTAAACTTTCTTTAGCTTCGCCTGTACCACGAGACGCTTGTTTTTAGGTGCCAGCACGTGATCACAGGTCGATAATGTGAGAATCAAGTCATCTGTGGATACGTCTGTTTTCGTTTGATAGATGGACTTCTTACGCACAGCTTGCAAGTAGTGCGCATATTCACCAAGATCCTGAAAATCAGTCTGAATATAATCGAAATCGACTGTCGTCTCATACACAGCAAAAATCTCTGCTTCATAGCTTTGGTACAGCGTATCGTACTGAAATGTGCGATGATCTTGGAAAAAATCTTTTTTCAAATAGTTTGTGAGACCAGCAAACATAGACCCATCCCTCATCCGATGACCGTACACCACTGTATTGGGACTTTCATGCAAGACGTCATTACGATAATCCATAAAGATACTGCCTGCCCGTGTGTCATCCTTTACATAATTACGAGTTAAATAGAATGCATTATCGTTTGACTGAACAATTGGATACTGAATCATCGTGTCCTTCATATCAATCCAACCGACAATGTCTTGATTCACCTTTCGCAAATCATCAAATGACTGACGGATTTCTCCAGGTTTTCGCTGTTTCATTCCATCCTCGTGTGTGTAAAGTGTCTGAGCCTTTGCAAGCACCTGACGATTTTGATAATAGCCAAAGAGCTCCAAGCCAATGGCAGTACCGCTATATAGAAAAACACCTAAACAGACGATCGTCAGCATTCGCTGCCCGATCCTTTTCCCTCGTTTCACACTGTCTCACCTGCTTTTTGCACAACTTATATGCCTACAGGCACGATATACATCCCTGTTTCTGCATCCTGCTTAATTGTGACGGACACATGATAAATGTGCCGCACCATTTCTTCGGTTAACACATCATTGGGCCGCCCTTCGCGGATAATTTGTCCATCTTTCATGGCGATGATGACATCACTATAGCGAATCGCCTGATTCATATCGTGCAGGACCATCACGATGGTTAATCCATGCTCGACATTGAGCTCTCGAATGAGCTCAAGAATGTCAAATTGATAATACATATCCAAATAAGTCGTCGGTTCATCTAAGAAAAGCATCGGTGTTTTTTGCGCTAAAGCCATCGCAATCCATACACGCTGCCGTTCTCCGCCTGACAATGAGGCGAGTGGCACCTTTCGCTTATCCGTCAGCTTGGTACAGGACAGCGCCCACTCGATTGCTTTCTCATCCTCTTCCTTGTCACTGCCGCGCATCGTTTGGTACGGCGTTCTCCCAAATGCCACGACTCGTTCGATCGTCAAATCGAGCGGCGCTTCATTTTGCTGATGTACGACTGCCAGCTTTCTCGCGAGTTCCCTTGGCTTGAACGCATTCAGCTCTTGCCCATCTAAATGTATCTGTCCTTTGTTTGGACAATGGTTATGTGCCATCAAAGAAAGCAGCGTGGATTTGCCCGAGCCATTTGGACCGATAATGGTCGTAATTTTCCCTTTTTCGATCTTCGTGGTGACCGATTGAACAATGTCCCTCTGTCGATCATAGGAAAACGACACCTCACGAATGTCCATGCAGACGATCCCCCCTTCTTAATAAAAAGATCAGAAACGGCCCGCCAATGACAGCCATGATTGTAGAAGCAGGGATTTCATTTGGTGCCACTAGCGTTCTGCCGAGCGTATCAGCCGTCAAAATGAGCAAGGCCCCGCTTAACGCAGAAAATGGAATCAGTACCCGATGGTCCGAGCCGACGAGCCTTCTAGAGATATGGGGAATGAGCAAACCGACAAAGGCAATCACGCCCGCTACCGCAGCAGTCACCGCTGCTAATAACACCGCCGTGATTGAAATCAAAAGGCGCATTCTGGTCACACGCAATCCTAAGTTTTTCGCCGTCTTATCTTGAAGGGCAAGCAAGTTACACCATCTGCTAAAGAAAAGCGCAACCACAAGCCCAATGACGCCATAGACACCGATTAAACGGACATCTCCCCACGTTTTCATCGTGAGATTCGACTGTCCCGACTGATTAATGGTGATATTGAAATAGCTGCAAATGGTCACAAACGCTTCTGCCATCCCTGTAAACATGGCATTGATGGCGATCCCCACCAATATCATTCGAATCGGGCTTAAGCCGCCTTTCCAAGACAACACGTATACGAGGAAGCAGGCAATTGCCCCGCCTAAAACTGAAAATAAAGGAGAGTAGAAATAAAATTGAGGAAGCGCTGTAATTGCCATTAAAGAAAAGAAGCTAGCTCCCGATGAAATACCAATAACACCGGCATCTGCTAATGGATTCCTCATCACAGACTGCAAGAGGACACCGGAGACAGATAATGCCGCCCCTGTAAACATCGCAATGAGCATGCGGGGGATTCTTAAATCTTTAATGATTTCTACCTGTGCATGTTGACCGGTCATAAGCCCTTCCAATAATTCAATCGGTGTAACATGAATGCTCCCCGTAATGGCGGAATAAATAAATACGCCGGCTAGTAAGAGACTGACTATCAGAAATAAAATCCCTGTTTTTTTCATCTTGAACGTCCTTTTATCATTAAGATTCGCCGCTTATGACGGGTACAACATACGAGTCAATTCATCTAATGCCTCTGCTGCCTTTAAGTTGCCTGTTGTCCCGAATAAGCTTTCTTCGAGGTCGTACACCCGGTCTTGTTTGACCGCATGGAAATGTTTCCAAATATCATTTGTTTTAAATTCTTGATCAAACATGTTGACGACTTCATCCGGCATCCCATGTGCGGCTCGAAGAATGATATCTGGATTGGCTTTTTGTAAATACTCCGTATTGGATGCCAAATACTCCATTTTCTCACCTTTTACGATGTTCTTTCCTCCTGCAATACGCACAAGATCACCGATATACGAATTCTCTGTTGCCACTAAATAACTGCCTGGTACACCAAGCAAAATGAGAACGGATGGCTTCGTCTTTCCCTTCGTTCTCTCTTGTATGTCTTTCTTTTTTTGTTCAAAATCATCCACAATGCGTTTCGCTTGTGTCTTTCTATCATATTTTTCTCCAAGCTTTGTGATGGCGTTCTCCATCTTGTCCAGGCTCTCAAGGTTGAGGTATGTCGCAGGGACAGAAGCTTGTTGAAAAGGCGTTTCTAAATCATATTGAAGAGTCGTGACAGACAGGACATCTGTCGGTTGAAGTGATTGGATGATTTCCATGTCCGGGCTCATTGGGTTACCGACTGCTGGGAGTCCTTTGTATCGAGCCGGCAAGGATTTTTGACTTGTTGGCACCCCGACAAGATCCACCTCTAGCGCATCCATGATCTCAGCAGCAGCTACAGTCGTTGCCACAATGCGGGCACTTGATGCTGCATTTTTTTTGCCTTTCGCTGAGCTTTCAGCTGATTGTGAGCAGCCTGCTAAGAAGACGCACACACATAGAGCCGTGATCAGGGTACATAACATTCGATGCTTCAAAAAACAGAAGCCTCCTTTCGAAAAAAAGGAAGTGGATGCGCCGAGATGAATGGCGCACCTCACTTAAAATAGATTCTTTATCTTGTACGAGTTTGATACTTTCTGACGAGCACGAATAGTGATCCGCCGAATAAAAGAATGTACACCCAAAGAAGTGAAGTATCTCCTGTTTTTGGGTTCAACTGACCTGTCTCAGACTTGGTTTGGTCATCTGATGGCGTAAAGGTCATCTGCTCTGCGCCCGTTTCCTCTGGTGCGAGATTCGCAAGCTGGTTTGGTTGAGAATCGTGATCATTCGGATTTTTCACAAAGCCGATGCTCTCATCGTCTCCGATCACCGTCGCAATTCCGCTTCCTTCACCACTTGCGATACCTTTCGTATCATAGACAAGTTTGACATCGTACTGCTCATGATAATTGGCAGCTGGAATGTCAATTTTCACGCGTGCTGCCTGATCACTACTCAAACTTTTTGCTTCATATTGAATCACTCGTGTATCTGCTTTTTGATCAGCCTTTGCAACTAGCGTCTCTTCAAATTTACCGCCGGTTCCTACTTGGAACGACGTGATGGCTGAGCTGTTCTTCACAGTGTATGAAACGAAATGGCGGCCATTTTTCACCACCAATGTCGCAGGGCTCACGACGTAATCGTTCATGCGAGAAAGCTCATCTTTGTCTGCTTTCTTCATTGAAAAAGGAAGCTTGTACACTCCGTCTTTTAGCTGAACTGTCTCTTGATTCGTTCCGCCGTTCGTTGTGTCTGGTGCTGGTTTATTTGGTTTTGGTGTTTCTGGTGTAGCCGGGGTTTCTTCCTCTATTTGACCGTCCTTCAGTGGAACGATACTTTTTGAATCAAATTGAAAACGAATATCGTACGTTTGATCATAGTGAGCGGCTGCTACTACAATGTGTACTTTTCCGTTAACTGCTTTTTTCAGATCAGACACTTCAAATGAAACCACTCTTGTGTTCTTTGCTTGATCTGTGCTCACGTTTTTCACTTCTTGATAAGAACCGTTTCTCTCTATTTTCAAAGAATCAACTGACGTATGATCCTTCACCGTAAAGGAAACGGTTTGCGTTCCATTTTTAACGGTTAACGATGCTGGATGTGAGAAGTATTGGCTCATCCGAGATGCCTCATCCTCATCGCCCTTCAGCACACTGTAGTTGATACGATACACACCATCTTTTAATTGGTTCTGCGTCGAATCAACTGGTGTTGTGCCGTTTTGATCATCTGGCTTTGTTTCGCTGTCGCCTGGCGTCGTGCCACTTTGATCATCCGGCTTTGTTTCGCTGTCGCCTGGCGTCGTACCATTTTGATCATCCGGCTTTGTTTCGCTGTCGCCTGGCGTCGTACCATTTTGATCATCTGGTGTTGTTTCGCTATCGTCTGGCTTCGCAGGCGTGACAAGTGTGAGACTGCTCTGATCGAAAGCGAGCTGTACGTCATACGCCTCATCATAAATAAAGCCGCCTAAGTCCCAGTAAATTTTGACCCAGCCATTTAATTTGGCTGATACATCGGCTACATCAAATTTGATTACACGCGTATTTGCTGTCTCATCTTCACTGACCGTTTCAGTGGTGACGAGAGAGCCATTTTGTTCGACCTTGAAATCTGTGATTTCTTTGCTTTGCTTCAGCGTAAGATAGGCAGTCGTCTTGCCATTTTCGATGATGAGCTTAGCTGGCTTTTCTGTATACGTATCCATCATGGATGCTTCAGTGCTGCCATTTTTTAAAATGGTGAATCCGGCCGTATATTCACCATCAGCCAATGATGCCGCCTGAGCCGTTCCTTGAGGCAGCTGAAACGCAGTCAACAAACTGAATAAAACGAGCAGAATAGCTGTCTGTAGATGAAAAAGACGTTTCAAAAGATGACACTTCCTTCCGTTAATGCTTGATGATCCACTTTCTCGCTAAAAACCCGCCTGAACATAAGACAAGCACAAGGAGCCATCCCATCTGGCTTGTATCACCAGTTTGAGGATTTTCTTCTTGTTTTGTTTTGGTGGATGAATCAGTTGTTTTGGTTGTTTCTTTTGATGTTTCTTGATGTTTTGCTGCACCTGCTGTTTCTTTTGAACTGTCAGAAGAAAGTGACTTGATGCTGCTTTCATCGAATTTCAGCTGGATGGTATAGTCGTGATCATAATCAGCCGATTTGACTGTGACATGGATTTTTGACTTGATTGGTTTAGACAAACTCTGTACTTGGAATTGAACAAGCCTTGTATTGGCTTTCTTATTCGTTGATAGAACCGTCGTATCGACATAGCCACCATTTCCCGGCACTTTAAATTCCGTTACCCAGCTGCTGTTTTTAATGGTCATTTGCACAGTCAGCTTGCCATTTTTCACGATCACTTTTGCCGGCTTCAGCCAGTAATCATTTGCCATCGAAACGGCAGTTCCTTCGGCCTTCATCACAGTGTAATTGACGGAGTATGTACCATCATTTAATGAGGCAGCCTGTGCATTTGAAAAAGGCAGTATAAGTGCCAGCAATAATGCAGCCACAAAGGCTGGCATCCTGATCCATTTTTTCATCAGATGAATTTCCTCCCTTTTTATTGAACAGTTGCTGCATCAAACTTGACGCGAATATCGTAATTGCCTGTATATCCAATGACCGGTACTGTCACACTCACTTTAGCTGGTACAACATCTGTCAGGCTGTTGACATTGAACTCTACCGTTCTCTTATTGGCAGCTGTGTTTGTACTGATCACTTTCGCATCTTTGTAGACACCTTGATCTAATGTTTTAAAGCTTGTAATCCAAGAGCTGTTCGTTAACGTGACTTGCGCTTTGATTTTTCCGTCCTTCACAACAAGCTTAGCTGGTTTTTCAAAATACGTATTTGCTGTTGACGTTGAATCACTGTCTGCTTTCCATACCACATATTGTGCTGAATATTGACCATCTGCTAAGCCTGCTGCTGAGGCAGAGCTAACCGGGGCTAGAGCAAACAATAGAACAAAGCTAAAGAATAATAAGACGTGTGATGCTGAACGAAGTGATTTCATATTTATCCTCCTAATTGATATTGATAATTATTCTCAATAGATAATAAAAAAAATAACCTTTATCAGCGTATGAATCACGCTCATAAATGATTATGATAATCATTATCAATTGAGTTTAAAAAATAAATCTTTGCTTTCGACAAGTCAAAGATGTCTGCTGCTACATGATGTAGTGATACACGGTTTAGGTAATCTGTCCCATTCATGATACCATGGCATAACCTCCCCCATTCCATTACAGGGAAAAGAACCCTCTTCTCCTTGATATTATATGATGAATGAAATTATTGTCAACATCATTTTTCATACTATTGACTTAGATTTCTGGAAAATCACAAAAAAAATCGATCAGGGACACTGATCGAAGTCCATTAAGAAGGGACATGTTCACCCTTTTCACTATTTTTGCGCTCTAAAGACCAAGCATACATTTCCCGTATGACTGGTTCAATTTTCTTTCCTTGTTCTGTTAGTTCATATTCAATCCGCACGGGAATGTCGGGATATACTTTTTTCTCAACAAGACCTTCAGCTTCTAAATCTTTCAGCCTTTCTGATAATAACCGTCCGCTGATGTTCATTTCATTTTCTAGCTGACAAAAACGTTTTGGCCCTGTCAAAAGCTGATTGATGATGAGAATCACCCACTTCTTCCCTAAAATCTCCATGGCATCTGTAATTGGGCAGCCATCTACTTGAGCCATACTTTACTCCCTCCTGCTTTTCTCTACTTTTTTTCATTATAACATAATTAATTACTTGAAATAAGTCACTAACTATTATATAGTTTAGTTACTAAAAGTAACAAGGTAATCATTTTTATCAATTTTCAATAAACCATTGAACATACAGATGCATATAACATGAAGGAGATGACCGAGCTTTGAATACAATAGAGCAAGTAAGATTAGGTGTAACAGAATTACATGTGTCCAGCTTTGAGCGTTCTTTGCCTTTTTATACAGACATTTTAGGTTTTACTTTATTAGAACAGACGGATTCTACTGTCACGCTTGGCAGCAACGCAAAGGAACCAATCCTTGTGCTGAAAGAAGATGTGCAGCTGAAAGAGAAGCCGGATCATGAGCCAGGACTTTATCATTTTGCGGTTTTATTACCTACCAGAAAAAACCTGGGCACATGGCTGGCGCATGTGATCAAAAAAGGCTATCCTTTAATTGGAGCAAGCGATCACTTTTTCAGTGAAGCCATTTATTTAAGTGATCCAGATGGCATCGGCGTTGAGATTTATGCTGATCGTCCTCAGGACATATGGGTAGGTGAGCATGGAGAGCTGAAAGGTGGCGGAAATGCCCCGCTTGATGGAGATGGTCTCCTGCAAGAAGCCGCTGATTCCACCTGGGAAGGACTCCCGGCTGGTACAGTCATGGGACACTTGCATTTCCATCTCAACCCAGAAGAAGCCGATTCCTTTTATGTGAACACGCTCGGTTTTCATATCCGAATGGCTCCCCCAGCCAGCTTATTCGTTGCTGGTGGCATCTATCATCACCACCTTGCCTTTAATGCATGGGGACGAGGGAGAAAAGGAGCCATTGATCCACGTTTTTCAGGAATTAGAAGCTATACACTGGTTTTCCCAAAAGAAGACGATAGAACATCCGTCGTCGAACGTCTGACAAAAGCAGGTGTTCACATGAACACGACAGGAAAAAGCAACGAATTTATTGATCCATTTGGCGTTCTCGTTCGTTTACAGATTGAAGAAACAGACAAAAAAGAAGGTGTAGAATATGGACAAACACACAGAGGTTAAAACAGCCATTTTAAAAGATAAAATCAAACGAGTACAGCAAGAAGACGGATTTATATATATCACTGGACCTATTAAACTGCCAGTGAATTTAGACGGTAGAACGGTCATGTTTAACTGGTATTCATGGTTAAAAGATGACGGGCAAGAACCATTATCAGATGAAGCTTTAATCGAAAGCCTTTCCTCCCGTGAACTTGCAGATCACCAGCAATCAAGTGTCCTTGTTTACGGAGATTTCGAACATGCTGATGAAGCGCTGATCCGCATGCATTCCATCTGCCACACCGGCGATATTTTCGGAAGCAAACGCTGTGATTGTGGGTTCCAATTGAAACAGTCTATGCGAATGATTGAGGACAATGGAGCAGGCGCACTGTTTTATTTAGCCAACCATGAAGGACGCGGGATCGGTCTTTTCAGTAAAGCCATGGCCTACATCTTGCAAGAAAACGGCTACGATACAGTAGAAGCGAACGAAGCACTAGGCTTTGAAGATGATACACGTCAATATGAAGAAGCGATTGCTGTTCTTCAAACATTGCGTACAAAGCCAGTCAGACTGATCACAAATAATCCGAAAAAGACGGATGCTATCAGTCATGCAGGCCTTTCTCTTTCTGGACGGATTCCACTTTGGGGTGATGTCTCTGAGTTCAATGAAAAATACTTGCAGACAAAAATTAACCGCTCAGGCCATATGAAAGCGGATCAAGAGGTGCGTACGATTGCCACATCATGAGCGATATATGAAACTAGCCCTTGAAAATGCTGAAGCAATGAAAGGTCAGACATCTCCCAATCCGCTCGTCGGGGCTGTGATTGTGCGAGAAAATGAAATTGTTGGGGTCGGGGCGCATATGAAGGCCGGCGAACCACATGCAGAAATTCATGCACTTAAAATGGCTGGAGACAAGGCAAAAGGTGCCACGATCTATGTAACACTAGAGCCTTGTTCCCACCATGGCCGCACAGGCCCATGCGCTGAAGCACTTGTGAAAGCTGGCGTAGAAAAAGTTGTCGTTGCTGCACTGGATCCGAACCCGCTTGTTGCCGGGCGCGGGATTGCCATTTTACAAGATGCAGGCATTCAAGTCATCACAGGCGTCATGGAGCAGGAATCCATTCTCATGAATGAAGTGTTCAACCACTTTATTACGAAAAAAACGCCTTTCGTGACACTCAAAGCAGGCATTACGTTAGACGGAAAAATTGCATCTGCTACGTCTGACAGCAAGTGGATTACATCAGAAACGTCCCGTTATGATGCACATCACATTCGCAGTATCAACGATGCGATCTTGGTCGGTGCGCAAACCGTCATTCACGACGATCCTTCATTAACAGCACGCATTCCAAACGGTCATCATCCGATTCGAATTGTCTTAGACTCTAAACTGTCTATCCCGCTGACAGCAAAGGTGGTCACAGATCAGATGGCACCAACATGGATTTTCACAACAAAACAAGCCGATGAAGAAAAACGAGCCGCTTTAGAAGCAGCTGGCGTCAGTGTCATCATGACGGATAGCGATATCCGGGTGCCCTTACAAGAAGTACTTCAAGTGCTCGGAGAAAGAAATGTCTCCTCCCTGATGATTGAAGGCGGCGGACAAATCAATGCCTCATTTTTGGAGCAGCAGCTTGTCGATAAACTCGTCATCTACATGGCACCTAAGCTCATTGGCGGACGACTCTCTCCTTCTTTTTTCGGAGGCGAAGGCATACGCCTCATGAGTGATGCAATTGAACTGGATCAACTCTCTCTTGAACCGCTGGGAAAAGATATAAAGATAACGGGTTATCCGGTTTATCAATAACATACTTTCATAAAATAAGGATGTCGAGATTTTCTCGACATCCTTATTGTTTCTCACAAGATTTATTTTCTACAGTCTCTCTAAAAATTCAATTCGATTTCCAAATGGATCATCTACATAAAACCTGATGGCTCCATCTAACGGCTGATCTTCCTTTATAAGAATGTGATGTTTCATCAATGTCTCTTTTACATTTGATAATTTTTTTACTTGAAAAGCTGGATGAGCTTTTTTCGCTGCTTGAAATTGATCTTCAATGCCAATGTGAAGCTGTTGATTGCCACACTGAAACCAAACACCACCACGTTTTGCTAGGTGAACAGGCTTAGGTATTTCCTCCATTCCTAGAATCTCTCCAAAAAACAAACGTACTTTCTCTTCACTCCCCTTTGGGGCAGCTAACTGGACATGATCAATTCCAAGAAAATTTGACATCTTTGCTCTCTCCCTTTTCACATCATTTAAAAAACATTATGTGTGACGATCACGTCTGAAGAATATACCTAGATGTTACTCAAGCCCTATGATGTTGTCGATCCACAAATCATCTCCACGAAACGTGTCGTAAAATGTTTCATGTGAAACATCTGTGATCTAATATTGATCAATTTCCCTCTATCAGTCTGCCAAAGCTTTCGGGTGAAAGTCCCGGTGAAATGCGCAGGCGGTGTAAGGACATCATACCTTGTTCTTTCTTCGCATGTCCTGGTTCAGTGGTTACAGCCATTTCATATCCTGCTTCCTTCGCCAACTTCAGCGTGTCTTCGTTATAGCGACCGACCGGATAGCTGACCATGATCGTTTGTTGAGAAAACCGCTGGTCAAAGAATACCTTCGATCCTTTTAATTCTTCTTCCTGCTGCTTCTGTGTTAAACGATTGAGTTCTAAATGATGAATGGTGTGACTCTCTATTGAAATACCATGCGCCACCATATCATCCATTTGGGCATCGGTTAAATGATGCGGACGGCCGATGGACTGCTCGATCATAAAAATCGTGGCTTTCATTCCATATTCCTTTAAAATCGGAAATGCCTTTGTGTAGTTATCCGTGTATCCATCGTCAAATGTGATAAGAACATACTTTTCACTTGGTGTCGAATTGGTCGAGAGAACTTGATATGCCTCTTTCGGCGACAGCGTGACATAGCCGTTGTCTTTCAGCCATTTCATATGAGCTGCAAATTCGCTCTTTGGCACACGTAACGAATTACCGCTAGAGATACTGTGATACATCAAGATTGGAAGCGCAACGGGTTCCTTTTGCTGAATCCAGTTTTGTTTGTCTATCTCTGCCGCTTCAATTTGCTGCGTTTCTGTTGTTTCTTTCGTTTGTCCTTGACCCTTTACCTCTTTGATGGCTTGCTGGTTTCCTTCTGTTTGCTGTTTCGTACCCATACAGCCCGAAATGAGCAGCATGACTAAACCAACTGCAAGCCACATACATGTTTTTTTCATTCACCAATCCTGCTTTCTCTTTATCTACCGAATGATTATAACAGAAATTGGTTAATAACTGATATCTATTTTGACAGGGTATTCATTTTTTTACACATTTCGATCATTTCAATGGCAAGCAGATGGATGGTCTCTGTTGTGAGCATTTGGTCTTCTGCATGTATGAGCAGTAAAGAAAAGGGAAGCTGTTCCCCTGCCGCCTCTTTTTGTATCAGTGACAAGTGCAGGTCATGGATGCTTCGAAACGCTTCCTCCCCTTTTTCAATCAACTGCTGCGCTGCTTCAAAGTCATCCGCTCTTGCTAGACGAATGGCTTCTACATAATGGCTTCGTGCCTCACCTGCATGGGCAATGATTTGAAAGGCTGCTCCCTGCATTTCCTCTAATACCGTCATCTGCTTCTCCTCCGATTGCTCAAGATTCATTTGCTAGTTTCAGTGCATGTTCTAGAATTTTTTCTCCATTCGCTGTTCCATATAATCTTACATTTACCACATCGACAGGTATATGATAAGGTGCCGCTGTTTTTTCTGCTGCCTTTCTCATAAAGCTAACTTGCGGCCCTAGCAAAATGACCTTTACATCGTCCCCATGCTCTTCTAATTCGTCCGCAATGGCCCCTTCAGGTATCGCATAAATTTCATAATCCAGCCCTTTTCCTTCTGCGGCTGCCTTCATTTTAGATACCACAATCGACGTTGACATTCCTGCTGCACAAGCGAGAATGATTCGCTTCATATCCCATCACTCCTATTGATAAATAAAATCTGGTTCATCCCTTAATTTCCTCGTTTGGATTAATGTCTTGTACCAGTATCCTGACGCTTTCATCTGACGATTCCGTTCATTCTCCAGCTGGATCTCTACTAATCCGTAGCGATTCTTGAATGCATTCATCGGTGAGACATTATCCGTAAAAGCCCACAGCATATATCCCTTGCAGTTTGAACCTTCTTTTTTCGCTTGAAGGGCTTTTTTCAAATGCTGACTGATAAATGAAATTCGGTACTGATCATCAATGATGCCGTCTTCGTTTTTAAACCGTTCTTCCTGCTCGACCCCCATACCGTTTTCAGCCACAAACCACTCGATATTCCCGTATTCCTCTTTTATTCTCATACCCATATCATAGACAATATTCGGATAGATTTCCCAACCTCTGAATGGATTCATTTTTCTCCCTGGGAGCTCAAATAGATCGTAATAATAAGATGGATGAAACGGTGTATTTTCGTTCCAAGCCTTGCTAGGTGCCTTAACGCGATGCGGATAGTATAAATTAAGACCGACCACATCGACTGTATGATCTTTAATGATCTGAAGCTCTTCTTCCGTTGCATCGAAAAGAATGTCATGCTTTTTCAATACATCAAGCAGTTCTTCTGGATACTCGCCTTTAATGGAGGGATCTAAGAACACTCGATTAAAAAACAAATCATACATGCGGGCAGCTTCTTGATCATGTGACGCAGTCGATCTCGCATACGTCACTTCTGGATTGAGAATGACCCCGATTTTTGCACCGGCTGATTCCTTCAAGCCCATTTCCTGAAACAGCTTCACCACTTTTGCTGTCGCCAAGGCTTTATGATAGTTCCACTGCATCCACTTCTTCGTATTTTGCTCGAAAGGATAACGAATAGCATCTAGATACACACGAGTCTGAACAACAATTGGTTCATTAAAGGTAAACCAATGTTTGACCCGGTCTCCATAGCGTTCAAACACCTTTTCTGCATAGAGAACAAACAGATCGACAACATGTTTAGATGACCAGCCGCCGTACTTTTCAAGTAAAACGGCAGGAAGCTCATAATGCTCTAAGCAAAACATCGGCTCTACACCTGCTTCAAGTAATTCATTGATGAAATCATCAATATAACGAGCATAGGCCTCATCTACAATTCCATTCTCGTAATCTATGAGAAACCTCGACCAATTGATCGATGTCCGGTAATGAGATAACCCAATTTCCTTCATAAGGGCTACATCTTCAGGATAGCGCTCGTAAAAATTCGTTGCTCCCGCTGGTCCGTATCCTTCGTGCCATACGTGATACCCCTCCTTATACCAAAGGTCTATATACGAATCCTGATGCGGTTTCTTCCCTTTCCAACCCTCTGTCTGCCAAGCAGAAGCCGCAGCACCTAGAATAAAGTCATTGGGTATGTCGATTTTGTTCATGTTGCCACCTGACCTTTCTTCGTGTGAATTTGAAGTCCTTCCCACATCCCTTGTAAATACATAGCTCCAAGTGCCCGGTCGTATAATCCATAGCCAGGTCTGCCCGTCTCACCAAAGATCATTCGTCCATGATCTGGCCGGACATAGCCAGCAAATCCTTCCTTAAACAATACGTTCACAATCGCTCCCATTCAAAAGCAAGATCGTGACGTTCGATTTCCGCTTTTAAATGAGCAATACTTTCCTCCGGCCACAGATCACCAGCCGGCACATCATAGACTGCACTGACAATCCCTTTCATGCCGGGAATTTGCCGAATATATGAAAGGGAGACAGGATCTTCTTTGCCATACCATCTAAATTGCATGTTCATTCATGAGCCCTCCTTCTATTCTGAATCAGGTGCTGATTCTGGCTTCCGGTTGGATAAGAGGACAAAAGGTAAATAGATGAAAACAGCGACAACAATACAGATAAGCTGTGTGATGACAGCCCCCATACTGCCAGCGGTAGACAGCCAAGCATTCACAATCGGAGGTGTCGTCCACGGCACCATCACCACCGCTTTCCCCGCAAAACCTGTAGCGGTTGCGATATAACCAATCGTACCTGTCACGAGTGGTGTAACGATAAACGGAATTGCCATCACAGGGTTCAACATGACAGGTAATCCGAAAATAACTGGTTCATTGATGTTAAACAGTCCAGGTCCTGATGAAAGCTTGGCAATGCTCCGCATCTCTTCTCTTCTTCCTGCTATAAAAATGGCGATCAACAGACCAATCGTCACACCCGAACCACCAATGCTCATATACACATCCCAAAATGGCATCGTGATAATATTTGGAATCTCTTTGCCCTCTTGAAATGCTGTCATATTCACTGCAATTGATCCTAATAACAGCGGCTCGCGAATCGGTTTAATCATTTGGTTGCCATGAATACCGATCACCCAGAAAAATTGAGCCACAAACATTAACGTTAAAATACCAGGCAGTCCCTGCACAACACTTTCAAGCGGACGCTGCACGACGTTATACACCGCTTCATGCAAATAAATGCCTGTCACACGATGAAACGCAAACCCGAATGAACTAATGATTGTAATCGTAATAATTGATGGGAAAAGTGAAGAAAAAGACGTCGCCACATTTGATGGAACAGAATCTGGCATCTTAATTTGCAGCCACTTCACCTCGGTAAGCTTACAAAAGATCTCTACAGAGACGATGGCAATGATCATACCCAAAAATAAGCTTTTTGGATCGGAGAATTGCCTCGCCAGCACATCGACAACCTCACGCATCGATCCATCGACTTCAAGAAGAAGTGTCGTCGGAATAACGGATATAAATGAAATCAATGCCATTAATCCTGGGAACAATGATTTATGTCCATTGATTTTCCCGAGCTCAATCCCGATGAGGAACACAGCCCCGATCGTTAAAAAGTTCAGCGTGGCATAATTGATTGCCTTCATAATTGGCTGAAGCTCTGCTAAAAACCTGAATATCTCAAAATGGGCAAGCCCCGTTTCCGGGCTCATGATCATATTTGCGACCAGTACAGCAAATGCCCCCGTAATGATGATTGGCATTAATGTGACAAATGCTTGCTTAATCGCCATAATATACTTCTGATTTGTAATACGATAAGCGACATGTCCCATGACGTCGGCCGCTCTCTCTTTAAAGCTCATGATCCGTCTCCCCCTTTACAAAAACTCGTGATCATCCTCCTTTTTGATGTTATTTTAAAAGCGCTTTCATTAACATCCAATCTTTTTCCTCACAGATGCGGAAATGGGTGTCCTTTTTTTTCATCTGGCTGTTCCAACACGTGCAGCGCCGCTGTCAGTTCTTCAAATGAAGCAGCTTTGATGATTTGCTCCACCACTTCCTTCTGCTCTGTCAAACGCACAAGAAATTGATAAAGTGACTGCAATTCTTTCTGATACGTCTTCTGTATACTTAACAAACAGACGACCTGTACCCGATCGTCGCCCCACAGCACTGGTTTCCTCAACGTACAGATCGCACAAAACGTATCATCTGTTGCCGGTTTGATTGGGTGAGGGATCGCGACCAAATGACCGAACGACGTAGGCGACACTTCCTCTCTTTCCAACAATAGCTGTTCAAAATCATCCGGGATTCGGTTTTGTTCCTGCAATACAGTCACGAAAAATTGAAGCACCTCTTCCCTTGTTTGTAGATCTTGCTGAAAAAAAGTCATCTTCGGACTGATATATCGCAAGACACCCATTTCTTGTGACCCCTGCACAAATCGTTTCAGCCTCGACATATCGTCTTCACTGAGGATCGTATGTACATCAATCACTGGCACAGGTAGTGTGTTCTGAAGCGGGATGGTACTAATGATCAAATCGATACTTCTCAAGTCATACGACAAAAGGTCACTGACACTTGCAGTACCAGCAATCTCTAGCCTTTCGCTAAAGGCGGCCTTCAGCTTATGGAGAAGAAGCTGACTGCTCGCGACACCCGTTGCGCACACAATCAAGCATTTTTTTCTCACAGTCTGAGTTTTTGTCCGCTCTATGGCAGCACCAATATGCAGCGCCAAATATCCGATTTCATCTTCATGAATCTCTACATTCTCTTTTTCCTTCAGCCATCTTCCCATATAGACACCTGCTTCAAAAGCAATCGGATAATGCCTTTTTATGTCTGATAAATAGGGGTTACGGATGTTCATATCATATCGGAACCGATGAATCGCTGATCTCAGGTGAAGACTTAGTCCCACAATCAATTCCTTGTCTGTCTGAATATCAAGTGACATGTGCTCTTCGACATAACCAAGTAATTGATGAGTTAAACGGAAATGCTCTTCATCAAGCATGTGAAATAGCGTGTGTCCCGTTTCTCCATACGCCATCATTTTTGCCCCCATTAAATGAATCGCAATATAGGCCATTTCAGATAATGGAAAATCTATACCGAGTACGTGACGCATATCTTCTGCCATTTGCCTCGCCACTTGAAAAGCGGGCTGTGTTTGAATATCTTTGAGTTCTCCTTCCGGCATCATCACCAATTTTTTCTCTTCAATTCGTTTGCACGCAATGGCGATATGTGTCACTAAGTTGCTTAAACCGATCTCTGAGACATGAAGGCCGCTTGCCTTTGTACGTGAACGCACCATATCTTGAATCAATTGATACGTTTCTTCAGGTAAAAGGGCAGGGTTCGGATGCTCTTGCTGAAACACATGCTCAGCTAGACAATACCTTAATTTCATTTCATCTCCACTCAGCCTCAGTCCATATTTAGGTCGGTGTGCAACAGAAAGTCCATGTAAAGAAAATAGATGCTTGACTGCTTTCAGGTCATTTTTCACAGTAGATTCACTCACAAATAATTCCTCGGCCAATTCATCTAATTTCATATAGTCTTCGGACAATAAAAGCCTTCTCAATAAATAAGAGATACGATCCTCCGGCTGATTTGGAATAACTTGATTCTTTTTTTCATTTCTTTCTCTCATTGAGTTTTTCAAAAAAGTACGAAATGCTCCATAATCTTCGACAGTCAATGTATACCCTGCTCCACGTTTCATATGAAGTGTTGCCCCATGTACTTCTAATATTGATTTAAGCGCTTTCATATCTGTTCGAACTGTTCGTGATGTGACGCCTATCAGGCGTGCAATTTCTTCACCTGTCAGCTCCTGCTCTGCCTGCATTAACCGCCTCAACAGCTCCTCCTGACGTAGAGATAACATAGACTCCCCTCCCTTGGTCAATTACTTTTGCCTATCATCATAAACGAAAATAGAACTCTTTGCCCAGTTTTTCTTTCCGACCGGGAACTTTGTTATGGCTCAAACGTATGAATATGAAACAAGAGGAGGGATACATCATGTTTGTTATCATCATCATACTAGCTTCTTTAGGCGCCATTACCGCCCACATGTTTACACCAAAAGATAAGCGTTCATCTTCTAAGCATTCTGCACATCACAGTTCAACAACCAGTAACTATACTGATTCGTATACACATCACGCTTCTGATGCCTCCTGCGGTGGTGATTCAGGTGGTAGCGGCGGATGTGACTAAACCAAAAAAAACAGCCGCTTGTTCAGCCGGCTGTTTCGTTTATTTTATTAAAGAGCTTTCCAGCCCCGTTCAATTAAATGTTTGACATCCTTTGCAAAATCCTCGCCTTTTTCCATCACATCTTGGGCTCTTCCTGCAAAATTACTAGCGACAGCGAGTTCCATTTTTTTTAACTCAAAGTGCATAATTTTTTGGTCTATCTCCGTAATATAGGTTTCATACTCATTGTTCACAATGTCGTGCAGCACGTGATAGGCTTCTTTCCGATGACGGTGAAAGTCCGTTCCTCTCTCACCTTTCCATGACGAATCTAGAGCAGGCTTCTTGATTTCCTTTATGTCAGACTGCGCAAGATCTTGTTCTGTTCGAATATTACTTTTGGCTGTCTTTAACCGAGAGATCATTTCGTCAAATTCTGCACGTTTGTTTTCAATCCCCATATGCAGATGGTGCAGCATCTCGGATAAACTCATGTCATCCACCTCTATTAGACCTCATAAGAAAGCACGGCGTCAGCGTTTTTGAAACCGGGCAGATCATCTGCTTTTTCCAGTCCTGACATTTCTATCGTTCGCTTTCATTAAGTATAGTATAAGGTGAAAAGCCTTAGGCTTAAATAGGGAAAAGGTGTCCTTTTAACATGGTGTTTGGAAGAAAAACGGAATAATCTAAGGTCATAAATCCCGAATTATATATGAGTCTTTACGACTATATTTTACATCGCACTCAGCTACGCTATCAATAAAACGATTGGGGCTTATGATTTTGCCGCAATCGCTTCATCCTGTTCTTTTAGCGTCTTCACATTTGAGCGTGTATCCTGAACGTTTTTGATTAAGGCTTCTTTAAAGCTTGAGACCATTTCGCCCACCTCTGCTTCACGTGCCGTCCATTTGGTTACAAATTCAAGGCTGTTTTCACCAGCTTTATCTGCTGCTTTTTTCATTGTTAAAGCTTCAACTGCTTGGGAGACTTCATCTAGTTTATCCATCACTGTTTGGTAGTTTAACTTAATTTGTCCCATTATGATATCCTCCAGATTGGTTCAGCATGAAGCTCGCTTACAAGCTGCTCCATGCTTTTGAGATCAAGCGTTTTGCGTCTTCTACTGCGTCTTCTCCTTTTTCAGCCAAACGTGCGGCATCTCCAGCTAAAGAGCTGGCAAAGGATAAGGCAGCCTGCTCTGCTTCTAGTGTACTGATTTTGAATTCGATTCGGCTCACGTAGCGTGGATATTTATCGCTTACGATCGTTTGCAACGCATCATGCGCTTCATTTCGTTCTGATTTGAAATCTTGGCTCCGCTCACCTTTCCAAGAGGCCCCAAGCTTTGGCTGCTTGATTTGTTTTAGGTCTGTTTCTGCGGCATCTTGTTCACGTTCAATCTTACTTTTTGCCTTTTTGAGTCGAGCAATTTTCTCTTCGATCTCTGCCTTTTTATTTGAAATGCCACCGTTAAGGGCAGACAGCATATCCGATAAGCTCATATGGGTTCCTCCTCCTGTCAAAAATAAAAACGCTGCTTAGAGTCCCTCTAAACGAGCGTAATGGTGAATCGCACTTTTTCCAATATTGTTATTATAAGGTTCAAAGACTCATGTTTGAATAGGGATTTGTGCCCTTTTTATGGTATAAATATGCTTTCAATCTGCTTCACACCACACCTTAAGCCCTCTTTTATAGGGGGTCAAAATACACAACCACCCTTCTGGAAACACACATAGTCTTACGGTCCTAGGACAAACAAAAGCCGCCCGGGGGAGGGGCGGCTTTTGCAGTGGCTTATGATGCCGATTCTTCTGAGTCTTGTTGATTTTTCACGTACCAAATGAATTTCCCTGTATATCCGTAGATGATGGCAAGACCAATGGCAACAAAGCTCAGCCACATAAATGGTAAATAAGAGAATGTCGAGACGCCTAGAATCCCTGCCATGTAAATTCCGTTATCTGACCATGGAACCATACCAGACGTAAGTGTTCCACCAACCTCAGAGTTTCTAGATAACACACGTCTGTCTAATTTTAATTTGTCATAGCTTTTTTCCATGATTTTTGGTGTAAGAATTAATGAGACATACATTGCACAACCAAAGATATTCGCAAAGAATGCTACTACAAGTGTAGACAGTGTCACATTTCCTGCATTGTGCAATTTTTTCTCGAATGTTGCGACGATCACTTTTAACACGCCTAAGTATTCAAGAACTCCACCAAAACCAAGTCCAAGAATAATGACCACTAGAGATCCTAACATATTGACAATACCGCCACGGTTCAACAGTGTATTTAAGAAATCTACATCTGAATTAATAGAGAAGCCGTTATAAGCTGTACCAAGCGCATCAGCTGGGTTCATTCCTTGGAATGCCATCGCCCAGACTGCCCCAAGCAGTGCACCAATTGCGATAACAGGCATTGACGGTTTTTTCAATACAAGTAATAGGACAACAATGACTGCCGGAATGATCATCCAAATATTAATCGTGAATGTATCCTGCAATGCTTGTTTCAAAAACTCTACTTTATCTTGATCAATATTTCTTCCACCATACATAAATCCAGTAATTGTAAACATAATAGCCGTAATAACAAAGGCCGGTATGGATAAAACCATCATGGCTCTTACATGCGCCAGCACGTCCACTTTTGAAAGAGAGGAAGCGAGCACAGTACTATCAGATAGAGGAGATAATTTATCACCAAAATAAGCGCCAGATAAAACAGCCCCAGCTACGATCGGTAATGGGATACCCAATCCTTCACCAATCGCAATCATCGCAATACCTGCCGTTCCAACTGTACCCCAAGACGTACCAGTAGCAACAGACATAATAGAACAGATAATCAGTGTAGCTAATAAGAAGATATTAGGATGAATAAATTCCAGTCCGTAATAAATTAACGTGGGTACAACACCGCCAGCAATCCATGTACCAACAAGTGCACCTACTGCAATTAAGATTAAAACAGCCTCTAATCCATTTGATATCCCTTTTGTGATCGCATTTTGAAGGTCTTTGTACGAATGCCCTAAACGAATTCCTAAAGCAATAACCATAAACCATGAGATGAACAATGCTAGCTGAATATCTAATTTGAAGTAAAGAGTGAATGATAAAACAATTGCTAAAAATAAGCCAAGTACAGACACGACTTCTAAAATAGACGGTAGACGTGGTGTTTTCATTTTGTTTCCTCCCTTTGTGCGTGCGTTAAGCGTTTTCAAAATATTGTGAAAAAAGTGTGTCAATTCGAAAGAAAGTGAATTGCCTGTTTTTCTCTATTTCACAGGCAATTCCACATATTAATAAAATAAAATTTTTGATATTATTATCGCTCCAGGAGCTCTGCACCCGCAATACCAGGCTTTGTCATCTCGTAAGGATTCAAAATAATATCAAGTTCTTCTTCTGTTAACACATCATTTTGCAGGCAAAGATCTCTGATCGATTGTCCTGTTAAAATGGCTTCTCTTGCGATTCTAGCCGCAGCTTCATAGCCTAAGTGAGGATTTACCGCTGTAATGACACCTGCACTTTTTTCGACATATTCTTTCAAACGTTTTTCATTTGCTTCGATGTCCGCTAAACAGTGATCTGTGAATGAGCGGAATCCGTTATTCATTATACTAATAGATTGAAGCAAGTTAAAGACCAGAACAGGCTCCATCACATTTAACTCAAGCTGGCCTGCTTCAGAAGCAAGACAGATGGTGTGGTCGTTCCCAATGACCTGGAATGCGATTTGGTTAATGAGCTCTGCCATGACTGGATTGACTTTTCCAGGCATAATGGATGATCCCGGCTGACGGGCTGGCAATGCAATCTCAGCAAGACCTGCACGTGGGCCAGATGCCATTAAGCGAAGGTCATTCGCAATTTTAGACATGTTCATCATGCATACTTTTAAGGCAGCAGATACTTCTGTGTATGCATCTGTATTTTGCGTCGCATCGACGAGGTGCTCTGCGCCTACTAATGGCAGTCCAGAAATATCAGCAAGCTTTTTCACTACGATTTCGATGTAGCGAGGATCTGCATTGAGGCCTGTTCCAACAGCGGTCGCACCCATATTCACTTCATATAAATGCTGTTTTGATTGGTTGATTCGTTTAATATCACGACTGAGCACACGGCTGTATGCTTCAAACTCTTGTCCTAAACGGATCGGAACAGCATCTTGTAAATGAGTACGCCCCATTTTGATCACATGATCGAATTCTTTTGCTTTCTTTCGAAATACGTCATGCATGGCCTGCATCGTCTCAAGTAAAATGTCTAACTGCTTGAGCACTGCAATATGGATCGCCGTTGGGAACGAATCATTTGTCGATTGTGACATGTTCACATGTGTGTTTGGACTTAAATGAATGTATTCGCCCTTTTGATGTCCCATGATCTCGAGGGCTCTGTTTCCAATGACCTCATTGGCATTCATATTCATAGACGTTCCTGCGCCGCCTTGAATCGGGTCTACGATGAAATATTCATGGAATTTGCCTTCAATGACTTCATCTGAAGCTTGAACGATCGCATTTCCAATTCCTTCATATAAACGTCCGACTTCCATGTTGGCTTGAGCTGCTGCTTTTTTGACAATGGCAAATGCTCGAATGAGTTCCTCATGCATGCGATATCCTGTAATCGGAAAATTCTCTTTTGCACGAAGCGTTTGAACACCATAATACACGCCTGCGGGAATTTCTTTTTCACCTAGAAAATCCTTCTCGTAACGATAAGTTGCTTGAACCATCTCGTATGACCTGCTTTCTATAGAATAGTTAAATCACTAAATCTTCTGCGATTGGCGTTTCCATAATCTTTTTCACTTCTCGTGGATCTGTTGTTTTACCTAATGCCCACATGAGCTTTGGCACGATGGCTTCTGTGTTCATGTTTCTTGAACGAGCAACCAGTTCTTGATTGATTTTACGTCCTACTTCATACACACTCATGTCTTCTCCTTCTTCGAGACACTGAGTGGTGATCACAACAGAAATGCCTTCTTCCAGCAATTCGTTGATTTTTTCTAAAAGGTTTCTTCCTTCGAAAGGAATTCCGCCGCTGCCGTAGCTTTCAATGACGACCCCTTTGTACAAACCTTTGATTGAATCTAAAAACTCAGGCTTCAGTCCTGGATGCAGTTTTAATAAACAAACGTCTGTGTTCAAGGATGCATCTAATTTAAGCGGTTTCATTGATGATCTTTTTACTTTGCTATTGTATTCAATTTGATGATTTTCAATCGATGCAATATATGGGTAGTTAATACTTTCAAATGCATCGTAGCTTTTCGTTCTTAGTTTGATTGCGCGAGTTCCTTGAATGACTCTGCCATCAAATACGACGTATACGCCGCCAACACCGTCACATGCAAAACGAATCGCATCTGTAATGTTTTTCTTCGCATCTGTTTTCTTAAACGTAATTGGAATTTGTGACCCTGTAATGACAATTGGCTTATCAGGATTTTGCAGCATATACGATAGTGCTGCTGATGTATAGGCCATTGTGTCCGTACCATGCGTGACGACAAATCCGTCATATTGATCATAATTTTCATAAATGGCTGTTGCGATATCAACCCAGTATTCAGGCTGCATATTGGTACTATCTATACTCATTAGGGACTTTGTGTCCATTGTGTAGTCTGCATTAATTTCGTTTAAATAGCTTAAAAGGTCCTCAGCTTTAACACCTGGAGCTAAACCATTTTCACTCTCTACAGATGCAATCGTCCCACCAGTGGTTAAAAGCAATAATTTCTTCAACAGGTCCACCTCTTTCAGTAAAATTACTTCGTTTGTCACACATATTATAAGCCAGCTTGTGCTATTCTATAATATACGCTTTACGCGTACCTTCATTGCCATTATAGTCACATAACGCGAATTAATCAAGAAATTATTACGCATAACGCGTACACTCTTTGTCAAAATATGATATACTGTTGTTGTATATAAAGGAGCGTTCATGTATGATACTCGATCGTTTAACCACCCTTAGAAAAAAGAAAAAATGGTCTCTCCAGCATACGGCAGATCGCCTAGGTATCGCCAAAAGCACCTATGCCGGTTACGAATCTGGGTACCGACGACCTTCGCTTGAAGCAGTGAAACTGCTGGCTGATTTGTATGATACGTCCATTGATTTTTTACTTGGTAGAACGGACGAGCCAGAGATACAACGCAAAATCTCTGATATCAAAGTTGAACTGACGGAAGCAAAAGAAGGAACCATCCATGTAGACGGCGTTCCACTAACAGATGAAGAAATTAAACAGCTTGTTGCCTTTATTCGGGCGAAAAACACTCTGAAAGTATAAACAACACAAAAAAGAGAGGTCCCTGTCATAGAGGTACCTCTCTTTTTCTGCTTACGACAGCTCACTTAATTCCTCTAACCGCCGCTTCGCTTCTTCTTTATTAAAGGAACTATAATAGCGATAATTCTCATCATCTAAGATGCGGTAATGCTGGCTTAGTACATTCTGCTGAAGACGAAACGTACCTTTTTTCACAGACGTCCGCCACCAAACCTTTCCGCCAATCGTACGTTCAACAGATAAATGCAATTCATCGTGTGCGACGACTTCCAAAATCTCAAGCGGATCATCCCCAAGTGTCCCTTTTAAAATGTCACTATCCCTGAATAATGCACATACGGCCGCAGATTGCGTCCAGTTGAGGCGAAGACGATTCTTTTCTACCTGCTGCAAATGCCGTTTGGATAGCCCAAGCACCTCAGCCATGCGGTCCTGTGTATAGTTTTTTTCTTTTCGAATTCGTGCCATTTGTTCTGTGACGAGGTCGATTACCATTTCTTTGTCCATCTCTCATCACCTCTTGATTGTTCAGTCTTTACTGACATCATACACGATTTCTTAAAAAAAGTGGCGTCTCACCTCATGGAATGATGGCGAAAACATCTATTGATTCTACTTTTCACCATGACCATGCTGCTGTTTCCAATTTTCTTGGGCAGTCTCATGTAAATATGGATAAATGTTTTGTTTCACCGTTTGCTCAAATACTTCTTCATCTAAAATACTGTACGCCGGAATCTTGATCAATTTCCCATCCATTTTCCGAATGAGCACATCCATGAACAGAAATCCCCTGATACTGTAACGATGCCTGCGCATATCTATAGATTGAATGTCTTGAAAAGGGATTGTTTGTTGCCGGTATAAAACAGCACCATTCTCTCCACGCTGAATGCGAAAAATCACATTTCCCTTCTTCGTAAAAGCCGGAAGAATCATCAAAAAAGAGATCCACCCATAGACAATGCCTAATAATCCGCCTAAAAATAAAAACAACGTATAATTCGATTCAAATGTAAGAGCTTCTGAAAATAACCAAATACCGATGATGCCAAATCCGCCCGTTGCTAAGAATGCCCATACTCTTAGAAAGGGTCTGCTCCTCACTTCTATTACTTCACTTGGATTCAAGCGTCATTCTCCTTTTCTCCATTAGAATATAGAACGTAATCCGTCTCTATGAGCCGTTTCTATCCGAAATTCATTTTCCTTCATGCCCGACACTAGCCAAGAATGCTTCTGCCCCGGAATAACAAATATCATAGACTCTACATCCGGCGTATTATTTTTATCATAAGTGACCTTCATCAAAGAATCCATTTTTCCTTTTCTAACCCTTACATCAGAAGCAAATGCCCGCACAAGCTCTTGGTTCTCTGCTTTATTTAGAAAAGAAGGGCAATCCTCATTCCCTTGACTGGCTTGTTCTAACAGCAGTTCAAATTCTTCCGCCTGCAAATTGATGACTGGTGTGAGGTGTTCACTCATGTGTATGTTCAAAAAGGTTGTCACTTGCTCCACAGTCTGCTGATCGTCTTTTAGTTTGTGAATCTGATGCACTTGTTGATCATAAAGCGTATGGTGTGAATACACACCTGCCTGAGTCGTATGAAAGGACGTACTGACCTCTTCATCTAATGCACCAAACCTTGAAGCTTTCACGGTATGTGATGCATCATTCATGGCTTGAATGAAATGCCGGTATTCTTCTTTATAACGGTATTGTCTATTTCGAAATTCCAGCACGTCTTTTGCCAGCAAAGAGCGGCATGCAATTTCAAATAAAAATCCAAGACGTTCATCCTCTACATCTGGATAATAGGCTTCCTTTAAAGACATCCCTTGCTCAAAATAGCCTTCACTGTAAAAACTAAAGATGAGTTCCTCGATACTTAGACTTAGCTGATCCAACTTGATCTCTCCTTATCCAAAAGAAAATGCGCCCTTCAAGAAATCACCTGCACCTTTCAACAGCGAATCTGCGGTTTCTTTTGTTTTTTCTATTCCTTTATGTATCACCTGATTTGCTTGATCAATGGTGTCATTGACTGCTTTAACACCTTGACCTGCCAGTTCAAATGCTTTTTTTCCTTTATCGACAACCGCATGAATTGGGTCTTTTAATTTCACTGCGACCTGTTCTGCAAAACCAGAAGTAAGCTTGGCGACTTTTTCACCAATAAAGCCACCTACTGCTGATCCTATCGCACCGCCAACCACTGTTCCAATCGGTCCTGCAAAGCTTCCAAGAGCGCCGCCCACAACGGCACCTGCAACAGATCCGCCTGCAATAAAGACCGTATTATTCACTGCATTTCCAACAGCCTTTGCATTTTCACGCTTGAGAACTTCTGGCTGATCCCCAAATTCCGCATAGTTCTCCGCAATTTTCAGACCGCAGCCAACCGTTTCTGTTGCACCCGTGACGACCGTTGCAATGATGGCATTTCCTTTCGCAAACCTTGCACCATTTTTCAGAACAGACTTGATGCCAGCTGTGTCCTTCCAATTGATACTTCCTTTTGTGAAATCACGTACACTGTTCGTGAACGCAACTGTATCGCTAGGATAAAATTTCGTAAATTTCTTATGGACCAGGTCAGCCATCGACCAATTCGATCGTTTTAATAATTCTTTTTTGCTCAGCCAAATCCTTGCCAGCCGGTCAAATCTCGTTCCTTCTACCCGTCCGGTCACATCAAGAAGGAGCTTTGAATGTTGCGCAGCATAGCGGCCATTTTCTTTGATAAAGGTTGTCATGCCAAGCCCATAGTATTTCGCCTGCATCATCACAATACCAGCTAAGCTCGTGAGTGTACCATATTGATCATACAAACTGTACATTTTCCTTAAAATATCATCAGCTTCGACCATTTTATCCGTTGCATGACGAATAGCAATGTCGTCACTGCTCAATTTGCTCATTAAGGCTTGTCCAGAACCCCACGCATCTCCTACTCCAGAAAAACAGCTTCGATAACGGGGATCACAGCCTAGGATGAGGCCATCCAGTTCACTATGTAAATCGTGGTGCTTTGTTTCGATGGCCGAAAGCTCTCCTACAAAATCATTCGCCAGCCCTGTCAGCTGATCTGGATCTACTACAATGTCACGCGCCATCACATCATCTCCCTTCTCGGTTTCTTTCTCTCCGTTCTTCTCGCCTTTTTCGCTCAAGCTCTTCCATTCTGGCGATTTCAGCTTTACGTTCCTCGATTTTGACAGCAGCATCCCGCAGTTCCTGACTTGTTTCAAGCAAGTCCTTTTCAAATTGATCATAGCGTGTCACTGTTTCCTCAAAGCTTTGATCAAATTTATCTCTTGCTTCCCCTTGCCAGCCTGATCCAACTGCCTTCAGCCGATTCTCAAGTAGCTGCTTCGACTGCCGAATGCCATCAGCGGCTTCTTGGAACTTTTGAGCGAGTGCAAGTGTTTGACTAGAATCCAACTTTCGCACCCCTTTCTCCCAAATTAACGTACAAATGGATGATTTTATATGTCCTCATTATAAATAAAAAGACACCCAAAAAAATCACCCTAAAGAACCATTCAGCACATCGCAAAATAAAAGTAGGTCTTTTTCCTCTCTAATTGTCAGAGAAAGCCTTTCTTGTTATGAAGCGCATTCAAGACATGATAAAATGAACATATTCTACAAAAGGAGTGACGTATCGATGAAAGAGGAAATGATCCAGCGATTCACAAGTTATGTAAAAGTGGATACACAGTCTGATGCAGACATAGAGAGCTGCCCATCCACTGAAGGACAGCTGAACCTAGCAAGGCAGCTAGTTGAAGAGATGAAATCCATCGGCATTCAAGAAGTGACAATGGATGAAAACGGTTATGTCATGGGCACGATCCCATCTAACACAGACAAAGAAGTGCCAACCATTGGCTTCCTGGCTCATATCGACACAGCCACTGACTTCACTGGCAAGAACGTGAAACCGCAGATTCACGAGAACTATCAAGGCGGGGACATCACGTTAAACGAAGATCTACATATCGTATTATCTCCAGCACAGTTTCCAAATTTACAAAAATACCAAGGACATACGCTCATCACGACTGATGGCACGACCCTGCTCGGTGCAGATAACAAAGCTGGTATCGCAGAAATTATGACCGCCATGCATTACCTGATTGAGCATCCAGAAATCAAACATGGAAAAATTCGTGTCGCCTTCACACCAGATGAAGAGATCGGCAGAGGACCTCACAAATTCGATGTTGATGCCTTTGGCGCTTCTTATGCTTATACGATTGACGGCGGCCCGCTAGGAGAGCTTCAATATGAAAGCTTCAACGCCGCAGGTGCAAAAGTATCAATTAAAGGAAACAACGTCCATCCAGGGACAGCAAAAGACAAAATGGTCAGTGCTGCAAAGATCGGCATGCTCTTTCACAACAAACTTCCTTCAGATGAATCTCCAGAATACACAGAAGGATACGAAGGCTTTTTCCATCTCACAAGATTTGTAGGAGAAGTAGAAGAAGCAGAGCTGCAATATATTATTCGTGATTTTGATAAAGAGAAATTCAACAAGCGCAAAGCACTATTTGAAAAAATCGCAAGCGACTTAAAAGCGGTCTACGGCGAAAACAGCATCACCCTTAGCATTCAGGATCAATATTACAATATGAGAGAAAAAATTGAGCCAGTCAAACATATCGTAGACATCGCTCATGAAGCCATGGAAAACCGCTCAGTGACACCTGTCATTGAACCAATCCGCGGCGGTACAGATGGCTCACAGCTTTCATATAAAGGACTTCCAACGCCAAACATCTTTACTGGCGGGGAAAACTTCCACGGTAAATATGAATTCATCTCTGTAGAGAACATGCTGAAAGCGTCAGAAGTGATCGTGGAAATTGCACGTTTATTTGAAGAAAAAGCATAAACATGTTTACAACCGTTCCTGTTCGGGAACGGTTTTTTAATAAAAGTTTACAATTTTCTGAAACTTTTATGACACTTAATCGTACTAATAGAGACAACCCCAGAAAAATTCTTCTTGACGAGTGAAATAACTGGAAATATAATAGTTAAAAACAACCAGTATTTTAGACCTAAAAAAGCAGCCAGAATAAACCTTTAGAACTAAACGCTATTTGCTCACTATTTTCAGTTATAAACATCACTCACCCTGTCTACACTTAAAGAATAGGATGAATTGGAGGAATGTCATATGATGATTTTATTGATTATCGCTTCACTTTGCTGCTACTTACTATTCTCTTTCAAAAAAGATAACCGCACCCAAAAACGAAAAAGCGCAGAGCTTTCGGAGTTTGAAATCTTTCGTATGCGCCGCCACTACAACGGCAAACGCCGTCACCCACTAAACGATGCACCCAAACAAATATAAATGTAAAAAGAAGAGCCTCATCACCAGGGGCTCTTTTTATGTATAAAAAAACGACCAAATTCATGGCCGTTTCTCTTGTTTATTTATACACCTTCGCAGGTACTTGAATCATAGGAATTCCTACATAGTACGGTGAAATTTCATATGGCTGGAAGACAACAGCGATTCCCTTTTTCGTGAAGTAGTACTGCGTGTCGTAGCCGATTTGAATATCGCTTTTTTTCAGATTCGCATAGAATTTACTTTTATGCTTCTTTGTGTAGTTATAGATATAATCTCTTACTTTTGTACGCTTTTTCTTTGTTTTTACCACATCTGTAAAGTACAGTTGCTTTGTTTTTTTCTTTGTTAACACATAGTTCATGCTCGTAACCATCGTATCCCCATGCGCTCCACCGTTATACATGTAATCATAGTTTAAGATACTCAGTTTCTTACCATTGTTAAATTTCGTTTCATACGTTCTCTCATACGTGACCTTCCCGTAGCCTTCCTTTTTCGCTTCGTCCTTTAAGAACAAGTACGTAGAATAAGAGAATGCAATATCTTCTTTTAAATCACGATTGATGGTTTTCATATGCGCTTTACTAAGGTTTTTCACCTGTGCATATTTAAACGTTTTTTTCTTTTTATAATAGTGTGTACTTACTTTTGCTTTTTTCACTTGTTTGGCATCCGCAGATCCAACTGGCGCAAACAACGAAACAATCAGCGAAAAAATGAGCAGGCTGATCGTTAGGCCTTTTTTCATTGTCATAGTAAAAACCCCCATTTTTGTCTATTACCAATTGAGTATACCATGACAAAAGAACCAAAAGAAGTGTTTTCTTCCATATTATTCTTTATTTTTCATGTGAGGTTTGTTTACCGTTTTCATAAGTTCCTGTATGCTTAATATAGAATGTTAGATGAAGTGTGGTGTTTATCATAGAAGAGAATATTTTTAGTCATATCCGGACAACATTTCATAGTTTGTCCCCTACCCAGAAAAAGATTGCCAATTACATTTTACAAAACCCTCAGAAAGTTGTGCTTCATTCGATTAGTGCACTCGCTGCTGAATGCAACACAAGTGAAACGACGATCTTTCGTTTTCTGCGAAAAATTGGCTATGAGTCCTATCAAGTGTTTCGTGTCCATGTCGCGCAGGATATTGCGACCAATACGCCTCAATCCATATACGGTGAGATCGAAGCATCTGATAGTGTCGCAGATATTAAACATAAGGTCATAGAGTTAACAACCAACTCTATTCAGGATATGAAACATATTTTAGAAGACCAAGCTGTGACACAATTTATTGAGCAAATGAAACAGGCTCATAAAACCGTCTTCTTTGGAGCAGGTGCCTCCAGTTTTATTGCCGGAGATGCCTATCATAAGTTTCTCCAGCTTGGCTTTGAAGTGAGTCTATGCAGCGATCCTCATATGATGAATATGATTGCAACACATGCAACAGAACATGATTTTATCGTCGCGATCTCACATTCAGGGGAAAGTAGAGAAATCCTTGATGCCGTACAATTTGCAAAGGAAAAAGGTGCAACGGTCGCCTCGATCACGAGCTATCCGAAATCAGAGCTCGCCAAGAAATCCGACTTTCATCTGCTCAGTTCATCGAGAGAAACAACCTATCGTTCTGACTCAATGATTTCTCGTATTAATCAGCTTGTGATTATTGATGTTTTGTATGTCGCAGCTGTTTTAGAATTAGGATCAAATGCGATCGACAACGTCAAACGTTCTCGATTAGCTGTAGCTAAAAATAAAACATAATCGACAATAGACCGGAGCTGTTTCCGGTCTTTTTTTTGTGACTTTTCTCATATTTTCCGTTGACACATTCCTATTTCGTCATGTACATTAAATGAAAAATAGTTTATTTCCTACTATTAAATTAGAAAGATAGTATATATACTAACAAAAAGAAAAGAAAGCGCTTTTTGTAAGGGGTTTCTAAATAGGAGGCGGACAAAATGGCAAAGCAAATTGGATTCATTGGATTAGGCATTATGGGGAAACCTATGGCACTCAATCTATTAAAAGCCGGTCATACTGTGACTGTTTTCGATATTCATACAGAAGCTGTTCTAGCATTAAAAGAAGTGGGTGCAAATGCCGCTGCATCAGCTGCTGAGGCAGCATCTGTAAGCGATATCATCATCACGATGCTTCCAAAAGGTGAGCATGTAGAAGCAGTCGTAGCAGGTGAACAAGGCATATTGGCTACAGCAAAACCTGGCACGATTATTATAGATATGAGCTCTATTTCACCTGTTACTTCTAGAGCATTAGCGGCACTGGCAAAACAGCATCAGGTCGAATTTATCGATGCTCCTGTCAGTGGCGGAGAGCCAAAGGCGATAGACGGGACACTTGCGATTATGGCGGGCGGAGAAGAAGAGATATTTGAACAAGTAAAGGATGTCCTCTATGCCATGGGCACAGATGTCGTATTAGTTGGATCAAATGGAAGCGGGACAACCGCTAAGCTTGCGAATCAAATCATCGTCAACTTAAATATCGCTGCCATGTCCGAGGCACTCGTTCTTGCCGCTAAGTCTGGCATTGCGATTGATAAAATGTATGAAGCCATCCGAGGTGGACTGGCAGGAAGTGCTGTACTCGATGCGAAGGTTCCTCTCATTTTAGAACGAAACTTTGAGCCTGGCGGACGTATTGACATCAACTTAAAGGATTTAACCAATGTCATGGAAACTGCCCACGATATCGGCGTTCCTCTCCCGCTTTCTAGTCAGCTGCTAGAAATCTTCCACGCCCTCAAAGCGGATGGAAAGTCTGGACTTGATCACGGCGGAATCGTTCAATATTACGAAAAAATGGCTCATGTTGAAGTGAAGAAAGGATGAGGTTCTATGAAACAAAGCATTGAGTTACTAAATGCCATTCCGAAAGCGGATTCAGATCGCATTCAATCAGCATACGAACAAGCACTAAACCATTTTCACCATAAAGTGATTGTATTAGACGATGACCCAACAGGCATTCAAACGGTACACGGCGTCTCTGTTTTCACCGATTGGTCAGAGAAAAGCATTGAAGCTGGTTTTCTTGAAGACAGCCGTATGTTCTTTATCTTAACCAACTCTCGCAGTATGACAGAGAAAGAAACGGCGGTTCTTCATGAAATGATCGCATCAACGATTGTGAAAACGGCTGAACAGCTTGATCAAGATTTCATCATTGTCAGCCGGGGGGATTCCACCCTGCGTGGACATTTCCCACTGGAGACTGAAATTCTCAGAACGACCATTGAACAGCAAAGCTCCCGCCAATTTGACGGCGAAATTCTTCTTCCCTTTTTTAAAGAAGGCGGCCGCTTTACGATTGGCAATATTCACTACGTACAGGAAGGTCACGAATTAATTCCTGCTGGTGACACAGAATTTGCATTGGATCGTACATTCGGATTTCAATCTTCTCACCTCGGAGAATGGATCGAAGAGAAATCAAACGGATCGTTCACTAAGGAAAACACTACTTATATTTCTTTAGAAGATATCCGGGCTTTACGTATTGAACAAATCAAGGATCAGCTGATGACCGTGAAGGATTTTCAAAAAGTAGTTGTAAATGCAGTGGACTATGACGATGTCAAAGTCTTTGTCGTTGCCCTCATAGATGCTATCAAAGCAGGTCAGCACTTTCTATTTAGAAGTGCGGCAGCTCTCACAAAAGTGCTTGGCGGTGTTGAGGATCAAGCACTATTAACTAGACAAGACTTAATACAGGAAGAAAGCACGCACGGTGGCCTCATCATGGTCGGTTCCCATGTCAAAAAAACAACCGAACAATTGCGAGCGCTGCATCAAAATGAAGACATCGCATTTATTGAATTTGATACACACCTCGTGTTAGAACCTGAAGCATTTCAAGAGGAAATTGACCGCGTGATTCAACAAACTGAAAGGCTTTTAACAACCGGGCAATCGGTTGCTGTTTATACAAGGAGAGAACGGCTTGATCTTGGGGACGATCGTCAAGAGGAAGAATTGAAGCTGTCTGTTCAGATTAGTGATGCTGTGACAAGCATTGTTCAGCGACTCTCCATTCGCCCTAAGTACCTTATTGCCAAAGGTGGAATCACCTCAAGTGATATTGGAACAAGAGGACTCAGCGTCAAACGTGCGACTGTCGCAGGTCAAATCAGACCAGGTATTCCCGTTTGGCAAACAGGAGAAGAAAGTAAATTCCCATTCATGTCTTATGTGATTTTCCCGGGAAATGTTGGCTCAAAGGATACGTTAAAAGAAGCAGTAGACATACTTGAAGGATAAAGCAGAGGGAGCGTTCACGCTCCCTTATGCAGCACAAAGGAGGAAAGATCATGTCGTTAGTTTTTATCGGACTTGGCGTTTTGTTATTACTTTTACTCATGGTTGTCTTTAAGTTAAACGCTTTCATTTCGTTGATTATTGTCTCTTTAATCGTTGCCGTTTTAGAAGGCATGTCACCACTTGAAGCGATTGCTTCAGTCGAAAAAGGGCTTGGAAGTACACTCGGCCATCTGGCGTTGGTTCTTGGCTTTGGAGCGATGCTTGGTAAATTGATGGCTGATTCTGGCGGTGCTCAGCGTATTGCCATGACACTCATCGACCGCTTTGGTATCGGGAAAATTCAATGGGCAACGATGCTGACTGGATTTGTTATCGGAATTGCTCTATTTTATGAAACCGGATTCATTATTCTTATTCCATTAGTCTTTACCATTGCTCAAGCCGCAAGACTCCCTGTGTTGTATGTGGGAATGCCGCTCGTCGCTGCACTCATTACAACACATGGCTTCCTCCCTCCTCACCCAGGGCCGACAGCCATTGCCAATGTATTTCAAGCCAACATGGGACAAACCTTATTGGTTGGAATTATTTTAGCCATTCCTGCTGTTTTAGTAGGCGGACTTTTGTTTACGAAACTATTTAAGAAAGATCAACTGCATGCACACATTCCAAAGGACTTGTTTAATCCAAAGGAATTTACAGAAGAGGAAATGCCAAGCTTCGGCATTAGTATTTTCACCGCTATTTTACCTGTATTGCTCATGACATTCAGAGCATGTTTAGAAATTTTCTTCCCGTCCTCCCCGCTGCTACCGGCGGCTGAGTTTTTAGGTGAGCCGGCGATTGCCCTATTAATCTCTGTGCTGCTTGCCATCTACACATTTGGTCTTGGCAGAGGAAAGAGCATGCAGGACGTCATGAAGTCGATTACGGATTCAATTGGCTCCATTGCGATGATTCTATTGATCATTGCAGGCGGCGGCGCCTTTAAACAGGTGCTCATTGACAGCGGTGTTGATCAATACATTGCAGGGATTATGCAAGGAAGCACACTGTCTCCTCTGCTCCTCACTTGGCTGATTGCAGCTGTCCTTCGTGTCTCTTTAGGGTCAGCGACTGTCGCAGGTCTCACAGCAGCTGGCATTTCTGCACCGCTGATTGGTTTGACAGGTGTCAGCCCAGAATTAATGGTAATTGCAACAGGCGCCGGCAGTATTACATTCTCTCACGTGAATGATGCGGGTTTCTGGATTTACAAAGAATACTTTAATCTGTCGATGTCCCAAACTTTTAAAACGTGGACATTGATGGTGACTGTTCTATCACTTGTTGGATTAGCTGGTGTTCTCGTCGCTGATTTGTTTATGTAGGAAAATAAATAGGAAAAACCATTGACTTTTTCTCAAAAAGATTGAATAATTGTGTTTATTAAGAAAATTAAATCAAAGGTAACCTTATTAAGAGTGGTGGAGGGACTGGCCCTGTGAAACCCGGCAACCGCTGTTCCTAGGAACAGAATGGTGCTAATTCCTTAAGCAAGCTGATGCTTGTTTGAAGATAAGGCAGAGATCTCACAGTATATGATGCTCTTCCTTATCCAAGGAAGAGCTTTTTTATTTGATTTATAACCTGAAGAAAGAAGGGATTCAGCATGACACAAGTACAAACCATTGGTAAGAAAACAACAAAGCCGCCATTTCGCGCAGATCAAGTAGGGAGTTTACTTCGTTCTGAACGCATCAAAGAAGCCCGTAAGCAAAAAGCAGACGGTACACTGACAGCAGAACAGCTCAGACAAATTGAAAACGAAGAAATCACTCGTATTGTAGAGAAGCAAAAAGAAATTGGATTAGAGGTTGTCACAGATGGAGAATTCAGACGTGCATGGTGGCATTTTGACTTTCTAGAAGGGCTTGATGGGGTCGAAGGATTTGAAGCAGACCAAGGCATTCAATTCCACAATACGACGACAAAAGCGAGAGGCATCAAAGTAACAGGTAAGATTGATTTTACTGATCATCCAATGCTAGAGGATTATCGCTTCCTTCACAGCATCGCGGGTGATCATACGGCTAAAATGACGATTCCAAGTCCGAATATGCTCTTTTTCCGTGGAAAGCTTGAAGAAGGTGTGTACGACAGCTTAGATGATTTTCACCATGACGTGGCACAAGCTTATAAAAAAGCCATCCGTGCTTTTTATGATGCAGGCTGCCGTTACTTACAGCTAGATGATACAGCTTGGGCTGTGTTCTTTTCTGAAAAAGGACATGAACAAATCAAAGCTTTTGGCCGCGAGGAAGATGAACTGCGTGAATCGTTTGCGAAAACAATCAATGAAGCGGTTGCCGATCGACCAGATGATTTAGTGATCACCATGCACATTTGCCGTGGTAACTTTAAATCAACTTGGGCAGCCGAAGGTGGTTATGAGGCAGCGGCAGAAACGATTTTTGCGGGTCTCGATTTGGATGGTCTCTTCTTAGAATTCGACGATGACCGTTCTGGCGGATTTGAACCCCTGCGTTATGTGAAAAATCCAAACCTTCAAATCGTACTAGGTCTTGTCACTTCAAAGTACGGAGAACTTGAACCCGTCGATCAGATCAAAAGACGAATCGAGGAAGCGGCTCAATATGTGGACATCAACCAAATCTGTTTGAGCCCACAATGCGGATTCGCCTCAACAGAGGAAGGCAACTTGTTAACAGAAGAGCAACAATGGGAAAAGCTGCGTCATGTGATTGAGATTGCGGATCAAGTGTGGAAATAGGCGGAAATCTGCAGAAAAAGCTTACCGTCATAATAAAGAACCGCTTTTTTGGCGGTTCTTTATTTTTTGTCATCTCTATCAACATTATATGAAGTTTAATCGTCATACTTCTATAGTAGAGTTAAGAAGATAATGAATATAAGTTATCTTCTTAAAAACCATCTTTTATACTCATAAGTTGTCTTACAACAAGTTGTGTAGATTGATATACATCTAAGTCATCTTTCTTTCTTGCCAGTATATCCCCTACTGAAATTCCCTTGAAATCGTTTGGTAAATTATTTATCATTGATTTTAATTTTTCTTCTACCTTTTTTCGTTCATTTTCATCCAAAAGGTCAATATTAACAAGTTCTCTCCATTCGTCTTTTTGAATCAATCGATTCCTTAATTCTATTAAAATTAGATCTAGCCAAGCTGGCTGACCGAAGGTAAAGTTTAATGCAATGGTTTCTTCAGAAGAACTAGTTGAATGCCAACAACCTCTTGGAAGAAATAAAAATGATCCCGTATCCAAAATCAATTCCCTTCCATTAGATAAATTTTCATCAGGAAAATCACCATTCCAATACGACTTTAATGGATCTGGCAAATGAGGAGCCTCAATTAATTCATAATGTTGAAGTGGATTCACTGTATTAAAATTTTCAGCCAACTTCCATTTCTTTTTCCCTTTAAGTTGAAAAATGAAATTGCAATACGCATCAAAATGTGCTGAAAATCCAGCTGATTCTTTAACAGCGTACAATACTGCTTTTGCCATTGTTCCCTCAGGCAAGCCTAAAAGATTATCCTATACCATTTAGAATTCAATTTAGTGGATATACAGCTCTCTAAAACCATAAACGCCTTCCTAGATTAAAATAACCGATGATTCTAGCCATCTTTTGTATTTTCTCCAATTTCTTTTTTACAAACTATCAATCTATTTGCAACATCAATCTACTCATCACTATTACTTTATAAACATAAAATTTGTCAAAAAATCATTGTTTAAATATTGAAAAAAATATAAATGACATGCTATTATCTCTTTTGTTAGGATATAAAATAGGAATTTAATACATATATAAGAGGAATGTTACATCAAAAAAATTATAAAACTCCATGTCTTGTTGAGATTCGTAATGTAGTTATTGCTGGAGGACATTAATAACTAGTTTTTCATACCCTAACACTTTATGAAAGGAGTGTACAATCTTTGCTGACTCATGGTGAATGTTATTTATATAATGATTTTGTCAAAGAAAATCAACTATACATATATCCTTTGAAGATAATAAAATCTTAAATCATACCCTGACACAAACGAGCCAAAGCTACAATCTTGGTACCTTGTTATAGAAAAAAGAATGAAGGGAATCACAATGAAGAATAATACAATTTTCGTAAAAAATCCTGATAATGAACAAGAAAGTACTTAGTAGGTATCATTATCGAACCGGGCATGTCCCTAAATCAAGTCGCAGCTGATTTTTATGAACGAATTGACGGACAAAGAGAGTTTATTTCAATAGTAACGGAAATTGCTGAAGAATATGATACAGATGTTCAAACTTGTATCAAAGACCTCCAAGCATTGAGTAAACAATTAATTGAAAAGGAAGTTGTATATGTAAAATGAATAAACTGAATGATGATATTCTAGAAAACATCTATAAAAACATTTCAACTAAGAGAAGCAAAACAATCGTTAATTACATTGCAATGCTAATGGCACTAGCAAGAGATCATGAACTAAACGAGGATGATTTAATTAATTGGATTCACAGTAAATTAAGTGCAATAGGATATTTTCAAGAAAAAAACCGTTTATTTACTCAAAACAAATTAGATGAATTTGTCGTAGAGTTTATTGAAGGAAGAGCACTATTATATGATGATATCAACATAACTGAAACAAAACAAAACGAATATGTCATCAGTAGCAAATTGTGGTACAAAAAGAATCCACCTGAAAGTTTTTTTTATTTTGGTATTGACCCTGAAGATTTTTCGAACTACGCACAAAAACTTGCTCAAATAAACGCCGAAAAACTAGGTATCTCAATCAATTTTTCTAAGGATCAAGCGAATGACAACGAAATAGCTCATATCCAGCTTTCAAAAAAATGGTCTCTTTCAGAAGAATTGACAGTAACTCAGCCAAGTTCAAAAGACTTTTCTTGGTTAACATGTTTTTTCAATGAACATTGGGGTGGAACGACTATGGTGTCTAAAGGGACAACTTATAATGTTTTAAATGAAAACATTATGTTGGCTAAACGTGGAGATACTATAGTAGGAATATTAGTTTACAAAATATTCAAAGAAGAGGCGGAAATCCTGACTTTAGAGGCTCTAGAAAAGTACCATGGGGTTGGCAGTAAATTGCTTTTTGAGTTAGAACAACATCTAAAAACACAAAATATACAATCTATTAATTTAATCACTAGTAATGATAACTTAAATGCCATTAGGTTTTATCAAAGAAAGGGATATTCTTTCAAAAACATCTATATCGGTGCAATTGATAAAGCAAGAATGCTTAAGCCGACAATTCCCTCTATAGGAAATTACGGAATAAATGTCAAAGATGAATTAGAATTTGAAAAAAGGTTGATACGATGACTATAAAAAGCAGATTGATTGTTATTGCGATTTCACTTTTAACTTAAACCAAGACGCAGCTCTCACGATTAATACATTACACATTCCAATACTAAAAGAAAACATAGATGTTTTAATGCCTTTACAAGAGGATAACTTATTATATATCACTATTAATAATAACATTGAATACCTTGTTGATTCACGCGATGATTATGAATGGTTTACTTTTTTAAGTAAAATCAATGGTATCAAATCCATAAAAGATATTTTATCTCAAAATAATCAAAATTTTAGAGATATAAAAGAAAGACTTGAAGAATCAGTATTACTTGATATTATCGAATTAAAATCACTTTTTGAAGATCAAAGCTCTTCTTCAAAAGCATAAATAAATATATTCGAAAGATCATATGATTTATTTGAACCACGCAAAAATTTAAAGTGTGGTTTATTTTTTGTGCAATTTTGTCTTTTTCATAAAACAAAAAGCATTATCATTCCAAAGTGACACCTAAAGAATGATAATGCCTCGATTCAAATTGTTTTCATCGTTTTATGACACCGTGTGTTCTCAAAGAAACCAAATATTTTCTCTATTTAGTCGTCTAAATGCTTTCCATTTGTCGCAATCACTTGTTTATACCAATCAAAGCTTTTCTTTTTCTTTCTATCTAATGTACCTTTTCCTTCGTTATCACGGTCGACATAAATGAAGCCGTAGCGTTTTTTCATTTCAGCTGTTGATGCGCTGACAAGGTCAATTGGGCCCCAGCTTGTATAGCCGATCAGATCAACGCCGTCTGCGATCGCTTCTCTTGCCTCAAGCAAATGACTTCTGAGGTAGTCAATTCGGTAATCGTCTTGAATGGAGCCGTCTTCTTCTACTTGATCCACAGCACCCAATCCATTTTCTACGATAAACAATGGTTTTTGGTAGCGGTCATATAGTTGGTTTAGTGTTGTACGAAGTCCTTTTGGATCAATTTGCCAGCCCCAATCACTTGCTTCTAGATAAGGGTTTTTCACGCCTTCAAATAGGTTGCCACCAGTCACTTGTCCAAGTACCTCTGGATCTGTACTTGTCACAAAACTCATATAATAGCTGAAGCCAATATAGTCGACTGTATGGTTTCTTAGAATGTCTTCGTCACCGTCTTGGAATTCAATGTTGATGTTATTTTCCAGGAAATAACGTTTCATGTATCCAGGGTAATAGCCTCTTGCCTGTACATCTGAGAAGAACAATGTTTTACGATCTTGATCAATCGCAGCAAACATATCTTCTGGTCTTGAACTGTACGGATAAGTTGTCATCGCTGCAATCATACAACCGATTTTCGCATCAGGAATGATTTCGTGTCCTGCTTTAACAGCTAGAGCACTTGCAACAAATTGGTGATGCGCTGCTTGATATTGAATGCTTTTCTCGTCTTCGCCTTTTTCAAATACAAGGCCACCCCCTGTGAAAGGAGCATGTAACACAACGTTGATTTCATTAAAAGTCATCCAATATTTCACTTTATCTTTAAAGCGAGTGAACAATGTTTTAGCGTATGTTTCATAAAGACCCACAAGCTTACGGTTTCTCCATCCGCCGTAGTTTTTCACAAGTGCAAGTGGCATTTCATAGTGAGAGATCGTGACAACTGGCTCAATTCCATGCTTATGCAGTTCATCAAATACTTTTTCATAGAAAGCGAGGCCCGCTTCATTCGGTTCCGCATCGTCACCATTTGGGAAAATACGTGGCCAAGAAATGGATAGTCTGAAGCACTTGAATCCCATTTCTGCAAACAGGGCAATATCTTCTTTGTAGCGATGATAGAAGTCGATCGCATCATGATATAAGTTAAGGTCTTTCATTGATTCATCGAATGGGTGCATAATCCCGTGTGGTGATACATCCGCTGTCGATAAGCCTTTTCCATCTTTGTTATAAGCACCTTCAATTTGGTTGGCGGCTACTGCGCCGCCCCATAAGAAACCTTTAGGAAATGTTTTTTCTAAATTGGTCATGTTGAATGCCCTCCTCATTTTCTTCTACACTGACTGTAAGCAATGTCTCTTTTACTGTAATCGCCCCATCTGTTTTCGCATTAACTTGTGCATAATCATTTGTGTTGGTGACGATAATTGGCGTTGTTACATCATAGCCTTCTTGCTGAATGCCCTCGATATCAAATTCAACTAGCAGATCTCCTGCTTGAACAAGATCACCTGACTCTACATGACTTGTGAAATGTTTACCGCCAAGTTTTACTGTATCAATCCCCACATGGATGAGAAGCTCTGTGCCTTGATCACTCTTTAAACCAATGGCATGTTTCGTTTGGAAAATGGTTTCAACCTTGCCGTTGAACGGTGCTACTACACGTCCAACTGTTGGGACAATGGCTGTTCCTTTACCCATGATTTCATTAGAGAATGTTGCATCATTTACTTGATTGAGCGGCTTTAGTTGACCTTCAAGCGGGCTTTGTACCACTTCATTTTGAAGCGCTACTGTGTCTTTCTTTTCTTCTGGTTTGTCTGCTTTTGTATCATCTTTCACTGGTACATCTTTGAATCCTAGAACAAGTGTCATGATGGTTGCTACAACAAAGCCGATCACTAATCCAATGATGGAGTAAACAAATGTCGGTCCAATGAACGTTGGGAGACCTGGAAGACCTGCTGATCCTGATATCACATATGACTTTACTTTGAAGATGGACATGAACACGCCGCCTGCTGCTGCACCAATGAGGGCTGCAAGGAACGGTTTTTTCAATCGCATGTTCACACCATACATAGCAGGTTCAGTAATACCCATTAACGCAGTGATACTTGTAGACATCGCCAATGATTTGAATGTTTTGTTTTTTGATCTTAAGAAGACACCGAATGCTGCGCCTGCTTGTGCCATATTCGCTACAAACATCATTGGAAGAATGAAGTCAAAACCGTTTAATGTAATGTTGTTGATCATGATTGGAAGTAGTGCATAGTGCATGCCCGTAATGATCAATGGTGACATAAAGCCACCGATTAAGAGTCCGGCCAAAATACCTGCATGTTTGAACAATAAATCAATTCCACCTGAAAGACCATTTCCGATAATTCCACCAAGCGGTCCAACCGCGATGAGCATAACTGGTACCACGACAAGAAGTGTAACTGTTGGAACAAGAATGATTTTTAGTGATTTCGGACTATATTTTTCTGCGAATCTTTCCACATATGAGCCGAGCCAGATAGTGAGTAGAATTGGAATCACCGATGAAGAGTACACAACGGCAACCACTGGCAAGCCTAGAAATTCTGTATTTCCTGCACCTAGTAAAGCAGTGAGCTGCGGGTGCAGTGCGGCTGCTGCAATAGCAGCGGCGATATACTGATTTGTGCCAATTTTTTTGGCTACGCTTACAGCAAGCAGAATCGGTAAGAAGTAAAAGGCTCCGTCTCCGATAGCTGTTAAAATCGCATATGTGCTGCTTTTATCTGAGATCCATTGGAACGTCAGCATTAATGCCAAGATTCCTTTGATCATACCAGCTCCAGCGATGGCTGGAAGAATCGGTGTGAAGACACCAGAGATAAAATCGAAAAGCTTTGAAATCACATTTTGTTTTGATGCTTCTTCTGAATCGCCTGACTTTACATCTGTTGATAACCCAGAATCAGCAATCATTGCTTGATAGACGTTTGATACGTCGTTGCCAATAATGACATGGTATTGACCGCCGCTTTGATTCACGCCCATGACGCCATCTGTTGATTGCAGCTTCTCCTTATCCGCCTTGCCTTCATCGTATAAATTGAAGCGAAGTCTTGTCATACAATGCGTGACTTGCTTTACATTCTTTTCACCGCCGACAAGCTCTAGAACTTCTTTTGCTGTTTGTTTGTGGTTCATTGTGTTACCCTCCAATCGTTGATTTCATCTTGATATAGAAAAAACCTAAACATCCATTAATGCCCGAAAAATAGCGATTCAGACATTAATCGATATTTAGGTTTTGCCTGCTTAACCAGTAACAATCCTTCATAGCGATTGATCGTTATTCAATTTTATAAGCCTTTAGATACAAAAAAACCTAAATCATGCCTTATCAAAGATAGGGACAATGATTTAGGTTTTGCCTGCTTGACCAGTAACAATCCTAAAAGATTGTGGGTTATTGAGTTTATAGTTATAAATTAGCATGTTAATTTTGATATGTCAACGCTTTCTTTTTGATTTATTTTCTTTTTATGACTCGATCGATGTGCAAAGTTAAGTATAACATCTCATCTTCTATGAGACTTCGGTTGTATTCTTTTTGAACATAGTCATTAATTTTCTCCGCACATTGAAAAGCGGCTGTATTTTTTTCCTTTACCACTTCATACAGAAACTCATTTTGATTTTCCATTTGTGTTTCGTTAAACAGACGTTGTCCAAAAAACTTCAAATGCGTGACAAAACGGAAATAATTTAATGATTCTTCGTCCAAATCAATTTGGAAATGATACTTTACGATGTTCAAAATATCTTGAATCAGTTTTGTAATTTGAATGACATTCGGCATTTCCTCATTCAGTTCTGCATTGACAATATGCATCGCAATAAAGCCTGCTTCATCCTCGGGAAGATGGATGTTGAGCTTGTCCTGTATGATCCGAATCGCTTCTACACCACACATGAATTCCTCTTTGTACAGCCGTTTGATTTCCCAAAGCAAGGCATTTTTAATGTCCATTCCTTTTTGATGACGTTCAATAGCAAAGGTAATATGATCCGTTAACGTGACATAGATGCTGTCATTTAAATTTTTGTTAAGGGTCGTTCTCGCGTAATCGATAATTGCCTCACACACTTGCATATACTCGATCGGAATATCATAAAGCAGGGTTTTGAATTTTTCTGATATATCTTTATTTTGAATGGAAAATACTTTTTCGATACGTTCTTCGTCAATTGGGTCTCCGCTTTTCTTTTGAAACGCAATCCCTCTGCCCATAATGACCAGCTCATGCTGCTCGTCATCATACGCACTGACCACATTATTGTTGATTACTTTCGAAATGATCAATTGATCCCCCCCCAGTACATTCCGCTTTTTCGAGCATTTCATTGTTGATTGATATGTCATTTTATTATTATTTTCAAAAAAGAGGACTTTAAGATGATTTTACATTTTTTTTTGATACGGTCAACTAGAAAGAATGACATATTACCTCTCAGAAATGACGATTTAGGGGCAAAAAGGCTAAAAATAGACAAAAAACACTCTTCAAAAAGAGTGTTTTTTACAAAATTAGGAGCAATCCCAGTTATAGACAACATTTTCGAAATGTTTTCGTTTGAGGTCTTCTGGTTTGATAAAAAAGTTAGCAATGCCGCAATCTCCCCACAACATGTCCACTTCATCATCTGAGTCAATTTGCAATAATAGCACAGTATGTTCTTGATCTACATAGGTACGCGGGTCTTCTTGTGTAAAACCTGGGTATCCGCCAACTTTATGGCCAAAACCACTTGCTGTCTCATAAAATTCATCTAGCAATTGATCTGCTTCATCACCATCAATACCAACAGCATCTTCGAATAGATCCCAGCTTTGCTTTCCTGTGACTTTTTCAAAGCGGAAATCTTCTACACTGATCGTTTCGCTTGATAATTCACCTGTAATTGCACCTTCCTTCGTAACTGGAAAATAAAAATCGTCAGGAATTTTCACGAATGAAAAATCAGTCAATAAGTCTTCTTCAGCTAAGAAAGGTTCCTCAATAAATTTGATCCGAAAATCTTTTTGCTCTGTTTTATGGTCAATATTCATCCCATAAAGATCATCATGTACAGAAATAAACACTTGCAAAAGTCCTGTTTCTGGGTAATCTTTCAGCTTTGGCAGCTGGCCGAAATTGATTTGTGCCAGCAGCTTCATAGGATGGCCTTCTCCATCAACGGGATATTCGTCGTTTTTTGGGAAATAAGGATCACCTGCTATTTTGCTGTCATATGGTCCTGTTTTTCCTTGTTTTATCTGTAATTGAATCAGTGGTTTTTCAGTTTGATCTAGCAATGGACGGTAAGGCGCAAGTACTTCTTGCAGCTTTGCTGATTGTGTCAAGATGGTCTTCCTCCTTATGAATAGGTCTAATGATCAAAACAGGTCTCTCTTTTTCTATCATACAGAAGTGTAACTTCCCTGTCAGTGAAAAACCCGTCAATATCATGACAAAAAACTCACTTCAACACGTTAAAAAAACCTCCGATACGGCTGGAGGTTTTGTGATTCGTTTATTTATTTCACTTGATAATTCACTAAGTCTGTTGCCAATGTTTTCATCGTTTCGTTCGTTTCGTGCAGCCCCTCAATAATTTTTGTGAAAGTGCCAACGAGTTCTGCTTGATGTTCAGATGAAGCCACGATTTGTGCTATTTCTTCTTCCATTCCTTTGATAGAGCCTTGCACATCTTTTAGCGCTGTTTCAATATCAGTCGTTGCTTGCTTCGCGTGAGTAGACAGCTTTCTCACTTCCGTAGCAACCACCCCAAAGCCTGCACCTGCTTCACCGACTCTTGCAGCCTCAATGGATGCATTGAGTCCAAGTAAGTTCGTTTGATCAGAGATACCTTTGATGAGATTAGACACTTGATTGATTTTAGAGGAATTTTCGACAGTGGTTTTTGTATTTTGTAGAATTTGTTCACTTGTCGCTTGTAGTTCCTCTGAATGTGCAGCCACTTGCTGTACCATCGCGACCAGTTTTTCGGAAGCATCGTTACTTTCCGTCATAATGTGTTCTAATCGTTGTTGATTCGTTTGGTCATATGCTACACAGAAGGCAGCGATTACTTGACCATTTTCATCTTTAATCGGGACGGCGACGATGTCCATAGGAATACCGTACACCTCTTTAGGAATCTGGATAAATGATGGCTCTCTCCCATTTTTCAACATCGAAAAGTTTTGGAACCCGGGAGCTACAACGTCCCCTGCTTTAAACCCTAAGTCAATGTTCCCGTGCTGCTGATAATAAAGAACCTTCTCTTTCCCTAATACAGAAAAGGTTAGCTGCTCTCTCATAGCTAGTCCAACGATTGGTAAAGCGTCTATTATGTTATCAATTCTCTGTGACATTCGCTCACGTTCATCCTCTCTTTTTCTCAGTACACTCTCTTTATCGGTTCTTTATATGATCTATTACAGCCTGCAATGTGTACTAATATCAACCAAATGACCTAAGACATATAAAACAGCCACATTCTATCAAGAGAATGTGGCTGTTTTTAAAAAAAGAACATGCATATCAACACACTGATGACGATGAAAAAAAGATACATGCAGTCGATCCATGAAGTGCTGATGACATGATAATATGTTCTCTCCCTCGTCCCTGTGAAGCCTCTTGCTTCCATCGCAATGGCTAGTCGTTCAGATTTCCGTACGCCTTGCGTGAAAAGGGGGAGTGCATAACGTATAAAGGCTTTCCAGCTGTTTTTTTGCTTGTAACCTCTAATTTTATGTGCAGCCTTCATTTGCTTCAATTCACTTTGAAACAACGGGATAAACCGGAAGCCTGCCAGCATCCCATATGCCCATTTGGGTGACATTCGGCATTGATGGATTAAGCTCATCATAAAGGCCGTCAAATCAGTTGTTGATGTAAAAAGGAGACCAAATGTCACAAAGCCAAGCATTCTAAAAGAAATGGTCAGCCCATTTGTTAAACTCTCCTCTGTGATATGAAACCATGCCCACTTCCAAACTGTATGATCTCCCTTGCCAAAGGCCGCCATCATCCAAAACACGAGAATGAAAAAGAGCAGATAAGGTACAAGTCTGGTGATGAGGTATTTCAAATTCCAGCCGCCTAGGACAAGTCCAATTCCAAGTGCAAACAGCCAGATGATGAACGTCGTTTTAGGATCAGAAATAGCCATCAGACAGCACATCGCAAGGAGATGGGCGAGTAATTTCATGACTGGATTTACAGTGGATAGAAAGGAGTGATTACTTTGCAATCGTCATCACTTCCTTTCTTTCAGCCATATAGCGATAATGTAACGGCACTCTCAGCTCACACGAAGTGACAAGTTCCTGATGAGAAAATAAATCAAAAGGCGTACCATCATAAACATGCTCCCCTTGATGAAAAACAAGCACTTGATCAGCGCACTCATCAACGAGTTCCATATCATGTGTGACCATGATAATAGTGGTGCCTTGTCGTTGACGTTCTTTTAAACGCCGGATTAACTCCCTCGCCGTTTTCTCATCCTGCCCGAAGGTCGGCTCATCTAAAATGAGTACATCCTGATCAAAAAGAAGCATCGTGGCAACACTTAATCTTCTTTTTTGTCCTAAACTTAAGGTGAAAGGATGCACGTCTCTATGCTTCTCTAGGCCGAACTCTGCCAATAGCTGATTCGTTTTTTCTTGCACCACAGGCTCTGGCCAATTTCGCTGTCTCCCACCAAATGCGATTTCATCAAACACTGTGTCCTGTATAAATTGAAGTTCTGGATTTTGAAATACAAAGCCGGCTTTTTCATATAATGTTCGGTCAGACCACTTTTTCAGGTGTTTTCCTTTTAAAAAAATGTGACCTTTCTTTATTGGTTCTAAACGGATGACATGTTTAAGAAACGTACTTTTTCCGCTGCCATTTTCACCGATGATCGCAACCCAATCTCCTGCTTTTATATTAAGGTGCAGGTCATCTATAATGCTTTTTTTCCCGTAGCTTAATTGTAGATGATCTGTGCGAATAATGACCTCTCGATTTGTTGATGACAATTTCTCATGACGTTCTTTTCTCGCCTCAAAGGTTTGCAAGAGTGTTTGACTCAGTGGATGAAACGGATCTTGTACGATAGTGGACCATTTCTCGGGAAATATTTTCGGACGCCAAATGCCGGCTTCTTTCATTTCTCCCTCAAATGTGTTCATCACGTCTTTTGGCGTTCCATCTGCTATGATACGGCCTTGATGATCTAATAAGATCACCCGATCCATCCACTCGATGACACCGTCTAACACATGCTCCACAAAAATCATCGTCTGGTTCTGTTCAGCCGAAAGCTGCTGAAGCAATTGAAATATCTCCATTCTTCCTGCTGGGTCAAGCTGTGCTGTCGGTTCATCAAAGAACAGGACATCTGGCTCTAATGCTAGTAAACAAGCAAGCGCCAACCGCTGCTTCATGCCGCCAGATAAGATATGAATATCTGTATTTGGGTCAATATCCAGCTGTACCTTTTTCATGAGATGCTGAATCATGTCATCCATTTGTTCTCGAGGGACAGATCGATTCTCTAAGCTAAACGCAATTTCCTCATTGACTCGGTGCATACAAAACTGCGAATCTGGGTCTTGAAACATGACACCTGTATGCCTTTGCCGCATCACTTCTCCCTGTACTTCAGCTTCCATATGCTCTGGAATAATGCCAGCAAGCACAGAAATCAGCGTAGATTTCCCGCTTCCACTTGGTCCTAATATCAGCACCTTTTCCCCCTTTTGAATAGAAAGAGATACTTGATGAAGAACGGGATTCGGCTGTTCATAAAAACGGACAGTGAGATTACTGCACGCGAGAAATGAATCCATGCTGGTCACCCTTACTTCGTTTTTCTTTCATGATGGCATATTGATTCAGCACACCCGTTTTAGATAAGGCATCCACCACCACTTTTGCTAAGCAACCACCGAGTAACATACCGCTGATGACTTGAGTGACAAGTGTCATGAGTAACACTTGAGGCGTGTAATAGCCGAATCCATTGGCAATGAGACTATATGCCATTGCCCCTACTGCTGCAAAGGCACCAGACAACATGAGTGTCCACATACGATATCGCTTATAGCCAAATAGAGCGAAGGCGATTTCTGCTCCAAGTCCTTGGCATACACCAATCAAAAGCGCAGAAAGACCGAAGTGGCTGCCTGTCAGTAATTCCACGGCGGCGGCAGCTGTTTCTGCGATGAGGGCAGCTCCTGGCTTTTGGATAATGTAAGCAACGATTGGACTGGCAATGACCCAAATTCCGAACATGATGTTGCCTCCTGCTGGACCGACAAGGGCTGTAATCGGTAAATAAAGCGTCGACCACCCTAAATAGATGACTCCGCATGCCACTGATAAAATGACAGCAAGAACGACTTCTTTCATCTTCCATGTCATGAAGAATGCACCTCCATTTGGACTGGCCACTCTTCGACAGTAAAGGCCATTTCCCAGAATTTATACTCAAGCTGACAGCTTAAGATGAAGTGCTGTTTCATTTTCTCCTTTTCCTTCTCACTTGCTCCTTCCGCCCACTGATCAAGCCGTTTGCAAAGCTCCACTGTAACAGAGTCCGTTAACCCGCCATAAAACGTGATCCACTCATAGAATGGATGGGCAGGATCGGGCTCTACATCTCTGAGCATTCGTTTGCCTATTTCCCAATAGGTCCAAGGGCAAGGGAGCAAAACCGCAATGATTTCTCCTAGCGTCCCTTCCTCGGCGACTTGCAGCATGTGATGAATATAGTGATGAGCACTTGGCGCCAAAGATGCACCTTGCAGTTCATCATAAGCGACACCTGCCACCCGGCAAAGGTTTTGATGAGGATGTGTCTCACTATCAAGGACAAAAGCCATTTGTTGATGGAAAAAGGTAATGTCCTCTCTGTCTGTACATCTGCTAATGGCTGCCGCATAAATTTTAATAAAGGCATTTAAATATTCTGCATCCTGTTTGACATAATGAATGATCTGTTCCTTTTCGAGTTCTCCTGCTGCGAGTCCTCTCACAAACGGATGCTGATAAATCGCTTCAAATAATGGTTCTGCTTCTTGCCTTAATTGGGTTGAAAATGTCATAAAAAAAGCCTCCTCTTCTTCAGTTGAATAAATGAAAAAGCCACCCCAAATGGAGCGGCCTTCTTATCGATTCAATCATGAATAAGACAAGGTCCAGCTCCACTTCCCTCCGCTAGTACAAACTAGATCAGGTTCAAAGGGTCCAAGATTTCCTCTTGTCTCAGTCATACATGACTCCCCTAGTGGACTTTTGTCATTTAATTATCTTTACTCTACACATGTGGCGATTTGATGTCAACCGCCGATCTTAATTCAATGTATTGATCGTTGGCAGCTTCTCAATCCCTGCTGCATAGTAGAAATTAAGGACACTGAAAAAATCAATTGGCTTTCCTGTCTTTAAATCAACAGCCAAAATATGATCGCCGTAATTTGTCAGGTCATCAATGTCTAAACGCCTTGGCGTTGTCTTTCCGAGAGTATCAACAAAGCTGCTATGGTAGTACTGCCCACTAGCAAACGATGATTCATGATACATAAATAATGTCTCCACATCTAAGTAGACAAGAATGGCCTCAGAGGAACTCGCATATGGAGCAGAGTACGATACTGGTGCCGAAATACTTTTCACTTTTACACTGTCAACAGAATGCGTTCTCTGTTGATATTTTCCATCATATGAGAAATAAAATACACGCTCCCATTTATAATCAGCGGTCTTAGATTGTTTGTTATACACTTTTGTACCATTTGCGAAAACATCCCCATTGGCATACGAAGCAACAAAGTATTGCAATGTTGATGACAGGGATTCAGCACCTGTGAAATTTGGTGGGTTTTTTGCATTCACCTGTAATGTATATGAGTCTCCAAAGTCTCCACCGCTAGTAATACCAAACGCATAATCACCCGCTGGTAAATTGCTTAACGCAAGCAGACTGCCTGCCGGTTGAATCAGATCCGTTGGATAAGCTTGTCCTTCTTCATAATCAATAACAAATAACTGAACGAAATAATCAGCATTTGGAGAGGTAATCCTGCTGATGAGCGCCTGAGGGGACGATGTACTTAAGAACCATAAATCAACTGGATCTTCCTCGTTTAAAACTGCCGATTGATTAATGGCTAGTCCATCAATAGAGCGAACGGCAGACGTGCGCATCTTTCCATCTGCAGCCGCTTTTCGTTTAATACTTATTCCCTTTTTCTTATCTACTTTAAATGATTTTTTTACTTCCTTCTGTTGAACCGCAGTCCCTTTATCCTGCTTTTCAAACGACTCTTGCACTTGCTGAATGGCTTTTTCAGTCAGTGACGATACTTTTTCACTTGATTTTGGTGCATCTTCTGCTTTGATTGCTGGTGAAAATAAACCTGTTGTGACCAATAAAATAGACAGTAAGGCGGCGGTGATTTTGACATAAAATGCTCTCACAGGAACATCCCCTTTTCCCTAATTTGGGTTTTTTACCCTGTGATTATTTTACCATTTTTCTAATACTTGTTTTGGACTTTTTTAGGAAATTTTTATAACAAAAAACCAGCCGTATGAGTCACGACTGGTTTTTTTGATGATTTATGCAATGGTTTTGACAAATAAGCGTGCTGTTTCTGCACTTGATCCTGGATTTTGTCCAGTAATGATTTGTCCATCTACAACAGCGAATGGCGCAAATGCATCGCCTTTTTCAAATGCTGCCCCTTGCTCGCGAAGTTTTGTTTCCAATAAAAATGGAACTTTAGATGTCAGCTGAACAGCATCCTCTTCCTCATTTGTGAATCCTGTTATTTTCTTGCCGTCGATAAATGATTTTCCATCACGATCCTTCACATCAACAAAGGCAGAAACGCCATGGCAAACTGCCCCAACGGCTCCATTTTTGTCTGAAATCGCTAAGATCGCATCGGCAACCAATTGATTGGATGCAAAGTCGATCATTGGGCCATGTCCTCCAGCAAAGAAAATGCCATCATACTCAGCTGGGTTTACATCTGTCAGTGCCTTTGTGTCTTGAAGTAATTCATACACATCTTGATATTGTGCTGGAACTCCTTCAGGAATTGAATTTTTATCGATCGGTACTGTTCCACCTTTTATTGAAACAATTTGCACGTTGAGTCCATTTTCTTTAAAAATATGAAATGGCTCGGCCAATTCTTCTAGCCATAAGCCTGTTGGGTGTCCGTTCATTTCTGAGCTGCTTGTTGATACTAATAAAACGTTCTTGCTCAACTTTATCATCCTTTCTATTTATCATGTGGCTATTTTATATTTTGCACAATTAAATATCAAGCAATCAGACTTGGATACAACTCTTTATGTTATACCCGATTTTTTAAAAAATATAGCCTCACTTCAAATCTAATCATTCTGTCACATTCTATTGACAGGGAATTTCATGTAAAATTGTGATGAAATGATATAATATGAGAAACAATTGACAGACCTCTTGCGCTAGAGGGAATTTAAAAGGAGTGGAAAAAGAGATGAAAACCTATTCGATTGTGATGATTATCATCACGCTCTGTATCATATTGGCTGTCTTTTTAATGAATCTTACGGGCGTCATGTATGGAAAAATCATATTGGCTGTCGCTGTTGCCCTTTGTCTTACGTCCATTATTCGTTTGATGGGAATGCGTAAAAGATAAAAGCCGCCCTCTGGGGCGGCTTTACTGTGTAGACAAACCCTCGCATTCGGTGTCAGTCCTGCGCTTCGGTGCTCACCAATGTCAAATTCGCTCCGATGCTCGTCCTTCCTAAACTGCAAAGGTTTTCTATCACGCTGATAGGATTATATAGCCAGGATAAGTGCAATTAATGCAAGAAAAGCTGGTAACCCTTGTTTGATGATAATCGATTTATTAGACGTCACCCCGCCAAATACTGCTGCGATGAACACACAAAGAACGAAAAATAGCTGAATCATATATCCTACGGTATTCGAACCAAGAATGAGCCCCCAAATGAGTCCAGCAGCTAGAAAGCCATTGTATAGCCCTTGATTAGCAAACATCACTTTCACATTTGGATCCTTTTGTAAGTGTTCAGGCAGATTGAAAGATCTTTTCGCCATTTTTGATTCCATAAAAAACATTTCTAGTAACATGATGACAATGTGCTCTAAAGCGACAATTCCTACTAAAATCATTGCTAAAATATTCAATTTAGTGAATTCCTTTCTGATAGACGGTCTCGTATTTGTATTTTGTCCGTGTATAAATCAAAGTCTTGGATTAGCTCTAACGCCTCATGAAAACGACTTTGTGGAATGTCTTTCATTTTTCTTACACCAAATTCCTTTTTAATAAAAGCCATGATGGTATTAATATGAAGCTTACCGTGGCCATCATACTCTAAATGGCTGCAAAAAGTCTGCATCGTCCCTCGAATCACCTTTAATTGCTTGGCAGTGACACAACTCATTGGTAACGCTCATCCTTTCTTGGTTTTTTAACAACTAAAAAGAACATTGAATGAAAGAAAAACCTTCCAACCTCTATTATATAATGGTTTCATTCGGATATCAAAATAAAAAAGAACAAACATTCGATCAAAGACGAGTCATACGCTAAAAATCCATGTCTTAACGTATCAAAAAGCCGGATTCATGGATAGAATCCGGCTTTTTGTTTAGTTGCTTTTAGAAATTAATACCTTTCCAACAGAACGGTCCTTACTTTGTCCGACGACTTTAAAGGATAGGCCGTATGTTGGCACATCACGTCCTGCATCCGGGTTATTTGGATTCACATAGTTCTTTTTATCACTAAATGTACGCGTTGGGCGGATATAGCGATCCTCTAAGGTTAAGCCTGTTGTCGCTGTATAATCAATATTCAGCTTCGTGCTTGGATTCAAAGAGAATGCTGCATCATGTACTTGGAAACCTGTCGCTGCAATAGAGCCGTCACTCCATTTCAACACTTGTTGATCTGCATCTACGACTCCAAGGAAGCCGTTCCCTGGATGTTTTCCAACCCAGTTATCACTGTACGATTGATCGACGTACCACACGACCAAACCGTTATTATAGCTCATCAGACTTGCTCCTCGTTTGATATGCTTTAAGCCTTTATCGACATCAGCATAAGAGCGCCATTCTAGTAAATAATACTGAGCGGCATATTGTTTTCCATTAGATTGAGAGAATCCATTAAAAGTGAACGTGGACGTTCCCTCGGCATCATCTGACCACACTTTTGATCCATCTGCTGTAATCTTTAGATCATCTACAAATAAACCTGGCAGTGAATATCCTGCATCGGTTGTATAGCGGAATTGCAGATCGATCTTCTTCCCTGCATAAGCAGAAAGATCAAAGGATGCATCTACCCATCCATCTGATTTTCCATCGATGCCATTGCCTTCATTCGCTCCTGCCTCATTTCGATCATTCGTAATATTACCAGCAATGGTTGTCCATTTGTCTGTCCCAGTTTCACGAACTTCTACATACGCATAGTCATAATCTTCTTCGATATCGTACCATGCTTTAAACGTAAGCTCGGCTTTGCTTCCCTTCGACAAATCAATCCCAGATGTCGTCATGGTAGCATTCAAATTGTCACCTGTTCCGCTGAAGTATGAATATTGCCCTTGTGCAGGCTGAGTGACCACAATCTCTTTATCTGGCAAATCGACTCGAACCGCATCATGGTTGGTTCCTTTTGTTGCTGCTTCATCGATTAAAACTGTTTTGCTTTTTGTTAATGTCTTACCATCAATGGTTTTTCCAGAAAGCCAGTTGCCGCCATGCAAGTTTTGAAGCATTTCTTTTGCATATGGACTAAAACCTGTTGGTTCCGTACCAGGTACTTTACCTGCCCAGCTTCCGCTTGACATGATAGACCAATAAGAAACGGGCTCTCCTCTGCCTGTGTATTGTGTATCGTATTCATCAGGCAGACCAAGATCATGTCCAAATTCATGTGTGAACACACCTGCTGCGCCATCTTCAGGCTCAATCGTATAATCTAGAGCGCCTAACTTTCCGCCTTGACCCACTTCTGATTCAGTGTTTGGAATCTCAAATACATCACCAAGTGACCAGCGATGCGACCAAATCGCGTCAGAGCCAAGCTGTCCGCCGCCAGCTTCTTCACCTACGCCAGCGTGTACAACCATGAGGTGGTCAATGATACCGTCCGGCTCATTATAAACACCGTCCCCATCCATATCATAGCGGTCCCATTGATCATATTCACCAAGGTCAATGTTTGGATCCTTTGCCGCTGCTTCGAGGGCTTCTTTCACCAATTCGCGCGGTCTGCCGTCACTGCCTGATTCGTCTGGTACGTTCCCGCCATAATATGCTGCTTCATGCTTGGCTGTATACCATCCAGCTACTGTTCCACTAATCGTGTAGCTTCCACCGGACTGCTTTTCATAATACTGCTTCATAGATACTTTTCTTTTACCATCTGGACCAATGTAGCCATTTTTTCCGAAAAGCATATCTTGGTAGTGCTGCTGATCGTACTTGTCATAGTACATATCAGTCTCTTCTTTTTTAATACTATTATGCTTATAATCTTTAAAATCTACTAATAAGACCAAAACTTTATCATTACGGACGTCGCCTTTATATTTTTCCTTTTTCACCGGCTTTACTTGATTGCCTTCTTTTCCTTTATGCTTCTTTAACTTTTTCTTTTTGGCTAGTTTATTATGTACATTTTGTTTGTATTCTTTTAGGAATTCAGGTTCTTCTGTTAAGGTACTTGCGCTTTGTTTCATCGCTGCTTCTTCTTTTTTCTTTAGGTAGTTCTTTAATGCTTTTTGGGTTTCTGCCTCATTGGCATTCTTTTTGATCTTTCCTTGTTTTTTCAAGGCTTTGATGAGACGGTCTTCATTGACAACACTTGCGTCGAATGGAATACCTGAATAATGACCACCATCTGAGGATGTTGACTTTTCTGAGGTGTGGGCAGATAGAGGGGTGCTGAAAGCTGTCAATGTGCCTAAACTGAGGACAGCTGTTAGTGCGATGCTCGTCCATTTCCCTTTTTTCATATTGGTTCCTCCCTAATTTGGTAATAAATAATATCTAATTCTAGCATATTCCAATATACTTAAGTCGAAAAACATTTTATTTTCAGAAATTTTGTGGAAAATGCACAATACGAGATTGAAATAGGTGAAACGAATCGTCGAAAATAAAAGAACCCTAGGCTATAAATGCCTAGGGTGTTTGTTGTTTTTCTATGATAGCTGCTCTCCTTGATATGCAACAACATCAAGTGGAGCGGCTAAAAATTCTTTTGCCTTTGCGACGAAAGCTTGGAAATGTGCACTTGCATTATGGCTTTGAACCGCTGCTTCATCTTTCCACACTTCGACCATTAAAAAGGTGTTTTCTTTCTCTGTATCCTTGAAAAGCTTGTAGGACACATTTCCTACTTCTTCCTGTGAAGCTTTCATTAAACCGTTGATTTCTTCTAGAAATACGTTTTCTTTCTCTGGATGAATGGTCATCCCTGCATGAATAATAATCATATGATCGTCTCCCTTTTTTTAAAAATTATTTCCACTCTGTGATGCGATCGATCGGTAAACGGTAAGAAGCATAACCTTCGTCAGCCGCTTTCCCAATGGATAGAAGCATAACTGGTACATAGCGCTCTTTATCCCAGCCGAATGTTTCAGCGATGACTTCTTTGTCATATCCGCCAATTGGGTTTGTATCATAGCCATGCGCACGAGCAGCAAGCATCAGCTGCATTGACACAAGTCCACCGTCAATTAAGATCGTTTCACGATTCACTTGCTCTGGAAGAGCTTCAAAATGTGCAGTTAATGCAGCAATTTGTCTTTCTTTTACTTCCTGCGGCATGTAGCCATTTTCTACTGCTTTTGAATAAATTTCTTCTAAGTATTCATTGTTTTTCATATCTGCAAACACAGCGATGACAGCTGCTGATGTAGCTACTTGTGTTTGGTTGAATTTTGCGAGTGGTGCAAGCTTTTCTTTTCCTTCTGGGCTGTCAATGACCATGAAGCGCCAAGGCTGTGCATTCACTGATGATGGTGCTGTTGTTGCCTCTTCTAAAATCTCCGTCATTTCTTCTTTGCTAATTTTCACTGCTGGATCATAGTTACGAATGGAGCGGCGCCCTTTCATAATATCCATAAAATCGTTTGTTTTTAATGTTGTAGCCATGTGTAACACTCCTTTAGGTTGTTTGAATCTTTTCGATGTTTTGTTGTATACGGATGAGCACATCAGTGAGAAGCTTTCGTTCTTCATCACTTACGTTTTCAAGCATTTCTGAGATAAATCGTTCTTTTTCTTTTTTAGAAGCTTCGATTCTTGTTCTGCCTTCATCTGTCAGACGAACAAGCGTGACTCGATTATCTTCCGGCTTTCTTCTGCGCATGACCATTCCTTTTGTTTCTAACTGTTTTAAGTGACGCGTCACAGCTGCACTATCAATATTTACTTTTTTCTGCAAATCGGATTGGCTGATTTCGTCGGCTTGGAATAACAGTGATAGCAACTCCAGTCTTGATTGGCTGATGCCCGTGCATGCTTCGAACTTCACACCCATCATACGGTTCACACACTGCAAACGATATAATACCTCTGCTTCTTCAGAGCAAAATGCAGTCAATGCCATCCCCTCTTTTCTATTCAGATCAATTAGTTGATATATCAATCATTGACTCGTCAACTAATATACACCCATTGTTTCATGATTGCAAGAGGTTTGTTTCATAAAGTGAAATTTTTTATTCCAATTAAAAAAGACGAGCTTTTGCTCGTCGTAGACAAAGGGCTAAAATGTAGTTTATTTGAGCCCTTTGTCTTCTTTTCAGCGTGATAGAAAACCTTTGCAGTCTAGAAAGGACAGCTACTTTTGCGGAGCGAATTTGACATTCGTGAGCATCAGCGCGCAGGACTGACACCGAATGCGAGGGTTTGTCTTCACGCTGGGACGAGCTTTTGCTCGCCTTAAGAACTTGGTGTCGATGTTGGTCCCACATAGTAGCTGATAAATCCAATGATCATCAAGACTACAAAAATAAAGAGAATGAGTTTGAGCATTCTCATGGTTTATCCCCTCCCACTCATCTAACTTATCATATCTAGAAGAAGCGCTACCTAAAATTTACATAAAAAAAAGACAAAAGCGATTCATCACTTTTGTCTTCTTCTCTTTATTCTGTAATCACTGTATGAATCAAAGTCGGAGCATCAGCATGGTCAGCGATGCGGATGTTGTCATAAATTTTCTCCATGACATTCTCAACATCTTCACGATTTGCATGCAGCGTCACGAGAGATTCACCTTTTTCTACACGATCGCCTACTTTTTTGTTGAGCATGATGCCAACAGATAGATCGATATCATCTTCTTTTGTTGCACGTCCTGCTCCAAGAATCATCGCTGCAACACCGATTTCGTCTGCGACGATTTCAGCGATCACACCTGATTCTTTTGCCGGCACTTCGATTTGATAAGGTGCTTGTGGCAATTTTTCCGGTTGATCTACAATCGAGCCGTCTCCACCTTGGTTTTCTAAAAATTCCTTGAATTTCTCAAGTGCTTTGCCGTTTTTCATGACTTCAATTAGCTTTTCTCTTGCTTCATCAAGTGTCTCTGCTTTTTTCGCAAGAACGACCATTTGACTTCCTAATGTGAGCACAAGCTCGTTTAAGTCTTCAGGGCCTTCGCCTTTAAGCGTGTCAATCGCCTCTTTCACTTCAAGGGAATTTCCAATCGCTAATCCTAGCGGCTGAGACATGTCTGAGATGACAGCCATCGTTTGTCTGCCAACATTATTTCCGATACGAACCATTGCTTTTGCAAGCTTCTCAGAGTCTTCAGGTGTTTTCATGAAAGCACCTGCACCTGTTTTCACATCTAATACGATTGCATCTGCGCCTGCAGCGATTTTCTTACTCATAATCGAGCTTGCAATGAGCGGGATTGAGTTAACAGTTCCTGTTACATCACGAAGGGCATACAGTTTTTTATCAGCAGGTGTCAGGTTGCCTGATTGTCCAATGACCGCTACTTTATGACGATTCACCAGTTCGATGAACTCGTCTTTTGTAATTTCAACGTGGAAGCCTTTGACTGCCTCTAACTTGTCGACTGTTCCACCCGTATGTCCAAGACCACGCCCAGACATTTTTGCAACAGGTACATCAAGTGCTGCAACAAGAGGAGCGAGTACAAGCGTTGTTGTATCGCCTACACCGCCTGTTGAATGCTTGTCTACTTTAATACCTTCGATAGCAGACAGGTCAATCGTGTCCCCTGAGTTTGCCATAGCGAGTGTTAAATCTGCACGTTCTTGATCCGTCATATCTTGGAAGAAAATCGCCATCGCCAAGGCACTTGCTTGGTAGTCAGGAATTGTTCCGTCCGTATAACCTTTGACAAAGAAAGAAATTTCCTCTGAAGATAATTCTTTTCCGTCACGTTTTTTCGCAATGATATCTACCATTCTCATTGTTTTCACCATTCCTTTTTTAGTTTAGTAAATCAAACCGACAACGCCTGCTGTTAAGAAGCTGACGAGTGTTGCACCGAATAACAGCTTTAATCCAAAGCGTGCGACAACGTTTCCTTGTTTTTCATTTAAGCCTTTCACTGCTCCAGCAATGATACCGATAGACGAGAAGTTCGCAAATGACACAAGGAATACAGAAATGATCGCTTCTGTACGAGCAGTGAAATGAAGACCGTCGCCAGATAGAGCAAGCATCGCTACAAATTCGTTAGATACCATTTTGGTCGCCATAATACTTCCTGCTTGTACCGCTTCACTCCAAGGTACACCAACAAGGAAAGCAAATGGTGCAAACACATATCCAAGTACATCTTGGAAAGAAACACCGATGGCAGCTGTGAAAATACCATTAATCATCGCAATTAATGCAACGAATCCAATCAACATCGCAGCCACAACAATGGCTACTTTGAAACCATCCATAATGTATTCGCCGAGCATTTCGAAGAAAGATTGTCTTTCTTCTTCTACGACTTCAAGCATGTCTTCGTCTTTAGACACTTCATATGGATTGATGATAGACGCAATAATAAATCCACCAAATAGGTTCAGCACAAGTGCTGTAACAACGTACTCCGGTTTAATCATTTGCATATACGCACCGACAATGGACATTGATACAGTCGACATCGCAGATGCACACAATGTATAAAGACGCTGTTGAGGTAATAATCCAAGCTGCTTCTTAATGGAAATGAACACTTCGGATTGACCTAAAATCGCTGACGCTACGGCGTTGTAAGATTCTAGTTTCCCCATTCCATTGACTTTACTAAGCAAATACCCAATTCCGCGTACGATCAGCGGAAGGATACGCCAATGCTGCAGGATACCAATCAAGGCAGAAATGAAGACGATCGGCAGCAAGACATTGATAAAGAAAGTTGACGCATTATCATTCATTAAACCGCCAAATACGAAGTTGATCCCTTCACCAGCATAGCCTAGAAGCATTTGGAATCCTTTTGCAAAGCCCCCGACTAGGAAGTTCCCAACACCTGTATTGAGCAGAATATAACCTAAAATAAATTGCAGTACAATCATGACAATGACTGGACGGAATTTCACTCGCTTTTTCCCGTTACTTGCCAGCCATGCAATGGCGAGAATCACCAGCAAACCGATAATACCAATGACGTATTTCATGTTTTTCCTCCTTGAATGAATTCGTTTACATTAATGTGCTTGTATGGAACAAACCCTATTTCGCAAACAAATTGCGGAAGAAAATCCCAGAAATGAGACCCTTCCGCATATGACTTTTTCATCATCTAATGAGTCATGATTGTTATCCTACCATAGGATCGTATGAATTAATAGTCTTTAGAAGGAGCTGATTGATCCCCTTTAATAATGGAAACGCCTGCACTGGCACCAATACGGGTTGCGCCTGCAGCTGTCATCGCTTCTACGTCTTCTTTTGTTCTCACGCCGCCTGATGCTTTGACACCGATGTCAGGTCCAACTGTTTTACGCATTAATGCGATGTCCTCAGCTGTTGCACCGCCTGTACTAAATCCAGTCGATGTTTTGACGAAATCAGCGCCAGCTTTTACAGAAAGTTCACAAGCTTGTACTTTCTCTTCATCCGTGAGTAGACAAGTTTCAATGATGACTTTCACTAAGGCTTTGCCTTTTGCTGCGTCTACAACGGCACGAATATCTTGTTCAACTGCATCATATTCGCCATCTTTCAATGCCGCAATATTGATGACCATGTCCACTTCAGTTGCACCGTTTTCAATGGCATCCTTTGTTTCAAATGCTTTCACTGCTGTTGTGTTTGCACCTAACGGGAAACCGATGACTGTACATACATCAACGCCTGTTCCTTCTAGTTCTTTCGCCGCAAGAGATACCCAAGTTGGGTTCACACAAACGGAAGCAAATTGATATGTCTTTGCTTCTTCTAGTAACTGCATGATCGCAGCTTTAGATGTATCTGGTTTTAGTGCTGTATGATCAATGAGCTTTGCTATTGTCATGATTCACACTTCCTTTTAAATATGATACTTTCATCTTAAATGACTATTGAACAATTGTAAATATAGTTATGAAATTTTGTTCATCTATTTTGTGACATTTAAAAGAGCTCTTGCTGTGTGCTGATCGATCATCAATACGTTCGCATATTTTCCTCTCAGCGCCCCATGGATAGAGGCAACCTTTCGATGTCCACCAGCAACAAGAATGGAGCGCTCTTTTGTTCTCAAATCATCCAGCTCCACACCGATTGTGCGATTATTAATCGCTTCACTGCAAATGCGTCCTTCTTGATCATAAAAACGCGAACAGATATCTCCGACACTGGATGTCTTGAGCAGCGCCTTTTCTTCTTCACGGAAATAACCGAGTCTAAACAAAAGCGCCTCATCTCTTACCGTCCCAACAGTAAACACAGCGATATTTGCCTGTTTGCCCATTTCAATAATGCGCTGAATATGTCTGTCCTGTTCGACCATCTCTTTAACGGCGGCACTATCGAACACAACAGGCAGTGGCAAATAGCGTGGTGCCGTTTGAAAAGCTGATGCAAACAGCTGAATCGTTTCCGCAGAATATGTATTCACATGTGAATGGCTGATTCCACCTTTCAGCTGAACCACTTCTACCCCTTTTACCTGTTTAGGTTGCATCTTTTGAGCAATTTGATACATCGTGGTGCCCCAGCTCACTCCAACGATATCGCCGTCTTTCACCGTATTTTGAAGATAATCTGCACCAAACCGGCTCAAGTAATCCGTAATCGTTGGATAATCGTCCTTTGGCGAAAATACCACATGAGCCTCGAGCAGATCATATTTTTCTTTCAGCAATAAGGACAGCTCATTTAAATCCTCAAATGGGTCCATCACTGTAATTTGGACGTACCCTTTTTCCTTCGCATACTGAAGCAGACGAGACACCGTTGGCCTCGACAGGTCAAGCTGCTTGGCGATTTCCTGCTGACTGTAATCAGATAAGTAATAGAGCCTTGCTGCTTCAATACTTAATTGCTGTTTGTCCCGATCCATTCGTACGCCTCCTTTTTTCCTCTATCATAACAAATTGTTCACTTCACCATGCACAAATGTTCATTTAAAGAAAATGGTGTAAGCTGCGTGAAAGGTCTCTTGCTTCTCTAAGGTTTGAATGCCGAATTTCTCCTTATACTGCCCGTTTGTCCCTTCCATATCAGCGATCCCATACCAAGGCTCAATACAAACAAAAGGAGCCATTGTTACCTTTTCTTGATCATATGGAGACCAAATACCAACGAACGGAAAACCACTGAGATCGACCTCAACGCCGTGACCTGCTTGAGAAGTCAATGATACTTGCTCAATATGACTAAAGATCATTGCATCGTTCTGAAAAAGTTCTGGGCGAAGTTGAATCGACTCAAACTCAACACCTTTCTTCTTCTCTCTCACAAGTGAATCATGAAGTTCATATTGAATTGGATCATGTTCGGTGGAAGGGATCAATGTGAGTGAATAATCAGCTGTCTGCTCGCCTTCAACAAGCGGGACATGAAATGCCGGATGCCCACCAATCGAGAAATACATCGTGCCATCTCCTTCATGAACAATTTCCCAGGAAATCGTTAGTCCATTTTCCGACAGTGCATAACTGATGCGCGCTGTAAATTCATACGGATATTGTGACGTGTGACGGCCATTTGATTGATATTGAAAAATCACCTGATCTTTTGCTTCTTCAAATAGTTCAAAATCAACATCACGCAAAAATCCATGCTGCGAGAGTTGATACGTTTCATCGTCTATCTTGTATTGATCATCCTTCAACCGTCCGACAATCGGAAATAAGACGGGCGACACCCTGCCCCAATAAGCAGGGTCACCAGACCACATATATTGACGTCCACTTTCTTTATGAAGCACCTCTCTCACCTCGGCACCTCTCTCATTGATTTGAACCAATAACAGATCATTTTCAATCGTTCTCATTCAACACATCCCCTTTCCTTCTTCTTTTATTATGACAGGGATTTTCGGTTTGAGTATAAAAATAAGAATCCCTCAAGCCTTAGAATAATTCTTCATATAAAAAAATTTTAAAAAAGACAGAAATTCGCCAACAAAATGTAATGCTGATTCGTCTAATCTTATATAAAATAAAAGAATCGTTGTTCTTTTGGAGTGACAACAAAAAAGAAGCGTTTGACATTGATGGGGGATTCTTTTTCATGAATAGCAAGGAAAACCGTTTACATTACATATTAGGATTAGATGGGCTGAGAGCTGTTGCCGTTTTGGCGGTCATTGCTTATCACTTACATATTGGACCTGCGAGCGGCGGGTTTCTTGGCGTTGATTTGTTTTTTGTGATTTCTGGTTACTTGATTACAACCATCTTGCTGCATAAGCAGGATTTGGGCTATCAAGAGCTTCTGCCTTTTTGGATGGGCCGCATCAGAAGGCTGCTTCCAGCTGCCTACGTCATGATTTTTTTAATCGTCAGCTGGTGCGCCATTGCTGGTTCAAATGCATTAATGTCCATTCGTGGCGATGCCTTATCATCCTTTTTTTATGTGAGTAACTGGTGGTACATTTTTCATCAGCTCTCTTACTTTGACAGCTTTAATGCTGTATCTCCACTAAAAAATTTATGGTCTTTGGCGATTGAAGAGCAATTTTATCTCATTTGGCCGGTACTGTTGATTGCTGGACTGAAATGGGTGAAAAATAGATCCCACCTCCCTATGATCACCTTTGGTCTGGCACTTGTATCTGCTTTATGGATGGCCATTCTCTATTCACCGGATACTGACCCGAGCAGGATCTATTATGGAACAGACACACGTGCGTTTGCACTCCTCATCGGGTGCAGTCTTGCATTTGTCTGGCCCATGCACAGACTTTCCAGCAGAAAATTACTTCCTGTCGGCAGACGTATGTTACAAATAGCCGGATTCGGTTCGATGGTCATTTTCCTCTTATGTGTTTATGCAGTCGACGAATTTGACGGCTTTCTCTACCAAGGCGGTATGCTTTTATTCTGTCTGAATGCAGCGATCTTAATTGCGTGTGTCTGCCATCCTGCCAGTCTGATTGGGAAATGGCTGTCTTTTCAACCACTCGTTTGGCTCGGAAAGCGGTCTTATGGCATCTACTTATGGCATTATCCAATTATCGTGTTGACCACACCGGTCATTGAGATTGGACAGCCTTCCATGGGACGTGTCACATTGCAGCTCATCGCAATTCTACTCATATCAGAGGCTTCCTATCGTTTGATCGAACAGCCGATTCGTAAACTCGGGTTTAGACACTATTTTGCCTCTTGGTCGATTTGGAAAACAGGAATCAAGCAATGGTCTATGTCCAATAAAGTGTTTCTTGGGATTGCGGCAGTCCTTTTGATTTTATTTACCATTGGCATGTCTAGCTCGTCTCATACATCCCCACATGCCAAGGAAGTCACACAAATTAAGACAGCGCCCCAAAAGGCAGGCGATCAGACAGAATCAAAAGTGAAGAAAAAGAAAGACAAACATGAGAAAAAAGCAGCGGACCCTAAACAATTTCACCAAGTTCTTGCCATTGGTGATTCCGTCATGTTAGACATTGCTTCAAATTTAGAAAAGGCCTATGAACCCATCACCATTGACGCAAGGGTCGGAAGGCAAATGAACGAAGCCATCCGCATCGCCCCTCAATATGCTTCTTTTAACAAGGCTGATGCCGCTGTTATTATTGAGCTTGGCACAAATGGTTATTTTACAGAGGGGACTTTGACCTCATTCATTCAACATTTCTCGAAGGCACATATTTTTCTTGTGAACACTCGCGTTCCAAGAGCTTGGGAAAATGATGTGAATGCAGTCATTGAGCGTGTGGCCAATCAACACCACAATGTGAGCTTAGTCGATTGGCATTCAGCCGCTACCGGACAGCCATCCTATTTTCAGCCAGATGGTGTTCATCTTTCCACAAAAGGCTCTGACACATTGACTGAGCTCATTAAAGCCAGTATCAAGAAAAAAGGAGATGTGTCCTCGGCATCATAAGAAGACTAGCATCCTGTGAAGAGAGATTCAAAAAAGACATGCTTTCCTATGATTGGAGGCATGTCTTTTTTTGTGATGGATGAGCACGGAGCTGCATTATGTTTTACTTTTAAAAGACCAAACGATGACAGGGATGAGAATTAACGATAAAATTCCTCCGCTTAAAGATAATGTAGCATAACTCGTATTCGCAACGACCATTCCTGAAAGGGCACCGCCAGAAGCACCTGCTAACGCAACAAAAACATCGAGTGTTCCTTGGGTTTTTGCCCGGGATGATGGTTCTGTAGAATCCACTATTTGAGCAGTACCACTAATTAAACCAAAGTTCCATCCCAATCCAAGTAAAGACAAAGCAATGATTAATAGAATCATTGAATCACTTGGTGCGAATGCTGCCAATAAACCAGCAAGTAACAATGTGATGCCCGACGCTATGCTCATAGCTGTTCGTCCTAGTTTATCTACAAGTACACCCGTGATAGGTGAAGGAAGATACATGGCCCCTATATGAAAACCAATCACAATGCCCACTTCGGCTAATCCATGACCATGATGCTGCATATGCACCGGTGTCATGGTCATGAGTGCCACCATGACAATTTGAGTTAAGATCATCACTGTGGCACCTACTGTAAGCCCTTTTTTATCTGTTTTTTTATCAGCAGCATCTGCTTTATTTCCATGACCATGTTCTGCTTTGTAAGTTGCTATTCTTCGGGCAATGTCTAATGGATCAGGACGCAACAGAATAAAAAGGACAAGACCAGCTACAATAAATGCTACTGCTGATAAAATAAAAGGACCGGCAAGTGCTGGAACACCAATGGACACTGCAAATTTACCCATCACTTCAACTAAATTCGGACCTGCTACTGCTCCAAATGTTGTCATGACCATTGTTGTACTAATGGCAGTTGCACGCTGTTTAGAATTCGCTAAGTCCGTCCCAGCATAACGCGCTTGTAAGTTCGTGGATGTTCCTGCTCCGTAAATGAAGAGCGATGCAAATAATAAAATGACACTATTCATCATAGCTGCCAGCACAACGCCAATTGCTCCGAGCCCTCCAGCAACAAAACCTGTCGATAAACCGATGCGTCGTCCATAACGTTGCGAAAGCTTTCCTACAATGAAAGCTGACCCAGCTGACCCCAAAGTAAATAAAGCGATTGGGACTCCTGCATAGGCTTCAGTTCCAAGCATTTGTTGCGCTAAAATGGCACCTACCGTAATTCCTGCAGCTATTCCAGCCCCTCCAAATATTTGCGATAGACTGACAACGAACAATACTCGTCTATATAAATTTTTCAATTTTTGGGGTGAATCTATATAATTCTTCACCACATCTTGTTCTGTATCTAACACTTGTAAACACCCACTTGAGGTTTATTTGCCCAATGTAACCATTATATCAGTTCCGACTACCATCCTTGATTGCCTCTCGGCCATTTACATGGAGAGCAAGCGGTTGTTTTCGGATCATGAATAAAGCGCCACATGACTGACCTGTACTTTTGAGCTGATGCGTATCTTTTGTCGTTTTCTTTTATGCCGTTAAAAGACTGGCACTCAATGCTAATGCGTGCTTTTCCTTCGTTTTTTGATCCACCAACGCAAAATCACCATTCTCATACGCTAATGAAAATAATTCTTCGATATGAAAGACACCTGCCTGAAACTGCCTGCTCAATACATGCAGTGCCGCAGCACTGGCGACTTGAGCCGTTGCTTGAGACTCATCGCGACCTTTTATTCCAAGCGCTGCTTGATGAATTTCGTTACCCTTCAATCCTACCGCTTCCACTTTCACTGCATATTGATCTGTACCCATTTGAGCAGATTGAATTAGTGAAATGGCTCGTTCCTTGATTTTCGGCATCGTGAGAAGGGACGTCATTCCGAGTTTCCTTGTGAGAGCAAATGCACGTGTCGCTACACCAGAATCAAAACAGAGCCTTGTTGTCACAGAAGGCACATGGAGCGTCGAAGGCAATGTTTGCTGGTCAGAGAAAGGAAACTGATAGGCTTGCCGCTTTCCAAGCGTTTTGCCAAAATCAATGCGTTTCCCTCCAGTAAAACTTTTGACTTTCTTTCGCTGATGATTCTTCGTCAGCTCATAATCCGTATGCACATGATCAAGCGTCCATTCAATAGCCGCTTTTCCATGCTGGTCACCTAGCCCAAGCATGATACTAATATCAATTTGCTCCACAGAAGTCAGAATAGATGCCGCCTTCGCTGCAAGCAAATTGGTGAGACCAGGTGCAAGACCTACGCTCAGCACAGCCGTTGCGTTCAATTGCTGTTGATGGACCTTTGCTAGCTTCTCAATATAGGCTCCTTTTGCCGAAATATCGAGATAATCAATACCTGATCGTAAGCATGTTTCAGCAAATGACGTGTCATCTTGATCCAGACACATGATCACGAGTTTCGTTTCATCCATCCAGTCCGTATCCATTGGTTGTCTGACGTCTATCTGAAATGGACGTACACGCCCATTTGTTTGGCGTGCAAATTGTTCAGCCTTCTCATAACTTCGGCCAGCCGCAAAGACTTGGCCTGGATACACGTCACTTAATTGAAGACATATTTGCTGCCCCACATGTCCATAGCCGCCTATCACCATCACTTTTGACCTCATTTTCCAACCGCCTTTCTATTGCCTCTTTTACAAACAATCCCTTTGATCATGCCCGCTTGAAAATAAGGTCTGATGTCTTGAAATCCTGCTTCGGTTAATTGTGCTGTCATCTTTTTTTCAGACACGGGATATGTTGTGACACCCAGCCTTTCTCGGAAGGACGTAAACACTTCCTTTCCCAAGCCTTGACGCTTCATGAAGAGAGAAAGCATATGAAGCTCCTGCTGAAATGCAGGCGTTTCTGGGTCTCCTTGAATAAACGCCAGCACGAGAGGCGCCCCTGGCTGAAGCCGGCGGGCAATCTCCTGTAAAAAGGTCAGCTGATCTTTTACAAAATGAATGACAAGCAAACTTACTGCTGCATCGTACAACTTTTCAACCGGCACTTTGTCTAAGGCCATCTCATACCATGTGACGCGATCTTGCATATGAAGCTGTGCCACTCTGCGCTTGGCCATATCAAGCATGGTTGGAGATGGATCAACCCCTGTGATATGCCAGTCTTTATTTCTTTGAAGCATGTTGATGATCTCTTCGCCCCCACCTGCTCCGACTGTTAACATGCGAGGAGCCGCTCCCATTAATTCGATTTCTACTCTATCCACTGTCAGCTCATGCAAAAGATGATAGCCCGGTACTTTATGTGCAATTGTCGCTGCATAGGATTCAGCAACAGGATCATGCCAATGTTGATTTACACTCATATGTCTTCTCCTCCAGTTTCCGCTTTGCTTCGTTCCCTTTACACTAACGGTATGTTATCTTCATTGTAAGAAGATAGATGAGAAAAAACGATCCCTAAAAGTGGGGATATTGAGGAGGAGATCAAATGAACAATCCAGCCGCTCATTTTCAGCAGCTGAGAAAAAGCATTCGAGATGAACTTGCTGCTATCTGTGATTTTGATGCTGCCTGTATCACAACTATTGATCCAGCTACTCTCCTCTCGACGGGTTCTTTTACAGATGAACCGATTGAAGCCATACATAACGAGCTGTTTCAAAATGAATATTTAAAAAAAGATGTGCACCAGCATGAAGATCTAGCGAAAGGTCCTGTCCACGTTGCCAGTCTCGTCCAAAGCGGAGAATACCTCAATAGTGGTCGATACCAGCACATTTTGTTGCCTAACGGATGGGCAGATGAATTGCGGGCAGCCCTTGTGATTCAAGGTGAATGCTGGGGAATCGCCAGCCTTTATCGGAAAAAGGAGAAGGAACCTTTTCATGAACAAGATATACAAGCGGTTAGTCGCCAAACACCAGCACTCGCAGCCAAGCTAAGAGATGAACTTTTTAAAAGAAGAGAAACGGAAGAAGATGAAACGGCGGAACACCAAGGCTTCCTCATTCTTTCACACGATTACCATCTTCTTTATGGAAATGAAACCGGACTTCATTGGCTCCACACCTTCCAAACCTTTGAGCAAATTCATGACGGTGCCATCATGCCCCGTCCGTTTAGAGCATTAGGTGCTAAGCTTTTATATGGCGGCGGTGACCAAACAGCGGTCAGCATCACCAGAATGCCGACAGGGCGTTTTCTCTCTCTTCAAGCATTTCGTTTAGCACAGGCAGCCGGGCAGGAAGAGGCTGTCATGATTCATATTAAACGAGCTCAAACAAGTGACATTCTTCCTTATATAGCGAAAACATATCGGCTGACAGAAAGAGAAATGAACGTCCTTGACTGCTTAATCAAAGGACAATCCACAAAGGAAATTGCCAGTACGTTATTTATCTCGCCTCATACGGTGCATGATCATGTAAAGGCAATGCTCGAAAAAACAAATTTGAACAGCAGACGTATGCTTGTTTACTTTTTCTCACACATATAAAAAAGCGGCTACCTCATTGGTAGACCGCTCTTTCTTTATTTTCCGATGACTCGCTCATGCAGAACATGTGCGACTCCTGCTTCGTTATTGGATTTTGTCACAACATCCGCAACTGCTTTGACATCTTCAATGGCATTTCCCATCGCAACGCCACAGCCCGCAAATTCTAGCATCGACACGTCGTTCCCATTGTCACCAATCGCCATCACTTCTTCACGAGAAATTCCCAGTTCATGCGCTAGAAGCTTCACGGCATTCCCTTTGCTCACATCAGGATGGAGAATTTCTAGGAAGAAATCTGTGCTTTTTACCATCATGTACTGATCCTTCACTTCAGATGGAATGGCTTGTATCGTCTTTTCCAAACGTTCCGGCTGATCAATATACATCATCTTCGGAAGTCTCATGGATGGGTCTGCCTCTTCGACAGGTAAATACTTAAGCGGCAATTTCGTTAAGTACGATTCAAGTACCGTGTATTCACTAATATCCCGATTTGGTGTGTATAGATGAGCTGAATCGAAATAATGCATAGGTGTATCCAGCTGACGGCTCAGTTCATATAAAGAAGTCAAATCATCATAGGATAAAGTTAATTCTGATACGACTTCATTTGTATGGCTGTTTTGTACAAGTGCTCCATTATAGGCGATGACATAATCCCCCTCTTGATCAAGCTGCAGCTCTTTTAAATAGCGATGCACCCCGCCAATCGGCCGGCCTGTACATAAAACAATTTTAACGCCTTCTGCCTTCGCCTGTTGAATGGCTTCAAACACCTCATCCGGCACCATATGCTGATCATTTAATAACGTACCATCCATATCAATTGCGACTAATTTATACATTCACTGCTCCCCTTTTCTCAGCAAAACGTGCTGTCACTATTTTGAGTGATCATCTACATGATCACATGCTGTTCACCATACTATGTACCTATTTCAGCCTATCGTTTTTTTCTCACACTGTCTACTTGTTCATATCTGTAACAAAAAATCACTTCATCCTCATCTATTATAACCTATTCTATGAAATCCGCTGTGAATAGGACAGACCTGTCATTTTAACAGTATGAAAAGGAACAAATGTTCATCGGAGAATATTTTGAAACTAGCAAATCTAATTGTATGATGGATAGCAAAGAAAGGAGGTGCAGGGAATGATTACATTTACGAGAGGAAAATTGTCAAAAATGTCTGGTGTACATATTGAAACCATTCGTTTTTATGAAAATGAGGGTGTGCTCCCCGAGCCTAAGAGAGCACATAACGGCTATCGTTTATATGATAAAAAATATGTACTCATGCTATCCTTTATCACTGAAGCAAGAAAGCTAGATTTCTCACTCAAAGAAATTCGAGAAATTATCACGTCACTATTCGAGAAACAGTCGAAAACAGAAGCGGAACAGCTGCTCGAACAAAAAGTAGAAGATATTCAAAAATCCATTCAAGAGTTAAAAAAGAGGAAGGCGGCCATTCAACTGTTAACGAAACAAACATTAGCTAACATTAGTTAATTGTAGAGACTGCCAAAGATGTGCCGGTATTTTTTACTGGCACCCCTCTGCGCCTAGCTGTTAAGTACACGTTGTATGAAAACATCAGGTATACTAGAGACAGCTTGACGTGACATCAATCGTATGGAAGGGGTTATGAATAGAATGAGAATAGCAACCATTGGAACAGGTGTGATTGTGGAAGGTTTCCTCCAGGCAATTGAACAGCTTGAAGGGGCTTCTTGCCACGCTGTCTATTCAAGAAAGGAAGCGACGGCAAAGAAACTCGCAGATCAATTTGGGGTGCAAACGACTTATACGGATTTAACCGCTATGTTCGAAGATCCCCACATAGAAGCGGTATATATCGCATCACCCAATCGTTTACATAGCGAGCATGCCACGGCTGCATTGAAACACGGAAAACATGTGATTTGCGAAAAGCCTTTTACCTCTAATGTGAAAGAGCTAGAAGCCTTAATCGCTCTCGCAAAGGAAAAGCAGCTCTTCCTATTTGAAGCCATTACGACCGTTCATATGCCCAACTATCATTTAATCAAAAAACACCTTCATCAATTAGGCAGAATCAAACTCGTTCAATGCAACTACAGTCAATATTCAAGTAAATATAATCAGCTGCTCGCCGGGGAAACGCCGAATGTCTTTAACCCAGAGTTTTCTGGCGGTGCCCTCATGGATATTAACATTTACAATGTTCATTTCATTATGAATCTATTTGGTTCACCGAAAGACGTTCGTTACCAGGCCAACCGCCATCCAAACGGCATCGACACATCTGGTGTATTAACTTTTACTTACAATGATTTCATCGCCACAAGTGTTGGCAGCAAAGATACAAGCAGTATGAATTTCGCTTTGATTCAAGGGGAAAAAGGGTTCCTGCATGTGAAAAATGGTGCGAATGGCTGTGAGGAAGTGTTGCTGCATATAGGAGACCAAGTCACTTCACTCAATGCACAAACCAATTCAAACCGCCTGTTTTATGAAGCAGAAGCATTTCAGCATATCATTGAAACAGGAAATGTCGAAAAGTGTTATGAATGGCTTGATGACAGTCTTTCTGTCATGAAGGTTCTTGAAGACGCTAGGAAAGACGCCGGTATTGTTTTCCCAGCAGATCATGCTTAAATAAAAAAACCGCCTTCTGATGAAAAGGCGGTTTTTTGGCATTAGATACTCTTTGAATACGCCACCAGACGCTGAGACATATGATTCACTTCATCAACTGAAGCGTTCACTTGCTCTGTCAAAGCAGCCTGTGTTTGCGTAAGAGCTGTCATATTGGAGATATTTTCAAGAATTTGATCGATTTGTGTTTTCATTTCAGTTAAACTTGATTCGATATTTTCTGTCGCATTGGCACTATGAAGCGCTAGCTTACGTACTTCATCGGCAACGACTGAGAAACCGCGGCCCTGCTCGCCTGCTCTTGCTGCTTCAATTGCGGCATTCAAACCAAGCAGATTCGTTTGGTTTGCCACTTCTTTGATTAAGTCTGAAATGTTTTTCGTCTCATCTGCACTGTTTTTCGCCAGATTAGCAGCAGACGTTGACTGCTCTTGGGCGACAGCAAGCTCTTGTGCTTGGTTTGTCACAGAACTGATACCAGATACCATTTCACTAATAGAACTTGAAAGCTGCTCTACTTGGGAAGCCATTTCATTGGCTGTTTTTTCTTTATTTTTTTCTAACGTAATATCACGAATCGTTCCTGCGACACGTAAAGGGACACCCTTCTCATCACGAATGGTTTCACCACCCGCATGATACCAGCGGTACTCGCCATTTTTACTCTGCAATCTATAATCAATGTCAAATGGTGTGCGGCCAGAATGGTCATTTAAGTGATCCGCAAAAGCTTGGAGAGCCGATTCTTTATCTTCAGGATGCAAACGATCACTCCAGCTGCTCAACACGTTAGGGAAATCCTTTTCATCTGTAAAACCAAGCGTTTTTCTAAACTGTGGAGACCACCAGAATTCATTGTTTGGATTGACAGGATCGCCAGCCTCTACAACCATATCCCAAGGCGCTTCCACAAGCGCACGGTTGATCAAGTCATATCTTGTCACGAATGCTTGCAGCTCTTCTTCTTTCAATTTCTGATCATGAATATCAAAAAGAGCCCCTGCCACACGAAGAGGTACCCCATTTCGATCTCGAATCGTCGTTCCAGTTGCTTTGAACCAGCGATACTCGCCATTTTTCAACATCAGACGATATTCGATATCATACGGTGTACGGCCAGAATGATCCAATAAATGCGTAGAGAATGCATTCAAGGTGTATTCCTGCTCATCTGGATGAATTCGAGATGCCCAACTGTCTAAGACATTCGGAAAATCGTTTTCATTTTGGAAACCTAGCATTTTGCGGAAATCATCCGTCCATGTGAATTCGTTTTTTGGATTCACAGGATCTCCTGCTACAACCGTCATATCCCATAGACCCACTTTAATGGCTTTTGTCACTAAATTCATACGCATATGAATATCTTCTTGCGCTTCTTGCATCTTTTGCAACGCTTCATTTATTTGAGCCACTGCTTCTATTGTTTGACTAGAAGAGAATGCAGCAGTATCAATTCTGGCTGAAAAATCTCCCTTCTCTATTCGTTCAACTAATTGACTGCTTTCACTAAGAAGGGCTCCCGACGATGAATCACTTGCTTTTCTCATAAACATCTTCAATAACTCCTTTCATTCTTTCGTACGTTTTTGAAATATTTTACAGTTATAAACAATTCTTTATTAGGACTTTAGTAATACAAAAGATATATCGACAAAAACTGAAAATTGTTTATGTCAGAATGAAGGCAAAAGTTCATTTTTTCACGAAGTTTCAGATTTTGGGGATGGGTCATGGAAAAGATTTATGGAAGAAAACGGCTCATTTGATAGAATCAACCGCCTATTTTGTCTGAAAAATCTCTTTTTTTATATTGACACTGACCGCTCGAAAAAAGAAAATGGAACATAAGCATTTTAAAAAAGGAGAACGTCATGAGCGCGAATCAGGAACAACACGAATTAAAAAAGCTTTTATCGCCGCGTCATATTCGCATGATTGCGATGGGCGGGGTCATTGGTACAGGAATCTTTAAAGGAAGTGCCGATACAATCGGCTTAGCAGGTCCTGGAGTTATCTTTTCCTATGTATTTGCTGGATTGCTTCTTCTCATTGTCATGGCGGCTTTAGCTGAAATGGCCATCGTCTACCCGGGGAATAACCTTCGCGACCTCATACAGATTGCGCTTGGTCAACGTTTTTCATTTGTTGTCGGATGGGTTTACTGTTTTATGTGGCTCACTGTATGTGTCATTGAAATCATTGCAGCGGGGAGTTTGCTTCAATATTGGATGCCAAACGTACCATTATGGTCTTTATGTTTACTTTGCTCGCTCTTAGTCATCGGAATTAATTTAAATAATGTAAAATACTTTGGTGAAATTGAGTTTTGGTTCGCTGGAATGAAGATTTTCGTTATTATTGTGTTTATTATTCTCGGTGCTGCATTATTATTTGGAATCATTCCGAGCGAACAAAGCACGCCTGTTCTCACCAATTACCAAAACTTTGTCCCGAACGGATGGGGTGCTGTCTTTGCCTCATTATTAGTAGTGATCTTCTCGTATGGAGGCTCTGAATTGATCGGGCTGACCATTACAGAAACAAAGGATGCAGAAAAGGTGTTACCTGGTGTTGTCAAAAGTATGATGTGGCGCATCATCTTGTTTTACACACTGCCGATTTTGATTATTTGCGGACTCATTCCTTGGAATCAAATCGATCCGAATAACAGTCCTTTTGTCCAAGTCTTTTCAGCAGCTGGCATGCAGGGTGCCTCTCACTTCATTAATTTCGTCTTAATTACAGCTGTTCTATCTGCCGCCAACTCTGGTATTTACGGTACGACGAGAATGATTCATTCTCTATCTAAATCAGACGGCGGTCCAAAAAAGCTGGCACAGGTCAACAAAAGAGGTGTACCTATTTTAAGTTTATGGGTGACCGTTCTGTTTCTTTTAATCGGAACATTCTTTGCTTACTTGTACCCAGATCAAATTTTCAGCTATATGCTGGCTATCCCTGGTTTTGCGGTTTCTCTTATTTGGATCAGCATCTGTCTGGCTCATTTGAAACTGCGTCCAAGATATCCGCAGGAACCGTATTTCAAAGTTTGGTTATTTCCGTATTTCACTTTATTTGCTGGTCTTGTACTCAGTGTCAGTTTTGTTCTGTTCCTATTCAGACCAGAGAACTTACCTAGCTCGATTATCAGTATCGGTTTCTTAGCAGCCGCCATCATTGCTTCATTCTTAATGAAAAAGAAAGCTTAGAAACGAAGCAAAAACCCGCCTCAGTGGCGGGTATCAAATTGTTGACAAAGGGCTAAAATGAACTTGATTTTAGCCCTTTGTCTTCTTTTCAGCGTGATAGAAAACCTTTGCAGTCTAAGAAGGACGAGTACTGGCGCGGAGCGAATTTGACATTCGTGAGCACCAGCGCGCAGGACTGACACCGAATGCGAGGGTTTGTCTACACGCTGAAACCCGCCTCAGTGGCGGGTTTTTTCATGAGCAGCTGCTGCGACTTCGAAATCAACAGACGCTTTTGGGATGCCGTTGATGATGATGGTTAATGTATGAATGCCCTCATAGTGCTTTCTCGTTGTCATATTTTGAAACGACTGTGACCGGACAAATTCTCTATGCAGCGCCGATCCTGTTTCAAATTCTGTGATTTTAAATACCTTTTGATTGCGTGTACCACGAGCTTTCACGTAATCAACGGCATACTCTACGCGCAGCTTTAATGGCTTATCAACCTGAAGAATAAAATGAAAGGTCAGCTTCTCTCCAATACGAACGGGGTCTTGCGTCACCTTCAAATCCGTTACTTGGATAGACGGATCATCTCCATAGCCAAATAAAGCCATGATATCTGGATCGCCTTTTTTCAATAACGTACGGGATGCATGTTTGACAATCCAGTTTGTATGTTCATTGGTTCCATACCAGCTTTTCACCATTTGCTTCATGAGGTCTGGCTGAATTGCAGAAATATCATTTAAATGATTCGCCACACTTTTTTGCACATACTTGGCCGAATCTGACTTCAAATTTTCTAAAATGGGCAGCGTGACAGAAGGGTCCTTTTTCAGCGCAGGGACGGATAATCCCCACGGCAAACGAGGCCTGCATCCTTCAATAGCGAGACGGCGAATATGTTCATTTTGATCCTGTGACCACACAAGCATCTGCGCCAGCATTTTCTCTTGATCTTGTATGAGAAAAGGTCGAACGGCAAATTCAGCAGTGGAAAACGGTGTAAAGAATTCAAGTGCTTTGATCGAGATATCCCAATGGTCAACACCATATGTCTCGACGTAGTCTGGAAATACAAGCGCACTGAGCCCTGTAAAATGCGGTGCTGTCTGACGCAGTACATCGATTGCCTTCTCATAATCCTCAGGCAGACAGGCGTGCATCGATTCAGTCACTCTTCTCATTCGTCCTTTTAACTCCAGCTGCTCCCAATCCTCTTGAAACACAAGCTGCTGAAAGTGATCAGCATCAAATACAGTTGACGCTTGCGCAAGTTTTTCTGCTAAATGTTGAATAAATGGTTCATTATATACATGTTTTAAAGGTTCGATCATGTCCGCCTCCCATAGCTCAATATCTTACCCTAACTGTCGAGAAAAGTGATTAATATTTTTAGTTTTCATTTAACGGAAAAAGTTAATACTAGGTTTCATTCATTTTACAAACATAATTTAGAAGATAGATCCTTTTATTACGATAAGAAACTCCCCAAAAGAACCTTAGCGAGTTTTAAAACATTGCTATAATAATTTATTTACTAACGAACTAATTATTTTGGGAAAAGATGCTTCTTTATCTGAACTAGGAGGGTTTACACCAAGTTCATTATAGATAATCTTCATAATTTCAGTATCCTCAAAAAATAGTAACCCATACTTTGTTGATGCTATCTTTGTTTTGGTTATTATGTACTCTGAATAATCACAAGGATTACATTCTTTTCTCAATTGTATCTCAGTGCCTTTTTCTCTTCTCCTATTTACATACCAAAGTTTTTTTTTAATAGAGTATACGTGTTGTCCATATAGTAGTATGAATGCTTTTCTAAGACAATAATCGAATGTTTCATCATTTATTTTAATTGGATAATCAGGATGCTCATTTATCCCTTTAAAAGTATCTTCATTTTTATTTTCCTGCTGTTCTTCCCATATTGATGTAAATAGAGTAGGACGTTTCTTTAGTATTTTTAGCCCCCTGTTAATATCCTTTCCTGAAATATTGGTTACAAGAAATTTAACAAGGAACCCTGCAGTGGCATAGTTAGAAATCTCTATACTTTTAATTAAATTTTGCAGAAGGATAATGATAGTAGAACTTTTAAGTATGTTGCTACTCAGGTAATCCTTTAGTGAATATACAGCATTAGTTAAGTTAATTAACTGATTTTTTGTTATTAATTTCATTATTAGATATTTATTTACAAATAGTGTTTGTTCCTTAGGTATATTGCTAATACCTTTAAGAAAAATAGATAGTTGCCTTTCATCACTTGTATCAATAGTATCTATGTAAGTAGCTAAATTGTTTTGAAATAACCGAACAAACTGCTCCTCAGGAATATACATCTTAAAATATAAGTCAACCAAATCTTGTCCTTTATTGTATTGTTGGTTTTTCATTAAAGAAATTATTAAAGAAAAGTTACTCCTTAAAGCAGATCGATATACCTCTAAAAATTGGTTACCATCTTTATCAATTAAATAAGAATGGACAAAACCAATATTATACCTGTCAGTATTATGCTTAAATTTTTCTATCACCATTATCTCGAACTGCTCTATATTATCTTGAAATTCCTTATTCATATTGTTTTCAGCTGCAAACTTGAAATTTTGGAACACACTTTCTAAGCTAAAATGAAGTTTTTCATACCATTCCTCTAATAATCCTTCAAACTTTGGGTTTCTGTCTGCATATACAATTTTATCAAATAATTTAGAGGTATCCTTTACAGAATCTTGAAGCATCTTATTCACACTCATAGTTTTAAACAAATGTTTAACTAGTCCAATTATTAGATAAACCAATAATAATAATGTACATAACATGAGTATATTACCAGAAAAAACCTTTTTTGTTATCGATAGAGATTCTTCATATCCGTTTTTTTTCATTAATCTGCTGTACTTAGAAACTAACAAACTTCCAAAAGTGACATTAAAAATCATGCAAAAAACAACTAACATAACCCACCTATTTCTTTTACTATTAGTCGAAGCAGATGGAGCAACACTTTTTTGCTCTCGATATGTAAACACATAAATTGCAGATATTAACGATATAATTATTGTAAGCGAGCTAATAATTGTCTGAATTAAGTTTTTAATATACACATCATGAATATTAGTAATTTGTTTTATCCATGTAAAGGCTTTTACAAATTCTCCATTCCAAGGATTAGGGATTCTATAAATCAAAAAGGCTATAGGGATTATTGATATATATAGTAACAAAATACATATTGAATGTTTATTTATTAATTTTGATATTTTATGTATAGCCCAATCTTTATACGTTCTTATATATCTAGCTTTAGTACTTTTGAGAAACCATTCTCTCACTTCAACACCCCTTAAAAGTAAAAATTTAGAAAATAGACCAAAAAAAAGAGGCGTTTAAAACTGCCTCAAATATTTAATGCTGGCTCATCAGCGAAATAGTCAATAATATCTTGAACTTCTATTACATCATTTATGGTAGTGTTAATCCACGGATCCTCTTGATGGGTAAGTTCTTCTAAGAACTTTCCATCTAGATGACCAAATTGTTCCCAGACTTCTGTTATTGTTTCAATTTCATCATCAGTTAATTTAGGCTCTTCAATGACTAATCCCTTATTTTCAAATTCCTTATGAGGAATTGTAAAGTATCCATAATCCTTATATCTACGGTAAATTTTCGGGACTACGGGGCCGTGTTTCCAAGCTTCAATTTCTTCAGTAAACAGAGTAGCTTTTCGATCTCGTAAGCTAAATGCCTGTGCGTAATATAGTAGTTTTTGTAGTTTTAACGGAGTTATAGCGAAACGTGTTCTTTCTTTACTAAGACTAATGAAGTATTCTGCAACATCTATTACATTTGCCATAGTATCTCCTCCTATCTACTCTTATTATAATACAAACACTTGTTTTTGTAAAAGCACACATGGAATTTTTGCCATTTAAATGTTCTTAACATTATTAAAACTATTCCCAACATTGTTGTATTTAATGTGTTTCTCTACAGTTTATGTAAAAGAGACATTTGTTGACCTGTTACTTGCCTAAAATAATCTAATCAACATGATTTTTTATTCCAGATAACCAGTCAAAATGCCTTGTGTCTTGTTGCTGAATTGTGTTTCTAATCTTAACTGTTCAATTATGAAAATGACAACACATTTTCACTCATATTGCATAACTGCTCAAGCACTGCATCTTTTAAGTGCAGCACTAAAACAGCCCAATTCCGAAGAATTGAGCTGTTGTCCCGTTATATAAACATATTAATAATCATAATAAATGCAATGGCGCTAACGGAAATGATGGTCTCCATAGCCGTCCATGTCAAGAACGTCTCTTTGATGGTCATACCAAAATACTCTTTGATCAGCCAAAAACCAGAATCATTGACATGAGACAAAATCAGTGAACCCGCTCCTGTTGCTAAAACAAGCAGCTCTCTGCTCACATCCGGCATGGATGCAGCGATTGGGGCTACAATTCCGGCCGCTGTCATCATGGATACTGTAGCAGATCCTGTTGCCACACGAATAACCGCAGCAATCAACCAGCTAAGTAAAATCGGTGAGATTGGGGAGTGTTTGGCTAAATCAGCAATATAATCCCCAACGCCTGAATCGATCAATACATTATTGAACGCTCCGCCTGCACCAATCACAAGCAGAATGGAAGCGATCGGTCCCAAACAATCGTTACTGAATGACAGCACTCGGTCACGGCTCATCCCTTGTATAAAGCCAAGACTAAAGAAAGAATACACTGTCGCAATCAATAAAGCTGTTATGGGATCTCCAATGTACTTAAACATCTGATACCACATACTATCCTCTGGCAAAATAATGTCCGCCAACGTGGCAAGCAACATAAGAATGACCGGCACCAAAATGGTAAACATCGTATTCGCAAAACCAGGAAGCTTCCGATCAGCATGTCGTTCCGTGAATTGCTTTCTGAGCATCTCTGGAACTGGTTTATGTATCCGTTTTCCAATCCACTTACCATACAGCGGTCCAGCGATAATAGCTGTTGGCAAACCGACGATGATTGAAAAGAAAATCGTTTTCCCCACGTTGGCATGATAGATGCCTACTGCTGCCATGGCAGCTGGATGAGGCGGAACTAGCCCATGCACAACAGACAATCCTGCGATTAATGAAATCCCAATCGTCACGAGCGAAATGCCCGTTTCAATCGCAATGGTAAAGAGTAAAGGAATGAGAAGAACGAATCCGACCTGGAAAAAGACAGGTATCCCCACGATAAAGGCTACAAACATCATCGCCCAATGCACATTCTTCGTCCCAAAACGACTGATGAGTGTTTGAGCTATCCGCTCAGCGCCCCCTGACTCAGCCATCATTTTCCCAAGCATGGTCCCAAGCGCTAGTACAATCGCCAGTAACGATAACGTGTTCCCTAATCCCGTTTTAATCGATTGAATGATTTCCTGTAAATCCATTCCTGTAGCAAAGCCTACTAGCATAGAGGTAATGATCAAACTCACAAACGGATTCAACTTAGCGACTGTAATGAGAATGAGTAAAAGGACAATCGCCGCAATCACAATGAATAAAAGCATGTTCTCCCACCTTTTCCCCGATGTTTAACGATTTTGTTTTAATTGCAACGCACTAATGACATCAAATTCATCCTTCAGTTTGTCATAGAGACGCTCATATAAATAAAACAGCTCTATGTATGTTTCGTTGTTCTTCATATTTGGTTCATGGCGGGCAGAAATACGAATCCATTCCTGCACCTCTTCTATCTCTTCCATATGACCTAAACTATGAAGTGCAAGGACAGCCGCCCCAAGTGCGGAAGCCTCGTAGCTTTCTGGTACGAGCACTTCTCTGCCCATCGTATCCGCCAAAATCTGTCGCCATAGAGGGGATCTCGCAAATCCACCAGAAGCCCTGACATCCTTCGCTGGACCTGTTAAATCTCTTAGTGCCACACCGATCGAGAAAACACTCATAATGACGCCTTCTAACACGGCTCTAATAAAGTGCTCGCGCTTATGCTGAAGACCAATCCCGAAGAACGTGCCTCTTGCGTTTGGATTCCAATAAGGTGCACGCTCACCTGTTAAAAATGGTAGAAACAGCAGCCCTTCTGAGCCAGCTGGAACCTTCTCTGCAATATCAATCATCAGATCGTAAGGGTCTACACCTAGACGCTTCGCTACCTCCACCTCTGACGACCCAAATTCATCCTTGAGCCATCTCAGCATAATCCCGCCGTTATTGGTCGGTCCTCCGACTACCCAGTGCTTGTCCGTCAATGCATAGCAAAATGTTCTTGATTGCTCATCTGTAATCGGCTGATCTACGACTGTACGTACTGCACCACTTGTCCCAATCGTGACTGCTACCTCACCTTTGCCAATCGCACCAACACCAAGATTCGCTAGGACACCGTCATTCGCACCCACAACAAATGGTGTATCTTCTTCAATGCCCATTCGCAGCGCAATTTCTGGCTGAAGCCCACGCAGCTGATGCGTCGTTGGAACAAGTTCAGACAGCTGATTCACCTGAATTCCTGCAATACGTAGGGCCTCCTCGTCCCATTGAAGCGTTTCCAATCGGAACAGTCCTGTTGCTGATGCAATTGAATAATCGACCACATACTGACCGAAGAAATGATAAAGAACATACTCTTTGATGGAAATGAATTTTGCTGCCTGATTGAAGACGTCAGGTGTCATTTCCTTGATCCATCGTATTTTTGAAAGCGGTGACATTGGATGGATCGGTGTTCCGGTTCTTTTATAAATTTGAAAGCCATCTAAGTCCGTTATGATTCGTTTCGCTTGTTCTGCACTTCTGTTATCAGCCCAAATGATACTGTTTGTTAATGCTTTTCCATTCTCATCCATGACGATTAAGGAATGCATCGCCGTACTAATTCCCACACCTATGAGGTTTTTTGCATCAAATGCTGCTTTCGTCAATGCGCCTCTTACACTCGCAATCACAGCATCTAAAATATGTTCAGGGTTCTGCTCAACCCATGCTGGCTGGGGGTGAATGAGGTCATAAGGAACAGAATGCTTTGATATGACTTTCCCCTGTGGTCCAAATAGAACCGCCTTTGTACTTGTTGTTCCAATATCCAAACCAATTACCGCCTGGTTTCCCTTCATCTGTATCACGCCCAATCATTGATTTGAAATAAAGTGTCGTGGTGTCGTGGTGCCGATGTACCTGATAAATCCCATTATAGGAATATTTTTTTCGACATTCAACGATCAAAAAGAAAATAATTTTCATTTAAAACCTTAGAATCATTACCACAACAGCATTTTTCACTAATAGAAAAATTTATTTTTGAAACCATTACACTCTTTTTTGAGAAATGGTTTCTCTCATTTGCTTTAAGTTTGTTAATGTTTCCTGCTGCCTTAAATGTGCAAGCGCAAAATATAGCACATCAATCACAGTAAGCTGGGCAAGCCTAGCGGACATCGCTTCCGTTCGGAAAGCCGTTTCTTGCGTTGATGTATACAGCGTGACATCTGCAAGCTGACTCAATGGAGAACGCTGATAGCTTGTAATGCCAATGGTTTTCGCTCCTTTTTCCTTAGCTGTTTTCATCGCATCCAGTAAATCCTTATTTCGACCAGAATGAGATATACCAAGCACTGTGCTCTTTTGATCAAGCAGACCTGCCGACATCGCTTGAAAGTGAGAATCTGTATGAACAATACAGTTGATGCCTGTTCTCATAAATTTGTGAAAAGCATCTGTGGCGATGAGGCCAGACCCACCGCTGCCATAAAACTCTAAGCGCTCTGCTTCATGGATTAATTGTACGGCTTTTTCTACATCTTCTGGATTCAACAATTGAAAACTATCCTTTAATGCAGTGATGTTTGCCTGAAATACCTTTTGCATAAAAATGGCAGTATCATCGTCAAGACTCATCTCTTCATCTACATAATCAGGCTTCGTTTGGTCTATTTCCTGGGCAATAGCAATCTTCAAATCTTGATACCCCTCAAATCCAAGCCTTTTACAAAGACGAAAAATCGTTGCCTCTGAGCTCTCTGTCTTTTTGGCAAGCTCGACAATCGACAAATGGATGATGTCGCGGGGCTCACTCGTAATATGCTCAGCAATTGCTTTCAGTTTTGGCGGCAATCCTCTGCTTGCTGCCCTTATCTTATCCATACTACTTAAACTGACAGAAGCCAATTGACTTCACTCCTTCCTCATTCATGTGAGCGCATACATTTCCTCATGTTCCCATCTTATAAAAAAGAAGCCTGTTTGCACAGACTTCTTTTTTAAGAATTCAAGACTTTGATCATTAAATCAAAAAACCCTTCAGCATCTACATCCATACACACTTGAAGATTGCGATCTTTTCCCCATTGATGCTGAAAATCACATATCATTTGACCATCGCAGAACTCACTCTTCGTCTCCACTTCTACATGAAAAGCCTGTGTATTCACAAGTTGTTTATCAATTGCAAGACTTACAGCAAGCGGATCATGCATGGCACATGCCCACACCCCATTCCGCTCAAAATAGCGCTGGCGATAAATGCTTGTGCTCTCTCTGATATAACTGGCTAACGTTTCATTTTGAATGGCATTAATTCTCTCATCCGTTAACAAGACCTGTCTCGTGACATCCAGCCCTACTTGAGTCAATGAAGGGAAACCAGCCTCCAGCACCAATTTCGCCGCTTCTGGATCTGCATATGTATTAAATTCCGCAACTGGTGTGACATTCCCCTGTCCCTGCACGACACCCCCCATAAAAATGACTTCTTTCACGTGATGAATCAGCTCAGGGCATTTTTTTACCGCAAGGGCTAAATTCGTTAACGGCCCTGTCAACACAAGCGTAACCTGCTTCGGATACTTCAACACTTGGTCAATGATAAAATCAGGCGCAAAACCTTCATCTGCGGTCTTCTTAGGCCGGGCGTCCTTTAAAGCGCCGCCAATTCCATCCTCCCCATGCACCCGATGTTCATAATGAGGGGCTCTCAAAAGAGGCGTTACTGCACCTTTGATGACAGGGATTTCCTCTGCCTCAACCAGCTCAAGCACTTTACACGTATTCAACGTCGCCGCTTCAACAGACACATTCCCGCACACCGTTGTGATCCCCAACATATCAAACCGCTTACTTTTCACTGCAAGCAAAATACCAATCGCATCATCAATTCCAGTGTCTACATCCAAGATCAATTTCTTTTTATTTGCCATGTTTGAAAGCTCTCCCTTGTTTGTAAGTGTTGTTAGGGGAATGATAGCATATTTTGAAATTGATTTAGGGAATCAATCGGCTTTGTCGACTTGTTATTTCACACTTTTTCTCCAATGTCTTTCAAATATTGTTCGCGTTCTTTTTTAGATAAACTATTCAGATAGTCTTCTTTCACTTGAGGATCAAAATCATCCCAGTTCTCAAAACGATCACCTAGTTCTGCTGAATAACTCATTGAACCGATTTCTTTTGTTCTATACTTTAATGAAGCGGAGAACTCGTACTTTTCTGGCTCATCATTTATATATCCTCTAATTACGATGTAGCCCATAGGATTAATAGTTACCCTCTCCTTAAACGTTATGGTCTTAATAAAGTGATGGATGTCTTCTTTGCGTAAACATTCTTCTATTTTAGGCTTCATTTTTTCTGCGAGCTCTTCTGCTTTTTCTTGATCGCTCTTTTCTTTTGCCACATCATTTGTTTTACTTTGCTTATTGTGCTGAGTGATTAACGAAGTCACTGAGACAATGATGATAACGACCAAAACAGATACAAGTTTTATTGTGTTTTTCATGTCTACCGTTGCCACCTTCTTAATAATGAACAATAAAAAACAGGTAGGTGATTACCTGTTTTATTATTTGTCTCCAATATCCTTAAGATACTGTTCTCGTTCCTTTTTAGAGAGTCTTTTAAGATAGTTTTCCTTTAGTTGAGGTTCATCTTTGAATTTATCCCAGTCTTTAAATCGATAAGATAATTCAGGAGAAAAAGTCATGGTACCTACTTCCTTAGATCGATATTCTAATGATACAGAGAAGTCATACTTTTCTGAGTTACCATTAATATACCCTCTAATTATTATATAACCCATTGGATTAACATTTACTCCCTTATCGAACGTAATGGTTTTAATAAAGTTGTGAATATCTATTTTATGTAAACGTTCTTCTACTTTCGGTTTCATTTCTTCTGCGAATTCTTTTGCTTGTTCTAAATCGTTCTTCTCTTTCACTACTTCATCAGAAAAACTCTGATGAATGGACTCTACAATGAACACAGTTATTGAGATGACGGTAACCACAATGATGATAGAAAATTTCAATGTATTTCTCATGAAAAGCAAAAACTCCTTAATATACTTTTAATCAGTCTACCAATGAAATTGGCAAAATAAAAACAGGTGGGCTAGTACCTGTTTTACTCTTTTTCTCCAATGTCTTTGAGATATTGTTCTCGTTCTTTTTTGGAGAGACTTTTTAGGAAATTCTCTTTTAATTGTGGTTCATCTTTATATTTTTCCCAATCCCTGAAACGAATTGATAACTCGTATGAATAACTCATTGAACTAATTTCGTTAGTTCTATACTTTAAAGATGCAGAAAAATTGAACTTCTCAGGTTCATCGTTAATGTATCCTTCAACTACAATATAACCCATTGGACTTATGGTAACTTCCTTTTTAAACGTTATATTTTTTATGAAATGATGGATGTCCATTTCATAAAGATCCTCTTCTATTTTTGGCTTCATTTTGTCTGCGAATTCTTCTGCCTTTTGTTGATCACTTTTCTTTTTTTCTTGCACAGTATCCTTTCCTCCTGAATCGCTAGTTTTATTTTGCTTATCATGTTGGTTTAAAAGCACTAACACAGATATGATTATTATTACAATTAGAGCAAATAAAACTTTTAATGTATTTTTCATTAGCACCAATATCCACCTTTTAAAATTTAAAATATATTTTTAACCTTTATGCTCTATAAACCCAGACTATAATAGATATTTAATACATTCTATAATATAATCATTATGATAAATATTACAGGAGTGACATTTTTGTCTAAAAAAATATCAAGAAATACGCTTAGCGACGAAGACTACAATAAGATTTCGGACGAATCCTATAAAATAGATAATTATAGCGATTCAAACATGATAAAAATAAGTAATGGTAACAACATGTACGTCATTGACTATAAAGAAACAGAAAAAGGGCTCAATGCCTTAACTCTTGTTTCTGAAGAGGATTTCACTCGCTCAAATGGAGGAAAAGACCTCACAAAAATCAAAAACGCCGTCATCGCCTACCGCGGGTCAGAACCGATTGGCGCAGGCCAATATAAAGATACCATTAAAAAACATGGAAAAAAAGAGTCAGATGATCTTCTTTCTACCATTTTGACAAAGCTGCCTCCTTTTAGCCAGTCAGAGACGTCAAAGGAAGTCACGACGAAGGTGACGACAGGGACAACGACCTATACAAATGAGATTGTACAAGATTGGTTGATTTCAGATACGAAGTATTTGATTAAAAATATCCCCTTTGAACACGGTGCAGAGAATCAAATGGTGCAGGCGGACCGGTATGCAAAAGAGATCCATAAGAAAATGCCGAATGCGAAGATGTATGTGACAGGGCATTCACTTGGCGGGTCAAATGCTTCTTATGTTCTTGTCAAAAATGATTTTATTAAAGGCGGGGTCACCTTTGAGAATCCGAATATTTACCCAAATCTATCGGATGGTCTGCAAGCCAAAGCATTAAAAGGTGATTACCGTAGTAGATTAACAGAATATATCAATCTCAATGACGGGCTTTCTCTCTTAAATCGTCATACGACAGAAATCGGTCGTGTGAAAGTGATGTATGATGCCGCTTTACCTGAAGGCGTCGATTACACTGAGGACTCCTCAAAGGCCGTCCAATTTATGAAAAATCTCCTCAATCGGGCAATGAGTGTGAATCCTTCACTTGATGCGAATTTATTTCTTGAAGCCCTCGCCGGCAGCCATGGCTTAGACCGGTATTCCTTTTCGTCAGATGGCTCCGTTCAAACCATTGATGATATGTTGAGAAAAAACCCTTCTCTCACTGCCGCCATGTTACATCAATTGAGCCAATCAAATGTTCACCCGCAAAGTGTGGTAGCGATTTTAATCAAGTCGCATGTTCTTATGAACACAGGTCGTACATTCTCCACATATGCCGAGCACCATATGCAGCAAATCATTCGCAAAATTGAGAAACTCGATGACAAAGTGGATCAATCAGTGGAACGCGTTCGTTCAAGATACAAACAAATTGTCGGTTTTGGCTCGTATGATCAGCTGACGGCTTCAGATGTGGATGCTGTCATTCGCCACTTAAAAACAGAGGGTCTTGACAATGAGTTCTATTCAGTTAAAAAGTATGATGCAGCGATTGATCATGCGATGAATATGAAAAGGTGGTTGGACTCAATATCAGATGATATGAGCCAGCTAGGAAAACAATACCACGATGCAGATACGGCCCTAGCCAAGAACATGGGTATTTCTTAAGGAGTACGACAAATGGAATTTTCAAAGAAACAACCAACAGATGCAGATCGTTTTTTGCAAAGAATGACAGATACGCATACATCAAGCTCCATCTTCTCTCAAGCAAACTTTAACACGGAAGACATGACACCAGCAGAGCTGGCTGCTTTGAAGGCAAAGATCAAAGAAGAACAGAAAACAGCGCTGATCAGAGCCATCCGGCATCAACTTCAAAATGAATTTGCAGAGGATCGCCAAGAAGCCAAAAAAATAGTAGATCTGATTGATGACCTTCTGATTAACGTGTACAAACATCAAAGGAACATCCAAACCCATATGTCAGGTGAAGCCATTGACGCCTTAATCGAAAAAATCGAACAAAGACTCACATTTTTTGAGCTGAAAGAAGATGTTCAATCCGCCATCGACTCGATCGGCATTTAAATGAACCTGCCATCCGGTGAATCTTTTCCCCGTCTCACTCGTATATACTAAAAGAGTGATTGATTTGAAAGGAGATCTGTTTGTGGGATATATGTTGTTATTTTCGGTTGTGATCGGTCTTGTCCTGACCCTTTTGCTCACACCACTCAGGTTAATCGTTAGAAAAAAAGGGACTGAACAACAGGTGCCGCTTATGTGGATTGCGGGACTTGCCCTGCTGTTTATCATCGGGATTTTCGGCTTCTACTACATCACCAATTTAGACCGCAACCCATCATCACTGTGGCTCATTGGACTTGTTGTGACAGCAGCAGGTGCCTTTTTATCAGTGGGATTGGAGCGGAAGATCAAGGGCGTTTTATTTCTCATATTATTGTTGCTCGGTGTTTATATGGCAACCGCTTTTCTATTCAATGCAAATGAGAAATTCGACGTGTCTAAGATGGATCAAAAAGTCGAAATCAAAGCGTTTGATGAGACAGAAACACCTGCGAGTGTACCACCGCAATTTGCTCGCAATAAGATGAAGAAATCGTTCGGACAGGTGCCAAACACGAGCTACTACGAGCTGGGTAGCTTGCAAATTCAGAAGGTCAATGGTGAGTATGTGTATATCGCTCCCGTCGAGTTCTCCGATTTCTTTAAATGGATTCGTTCTGGTAGCACACCGGGTTACTTTACATTAAGTGCGACCGACTCATCTGCCAATCCAAAGTTTGTGAAAACCGAGATGGTCTATACGCCTTCTTCCTATTTCAATAAGGAAATTGAGCGGCATATCCGTCTTCAGTACCCAGATTTGATTTTCTATGGAGACACGCAGCTAGAGATCAATGATGATGGCAAGCCTTATTACATCCAAACATTTGGGGATTTCATCACTGCACGAAACGGGTTTAAAGCTTCAGGTGTGGTTGTTGTGGATGCCAAAACAGGTGAAACGAAGAAATACGCCTTAGACAAAGTACCAGCCTTTATTGATGGCGCTGTTTCGCCAGAGGCTGTCAGTCTGCAAAATAGTTACTTCGGCAACTATGTACATGGTTTCTGGAACAGCCTCTTTGGAAAATCAGATGTGAAGCTGCCTTCTGATGAGGGGACTGAAGCCAATGTAAGTCCGGTGTTTGATTCAAAAGGGGATATGTATTACTTCACAGATTTCACGAGTCCAAAAGAGGGCGTTGATTCCATGCTCGGGTATGCACTAACAAATGCCCGAACAGGAAAAGCCACGTATTATACGGGTAATCTTGAAGAATCCTACATGGATTCACAAGGAGCTTTGCAAATTATTGAGAAACGATTTATCGAGAAGAAATGGAAGGGCCGCATGCCGATTCTTTATAATTTCTACGGGGAAGCCAGCTGGCTTACACCTGTTCTCGATTCAAACGGGTTCCTGCAAAACTACTTTATTGTTTCGGCAGCCAATCCTGAGATCGCCGCATACGCTTCTACACCAAATGAAGCACTAAGAGCCTATAAAACAGCTCTTCAAAAAGGCGGTGGTACCGTCAATAGTTCATCAAAGCAAGAAAAGAAAGAGTCAACAGGTAAAGTGAAAAGGGTGTATAAGGAAAAGACCGGTGATTATACAACCGTCACCTTCTTACTAGACGATGGGAAAAACTACACGATGTCATCTGAAAAAGAGCCTCTTATTATTTATTTAAAAGAAGGCGATCAAGTCAACATGAAGTATACAGATACAGGTGAGATTTTCCTCCCAGTCGATGAAATCAACATCAAAGGATTATAAAAAAAGACGTTTCTCCTACTGCGGAGAAGCGTCTTTTCTCTCTTTTCTCAACAACTCAACAAGCAATTCCTTATTCTTATTCCCACCTGTCATCGGGGATTCAACATAGGAAAATGTCCGTTTAAAGTCCATTCCCCTCACAGAAATGACAGCCAATTCCCCGCCAATGCTGCCCCGCTGGAGCACATATTTAGATAAAACAGACAGCCCCATTCCATGAATGACAGCTTCTTTAATCGCTTGATTGCTGCTAAATGTCACAAAGGTTCGCGCTTTCAGTCCATTTGATTTCAGGACGTGCTGTAAGTATTCTCCTGTCCCAGATCCTTCTTCTCTTGTGATCCATGTTTCATTTTGCAATTGATCAATGGTGACATCCTTTTTCTTTGCAAACGGATGGTCTAATGGTGCAACGATATACAATTCATCCTCTAGAAACGTTTCCACAGAGAGTTCTTTGTCATTGGTTTGTCCTTCGATCAGTCCGATGTCGACATGGAATAAGCGAACATGTCTGGCAATCGCCTCTGTATTATCAATAACTACCTCAATATCAACATGCGGATAAAGCTGATGAAATTGTGCCAAGATTTGCGGCAGCACATACTCCCCAATGGTAAAACTCGCTCCAATCGTGAGCTTCCCTCGTGCCAGATGATGATGCTCATAAATATCCTGCTTCGCCTGTTCATATAAACGAATGATTTGTTTTGATCGATGGTACAGCATATCCCCAGTTGGCGTCACCGTTAATTGCTTTGGCGAACGATTAAGCAGAACAGTCTGAAATTCCTGCTCCAAGTTCTTAATGTGAAGACTGACACTCGGTTGAGAAATCCGCAGCTTCTGAGCTGCTTTTGTAAAGTTTTTCTCTTCTACCACTGTCACAAATGTCTTCAGTGCATCATAATACATCTGTCCCTCTCCTATCAGAAATCTTAATCCTACATCTTCAATACATATATCTTACTAATTCCTTTCCAACTCGTAAAGAACAGCCTAAACCAATCAATTTAATAAAAATATTTACTAATTTTTTTAAAGACTCTATACTGAAAGGAGATATTTTCTATAGGAGGTGCTGACTTGGCAGCTAAAATAAAGGACATTGCGGAAAAAGCCGGATTATCCATCGCCACCGTGTCTCGCGTACTGAACCAAGATCCCAACCTATCGGTTACGGATCAAACACGTGAGAGAGTATACGCGGCAGCAGAAGCTTTGTCCTATCAAAAAAAGACATTCAAACATTCACTAAAAAAAATTGCCTTTCTCTATTGGATGACAGAAAAAGAGGAGCTTGAAGATATTTATTTTAAATCCATTCGTCTAGGCATTGAGGAACTCACCAATACCAGAAGCTTAAATGTTACCGCTTACAAACCGTCTGATGGTCTTCAATCGATTGATCCTTCTACAGAAGGCATCATCGCCATCGGTCGATTTAAAAAAACTGAGCTGGATCAATTATATGCGATCACAAAACATATCGTCTTTATTGATACATCACCAGATGAAGACCGCTTTGATTCTGTAAAACCAAACCTGAAACGAATTGTAGAAAAGATTATTGATTCTTTTATCGAAAAACAGCACACATCCATCGGATTTATTGGCGGGACAGATCTTGATCTCAATACAAATAGGCGGATTCCAGATATTCGTGAAACGACCTTCCGCCAGTACATGACAGCACACAACAAACTGGATGAACAATTGGTCTATATCGGTCACCACTTCTCTGTAGATGAAGGCTATTCATTGATGATGAAGGCGATCGACGAGCTCGGTGATCACCTGCCAACCGCTTTTTGTGTCGCAAGTGATCCTCTTGCGATAGGCTGTTTACAAGCATTAAATGAACGCGGTTTTTCTTTACCAAATCGAGTGAGTGTCTTTAGTATCAACGATATTCACGTCTCTCAATATGTGTCACCACCGCTCACAACTTATCACATCCATACCTCTTTACTTTGCGAAACAGCTGTCGATTTACTTTTAGAAAGACTTGTTGATGGCAGAACATTACCAAAAACCGTGCTGATTGCCTCAGAACCTGTCTTTCGGAAAAGCACGATATAAACAGCTGGAGGGCCTGCCGTATATGGTGGGCTTCTTTTCTCTTTATTTCGGTAAAAAATTTTACTTAATAAATTTAATAAAATGTGTTTACTTTTTTTACTCAAGTTGATATTCTCACATTAAGAAAGCGTTTTCTTATCATCTGTGAAAAAAGAACGAGAGGGGATTACGAATGAAAAAGGGAAAATGGGCGACATTATCGGCAGTCGTTGGTACTGCTGTGCTGCTGCTGTCAGCATGCGGACCAGGAGATGACAATTCAAGCGGTACACAGCCGGCATCTACAGGTACAAAGACCTTGCTAGTGTGGGAGGATGTCAAAAAGTCTGATGGGATTCAAGACGCTGTCAAAGAATTTGAAAAACAAAACGACGTGAAAGTCAAAGTAGTCGAAAAAGCATATGCCGACCAAATTGAAGCGCTTCGTCTTGATGGCGCAGCCGGCACTGGTCCAGATGTCATCACCATGCCTCACGACCAAATTGGATCAGCTGTCACAGAGGGATTGTTACAAGAAATCAAACCAGCTGAAAAAGTAATCAATTCCTTCACAGACGAATCGATTCAATCACAAACGATAGATGGCAAGCTATATGGCCTGCCAAAATCCGTTGAAACCACTGTGCTTTTCTATAACAAAGACCTTGTGAAAAAGGCACCAACGACACTCGATGGCTGGTATGACCTTTCGAAAAAGCTGACAAAGGACGGGAAATACGGTTTTGTTGCGAAGTGGGATGAAATTTATTACGCACAGAGTGTATTAGGCGGTTCAGGTGGCTATATTTTCAAACAGAAAAACGATGGGTCTTATGACGTCAATGATATTGGTCTTAATAACGATGGTGCCATCGAAGGCGGAAAATACATTCAGACATTCTTTAGCGAAGGTCTTTTCCCGAAAGGCATCATTGGTGAGCAAGGAATCAATGTCCTCAATTCCTTATTCACTGAGAAAAAGGCTGCGGCTGTGATTTCTGGTCCATGGTCATTTGGTCCTTATAAAGAAGCGGGTATCGACTACGGCGTGACGGAACTGCCAACACTCCCTAACGGAAAACATATGAGCTCGTTCTTAGGTGTAAAGAGCTACAACGTCTCCTCTTATTCTAAAAATAAAGAACTTGCCGAGAAATTTGTTGAGTTTATCACGAACGAAAAAAATTCGAAAAAGCGCTTTGAAGTTACAGAGGAAATTCCACCAGTGAAAAAGCTGATGAAAGACCCAGTGATTACTGAAAACGCAAATGCGGATGCTGTTTCAAAGCAAACGAAATATGCCACGCTGACACCGAACAATCCAGAAATGGCAGAGGTGTGGAAGCCGATTGACAGTGCATTAGGACTGATTGCGACCGGCCGTACCGATGTGAAAAAGGCATTTGATGATGCGGTCAAACAAATCGACTCGCAAATTAAAGCGAATCACTCCAAATAAACATCAAGCGCAGGTAGCTGTTCATCTATCATGCTGCCTGCACTTGATCTAATTTCATATGAAGTAGGTGTTAGACGTGACGGGTAACCTTGAACTAGACCGCACACACATAGTGGAATCAAAGACACACCGGAGACGGGCGCTAATGTTCTCTCTTATACCCGGGATGGGGCAAATATACAACAAACAATATGGCAAAGGGGCACTCTTTTTCCTGTTTGGCGTTTCTTTTCTAGTAGTGTTTTATGATTTATTCAATATTGGCTTCTGGGGGCTGTTCACACTTGGTACGATGCTGCCTCGTGACAACTCTGTTTTCCTTTTAGCAAAAGGAATTATTGCACTTTTAACAGCTGGATTTGGCATCGGTTTTTATGTACTCATGATACGAGATGCATTTATGAACGGAAAGAAACGTGATCAAGGGGTTCCGCTTCATTCCATCCGTGCTCAATACCATCAGCTCATCGACCAAGGCTTTCCTTACTTAATGAGCACTCCTGCTTTCTTTTTACTTCTATTCTCTGTTGTCTTTCCTATTATGTTCAGCTTTGCGCTGGCCTTTACAAACTATGATTTATACCACTCGCCTCCTGCCAATCTCATTGATTGGGTAGGCATCAAAAACTTTCAAAATATCTTTTCAATCGATATTTGGAGAGACACATTCATTGATGTACTAGGCTGGACGGTCGTATGGACGTTGGCTGCATCGACCCTTCAATGTGCTGTCGGCATTTTCCTAGCGGTTCTGCTCAATCAAAAAGATTTAAAAGGAAAACGGTTTTTCAGAACGATTTTGATTCTGCCGTGGGCTGTTCCAGGATTTGTGACCATTTTGGTGTTTGCTGGATTGTTTAACGACACGTTTGGTGCGATTAACAATACCCTTTTTGCATCGATTGGAATTGATCCAAAACCATGGCTGACAGATCCATTTTGGAGCAAAATCGCCCTCATTGCGATGCAGACTTGGCTTGGATTCCCTTTTGTTTTCATTATGACAACCGGTGTTTTGCAGGCGATTCCAGAAGATCTATACGAAGCTGCGACCATTGATGGGGCAAACTTCTTTCAGAAATTCCGGTCCATCACGTTACCGCTTGTCCTTTATTCCATTGCGCCTATATTAATCACGCAATATACGTTTAACTTTAACAACTTTAATATCATCTACTTATTTAATGGCGGAGGACCGCCTGTGGCTGGCTCAACTGCTGGGGGAACGGACATCTTGGTTTCTTGGATTTACAAACTCACGATGCAGTCTTCTCAATATGCACTTGCTGCCGCAGTCACGATCTTACTTTCAATCTTTGTCATCGCCATTGCACTCTGGCAGTTTAAGAGAACGAATTCATTCAAAGAGGAGGACATGATGTGATATGGGATCAAAACAAAACAAGCTCATTCGCCTGAGCATCACTTATTTTATCCTTTTCATTGCCTCCATTTGTATTCTATATCCACTGCTTTGGACGATCGGTGCTTCCTTTAATCCTGGGAACAGCCTGATGAGTACCAGTATGTTTCCGAAGAATCCAACGTTCAGCCATTTCACCGAGCTGTTCTTCGGTCAGGGGGCACTTTATGCAAAATGGTATTGGAACTCAATGAAGATCAGTATTGCCACTATGGTTTTAACGCTGATTCTTGTTAGTTTTACAGGCTATGCCTTTTCCAGATTCCGCTTCAAAGGACGGAAAAATGGGCTGATGCTCTTTTTGCTGCTGCAAATGATTCCTCAATTTTCAGCGCTGATTGCGATTTTTGTTCTTGCTCAAATGCTTGGACTTATTAACAGCCATCTTGCCCTGATTTTGATTTATGCAGGTGGACAAATTCCGATGAATACTTATTTAATGAAAGGCTATCTTGATGCGATTCCGAAGGATCTCGATGAATCAGCCAGAATGGATGGCGCAGGGCATTTCCGGATTTTCATCCAAATTATTATGCCACTTGCCAAGCCGATTTTAGCCGTTGTTGCCATCAACTCATTTACAGGACCGCTGGGTGATTTCATCATCTCCAGTGTCATTGTCCGTTCACCCGAAATGTATACGCTCCCAATCGGTCTATACAATCTTGTATCAGACAAAATGGGTGCCAGCTACACGACCTTTGCAGCCGGGGCTTTACTCATTGCGATTCCAGTTGCTTTATTGTTTCTTGTTTTACAAAAACAATTTGTATCCGGCCTCACACAAGGCGGGACAAAAGGATAAGGGGAGATTTGATGAAGAAATGGTTGCTTGTCACTGTTGTCGTTTTCTTTCTGATGGGGTTAGGTATTCTGCCTGAAGCAAAGGCTGATTCGATTTCGGTGAAACCGATCAATGGATTGCAAGGTGATTTCATCAAAGGAGCCGATATCTCCATGCTCGCAGAAGTGGAGCGAAGCGGCGGCAAATACTACAACCAAAACTGGCAGCAGGTTGATCCGCTCAAGCTATTAAAAGAGAAAGGTGTCAACTATGTGCGCATCAGACTCTGGAACCATCCATACGACAACCAAGGCCGTGCCTATAACGGCGGGACAAACGATTTAAATACCGCCATTGCTCTATCGAAACGTGCAAAAGCACAAAACATGAAAGTGCTGCTTGATTTTCACTACAGTGATTTCTGGACCGATCCCGGTAAACAGTTCAAACCGAAAGCTTGGACCAATCTCTCGCAAAGCGATTTAGAGAAAGCGGTTGGCACTTACACAAGCGATGTACTTAAAGCGATGAAAGCACAAAATGCCCTACCAAATATGGTGCAGGTCGGGAATGAATTGAATTCAGGTATGCTTTGGCCGAACGGAAAAAGCTGGGGTGAAGGCGGCGGTGAATTTGACCGACTCGCTGCTTTGCTAAAAGCGGGGACAAATGCTGTCCGCTCTGTCGATTCAAACATCAAAGTCATGCTTCATCTTGCACATGGGGGGGACAATGGTGCATCTCGCTGGTGGTTTGATGAAATCACCAAACGAGGCGTTTCCTTCGATACGATCGGTTTATCTTACTACCCGTATTGGGACGGGGGATTTAGCGGTCTTACTACCAATATGAATGATATTAGCGCCCGCTATAACAAAGATGTCATCGTGGTAGAAACCGCCTACGGCTTTACAACAGCAAATGGTGACAACCTCGATAACTCATTTAACCAAGATTCAGTCAATACGGCCGGTTATCCAGCATCACCACAAGGGCAGGCATCTTTTATACGAGATCTATCAGAAAAAATTTCACAAGTGAAAAACAATCGCGGGAAAGGGTTCTTTTATTGGGAGCCGCTTTGGATTCCAGCAAAAGGTGCTCCGTGGTCTAGTCAATACGGGCTCGCTTATATTCAAACAACCGGGACAGTCGGGAATGCTTGGGAAAATCAGACCATGTTTGATTTCAACGGAAAAGCCCTGCCTTCTCTTGATGTATTTAAACAAATGACACCGTAATTAAACAGATAGGACGTGACAAAATGGGAAAGCGTTACCCACTCGTTCACCCAAATGTGAAAGGCTTTTTGCATGGTGGCGACTATAATCCTGATCAATGGCTCCATATGCCGGAGATCATTGACGAAGATTTTCGATTAATGAAGCTTGCACACTGTCAAACATTCTCTATCAACATTTTCGCTTGGAGCAAGCTCGAGCCAAAAGAAGGGGAATATGATTTTGCCTGGCTGGATGATATCATGGACCGCTTGGCAGCACAGGGAGCTCACGCCATTCTCGCCACGCCAAGCGGAGCAAGACCTGCTTGGCTCTCGCAAACATATCCAGAAGTCTTACGCGTTGAAGCAAACCGCCAGCGCAACTTGCACGGACTTCGCCATAATCATTGCTTTACCTCACCAGTTTATCGAGAAAAAACGAATACACTCAATCGTTTGCTTGCTGAACGCTACAAGGACCATCCAGCGCTGATCATGTGGCACATTTCAAATGAATACGGCGGTGAATGTCATTGTGATCTTTGCCAAGAAGCATTTAGAGACTATTTGAAAGACAAATACAACCATGACCTTGAAGCTTTGAATCAAGCATGGTGGACGGGATTTTGGAGCCACACCTTTACCGATTGGTCGCAAATCGAGTCACCTGCACCGCACGGGGAGCACATGATTCATGGCATGAACCTAGACTGGAAGCGTTTTGTCACAGCGCAAACGATCAATTTTTATCAAAATGAAATTGAACCGCTGAGAGAATTAACACCTCATGTGCCAGTAACCACCAATTTTATGGGCGACTATCCGCATATGCGTCCATTCCTTGGACTGGATTATCATCAATTTGCAAAAGAAGTCGACGTGATCTCATGGGATAGCTATCCAGCATGGCATAGCGGCAGAGAAACCACTGCAGAATTAGCGTCAAACGTCGCCTTCGTTCACGATTTGTATCGTTCATTAAAGGGCGGTCAGCCGTTTCTCGTGATGGAAAGCACACCAAGCCTCGTGAACTGGCATGAAGTGAATAAGGTGAAACATAAAGGAATGGCACACCTCTCTGCCATGCAGGCGATTGCCCATGGGTCCGACTCCGTCCTTTATTTCCAGTGGAGGCAAGGCCGGGGCGCCTCTGAAAAATTCCACGGAGCCGTTGTGGATCATTCAGGACATGAACACACGCGTGTGTTTCAAGAAGTCGCTGATTTAGGAAAACAGCTGGAGCAGCTTCAGCCGATTGCGGGTACATCCGTTCAACCAGAAGTCGCCATCATATATGATTGGGAAAACCATTGGGCGATTGATGATGCGCAGGGCTTAAATAATACCAACAAACGCTATGTAGAGGCTTGTCAAACTCATTATCGAAGCTTCTGGAAAAAGGGCATCCCTGTTGATATTGTCGGGATGGAAAAGGATTTCTCATCCTATCGAGTGCTTGTTGGACCAATGCTCTACATGATCAAACCAGGTGTGGCAGAAAAGATCGAAGCATTTGTCAAAGAGGGCGGCATTTTTGTGGCAACATACTGGAGCGGCATGGTCGATGAAAACGACCTCTGTTTCCTTGGTGGTTTCCCCGGTCCTCTCCGCCATGTACTTGGTATTTGGGCAGAGGAAATCAACACATTGATGCCAGATGAACACGTCTTAATGACCACAGGAAATGGTCGCACCTATCATGTCGGGCAATATTGTGAGTCCATTCATCCTGAAACAGCCTCTGTGTTAGGGCATTTTGAGAATGGCTGCTATGAAGGACAGCCCGCCCTTACTGTCCGTCCATTTGGCAAAGGGAAAGCATACTATATGGCTTCTGAAAATGAGCAAGCGTTTTATGATGATTTTTACGAAGATCTCATCACAGGAATAGGCATCCAACCGATCCTATCCTCTTCGATTCCAGAGGGCGTCAGTGTCCAGAAACGAACAGATGGATCGCAGGACTTTGTGTTTATGATGAATTTTACAGAACAGCAACAGAACATTTCACTAGATTCAGCGGAAAGCTATGAAAATATGCTGACTGGACAGCATACATCTCGACGGTTACAACTGAATCCTTACGAATACGTTATTTTGAAAAAATAGTGTGAAAGAAGCGTCCATCCAAAGGGCGCTTTTTACTTTTTGTTGAATCTAAATACCTGTATATTTTCTCCCGATAGTAGATTATCAATAGAAGTATTATTTTTTATCTAAATTTTTTGACATATTAAACACCGCACCCTGATTGGCCCCGCCATCCTTTTTTACCATTGTATAGGTATGAAAGCGGTTGCCTAATACTCATATTTTTGATACTCTTTTTTTCAATGCAAATGTGGGATTGCATTGGTAAAAAAACAAACAAATGTAAACGGTTTATTGTAGGGGGAGGGGCTTATGTTAACGTTTGTTGGATTGTTGATTATTTTAACGATTGTTGTTTTGCTGATTTGGGGGAAAGCAAGTCCAATTGTCGCCATGGTCATGGTGCCTTTAATAGGGGCGCTCATCGCAGGATTTGGTATCAATGACATTCAAACTTTCTTTGAACAAGGGATTATCAAAGTTTTGCCAGTGGCGACCATGTTTATCTTCGCCATTTTATTTTTTGGCATTTTACAAGATACAGGGTTCTTTGAACCTGTAATTAAAGCGTTAATCAAGCTGACAAAAGGGAATGTTGTCACAGTTGCGATGGGAACTGCCTTGATTGGGGTCATCGCACACTTAGACGGAGCAGGCGCTACAACCTTTTTATTAACTGTACCTGCACTGCTTCCGCTCTATAAAAAATTACATATGAGTCCTTATTTATTGCTATTGTTAATCGGAACGAGTGCTGGATTAACCAATATGATTCCATGGGCTGGCCCCACAGGACGGGCAGCTAGTGTCCTAAATATGGACCCATCTGAACTGTGGGTACCGCTTATTCCCATTCAGCTGATCGGGGTCGTGCTCGTATTAGGAATGGCATTCATTTTAGGAAAAAGAGAAGAAAAACGAATTCGGGTGAAAATCGCGGCAAATGAAATAGCTGCTGTCCAATTAGAAGGCGCCGATTGGGATCGTGCTATTCAATCGATCAGCGAAACAGGCGATGCGTCTTTAAAGCGTTATCACTTAATCTGGGTCAACCTCATTCTATTTTTAGCTGTTGTTGTCCTTCTCGTGCTGAACGTGATTCCTGCTAGCTATATGTTTATGATTGGTCTTTCACTAGCACTTCTGATTAACTTTCCAAATGTAAATGTACAAATGGAGAGAATTAAGGCGCATGCTCCAAGTGCACTAATGATGGCAGCTGTTATTTTCTCCGCAGGTTCTTTTTTAGGAATTCTTGAAGGAACAGGCATGCTGAAGGCAATTGCAGTGGACAGTATTCACATTTTGCCAGCTTTCTTACTGCCATTTTTACATATCATTGTGGGGATATTTGGGGTTCCTCTTGATATGCTGACAAGTACGGATGCCTATTATTATGCACTCTTGCCGATTGTCGAATCGATTACATCAGAGGTTGGTGTGTCAGGGACATCTGCAGCATACGCCATGATGATTGGAAATATCATCGGCACCTTTGTCAGCCCCCTTGCACCTGCTGTATGGCTTGCCATCGGTCTTGCAGGGGTCGATATGGGGAAACATATCCGCTACTCCTTCTTTTGGATGTGGGGGTTCAGTATCGTTTTACTCATCATCGCCAAACTGATTGGCATCATATAAAAAAGAAAGACATGCGCAAAATCAGCGCATGTCTTTTTCTTTGAATTATGAAGGATATTCACTCGTGTGAATGTCTGTTTTCGGTTTTCTAATCAGTGACATCAATCCAACGATTAGCAACAAGATCATTGGAACGAAAGCAAGACCTACAGTTCCAATTAAAAGAGTCACAGCCGAAACCAAGAAAAGAATACCAGAAAGCACGGCACGGCGGTCTGTTTTCAAGACAATCACACCAACAAGGGCTAAGACAGCCGCAATTGCGGAAACAACCATAAACTGAACGCCAAAGGCATGAACCGAAGCTTCAAGTGTTTCAACTGGCAAGGCGCTGCCTTCCTCTTGTAAAATTTCATTCATTTCTTCATAAAATGCTGGGTCCACAGAGAGCATCAATGCCCCAAAACCAACACCAATTACGTTGAGGACAATACTGATAATCCCCATAATTTTTTCACCTTTACGCTTAATCATTGATAGAAACCTCCTAAAAAGTTAAATTAACCTGTTTTTACTTCTCGCTTTTGGAAGACGATTAAAGCAACCGCCAAGAAGATGGCCCAATAAATGACTAGGACCGTTAGTGAGAAACCTAGGGACATGCCTTCGATAACAGTAACCTGTTCCATAAAGTATTGGGATGGATCATTTGCGAATAACAAATATTTTGTCCAATCAAAGAAGAGCATTAAAATACCTGTAATCGTTCCACCTACAATATAAGCTAACACACTAATGGCAATGGAGATAGCTTCACTTCTGAAAATTGTTGATATAGCGAACGAAAGTGTCCCTAACACAACAAACATTGCGCAATTAGCTAAATAATAAAAAACCATATTGGCAAACTGCGAACGTTCAATCACTTCACCATTTTGATAGATCACACTCACATAATCAGTATTGAGTCCGAAGAAAATGGCACCCAATATAAATGACAAGATAAACAGCACCACCACCAGTAGAAGAGCATACAGTTGCACCGTAATATATTTAGATATTAAGATTTTTAGTCTTGATGGTGGGCGAATCAATAATAATTTAATTGTACCATGCTTGTATTCAGCCGAGACAATGGTGGAAGCGATAATGATCACAAACACACCTACAAGCTGAAGTAAACTGGCGTTTGTTTTCACATAGTCCCATACACTGTCGCTAAACTGATCAGCTGGCGGCAAGTTATGCTTAATTCGATAATCATTAATAGCGATCTCTTTTTCAAGGTTTCTTTTAAAGTAACCATTTTCTATTTCTTTGAGTTCCTTCTTGTTCTCAGTATTCATCATCTCTAGCTGGGCTTTCCATGCTCCAGATGATTGATCTTCGTCGTTTGTTTTAAGTGCAAAAATCAACGTCGCAATCATACCTAAAACAAGAAGCCCAACCATAATCCAAGTACCCACACGATAACTGATTTTCATCCACTCGTTTTGAATGAGGCGAATCATACGTCTGCCTCCTTTTTACCTGTTAAGCTTAAGAACTTATCTTCTAAGGTTTGTTTTTCTATTTTGATTTCGTACAAATGAATAGAAGCCTCGCTCAAATGACGAATCAATTGTGGCATTTTCTCTTCTAGGATGGAGAAGAATAAGTACTGCTCCTCTTCTCTAACTGTGATGCCTTCCTCAAATGCTTTAATGAGCTTTTGAGTTTCTTCTAGCTCACTTGATGCTACTTTCATACGATAGTTGACCAAATCATCCTGCTTCGTCTCTGCACGCTGATCCTCAATCGCAATCAGCTTTCCTTTTTGGATAATGGCGAAACGATCACACATCAATTCCATTTCTGACATGAGGTGACTTGAAACAATGACAGCAAGCCCTTCTTCCTTTGCCAGCCTTCTCAAGTAATCTCGTATCATACGAATTCCCTCTGGATCTAGTCCATTGGTCGGCTCATCTAAGATTAGCAGTTTCGGTTTATGTATCAATGCCTGAGCAATCCCCAAACGCTGCTTCATTCCTAATGAAAACGTACGGACACGCTTATGTTTCACATGCTGCAAACTAACTAGTTCTAGCAGTTCATCAATTCGACCTTCATCCACTTTTCCATTCATTCTGGCAAAATGAACAAGGTTTTGTCTTGCCGTTAAATGATTATACATTTCTGGATTTTCAATAATTGCACCGACATCTTGGATGGCATGCTGATATGAGGTTTGAATACTATGACCATTAATCAGAATGTCACCGGATGTAATGGGAGAAAGACCGACCATCATGCGAATGGTTGTCGTTTTTCCTGCGCCATTCGGTCCTAAGAAGCCAAAGACTTCGCCCGCTTGGACAGAGAAACTCAAGTCTTGAACAATCTTTTTCCCGCGAATATGCCTAGATACATGTTGCAGTTCTAAAACGTTCGTCACGTTACCTCTCCTTCTTTGTCTAAGTATCATCTATCATCTATTTCCTGATAAACACCATGATCCGTCAAAAATAGAAGAACACTTCCATATGGTACAGCAATGCCCAAAAGTTGTGAAGGGGATTAGGCAAAATTTAGAGAATCATCTGCCTTTTTTAAGGTAGAGTTAAGAAAAGCGTGAATTTTTATAAGAAAAGAGGCTTGATTTTTTAAAAAAAGAATGATTTTCAATAGGTACATATGTATGAAATGATGTTTAAGATTATACCTTTCACCTATAAATATCGAAATAAAAAAGAGGCTGATGATCGACAGCCTCTTTTCATATATTATACTTTCTTCACAAACTCCGATTTTAACTTCATTGCGCCAAAGCTAGGAATTTTACAATCAATGTTATGATCGCCTTCGACTAAACGAATCCCTTTGACCTTCGTTCCTATTTTTAAAACCGAAGAAGAACCTTTGACTTTTAAATCTTTAATCACAGTGACCGTGTCACCATCACTTAATAGATTTCCATTCGCATCTTTGACAACAAGCTGTTCCTCTGCCGCTTGTTCTTGTTCTAGCGACCATTCATGCGCACATTCTGGACAAATAAGCATGCTGCCATCCTCGTATGTATAGGTTGAACTGCACGATGGACAATTCGGTAGATTAGACATTTGTGTTTCCTCCAACTTTCTTTTTCATTTAGAACCATTTTACCACATTTCTATAGAAAGGAATGTGATAGAAAAGGAAACATTTTTCATCATTTACTTATCTCTTCCAAATGTCATGACAGCCGCAATATTCCTTGCTGTTCTCTCTACATGCACACTAGCATCATGCATGGCTTCAGCCAGAGTCGTGACGCCAGGGACAATACTAAAAAGTGCATCAATGCCATGATCATGTACGACTGCACTGTCTTTTGAGAGGGACCCAGCGATGCCAATGACAGGGAGTCCATATTGTTTCGCAGCTTTGGCTACACCGATCGGCGTTTTGCCGTAAATGGTCTGCTGATCAATCCGCCCTTCCCCTGTAATGACTAGGTCAGCGTCCTTTAGTATGTCAGCAAAATGTACGGCTTTCAGTACAATATCGATTCCCTTTTGAAGATCAGCCTGTAAAAAGCCTAATAAACTCGCGCCCAGTCCTCCTGCCGCTCCTGCACCTGCAGCCTCACCAAAGGAGACATGAAGATGCTGCTTAGCCACTTGTGCAAAATGAGATAAATTCTTGTCCAACAGTTGAACCATTTCTGTATCTGCTCCCTTTTGAGGACCGAACACAGCAGACGCTCCTCTTTCACCCGTTAATGGGTTGTCCACATCACACGCTACTTCCAGACGGACTGATTGCAATCTTGGATCCAGTCGAGATAGATCAATAGAAGCTAATTGATTCAGTGATCCACCGCCCGGCGTGAGGTCTTGGCCTGCTTTATCGAGAAAAGAAGCACCTAAACCTTGCATCATGCCAACGCCGCCATCATTTGTTGCGCTTCCGCCAAGCCCAATGATTAAATGCTTCGCTCCTTTATCCAGCGCTGCAAGCATTAATTCTCCTGTCCCTCTAGACGTCGTGAATAAGGGGTTCCGTTTTTCTGGCGGGACAAGATGTAATCCTGATGCTGCTGCCATCTCTATGACAGCTGTCTGACCATCTCCCAACATACCAAAAAAGGCATCCACAGGTTTGCCAAGCGGGCCCGTGACCACTTGCTGGACAATCTTCCCGCCTGTCGCATCCACTAACGATTGAACTGTGCCTTCTCCTCCATCTGCCATTGGGATTTTCATATATTCTGCGTGTGGCAAAATAGAACGAAATCCTCGTTCGATGGCACATGCTGTCTCATAAGCAGATAAACTTTCTTTAAATGAATCTGGTGCGATCACAATTTTCATCCAAAAACCCCTCGTTTCTCATTAAGTCCTCAGCCGAACAGCTGGAAAATACCAAAGATAATGGTCGATACCACAGTTAATGTCAAACCAATTAACGATTCAAAGGGCATTAATTTCAACCGTTCTTTTATATCCATTTGAACACTTCCCGCCGTTGCATGGAAAAAGCTTCCGTGCGGCATATGGTCTAGCACAGTTGCGCCAGCGTGAATCATAGCTGCGCCTGAAAGGGCAGATACACCAAGACCAATAAGAGTTCCGCTAAATACACCACTTGCAACTGCCGCCCCTGCAGTTGTCGAAGCTGTGGCTGCCGACATAAAAATTCCAGACGTTGGTGCAAGCAAGTAAGGAGGTAATCCCGAAGCGTCAAGCGCCTGAATAAATACCTCTTTCATGGAAGAATTCGATACAATTCCAGCTAATGTACCTGTCCCTAGTAACATGATCGCTACACCTGACATTTTATGCAGCCCTGACATCGCATAATCATTGAGAAACTTCCCTTTTTTCATGAAAAGAGCGCCAACAATTCCTCCTATTGGTAAGGCAATCATTGGATCAATATTTATTTGAAACAACGGTCTTAAGGCTAACAAGAGAATGGTCACAAGCGGGCCTATAAGCGCTTGTAGAAAACCAGGTACTTGAACCTCGCCTTGGTCAGCTCCCTCTTCCAGAACAGGTGTCCCTTTATTCGCAAGCTTTTTGGCTAATACATATGTGACGGCTATCCCGAAAATAGCCGGTATGACACCTGCCGCCATCAGGGAAGTAAGCGGTACACCAAAGGCATCAGAGGCTGCAATGGCATTCGGATTCGGTGACATGATATTCCCCGTCTTCCCTCCTCCAATCATCGCAAGTAAAATCCCCGTTTTAGAAAGTTTTGCACGCTTGGCAATGGCAAGTGCGATTGGTGCTACTGTAATGACTGCTACATCTACAAAAACACCCACCGTTGTTAAAATCATTGTTGCAAGTGCGAGTGCTAAAAGTGCCCTCGCCTCTCCAAGTTTTTTCACGATGGCCTCCGCAATAGATAACGCTGCACCCGACTCAATTAAAACCCCTGCCAGTACACCTGCCGCCATGATTCGAAGAACAGCCGGAATCATGTCCTTTGCGCCTTCCATCATGACGTTCACGGTCTGCACAACATCTACACCGCCAACCAAACCGCCAATAAATGCGCCTGCCAGCATGCCATAAGCAGGTGATACTTTTTTTAGAATGAGAACAATAGCGATCACAAGCGCAGTCAATGCGCCCAATGTACTTACTGTCACATCTCCACCCATACTCCATCCCTCCTGATTGTCTTTTCTTAATTGTAAGCGTTTACCCATTGGGATCGAGTTGTGAATCTAGATGAACTTCTTTTATTTATTTCTTTATCCAGTTGTGCAAATGCACAATTAAGACAGTTGATGGTCCAATTGTGCTATGTACAGCTCCATCAACTGTTTCACATGACGAGGATCTTTTCCGGTCAATGCCTGGATTTTATCTAAACGATATCGCAGTGTATTGCGGTGAATAAATAGACGATCAACGATTCTTTGTAAGTCCCCGCCCTCTTCAATGTAAACCTTTAACGTTTGAACGAGTTCCGTTTCTTGTATCAGCGGATGATAAAAATCACTCCACCGTTTGCCCTCTTTGGCGGCTCTCGCTTTTATAAACAAGCTTTCAAGCTGATAAGATTCAAAGACATATATGCTTTCCTCTGGATGGAGCACCTTTCCTAACCGCAGGGCCTCTCTCGCATGCTGAAAGGACAACGGTAATTGACTCATATCCTCAGCGACAGTTCCTACACCCACGAGCACTTGTCCATCAACTGCACCTGCCATTGTTTGTTGTAGCTGTTTCATCACATGCTTGAATTGATGGTCACATATCGGCTGTCTTAACAGGATCAATTCATGACGGAAGGTCATGCCTAGTAAATCATCCGCATTCTTATCGTATTGAATGGCATGCATCATTTTGTGTACCGTATCCTCGGACGATGGAATCGGCTGAAAAACAATAGCCATTCGCCGCTTGTCTAAATCCATTCCAAGCCAGTCAGCACGGTGCTTCAGCTGATGATCACCCATGTCAGACTCGGAGATGAGCTGATTCACAATTTCACTCTCTATTCGCTGCCGCCACTGGAAGCGTTCAAGTAGAAAAGACTGCTCTAATACGAGCTCAGCTGCCATTTTCACCAGCTCGGCATGATGACGAATATCCCCTGGCTCACCCGTAATCCCAATGACACCAACAACTTGTTCGCGAAAGCAAATAGGCAGATTGATTCCAGGTCTCACGCCTTTTAAGCGGTGGGATGTCTCCTGATCAATCTCCACACTATCTCCGCTTGACAGCACTAGACGTGCTCCATCATGTTTTTGTCCAATCCTTTTTCGTTCACCAGACCCAATAATGACACCATCCGCATTCATGACATTGATGTTTTGATGTAAAATATGCATCGTACGTTCAACCATCTCTTGCGCCAATTCACTGGTTAAAAATTGCATTCAGCATCTCTCCTGAAGGGGTTTTCATTCAATGTATCATAGTGTCATTGCACAATAAATGCAAAGCTGAAAAAAACAGCCGTTGACAAAGATACGCCAAAAAGTGTTTAATCAAATCAAGGGACCGACCGACAGTCTAGTCAAAAGAAAGGATGGCTTTATGAGAACCGTTAAACATCCTGAGGAACGCAAAAATGACATCTTAAATGCAGCAGAGAAGCTTTTTTCAACCAAAGGCTATCAGCAAACCACAATTATTGACATCCTCAAAGCCGTTGGCATTGCAAAAGGCACATTCTATTATTACTTTACTTCCAAAGAAGAAGTGATGGATGCAATCATTGACCGGATCATAAAAGCAGATATCATCGAGGCAAAGCGTATTGCCGCTGATCCAGATATCTCAGTGGTTGATAAATTATTTCGCATCATCATGGCACAATCTCCTAAACAGGGCAGCCATAAAGAAGGCATGATCGAACAATTTCATCAGCCTGCTAATGCAGAGATGCATCAAAAAAGCTTGATCAAAGCCATTACAGAGCTATCACCCGTTTTAGCAGAAGTCATTCAGCAAGGGGTAGAAGAAGGGATATTTCAAACGGATTACCCGCAAGAAACTGTCGAATTTCTCCTCGCTTCTGCTCAGGTTATCTTTGATGAGGGACTTTTCCAATGGACCGCAGCGGAAAGCATACAACGAGCTCTAGCATTTATCGCAATCCTTGAAGCCTCATTACATGCAGAAAAGGGAAGTTTCTCCTTCCTTCTCCAACGTTTAACTGGAGAACCGGAAGACAATAATCAGTGATTGGTCACTTCAATACCAATCCTGCATACATTATAGACTGACGGTCGGTCTAAAAGGAGAGTGATTTTCATGTCGTTATCAGCCAAAAATGGCTCCACCCATTTTATCTATCTCGTTCTCGGGCAAATTATTTCCGTTTTCGGGTCTTCCTTGATTCGTTTTGTTCTATCTTTACACGTCTTGGATATGACACATCGTGTTGATTTATATGCTCTGCTTTTCGCTTTATCCAATATCCCGCTCCTCCTTTCGCCATTAGCAGGAGCAATTGCTGACCGGTTTAACAGAAGAAATTTGATGATTTTATTTGATGTTCTTACTGGCATTATGATTCTGGCTTTTTATTTCTGGTTATTTTCAGGTCATGATTCACTTTATATGATTGGAGCCGTCATGATTCTCCTTGGTGTCATGAGTACGTTTTATGCTCCTGCTGTGATGTCCAGTATTCCTCAGCTAGTGAAAGAAGACAAATTAGAACAAGCGAATGGCATCGTGAATGGCGTGCAGGCCCTTTCAGGTGTTGTCGCTCCTATCATTGGCGGCGTTTTATACGGACTCATTGGGAGCCAGGTCATCATAGGCGCTAGCAGCATTGTATTTTTTCTATCAGCATGCATGCTTTTACGGTTAAATATCTCTTTCTCACCTAGCCCACTCGCAGAACCGATGACCAAAGTACTCTTGAAAGATATGAAACAAGGATTTTCCTATATCGGAAGCCAGCCATTTTTAAAAAGAGCCATGCTGCTTGCAGCGCTGCTAAATTTCATCCTCACACCATTTTTTATCGTTGGAGGTCCCATTATTTTAAGGGTCACAATGAAAAGCAGTGACATCATGTACGGAATAGGAATGGGTATCATTGAGTTTGCCGTCATCGCAGGCGCCCTGCTAGTTGGGCTTGTAGCGAAACATTGGCGCATTCCTACTTTGTATCGCTGGCTGCTCGTCATCGCAGTCATTTTGCTGCCTGTTGCTTTTTCAACATCCAAGATGGCTCTTCAATTTGGTACATTTCCAGCCTATTTTCTCTTTTTAGCAGGGTGTCTCCCAATTGCCATGCTGCTCACCATGATTTCGATCGTTGTCATCTCACATGTGCAAAAGAAAACACCCAATGCTCAATTAGGAAAAGTCATGGCCAATCTGACAATGGTCTCTCAATGTGCTGCACCGCTCGGTCAAATGATGTACGGGTTCTTGTTCAACACTTTTTCCGCCAGCATGTATGTGACCGTGTTAATCGTCAGTGCCTTGATGTTTGCACTTGCCTTCCTTACAAAAAATATGCTTCGACATGAAGGAGAATCAGCCTCATGAGATTGACGTTTATCAAGAAAGACCTAACCCGCCACCGTCTCATTTCAATCGGCTTAACCCTTTGCATCATGATGACATCATTTTTAGCAACAAGCGCTGCGCAAATGACGGTCCAGCTGAATGGTTCCATTTCTGATCTACTCCAATCAGCCAAAGCACCAGACTTTGTCCAAATGCACGATGGCAGCTTAGATGAAAAAGCGGTCGATATATTTTCAAGTAAACAGTCGATGGTAAAGGCACATCAAATTGTTCCAATGATTCCGATCGAACACGTCAGCATCAAGTTCGGGCAGGAGCCTGCTCAAGCGGGTGTGATGGATCATTTATTTGTAAAACAAAATCGCTATTTTGATTTTCTTTTAAACGAACGAAATGAAAAGCTCACTGTAAATAAAGGAGAAGTAGCAGTCCCTATTTATTTTCAACAAAAATACCACTTAAAGATTGGCGAAAGGTTACTCATTACAAAAGGCTCTCATCAATTCTCTTTTCAAATCAAAACGTTCTTACGAGATGCCCAAATGAATCCAAGTCTTGTCAGTTCAAAGAGATTTCTTCTGCATGATGCGGACTGGGCGGCACTGAATCAAGTGTTTCAAAAAAAGGAGTACTTAATTGAATTTTTATTGCATGATGCTGGTCAAGCAGATGCTTTTCAATCACTCTATCAATCATCTGAGCTGCCACAACAGGGGCCTGCTGTCACATTACCCCTGCTTCGCATGCTGAATGCCCTAACAGATGGTATGGTGATCGCCATTCTCCTTCTTGTCTGCTTTCTACTCATTAGCATTTCTCTCCTCTCTCTTCGTCTCGCTATGACCGCCGCTATAGAAGAGGATGAACGTGAAATTGGAATCTTAAAAGTACTTGGAATCCCTTTATCAAAAATCAAACAATTATACGTTGGGAAATATGCTGTGCTTGCCTGTATAGGGTGTATAGCAGGATATTTAATGACGCTCATGTTTGGTGATTTGTTTACAGCCAATATTCAGCAATATATGGGGAATCGCCTCTCTTTTATTCATCAGGTGATCCCGCTTTTGGTATCAATTTTGACGGCAATGATCGTCATCTCATTCAGCTATACTGTCCTAAGGAGATTTGGTCAAATATCAGCCGCTCAAGCCATTCAAGGCGGCATAAGCTCACCAAGCCGTAAAAAACAAATTCCTATGCACCTCCAGAAAAACAGATTCCTCCCAGTCAATTTTTGGTTTGGTTTGAAAGATCTGTTCTCGCGAATAAAGGTGTATTCAACAATTACCTGTATTATTGCGCTTTGTACATTTTTAATGTTAATGCCGATTCAGTTATGGTACACATTACAATCACCCGATTTCGTCACATATCTTGGCTCAGGAAAAAGTGACCTTCGAATTGATATTCGGCAGGGAAACCATTTAGAGAAAAGTACAAATAAAATAGAGTCTATGATTAGCGTAGACCAAGACATTCAAACATCTGCCGTCTATGAAACAACTTCTCTACAAGCCAAAACAATGGAGAATACACTAGAAACGCTCTATTTAGAAACAGGTGATCTATCAGCATTCCCTCTCACCTATTTACAAGGAAGGGAACCGTTGAAGGAGGAAGAGATTGCTTTATCGGTGTTGAGTGCTGCCTCACTTCAGAAAAAGATAGGCGAAAAAGTCACTCTCGCCACAAATGGACAGCAAGTTCAAAAAATGGTTACCGGCATTTATCAAGACGTCACCAACGGAGGGAAAACAGCTAAAGCATTATCTCAGCCTTTTCCGCATTCATCCCTTTGGAAAACCATTCAAATACAATTAAAACAAGGAATAGATATGGCAGGAAAAAAAGCAGCACTTGAAACAAATATATCTCCTGCAAAAGTGACGGATATGAAAGAATATGTGCATCAAACAATAGGAAGCACCGCATCTCTAGTAAAAGTGATTGCATTATTTTCAACCATCGCAGCTTTTGGAACAGCCAGCCTCATGTTAATAATGTTTCTGCACATGTTAAGGGCGAAAGATTTAAATCGTACTCACTTGTTAAGGACGATTGGTTTTTCTCAAAAAGATTTAACCTATCAATACTTAACAAGTTTTATCGTCGTTCTCTCTATTGGTGCCTTCATTGGAGCAATCGCTGTTCATACTATTGGTCCGGCGTTGATGAGTGCAGGCGGCGCATCATTAGGAGCATCCAGCCTTCAGTGGTTAGCCCCGAAATGGGTTTGGATCGTGTATCCTCTCCTGCTGTTTATGGTGAATTTAACTGTCATCTCGTGGTTATTGAAGTCCTTTTTTTCTAGTAAAATCAGCCGTCATACACTTTCATAAGGAGATGTTTCACATGGAACAATTAATTGAAGCGAAACAATTGTCTTTACAAATTGATTCATTAAAAGGACAAAAACAGACCATTCTTAGAAATATTCACTTAACCATTAAACGTGGAGAATTTGTCACCATTATGGGACCTTCAGGGTGTGGAAAAACCTCTTTGCTTTATCAACTTAGCGGTATAGAGACATCCTCCAGAGGAGAAATCAAATATAAAGGTCAACTGCTATCAGAAATGACAGACAAACAGTTAACAGCTTTGCGCTTATCAGAGATGGGATTCGTCTTTCAACACAGCCACTTACTAAAAAACCTCAATCTATTTGATAACATCATTGCTGCAGCTTACTTAGCGAAGAAAATGCCGAGAAAAGAAGTCAATGAACGAGCAAAATATCTAATGGAGAAACTTGATATTGATCATTTAGCTGATAGATATTTATCAGAAGTATCAGGAGGACAGCTCCAAAGAGCCTCTATCTGTCGAGCTCTTATGAATGAACCAAACATTCTTTTTGCCGATGAGCCCACAGGTGCTCTTAATTCAAGCACCACAAAGGAAGTCATGGATATTTTTTCACAAATCAATTCTGAAGGAACAACTTTGCTTCTCGTCACCCATGATCCAAAAGTGGCCCTTTGCTCTGAAAGAATTTTGTTTATGAATGACGGTGAAATTTCAGCCCATTTAAATTTAGGAAAATACGATCGCTTCACCGCTGAGAAACGAGAGGCCTTGTTAAACAAGTGGTTACAAAACTTAGGGTTTTAATTGGTGTCAAACAGGCAGCTTTCTGCCTGTTTTATTTTTTCTTACACTCAAAGGAGTAATCCATAGTCAAACTATTTGTTTCTAGTATGATTTTGCCGTCTTCTTGTTGACAAGATTCTGTCAGCAACTCAATTTCTTTGCTATAAAAGTATCTCTTTGAGATATAAAGAGTGACTAAAACAAGTAAAAGCGTCGTCATCACAATTGTCATTTGCCAGTTTAACATTTGAAATCTTTTTTTCATTTCAACATCCTTTCTGAAAGGTCAACACTTGTCTCGGATATTCACCTTTCTCAGTAACTACCAGTTTCTTTTCCAAAATCATCTAGCAACATCATAACTGATTTTCCCTTCTAGATCGACCTTTCATTGTTCTCCTCTCATAGCTAAAATAGCTTTATTTCATATATTCAGATGGTATTTTCGACCATAAACTTAAAACTAATAGTATCTATCACGTTTTTAGACTTCCAAAAAAAGATTTTACTCATTTGAATAAACAATCAATCATCATTACAATAACGTACATCTCATGACATAAGGTCCTTTTTATTACCTCCTGTCAATCACCTCCCAGAAACGATTATATTTTACCAAAAATTGTGATATCGTTTTTTATTGAAACAGGCGAAAGGATGTTAAAGAGGTGAAATTTCCATGAAAATCATTTCAGCTGAACAGGTGGGGAATCGTTTAAATGATTGGCGAATTGCCATTCGTAAGCATGATGTACACAATGCAAAGACAATCTACACAGAATTAAAGGAATTACTTCAAGAGATGGAAGAGAATCAGGAGGTCTTGACCTACTATTCATTGCTAGAAGGCAAGTTTAAGCTCATGTTATATGAACGAAGGGGTAAAAAACTGAATGAACCGACAGTGCTAGAATACCCTTCTAAAACAAACGACTTAATTGAATACTATTTTTACCTATATAAAGCCCTTTACGCTTCATATAACAGAGACTATGCATCAGCCATCGGACTGTTTAAAATTGCTGAGAAAAAACTACAAAACATTCCTGATGAAATAGAAGTAGCAGAATTCCATACGAAGGTCGCAAACCTATATATGATGCTTCGCCAAAGCCTGATTTCACTTCATTATATTCAGAATGCCATCGATATTTTCAAAGGTCATGATGGCTATGAAAGAAGACTGGCAGCAGCTTTTGTGATCGCAGCCACCAACTTCATGGATATTGGCGATTTCGAAAGAGCTGAGAATTACTACACAAAAGCATTACACATCTCAAATCAATTAAACGATCATTTTTTAGCATCACAGCTTTATCACAATATCAGTATTCTATATGCCGAAGTTGGAGAATCAAAAAAATGTATTGATGCCCTAGAAAAGGCTCTTAGTGATGATGACTACCTTTCATCTTGTTATTTCGAACACTCCATGTTTATGTTACTAAAAGAGCTACTCTCCATTGATGAAAAGTCGCAAGCTCTCTATTATTTTGAATTAGTCAAACAAAAACAAGAAATAGACAGAAACCCCATCTATACAGCAAAAATGAATTTTCTCTATCACCTATATTTCACTGAAGACATATCCAAAAAAGCTCAAACCTGTTTCGATGACATCAGTATTCTGAAAGAATTAAAGGATGTTGAAGGTGCCCGTGAATTAAGTGCACTAGCTGCCAAACACTTTGAAGAGCTAGGTTCAATTCACCAAGCATACCTCTTTTTGAAGGATGCCTATCAATTAGAACACACTACACTTAATTGGAGGAATTATGATGAAAAAAGTGAGTTTACTCATTTTCGCTTTAGCCATCGTTGTTTTCGGACAAACGGTGTCTTACAATTCGTTAAATGATACAAATCTTGGCCCAACAGAACGACCTATCGGAACATAAACCTATACAATACAAATAACCACTTGCCTCATTACAAGGCAAGTGGTCCACATTTATTTTAGTTCTTGATAAGAAATGAGGCGGTGAATATGTACCGCCAGATACGTAAGTTCGTCATTTGGAATAACAATACTATGCACCTGTTTAATATAATCTTTGATTTTGAAAGCTACATCCATCGCTTGAGGATACAAGTGTGCAATTTGTTCAAACAACTCATTTTCTTGATCTGATAATAATTTATTTGCGTAAAATCTTTCAACAAAGAATTTCACATGTGTAATAAATCGGCTGTAATGAATATTCTCTTGATCCATTTTCATATTCAACGTATAGCGGACGAGATTCACAATACTTCCAATCATCTTGGCATACTTCATGCCATCTTTAGAATCGGACTCTTCACCTAACGCATTAATTAAATGGAAGGCGATATTGGCCGCTTCTTCCTTTGGTAATTGTATGCCCAATGTATTGTTGACTAACTCAAGCGCATAATTACCTACTTCAAATTCTTCGGTATAGTAGTTTTTGATTTCCCAGTATACTCGATTTGTAATATTAATATTCTTCTTGTGCCGTTCTACTGCAAAATTCAAGTGGTCCATCAAGGTAAAATAGACACCAGAATTCAGACTCGAGTTTAAGCGTTTTTCAGCATATTGAACAATATGCTGAGTTAAATCGATAAACTCTTGTGGCATTGAATCTAATAGTTGGAGAAATTCCTTCGCTCTCATGTTATCGACAGACATAAACACTTGATCTGCCTTCTTTTCTTCAATCATTTGACCTGGTTTTTGTCCATAACCAATCCCACGGCCGAATAGAACCATCTCCTGTTGGTTCTGATCTTCAGCCAGAACCACACTCGAGTTTAAAACTTTTTTGATTTTAAACATCGTCATCACCTGTTTTCATGATTGTGGTTTTTCAATCAAGCGATTCACCATTTGTTTCAATGACCTTTTTGTACCAATAAAATGAGTCTTTACGAGAACGTTTTAATGTACCGTTTCCATCGTCATCTTGATCTACATGAATGAACCCGTATCGTTTTGACATCTGTGATGTACCTGCACTAATAATATCAATTGAGCCCCAGCTCGTATATCCGAAGAGGTCAACGCCTTCTTCCACCGCTTCTCTCATTTGGCGGAAATGCTCTTTGAAATAGTTAATACGATAATCATCGTGAATTGATCCATCACTTTCAACAACATCTTTTGCACCCATGCCGTTTTCTACAATGATCAGTGGTTTTTGATAACGATCATATAATTCTATTAAAGAAATTTTCAGACCAACCGGATCAATTTGCCATCCCCAATCAGTAGATGGAAGGTAAGGATTTTTGACCCCACGGATGGTATTTCCATCCGTTTTTTCTAATCCTTCATCAGCTGATTCAGTTAAAGACATATAGTAGCTGAACGAGATAAAATCTACTGTATTTTCTTTTAAAATAGAAAGATCATCTGATTCCATTTGGATATGAATGTTTTTTCTCTCAAGCATGCGCTTGATAAGCGGCGGGTATTCACCAAATACCTGAACATCTGCATAGAAATAGTTTTCTAAGTTTTGTTTCAATGCCCGCTCCACATCATTCGGATGACAAGTGTGCGGATACGTTGTTAATTTTGTCAGCATACACCCTACTTGACTGCCTGGTATGATGCGATGACAATCTGCTGTTACGAGTGCAGAGGCAATGAATTGATGATGGAGTGCTTGATAAACCGTCTCTTCCTCTTTCCCTTCTGGACAGCGATCAGGAATAATTCCTGCTGTAATAAAAGAGTGGCGGTGAATACTATCTATTTCATTAAAGGTCAGCCAATATTTCACATCATGTTTATAGCGTTCAAAACATACATTGGCGAACTTAACAAAGAGATCAACGACTTTTCTTTCAACCCAGCCATTATATTTCACGCTCAGTGCTAACGGCATTTCATAATGTGACAGTGTCACAATCGGTTCTATGTTGTGTTTTTTCATTTCTGCAAATAAACGATCGTAAAATTGGAGTCCTTTTTCATTTGGTTCGTTCTCTTCTCCAGTTGGGAAGATACGGCTCCATGCAATAGAGATGCGAAGAGTTTTAAAGCCCATTTCAGCAAATAGAGCCAAATCCTCTTTATAGTGATGATAGAAATCAACACCTCTGCGTTTTGGATACTTTTTATCATCTGGGTCTTTCATCGCTCGATCTATATTTTCAGAAGTAACAGCTAGATGCCCTTCATAATCTTCTACACTCAAATTAGACCGGTACATCGCAATATCAGCAACAGATGGGCCCTTTCCATCTACATTCCAAGCGCCTTCTGCTTGGTTGGCGGCAATGGCGCCGCCCCATAAAAATCCTTTTGGAAAACCTTTTATTGTCGTCATATGTTTAGCCTCCTAATTGGGTGATAACCATCAATGTATCTTGGCGATTGACCTCTTGTAATGGCTGTACCTTAATATCATATTGATCTGTATTCGTGATGACAGCAAGCGTAACTGGATCGTATCCTGCTTCCATGATTTTTTCTACATCAAATTCAATGAGTAAATCCCCTGCTTGTACACGATCTCCTGCCTGCACTTTTGGATAAAAATACTGTCCTTCCAACTGTACAGTATCAATGCCAATATGGAATAATACTTCAACCCCTTTGTCCGTTTTCATACCAAGTGCATGGTTTGTTTCGAACAGCAAGGTGACCTCACCATCTACTGGTGCATATAACGCTCCTTCTGAAGGAATAATGGCAATTCCGTCTCCCATGACCTTTGAAGAGAAAATATCATCTTTTACTTCAGCTAGAGAGATCATTTGACCAATCACAGGGCTTTTGAAAGTTTCCCCTGCTCCAATTTGTTCAGCAAATGCATCTTGATCATTTGTCTTTTCTTCTACTTTTTTATCCTTACCTAATACAAAAGCAGCGATAAAAGCAACAACGAAGGAAATGACAGCTCCAATGACAGCAAACATTAGATTTCGTGGAAGCTCATCTGATATAAACATCGACATACTTGCTAATCCAGGACCAACAAGTACAAAAGCTTGTATACCAACTAATCCAATGAAGATCCCGCCAACAAACGAACCAATCATGACACTTCCAAGTACGCGTTTATTTTGAAGTGTCACACCATACAAAGCAGGCTCTGTGATGCCAAAAAATGCTGAAATTCCTGCCGAAATAGCTGTTGATCTGAGTACCTTGTCTTTCGTGCGTAGTGCCACTGCGAAACATGCTCCACTTTCCGCAATATTATGCGCAAGTGATGCTGGTAAATAAAGTGCTTCTTTCCCGAGGTTCCCCATCGTTGTCACTGCATAAGGGACCATTGCTTTGTGCATGCCTGATGCAACCATAAACGGGAGTACCGCTGCTAAAATTGCAACAGCTACCCAGCCTACTGTATTAAACATCGCAAGAATAACGGATGAAAACCCTTGTCCTGCTGTAAAACCAAGTGGTCCTAATAACAGTAACGTAACGGGTACAGTAATGACTAATGACATCATTGGGACAAAGAAAATCCGAATTGGTTTTGGTGAAAATCGTGTGAAGAATTTTTCCATTTGAGCGTAAAGCAATACAGAAAGGATTGCTGGAAACACTTGATACGCATAAGCTATATTTTTTACGTCGAATGACATTAATTGCGCACCTTCAGTAAGCATGGCTGTCATGTTCGGAAGAAGGAGTGCACCGACTGCTGATAATGCGACCAGTGGGTTTACCTTTAGTTTATTTGCCGTTGTGACAGCGACTAGTAATGGCAGGAAGTATAGTGGTGCGTCACCCACCATGTTCAGTATTTGATAGGTTTGGCCTTTTGCATCCACCCATCCTAATAAAGAGAAGAGGAGAAGAAATGATTTTAAAATCCCTCCGCCTGCGATAGCCGGAACAAGCGGCTGGAAGACACCCACAATGAAATCTAATAGAACTGTGCCTGCTTTTCTTTTTTCTTTTGGCTGATTGGATGGCATGCTTTGCCCAGACGAGCTGCCGCCCATTAAATTTGTTACCTGTTGATACACTTCAATCACGTCATTCCCAATGACCACTTGGCATTGTCCTGACATTCTGACAGCTATGACACCTGGTGTTTTTTCTAATGCTGGTACATCTGCTTTTTTCTGATCAATTAGTGTGAAGCGAAGTCTTGTTGAGCAGTGTTCAAGGTGCGCAATGTTTTCTTTACCACCTACATGCTGTAAAACATCTTTGGCGACTTGTGTGTAATCCATTTTTTCTCCTCCTTTTCTCATACATGAGACCTATATTTTGGCAATAAAAAAAGGATCTAAAACGACAAATTAAAGAAATTCATCGTTTTTAGATCCTGCCTGCATGACCAGTCACATGTCTAATTTATTTATATTGGATTTGTTTTTAGTATATATTGATTATATGAAAGCGTCAACATTTATTTTTCTGAAATTTATTAAGGTCTATATACCCAAAATACTTTTCTTTATTTACTTAAAGCAACTCTTTTGTTCCTTCTATCATCAATCAACAAAATGTTTCTCCATAAAAAACCAGATAAGTTGATTCACTCATCTGGTTTAAGATGCCTATTTTCTCTTTTCTTCTGCTTTCTTTTTAAATGCTTTCGCTTGTTTTTCATATTCCTTTTTCGTGACAGCTTTTAACTCTACTGAATCGCCTGTCATGATATATGGTCTAGGGAGTTTTTTAAATTCCTGATACGTGAAAGCTTTTATCTCTATAGTACCGTTAGTCTTTTTAATTGGCAGTTTGATTGATTTTGCATCTCGATCAGTCGAACCTATAATGACACCTCGTTCAATTATAGGATCGTAGCTCATGTCTAAATAGTCTCCACCATCAGTTTCGCCCCCGACCTCTAATTTCATTTCTTTATATGGCTTACAACCATCTTCAGAAACAGTTGTTATTAGAAAAGAGCCGAGCCATCCATTCTCAATATGCATGCTTTCAACTTGTAAAAATAGTTGTTTGTCCTCTGCCGTATATAGAAAACCATATACCTTCGCCACTTTATCCCTGAAGTGTCTCATATTGTCATAAAATCTAGTTTCTGAAGTATCAACTAGATGTTGATGTCGAACTTGAAGTTTTTTGTGATACGAATCTAGCTTTTTTCGATTGATTGCTTTATATATTCTGCTTTTCTTATCACCTTGTTTTTTCACAGATAGGTCTTTACCGGACATTTGAACTTCGTATATGATTGTTTCTTTGCCTTGTTTGACTCGAAATTCATAACCGTTTTCCTTTGAACTCCCGGACACTACATATTGTTTTTTATATATTTTGGGATCCCACCATATTTCTTCTATATACTTTTCATTCAAATGCCCCGTTACTTTGCCTTTATTCTCAGATATCTCAAACCAGCTCATTTTATCCTTCGTTTTATACGCAAATGCATAGGCATGATTCAATGAATTCTTTTGTGCGATTGCTTGATATGCTGTCCAGCCGCCTCCACCTAAGACGAGTACTGCCAGGATAGACACGACCCACATTTTCAATTTACTCATAGGTACCTCCACTAATATATGATTTAAAATATCTTCATTATCCCTATTTATTCAACTAAATTCTGATCGCCCTGAAATGCCATTCACAACAATCATCTGTTCCAACACGATCTACTTTTGCCATTCTTTCGCCTTCTTTTTGAATGCTTCCGTTTGTTCTTGATATTCCTCTTTCGTGACCGCTTTAAATTCTATAATCCCGCCTGCCATTTTAAAAGGAAATTTAATGTATGTTGCGTCTCGGTCAGTTTCCCCTAAAATAAAACCCTTTTCAATTGCAGGATAAGTACTCAAATCAAACATTATCCCATCTGAAACTCCACCTGCTGTATGTTTCGTTTCTTTATAAGGTTCACCACCATCTCCTGGGGCCTTTCTCATTAGAAAAGAACCTGCCCATTCAGACTGCATATACATTCGTTTTACTTTTAGAAATAGTTGGTACGAACCATCCTCTGCCGTATACAGATAACCATAAGCGCCTGTTACTTTCTTAATGAAGTTTCGTACATAATCATGAAATCTATTTTCCGTGTCATCCATCAGTTTCTCATATCGAGTATGAATGTCCTGTTGAACAGCACGTAGGTTTTTTTGATCAATTGCTTTGTATGTGATGCTGTGCTTTTCACCTTGTTTTTTCACAGAAAGATCTTTTTCGGCAAGGTGAACTTCATATGTGACCGTTTCTTTCCCTTGCTTCACATAAAATTCGTAACCGTTTTCAATTGATTTTCCGGTTAATTGATATTTGTTGATAAATAGATTGGGATCATAATGCCTTTGCGGATTTTCCTCTAAAATGGTTTCGTTCAGCTGGCCTGTTACTTTTCCGTTTCTCTCCGTTACCTTGAACCAGTTCACACGATCATGAGTCTTATATGCAAAGGCGTAGGGATGATTCAAACCACTCTTTTGTGCGATTGCTTGATAGGCTATCCAGCCGCCTCCACCAATCAGTAGTACCGCCAGAATAGTCATGATCCAGATTTTCGATTTACTCATATGTCCCCTCCAAACTATGATCGTTCACTCTATATGAAGGATTCATCTCATTGATTAACAAATCAGTGATCTCTTCACCTCCTTTCTAGCATTTATTTTTTTCTCATACCTCTTGTATCTGCAGTTATACATCGTTTATTATATATCTAAATGATATATCTTTTAGATAGGTGTGTTAATCAATGAAAAAATACAATGATACGACGTATGCGATTTTGGGGATTTTAACGACAGATTGTAAGTCTGGGTATGAAGTGAAGCAATTAATTGATAGGAGCTTGCATCACTTTTGGAAAATTAGTTATGGACAAATTTATCCAGCTTTAAAGTTAATAGTCGAGGAAGGGCTTGCGAAGGTTTCACCCACTTCTACAACTGGCCGCTCAGACAAGCGGGAATATCATCTAACTGAAAAAGGGCTGGACACGTTGAGGCAATGGCTGGCGCAGCCGCTCGATCAAGTACCATCAGAACGAAATGAGGTGTTATTAAAGTTATTTTTTGGTCAATATCTTTCGTTTGAGAAAAAATTGGTGCTTTTACAGGATTATGAGAGGCAGCTCCGTATCCGTTATGAGACATATGTTGCGATTGAACAAAACATTCAAGAGCTGTATCCAGATGAAGCTGATGCGAAGTATTGGCTGTATACGTTAGATTACGGAAAGAAAGTGGCGCAGGCTGGAATTGATTGGTGCGTGGAGACCTGTGAATCAATGAGGAAAGAAGGGTGAACAAATGAAAAAAAATATACGTGCAGGCAGGTATACAACAGACAATTCTGAGCCAATTGTTGTGTTCATTATCGGAATGAGAATCAATAAACGCTGGGCTGTTCATCAATGGCTGCCAGTATTTAAGGCGATGCCGGGGATGATCAAAGAACTTTATACACATCAAGATGAACTTGGTTTTCTCGGGACAGAAAATTACTTCGGTTTACGCACCACCACCATGATCCAATATTGGAAATCAACAGAGGACCTCCTTGCCTATGCCAAGATGGAGAAGCATTTGGCTGCTTGGAAAGGATTTAACCAAAGAGCACGAAATAATGACGCGGTCGGAATTTATCATGAAACGTATCAAATTCAAGCCGGCTCATATGAATCTATCTACGTGAACATGCCTTCATATGGATTGAGCAAAGCTAAAGCACCCATCCTAATTGGAAAAGGGAAAGGAAAAGAAACCGCAAAAGAACGCCTTTCCACAACAAATTCCTAGAGCTGGTTCTCTAGGAATTTCTTTTTGCAACCATCACAAAATGTTTTAATATGCGGGCAGTTAATCCCCAAATGGTGTAACGATTGTAATCATAAAACCACTCTTCAATCGAACGACTCCCCCAGCTGTATTTTTCACCATTCATGATTTTTTCATAAGGAAAGTCCTCTCCTGGTGTTGGCTGCACCGATACATGGTGTAAGTACGGTTCGTATTGGCTGAGCCATGATAGAGGCACAGTAAAGGTCTCCTCTACTTCTTCTTGATTAAAGGAATGTTTGACCTGCTGTTCATCAATGATTCCGACAAATGGATATACCACAAAGGATGGAGAGGCAATATAAGGACTGAGCTGTCCTAACACCTTGACGGATTCGGGCGGAATCCCTAGTTCTTCATATGTTTCCCGCAGTGCAGCTTCTTGTGCGGTTTCGCCGCCGTCGAGTTTGCCTCCTGGGAAGCTAATATCGCCAGGCTGTTTTCTCATCGTCAGTGATCGCACTTCAAATAAAACATGCCATTCCCCGTTGACTTGCACCAAAGGGACAAGGACTGCCGCTTTGAACGCTGTCTCTTCTCCGATAAATAGCGGCTGTGATTGATGTAAATCACTTTTTAATTGATCAATGAACATGGGCATCACCTATTTTCTGTTTCTCTTTTCTTTAGCGTATCATTGATTCCCTTTTGAATAAAGGCGATCTTTCTGACAATTATTTTTATCATTTTGACAATTATACTTGTCAAAATGAATATAATACTTTACAATCAAGATAACATTTTGATCAGAGTTGAGGTGACAGAATGAAAAATCGGCTAAAAGAGCTGCGAGCACGTGATGGTTTAAACCAAACGGAGCTTGCGAAACGGGCAAAGGTTTCCCGCCAGACGATCAGCTTAATGGAACGAGATGAATTAATGCCGTCTCTCTTACTTGCTATGAGGCTTTCACGTATTTTTCAAGAACCCATTGAACAAATTTTTCTATTCGAGGAGGATGAACTCACATGAAAACTGTATACAAAATGCTCTTAGGTGCTCTCCTTGGTTTTCTCGGTGCTTACTGTTTGCTGGCATCCGAATTTGAGATGACACTTCTGCAGACAGCATTTGAAGCGACTCTTGTCATCACTGGCTTGACAGTTCTATTCATCATTTATTGTTTTTCAGGCATTTCGCGCATGAAGAAAAGAGTCTCTCTTTCAGTATCTGGTGATGAGGAGGATGAACTCGAGGTAAAACAGTACCGAACTTTTACTGATGTAACGTTAGCTAATACGGTGAGTACCATTTTATCGATCATTGCAATTGGTATTTCCATCGTGACTGAGCAGCCACTCTGGCTGATTCTCACAAATGCTGCCTTATTTTTGATCACCGTCATTCTTTCTTATGTGTCGACCTCTGTCCTAAAGCTCGTCTATCCTAATCGTCACCTACCTAGTCCAACCGATAAAGATTATGGCAAAAAACTGCTCGCCATTTCTGATGAAGGCGAAAAGCATGTGATGCTCGATGGGCTTTTTCACACTTATCAAATGATGAATATTTTATTGACCGGTGCCATGTTTATTTTGATTGTCTATTCTCTTGGCGCCAATCACTCTCAGCTCTTCTCCATCATCGTCGTTGGACTTGTTCTGATCATTCTTAATGCATACTATATGTTGAAGATTCGAAATCGTTAAATAAGCAAAAGCACAGCCATTTAAAAAGGCTGTGCTTTTTTCGTTCATTATGCTGAACGGCGTTTCTTTCGTGCATAAATCAAAAATAAGAACCCAAACCATACGGGTGTCAATAACAATGCTGGACGTGTTGCATCAGCGAAAAGCATGATAACAAGAATAGCAGCAAAGAGCACAAGAACCGCTATATTCACAAAAGGTGTAAATGGCGCTTTAAAGGTAGACGCCTTATGCAGTTCAGGACGTGTTTTCTTATATTTCAGATGGCATATTAAAATAATACTCCATACCCAAATGAAACAAATGGCACTAATCGTAGTCACAATACCAAAGGCTTGTTCAGGAATCAGCTTGCTTAAAAGAGCCCCTACTGACACCACAATCGTCGACACAAACAGGGCATTACTTGGAACAGCATGCTTATTTAGACGGCCAAAAGATGCCGGTCCTTGTTTTTGATGACTGAGATTATACAAAATTCGGCTCGTTGAGAACATACCGCTATTACAAGCAGAAGCCGCAGATGTCAGGACGACAAAGTTGATGAGTCCCGCCGCTACTGGTATCCCAATGAGCCCAAAGGTTTTCACAAAAGGACTTTCTGATGCACTGAGTTCTGTCCATGGGTTGATGCATAGTAATACAAAAATCGCACCTACATAGAAAAATAGAATTCTTAATGGAATTTTATTAATCGCAGACGGGATATTTTTTTGCGGATTCGCTGTTTCTGCTGCTGACACACCGACAAGTTCCACGCCCACATACGCAAAAATCACCATCTGGAATGACAATAAGAAGCCTGTCACACCATTTGGAAATAATCCTCCGTGTGACCACAGATTCGTTACCGTCACGGGTCCTGCATCTGTTTGAAAACCAATGATTAACAGGACAATTCCAACGCCAATCAACAGTAATATCGTAATCACTTTAATCAGTGCAAACCAAAATTCCATTTCTCCAAAAAGCTTCACCGTTAATAAATTAAATCCTAGTAAAATCAATAAACAAATAATAGCAGGAATCCACTGCGGTATATCAAACCAATACTGCACATACACCCCTACCGCAATAACATCTGCCATCGCTGTCATAATCCAGCAAAACCAATACGTCCAACCTGTCACAAAGGAAGCCCATGGTCCAAGATAATCCTCTGCTATATCCGTTAAAGACTGATAGCCCGCCTTAGATAAGAGCAATTCTCCAAGTGCCCTCATGACAAAAAAGATGGCCATTCCGACAATTAAGTACGCAAAAATGATCGATGGTCCTGCCAATTGAATGGCTTTTCCAGACCCTAAAAACAGCCCAGTTCCAATCGTTCCGCCAATGGCAATTAATTGAACATGACGGTTTGATAAATCTCGCTTTAACTCTTGTTGTGCCAATTTCAACACCCTCCTACGACACGATCCTATACTGAAATAATGAACTCACAAAAAGTCCATAAAAAAAGAGATTGGATGCGCTCCAATCTCACGGTCATAAAAGAATAGCAAAATAGAGAAAAGCAATACACAGTATGATCCATGCATCACAAATACAATATTTCGTACTCTTCTGTCCTTTTGCCTGAGATTGTGAACCCTTCGGCGCCGCACATACATGCGGTCTCTCCAGAAGCTGCTCCTGCCATAGTGTGACCCACAGCAATCATAGCCTTCGATATTTACTTTAAATGTTGCTATTTCTGAATAATTTTATATTTTACGCCTCTAAAAGAAAGCTGTCAATGGTAATCTTTTAAGATGTTGTTTCCTCCTTATCTGAAGCTGATATGACATCACTTCATCAACACCCCTTGATTAAGGTATAATGAAACAAAGAATGTTCGGCTCGTTTGGTGGAGACATCCATCTTGATGATGAACCATAGTTAGGCAATCCAATGAAGTTGGTGAAGACAAATGAAAAAAATGAACAAACAGCGTGTGACATTACAAGAAGTCGCTCGGCATGCCGGTGTATCGACTTCAACGGCCTCACTCGTTGTTCGCAACAACCCTAGGATCTCTGAAGCCACCCGGAAAAAAGTGCTGCAATCCATGGAGGATTTGGGATACGTGTACGATCGCGTCGCTGCCAACATGCGGTCGAAAAGTTCAAATATTGTAGGTGTGATCGTCACGGATATTTCAAACACCTTTATTTCTGAATTTTTAATCGGTGTGCAAACCACACTTGAATCACTTGGCTATACCGTTTTACTTGGGACAACCTTTGATAGTGTGGATAAGCAGGAGCGGCTCATCTCCACAATGGTAGAGCACCGAGTGGGTGGAATCATCTTAAATCCAGCATCGAAAAGTTCGACACGAACGGTGAAACAATTAAACAACATTCGCACACCAAAAGTATTGGCAAACCGTGAATTAGCAGATGTCCATTGTGATTATGTCGGCGTTGATTATGAACAAGGCACTTGGATGGCGGTCCGTCATCTTCTTCAAAAAGGGCATCGCCGCATCGCTTTCTTAGGCGGAGTCAAATCCTCCTCAACTTGGATTGAACGGATGAAAGGGTTCAAAAGAGCACATGATGATGAAGACCTAACAATGGATGAATCTCTTATTATCGATATGGTGCCTACCCGTGAAGGCGGGAAAGAAGCCCTTGCCCAAGTGATTGACCTTCCCGAACCACCTACTGCTATTTTTTGCTTCAGTGATTTAGTGGCGTTTGGGGTGATTCAAGAATTAGCAGCGCGTGACATCAAGCCTGGTGAAGACATTGATGTAGTTGGGTTCGATAACATCCCTGAAGCGGAGATGTATCACCCGCCGCTCACCACGGTCTCATCTTTTCCACGATCCATTGGAGTCAAAGCAGCCAACCTTTTGTATCATAAAATGAACGAGCAGGATGAAGAACTGCAGCGATTGATATTAAAGCCTCAACTTCATATTCGAGAAACCTCGACATGATCATGAAAAGGAGAATTGCAAAGCGATTTTCCTTTCAGATTGTTGACAAAGGGCTAAAATGAACTTTATTTTAGCCCTTTGTCTTCTTTTCAGCGTGATAGAAAACCTTTGCAGTCTAGGAAGGACGAGCACCGGAGCAGAGCGAATTTGACATTCGTGAGCACCGGAGCGCAGGACTGACAAAGAATGCGAGGGTTTGTCTACACGCTGAAAGGAGAATTGCAAAGCGATTCTCCTTTTTTTATTGAGCAAGTCAACTATTTCTTTATTACATTTTTCTTTTTTTAAATCGCAAAGTCATAAACTTGACACATTTTATACACAGGAGTATATTTATCTCGTTGCTTCTTTTAGTATATCGTTATACCTTTTGTGAACATATCGTTTTTTATGATATCAACTACAGTTAAAGATGGATCTTTTGATTCTGATCAAATCGAGGAAGTCCATCAACTTATGATAACTGTTATTATTTTTAATTATTTAGTAGAACGATGTACTTATTTGAAGAACAGATGAATATTCATTATTTTTTCATCAATCACACAAGGGGTGTTGTGATGGACTTAATATTATTTACGTTTAAGGAAATAACAAAGGGTAACAAGAATTTGGCCCGAACAGGGTTTCAAATATAGGAGTGGGAACATGAAAAATCCATACATTAAATCATCACTTGGCATGTACTTAAACTATTTCATGCTAGGCATGATCAATATTATTGTGGCATCAAACATGGAAAGCTTATCTGAACGCTACCATGTAGATATTCCAAAAATCAGCTTGCTTGTATCAGCAATCGGTATCGGTAAATTAATTGCTCTCTTTTTCTCTGGCCGGCTGGCAGACAGCTGGGGGCGAAAACCTGTCATTATTACAGGTAACTTTCTCTACTTATTATTCTTAATTGGGATTCCAACGACGACCAATTATACATTGGCTTTCATTTTTGCCATTTCCGCAGGGATTGCAAACTCATTGCTTGATTCAGGGACATATCCTGCTTTGACAGAGTCATTTCCTAAAAAAGCAAGTTCAGCTTCTGTATTAGTGAAGGCGTCTGTATCAATTGGTGCGACTGTTCTTCCATTTATCTTGGCATTCCTTATTGCACATGACATCTTCTGGGGCTGGGCGTTCTTTGGTCTAGGACTTCTTTATTTACTTGTAGGCATTTACTTGATCTTTATGCCGTTCCCAAATCATAAGCAAACGGCTTCTCAAAACGATCTTCCCGTTCAAGAGCAAATGAAGGAAGAACCGAAAATGTTTGGTGAAGGTTTAGCTGTAGTACTTATGGGATTCACGTCTACTGCATTATTTGTCGTATGGCAAACTTGGCTTCCACAGCTCGGGTTGAAATTGATTGGGCTTGGTTCAGGACAAGCGACACAGCTTCTTTCTTATTTTAGTATTGGTGCACTCGTATCTGTTCTATTGCTTTCAATCGTATTAGATAAATTCATTTCACCGATTATGGTCGCCATTATTTACCCAATCGGGGCATTCCTTGCCATGCTTTCACTATTTCAAATCGAAACGTACGGCATTGTCATTGTTAGTACCTTTTTCTTAGGATTATTTACAGCCGGCATTTTCCAGTTGGCGATGAGTATTATGATGAAATTATTCCCTACAAACAAAGCAACGGCTTCATCATATGTCAACATTGCGGCAAGCTCAGCGTTTATCCTTGTTCCGCTGATTACAAGCGGACTCGTTAGCACGTACGATATTAAAATGACTTTATTCTTCGATATGATCATTGCGGTCATCAGCGTATTGTTAGCAGTCTTTGTTTTACGACGCATGAAAAAATTGTTTAGATAATTAAAGGAGATGTCAATCATGACAAACATACATGAACGTAATATTGATGGAAAAACAAAATTAGTCGGTCTTCTTGCAACACCAATCGGGCACAGCCTGTCACCACGGATGCACAACCTTGGCTATACACTAACAGGAATCAACTATGCTTACCTTGCTTTTGAGGTAGCAAATGATGAACTAGAAGCAGCAGTAAACGGGATGAAAGCAATGGGTGCAGCTGGATTTAACGTATCCATGCCGAACAAAATGAAAGTGCTCGATTACTTAGATGAACTAGATGATTCTGCAAAATATACTCGCGCAAGCAACACAGTTGTGAACAAAGATGGCAAGCTAGTTGGTTACAACACAGATGGTCTTGGTTACGTAAGAAACTTAATTGAACACGGCGTTGAATTAGCTGGACAAAAGGTCACACTCGTTGGATCTGGCGGCGCTGCAACTCCGATTGCCATTCAGCTTGCACAATCAGGTATTCGTGAAATTAGTATTTTTGCTCGTAATGACCAATACTTTGTTCAAGCAGAAGAAAATGTAAATTACATCAACAACGAAATGAAATCCTTCGGTGTCAAAGCGAATATTTTCCCACTTGAAGACAAAGACGCTTTCCGTCGTGAAGTAGCTGAAAGTGCGATCTTAGCAAACGGGACAAGCCTTGGCATGAAACCATTAGATGAGCTCAGCATTATTGACGATACACTTGATGTATTACGCAAAGACTTAATCGTGACAGATGTCGTCTACAACCCGCAAAAAACAAAACTTCTTGCTCAAGCACAAGAAGCGGGTGCCAAAACGATTAACGGTCTTGGCATGATGCTATGGCAAGGTGCCCTTGCGTACAAACTCTTTACTGGCGAGGATATGCCGGTTGAACAAGTGAAACAAATTCTATTTGAAAATGACCGTTTCTAAACGAAACACATAAAAAAGACGACCTCCGCTTTGGAAGTCGTCTTTTTTATTCGTGTATCATCACACGGCGATATCGATAAAGGATATACATCGCCCCGATGATCGCCACAACAGCCACACCCGCATCAAATATAAAGATTTGCAAAATCGTCGAGTGGGTTTCGATCAAACCAGTGACGACCGGAATCACAATGGCGGACACTCCGCCTGCTGTTGAGATAATTCCTGTCATCGTCCCTTTGTTTTTCCAGAAGAACTCAGCCATTACGGTTAACGTCAGCTGAAAGACACCAGCTGTTGAAAAGCCCAATACAAATGCATTGACGGTCCCGATGACTGGAGACTTCACGACCAATAGCACACAGATAGAGGCTAATGTAATAATCGGATAGAGTAGCAGCACGGTGACCGGACGAACAATGCGGCGCAAAAGAAATGCGAGCAATAAGACAGACAGCAAACCGCCCATGCTATAGTAACTAAGCAGCTTCACAGCACTGCCAGAAGCCATCCCCAAAATTTCCTCACCGTACGTAGGCAGCCAAATTTGCGGCAAGGCGTACAGACCATTTGATGTAAAACTGATCACAATCAGTGCGACCCCTTCTCTCCAAAACGTAGGCTCTGATGAGAAGCGCGGAAGTCCATCATGCTCCGTCACCTGAACTTGCTCCACCTTGCGATGATTCGGAAATGGCAATGTCCACAACATCATCACATTCACTAAATAGATAAAAGCAGGTACAAAAAACGCAAATCCATAAAACAGATCATGCTCTGCTAAAAAGAAAATAGCGAGCGGCAGAATGGTCGCCCCAATCGAAATAAACGCCTTCACCATCACATTTGCAGATCCCGAGTTTTGAGGAAAAGCTTCCATTAAAGCCGGATACGTCCCTGCATCCATCGCCGAATTCGCCACCCCTGCCAAAATCGCAAACGCAAACGCGATTTGATAATTCGGAGACAATGGGATTCCAATGAGGAACACTGCCATCAGCACCCCCGAAACCAAAATGACCGGCTTTCGTCCAAAACGATCTGACAGTACACCCGATAGACCATACGTGAGCACCCTGCCAATACCGAGTGCAGATATCATATAACTAATCCCCGCACTATTTGTATCTAATTGTTTGATCAAAAATGGCATATTAGAAGCCAAAATAATATTGACCATACCTAATAAAAAATAATTGATATAAAGACTAGAAGCCGTTCTCAAATACGGATTCCTCATGCTGACACACCCCTCAACACATTGCAATGAAGTGACAAATAATGGTTACGCTTACAAGATTCATGCGTGAGGAGAAACAGCTTTGCAACCTTCACGTACTTGAAACATCTCATCATTTCATACAGCTTACATGCCCTTCATTTATCAAGCATCTCTTCAAATTTTCACTAGCTCTTATTTTATATGAATGTGAAAGGTAATGATAGTGAATTGCTTAAATTTGAGGGAAATGCATATCCATATGCATATCTTTTCTTTTACGAGCTGAAACATTCATCAATAAAAAATAGGAGTGGGTATACACCACTCCTTAAAAGATTTCTGACACATCTATTCGTTCATTTCCAGTCCATTTTGACGAATCACATTCTGGTACCAGTAAAAACTTTTCTTAGGTGTGCGATTTAATGTTCCATTTCCATCGTTATCTTGATCAACATGGATAAACCCATAACGTTTTTCCATTTCTGACGATGAATAGCTGATTAAATCAAGAATCCCCCAGCTCGTGTACCCCATCAATTCGACTCCATCCTCAATCGCTTCTAACATCTGCTGGAAATGCTGTTCATGATAACTAATACGATAATCATCATTGATCGTTCCATCCTGCTCCACCTGATCGTTTGCTCCTAATCCGTTTTCAACAATAAATAGCGGTAATTGATAGCGGTCGTATAGATCATTTAAAGAAATACGAATACCAATAGGATCGATCTGCCATCCCCACTCACTCACTTCTAAATAAGGATTCTTTACGCCACCTATCGTATTTCCGCTGACCGTTTCCATCCCTTCACTGTTTTCAGTAGCAACAAGTGAATTGTAATAACTAAAAGAAATAAAATCGACGGTATGAACCTTTAATAACTCGTCATCTCCTAGCTGTTTCTCAATGTGAATGTTTTTTTCTTTGAACAGTCGATGGATAAAACGTGGATACTCCCCGCGCACCTGTACATCTGTGAAGAACATATTAAATTGATTGTTCTTCGATGCCTTTAAAACATCTTTTGGATTACAAGAATAAGGATACGTTGTTAATTTCGTCAGCATACAGCCAATTTTTGAACCCGGGATCATTTCATGGCAATACTTCACTGCCAGAGCACTTGCAACAAATTGATGATGTAGCGCTTGATAAACAGCCTGCTCTACATTATCAAAACGCTCTGACACGATTCCTCCACTTGTAAACGGATGGCGAACAATGCTATCAATTTCATTGAAAGTCAGCCAATACTTGACTTTATCTTTGTATCGATCAAATACCACTCGACTAAATTTCACAAAGAAATCAACAACAATGCGGTGAGACCATCCACCATATTGATTGACTAAGTATAGCGGCATTTCATAATGAGATAGCGTAACGAGTGGTTCAATATCATGTTTCTTCATTTCATCGAATAAGCGGTCGTAAAACAATAATCCCGCTTCATTCGGCTCTTCTTCATCTCCCTTTGGAAAAATACGTGTCCAGGCAATCGAGACACGCAACGTCTTTAATCCCATCTCTTTGAAGAGCGCCATGTCTTCTGGATAACGATGATAAAAATCGACACCTCTTCGTTTCGGATAACCTTCAGCGGTATCTGCACGCATCGCTTGTTGAATTTGTTCTTCATCCACTTTATTGTGCTTTTTATAGTCAGACTTGCTGAGGCCTTTTTTAAAAATCGCCACATCAGCAGTCGATAGCCCTTTTCCGTCTACATTCCATGCACCTTCTGCTTGATTAGCCGCAATAGCGCCACCCCATAAAAAACCTTCTGGAAACTTTCTAACTTGATTAGACATCTCTCTTCCTCCCTTAAGACGATCCATTATTTCTTAAAACCACTCGATTGACATGAATAATTAAATACATTTTTTCGTCATTGGATATGGTGTAATCCACATTTGTTTTAATATATTTCTCGATTTTCTCCACACATTTCACTTCTTCAGGGTATTTCCTCATGATTTGATCGATTAAATCATGGTCATCTGTTTCAAGCATTTTGTTCTCCAGCAACCGCTGAACAAAGAACTGTAAATGTGTTAAAAACCTGGAGTAATTAATCGTATCTGTTGGAATATCGATCTTATAATGCATTTTAATGATGTTTAGAATATCTTTGACCATATTGGTCATCATCACGATTTGATTCAAATTGTCTTCTGTCTGCTGCGCATTTACTAGATGAAAAGCAATATTCGCTGCTTCTTCTTCCGGTAATTGAATACCTAGTTGTTTTTTTATTAGATCGAGTGCGTGCATACCAATGCTAAATTCCTCGGGGTAAAATTTCTTCACTTCCCAAAGCAGGCGATTTTGTATCGTGAGATGTTCCTTAAAGCGCTTTGTAGCCATAAAAAGGTGATCTGTTAGAGAAATATAAAGATGCTCATTTAAGTGTGTGGATAATCGATGCTTCGCATAGGAAATAATCTCATCCGTTATGATTAAAAATTCCTCTGGAGTCTCTCTCATGAGCTCAGCTAAATCATTTGACGTGCTTTGATCTTCTAGCACATAAATCTTTTGTATATCTTCCTCTTGAATAAGACTGCCAGGCTTATTTTTAAACCCGATCGCCTTCCCCATTACGATGATTTCCTTTCCATCATCTCGTTTAGCGAGAACCACACTGGTATTCAGCACTTTTATAATTTCCATACCATATCACCTTCCTGGTTACATTCAAAATCTATTTATAAGACAGTTAAAAGTGGCTGCTGATGACCAGAAGGATTGGTTTTTCCCTCTTGGGTTAAAATTTCTAAATAATCAGCCGAATTTGTAATGATCACTGGTGTTGTTGTGTCATAACCAGCCTTTTGTATACTCTGATCATCAAATTCAATTAAAAGCTGGCCTTGCTTTACTGTATCACCTTTTTGAACATGTGAAGTAAAATGTTGTCCATTTAAGTTAACGGTATCAATCCCAATATGAATAAGAACTTCAACACCTAAGTCTGACTTTAGACCAATCGCATGATTTGTATGGAAAATCATTTCTACTTGCCCATCAAATGGAGCTACTACTTTTCCATCGCTAGGTTGGATCGCTGCCCCCTTACCCATCACTTCTTCAGAAAATACTTTATCATTTACTTTCGCTAATGGGATGACAGCTCCTTTGATCGGTGCATAAATGACCTCACGATTTCTTGTGTTTTCTGTTGTAGAGATAGGCTCATTGCTCTTCTGGACGACTTCATTTTCTGCATCTTTAAAGCCAATGATGTAAACAGCAATAAATGCGACTACCGCTGAAATGACTGCACCAATAATGGCAAACGTAAAGTTTGAAGTCCCTTTTTCAATGAAAATCGGCATAGTGGCAATTCCAGGTGAAACCATGACAAACGCTTTCAGTTTAATTAATCCAACAAATATACCTGAAACCCCTGCTCCAATCATACATGCAAGTAATGTTTTCTTAAGCTTTAAATGGACACCGTATAATGCAGGTTCTGTGATGCCAAATAAAGCAGAAATTCCTCCGGACATCGCAATTTGTTTTAACTTAGGATCTTTTGTTTTAAATGAAACTGCCAAAGCACCTCCACCTTGTGCAAAATTCGCCGCTAACATGGCTACTCCAATGAGCGCATCATATCCAGGCGAAGCAAGGGAAGCGATAACAACTGGATAGAACACCTTCTGCATGCCAAACATCACGATAAAAGGTAAGAAAACAGCTAAAATTGCAACAGCCGCCCATCCCGCAGTTTGTTGTATCCATAGCACTCCCGCTGCTAACCCTGCGCCCAGATACATACCGAGCGGCCCTAGAAACAGTAAACCAATCGGCGCGACAATGATCATTGTGATTAAAGGAACCATAAAAATTTTGACGGGTCCCGGTGATAATTTATCCGCAAGCCTTTCAACATAGGACATAAGCCAAACAATCAATATAATTGGAATAACCGATGCGCCATAAGATACAGCTTTCAAGGGTATTCCAGCAAAAGCAACTGGATCGCCACTGCTAAACAAAGCTGTTAAGTTAGGATGTAATAAAACCCCAGCCAAAGCCATGGATACCATAGGGTTTGTGCCAAATTTTTGCGAGCTTGTATAGGCTAACAAAATCGGCAAGAAGAAGAACGCCGCATCTGAAATGATTTTCAACACCAAATAGGTCTGACTATCTTCTTTCATCAAATTCAGCATCGGCAACAAAATCAACAAAGCCTTCAACATACCAGCACCGGCAATTGCAGGGATAATTGGTGCAAAAATGCCAGTGATTAAATTGGCAAAACGATTGAAGTATCCTTTGAAGCTATGATCTTTATTCTGGACAATTTGCCCGCTTGCTTCTGGGTTGTGATCAATAAGCTTTGCAAATTCTTTATAGACATAACCTACATCATTTCCAATAATAATTTGATACTGACCTGCTGTATCCGCTACTTGAATAACGCCATCAAGACGACTAATTTCTTCAGAGTTTGCACGTGAAGAGTCTTTTAATGTCAGCCTTAATCTCGTCATACAGTGGATCGCATTTTGAACATTTTCACTTCCACCAATATGCTTTAGAATGTCTTGAGCTAAGTCTTTATGGTTCATCAAAGTCACCGCTTTCATTTTTAATTATAGGAGCTCAGGCAACAAAAAAAGACCTGGATTGGGTGGGAATATACAAATACAGATATCCCATCCAATCTAGGTCTTGCCTGCCGAACAGTAACACGCCTTATTGAATGTACGCATTATTCTATTTTTAGCTTTTCATCGTTTCATGAAACCGCTTTTAACATGTTAATATCACTATAGTAAGTAATTTTTTAAACAAAAGCAACATTTTTCTTAAAAATCAAATAAAAAATGAATAAATATAGATCAAAGAGTCTGTTTTTATCAACCAAATGTACCTTTTCAGATGACTGATAGAGTGAGAAAGAATAAAACAAACTAAAAACGATGTCAACCTGACACCATTGAGAAACCCTGACTATCAAGAAAACCTTATCTCTTCGTCTCTACATCCCACTTTTAATCTCACAGCCCCAAATACTAAACTCATAAAAATATTCTGTACGCTCTATGCATAATCCAAAATGAAAATCCTCTGCTATTAAAATGAAATCTCCGTATCCACTTAAAAATTTGGTTTGCTCAAGAAGTTGATTTAAATGATGAAACACTTCATCCACATTCACTAAAAGTGCTTCAATTTCATGATCTCGGAAAAAAAGCAATCTCCCTTGTTTAGGAGTCTCTTTTATCCTCCCGACCATTTCATTTAACATTTGTGTAGACTTTTCAATATGCTCTAGATCGTTGTCTCCATGTATTTGACTTTTATGTTCTCTCGATTGCAGGAAAGTAAATACCTTCTGACAAAAAAATTGATTCTCTTCGACCTCCAAAAAAGGGGGTTCTGGAAGTGTCATATAACTTAATTCGTTTATTAAGTGCTTTCTTCTGCTTTTTCTTTTTAAGGTTTCGATTTTTGTTTTTCCTTTATTATTCATAGGAGCACCTCCACAAGGCGTATAAACATTGCTCTCTAGACATCTCCCCCTTGAAAATTCCACCAGGCTACACGGTGGAATGAACTGATTTCTAGATAACTATGCTTTTTTTCAAAATTTCCGGATATAAATCTAGGAAATCAATATAAATGGGGACTTTGTATAATTACATGTACGTAATAATGAATCTTATGTTGTTTAAAATCCCGAATAAATACATTCCTACTTACTCTTTTTACAATGTGACATTTTTCATCAGTGTAAATTAAATAATCTTGATCAGTATAAAACCAATCAAGATCTTATTTCATCATTAAATTTCAGCAATAACGGACTAATTTGAATGTATTTTTGAAATGAAATCTCGAAGAACTGTCTTTGCTGGTAGGTTCGCAGTAGTAGTCAACATTTGATTTATACGTTCTGTAATCTGAGGATGTTTCAGTACTATTTTTTTACCCTCTTCAATAGGATAACTTCTTAATGTATCAATACAAATCTCAAATAATTCCGCATCATTAGTATTCAGCAAATCCAATAAAATATGAAACTCATATTCATTGCACTCATTATCGAGACAGTACGCAATTTTTCGCTGCCACTCTATTAGTTTATTGAGTACCTGTTTTGATAGTTCTCCCCAATCGTTTAGGCTAAAATACAAGAGTATCTCACTTACTAGTATTTATCAGCGGATAAAATTTTATCCAGTTCTATATACATTTTTAATGCTCCAATGATGGTTCCACATATTTTGCTTTTTAAGCATTGTTTGGTTTTTATTCATTATAAGACCACCACCATAGAAACGGCAAAACAGAGAAGCAATAGCCTTATTAACCTCGTAGAAATACATACAGTTTTATTTCCACCAGTTATATGTAATTTCTTTTAAATGAAATTCTATAAAATCTATCACTTTGCTATAGTCATCAGAGCTAAACTCCTGAATAGGATTGTCCCAATCTGTATTTTTAACTATTAGAACAAGATAGTTGCCATCTGAAGATAAATCGGGATACCAACCTAAGTCCAATGTTATTGATGATTTCTCATGATAAAGCTGTAACAAACTTTCAGTGAACATAAACCATCTTTCATCTTCTGTTTCTAACTTTCTAGGGTCAATTTCCCAAAAATGATTATAACGGACATTCCAACCTTCAGTTATCCTCAAGGGATGAATGTTTACTTCCGGAATATCAAGTTTCACATGCTTTCTCATCTTTATCCGACCTCTTTGTTAATTTTATAGTTATTTTATTCCTAATTTGTTTAAATACTTATTTAATCTATCACCAGCTATTGGATGACCGTGATACACATTACCACTCGTTAGTTCTCCTCTAATCCAACTAGTAGATTTTCCATTATCATAACCAACAACTTTACCAGTATCATAAATGAAGTAAAAATTATTATTGCCATTATCAATGATATGCCCTCTTTGAAGAGCTTCTTTTTCTATCACTTTATTATTTATTTCAGGTAGGTATTGAGCATTTCGTCTTCCGGTTTCACTAAAACGTTTCGCTTCTTCGGCAGTTCTAGCCTTTAAATGCTTATTATCATGATGAGAATATACTGCACTATTTATCTTTATTCTAAAATCTTTTCTACCATAATAACTTTTATGAGCAATTTCATCATGCCTTTTTGAAATATTAGGTATACCTGAACTCTTTACACCCATCTTCCCATGAAACCCTTTTGCCCCAAACGGCAAAAGCATCCCAAGCGCTGCATTCATACTCGCTTCCTGCTGTTCTTTCGAGATCTTATTTCCAAACATATCTCGACCCGTAATCGCTTCGCTGAAGCCGTTTGTTGCGGTGAGGCCATATAAGCCTTTTTGTGATGTTTTCAGGGCGTCAAAAGACTTCTGTGATGTCTTGTAAATGTCTACTGCTCTGACTGCGGCGGACGTGGCTTGAGTCGTTTTATAAACGGCTTTACCGCCTTTGAAAATACGTCCTGCCCAGCCGACGATCGGGATGTATCCTGCTGCAGCCATGCCTCCTGCGGCGACTCGCTGTCCTGCGGTGAGTTCTTCACCTGTGATCGGATCGACACCTGTTGCAGCACGTTTTGCATCGTTCACGCCTGTCAATTCATTGACAATATTTCCTCCGTAATCAAGAGCTTTTTCATACCACGGACGGTTGGCGAGCGCTTCTTGTTCCTTTGCGATCTTGCGGGCTTCTTCTTGATCTTTTTTGATTTTTAGATATTCAGAAGTTTGCTTCTCAATATCGCTTTTTGCCTTGTAGATTTCGCTATTTTGATACGCTTTCTTGTCAAAATTCATAGGCGAAATGGATTTTCCGTCATTTGTGGCATTGATCATTTCTGCGTACAATGCCATTGTAGCCTTCTCCTCAGTCTCTGACAAAGCATATTCATCTTTTAGATTTTGATCAAGTTCTATTAAATCTTTAACCGTTTTCTTGCGTTCATCTTCCGCATCTGCAATCTTTTCGTCAAAGGTTTTACTATCAAATACCTCCAGAGAAATGAGGTCATCAATATCTTGAAAAATCGTTTTGAGTGCCTTTTTTTGATCCTTTACAATGCTTTTGGCGTTTTTGATGCCCATATGTACAGCGTTGTCTAAAAAGTGTTCTTCTACAAAGGTATCGCCGCCAAAGTTTGTATCATCAAGCGTTCCAGAAACACCTTCATGAAAGGCTTTTTGTTTATCAATGAAGCTAATAAACATGTCCACATTTCCTGCGAGCTCTTTGTAGAAGCTTTTAATGTTATCGGCACCTTTTCCAGTGAAGTCGTCACCGAGGTTGGCAACACCTTGTAATGCCTTTTTTAAATCTATCATTTGTTCGCGGAGTTCCTGATAGTGTTTTGCCCTTGTATCCATGGCACTGGTTAGTGCTTTTGCATCAAGTATCTTGCCCAGAAGAAGCCACTCCCTCCATTATTGATCATAAAGTCTATTTTACCGTGACCTCCAAAACTGAAAAATAGGCTAAATGACATAAAAAATGGAATGGACTTTCTATTCAATTTACCCTCTAATTTGGATAAACGAGTTTATCCATTGTAGAGATATAGAAAAGGCCAGACAGTTCATTATACTCTGTCTAGCCACATGTTCACGTCACTTATAGTCATTGATTGGTCCTTTATCCATCAAAACATCAATTTCATTTGAAGACTTCATTTTTAATTTAGGTCTGCGCTCGGAATTCGGCTTGCTGTAAAGCTCTAGTGGACGGATGATCACGCCATCATTTGTGTTTTGAAGTATACCAGGAACACAAGAATAAATTCGATCATTGTCATTTGCATGTTTTGCATAAATCGTGACAGACGTTCCTTGATGATTATCGATACTCATAGACACTCTATATCTATAGAAAGAACCTGTTCCATTTGATTGAGCAGAGTAAACAACGGGTACCACCGCAAGGATATCATCATTTAACCTTAGTTTAATGACTTCTGTTTTCATTGATTCACGATCTCTACCGACATCTCCCATATGCTCAACAGCCCCGTTACCGTAACTTTTGAGAGCGGGAACACCTTTTGCGCCAAACATGGCCACATCTATTTGTTTTCCTGACTTCGTATAGATCAACGCGTAAATATCATAATCGGTACCAGACTCCCAAGATACTGTAGCCGTAATCTCTGGTGTTTTGTCAATGATGATCGGTTTATGACCTTTGTCTAGACTAATTTTACCTTGAACTTTCTCTAAGCTAATAGGTGCAGAGACTTTCTCTTTAGCGGCTGTGTTCATTGGAGCAGGCTCATTAATTTGTTTTTCAGAAACCATTTGAGGAGGTGTAGAAACATCCTGTTCATCAGGTTCAACCTCCACCCCATAAAGCTTGCATAGCCCTTCCAATCCAGAATCGAAGCCACGCCAGATGGATCGTGCTTTCGTTTCACTATTTCTTATGTATAGCTCTACTACGACAATACCCTTTTCATTTGTAAAGCTTACTGGTGTTAGGTATAGCACCTCATCACCTGTTCGAATTTCTGCTTGCAGATTCTTCACATGAGAAAAGCCGATTCCTCGATCCTCTGTTAGTGTAATAGCCATCTTTGTGATTCCGACAGGCACTTTGCTCATATCAAAATTCAATTGATGTCTTTTCAACTGATCTGATATCTCTGCTGGTAAAAGTGTCGCGACACCCGTAGTACTCTCCGGCTGATTGTAAAAAATAATGCCATTATCTCCTTGAACTAGATCTGAATCTGTTAAGAGAAACGCCGTTAAAGAAATATCAATTGCAGATGACACTTCATAACTGATGAATAATTGCCCCTTTGGAGAGTTTAGTACGGTATTGGCACCCATTTGCAGAGTTTGATTCATTTCAACAACTCCTATTCTTTATCTACCATTTATCGTTTTTATAGACCAATTATACCGAATTATGTGATAGAACCTATTAAAACCTTTACCTCTTTTCAACCTCTACAATGATATGAGACAATGCCAACTAAAACCGCACTACTCTAGAAGGGAGAACCATTGTGTATAAATTAATTATTCCTGCTGTTATGGTGGTATTCAGTCTGTGGATTCTTCTTCAATTATCAATGAACATCAATATCTTTCAGAATCCAATGAACTATTTTACCGTCATTACCCTCTTTTTTCTTTGTATTCAGGAGTTATTGAAAAATAGACAATAAAAAGATCACTCAGGTACATACACTTTTTTCAGAGGTAATAAGGATCTTGTCTCAGCTGGCATATGTTCATACCAATGTACAATAAGATTTACGAGTTCTTCTAAGTCCACTAGATGAACCTCATTATGCTTCGCAACAGCTTTTGCATGAGAAGTAAACCCACCAGTAGAAACAAATAAACTGTTAGCATTCATTGGATTAGCACCTAATAATTGCTGCACCTCTGGCGAACTGGCTGAATTTTTCCGATGCTTTACTTGTACTTTAATAATAGGCTTTTCAAATCCAAATGCATCTTTATAAGCTAATACATCCACACCGCCATCTGGCCCTTTTGGACTCACGCGAACATTGTATGACATTGCTTGCAGTAAGCCTCCGACTAAGTCTTGCATTTGCCACGGGTCCAATTTATCTACTTTATCTTCAATCATGACAGTAGCTTTGCTGACTAAATCTTCGATAATTTCATCTTCTTCGGTTTCATCTTCAGGCGCTGATATAGATGTAGGGTTTTTGAGTAAATGTTCAATCTCTTTCCCCCAATCATCTACACGAAAAACAGTTGATATAGAACCGAGGCTGTTCTTAGCTGATTGACTGAGAGAATCTCGTTTAACTGCTATTGGTTCCCAATTTACCTGAATATGATTTGGATACATTTTATCTCCAACTGCTTCATCAAAAAAATGCGGAGCAATCACCGTACCTACTCGATATTCACGGCTTTCTTTTATGTACGTAATGATTCGATCTCCCTTTTTGATTTCTCTACTAAACCTCCATACCTGACTGACCCAGCTTCTTCTCGTAAAAGGTTTGTTCTCAGCGAATATGACATCAGCTCGAGCATTCATCTCTTGCTTTGTTTGATATTGTTTTGGATTACCTAATTTAGGCCACCCTATCGATGCAATGCCTTTCTCTTCCCAAATTGTAATTAATTCGTTTTGGTCACCCGCACGAACCATCCACCATTTCGTCATTTACTACCTCTCCCATTCCATCTATCTTCTCTTATTTTCATCATCAAATATTCTATCTAAATTATAAGACTTATTTCTTGTTAACAAAAGGATATGCGCACCATTTTTGTCGAAAGAAACACAAAAACCCGAACAAGCGTATACCACACTCATCCGGGTCTGCATTTTCCTTTGTTACACTTCTTCACCATTCGTTGCGATGACGTTTTGATACCAAGTAAACGAATCTTTTTTAAGACGCTTCATTGAACCTTTACCTTCGTTATCACGGTCAACATAAATCATGCCGTAGCGTTTTTTCATTTCACCGGTTGTGAATGACACGATATCAATGATGCCCCAAGGTGTGTAGCCGATGAGGTCCACACCGTCATATTCAACCGCTTTTTTCAGTGCTTGAATATGAGAAGCGAGATATTGAATTCGCTCTGGGTCATGAATAGAACCGTCTTCTTCCACTTGATCAATGGCACCAAAGCCATTTTCCACAATGAATAGCGGGATTTGATAGCGATCGTAAAAACGATTCAATGTATACCTTAAACCTGTCGGATCAATGGACCAGCCCCAGTCACTTGATTTGATATACGGATTTTCTACACCATGTGGCAGTGCTCCATTGACAATGTCTCCTTTGTGATCAGATACTGCATCGCTTTTGACCGTTGTTGACATATAATAGCTAAAGCCAAGATAATCTACTTTTCCTTTTCTTAAACTTTCTTCATCGCCTTCTTCAAATGGAATGTGATAGCCTTCGCGCTCAAATTCTTTTAACGCGTAGCTTGGATAGTAGCCACGCACTTGGACATCTGGGAAGAAATAGCGCTGTCTCATATATTCTTCTGCCAGCATGACATCCTCTGGGTTTGAGGAATATGGATAAATTGGCACGTGGGACACCATCGCTCCAATTTGAAAGGACGGATTGATCTCTTTTCCTTTTGCCACTGCCCATGCACTTGCAAGCAATTCATGGTGGCCCGCTTGATACATGACTTCTTTGGCATTTTCGCCTTCTTTGACAGATACCCCTGAATTTGTCCAAAGGAACAACGGGTTGTTGACGTCCATTTTGTTATTGATTTCATTAAATGTCATCCAGTACGTGACCTTGTCCTTGTAACGATTGAAGCAAACTTCCGCGAATTTCGCGAAATATTCAGCGACTTTTCTGCTTCGGAATCCGCCGTATTCTCTTGCCAAATGGAGGGGCATTTCAAAGTGAGACAGTGTAATGACAGGCTCGATGCCATGTTTAATCAGTTCATCAAACACATCATCATAAAACTGTAAGCCTGCTTCATTCGGCTCTTCTTCATCCCCTTTAGGGAAAATTCGGCTCCAGCCGATCGATGTTCGCAAGCATTTTAATCCCATTTCAGCAAACATGGCGATATCTTCTTTGTAACGATGGTAGAAATCAATGGCTTCATGGTTTGGATAAAAAGTTCCTTCTTCTATCGTTTCCGTGATCTGTCTTGGAACACCATGAGCACCTGCTGTCATGACATCTACAACACTCGGCCCTTTGCCAGCTGCATTCCATCCACCTTCGAATTGATGAGCGGCTAATGCCCCGCCCCATAAGAAATCTTTTGGTAAAGTCATTATCTATTCCTCCTATTTCACAATTGTCATCATGACGTCAGTTGGCTGACATGTCGAACGTTTCTCTACAATCACATCTTCGTATGCTTGAGTATTGGTAAGGATAACAGGTGTGATTGTTTGTAATCCTTTGCTTTCAATTGCTTCCTGATCAAATGTCATCAACAAGTCACCCTTTTTCACCTTGTCGCCTTCTTTGATATTGAGTGTAAATGCCGATCCATCTAGAGAGACCGTATCAATTCCTACATGAACAAGTAACTCCACACCAAATTCAGAACGCAGACCAATCGCATGTTTTGTTGGTGCAAGCATGACGACACTGCCATCAAACGGTGCAAACAGTTTGTTATCGGTCGGATGAATGGCAAAGCCTTTCCCCATCGCTCCAGAGCTAAATACGGCATCTGGCACTTCAGATAACGAAAGCACCTTTCCTGTAAGTGGAGCCGTGATCATTTCTTCATTGTTCATAGAAGCTTGTGTCGTTTCTCCGCCTTGATCTTTAACAGGTGTTTCACCAGCTGGCTGGTCTACCGTATCTTCCCCATAACCGAACAATTGAATAAGCACAACTGGTAATATCAGCGCAATGGCCACACCAATCAAAATACCAATGATAGACGTTGGATAATCTGCACTGATTCCGTTCACAATGGTCAGAGGGCCAGGCAGCCCTGCATATGCAAAGTAATAAGGCGTAAAGAAGCTGGCCACAATGGCACCAACTGCTCCAGAAATACACCCGAAAATAAACGGCTTTTTAAAACGTAAGGTGACACCGTAAATCGCAGGCTCCGTAATACCGAAGAGTCCTGTGATTCCAGCTGAAACCCCAACTTTCCGTGTTTCCCGATTTCTTGCTTTTAAAATAACTCCCAGCACCGCACCGACTTGAGCGATAACAGCGATGGTTTGATATGCCTGAAAGGAGTCACGTCCATATTGTTCAAAGTTCGCAAGTACCATTGGCGTGATGCCCCAGTGAACACCGAAAATCACGAGTACTTGCCAGAAACCGCCGATAATGGCCCCTGCCAGAGCTGGTACATTTTCAGCTAAGATATTGTATCCGTTTGCAATCCCATTTGCACCTGCTGTCGAAAGAGGACCGATTAATAGAATGGTTAACGGAACCATGACGACCATACATAGAAATGGGACAAATAGCGGTTTGACAACCTCATGAATTCGTTTGTTTAAGAATTTTTCTACATAGGAAAGAATCCATACTAAGAAAAGCGGTGGCAAGACGGATGATGTATAAACCGTTTCAGATAACGCAATCCCTAAAAAGGTCACACCTTCCCCTGATGCTACACGTCCAGCAATCTCTGTCCAAGAAGGACTGACAAGCGCTGCTGTACAAGCAACCGCGATATACATATTTGTTTTGAAATGCTTGGCTGCAGTTATCGCAATAAAAATGGGCAAGAACGTAAACGGTGCCCAAGAAATAAAGCTAAACACTTCATAAGTTCCTGTTTTCGAGAAGCTTGGAAATATCAAATTTATTAAGATAAGTGCACCTTGTAAAATACCAGCTGCGGCTAAAATATACACAAATGGCGCAAACACAGCGGACATGGTCGCAATGACCCGATTCAGAATCGTTCCTTTGTTTTCATTCGGCTGGTCATCATCCGACGTTTGGAGCTGAACAAGGTTGGAAAAATGCTCATATACCTCACCTACATGCTGACCGATCACAACCTGAAACTGACCACCGTTTTCCACCACTGTAATGACACCAGGCATGGCGTTGACTGCTTCTTTTGCCTTTGGATTAGAACGCTTCAGCACCAAACGCAGCCTCGTGGCGCATCTTGCAGCACTCACCACATTTTCTTCTCCGCCAACTGCTTCTAAGATGTCTTCTGCAAGCTTTTGATAATCCCTCACTTTTGACATATAAAACCCCCCTTTATCACTACTAGTATATGTACATTATAATTATACCGGTACAATTTATCAATACATATATAATTTGAGTTTGCATATCAAAGAGAAATCGGGATGTGCTATAATACAAAGACAATAAATCGTGAAAACAAAGAGGAATGGCTATGTTAAAGTATCAACAAATTGCGAGCGATATTGAAAAATATATTGTCACACATGAGCTGCAGCAAGGAGACAAACTCCCTGTGCTTGAGACGCTCATGAATCAATTTGCTGTGAGCAAAAGTACAATTATCAAATCATTAGATTTACTCGAAAGAAAAGGGATTGTCTATCAGGTGAGGGGCAGCGGCATCTTTGTGAGAAGGCACAGGCGCAAAGGCTATATCAGCCTTTTATCCAACCAAGGATTTAAAAAAGATTTAGAGGAATTTCAACTGACATCAGAAGTTCTCACGTTAGATACCGTCAAACCGCCAGAAGAAGCTGCGCTGAATTTAAACATTGAACCAGATGAGGATGTTTTCTACCTTAAACGCATTCGTTACATCAATGGACAAACTTTATGTTTAGAAGAGTCCTATTACCGGAAAACCATTATTCCTTACCTCAACACAGAAATTGCAGCCGATTCTGTATTTAAATTCATTAGTGAAGGCCTTGGTCTTAAAGTGGGCTTTTCTGACATGTACCTGCAAGTTGGCAAACTAAACGAAACTGAAGCGAAGCACCTCGGACTTAAGCAAAATGATCCTGCTCTTCGCGTCGAAACCGTCTTTCATCTCACAAACGGCCAGCCTTTCGACTTCTCGAAAATCACTTATAACTACATGCAATCCCAATTTTTTATTCAGGCGAATAATTATTATGGGTGATGGATGGAAAAAGCCCCTCATTTTTGAGGAGCTTTTTTTAATGCTGGTATCATTTGTAGTAGTTATAGTCATTGAATGTTGCGATCATATCTTCTTGTGTCCCTTTTTTCCCACGATTCGTATTAAAATATAACGTTCCGTCATCGAAATCAACAGCTTCTATCTCAAAAAGAGTAAATGCACTGCTCGTTATTCGGAAAGATAGGTCATTTCTAGTAAACAACTCTTTTGAAAAATCTTTTGTTGTTGTTCCCTTTTGCTCTTTGATCATTTGGTTGATATTTAACGGATACGTGAGAATAACACTCACATTAGAAGCCCCTGCGTTGGTATCTGGCTTAGATAAAGGGACATATAATGTTCCTTGGTAAAAAGAAATTCCTTGAAGAATGTACTTCGACACATCTACCACTGATTGATTGATCACTGCTTTTGTATAATTTAATGTAAATGTGGCCTCATACTCAAATTTCCCTGTTTGATCATTAAAATCTCCAATGAAAAAGCGATTGCCAGACCTCACAATAAATTTGTCTGCTCCAACAGAATACGTGATGCCGCTAACTGATAAATTCGTTCCCTGGTACTGAAGGACATAGGCTTTAGCCACTTTGTATGTACTTTTTTTCGTGTTTACTTGTAGCTTCACGATCTTTTTTACATACTTGACACCATCGGTCATAGGGGCTACATAAATACTAACTTGCTCATCTCCTTTTTGGGCTTTGACAGCTAAGTCATTGGCATGTCCTAAATCATAGCTAGTACTATTCGTGTCAGAGTTTTTAAGAAGCTTCACTGTTCTATTGCTTGACGAGCTGTTCATTTTAATAGAGTACAATTGTGTCAGCTGGGTTGAAGTATTTATTTTTGCAGCATAAATCATGTTATTGTTACGGTCGACACACATTCCTTGCATAGAGGTGTAGAATCCAGAGCCTGACATTCCAGTATACGTTGTATATGTGTTGAAATAACCGGATTGAGCTTGAACACTTGAAGACCACATACTGCAACAAAAGATAATAGCCGTTAGGACGACATATTTTATTTTTTTCAAGATTGGCACCATCCTATGATTGGAGTTATTTTGAAAATACGATCTGAACATAAAATCGTCACCCTTAAAATGAATGACGATTGTTATAGAAATTGAGTGTGATCATTTATTAGGAAAATCTACTTTTCAGCCTTAAACGTCTTTACTATCTTACTACTCTCTGACATTCCTTTTCCTGTAACGGTAACGTAGATCTTTCCGCCCTTAGCGCCTAGTTGTTTGATGGTCACCTTTACAACCTTACCTTTAGAGACCGTTGACTGACCAATTAATTTTCCTGATTGGTTATAGATTTTAACAAGGTCCTGTTTCGCTAATTTACTGACGGTGATCACGTCATTTTTCTTCTTGTTGTTGACGATGTTGATTTGGCTGCCTTTTAATGCAGAGGATGGCTCACCTTTAAAAGAAACAGCCTGTTTTCCGCTTTCCAACATCTTGTCACTGCTTCGTGTAACAAATACTTTTCCGCTCTTAGCCCCAACTTGTTTGACGTACAATTTGATGGATGAACTGTTAGCCGGTTTTGATGCGGCTAGTAGTTTGCCGTTTGTTGAATAAACTTTGATGACGTCTTTTTTCTTAAGCTTACTCACTGTAATGACGTCATTTTTATTTTTAAGATTATTGATTTTGATCTGGTTGACTTTTAGAGCGTCTGATTTTTCACCCTGATAGCGAATTGGTACTCGATTTCCCTCTTTTAGACCAGGTTCTTTCATGCTGATATAAAGCGTTCCACTTGTTTGACCCAATTGTTTCATGGAAATCGTCATGTTCGTGCTCGATGCAGTTTGCTGGGCAATCGCTGTTCCACCAGAAGCTTGTTTAAAGATTTTGATGACGGATTGTTTTTTGATTCCTTTTATCGTCACCGTATCGTTTTTACCTTTATTGTTCGTCACCTTCACTTGGGATGCTGCAAGCGGAGATGTGACGATTTTTTTGACGGTTACAGCAGGCAGGGAGACCTGTCTATTTCCACTTAGCAACGTGATCGTCACTTTAGATCCCTGTCTTAATTTTCCCGTTTTTAATTTGAAGTTTTTTCCTGGCGTAATGGCAAATGGTCCATATTTCTTTATCGTGGAACTTGTGCTGAGCTTGGACATCGCTTTAATTGTATTATTCGATGAATCAGATTGCACTTCTACAACAGCTTTATCCCCAAAAGTACTGATTCCATTAATGGTATCACTTGAGTCATCGATTTCTTCCACAAATACTTTCTGTACATCTTCTTGAGATTGATTTGCTTCAGTCGGGTTATCAGCCATGAACGACTTTACGGTCATTAAGTCGCCACCGATTAGCTTTGAAACAGGAACTTCATAAAACCCTTTAGCGTCTGTCTGACCTTCTCCAATGATTTGGTCCTCTCCATTTAGAATATGGATGATACTTTCTGGAGTTGCGGTTCCACTAATTGATGTTGATAGCTGGGTAAATGGGTTGATTGTTGGAGCCGTCGATCTGATACGAAAAAATCTTTCATTCAAAACATTGTCATATGCTGGTTCCATGACTTGTAATTTATTTTGGTCTAAGAGCTTTAGGGTATCTTTGTCTACACTAAATTCAAAATTTCCATCTCCATCTGCTGTCACCGATTGATTGATGACACCAGATTTCTCGTTTTTAAAGACGATCTTTGCATATGGAATTCCCGTTTGGCCTTTCACTGATTTAGACCATTTTGTCGTAGGAATAAGTGAGATTTTATTAGGATTAACAATTTTTTTGTAAACGTCGATATTGCTGCCAGTCGTCATTTTCACTGTTAGGAATGTGCCTGCATTTAGGACAGGAAGCTTTAAATGAATGGCATCATTAAATGTTCCTGAGGCAATCACTTCACCATCTTTCATGACCTCTACTTTTGTGTTCTTCACAGTTTTCCCAGTTAGCTCCTGAGAAGTATCATATATCGGATCTAATGAGGTAAACGATTCCTTGAAAACATACACTTTGTTTGAAGAAAGCTTTGTCCCATTTTGGTCATACGTATCTAGCTCTATCGTTTGGCCTGAACTAAAATTTGAAGAGAACAACTTAAAGTTTCCGTTACTATCTGCTGTTGCGTAGTGCATATATTTAGATTTCCAATTAGCAGGAACACCCCAATCTGCAAATGCGACAATCGCATTTGGCGTTGTTTTACCCGTCAAATAGTTATCACCATATTGATAACGATCAACCGTTGTTTTCGTTCCACCCTCTGCGGCACTTACATTTTCTTGTATATTCAAACTCAACATCATCATACAAAGAATAGAAGCTACTACTTTCAGGACTATTTTCATAAAGATATCCTCTCTTTTCCTATTAATGTTTTTATATACAAATATTATACATTTTAACCAATATAGGTACAAGGTTTAATGTTGAGTCTAAAGACTTGTATAAAATCCATATTCATAGATATAGAGGGCGATATCGAACGATTTTTCATTTTGCATTAATCATACAAATTCATCACATCAAAAAGATTCATTTTACGAATGCATCATACAAACTTATGATGAACATAACAACATGGTTAGGAGGATTCGTCAGATGAAAGATATTAGGGTGTATCATGTCGATGCGTTTACAACTGAGAAATTTGGAGGTAATGCCGCTGGGGTGGTGTTGGATGCGGAATGGTTAACGGAGGATGAGATGCAGAATATCGCCAAGGAGTTGAACTTACCCGAGTCCGTTTTCTTGCTGCCGGCACATGATGAGAAAGCCGATTATCGAGTGAAATATTTCACTCCAACGGAAGAGGTCAATTTCTGCGGGCATGCGACGGTTGGATTGACTTGGCTTTTAGCGACGGAGCTAGGGATGGCTAAAGAAAAATCAGGGGTTGTGTTAGAAACAAAGATCGGCCATGTTCCCGTTATATGGCACGAGGAAAATGGCAAAGTTGTGGATGTGGAGATGACACAGGTCACGCCAAAGACGCGAGATTTTATCATCGATGTAGAAGAGCTTAGTGACATGCTCGGTATAAGCAGTGACAGGATTGATCCATCCTATCCTATAAAATTAGCAAACACCGGAAACTGGCATCTCCTGGTTCCGCTGAAACATCAGGATGACATTGATCAAGCGGCACCAAACTTAGCAGCTTTAGGGAAAATGAATAAAGCGCAGGGTATCACAACGACTCATCTTTATACGTTTCAATCCACAAAAGACTGTGATCTTTATACAAGGGATTTTGCACCTGGCATTGGTATACCCGAAGATCCTGTAACGGGAGCAGCAAACGGAGCATTAGCCGGATATCTGTATTTGGAAGGGATCATTCCTCAGCAAGAAATCACTCATCTGCGCATTGCTCAAGGTGATGCCATCGGCAGACCAGGATTGCTTCGTATCACGGTCATTCCGAATGAAGCAAAGCCGGTGATTAAAGTTGCAGGTGCAGCGGTTATTACCATTCGTGGGGTAATCACGCTATAAATTGATCAGCTTGAATAGAGACTCTCGTTCAAGCTGAATCTATTTAAAATGATCTTTGACCACTTCAATCCATCTTTTAGTAGAGGGAGAGGCTGCGTTAAAAGATTTAAACGCCATATTGATTTCGCGATAAACACTGGTCTCAAGTGGAATTACGTTCGCATGAGGCACCTGAGGCGGCAAAATCAACTTCGGAATGATCGTGAGCCCAAGGCCTTCCTGAACCATAGAGATGAGCGTATTGTTGTCCCCAATCTCAAATAAAACATGGGGTTTTACGCCTCTTTCTTTTAATATTTTCTTAATGAGTTGATCACAGCCCGCTTTTGGCATAATAAATGGTTCATCTTGGAACGAAGCGACTTCCATCACCTTCTTTGTATGGAAACGATGACTCTCTTGCATGAGCACTACCAATTCATCTTGAAACAATGGAACAGTTTCCAAATCTCTAGATGGCTGTGTTAAAAACCCAAGATCAACTGTGCCAGACGCGATCCACTCTTCAATCTCTTCATAGCCGCCTTCGTATAACTCCAATTGGATATTGGGATAACTTTTCGTAAATCGATGTATCAGCTGCGGAAGCATTTTTGAAGAAAAACTAGAAAACGTGCCGATCTTAATACTCCCCACTTCCATCCCTTGAATCAACGCCGCCTCCTGCTCAAGCAATGACGCATGATGAATGATTTGGCGAATATGCGGCATCACCCGCTCACCTGCATCTGTCAGCGACAGCCCGTTTCGATTCCGATGAAGCAGCACAATCCCAAGCTCTGACTCAAGCTTCGCCATATTATGACTCACCCCAGACTGCGTCAGCCCAAGCTTCTCACCAGCTTTTGTAAAGCTGCCGCATTCAACAACTGTTTGAAATACTTTGTATGGGAATGTCATTCGTTTGCTCACCTCACTTTAGATCTTGGCAAAACCTACTGTTAGACATGTCTGTGATTTTTCGATTTAATTGTTGTTCGACCAATTGAAAACATGCCTGCTGAATCCATAAACGTTTAAATGTATAGAGTTGTTCTTTTTCATCGCCATGCATCTCTTCATCTTTTTCTAACTGAAAATCTGTCAATTCGATTTTGTCATGAACATGCATGTGAATAAAAACATGCGCATTGTGAAAATCATGCATATGCTCTACTAAAGCTGAGATATTGGTGATAAAGTCATCAAATATATCTTCTTCTAGCGTTTTCTTGAGATCTAGATGGCTGTGCACATCCATTGATATGTAATTATCTCTTTCATCCAGTTCTTCTTGAGTGGCCAGAGGATTATCATGAATCGTTGCTTTTCTATTTAAATCTTTAATCGAGAAATAGACGATGATGTCTTTATTATCGAGAAATTCATACTCCCATATCTCTGCATCTCTTAATCTTAAAATGCGGGTGAGGTTGTCCAACTTTTTAAACCCTCCAATTAATTATTCATCGTCGTCGATGAAGACCTCGACGCCGCTTCATCCGCCTTCACACAATCAATCGCAACAACCAATGCAATCATCACAGGCTCCATCTCTTCTTTCAAAATATCCACCTTATAGCTATCCCCCCAAGTAAACCATTCCTTCTTCACTTGACCGATCACTTCGCCGCTTTGCAGCACTTGGAAATTCATATCCCACCAGTTCCCTTGTACTTCGATTCCAGCAGCATCAATTGAATATTTGGCTTTGAAGAACGTAAACTCTTTTTTGATCGTCAATACCTCTTGTCCACCGACTTCTACTAAAAACTTCGGTAAAAAGCTAAACATTTTCTTCGTAATTACAGCGATGACGTCTCGTTCTGTATTCAAAATGGTGAATGTCTTTGGCACCTTCATAAAGCTGCCTTCGACCACATATACATCATTCTCCTGTTGATCCTTTACCGTAAACCGGCCGCTCAGACTAAATACCTTTTGCTTCATATACAGCTGCTTCATAAGTACCTCCGATTCAGTTCAAAAATTTATCCGTTTTTACCTTACCCCTGATTATACCAAAAAATAGAATGTGCAAAAAACCACCTGATAGCAGGTGGTTTTCGATTACTAATCCATTTTCAAAGATTCTTTTTCATATGTTTGAAAAGCATCTTCCATTCCCATGATGACCTCTTTAATTTTGACATAACCACTTGTGTAAGGAATAGAATCTCTAATCTCTTCCCACATAAAATGATAGAACTTCAGGTCATCTGTTTCACACATCACAAAATCTGTGTAATCCTTACCTGGAAGAGCTTCAGCATCAAAAAAGCGCACCGTCACATGTTCCTCATATTTTTGCATCAACTCTTGCAGCGAAGCCGCATGGGTTCTGCGCTCCTCTCGTGGTAATGCAAGCCAAGATGGATAGAACTCTAATAAAACAACCATCATATATTTCATCATCAAGCCCCTCGATTCTTCTATGATGTGATGATTGTACGCCAGATCTAGAGAATGTGCATTAACATAGGTTAATGTTCAGCAGGATGCAGTAGCCTGCTCAGCGAAACCGGAGAAATACCGATATATGAGGCAATATGATATTGAGCGATACGTTGATGTAACCCGGGATATTTCAATAAAAACGCCTGATATCGCTCAATGGCTGGCAAATATAGCAGTTCCCTCTCACGCTCTTCCTTTCTCGTATACAGCCTTTCTACACTCACCCGAACAAACCGCTCCCACATATGACTTCTGTCCATCAACATTTGAAGCAGATCATACGGAATTTCAATCACGATAGAATCCTCCATCGCTTCAATCGAATAAGGAGAAGGCTGCCCGTTGATCATACTTGCATAAGAAGTAGCAAAATCATCTTCCAACGTAAAAGCCACGTTGTACTCCCTTCCATCCGGTAACAAATAGAAGAGACGGAAGAGCCCCGTTATGCAGAAATAAGCATGCTTCACTGGATCGCCAGCCCTGATCATGCATGTACCTGCTTTTAATTGTTTAATCGCTGTTCCATCTTTGAAGACTTGCCAATGATTTTGTTCAATTGGATATTTCGATATTTTGGTTTTGAAGGTGTCGTATGGGTCAGTTATTTTGTCCATCTGTAAGTAACCTCTCGATTAATAGAAGAATTGATAAAAAATGGTGTCAGAAAACACTCGGGTTATAATGGAAATATAAGCGAAGATGAGGGGAGAAACAATGAAAAAAATCACTTTTTTTGAGTGGACCATCCATTTACAAGCAGACTTAACAGCGATTACAGATCATTATGAAAAGAAAATGGTCATTTTAGAGCCATCTATTGAACTAAATAGCATCATCTGGTTGGATGACAACAACGAGCTACAAATCAAACCTACTTGGGATTGTGTCATTTCAATTGATCCAACCAATAAATCACTGACAATCCGGCAAACAAAAGAAGTATTCGGAGATGTGTACGAATGAAAATAGGAGGAACTATGAAGAAAACCACTTTTTTTGATTGGACGATTCACTATCCTAACCATTTAACAGCAGTCAAAGATGATACAGAAAAGAAAATGGTTTTTCTAGAACAGACTGTTGAATTTAAAGGAATTATTCGTATTGATGAGAATGATGAACTGCAAATAAAGCCCACTTGGGATTGTGTCATTATTATTAATGCAAAACAGATGTCTGTCACAGTTCGTGATGCAGAAGACTTTGTAGGTTTACCATAGAAATAAAAAAGTCTCGTTTGAGGAAAATCACTCAAATGAGACTTTTTTTGTTTTAGTCACCATATTTATTTAATAACCATTTACAAAATAAGCGATCGTCTCTAACTCATCTTCTTTTAGTTCTCTGTTCACATGTGTTTGATATTCACTCTTGATTCTCTCCTGATCTCCATCATAAAGATCAGTGTATTTCGCCATCCTTCGAAGCTTGTCTGTTTCCTGACGAAACTCCTCTTTTGTCCACGGTCTTTGGTGCGATGGAATATACGTCTCCGCATCAAATGCATCTAACTCATCTAAAAGACGCAAGATTTCTTTTACCGTATAATGTACTTTTTCTGCATACATTTTCGGATAAATGCAATCACCAAGAAACAGGATTTTTTCCTCTTTCACATACACGATCACTGAATCTGCAGCATGATCGCCCCCAACATGCTGCACAACACAAGTGACCCCGCCAAGATCAATTTCCATCCGACGATCAAACGTCACATCCGGTAAAACCACCTGAATCTCTCGATGATTCTTATATTCTTCTTTTATCGCCTTCGCGCAAAACTCAATCTCCGTTCCTTCCCTCACCCGCTGATCAATCGCCTCATCTGACCAAGAAAACGGAAGAAGCTTCTCCATTTCCTTTCTGGTTTTTGCAGAAGCAATTGAAACCGCATGAGGCAGCGCTGGCAGACCAAAAATATGATCCCAATGCCAATGCGTGAGGACAACCATATCCGGCGTGGCGTTCTCTTGTTTTAAGGTCTTTTGGATAAAATAGTTTGCATGATCTTCTGAATTACCGGCATCGATCATTAATGTTTTGTTATTGCCTATGACCATGCCTAGGATGGGGCGGTCAGTGAGTGATACTGGTGTGATGTAGGAGAAGGTGTTGCCTATTTTTTTGATTGTGTGCATGGTGTGCCTGCTTTCTAATATTTTTAAGTTTTATCCCCGTTGAATTGTTATGCGCTACTTAATCAAATATTATTTCTTTAACAAATGTTTGGCTAACTTTCGATCTTCTTTATCATCCGTCTTAATGGAAATATGTTCAATCAATTCTCTTGTGGCCGCTTGCTGCGAATACGAAGGAGACCATTCTTTTAATACACTTAAAGCATGATACTGTAAATTTCCATCATCTGATCTAAGTGCAGCTTGAATCAATGGCAATCCTACACCTTCGTGTTCATATAAATCTTGCAAAATATATTGTAGACAAGCCACTTCATCATCTGAGAGGTTTGATAACGATAAATGTGTTTCTGCAAATGTACAAAGCTCTCTAATATGCTGGTGATGATTTGTGTCCATCACAGCAAAGTATATTTCACTATTTGTCGGATCTTTCTCAAGTAAAGCAAATAGATGCTCAATCACATCTAAACGATAAAAGAGAGCGATTTTAAGTGCTTTGGAGCTAAAATCCTGTTGTAACGAATCGATTGCAAGCTTTGGCCATCTACTGTCATTGATAAACGGTTGAACCGCTTTCTGGATAGCTTTATAATCGTCCTGTGTCCATGAATCATTCAATCGGTCTTCCCAAATCTCTTGTTCATCATTTAAAAACTCATTTATTTTCAATATTGGATAAAAGTCCTCAATTGTTTGGCAGTGCTTATGAGCATGGTGAATAAATCGGCAGAGAACTGAGCTTGCATTTGAATACTCATCGATTCCGTAGATAGAAACCTCATCTTCTAATAATGCTTGAATGATGAGACTCGCTCCATCGTATAATTCTTTGGAAATTTCATCTTCTGATAAAGCTGTTTCCAGATCACCATTAAGAGCACAAGTATAAGCTAAGTATTCATTCATGATTGTATTTTCGCAGCCCTTTGTTAGTAGCCATCGTTTTATTTCTGGTGTCGAGGCTTCCAATTGCTCAACAGCCGAAATCTTTCCCCATCCATCGACGGACTTTGCAAGACGCCAAACATGTTCGTTTCCTTGAATTGTGCCATTCTTCAATGCAAACACGACATAAGAAGTAAATTCTTCATGCATACCTATTGTGAATAAAAGCTCTTTGTATTTTTCACAGTTTGTACATCTCAGTATCATGACTGCAAATTTGACGACCTCCCGATGTGCCGCATGTTCAAGAAGCCATAACGCTTCTTGCTGTACACGGGATTCATCCCATTGTGTTTGCTGAAATCGTTCAATTAGCTCACTGTTGCGACTCGCCATATTGTTAGAAATGATTTTTTCATATGTTTTTTTTCTAGTTTCGTTTGTAGGATGATTCAGTTGTATTTCAAAAAGCTTCAATAGCTTCTTCACATAAAAAGGGGCAGGTCGTTCATCTACATAATAATCAGATAAACCCGGAGCCAATCGTGGTTCATTTTCGTCAAATAAATAATCTTCATCGGGTAAACGGTCGTCTACTATTTTATGATGTGATTGAATTTGTTGTTGAATAAAGGGAACGATTTTCTCTTTATGATCCCATGGTAGAAATTCTATCTTCATTGAATCATCTAAAACCGTTTCACGATCTACCTTCACCATACAACGAAATCGTACATACCCACCAAGTTTAACGGACACTTTGTGTTGCGTACCATCTTGAAGCTCCAATATCCCTGACAATTTTGAATAAGGGATCATATGAGTCAATAAACTTTTTCGTTGTTTTTTATCAACTGTCACACCATCAATGATTAGTTGCTCTTCTTTTATTTGGTTTGTAATTTCTATAGAATGCCCTTTATATTCAACTTTCCATGTTTTATTTATTTCTTTTTCTACATCTTTTATTACGTTACGTATTTCATGTTTAAAGTCGGCTTTAAAACTCATGGAAGTCTCCTTTAAGTAATTGTAGAGTGAATATGTTATCGTTCCCAATATCTGCTGTAATCGTTTTTGAACTAAGTTTCCATTATATATAATACGATATTTATTACAGAGGGTCTTCTTTTCTTCTTACATGAAAAAAGATATGGGAAATGAATAAATTCCCGTACCTTTTACTATTTAAAAATTATTGATTAAATGTCGGCTCTTTTTGCTTTGCATCCTCAAAATACTGAGTAAACGAAGAAACACCTGAATAAGATATTGATAGGTACTCTTTAGCACGAGTCATTCCTATATACATTAAAGACACTTCTTTTTCTTGATCCTCTTCATACTTTAATGGCATTAGATCTGCTTTGACAATAAAAACTGAGTGGAAGTCAAGACCTTTACTACTATCGAGAGAACAAATTTTGACTGTCTCTTCCTCTGGATTGAACTTATGTTTGGTTGCACCATTTTCAGTTATCCAATTGTAAGGAATATTCTTTGTTTGAAATGCCGATTGAATCGCTGATATATAATGGTTATTATATCCCTTTATACGATATAAAATAGCCATTTCAGAGTAAGGTATGTTCTTTTCATTATGTTGATCCACTATTTGTTTAGTAATCTCCTCTATTTCTTCTTTAAAGGTATTACATTTTAAAAGCTCTACTTCTGGCCCTTTACGTTTCGTCTTTTTTGGAGGGATGATTTCGATTGTCTCTGTCTGTTCTTGTTTTAATTTAAGATCTAAAGCTCTATGGCTATCGTAAAATTTCCATCCAAAATCCACAATTTGTGACGTATTACGATAATTTATATTTAAGATTCTAGATCTACCTCTAAAATCAAGCCCCGTATCTTTCACATAGCTTCTACTTTTCCGATAAATATCTTGCGCTCTATCTTCTACTAAAAGTAAAGATTGCGTCTCTTGATCTAAGCATAAGCTGATGAGATGCAGCCAGCTCCCTTCAAAGTCCTGCCCTTCATCAATTAAAATGGCATCATACTTTACAGGAGTTAAAGCATCATTTTCTATTTTTTCAATGTAATCATCTATTTCAAGTTCTGAAATACCATGATCTTTTTTAATCCAGTGATGAAAATTTAATATTTGTATATTATTTAAATTTGGTGTTTTTCTATGATCGGATGTCAGAAAATCATCTGGTTCTGTATATTTAGAATGAATCATTTGTTTAATATTTTGTTTCAAAGCTACATTGTAACAGAGTATTAATATCTTCCAATTCGGATGTTGTTCAGCTAACATTTTTGCTCGAGTCGCTAAGATTAAGGTTTTACCGCTTCCTGCTACTCCTCTAATTAGCCGATGTTTATCACCAATCTGTTTAGCCAAGTTTTCTTGATGCAGATCCATCGTTTTGATGTTTCGAAAAGATAATAACAGTTTTTCTTGGTATGGGACTGGTTCAACATCTGCCCCAACGCGTATTTCTTTGTATAGATGATAACGAATCCTTTCTAATTCGTCAGATGATAGTGGTGTATTTAACTTGAAAGGCACATGAAACATATCAAACAATTTTTCTATTAAGATCTCAGGATCAAAATGATCATTATCCGGATCAATCTGATCACGCGATAAAATAAAATGTGGATCAATAACCTCATATACTTTATTTTTTAAAAGTTGTTCTTCATGAAGCCTAGTGAAGACGACACCATAACCATAAGGAAACTTTAATTTAAACTGATATTTCCCTTCTGTATTGATTAAATCAATGTCTTTCTCAAGCATATCTTTTATTTTAAAAGCATACTCTCTTGATTGAACTAGGGGACTCTTCACTCTATGTAAATCACCAGAAGAATTTAAAATGCCCCAGGTATTGTCGTTTAGCTCTCTTATTGTATTTTTGGTGTAATCTTTTACTTCTAGAACTAATACTCCTAAATTAGGACCGATTATCACAAAGTCTGGTCTAAACCCATTGATATTAGGCTCATAATGTACAATATACTCTTCGGGTAGATATTCCTTTAATGTTCGAAATAAAATTCGTTCTCCTGCAGTAGCAGTACTTTTAATACTTTCTGGTAAAGTAATTGCCATTTATACTAACACCCCTCTATTATCCTTATACATCATATATCGGAATAATTTGGGTGTTTTAAATGATGTATAATACAATATATAGGATTATTTCAGCAATGGTCAGGATGTTTGTTATAAATATAGATGACAACTCAAAAAAGCTCTTAAATTATTAATTTAAGAGCTTTTTGTTAAAATTTCGCTTTGTATCTGTATATATTTTTAGTGACTTTTATTTTTATTGAATTTGTGAATGATCGCTTTATATACAATATACACCAGATACATTACATAGCCTAAAACAAATGTAATTACTAAATCTTTAAATGCCAAGCTTGTGCCTTTTTGTGTAATGATACTCCATATTAGGGGTAGTATTTCTACAGTGAATGCCAATGCAGCTCCTAATATTGAAGGTAATACGATAAAAGTAATAACAAATGATTTAAAAGATTTAAACATACTAATCTCCTTTAAGATTTTTAACAAGAGCAAGTCATTACTAGATTATCTCTTTTACTCCACATTTAGCAACAATAAAAGCAAATTTCATTGGCAATCCCCCAGGTAAAGCTACGCCAGCTAATTTTTTAATTAAAAATTTAGTAGCACTTTTACCAAGATATTTCTTAATGTTGTTATACATGATTGAAGAAGCTTTTTTCCAAGCATGTGATTTTAATGCTTTTTTGACTTGTTTGTTGTATGCCCGTTTTACTACATCTAATCCTATTGCACTTCCTGTAGAATTAACAATACATACTCCAAAAGATGCGACACTAAGTGAACTAGCTATCATTGCTTCTTGATTATTTGGCTCAGGTGAACCATATTCTGCTTCTACTTTATCAACATCCACTTTTATTATTTCACCTTGTTTATTTACAGTAGCAGCTTCTGTATATAAAAATTTAAGCTGTTCTGCCATTTCATTAATAATTTCTTCTTCGGTTAAATCCTCATCAGTTTCATCGTTATCGTTGTCATCTCTTTCTATATTATCTTGTGAACCCAAATTCTCAATACTCATTACTTGGAAATCTTTTTGTCCTTCAATATTGAATATTTCTTTTGCCTCAGAAAAAGGGGCAAAAATAGTTAATGTTAGTACGAATGCCAAAATAGTTAAAATAGCCTTTTTCAATCCAAATACCTCCATAAAATAAACACTAGATTTCATTCACCCGCATTATATCGGCGCTATATGTCTATATTTATATTAAAATAAGCTTAAAATTTATAATCCAAAAGTATTTCCAGGAAATGTTCGTGTAGTTTTTTCATAATAAATTTGCTGTTTATATGAATTAAATGTTCATAAGTTAAAAACAATTAGAATGAAAAAAGAGTAGGTAATAGCAATAAATTGCTATTACCTACTCTTGCACTTTTATATGTCAAAAAAAGCTACCTACTTATGATAAGGCTCCCCCCGCACAATCCGAAACGCCCGATAAATCTGCTCCACCAACACTAGTCTCATCAACTGATGCGGGAATGTCATCCTCGAAAACGACAGTTTCTCATTCGCACGCTGCATCACAGCGTCGCTTAATCCAAGGGATCCCCCTATAACAAAACACACCTTACTTTTTCCGTATGTTGCCAGCTTATCTATTGTATCGGCTAATTCTTCGGAAGTTTTCATTTTTCCTTCGATGGCGAGGGCGATGACGTGGGCGTCTGGGTTGATTTTGCTTAGGATGCGTTCGCCTTCTTTGTCTTTGATGATTTTCATGTCTTGATCGCTGAGATTCTCGGGTGTTTTCTCGTCTGCGAGCTCAATGATCTCGATTTTTGCGTATGCCTGTAATCGTTTTGTGTATTCGGCTATGCCTTGCTTTAAATATTTCTCTTTTAATTTTCCTACTGTGATAATTGATATATTCACAGGTCATCCCCACCTTAAGAACAAGTTATTCATATAAGTTATCAACAATTGTGGATAAAATTTGTGTATTTTGTGTCCGATCATTCGTTCCCCACTATATATATTGCAGGTTCATCGCACAATTCACAGGTTGTGGATAAGCTGTGTGTATGTTCGATTTTTCTGAATTCTGGCGGCGTTTCGTGATCATCTATGTACATGTCTAATACGGTTTCTATGTGTTCTGCACAAGCATAAAGTGATTTGTTCATAAGTTTCTAATTCCTCCAATATGTTGTCTCGTTATTCACAAGTGTTTCGCTCATTGTTCAATATAACCGATTTATTCACATGTTAATAGTCTTTTACCATTTTCCACACCTTTTATCCACAAACCAAATAAAAAAGCCTCCACTCCTGTGAAGGCTTCCTTCTATCAAAACGGATTGTAAAATCTCGTTCCTCTAACAAATGTAATCACTAGCGACACAATCAGTACCGCTCCAACAAACAATAACGCCGCATAATCTGCTTTTTGAAAGTCTTTCGCCGTAAACCATGTGCGCTTTTTATGCTTTCCAAACCCGCGCAATTCCATCGCATTGCTGATCGTTTCAATCCGCTCTAGGCTGGAGAAAATCAGCGGCATCACAATCGACAGCGCATTTTTAATCCGTTTTCCCAGTTTTTCATTCTTCGATAAATCAATGCCTCTTGCTTGCTGAGAAATGGCAATCGTTCGAAAATCACGCTGAATATCTGGGATGTAGCGCAGAGCAATCGCTACCGCATACGAAATCCGGTAGCTGACCCCGATTCTGCTGAGCGATGAGGCGAATTCACTTGGATTTGTTGTCACGATAAATAAAAGCGCCGCTGGCATCACGGTCACGTATTTCAGTGTAATGTTCAATTGATAGAAAAGCTGTTCAAGTGTGACATTGTACCAGCCTACAATGTGAAACAGCTCGTGCTTCGCTCCATAGATGGCGACACCTTGCTGAGGCGCAAAGACGTAAATGGCGATGTTATTGATGACAAGAAAAATCGCCAAGACAATCACTACGAAAGAGATATCACGAAATCGTACGTTTGATAGCTGAAAGAACACGATACTGGCAACTAGCATAAACACTAATACGCCTGTATCATATGTGAGCATCGCTGCGGATGACCAGAGGATAAAGCAAATGAGTTTGGTTGCCCCTGTCAGCCGGTGAATTGGCGATGGGCGATCGATATAAGACAGCATGTCTACAGCCATGTCATTCGTTCCTTTCTGTCAACCTCAATGAAGCGATCCACGAGTTCATTTGGATTCGGCCAGTCTGCTTTTAGCGCCAGTTCATACAGCGACGTTTCTTTTAAGCTCGCCTTTTGGACTAGCAGCTGATCTGTCAGCACTTTGGCTGGTGTATCATCTGCGATTTTTTCTCCATTTGAAATGACAATGGTTCTTGTTGTGTATTCGAGCATCAAATGCATATCATGGGTGATCATCAAAATCGTGACGCCCTGCTGATTTAATTGCTCTAAAAACGTCATCATCTCTGTGTAATGTCTAAAATCTTGACCGGCCGTTGGCTCATCTAAAATGATGATTTCTGGTTCTAACACAAGAATGGATGCAATGGTGACGCGCTTTTTCTGTCCAAAGCTGAGGGCTGAGATCGGCCAGTTCCGAAATGGATACAGCCCGCACACTTTCAGGACTCGCTCTACACGATCCTTGATGTCATCTTCCTGTACACCTCTTAAAACGAGACCGAGGGCGACTTCATCAAAAATCATTTGTTTCGAAATCATTTGATTTGGGTTTTGCATGACGACACCGATTCGTTCGGAGCGCTGTTTGATGGTGTCTCCTGAGATGTCATTGCCATTTAAAAGAATTGTCCCTTTTGTTGGCTTTTCAAATGCGCAGAGCACCTTGGATAGTGTCGTCTTGCCTGCGCCATTGGCACCGGCGATGCTGATCATTTCTCCTTTTTTGACGGTAAAAGAGATGTTGCTCAGCGTGTTTGGTCTTGTCGGATAATCAAAGCTCAGCTCACGCACTTCTAGTAAATCCGGCGCTTCATTCTGCTCGACTGATGGCTCAGATGCTTCCATCCATTGCTCGATTTTCTCTTTTGCCTCGTCATTTAAGGTGAGATGCTGTAAATTAGCGATCTGATCTCCTGCTGCAATCGGAATACCTGCATATTTCATCGCTCTCACATATAAAGGCTCACGTAAATACGCCGCTTCTAATACATTTGAGGCGAGCAATTCATCTGGTGTCATATCCGCTGCAATCGTGCCGTCATTGACGACGATGATGCGGTCGACATGGCGGAAGAGGACGTCTTCCAATCGATGTTCCACCATCACGACCGTTTTTTTCGTTTCTTTTTGCAGACGGTCAATGAGATCGATCACTTCTTTACCTGTTGCGGGATCAAGGCTTGCCAGTGGTTCATCAAACAGCAAAATGTCGACATCGTTGACAAGTACGCCTGCGATGGCGACACGTTGTTTTTGACCGCCTGACAGCTCATGCACGGATGATGCCAGTTTGCCGTCTACCTCTGTTAATTTTGCCGCTTTCTCGACACGTGTTTTCATTTCTTCGCGTGTGACTTGATCATTTTCTAGTGTGAACGCGATATCTTCTCCAACGGTCAGCCCGATAAATTGTCCATCAGGATCTTGCAGCACCGTTCCGACGAGCTGTGAGAGGGAGAAAATGTTCTCTTTCTCTGCATTTTTCCCGCCGATGTGAAGACTTCCTTCCATAGAACCTTTATAAGACGCAGGAACTAGCCCATTGATACAATGGGCTAGTGTGCTTTTTCCCGATCCAGACGGGCCTGCGATGAGAACTTTTTCTCCCTCATAGATGGTCAGGTTGATATCTTTCAATGTTGGTTCTGCCTGACTGCGATACTTGAATCCGAAATGTTCGAATTGAATCATCGGTTTCTTCATTTATGTGTTCCACCTTGCTTCATGATGTTTCTTTCGATAGACTGCCGCTTTTGCTTCTTGTTTTCGCATAAGCCGCAATGATGATGGTGCCTAATACACCGACTGTGATGATGTTTGAGATTCCTGCTACGATGCCTTGAACAAACACTTTATTTGCAGGTTCTGCATAGATCACAATGTCGAGTACCGGCGCAATGACAAACCAGCCTAATGCTTGTGCGCCGGCTTGGACGGCGTTGAAGAACGCAATTTTTTTCCAGCCAAAGTCTCCCTCTTCTACTTTTAATCGGTTGGAAATGAAACCGATCATCAAACCTACTAAACCTGAAACAATAATCCAGCTCCACCAAGGTCCAAATGTGGTGGCATCTTTAATGAGATGACCAATAAATCCAATCAATGCGCCTGCAATAGGACCAAATAGCACGGCCATTAATGCAAGGAACGCGTACGATGTTTCAATTTGTGTATTCGGAATCCCAGTTGGAATGGAGACGAAGCGTCCTAAAATGACAAAGACGGCTGCGCCAATCCCGATGGCAACGACAGTTTTCGTTGAAAGTTGTTTACCTGCCATGATGTTTCCTCCTCTTATTCGTATATAATGCGCGGAGCTTTGCGAATCGAAAGGCGCCAGCCTGTGCCTGTACCGATGTTATAAGCCTTTGCAAATGACCCTTGATTGATCGCCACGCCTAAATGATCGAGTGAATTGACATATACGAGTGGTTCGCCTACCTTTAAATCGGCAAAAGATCGTCCATAGGTCATGATATTTTTATACACATTTTTTGGCCCGTTGGCAATGGTAACTTCTATTGCATCCCCATAATTGATTGAAAGCTGTTCAAATAACGTATGATGAATGTTTGTCCATAGGTTTCCGAACCGCACATCTAAAATATCAATCGTCCCTGTGATCACTTCTTCTTCCGCATAAGCTTGTACGACTGGAAGGTGAATAATGTCCTCTATATTCGCCTTTGGCCCGACCTCTTCAAAAGAAATCACACCTGAAGCAATTCTCGCGCCTGTATAGGCGTAAATGTCTCTACCATGGAAAGTATGTGATTTTCCTGACTTCGGCAGACGGTTGATGGTTTCATCTAAATACCGAGCCTCCACGATACCAATATCCTGTGCGACATGCGTAAGTGTCCCATTATCAGGTGTGATGATGTAGTGTGAGCTTGTTGTTTTGACGACGAGGCTCTTTCGCTCTGATCCAACGCCTGGATCAACAACGGAGACAAATACCGTTTCTTCCGGCCAATATGTGACCGTCTGAAGCAAGCGATAAGACGCTTCCCAAATGTCGTATTGGGGAATGTTGTGAGTTAAATCAAAAATGCGGATGCCGCTGCTCACTGTATTGGCTACGCCGTACATTGCACTGACCGCTCCATCATCAATACCGAAATCTGATTGTAAAACCAATGCATGTTCACTCATGTTAATCTCCCTTTCATTTGAAAAAATGGTAGTGGTGTTTCACGTGGAACATTTGAACATTTGTATGAAAAAAAGTGGACAATAAAAAATACCCCATCCTTATCTATGAATCATAAGGACGAGGTATTTGTCTCGTGGTACCACCTTTATTTACTGTTTGCTCGCGCTAAACAGCCTCTACAAGTACAAAGCTCCAATTTGGCTCATATACTGTGGTTTTGATAACGAGTACCAACTCTCGTCGTCACCTACTAATATCATGGATATGTTCAGCACGAGGCTCAGAGACCATTTTTCGAATCATTATTTTTGCTTCTTTTCAGCTACCGAAGCTCTCTGTGGAAAAATTGATGATTGTACTTTCTCTCGTCATTGCCTGTTTAACTATCTTGAATTAAAGCTATCATACATGATGTTTTTTGATAAATCAAGATATTTTTCTGAACATTTTTAAAAATGAGTTAACTGTTCTGGAAGAGTCTTCTTTTTTATAAAATTTAAGCAAATGTTAAAGAGCGAGATATGGTGTCTTTCTTTTCTAGGGGTATAATAAAGATGAAGGGAGGTACAGTGTGTGTGGACCATCTGTATGAATGAATTTAAGCAGCTCTTCAAAAGCACAAAATCCATCTTAACTATTGTTATTATTTTCATTTTATCTACTTTTGTATCAAGTCTTCCATTTATAGCTGCTTATCAAGGGAAGTGGGAACAGGCAAAGGACCCTTATTCCATTGGGAATGAACTAGTGATTTCGTTATTTGGTTTCTTCCTTATTTTTTTATTATCTCATGATATTTTGAGCCGCGAAATTCATTTGAAAACCATTCGTTTTCTCGTCAGCAAAACGACCCGTTTAAACATTGTCATCGGGAAATATCTTGGGCTGATGCTGTTTTGGCTCAGTTGCATTATGACCACATATATATTAAATATGGTGATTTCACATCGTTTTCTGTTCTCTGATGCCTTAAAAATATTAACGTTTATCAGTGTCGGCATCTCCTGTGCTTTGTTTTTGTCCATGCTCTTTCCAACACCACAGAAATCGATGTTTGTTGGCATGTTGTTTTCCTTTCTATTTCCAATCATGAGCATGATGTCTGTTCTTTCTTCAGAACGGTTGATTCACTGGTTCCAATACGTGACGCCTTATTATTATGCGCGCTGGAGTGAACCGCTGACCTATGTGCTGATGAATGCCGCATTGACTGTTGTCTTACTCGTTGGAACGGCACTACTGTTTCAGAGGAGGGATGTCTAAGTGCTTCACACAAAAGGGCTGACAAAAAAATATCGGACAAAAGTCGCAATAAATCATATTGATCTTGATATCCATCAAGGGGATATCTTCGGCCTCATTGGACCGAAGGGTGCTGGTAAGACAACCTTTTTTAATATCATTACAGGGATCTCCCGCCCCACCTCTGGCACGTTTATCATGATGAACATGACGTCGTTAAAAAAAGTACGTCATCATATCGGTGTTCTGCCTGAATATACAGATTTATATGAAGGGCTGACTGCTATTGAGCATATTGCCTATTTATCGAAAATTACGGGTACTCGCCAGAAAACGAGCTATTATGAAGAATTACTCGAATTTGTTGGCTTACATCGTTATCATCAAGAGAAAGTCGGTGCCTTTACACCTGGGATGAAGAAGCGGCTCGGAATGGCTCAGGCCATCGCTCATCAGCCTGACTTTATTTTACTTGATGAGCCTTTTGCGGATATTGATGCAGATTCTATCTTACATATCCAGCGGGTGATTGAATCGTTAAAATTCGAAGGAAAAACCGTCTTTTTAACAGCAGACGAGCCAAGGTTCACCCAGCCTATTTGTACCAAAACAGCTTTCATATCTGAAGGAAAAATCGTGTCCTCAAGTACTCATCCTCAAGAGAAAACCATCACGTCCTCAACCATTCGTGCCACCTTCAAGCATGCATGGATTGATGATGAGGTGAAGCCTGTTCTCACGCAGTACTTACAAAGTGTGGGAACAGACCTTGTGATCAGAGATGACGAGACCTCATTGTTGATTCGTTCAGAAGCTCAAGTCCCAGCCATCATCCGTGCGTTTGTGAAATGCAAAGTCGATCTATACCGAGTCACGGCGCAAGATGCCATGATGTCCACGTAAAAAGTACCGTACGCTCACTGCACGGTACTTCTCTTTTTTTATAAAGGCTTGCTCATGTAAATCCCAGTCTCAGCAAAGCCCGTTTTCTCATAAAGTGAGCGGGCGATTTGATTATGGGCAAAGACATGCAGCGATAGTTTTTTCACACCTAATGACTTTGCCTGCTCTTCTAATGCCGCCATGGCCTGTTTTGCCAAGCCTTTTCCTCGATACGCTTCAAACAAAATAAAATTATAAATAAATCCTTCGTGCTGAGGATGATCTCGGTCATAGCAAAGCCATACCCATCCGATGGCTTCTTCTCCATGTAAGATGTTCCACAACTCATGATCCTCTGTCCGAAGGCCTTCAGGAAGCAGCCGGTCAAATTGTTCCTCTGCGTTCTTTTGCGCTTCTTCCTGATTCCACGTCCCTGCGAGTACCTTTTCTTCTGCGTACCGCTTAATGGCCGCCGCTATCAAGACGTCATAATCCGTTTGTGACATTGGCTGTAATGTGACCAATCGTATCTCCCCCTTTCCTTTATCATATGCCGGGCATGTCAAAAAAGCCAGTCCCCTATAGGAACTGGCTAGCCTCCGAACTGATCGGTTTGGGAGAGTTTGATCTCGACTGATTTTTTCTTTCCGCTTCGGTAAAATTGCACCTTTACCTTGTCGCCTACTTTCTTTTGATAAAGATATTTACGCAGATCGACGATATTTTGTACTTCCTTGCCGTCAAACGACGTCACGACATCCAGCTCTTTTAACCCCGCTTTTCCTGCTGGAGACAAAGGCTCGACACTCATCACGACGACTCCGGTTGTGACCTTTGATGGCAGTTTTAACGTTTCCTGCCAATGATAGCTCGCAATATCTGCTAGTGATTTCATCCCAACACCAAGGTACGGACGCTTCACCTCTCCATAGCGCTCTAAATCCTCTATGACAGGGATCACCAGATTCGCAGGAATAGACAGCCCAATCCCTTCCACCTCTGACTCAGCAATCTTCATTGAATTGATGCCGATTACTTTGCCGTCCATATTGATCAAGGCTCCGCCGCTGTTCCCAGGATTAATGGCGGCATCCGTTTGCAAAACTTCCGCATTCCAATCCGTCTGTCCGTCCCCATTAGAATCAACAGGGATCGCACGCTCCGTTCCAGAAATCACACCTTGTGTGACGGAGCCAGCAAATTCAAGGCCTAATGGATTTCCAATGGCGATGACAGGCTCACCTGGTTTGACATGGTCTGAATTGCCGAAGGCGGCGGTTTTCTTGATCTTATCACTTTTGACCGTAAGTACCGCTAAATCCATCAGCTGATCACTGCCGACAAGATTTGCCCCGATCCTTGTCCCGTCCTGAAGGCTCACTTCAAGCTGGTTTGCGCCTTTGATGACATGATGGTTGGTCACGATATAAAAGGTGTCTCCCTTTTTTTTATAAATCACACCTGACCCGCTGCCTGCTTCACCGCCTTCTTCCCAAAAGCTCGACTTTTGAATGTTAATGACGCCGACAACTGTATCCGACATACTCGATACCACTTTTGTGACCGCATCATTCACGTTCACATTGACGGTCTTTAAAGGGCCCTCTGATGCCTGCTGATCTCCAGCTGACTGCCATCCAAAGGGGCTGCCGCTCTGTCCAGACACATAGGGGAAAAAGAATCCCATTAAAAAAGCTCCTACCAATACACCGATCAGACCAGATAGGAAATATCCTTTTCTGCTTCGTCTCGGCTTCCACTCTACATCGCGATAATCCACTATGTTTCCTTCCTTTCAGTGAATAGATGATGTATATAGTGTTGGTAAGAAGCTCTTATCTTAATCATACGATTGTAAAAATCATACGGCGCAAAGCGGGGTTGCTTTTTTCGGGTCCGTATCATATAAATCAAAGCCGTCCCCTACAACAAAGCCCTTCATTTCAAGCGTCTGCTGGACCGCCATACGGGCTAAGTCCTTCATGTTGTTGTCTTGACTCAAGTGGGCCAAATAAATGCGTGAGGTGGCGTCTCCAATCACGTCTGTCATAGCAAGAGCTGCATCTTCATTGGATACGTGTCCGACATCGCTCAAAATTCTGCGTTTAATACTCCATGGGTAGCGCCCCATTTGCAGCATGCCGACATCATGGTTGCTCTCAAATACGAACGTATTGGCTGATTTAATAATCCCCTTCATCCGGTCACTCACATAGCCTGTATCCGTCATAAGGGCAAGTTTACGCCCGCCATAATGGAATACGTAAAACATGGGCTCTGCCGCATCATGTGATACGCCAAATGATTCAACATCGAGTCCGCCGAATGATTGAACCGTCTCCATATCAAAGTGGAATTTCTGCTCCGTATCCACTTTCCCTATATGTGACTCCATCGCCTTCCATGTTTTCGCATTTGCATAGACAGGAAGCTTGTACTTTCTTGCCATCACACCGAGTCCTTTAATATGATCTGAGTGCTCGTGTGTGACAAAAATTCCGTCCAAGTCTTCTGGCTTTCGGTCGATTTGACCAAGCAGCTCTACCATCTGTTTGCCGCTTAAGCCCGCATCTACTAAAAAAGCATGCTCGTCTGTTTCTAAATAAAAAGCGTTCCCCGTACTTCCGCTCGCTAGTACACTGAACTGCAAGCTCATGTTCTCTCACTCCAATGAAGATTTGTCTTCTTTCTCTATATGATCAAGGGTTGAGCCATCAATGGCATTGATCAAATATTCTTCCTCTGTCTTTTTCTTTGAACCAGTTGCCACGCCTTCAATCTCTACTCGCCATACAGGAACCATGACTTGAGTGCTTGCACCTGGGTATTGCGTGTAGTAGCCAAGCTCCACTTTTTTCACTGTCGTGTTTTGGCTCAGCATATTTTGTGTATATAAGTCCTTCACCGTTTCAAGCGCCGGGACAAGGGTTTCTTTTCTCACTTCATTAATCGATGTCACCATCGACTGCCGATACGAGACGACCTCGTTTTGATCGTTCACATCCAATGTGATCTTCCCGATGGTTTCGGTGTCATCAAGACCTTCTTGGAAGATGTATTTTCCTTTATACGTTTGGAAAAAGACGATTTCACCTGTTTCTTCATCGATGCTCCAGAGCTTATAATTCTTGCCATCCAGCAAACGCTGGCTCACAAGATTGGTCGCTGCTGTTTTCATATCTTTTTTCGGCAATGCAACTGGTTTATTGAAGGTCATTTCAAGCAGGGTGACAGGATCATCTTTCTCGGTTTTCGGGAATGTGCTTTTCGTCTTTTGATCAGCTAATCCGTCGACATCCTTTTTCGTATATTGCTTTTTCTCAGCTGTAATGCGGTATCCAATCTTCGCTTCATCTGATAGATTGCCATATTTGATTCCGTCTGCCTTCATTTCTTCCAGCGTATCTGTTTTTTCGATAATCGCAAAATGATCGGTCGAGCGCTTTTCAAAATATTGAAAACCTAGAAAGATATCGAGAACGAGAAAGGCTAGGATAAAGATCGTTTTGGTCTTATTCCACTCCATGATTCTCGCTCCCCTCTGTCAGCAAATCATTCGATAAAATGACGGTTTTTCCGTTATATTTCATACACCATACCGGCTCTAGCCAGACAAACATCGCTTGATCCTGATCTGATGCCGTGGATGTCGCTTGATAGGCAGGGAAAATCTGTTCAATTTTCTCTAAATCATCATACTTCGTCTGCTTGATGATCAAGTTTTTCAGCTCTGTCCCATTCATCAGTTTGACCTGTTCACTCTGACTCGCTTTGTTGCCAAGAATGTAGTTTGGACGCTTATAACTCAAGATGTCATCATTCGCCCATTGTACTTCAAGTGATGTCATACCAAATGGATGCTTTGTGCTGTTGACGATCGGCAGTCCATCCATAAACATATTAAATGACAGCTGTTGGTTGCTGTTAATGCCGAAGTATTGATAATTATCGGTAAAACTTCCGGTATCATTGAAATATTTCACGCTTCGCTTGATCAAATCTCCCGTTTGGAATACGGTACTAGAATTGATATTACGATGCTGATATTGGATGCGGTGGTCTTTTTGATTTGCTTCAAGACGACTCGTTCCATCTGTATACACCGTCCGGTTTAAATTAGACTCCTCCCCAACTAGACTTGGGTCTGTAAACAAAGCGTCCTTGAATTTGCTTGTCTTAATCGTTTCGATAAAGAACATTTTCGCTTCAAGCTGCTTTTGCTTCTGCGGCAGAAGGAAATCTCGTTTTGAATTTGTAGAGAAAGTATATAGGTCATAGCGCGGCATCTCGTTTTGAGCGGCTGCAATACTATCCATCAGATTACGATAGTTGGCAGATTCAATCGTCAGCTCAAGCACCGATTCCTTGCTGTATGAAACCAAATAGACTTTCTTATTGGCCTTATCCGGCTGAGCGAACGGCACAATCATCCGGTCAAATGAGTTGTATTCAATGGATTTATTCGGCCATTTAAACAGCGCTTGGAAAATATCAATCGGAATCGGATCATTGAACACAAGATCCAATGTCTTGCCTTGCCCCTCGCGTCCATAGAAGAAATTCTTAAATTTCTGCTCGGAATATTGGTCCGACACATCGGCAATCTCTTTGACATCCCACAGGCTTACATCATTCCAAAAGTTTTGGAAGAGTTCCTTTTGATCGACTTTGAAATGCTCTCCATTGGAATGGATGAACATCTCACGCGGCTTCACGACATCAATGAGACTCCGAGGCTCGTCGCTTGAAATCTTCTTCGTTTCCACGACCTGTGTGCCGGCATCCGCCTGATCCTGCATGACGGGCTGGAACATCCAAATATTCCATGTAAACACAAGACTGATCGCAATTAGGATTGTCAATATAATGGTTTTAAAGGTCTCACGCTTCATCCCAATCATCCTCTTGTTCTTCATTGTACGGAAGGGTAAAGGTTACCGTTGTTCCTTTTCCTTCAATGCTGTCAGCCCAAATATCTCCGCCATGAGCCTGAACCATTTCTTTTGCAATCGCAAGACCTAGGCCGGTTCCGCCAAGTTTTCTTGTTCTTGCCTTATCCACTCGATAAAAACGTTCAAAGATTTTATCCATATCCTTCTTCGGAATACCGATTCCTTCATCTTTGACACTGAATAACACAAGACCTTGCTCCTCATCCAAATCGACAGTGAACGTAATGTGTCCACCCTCTGGCGAGTATTTCATAGCATTGGAAATGATATTATCGAGCACTTGAGTGATTTTATCTTGATCAATTTCCACATATATTTCACGCTGCGGCAAGTTGCGGATGAAATCGACATGCTGCTCCTTCGTCATTTCAAAACGATCAATGACGAGCGAGATAAACCTGATAAAATTCGTCCACTCACGATTGAATTGATAATCCTTGCTGTCGAACTTAGACAGCTGGAGCAGGTCATTCACAAGTCTAATCATGCGCTCTGTTTCATTTTGCGTGACACTGAGGAACCTTGGCGCAAGCTCTTTATCACCAATCGCACCTTCAGCGAGTGCCTCAAGATAGCTTCGCATCGTCGTAAGCGGTGTGCGCAGCTCATGCGATACGTTCGCCACGAATTCACGACGTTCCGCATCAATTTTTTCCTGCTCGGTTACGTCATAAATGACCGCGATCAAGCCATCAATCTTCCCATGCTCTTTCTGAATCACTGAGAAATTGACACGCAAAACAGACAGTTGATCTTCACGTTCAATTTCTAGCAGCATGGAGTCTTGATTTTCGACTAAATCTTCAAATGTATGAGTATCTTCTAAGCCAAGCAAGGATGTGATCGGCATCTCTAGAGCTGTTTCACGTGAAACATTCAAAAGCTCTAGTGCCGGGCTGTTTAATAGAATAATGGCCCCGTTTTGATTCGTGGCAATGACGCCATCGGTCATATAGGCGATAACAGAAGAAAGCTTTTTCCTCTCACCCTCTGTCATCAGCTGCGCTTCCTCCAGCTCTCTCGTCAGATGGTTAAATGTCGTTGCTAGTTGACCAATCTCATCATGTCCATACTTTCGGACCTTTCTGGAAAAGTTCCCTTTGGCGAGCTCGATCGCTTGCTTTCTCATATCCGAAATTGGGTGTGTAATGGTTCTGAATATGAATATACCAAGTAGAGCAGTCGTCCCAAGTGCGATGAGTGTACCCGTCGCCAAAATGGTGTTGATCGTTCGCATTTGGTTAAAAACACTTTCCATGGATGAGACCACATAAATGACACCAACAGTTTCTTGGTTCTCATTTTTCACGGCTGTCGCTGATATGCGGACTCGTTTATTCGATTCTGGGTCATAGAATTTTTTTTCGTAGTCTTTGCCAACCGCGAAAATACGGCTAATGATTTGATCTGTGATTTTCTTCCCGGCAATCTCTTGACTGCCGTTATTCACAGAGGCAATGACCTCTCTGCTTTCGTCAATATAGCTGACTTCAGAAATTTCATTAGACTCATCTTTGTTGTTAAAATCGTTTAATATCTTTTGAGCATCCTCTTTTAATTCTGCCTTGCTTTTCGATGAATCTTGTTCTAGGTAATACGATAACGAGTAGATTCGCTGATTCAAGGAATTATCATATGAATTAATTAAGGACTGCTCTAGCTGCTTCACAAAGTACACGCCAATGATCTGCATGGCGACAATGATCAGCAGCACATAAATCAAGGTCAATTTAAAGTGAATCGAGCGAAAAAAACCTACTTTACTCATAAGAATCTTAGTCCTGCTCTGGGTTTCTTAAATAGTAGCCGACGCCTCGTCTTGTCACGATCCAGCTCGGGTGGCTAGGGTTGTCTTCAATTTTTTCACGAAGACGGCGGACTGTCACGTCTACTGTACGGACATCTCCAAAGTAATCGTAGCCCCAAACCGTTTGCAGTAAGTGCTCACGTGTCATGACTTGTCCAATATGTTTCGCTAAGTAATGAAGCAATTCGAACTCACGATGCGTTAATTCAATCGTTTCGTCACGCTTAGACACGACATACGCATCTGGGTAGATCACAAGTGAACCAATCTCGATATCATTTGATTCAGATTCTTCCTCTGATTGCGGAGCAGCCGTCTGTCTTCTTAAATTTGCTTTTACACGTGCAAGCAGCTCGCGTGTACTGAATGGCTTTGTGACATAATCGTCCGCGCCAAGCTCAAGACCAATGACTTTATCGATTTCAGAGTCTTTTGCTGTCAGCATGATAATCGGCATATCATATTTCTTTCTCACTTCACGGCATACTTCAACGCCATCTTTGTTCGGCAGCATAATGTCGAGCAAAATGATGTCTGGCTTAATTTCTTCTACCATTTCAAGGGCTTCATTTCCGTCATACGCACAATGAACCTCGTAGCCCTCTTTTCTTAAGTTAAATTCCAATATATCCGCAATCGGCTTTTCATCATCTACGACAAGAATCTTTTTTTCCATTGTGATTTCCTCCTGCATTTTTAGCATCTATGTCATTCCATTTTGCATGTCTCATTACGCCTTCTTCATTTACGAAAAAAAAGGCTCACTGTCTATTATAACGTTTTAAGAGGCAAAGATAAAAATAATAACGGCTTTCTTTGCTAGTAAACGTTGGATAGAAGAACCCCGCCCAAAAGATTTGATGACTTTTTCCTTTTTTATTGAAACTTTTCCAGTCACCAAACGTCTATATACATGTAACGTCTTCTTCTTATGGAGCCGGGCCCTACCTAGGTCCGGCTTCTCCCTTTTTATGCCTTCTTTTCATAATAAAAACGCACCTGCGATTGCAGATGCGTTTGGAAGTGGCTCGGGACGGAATCGAACCGCCGACACACGGATTTTCAGTCCGTTGCTCTACCAACTGAGCTACCGAGCCATCATCAAAAGATGAATATGTATAAATGGCGGTCCGGACGGGACTCGAACCCGCGACCTCCTGCGTGACAGGCAGGCATTCTAACCAACTGAACTACCGGACCTCAGTAACTTGCCCGAAAAAGCAATCGTGGTGCTCCTTCAAGCAAGTGAGGAAAAATTAGCTTAACGCTAAAGTAAATCAATGACCCGTACGGGATTCGAACCCGTGTTACCGCCGTGAAAGGGCGGTGTCTTAACCGCTTGACCAACGGGCCAAAACATGGTGAGCCATGAAGGACTCGAACCTTCGACCCTCTGATTAAAAGTCAGATGCTCTACCAACTGAGCTAATGGCTCTCGGTTTGTGAAAAGTAATTCTGAAGAAGTTGTACTGCGTCAAACCAATCGCTTTAAAAAAGCTGGAACATCGCATCCTAACAAGTTTCAGAGACCTTTGCAACAACGAGATTTATAATATCATAGAGTAATTACATATGGCAATACGTTTTTCGACATTTTTTTAAAAAAAGTGTCGGATTTGATATCTTCTGTTAAACCGCCTAATCCTGCAAGCGCCTTCATTCAATCAATGGCTACTGCCCAATCCAGCACACAGAAACGTTTGATTCCGACCAATATTGGTTATACAAGAAACAAACAGCATGGTGATTGAAAAAGGAGGAAGCATAGGATGAGTTCATTTAAATTAGGAGATAAAATGCCCGATTTTTCACTGCCAACAGTGCAGGGCGATCACATTGAGTTTTACAAACATTTAGAGGAGCATCAAAGCTGGCACCTTATCGTTTTCTTTAGAGGATCATGGTGCCCAGTATGTGTCGAGGAATTAAAAGAGCTGGAAAAACAGCAATCCTATTTTCAAGACAAGGATATTCACTTAATGACGATCTCAACGGATAACCCTGAAGACTTGAAAGAATTTGCAGACAAAGAGGGACTTTCTTTCCCCATCATGTCTGACCAAGACCTCACATCATTGAAAGCCTATGAAGTCTTCTATCACGGGGAAGATGCCCCATACGAAGATCATGGGGTGCACGGAGAACCTGCCTATTTCTTATTAAATGAAAAAGGCCAAGTCCTCTATCAGCAAAGACAAACAAGTCCATTTGGCAGACCACATGCCAACGAACTGCGCAAAATCATTCAATACATTCGTAAAAATTTAAAAGGCCAATATAAAAGCCTGAAGTAAGGAAAAAGCCCTCGTGATGAGGGCTTTTTTTATGAACGCCTTTTATTATATAGCCAATCTGCGGTGAAAAAAACAAAGAGACCCGCCATAAGAATGATAAAAGTGACAGGTGGTTTATTACCCTGGAAATACTTGTACAGCGCATGCCCTCCTAATGCGAGAAGATAAAAGACAAATGCTGTTACAGCTGCTTTATGTGTATTCGCTTGTTCTCTTTTCGTCGTTTTTTTGAAAAACATTGTATCTATTCCCCTTTAAGATGCTTTCTTCATTGTCACCCGGCGAAGTGCCTGTGATCGGATATACTCCATTGGTCCAATCCGCCAGACGTTTAAGCAAAGGGCTGAAATGGCGATTTGCAGCAGGGAGATCAACAACCATGACAAGACGATAAGGGGGGCGTTGATTTGACCGCCAAGACCCAATCCCCAGCTGTAAAAAAGAAGCGAGCAGATGACATTTTGCAGGATATAGCAGCTAAGCGCCATTTTCCCTACATATTCAAACCAAGTCCACATGAACCATGACTCCGTGCGTGCTAGAAGCTTCGCCACGACAGCAATATAGAAAATAGAGAGGAATGGCGAAAACACATAGCGCACCACGAATTCCACTATGTCATTTGGTACAAAGACGAGCGCATTCAGCGGCAGTCCAATCCACAAACCCATTCGGAACAATGTTTTCCGCAGAGTTTGCCCACGCTCATTTGCATAAAATACACCGGCTCTCATCATCCGCACACCTAATAAAAACAAAAAGGTATTCATTGGGATAATAAAGATTGCTTCTTCTCGGTACATCAAAAAGTGCTGTAATCGGTCTTGAACTTGAGATATCCATGTCTCCGGCAGTTGTTCTTCGTACGCTGGTTCACTGCTCTCGTCATAGGATTCATTTTCCAATTCAGAGAAAGAAAATACAACGAGAAAAGCCGTCACCAACAAATGAATGACACCCGAGACAATCATGCCTTTTTTGATGCGCCGACTCCCTCCACGGACAATAAACGCCACAAGCAAACCCGTGACGGCGTAACTCATGAGCACATCATATTCCATCACTAGCGCAAAATGGACAAAGCCTTCAATAAATAAAAATAAAAGAATCCATAAATATGTACCCGGCCAAGTCGTATTTTTTCTTTTCGCCTGCTGGTATTTCAGCTCTAGCCCTACGCCAAACATGATTGTGAGCAGCGATAGCATTTTGCCATAAACGAACATAGAGACAAGACTTTCAAGAAAACTGCCATTTTCATATTCATCCGCAATCTGATCTGTCGCAAAGGTATCCCCTGCGTATGCAAAAAACCAGACGTTTGTACCCAATGTACCTAATATCGCAAAACCTCGTAAAATATCTAATAATCGTATTCTTTCTTTCACTAGAACGCTCCTTCCCTTTTATACAGTTATCATATTTTGGTAATATCGGGAAGTCAGTTCCGTAGAAATTAAGGAATATTTAAACAAAAAAAACACCAGTAAAATGTGTAATTTTACTGGTGTCTGATCAGTCTATAATGATGGACGGTACACGCTGCGGACAACGTTCGTTTGGGAACGGTCTGGTCCGACTGAGAAAATAGAAAGTGGAATACCTGTTAATTGTGAAATGCGCTCTAAGTAATGACGGGCATTTGCAGGCAGTTCACTTAAATTCTTCACGCCTGTAATATCCTCTGTCCAACCTGGCATTTCTTCGTAGACAGGTTCACATTTCGCTAATTCATTTAGACTTGCTGGGAATTCTTCAGTGATTTCTCCGTTCAATTTATAAGCAACACAGATTTTCAATTTCTCAATCCCTGTTAGTACATCGATGGAGTTAAGAGATAAATCTGTAATTCCGCTCACACGGCGCGCATGACGGACAACAACACTGTCAAACCAACCAACACGGCGCGGGCGGCCAGTTGTCGTACCGTATTCACGGCCAACTTCACGGATTTGATCGCCAATTTCATCATGGAGTTCTGTCGGGAATGGGCCATCACCTACACGAGTTGTGTAAGCTTTTGATACGCCGACCACATGTTGAATTTTCGTAGGACCTACACCAGAACCAATCGTCACGCCTCCAGCCACTGGGTTAGATGACGTCACGAACGGATATGTCCCTTGATCGATATCAAGCATAACGCCTTGTGCCCCTTCAAAAAGAACACGGCGGCCTTCATCTAGAGCATCGTTCAATACAACAGATGTGTCCACGACATATTTTTTCACTTGCTGACCATATTCATAATACTCATCTAAAATATCTTCAATTTTGAAGCCTTCTGTGTCGTACATTTTCTCTAAAAGACGATTTTTCTCTTCTAGATTACGGGCAAGCTTCTCTTCAAATACTTCACGATCTAATAAATCTGCGATACGGATTCCGACGCGGGCAGCTTTGTCCATATAAGCTGGTCCGATTCCTTTTTTCGTCGTACCGATCTTGTTAGCCCCTTTCCGCTCTTCTTCTACCTCGTCCAATTTTAAGTGATAAGGCAGAATGACATGGGCTCTATTGCTGATTCTGAGGTTATCTGTACTCACATTCCGTTCGTGAAGATACGCAAGCTCAGTGACCAACGCTTTAGGATCAACCACCATTCCATTACCGATGACACAAGTTTTCTCTTTGTAAAAAATACCGGACGGAATGAGGTGTAGCTTGTAAGTCACTCCATCAAATTTGATTGTGTGACCTGCATTGTTTCCCCCTTGATAACGGGCAATCACCTCTGCATTTTCTGAAAGGAAATCGGTAATTTTCCCTTTCCCTTCGTCACCCCACTGCGTACCTACTACGACTACTGAAGACATATCGTGCACCTCCGTTAACCTTTCAAAACGTTATCTCTTTCAAACACATTTATTTTATCAATGGACAATGAAAAAGTCAACGTGAAATCCGAACATTAATATCTTGAAATCAAATTTTGTTCGTTTTACATGTGAGGAAAAGCGCTTTAATTGCTCATTCTACGCTTAAACAAGGAGATTTCGATCAAAATTACTGTTTTTCTCATTTCCGTTTGTTCAGTGATTTTCAATCAATTGAATCATCGAACTTGCCATAAAGTCGGGTGAGTATGGTCTACCTTTTCTCAGCCACCACTCAGCTGTTCCAACATAAGCAGAAATGACAAATTGCTTCTGCATCTCGAGAGGAACGTGTTGTGGATCAGGTGTTGAACCTGTGACTTCTTCTAGCCCCAAAGTAAAACTTTCTTCAAAAAAAGCACTGGCCGTCTGATGAATATTAAGCTCTCTTCCCCTTTTCAAGAGAATCTGATACTCCTCTTCATGTTCCTGCAAATGCTGATAAAAGCGATAAATATACACATATGCTGCATGATCGCTCTTCCACTCACTTTCATGTACAGGAGCAAAAATAGCGGTTTTCATGACATCAAACATCTCATCCATGACCTGCTGAGCTAGGTCAAACTTATCCTCATAATGCTGATAAAAGGTGGTGCGATGGATTCCTGCCTTGTTCGTCAAATCTTGTACAGAAATCTTCCCCCATTCCTTCTCCTTTAATAACTGAAATAACGCTTTTCTTAATTGTTGCTTTGATTCAGTTGCGCGCTTATCCCCTCTGTAGCAGTCCGCCACAAGCCGCTCTCCCCTTCCCATTTTCTTCAACAGATTTCGCCTTTCTGTTGGTTGAATCCTTTCTACTGATGAATTACCTTTAAATCTAACACAGTGAAAAAAAGGAATCATCTGACAACCCATAAGGAGTGATGATCATGGAAACAACAACACCTAGTGCCGTTCAGAAAGCGTTATTAAGAGGGAAAAATAAGCAGGACCCGTATCACCCATTTGATTGGTACGCCAAAATGCGTCAAGAATCCCCTGTTCATTTTGATGAACACAGCCAAACATGGAGCGTCTTCACCTATGAAGAAGCAAAGCGAGTCACCATCGATAAAGATACCTTTTCTAGTCAACCTCCTCAAGACCACCGGAAACATTCACTGATGAAAACAATGGTCATGATGGACCCGCCAAAACATACACGAATCCGTTCCATTGTGAGCAAAGCCTTTACACCCCGGGTGATGAAATTGTGGGAACCACGCATTCAAGAGTTAATGGATGATCTCATTGCACAAATAGAAGGTAAGGAAGAGATTGATCTTGTTCAAGACATCTCCTATCCGCTTCCTGTCATAGTCATTGCAGAGCTTTTAGGTGTGCCAACAGAACATAAACAATCCTTTAAAGAATGGTCCGATATTCTCGTCAGCATGCCTAAAAGTGAACATGAAAAAGATGTCGTTGAATGGCAAAAAACACGGGATCAAAGCGAAGCGGACATGATGGCGTTTTTTGCTGACATCATTGAAGAGAAGCGGCAGAACCTTAGTGAGGATTTGATTTCGCTTTTAATCCAAGCGGAGGAAGATGGAGATAAGCTGTCCGCAGACGAATTAATTCCTTTCTGCAATCTTCTCCTGTTAGCAGGCAACGAAACGACCACCAACCTGATCTCCAATATGATCTTTAGTTTGTTAGAAAATCCGGGGTCGTATGAAGCGCTCGCTCAATCACCTGACCTCATTCCTCGAGCTGTGGAGGAGGCTGTCCGTTTTCGTGCCCCTGCGCCTACCATCGTCCGGTATGTCACAGAAGACACCGAACTTGGAGGAAAAGTCTTGAAAAAGGGAGACAGTGTGATTGTCTTTCTTGCTTCTGCGAACCGGGATGAGCGTCAATTTCCAAACGCACATGAGTACGATATACACAGGCACACTAATCCCCATATTGGCTTTGGCCACGGCATTCATTTCTGCCTAGGCGCACCACTTGCTCGCCTGGAAGCCTGCACTGCCATCAAAGCCATACAGTCACGATATGAATCACTAGAGCTTCTCTCTTACGTCCCAATGACAAGCAGCGGTATGTATGGACTAAAAGCACTGAAGCTCCGTGTCACGCCTCGTTGCTAACAAAAAAGGCTCCCACAAGATGGGAGTCTTTCTTAATCAGGTGTAATTCCTTCTGTATTCATGAGCACCACTCGATATCCATCTGGATCTTCAATCGTCACGCCTCCTCGATCCCAGTACGGGTTCGTAGAGGTGACATGCCGTCCGCCAAATGCGATCAGTCTCTTTTTCATCTGCTGAAATTCTTCTTCATCCGGAATATAGAATACAAGCAGCTGCTCTGGGTGGGGAACAGGCAAGCTTTCGTCTTCTTCATGTTTGGTGATTTCCAGATGAACATGCTGGTGAGGAAGCCCAAGCATGACCCCATCATACCCTTCATGCTGATCAAATGAGCCTATTCGTTTCAGCCCTAAACCTTCTTCATAAAAAGAAACAACCTCTTTCATATTGACAGTCGGACGTGCGATGCGTAATTGAGCGGCTTCGAATTGTTGAAACTTCATCAGTCATCACTCCTTTTCTCTCCCTTTAGTATACGCTCTCTTTTTCTCCCACTCCTCCTCATTTCGACTGTTTTTCAGTCATTCTTTCGATGTAGATGGATCAAAAAAGCCCAGCTTCTTGAGCTGGGCTTTAAGCACCGGGCGGAACACCCGCATCGTCAAATCTTCTCTCTAAGTTGACGAATTTGTTATATTCTTTCACGAAAGCCAGTGATACCGTTCCAACTGGACCGTTACGCTGTTTCGCAATAATAATTTCAATAATGTTCTTATTCTCTGATTCTTTGTCATAGTAATCATCACGATAAAGGAACGCCACAATATCGGCATCCTGCTCAATACTTCCTGATTCACGAATATCAGACATCATCGGACGTTTGTCCTGACGCTGCTCTACCCCACGAGAAAGCTGTGATAAGGCAATGACCGGCACTTCAAGTTCTCTTGCTAGTGACTTTAAAGCCCTAGAAATTTCAGATACCTCTTGCTGACGGTTATCGCTTGATCGTCCACTCCCTTGGATGAGCTGTAAGTAGTCAATCAGGATCATGCCAAGCCCGTTTTCTTGCTTCAAACGACGGCATTTCGAGCGAATTTCACTGACTCTAATACCAGGTGTATCATCAATGAAAATCCCACTGTTTGATAGCGAACCCATCGCCATTGTCAGCTTACCCCAGTCCTCTTCTGTGAGGTTACCGGTTCTTAGGTTTTGTGCATTGATATTTCCCTCGGCACAAAGCATACGCATGACCAGCTGCTCAGCGCCCATCTCTAAACTAAAGATGGCGACACTTTCATCTGTCTTGGTCGCGACGTTTTGTGCAATATTTAACGCGAAGGCTGTTTTCCCTACGGACGGACGAGCCGCTACAATAATCAGGTCATTTCGCTGGAAGCCAGCTGTCATCCGATCAAGCTCTGAGAAACCCGTTGGAATCCCAGTGATATCACCTTTTCGATTATGAAGCTGTTCAATATTATCATATGTCTGAACAAGAACGTCTTTAATGTTTTGGAAAGCTCCTGAGTTTTTACGCTGAGCCACTTCCATAATGGTTTTTTCAGCATCACTCAATAGATCTTCTACTTCATCCTCACGCGTATATCCATCCTGTGCAATGGTTGTCGCTGTACGGATCAGACGTCTTAAAATGGATTTTTCTTCTACAATTTTTGCATAATATTCAATGTTTGCGGCAGTTGGGACAGAGTTCGCAATATCTGTTAAATACGAAATCCCGCCTACCTCTTCTAGTAAGTCTGTATTGGCAAGTTCTGATGTCACCGTGACAAGGTCAACCGGTTCCCCTCTATCACCAAGTACAAGCATCGCATTGTAAATCTTTTGATGCGACATTCTATAGAAATCCTCTGGAATTAATACTTCAGAAGCGAGCGTTAGCGCAGATGGTTCTAAAAAAACAGCACCTAATACGGCCTGCTCGGCTTCTATATTTTGCGGCGGCAGCCGGTCATCGAGAAGTTCCGTCATGCCAAGCACCGTCCTTTCATAAAAAAATACGCTACTCATCATTTTAACATTTTCATCAATAAAAAAGTGAAAAACATCAACTATAGTCAAAATTACCATGTCGATGTTTCATTGAACAGCGAAACAACACACTTCAAATAGAAAAGACTCTGTAACATAAATTGTTATAGAGTCCTTTGTATCGCTAATGGGATTTGTAGCTGTTGTTGTTCACACATGTGATCGATACTCCAACATGGCATGAACACGCACATGATCAAATATTGAAAATATCACGTGCGTTTTTTAATCTATCGTTTTCTTAACTCCGTAATTCACCTTTTGTCCAATGTCATATAAAGACCCGTTTTCATACCCAATAGATAACACCAAATCGGGAATAGAATCATACCCGTTCTTCGCTAAATCAAAGAGTTGTGCACCATAATGTGATGCAGCAATACGGGCATTTTCTGCTGTGTATGGGTTTTTCAGAAGTTCTTCTTTGTAGATATCAAAAATATTCGCTCCGGTATCCGTTACAAATTGACCGTTTACAATGCTTAAATCTTTTAAATTGTAGCCTGTTACCGTTTTGATTTGATTGACAAGGTGAAACTTTGCAAGTGAATCCGGCGTGAATTGAGTCGAATCATCATTTCTACTTTTCATAATATGGAAAAATAGTTCTCTTGTATTGTTGCTTGTATTTAATATGTCTTCTATTTGTTTGATCAATGATTCATCAGTTGATCCGCTCACCACTAATTTGAAATGATTTGGATCAATGGTAAAAGTTAAATTGGCGTTTTTAGGAATGTTCAAACCATTGGTAGAAAACAAAGCTTGCAGTTGTTCGTTCACCTTTTGGCGATTTAATAGTTTCTTTTCTACACTTTCCTGGGTAGGATCGTACCGTTTTTCATTACGGAAAATAGCATCATTGAAGTCATATTGTCCACCTTTATTATTCCTTGCCCAACTCATTTCCATCGTATAAGCAGCTTCTCTCTCCACTTTAGTTAGATCACTTCTGAAATAAGAAGAGTATGGATTTCGATACTTATCATATATATGGCTCTGAGGATCTTTGAATCGTTTATTTTGTTCATTTATTTTTTCGTATTTTTCATCTAATATTTTCATCCGCCTATCAGATTCGGTCATCACTTCGTTTGTACTTTTAATAGCTGATTGGCTATTGAAGTCGGTAAGGTGCTGATTGTTTAGAACAGTTGCTGCGTTTGATGTATTGATCTTCACTTTGATACTCCGTAATTCACCTTTTGTCCAATGTCATATAAAGACCCGTTTTCATACCCAATAGATAGCACCAAATCGGGAATAGAATCATATCCGTTTTTGGCTAAGTCAAAGAGCTGTGCACCATAATGTGATGCAGCAATACGGGCATTTTCTGCTGTGTATGGGTTTTTCAGAAGTTCTTCTTTGTAGATATCAAAAATATTCGCTCCGGTATCCGTTACAAATTGACCGTTTACAATGCTTAAATCTTTTAAATTGTAGCCTGTCACCGTTTTGATTTGATTGACAAGGTGGAACTTTGCAAGTGAATCCGGCGTGAATTGAGTCGAATCATCATTTCTACTTTTCATAATATGAAAAAATAGTTCTCTTGTATTGTTGCTCGTATTCAATATGTCCTCTATTTGTTTGACCAGGGTTTCGTCTGTTGATCCACTCACCACTAATTTGAAATGATTTGGGTCAATGGTAAAAGTTAAATTGGCGTTTTTAGGAATGTTCAAACCATTGGTAGAAAACAAAGCTTGCAGTTGTTCGTTCACCTTTTGACGATTCAATAGTTTCTTTTCTACACTTTCTTGGGTAGGGTCGTACCGATTTTCATTACGGAAGGCGGCATCATTAAAATTATAATACCCTCCTCTCCCATGGTTAGCCCAACCAATTTCCATAGAGTAAGCAGCATCTCTTTCTGGTTTGGTTAGGTCACTTCTGAAATAAGGAGAGTATGGATTTCGATACTTATCAAATATATGACCATGAGGATCTTTGAATCGTTTGTTTTGTTCATTTATTTTTTCGTATTTTTCATCTAATATTTTCATCCGTCTATCAGATTCGGTCATCACTTCATTTGTACTTTTAATAGCTGATTGACCTTTAGAATCTATTTGGTTCAGATTGTTCGAAGAACTGGCTGTATATGACGTATTAATATTCATTTTGATTCTCCTTTTTTAAGAAAATAGTGATTATTAAATATATCGGCAATTCAGTTAAAATTTGTTAGTTTAATGTCGATATAGTAATTATTACAAGTAGGGTTAATATATGACAAATACTATCTTTAAACGTTTATTATTACCAGCATTATTATTGGCGCTTGTTACTAGTTTTTTTGCACCTAAGTCAGCGGAAGCAGCAATTACCGGGAATAACAGTCCTAACACTGCAAGTTCAATGGGATATTGGAAAAATAGTCGTTCAGACACGACAATCTTACCTGAAGGTGAAAATGAAGCGTATTATCAGTTTACGATCAATAAAGGTGAAAGAGTTTATGTCAGAAGTTCGTATAATAAGCAATATACTGGGATGAAAATCGAGGTTTATAACTCAAAATATTCTGATGCGAAAACAGAAGTAATTAATCCTGATTCAGTAACACCCTTTATTTTTGCAAATACTGGTGACGTGACTTCAACTTCAGAAACTTATTTTGTGAAAGTAACCCGTGGTACATATACCGGAGACATGTATTTTTCTGTTTCCATTCAAGATCGTATCAAATCTGGAAATGGGACATTCAATTTTACGGGGACGGCTACAAACTTGGGGAATTCTTCTTTAAATTTTTTAGGGGTTGATTCTTCTGTCATTACAATGGATTTAACGAACAATTCTTCTATTCCTAAAAGTGCAATTGTCAAATCGATTACGACAACTAGCACTCAAACACCCAACCAAGGGAATGTCACACACAAACTAATGGCTAGTGATAGTAACATTTGGTATCAATCACTTTTCTCCTCTGCAACAAGTGGTTCTTATCGTATATCTCTGGATGATCAATTAAGAGTCGCTCAAAAATGGAGCTTTAAGTACAACGCAAAAGCTACCGCGAGATCTACTATGAGCAATGTCAAAGCCGATATCCGTTACGAATATGATGTCACAGATGGATTTTAATTGAATGATGTTTACAGATATGTACACCAATATGATCAAAAAGTAAGGGCACATCCCTTACTTTTTTTATTGCCTCAATTTTGATGTTATATGTTATTTCGCCACTTTTAAAACAGCCCCTCCTCTTTCAACACGCTCTCTAGCAGAACCCCGACTGACCATTTCATTTTGTTATGAATGAAAATGTTAAAAAGAAGAGTAGTGTATTTTTGTATGAAAGGACGGTGCTTGGTATGGCGGAACTTCTCGATGACCGGCTGCCTACGCAAAATATAGAAGCAGAGCAGGCCGCATCAATGAATTGGGCGAAATTAACATTTACATAACTTTATGAACATTTGACTTTATAATTAATAACTATTATTATTTGGTTTGCTCACATGATAATTGAGAATCATTTTCATTTGAAGTTTTCAAGTAATACTCTCATCCAACCAATATTCACAAGTCTGCTTTTATCACCATATGAGGATCATTTTGAGGAAGGGAATTTTTATATATGTTGAAACACCCTGAAGGACTGGGTACTGAGAATTCACTTTTCGGAGAAAGCCGTCCCTTTTTTATACCTGGGACGGAGCAACTGGATATCACAGCACACCCATACAGACTTTTTATATTTAAACCGAATGCTACTCCTCCAGCGGCTGGTTTTCCAGTCATGTACGTACTTGATGGAAATTCGCTTTTTGGCACAATGGTCGAAGCCATTCGTTTACAGTCAAGAAGACCTGAAAAAACAGGAATCATACCTGCAATCATTGTTGGAATTGGCTATCAAACAGAAGAATCCTATCATCCGCTTAGGCATTATGATCTCACTTTTACCGCCCCTGATGCTTCCATTGGGAGGAAAAGAAAGGACTTCTCCAACCATACATATGGCGGCGCTTCTACTTTCTTTTCTTTTTTAGAAATGACGGTAAAGCCCTATATCGAACAACGCTTTCCGATCAACCAAAGTCGTCAAACACTGTTTGGGCATTCTCTTGGTGGTCTTTTTGTATTACACACACTATTTGAGCACCCTGATGCTTATCAGACATATATTGCAGGGAGCCCTTCTATCCACTGGAACAAAAAATTATTTCTAGAAAAAGAACACCAATTCACCAACTATATACGTCAGGTGCCTATGGATGTCAGGCTGCTTGTAGGTGTAGGTGAGTTAGAAAAACATCATCCATGTCAAATGAATGATCATGCCAATTCACTAGCAAATCGTATGTTGCCTTTATCGTCATACGGCTTGCATACTGCCTATCACGAGTTCCCTGAAGAAGGACATACGTCCGTTTTGCCGGTGCTGATGAATTATGCTTTTCGTTTTGCACTCTATCATGATGATCCTTTAACAACCACAGACATGGAAAAAAGCTAGTGAACACACGAAACATAGTGATCTATCTCAAAAGATTGCCCTTATCACATGCGCAGGACGGACAACGAATGCAAGTATTTCTCTACACACTACGCACCCTGATCTCCATCAGGGTGCTTTTTTGACAGAATAAACACACCATTTTCCAGCTCTTTCTGATACAATTCAATTGAGAATATTTATCAATTAATAAGAGATCAGGTGGTTTTATGGGAAACAATCATCAATTATGTACAAAGGTAAATGCTGAACAATGCATTTATCGATTAACATATACTGAAAAAATAAATAATGCAGATCTTCCACATACGGAGCAGCAGTTGTCAGATACTTTCTGCCTCCTCTTTAACATAAGCGGCAGCGGTTTACTTACATTGAATGATCAAAGATGGCGATTGAAAAATCTGACACTCTATACGATGATGCCTGGGGAAACATTTATGTTGAAAACAGAGCCACATCAAAAACACGAGCTCTATCTGTTTCGCTTTCAGATGTACACGCCGCAAGGTCAAAACATAGAAGAAGTATCAACTGAACATGCCCGCTCTTTACTGAATGTATGGCAATTTATCGATATTAGCTCGATTGAACACATTCATTCTTTACTGTCCGACATGACAGCAGAATGGCAAAAACCTGAATCCATTAGCTTTTTTAGAAGCCAAACCCTTTTTCAACAGCTCATGATGCAGCTTTTCACACTGCATAAAGAAGACATTTGTGACACAACACACGCCCTTTTTAAAACAAAACAATATATCGATCAACATTCCGAAGAACCTCTCAGCCTTACAAGTCTATCTCATATGGCTGGTATCAGCGCCAATCATTACAGCGAGCTATTTAAAAAGCATTTTGATGTGAGTGTCACTGATTATATCACCAAGAAAAGACTGGCTAGAGCCAAACAGTTAATGGCAAAAGGTCATGCAAAGCTCAAAGACATTGCACAGGACATCGGCTATCAAGACCCCTATTACTTTAGCCGCATCTTTAAGAAAAAAACGGGTATCACTCCTTCTGCTTATATGAAAAGCCGTCAACGGAAAATGGCTGCCTATGGCCATTCCATACTCGGTCAGCTCACACCCATTCATATCATCCCATATGCTGCCCCTCTTCACCCTAAATGGACAGCACATGATTTTGAGCATTATGCAGAAGAAATTCCGATTCATCTGAGTGCACATCGTATCAACGAACACGCTGAAGCCAATTTACAGCAATTGAAGGAAGCACAACCTGAGCTGATCATTGCCAATGATCATGTGACAGAGGAAGAAAAACAAGCGTTGAAAACCATCTGTCCTGTTCACTTTGTTCCATTCACACAATTGGATTGGCGCGCTCAATTCAGACAAACAGCTCTGTTCTTAAACGAAACGAGGGAAGCAGAAGAATGGCTCCTTCATTACGAAGAACTCGTCATTCAAGCGAAAAAGGCATGCCTTATTGATCATCCACCAAGAACCGTCCTGCCTCTTCGTATCTTTCAAGATCAGCTCTACTTATCTGTCAATCGTACTATGGCAGAAGTAATTTTTCATGACATTGGCCTTCTACCAGCTTTTCAGAATGATGGACAGCTAATAGAAAAAAAAATCAGCATTCACTCTATACAGCAGTTAGACCCAGATGCCATCTTCCTCTTGTTGCATAAAGAACCAAAAACCATTGCTTTTTATCAAAAGTTAAAGCAACAGGAGGCTTGGCAAAATCTCAAGGCTGTGACGCAACAAGCCGTCTATCCACTCGCTTCTGACCCTTGGCGTGAATACACAGCAGCCAGTCATCAACGAGTCATTCAGGACCTTTTATCTTTTTTTCCGTAAAAAGTCCATCACTAGACAGATGATTGTCTATGGATAAAAGGACGAATGACTACTACAATCTTTAATTGAGAACAATTATCAGTTAAAGGAGAAAACAAATGAAAAAATGGTTCGCATTGCTTATCCTTTGTATCATGACGATCATCGCAGCAGCCTGTGGTGCTGCAGAAAATAAACCGGCTTCCAACACAACCAAAAGCAAGTCAGCTGAAGCAGCAGAAACAAACATCAAATACTTAGATCAAACGTACAAACTGAAAACACCAGTGAAACGAATCGTCATTGCTGGAAGCCTAGAATCGATGGAAGATGCAAAACTACTTGGTATCGACCCTATTGGTGCTTCTACTGTCGGCGGCACTTTCCCTGAATTATTTAAAGACATTACAGCAAAAACAGAAGGCATTGGGGAAAAAACTGAACCGAACCTAGAAAAAATCTTAAAACTAAAACCAGACGTGATACTCGGATCAACCAAGTTCCCGCCTGCAACAATTAAAAAACTAGATAAAGTTCAAACGACGATCCCAGTATCACATGTCTCTTCCGACTGGGAAAGCAACCTTTTATTACTCGGTGAACTGACTGGAAAAAGTGAAGAAGCGAAAAGCATCATTTCTGATTATCAGAAAGATCTCAAACAAGCGAAAGAAACCCTGAAAGACAAAAGCAACAACAAAACAGCTGTCATTTTACGCATTAGACAGGGCGACCTGTACGTGTACCCTGAAGACGTATACTTCAACTCTACTTTATATGGGGACTTAGGATTTACAGCACCAAGTGATATCAAAAAAGCCAAAGCACAAGCAATGATTTCATTGGAACGCCTAGGCGAACTCAATCCTGACTATATCTTTGTTCAGTTCTCCCAAGAGGAAAACTCATCGAATCCAAATGCATTGAAGGACTTAGAGGGAAATAAAATTTGGAACAGCCTAAAAGCTGTGAAAAATGGGCACATCAATGAAAATGTCGTTGATCCTATGCTTCAGGGAGGAACAGCACTAAGCAAAACTACCTTCCTTGATCAGGCTGTCAAATGGCTAGATCAAACCAACTAAAAAGATGCGCATCTTGACAAAGGGCTAAACATTTTAGTCCTTTGTTCTTCTTTTCAGCGGAGCTTGAAAACTTGAAGGAGAGAATACACATGAACGGAACGTTTCTATATGACGAATTGAACGGGCGGCAGCTTGATATTTACCTTCCACCGGACACCTCTATTGATGTTCCAGCTGTCTTTGTACAAGATGGCTCTTCTTTGTTTAGAACCCACCTGCTAGAGATCGAAAGCATGATTGAAGCCAAAACCATCTCGCCAATCATCATCGTCGGTATACACCCCTTCAATCGACTTGACGAATATACACCATGGAAGGCATCAGCACTGCATTCTGGATTCCCTGACTTTAAAGGTGAGGCACAGACATATGTGTCATTTTTAGCAAATGACTTGCTTCCATATATCAAAAGAGAATACCCAGTTAAACAGACCGGTCATGAACATAGCCACGTAGGTGCTTCATTAGGTGGACTCTTTGCTATTTATACCTTATTCATGTACCCTGACCTTTTTAAAAACATCGCGTCCCTATCCGGGTCATTTTGGTATCAAGATTTTCTATCGTTTGCTAAACAACAAAGCATTCAGTCTGTGGACCACCTTGTCTATTTGTCTGTAGGCAGTGAAGAAGGGAAAGGCAAAACATCTGCCCAACAGCACATGCCTTTATTCAACAAACAACTCCATGATCTTTTATTACAGAAAGGGATGCAGGAACGAAAGCTTCACTTTCACATTGAACAAGGAGAGGGCCACCATCTGAAACAATTTCAAAAAAATTTCTTATCGGCCATCAAGTGGTTTTATAAAAGAAAACCCAAATTTTTTATCAGCAAGTCACAAAGTCGATATGGTATATTGGAACGTATAGATTGAAAGAGGAGGGATTTGCGCATGAGACCTTTACAAATCTCAGCCGATACCGCACAAAAGCTTGCTGCATCACTCAATGTACCGTTAGAGCAAATCATGCATATGCCGCAGCACATCTTATTAGCTAAATTAGCGGAGCTTGAACAGAAGAAAGATCGTTCTTAAAGAAATAAAGGAGTTTACATTCATGGAACAACAACTAGAAAAATCAACATTTCATCCTCGCAGTACAGGGCAAACCATTTTGCTGATTGCTGGGATTTTACTCATTGCCTTTAACCTGAGGCCAGCCATTACGTCTGTTGGTCCTGTGATCGGTGCCATTCGTTCTGATTTACAGCTTTCAAATGGACTTGCTGGTTTCCTCACGACATTACCACTGCTCTCATTCGCATTGCTTTCTCCTATTGCACCTAAAATCGGAAAACGTCTTGGGAATGAACGAACACTTTGGCTTGGGCTTGCTGTCCTGCTCTTTGGGATTGTCATTCGTTCATTTGGTAGCATCACCTTTTTAATGATGGGAACGGCGCTAGTCGGCGTCGGGATTGCGATTTGTAATGTGCTTTTACCTGGACTTGTGAAACATAAATTCCCTGCACATGCTGGATTAATGACAAGCGTGTATACGACATCGATGTCCGTTTTTGCTGCACTTGCATCTGGTGTCAGCGTTCCGCTCAGTCATGCAATGCCTGGCGGCTGGAATACATCATTCCTTGTCTGGGCCGGACTTGCCCTTCTTGCGATGATGGTGTGGGCGCCGCAGCTTCTTCATCAGAACACAGCGGCTGTCAAAAGCATTTCACTCAAAGAGCAGCCAATATGGCGTTCACGTGTCGCATGGCAGGTGACCTTTTTTATGGGCTTGCAATCATTCCTTTTCTACAGCAGTATCGCATGGTTTCCTGATATTTTAACATCACATGGCATGAACTTAGCGACAGCGGGATGGATGCTGTCCATTATGCAGTTCACTGGTCTGCCATCGACCTTCTTAACGCCCGTTTTTGCAGAAAAATTAAAAACGCAAAGACCGCTTGTCGTCGGCCTTGTCCTTGTGTATTTACTCGGCATGATTGGTCTCCTTCTCGGAGGGTCGACGCCTATTCTTGTCATCTCTGTGCTATTCATCGGCGTCGGACAAGGGGCCAGTATCAGTCTTGCCCTCACATTTATTGGATTAAGAACAACCAATATGGAACAAGCAGCTGCCCTCTCTGGAATGGCGCAGTCACTCGGTTATTTATTAGCCGCTGTTGGTCCATTCATGATCGGTATCCTTTTTGATGTGACACATACATGGACGCCATCCATTATCATCTTTATCATCGTCCTATTTTTCATGTTTATATCCGGTATGCGTGCTGGACGAAGCGTCTATATTTCAGATCCATCATAAACAAAGAACCCGCCTCACGAGGAGACGGGTTCTTTTCTGTTTATGCTTGTTCTGTGACGTGCACTTTTAATGTTGCTTGTACTTCTGGGTGAAGCTTCACCGGTACATTTGTGTATCCTAGCGCACGGATGGCATCATTCAACTCGATTTTACGCTTATCGAGTTTGATTTGATGTTCTTTTTGCAATTTATCAGCGATTTGTTTGCTTGTAATCGATCCAAATAGACGACCGCCTTCACCTGATTTAGCAGTGAGTTCCACTGTCAGCGCCTCAAGTGTTTCTTTTAATTGTTTCGCTTGCTCAAGCTCTTGGATGGCATTCTTTTTCTCTTTGTTTTTCTGCCCTTCCAATGCACTTAGGTTCGTTGGAGTTGCTTCAACAGCTAACCCTTGTTTGATGAGAAAGTTGTGAGCGTATCCGTCTGCTACATTTTTGACTTCGCCTTTTTTCCCTTTGCCTTTTACGTCTTTTAGAAAGATGACTTTCATCTTTGAACCCCTCCTTCGAAATATTCATCTATGGCAGCTTTTAACTTCTCTACCGCTTCTTCAATGGTTATACCATAAATCTGGGTCGCAGCGTTAGTCAAATGACCGCCGCCATCTAATGCTTCCATAATGATTTGAACGTTGATATCCCCTAACGATCTTGCACTAATACAGACCGTATCGTCATCTCGCCTTGCGACAGCAAATGATGCTTCAACCTCACTCATCGACAAGAGAGAATCAGCCGTCTGTGCAATCGTAATTTGATCATAATACTCAGATCTGTCAGACGGCAAGGAAGCAATCGCTACCTGATTTTGATACAGCTCTGTATGCTGAATGAGCTTTGCCCGTTTGATGTAATGATCGACTGTTTCTTTCAAAAACTTTTGCACAAGGACAGGATCTGCCCCTTTTGCACGAAGGTAGGATGCTGCATCGAACGTTCTTGACCCCGTTCTGAGGGAGAAACTCTTCGTATCCACGATGATCCCAGCAAGAAGTGCTGTGGCTTCAATCATGTTAATTCGCAATTTCTTCGGCTGATACTCTAACAGCTCTGTCACAAGTTCTGCTGTAGATGAAGCATACGGCTCCATATAGACAAGTAAAGGATCACGGATAAATTCCTCACCACGTCTATGGTGGTCAATGACAACGACGTTTTCAATCTTATTTAGCAGTCGTTCTTCCATCACAAGGGACGGTTTATGTGTATCTACGACCACAAGCAATGTGTCATCCTTTGCAAGCTCCATCGCTTCCTCAGGCGTGATAAAACGGGACCAAAGTTCTTCATAATTCTTAATTTCACTAATTAAGCGTTGAACGCTGTCCCCAATCTGGTTGGCATCAATGACGATGTAACCTTCTTTTCCATTCGCCTGAGCAACCTTTAAAATCCCGATCGAGGCACCGATAGAATCCATGTCGGGGAACTTATGCCCCATGATCATGACATTACCGCTTTCAGATACAATTTCTTTTAAAGCATGTGAAATGACCCGTGCGCGTACTCGTGTCCGTTTTTCCATTGGATTGGTTTTTCCACCGTAGAATTTCACTTTCCCATTCGGCTGTTTAATCGCTACCTGATCCCCGCCTCGTCCGAGGGCAAGGTCAAGACTCGACTGCGCAAGTGCACCAAGTTCTTTTAAAGAAGGAACAGACGCACCGATTCCAATACTAAGGGTAAGTGTGGCGCTATGTGCCCCTGTTTTCTCACGAACCTCGTCTAAAATGGAAAACTTCGACGCTTCAAGCTCTGCTAAGATGCTCTCGTTTAATACCGCCATAAATCGTTCAGATGAAATTCTTTTTAAGAAAATGCCGTATTCTTGTGCCCAATTGTTTAACAACGATGTGACTTCACTATTAATCGCGCTACGCACCTGATCATCGAGACCTTGTGTGACATCATCATAATTGTCTAAAAAGATATAAGATAACACCGTTCGTTCATTTTCATACTGTCTTTCAATCTGCACTTGTTCCGTGACATCAAAGAAATATAAAAGGCGCTCTGACCGTTTAATAATGACTTTGAATTTCCGGTCATTCAGCGTCACATTTTCTGTCTCAACCTCTTGTTTAATAAGAGGCACAATGGATTCAAATGTATCATACAAGGATCTGCCGACAAGTGTGCTTTCATGGAAGCACGAAGCGAGAAATGGATTGGTCCATTCGATATAATACTGGTCATTAAACAGCATAATACCAATTGGCATCTCCATTAATGCTTCTTCTCCAACCTTTTTGACTCGATAGGATAATGTTGAAATATATGAATCAATCTCTTTTTGTACCTGCGTATCTGCCCACTTTAAAAAGTAGAGCACACCCGCAAGGACTAAAAGACCAACCGCTCCTATGATCCAATTAAAATAAAGGTTGAGGAGGACTGTGATCACCGCAAGAACAATTAACGCGAAGATCGGATACTTGATGACAGGTTTTCGATAGAAGCTTGGCACTGATATCAACTCCTCAACATTCAGAGTGAATTATTTGTTTTTACTTTTTCTCTTAAATCAAAGCCTATGTCAGCAATCCCTATAATACGCACAATCACACCGATTGGCGGAAAGAGAATCGTCAATACGACGGCAAAAATGGGTACCACTTTTGAGATGTTTTTTTCGTGGCAATAATAGAAGATAAAAGAAAAGCCCTGAATAAGCACCAGTATAAATAAAATTTGAAAAGCACTCGTTTGCACGAGCGATAAAAAGCTGCCTTTCTCCGGCTGAATCAGCATCAAAAGCAGTGTGAGTAAATAATACCATACCATGCTTTTTGGCAGTCGCATATCCTTAAATTTCTTAAGAGCTGGCATGTCTGGAACAAACCGTTTGATCAACGGCCGCACAAACCAATGATTGACGAAAGACATCAGCGTGACAAAAATCAAAAGCGCTACAGGTAAAGAATTTAATGCCGTATCCTGCATCTCTCTAAACTGCTTGAGTTGTTTTGCTATGTCCTGGTCAGAAGCGCCAGATTGTTTTAAGGTACTCTCTACCATCGGCATGATTTGGTCAATTGATTCCTTTGCGACACCCAGTATATCTACTTGAAACAGCTGGACACTGACAACAAAGTAAATGAGAAAACTGAATAAATAGATCAGCGCACCCGTAATGATAGCCTGACCTGGCTGCCTCCTGCTGTAGAAAACACCCATACCTATTCCAACAGCAATCAACATTGGCGCACTTAACAGCCCATTAATAGACCCAATTAAAAAGCTGATCACTATGCCAATAGTGCCAGCCGCAATTCCTTTTTTCAAGCCATGCCTGATTGTATAGAGAATGATCGGAATCGGAGCAGCCATGAAGAAAACAATGGATAAAAGTGGCACATACAAATAAAACAGCGTCATTACCGCAAAAATACTGATCATGATAGCGCCTTCTACTAACGCTTTTGTTTGTTTCACACCTTCACCTCAATCCAATCATTTTTCTATATCTTGCTCAATGTGTACTTCTATGTATACGTACGATGTACGCTCCGTCATATCTTGACCCAACCTTTATTTTACCATAGCCGCAAATCGCAAGTAAAATGCAGGCTATCTCAAGAGCGTTTCACGTGGAACAACTTAGATCGTCTTGTACATGCAACTTTTCAGACAGCATGTTACAATTTTTTAGATTATTCTTAGCTATAAACCCTGAATTCAAGGTCAAAAGCTGTTAGAATAGAAACATCATCAATAAAAGTAAGAAGGAGAATTCACATGGGAAAAACACTCGTATTCGGACACAAAAACCCTGACACAGACACGATTTGCTCTGCTATCGCTTACGCTGATCTGAAAAACAAAATTGGCGTTCAAGCAGAAGCTGTCAGACTTGGAGAAATCAATGGAGAAACACAATACGCATTAGATTTCTTTAAACAAGAAGCACCTCGTTTCATTGAAACGGCTGCAAACGAAACAAAACAAGTCATTCTTGTCGATCATAACGAATTCCAACAAAGTGTAAGCGATATTGATCAAGTACAAGTGACAGAGGTCATTGACCATCACCGTATTGCCAACTTTGAAACAAGTGAACCTCTTTACTATCGTGCTGAGCCAGTTGGCTGCACAGCAACGATCTTAAACAAAATGTACAAAGAGCACCAAGTCACAATTGAAAAAGAAATCGCTGGTTTGCTTTTGTCTGCGATCATTTCTGATTCCTTGCTATTTAAATCCCCAACATGCACACAGCAGGATGTTGATGCTGCGCATGAGCTGGCAAAAATCGCAGGAGTAGACCCTGACGTATATGGTTTAGATATGCTGAAAGCAGGAGCTGACCTAAGCCAAAAAACAGTTCAAGAATTAATCACACTGGATGCAAAAGAATTTGCACTAGGTAACAGCAAAGTCGAAATTGCACAAGTTAATACAGTTGATATTGCTGAAGTAACAGCAAGACAAGCTGACATCGAAGCAAAAATCAATGAAGTTATCGCAGCGAAAGGTCTTGATCTATTTGTTTTAGTGATCACAGACATTCTAGAAAATGACTCTCTTACGCTTGCACTTGGTGCTGAAGCAGCAAAAGTAGAAAAAGCATTTAATGTCACACTTGAAAACAACACTGCTTTACTCAAAGGTGTCGTATCAAGAAAGAAACAAGTCGTGCCTGCACTAACAGACGCACTTTCTTCATAAACTCAAAAAGACTGCTGACATCTTCAGCAGTCTTTTTTCTTCTTTTAGTGAATGTACATATTGCTGACAAGAACATCCTTTAGCACACTTGTTGGAATCGTGAATTCAACTACACCCATGTAACCAGGCGCCACATCATATTCGTTGAAGGAAATCACCAGTTTGCCTTTTGAATTGATATAGAAGCTTTGATCTGGCTGAATCTTCTTAAACGGGTCAACCGTATCTTGCTTCGTCATCCAGTAAATCTTATTTGAATCCTCTTTCATCTGTTTCTTCATTTGTTCTTTAATATTTTCACTAATCACATCAATATAACGGTCATCTTTAAACAGACTTGGTAATGTAATGAGTACATGGTTTTTCTTATCCACCGTATCATATGTCATTTCCTCTGCCGCAGAAGCCTGAGTTGTCACCTTGTATCGACCTAGTGAAAGAATTTGATCATTATTTGTTCTTACTTCATATCCGCTCTCTACACTCAAATGACCATTTTTATAACCCTTTGTTTCCTTTTCAAAATCTTGATACAGCTTTTTGTTTTCAGCTAAATATTTTTGATTCAGGCTGTCTTGTAATTTTCCGTCCCCAAGCCCTGAAACGTGTGGTGTTTTGAGATCAATATTTGTTCCCTGATCGCTCTTTTTAAATTCTGTGAACGTCACGACTTTCACAAGCTCTCCAATGACGGGTACTTCTGAAATCGCTCTTGCTGCCTGCGGACTGACATTTACAGTGGTGACAAATAAAGCAGCCGCAGCAACCAGTCCGATCGTCCATTTCTGAAAATGAGGTTTCTTGTTTTTTCGTTTTAATGTCCGTTCAACCATAGCATCGTATTCCGGGGGAATAGGGATTTCTAAATATTCCTCTTTTAACTGTTCCAAATGCTTATCCATTTATATTTCCTCCTGCGATAATTCTACTTTTAAAAGCCGCAACGCCTTATATAATCTTGTTTTAATGGTGTTTTCATTTTCTCCAAGAATATGAGCAATGTCCTCTAGCTTTAAATCCTCAAAGAATCTTAATATAATGATGACCCGATACATCTCCGGCAAATCTTCTATCGCCCGTCTGACATCTTGATCCTCATAGACATCCGATTCACCCTGTGATAAAAATTCCAGCGTGTCATCGTCTGTCACTTGCACACGCTTCTTCTTTCGTAAAAAGTCGAGGGCAGCGTTTACGACGATTTTATAAAACCAGCTATGCATCTTAGTCGCATCCTCTAATCGGTGAACAGATTTGAGTGCTTTATGAATCGCCTCTTGAACGACATCCATCGCATCTTCTGGGTTTTTGACATAGCTATAGGACAATCGATAAAAACTGTGTTTATGCTCCATTACGTAATCCGCAAATTGATCATCAATCTTTCGTTTCTTCATTTTACAAAGAGCTCCTTTATCTTAAATGCGCATCTGTTATTTCTTACATTGGATAGACGCGCATCTGTTAAAAATAGTTTGCGCTCCATTATTTTTTTAACATGTCATCCCATTTACGTTTCTATACAAAAAGAGCGAACCTGACGGGTTCACTCTTTTAAAGCCGTTATTTTTTGATAAACAAATGGTTTGAGTGGTGATAGCGGATGAATGATGGACACTCCTGTTTCCTGCTCCACCTGCTTTGCAGCGTGAACCATCGAGAGCTGCATCACACAAATATCTCCATGCTGCTGCTTCACAGATTGCCTTAACTGTTCCATGATTCGCTCATGGTAGGCTTGTATATCACCGTTCAAGCAAAGATGAAAGACATCCTCTAGCACAACCACTTCTGCCTTCAACTGCTTTCCCCGCTCTTTTACATATGAAGACAGTCGCTTCATCGTTCCTTCTACTGTATCTGGGTTTGAAAACACCAGCTGAAGCGGACCCTCTCGCTCACAAATCTGCTCAAATAACGGCTCATCTATCGGAACAATTGGTTGTTTGAACAGGTGCTGCTGCTCCCCCAAAGCCGCAATGTATTGTGTACACGTTAATAAAACAAGATCAGCCTCTCCTTCTTGCATGAGTCTGTTGATGGCATAGGTTTGCTGCTGCTCAAGATCAAATGCGGGATCTTGTTTGGCTCGTTCCATAAAGGATGAATCGACGATGTGATGCAGATCAAATCCTGTGTCATAGAAAGCGTCGTCAATGTAAGAAATATTAGATGGATGTGCGTGAAGGCAGTGTAATCGAATCATTAGGTCCGCTCCTCATAAAAGTTTTCACTCATTATATCAATCCTTGTATGAAATAGGGAGCAACATGACCATATTGTTAGGGAGATATTGAAGGAGGGATTCTACCTTGAAAGAAGATCAACAGCCTAAATCATCTTCAGAGTCAGAAGAAACCTTGACGAATCGACAAGGTCACCCGGTAACAGATAATCAAAACATGAGAACCGTTGGGAATAGAGGACCGACTACGCTTGAAAACTACGATTTCCTAGAGAAAATCAGTCATTTTGATCGTGAACGCATCCCTGAACGTGTCGTTCACGCACGAGGTGCCGGCGCACACGGATACTTTGAAGCCTACGGTACATTCGGTGACGAACCCATTTCCACTTATACAAGAGCCAAATTATTTCAAGAGAAAGGAAAAAAGACCCCTGTCTTCGTTCGATTCTCTTCTGTTATTCACGGCGGACATTCACCAGAAACTTTACGCGATCCGCGGGGATTTGCGATCAAATTTTATACAGAAGACGGCAACTGGGATCTCGTTGGGAACAACCTCAAAATTTTCTTTATTCGAGATGCTTTGAAATTCCCTGATTTGGTTCATGCCTTTAAGCCTGATCCTGTCACCAATCGTCAGGATGGCGAGCGCATTTTTGATTTCGTTTCACAATCACCTGAAGCAACACATATGGTGACATTTCTCTTCTCACCATGGGGCATTCCCGCCACATACCGGCACATGCAAGGCTCTGGCGTCCATGCCTATAAATGGGTGAATCATGAAGGAAAAGCAGTACTGGTCAAATATCACTTTGAACCGAAGCAAGGGATTCGCAACCTGACACAAGAACAAGCCCAAGCCATTCAAGGGGAAAACTTTAATCATGCCACACAGGATTTATATGAAGCCATTGAACAAGGGGATCATCCTGAATGGGAAGTATACGCTCAAATCATGGAAGATGACACCCACCCCCATCTAGACTTTGATCCACTCGATCCGACAAAGCTCTGGTACAAGGATGACTATCCATGGAAACCGATCGGACGAATGGTGCTAAACAAAAATCCAGAAAATTATTTTGCTGAAGTGGAACAGGTTGCCTTTGGGACAGGGGTTCTTGTAGACGGATTAGATTTCTCAGATGATAAATTGCTGCAAGGACGTACCTTCTCATACTCTGATACGCAGCGATATCGTGTGGGGCCAAATTATTTACAGCTGCCGATCAATGCACCGAAAAAGCATGTTGCCACCAATCAGCGAGATGGGCAAATGGAATATCATGTGGATCAAGGAAAAGGACAAAACCCCCATGTGAATTATGAACCGTCCATTCTAGGGGGATTAAAAGAAGCGCAGCAAGATGGAAAGGATCATACGCCTTTTGTAGAGGGTGAAGTCAAACGAGAAGCCATTGACCGCCCGAACAATTTCGGACAAGCGGGAGAAACCTATCGCCGCTTCAATGATTGGGAACGTGAGGAACTGATTAAAAACTTAGTCAACACCTTAGCTACCTGCCAAAAAGACATCCAAGACCAAATGATCGAAAACTTTACAAAAGCTGATCCTGACTACGGAAAACGTGTGGCCGATGGCTTAAAAGCCTTCAAACAAGAGGAGCCAAGCGGACCAATTGGATCAACAGGCGCGGCACAGGCTGTCAACGATGCGATCAACAACAGCACCCCTTCAGATCCTTATTAATGAAAAAAGAATGCAGCGGAGTGGCTGCATTCTTTTTGTATACATCTATTAAGCGTTTTGACCTTTTTTGATCCATTCTGCTACATTCACTGTACGTTTCGCCTGATGTTTTGCGGCTGCTTCTGCATCCTCTTGGATCTTTCCATTTTGGTCAACAGTCACACTCACACCATAAGGGTTACCCCCTGCGCCGTATAGGGAATCATCCGTGTAGCCAGGAGCGGCAATAATAGCTCCCCAGTGGAACATCGTTGTATACAGGCTCAGAACCGTCTGCTCCTGTCCGCCATTTGGGTTTTGTGCAGATGTCATCGCACTCACTGCTTTGTTTGCTAGTTTCCCTTGGAACCATAAACCGCCTGTTGTGTCTAAGAATTGCTTCATTTGAGCCGGTAAGTTACCGAAACGTGTCGGCATGCTGAAAATAATGGCATCTGCCCACTCTAAGTCACTTAACTGAACCTCAGGGACATCTTTTGTTTCATCTAAATGTGCTTTCCATGCTGGATTTGATGCAACAACTGCTTCTGGTGCCAATTCAGGAACCTTTAAAATTTTGACTTCAGCACCAGCTTCTTTCGCTCCAGCCTCCGCCCATTTCGCCATCTGATAGTTTGTACCTGTTGAACTATAATAAATAATCGCTAGTTTTACGTTTTCCACTTGTTCCATCTCCTTTTGTTTGGTTTGCCCAAAAAGCTTCTGTAAAAATCCCACCTGTATTCCCCACCTTATTTAAATTGACGACGATACCACAATGCCGCAGCATCGACTTCTTCTCTCGTTAGCTGATGTCCACGATTTTCCCAATGAAGCGTTACGGATGCTCCCGCCTCCTGAAGCAGTTGCTCCAGTTCCTGAGATTCCTCAGGACGGCACATTGGATCATTTTCACCAGCTGCTATAAAGACTTGTTTCCCCGCTAATGAAGGTAATGAAACCCCTCGTCTTGGGACCATTGGATGATGCAGGATCGCTCCTTTCAGCGCATCTCCGTAATGGAATAACAGACTTCCAGCAATATTCGCCCCGTTTGAATAGCCGATGGCTACAACATTGTGACGATCAAATCCATACTTATCTGCTGCTTCCCCGATAAATGTATATAATTCCTCTGTACGCTCAATTAAATCTTGCTCATCAAAAACACCCTCTGCCAAACGCCTGAAAAAACGCGGCATGCCGTTTTCTGATACATTTCCTCTCACACTAAGAACAGATGCTTCAGGGTCTACCACTTCTGCAAGCGGCAATAAGTCTTGCTCTGTCCCGCCAGTTCCATGCAGCATGAGAAGGACAGGTTTTTGTTCATTCTTTCCTTTTTGAAAAAGATGCTTCATCATGAATCTCCTTTCCCTTTGATTTCTCTTACCTCAATCGGCAGCACGATTTGTTCAATTTGACTACGCTGCGCCTCATATTGCGGCGGCAGTTTCAACGCTTCACCCATCGTTTCCACAGATTCATCGTGTGCAAACCCTGGAGGATCGGTCGCAATCTCAAATAATATGCCGCCAAGCTCTCTAAAATAAATGGCATTGAAATAATTTCGATCTTGCACAGGCGTCACTTGATATCCGCTTTGCGCAACATGTCTTTGCCAATCTAATTGATCCTGATCATCTGTTGCTCTCCACGCAATATGATGTACAACACCCACGCCCATACGTCCTCGTGCAACAGGTGTCTTGTTCACATCAATGACATTGCCGATTTCTCCAAACGAACGGAATCTCACATAATCTCCTTCCGTGCCGACTTTTTCAAGTCCCATCGTTTGCTCTAGCAACTGCATCGTTTGCTCAGGCTGTGAAGTTAATAAAACAGCTCCGCCAAACCCTTTAATTGCTACTTCTGGTGTCACCCCATTAAATGTCCAGTCATTCTGTTTTCCTTCTTCACGCTCTACAAGTTCTATCAATAAACCGTGCGGATCTTCAAAAGAGAGAAAGGCCTCACCAAAGCGTTCAATCATTTCATAAGAAACGTCAAACTGCTCAAGCCGTTCCTTCCAAAAAGAGAAGGCACCGGTCGGTACGACATATGTTGTCACACCTACTTGACCTGCTCCAATTTGTCCCTTTTGTGCACCTGGCCAAGGGAAAAACGTAATAATGGTACCTGGAGAACCTCCTTCATTTCCAAAATATAAATGGTATGTGCCTGGATCATCAAAATTGACGGTCTTTTTCACGAGACGCAGACCTAAAACACTTGCATAAAAATCAACGTTCTCCTGAGGATGACCAACAATTGCTGTGATATGGTGAATTCCTGCTGTTTTCTTCACTTCTAATGACCTCCTCTTCATGACGTAACATGTCCCTACTCATTATGTCTTGACTGACGCTTTTATATTATCTCGAATTCGAGATATATGACTAAAAAATATATTTATCTCGAATTAAGGATATTCCTTTTTGAAATAGATGTCAATGATTTTTGTTTTTTTCTTTTCAAAAGCAGGCCGCTTTGTTATAGCAGACCTGCTTTCCCTTGATTATTGAAGCAATTTTTTCTTTTTTAAATAGGCTTCGGCTACTTGGAATGCATCTTTCCCCTTCACATTGACTTCGTAATTCATTTCTCTCATCTCATCATCTGTGATTTGACCAGCGAGCTTGTTGAGAGAGGCCTCAATCTCAGGATACTCTTTTAATGTCTCCTGTCTTAGCAAGGGCGCTCCTTGATAGGGCGGGAAAATATGCTTGTCATCATCAAGCACCTTCAACTTGTATTGTCTCAATTCACTGTCTGTCGAATACGCATCGACCAACTGAATATTCCCTTTTTGAATGGCGCGATATCGAAGTTTCGGTTCCATCGTGACCACATCGTCAAAAGAAAACTGATAAGCTTTTTGAATGCCTAAATATCCATCCTGACGATCAGAAAACTCTAAAGTAAAGCCAGCACGTATGCGATTCTTGATTTGACCCAGATCTGAAATCTTTGATAAATCATATTGATCCGCTAGTGATTGAGGCACGGCTAAAGCATATGTATTGTTATAAGCCATCGGCTGAAGAAGCTGAAGCTGAAAGGATGACGCCAAACCTTGGCGCGCTTGCTCATACACTTTTTCCTTATCCGTGCTTTTCGCTGTTTCTTTCAGAAATTCAGAAATCGCTGTCCCTGTAAATTCAGGATAGATGTCAATATCACCAGACCGCAGTGCTTGAAAAACAAAGGACGTCTTACCAAGACCAGGCTTAAGATTGACTTGGATATCTGTATCCTGCTCAATTAAAAGCTTATACATGGAGATCAAAATTTCAGGCTCTGACCCCAGCTTCCCTCCAATGGTGATCTCTTTCTTTTCTTGTTGAAACAGCAATGGGGCAGCGACAACTGCTCCTGCTATTACAGCAAAGACCGTCACAGAGATCACGGTTTTTTTAAAGGAGATTTTCTCAAGTGTCCGCAAAACCACATCAAATAAGAGCGCAAGTAATGCAGCTGGAATAGCACCAATGATGATCAAAGACATATCATTTCGATCAATTCCAAGCAGAATCAGACTCCCTAATCCGCCTGCCCCAATAAGAGCTGCAAGAGTGGCTGTCCCTACAATAAGAACCATCCCTGTTCGGATACCTGCCATGATCACAGGCATAGCAAGAGGGAGTTCTACTTTTAATAAGCGTTTGCGGTGATTCATCCCCATAGCGAGCGCCGCTTCTCGGAGCGACGGATCGACCTCACGAATGCCTGTATATGTGTTTCTTAAAATAGGAAGAAGAGCATAGACGACAAGAGCGATAATTGCGGGCACTTGACCAATCCCAACGAGAGGAATCAGCAGTCCAAGCAGCGCCAAAGACGGAATTGTCTGCAAGACAGCCGTCACCCCAATGATCCACTCTGCTATCTTAGGGACTCTCGTTAAATAAATCCCTAAAGGAATGGCAATCAAAATCGCTAGAAATAACGCAATGAAGGAAATTTGAATATGCTCAAGTAAGGCGTGTCCGAGCTGATCTTTTCGAGCCCATAGCACACTGATCCATTCATTCATGTGTCTCGCCCCTCTCAGCAGAAGTACCGGCTAAATACTGGATCACCGCTTGACGAGTGATGAGCCCGATCCGTTCCCCATCCTTCTCAACAACAAGCTCTTCATGCTCTACCAGTCGAGATAGAACCTCTTCTAGCGTCGCATGGATGGAGACCACCTCATCGCCTAACAGATCTTCTTGAGGCATGGGCTGAGAAATAGTTGTCAGCTCAAATGCTTGATGGTCGACATGACGGGCAGCTCCTGAAACAAACTCCCGCACAAATGGATTAACTGGATGCTGAATCAATTCCTCTGGGCGACCAACCTGCACCACTTTTCCTTCATTCATCACACATATCCGATCTCCAAGCTTCATGGCTTCCTGCATATCATGTGTCACAAAAACGATGGTCTTTTGAATACGGCGCTGTAACTCAAGCAGATCATCTTGTAATTTCTCTCTCGTCAGTGGATCTAACGCACTAAAAGGTTCATCCATCAGGACAATCTCAGGATCAGCAGCAAGTGCCCGTGCTACGCCGACTCGCTGCTGCTGTCCTCCTGAAAGCTCTGCTGGCTTTCGATGTCGATAGGTAGTAGGCTCAAGCCCCACCATGAACATCAACTCGTCAACACGCTGATTCGTCTCAGTCCGCTTCCATTGTTTCAGCTCTGGCACCACAGCAATATTCTCTTCTATGGTCATATGAGGGAACAGCGCAATTTGCTGAAGCACATAACCAATATCCCAGCGCAGCTCATAAATATCATAATCGCTGATGGTTCGACCCTTTATGTAAATCTCACCTTCTGTAGAAGAGATGAGACGATTGATCATTTTCAAAGTCGTCGTTTTCCCGCTTCCACTAGGTCCAATCAATACAAAAAATTCACCTTTCTGAATCTCCAAATCAACAGATTGAACGGCATAGCGGTCATCAGAAAACTGCATCGATACATTCTTAAATTCAATCATCTTCCCACGCCCTGACTGCAAGTATATTTTAAAATACCAATATGACAGATTAACCTAGTATTTGTATAGAACAAACTGTCACGTTGACTCTCTTTTTACATACTTCCCCTAGTTAGACTGCCAGAAACGGCTTTCTCATAAAAGTGAGACAAATAAAAAAAAAGCGAAGAGCTCAAGGCCCTTCGCTTTTAAGTCAACGACTTACTCACCAGTAACGTATGGAAGTAATGCCATTTGACGTGATTTTTTAATCGCTAATGTCAATTTACGTTGATACTTAGCGCTAGTTCCTGTTACACGACGAGGTAAAATTTTACCACGCTCAGAAACAAACTTTCTAAGAAGATCAACATCTTTGTAATCGATGTGCGTGATTCCGTTAGAAGTAAAGAAACATACTTTACGACGTTTCGCACGACCGCCTCTGCGTCCACCTGCCATTTGTTTTCACACCTTTCCTTTGGTCATTTTTTTCAGATCAATTAGAATGGCAAATCATCATCGGAGATGTCAATCGGTTTACCATCATTCGCAAATGGGTCATCATTGAAACTATTTCCCTGATTACGATTTTGGTTGTTTTGATTGCCATATGGATTTTGACTTGGTTCATTTCCAAATGGATTCTGATCATTTTGGCTACCGCCATAATACTGGCCTCCGCTATTGCCACCGCCGCTGTATCCACCTGAACCAGCACCGCCGCTTTTAGGCTCAAGAAATTGAACACTTTCAGCTTGAACTTCTGTCACGAAGACACGCTGTCCTTGCTGGTTTTCATAGTTTCTTGTTTGCAAGCGACCGTCTACACCGGCAAGACTTCCTTTTTTCAAGAAATTAGCCACGTTCTCGGCTTGTCTTCTCCAAGTAACACAGTTAATGAAATCGGCTTCACGCTCTCCAGATTGATTCGTAAACGTACGATTCACAGCTAGAGTAAACGTGGCTACAGCCGCACCATTAGGCGTGTAGCGAAGCTCAGGGTCTTTTGTTAGTCTTCCGACCAATACAACACGGTTTAGCATATTGAAAGACCACCTTTAAATATATATTTCAATGATTTATTCTTCTTCTTTAACAACAATGTGGCGAATGATATCGTCACTGATCTTAGCTAAGCGGTCAAATTCTTGAACTGCTGCAGCGTCAGATTGAACGTTTACGATTTGGTAGAAGCCTTCACGGAAATCGTTGATTTCGTATGCAAGACGACGTTTACCCCAATCCTTTGTTCCAGTGATCTCCGCACCGTTAGAAGTTAACACGTTATTAAAACGGTCGATAACTGCTTTTTTAGCCTCATCGTCAACTGTTGGGCGGATGATGTACATAACTTCGTACTTTCTCATCTGATTGCACCTCCTTTTGGTCTAAGCGGCCCTATACGGGCAAGGAGCAATAAATTATATTACTCACAATTGTATATTATAACAAATTACTTTGCCTATGACAAGAACCTATACGTTAAAACGGAAATGAATGACGTCTCCATCTTTCACTATATATTCTTTACCTTCTAAACGAACTTTTCCTGCTTCTTTTGCAGCAGACATACTTCCGCCAGCTAGTAAATCTTCATAAGCAACCGTTTCAGCACGAATAAATCCACGCTCGAAGTCCGTATGAATGATTCCAGCACATTCCGGCGCCTTCATTCCTTTTTTAAATGTCCAAGCACGTACTTCTTGCTCACCTGCTGTGAAATACGTAGCTAAACCTAGAAGTGAATAAGACGCTTTAATCAACTGATCTAGACCTGATTCTTTAATGCCAAGCTCTTCAAGGAACATTTGCTTCTCTTCTCCTTCAAGCTCTGCAATTTCAGACTCAATCTTCGCACAAACGACGATGACTTCAGCGTTTTCGCCAGATGCAAACTCACGAATTTGCTGTACATATTCGTTTCCGTCCTGATCTGCTACTTCGTCCTCACTCACATTTGCTACATACAGAATAGGTTTTGACGTGAGTAAATGAAGTTGCTTCACAAGCTTCTGCTGCTCATCTGTAAATTCAACCGATCTTGCAGATTTTCCAGCCTCAAATGCGTCCTTCAGCTTTTCCAAAATATCAAATTCAGCTACCGCTTCCTTATCTTTTTGTTTCGCTAGCTTACTCACACGAGTTAAACGCTTTTCAACCGTTTCTAGATCAGCCAAAATCAATTCTAAATTAATCGTTTCAATATCTGACACTGGGTCAACCTTACCTGACACATGTGTAATGTTATCATCAGCAAATGCTCTCACCACGTGACAGATTGCATCTACTTGACGAATGTGAGAAAGGAATTTATTCCCTAAACCTTCTCCTTTAGATGCACCTTTCACAATACCAGCAATATCAGTGAATTCGAAAGCAGTCGGAACTGTCTTTTTTGGCTGCACTAATTCTGTCAGTTTTTGCAAACGCTCGTCTGGAACTTCTACAATTCCGACGTTTGGATCAATGGTACAGAACGGATAGTTAGCAGACTCCGCTCCAGCCTGTGTAATTGCATTAAATAGCGTTGACTTCCCGACGTTAGGTAAGCCAACAATACCAGCTGTTAAAGCCATTCTTTCATCTCCTCTATATGAAACGTGCTCGTTATACTGCGTAATATGAACCTAGAGCAATTATAAGTAGGTTTACATGAAAAGACAAGCTAACCATCATGCATTTTCAATAGAAGAAACATTACCAAAAAGACTAAATCGGAGCTTTAAAATGAGAAATTACAGCTGTTTCTCTGAACAAAAGACAAATTTCATCAAAAAAGCATGAGGCCTACTTAAGCAGTTGGCTCCTCATGCTTGACGAGAATTTTCTTCATTTTTCGTTCAAAATCTCTTCTTGGGATCATCACGCTGTGCCCGCACCCTTCGCATTTAATACGAATATCCATGCCCAAACGAATAACTTTCCACCGATTGGCACCACATGGATGGGGTTTTTTCATTTCAACGACGTCATGTAACCCAAATGCTTTGTCTGCCATCAGCATTCACCTCTCTTGCTCACTTCATTAAATCTATTGTACAAAAAAATGCCGATAGAGAGCAATGCACAAAATAAAGAGCCGCTGTCATGTATCAATCCCGTTCTTTTTTATAGAAAAAACCCTTCTTTTAGATCATTTTATTTGTGACCAATAGTTACTTAAACTCCGCTTTTTTTCAATATTGTCACAAACACTGTAGGTCAAAAGGTTTTTATTGGTAGAACGCTGTGGTTTTTCCATATTTTTTGATTTATGATATCTGCATAAATGTTATGTGAGGGAGCAGGTACGATGGTCAATCGAAAGGATAGATTAACCGACAAAGATTATAAAATCATATCCGATCACGCTGGAAACGCAGAGAATTACCAGCAGAACCATACGATAGAAGTAGGTCAGCATACGCTCACTGTCAACGATTTTCTAAAAATAGATCATCAATTATATGGTTTAACGATGCAGCAGGAACAGTCAGATGAGTTCATTGTCGCGTTTCACTGTCCTCTGCCAAAACAAATGACGGTGACATCGGCACAAGATGTTCAAACGGCTACCCAATCATTGTTAAAAACGGATTATGCCTACCCCATTGAAAGAAAATCCTTAGCCGGGAAACAAGATCATGTCTTTTTTAAAGGAAAGGAATACATCGAGGACGTCTGTCAGAAGCACCCGAATGCAACCATCTATCTCACTGGACAAGCGCTTGCCGGTGCTGTTTGTGCTTATATTGCGACAGAACAACCAGCTGTCAAAAAAGCCATCACATTCGATAGCCCAAATATATGGAGCATCTTGGCACCTTCCATTCAGCAAAAAGCAGTAGAAGGAAAATATACCCATGTTCTCACGGAATATATTCAACCCAATCATTATGTAGGTTTACTCAATCGCCATGATCATGGAGTTGGACAAGTCAAGTACACCGTACCACCCCGGGAGCAGGGATCGGTCCAAGAATCCATAAAATATAAACCAAGAGAAATTGACACCTTTTTAAGATCAGCTTTTGCATCAATGAATATAGAGTGGAACGAATCATTTGATACAAATGCATTTTTAGCTCTCGTTTCAGGAGAATTTAAAGTAAATGGGTATTCATTCCATTCTAATGGAACCGCTCGTATTTTAGATGAACAGCTTGATCACAATACAAGTTTTACAGCGATGCTTTTACAAGAAATTCATTCAGGCCGTGCATATGCACAAAACGGGCTTGAAATTATCATAAAATCCCATTTACTAAAAAATTCATCGTATGATCTACAAAGTATTATTGAACATGAAGTACACACTGTATTTGAGAAAATAGATGGAATTGATGATAGTGTAAAAGATGCCGTCCATCATGTAAAACAAGAACTGAAAGGACTTGTCGGCTTCGGTCACTATGATTTATTAACCCATAGCGATGTAGAAGCACTGTTAGAGGAAGTAAGGATGGAGCAGCCGCAATCAACCTTTTATTCTCATGAAAAACAACTGAATGCCTTGTACACCTTGAGAGACTACGAACAAGAACTTTCCACCCTTTCAAGACATATGTACACAATGGGTGATGACTATGCAAAGGCAGATAGACGCCTTGCGATGCAAATGGGTATTCGTTAAGAAAGGAGTCGCCATATGATCAATCAAAATAAACCTCCTAGTGACGCCCAGCGTTTCTTGCAAAATGTGAGTGCCCGCCGCTCCATGTCTGTATTCGAAAGTCAATCTGCACCACAAACACAATCGCAATCACCTGAAGAAATTGCCGCTATTCAGGCCATGCGCAGAGAAGGACAACGAAAAGATTTAAAGCGATTGCTGAAAATGCGGCTTCACGATGAATTGGCAAACACACGCATGCACTTGGAGTACCAATTATCCAAAACAGAAGACATGATGAACCAGACAACCATTGTCAAACAACACGTATCCCAGCATTTAAAGGGACAAGCCATCTCAGAAATAGAGGAACGCATGCAGCGTCTCCAGCACATGCCTGTATATGACGATATCAAGGAAGCGATTGATTCCATTCGGATAAAATAAGCACTTCTCTTTGAAAGAGAGGTGTTTATTTTATTTTATCAGTATAATTTTTAGAACGGAAAAATATCTTTTTACTTAAAATCGGATACAGCATTAAACAGACAAGCAAATAAAGATTGAGCAAGCTGTAAATCGGATACAAGAAAGCAATCAAATCAGCAAATCCAAGAGAGGTTAAAGGTGCCATCAAAAGAAGCATGATGAATACAATGAACCAGCGGGGCATTCGTACAAAAGAGAGCATGCGGCTGGATAAACCAAATAATCCCGCAGCGGTTGTTGTATAAATCGCTAAACAAAGAACAATGGTCATAAACACAAACAATGATGTTGGTGCCCCCTCTAATACTGTAAACAAAGGAATCCCTTCTGCTGAAAGACTCCCAGAAATATCAACTAGTATTTCGTTATACACATAAGAAATGACACCAAAAATCAAACCGCTTAATATACTCGCAACTTTGGCCTCTCCAAGCCCCTTCATTTCTTTCCCCACTGAAGATAGCACCGCCACAACAGATAATATATTCAAAGAAGCAAAGACGATACTAGCAGGCCAATTGTATTGCTGGCCAAAATCAATTCTCCACATATGATCATGATTCATATAATAAAAAACAAACGCATAGATGAGCCCCGCCACCAAAATTGGTATAATGAAGGCATTCACAGATAAGAGCCCTTTCACATCCCAGAAAAAAATCATAAATGAGAATAAACAAAATGCACCGATTCCAACCCAAAATGGCACATGATACATCTCAAGTGTCACCCCGCCACCGGCAATCATGACTGTTGTTGTCGTGAATAGATAAAGAACAATTAAAATATCATACACCTTGGCCAGCCAAGGACCTACAAGACGCTCTAACACCGGCACAAAATGATCGGCACGAACCTCATAACTGATTTTTAACACCACATAGGTAGACAGCATAAACATGAGCGTAAACAGTAGAATGGCTAGTCCGCTATCAAGGCCAAAAAACTGCCAAATTTCTTGACCGGAGGCATATCCCGCTCCTATCAAGCTTCCTAAAATTAAAAGCGTCCACCTTGAACCAGCCTTCCACACAATCATCACCTCATAGGTATAGAATTAAGCTTGTTTCCGTATACTGATACTAACTACTATGACAAGGAAGTGAGACCTATGAATAGCAAGAACGGTCTTTTTTTAAGAAATAGGGTGAAAGAATACGTGTCCCATACGGATACAAATGCCATTCAGCAGCTTAAAAGTATTTTATTCTCGCATCTTCAGAAAGCAGGAAAAAGACCCGTTGCCATCGTCTGCATAGGAACAGACCGCTCAACCGGTGACTCTCTAGGTCCACTTGTAGGAACAAAGCTTTCAAGTCTTGATTTAAAAAAGCTGCATGTATACGGCACTCTCTCTGACCCAGTGCATGCGGTCAATTTAAAGGAAAAGCTCGCTGAAATTGAACAAGCTCATAAACACCCATTTATCGTAGCCGTTGATGCCTGTTTAGGAAGAGTGAAAAGTGTAGGATCGTTTCAAATTGGAGAAGGACCGTTAAAGCCCGGTGCAGGTGTGCAAAAAGAGCTGCCAGAAGTAGGTAATATTCATATTAATGGAATCGTCAACGTGAGCGGTTTTATGGAATACTTCGTTCTTCAAAACACACGTCTTCATCTTGTGATGTCAATGGCCAATACACTGTCTGAAAGTCTATCTCACATTGATCAAATGGATTGGACGAGAGAAAAAAGCCGTTCTCTCTTCACCCCTATTCAAAATATCACGGGAAGAATATAAAAAAGACCATCTCGTATCAAGATGGTCATTCCGATGATTCTCTCGTAGAAAGCAATTCAAGGATTCTTTCTAAATCTTCATTTGAGAGAAATTCAATCTCAATTTTCCCTTTTTTCTTCTGTTTCTTGATCGTCACTGAAGTACCAAAGTAATTTTGTAAGAAAGATTCTCTTTCTTTCAACATGCGATCCTTTGGTGCTTCTTTTTTCTTTGTTTCACGTGGAACATTTTCATTTAATTGCTGAACAAGTTTCTCAACCTGACGGACATTCAACCCTTCGTCCACGACCTTCTTTACCAATGGAGCCAGCTTCTTTTTGTTTTTCAAACTAAGCAGCGTGCGTCCATGTCCCATGGATAATGTGCCATCCGCAATCAGCTTTTGTACTTCGTCTGGTAATGTTAATAAACGAAGGTGGTTCGCAATATGCGGTCTGCTTTTGCCTAATCGCTTGGCTAATTCCTCCTGAGTCACACTTAAGTGATCTAGTAAGGAGGCATAGGCTTCCGCTTCCTCTAATGGAGATAAATCCTCGCGCTGTAAGTTTTCTAAAAGAGCGATCTCCCTCATCAGTGTTTCTGAAAATTCTCTGACGATCGCAGGAATCGTTGTCAAACCAGCTTGTTGTGCTGCACGGAAACGGCGTTCTCCCGCGACAATGTCATATCCCTTAATGGACTTACGAACAATAATCGGCTGTAAAACACCATGCTGCTGAATCGATTCTTTGAGATCAGACAATGCATCATCATCAAACGTTTTCCTTGGCTGATAAGGGTTCGGGCGCAAATCCTTCAACTTAATTTCTTCGACAGTTTCTTCATTGGAATCCACATTGTTAAATAGCGCATTAATACCCTTTCCAAGACCTTTAGCCATTCGCATCCACTTCCTTTGCTAAGTCTAAATAGACATCTGCACCTCTTGAACGTGGATCATACAAGATAATAGGTTTCCCATGACTAGGCGCTTCACTTAGTCTCACATTTCTCGGAATCACGGTCTGATAGACTTTATCTCTAAAGTATTTTTTTACTTCTTCGATGACTTGGATTCCAAGATTTGTTCTTGCATCCAGCATTGTCAGTAAGACACCTTCAATGGCAAGGTCGGTATTTAGATGTTTCTGCACAAGACGAACCGTATTCAACAATTGACTCAATCCTTCAAGCGCATAATATTCACACTGAACCGGTATTAAAACAGAATCGGATGCAGTTAACGCATTAATCGTCAGTAATCCAAGCGATGGCGGGCAGTCAATAATCATATAATCATAATTTTGCTTCACAGATTCAAGTGCTCTTTTCAGCCTCACTTCACGTGAGATCGTAGGCACAAGCTCAATTTCCGCCCCTGCAAGCTGTATCGTCGCAGGAATGACATCAAGATTTTCGACCTCTGTCGTCTTAATCACATCAAGTACATCTGCATCGTCTACTAAAATATCGTACACGCACTTCTCTACGTCGGCCTTCTCAATCCCAATACCACTCGTGGCATTTCCCTGCGGATCAATATCAACTAACAACACTCGTTTTCCTATGTATGCTAAACACGCACCCAAATTAACAGAAGTTGTCGTCTTCCCAACGCCGCCCTTCTGGTTGGTAATCGCTATGATTTTCCCCACGATGTCACCCACTTTCAACTTAACAAGTTTCTCATTCATTCATACTTCCTATTCTATCAAAAAAAGTATGAAACGTTTGCTTTTTTTGTTCCCCCATTATAAATTCGTGAATGAATCTGTGTTTCCGTACATGAATAGATGCATAAAAATACGCTTTAAAGATATATTAATATATCTTTTGAAGAAAATAACGAGACAAAAAACCCCCACTTTCATAAAAGTGAGGGAGATACAATCAAAAGTTTAGCCCGCCAATTTTTCGGCCTTCACTTACAATGACTTTAGGTGTCACTGTTTTATAGTTCTTCTTTTTCAAAAACCCATAGGGTGCTTTAATGGTAAATGTGGCATGTCCAACAGCGTCCCCGGTTTTCGCGTAAGCCTGCCATACAATCTTTGAACAATAAGTAGGGTCCAAGGATTGAATAGACATAGTGATCGAATATCGAGCCTTCGGATGGTCTTTCACGTAATCATGCGCCCAATCCCCTGCTAAATCTGCCTTTTCCTGATGATTAATCCGAATCACCTTTGTATTGGCACTATAGCGAAACCAGCTTTGAATGGAATCAATATTTGGATGCTGCCGGAACCCAGGAATGGATGCATAGCTTTTCTCATTAATGACGATGCCTGCATGACCAATTAAACCATTCAAAGCACCAGTGCTCGTCACCAATATATCCCCTTTTTGAGGCATAATATCGGTTCCAGGATACGGTTTACCAAAAAGATGGCGAATGGTATTCGGCCTTTCATCTGTTACCATTTCATCCTGTTTGTTTTGCCGTAAGCCATAGTTCTCCAAATCATCATCAGCTGTGATCACATCGATCGCATCGTCCTGAGACGCTTGCTCTTGATTTAATTGTTGAACCGTTACATCTGTCGAAACCACACCTTGTTTCTTCAGAGCACTGAGTTCTTCTTTTGTAATCGTTTCTTCCGCTGAATGAGTATCATGATTCGTTGACGTGCTCACAGCAAACACAGTCGTTTCATTTGAAAAAAGAGAAAAAGAGATTAGTAAATAACAGATAATAGCAAAAATAGTCTTTTTCATTTTCATCGGTTTTATGTCACCTCCCTTCTACTATGAAAATCATATTTTACCAATTAATTAATAATAAGTAAATATCATGAATTGAAGGGAGAGAAAGACAAAAAAGCTGACGAGTAATGCTCATCAGCTTCTTTCTATTTAGGAATTCGAATCGTTAATTGGATATATTCCTCAAATTCTTCTTCCTCGGTATTTATTTTAAGTCCGCTGTCTTCTACCATGTGGAGAGACTGACGAATGGTATTCATCGCAATTCGCGTATCTCGGCTAAACGCCTTACGTTTCGGCTTCGGTTTGCGATCTGTTTTTTGTTCAAGCATCTTCACTACACGCTCTTCAGTCTGTTTCACATTCAGCTGCTTTTCGATGATTTCCTGCAACAGCGTGATCTGTAATTCTGGCAGCTTTAGAGGTACAAGTGAACGGGCATGCCTCTCAGAGATTTTTTTCTCCAAAATGGCTTGCTGTACCTCTTCAGGCAACTTTAAAAGTCTTAGTTTGTTTGCAACAGTCGATTGTCCCTTACCTAAACGCTGAGCAAGCGCTTCTTGCGTTAAATCATGAAGCTCTAAAAGACGTGCATAAGCATGAGCCTCTTCAATTGCAGACAGCTCTTCTCTTTGCAAATTTTCAATCAATGCCACAGATGCCGTTTCCGTATCAGTAAAATCTTTTATAATAGCGGGGATCTTCTCCCATTGAAGAGTTTGTACCGCTCTCCAACGTCTTTCGCCGGCGATCAGTTCATATTTTCCTTCTTCTTCTGTTGGTCTAACAACAATCGGTTGAATAATGCCATGGGTATGAATGGTTGTGGCCAGCTCTTGTATCTTTTCTTCTGAAAAAATGGTGCGTGGCTGAAAACGGTTAGGCATAATTGTGTCGACCGGGAGCTCCTGTATCTCTTCCTTTAATGTTTCATGCTCAGCAATCTCTGCCTCTATTTCGGTATCACGCTCAGGATGTTCTTTGTCACCAAGCCCGAAGAAGCGTGAGAGTGAATGCTTCATGAACCTACACCACCTTTAAAAACTACCTTTTTATAATTCTATTTTCTCATGTTTTTTCCTTCTGTAAAATCATAAATATTGAAGAAAAACCGACCTTTTACATGATCAACCCTCTATTGGTGATTTATTAGGTGTTCCTGGTTTTCTAGGATATTTTTTTGGTGTTTGTTTTTTCTTTTCAATGACAATGATGTTCCGTTCGCTTTCTTCTAAAGGAAGAACAAAGGAATGCTTTTCAACAACCTCTCCTCCGAGGACAGTGACGGCTTTTTTTCCTGCTTGCATCTCTTCATCTGCAGCAGATGCTTTTAATGCAACAAACAAACCTTCCTTTTTCACAAGAGGCAGGCATAGTTCGCTTAAGACAGATAAGCGCGCAACTGCTCTAGCGGTGACAAGGTCATAGCTTTCACGTTGATCTTTACGTTGTCCAAAGGTCTCCGCACGATCATGATAAAAAGTAGTATCTTGTAAGTTTAACCCTTTTGCTAACTCATTGAGAAACGTAATGCGTTTCTGGAGAGAATCAACAATGGTCACATGTAGATGAGGGAAACAAATTTTAAGAGGAATGCTTGGAAAACCAGCACCAGCTCCAATATCACAAATTGTTGTCACATTGTGAAAATCAATAAAAAATGCTGCTGATATCGAGTCATAAAAATGCTTTAAATATACTTCTTCCTTTTCTGTAATGGACGTTAAATTCATCTTCTCGTTCCATTCTACAAGCATATGGAAGTAAGTTTCAAATTGTTCAAGCTGCACTGGAGAAAGAGTGATCCCTTTCTCCTCTAGTGCTGCTGTAAATTGTTCAATGTTCATGCCGACATCCTTTCTACTCTGCTATCTTCGCAATACGTCCCTGCTCCAAATACACTAAAAGGATAGAAATATCAGCAGGGTTAACGCCTGAAATACGAGAAGCCTGTGCAACAGAAAGCGGTCGGACTTCTTTTAGCTTTTGCTTCGCTTCAGTTGCAATCCCTTTGATGGCATCATAATCGATTCGATCCGGAATCTTTTTGTTTTCCATCTTTTTCAGCTTTTCAACTTGTTGGAGCGACTTTTCAATATAACCTTCATATTTAATTTGAATCTCTACCTGTTCACACACATCAGCAGGAAGCGGTGTGTCAGCAGGAGCTAGTTTCACAACAGATTCATAGTTCATCTCTGGACGCTTCATCAGATCACTAGCGCGAATACCGTCCTTCAATTCACTTCCACCAAGAGAACGGATATATTCCTGTGTCTCTGCTGTAGGTTTAATAATGACAGAATATAAACGTTTTTTCTCTGCTTCAATAGCCTCTTTTTTCTGTGTGAATGCTTGGAATCTCTCTTCAGAAATTAAACCAATGTTATATCCAAGTTCCGTTAATCTTAAATCAGCATTGTCATGACGCAGAAGTAAGCGGTACTCTGCACGAGAAGTTAAAAGACGGTAAGGTTCATTTGTACCCTTCGTGACAAGATCATCAATGAGAACACCGATATATGCATCAGATCGGCTTAAAATGACTTCTTCTTTACCCAATGCTTTTCTTCCTGCATTGATACCTGCCATAATTCCTTGACCTGCAGCTTCCTCATAACCAGAGGTACCATTAATTTGGCCAGCTGTATATAATCCAGAAATTTTCTTCGTCTCAAGTGTCGGCCACAATTGTGTAGGCACAATCGCATCATACTCAATGGCATAACCCGCTCGCATCATTTGTACATTTTCAAGCCCTGGAATGGTTGACAGCATTCGCTGCTGTACATCCTCTGGCAGACTTGTAGATAAACCTTGAACATACACTTCTTGCGTATTACGGCCTTCTGGCTCTAAGAAAATTTGATGTCTCGGTTTATCATTAAAACGAACCACCTTATCCTCAATAGACGGGCAGTATCTAGGACCTGTTCCTTTAATCATACCTGAATACATAGGAGAACGGTGAAGATTCTCATCAATAATTTGATGAGTCTCTAAACTCGTGTATGTTAACCAGCATGGTAATTGATCTGTAATATATTCCACAGTTTCATAAGAAAACGCACGTGGTACATCGTCACCTGGTTGAATTTCCGTCTTACTATAATCAATCGAGTGGCTGTTTACTCGAGGTGGTGTCCCAGTTTTAAAGCGAACCAAATCGAATCCTAATTCTGCTAGATGATCCGATAATTTAATGGAAGGCTGCTGATTATTAGGACCGCTTGAATAAGAAAGATCCCCTAAAATAATGCGGCCTTTTAAGAAAGTACCAGTCGTTAGAACAACAGACTTCGCGCGATAATTTGCACCTGTTTGAGTCACAACACCTTTACATTCATCATCTTCTACAATTAAATGGTCTACCATCCCTTGCAGCATTGTTAGGTTTGGTTCATTTTCCATTGTTTTTTTCATTTCGTGCTGATATTGAAACTTATCTGCTTGCGCTCTTAACGCACGGACAGCAGGTCCTTTCCCAGTATTCAGCATACGCATTTGAATATGCGTCTTATCTATATTTCGTGCCATTTCCCCGCCTAGCGCATCAATTTCTCTGACGACAATCCCTTTAGCGGGACCTCCTACGGACGGATTACATGGCATAAAAGCAACCATATCGAGATTGATGGTCAATACAAGTGTTTTGGCGCCCTGTCTTGCAGAAGCAAGAGCAGCCTCAACACCAGCATGACCGGCACCGACGACGATTACATCATATTGGCCAGCTTCATAACCCATTTCTTTTGTTCCTCCCTTTACTTTCCTAAACAGAATTGAGAGAATAACTGATCAATTAAGCTTTCATGAACAGCATCCCCAATAATTTCACCTAGCTGCTCCCAACAGCGTGTTAAATCAATTTGAACAATGTCGATCGGTACATCCATTTCAATTCCTTCTAGAGCATCCTTAATCGATTGTTTTGCTTCTTGAAGGAGCGCAATATGCCTAGTATTGCTTACATACGTTAAATCTCCACTTTCAATTGAGCCAGTGAAGAATAAAGATTGAATGGCCATTTCAAGCTCATCAATCCCTTTTTCTTGTAATAAAGATGTTGTCACGACTGGACGATCTTTCGCTAACTCTTTTACTTTTTCTACATCAAGTTTAGGCTCAAGATCAGTCTTATTGACAATCACAATAATATCCATACCCGAGACAGCCTCAAATAGCTTAATATCTTCCTCAGATAACTCTTCACTATAATTGAGCACAAGTAAAATCAGGTCAGCTTCTTTTAAGACCTGTCTTGATCGTTCGACCCCAATACGCTCAACAATGTCTTCAGTCTCACGTATACCTGCAGTATCTACTAAACGGAGCGGCACTCCTCTTACATTCACATATTCCTCGATGACATCTCTGGTTGTTCCAGGAATATCGGTCACAATCGCCTTTGTTTCCTGAACAAGACTATTTAATAAGGAAGACTTCCCAACATTTGGCCTTCCAATAATAACAGTAGATAAACCCTCACGTAGGATTTTCCCCTGCTGTGAAGTCGTTAGAAGCGATTCAATTTCCTTTTTCACAGATGTCGCCTTTTCAACTAAGACTCGATGTGTCATTTCTTCAACATCGTCATACTCTGGATAATCAATATTCACTTCTACATGGGCAAGTGTCTCCAATATCTCACCACGAAGACGTTTAATCAAACCGGAGAGACGTCCCTCCATTTGAGTCATTGCGACATTCATCGCACGGTCAGTCTTTGCACGAATCAAGTCCATTACGGCTTCTGCTTGTGACAAGTCGATTCTTCCATTTAGGAAAGCACGTTTTGTAAACTCACCTGGCTCCGCTAATCTCGCTCCTTCTTTTAAAGCAAGCTGCAAGACTTTATTGACCGTGACAATTCCGCCATGGCAGTTGATCTCAATAACGTCTTCTCTCGTAAATGTTTTTGGCGCTCTTAATACAGACACCATGACTTCTTCTATCACTTGCTCGGTACTTGAATCTACAATATGACCATAATGAATTGTATGAGAATCCACTGATACAAGTTTTTTTTCCTTAGGCCCCTTATACATGCGATCAGCAATCTGAACTGCATCAGGCCCGCTTAAACGTATAATGGCAATTGCCCCTTCACCCATTGGTGTAGAAATTGCTGCAATTGTATCCACCGCTCATTCACCTCTTTCTCTATTCAATAGACAGTCTTATATCTATTAAATGGACGTTGTCCATCTCTATATCAAAAACGCTTAATCCAAAATTTAAAGATACCACAAATGCATGCGAAGCGAAAGTAGCCCACATTTAATTATCCACAGTTTTGCACCCTGTCTATTTTAACACTTAACTTATCCACATGTGAGTAACGACGTTCTAAACTTGTCTTCACATCTTACACCTAAATCCAATAAATTAAAACGTCCTTCTCCCTTTGCAACTAAGGGAAAATGACGTTTTCGATCTAAATAACACACTAACTTTTTAGAAATAAAGGAGGAACCTACTATTAAAAGGTAATTTTTCAATAAAAAAAGACTAAAATCCAGCTTTGCTGAATCTTAGCCTTTCTGCTATTTTTTATAAAGCACCACAACATGACGCTTGGTGCCCGTATCTTCAGATGCCGTGGCCAGTTCTTTAGAAAATGCTGCAATCGTATCATGAACGACTTTTCGTTCATTCGAAGGCATCGGTTCTAAATGAACCTTTCTCTTCGTTTTTAAAACACGGTTTGCCGTTTTGATTGCGTATTGTTCAAGTGCTTCTTGTCGTTTCTTCCTATAATCTCCAATATCAATTGTAATATGATGATACTGATCAGAATAACGATTAAACACTAACTGCACCAAGGTTTCTAAAGAGTACAGTGTTTGTCCTCTTTTTCCAATCATTAATGAAGTTTTGTCTCCATCAATGTGAAAAGAGATCTTTTTCGTTTCTTTTTTCGAAACAATGTCTGCTTTAGGATCAATTGATTTAACAATTTTTTCTAAATACTGTGTTGCTAATTTGAGCGCATCTCGCTTTTCTACTAACTTGACAACAGCTTGTCTTTTACCAAATAATCCTAAAAACCCTTTGTTTCCTTCATCTACTATTGTGATATCTACTTCTTCTTGTAGTAGTTGAATTTGTTTCAGTCCGGAATCTACTGCTTCTTCGACTGTGCGACCGACAGCAGTTATTTCCTTCATTTTTTGTTCCCGCCAGCTTTTTCTTTTGTATCTAATTTTACTTGAGGAGTTTTAATCACTAATGTTTGGATGATCATGAAAATATTACCTACAACCCAGTACAATGAAAGTGCTGCTGGGAAACTAATAGCAAATACAATGATCATAATCGGCATAACCCATAACATGATCGCCATTTGAGGGTTATTAGATGCATTACCGGCCATCATAAGCTTTTGTTGAACAAAGGTGGCTACACCTGCAATTATCGGCAATAGAAATAATGGATCTGGACTGCCTAGGTCAAACCATAAGAATGTATGTTTTTTTATTTCAGCAGTTCTCATAATAGCATGGTAAAAACCAATTAAGATTGGCATCTGAATCAAAACTGGGAAACACCCTGCTAACGGGTTAACACCATGTTTTTGAAAAAGAGCCATTGTTTCCTGTTGAAGTTGCTGTTGGGTTTTTTGATCTTTAGAACTATATTTTTCACGCAATTTATTCACTTCAGGTTGAATCGCCTGTAGAGTCTTTGTACTTCTTAACTGTTTAATCATTAATGGTAAAATGAGCAAACGAATCAAAAGAGTTACAATAATAATCGCTACACCATAGTTTTCACCAGTTAAGTTTGCCATGTAAGTGATTAATTGAGATAGCGGGTATACAATGTACGAATTCCAGAATCCCTTACTATCTGATGTGATTGGTTCATTGATTTGTGTACATCCTGCCAATAGAACCAACACGCCAATCAAGCTAAATATTAGTAATAATCGCCTTTTCAACAAGATTCCTCCCATTACTTCAAACTTTATTTAAGTTGGAATTGATTACGAAAGTGACTCACCTAATCAGTATGGTAACATTTTTTCATTACAAAGTGGTGGTTTCATTTTAATTCACTAGATGAAGGAAGCGCTTTTAAAAATTGATTCAACGAAAGTTTCTATTACGAAGACTTTTTCGGTTGTTGTTGATAAACAGCGGATTTTCTAAATAAATGCTGGAGAGACTTCTTTGTTTCTTCAAAGGTCAATTCGCTTGCTGGTTTTCGTGCGATAACAATGTAGTCTTTTTCTTGCTTTAGCTTATGACCTTCCTCTAAGAACACCTGACGGATCAATCGTTTAATCCGGTTTCTTATCACTGCATTACCTATCTTCTTACTGACAGACAATCCTAAACGCAGTTCTTCTTGATCTGGTTGGTCCAGCTGATAAATGACGAATTGGCGATTAGCCATTGATTGACCTTTTTTGAACACTGTTTGAAACTCTTCATTTTTTTTTAGCCTGTTTCGCTTCTTCATGTTTTCTTCCACTCCGATAAAAACTGACAATTCATTTACGATTTTATGTAAAAAAGACCACTGACATTATTCAGTGGCCTAAGCTGATAATTTTTTTCTACCTTTGCTGCGGCGTCGCTTTAAAACTAGACGTCCGTTTTTAGAACTCATACGGCTGCGGAAGCCATGAACTTTACTACGCTTACGGTTATTTGGTTGAAACGTTCTTTTCATTTATGACACCTCCCTGAGGAATAGCTGTTTAAGACAGTCTAACTCATTATATTTGTGTAACCCATCGATTGTCAATATCAATGATAAAACTCTTATTATCAACCTTATAAGCATAACACAAGTTATCAAGTGAAGAAACCTTCTTTTTTAGTTTCCAGCATTTTATTCTTTTTTTCCTTCAAAAAAACCTTCAAAACAAGGTTGTGGATATTTTTTCGGCATATTTTGACTATCCACATCCATTATCGACATTTTTTTCACACAAATAACCTATGTGGATAATTATTTTTCAACAGGATGTAAAGTGTGTGGATAAGTTTGTGACACCCATTGCACCATCTTGTTTATTTTGATATTATATTTGTGTTTTAACTCTTAATTACTTATCTGGCCTATTTACCTTATCCACAATTTGTGGATAACCTGTGGAAAGTTATTACACAGCTTGTTGAATTGTTTATCCACAACCTGTGTAATTTGTCGAAAAGACGTTTTTCTACTATATTAATTGTTTTCAACAAAGTATGTGCACGAATGGTGATGACCATTTGCTCTTTTTCGTGTTCTATAACAGTTTGATACTGGTCATTTTAAAAAGAAAAGGAGGGGGGAGAAGCCTT